>NZ_CP181255.1:0-2329985 GCF_047831605.1 Megasphaera sp. | reverse complement strand
GACCTGACAGATTTCGTTCAGGGACTGAAAACTGACGTGATGGCGCTGGAATACCGTTTCCCCATATTTTACTTCTCGGGATACATTTTCGATGATTTCCATATCATCCAAAGACGAGTAAGCAATGACCTTCAAGGTCATATTGACCGTCCCGATATGGATGATACCGAAAACATTCCGGGTTTGTTTTTCCATTACTCTCCCCACTTTTCTTGACGGTATAGTTGCTGTCTAGCTGATACTCTTCTTATTATACATGAAAGTCACCGTATGTATGTATATTTTTTGTAAAAATTTTCGGCATGCCTCTCTATTCTGTAGTATAATGGAAAAGATAAACGATAAACTTGATAAACATCCGCAGAAACGAGGTATACCATGGAAAAATTAGCCATCATCGACATGGGCTCTAACTCCATCCGTTTTGTCGTCATGCAGATTGCCGACAACCAGTCTTATTCCCTGCTCTATCAGGAAAAAGAAGCCATCCGCCTGGGCCACGGCCTGAGCCAGACCGGCGTCATCAGTGAAGAAGGGATGCAGCGGGCCCTGACCTGCCTGCATGTCTATAAGCACATCATGGAAGTCATGGACATCCATGAATGCCGGGCCGTCGCGACGGCAGCCGTCCGCAATGCCAGCAACGGCGAAGCTTTCCTGAAGCGCATCAATGCCGAAACGGGCATCACCATGAACGTCATCACCGGTGAACGGGAAGCGTACTTAGGCTATCTCGGCGTCATCAACACCATCGCCATGAAGGACTTCCTCATCTTCGACCTGGGCGGTGCCAGCGTCGAAATGACCTTAGTCCGCGACGGAGAAGCCGTCCATTCCCTGTCGGTCCCCATCGGCGCCGTCACACTGACGGAAAAATTCGGCACCCAGGGCAATCCTGATTCCGAAGCCATTGCCAGCCTGATGAAATTCGTCCGCAAAAAGATGGCCGCCGTCCCCTGGATAGAGGACATCCAGCTGCCCATCGTCGGCATCGGCGGTACAGCCCGTAACTTCGCCAAAATGGACCAGCGGGCGACGAATTATGAACTGTCGAAGCTCCATAATTACATCATGCCCCTGGAACATTTTGAAAATCTCTATCATGAAATCACGACGCGGACCAGTGCCAACCGCAAGAAAATCGCCGGCCTGTCCAGTGAACGCTCTGACCTCATCGTCGCCGGTGCAGCCGTCATCAAGACCATCTTCGACATGACGGGCAGCCCGGAAATGGTCGTCAGCGGCTGTGGCCTCCGCGAAGGTTTATTCTTTGAATACTACGCTTCGTACTGCCAGCTGCCGTCACCGCGTTTCGACGACATCCTCGATTTCAGCGTCAAGAACTTCATCGGTACGCTGAGCGGCATCATCATCAACCAGGCTCACTACGACCAGGTCACGCGCATTGCCACCCAGCTCTTCGACCAGCTCCAGCCGCTCCACGGCTACGGCCCGCGGGAACGCCTCCTGCTGCAGACAGCCGCCCGCATGCACGATGTCGGCAAGATCATCAACTTCTACAACCACGCCCGCCATTCGGCCTTCATGATCGCTCATGCCCCGCTCTACGGCCTGACCCAGGTCGAACAAATCATTACGGGCTTCATCGCCGGCTTCCATCACGGCATCAGCCGCAAGATCATCCGGGCCTACCGTTACGCCAACATGGCCTCTGCCGAAGACTGGATCATGATCCGCAAACTCTCGACCATCCTGGCCCTGGCCGAAGCCTCGGACCTGACGTATGAACAAATCGTCACCGACGTCGAAGTCACACTGGCCGAAAACGTCGCCGTCATGATCATCACGACGGCGACGGGCTCGACGTACAACGCCGCTGACTACGAAATGAAACAACTGAGCAAACAATTCAAAAAAGAATTCGGCGCTTCCCTGCTCCTCGTCTGGAAGTAAGGGTCCGGATAAAAAAAGGGGCTGTCGCACATGCGACAGCCCCTTTTTACTCTTATCGCCGCATCATGTCTTCAGCCGTGACGTCGGGATGGTGGTACTGGTCCTCAGAAAGGATCTGTTTACCATGGACGGTGACGGCTTGCTGGGGACACCAGTGGACACAGGCCAGGCAATGGCTGCAATGAGAGCCGATGACGGCCCCTTTCGCCGTACAGATGATATTGCTCACCGGACAGATGCGGGCACAGAGGCCGCAGGCAACGCAGCGTCCCCCATCGACAGCTGGCGTCAGCCAGCGTTCCCCAGCATGGCGGATCAGGCCCAGGTTCATGAGCCAGGCCGACAGCGACGAATGGATGGCCGTCGTATCCCGGACCTGCCCGCGTATCTTATCGGCTGCGGCAGCGACCAGTTCATCGGCGTGGTCCAGGCGGTTCATATCGTAGCGGATATGGCGCCGCGACGCGATAGTACTGTTGGCGATCATCGGCAGGACAGCCCCGTAGGACAAAGAACAATGTTGACGCCGGAGGATCCGGTCCATCGTCCTGAGCGACCGGCCAGGCGCACTGCCGCAAGTAGCAATGCCATAAAAATAGGTCGATTTCTGGAAACGGACCTGTCTGATGAAATCCTGTACGGGTTCGGGAAGATCCCCGAAATAGACGGGAAAGACAAAGCCGATGATGCGATCCTGGATACGCTGGCACCGTTCATGGATAGCCGAAATCGGCACGGCCGTATCACCAGTCAGTTCAGCCAGCTTCTTGGCCACATATAATGAATTTCCCGTTCCTGAAAAGTAAAGAATCATAAGGCTCACCTCAGAGACCGCACTGCCAGTTTCCCGCTTGCAGGCGGACGGTATTTTACATCCATTATATCATGAAACCCTGTCATTTGTCTTGATACATTTGTCTTTACACGTAACCGCGCTCGCAAAGGCTGACGAAGGTCCCGTCGCCGATGATGATGTGGTCGAGGACGGGTATTTCCATGATCTGGCCGGCGTCGGCAATGCGCTGGGTCACGACGATATCCTCGTGGCTCGGTTCGGGGTTGCCTGACGGATGGTTATGGACCAGGACGACAGCTGCGGCATTGTAGCGCAGGGCATAGCGGAAGACTTCCCGCGACTTGGCCAGGCTGGCATTGATCGTGCCGATGGTCAGCGTGCGATAGGCGATGAGCTGGTTCTTCGTCGATAAATAGACGGCGCCGAACTGCTCTTGCGGCAAAAAGCGCAGATCTTCCATGACATAGCCGGCAATGGCCTGGGGCGTACTGAAGTCAGGCGCCGCTTCCTTTACGTGCTGCCGGGAAATACGCCGTCCCAGCTCGACGGCGGCACAGACCGTGACGGCCTTATCCGTCCCGATGCCGGGAATCTGACAGAGGTCGCCGATGCTGGTATCACTGAGATAACAAATATTTTCCCCTGGCAGGGAATGAAGGACCTGCCGCGACACATCGAGGACGGATTGTCCCTTCGTACCCGTCCGCAATAGAATCGCCAGCAAATCCTGGTCGGTCACAGCCGAAGGACCGTGACGGAGGAATTTTTCCCGCGGTTTCTCACAAACAGCGAGGCTGCGGAAAGGGTCGCTCATACATGGACCTTGGCTTTGTGGAACAACTTGCATACCTGGGACAAGGGCAGGCCGACGACGTTGGTATAGGAACCATTGATCTTATCGACGAAAGCCGCAGCCCGGCCCTGTATGCCATAGGCACCGGCTTTGTCCAGCGGTTCCCCAGAAGCGACATAGGCTTTGATTTCCTTTTCACTCAGTCGTCGGAACCAGACTTTCGTTTCGACGACCTTCGTGTATTCCTTATGGCCATTGATCAAAGCGATGCCCGTATAGACGGAGTGTTTCTTTCCGGACAATTCCCGTAGCATCTCGACGGCAGCGGCTTCATTGCGGGGCTTGCCCAGCATTTCCCCATCGATGGCGACAATCGTATCGGCGCCGAGGACCCACTGTCCCGGGAATTTTTCAGCTACATCGCGGGCCTTGCCCAACGCCTGGGCCTGGACGTATTTTTCCGGATCCTTTTTCTTCGGTGATTCTTCACTGTACGTACTCGGATTGACCATATAGGCGACGCCGATCTGCGTCAGCAGTTCGCGACGACGAGGCGAACCAGAAGCTAAGATGAGCATGTAATAATCCCTCCTAAATTATTGAAGATGACGAAAGAGAATGGCTGCCAGGATGACGCCGATGATGCTGAGCATATTCGGTGCCAGATGGATGCCAAACTGCAATTCCATGAGATAGAGATTGAGGTGAATATTCTGGATATTCAAGATTTCATAATGCTGCGTCAGGGCCGGCAGGATACCCTTCAAGGCCGGAACAGCATACAGGGCCTCTCCGACGATGCCACCGAGGATACCGCCGACGATGAGGAAAATAAAGAAGAACAACAGACTGTGTGAGCCAGGGGTTTTCATGGCCTACCTCCATTATACACGCAAGATACGAAAGGGCCGCCCTTTCTCATGAAATTCTAATCCATTCTGAGAAAGGCAGCCCCTTTTTTAATAATCGCTTATTGTTTTTTCTTTTTCTGCATCTTAGCCCAGGTGTCGCGGAGGCCGACGATGCGGTTGACGACCAGGTGGTCTGCCGTCGTATCGGGATCAATGACGAAATACCCCTGGCGCAGGAACTGGAACTTATCACCGACATGATACGTTGCCAATGCCTTTTCGGCCTTGCTGTGGTATACGTCGAGGCTGTGGGGATTGATCTGGTCGAGGAAATCCTTGCTTTCCCCTTCTTCCTCGCTGCCGTCGTCCTTCAAGAGATAGTCATAGACGCGGGTTTCGACGTCGACAGCATCTTCGGCATTGACCCAGTGCAACGTCCCTTTGACCTTGCGGTTGGCGTTGGCACCGCTGCCGCTCTTGCTTTCCGGGTCATACGTGCAGTGCAGTTCGACGATGTTGCCATCTTCGTCTTTGATGACTTCTTCGCATTTGATGATGTATGCATACTTGAGGCGGACTTCCTTGCCCGGAGCCAGGCGGAAGAACTTCTTGACCGGTTCTTCCATGAAGTCGTTGCGTTCGATATAAAGGTTCTTGCTGAACGTCATTTCGCGCGTGCCCATGGCTTCATTTTCCTGATTGTTGTCGGCCGTCATCGTTTCCGTCTTGCCGTCTGGATAATTGGTGAGGACGACCTTGATCGGGTCGATGACCGTCATCAAGCGCGGTGCTTTCATCTTCAGGTCTTCGCGGATGCAGTATTCCAGGAGGGAAATATCGACCATGCTGTCTGCCTTGGCGACGCCGATGCGTTCGCAGAAGTCGCGGATTGATTCCGGCGTATAGCCGCGGCGGCGGATGCCGGAAACCGTCGGCATACGGGGATCATCCCAGCCGCTGACGATGCCCTTTTCGACGAGGAGGCGCAGTTTACGCTTGCTCGTGATCATGTTAGTGACATTCAGGCGGGCGAATTCGATCTGCCGCGGTTTCTGGCCTTCCGGATCGTCCCAGTCTTCGAGGACCCAGTTGTACAGCGGACGGTGAGCTTCAAATTCCAAGGTGCAGATAGAATGAGTAATGCGTTCGATGGCGTCCGATACGGGATGGGCGAAGTCGTACATCGGATAGATGCACCATTTGTCGCCTGTCCGATGGTGCGAAGCATGGACGATACGGTAAAGGACCGGATCGCGCATGTTGAGGTTCGGGCTGGCCATATCGATCTTGGCGCGCAGTACCTTTTCGCCATCGGCGAACTTGCCGGCTTTCATATCTTCAAAGAGCTGGAGGTTTTCTTCGACGCTGCGGTTACGGTACGGGCTTTCCTTCCCCGGCGTATTGAACGTGCCGCGGTATTCGCGGATTTCATCACTCGACAAATCGTCGACATAAGCCTTGCCCAGGCGGATCAATTTCTTGGCGTATTCATAGAGTCTATCGAAATAGTCCGACGCATAGAACATGCGGTCGTCCCAGTCAAAACCGAGCCATTTGACATCGCGTTTAATCGATTCTACATATTCCGTATTTTCTTTCGACGGATTCGTGTCATCAAAGCGGAGATTCGTTATTCCGCCATATTTCTTGGCAATGCCGAAATTCAGGCAGATCGACTTGGCGTGGCCGATGTGGAGATAGCCATTCGGTTCCGGCGGGAAACGGGTATGGACCCGCTTGCCATATGTATTCTTTTCGTTGTCTTCATCGATAATAGTTTCAATAAAATTTTTGGTCGTTTCGTTATCCATCGATGTATCTCCCTTTCATATATGTATAAATGCCTTCAATACCACATTATACCGTGATTAGCGCCTATTTTGCAACTGTTTCCAGTAGATTTAGGAAAATGAGGACACAGAGCACAGTTCACAGGCCGCCCGGACTCCGATGCCGCAACGCGGCGGCAGACACTCAAACTGACGACATCGCCATTTTCGTATCCATCGTAAAATTCTGTTATTATACCCGAACGGGCTGTGGTCGAATATCTCTGGCGGGCTTCCCACAGGAAGCCCCTACAATTCGGCCAATGTCCGTGTATTTTTTATGGCAGACTGCCAGCGTTATTCCCCATCGCCTACATGCGATACCGTAGGGGCCGTCCCAAAGCCTTTCTAGCCCGTCAAGTACCGACCATCGGGAGGGGCCAAGACCGTTTCCAGAACGAATAGCGGCGGCGGGCGGCCCGCTACGCGCTGAGGGCTTCCCAAAGCGTCGTTGTTAGTTTGAGTCTGTCGCGGCGTAGCCGCATCTGAGTCCGAAAAAAGCAGTGGCTCGTGGTTCCTGAAAGCTTATCATCATACCCGAATGAGCTGTGATTGAATCTCTCTGGCGGGCTTCCCACGGGAAGCCCCTACGCATACGGCCGCTGGCCGTTTTTTTGCGGCCTGCGACCGGCCGCCTGCGAACTGCGCTTATTTTATGAAGAGGATAGTCATTCTTTAGTAGTCATGCTATAATAAGTTATCATGAGTAAAGGAGTCGAATTTTTATGATGATAAAAAAACTGGTTACTTTTGAAGACCTCGGTTTCGTTCAATGGGGCGTCCTGAATGAAGCGGAAGATGGCGTATACGGTGCCATTGCTTTGGAAGAAGCTTTTTTCACGCCCCTTCCGGAAACGATGCTGGAATTCATCCGGCAGGGCAACGACGGCCTGCTGGCCCTGGCCGACGCACTGGAACAGAATGAAAAGACCGGCGCTGTCAAGGCGAAACCGCTGGACACGGTACGCATCATGGCGCCGATTCCCCATATGGAACGGAATATTTTCTGCATCGGCAAGAATTATACGGAACATATCGCCGAATTCGATAAGACGGCCATGCCCAAACCGCCGAAATACCCGGTCATCTTCACTAAGGCTACGTCGTCGGTCATCGGCCCAGATGACCTCATCGACCCTCATACGAACGTCACGTCCCAAGTCGACTATGAAGGCGAACTGGCCGTCATCATTGGCAAGGAAGGCTCGGATATCACTGTTGGCGAAGCCATGGACCACGTCTACGGCTTTACCATCCTCAACGACGTCACGGCACGGGACCTGCAGGCCAACCACGTCCAGTGGTTCCACGGCAAGAGCCTGGATACGTTCTGCCCTATCGGGCCGTATATCCTTCTGCGCGATGCCGCTCCCGACACGTTCGACATCGTCACGAAAGTCAACAATGAAGTCCGTCAGGACGGCTCGACAGGCGAATTCATCTTCACCATCCCCGAACTGATCCACACCATCTCCCAAGGTACGACCCTCTTCCCGGGCGACATCATCGCTACGGGTACGCCCAGCGGCGTCGGCGTCGGCTTCAACCCGCCCCGCTTCCTCCACTCCGGCGACACCGTAGAAATCACCATTCCCGCCATCGGGACGCTGAAGAATAAAGTGAAATAAGAAAGGCTAAAAAAAAGCTGTCGCCTATGCGACAGCTTTTTTTAGGGGTTAGTGGCTAGCAGTTAGTAGTTAGCGGATGGTTTTAAATTTAAAGCTTTTTCTCTGCAAACTCCATCCTCTTTTTTCATATGAAACCTCTCCGGCCCTTCGGGCCACCTCCCCTATAATGGGGAGGCTTGGCGGGCTTGCCACGTGCAAGCCCCTATAGGACGGAGCTTACGAACTACGAATTGCTGCTTTCTTTCTGCAAGAGGCTGTGTTTGCGTCCGTAAACCATGTAGATGATGAGGCCCAGGATGGTCCAGCCTGTGAACAGCATCAGCGTATGCGGCGACAGTTCGGAGAAGATGAAAGCGCAGCAGATGAAGCCCAGCGGAGCGATGACGTGTACAGCCGGGCAGCGGAATCCACGCGGATGGTCCGGATAGAGCCGACGCAGGACGAGGATGCCGACGCAGGAGCAGAGGAAGGCGAAAATCGTACCGGCACTGCATGTTTCAGCGACAATGTGAATCGGTGTGAAACCGGTGATGCAGGCGACGATGACGCCGATGACGATCTGGATGATATACGGCGTATGGAACTTCGGATGAACCTTGTAAAGGCTCATGGGCATGAGGCCGTCACGGCTCATCGAGTAGAGAGCCCGGCTCTGAGCGAAGAGCATGCCCAGGACGACCGTCGACAGGCCGCAGATAGCGCCCGTACCGACGATGGCCGAACCGAGATGGAGGCCGATGTATTCCAAGACGAAGGACGCCGGTGCTGCCGTATCGAGCATGGGATACGGGACGACGCCGGTCATGGCCGCACAGACGGCGATGTACAGGACCGTACAGATGGCCAGGGCCGAAATGATGCCGATAGGCATGTCGTGTTTCGGATTCTTCGTTTCTTCGGCTGCCGTCGACAGGGCATCGAAGCCAAGGTAAGCGAAGAAGAGAACGGCCGTCCCGGCAAAGACGCCGTGGATGCCATAAGGCAGGAACGGCTGCCAGTTCATCGGTTCGATATGCGGTGCTGCCAGGAAGAGGAAGAGGAAAATCGTCCCGATCTTGACGTACACCAGGATGCGGTTGACGTGAGCGCTTTCGCGGACGCCGACGACGAGGAGCGCCGTCGCCAGGACGACGATGAGGACCGCCGGCAGATTGATGAGTCCGCCGTCAGCCGGCACGGCCGTCAAGGCTTTCGGCAAGTCGATGCCGCAGGAATGAAGGATACCGACGAAGTAGGCCGACCAGCCGCCAGCTACGGCGCTGGCGCCGACCGAGTATTCCAGGATGAGGCTCCAGCCGACCCACCAGCCAAAGATTTCACCGAGCGACGCATAGGCGTAGGTGTACGAACTGCCGGATACGGGCAGGAACGAAGCCAGTTCCGAATAAGCAAGACAGACGAACGCACAGGTAATAGCGGCAAAGACGAAGGATAACATCAGGCCGGGCCCGGCGTATTTCGCTGCGCCGATACCGGTGAGGACGAAAATCCCCGTCCCGATGATGATACCCAGGCCCATGAGGGTAATATCGAAGGCACCGAGGGCCTTATTCAATTTCTTCTCTTGTGTATGGGCCAGCAAGTCATCGAAGGATTTTCGGCGTAAGATATTCATAAATGTGCCTCCCAACCTTACTGACTCGCTTTATTTGAAGAAACAGCAGCTTTCCAGAGCAGCCCGATGATGAAGCCGACAATGGTGAAGCTGATCCAGCCCATGCCCAGGGTGTGGAGCGGCACCATCGTATTGAAGATGTTGTCAATAGGCCCTAAGGAAATCTTAGCGGTCTGGAGGCCCGTAACTAAAGCCGGAATCAAGGTCAGGCCGATGGTCCAGGCATATACGCACTGCCGTCCATCATACAAGTTGTTGAGGAAAGTCAGGATGATGATAGCGACGACGAGCGGATAAATGAACATCAAGACGGGAATTGCGGCGACGATAATCGTCTTCAAGCCGAACATGGCGACGAAGAAAGAAATGACCGTGAAGATGGTGACCCATTTCTTATAGCCGATGTTGCCGACGAGTTCATTGAAATACGTAGCGCACGACGTAATCAAACCGATAGACGTCGATAAGCAGGCCAGAAGTACGATGACGGCCAGGATGACAGCCCCAACGTTGCCAAAGAGGATCATAGCGCTCTTGGAGAGGACCGGTGCGCCCGTTTCCTGGATACCGAAAGCAGCGACGCTGTCGGCACCGATCTTGGCGATGAAAATGTAGACGAAAGCCAAGCAGCCTACGGCAATCAGGCCGGCTTTAAAGACTTCTTTCGTAATAGCTGCCGGTTCCGTAGCGCCATCTTCCATGACAAATTCAATGACCAAGATGGCGAATACCAGTGATGCAATCGCATCCATCGTGTTGTAGCCATCGAGAACGCCCTGTACCGCAGCGATGCTAGCCGTCGCATAAGCAGCCGTCGGGTCTTGCGGCGAGCCGAGGGGCGTAATGAAGGATTTGGCAATGAGCAGCAAAATCGTCAGCAGCAGGGCCGGCGTCAAAATCTTGCCGATGCGGTCGACCAGTTTCTGCGGCGATACAGACAGCCAGAAAGAAATGACGAAGAACAGGACCAAGAAGCCCGTCATGATCAGGTCACTGCCACCGCTCTGCAAGAACGGACGGACGGCGATTTCATAAGATACACTGCCTGTACGAGGGATAGCGAAGAACGGTCCGATTGTCAGATAACAGATGACGGTAAAAAAGAGACCGTATGCCGGATGGACGCGGCCAGCCAGTTCCTGCAAGTTCTTACAGCCTGAATAGCCCATAGCCAGAACACCGGCCAGCGGCAGGCCGACACCGGTGACGACGAAGCCCAGGACAGCCCACCAGACATTCGATCCGGCAGCCTGGCCCATGGCAGCCGGAAAGATCAAGTTCCCAGCACCAAAGAACAGCGCGAACAACATTAAGCCGATAGCAATCGTTCTGTTTCCTTTATTTTCTCCCATATGACACTCCTCCTATCTTTGTAAAATTTTAGATTTTGTCAAGAAATCATAAGGACAGAAAATGAAATAAATTAAATAGTTTAATTTGTGACTTCATTTTATCATAAAAAGGAAAAAAAATCATGAATTTTTCGCAAGTTTAATCTAATTCTAATGCTTCTCTAATCTTCCTTTAATATTTTAGTGAAAATCAGAACTTACTTAATTTTTCCCGCATTTTTTCCACGAATCTTTCATTTTCAAAACGAGGCCGCACGGCATTGCGCCCGTATGCCGCCGTCAGGCCCGGATAATTGGCACAATCGCGGATTAAAATCCCGTCAGCCCGCAAGGCGTCTGCCAGGTCTGCCGTCCGCTTCCCTTCTCCCGTAAGGCGCCAGAAGATAAAATTGACACAAGGCCGATAGACGTGAAGACCCGGCAGGGCCGTCATCTGTTCGTAGAGCCAGTCTTTCTCCTGCTGGACCAATTGGCGCGAAGCCTGCTGATAGGCCCGGTCCCGGAGTCCGGCGACGCCGGCATACTGAGCCAGGACATTGACATTCCAGCCGTCTTTATGCCCCTCCATGAGGCCGCGCCGCAGCGGCGACGTGACACCAAAGCCCAGGCGCAGGCCCGGCAGAGCGTAGAATTTCGTCAGCGACCGGATGACGAACAGGTTATCCCGGTCCCCGGCCTGGTCCAGGACGGAATAGGCTTCGTCAGAGGGAAGGAAATCGAGGAACGATTCATCGACGAGGATATCTGTTCCCTTGCGGGCGCCGACTTCGGCCAGGGCCAGGACTTCATCGGCCGTCGCCAGGGTGCCCGTAGGATTGTTGGGATTGCCGATGACGATGCAGTCCACCTGGCCGCAGGCCCGGCGCAGCCCTTCCCAGGGAAAGGCAAAGTCGTCGTCTTCTTTCAGGTACTCATAGCCGATAACGGCCCCAACAGCCCGTGCCGCCCGTTCGTATTCACTGAAGGAAGGGACAGGCAGCAGGACCCGCTGAGGCCGGAAAGTATGCATATAGAGATAAAAAAGTTCGGCTGCGCCATTGCCCAGCAGGATAGTCCCGCCTGGTACGCTGTAAGCCCCTTCTAAGGCCTGGCGAAGCGCCGTCCCGGCCGGATCCGGATAATGGACGACGGCGTCGAGATGAGCCGCCAGGGCCTGGCGGATGCTCTCCGGCAGGCCGAGGGGATTGATATTGGCACTGAAGTCCAGCCACGGACCGCCATCCGGTGCGGGCTGATAGACATTGCCGCCATGTTCAAATCGTTTTATCATGGAATCACCTGTTTTCTATGGAAATACCGCCGCTGCGCAAATGGACCGTTTCTGTATAGGTCCACTGCGAAAACTGCTGGCTCAGGGAGGCAATGACCCCCTCCCTGTCCGCCTGACTGGCAGACTGGCAGAAAAAGACGCCGGCCACGGTCCCGCTGTGGGCTACGTTGACGCCGGCGACAACCGGATGACGGCGGGCGGCCCGGAGAAAGGCCGGAAAAGCCGGTTTCGGCAGCCAGGACTGATTGGCCAGGGCACTGAGGGTCGCCGCCTGTCCGATCTGGCGGTCTGTCAGCGACGACGACAAGAGCTGCCAGCCCAGGAAGAGAGCCGCCGCATCAGGCCGGGCACGGTCTGGCCGGGCCTGATGGAAAGCGACGGTATCGACGGTCCCGCCGGCATCGAAAATGGCAATAGCTAAGGGTGGTACGTGCGGAAAGACATGGAGGAGCTCCCCCGTTTCCGGCTGTATCACTGCCAGGCCCTGACAAAAAACGCCGTCTGTCGGCTCGATGGAAGCCGCCAGACGGCCAATGTCCCCTTCGGAAAGATGCACCTGGTTCACGGCTGCTACGGCTGCCAGGACAGCGCAGATATCGGCCGAACTGGAAGCCATGCCCTTGCCGGGAGGCAATTCCGACGTCAGGAAAAAATCATGAGCCAGGCTGTCGCACCGGCAATAGACCTGTCCCAGCGCCAGGGCACGGCGTGCCTTGGCCCCGCCGCCGACGAGCCGTCCCGTCCCGGGGCGGACGACGACGGTACTGTAGCGGTCGATGGGACACGTAACCAGGAAGGGCCTTCCCTGCCAGAAGCCCTGCATCACTTCCCCGCACGAACCGGGAACGCGGACAATCAGCTCCATAAGCCGTAGAGCCCTAAATGAAGGAGCGCCGTAATGACACCGGCTGCCAGGGATACGCTGTACATGAGATACGTGGCCTTGCGGATATACTGCGGTTCCAGTTCATGGTCGGCATCGCCCATATATTCGCGGAATGTATCCTTGCCGAAATAACGGTTATGACCGCCTAAACGGATGCCCAAGGCCCCGGCTACGGTCGCTTCGGCATAGCCGCCGTTCGGGCTGGGATGCTTGGAGGCATCGCGGCGCATGATGCGCCAGGCCCCTTTGGCATCATAGCCCAGGCAGGCGGCAGCCGCAATGAACAGCAGGGCGCAGATCCGGGCCGGGATGTAGTTGAGGACGTCGTCGACGCGGGCTGCAACGCGGCCGAAATAGATGTATTTGTCGTTTTTATAGCCAATCATGGAATCGAGGGTATTGGCCGCCCGATAGACGACAGCCAGGGGCAGGCCGCCGATGGCAAAGAAGAACAGCGGCGACACGATGCCGTCAATGGTATTTTCGGCAATCGTTTCCACTGTAGCCCGCGTCACTTCCGGGCTGTCGAGATGGTCCGTATCGCGGCCGACGATTTTGCCGACCTTCAGCTGGGCAATGCGCAGATGATGACGGACGAGATAGCGATAGACTTCCCGACCGGCCTTGGCCAGGCTGCGGGGGCAGATCATGAAGGATAAGAGGATGCCCTGGATGATATAACTCCAATGTTCGTTAGGTAAAAATTCCAAGGCCAGGACCAGGGCCAGGGTGATGTTGTAGACAAACAACAGGGTAATGACGACAGTCAGCCCGCCTAAGATGAAATGTTCCCATTTCGTCGATTTCTCATTATAGAACAGCCGTTCGAGCAGACTGATCCAGCGCCCGATGAGGGCGACGGGATGCAGTTTCGTATGGGGATCGCCAATGATGAAATCTACGATAAAAGCGGTGAGTACAGTAATCATTTTATTCCTTCTTCCATAATCTGCCGCAGGCGCTTCATGTCCAGAGATTCCCGGACGATCCGGGCCAGGCGGTCGTATTTCGCTTCTTTTTCCTGCCGGTAGTGCAGCGTCACCGGCATGGGCTGCCATCCCCTGCGGATCCGCAGGGCATTGAGGAATTGGCGGCGGAACGCGTCGTTATCAAAGATGCCGTGGATATAAGTTCCCCAGGCCAGGCCATCTTTACGGGCGGCACCGGCCAGACTTTCACAGGGTTCTCCAGAACGGCTGGTGACGACAAAGGGATACGTATCGCTGCCATCCCGCTCGGTCCGGCCCATGTGGATTTCATAGCCCGTCAGGCCCTTCGCTTGCAGGATGGTTCCGGCAAAAGGCAGGTCGCGGCAGTCAGCCGTCACCTGCGACGTCAATTTATGCGATACGAAGGTCGTCGTCACACCCAGGAGGTGCAGGCCTTCGACGCGGCCCAGTTGGGACTCGGTCTGATCCGGGTCGCAGACAGCCTGGCCCATCATCTGATAGCCGCCGCAGATGCCGATGACGGGCTTCCCTTGGCTGATGAAATGCTGTAAAGCCCGGTCCCAGCCTTGTTCCAGGAGGAAACACAAGTCTTCTGTCGTATTCTTGCTGCCCGGCAGGATGACGGCATCGGCGCCGGCCAGGTCGCGGGGATGGCGGGCATAGTACAGGGCGACGTCGTCTTCGCGGGCCAGGCTGTCGAAATCGGTGAAGTTGGAAATCTTAGGCACCTGGACGACGGCGATAGATACCTTATCAGCTTCTGGCCGCTGTTCCCTATCATCGAGGGATACAGAATCCTCTTCATCGATGCCCAGGTCATCGACATAGGGCACGACGCCCAGGACGGGTTTGCCCGTCTTTTTTTCCAAAAAGTCGATGGCCGGCGTGAACAGCGATACGTCACCGCGGAATTTATTAATGACCAGGCCTTTGACCAGGTCCCGTTCATCCGGGTCGAGCAGTTCCAGCGTGCCGACTAAGGCAGCCAGCGAGCCGCCGCGGTCGATATCGGCCACTAAGAGTACGGGCGCGCCGAGGTATTTAGCAACGCGCATGTTGACGATATCATGGTCCTTCAGGTTGATTTCTGCCGGGCTGCCGGCCCCTTCGATGACCAGCGTGTCGTAAGCCCTATCCAGTTCGCCCAGGGCCCGTTTGACGGCGTCGAAAGCCTGGAGCGCATAGCCTTTATGATATTCCCGGGCTGACATGTTGCCTACAGGACGACCGTCGATGATGACCTGTGAGCAGGCATTGCCTGTGGGCTTCAGCAGGACGGGATTCATGGCCACCATGGGCAGCAGGCCGGCCGCTTCGGCCTGGGCGACCTGGGCCCGGCCCATTTCCCGGCCATCGGCAGTAACATAGGAATTCAAAGCCATGTTCTGGGCCTTGAAAGGGACGACCCGTTTCCCTTCTTGTAAGAAAATGCGGCACAAAGCCGTCGTAATGATGCTCTTGCCGACATGGGAACTCGTCCCCTGCAGCATGATATATTCTGCCAACCAGCGTTCCTCCTCACGGTTACATTCTATTACAATATTTTTATTATATCTTGTCTGACGGAAAATGCAATAGAAAAAGGCTTGTCGCATGTACGACAAGCCTTTTTCTGTAGGGGTCGCCCAAAGGGCGACCCGCCATGATAAAGGAAGCAGGCGGGCCGCCTAGCTATAGCTGTCCGTTTTGGCAACCATCTTGCGCCTCCCATCGGTCGGCACCTGACGGGCCAAAAAGGCTTAGGACGGCCCCTACGGTAAAACATTAATCATGTAATTCTTTGTCCAGTTCTTCCAGCCGTTCGATACGTTTTTCTGTCGGCGGATGGGTACTGAAGAGGTTGGCAATGGCACTGCCGGCACCGGCAAAGGGGTTGATGATGCACATGTGAGCCGTCGCCTTCGTCGCACCGGGCAGGGCGTAATGATGAGCGTAGTTATCGATCTTCGCCAGGGCTCTAGCCAGGGCGATGGGGTCGTCGATCATGCGGCCCCCTTCTTCGTCGGCCATATATTCCCGCGTCCGGGAAATGCCGAGCTGGATGATAGACGCCGCCAGGGGCGCTACGATAGCCGTCACCAAGAGGGCTACAGGATTGCCTTCCCCGTCATCGTCGCGGCCGCCGCCGAAGATGGCAGCCCACTGGGCGATGTTGGCAATCATGCCGATGGCGCTGGCAAAGCAGGCCACGATAGTGCTGATGAGGATATCCCGATGCAGGATATGGCTCATTTCATGGGCCAGGACACCGCGGATTTCATCTTCGTCAAGAAGGTCCAGGATCCCAGCCGTCGCAGCGACAGCTGCATGGGACGGGCTGCGGCCCGTAGCGAAGGCATTGGGTACTTCCGTCGGGATGATGTAGACCTTGGGCATAGGCAGGTCCGCCCGCTGAGCCAGGTCGGCGACGATGCGGTACAGGTAGTGGTCTTCTCCGACTTCCTGTGCCCGATAGGCTTTCAGGACCATAGTATCACTGAACCAGTAGGAAATGAAGTTCATCGCCGTAGCGATGAGGAACATGACCATGACGCCGATGCGGCCGCCGATGAGGCCGCCGATGGCCATGAGGATACCCGCCAGGGCCGTCATGAGAAATACGGTTTTTACACGATTCATAAAATCAACTCCTATCAAGAAGCTAAAAGTCAAAAGGTAAAATTCGTTACACTCTCATTATATACGGTCTTATGTTCGTTGTCAATATGGTTGTCATTGAACCTCTCCCGCTTATAGAAGCGGGAGATTCTTGAGAAGGTTGCTTGTTTAAGTTTCCTCCTGAAATCAGGATAGCCTTATTCTCAAAGGGCTGTCCAAAAGCCCCTTACACAGTCCCTCGAAATCGAAGTTCTGCTTACTTTTACGAAGTATGTTGGCGGCTCCGTTGATATCGGCATTGGCCGTCCTTCCATCAGCAAAGCGGTACAGGCCGCGCCGGACTCGTTGTCCACTGAACGTTCCTGTATAGGGGGTATCCGGCTGGTATACGGGAATGTCGTCTAAATCCAGGCAGCTGGCCTGAGAGGTATACGATTCTTCCTGTTCCATATAGCTTATCCCGTAACGTTCACACAGGTATTTCAAGGTACTACGCAGATAGCTCAAATTGATTTGGGTGAAATGCTGATTCGTCACTTTACCCAGCTTTAGTCCTCGTTTGAAATCCCGGTTATAGCCGCAGACAAGGGTCCCTATCTGATGGTCAATGCAAAAATCGAGGATATAGCGGGCTGTCTTGCGAAGGATGTCCTGCATCCGGAAATTACGTTTCTGCGCTAACTGACAGAGCTGGTTCGTCGTCTTCTGGCCCTGCTTGACGGCAATGCTTTGGAGTCTGGCTTTGCGTTTGTTCCAATACTGGTTGATAGATTTGAGTTTACGGCCGTCCATGAAGAACGACGTCCCCGTATTGGTGACGCAGGCGGCCAGATTTTCCAGGCCCAAGTCGATAGCCAGGACACGGTCTGGCGAAGCTTTCACCGGCTCTGGGTCCTCTAGGTAACAATACTGAATCTTGAAATACCGTCCGCCATACATGGGACAGATGCGGACTTCTTGAATCGTCTTCTCCTTCAGCCTGTCGGGAACAGGAATCCGAATCCGATGGCCGTTATGGATTTTCGCATATTTCCGGCTCATCGGCACTGTCAGGAACCCATTCTTGATGTTGATAGCGTTCGTCGACAAGACGAGATGGAACCATCCCCCTTTTTCACGATAGTGCGGCAGGCGGACATCTTTCGACTGATAGTCACCTACCTTGACTTTCTGCAAAAGCCCGAAAAAGGACCGAAAACTGCGGTCGGCTATTTTCAATATCTGCTGGGCTACACCGGCCTGCAACAAGCCATAGTTTTCATTTTCCTTGCAAATGGGGTAATTTTCTTCGTACCGCAAGAATTGATGGGTATCGAAGTAATGCTGCCGAATCGTATAGACCGCTACATTGTACAGGTTATTGCTGTATTGGCACATCTCCCGGAGCATCGTATAGTCTTGTTTCGCCAAGCCACGGATGACATTCGATTGCGTCAAGTACATCTGGGATTCACCTCCTCTGTCATCTTTCATTATACCCTAGCCAAGGTGAAAAGGCTAAGACAGAAAAGACATAGGGGGGATTTTGCAGGCATCGAACCTGCGAAATCCATTGCCATTCATCCCCTACCTAAGAGGAAGGAATCTTCTGGCAAAACTGGGATAAAGAGGTTACTTCAATATCTTGTTATTGTAGCGCCGGATGTAGACGATATATTGCCCTTTCGCGTCTTTCTGGCCGTCAAAGGCGACAGTGATCGACACGTCATCCTGGGTCCATTCGACTTCTTTATCACTCTGTTTGACTGGGAAGTTTTCCATATTGGAATAAATTGTCGCTACCAGGCGGGAATAAATGCTCTTGGCTATCGCCTTGTCAGTCGTCTTAAAGTAATTATCGAAAGCCAGGACCTTGCCCTTGGCCGACGTATCGGCCGAGAAGATTTCGATGCCTTCCGTAACGGATACGTTCTTGACGACCGACGTCCGTTCAGCCCGTTCCGTAAAAGATACCGTGCTGCCGTAGAAAGTCCAGTCGGGCAGGATGGAGAAATTGGCATCGAAATCAGCCCGGGGCATACCGAGATAGACCGTCTGATACGCCGTGAGCGGGCTTTCGGCGATTTCATCGACAGACTGGTTGTAGTCAAAAGCACCGGCCGGGGTCGCCAATGCCGCCCATAACAGGGCTGCTGCCATTAATTTTTTACAGGTCATGAGAATTCCTCCTTTACAGGAATGGCGTCAAGATCAAGCTGAACAAGGCGAAGACCAGACGCTGCAAGGGAATGAGGATATACGTGAAAAAAGGCGTCATCATCAGGGCGATGAGGATGAGGAAGCTGTAGCGTTCGAGGCTGGCCAGCTTATAGTTCCACGACGTCGGCAGGAAACACATGAGGACCCGCGAGCCGTCGAGAGGCGGCAAGGGAATCATGTTGAAGATGGCAAAGTTGACGTTGTACAAGACGATGAGGTGAAGGACCATGGGCAGGGCCGTCGTCGTAAAGAGATGGAGCTTGACAAAGATGACTTCAATGACCAAGGCGACGAAAGCCGTGATCAGGTTGGACACGGGACCAGCCAGGGATACACAGATTTCCCCTTTCCGCCAGTTCCGGAAATTGCCGACTTGGATCGTAACCGGCTTGGCCCAGCCGAACTGGGCGACGAGCAGCATGATCAGGCCGACCGGGTCGATATGAGCCACGGGGTTCAACGTAAGGCGCCCCATCAGACGCGGCGTATCATCGCCCATCCAGTCTGCCACCTGGGCATGGGCGTATTCATGGATGACCATGGCGATGAGCAGGCCGGGAATCCCGGCAATAATAGAAAGTATATTAAAATCGAACATAGAATTCTCCTTTCGTTAATATTTCTATTATACGGTATCTAGGAGAAGATAACAAGATGTGGCTAGGGGCTAGGGATTAGGGGCTAGGGGCTAGGGGTCAGGGGTTAGCCGCTGACTGCTGAGTGCTAAAAAAGGCGCTGTCTTCATGCGACAGCGCCTTTTTTCACCGCTTCCGGTATTCATATTCTACGTTTTGTTCGACGATGGCCGCTTTTTCTTCGATTTCGCGGATTTCGTTGATCATCTTCGTCACGAAGGTTTCATCCTTGATGGATTTCAGGTTGATGCGGACGCTGTAAAAAGCCGAGCGCATGGCTGCCCTGGCGTTCATGGTGGCAATGACGCCGTCCGTGATGACCCAGGCGTTGCCGTAGCGGACGACTTGTTCCGCCAGCTGGAGGAGGACGAAGATGTCCTTGCCCAGTTCAAAGGGCGACAGGGCCGCATCCTTAAAGGCCTGCTGGACCTTGGCCGCCCGGTCCGGCGTATCCTTGGGCAGGCGGACGGCGCGGATGACGCCATCGAAGGCCGCCGCGTCTTCAGCGATGCCGTCGAGGTAACGCTGGCGAAGGCCGTGAGCCTTATCGCGGATGGATACCATGAGTTTCTCGATTTCATCGTAGCCCTTCTTGCCGATGGTCAGGTTGGCGACCATCTCTACGAGCGCTGCTGCCGAAGCAGCGGTCATAGCGGCGATGCCGCCGCCGCCGGGAACGGGTTCCTTGGAAGCCGTGACTTCCAGGAGCCCGTCGAGGGGCATGGATTGGAATTGTGCAAAATCCATCTTAGAACAATCCCGTAATGATGCCATTTTCGTCGATGTCCATGCGGTTGGCAGCCGGTACTTTCGGCAGGCCCGGCATGGTCATGATATTGCTCGTCTGGCAGACGATGAAGCCCGCACCGGTGCAGACGCGGACGTCTTTGACCGTGACCTTGAAGCCCTTCGGTGCCCCCAGGAGCGCCGGGTTATCGGACAGGGAATACTGCGTCTTGGCCACGCAAATCGGCATTTTATCGAGGCCAAAGGCTTCCAGTTCCTTGATCTGTTTCTGAGCGTTGCCTTCAAAGAGGACGCCGTCGCCGCCGTAGACTTTCTTGACGATAGTTTCCAGTTTTTCAGGAATCGAAGCGTTGACGTCGTAGAGCGGTTTGTACGGGGTCTTCGGCTGCTGCAGCAGTTTCAGGACTTTTTCGCCCATTTCGACGCCGCCTTTGCCGCCTTCGGCCCAGCAGTTGTTGAGGGCGACTTCGACGCCGTAATCTTCGCAGAGTTTCCGCAGCGTAGCGATTTCTTCATCTGTATCGCTGATGAATTTATTGATGCCTACGACGACGGGTACGTCGAAGAGGCGCATATTTTCGATGTGTTTGGCCAGGTTGGCAAAGCCCTTCTTCAAGGCTTCGACATTTTCTTCCTGCAAGTTCTTCTTGTCGACGCCACCGTGCATCTTCAGGGCACGGACAGTCGCAACGATGACGACGGCATCGGGTTTGATACCGGCGAAACGGCATTTGATGTCCATGAATTTTTCAGCACCCAGGTCGGCACCGAAACCGGCTTCCGTAACGGCGATATCGCCCATCTTCATAGCCAGTTTGGTTGCGACGACGGAGTTGCAGCCGTGGGCGATGTTGGCGAAGGGACCGCCGTGGACCAAGGCCGGCGTATGTTCGATGGTCTGGACTAAATTCGGCTTGATGGCATCTTTCATGAGGATGGCCATGGCGCCTTCGACGCCGAGCTGACGGGCTTTGACCAGATTGCCGTCCAGGTCATAGGCCACGGTGATGTCGCCCATGCGCTTCTTGAGGTCCATGAGGTCGCTGGCCAGGCAAAGGGCTGCCATGATTTCCGAAGCGACAGTGATCATGAAATGGTCTTCCCGCGGGAAGCCGCAGACTTTGCCGCCCATGCCGACGACGACGTTGCGCAAAGCCCGGTCGTTCATATCCATGACGCGTTTCCAGATGATGCGGCGCACATCGATGCGCAGGGCGTTGCCCTGATGGACATGGTTGTCGATGGCTGCGGCCAAGAGGTTGTTGGCTGCCGTAATGGCGTGCATGTCACCGGTGAAGTGCAGGTTGATATCTTCCATGGGCAGGACCTGGGAATAGCCGCCGCCAGCAGCGCCGCCTTTGATGCCGAAGACCGGTCCCAGGGACGGTTCGCGCAGGGCGACGACAGCCTTATGGCCCATGTAGTTCAGTGCCTGAGCCAGGCCGATAGTGGTCAAGGTCTTGCCTTCGCCAGCCGGTGTCGGCGTGATGGCCGTGACCAGGACCAGTTTCCCGTCTTCATTCTTCGACAGGCGCTTGATGGCGTCAAAAGAAATCTTTGCTTTATATTTTCCGTAGAGTTCCAAGTCATCATCGGTGAGGCCGACTTGTTTTGCAATGGCCGTAATCGGTTCCAATTTCGTCTGCTGTGCAATTTCGATATCGCTCAATACCTTTGCCATAGTAGTTGTCACTCCTGTTCTTTTCTTTGCATAAAAAAAGGCCGCTCCGCTGGAAGGTTGCCCAGACGGTCGGCTTCAAGAAATCATGCTCCCCGTGGTAACTCCACTTCCGTCAGTCACATGATTATGGCTTCATTATACAAAAAAAGAACCCTCTGGTCAAGGGTTCTTTTTCAGGACATCTTACTGGATCACGCTGGTATCGAGGTGTTCAAAGCCCGTGAGCAGGCCTTTCACCTGATTGGCGATCTGCTGGCAGCCGCCTTTTTCCCTGCTTTCGATGTTCAGCGGCATGTTCGGGTCGTGGAGGGACATGCGCAGCAGGGCCCAGCCGTTAGGGAATACGAGGCGCACGCCTTCATAGGACGGCTTGGCGATGGCAAGACCCGCTTGAGCAGCCCGTTCTTCAAACTGTTTAAGTACGTCAGCGCCGTAGGCCTGGACGTCGTCTGTGCCGGTGATTTTCAGGCGGAATTCGACGCCTTCCGCAGGATGGCCCAATTTGGCAATGAGGTCGCCGAGCTGTTTGCCTTCCTTCTTGGCTTTCGTCGCAGCGATGAGCAGTTTGACGGCCAGGTACGCGCCGTCGTCGAGGTAGTAGTTTTCACTCAGCGCGCCGTGGCCGGATGTTTCAATGGCCAGCGGCGAAACGGTGCCGGCCTTGTTGAGGCGGATACATTCGTCGATGACATTCTTATAGCCCCGCATATAGCGGTGATGGACCAGGTGGAGTTCATCCTGGAGGAACGTCGTCAATTCGTCGGATGTGACCGAGTCGGTGACGATAGTGCTGCCGGGATAATCAGGCGCCAAGATGGCGGCCATCATGGCGATGAGGGCGTTGCGGTTGATTTCTTCCCCATCGGGCAGGACAGCGCTCATGCGGTCCACGTCGGTGTCGAAAATGAGGCCCAAGTCGGCTTTGTTGTCGAGGACGGCCTTGCGGATAGAGGCCATGGCATCGGCATTTTCCGGGTTGGGGATATGGTTGGGGAACATGCCATCCGGTTCGAGGAACTGGCTGCCCGTCGTATCGGCGCCGAGTTCCGCCAGGACCTTAGTGGCAAAGAAACCGCCGCTGCCGTTGCCGGCGTCGACGACGATATGCATCCCTTCCAGAGGACGGTCGTACATGCCGGAGCAGAGGCCGGCACAAATCTTACGGCGCAGGTGCAGGGCGTAGAGGTCGATCAGGTCCAGCGAGGCAATGGCAGCCGACGATACGGCCATGGCCGACGACTGGGAAGCCAGGGTCAGGACTTCTTTGACTTCGCTCTTTTCCAGGCCGCCGTCGACGGTAAAGAATTTCAGACCATTGCGGTTATAGGGCAAATGGCTGGCTGTAATCATGATGGAGCCATCCATGTGGGTATCTTCAAAAATGATGGACATGAACATGGCCGGCGTCGAAGCCAGACCGCAGTCCGTGACGTGGACGCCCTGACCGAGGAGGCCGCCGAATACGGCTTCTTTCATCATGCCCGCCGACACGCGGGAATCGTGGCCGACGGCAATGCGCAGGTCACTCGTCTGTTTATTCAGCTTCTTGGCTAAAAACTTGGCAAATCCAGCGGCAATGCGGTTGACCGCTTCCGGGACCAAGGTGACGTCTTCACCGGGAACGCCGGCGATGGCGACGCCGCGGACGTCACTGCCATTCTGTAATTTCATCATCGCTTCTGTAGTTATCATGTAAGGATGTTTCCTTTCTTCGATTTAGCGGACAGCGTCCGCTGCCTCTTATCATACTGAAAATCAGGCCAAAAGGCAAGCATCGACAATGGCTTCTGCCGTCAGGCCGTACTTTTTCAAGAGGTCTCCGGCCTTGCCGGATTCACCGAAACAATCCTGGATGCCGACGTAAGCCTGGCGCGTCGGACAGCGGCGCGACAAGGTTTCTGCTACGGCGCCGCCCAGGCCGCCGATGACGCTGTGTTCTTCGGCTGTGACGACGAAGCCCGTCTTCCTGGCTGCAGCGACGACCAGGTCTTCGTCGAGCGGTTTGATGGCGGCCATGTCGATGACCATGACCTGACGGCCCCGATTGGCCAGGATATCGGCTGCTTTCAGGGCTTCCTGGACCATGAGGCCCGTGGCGATGACGGCGGCATCACAGCCGTCGCGCAGGACCGTCCCCTTCCCCCACTGGAAGGGACAGCCCGATTGATAGACGTCGTCGACTTTGGCCCGGCCCATGCGCACGTAGACCGGCCCGTCATGAGCGACAGCCGCCCGGATGACAGCTTCCGTTTCGGCGCCGTCAGCCGGACAGACGACGGTCATATTCGGCAGACTGCGCATGATGGCCATGTCTTCAACGGACTGATGGGTCGCCCCGTCTTCGCCGACACTGAGGCCGGCGTGGGTCGCGCAGATCTTGACGTTGAGCTTTGGCAGGCAGATGGAGTTGCGAATCTGTTCAAAGGCCCGACCCGTGCCGAAGACAGCAAAGGTACTGGCCAGGGGAATCTTGCCGCAAGCGGCGAAGCCCGCTGCCGTGCCCATCATATCCTGTTCCGAAATGCCCATATCGAAATAGCGTTCCGGCGCTACCTTTTTAAAAGCAATCGACCGCGTCGACGAACCGAGGTCGGCGTCGAGGACGACAATCCTTGGATTTTTATACAATTCCGTTTCTAAGAGATGCCCGTAGGCATCGCGCGTTGCCCTTGCCATCAGCCTTCGCCCCCTAATTCACGTAACGCCCGTTCACATTCTTCTTTCGTCGGCGCCTTGCCATGCCAGGACACGGCATTTTCCATGAACGATACGCCTTTGCCCTTGACGGTCTGGGCGATGATGACCGTCGGCTTCCCTTTTGCGGCCTGCGCCTGGTGCAGTGCAGCGCCGATGGCGTCGTAATCGTGGCCGTCGATTTCCAGGGCGTTCCAGCGGAAGGCCCGGAATTTGTCGGCAATGGGCATGACGTCCATAACGTCTTCATTGGACCCGTCGATCTGCAGTCCGTTATGGTCGATGAACAGGGTCAGGTTGTCCAGTTTATACTGAGCTGCCGACATAGCCGCTTCCCAGATCTGGCCTTCTTCGATTTCGCCGTCGCCGGCGATGACGTAGACCCGCCAGTCCGCCCCGTCCAGCTTGGCCGTCATGGCCATGCCGTTGGCAGCCGACAAGCCCTGTCCCAGGGATCCCGTCGTCATGTCGATGCCCGGCGTCGTATTCATGTCGGGATTGCCCTGGAGCATGGCGCCGCACTGGCGCAGGTGCCACAATTCATCTTCCGGGAAAAAGCCCCGTTCGGCCAGCGTCGCATACAGAGCCGGTACGGTATGGCCCTTGGAGAGGACGAAACGGTCCCGGTCCGGCCAGTGAGGCCGCTTGGGATCGATCCGCATGACATCGAAATACAAGACTTGCAGCATATCGACGATGGACAAAGAGCCACCGGGATGACCGGACTGGGCCAGGGTGACCATCTTGACGATATCCTGCCGCACGTGAGCCGCATGACGGCTCAATTCTTTGCTATCCATGAGAAAGCCCCCTTTTGCCTTCCATTATAGCACAAAAGAGGCTGCCCGGCGGCAGCCTCTTTTGTGAGTTTGAAGTTTGCAGTTTGTAGTGGATGGTCATAAACTTGAAACCATCTTCTACAAACTCCGTACTACAAACTATAAAGAGAAATGGGCCTGCATGATGGCAAAAAGCTTCGTGCAACAGTCTCTTTTAAGTGGCTAGTGTTTAGTGGATGGCTTTAGATGTAAATGCCCATTGGCTCTCTTCATAGGAGAGCTGTCAGCACAGCTGACTGAGAGGTTCAACCTCTCCGGCCCTGCGGGCCACCTCTCCTATCAGGAGAGGCTTACGGTCTGCGACCTGCGGCCGCGGCCTTCGCAGTTCAGTTTCTTACGAGCCACGAGCCACGAGCCACGCTCACAACACATACTTCTCGATGGCTTCGGCGACGGCGCCTTCGTTATTGGTGGCGTCGGTGACGACGTCGCAGTATCGGCGGATGACGGGGTTGAGGTTATGGACGCCGACGGAAAGGCCGGCGGCCTTCAGCATGTCGATGTCGTTGATGTTGTCGCCAATGGCCATGGTTTCTTCATGGGCTACACCGAGGATATCTGCCAATTTCCACAGGCCCGCCCCTTTATTGACGCCTTTGTGCATGAATTCGATATAGCGGTTGCTGGAGAAGCTGACCGTAATGTCGTCCAGCAAGGGGCGGATTTCAGCGTGTATCTGCTGTAAATAGTCGTAATCCGTATTGGTCACGATGAGCTTGCAGACTTCTTCTTTGCCGCGGATGAAATCGAGGTCCTCCGCTTCGACAGGCACGTAGCCCATGCGGCCGTGGAGGAAGGCTTCTTCGTCGGGCGTAATATTCGTGATGTAGACGACATCACGCGTATAGATATGCATACATTGACCATAGGTACAGCAGCGGCGGAAAATCCGGTCGGCCAGGTCAAAGGGGATCGGGTCCCAGAAGAGGGAGCGGCTGCCCTTGTTTTCCGTAATATTGGCGCCGTTGAAGCCGATAACATACTGGTCCGCCTGGTCGTAGAGGCCCAGAGTCCTCAGGACGCCTTCGATGGAACGGAAGCCCCGGCCCGTACAGGGCACGAATTTCACGCCTTTGGCAATGGCTGCCGTAATGGCTTCGATATTGCGCCGGCAAATCGTCGCGTCGCTGCTGAGCAGCGTTTCATCCATATCACAAGCAATGATCTTATACTTCATGTCGTCTCCTTTTCTTTCGTAACGGCTGGGGCATAGTGGTCGTAAATCTTCCAGGCTGCCAGTGCTGCCAGACATTCAAAGATCCAGAAGGCGTGCCACACGCCGTCCGGTCCATAAACGCGGCAGAGGAGCCACGCCGCCGGCAGGCTGATGACGACGTAGCGCAGCAGGGTGATGGCAAAGGACGGATTGCCCTTCCCCAGCCCTTCCAGGGCGCCAGACGCCGTAATAGACAAGGCCGACGGTACGAATCCCCAGGCAATGATGCCCAGGGCCGACGCACCGGCTGCGATGGTTTCCTCACGGGACGTGAACCAGCCCATGAGGACGTCCGGTACGGCCAGGCAGATGACCAGGCCTGCCGCCATGACCAGGCCGTTGAGGAACAGCGTCGTCCGATAAATGCGGCGCACGCGGCCCAGTTCCCCAGCTCCGTAATTATAGCCGATCAGCGGCCGCACACCTTGAATGATACCATTTGTCGGCATAGAAAGAAAGGTCTGGAGCTTATAATAGACGCCGAGGATGAAAATATACGTCGGCGAAAAAGGCGCCAGGAGATGGTTCAGGGCGACGAGGAAGACCGACGACAGGCCCATGTTGAGGGCCGCCGGGATGCCGATGCCATAGAGCCGTTTATCGAGTTCGATGTCCCAGTGGAGATGGCGGCGGCAAACTTCGACCCGCAGCGGCCGCCAATGACAGACCACGGCATAGAAGAGGAGGTTCACCGTCTGGCCCAGGCCCGTCGCCCAGGCCGCGCCTTCAATCCCCATGGCCGGAATCGGTCCCAGTCCAAAGATGAGGATCGGGTCGCCGATGATATTGACCAGGCAGCCCAGGGACAAGCCGGCCATGGTGACCTGCATGCGGCCGACGGCCTGGAACATCTTTTCATAGACCAGGTCGACGCTGAGGATCGTAGAAAAGGCAAAGACGATGACGGCATAGCGCAGGCCCAGGTCGATGAGTCCCGCGTCCTGCGTAAAAGCCCGCAAAAAAGACGGCACAGCCCAGATACAGCCTGCCGTCATGACCAGACCATGGATGACAGCCAGGAAGACACCGTGTGTCGCAGCCACATCGGCCGTCCCCTTCTGACCGGCACCGAGGCAGATGGAAATAATGGCATTGAGGCCGACGCCAAAGCCGATGCAGACGGCATTGACGAAGTTCTGCATGGGAAAGACCAGGGCCACGGCCGTCATGGCCTGTTCGCTGATCATGGCGACGAACAGGCTGTCGACGATATTATAGAGCGAATTGACGATCATCGACACGACGGCCGGCAGGGCCATGGAAGCGATGAGCGGCAAAATCGCCCGTTCTTTCATAAACGATTCGTCCATACGTCACCTTCTGCGGCGGTCTCGCAGCCAGCGCCAGAGGGCCGCTGCGCCCTTGATGACCAGGTAGAGGATGAAGATATTCACTAACAGGCCGAGGATATCGGCACCCCAGCCCAGGGAACCCCAGCCGAAGAGATGGCTGAGCATACTGCCCAGGAACATGCCGCCAGCAAAGAGGCCGATACCGCGCATGACGCTGCCCAGGCGGGACGAAGACGTCGTCCGGCTGGCATTGGCCTGAGCCGTTTCAGCCTTGCGGGCCTGCGTCTGCCCATTCGGTTTCGTATTGCCCAGGCTGGGCGCTTCATTTTTCGTCGTCCCCGTTTTCGGTGTCACATTCTTAGGCGCCGGGGCCGGCAGCGATTTCGGCGCCGATACGCGGGCACCGCCACCACCTTTGGCGGCCTGTACGGAAGACGGGACAGCCGGCAGGGCCAGGGCCGTCCACAAAGCAAAGACACAAACGGCGATAAAAGTCGTTTTTTTCATAAATAGGCTCCTTTATAACAAATTGTGCGACGGATCCGACCCTTTCAAAACGGCCGGTCCCCCATGGGGAAACATGATGTCATATAGATTCAATGTCGACAGATAATCGGCCAGCTTGCCCTGCACCCCGGCCAGGGCTTCGTGGACGTCACAGAAACCATAGCGGTGATGGTACGGGCACTGGAAATCGCCGTCCAGGCAGCTGGTGATCATGTTTTCCCGTTCCATGACGTTGATGATGTCCATGAGGGTAATGCCGTGCAAATCCCGTGTCAGGCGGCATCCGCCCTGGGCGCCGCGGATGATTTCGATGAACCCGGCCCGTTCGAGTTTCTTGGAAATCTTGTAGGCGAACTGCCGGGGGACGAGCTGTTCGTCGCTGATTTCCCGTATATTTTTCAGCTGTAAATCAGCCAGGGATCGTAAAATGCGGATGGCATAGTCTGTTTCTCTGGTAATAATCACGATGTAAGACGCTCCTTCTCATTCTGTATAGATTAAGTCTATTATAACGTGAAATGACGAGAAATGCCAGTCGTAAATGCCTTGCGGTTACCAGAAAAACCCGATATAATAAATAGTGTTTGCATGTTTTAGCTTTAACTACAGATGAGGTGTACTATGTCATTAATCGATGAAGTAAATAATCGCCGTACTTTTGCCATCATCTCCCACCCTGATGCCGGCAAGACGACGTTGACTGAAAAATTACTGCTCTACGGAGGTGCCATCCACCTGGCCGGTTCCGTCAAGGCCCGCAAGACGGCGAAACATGCCGTTTCGGACTGGATGGAAATTGAAAAACAGCGTGGTATCTCCGTCACCAGTTCGGTCCTCCAGTTCGACTACGAAGGCCATCATATCAATATCCTCGACACGCCGGGCCATCAGGACTTCAGTGAAGATACGTACCGGACCCTCATGGCTGCCGACAGCGCCGTCATGCTCATCGACGTCGCCAAAGGCGTCGAAGCCCAGACGAAGAAGCTCTTCCGCGTCTGTAAAGAACGGGGCATCCCCATTTTCACCTTCGTCAACAAGATCGACCACTTCGGCCGCAACCCCTTTGACCTCATGGATGAAATCGAAGACATCCTGGGCATCCACGCCTACCCCATGAACTGGCCTATCGGCCTGAATGGCAACTACCAGGGCATCTACGACCGGGCTTCGTCGTCTATCGAACTCTTTGAAAAAGACACGACCCACGGCCAGCGCAAGCTGGCATCGACCAAGGGCTCGGCAGACGACCCGATTTTCAAAGAACTCCTCGACGAAGACGTCCACCAGGGCCTCATCGACGACATCGAGCTCCTCGATGAAGCGGGCGACGAATTCGACATGGAAAAAGTCAAGCGCGGCGAACTGACGCCGATGTTCTTCGGCTCGGCTATGACCAACTTCGGCGTCAAGCCCTTCCTGGAAGAATTCCTGCGCATGGCTCCGAAGCCGCAGCCGCGCAAATGCCTGGAAGGCGTCGTCGAACCGACATCGGACCAGTTCACGTCGTTCGTCTTCAAGATCCAGGCCAACATGAACCCTCAGCATCACGACCGCATCGTCTTCATGCGCATCTGCTCGGGCAAGTTTGAAAAAGGCATGACCGTCACACACCGCCAGTCCGGCAAGACCCTGCGCCTCATGCAGCCTCAGCAGTTCCTGGCAACGGAACGGACCATCGTCGAAGACGCCTATCCGGGAGACATCATCGGCGTCTTCGATAACGGCACCATGGGCGTCGGCGACACCCTCTATTCGGGCAAGAAGAAAGTCACCTTCAAGGACTTCCCGACCTTCCCGCCGGAACTCTTCGCCCGCATCCGCGCCAAGGATTCGATGAAGCGCAAACAGTTCCTCAAGGGCATGACCCAGCTGGCTCAGGAAGGGGCCGTCCAGATTTATGAAAACCTGGGCTCCATGGAAAGCTACATCGTCGGTGCCGTCGGGCAACTCCAGTTCGAAGTCCTGGAATACCGCCTGAAACACGAATACGGCGTCGACCTGGAAATGAACCGCCTGCCCTACACCGTCGCCCGCTGGATCCAGACCAACGGCCACGACTACAAAGAACTGAAGAACATCGACAGCGCCATGATCGTCAAGGACCATAAACAGCGCGTCGTCCTGCTCATCGCCAACGAATGGCAGACCAACTGGATCGTCGAACGGAACCCGGAATTCACATTCTGCACCACACCGGACCAGTTGAAAATAGAAGAAGAGTAGAAAAAAGGCTTGTCGCGTGCGACAAGCCTTTTTAAGTGGTTAGTGGTTAGTGGCTAGGGGTTAGCAAGATTTTCCCAACGGGGAATCGTAGGGGGCGCCACGTGGGCGACCCGTCGGTATTTGGGCGATGTTCCCACACCGCCCCTCACGCCGTGAGGCAGCACCATTCCGGCAGGGTTACGGTACGGTCGAAGGCCGGGAGCCACTCGCCGCGGGTATGGTCATAGGTCCGGATGAGGATATGGTCTTCATAGAGGTAGAGGGAGTTGGTATAAATCGTATTTCATCCCAATCGCTGTTGTAGACATTAAGGACGCGGCCTTCATAATAGTTGGCGTCGTCCATGAAGGTCGCATCGGACGGCATCGTATGGGTATGGCCCGATACCCACAGGCGGGCCTGGTGATGGCGGGCCAGGATGGTGCGGATATCCCCTGCCGGCTGGACGGAATTGCGCGGCGACGGCAGGCTGATGCCGGGCCGGCTCGATACGGCCGTCTGTTCCAGCGGCGCGTGGCAGAAGATGATCGTCGGCTGCTGGCGATGGGCGGCCAGGGTCTGGCCCAGCCAGGCCAGCTGCTGATGAGACAATTCGACAGCTAAGTCCAGATCCCGCCAGTCATTCATTTCCTGCAGCACTCTTTCTTTGGCGGCCATCCGGAGCAGACGTTCTTTCGGCGTGACCAGGTTCTTGCAGGGGTAATGGAAATCACTGATGATTACCAGGCGGGAATAATTCCGCTGAGATGGGGCTTTGGCATTGGCAAATAACGACGCAAACATGGCATTTCCTCCTTCATCCATGAAAAAACAGGCTCTGGCTGTACAGTTTCAGTATAGCCAGAGCCTGTATGTTTTTTGCAAAAATCAAGGAAAATGTCTGTAAAAGGTCATTTCTTCTGGACGACGGGATAGTCCTGCAGGGCATCGTAGCCTTCTTCGCCGGTCCGGATCTTGACGGCGTTGTCGATGGCCGACACGAAGACCTTGCCGTCGCCGTAATTGCCCGTATAGAGCACCTTCTTCGCCGTTTCGATGATGGTCCGCGGCGACACTTTGGAAACGACCATTTCGACGCGGACCTTGGGCAGGAGCTTGGCCGACACTTTGGCCCCGCGGTAGAATTCAGTCCGTCCCTTTTCGATGCCGAATCCCAGGGCGCGGGTGATGGTCATGCCCGTGATGCCGATGGCTTCCATAGCGTCTTTCAAGGTTTCAAAGCGTTTTTCATCGGTAATGATAGTCACGTTATACAGGGCATGGCCGCCGACCGGCTGGGGACTGGCCATGACCGAATCGGGGATGACCTGGTCCAGGGGGATTTCTTTCGCCCCTTGCGGCGCTTCCCCGGCCTTCAAGGCTTCGGACAAGTCTTCCAGACTGTCGCTGCGGTCCAGGCCGTAAGCCGGTACCAGCCCGTTTTCCTTGAAGTCCAGGCCGTTGATTTCTTCGGCTGCCGATACGCGCAGGCCGATGGTCGCCTGGAGGATGCGGAAAACCAGGGTCATAGCGACGAAGACGAACAGGGCCATAGCCACGACGCCGGCCAGCTGGACCAGGAACAGACGGATTTCTCCCGTATAGAACAGGCCGTCTTGGACGCTGAACAGGCCCGTCAGGAGGGTCCCCAAGGCACCGCAGCCGCCGTGAGCGGCAATAGCCCCGACCGGGTCGTCGATGCGCAGTTTCTGGTCGATGAATTCGATGAGGAAGACCGTCACGATGCCGGCCAGGGCACCGATGACAAAGGCCCCAGGCACACTGACGACATCACAGCCGGCCGTAATGGCGACCAGCGCAGCCAGACAGCCATCAAGGGTCATGGATACGTCAGGCTTGCCATAGCGGATCCACGTCGTCACCATGGCTGCCGTCGTCCCGGCAGCGGCTGCGATATTGGTGATAAAGAAGATAGCTGCCGCCTTGAGCAGGGTCTGTTCCCCCGATAAGGACAGGGTCTGGCCGCCATTGAAGCCGAACCAGCCGAACCACAAGATGAACATGCCCAGACAGGCCAGGGGCAGGCTGTGGCCGGGAATGGCATTGACCGACCCATCCTGGTTATACTTGCCGATGCGCGGACCCAGGGCCTTGGCACCGGTCAGGGCACAGATGCCGCCAGTCAGGCTGACGACGGAAGCACCGGCAAAATCATGGAAACCCAAGGCGCCCAGCCAGCCGCCGCCCCAGACCCAGTGGCCGGCAACGGGATAAATGATCAGGCTGATGATAATCGTGACCAGACAATACGACGAAAACTTCGTCCGTTCAGCCATAGCGCCGGACACGATGGCCGCCGTCACGGCACAGAGAACGGTCTGGAAGAGCAAAAAGGCCAAATCCGGATAAGGCGTCCCAGCCATGAGGTCCATATGCTGGGCGAAGAAATCGGGCATGCCGATGAATCCGCCTATGTCGCGGCCAAAGAGCAGGCTGAAGCCGACGATCCAGAAGGCCAGGGTCCCGAGGGAAAAGTTCATGAAATTCTTCATGACGATATTGCCGGCATTCTTGCCCCGCGTCAGGCCGGCTTCGAGCATGGCGAAACCGGGCTGCATGAAGAAGACCAGGACGGCCGCCATGAGGATCCACAAGGTATCGACCGATGAATAACTCATTGCGCTCCCCCCTCTTCTTCGGGATAGGTCAGGCCCCACTGCTGGCGGATGGCCGTCATGAGGTCCATGACATCTTTCGTATAAGCCTGGCACATGCCCTGGCCGCCGTGGGCCACGGCGTCTTCCATGTCCCGGATTTCGTACTGCAAGGCCTTGGACTGACTGCCGGCCTGCAGGACATCCTGATGGCCGTCGGCCGTATAGGTGATGGTCGCCGTATCGGCCCGGGGATAGTCGTAGATTTCGATATATCCCTTATCGAAGGCGGCCATGCCCCGTTTCGGCTGCTTGGCATGGAGCGATAAGGAAAGCGTCGCCATCTCCCCTTCCCGGTTCTGCAAGAGGATACCTGCCTGCTCGTCGACACCGGTCGGCGCCAGGCGGACCTGGGACGCGATCTGGTCGGGCTGACAGCTCATGAAATAGCGGACGAAGGACAGCGCATAGACGCCGATATCGAGGAGGGCACCACCGGCCAGGGAGCGGTTGAAGAAGCGGTTGTTCATATCGTACTCTTTATAACTGCCGAAATTCATCTGAATGAAACGCAGCGGCCCCAGGGCGCCGGAACGGATGAGTTCAGCGAGCTGTTTGTAAATAGGCATATGATATAAGGTCATGGCTTCGGCCAGGACGACGCCGTGTTCATCAGCACAGCGCCGGGCCTGGTCCAGTTCCAGGCTGTTGAGGGTAATGGATTTTTCGCAGAGCACGTGTTTGCCCGCTGCCAGCGCCGGCAGCAGATAACGGATATGCGTATTATGAGGCGTCAAAATATAGACGATATCGACGTCGGGATCCGAAAAGATATCCTCTGGCTTGTCGTAGACCTTGGCGATGCCGTATTTTTCAGCAAAAGACAAGGCCTTTTCATGGGTCCGGTTGCCGACACTGTACAAATTCCCGCCCAGGGCCTGCATCGCCTGGGCCAGTTCATTGCCGATGACGCCGCAGCCCAAAGTCGCCCAACGATATGCTGGCATAATGATTCCCCCTTTTACGCTAACAGGCGGCTGACGAGCTTGACACAGTCTGCCGCATCTTTGGAATAGCCATCGGCACCGATTTCATCGGAGAAACTCGGCGTAACGGCTGCGCCGCCGATGATGATCTTGCCGCCATACTGTTTATCCGCCGCTTCGGCGATGACATCTTTCATGTGCATCATCGTCGTCGTCATCAAGGCCGACAAGCCGACGACAGATGCCTTTTCGCGCAGCGCCGTCTCGATGATGGTGCCGGCCGGCACATCCTTGCCCAGGTCGATGACCTTATAGCCGTAGTTGCGCAGCATGAGGCCGACCAGGTTCTTACCGATATCGTGGACGTCGCCTTCGACGGTGGCAATGACGATGGTCGCCATGTCCTGCTGGCCCGGGTCTTTCTTGATGAGCGGTTCCAAATAGGCAATGGCCGTTTCCATCGTATTGGCACTGGCAATGAGCTGGGGCAGGAAGTAAATCTGTTTATCGTATAAATCGCCGACCTCAGTGATGGCCGGAATGAGCAGGTCGTTGATGATGGCATCCGGTGCCATACCCTTGGCCAGTTCTTCCTGAGCCAAGGCGACGACGGCGTCCTTTTCCCCTTCCAGGACAGCCTGGTAGACCGGATTGACCGGCCCTTGCTCAGCGTCTTGGGACTCCCCCGCCGTTTCGACAGCCCCAGCCGTACCGTGGCTGGCCAGGAGTTCTGCTTCTTCCTGCCGTTTTCTTTCGGCTTCTTTCTTGTCGAAATACTGCATGCGGTGGATGTAGGCCAAATCGCTGCCCTCTTTATTCATGAGCATATTGGCCGCTGCTGCCGTATTCATGAGCAAATTCTGGGACGGATTGGCAATGGCCATGGTCAGGCCGCTGGCAATGGCCATGCCCAAGAAGGTGGCGTTGACATAGATCCGGTCCGGCAGGCCGAAGGAGATGTTGGACAGGCCGCAGACCGTGGCCAGTCCCAGGTCCTGCTTGCAGTGAGAAAACGTGGCCATGCAGTCCAGGGCCGACGTCGGCGCAGCCCCGACCGTCGCTACCAGGGCGTCGACGACGACATCTTCCGGCGAAAAGCCGTGGTCGTAGGCATCGGCCAGGAGCTCGTCGAGGACGGCATGTTTTTCTTCGAGGGTCTTGGGGATACCGTTATCCGAAACAGGCAGGGCGATGAACATGGCGCCGTACTTTTTGACGACAGGTAGGAGTTTCTTTCGCTTTTCCGTTTCACAGGAAATGGAATTGACCAGGGCCCGGCCGGGATAGATGCGCAGGGCCGCTTCCATGATGTCCGGTGAGCTCGTGTCGATGCTGAGGGGCAGGCCCGATACGCCTGTCACTTCGTAAATGGCCTTGAGCATCATTTCTTTTTCATCGATGCCGTTGGTCCCCATGTTGACGTCGAGGATAGACGCGCCGTTGCGTTCCTGTTCGCGGGCCATGGCGCGGACCATGTCCAGCTTGCCCGCCCGCAGTTCAGCCTGGAGCTTCTTCTTGCCCGTCGGATTGATGCGTTCGCCAATGACCTGGAAAGAGCCGTCGAGCTTGATTTCTACGACCTGCCGTTCCGAGGCCAGGACGCGGTGATGGCTGGCATGCGGCGCTTTCGGCGTCAGCCGGCAGACAGCCTCGTGAAGGGCCCGGATATGGTCCGGCGTCGTGCCGCAGCAGCCGCCGACGATATGGGCCCCGGCTTCGATGAGCAGCCGGCCGTCCTGGGCGAATTCTTCCGGCGTCGTCTTATAGACCGTCTTGTCACCATCCAATTCCGGCAAACCGGCATTGGGCTTGGCAATGAGGGGAATCGTCGCATATTCATACATCTTCCGGACCGTTTCCACCATGTCGGCCGGTCCTGTCGAGCAGTTCAGGCCGACGGCATCGACACCGAGGTTCTGCAAGACGACGACAGCCGCTTCCGGCGGCGTCCCATAGAGGGTACGGCCGTCTTTTTCAAAGGTCAGCGTCGCCATGATGGGCAGGTCGCAGACCTCCTTGATAGCCAGGACACAAGCCCGCGTTTCCTGGAGGCTCATCATGGTTTCGACGATGAACAGGTCGACACCGGCATCGTACAAGGCCTGGGCCTGTTCGCGATAGACGTCGACGAGACCGTCAAAGGTCAGTTCACCCATGGGATAGAGCTGCTGGCCCGTCATGGTCATGTCGCCGGCAACCAGGGCCTTCCCCTGGGCCGCTTCTTTGGAGATAGCAACCAAGCCCTGATTGATGGCGACGAGCTGGTCATCGAGGCCGTATTCGGCCAATTTGAGCCGGTTCCCCGTAAAGGTCGGCGCATAGAGGATCTGCGAGCCCGCTTCGACGAAACGGCGCTGCAAATCGATCATGACGTCGCGGTTCTCTAAGATCCATTGTTCCGGGCAGACGCCGATAGGCATGCCCGCCTGTTGCAGGTTCGTCCCCGTCGCCCCGTCGAGCAGGACAACACCGCCCTGTAGAAGTTGTTGAAATGCTTCGTTAGTCAATCTAAGTCCCCCTAAAAATTCAGATAATCAATGTATAAGCGTTGAAAGGCTTCGTCGTTGCCGAGGACGATTTCCTCTACCCCGGCGGCGATGGCCTGTAACTCTTCCAAAGTCACGGCGCCCGTCAAAAGGCCGATGGCCCCTTTCAGGGACGTGTTGCCGACAGCCGTCGTCCGTTCGGCCAGATCCGCTGGCAACAGGCCGATGACAGCCGCTTTCTGCGGATCCAGGTAATAACCGAAACCGCCGGCCAGGAAGACCTGGTGGACGCGCTGACGGCTGATTCCGCTGCGTTCGATGAGCGATTCGATGCCGGCCCGGATAGCGCTCTTGGCCATCTGGATTTCACGGATATCCTGCTGGCTCAGGGTAATGCGCTGATAATCCAGCGTCGACGCCAGGGGAAAGCCCTTATGGAAATAAGGCTCTACGAGTTTCCCCGTTTCGTCGACCAGGCCTTCCCGGACCAGGCCGGCCATGGCTTCGAGGATGCCCGTCCCGCAGATACCGACGGGAACGGTGTGGTCGATAGTCCGCACCTTAGCCCGGCCCCGCTCGATGCGGACGCCGCAGATGGCCCCGGGAACACTGCCCGTCCCCCAGGTCAGCTTGCCCCCTTCCAGGGCCGGACCGGCCGGAGCCGATGCAATGAAGCGCTGGTCCTTATTGCCCAGGACCATTTCCCCATTCGTCCCGAGATCGACGAAGAGGCTGACGTCGTCTGACGAGGCCAGGCCGCACTGCCAGATGCCGGCCGTAATGTCGGCACCGACGTAGGTGCTCATGCCGGGCAGCAGGGTCACTGTAGCGTCTGCCAGTGGCGACTGCGGTCCCAGGACCTCCTGAGCGCGATAAGTCTTCCCGCCCAGGGATACGGGATGGAACGGCCAGTCGCCCAGGCCGTCGCAGGGCCAGCCCATGAGCAGGTGGAGCATGGTCGTATTGGCGGCAATGGCCATCTGGCGGCAGCGAGCGGCCGTGCCGGGATGGTCCTTCAGGAGCTGCTTCATCAGCCGCGTCAGGTCCCGGCGGACGGCCTTCTGCAAGGCCTTGCCTTTGCCATGGCAGGCGGCACCGATGCGGCTGACGACATCGGCCCCAAAAGAGCGCTGGCTGTTGACTGCCGTCGCTGTCGCCAGGATTTTTCCATCCGTACAGTCTACCAGAGCTGCGGCCAACGTCGTCGTCCCGATATCGACAGCCAGGCCATAGTCATGGTCCGCTGCCAGTGAAAGGGCTCCCTCGTCAGCGGCTTCGGCAGCCAGAGCCGAAAAGCCCTGCTGTTCCTGCACGGGAACGACAATTTCGACCGCTTCACGGGTTACGGCCTTGCAGGCCAGGCGCCAGCCCTGGGCCAGCTGAGCTTCGGAAAAGATGCGCTTGTCTTCCGGGGTGACGGGAAGCCGCCCCCGGACGACGCGGACACGGCATTTGCCGCACATGCCCTTGCCGCCGCAGGACATAGCCAGGGCCGTTCCCTGAGACTGGATATAGTCATGGACCCGGCAGCCGCCAGGGCAGGTCAGCCGTACTTCCCGGGCCGATTCGGCCTGGCGCTGCGGGCAATCCGTCTTAGGGCAGGCCGTACAGTCATGTTTCACCTGGAATACAGCCGGGTCTTCGCAAAGGTCAAAGACGAGGCTCATGGATTTCTCCGGCGACAAAGCCATGGCCGCATTGACCGTCACGCCAGCCGTCCGGCCGGCAGCCGTCTCACAGACCGCATCGGCCTGGACCGATAAGGGCAAATCGCTGCCCGGTTCGTGGCGGCAAACGATGCCACAGCCCTTTTGCCGGCAAATAAGGCGCAGCTGCTGCAAAACCTGCTGTTCCAGGGCAAAGAGGCACGTATCAGCCATGGCAGCGAAGAGCACGGCGGCCAGCTCATCCCCGTCATCCTGATAGCGGTCGATCTGCCGGCTCACAGCAGCACCTAACGTCAGGATGACATAGAGCCGTTTCTCTGTAAAGGCCAGGACCGCCTTGGCCTGCAAAGACCGCCGCAAGAGCGGTGCCATATCCCGGCACATCCCTTCAGCCCGTTCCCAAGCTGCCCCTTTCGATTCATAACCAGCAAACCGCAGAGCCTGCTCCACGTCGGGGACGATCCGCTGCCCCCGGATGATACGAATATCTGCCATGTCTATCCTCCTAAAAATATTATCTATAATACATAATTATATAACCTCAAGGCGCCTCGTGGCAACACAATCTTAACAGAAACCTCACGGCCGTATACATTTCCCTTCCCTTTGGCTATAATGAACGTAGTCTTTTTTTTGCTAAAGGAGGAATACCCATGTTAACCAACGTCTTTTTCGACTGTATCAAACGCGATGGCATCGTCTCTGTCGCTTCGGCCAATGCCGAAGGCCAGGCACACATTGCAAACACCTGGAACAAAAAAGCCGAACTGTAAATCTATAACATATTGGAGAATACAAAAATAACCGCTTCAGACCCTAATCTTGAGCGGTTATTTCTATAAATAATTTATTCTGGGATCATCCATCTATCGGCAATATTTTGTATACAGAAAAAGAGCCCGGACACGATTACGTGCAACAAGCTCTTTTCATTCATGGTGGGCCCACTTGGGTTCGAACCAAGGACCAACCGGTTATGAGCCGGTGGCTCTACCACTGAGCTATAGGCCCAAAAGATAAGGCGCAAGGCCTTACCAAATTATTATACGCGAATTAGCATATGGCGTCAAGGAGAGATTTCGGCTTAGAGGAAATCCTTGATTTTTTCCCGTTTGCCCCAGTTGCGCAGTTTGCTCAGGGCCTTGCCTTCGATCTGGCGGATACGTTCACGGGTGACGTTGAAGTGCTGGCCTACTTCTTCCAGTGTGCGCGGACGGCCATCTTTGAGGCCGAAGCGCAGGTAGAGGACTTTGCGTTCCCGGTCGGTGAGACAGGAAAAGACGTCTTCGATTTGTTCTTTCAGCAAGATGAAGGAGGCGGCGTCATCAGGGGCGACGGCTTCCGAGTCTTCGATGAAATCGCCGAGGTGCGAGTCTTCTTCTTCGCCAATCGGTGTTTCCAGCGATACCGGTTCCTGGGCGATCTTCATGATTTCCCGGACGCGTTCGACAGGGATGTCCATTTTTTCAGCGATTTCTTCCGGCAGCGGTTCGCGGCCTTTGTCCTGCAGGAGCTGGCGGGAAATGCGGATCAGCTTGTTGATAGTTTCGACCATGTGGACCGGGATGCGGATGGTCCGGGCCTGGTCGGCAATGGCACGGGTAATGGCCTGGCGGATCCACCATGTCGCATAGGTACTGAACTTGTAGCCTTTGCTGTAGTCGAATTTATCGACGGCTTTCAACAGACCCAGGTTCCCTTCCTGGATGAGGTCCAGGAACAACATGCCCCGGCCGACATAGCGCTTGGCGATGCTGACGACGAGGCGCAGGTTGGCATCGGTCAGTTTCTTCTTGGCAATCGTGCCGGCTTTGATGTCTTCTTCTGTTGCATCGGGAGCATTGCCCTTTTCGATGGCCTTGGCCAGGGTAATTTCTTCCGTCGCCGACAAGAGGGGGACGCGGCCGATTTCTTTCAAATACATGCGGACCGGGTCATCGATGTTGATGCCTTCCGGCACGCTGAGGTCGACATTGTGAAGGTCCGGGACTTTTTCCGTATCTTCATCATCTATATCATCATGTTCCGCCATGGAGTCGTCTTCGCCGATGATGTCGATGCCCTTGTCGGCAAAGACTTCATACATCTTGTCGATCTGGTCCGGCGTCAGTTCGTCTTCTTCCATGAGGTTCATGATTTCCGTATACGTCAGGCTGCCCTTCTTCTGCCCCATTTGCAGGAGCTGCTTGATGTGCTGCAGGGCCAGGGCCTGGCGTTCTTTTTCACTCAACGGTTTCTTGGCGGCAGCGTCCTTCTTCTTGGGCGGCTTGCGGCGCGTCGTCTTTTTCGTCGTTTTCTTCGTTACTTTTGTATCATCTGTCGTTTTATTCACCATGGTGTACAGGCTCCTTTCTGCTCCTCAAGACCATTGTTTCATTTCATCGTTAATTTTCTTACATGCTGCAAGCTCTTCGGCCAGCCTTGCATCGCCAGTCCGGCTATAAGTGGCAGCCAGGCGGCTGTGCGCCAGGTACTGCTTTTGTAAATCGGCCATGCGAAAGCGCTTGACATAATCCATCAGTACATTTTCGTCCAGTGGGACATCTTGTAGAACCATAATTCGTGCTACTTCTTCGGCCTCCTCAGGAGTTAATTTTTGCTGGATGTCATGTGGTGTGTACATCCCTTGGTGTGCATACGTATCCAAAATGAGCTGGTAAATGTGGCGCCGCCGTTCATCGGCAAAGAGGTCCGCCGATACTTTGGCGTGGATCCGCCCGCAGGCAGCCGGCTTTTCCAGGAGGAAACGCAGGATATTCTCTTCGGCTACAGCCATGGCACCGCTCCCGCGGGCTGCGGCATTTTCCTGGGATACGGACGAAGAGATGACGACCGGCTGCTGGCCTGCTTCCGGATGGGCAGCGACATACTTGTTGAATTCGCTGCGCACGGCGTTTTCCCCTATCTGCAGCTGACCTGCCAGTTTCTTCAGGAACGCTTCCAGCAGGACCCGGTTGTCGACGGCAGCGACGACGGGCAGGACCATGGTCGTAATGGATGATTTCCCTTCCAGCGTCGTCACGTCGAAGCGCTGCAAGGCCCGCATGAGCATGTAATCGAGCACATTCGGCGCTTCGTCGACGGCCTGGCGGAACTTGTCCGGCCCGGCGGCATTGATGTATTCATCAGGGTCCTTGCCCTGCGGCAAGGACAAGACGCGGATGCGCATGCCCAGGCCGCGGACGATTTCCATAGCCCGCTGCGTCGCCTGACGGCCGGCGCCGTCCATGTCGTAGCCCAGGACGAGTTCCTTGGCCTGGCGCTGCAAGAGCCGCGCCTGTTCCGGCGTAAAGGAGGTCCCCAGGGACGCGACGACATTATGGATGCCCCGGTTATGAGCGGAAACGACATCCATATAGCCTTCGACCAGGATGGCTTTCCCCTGCTCATAAATCGCTTTATGGGCCAGGTCCATGGCGAAGAGGAGCCGCCGTTTATTGAAAATCGGCGTTTCCGGCGAATTGAGATACTTCGGCTTGCTGTCGTCGAGGACGCGGCCACCGAAACCGACGATGCGGCTGCGGCCGTCGCGGATGGGGAACATGACCCGTCCGCGGAAGGCATCGTAAAAGTGGCCGTTCTTTTCTTTAGCCAGTCCCAGGAGGACTAATTCCCTGCCAGTGACACCTTTTTTCATGAAAGCCGTCGTCAGTTTATCCCAGCTTTCCGGAGCAAAGCCCAGCTTAAAGGCCTCGATGGTATCATCCGATACGTGGCGCTTGTGGAAATAGGCCAGTCCGGGCTGGCCGTAATGAGTCTGGGTCAGGCAGTTATGGAAAAAATTGCCCGCCATTTCGTTGATCTGATACAAGCGGTCCCGCTGTTTATCGCGGGCGATTTCTTCGGCCGACCGTTCGACGACGGGCAGGGCGATATGGGCCCGTTCAGCCAGGCGTTCGACGGCATCCGAAAAGGAAAGGTTTTCTTTCTTCATAATGAATTGGAAGACATCGCCGTGAGCATGGCAGCCAAAGCAATAAAAGAATCCTTTGTCGGCAGCGACGCTGAAGGAGGCGGTCTTTTCATTATGGAAAGGGCAGCAGGCCCAGAAGTTGCGGCCCCGCCGTTTCAGCGTCACATAATCGGAGATGACGCTGACGATGTCATTGGCCTGCCGGACCTGTTCGATAAATTCGCTGGAAAACCGTTTCACTCATATCACCTGTTTCATTTCAATAACGCTGACGTATATATTATTCTCTATCCACCTGTGAAATTCCTTCTTTAGGGAACACTCTTTTAAGGTAAATCTAAAAAATGGATACATAACATTCCTATGATATACTATTTCGACGCGGAGCGTCAAGTTTCCTTTTCCAGGAGATGATTTTTTCTGGCCAGCCGCACTCCCAGGCCCTTGCGGGCTAAAATATAGCCCACATGTTTTCACGAAATGTATGGATTTATTTATTTTCATTTTGTATAATAGATGTAGACAAAGCCAATATAGGGGAAATGCAAATGATTCATTTTACAGTAGGGACGATCATACGGCCTACATCGTTAGGCGGCGCTTTGAAACATTTCGGCGTTTCGTCGACATTGCGGCGCCGTATCAAGCACAACGGCATCTGTACCATCAACGGCCAGGCCGCCTCGACGCGGGACTTCGTCCATGAAGGCGACGAGATCTGCGTCACCCTTCCGGAAAAGAACCCCTTCCCGCCACAGGACATACCCATTGGCATCGTCTATGAAGACGACTACCTCATGGTCATCGACAAGCCTGCAGGTCTCCTGATGCATCCCACATCAGCCGTACGGGACGGGACACTGGCCAACGCCGTCGCCTATCATTACGAACAGACGGGGCAGCACTGTTCCTACCACCCCATGCACCGCCTGGACAAGAATACGTCCGGTCTCTGTATGGTCGCCAAGGAACCGCAGATCCAATACGCTTTCGATAAGCAGGACTTGGGCTATAAGCGCTTGTACTTAGCTATCTGTGAGGGACGATACCCGTCGCGGGTCACAACTGTACACGCCCCCATCGGAAGATGTCCCGATAGCATCATCACCCGCTGTGTCCGCCTCGACGGCAAGCCGGCCTGGTCCGATTTCACCTGCCTCGCAGCCGGCAAGGACTACAGCCTGCTCCAAGTCGTCCTGCACACGGGCCGGACCCATCAGATACGGGTCCACAGCAGTTACCTGGGCTATCCCCTGGCCGGCGACGACCTCTACGGCGGTTCGCGCCGCTTCATCGGCCGCCAGGCCCTGCACGCCTACTGTCTCCAGTTCACTCATCCCATGAGCCACCGCTTCATCACCGTTAATTCCCGGCTGCCTGAAGATATGGACGCCCTCGTCCGACGGGCCGGCTGGAATTATATATATTAACCATTTTTACGTATTATGTAGGAGGAATGTAAACATGCCATTAATCGGAACTACAGAAATGTTTAAAAAAGCCTATGAAGGCCACTATGCTATCGGTGCATTCAACATCAACAACATGGAAATCGTCCAGGGCGTTACCCAGGCCGCTGCTGAATTGAACTCGCCGATCATCCTTCAGGCTTCGGCCGGTGCCCGCAAATACGCTAAACCGCCGTATTTGAAACATCTCGTAGAAGCAGCTTTGGAAGATCATGATCTCCCCATCGCCCTTCACCTCGACCACGGCGCTGACTTTGAAACCTGCAAAGACTGCATCGACGGCGGTTTCACTTCCGTCATGATTGACGGCTCGAAACATTCTTTCGAAGACAATATCGCCCTCACGAAAAAAGTCGTTGAATACGCACACGCTCACGGCGTCGTCGTCGAAGGCGAACTCGGCCAGCTGGCCGGCATCGAAGACGATGTCAAAGTCGCTGCCCACGAAGCTCACTACACGCGTCCGGAAGAAGTCGAAGAATTCGTATCCCGCACGGGCGTCGACTCCCTGGCCATCGCTATCGGCACCAGCCACGGCGCTTTCAAATTCACTCCGGAACAGTGCACGCGCAACGCTGACGGCGTCCTCGTACCGCCGACACTCCGCTTCGACATCCTCGAAGAAGTCTCCAAACGCCTGCCGGGCTTCCCGATCGTCCTCCACGGCGCATCTTCGGTCGTACCGGAATACGTCAAGATCATCAACGAAAACGGCGGCAACCTGGCTGACGCTATCGGTATCCCGGAAGACCAGCTCCGCAAAGCAGCTTCCATGGCTGTCTGCAAGATCAACATCGACTCCGACCTCCGTCTCGGCCTGACTGCCGGCATCCGTCAGCACATGGCACAGCATCCGGAACATTTCGACCCGCGCCAGTACCTCGCCGACGGCCGTCAGTTCGTCCATGACATCGTCGCTCACAAGATCAAATGCGTCCTCGGCTCGGAAGGCAAAGCTTAATCGCATGTCTTGTAAAAAAGGTATTGCTTTTTTCTGCGCCATATGGTAAAATTTCTTCTAGTGTTCTTGTAAATTAGGGAGGTGAATCCATTGCCGCAGATTAAATCCAATATCAAAACGATGGAAAAAGACGCAGCTCGCCACGCAGCTAACTCTCAGGTTAAATCTTCTGTTCATACCGCTATCCGCCGTACGACCGAAGCTATCGCCGCTGGTGACGCTGAAGCTGTTAAAAAAGCATTCGATAAAGCTAGCAGCGTAATCGACAGCGCCGCACAGAAAGGCGTTCTCCATAAAAACACTGCAGCTCGTAAAAAATCCCGTTTGGCTTCCAAAGTCAATGCTATGGGTAAATAAGTTCGACTGAAAAGGGGGACTGGCGCATGAAGGTTTCGGCCATCATGCACGGTCCCTTTTTCTGTACAGTTTAAGGTTTGATGTTTGAAGAAGACCTTTAAATTTAAAGCCATCCGCTAACAACTAACTGCTAGCCACTACCAACTTTAAAGGGCTTGTCGTTGTGCGACAAGCCCTTTTTCATACAAGGAGGATATCATGTTCCCCCATTGGTTCCAATTACGCCATTTCCTGGCCCTGTTCTTTCCCCTGCTCCTGACCCAGATGGCCCAGGTCGGGACATCCGTCTTCAGTTCTATCTTCAGCGGTCAGGCCGGGACGATTGACCTGGCCGGGGTCGCCGTAGCCGTCAATATCTGGTATCCCGTCTTTGCCGGCCTGTGCGGCATCTTCTTCGGCATCTCGCCGATCATCGCCCAGCTCCGGGGCGCTCAGAAGACCGAGGAAATCCCGACGTACATTATGCAGAGCCTCTACTTGAGCCTGGGCTTTACGGCCGTCATTTTCCTGGCCGGCGCCTTTCTGCTGCCGCCCTTTCTCGACTTTATGGGCCTCGACGCACCGGTCCGCTACATCGCCTGGGAATACCTCAAGGCTCTGGCCCTGGGACTGGTCCCCATCTGCCTGCAGGCGACGATGCGCTACATCGTCGACGCCCACGGCAAGACCCACGTTTCCATGGCCATCTTAGTGACCAACCTGGTCCTGACGATCATCCTCTTCCGCCTGCTCATCTTCGGCGCCGGCCCCATTCCAGCTATGGGCGGTATCGGTACGGGCTATGCCATCACCATCGCGTCGTGGCTGTCCTTCCTGCTCTTCGTGGGCGTCCTGCAGTGGATGGAGCCTTTCCGCTCTTACCATCTCTGGAGCCGCCTGCGGCCTTTCAGCTGGTATCATGGCCATCATCAGCTGGAGTTGGGCATTCCCATCTTCATCGCCGTCTTCTGCGAAACGAGCCTGTTCTCCATCGTCGGCCTGCTCATGGCCGAATTCGGCACCTTATACCTGGCGGCCAACCAGGCAGCCATCAGTTTCTCGACCCTGACCTATACCCTGCCCTGGAGCATCAGCCTGACGGCGACTATCGTCATCGGCTACGAAGTCGGCGCCCGCAACTACGCCGCTGCCCGGCAGTATGCCGTGCTCTGCCAGATGACGGCCTTGACCATCGCCATCGCCCTCATCGTCGTGACTTACCACTTTGTCGATCATATCGCCGCCATCTTCACGAGCGATGCCGAAACGTTCTGGGCCATCCGCATGTTCATCTTCTACGCCGTCGCCTTTTCCTTCTTCGACGCCGCCGGCACGCCGGTCCAGGGCATCCTGCGCGGCTATAAGGATGTCAAGATCATCACTTACGTCGCTTTCGTGACCTACTGGCTCATCAGCATCCCTATGGGCTATGCCATGGCCCACGTCACGTCCTACGGGCCCTATGGCTATTGGATCAGCCTCATCATCAGCCTGGCCATCAATGCCAGCGCCCTGAACTGGCGCTTGTGGAAGCATACGGCCTGGAAAGTCCCTGTCCTATCCTCATCTACTAAGGAGTGATTTTATGCCAACTACCAAACAATTAACGGCTTATGCCCGCGTCCTCTTGCAGAAGGGCCTGAATCTCCAGAAAGGTCAGACCCTGGTCATCAATGCCCCTGTCGAATCGCACGACTTCGTCGCCCTCCTGACGAAAGAGGCCTATACGGCCGGCGCCGCCCAGGTCGTCTGCAACTGGCGGTCTGACGACCTGGCCCGCCTGCGCTACGAACACGAAGATTTGCAGTATTTCGAGTCCCTGCCGGACTGGCGCCGCGATTTCAGCCTCTACTATTACCATAAGAAAGCGGCCTTCCTCAGCCTCATCTCGGCGAATCCGTACCTCATGGACGGCATCGACACCCATAAAATCTTTGCCCAGCAGAAAGCCCAGAATGAAGCCTTGAAGGAATACATCGACGGCATGATGGCCTCGAAGACGACGTGGCTCGTCGCCGCCGTCCCCAGTGCCGTCTGGGCCAAACTGCTCTATCCGGACCTCGACGAAGCCGCCGCTTACGAAGCCTTGTGGAAGCAAATCCTCCAGTCGTCCCGTGCCGACGGTGCCGATGCCCTGGCCGATTGGGACGCCCATCTGGCCGAATTGAAGAAGCGCCGGACCTGGATGACGGACCAGCATTTCACCAGCCTGCACTATACGAACGGCCTGGGAACGGACCTGACTATCGGCCTGCCGGCCGGTCATATCTGGCAGGGCGGCATGGAAGAAACGGCGGACCACCTGCTGTTCAATGCCAACATCCCGACGGAAGAAATCTATTCGGCCCCCAAGGCAGATGCGGTCAACGGCACGGTCTACAGCACCAAGCCCCTGGTCTATAACGGCAACCTCATCGACAAATTCCACCTGACCTTCAAAGACGGCAAAGTCATCGACGCTGCCGCCGAAACGGGCGAAGACGTCCTGAAGAAACTCATCGCCATCGACGACGGCGCCTGCCGCCTCGGCGAAGTAGCCCTCATCCCCTATCATTCGCCCATTTCCCTGTCGGGTATCCTCTTCTATGAAACACTCTTCGACGAAAACGCCTCGTGCCACCTGGCCCTGGGCGCATCGTACCCGACCTGCCTGGCTGGCGGTGCTGATATGGACAAAGATGCTGTCGCCGCAGCCGGCCTCAACGACTCCATGATCCACGTCGACTTCATGGTCGGCTCGCCGGACCTGACCATCACCGGGACCAGGGCCGACGGCACGACGGTGCCGGTCTTTACCGATGGCGACTGGGCGCAATAACGATTTTCCATTGACAATCCCGGCCATCCGTGCTATTATAAGACGCAACAACCATATACCCTTCATCCAGAGCAGCTGAGGGACTGGCCCGATGACGCTGCGGCAACCCCCTATCGGGAAGGTGCCAATTCCAACGGAACATTCCGACAGATGAAATGAAACCGTATATACGGCCGTCATCTGCATGACGGCCTTTTTTTGTGGTTGCTTTCTCTAGTTACGCCTATTTTGAGGAGTTGATACTGTGATTACACTGAAAAATATTACCAAGACCTACGGCGGCGCCGCACAGGTCCAGGCCCTGAAAGGCATCAACCTGACCATCGACGACGGCGAGATCTTCGGTATCATCGGCAAGAGCGGTGCCGGCAAATCGACGCTGGTCCGCTGCATCAATATGTTAGAAAAACCGACGAGCGGCCAGGTCATCATCGACGACAAGGATTTGACCAAGATGAATGAATCCCAGCTGCGGGCAGAACGCAAGAACATCGGCATGATTTTCCAGCACTTCAATCTCTTATCATCCCGTACGGTTGCCGAAAACATTGCCTTCCCGCTGGAACTCGTCGGCGCTTCCAAAGACGTCATCGAAAAGAAAGTCGCTTCCCTCCTCGACCTGGTCGGCCTCAGCGACCGGGCCGGCAACTATCCGTCCCAGCTCTCAGGCGGCCAGAAACAGCGCGTCGGCATTGCCCGTGCCCTGGCCAGCGATCCGAAAATCCTGCTCTGCGACGAAGCCACGTCGGCCCTGGACCCGCAGACGACGAAATCCATCCTGGAACTGCTCCAGGACATCAATAAACGCCTGGGCATCACTATCGTCGTCATCACCCATGAAATGGCCGTCGTCAAGGAAATCTGCCATCGCGTCGCCGTCATCGAAAGCGGTGTCATCAAGGAAATGGGCCGCGTCGTCGACATCTTCACCAATCCTCAGTCCCAGACCATGAAAGATTTCGTCACGTCCATCATCAATATGGAACTGCCGGCAGGCATCAAGAACCTGGGTGTCACCGACCAGCCGTCGCCGGACCGCTACATGCTCGTCCGCCTGCGCTTCAAAGGCGCTGCGACCAGCGACCCCGTCGTCGCCGACATCGTCCGCAAATTCAACGTCGAAGTCAGCGTCCTCTACGGCAACATCGACTACATCCAGGATGAACCGTTCGGCTACCTCATCGTCGTCATCATGGGCGATATGGAAACACAGGCCAAGGCATTCTCGTACATCAAAACATTACCGATTGGAAGTGAGGTTTTAGGTTATGTCCCAAGAAATCATTAAGTTAATGCTCCAAGGCATTGAAGAAACGTTCTACATGGTCGCCGTCGCCACGGTCATTGGCGGTATCATCGGCATTCCCCTGGGTATCACCCTGGTCACGACCAGCAAGGGCCATATCCTGGAAAACCGCTTCATCAATCAAATCCTTGGCACGATCGTCAACATCATCCGTTCCATCCCGTTCATCATCCTCATGGTCGCCATCATCCCGCTGACGCGTCTCATTGCCGGCACGTCCATCGGTACGACGGCAGCCTGCGTCCCCTTGACCATCGTCGCCATCCCCTTCCTGAGCCGTCTCGTCGAAACGTCCATACGCGACGTCGACTTCGGCCTCGTCGAAGCGGCCGAATCCATGGGGGCTACGCCGTTCCAGATCATCCGCAAGGTCCTCATTCCCGAAGCCTTGCCGACGATCATCAATAACATCACCGTCCTCATCGTCAACCTCATCGGAGCATCGGCCATGGCCGGCGCCATCGGCGGCGGCGGCCTCGGGGACATCGCCATCCGCTATGGCTACCAGCGATTCCGTCCCGACGTCATGCTGGCGACGATCATCATCCTCATCGTCGTCGTCAACGTCATCCAGGCCGGCGGCGACTTCGCATCACGAAAAAAGAATAAGAAATAAATAATAGAAAAAAGGAGCTGTTGCACATGCGACAGCTCCTTTTTTCTGTAGGGGCGCCCCGTGGGGCGCCCGTCCACGCAAATGGGTATATAAATGTCTTGGCGTATATCCAGGGCAGCTCGTGAATGGGATTCCCACAACGGGCCGCTCTTTGGGACGGCCCCTACAAAGCGGTCCATGGGACCGCGGCTAACTGCTGACGGCTGACCGCTGACTGCTAATCCCTAGCCACTAGCCACGAATCTCCAATGCCCCTACAATATCCTGTATATGTTCGATGCCTTCTTCTCGGCAATACTGGTCCAGGCCTTCGGCGATGGTTTCGACGGCTCTGGGGTCGACGAAGTTATGGGCGCCGACGGCGACGGCACTGGCACCGGCCAGCATGAATTCGACGGCATCCTGCCAGGTCGATATGCCGCCCAGGCCGAGGATGGGGATGGATACGGCCTGAGCCGTCTGCCATACCATGCGCAGGGCAATGGGCTTGACAGCCGGGCCGGACAGGCCGCCGGTGATATTGCCCAGCAAGGGGCGGCGGGTCTTGATGTCGATGGCCATGCCCGTCAGGGTATTGATGAGCGATACGGCATCGGCACCGGCCGCTTCGACAGCTTTAGCCATGACCGTAATGTCCGTGACGTTTGGCGACAGTTTGACGATGACCGGTTTCCAGGTATGGTCCTTGACACTGCGCGTCACAGCCGCAGCCGCTTCCGGCTGGGTCCCGAAGACGATGCCCCCTTCTTTAACGTTAGGACAGGAAATATTGACTTCCAGGGCAGCCACGCCGTCGACGTCGAGCTGAGCTGCCAATTCGCCGTATTCTTCGGCAGTCCCGGCCGATATATTGACGATGAGCGGCGTCTGGCAGGCCTGCTGGACCTTGGGCAGGATATCCCGCTTGAAGACTTCGACGCCGGGATTTTCCAGGCCGATGCAGTTGAGCATCCCTGCCGGCGTTTCGGCCACGCGGACGCCGGGATTGCCCGGCCGCGGCAGCGGCGTGATGCCCTTGGAAATAATGGCCCCGACGTGATCGAGGTCGAGAAAATCACTGTATTCTACGCCAAATCCAAAGGTCCCCGATGCTCCCATGACCGGTGTCTTCATGGAAATACCGGCAAACTGGACGGCAATGCGTTCGCTGATCATGCAAAGACCTCCTTCGCGTCAAATACGGGGCCGTCGGCACAGACTTTATAGCGTTTGCCGTCGAGCTGGCTTTCAAAGGTGCAGCCCAGGCAGACGCCGATACCGCAGGCCATCCGCTTTTCCATGGACACTTCACAGGCGACGCCGGCTTTGGCCGACGCCTGGGCGATGGTCTTCATCATGACCGTCGGCCCGCAGACCGATACGCGGTCGATGGCGTGTTCTGCAAAGATCTGCGGCAGGGCATCGACGGCAAAGCCCTTGATACCCAGGGAGCCGTCGTCAGTGGTCACGTAAATCTGGCCGGCATAGGGTTCAAAGAACTTGGTCCAGAACGTTTCAGCCGCCGTCTTGCCGGCAACGAGCACGATGGGATGGTCCAGGCGCTTGGCCAAAAAGATGAGCGGAGCCAGGCCGACACCGCCGCCGGCCAGCAGGACCTGGCCCGGCGTTGTCGTAAAGACGCCTTCGCCCAGGGGCCCTTCGACGCTCAATGCGTCACCGCTGCGCAGGCCCTTCATTTCTTCTGTGCCCTTGCCGACCAGGCGGTAAATGATGGTGACATGACCCGTTTCGGCATCGGCATCGACGATGCCAAAAGGCCGGCGCAAAAAGGTCTGTCCCCCATCGTGATGGACATTGACAAACTGGCCGGGCTGCGCTTCCCGGGCAATCTGCGGTGCATGGAATACCATTTTCCATACTTCAGGAATAATGGCTTCATTCTCGACGATAGTCGCCATTTCCAAGAATTTCTTCACCTGCTAATCATCCTTCCTCTGTTTGCAATAAGAACAGTTTTATTGTACCACAGAACGGCCGATTTTCGTAGCCAAAATCAGTGCTGCCGCTTTTTGACGATTTCGCGGCGCATCTTTTCCATATTGTCCTGAAAGACCGCCTTTTCCTGCATGGCCACGCGCGTATAGAGGACATCGCCGATGGCCATGTGGATCAGGCGCGACGCCCCGGCTTCTGACGTGTACTGGACTTCGCGCCCCATGCCGCACAGGCAGATATCGGCTAACGCAGCCAAAGGCGACTGGCCATGGCTGGTGATGACGATGACTTTGGCCCCGTTCTCCCTGGCGGCCTGGACCGATTGCAATAGTTCCTTCGACGCCCCGCTATGGGATACGGCGATGACCACATCGTCGGCCGTCATCAGGGCCGCCGCCGTGACCTGCATATGGGAGTCGGCATACTCCCGGATAGCCAGTCCCAGGCGCAGGAACCGCGTGGCCATATCCATGCAGACCGTCGCCGAATTGCCGAAGCCAAAGACATAAATCCGCCGGGCCTTCAAGATGAGCCGGGCCGCTTCATCGACAGCATCATAATCGAGGAGGCTCAGCGTATCCTGCAAACCTTCGGCGATATTGGCAAAAACCTTGGACGCCACCTGGCGGCCCGTATCGCCGGCCTGGATATCGTGGAAGTCCTTCTGCGGCGCTGCCGACAAATCGGCGGCCAGCATGAGCTTCAATTCCTTCAACCCGCTGCAGCCCAATTTCTTGCAAAACCGGGAAATGGTGATTTCCGAACTCTGCGCATGAACGGCCAGGTCCGCTACGGTCTGTTCCATGACCTCGCCGGGATGATCGACAATATAATCGGCAATACGGCGCTCTGACTTGGTCAGACCGCCGTATGCACTGCGCAGGACAGGAAATACCTGGAGCTTCATTTCTTCCATCGTCTTCCCTCCTACTTTCATATTCACTTTTATTTTAGCCTACAAAGAGATTCAAAACAAGTACACCAGCTAAACCCATGACGGCAATGATTGTTTCCAGGGCGCACCACGTGCGGACGGTCTGTTTGACCGTCAGGCCGAAAAATTCCTTGAACAGCCAGAAACCAGGGTCATTCGGCGGGCTGAAGATGAGCGAACCGGCGCCCGTAGCCAGGACCATCAGTTCCGGATTGGCACCGGTGACGGCGCAGATAGGGGCGGCAATACCGCCAGCCGTCAGGGCTGCTACCGTAGCCGAACCGCAGGCCGTGCGGATGACGGCAGCGACCAGCCAGGCCAGGAGCAGCGGCGACAAATCCGAACCGGCGACGAGGTTGCCGATGTACGTGCCGACACCGCTGTCGATGAGGACCTGTTTCAAGGCACCGCCACCGCCGACGATGAGCAAGATCATGGCAATGGTCAGGACGGCATCCTGGACGGTCTTCATGACATCTTCCATGGATTTGCCCCGGCCCAGGCCGAAGGTATAGATAGCGATGGCGACGGAAATGGTCAGGGCAATGTCCGGCTGACCGAAGAAGGTCAGGATATGGCGGGCCGGGACATCGGCACCCATAGTCAATTTGGCAATAGCCGAAGCAGCCATGAGGATGACCGGGACCAGCGCCGTGAAGACGGAAATACCAAAGCCAGGCATTTCATCGTCCTTAAAGATTTTCGGGTTGTACATGCCCTTGGGGATTTCCGGATTGATGTCGCGCGTCAGCGTGCAGTACAGCGGGCCGGCGACGATGGCCGTCGGGATGGCGATGATGGCACCATAGACCAGGGTCGTGCCGATATCGGCATTATAAATGATGGAAATCGCTGTCGGGCCCGGATGAGGCGGCAGGAAGCCGTGGGTGACCGACAAGGCCGCAGCCATAGGGATACCGACTTCCAGCAGAGGAATCTTGGCTTCTGCGGCAATGGTGAAGACTAAAGGAATGAGCAGGACAAAGCCGATTTCATAGAACAAGGCGATACCGACGATGAAGCCCGTCAGGCAGACGGCCCATTTGACGTTTTCCCGGCCGAAGACGTTGATCAGCGTCGTGGCGATGCGCTGAGCGCCGCCGCTTTCAGCCATGAGCTTGCCCAGCATGGCGCCGAAAGAAACGACGATGGCCAGGCCGCCTAGGGTACCGCCCAGCCCCTTTTCAATGGTCGGGATGAGCTTGTCGATAGGCATGCCTTCAGCCAGGCCGACGGCGCCGGCGACGAGGAGCAAAGCCAGGAAACTATTGAGTTTTACTTTGACGATGAGGAAAAATAAGACAAGAATGCCAATGGCTAGGATGACGAGTGGCATAATGAGAAGCCTCCTTTATTTGGTATAGTGCTCGTGCCAATGATGATGGAAAGTGCCTTCTTTATCGACGCGCTGGAACGTATGGGCGCCGAAGTAGTCGCGCAGGGCCTGGATGAGGTTGGCCCCGACCTGGGGACTGCTGTAGGCATCGAGGTATTGCAGGGCTGCCGAAAAAGCCGGGATAGGCAGGCCGTTGGCGATGGCCAGGCCGATGATCTGCTGCAGGGCGCCCTGATTGGCGTTAATCTTTGCCAGGAAGAAGTCATCGAACAAGAGATTGTCCAGGTCCGGATTCTTGTCATAGGCTTCGGTAATCTTGGTCAGGAATTCGGCCTGGATGATGCAGCCAGCCCGGAAAATAGAAGCGATAGCGCCGTAATCGAGGTGCCAGTCATACGTTTCCGACGCGCTCTTGTAGAGGGAAAAGCCCTGGGCATAAGCGACGATTTTCGCCGCATAGAGGCTCTGGCGGACGGCTTCGACGAAGTCGTCACCGTGCTGATGGGACAAGGCAGGCATTTCGATGCAGGCCTGGGCTTTCGCACGGCCCAGTGCATTGGACATGACGCGGGCATTGCAGGCTGCGGTGATCATGGAAATATCGACGCCTTGTTTCATTGACTCGATACTCGTCCAGCGGCCTGTCCCCTTCTGACCGGCAGCGTCGACGATCTTATCCAGGACCTGTCCGCCGGCTTCGTCGTCTTCAGCGAAGATGTCTGCAGCGATGCCGATGAGGAAGCTTTTCAACTCGCCCTGGTTCCATTCATGGAAAATCTTGGAAATAGCGGCGTTGTCGTAACCGCCGACGTATTTGAGCAGCAAATAGGCTTCGGCAATGAGCTGCATGTCGGCGTATTCGATGCCGTTGTGGACCATCTTGACATAGTGGCCGGCACCGTCTTCGCCGATATACGTGCAGCACGGCTTGCCGTCAGCGGCTTTAGCGGCAATGGCTTCGTAAATGGGCTGGATTTCCGGGTACGTTTCCTTATTGCCGCCAGGCATGATGGCCGGGCCGCGGCGGGCCCCCGTTTCCCCACCGGAAATCCCCATGCCGTAGAAGTGGATGCCGTCTTCCCTGCAACGGTCGTAGCGGCGGCGCGTATCGCCGAAATAGGAATTGCCGCCGTCGATGATGATGTCCCCCGTATCGAGGAGAGGCAGCAGCTGGTCGAGCATGCTGTCCACGGGAGCGCCGGCCATGATCATGAGCATAATCTTGCGCGGCCGCTTCAGGGAAGCCAGGAAATCTTTCAGCTCGAAGTAGCCCGTAATCTTTTCATGAGGCCGTTCTTGGAGGAACTGTTCCGTCAAGTCCGGCGTATAGTTGTAAACCGAAACGTCATAGCCGTGGTCGGCCATATTCAGGGCCAGGTTACTGCCCATGACGGCCATGCCGACGACGCCAATATCGTGAAGTGCCATAGCAATCGCTCCTTTTCACTGGAAATTATAATTTCTGCTGATATGCCGTGATGTCGGCAAATTCGCGCTGCAAGTTATGATAGAGCCGGACGAAGATGTCATAGAGCTGCTGATAGACGGCAACGTTTTCTTCCATAGGCGTATACACCTTCTTGGCGTGGACCAGGTCGGCCGTATCGGCGATGCTCTTCAACCTGCCGCTGGAAATGAAGCCCAGCACAGCCGCCCCGAAGGCAGCGCCTTCGCTGTTGTCCGGCAGGGTAATGGGCTGGTTGAGGACGTCTGATAAAATCTGGAGCCACAGTTTCGACTTGGTGAAACTGCCGCTGACGCGGATGTCCTTGACGTCGCCGAATTCCTTGAGGGCTGCCATGACGCTGTTCAGGCTGTAACAGATGCCTTCCATGACGGCGCGGATCATGTGGGACCGGCTGTGATTTAGAGAAAAGCCGAAGAACATGCCCCGCAGTTCCGAATTCCAGTACGGCGCCCGTTCACCCGTGAAATACGGCAGGCAGATGAGGCCGTCGGCGCCGGCATCGACGTGTTCTGCCTTCATGGTCATCAGGTCATAAGGGTCGATGTCCAGCGTTTCCAGGGCACTGCCGCCGTAATGGCAGATCTTGTCGCGGACCCAGCGCAGAATCATGCCGCCGTTGTTGATGGCCCCGCCGGCGACCCACATGTCGTCGGTCAGGTTATAGCACCACGTGCGCATCTGCGGGTCTGTCTTAGGCTGGCGGGTCAGCATGCGCAGGGCGCCGCTGGTCCCGATGGTCCCGCTGAGCTGGCCCGGTTCGACGGCTCCGATGCCGACATTGACCAGGACGCCGTCAGTAGCGCCGATGACGACGGGAAGGCCAACAGGCAGGCGCAGGGCTTTGGCCGCTTCTTCACAGAGCCCCTGGCTGTACGTCGTCGATACGACAGGCGGCAGCTGGTCCTTGGTGATACCGGCATAGGCCAGGATTTCATCGTCCCAATCCAGAGTCTGTTCGTTGTACATGCCGCTCGTGCTGGCAGCAGACTTATCGATGACCCATTGGCCAGTCAAATGATAGAATAAATAATCCTTCAGCGAGCCTACATAGCGCATCTGGCGGAAGAGTTCCGGCTGATTCTGGCGCAGCCAGATGATCTTGGCCAGGGGATAGCAGGCGTGGATGGGGCAGCCCGTCCGTCCATAGAAGGAGCGGCACAAGGCTTCGTCTTTCTTCATCTCCCGGACGATGGCCGCACTGCGGCTGTCTGCCCAGGTCTGCATGTCCATGAGGGGCTCTCTGCCTTCATCGAGGCCGGCAAAACTGTGCATGACCGTACTCAAGGCGATGCCTGCCAGTTCTTTGTTCTTATAACGCAGCTGAGCCGCCGTCTTACTGATGACTTCCTGGACGGCTTCGAGGATCTGGAGCGGGCTTTCTTCAGCCCAGTCCGGATGAGGTGTCAACAGCGGATAAAAGGCTTCCGACGAGCAGACGTTGGTCCCGTCTTCCGTATAAGCAATGGCCCGGACCCCGGTCGTACCGACGTCGACGCCGATCCACACTTCCTGGTTCGCCGAATCCATAGGCGTAATAATATTCATGAGTCATACTCCCTTTCACGTAGCTTGGTAAGGAATCTTTTCGATGACTTTATGATACCATTCCCGTTGACTAAATGCAATAAAAATATCATTTTAAATTTTATATTTTGATATTTTTATATCATAGAAGCAGGGTACCCTATGCGTCTGGGGAAAAACCAGCCGTTAGCAGTTAGCGGCTAGCCGCTGGTTTTGCGAACGGCGAACGGCGAACGGAGGCCTGCATATTTGCTTTTTTGCCCTTTCTGTGCTATAGTATCTTTGCAAGAATGGTAGTTTTCTATCATCTCTATATGTAATCATGATATTTACAGGAGGGATTCCCATGAAAGTTATCTTATTAAATGGCAGCCGCCGTGAAAAGGGCTGCACGTATACGGCTTTATCCGTCGTCGCCGACACGCTCAAAGAAAACGGTATCGATGCTGAAATCGTCCACGCCGTTCCCGACGATGCTACCGTCGACGCTGTCGCTGAAAAAATGAAGGCTGCTGACGGCCTGGTCATCGGCTCGCCGGTCTACTGGGCTTCGCCGTCTGGTGAAATCATCTCCTTCATGGATAAACTGGCTGGCAAAGCCGGCGCTGCCCTGACCCATAAAGTCGGCGCCACCGTCGCTTCGGCCCGCCGTGCCGGCACGACGGCAACGCTGGACGTCCTCAATAAATACCTGGCTTATCACCAGATGGTCAGCGTCGCATCCAACTACTGGCCCATGGTCCACGGCAACACGCCGGAAGAAGTCAAGAAAGACGAAGAAGGCTTGCAGATCATGCGTACCCTCGGCCGCAACATGGCTTGGATCCTGAAATGCATCGAAGCCGGCAAAAAAGCAGGCATCGAAGCCCCGGCAACAGAAGCCAAAATCATGACCAACTTCATCCGCTAAGGGCTCGTAGGGATAAGAAATCGTAGGGGCCGTCCCAAAGGGCGGCCCGCTCTCGTGCCCCACTGGCTCTCTTCATAGGAGAACTGTCAGCGAAGCTGACTGAGAGGTTGCTCTTTTTATTGCACGCAAAGCAGTTTTTGAGTGTAGGGGTCACCATTTGGAATTTGCAGTTTATAGACAACGGCTTTAAATTTAAAGCCATCTGCTAACGGCTAACAGCTAGCCGCTGACTTCTAAAAAGGAGCTGTCGCGATGCGACAGCTCCTTTTTCATTCATAAAATATTGTATTTACTACAGCTTTTTTCCGTTATAATGGTATAATAAGAAGCGTACAACTTTGAAAGGGAGTTCCTCTTATGTATCCAATCAACCTCGATCTCAACGGCCAGTCCTGTCTGGTCCTCGGCGGCGGCGCCGTCGCCGAACGCAAGGTCTGCCGCCTGCTGGCCGAAGGGGCTGCCGTGACGGTCATTGCCCCGTCCCTGACCCGGCCGCTGCAGGAACTGGCCGAAAGCCACCACCTGACCTGGCAGCCGCGGACATACCAGGCCGGTGATGAGTCAACCTTCTTCCTCATCATCTGTGCCACTGACAACGAAGCCGTCAGCCACGCCGTCGCAGCTGCTGCCAAAGCCCAGGGGAAACTGCTCAACGTCTGTGACGTCCCGGATTTGTGCAACTTCACCCTGCCGTCCATCGTCCGCCAGGGCGACCTGCAGCTCACCATTTCCACCAACGGCAAGGCACCGGCGCTGTCGCGCTGGCTCCGGAAGCAACTGGAACAGCACTTCGACGAACGCTATGGCCGCTGGCTCGCTGAATTAGCAGCTATCCGCCGCCAAGGGCAGTCCGTCCTTCCGACCAGCCGGGACCGCCAGGCCTTCTGGCGCCAGGCCCTGACGGACGACGTCATGGCCCTGGTAGACAATAACGAAATCGACGCAGCCAGCGCCCTGCTCCGGGATCGGCTGGCCGCCTGGGAAAGGAAAAACCATGAAACGTAATCTGACCATCGGTACGCGGCGCAGCCAGCTGGCCCTGTGGCAGGCCAACTACGTCGCCGACGCCCTGCGCCGCCACGACCCGGAGCTGTCCGTCCAGCTCCAGCATATCGTCACGCAAGGCGATAAAATCCTAGACGTCCCCTTAGCCCGCATCGGCGGCAAGGGGCTGTTTACGACGGAATTGGAACGGCGCCTCCTGGACGGCACCATCGACCTGGCCGTCCACAGCCTGAAAGACCTGCCAGCCGACGTCCCGGACGGCCTCTGCCTGGCAGCCATCACGGCCCGCCACCACGTCCACGACGCCTTCGTTTCCAATACGTATGCCACCCTGGAATCCCTGCCGGCCGGCGCCTGCATCGGCACATCGAGCCTGCGCCGCAGAGCCCAGCTGCTCCACACCCGGCCGGACCTGGTCGTCAGCGACCTTCGGGGTAACGTCGATACGCGCCTGAAAAAGCTCGATGACGGTCAATACGACGCCATCATCCTGGCCGAAGCCGGCCTGCAGCGCCTGGGCCGGGCCGACCGCATCTGCCAGCTCCTGCCGGTCACGACCATGATTCCTGCCGTCGGCCAGGGAGCCCTGGCCATCGAAACCCGCGCCGACGATATGTCACTGAGGCAGGCACTGGCTTTCCTCAACGACCAGGACACGGCCGCCGCTGCGACAGCAGAACGGGCCTTCCTGGCCGCCATCAACGGCAGCTGCCAGGTTCCGGTCGGCGTCTACGGCACGGTCCGGAACGGGACGCTGACCTTACAGAGCATCATCGCCGCCCCAGACGGCAGCCAGGTCTGCCGCACGACGACGCAAGGTCCCGTCGCCGACAGCGCTGCCATCGGCAAAGAAGCGGCCTGTACGCTCCTCGATGACGGCGGCCGCCGCATCCTCACCGATTTAGGCATTACGCCGACTTACTAAGGAGGTTTTCCATGAACGGTATCGTTTATCTCACCGGCGCCGGTCCCGGCGACTACCGCCTGCTCACCCTGCGGGGCCAGGAAGTCCTGGGCCGGGCCGACGTCGTCATCTACGACTACTTGGCCGATCCGCGCCTTTTAGAATTCGCCCCGCCAGGTGCTGAAAAAATCTACGTCGGCAAAAAAGCCGCTGACCATACGTTATCGCAGGACAAAATCATCGACCTGCTCATTGCCAAAGCCAAAGAAGGCAAGACCGTCGTCCGCCTCAAAGGCGGCGACCCCTTCGTCTTCGGCCGCGGCGGTGAAGAAAGCCGGGCCCTTCACGACGCCGGCCTGCCCTTTGAAATCATCCCAGGCGTCACATCGGCCATCGGCGCACCGGCTTATGCCGGCATCCCTGTGACCGATAGGACGGCGGCCTCTTCCTTTGCCGTCGTCACAGGCCACGAAGACCCGACCAAGGGCCATTCATCGATTCACTGGGACAAACTGGCGACGGCCGTAGATACCCTGATTTTCCTCATGGGCGTCCACAACCTGCCGTCCATTACCAAACAGCTCATCACCTACGGCCGCCCGGCTTCCACGCCGGCCGCCCTAGTCCGCTGGGGCACCAAGGCCGACCAGGAAACGCTGGTAGCCACGGTTGGCGACATCGCTGAAAAAGCGGCAGCCTGCCACTTCCAGGCACCAGCTGTCTTCATCGTCGGCGACGTCGTCGCCCTGCGTCCGTCCATGCAATGGTTCGATACCAAGCCCCTCTTCGGCCTGACCATCGCCGTCACCCGGACCCATGCCCAGGCACCGGCCTTGACACACCGCCTGGAAGAACTGGGCGCCCGCTGCCTGGAAGTCCCGACCATCCGCATCACGCCGCCGACTGACGATTATCAGGCCCTGGACGAAGCCATCGGCCGATTAGCCAGCTATGACTGGGTCATCTTCACCAGCACCAACGGCGTCGATGCCTTTTTCCACCGCCTCCAGCACCACGGCCGCGACAGCCGGGCCCTGGGCCGGGCCAAACTGGCCGCCATCGGCAGCGCTACGGCCGAGGCCCTGAACCGGTACGGCCTTCGCGCCGACGTCGTCCCCGACGCCTACTGTGCCGAAGACCTGGCCGCCGCTCTGGAGGCTCATTTGTCGGGAAAAGAACGCATCCTCATCCCGCGGGCCAAAGAAGCCCGGTCTGTCCTGCCTGACACCCTGCGCCGCTGGGGTGCCGTCGTCGACATCTGCCAGGCCTACTGTACCGTCGCAGCCAGCGAAAACAGCGAGACCCTGACGGATCTCTTGACGCGCCGGGCCGTCGACGTTGTGACCTTCACCAGTTCGTCGGCCGTCCAGAACTTCCTGGCCCTGAACCAGGCCCCGACCGACGTCCTCGACGACATCACCATTGCCTGCATCGGTCCCATCACGGCCCGCACCTGCCAGGAAGCAGGCCTGAAAAAAATAATCACAGCCCAGACCTACACCACAGCCGGTCTGGCTGAATGTATTACAGATTGGAGAATCCAAAAGTCATGAAATTGAATACCTTACGCCCCCGCCGCCTGCGCCTTTCTGCTCCCCTGCGCGTTATGGTCCGGGAAAACCATGTATGTCTCAACGATTTGATTTATCCTATCTTCGTCGTCCCCGGCACGAATGTCAAAGAAGAAATCCCCAGCATGCCCGGCTGTTATCACCTGTCCGTAGACAACGCCGTACGCCTGGCCGAAGACATCTATGCCTTGGGATTGCGGGCTATCGAAGTCTTTGGCCTGCCGGCTTATAAAGACGAAATCGGCTCCAGCGCCTGGGACCCGCAGAGCCCGGTCCAATGTGCCATCCGCGCCATCAAGAAAGCCCTGCCGGACATGGTCATCGTCGGCGACGTCTGCCTCTGCCAGTACACGGACCACGGCCACTGCGGTCAGGTCAAAGACCACTACGTCGATAACGACGCGACGCTGAAGCTGCTCAACAAAGTCGCCGTCAGCCAGGCCGAAGCCGGTGCCGATATCGTCGCCCCGTCGGATATGATGGACGGCCGCATCGCATCCATCCGTCAGGCCTTGGACGAAGAAGGCTTCATCAATACGATTATTATGTCCTATGCCGCCAAATACGCATCCGGCTTCTACGGCCCCTTCCGCGACGCCGCCGATTCGGCACCGCACTTCGGCGACCGCCGCCAGTACCAGATGGACCCGGCCAATGGCCGCGAAGCCATGAAGGAAATCGACCTCGACCTGGAAGAAGGCGCCGACATCATCATGGTCAAACCGGCCCTTTCCTACCTGGATATCGTCTATCAGGCCCGCCAGCGCTGCCAGCGCCCCATTGCGACCTATAACGTCAGCGGCGAATACGCCATGGTCAAAGCCGCAGCCCGCAACGGCTGGATCGACGAAAAACGCATCGTCATGGAAGAACTGACCAGCATGAAACGCGCCGGCGCCGATATCATCATCACCTACCACGCCGTCGACGTCGCCAAGTGGCTGAAAAACGGCGAAGTCGAGGCATAAAATGGACCTCGTCATCCTCGGCCTCAATCATAAGACCGTCCCCGTCGCCATCCGGGAACACTTCACTATGACACCCGACGCCATCCACGACGCCCTGCAGCATCTCGACGATTACGGCGGCCTGCGCGAAGCCGTCATCCTGTCGACGTGCAACCGCGCCGAAGTCTATGCCGTCGTCGACGACGTGCGCGATAATGAACAGGCCCTGCGCGACTTCTTCCTCGACGCAGCCGGCCGTCCGGCTTATGAACCGTCCTATTTCTACAGCTATACGGGAAAAGCCTGCATCCACCACTTGTTCAACGTCGCTGCCAGCCTGGACTCGCTGGTCCTCGGCGAAGGTCAGATCCTCAGCCAGGTCAAACAGGCCTACGTCATGGCCCACGAAAACGGCGCGACCAGTGCCATCCTGAACATGCTCTTCCAGCAGGCCATCGCCACGGGCAAGCGGGTCCGGACGGAAACGCACATTGCCTACAACGCCGTATCCGTCAGCTATACAGCCGTCCAGATGGCCGAAAAACAGCTCGGCTCCCTGTCTGGCCGGAATCTCCTGCTCTACGGCGCCGGCCAGATGGCCCGCCTGACGGCGCAGAATTTCTTAGGCAAAGGCGCCGGGAAACTGTACATCGTCAACCGCCATCTGGAACGGGCCCAGGAACTGGCCGCTGACGTCGGCGGCCAGGCCGTCCACTATAAAGAAGTCCAGTCCGTCGTCTCCGACGTCGACATCATCATCGCCTCGACGGGGGCACCGCACTACGTCATCACCGTCCCCCGGCTGCAGCGCTTCCAGGAACTACGCCAGGGCCGGCCCCTGCTGCTCATCGACATCGCCGTACCGCGCGACGTCGACCCGGCCGTGACCCGTCTGCCCGGCGTCACCTTATACAACATCGACGACCTTCAGGAAGTCGTCCACGACAACGAAGCTACGCGCCAGCGCGAAGCCGTAGCTGCCAGCTATATCGTCGACGAAGCCGTGAACACCATGATTGAACGCTATCAATACCTGTCGGTCCGTCCCGTCGTCCTCAGCCTGTCCCAGCAGGCTGAACGGACACGGCGCCATTTCGTCAAACGAGCCCGCAACAAACTGCCCGAACTGACCGATGACCAGTTCCGCGTCGTCGAGAACTTATCCCATATCCTGGTCCGCAAAATCCTGCGTGCTCCCCTGCGCCGCACGGTCGAAGCAGCCAACACGCCTGACGAAGACCGGGTCGTCCGCGAACTGCGGAACGTCTTCAATTTAGACATCAAAGAATAAGGAGGCCTTTCCATGCTTCACTTAGAAAAATCAGCTGCCGCTTTTGAAGAAGCGCAGACCCTCATGCCGGGCGGCGTCAACAGCCCGGTCCGCTCATATAACCGTATCGGCTGTCCGCCGCCGTTCATCGCCTGGGCCAAAGGCAGTACCATCTGTGACATCGACGGCAATCAGTACATCGACTACGTCGGTTCCTGGGGTCCCATGATCGTCGGCCATGCCCACCCCCGCGTCGTCAAGGCCCTGCAGGAAGCGGCCACGCGCGGCACGAGCTATGGCGCCCCGACGCTGATTGAATCGCAGCTGGCCAAACTGGTCAAAGAAATCTACCCGTCCATCGAAAAACTGCGCATGGTCAATTCCGGCACGGAAGCGACGATGAGCGCCATCCGCGCCGCCCGCGGCTATACGGGACGCGATAAAATCGTGAAATTCATCGGCTGCTATCACGGCCACGGCGACAGCCTGCTGGTCAAAGCCGGTTCCGGTGCCGCCACCTTCGGCCAGCCCGACAGCCCAGGCGTCACAGCCGGCACGGCCAAGGATACACTGACCGTCGCCTATAACGATTCCGACGCCTTCCGGGAACTCATGGACCGCTGCGGCGACGACATTGCCGCCGTCATCGTCGAACCCATTGCCGGCAACATGGGCCTGGTCCTGCCGGAAGAAGGCTATCTGCAGCTCTTGCGTGACGAAACACAGAAGCATGGCACGGTCCTCATCTTCGACGAAGTCATGTGCGGCTTCCGCACGGCCCTGCACGGCGCCCAGAGCATCTATCACATCGTCCCGGACATGACGACCCTGGGCAAGATCATCGGCGGCGGCCTGCCCGTCGCAGCCTATGGCGGCCGTAAAGACATCATGGACTGCGTCTCGCCGGCCGGCCCGGTCTACCAGGCCGGTACCCTCAGCGGCAACCCCCTGGCCATGGCAGCCGGACTGGAAACGCTGCGCCTCATCACAGAAGACCCGGATTACATCGAAAAAGCCTGTGCCAAAACGAAAATCCTGACAGACGGCCTCAAAGACGCCGCTGCCCAGGCCGGTGCTGCCGTCCAGGTCCATCGGGCCGGCACCATGTTCAGCGTCTTCTTCAGCGCCGTCCCGGTCACCAACTACGCCACGTCCGAAGCCAGCGACCAGGACGCCTTCCGCCGCTACTTCCTGTCCATGCTGGAACAAGGCATCTACCTGGCACCGTCCCAATTTGAAACCAACTTCGTCTCCGGCGCCCACAGCGATGAGGATATCGCACGCACCGTCAAAGCCGCGGAAACAGCATTCCGGGCGGCCCGGGGATAAGGCCCTGCGGGCCGTGGGCCGTGGTTCGTGGTTCGTGAGTCGTAGACCGTGGATTGCTGGAGATTGTGCAGACACCCTTTCGGTGTAGGGGCGCCCGAGCGAATCCTGTGCACAGCCTCAGCCTGCATTTCTACGAATTTTCGGCAAACGAATCACGCCAAACGAACCACAAAAAAAGCTGCCGCTTATGCGACAGCTTTTTTTTACGCTTTTTACAGGATTTTCGACAGGAAGAGTTTCGTCCGTTCTTCTTTCGGATGGAAGAAGATGTCATCCGGCTTCCCTTGTTCCAGGATTTTCCCTTCGTCGATGAACAGGACGCGGTCGGCGACTTCCCGGGCAAAGCCCATTTCGTGGGTGACGATGGCCATGGACATGCCGTCTTTGGCCAAATTCTTGATGACGTCCAATACTTCGCGGACCATTTCCGGGTCCAATGCCGATGTCGGTTCATCGAAGAGCATGAACTTCGGTTTCATGGCCAGGGCGCGGGCAATGGCCACACGCTGCTGCTGACCGCCGGACAAGGTTTCGGGATAGGCGTCTTTCTTATCGGCCAGACCGACTTTTTCCAAGAGCTGGATAGCCGTCTTCGTCGCTTCATCCTTGCTTTCACCGCGGGTCTTCATGGGCGACAAGATGATGTTCTGCAAGACCGTCATGTGCGGGAAGAGATTGAAGCGCTGGAAAACCATGCCGACTTCCTTGCGGATATTGTTGATGCTCTTGGCATCGCTCATGCTGATGCCGTCGACGATGATTTCCCCAGCCGTCGGCTGTTCCAGATAGTTGATGCAGCGCAGGATCGTACTCTTGCCGGAACCGGACGGGCCGATGATGACGACGACTTCTTTATCTTGAATGGTCAAGTCGATGCCCTTCAGGACTTCGTGCTTGCCAAAACTTTTTTTCAAACCTTTAATTTCTATCATCCGTTGCGAACCTCCGTTCCAAATAGCTTACGAGACGGGCAATGGTCAAAGTCATGACCAGGTAAATAGCAGCGACAGTCAGCCAGATTTCAAAAGAACCATAGGTCTTGGCTATGATGAGCTGGCCGCGGCGGGTCAATTCTTCAAAGCCGATGACCGAAACCAGGGACGTTTCCTTGGTCATGGAAATAAATTCGTTGCCCAGCGGCGGGATGACGTGTTTAAAAGCCTGGGGCATGATGACATAGCGCATGGTCTGCATCCACGACAAGCCCAGGGAACGGCCGGCTTCCATCTGGCCTTTATCAACGGACTGGATCCCGGCGCGGAAGATTTCCGAAACGTAAGCACCACTGTTGATCGAGCAGGCAGCGACGGCAGCGACGAAGGGGTTGATGCGTTCGCCAATGACCATCGGCAGGGCAAAATAAATCAGGAAAATCTGGACCAGCATAGGCGTACCACGGATAATATTGACGTAGCAGACGGCAATGACCTGTAAAATCTTGACGCCCGACAAGCGGCACACACTGGTAATCAGGCCGAAAATGAAACCCAGGCCGACAGCAATCGCCGTGATTTCAATGGTAACACCGGCACCGGCTAACAGCAGGGGCAATGAGTTCCAGATCAGACTAAAATCAAACGACATGATAACACTCCTCTAAATGACACTCTGTAACATATGATAATATATACGCTACTCTATTATACGTGCATATTTATAAGATGTCAACGCATTGAAGGGGATTATCGCACGAAGGCTGCCGTCGTCATGCATAACCCCTTTTTCACGTCGTTTACCGTGGGTCGTGGTTCGTTTGCCGTAATAAACAAACGCAGTCGGCTGGCCGCAGGCCGCGGTGTAGGGGCCTCCATAAGCGGAGGCCCGCGCGAATCCTGTGGGTGTCCCAAACCTGTATTTGTAAGAGCTTTCGCAAAAAAAGAGGCTGTGCACAAGGAGCATTTCCTTTATGCACAGCCACGGCAAACGAATCACGTTGCACGCCAAACGGCGCCGCAGGCGCCTTATCTCCCTAAGAGATGGACCAGTCTCAACAGATTTTCGTCGATGGGATAGCGCAGGGCTTCGGCTTCCGAATATGGCGTCGCTACGACGCGGTTATCGATGAGGCCGACGACACAGTTATACGTGCCAGCCAGCAGGCTGTCGACGGCTTTCTGGGCAAAACGGCCGGCCATGATGGCGTCATAAGCCGACGGAGCGCCGCCGCGCTGGACATAGCCGAGGACGGTCAAGTTCGGCGAAAGGTAGGTGTGTTCTTTGATGTAGTCGACGACATCAGCCCCTTTGGCAGCACCTTCGGCGACGATGACGATGCTACTCAATTTCTTCATGCGGTGCGATTCTTCCAGGTGACGGCAAAGCGCAGCCAGATCGACGGGATGTTCCGGGACCAGGACCGCTTCGGCACCGGAAGCCATGCCGGCATTGAGGGCGATGAAACCGGCTTCGCGGCCCATGACTTCGATGACGGCGACGCGGTCATGGGAGAACGCCGTGTCGCGGATCTTATTGACCGATTCCAGGACCGTATTGACAGCTGTATCGAACCCCAGGGTATACTGCGTCCCCATCATATCGTTGTCGATGGTGCCGGGAATGGTAATCGTCGGGATGCCCCAGCGGCTCAGAGCCTGGGCACCGCGCATGGAGCCGTCGCCGCCGATGACGACGAGGGCATCTATTTCCAGTTCACGCAGGTAGGCAGCTGCTTTTTTCTGCGTTTCTTTTTCTTTGAATTCCAAGCAGCGAGCTGTCCGCAGCATGGTGCCGCCGCGATGGATGATAGCGCCGACATCACGACGACCTAAGGGGCGCGTTTCATGACTCAACAGCCCTTCATAGCCGCGAATGATGCCTTCGACAGTAAGACCTTTCTGGATGGCATACCGCGTGACGCCGCGAATAGCCGCATTCATACCAGGAGCGTCGCCGCCGCTGGTCAATACTCCGATTTTGTTGATCATTTTACATCCTTCTCCTTCTTTTCCCGGGCAATGAATTGCACATGCCTTTCGTTGATTTTATGGACAATGGATTCGACGATCTGTGACGCTCCCCCGCGCGTCGTATCAATGACGCAGTCGCAGTACGGATAGACCTCTTCCCACTGTTTCATCATCGTGTGGACGAAATCATGAAGATTCTCATAATCGACAGTCGGCCGCTTGCCTATATGACGGCTGACCCGTTCTTCCACGCGGAACGGTTCGGACAATAAAGCGACGATAAATCCATGACGATGCAGGATTCGATAAGTACCGACATTCATGGGAAAGTTGCCGCCAAAGGAAATGACAGCTTCATGATAGCGGCTGACTTGCTGCAGGACATTGATTTCCCGTTCGCGAAAAACTTTTTCTCCGGCACTGGCATAGAACTCGGCAATGGTCATGCCCACAGCCCGTTCAATACGCCGGTCCGTATCGACAAATTGCCAGCCGAGGCGCTGGGCCAGCTTGCGGCCAATATGACTTTTGCCGCTCCCCATCATGCCGACGAGAACGATATTCCGCTTCATCATTATCGGCGCACCTCCTCTATTAGTATACTCTGCATATGTACCCCCTTATTCTATCATAATTTTTTCTCCTTGACACAAAAAATTCTGTACTTTTTCTTCATAGAACTATAAATGGAGTGAATTTCCCTTCATAACAAGATGTTTCCGCCCCTATTCAAGCCCCAAGGCCTGCCTTATAATAGAAACATATTCTATGGACGCGAGGAGAAATCATATTATGAAAATCACACAGCTTATGTATATCAATGAAATAACAGGACTGTCGTGCCGCGGCAATGAATGTTTCTTGCCATATGGCGAAATGCTCTGCCTGGCAGGGCGGCCCGTTCCGACAGCGCGATTATGGGACAAACTGCAAAAAGACGGGTACATCGAATTTCCGGACAAGACGGGCTGCATGGATGGCACGTGCCGCCTGACGCAGCAATCCTTCACGCCGCGCAAATCCGTTTACGACCTGAGCCGGACCGATTCATCAGGCACGGTGAAGGCCGCTACGATTACGGTAGAACAGTTCCCGCGGCCGACGGCCATCGAAGGCCACAAAGTCCGGGGCCTCATGGCAGTGACTCAGCCCCATATGCCGTCGAATACGGCAGAAGCGTTGACCTTGGCAGGCGTCCTGGATACGGCCGGCCAAATCGCCCTGGCCTTCGGTGTCATCCGCCTGGTCTACGACGACACACTGCCCGTCGCCGACGACGATGCCGCCCGGCTCCGCGATGAACTGGCCCAGACCCAGGCCTATTACCAGACCTTGCAGGAAAATTACGACGGCTACGTCCAGACGCTGGAACAGTCCCTGCGCGAATGGGAAACGCGCTGTCCCCAGGAAGACGTCGAAAAAAGGGCCTTTCCCATGCCCGACGACTACACGTCGCGCCTGGAAAAGGTCCTGGAAGGCTTCCGCGTCTGTCTGGCCGGCGGCAGCGCCCTGTGGCATGACAAAGTCCGCACGCGCTTCCCGCACTGGATGATCCTGGAAAACAAGCACTTCGACGTCCAAAAACTCCAGGGTGCCGACGTACTCATCATCAACACCAACCATACAGGCCACGCCCTGGTCCGCAAAGCCTGCCAGCAGGCCGCTTCCCAGGGCACCCTCGTCTGCTACACCAGCCGCTACAACCTGAACGCTGCCGCAGCCGACATCCTCTACGCCTTGGGCGAGTAAGCCTAAGAGCCACTGACTTTTATTTTGCAACATTTTTGTAAAATTGAACAAATAATTGCATTTCCCATAAGATTCTTTACGGCATATTGACGCTCGCCGCAGCGGCGCGCTATAGTAAAGGCATGAGGAGGTGGTATCGTGAAAAAAATGGAAACAGGCTATCCTGGCCGCCTTGTTCTGCACGTGTACGACGTTGACAGGACTGGCTGCAGACACGGCCAAAACGGCACCTGCCGAAGCGGCCGTTCAGACCCAGGCCACCGAAACAGGATCTGAAAAAACAGCAGAAAAAGCCAGTGTGCCTACGGATCCGTTAGCCGGCCATACAGGTAAAATCATCGACAAATATTACCTGACCAAAGGCTCGACCTATAAAGACGTGACGACGCTGCTCCAGACCATCGATTCCCAGCGGACCGGGCTGGACACAACAACCAGGCCTTATTATTTCCGCGTCGACAAAGACCTGACGGACAAGTACTTCCGCCGTGTCCGGGCCTATGACGACAAAACGACGGAACAGATTGGCGAATACTTAGTCGCCAAAGACAAGAGTGCCGTCTGGCGCATGGATACGCCCCACGAAGGCTTGATTTATGGCAGCGCTAAAAAAATGATGAAAAAGAGCCGCATCATCATCTACCCGCGCTACCTGGCCCTGGGCAGCAAAGGCATCGTCGCCCTGCAGACGCCGGGCAATGGCCTGACGGCCAAGAGCCTGAATGAGTCCGTCGCCAAAATCGGAGAAGACAATACCATCATCCCCGTCAAGACGGGCCAAGTAGACATCCTGGCAGACGTGACCGTCGGCGACGTCAAAGAAACGGCATCGCGCCGCATCTCCGTCGTCACCCAGGCCGACCTGCAGCGCATGGCCTACAACGCCTACATGACCCAGCTTTATATGGATACCTATTGGAATTGGGGTTGGGGCAGCCCTTTTTATAATGACTGGGGCTGGCATCGCCCGCCACCACCGCCACGCCACGGCCATCGGCCGCCACCGCGGAGATAGAAAAGGAGCTGTCGCACGTAATCGTGCACAGGCTCTTTTTATGTATGCAAAAACATCATAGCTTTATGGTCGTTCTTCGTGGACGGTTTGCTCGGACTCAGAAGCGGCTTTGCCGCAATAGACTCTGGAAATCAGGCGCAGGAGCGCCAAAAGGCTCCCCTGTGAAGGGGAGCTGGCCGCCAACGGCGGTCTGAGGGATTCTTCTGAAGAGGTTGGCATCGGCCACCTGGCCCCTAGCTGGTTCGCGTGCTCCACTCCTCTTGCCGAGAGTGCCATTTGCTGGCGTGCTGAAACTCGCTGCGCTCAAACAAAGCAGCACGCCGGACGCAAATAGCACGCACGGCATCCGGCACGGCCTACCCGGACCGCGCCGGACCGAGGTCGTTCCCGCAATGTCACCCGCCAGGGGCCAGGCAGCCGTATCCATTAGGGCTGAACAAAAAAATCTGAAAAAAACAAATCCCGGACTGTAAAAAGCCCGGGATTGCGCGTAAAATAGAGTTATGACGACACTAAATACGCATGTCAATTATACAATATGGGAAGCGCCTTATCAACTATCACTTCCCTTGAATATTTCATTTCAGATTCCGGATGACGATCCCGTGCGGTTAGTGAAGCTGCTCATAGAAAGGATGGATTTATCACCGCTGTACCAGACGTATTCTCGTATCGAGAAAAATCAGGCTTCACCACGCCAGTTACTGGCCATCGTTATTTATGCCAGCATGAACCAGATTTTCAGTTCCCGTCGTATTGAATCGGCTTGCCGGAGAGATTTGAATTTTCAATATCTGCTGGAAGGGAAACCCGTTCCCGATCATGCGACTATCGCCCGTTTCCGTTCTCATCATATGGCGGCATGCAGCCGGACCTTGTTTGCCGACATGGATGCCGTCTTGGCTCAGGCCGGGGCCTTATCGCTGAAGAATTTGTTCATCGATGGGACAAAAATCGAATCTGTTGCCAATAAATACACTTTTGTCTGGAAGAAGAGTGTCACGAAACGGCAGGCCAAAGTATTAGCAAAAATTCCGGGCTTTATTCTTAAGACCCAGGAACTCTTTGGCATCCAAGTGCTCCATACACACGCTGTCCATCGGTACCATTTACGGCGGCTGTTGGGGAAATTAAAACGGCTTCAACGAGAAGGACACATCGTTTTCGTCCATGGCAAAGGCCATCGTAAGACGCCATTGCAAAAGGCCATTGAAAAAGCCAAGGATTTCCTGCATAAGACAAAAGAGTACGCCGTCCAGCTTCATTACTGCGGGGACCGGAACAGCTATGCCAAGACCGATATCGATGCCACCTTCATGCATCTGAAAGAAGACGCCATGAAAAACGGCCAGGTCAAGCCTGCATATAATGTACAATATAGCGTGGACGCTGGATTCGTTACCTGGGTCACTGTCGGACCGCAGACTTCAGATTGTACCACCCTGCTGCCTTTCCTCGAAGATTTTCGCAAGCATTTCCCTTTCCAGTATACCCGTATCATTGCAGATTCCGGCTATGAAAGCGAAGAAAATTACACGAAGCTCGCCGAACAGGGGTATGATGCTTACATCAAACCGTCCGACCATGAGCAGCGGAAAAAACGCCGTTTCAAAAAAGATATTGGCAAATTCCAGAATATGGACTATGATGCGAAAAATGATGTCTTTTATTGCCACAATCACCGTAAGCTGACCTGTGTTGGGAAAAAGACCGAAACAACCAGCACGGGATTTAAAATACGCAAAAGCCATTATGTCTGTGAGGATTGTTCGGACTGTCCCTATAAGAAAGGATGCATTCATGGCAATCGCAGCAAGAAGCCGTTGGAAAAAAGGACGAAGCAATTAGAACTTTCTAAAAGGTTCCAAGCCCAACGGGCCGAAATGGAAGCTCACATCAGTTCTCCTACAGGGAAGATGCTTCGAATGAACCGTTCCATCCAGTCTGAAGGCGCTTTTTCCGACATCAAGGCGAATCTGTCGTTCCGGCGTTTTTTGAGCCATGGAACGGAGAACGCCCTGGCAACCAGCATCATACTGGCAATGGCCCACAATGTCTTGACCTTACATCACAAGCTGCAATCCGGCAATTTCGGGACATACCTTTATTCCTTAAAAAAAGTGAAAAAGAGTGCTTGAATAACCATATACATAGCAAAGGCACACGTTTTTTGCCGACTGGATGGCCGGTCTGTTTCGTGTACCTTTTTTACGTTTAGCTAAAAAAAGAGAATAGAACGATGAAATAGAATAAAAAAAGAGAGCTGTCGCACAAAGCCGAAATGGCTTAATGCGACAGCCCCTTTTAAGTGGTTAGCAGCTAGTGGCTAGTGGTTAGTGGATGGTTAAAAATTTGAAACCAGCTTCTACAAACTACAAAGCGAACAGGGCCTCGCATGATGGCAGAAACCTTCGTGCAACAGCCCCTTCTTCTGTATGGGCGCCACGCGGGGCGCCCGCACCGGAATATGTACGATTTCCCGACCTGTTTGCTAGAAGAATCATCCAAATCCCTAACTTTAAAGAGAAACCTCTCAGACCGCCTTTGGCGGCCAGCTCTCCTATTAGGAGAGCCTTTCATCAAGCCTCAAACACCTCACACCAAATGTCTGGGAGCAGCCGAGACGGCGCCTTCCAGGCTTTCTTTTTCTGTTTTGTAGATGCGTTCGGCGATTTCGTCGACTTTGTGGGTCAGCCACATGTAGGCCGTCGTACCCTCACGGTAATCGGCTTCGGCATACATATCGATGCGGCCATCTTCCCGCAGTTGTTCGACCTGGCGGAAGGCCTTGCTGTTTCCTTTGGGATAAATGGCAAAGGTCGATCCGCCGAATTTTTTGACTACCGAAAAGGCCGGCACATCGCTGGGCCCGTCGGCAATATAAATCATATTGGGGAAAGCGACGCGGCGCAGGGCATCGGACATCTTGGCATTGACGTCGATTTCCGGATGCTGCGGCACGCCCTTATTGATTTCAAACAAGGCCCGCGTCTTGGTCGTATTATCGATAGTATAGCCCACTTCACTGATGATTTTATGCTTTTCTGCATCGAGCCCTTCAATGAGGTCGCAGCCCCAGATGTCTTCAACATAGGGCATGACGGCCGACCCTTTGATGATAGCCGACATGCCCGTACTGACGATGTAATGCTCCACCTTGATGTTGTACTCGCGGTACTTGGGGTTCTCTTCGACGACGCGCTGAAGATTCTTGAAGATTTCCGGGACGCCGTGATAATACTTCTGCTTCTGGCCAAAGGTCTTCAGCTTTTCATTATTAAGGCCCTTGAAAATCCCATTCTGTGCGTCCTTGATGAACTGATTCAGATAAATCGTGTCGGCATTGACCTTGACGCCTTCCTTGGCATAATGCGCCGGCAAGGCATTGACATGCTGCCAGAATTTCGCCTTATCAATATGATATTCCTCAAAAATCGGGTCCTGCATGTTCCCGTCAATCAAAGTCTTGTCGAAATCCCAAATCACAGCAATGATGTTCTGCATGAAGCTCACCCCGCTTTCAGGCAGTCAGAAGGAAAAGGTATCTTTCAACCCCAGCCACTGCTGGTCTTTATCGCTCAGATTCAGCGGCGTCCCGTCTTCGAGGTGATAGCCGGCGGCGCTGGGCGAACCCTGATATTCGCCGACGAGTTGGGGCCACTGGATGCCGATTTCCGGGTCGTTCCAGGCCATGCCGCCTTCATCATTGGGATGCCAGAAATCATTGACCTTATAGCAGAATTCCGCCACGTCGCTGAGGACCAGGAACCCATGGGCAAAGCCTTCGGGAATGAGGAACTGCTTCTTATTTTCTTCCGTCAATTCGACACCGTACCATTTGCCATACGTCTTGGAATCACGGCGCAAATCGACAGCCACATCGAAAACACTGCCGCGGACAGCACGGACGAGCTTGCACTGTGGAAAATGTTTCTGGAAATGAAGCCCCCGCAAGACCCCTTTCGTCGACATGGACTGATTATCCTGAACAAAATTAATATGGAACCCCGCTTCCTCCATATCCTTCTGATTATACGTCTCCATAAAATAACCCCGTGCATCGCCATGCACCGTTGGCGTAATGACACAAAGCCCGTCAATACCGCCCACATTCTTTTCAACCTTTATCTGACCCATTAATATTTATCTCCCTTCATGCATGTTTCCTTTATTATAACATAATTTAAGTAAACGCAGGCCGCAGGTCGCCGTTCGCAGGCCGCCCTTATCGTTCATCGTAGGTCGTTCGTCAACGAGCCACGAACCACTAGCCACGAGCCACTAAATTCCCCAAATACCGCTTCAAGGCATCTTTCCAGTCAGGCAGCGGCCGAAATCCGTTGGCGACGAGTTTGCTCTTGTCCAAGCGGGAATTAAAGGGTCGTTTGGCTTTCGACAGGCCGTATTCTTCCGTCGTGACGGGGATGACTTTCGCCGTATAGCCGGCCTGGCGGTAGATTTCACAGGTAAAATCATACCAGGAAATATAGCCGCCTTCGTTAGTCGCATGGTAATAGCCGTATTTATCGCTTTCAATCATATCGACTAACAGACGAGCCAAATCAAAAGTATACGTCGGTGTCCCGATCTGGTCATTGACGACGCGGACCGTATCGTGGGTCTTACCGACATTGAGCATAGTCTTGACGAAATTCTTGCCGTTCTGACCGAATACCCAGGCAATGCGGACGATAAAATATTTTTCCAGCGTCTGCGAAACGGCCAATTCCCCTTCAAGCTTGGTCTGGCCATAAACGTTGAGGGGCTGGTAATCCTTGCAGTCCGGCTGCCACGGCTCCGTCCCCTGCCCGTTGAACACATAATCCGTACTGAGATAGAGCATCTTACAGTCCAATTCCTTGCAGACATCGGCAATATGCTGCGTCCCACCGGCATTGACCGCCCGGACCTGAGCCACTTTGTCGTCATCTTCGGCCATATCGACAGCCGTCCAAGCCGCACAATGAATGACCGCATCGGGCTGGACGTCCAAAATGACACGCCGTACCGCATCTGCGTCGGTAATATCCAAAGACACATACGGTGCCGTCGTCACCGCCGTCCCATCAGCCATACCGCTGTAAGCCGGAGCCAAATCACTGCCGATACCGACATGCCCCCGCAAAGCCAGCTCATTCATCACATCATGACCCAACTGGCCATTCACACCTGTTACAAATATTTTCATAGGATGTGTTCTCTCCCTTCATGCATGTTCCTTTTTATCATAGCATATTCAATTTGCAGGCCGCAGTTCGCCATTCGCAGGCCGCGTCGGATTCAGATGCCGCTTCGCGGCAATAAATTCAAAGTAACACCATCGCCTCGAGTAACCCTCGGCTCGTAAAAATGCCCTGATTGGGGGCCTTGTATTTCTTATGGTCTGCAAGATTGCGGCGACCTGCGATGAAAGGCGCCCCTGCGAAGGGGAGCTGTCAGCACAGCTGACTGAGAGGTTCTTTTCCCATCGCCTCTATACGATTTTGTAGGGGCGCCACGCGGGGCGCCCGTCCGGAATAGCGATGCATAACGTACTGCATGCCATATGAACAGTTTGGAAATATTCCCAACTGTTCACAGCGGGCCGCCCTTTGGGACGGCCCCTACAGATGCGGTGTAGCCGCATAATTTTTTCATCGCCTGAATGCGATTTCGTAGGGGCCGTCCTAATAAGGCGGCCCGCTACGCGCTGAAGGTATCCCGAAGCGTCGTTGTCACTTTGAGTCTGTCGCCGCGTAGCGGCATCTGAGTCCGAGACAGCCTGCGGCCGGCGAACTGCGGCCTGCGTCGAGTCTCCTAGCCTCGACTCCCATACATCTTCTGATAATACTGCTGGTATTCCCCGGAAATGATGGGCTGCCACCAATCTTCATGGTCCAAGTACCACTGGATGGTTTTCTTGATGCCGTCGGCAAATTTCGTTTCCGGCAGCCAGCCTAATTCTTTATGGATTTTCGTCGGGTCGATGGCATAGCGGCGGTCATGGCCTTTACGGTCCGTGACATGGTGGATGAGGCTTTCCGGTTTGCCCAGTTCTTTGCAAATCAATTTGACGATGTCGATATTTCTCATTTCATTATGGCCGCCGATATTATAGACTTCGCCGACATGGCCCTTCTGGAGGATGAGGTCGATGGCCCGGCAATGGTCTTCGACATAGAGCCAGTCGCGGACATTGAGGCCGTCCCCATAGACAGGCAGCGGCTTGTCATGCAGGGCATTGATGATCATGAGGGGAATCAGCTTTTCCGGAAAATGATAAGGACCATAGTTATTAGAGCAGCGGCTGATGGTCACCGGCAGGCCATAAGTCCGATGATAAGCCAGAACCAGGAGGTCAGCCGAAGCCTTGGAGGAACTATACGGACTGGACGTGTGGATCGGCGTCGTTTCCGTAAAGAACAAATCCGGCCGGTCCAAGGGCAAATCGCCATAAACTTCATCCGTCGATACCTGATGATACCGCTGAATACCGTACTTGCGGCAGGCATCCATGAGGACAGCCGTCCCCATGATATTCGTTTCCAAGAAAATCGCCGGATTCTCAATAGACCGGTCGACATGCGATTCCGCCGCAAAATTGACGATTACATCAGGATGCTCCTCTTCAAACAACTGATAAACCGCGTTGCGGTCACAAATATCGGCCTTGACAAAACGGAAATTATCCTGATCCATAACCGGTGCCAACGTAGACAAATTCCCAGCATACGTCAACTTATCCAAACAAATCACCCGGTCCTGCGGATGCTCCTTCAACATATGAAACACAAAATTCGAACCAATAAACCCGGCACCGCCGGTTATTATTATAGTCATTCTAGGGTTCCTCCTTATCATACACTACGCATTTTTTCATTTATAGCAGTTAGCCGTTAGGGGCTAGGGATTAGTCGGAGATATCGTGTATTCGAGGGAATCGAAACTGCTGAGCGCCGCAGCTGGTCAGATAACGCAAATTTCTCCTCATACGGCAATTTTTTTGCAATAAGATATGCCTCCCGGGCCAAACGCATCGCTTTTTGCCAAACGACCAAATCTTGATAACATTTCACTGGCATAGTACATTACTCCCTTCCATTTACGAAAAAAGAAAAAATGACTTGCCAATACACACCCATCAGACACTAACCCCTAATAGCTAATCCCTAACTGCTGCTTTTTAATCCTTTAAAAAGCATCCTTCAAAAATCGTCCTTCTGCGACTTTCTTCAGATACTGTCCGTACGGGCTCTTGCCATATTTGATGGCGCTTTCCATGAGGGTGGCTTTGTCGATCCAGCCGTGGCCGTAGGCGATATCTTCTAAGGCGGCAATCTGGATGCCAGCCCTGGTTTCTACGGCTTTGACGAAATTCGAGGCTTCACTCAGGCTATTGACTGTTCCCGTATCGAGCCAGGCATAGCCCCGTCCGAGGGTGACGACGTTGAGATTTCCTTGTTCTAAGTACATCTGATTCAAATCCGTTATTTCCAGTTCGCCCCGCGCCGACGGCTTGACTTGTTTGGCATATTCACAAACATGCTTATCATAAAAATACAGCCCCGTAACGGCATAATTCGTCTTAGGCTGTGCCGGTTTTTCTTCAATAGAAATCGCCTTGCCATGCTCATCGAACTCAATGACGCCGAACCGTTCCGGATCATCGACGTAATAACCGAATACCGTGGCCCCTTCCGTGTTGGCCGCAGCTTGCTGCAAATGGCGGGTCAGACCTGCGCCGTAGAAAATATTATCGCCCAAAACCATGGCGCACGGTTCCCCATCGATAAATTCTTCCCCTAAAATAAAAGCCTGAGCCAATCCATCCGGTGATGGCTGCACCTTATAACTCAGATGGATACCATAGCGCGACCCATCCCCCAGAAGCCGTTCAAAATTCGGCAAATCCGTCGGCGTCGAAATAATCAAAATATCCCGAATCCCAGCCAACATCAACGTCGACAAAGGATAATAAATCATCGGCTTATCATATACCGGTAACAACTGCTTAGACGTCACCATCGTCAGCGGATACAACCGCGTCCCGCTGCCCCCAGCTAATACAATCCCTTTCAAAAAAATCACTCCTCACAGTAAAATTCAACACCTAATTATACCAAAAAAGAACCTGACATACAAAGTCATGAATAACTTTATATGACAGGCTCATTTTTCTTACTTTAGAACCATCCCTACACCATGGTAATATCTTTATACTGCGGCTCCACGATCCACTGGCCCTGATGATCCATGATGCCCCAGCCAGTCTTTGTCTTGACCGGAGTCAGGCCGTTGCGGAAGCCTTTGACGTCCTGGATCTGGCCGGCGGCAGCACGGTACTGGACCTGACCGTTCCTGTCGACAATGGCATACTCTTTCTTGTCGTTCCAGCACCAGGTATAATCGTCGAGGAGGAAAGCCATCCATTTCACACTGGCCGGGAATTCCGCAACAAAGGCCCCTGTTTCCTGATTGATGAGCATATTTTTATCGCCTTTCGTCAGCAAAAGGCGCTGTGCCCCCAGGAACTGTACGCCGTCATAGGTCAAAGGTATCACTTCGTCATCGTAATAGACGGAATGCGTCGACGAGCCAATCAGCGTACCGGCGAGGAAACCGCCCCAGGTGAACGTACTCCCGCCTATAGAAGCGGGAGCTTCCTGCTTCAACGAGAACAGCGCCACGGACTCCAAAGAGTTGCGGCGGCTTACACTCTCTCCACAGGCGTAGATTCCCGTGCGACCCACGGTATTTTATGGATTACGTCAGGCTGATATCCGCCTGGCTTCTTCTCGAATATTTATGGCTGCGTTTTTATCTCGGTTATGATGACTGCCACATTTAGGGCAATCCCATTCCCTTACAGACAAGTCCTTGGTTTCGTGGTTCTGATATCCGCAAACATGGCACAGCTGGCTGCTGGGATACCACTTGTCTATCTTGATAAGCTTTTTGCCTTGCCAAGCCAGTTTATACTCCAGCATGTTCGTGAACATATTCCAGCCATTGTCAGTTACGGATTTGCCAAAACTGAACTTGCCACCCTTTTTCCGCTTGGCCATCGCTTTGACGCTGATATCCTCAATGCCAATGGCATCATAGCGGTCTGCAAGGTAGCGGGACTTTTTGTGCAGGAAATCCCGCCGTTGATTGGCCACTTTCTCATGGAGAATAGCTACGCGCAGCCTTTGTTTTTCTCTGTTGTGACTTCCTTTCAGCTTTTTGGATAGCTTTCGCTGTGCCTTAGCCAATCTCTTCTCTGCCTTTCGCAGGAAATCGGGATACTTAGCCTCATCCTCATCGGAAGCCACATACAAGCCGTGCATCGCAAAATCCAGGCCCAGGAAGGTCTTCGGTATGACAGGGAGTATTTGGTTTTCATACTCCACCAGCATACTGATATAGTACTTTCCTGATGGCGTCTTGCTGATGGTCACGGTCTTTATGATACTGTTCTCCGGCAAGGGACGATGTTGGCATAATTTCACCCAACCGACTTTCGGCAGTTTCACCTTATGGCCCTCGATTCGGACAGAGCCTTTCTGGTTGTTCGTGGAATACGAAGCACGACGATTCTTCTTGGACTTGAAGCGCGGCTTGCCGAAATGCTGGCTATCATTCCAAAAGTTATTATAGGCCTTATTCAGGTTCATTTGGGCATTGGCAAGGGCTAAACTATCTACTTCCTTTAGCCAAGGGAATTCTTCTTTGTACTGCGCAGGCGTGTTATTCAGCTTTTGGCCGGTTTCCTTATAATAGTCAATGCGGTCACTCAGCATCTTGTTGTAGATGAATCGGACACAGCCGAAGGTCTTGGCAAACATCATTTTCTGTTCCCTTGTCGGGTAGAGCCTGTAACGGTATGCCTTATTCACTATCATCACCTGCCTTGACTTTCTATATACTTGCGAATTGTCGCTATAGGAGCCCCGCCGGTTGTCAGCAGACAATAGCTTCTTGACCAGAACATGTCCTTCCATAGCTTACACCTAACCTCGGGGAAGTATCTCTTTATGAGCCTTGAGCTGGCACTTTTATAAGCGTTGACAAATTTCGATATCTCTGTATTAGGATGGGCACGAAACATAATATGTACATGGTCCTGGTCGTGGTTCCATTCTTCCAAAGTGATATCATATGATGAACCTATGCGGACGAATATATCTTTTGCATATTGGCTCATTGGGTCAGAAAATACTTTGCGTCGGTACTTCACCACTAAAACAAGATGGTAATAGAGTAAGAACACTGAATGGTTGTTACTGTCTAATTCCATAGTATAATCAGTCCTTTCTCTCTTACTACTGATTATACTGCAAAACAAATTATGAAGAAATTGTCTTTCTGAGGGCATCGAACCCTCAGAAAAACCTGCAATTCATCTCACCGCCTAAAGAGGCGGGAGACTTCTTGCAGAATCAGGTTAAAGTTTTTAATATGCAACCCTTGTATATGCACAAAATTATCCATATAATTCACGCTCCAAATCACGAATTTTTATTCACCTGCTTCGCCACGCAGTAAACGAACAAACATTCTAAGTTCAATATATCATATCTAGGGCAAATTAGCAAGATATCCATTGGTCTCTCGTAATGCCCAGAAACTTGAAAAAGCCACGAACCTAGAAAGTTCATGGCTTTTATCGCATCATATATACTGCTTCAATTACATTCACTGCTATTTTCCCTTTTTCGCATGTATTTCGTGAATAATAGCATTGACTTCCTGCGGAAAAAGTTCGCCTTTATCATAATAGTCAGAAAGTAATTCTAAACTATATAATGGGCCCCTTGTCAAGACCACGTTCTAAAATTTTAAGAGTGGCAGTAAGCAGAATTATTCTAAGCAGCGAAGCAAGCAAAGTAAAACTCGTTGGGAACCTTGTAGCCTAATGCCTCGTGGGGCCGTATGTTGTTGTAATCATCTACGTATTGGTTAATCAGACGTCGAAGCTCTCTTGGGGTGCGATATTCGTTCGGATAGAGCTGCTCCGTTTTGAGGCTACGGAACCAACGTTCAATCATGATGTTGTCTGCCCAGCGGCTCCTGCCGTCCATACTTTGACGGATATTGAGGTTACGAAGCAGATTCTTGGTAAGCGGAAAATAAATCAGTGTATAGAAAAAGCCCCAGACTTATGCTATCCTTTTTTCATAAGTCTAGGGCTTTGATTCTATTTATTCTTTGCACTTTTCCTGGGGCTTTGTTGCCCAAGGCAGGTATTGATCCAAGGTTTCGGTATCTTTGAAGTTTGCTGTATTCGGCAGCTTTTCAAAAAGGTATTTCAGATACCGTTCGGGGTCCAAGCCGTTGGCTTTGGCTGTTTCAATCAGGCTGTAGACGATGGCACTGGCTTTGGCTCCTTTGGGGCTGTTACTGAAAAGCCAGTTTTTCCGCCCAACGGTGAAAGGTCGGATGCTGTTTTCCGCGGTGTTGTTGGAAATGTCACAGTGTCCGTCTTTGAGGTAACAGGTCAGCCCGTTACGGTTCGACAGGAGATAATTCATGGCCGTTGTCAGCGGCGATTTGGGCAGCAGTTTGTCGACATTGTTTTCTGCCCACGCGAAGAGCGCCTTCAGGATAGGCTTTTCTTCCCCGAGGCGTCGTTCATACCGTTCTTCCGGTGAGAGCGATTTATATTCTTTTTCTTTGTCGAATAACTGGCTGATCTGGTCGATACCCGCTTTGACTAAGGTGTTTTCGAGTCCATCCGTTTCTTTAGCATAAGCCGGAGCGGCATCGACGAACTTCCGTCGGGCATGGGCCCAGCATAGGCAATGCCCCGCTGTCTTGATGGAACGGTAGCCGACATAGTCGTCCGTCAGCAGGTAGCCAGAGAAACCTTCCAGGAAAGTTTCTGCACAATGGGCACTGCGTGTCGGCGCATATTCAAACAAACGGATTTTCCGCGTGGGATTCAAAGCCGTGCTGGCATAGACCCACATATATGACTTGCTCGTATTTTTACGGCCTTTTTCGTTATGCACCTGGATAGGTGTTTCATCAGCATGGAGACAGCGCTCTTCCAGGAGCATCTCATGCATCCGTCCATAGACCGGGGCCAACCATTCTTTGGAAGCGATGATGATCCAGTTAGCCAGATTGGCCCGGGAAAAGGCCAGGCCGATGCGTTTCCATTCGCTTTCCTGGCGGTACAGTGGCAGGGCATAGCCATATTTCTGCATCATGACATGGGCGACCACCGATGGTGAGGCGATAGAATGGGGGATGACCGGCTGAGGCATGGCTGCTTTCAGGATGGCAGGCTGTCCCTGCTTGCGGCAGGTACGGCATTCATAACTTTTACGATAGAAATCCTTCACTTCCACGCGGGCTGCGATGTAGACGACTTCCGAACGAATGAATTCTTCGCCTACCGGCGAAAGTGTGCTGCCACATTCCGGGCAGACCGTCGTTTCCGGTTCGACGACAATTTTCCGATGAGGCAGTTTGGCCAGTAATTCTTCACGATGGCCGACCTTTTTCTTGCGTTTGTGCGGCTTGACCGAAATTTCCGGTTCCGGAGCGCTGGGTTTCGCTTCTGTTTCTGCTTCATTGAACAGGCTCATCTGTTCTTCCGGGTACACGACTTTCTTGGTTTCCGACTTGCGGCCAAACTGAGCCTTGCGCAGCCATTCGACCTGCTTGCGCAGCTGTTTGTTCTCTGCTTCCAGAGACGCTTTCTGCGCGGTCAGTTCATCGATTTTCCCCTGCATTTCCTGTTCACGGATATCTGTCATACGGCACCTCAATCTTACGGATTTGTGATAAATCTATTATACCATAAAACAGCCGAAAACCCTAGCGTTTATGCAGTGTTTCGGCTATTTTACAAAACCGTTTTCGGCGTAATCTTTTGCACGGCCCGAGGCTGTTCAACAGACAGCCCCTCCATGAGCCAGCGGTACTGCTGTGGTGTGAGTTCCCGGACTTCATCAGGTGTCCTTGGCCACTGCAGCCTTCCTTTTTCCAAGCGTTTGTAGAGGAGCAGGAAACCATCACCCTGCCAGAGCAGGGCCTTGAACCGGTCCCGGCGACGGCCGCAAAACAGGAAAAGAGAAAGCTGAAACGGATCCATCTACTCGTTCTGTAGCGGGTCGCCCACGTGGCGACCCCTACGCCCCAGCCGGGAACATCTTTTACGAGCTGAGGGTTTCCCGAAGCGTCGTTGTCAGTTTGAGTCTGTTGCCGCGCAGCGGCATCTGAATCCGCGGTGGCCTGCGACCTGCAGTCTGCAAAACTACAAGCAGCCTCTCCAGCCGTTGGACTACCTTTCCTATCAGGAACTGCTTATTTCTTCTTTTTACGATGGACGATGAGGGCTTCGTCGGCCCAGCCGAAGAAGTACGGTTCGGTTGCGTAAATGGCATAGTTCGTCAGATAGGCAGTGATGAGTTCTTCATCGGAAAATGGGGCGTATGGCGGGTTGTCAAGGTAGGGCTGGAAGATGCTCTGGTCACCCTTTTTAATGGAACGGATGAGCTTTTTCGTAATAGGGTATTCCTGCTTCAAGGTTTCCAAGTATGATTTCGCCTCGGGCCAATCGCCGAGTTTGAAGTACAACAAGGCTAAGGCCAAGAGATAAAAGGAACTCTTTTGTTCGTATTTTCCCCGTTTATACAGTTTCAAAGCCTTCATTTCATTGCACATTTTAGCATACAGCGGCATCAGCAGAAAACGGATTCCCAAGTTGTCGTTTTGATTGAGGCGAAGCATTTCTTCCCCTATCTGGATGGCTTTGTTGTGGATACCACATTCAATCAAGTTCGACAAGTATTCTTGAAGCAGCATCATATAAGGCCGTGTTTCAAAGTCCAGCCAAAAATCACCTTTGCTACGCTGGTAAATTTCCTGATCTTTTAACCGTTTTTCTTCGGCTGCAATCATGCCCGGAAGGATTTCAAGCATATCCAGGGGGCCTTTTGAATCCAATTCAGCTTGGGCCAGTTTGACTTCCACATTATCCGGCTCCAGTTCGGCTGCTTTAGCCAAATATTCCCGTTTGTCTTTTTTTCGGCTCGCCTGCTCAGCTAAGTCTAAATAATCATAGACATCGGCTGGTACTGTATCGTCCTGCCCATTCTCCTGCAAAAAGTCCTGCAAGTGTTGGACAGCCTCATTATGCTGCATCATGAATTCTTCAATAATCTGCTGCATCTCTTCTTCGCTCTTAACACCGTTCGGAGCCTTCTTAGCAATAAATGCATGTAATTCTTTCATTACTTTATCCATAGCACGCATAAAATCATCTCCATTCAGTCTGTTTAGGTATTCCCATTCGTTCTGTGGCGGGTCGCCCACGCGGCGACCCCTACGCCCCAGCCGGGGGCATTTCTACTGTCGCCGCGCCGCGGCATCCGTAGGGGCCGTCCCAGAGGGCGGCCCGCTACGCGCGGAGGGTTTCCCGAAGCGTCGTTGTTAGTCTGAGTCTGTCGCCGCACAGCGGCATCTGAGTCCGAGGCGGCCTGCGAACTGCGAACTGCGACCGGCGGCCTGCGAAAGTACAAGCAACCTCTCCGGCCCGTTGGGCCACCTCCAGCTCGGCTCTCCGTTTTGGCAACCGCCCTGCGCTTCCCTGCGCTTCCCTACGGTCAGCACCTGACGGGCCAAAAAGGGCCTATGAGGAGAGGCTTAAGGCTCCCTTTGTAGGGGAGCTGGCAGCTCTGCTGACTGAGAGGTGGCTTATTTAGCGTTCGAGCCATTCTTTGAATTCGCTTTCGCTGATGATGGGCGTGCCCAGTTTCTTGGCTTTTTCGTATTTGCTGCCCGGGTCGGCTCCGACGACGACGAGGGTGGTCTTCTTGGTGACGGACGACGTGCATTTACCGCCTCGCGCTTCGACGGCCTGTTCGGCTTCTTTGCGGCTGAACATCTGTAATTTTCCTGTGAGGACGACGATTTCGCCATCAAAGGTCGTATTGATGAGGGTCTTCTTTTCCGCCGTCATGTCGACGCCGTGGGCGCGCAATTTTTCGATGAGAGCCTGGTTCTTGGCATCGTGGAAATAAGCTACGATGCTGTCGGCAATGCGCGGGCCGATGTCGTCGATGGCCGTCAGGTCTTCCGTGCTGGCTTTCATGAGGGCGTCGACAGAGCCGAAGGATTCGGCCAGGACGCGGCCGGCTTTGGCTCCGACGAAGCGGATGCCCAAGGCAAAGAGGACCCGGGCCAGGCCGACGGACTTGCTCGTTTCGATGGCTTTGAGCAGGTTATCGGCTGATTTTTCGCCGAAGCCTTCGAGGTCGACGAGTTCTTCTTTAGTCAAGCCGTAGATGTCGGCTACGTCGTGAATGAGCCCCTGAGCCAGGAGCTGCTGGACGATGGCGTCGCCCAGGCCGTCGATGTTCATGGCATCGCGGGAGACGAAGTGGGCGATCTTTTCCCCGATGACCGCCGGGCAGTCAGGGTTGGTGCAGCGCCAGGCCGCTTCCCCGTCGCGGCGGACGACAGGGCTGCCGCAGGCCGGGCAGGTCGTCGGCATGGTGAAGACTGTTTCCGAACCGTCGCGCAGTTCCGGCAGGGAGCGGACGACTTCCGGGATGATTTCGCCGGCCTTCTGGATGACGACGGTATCGCCTATGCGGATGTCTTTTTCTTTGATGTAATCCTCATTGTGCAGCGTCGCCCGTTTGACTGTCGTCCCGGCCAGGTGGACCGGTTCGAGGTCGGCTGCCGGCGTCAGGACGCCTGTCCGGCCGAGGCTGACGGAAATGCCGAGTACTTTCGTCTTGGCCTGTTCAGGCGGGAATTTATAGGCAATAGCCCAGCGGGGAATCTTGACGGTATTGCCCAAGCGGGCCTGCTGGGCAAAGGAATTGACCTTGACGACCATGCCGTCTGTCGCATAAGGCAGGCTGTCGCGGCGGTCGTCCCAGCTGTGGATGAAGGTAATGACGTCTTCGATGTCCGTAAACTTGCGGTATTCCGGATTGACCTGGAAATGGAACTGGGCCAAGGCCTGGAGCAGTTCTTCCTGGCTCTCGATGGTGATGCCGCTGTTTCCGCCCAAGGCGTAGGCAAAGAAAGCCAGTTTGCGCTGGGCCGTAATGCGCGGGTCGAGCTGGCGCAGTGAGCCGGCGGCGGCGTTGCGGGGATTGGCAAAAGGTTCCAGTTCGTCATCGCGGCGCTGCTGATTCAGGGCTTCAAACGACGTAATGGGCATGTAGACTTCGCCGCGGATCTCGATGTGCGGCGAATCGCTGGCGATGTGCAGGGGAATGGTGCGGATGGTCCGGACGTTGTTGGTAATGTCTTCGCCGACGACGCCGTCGCCGCGGGTGACGCCGCGGATGAACTGGCCCTGTTCGTAAATGAGGTTGACTGCCAGGCCGTCGATTTTCAGTTCGACGACGTATTCCAAATCTTCGCCGCCCAGGTCATCGCGGACGCGCTGGTCGAATTCCCGCAATTCATCGTCGCTGAAGACGTCGCCCAGGCTGAGCATGGGCCGGTCGTGAGTGTATTTTTCAAAGCCGCCGGAAATCTTGGAGCCTACGCGCTGCGTCGGCGAATCGGGCGTGACCCAGTCGGGATGGGCTTTTTCGATGTTTTCCAGTTCCCGGTACATCATATCATATTCATAATCAGTCACCGTCGGTTTGTCGAGGGTGTAATATTGATAACTCAATTCATCTATTTTCTTACGCAGCTCCAAGAGACGCGCTTTTTCAGTATCCATAGGTTCCTCCTTTATTCCTGAAAATCGGTTCCATTTATCCGAAAAGGATCTCCTCACACGTTCTGTGGCGGGTCGCCCACATGGCGACCCCTACGAAGGCCCTTGCTATATTTTTTCTAAGGGGGCGTATTTTACGACGACTTGGCGGACGCCTTTGGTCGGGAATTGGATTTTCATCTGCATGTTCGGCCCTTCGCCGATGACGTCGAGGACGGTGCCGATGCCCCAGATTTTATGGCGGACTTTGTCGCCTTTAGCGAAGGTGTCGGTCACGGCATGTTTCTTGGGCAGGCTCGACGCGACGGGCTTGGTCAGGATGGAGACGCGCTGTTTCCCCGGGACCGCCGTCGTCCGGCTCTGGGGCATGGCGCTCTTGCGATGGTAGTCTTCCATGAACTGCGGCGGGATTTCGGCCAGGAAACGGCTGGGCATATAGGCCGAGATGCGGCCGTACATGGTCCGCGTGACGGCATTGGTCACGTAGAGCTGCCGTTCTGCCCGGGTAATGCCGACGTAGGCCAGGCGCCGTTCTTCTTCGACCTGCGCTGGGTCCAGCAGGGTCCGGCTGTGTGGGAACAGGCCTTCGTCGAGGCCGGTTAAGAAGACGACAGGGAATTCCAACCCCTTGGCGGCGTGGAGAGTCATGAGGGTCACTTTGGAATCACTGCTTTCAAAATCATCGACATCGCTGACCAGGGCGACGTTTTCTAAAAAGTCCTGGAGGTTGCCGTCGGGATTGCTGTCCATGTAATCTTTGGCGACGGACAGGAATTCGCCGACATTTTCCTTGCGGCTTTCGCCTTGCGGGTCGTGTTCCGCTTCTTTATCGAGCATATCACCGTAGCCAGTCTGTTTGATGACCGTTTCGATGAGGCTCAAGACATCTTTGCCTTCGATGTCGTTGAGGAGGTCGAAAATCATGGCGGCAAAGTTTTCCAACGATGTCCGGGCTCGTTTGGTGACGGGGATCTCATCGGTCGACGACAAGGCTTCAAACAAGGATATGCCCTGTTCTTCCGCATAGGCCGCGACGTGTTCCATCGTCGTCGCACCGATGTTGCGCTTGGGCACGTTGATGATGCGCGTCAGGCTCAGGCTGTCTTCCGGGTTATAGAGCAGGCGCAGGTAGGCCAGAACGTCTTTGATTTCCTTGCGGTCATAGAACTTGGTGCCGCCGACCATGGTATAGGGAATGGCATAGCGCATGAGCTTTTCTTCGAGGACACGGGACTGGGCGTTGGTCCGGAAGAGGATGGCCATGTCGCCATACGGTTCATGGCTGATTTCATGGCGATTGTAGATGACGCCGGCGATATAATCGGCTTCGTCGTGTTCCGTCTGGGCCTGGTAATGGATGATCTTGTTCCCCGTCGGGTTCTCTGTCCACAGGGTCTTCTTGGGCCGGCTTTCGTTATTGTCGATGACGGCATTGGCCGCATGGAGGATAGTCTTCGTCGAGCGGTAGTTCTGTTCCAGTTTGATCGACACCGCATCGGGATAGTCCCGCGTGAAGTCGATGATGTTGCGGATATCGGCACCGCGCCAGGCGTAAATACTCTGGTCGGCATCGCCGACGACGCAGATATTGCGCCAGCGGGCGGCCAGTATCTTGGTCAGGGCATACTGGGCATGGTTCGTATCCTGATATTCGTCGACCAGGATATATTGGAACCGGGACTGGTATTTTTCCCGGACTTCCTCGTTTTCCTGCAAGAGGCGCACGGCCAGGAACAAAAGGTCGTCGAAATCGACGGCATTGTTTTCCCGCAATTTTTCCTGATACAGAGCGTAGACGTCGGCGACTTTCTGTTCGTAGAAATCGGAGGCTTTCGCCGCAAAGGCCTTGGCATCCATGAGGACGTTCTTAGCCGATGAAATGGTCCCCAACACGGAGCGCGGCGTGAACTGCTTGTCGTCGAGGTTGAGTTTTTTCAGGCAGTCCTTGACCAGGACCAACTGGTCCGACGAATCGTAGATGGTGAAATTGCGCGTATAGCCATGGAAGCCGTCGATTTCAAAGCGCAGCAGCTTGGCGCAGAACGAGTGAAACGTACTCAGCCAGATGCTGTCGGCCTGGGCACCGACGAGGTTGGTCACACGTTCCTTCATTTCCTTGGCGGCCTTGTTGGTAAAGGTAATGGCCAGGATGCGGTACGGCGCGACGCCTAATTCCAGGAGATGGGCAATGCGGCAGGTCAGGACTTTGGTCTTGCCCGATCCGGCACCGGCCGTGATCAGCAGCGGCCCTTCAGTATGCTTGACGGCCTCGCACTGGCGGTCGTTGAGGGTATCAAAAATAGGATTCATGCATTCTTCCCCTTTATAGATAAAAAGGCCCACACCGTGTCGATGGGGCCTCTGAAAATCATCACTTATTTCATTGCCGAAAGGATAGGCGGAATGACCTGTTTCTTACGGCTCATGACCTTGGGCAGGTAGACTTCCTTATCGAGGACGTCCTTGCCGAAGGCACTGCTGACGACGTCGTCCATATTACCGGCGAAGATGAGGTTCGTCGATTCGTCGATGATGCTGGTGATCATCAGGAAGGAAGCGGCGTAATCGTGTTCAGCGCGCAATTTTTCCAAGGCGTTGAGCAGGACCTGTTTCTGGTCGAGGAGGTCCGTCGTATCCATGACCTGGACCTGGGCAACGGTGAAGGTCGTATTGCCGCTGGAGAATTCTTTCATGTCGTTGTGGACGATCTGGTCCGGCGTCAAATCGGAGACGTTGGCACCAGCTTTGAGCATTTCCATGCCGTATTTTTCGACGTCTACGCCAGCGATGTTGGCCAATTTTTCGGCAGCTTCGCGGTCAGCCGGCGTGCAGGTCGGCGAACGGAAGAGGACCGTATCGGAAATGACGGCCGACAAGAGCAGGCCGGCAATGTCTTTGGGGATGTCGACCTTAGCCTGTTCATACAAGCCCGTTACGATGGTTGCCGTGCAGCCGACGGGTTTGAAGAGGATGGAAATAGGGCCGGCTGTTTCCAAAGTGCCGCCGATGCGGTGATGGTCGATGACGCCGACGATAGATGCTTCGTCGATGCCGTCGATGATCTGTTTCTTTTCGTTGTGGTCGACGAGGATGACCTGCTGTTTTTCGACAGCAGCGACACAGTCTGCACAGATCATGCCGACGTATTTGCCGTTTTCGACGACAGCGTATTTACCATCAGCCGGGATATCATGGCCGTTATCGGTCGGCTTGAAGAACAATTCCGGATCGTGAGCCAAGGCTTTGACCGTGCTCAATTCTTCACCCATGACGGTCTTGACGAATTCATCGGCGAGCTGGCCTTTTTCGATGACGCCGACGAACTGGCCGTTATCGGCAACGGGAGCGACATCGCTTTCGTGGGATGCGAACCATTTGGCAGCATCTTTCAGGCTGGCGCTAACCGGAAGGGCTTCTACTTCCGTGTGGACGGCTTCGCTGACTTTGACGTAGAAATCCTTGACCAGCGGCTGCGGAGCGACGTGGAAATAATTCAGGGCAAAGGCCGTTTCCTTATTCGGTTCGCCAGCGCGGATCGGCGTAGCGTCGATACCCTGTAACTGTTTTAATTTTGCATAGGCAATGGAAGAACAAATGGAGTCCGTGTCCGGGCTCTTATGACCGGTAACAAAAATCTGTTTTGCCACGATAATCACCTCATTGAAAAGTATATGTATGTTTCTATATCCCTAACATTATATCATAGACAAAGGATGAAGGCTAGTGCAGGGCTTGTCATACACCAGTATAGACTATCATGCACATAGCCCTCGCAGATTCAAACGTTTTTCGTTCATCGTTCGTCGTATTAGTTATGATTTTTAATCGTACCATCAACGACGAACGATCTACGGCCTACGACCTACGAATTAGTCAAGCCCAGGCGCTGGAGCATGGCCATGTCTTCGGCGATGGTCGAGCCCGACGTGGTCAGCATGTTGCCCGTAATCGAGGCCGACGCGCCGTGGAGCAGGGCCGTGGCGCCGTTTTCCGGCAGGAGTTTGCGGCCGGCAGCCAGGCGGATGTTGGCTTCAGGATTGATGAAGCGGAAGAAGGCGATGGTCCGCAGGACATCGCGGCCGTCGAGTTGGGGCCGATGTTCCAGGGGCGTGCCGGGAATGGGCATGAGGGCGTTGACTGGAATGGACTGGATGCCCATTTCGGCCAGGCTGATGGCCATGTCCAGACGGTCTTCCCAGGTTTCCCCCATGCCGATGATGCCGCCGGAACAGACGCAGAGTCCTTCTTTCTGAGCGGCCTTGATGGTGCGGATGCGGTCGTCATAAGTGTGGGTCGTGCAGATGTATGGGAAGAAACGCCGCGACGTCTCGATATTATGGTGATAACTGGTCACGCCCGTTTCGTGGAGGCGGTGCAGCTGTTCCGGCGTCAGCAGGCCGTGAGACGCACAGAGGTCGATGTGCAGCGTCTGCTTCATCGTGCGGTACGTATCCAGGGCTTTTTCAAAATCCGACCCTGTCAGAGCCCGGCCCGACGTGACGATGGCAAAGCGGTTGGCGCCGGCATCCTGATTGGCCTTGGCGTTGGCCAGGATTTCTTCTTTCGCCAGAAAACCGTATTCTTCGCAGCCCGTATGGTGGCAGGCCGACTGGGCACAGTATTTGCAGTCTTCCCCACAGCGGCCGCTGCGGCCGTTGATGATGGTGCAGAAATCAATATGATTGCCACAAAAATGGCGCTGTAAAACGCCGGCTCCCTGCTGCAATTCTTCCAAAGGTGCTTCCAGGAAAATCGATAAATCATCGCCGCGTTGGATGCGGTACCCCTGTATAATGCTATCGGTCAGTGCTGCTATCGTATTCATTGTCAACCCACTCCCTATTTTTATTGTGAACTATGGGATTATTATACTCGCTGCGGCGATTGCAGTCAACTTTATTTCGTTTGTATCAAGGTTAACAATATGAGTACACGATATCCTGAATCGCAGGACGGCCCATTTGTTTAAGACCAACCTCTCCGGCCCTTCGGGCCACCTCTAGCTCAGCTCTCCGTTTTGGCAACCGTCTTGCACTTCCCTGCGGTCAGCACCTGACGGGCCAAAAAGGGCCTATGAGGAGAGGCTTTGGCTCCCTTTATAGGGGAGCTATCAGCGCAGCTGACTGAGAGGTTGCCTTTGGCCACCCTTGGGGACGACCCCTACGATGGAGTCATGAAAAAAGAGGCTGCCCGCGAAGCCATGCTTCGTGGGACAACCTCTTTTTCAAGTGTTCTTGCCAATGAATTACCGACGTTCGCGGATACGGGCAGCTTTGCCTGTAAGACCACGGAGGTAGTGCAGTTTTGCACGACGGACGACACCGTGGCGAACGACTTCGATTTTAGCGAGGCGCGGGGAATGTACCAAGAAAGTACGTTCAACACCAACACCGTAGGAAACGCGGCGGACAGTGAAAGTTTCGCGGACACCGCCGTTCTGACGGCCAATAACGACACCTTCAAAAATCTGTACACGTTCGCGATTGCCTTCGACAACCTTTACGTGAACTTTGACTGTATCACCAGGGCGGAATGCCGGGATATCGTCACGAAGCTGTTCCTGTTCAAGTACGCTGATAATGTTCATTTCTTTTTTCCTCCTATAAGACATTCGTGCCCCCGTTGCCGCCACCTTTCACGACAATCGTGTATCGAGCAGAGGACTGCCTAAATTAACAAGGGAATTATAACATAAAGACACGGTCCTGTAAAGGGGTTTTCCCCATATTATCCATTACATTTGTACGTTCGGCATGAAGCTGCGGGACATGTGGGCGATGATGGCCTGGTACTTATCTTTTTTGCTGGTCGGATAGGTGACGGTGAAGGCCGTGTAAGTCTTGTTCTTGTCGTTGATGTAGAGTTCGTGGTAGTAAGACTTCTTGCCGTCCGTCCAGCCGATGGCATAGCTGTTCTTGGTCTTGATGTTGGTCGTCAGTGTCGGCGATCCGTTCATGCCCAAAGCCATGTTGTAGAGTTCGTCGATAGTGAAGCCCATGGTGTTCTTGGCGGCATAGGTCATGTAGACGGCATCGTCTTTGGGATCCTGGAAATAGCAGCCATCGCCGTCGGCATTCATGTCGGCTGTCGTCGCAGCCCGGGGGATATCGACGGCATACTGATAGGCGCTGTTATAGTACTGATAGTAATTCTTGTCTTTAGTCGTCATGACCTGGACGACTTCATAGCTGTCGGCACTGGCGCTCTTGAGGCCCACCTTTTCTTCAGCCATGACGGTCGAACCGGCAATACAGGTAAGGGCTGCTGCCAACATGACGAGATTCTTCAATTTCATAAATGATCACTCCTTTATGGTAGATGCGGAAAAGAGGCTGTCACACGAAGGCAGCCTCTTTTCGAGTTTGAAGTTTGTAGTTTTTAGTTTACAGTAAATAACTCAAATTCAATCCTGTCATCTACAAACTACAAACTCTACACTACAAACTTGGACACTATTCATTATATCATATTTTTCATTTTTGGCCATTGAATTTCCGCTTTATCCACGGGATTCGCGGCGAGCCGCGAAAGTACAATCAACCTCTCCGGCCCGTTGGGCCAGCTCTGCTGACTGAGGGGTTCTTTCTCTACAATACGCTAAGGGTATGTCGTAAAGAACCCCTCCACCGCAAGCGGTCCCCCTCCCCTTCTCAGGGGAGGCTTTTTACGCGCCGAGGGTGTCCCGAAGCGTCGTTGTCCACCTGAGTCTGTCGCCGCGCAGCGGCATCTGATTCCAAAGCGGCCTGCGGACCGTCCGTCGGGACGGCCCCTACGCCAATTTCTTGATGTCGCCCAAGGGCTGGATGAGGCTGTAGGTCAGGGCCAAGAGGTGGAGACGGTTTTCTTTGACCGCTTCGTCTTTGTGCATGACCAGGACGTTGTCCAGGAAGTCATTGATGGCGGCAATGCCTTCGGAGAGGACTTCGGCTACGCCTTCGTAGTCATAGACGGCGTATTTCTGCGGCAAGTTGACCTGCATGGCCTGGCAGGCGCTGTAAAGGGCCTTTTCTTCTTCCGTTTCAAAGAGGTCCGGATTGACGTCGGTATCGTCGGCGCCTTTGATCATGTTGCTGACGCGGGTGAAGGCCTGCAAGAGGTCGGTCTTGCCCATGATGTCGGCATCGATGAGGGCCTGGGCACGGCGGGCTTCTTCATAAGCGTTGAGCGTATCCGAAGCCAGGACGCAGTCAATGATGTGGTAATCCATGCCTTTATCCTGGAAGATGTTCTTCAGGCGCAGCGTGAAGTAGTCGTCGAGCTGACCCATGACTTTGGCTGCGTCTTCCCCTTCTACGCCGAGGAGATTGAGGACGAAGGCAAAGACTTCATGGCAGTTGAGGTTCCAGCCGGCATCCATGAGGATGTTGAGGGTACCGATGGTCTGGCGGCGCAGGGCAAAGGGGTCCTGCGAGCCCGTCGGGATGAAGCCGCGGCTGAACATGCCCGTAATGGTATCGAACTTGTCGGCAATGCCCAGGACTTTACCCATGTCGGTCTGCGGCAGGACGTCGCCGGCAAAGCGCGGCTGGTACTGTTCGTTGATGGCTTCGGCCACGCCAGCATCTTCGCCGTCGATGAGGGCATATTCCTTGCCCATGACGCCCTGGAGTTCCGTGAATTCCATGACCATCTGCGTAGCCAGGTCGGCTTTGGCCAGGAGCGATGCGCGCTGCAGCTTGGCGTCATCCAGGCCGAGGTCGAGTTTATGATTGAGGAAGACCGTAATCTTTTCCAGGCGCTGGGCTTTGTCATAGAGCGTGCCCAAGCCGTCCTGGAAGACGATTTTCTTCAATTTTTCCGTGTAATCGGCGAGCTTATGTTTCTTGTCTTCTTCAAAGAAGAACTTGGCATCGTCCAGGCGGGCGCGGAGGACGCGTTCGTTGCCGTGCTGGACCGTTTCCAGATGGTAGTCGTTGCCGTTGCGGACAGTCAGGAAGAGGTTCATGAGCTTGCCGTCTTTATCGCGCATAGGGAAATAGCGCTGGTGGTCCTTCATCGGCGTGATGATGGCCGCTTCCGGCAGTTTCAGGTAGTCTTCATCGAATTCGCCGCAAAGGGCCGTCGGGTATTCGACGAGGTAGACGACTTCTTCCAGGAGGTCGTCGTCCATGATGATGGTGCCGCCCTTTTCGTCAGCCAGTTTCTGCAGACCTTCGAGGATCATCTGCTTGCGGACTTCCGGGTCGACGATGAGGAAATGTTCCTTGCACGTTTCTTCATAGGCTGCCGGGCTTTCGATGGTGAAATCGCCGGTACCCAGGAAGCGGTGGCCGCGGCTGACGTTGCCCGATTTGACGTTAGCCAGTTCAAAGGGGATGACATCTTTATCGAAGAGGGCGACGAACCAGCGGATAGGACGGACGAAGTGGAAGTCCAGGCTGCCCCAGTGCATGCTCTTGGGGAAATTAAGACCCGTGACGATGCCCTTCATGAGGTCCGGCAAGAGGCCGGCTGTGTCAGCGCCGACGCTGGTGACGTTGGCATAGACGTAGCCGTCTTCAACGACGAGGTCCTTGACGTCGATTTTCTGACCCCGGGCAAAGCCCATGGCAGCTTTCGTCGGGTTACCGTCGGCATCGTAAGCGATCTTGACCGACGGGCCTTTATGTTTGGCCGATACGTCGGCCTGTTTTTCAGCGACGCCCTTCATGATGAGGGCGATGCGGCGCGGCGTACCGAGGGTGCGGATCGATTCATAGGCGATATGGGATTCGCCAAAGGATTTCCCGGCCAGGTCCCGGACCTGGGAAAGGATACTCGGCATATAATGAGCCGGGATTTCTTCAGTACCGATTTCAAGTAACAAATCTTTGCTCATCTTATTTTTCCTCCTTATTCAGCATCGGGAAACCTAATTTTTCACGCTGTTCCAAGTACGCTTTGGCGCAGGCCCGTGCCATGTTGCGGACGCGGCCGATGAAGGCAGCCCGTTCGCTGACGCTGATGGCGCCGCGGGCGTCGAGGAGGTTGAACGTGTGCGAGCATTTCAATACGTAGTCATAGGCCGGAAGGACGAAGCCGGCTTTGATGACCCGCATGGCTTCTTTTTCGTATTCATCGAAGAGGTGGAACAAGAGGTCGGCGTTGCTCAATTCAAAGGCATACGTCGACTGTTCGACTTCGTTCTGATGGAAGATGTCGCCATAAGTGACGTCTTCATTCCATTTGAGGTCATAGACGTTTTCGACGCCCTGGATATACATGGCCAGGCGTTCCATACCGTATGTGATTTCCGACGAAACAGGAGCGACGTCGATGCCGCCGACCTGCTGGAAGTAGGTGAACTGCGTGACTTCCATGCCGTCGAGCCAGACTTCCCAGCCCAGGCCCCAGGCGCCGAGGGTCGGCGATTCCCAGTTGTCTTCGACGAAACGGATATCGTGTTCTGCCGGGTTGATGCCCAACGTTTCCAGACTCTTCAGATAGAGTTCCTGGATGTTGTCCGGCGACGGTTTGCAAATGACCTGGAACTGATGATGCTGGTACAGGCGGTTCGGGTTGTCGCCATAGCGGCCGTCAGCCGGGCGGCGAGACGGTTCGACATAGGCAACGTGCCACGGTTCCGGCCCGAGCGTGCGCAGGAAGGTAGCCGGGTTCATGGTCCCTGCCCCTTTTTCTACATCATACGGTTCGTAGATGATACAGCCCTGAGAAGACCAAAAGCTCTTCAATGCAAATATCATGTCTTGAAAATTCATCGTATTCCCTCCTAAATACAAAAAAGTCCCTGTAACACATGACATGTTACAGGGACGAGTATACGTACCCGCGGTTCCACCCTGATTGGTCCAAAGACCCGCTTGATTCATCGGCCATACACATCGAAAAGACTTCCGGCCGCGGCCTTCAGAGCGCCTTCCGCATCGGCAGCAGGCTCACACTGTCCCTGCTTCGCTGAGGATGATACGTACTTACTCTCCTGCATCGCCTATTGATTTGTACAAACCTTATCATAGCAGAGATGGGGGGAAAAGTCAATAAAAAGGAGCCGTCTCGTAGAGACAGCTCCTTTTGAGTTTGCAGTTTGTAGTTTGCAGTAATCAATACTTTGAATGGATTCACTACAAACTCTATACTAAAAACTTTAAACTCACTATCATTGCTTGCCGTATTTTTCGGCGACGTCCAGGCGGCGCAGGGCTCGTTGCAGGGCCGCTTCGGCGCGGGTCACGTCGAGGTCGGCAGCGTGTGCAACCAAGCGGTCTTCGGCACGTTTTTCCGCCGATTGGGCGCGGGCTACGTCGATGTCTTCCGGTTTTTCTGAAGCTGGCGTGATGACTGTGACCGTATTGTCATGGACTTCCAGGAAGCCCGACGCTACGGTGACGCACTGGCGCTTTCCGCCTTTATCATAGCACAGGGGCCAAATCGACAGGGACGCGATGAGCGGCGCATGATTAGGCATGATGCCCAAGTCGCCGTCCAATGCGCGGACGAGGACGAAATCCACATCTTCATGGAGTACGGCAGCATCGGGTGTAATGACTTCCAGATGGAGGGTCTTTCCTGCTTCTGCCATAGACTATTCCCCTTTCAGTGTCTTAGCCTTTTCGTATGCTTCTTCGATATTGCCTACCATGTAGAAGGCCTGTTCCGGCATGTCGTCGCATTTACCGGACAAGATTTCCTTGAAGCCTTCGATGGTTTCTTTCAACGGCACATAGCGGCCCTTCTGACCGGTGAACTGTTCAGCGACGGCGAAAGGCTGGCTGAGGAAACGCTGTACCTTACGGGCACGGGCAACGGTCAGCTTATCTTCTTCGGACAGTTCGTCGATGCCCAGGATGGCGATGATATCCTGCAGGTCTTTGTACTTCTGGAGAATTTCCTGGACGGCACGGGCCATGTTGTAATGGTCATCGCCGATGACGTGGGGATCGAGGATACGCGACGTCGAATCGAGGGGATCGACGGCCGGGTAAATGCCCAGTTCGGCGATTTCACGGGCCAGGACGGTCGTCGCATCCAAGTGGGCGAAGGTAGCTGCCGGAGCCGGGTCAGTCAAGTCATCGGCCGGGACATAGACAGCCTGGACCGACGTGATGGACCCGTCTTTAGTCGACGTAATGCGTTCCTGCAGGGCGCCGACGTCGGTACCCAGTGTCGGCTGGTAGCCAACGGCCGACGGGATACGGCCGAGCAGAGCCGAAACTTCGGAGCCGGCCTGGATGAAACGGAAGATGTTGTCGATGAACAGCAATACGTCTTTGTGTTCTTTATCGCGGAAGTATTCTGCCATGGTCAGACCGGTCAGGCCGACGCGCATACGGGCTCCAGGCGGTTCGTTCATCTGGCCGTAGACGAGGGCCGTCTTGTCGATGACGCCGGATTCCTTCATTTCGTTCCAAAGGTCATTGCCTTCACGCGTACGTTCGCCGACGCCGGTGAAGACGGAATAGCCGCCGTGGCCGGTAGCGACGTTGTGGATGAGTTCCATGATGAGGACGGTCTTGCCGACACCAGCGCCGCCGAAGAGGCCGATCTTGCCGCCTTTGGCATAAGGGCAGATGAGGTCGACGACTTTGATCCCCGTTTCAAAGATTTCCGTTTCCGTCGCCTGGTCCTGGAATTTCGGGACCGGACGATGGATAGGCCAGTAATCATCGGCTTCGACTTTAGCGTCGACTTTATCGACAGTCTGACCGAGGACGTTGAAGATACGGCCCAGGACACCTTTGCCGACGGGGACCTTGATGGGACCGCCCGTATTTTCAGCTGCCATGCCGCGGACGAGGCCGTCCGTCGAGTCCATGGCAACGCAGCGGACGACGTCGTCGCCCAAGTGCTGCATGACTTCTACAACCAGGTCGATCTTCTGGTCGCCTTCGCCACCGGTGATATGGATGGCGTTGTAAATGGCGGGCAAATCTGCTTCCGAGGCAAACCGCACGTCGACGACCGGGCCGATGACCTGGACTACTTTCCCAATATTATTACTCATGAAGAGGTACTCCTCTCTTTCAGAATGATCGCCAGGCGGCTTACTGCAAAGCGTTGGCGCCGCTGACAATTTCCGTCAATTCGTTGGTGATGCCAGCCTGACGGACTTTATTGTAGGTAACAGTCAATTTGTCGATCAGTTCGCCTGCGTTGTCCGTAGCCGACGTCATGGCCGTCATACGGGCACCGAGTTCGCTGGCAGCGGACTGAAGGAGGCTGTTGTAAATGAACAGATCCAGATACTGCGGCAGCAAGGCGTCGAGGACGAGCTTCGGATCCGGCGCGAAGAGGTATTCTTCCCGCGGGCCCCCTTCCTGCTGGCCTTCCTTCTGGGTAATGGGCAGCATCTTGACGATTTTCGTGTCCTGGGACAAGGCCGATTTGAAGTGCGTATAAATGACGTAGACTTCATCGACTTCGCCAGCCAGGAATTTCTGCGTCGCCAAGTGGGCAATCTGCTGGGCGTGGCTGAACTGGGGCTTATCCGAAAAACCGGACCACTTCTTTTCCGGTACCAGGTGCAAGTGCTTGAGGTACTCAATGGGCTTACGGCCGGCGACGAGAAGCATCGATGCGTCGCGGGGCTTGTCCTTGAGGACCGAGACCATGGCCTTGTTGACGTTGGAATTGAAGGCGCCAGCCAGGCCTTTGTCCGAACCGATGACGATGTAGCAAGTCTTCTTGACTTCATCATGCGGCGTGAACAAGGGATTGCCCGCATCGGGAGAAGCTGCAGACAGGCGCTGCAGCATGCCTTCCATTTTTTCGGTATACGGGGCGGTAGCCAGTGCCCGATCCTGTGCACGGCGCAGTCGTACGGAGGAAACCATCTTCATGGCCTTAGTGATCTGCTGGGTATTGGTGACGGATTTAATACGTCTGTTTATTTCGCGTGCACTCGGCATAGCTTATTCCTCCTCTTTGATCAGTTCGTGAGAAGCGCCGTACTGCTTGGTGTATTCAGCGATAGCCTTCTGCAGCGTAGCTTCTGCGTCTTTGCCGAGTTCCTTCGTCGATTTGATGCTTTCGCCGACTTCCGGATAGTTACTGTGCATGAACTTGATGAAGCCGTCAGCAAACTGAGAAACTTCTTCAACCTGTACAGGCATGAGGTAGTTCTTGACGGCCAGGTAAATCTGCATGACCTGGTCTTCGACGGGCATCGGCTGATACTGCGGCTGGATGAGGAGCTGCATCGTCCGTTCGCCGGCGTCGATCTGGGCTTTCGTGCTCTTATCGAGGTCGGAGCCGAACTGGGCGAAAGCGGCCAATTCGCGGTACTGGGCCAGGCTCAGGCGGAGGGTACCGGCGATTTTCTTCATGGCCTTGATCTGGGCGGAGCCGCCGACACGGGAAACGGAGAGGCCGACGTTGATAGCCGGGCGGATCCCGGAGTTGAAGGCTTCTGTTTCCAGGAAGATCTGGCCGTCTGTGATGGAAATGACGTTAGTCGGGATATAGGCCGACAAGTCACCGGCCAGGGTTTCGATGATCGGCAGGGCCGTAATCGAGCCGCCGCCGAGTTCATCGGACAACTTGGCAGCGCGTTCGAGGAGACGGGAATGTAAGTAGAATACGTCGCCCGGGTATGCTTCACGTCCTGGCGGACGACGGAGGAGCAGACTCATGGCGCGGTAAGCCTGAGCGTGTTTGGACAAGTCATCGTAGACGCAGAGGCAGTCCTTGCCCTGGAGCATGAAGTATTCGGCCATGGAAACGCCGGAATACGGGGCCAGGTACTGGAGCGGTGCGCCGTCGGAAGCCGTAGCGGCGACGACGATGGTATAGGCCATAGCGCCGTGTTCTTCCAGGGTCCGGACAACGCGGGCAACGGTCGATGCCTTCTGGCCGATAGCGACGTAGACGCAGATGACGCCTGTGTCCTTCTGATTCAGGATGGTATCGATGGCGATGGCCGTCTTGCCGGTGCCACGGTCACCGATGATGAGTTCACGCTGGCCACGGCCGATAGGAACCATGGAGTCGATAGCCTTGAGGCCTGTCTGGAGCGGTACCTTGACCGGCTGGCGGTCGGCGATGCCGAAAGCCTTGACTTCGATGAGGCGTGAATCTTTGGTCTTGATTTCCCCTTTGCCATCAATAGGTATCCCCAAGGGGTTGACAACGCGGCCGACCATGGCTTCGCCTACAGGGACACGCATGACGCGGCCTGTACGGCGGACGGTGTCGCCTTCCCTGATGAGGGCGTCATCGCCGAGCAGTACGGCGCCGACGTTGTCTTCTTCCAGGTTCAGGGCCATGCCGTAAACGCCGTGAGGCAGTTCCAGCAATTCCCCGGACATGGCTTTGTCCAAACCGTAAATGTGGGCAATGCCGTCCCCGACTTCCAGAACGGTGCCGACGTCGTCGACATTCATTTCCACATTATAATCTTCGATTTGTTTCTTGATTATAGCCGTTATTTCTTCTGGCTTCATTTTCATTATTCGTCCGTCACCCCATTCGTCACGTCAGCCTGGAGCAGTTTATGCTGCATATCGCGCAGCTGCCGCCGGAGGCTGCCGTCTATTAGTTTGTCGCCGATCTGGATGACCATGCCGCCGATGAGCGACGGGTCGACGTAGTACAGCGGTTCGATGTGCTGACCCGTCATGGCTTCCAGGCTGGCAACCAGTTTCGTTTCTTCTTTCTTGGACAGTGGTTTGACGACGCGGATCTTGGCCACTTCGATGTGCTGGGCCTTGCGGGCCAAATCGATGAACCCGTCAATGGCAAGCAAGAGGGCCGCTTCCCGGCGCCGGTCGATCATGACGTACATGAACTGCAGGACGATCGGCGATAGGCTGTCCTTGAAAATCTTTGCAAGTGTGTCTTTTTTAGACTGCGGCGGTACGAGGGGATGATTCAGGAATTTCCACAAATCGGGATTTTCCTGGAACGTGTCCCGTACGCCTTTCAGTTCTGTTCCGAACTCGGTAAGCTTCTTCTGTTCGCTGGCGATGTCGAACATCGCCTGGCTGTATTTGCTATAGATCGTTTCGGGTATCATAAGATCAGTTCCCCTTTACGCGGTGCGTCTGGAGCTGGTCGATGCAATCGGCTACCAGTTTGGCGTTCATGTCAGGATCCATGTTTTTCTGGAGCAGTTTTTCTGCCACAGCCATGGACAGTGTGACTACTTCATTACGCATTTCCCGGATAGCCGCTTCCCGTTCGTTGGCAATTTCCGTCTGGGCGATCTGTTTTTCCCGGGCGATCTGGGCGCGGATGGCTTCCAGCTGGGCCTGGGCTTCTTTGTCGGCCTGCTTGACAGCTTTGTCGACAATGGCCTGGGCTTCAGCACGGGCATCGCGGATCTGGGCTTCATAGTCGGCTTTCATCTTTTCAGCCGTTTCCCGGGCTTTGGCTGCGTTGTCGAGGTCCGACGCAATCTTGTTGCGGCGGTCTTCCAGGACTTTGAGCAGCGGTTTATAAGCGAACTTTGCCAGAATGGCAACTAACACGAAGAAGTTGATGAACTGGAACAGCAAGGTACCATTAATACTAACCAATGTACTTCCCTCCCCGGCTGTATATTAGAATCTTCGGATTAGAGCAGGCTGACGAACGGATTGGCGAAGACCAATACGATAGCGATGACAGCTGCGATAATCGGCATGGATTCGATCAGGCCGATGGAGATAAGCATGTTGACCAGGAGTTTGCCGCCCATTTCCGGCTGGCGGGCCGTACCTTCAAGCATCTTCGATGCGGCATGGCCGTCACCGATAGCAGCGCCGAGAGCTGCCAAACCAATACCTAAGCATGCACCAAATGCAGATAATGCCAATACGAGAGCTTTTTCCATAATAAATAACCTCCTAAGTTGTAACGGTATCTGAGCTTTTCTTAGTCTTCCGTAAAGGACGGTGCCAGATACGATGTAGTCAGAATGGTGAAGATGAATGCCTGGATGAGGCCGATGACGAAGCTAAAGAGGATCCAAATCATCGGGATGGCGACAGGCACGAGGAAGTACAGGACTTCCAACAGGATTTCACCGGCCAGGATGTTGCCAAAGAGACGGAAGGCCAGTGTCAACGGTTTGGTGATTTCTTCCATCAGATTGATGACGACAAACGGCGCAAAGGGTTCGAAGAAATGCTTGAAATGCTTTTTGAACCCCTGGTTCTTCAAGGCCATGAAGTGGACCATAAAGGAAGAAACCAGTGCCAGGGCGACAGTCGTATTCAAATCATTCGTCGGCGAAGCCAGGACATGCGGATTCGGCAGCATGCCCAATTCGTTGGCGAAGAGGATGAACAGGAACATCGTCAGCAAGACCGAAACGACCTGGCCGTATTTCGGCCCCAACGTTTCCTTGAACTGATCGAGCAATGCTTCGATGACGATTTCCATGGCGTTCTGAAGTCCTGACGGGACGAGGGACCGGCCCCTTGTCGCAGCGACAGTGACGATAATGACCAAAGCCGCAACCAGCCAGGTCATCATGAGCGTATCCAAGTTGACATTCAGACCCAGGAGCTGGACGACCATATGATGCCCTGCATGTAATTCCATACGCAATACCTCCTTTCCTTTACCGTCTGAGACGCGCAGTCAGTACATCTGCGAAGACGAGGACGCGGTACGAAAAGATACCGGCCACGGCAGCCCCCAGGGAAATGGACGGGAACTGCAGGATGACGATGACGGCCAGGCAGATGAAGACCAGCCGGAACACGGCACCGCCGCGGATGAATGACGCCGCCTGCCCAGGCGGCAATTTTAAGGCCCGTACCGAACGGCTGCTGAGCATGAAGAAATAAACGATGTTCAAGCCGCTGCCGATACACCAGCCACTTATGTACTGCCACCAGCCTCCTAGAAAAAGGACGGCCGTGACGATACACGTAAAACCAACGAGCTTGTATATTGTTGCCTTTACATAAGCATAAAACGCTTCCATAGGCTATCCTCCGTGACATTTCACTTGCGCAGATGCCGGCCATGGCGCGCCTCGTCCTGCTGATAGGACAAGGCTTTTTTATATAAGGTCCAGAATCCGGAGATGGCACCGATGAAGGAAAAAAGAATCAATCCCCACGGCGACGTCCCGGCATGGACATCGATGAAGTGCCCTATGGCGACGCCGACACAGATGCAGACGAAGAGAGACAAACCTAAGGAACCGGCAATGACAACAATATCCCAAAGCCTCATGTGATTTAATTTGTCATCGTGAGGATCATCATGATGTCTCATACTACATACACTCCTGCTCGGGCGATGGCAGTTTTCCATAATCGTTTGGTATAGCAGTTATATACTGCCAGCAACGATTATTGGCTTATTTTAGCACGGAAAATCTGGAAAATCAATACAAAATTTAAGAAAATCAAACGTTATAGCTAAAAGCAATTCTCATTATAGCTACAAATAATCAAGCCTGGCTGAAATCGTCAGGAAGGGTCCCTTCACCGGCAAAATCATGGAGAATAGCCTGGACGATGCGCTGCGAAGCCTTGCCGTCGCCATAGGGATTGACAGCGTTGCTCATGGCATCGTAAGCGGCCTGGTCGGTCAGGAGCCGCTTCGTTTCGGCATAGACGACATCCTTGTCCGTGCCGATGAGGCGTACCGTGCCGGCTTCGACGGCTTCAGGCCGTTCGGTCGTATTGCGCAGGACCAGGACAGGCTTGCCGAGAGACGGCGCTTCTTCCTGGATGCCGCCAGAGTCGGTGAGGACCAGGCTGCTCAGGCTCATGAGATTGGCAAAGGGTTCATATTCCATGGGGTCGATGAGGTGGATGCGGTCGACACCGGCCAGTTCCTCTTCGACGACTTTGCGCACCAGCGGATTACGGTGGACAGGAAAGACGATTTCCGTATCGGGAATCTCTTCGATAATGCGGCGCAGGGCCTTATAGATATGGCGCATCGGTTCACCCAGGTTTTCCCGGCGGTGCGTCGTCAGGAGGATGACCCGGTGGTTATGGAAATCGACGTCCTTCAGGTCGTCGCCGAAGTCATAGTCGCCGGCAACGGTCATCATCAAGGCGTCGATGACCGTATTCCCCGTCACATAAATATGAGAAGGATTTACATTTTCCTTGAGCAGATTGGCCTTGGCCGTCGCCGTCGGTGCGAAGTGGATGGCTGCGATGGCACCGGTCAGCTTGCGGTTCATTTCTTCCGGGAAGGGCGAATAGATGTCCCCTGTCCGCAGACCGGCTTCGACGTGGCCTACCGGGACCTGCTGGTAGTACGAGGCCAGGGCGCCGGCAAAGGTCGTCGTCGTGTCGCCATGGACCAGGACCAGGTCGGGCTTTTCCTTGGCCAGGACATCTTTCAGGCCCATGAGGGACTTGGTCGTAATGTCGTACAGCGTCTGCCCCTGGGACATGATATCCAGGTCATAGTCCGGTGTAATCTGGAAGAGATCCAGTACCTGGTCGAGCATCTGACGGTGCTGGGCCGTAACGGCGACGATGGTCTGGATCCGGTCGGCATGTTTCTGCAATTCCAGTACGACAGGGGCCATCTTGATGGCTTCCGGCCGCGTACCGAATACAGTCATTACCTTGATCATAATAAAAAAACCTCCTTATAAGACAACCGATTCCACCCACTACTGTTTGTGGGTAGAATCGGTCGTTGATTTGCGCAATATGCCAATGCGTTTTGCCGAATAAATGATGACGGCAAGAACGACCAGGACAGTCACGATACCCGTCTTATAGCTCACGTTGGCTACAAAGAGGGCTACGATGCCGAGAATCATGCTGACAAAATACATTATTAATACGGCTTGCTTCTGTGTCATGCCCAGAGCCAGCAGGCGATGATGCAGGTGCCCCTTATCAGGCTGGAAAATCGGAACGCCGCTCATCTTGCGGCGGATGATAGCAAACGTCGTATCGAGGATCGGCAGACCCAGGGCGATGATGGGTACGACGAGAGCCACGGTGGCTGCCGTCTTGACCAGGCCTAAGACGGCGGCGACGGACAGGGTATAGCCCAGGAGCATACTGCCCGTATCACCCATGAAAATCTTGGCCGGGTTGAAATTGTACTGCAAGAAGCCCAAAGCCGCCCCGGCCATGGACACGATGACCAGAGCCGGCAGGAACTGGTTCAGGTTATAAGCCAGGAGGAACATCGAAATCGATGCGATGAAGGCGACGCCGGCTGCCAGGCCGTCAAGACCATCGATGAGGTTCACCGTATTGGTAAAGCCGATGATCCAGAAAATCGTCACGGGAATGGCAATGATTTCTGGCAGGACGATGATATCACCAAAAGGATTGGTCAGCCATTCGATCTGGATGCCAAAGGCGATGGGGATGCAGGCGGCCAGGATCTGGCCGACGAGCTTGACCTTGGCCGGGATATTGCAGATGTCGTCCCAGATGCCGACGGCGACGATAGCCGTGCAGCCCAGGAGCATCCCGACCAGTTCATGCTGCAAAGGCACGCAGAACAAGACGGCTGCCATGAAGCCGATATAGATTGCCAGCCCGCCGAGCCGCGGGATGACATGAGTATGTACCTTTCTTGCATTGGGCCGGTCCACGGCGCCGATCTTGATAGCGAGTTTCTTGACGCTCGGCGTCAGGAGATAAGAAACGACTAATGCAATTACAAAGGGTACAACATATTGGAGCACAACACACGCCTACTTTCCATTAATCTATCAGTTCGTCAGACTGCGCATGGGCGCCGGGATGCGGCCGCCGCGGGCAATGAATTCATCTGACTTGTATTTATTGACATTGATGATCGGGCAATGGCCGAGGAGGCCGCCGAATTCAACATTGTCGCCGACGTCCTTGCCCGGTACGGGGATGACGCGGACGGCCGTCGTCTTGTTGTTGATCATGCCGATAGCCGCTTCGTCGGCGATGATGGCCGAAATGGTCGAGGCCGGCGTATTGCCGGGGATGGCGATCATGTCGAGGCCGACCGAGCAGACACAGGTCATGGCTTCCAGTTTTTCCAGGCTCAGGCTGCCGCGGCCGACGGCTTCGAGCATGCCCTTGTCTTCACTGACAGGGATAAAGGCGCCAGACAGGCCGCCGACGCGGGACGAAGCCATGAGGCCGCCCTTCTTGACGGCGTCGTTGAGGAGCGCCAGGGCTGCCGTCGTGCCGCAGGCACCACAGCTTTCCAGGCCCATTTCTTCCAAAATCGATGCGACGCTGTCGCCGACTGCCGGTGTCGGAGCCAAGGACAGGTCGATGATGCCAAAGGGCATGTTGAGGCGCTTCGACGCTTCCATGGCGACGAGCTGGCCGACGCGGGTAATCTTGAAGGCCGTCTTCTTGATGGTTTCGGCGACGACGTCAAAGGGCTGGCCTTTGACCTGTTCCAGGGCGACTTTGACGACGCCCGGGCCGCTGACACCGACGCTGATGCACGAATCCCCATTGGTGACGCCGTGGAAGGCGCCGGCCATGAAGGGGTTGTCTTCGACGGCATTGGAGAAGACGACGAGTTTGGCGCAGCCTAAGGCATCCTGGTCCTTCGTCCGTTCGGCCAGGTCCTTGAAGACGCGGCCCATTTCGGCGACGGCATCCATGTTGATGCCGGCCTTCGTCGAGCCGACGGCGACGGAACTGCAGACGAGGTCGGTCACAGCCAGGCTTTCGGCGATGGAGTCGATGAGGATGCGGTCGCCTTTGCTCATGCCCCGTTCGACCAGGGCCGAGAAGCCGCCGATGAAGTTGATGCCGATTTCTTTAGCTGCCTTGTCGAGGGTCCGGGCGATGTCGACGTAACTCGTCAGGTCGCTGGCCCCGGCGACGAGGCTGATGGGCGTCACGGAGACGCGCTTATTGATGATGGGCACGCCGTATTCGCGGGAGATGGCTTCTCCCGTTTCGACTAAGTGTTCACCGTATTTCGTGATTTTATCGTAAATATTGTTGCACAAGGTCTTGCCGTCGCTGGCGCAGCAGTCGAGGAGGCTGATGCCCATGGTAATGGTGCGGACGTCAAGGTTGTTCTTTTGAATCATCTGATTCGTTTCAAGTACGTCTTGGATTGTCAGCATATCATTTCTCCTTAGCCTACACGATGCATTGCGTCAAAAATAGCCTGGTTCTGCGCCCGGATTTCAACGCCGAGGGCATCGCCCTTCTGTTTGAGCAAATCCTGTAAGGTATCTAAGGTAATATCGGAATTATCCATGTCCACGATCATGGCCATGTTGAAAATGCCATCTAGGATGACCTGGTTGATCGTCAAGATATTGACTTTATTTTCTGCCATAATCTGGCTGACGGCGGCGATGATACCAGTGCGGTCCACGCCAACTACGGTGATTACAACTTTCACAGCTGTCCACTCCTTTTCGTTATTAAATTCCATGCTTCCCTATTATAGCACAGGTAGCGTACTGAATTCCACTGTCTGCATACGAAATGATAGAATTGACGACAAACTTGCAACTCTGAGCTATTTATTCAATGCCTTGCTGATGAGGGCCTTGCCTTCTTCCAGGAGCTTGCCGGCCTGGTCGGGCGAAACGAAGCTTTCAGCGTATAATTTGTACAGGTCTTCGGTGCCGGACGGGCGGGCGGCGACCCAGCCGTCGTCGGTCGTGATCTTGACGCCGCCGATGGCGAAATCACCATACGGGGACTTGGAGAGGACGGCCGTAATGGGGCTGCCGCACAAGGTCTTTTCCGTGACGTCGGCTTCGGTGAGGGCGCTGATCTTGTCTTTTTCTTCCAGCGTCGCCGGTGCATCGCTGCGCATGGTGTACGGCCGGCCCAGTTTTTCACAGAGGTCGTTGTAATATTCGATGGGCGATTTGCCCGTGACGGCGCGGATTTCAGCGGCCAGGAGGCACATGATCATGCCGTCCTTGTCGGTCGTCCAGACGCTGCGGTCCTTGGCGATGAACGAGCCGCCGGCACTTTCTTCGCCGGAAAAGGCGATCTTGCCATCTATATAGAGGGGGCCGAAATATTTGAAGCCGACCGGGACTTCATAGAGCGGGATGTCCAGGAGCTTGGCTGCCCGGGCGAGCATATCCGTCGTGACGACGGTCTTGGCGATGCCCAGGCCTTCGAAATTGCGGTGCGTCATGAGATAATGGGCCGCGACGGTCAAAAAGGCGTTGGCCGAAATCATGCCTTCCGCGCCGGAGACGATGCCGAAGCGGTCGTAGTCCGGGTCATTGGCCAGGACGAGGTTATAGTCTGCGGCCTGGCCGGTGACGGCCGACATGACATAGGCCGACGAGCAGTCCATGCGGACCTTGCCGTCGTGGTCGTAATTCATGAAGGTGAACTGCGGGTCATACGTATCGTTGACGAAATCCAGGTCCAGGTGGTACGTGTCGGAAATCTGGTGCCAGTAGTTCATGCCCGACCCGCCCAGGGCGTTGACCAGGATGCGCAATTTAGCGTCGCGGATGGCGTCCATGTCGATGATGGAGTCCAGTTCGGCCACGTAGAGGCCCTTGTAATCATAAGGGACGACAAATGCGCTGTCCTTGGCCTGGTCATAGGCCATCATCTGGACGCCTTCGTTGTGGCCGGCCAGGAGACGGTTGGCTTCCCTTTCGATAGCCTTGGTGATATCCGAACCGGCCGGCCCGCCGGTAATGGGGTTATACTTGATGCCGCCGTGTTCCGGAGGATTGTGGGACGGCGTAATGATCAAACCGTCGGCCAGGCGTTCACCACGATGGCTGTTGTAGCGCAGGATGGCCCGCGATACAGACGGTGTCGGTACGAAATCGCCAACACTATCGACGTAAGCCGTGACGCCGTTGGCTGCCAGGACGGACAAGACCGTTTCATAAGCCAGTTTCGACAGATAATGGGTATCTTCGCCGACGAACAGCGGCCCTTCGGCGCCGAACTGCTTGCGGAAGTTGCAGACAGCCTGGGTAATAGCCGCCACGTGGTCCTGGGTAAAGCTGCCGTTGCCGGCCTGGCCGCGATGGCCTGATGTGCCGAAACGGACCTGCTGATGAGGATCCGCCACATCGGGATGCGTCGTATGATATGCCGCAGCGATGGCTTTCAAATCAATGTAGTCTTCTTTTCTTACTTTGGTACCTGCCAATTCATGTACTGCCATACTATCACCTGCTTCATTATTTTGACAATCGCACAGCGATTTTATACAATAAGGACGAGTATGCGGGGTTCCATCCCCCACTCCCCATGGCTGTACGTCATCATTGTTATAGTTTACATTCATTATAACAAAAAATGTATCAATATCCTAGATATATAAGGAAGAAAGGTGATTTGCATGACAAAATTTATTTCCTGGAACGTCAATGGCCTGCGGGCTGTCATGAAGAAAGGCTTCATGGATACGTTCCAAGCCCTCGACGCCGACGTTTTCTGCCTGCAGGAAACAAAGCTCCAGGCCGGCCAGATCGACCTGGACCTGCCGGGCTATGAACAATACTGGAACTATGCCGACCGCAAAGGCTACAGCGGCACGGCCATCTTCACCCGCCTGTCTCCCCTGTCCGTCCGCTACGGCATGGGCATCGACGAGCACGACCACGAAGGACGCCTGATCACCCTGGAATTCCCGGAATACTACTTCGTGACCTGCTATACGCCCAATTCCCAGAGCGAACTGGCCCGCCTGCCGTACCGCATGAAATGGGAAGACGACTTCCGCCAGTACCTGCTGGAACTGCACCGGGACAAGCCGGTCATCGTCTGCGGCGACCTCAACGTGGCCCACGAAGAAATCGACCTCAAGAACCCCAAGACGAACCATAAGAACGCCGGCTTCTCCGATGAAGAACGGCAGAAGATGACGGACCTCCTGGCAGCGGGCTTCACCGATACGTGGCGCCACTTCTACCCCGACGTGACGGGCATCTATTCGTGGTGGAGCTACCGTTTCAAAGCCCGTCAGAACAATGCCGGATGGCGCATCGACTACTTCCTGACTACGAAGGACCTCGACGACCGGCTGGAAAAAGCCGCCATATACACCGACATCACCGGCAGCGACCACTGCCCGGTCGGTCTGGAATTGAAATGATTTTTTCGCAAAGGAGCGATACGTATGTTAAAGAAATTGACCACAGCCTTACTGGCCTGCACGGCTTTTGCCCTGCCCCAGGCCTTCGCCTTGTCCGTCCTGCCCGAAGCCGGTGTCAGCCTCGGCGTCGGCACGAAAGAACAGTACGCCGAAGCCAAAGTCCTGCCGCGGACGACCATCGGCTATAAACGGGCCGACCGCGACCAGTACGGCAACCAGAACGACATCTATGCCAAATACAATGTCATCGGCTCGAAAGTCCAGCTCCTCGGCGGCTGGCGCAACAACATCGACGAACAGTCGAGCTCGACGTCCTTCTACGGCGGCATCGGCGTCGCTGCGCCGCACATCCTGGGCCTCCAGCCCTATGCGACCTACGTCAAGGGCTCGCACTTTGCCGAAGCCCAGGCCGGCCTCAATTACAACATCGCCTTCGGCTGGGGCCTGAACGTCAATTACCATAACTACATGCCCGAAGACGGCGACAACGAACACGGCGTCGGCGCCGGCGTGACCTTCCATTTTTAAAGGACGCAGTTCGCAGGCCGCAGTTCGCATTCGCAGGCCGCATCGTAAGTGCCGTCCCAGGGGCGGCAAAAGGCAACCTCTCCGGCCCTATGGGCCACCTCTCCTATCAGGAGAGGCTTAAGGCTCCCTTTATAGGGGAGCTGGCAGCGTAGCTGACTGAGGGGTTGCTTGTCATTATAAAAAAGGGCTTGTCGCACGAAGGCTTTTGCCATCATGTGATATCCCTTTCTCTTTATAGTTTGTAGTGTGGAGTTTGTAGTTTGTAGAAGCTGATTTTAAATTTTTTACCATTTGCTGCAAACTAAAAACTATAAACTTAAAACTCAAAAAGGAGCTGTCGCAATGCGACAGCTCCTTTTTACATCCAAACGATATATTAGAAAGCGTTATGAGAATATTCGTAGTACATGTCGGTGAGCTGATCCATTTTGTCGCTCATTTCGACCATGAGGTCCGATGCGGTATCGTAGTCGTCAGCAGCCAGGGCCTGTTTGATCTTGGAGAAGATGGACAGGCTCTTTTCGGTGTCGCGGCCTAATTCCGTGCGGAGAGCGTTAATCTTGGTCCAGCGTTCGACTTCGAGAGCATTGCTGTCGCCATCAGCATGGAGCTGTTCGGCAGCGATGACTTTCGAGAGGTTTTCCGGAATGATGCGGTACTGGAGTTCCAGTGCCCAGCGGCTGAGAGCGCCGAGTTTGAAGGATTCCATGATGCGTTTCTGGAAAGCGTCGCAAGCGAGGTCGTCCAGTTTTTCCGGATACGTCGTAAGGGCTTTGAAGTTTTCCCATACCGTACGCGGAGCTTTGCCGAACATGGCATTGCGTTCTTCGTCGCTGAAGTTTTCGAAGACGTCGACTTCGGAGCGGTATGCCCGGTCTTTTTCCAGGTAATCTGCGTCTTCTCCCGGTTTCTTGGAGAGTTCAGCCAGGAGTTCAGCCGTCGATTTGCCGCTGGAGAGAGCGTATTTGATGCCGTCCAGAGCGCCGAGGTAGCACATAGCGATGGCGATGTACGTATTGGTGAACGGGTTGGGAGCGCGGAGTTCGAAACGCGTAGCTGCCGGGCTGGTGATGTCACGGATGAGGCCGGCCAGGACGGAACGGTTACGAGTCGGAACGTCCGGTGTTTCGCCGCCGAGAGCCGTAACGATGCAGACAGGAGCTTCGAAGCCCGGTTTCAAGCGGTTGAGGGAGTCCGTCGTCGACGATACGAAGGGGTTTATGACTTCGTAGTGTTTGAGGATACCCATGATAGCGCCATAGCCGACGGCCGAGAGGAATTCGCTCTTCATGTCATCCGGGTTGAAGAGGTTGACGAATTTGCCATTCTTCATGATAGCGCCGATGCCGAGATGCGTATGTTCACCGGAGCCGGCAACACCGTGGATCGGTTTTGCCTGGAAGGTGACTTCGAGGCCGTTTTCGCGGAAGACTTCGCGGACGATGATACGGGCAGCGATTTCGTTATCGGCTGTCTGTACAGGGTCGCTGGCGTATTTCCAGTCGACTTCGAGCTGTTCGAGGACGAAGGTCAATTTACCGGAATCGTCGATCTGGGCTTTGACGCCGCCGACTTCTTTATGGCCCATTTCCGGTTCGAGGCCGTATTTTTCAAGGCGTTCGACGGTCTGTTCAAGCGCCGTGCGGACGACGCCGTGTGTACGCTGCCAGTACTGTTCCTGCATCTTCTGGGATGCCGACAAGAGGCGGGTAGCTACGTCCTGGCTCGGGGTCTTGACCCAGAATTCCAATTCTGTAGCCGTCGTGAAGACGATCTTTTCGATGTCATCAGGATTGATGGACGTGCCTTTGATGCCGTATTTCTTGACAAGAGCCAAAATCTGGTCGCCTACGTAGTCGCAGGTGTTGCGAAGGATGGAACGGGAGTCGATAAAGCCCGTAGCATGGCGGAGGAAGCTCGGGATACGGAGCGTACCGACGGGTTTGCCCGTTTCCGAATCGATATTGCCGTCATTGTAATCGACGAACCAGTCGACGCCGGGGTCGGCTTTGATGTCGACACGAGCATTGGACAAGGTAGCGATGCCCGGCAGGACAACGGAAGAACCGTCTGTCTGGAAAGCCGTAGCATTGAAGAATTTATCGTATTCATCGAAGAATACACTGATAGGAATCTTTTCGTCCGTATCGTTACCGGCGAGGTCGATGCCTACGAGAGATACAAATTTAATTTCCGGGTGCTGTTCGAGTAAAGCCAGCACACCTTCTTTACCATATTGACCTGCAGGGATTACATATACTAAATCATCTTTAGCCATCATGACTCCTCCTTTGGGTGAAAAAAAAGACTCCGCCCCTGTGGTTAAGGTTCGGAGTCTTCTTTGACTCTTGTTTCATGACCTATTTTATTTTCAAATCATGCTAAAATAATACAATCAATCAGTCTATTTGTCAATAGATTTTTTAGAAAAATCTAACAAAACTAATTATTTTGTAAAATTTCTCGAACAATCTGTGAAACAAGCTTGCCGTCGGCCTTACCTCTGACCTTGGGCATGACGAGCTTCATGACGTCGCCCATCTTGAGACCGCTCTGACCGGCAACGGCATCGTTGACGATCTGGTGGATTTCATCGGCTGTGAGCTGTTTGGGCATGTACTTTTCCAGTACGGCCATTTCGGCCTTCGTTTCTTCGACGAGGTCGCTGCGGCCTGCCTTTTCAAACTCTGCCAACGATTCCTTGCGCTGTTTCATTTCTTTGGCAATGACGGCACCGACGCCAGCGTCATCGAGTTCGCATTTGCCGTCGATTTCCGTATTGCGGATGGACGAACGGACCATGCGGATGACGGATAAAGCCGTTTTACCGGCTTCTTTGGCTTTCATGGCCGCTTTCATGTCCTGAAGCAGTTCTTCTTTAAGAGACATGCTATCACCCTTCTTACATTTGACGATTATGCTCTGTACTTCCGTTTCCGTGCTGCTTCGGATTTTTTCTTTCTCCGTACACTCGGTTTTTCGTAGTGTTCACGTTTCCGTACTTCGGAAAGAACACCTGCCTTTTGGCAAGAACGTTTGAAGCGGCGAAGTGCGCTGTCTAACGTTTCGTTTTTACCAACTCTGATTTCTGCCATTCTATTATCCCTCCCTCCAAGGTATGATAGGGAGTGCTTTTACTGCACACAATGAAATTATACTCAGATTAGTGTCATTTGTCAACAATTTCTGAGGTTCAGCGTATAAATTTACTGAATACATAATTGCCATATCCTAAACCGTCTTCACTGAGGCAGCAGCCCCGCTCGGTGCGTTCCAGGAGGCCCTGGCGGATGAGGCCGTCGATGACAGGACCGAAGTCGGCTTCGATGGATTTCCCGAAGCGTCTGGCATAATCGCCGTAATCGATGCCGACCCGGCGGCGCAGGGCCAGGAAGCAGTAATCTTCGACGGCCCGTTTGGCGTCGATGGCGACGGATTCGGCGACGACACTCTCCCTGCCGGCCTTATGGATATACGCCGGGATGTTGGCTATATTGGCCCAGCGCGTCGTCCCATCGAAGGAATGGGCCGATACGCCGAAGCCGATATAAGGCTCATAAGTCCAGTATTTGCTGTTATGGCGCGACTCGAAAGGCCCTTTGGCATAGCTGGAAATCTCGTAGTGATGGAAGCCATAACCGTGCATGGCGTCGTGGACGGCCTTCCCCATGGCTTCGACCGTCCCGTCAGGCGGCAGGTGCCATGTCCCCTTTTCCAGGCCCGCCTTGAGCTGCGTCCCGTCTTCGACGATGAGGCTGTAAATGGACGCGTGGACCACGGGCAGCTGGGAAAGGCGCTCTACGTCGCGGCGGACGTCGGCCAGGTGCTGGCCGGGCAGGCCGTACATCAGGTCCAGGGACAAATTATGGATGCCAGCCGTGTAGGCCGCCTGGATGGCCGCTTCGCCCTGGGCTGCCGTATGGACCCGGCCCAGAAAGGCCAGCATGGCGTCGGAAAAGGACTGGACGCCCAGGCTCAGGCGGTTGACGCCGCAATCGGCCAGAGCCGCGGCCTTATCATAATCGAGACTGTCCGGATTGGCTTCTATCGTGATTTCCGCATCGCTGGCAATGCAGAAGGTCTGCCGCAGGGTCTTCAGGATGCAGCTGACGTCGCCGGCTTCCAGCATTGACGGCGTACCGCCGCCGACGTAGACCGTATCAGCCCCTTCCCCGGTATAGGGCGAGGCCGCGATGTCCCGGCACAGGGCTTCGACATAGCCCTGGCAGTATCGCTCCAGGCCGGCATAGGACGGAAAGTCGCAGTACAGGCATTTATGGCGGCAGAACGGGATGTGGACGTACAGGCCCAGCGTCATTCTTCGTCGACTTTGAGGACGGCCATGAAGGCTTCCTGCGGGATTTCGACGGTACCGAACTGTTTCATGCGCTTCTTGCCTTCCTTCTGTTTTTCCAGGAGCTTGCGCTTACGGGAAATATCGCCGCCATAGCACTTGGCCAGGACGTCCTTGCGCAGGGCTGCCACGTTTTCGCGGGCAATGATCTTATTGCCCACAGCGGCCTGGATGGGGATCTGGAAGAGCTGGCGCGGAATGAGGCTGCGCAGTTTTTCGACCAGGGCGCGGCCGCGGCGGGCGGCGAAATCCTTGTGGACGATGACGCTCAGGGCGTCGACGACGTCGCCGTTGATGAGGATGTCCATTTTGACCATAGGCGAGGCCTGGTAGCCGTTGAGCTCATAATCGAGGGACGCATAGCCGCGGGTCGCCGACTTGAGGACGTCGAAGTAGTCGTAGAGGATTTCACACAGGGGCAGGTTGTAGATCAAAGAAACGCGCGTGTCGTCGAGGTAATCCATGGTGACGTACTGACCGCGGCGGTTCTGGGAGATTTCCATGACCGTGCCGACCATGTCCTTGGGGATGATGATCGTCGTCTTGACCAGCGGTTCTTCGATGTGGTCGATTTTGGTCATGTCCGGCATCTGCGACGGGTTGTCCACTTCGACCATGGTGCCATCCGTGCAGTAGACGTGGTAAATGACCGACGGCGCCGTCGTGATCAGGGACAGGTTGTATTCCCGTTCCAGCCGTTCGCGGACGACGTCCATGTGCAGGAGGCCCAGGAAGCCGCAGCGGAAGCCGAAGCCCAGGGCCGACGACGTTTCCGGTTCAAAGAGCAGCGCCGCATCGTTGAGGTGGAGCTTTTCCAGGGCATCGCGGAGGTTATCGTAGTCATTCGTTTCGACCGGGTAGAGGCCGCAGTAGACCATGGGCACGGCCTTGCGGTAGCCCGGCAGGGCTTCTTTAGCCGGATGGTCGGCCAAAGTGACCGTATCGCCGACGCGGCAGTCGCGGACGTTCTTCATGCTGGCTGCCAGATAGCCGACGCTGCCACATTCCAGGGACGGGACGGGATGCATCTGGGGCAGGAAGACGCCCGTTTCGATGACTTCAAATTCCTTGCCCGACGCCATCATGCGGATGCGCTGGCCCGGCTTGACGCTGCCTTCCATGATGCGGATGTTGGCGATAGCCCCTTTATAGGCATCGAAGTGGGAGTCGAAGATGAGGGCCCGCAAGGGCTTGTCCCCTTCGTCAGCCGGTGCCGGGATGCGCTGGACGATGGCTTCCAGGACCTTGTCGACGCCGTAGCCCGTCTTGGCGCTAATCATGATGGCGTCCGATGCGTCCAGGCCGATGCCGTCTTCGATTTCCTTGCAGACCCGGTCCGGGTCGGCGCTGGGCAGGTCGACTTTATTGATGATGGGAATAATTTCCAGATCGTGTTCCAGGGCCAGGTAGACGTTGGCCAGGGTCTGGGCTTCGACGCCCTGCGTGGCATCGACGATGAGCAGGGCCCCTTCGCAGGCCGCCAGGCTGCGCGATACTTCGTAGTTGAAGTCGACGTGCCCCGGCGTGTCGATGAGATTGAGCGTATACTGTTTGCCATCTTTGGCATCGTAAATGAGACGGGCCGACTGGGCTTTGATGGTAATGCCCCGTTCCCGTTCGAGATCCATCGTATCGAGGAGCTGGTCTTCCATTTCCCGTTTGGGCACGGTGCCGGTCATTTCCAGCATCCGGTCGGCCAGCGTCGATTTGCCATGGTCGATATGTGCGATGATTGAAAAGTTTCTGATATGATCTGTAGACACAGGAATCCTCCTCTTTTTTCCTATTGGATGACGCCGCCGCCCAGGACGCGTTCGCCTGTTTCGGCGTCGTAAAGTACCAGGGCCTGGCCGGCCGTGACGGCGCGCTGGGCATCGTCGAATTCGACCCGCAGGCTGTCGCCGTCGGGATAGACCGTGCAGGCCGCTTCACGGGCAGCATAGCGTATCTTGCCCAGGGCCCGGAACGGTGCGGACGGTGCCTGTTCGACCCACGTCGCTTCACCGGCATGGACAGTCTTCGAGAACAAATCCTGTTCCGAGCCGACGACGACCCGGTTATGGGCCACGTCGAGGGCCGTCACATAATACGGACCGCCGGGACCGCCGAGGTTCAACCCCCGCCGCTGACCGATGGTATAGGCGGCAATGCCCTTGTGGCGGCCGATGACGCGGCCTTCTTTATCGACGAAGTCGCCGGGCTTGAAGATGCCCTTGCGTTCGTGCTGCAAGAAGCCCTTATAGTCGTTGTCCGGGATGAAGCAGATATCCTGGCTTTCAGGCTTGTTGAAGACCGGCAGGCCCCATTCTTTAGCCAGTTCCCGCGTATGGACCTTTTCCAGGCCGGCCATGGGGAATAAGAGATGGGGCAGCAGGTCCTGTGTCAGCTGATAGAGGACATAGGACTGGTCCTTGCGGCGGTCTGTGCCGCGGAGCAGGGAATAGATTCCCGTCGTATCGTCCTTGACGATGCGGGCGTAATGGCCCGTCGCCAGGAAGTCGGCGCCGAACTGCCTGGCTTTTTCCCAGAGCAGGCCGAATTTAATGAATTTATTGCAGGCAATACAGGGATTGGGCGTCCTGCCGTGGACGTAGGCATCGACGAAGTAGTCGATGACGTCGCGCCGGAAGATATCGCGGAAATCCAGGGTATAATGGGGAATCCCCAGGACCGAGGCGACGGCTTTGGCATCGTCGACGGAACTGAGGGAGCAGCAGGCGTGGACATTGTCGATGGTGCAGGCCGGGTCTTCTTCCCACAGGCGCAGGGTAATGCCGATGACGTCATACCCCTGCTGTTTCAAAAGGCCGGCCGTGACCGAACTGTCGACGCCGCCGCTCATAGCTACGGCAACTCGTTTCATATTATTCTCCTCTGCTTTTACGGACAGCGTCGCCGATGATGGCAACGGCTGCTTCGATTTCATCTAAGGTATTTTCTTTGCCTACGGACAGGCGGATGCTGCTGCGCAGCCATTTTTCCTCGACGCCCATGGCCCGGAGGACGTGGGACGCTTCGACGGCGCCGGCTTCGCAGGCCGAACCGGCCGATACGGCCAGGCCCTGGAGATCGAGGGCGATGAGCAGGATGGCGCTGTCCACGCCGTCGACGCTGAAGTCGATGATGTTGGGCAGGACGTGGTTGCGCCGGCCGTTGAGGTGGAAGCGGGCGTCGCCCTTGATGAGCCGGTCATGGACGGCATCGGTCAGGCGCCGCGCCGCCCGGACGCGGTCGTCCCGTTCGGCCTCCAGGAGTTCGGCAGCCTTGCCGAATCCGGCAATGGCGGCGACATTCTCCGTGCCCGCCCGCAGGCGGTGTTCCTGGGGTCCGCCATAGGCTTCGGCAGCGACCTGCAGTCCGTGGCGGATGTACAAGGCGCCGACACCTTTGGGGCCGTAAATCTTATGGCTGCAGACCGTGAGCATGTCGATGCCCTGTTCCAGCGGCCGGATAGGCACGTAGCCAAAGGCCTGGACGGCATCGACGTGGAAGGCGATGCCCTTCTGCCGGGCCAGGGCGCCGATGGCGTCGATGGGCTGGACCATGCCCGTTTCATTATTGGCATACATGACGGAAATAAGGACCGTATCATCGCGCAGGGCCTGGGCCACAGCGTCGGCTGTGACCCGGCCGTCGTCTTCGACAGGGACATAAGTCACGTCATAGCCCTTCCCTTCCAGGGCCTGGAAAGTCCGCAGGACGGCGTGGTGTTCTACGGCCGTCGTGACCAGGTGGCCGCCGTGGGGGTAATTGGCCCGCAGGAAGCCGAGGATGGCCAGGTTGTCCGCTTCCGTGCCGCCGCTGGTGAAGACCAGGTCTTCCCCTTTGACGCCCAGGCAGTGGGCGACCTGGCTGCGCGCCGTCTGGACGGCAGACCGGGCCTGCTGGCCGAAATAATGAAGGCTCGACGGATTGCCGTAAGCCGTCGTCAAATACGGCATCATGACGTCCAGGACGCGCGGGTCCATCGGCGTCGCTGCCGCGTTATCTAAATAAATTCGTTTCATTGATGATTTTGACTCCAAAGTTGACAAAATAGCTATAAAAAATAGCCTATTATTTATAATACCATAGGCCTGTGTTCGTGGCTAGTAGGGACCGTCCTGTAAAGGCGGCCCGTTGTGGGAATCCCGTGGTTCGTGGTTCGTAACTCGTGGTTCGTGGTTCGTAGGGGCCGTCCCAAAGGGCGGCCCGTTTGTGGGAATCCCGCGGGATGCAAATTCAACCTCTCAGTCAGCTGACGCCTAAGGCTCCCCTATAAAGGGAGCCTTAGGCGTCCCCTACGATTGCGGTCCGTGGGACCGCGGCGGGATGCGGACTGCGTTATCCACAGGATTCGCGGCGGGCTCCCCACGTGGGAGCCCCTACAATGCGGCTTGCGTTATCCACGGGATTCGCGCGGGCGCCCGGTTATGGGCGCCCCTACGGCCTCTACGCTAATGTTTAGCGTAGAGGCTGGGCACGCCGTCGACGTCGGCGCATTTGGTATTACAGCCTTCCTGGCTGCAGACCCAGAAGGGGCCGTAGGGGCCGCTGCGTTTCTGGAAGGTCCCTTTATGGCAGCGCGGGCACGGGTACGGCGACGGTTTGGCGTCGGGCCGTTTCTTTTCTCCGTCGACGGGTTCGGTGTGGCGGCACGACGGGTAGTTGCTGCAGCCGTAGAAGTCGCCGTATTTGCCGTGGCGCTTGACCATGGCGCTGCCGCAGACGGGGCAGGTCTTGATGCCGGCCATGTGCATGACGACTTTCCGGGCCGCCGTGACCAGGGTATCCAGGAAGGACAGCTGGTCGTGGAGGAAGGTGTCCAGTTTATCCTTGCCCAGGCTCATCTGATAGAGCCGTTCTTCCCAGACAGCCGTTTCGTCGGGATAGAGCATTTCATCGGGCAGGGAATCGACGAGGAGGTAGGCGTCATCTGTCGGCTTGAGGTACTTCTTCTTGCCTTCCGTCGTCAGGAATTTGCGCTGGATGAGCTCCTGGATAATCGTCGCCCGCGTCGCTTCTGTGCCGATGCCCTGGACTTCTTTCAATTTCTTCTTCAGGCTCTCGTCTTTGACGTACTTATAAATTTCCTTCATGGCTGCCAAGAGGGTCGACGGCGTGAAGCGCGGCGGCGGCTTAGTCGCCTTTTTGTCGACCTGGCCGTTCTGATAATGGACGCCATCGCCCTTGCGGACAGCCGGCAGGGTCCCCTTCTCTTCTTCGTCGTCATCGTGCTTGTCGCTCTGATAGAGGACCTTCCAGCCCGGCACGGTGACCGTCTTGCCATGGGCGACGAAGCGTTCATCAGCCGCTTCGATGACCATGCGCGTCTGGTCATATTCATGGATGGGATAGAATTGGGCAATATAGGCCTGGGCGACGAGGTAATAAATATGCTGCTGCATAGACGTCAATTTATCGAAGGGACAGGCTACGGTCGTCGGAATGATGGCGTGATGGGCCGTGATCTTGCTGTCGTTCCAGGCGCGGCTGCGTATCTTGCCGTCGGCACCGGCGACCCATTCAGCCAGCTTCCCTGCCGGCAGTTTCCCGAGATTGGCCAAAATATGGGGTACATCCTTGCGCTGGTTCACCGGCAGGTATTCGCAGTCCGACCGGGGATAGGTCGTCAGTTTCCGTTCATATAATTCCTGAGCCGTATCGAGAACCTGCTGCGGTGTATAGCCATAACGCCTGCCTGCCAGGACCTGCAGGGACGACAGGGACAGGGGCAGGCGCTGGGCTTCTTTTTTCTTGGTCTTTTTATGCTCGACGATGGTTCCGTCAGGCCGTTCCTGCAGGCGTTCGAGGATGGACTGGGCCGTCTTTTCATCGACACAGCGCCCTTCCGGGTCGAGGCCGCTCTGGGTATCCCTGGGCTGCCACTGGGCGCGGATGAGGCCGTTCTTATGAAGGAAATCGGCTTTGACGACGTAATACGTGACGGGGACGAAGTTGTCCAATTCCCGCTGACGGCGGACGACGAGGGCCAGGGTCGGCGTCTTGACGCGGCCGATGGGAAAGACGACGCGGTGTCCCTGACGGCGGGCGGCCAGGGTATAGGCCCGGGACAGATTCATGCCGATGAGCCAGTCGGCGCGGCTGCGGGCCAGGGCCGATTCCTTGAGATGGACGAAATCGCCGTTGCTGCGCAAATCGTCGAGGGATTCGTGGATGCTCTTCTCGTCGAGGGCATTCAAGAGGATCCGTTCGACAGGCTTCTTATTGCCGACGTAATCGAGGATCTCATCGATGAGCAGCTGCCCTTCCCGGTCCGGGTCACCGGCGTTGACGATAGTATCGACGTCGGGGTTGGCGATGAGGTCCGTAATGACCTTGAACTGGTCCTTACTGGCCGGGCTGACCAGGAGCTTCCACTGCTTGGGGATAATCGGCAAGTCGTCGGCGTTCCAGCGCTTGTACTTGGGATCATAATCCTGGGGTTCGGCCTGCTGCAGGACGTGGCCATAAGCCCAGGTCACGATGCCGCCGCCCGTGCGGATACAGCCGTTCCCCCGCTGGTGCGGATCAGGCAGGCACTTCGCCAATTCCCGGGCCATGCTCGGCTTTTCGGCAATAAAAAGTTTCATAAGGCATCTCTCTTTCTGAAATAGACTGTACCTTATATCATACCATGGTTGGGGATTAGTGGCTAGTAGGGGCCGTCCTGTAAAGGCGGCCCGCTTGTGGGAATCCCGTCGAATCGTGGCTCGTGGCTAGGGGCTCGTGGTTCGTGGTCCTTCTCTTTATAGTTTGTAGTATGGAGTTTGTAGTTTGCAGGAGATGGTTTTAAATTTTTAACCATGGTCTACAAACTAAACACTACAAACTTGAACCTTACACGTGAATGCAAATTCAACCTCTCAGTCAGCTGACGCTGACAGCTCCCCTATAAAGGGAGCCTTGGGCGGGACGCCTACGATTGCGGTCCATGGGACCGCGGCGGCCTGCGGTCCGCGTTTATTCCCATTATTCACAGCGGGCTCCCCACGGGGAGACCCTACGAAAGTCACAAAGGCCGTTACACGGCTTTGGTGACTTTGGCCAGCTGGCCGGCGGCTTCAATGGCTTGGACGAAGGCCGGCGGGATGTCTTCTTTTTTCAGGGACTGGCCGATGAGGCGGCCGAGGATGACGCCTTTGTTGCTGTAGAGCCAGGCGAAGTAATAGATGTACAGGGCCTTTTTATTACGCGGGTTGACGTGCCACAAGAGGCGGGCCGGATAGTCGTGGAAGTTGACGTCCAGTTTGCGGCAGGCCTTTTTGATCATGTCTGTCGTGGCCCGGGCGTGTTCGCCGCAGGCCGTGTTGATGATGCGGTCCAGGTCGCGGCGCTGGCCGTGGTCGATCATGGTCTTGGCCAGGTCCATTTCAAAGCAGATCTCGTCGGTGAAGCAGACGCCCCGTTTGCCTTTGTGGCTGCCCTTGACGTCGGCATCGTAGAGGGCGACGACGGGAATCTTGAAGTATTCCAGGAGTTTCTTGATCTTGGAGATGGAACTTTCGCCGCGGGCATTGATGAGGCAGATGCCGTAGTAGTCGAAGGGCAGGTCCAGGGTCTTGGCGAAGTGCTGGAAACAGCCGTATTCCGTTTCCCCTTCGACGATGAGGACGCTCCGCGAATAGAGGGCTTCCTTGACTTCCGGGAAGTGCATGATCAGGTGTTTTTCGATTTCTTCGCTGAAGTGGAAGCCAGCCCCGCAGGCCGCTTTGACCAGGCCCTGCTTGTTGCGGTACAGGCGGATGATGTGGCGGTAGTCGTCGATGAGGGAATCCGTCGAGTGGGTGACGACGAATAACTGCCCCCGCAGGCCGTCGAGGTTGAAAAGGTCCTTGAGGAGCGCACAGAACTGCGGGTCTTCATTGTTCAGGAGCTGCTGGTAATAATGCAGGACCGAGCGCTGCATGTAGGGATGGAGGTGCATTTCCGGTTCATCGATGGAAATGACCAGCGGCAGATAGCGCTTGCCCTCTGCGTCGACGATGACGTTGTGTTCCAACGGTACAGCGCGGCTGATGGACATCATGTAGACCTGGGTGATGACGCACAGGGCGGCCAGGGAAATGAATTTCATGTTGTCCGCCCTGGGCCGGTCCATGCGGCAGAGCATGCGGGACAAGAGGAAGATGTTGACGAAATACGATGAATCGAGGCTGCCGACGGCGACTTCGTGATGGATGAAGGCCTTGGCTTCTTCCGACAGACCGTCCCAATGCGTTTCGCTCCATTGGGAGAGCTTCTGTTCCAGGGCGCGGTAAATGCGCGGCGGCACGCGCTGTTCTTCCGGCATGGCTGCCGAATAGGACACGTAGCGCAGGCGGCGGATGAGCTCTAACGGCAGTTCTTCGCCGCTGTTGTCGTCGTAGAGATGGGGATACATGTCGCTGACGTGCATTTCCATGCGGACGCGCAGGCTCTGGCGGTGCTCGTCTGGCGTATCGGCGAAATATTCCTGCTCATTGTGCAAGAGGTGCAGGTCCAGGGTGATGACGATGGGCCGGGTCACGTCGGCGTAGTCATCTTCTTCGACATTGCGGCCGGCACTCATGTAGGAAATGAGGCGCAGCAGGCCGCTCTTGCCAATGGCGTTTTCACCGACGATGTAGTTGGCCCTTTCGTGGAAAGTCATTTCGACGTCTTGCAGGTTCCGGTAATTTTGAATACGCATGTAAGTAATATACACAAAATCACATCCTTTTCAAAACTCTTTACTATACGTATTCGACAAAAAACGCGCTACTCCCTTCTTTTCGAGAGCAGCGCGTTATTCCTTTTACGTATCCGTTCATGGTTTGATGAACGGCCTATGGGTTCAGCAAACATCGTGAAAAACGATGTGACCAATCTCTGGCGGGCGCCCCACGTGGTCGCCCCTACGATGAATGGCCTACGACGAACGACCTATGATCAACGTCCGCTTTCGCGGCACACTTTGGCCAGCCAGTGGGCGATGTCGAAGGTCGTCTGGCCTTCTTTGAGCTGCCAGTGCCAGTTGCCTTCGGCGACACCGGGCGTGTTCATGCGTCCCGACGACGGCAGGGCCAGGAGGTCCTGCATGGGGATTATGACCGTTTCGGCCCGGCGGCGGTAGGTATAGGCGATGAGGGCGCCGACGATTTCCTGCGGTGCCGCTTCATCGGACAATCCCAACATCTGGCGGACGTGGAGCTGCTGGCTCGGCGTCAGGTCGTCTTCATACCAGCCGCGGATAGTGTTGTTGTCATGGGTCCCGGTATAGGCGATGCAGTCCGGCTCGGTATCGAAGGCCAGGCGGCCGTCGGCCCGGTCCTTGAGGTGGAACTGGATGACTTTCATCCCCGGCAGGTGCAGGGCATCTTTCAAGGTGCACACATCGTCGGTGATGACGCCCAGGTCTTCGGCGACCAGGCGGAGCCTGCCGATTTTCTGATAGACCGCCCGAAAGAGGTCGAGGCCGGGGCCCTCTTTCCAAGCGCCGCTCTTAGCCGTTTCCGAACCGGCCGGCACCGCCCAGTAGGCGGCAAAGCCGCGGAAATGGTCGACCCGGACTTCGTCGACGAGGTCCATCATGCGGCGGAAGCGGTCAGTCCACCACTGGTAGTTGTCCGCAGCCATGGCTTGGTAATCGTAAAGGGGATTGCCCCAGAGCTGGCCATCGGCACTGAAGTAATCAGGCGGGACGCCGGCGACAGATGACGGATTCCCCATTTCGTCGAGGTCGAACTGGTCCTGGTGGGCCCAGCAGTCGGCACTGTTGTGGGCGACGAACATGGGCACATCGCCGAGGACGGACACGCCGTTTTTGACGGCATAGGCCCGGACATCGTGCCACTGGCGGCTGAAGATGTACTGCATGAATTTGACATGCGATACGGCGCCGGCCAGTTCCCTGCCGTACTGAGCCAGGGCTTCCCGGCTGTGATGGCGGATATCTTCGGGCCACTCCGTCCAGCAGCGGCCGCCGAAGAAGTCGCGGACAGCCCGGAAGAGGGCGTAGTCGTCGAGCCAGTAGGCGTTCTTTTCACAGAAAGCCCGGAACGGTTCCCAGGGAATGGTCAGGTCCGGATCATGGGACATATCCCAGAGAATCTTGGCCTTATAAGCTGCCAGGCTGTGCCAGGACGCCGTCTTTTTCCCCTGTGCCAGGAAATCGTCTAAGGCTTCCTGTTTCAGCCAGCCCCAGTCGCGCAGGACTTCCAGGGAAATGAGGGCTTCGTTGCCGGCAAAGGCTGATTCCGACAGATACGGCGAATCGCCCATGAGAGGCGGCGTCAGGGGCAGGATCTGCCAGACCCGCTGGCCGGCGGCCTTGAGGAAGTCGACGAAGCGGTACGCTGCCGGCCCTAAGACGCCGTTGCCGCAGGCAGCCGGCAGGGACGTCGGATGCAGGAGGACACCGGCCCGCTTGGTCCCGGCATCTTTCCCCTGGAGGATGACCGCTTTCAACGGCGGCAAAGTTAGGGTGAAGCGGCTGTTCACCGTCGTGACCGGCGTCATGCGCGGATGGAGGGCATTGGTCAGTTTCCCGTAAGCCAGGCCGTCCGTATAGATACTGATTGTCCGCAGGGCCGACGGATTGCGGTTCATGGCGATGATGAAGAAGCCATCTTCGGCGGGCTTGCCGAAGACATCCCGTCCCCCTTCGATGACCCGGGCAAAGGCGAAGACGTCGCCATCGGCGTAGAGGGGGATGAAGCGGCCCGTCTGTAAAGCGTCGTGTGCTGTCCGCAGCCGCGTCAGGGCCTTGGTCCAGGCCAGGAGGTCCAGGTCTTCATGGCCCCAGGGATAGGTCCGGCGGTTGTCCGGGTCCTTGCCGCCCGTGACGCCCACTTCGTCACCGTAATAGATGCACGGCGCGCCGGGCATGGTCATCTGCCAGGCTGTCAGCAGTTTCAAGCGCTTCCGGCCCGTTTCTTCGGCTGTCGCCACGTCCGTGCCGCCGGCCCTGGTGAGGACCGTCAGGATGCGTTCGATATCGTGGCTGCTGATGAGGTTGAGCATGGCATAGAAATTTTCGGGCGGGTAATTTTCGATGAGCCGTGTCAGTTCGGCATTCATGCGCCGCGCATCTTTGACGCCGGTCATGAAGTCGATCATCAGGGAGCGCTGGGCATAGTTCATGGCGCTGTCGATATCATAGCCGCAGAGGTATTCCCGCTGTTCGCTGTAGCTGACCTTGTTCGACGCATCTTCCCAGACTTCGCCGATGAGGACGGCATCGGGCTTTTTTTCTTTCAAGGTATGGTAGAACTGGCGCAGGAAGGGTACGGGCAGCTCGTCGATGACGTCCAGTCGCCAGCCGCTGATGCCTTCGTTCAGCCAGTATTTGAGGACGCTGTCTTCGCTGTTGATGATGAAATCCATGTACGACGGCGTCGTTTCTTCTACGTCCGGCAGGTCCGATACGCCCCACCACGATTCATAGTCGTCGGGATAATGCTTGAAGCGGTACCATTCATAGTACGGCGACTCCTTCGACTGGTAGGCGCCGACGCCGGGATAGTTGCCGAAGCGGTTGAAGTAGATGCTGTCGGCCCCGGTATGGCTGAAGACGCCGTCGAGGATGATATGGATACCCTCTTTTCTGGCAGCCTGACAGAAAGCAGCAAATTCTTCATTCGTCCCCAGCATGGGATCGACGCGGAAGTAGTCGGCCGTGCCGTAGCGGTGGTTGCTGGAACTTTCAAAAATCGGGTTGAGGTAAATGGCCGTAATGCCCAGTTCCTTGAGGTACGGCAGTTTTTCCCGGATACCGGCGATGTTGCCGCCAAAGAAGTCGTAATAGACGATGTCGCCGTTCCCTTCGCGCTTGCAATAATAGGGCACATCATCCCAGTGGCTGTGGATGACGGCGCCTTTCTTGCCGTAGAGGCGGCCCGACGTGCGGGTCCCATGGCGGAAGCGGTCCGGGAAGATCTGGTAGACGATGGCGTGCTTGAACCAGTCCGGCGTATGGGCGTCCTTATCGTAGACCGTGACCTGATAGGCCGGCGGCACGTCGGGATATTTGGCCCCTTCGCCGCCGAGGCGGTCGTAGTTGTTGCCATAGTAGAAGGTCCTATGGCCATCGTCGACGACGAAATAATACCAGAGCAGGCAGCCCTGGGGCGGAATGGTGACGATGCCCGTAAAGACGCCGTCTTCATAGCTCATGGGTACAAAAGATTCGCCGGCGTTGCTCTGCCACAGGCGGATGCGGGCCCGGCAGTTCGGGGCATCGCTGCCGCTGACGCGGAGGCGCAGGATGAGCCGGCTCCCGGAAGGAACGGCCCCAAAAGACGAGCGGTAATAGAATTCATGAGAGTTGTGGTACAATCGTAAGTCCATAAGCGGTCCTTTCGTGGTTGGGGAAAGTAAAAGAGGCTGTCCATGAAGACAGCCTCTTTTTGAGTATTAAGTTTGCAGTTTGTAGTGAATGGGTTTAAATTTAAAGTCATCTGCTACAAACTAAAAACTCCGTACTGCAAACTATAAGTCAAAGGGACTATGCATAATGGCAGAAGCCTTCATGCGACAGTCCCTTTTGAGTTTGCAGTCTTTAGTTTTTAGTGAATAGCTGGAAATGCAAAGCCAATTTCTACAAACTACAAACTCTGAACTACAAACTGTCTTTTATTGTTGTAACACTTTTTCGTACAGGTTCTGGTAGGCTTCGGCCGAGCGGTCCCAGCTGTAGTCGCTGGTCATGGCGTTGCGGACGAGGATATCCCACAGGGCCGTGTCTTCATAGTAACCCATGGCCCGTTTCGTCGTGAACAGCAGTTCGTGGGCGTTGAAGTTCGGGAAGGTCAGGCCATTGCCCTGTTTGCTGTATTTATCGAAGGGATGGACCGTATCCTTGAGGCCGCCCGTTTCGCGGACGATGGGAATGGCGCCGTAGCGCAGGGCGATGAGCTGGCTCAGGCCGCACGGTTCGTACCGCGACGGCATGAGGAACATGTCGGCAGCGGCGTAGACCTTGTGGGCCAGGGCTTCGTTGAAGGTGATGTTCGCCGATACCTTGGTCGGATGGCGGCGGGCCAGTTCGCGGAAGGCTTCTTCATAGCCGGCATCGCCCGTCCCGACCAGGACCAGCTGGACGTCGTCGTCGACGAGTTCATCCATGATGCGCGTGACCAGGTCCAGGCCCTTGTCTTCGACGAGGCGCGTGACCATGGCGATCATGGGGACGCCCCGCTTGATGCGCAGGCCCAGTTCGGCCCGCAGGGCATTTTTATTTTCCCGCTTGCCAGCCCGGGCGTTGGCGACGGAATACTGGCGCTTGATATACGGGTCCGTTTCCGGATTGTAGACGTCGATGTCCAGGCCGTTGATGATGCCCGTCACCTTTTCCCCATTGTCGCGGATATAGCCATCCAGGCCTTCGCCAAAGTACGGATAGGTGATTTCCTGGGCATACGACGGACTGACCGTCGTGATGTGGTCGGCGTAGACCATGCCCGACTTCATGTAGTTCACGCAGCCGTCACATTCCAGGCTGCCGTTGTCGAAGAGTTCCTGCGGCAGGCCAATGATGTCGCGCATGATCGACGGCGGATAGATGCCCTGGTATTTCAGGTTGTGAATGGTATAGATGACTTTGATTCCCTTGTAGAAATCATCGTGCCAGAAATCTTCTTTGAGGAAGACGCCCATGAGGCCCGTATGCCAGTCGTTGCAGTGGATGATGTCCGGCTTGAAGCCGATCTTGGGCAGCATGGTCAGGACGGCGCGGCAGAAATAGGCGAAGCGTTCGTCGTCATCGCCGTAGCCGTAGAGGCCGTCGCGCTTGAAATACCATTCGTTGTCGATGAAATAGACGGTCACGCCGTCCTGCTTGATTTCTTCGACACCGTAGTAGAGCTGGCGCCAGACCAGGTTCACGATGCCTGTCGTCACTTCTTTCATCTGCTTCTTCGCTTCTTCAGCGATGCGGCTGTATTTCGGAATGACCAGGCGGACGTCCATGCCCTTCTTGGCTAAAGCCTTGGGCAGTGCGCCCATGACATCGGCCAGGCCGCCTGTTTTGATAAATGGCACTGCTTCTGAGGCCACAAATAATACATTCATCGTATGTCCCCCACTTTCCCTAAGTACCGTATCAGGCGTCTGCTTCCTTTTTGGCAGGACGCCCAGTTCTTCTCTTTCTCGTTGCAGCAGTCTTCTTTTCAGACGCTGCCGTCTTGGCTTTCCCTTTTCCACAGGTCGTCGCCTTCTTTCCCGGCGCCTTGGCCGTTTTCTTTACCGTATCGTCGGCAGACTTATCGGCTTTCACTGTCCGGCGGCGCCGCGGTTTGGTCACTGCTTTTTTTTTAACACTCCCTGTCAGCTGCAGGTAAATCGTCGCCAGCGGCGGCAAAGTCAGTTCCAGGGACTGGTCCATGCCGTGCATGGGCACATCCTGGGCCTCGAATTCGCCTTCATTGAGGACGTTGGAGCCGCCGAAGGCCGTGGCGTCACTGTTGAAGACTTCGACGTACGTCCCTTTCCGGGGGACGCCGAAGCGGTACGAATGGCGGACAACCGGCGTGAAGTTGCAGACGACGACGGTCATGTCCGTTTCGTCCTTACCCGTACGGTAAAAGGCGATGACGCTGTTGTCGCAGTCGTCGCAGCTGATCCACGAGAAGCCCGACCAGTCGCAGTCTTCTTCCCAGAATTCCGGATGGTCCACATAGTACGTATTCAGGCTGCGCACGTAGTCGTGCATGGCCTTGTGCATGGGATACTTGAGGAGGTGCCAGTCCAGGCTGTCATCGTATTTCCATTCGATGAACTGGCCGAACTCGCTGCCCATGAACAGAAGCTTCTTGCCCGGATGGGACATCCAGTAGCCGTAAAAGGCGCGCAGGCCGGCGAATTTCTGCCAGTAGTCGCCAGGCATCTTGTCCAGGAGGGAATGTTTGCCGTGGACGACTTCATCATGCGACAAGGGCAGGATGAAGTTTTCTGAAAAAGCATAGCATAACGAAAACGTAATCAGGTTGTGATTGTCCTTGCGGAATAGCGGGTCCAGCGACATGTAGCGGAGCATATCGTTCATCCATCCCATGTTCCATTTGTAATTGAATCCCAGTCCGCCGACGTCGACGGGCTTGGTCACGAGAGGCCAGGCCGACGATTCTTCGGCAATCATCAGGGCCTGAGGGTATTCCTTGAAGACGGCCGTATTGAGATGGCGCAGGAAGTCGATGGCTTCCAGGTTTTCCCGGCCGCCGTACTTATTGGGCTGCCAGTCGCCGTCGGCATGGCCGTAATCGAGATAGAGCATGTTGGCGACGGCGTCGATGCGCAGGCCGTCGATGTGGAACTGGCTGATCCAGAACAGGGCACTGGAAATGAGGAAGGACTGGACTTCCGTCCGGCCGTAGTCGAAATTCATCGTATCCCATTCCTTGTTTTCTGCCAGCATGGGGTTGCCCGATTCATAGCACGGTTCGCCATCGAAATGGCGCAGGCCGTGGGCGTCGCGGCAAAAATGCCCCGGTACCCAGTCGAGGATGACGCCGATGCCGTTGCGGTGGCAGAGGTCGACGAGGTACATGAAGTCTTCCGGGCTGCCATAGCGGCTGGTCGCCGAGAAATACCCCGTCCCCTGGTAGCCCCAGGAACCATCGAAGGGATATTCGCACAGCGGCATGAGCTCGATGTGGGTATAATTCATCTGTTTGACATAATCGACCAGCTGGGGCGCGATATCGCGGTACGACAACATTTCGCCGTCTTCGCCGCGGCGCCACGAGCCGAGATGGACTTCGTAGGTCAGCATGGGCTTACGGTACGAATCGTAAGCACTGCGGCTGTCCATCCATTTCTTGTCGCGCCACGTGTAGTGGAGCTTGGTCAGTTTCGATGCCGTATTGGGACGTACTTCCGACCAGAAGGCATAGGGATCGCTCTTTAAGATGCGTTCGCCTGACGCCGTCGTGATGGCGTACTTGTAGATGTCCCCTTCCTGGAGGCCGGCAATATGCGTAACCCAAATGCCGTTGCCGCAGCTGCTCCGCTCCATGGGATTGGCATCGGCGTCCCAGTGATTGAAATCACCGACGACGCTGACCTGCTGGGCGTGAGGCGCCCAGACGGCAAAGCGCACGCAGGGCTTGCGGCGCAGGACCGTGAAATGGGCCCCGAACAGACGATAACTGGCGTAGTTCGTACCCTGATGATACAAGAAGGTACTGTACTCGTCGATTGCACTGAGTTTCATATCTTATCCTCCTGATTCTTAGTTAGTGTTTGACCGGCTTGATGCGCCAAATGTCATCGGCGTACTGCTGAATCGTCCGGTCGCTGGAGAAGTAGCCGGACTGGGCGATGTTGACGACGCTCGAATGACACCATTTCGTATGGTCGCCGTAGCGTTTGGCGATTTCCTGCTGGGCCTGGCAGTAGGGCTGGAAGTCCTTGAGGACGAAGTATTCGTCGTTCCGGTCGAGGAAGGCCGAGTAGAGCATACCGAAGTGGTCCCCGCCGATAGAGCCGTCGATAGAGCCGTCGACGAGGGCATCCATGAGGCGGCGGATGGCGGCGTCGTCGCTGTACATCTGCCACGACGAGTAGCCGCCGTGGATGTAGTAGTTCATGACTTCGTCAGCCCGCAGCCCGAAGATGACGCAGTTTTCGTCGCCGACCTTGCGGTGGATTTCGACGTTGGCCCCGTCCATGGTCCCCAGGGTGATGGCACCGTTCATCATGAACTTCATGTTGCCCGTGCCCGACGCTTCCTTGCCGGCTGTCGAAATCTGTTCGCTCACGTCAGCAGCCGGGAAGAGGAGCTGGCCTAAGGAAACATTGTAGTTTTCCAGGAACAGGACCTTCATCTGCTTGTTGACCTTACGGTCGGAATTGACCATATGGGCGACGACGTTGATGAGGCGGATCGTTTCCTTGGCTTCGCCGTAGCCGGCAGCGGCTTTGCCGCCAAAGAGGAAGGTCCGCGGCGTGATCTTGAGTTTCGGGTTATCCTTCAAGAGGTAGTACAAGTGCAGGATGTGCAGGATGTTCAAGGTCTGGCGCTTGTACAGGTGGATGCGCTTGATCTGGATGTCGAAGATCGAGTCCGTCCGCACGTCCGTATCGTAGCGGTCGCGGATGTAGCGGGCCAGGATTTCCTTGCGGTCCTTTTTGACCCGCGTCAGCTGTTCCTGGAAGGCCGGGTCGTCGGCAAAGGGCATGAGGTCCTGGAGCTTTGACGGCGTCCGGCGCCAGCTGTCACCGATGGTATCGTCGATGAGCGACGCCAGCTGCGGATTGGCTTCGATGAGCCAGCGGCGATGGGAAATGCCGTTGGTCTTGTTCGAGAAGCGGTGCGGGAAGCACGTGTAGAACTGGTGCAGCGTCGAATCCTTGAGGATCTGCGAATGGATTTCGGCGACGCCGTTGACGCTGTGGCTGCCGAGGACGGCCAGATGAGCCATGTGGACCTGGCCATCCCAGAGGACGGCGACGTCGCGGGCTCTCGATTCATCGCCCGGATAGAGGCTGCGGACTTCTTTGAGCCAGCGGTTGTTGATTTCTTCGACGATGAGGTAAATGCGCGGCAGCAGTTCCTTGAACATGGGGATGGACCATTTTTCCATGGCTTCCGGCAGGATGGTGTGGTTCGTATAGGCCACGGTGCGGACGGTGATGTTCCAGGCCGCATCCCACGATATGCCTTCTTCATCCATGAGGATGCGCATCAGTTCCGGGATGACCAGGGCCGGATGGGTGTCGTTGATGTGGATGGCCACATAGCGGTCGAATTTATAGATGCTTTCGTGATATTTCTTCTTATAATGGCGGACGATGCTCTGGAGGCCGGCCGATACGAAGAAGTATTCCTGCATCAGGCGCAGGCGGCGGCCGTCTTCATGGCTGTCGTCAGGATAGAGGAAACGGGAAATCTGCTGGACACTGTCCTTGTAGCGGAAGGCCCGGCGCCGGTCGCCGATGGACAATTCCTGGTAGAGCTGTTCCCGCGAATATTCCGCCCGCCACAGGCGCAGCGTGTTGACCGTATTGTTGTGGTAGCCGATGATAGGCACATCGTACGGTACGGCGCGGACAGACGAATACTTTTCGTGGACACATTCCAGGTTGCCGTCTTCGTCAGGACGCATGTAGGCGTTGCCGCCAAAGCGGACATAGACGGCTTTGTCGACTTTCTTGACTTCCCAGGGATAGCCGTTGACCAGCCAGTTATCGGGCAGTTCGACCTGCTGGTTGTCGACAATGCGCTGGTTGAACAAGCCGTACTGATAGCGGATGCTGTTGCCATGGCCCGGCAGCTGCAGCGCTGCCAGGGAATCGATGAAGCAGGCAGCCAGCCGGCCCAGTCCCCCATTCCCCAGGCCCGGATCGCGTTCTGCCGGGATGACCTTATTCAGGTCCCAGCCCATGTCTTCCAGGCCCTGGCGACAGATGTCGTCCATATCGATGCCCAGGAGATTCGATTCCAGGAGGCGGCCGATGAGGAATTCGATGGAGAAATAATAGACTTGCTTAACCTTCTGTTCGGCATAGATTTCATTCGTGCGGATCCAATCTTCACTTACCAGATCGCGGATCATATAGGCGATGGTCTGATAGACTTCATTCAAGGTCATGTCCCGCAGATCTTTTTCCCACAAGATGTGAGCTTTCTCGGTAAATAACTTTTTGAATTCTTCCTTATCCTGCCATTTTTTCATATTGTCTCTAACCCCTTCATAGTTGCGTTCAGCGGACTGAACGTTTACCAATGCACAACGGGTTGTCGTGGCTGCCGCTCAACACAGCTTCCGGCTGGATGACCGTATTCTTGTCGCATACGACGTAATCGAGCTGAGCGTCATCGCCGACGACCGAGTGCTGCATGATGATGCTGTTGCGAATGACAGCATTTTTTCCGACCTTGACGCGGCGGAAAAGAATCGAATTCTCTACGCGGCCTTCGATGATGCAGCCATTAGCTACGAGAGAATTGGAGACATGCGATTCTTCCATGTATTTGGCCGGCGCTTCGTCCTCGATCTTGGTATAGATGCGGTGATCCATATCCTTGAGGAGCAGTTCATGCCAGATGCGGCTGTCGCGCAGGTCCATGTTGACCTGGAAGTAGGAATTGACGGAATCGATCCGTTTTGCATATCCCTGATAATTATAGCCGAAAATCCGCAGGCGGTCTACATTGCGCTGGAGCACATCGGTAATAAAATGGGTATATCCCTGGGCATAGGCCCGGCGTATGCAATGCTGGAATACATCGCAGTCGATGAGGATTCCCCGCTGGTATAAATTATCGCCAGCTTTGACTTCCGGCTTGGCTTCGATGGCCGTGACCCGGTCCGGGCAGACATCGTCGATGGTCAGGACATAGCCTTCGCGGTCGAAGTCGTATTTCTGCTGCTGATAGATGAGGGTGACGTCGGCGTTGTGATGACGATGGAAGTGGAGGACCTTGTCATAGTCGATGTTCTGGACCATGTCGCAGCCCGACAGCAGGGCGTAGCGCTTACCAGCCCGCTGGACGAAGATGAGGTTCTTATAATAAGCACTGATGTCCCCTTCTACGGGATGTTCGATGTCCGCCCGTTCTTCCGGCAGATAGAACAAGCCGTCGCCCTTGTGGGCCAGACCCCATTCCTTGCCGGACCGGATGTGGTCCAGGACCGACCGGGACTGACTGGAGAGCAGGAGGCCGACGTTTTCGATGCCGGCGTTGACCATATTGGAAAGCGTGAAGTCGATGAGGCGGTATTTGCCGCCGATGGGCAGCGTCGACAGCGGGCGCGTGTCGTTGATTTCCTGCAAGGGATGGTCTTCGCGCATATTGATGAGGCCGATCATATTACTATTCATAACTAGTGTTCCCCTTCGCTGTAACTTGTTCTGGTTTCAGTTCCCCTTTGCGTCCCAGTACGGCGACAGACCCGTCTTCATTGTGGAGGACGGCGCCGGGATAGATGTGGCAGCGTTCGCCCAGGATGGCCTTGTCGACGACGGCATTTTCTTCGACGACAGAGCCGGGCATGATGACGGAATTGGTGACTTTCGCCCCTTCTTTGATGGTGACACCGTAGAAGATGACCGAATTGCTGACAGTCCCGAAGATTTCCGAGCCTTCAGCGATGAGGGAACTCTTGGCCGAACTGTTAGGCCCGATGAGGTGTGGCGGTAAACTCTGGTTGCCCGAATAGATGCGCCACTTGCTGTCGCGCAGGTCGATAGGCGGTTCGTCGGCGATGAGGTCCATGTTGGCCTGCCACAGGCTGTCGATGGTGCCGACATCCTTCCAGTAGCCTTCAAAGGGATAGGCATACAGCGGGACCTGGTCGGCCAGCATCGTCGGGATGACGTTCTTGCCGAAGTCGTGTTCCGACTTTTCATCCTTGGCATCGGCCTTGAGGTACGATTCCAGGACGTCGCGGTCGAAGATGTAAATGCCCATGGACGCCAGGTTGCTTTCGGGCTTGGCCGGTTTTTCCTGGAACTTGGTGATGCGCATGTTTTCATTGGCGACCATGATGCCGAAACGGCTGGCTTCATCCCAGGGGACGCGAATCGTGCCGATGGTGACCTTGGCGTGGTGTTTCTTGTGGAAATTGAGCATCTTGTCGTAGTCCATGGAATAGATGTGGTCGCCCGACAGGATGAGGACGTAATCGTCGCCGACCATTTCCACGAAGTTCAAGTTCTGGTAAATAGCATCGGCTGTGCCGCGGTACCAGTTGGAACCGCCGTCGCTCTGATACGGCGGCAGGACGTACGTGCCGCCCTTGGTCGAGTCGAGGTTCCAAGAGCTGCCGTTGCCGATGTACCAGTTCAGTTCCAGCGGCTGATACTGGGTCAGGATGCCGACCGTATCGATGCCGGAATTGCGGCAGTTACTCAGTGGGAAGTCGATGATGCGATATTTTCCGCCGAACAAAAGGCCCGGTTTAGCCTGGTCTTTGGTCAGGACGCCCAAACGGCTTCCTTTCCCGCCGGCCAAAATCATGGCCAGGCAATTAGATTTTTTCATAGAAGCTCCTCCTCACTTGACTGGGACCCGGCCGCTTCGCTTATGGTTTCAGTATGTATGATAATGGACATCGTGTCGTCAGACGGCGGGTCTTGGATTCAATAGCGTACCGTATACGCATATAATATACGCTATAAAGTATTTTATGATTATATTATTAATTATACACCAATTCTGTCAAGAATTTAAAGGGCTAACCGCCAAAAAATGATTAGCAGAAACAACTATTTTACACATTACAACAAGGACTGCTATCTTTTAAAATGTAACGTTTTGAACCGGCATGGAATTGCTCTATCGTAGGGGCGCCCACGTGGGGCGCCCGTCAGACTATGGGGACGACAAACAGCATGACCAGTATGAGCTATGCCCGGGATTCACGCGGGCTCCCCACGTGGAAGCCCCTACAAAAAAAGCGCTGCCGTCAGGGGCAGCACTTTTCACTAAATCGTATAACTATAAATTTTGTAAATTTCATACACTACTTTTGTTCAGCTTGCGCTAAGGCTTCCTGGCGGCTCAGGATGCGCACCGGGATGGGCAGCGATTGGAGTACCTCAATCGTCTCGCCTGCCGTGTCCTTCGTCGTCCGTACGAAGCCTATGCCCTTCTTGCCGTCCAGGGCCGTGACCACGCCCAGGTAGTCACAGCCTTCGATGATGCGGTTGATGAAGGTCATTTCCGACGGAAGGGCCTGGAAGTAGACCCAGTCTTCATCAAACATGGCTCTTCACCTGGCGGCGCATCATGGAATATGGTTCCAGCCGTTCCGGTACGGCCAGGCCGACGAGCTGCTGGGCGTGGCGGGCGGCGTCGAGTTCCTGCCCGTCTTCATCGACGATGCGGTCGATGGTATAGCGGACCAGATGGCCCTTGGGCTGGAGGAATTCTACGGTCTGGCCGAGTTTGAAGTGGTTCCGCTGTTCTACCCAGGCCAGGCCCTTTTCTTCATCATAGGACTTGACGAGGCCGATGAAATCATGTGTCTGGGTATTGCTCGACTGGCTATAGACCTGGTCGGCCGCCGTCGGCCGGGAGACGGAGAAGCCCCGCGTGTAGGGCCGATGGGAAATCTTTTCCAATTCGTCGAGCCATTCCTGGCGGACCGTGAAGTGTTCCGGGTCGGCTTCGTAGGCGTCGAAGGCCTGGCGGTAGACCTTGGTCACGGTGGCGACGTAGTGGATGCTCTTCATGCGCCCTTCGATCTTCAGGCTCGTAAAGCCGGCGTCGTAGAGGTCCGGCAGGTACGGCAGGAGACAGAGGTCCTTGGAGTTGAAGATATACGTCCCCCGTTCATCTTCGACGACGGGGAAATACTGGCCTGGCCGCTTCTCTTCGACGACGTTGTACTTGAAGCGGCAGCACTGGACACATTCGCCGCGGTTCGAGTCGCGGTCGCCCTGGGTGAAGTAATTGCTCAGCAGGCAGCGGCCGGAATAGGAAATGCACATGGCGCCGTGGATGAAGCCTTCCAGTTCGATATCGGGGACTTTGGCATGGATTTCCTTGACGTCGCGGAGGCTCACTTCGCGGGCCATGACGACGCGCGATGCGCCGTTATCGCGCCAGAATTTCGTCGATGCCCAGTTGGTCGTGTTGGCCTGGGTCGATATGTGGACAGGCAGGTCAGGCACGAGCTGCCGGGCCAGGGCGAAGATGCCCGGGTCGGCGATGAGGATGGCGTCGACGCCGATATCGCGCAGGTAGACGAGGTATTCCGGCAAGCCCTTGAGGTCGTCGTTATGCGGGAAGATGTTGACCGTCACGTGGACGTGCTTGCCCCGGGCACGGGCATAGTCGACGGCTTCCTTCAGTTCTTCATTGGAAAAGTTGTCGCTGAAAGCCCGCAGGCCGAAGGACTTCCCTCCCAGGTATACGGCATCGGCGCCGTATAAAAAGGCCATCTTCATCTTATCCATACTGCCGGCCGGAGCCAGCAATTCCATTTTTCCCATTCTCTTATCCTTTCCATTGCGAAACGGTCATGCCGTCGCCATTTTCAAAAAATACAGTCTCAAAAAGGGACCGGTCGCCGACGAGGTCCATGAATTCCCGCAAACGGGTCACGGCCGTGCGGTGTTTGTGCGGCAGGGTCCCTTCGATATAAAACATGTCGTGGTAGTCGATATTATCCGCTGCGACGATGGCGCCAGGCAGGAGCTTGGGCAGGAGATATCGCAGCTGGCGCACATACTGCCCTTTCGGCCCGTCGAGGAAGACGAAGTCCCACGGACCGGGAAGCTGTTCCGCCAGCGCCGTCCCATCGCCGTGGATAGCCGTAATGACCTTTTCATAGGGTGAGCGCCGGAAGAACTGGCAGGCCAGGTCATAGCGCTCACGGTCGAGCTCGATGGTCGTGATCGTCCCGCCCGGTGCCAGGAACGGTGCCATCTGCAGGGCCGAATAGCCGATGCAGGTTCCGATTTCCAGGACATGTTTCGGCCGGCACGACGCTGCGATGCCCGTGAACAAGGGCAGCTCGCTGTCGCGCAGGATGGGCAGGTTCCGCTCGCGGGCACAGGCTTTCATATCCTGGAACAATGCCTCCATCATGGCATGTGCTCCTGGACGTTCTTCATGTGCTCCTCATAGGTGGCGGCGAAGTAATTATGGCCGTCCTTATCGGCGACGAAATAGAGGTAGTTCGTCTGTGGTGCCTCGAGGATGGCTTCCATGCAGTCCATGCCGGGATTGCCGATCGGTCCCGGCGGCAAGCCTTCATAGCGGTACGTATTGTACGGCGAATCGTACTGCGTCTCGTTGATGCTGTAGGCTGCCTTGTGGGTCCCCATAGCATAGGAAATGCTGGCATCGGACTGGAGTTTCATGTGGATCTTCAGGCGGTTCTCGAAGACCGACGCGATGAGGGGCCGGTCCTTTTCGTATTTCGCTTCCTTTTCGATGAGCGAGGCCAAGGTGACGAACTGGTAGATCGACAGGTTCTGCTTGGCAATGCCCGCTTTCATGGCATCCGTCAAGTGGGCGTCGAAGTTCTTGAGCATCATGGCCACGACGTCGTCGGCCGTCGCGTCATAAGGGATGAAATACGTGTCCGGGAAGAGGAAGCCTTCTGTCGGGAAGGTCACTTTGCGATCGCCCTTCATATACGGCAGGAGCTGGTCCGATGACGAAGCAGCCTTGAGGAAATCGGCTTCGCTGATGCGCCCGTTGGCGGCGACGGCCTTGGCGATTTCCCGGACCGTATAGCCTTCGGGGACGACCAGGCGGTCCGCTTCCGACTTGCCGCTGGTCAGCTTTTCCAGCAGCGTATGGAGGCTCATGCGCGAATCGAAGGTATACTCACCGGCATGGATGTCACCGGCCTGTCCCGTGACGGTCGCTACGGCGCGGAACCACAAGGGGCTGGCAATATAGCCTTCATCGGTCAGGACATCGCCGACTTCCGAAGCCGTCATGTCGCTGCGGACGTGGACGTAGCCGCTCTTATAGGGCAGGAGGAAATTGGGGCCGAAATAGCCGTAAGCCACGGCGGCGATGCCGAGACAGACCAGCCCGGCTGCGGCGGCAGCGATACGGCGGCCCTTCTTTCCAAGCGGAACGCGGCGTTTCTCATGAAGTTGTGTCGTTGTATGATTCTGTTGTTCCATGGGGTATCCTATTTCTGTGCAGCCCAGGTACGGCTCTGCTGGGCTTTTTCTTCACTGTGATTGATGGCCTGGGCCTGTTTTTCCTGTTCGTAACGGGCCTGGGCAGCGGCCTTGGCGGCCTGGAGCTGGGCCTGGACGGCCGGGTCGGCCTGCGTGACCGTCCCGTCGGCATTGACGGTCTGGGCCGCATCGAGCTGGGCCTGGGCGGCTGAGACTTCATTGGCCAGGTTCTGGAGTTCGCGGTCATTCATATCGTGGCGCACGTCGGCTTCCAGGGGGACAGACGGCGTCGGCTTGACGTCGACATAGACTTCGAACAGGCGCTGCCACGGCAGGGTGACATCGACGGTCTTGGGGTCGATGCCGAGATACGTCGACGCATAGCGCTGGAGCTGTTCCTTCGTGCGGCTCTGGAGTTCTTCGTTGAGCGTCGGGTAATACTGAGTGACGACGCCGGCTTCCAGTTTCTGCTGCATACGGTAGATGTAATCGCGGACATTGGCCTGGTACGCCCAGTTGTCGAGATACTGCGTGGTCAGCATGTCGCGGTGGGCATCGGCCGTCATATACTTGGACAAGACGCCCTGGGCGATGCCGTAGCCGACGGAGTTGCTGGCCGTATTCCAGCCGTTGTAGGCAGCCAGGCGGTACATCATCTTATCCTGATAGAGGCCGTAGACCAGGGTGTTGTCGGAGCCGTTGGAAAAGGCCATATCGACGATGCTGACCGGGATGTCGAGGTTGACGGCCTTTTCGATCTGCGTCAGGAAATCCCGCGTCGACTGGAGCATGATCGGGAAGTTTTCAAAGTTCGCCGATTCCGTCGTCGACGTCGTCAGCGGCGTGTTGACAGCCAGCAAGAGGTCCGGCCGTTCGTTGTCGACCATGGTGCCGCCGATGGCTTCGACGTGGGACGCGATGGTCTTGCCAATGGCCTGGCCGTCATAGCGGGGCACGGTCTTTTCGCCGCCGCCCAAGGGATAGATGACGGTGATCTTGGGATGATAATTATTGAAATCGTTGCTGGCCCGCGTGATGAGCAGCAGGCCCAGCTGGTCGGCACCGGGGAAGGAGCCGAAAACCGTCTTGGGGATGCCCGTACCGGCCATTTTCAGGTACTTCGATTCCAGCGACGACTGGGTGCTGACGGAATTATCGTCGTGCCCCAGGCTGTAATAGGTAAAGACGCCTTTGCGGGCATCATCGATGAGGCGGTAATTGATGCTCATGTTCTTGCGGCGCCGGTTATACCAGTCCTGGAGGTATTCCATGGGCACGCGGCGCATGATGGCGAACCAGTCATTGCGTTCCTGCGGATTCAGGCCTTCTTCGTCCATCTTGGCCTGGAGCGATGCCAGCTGATAGATGTCGGAGCCCATGGTCAGGTAATAGTCCGGTTCGACGCCCTTGCCGCCGGCCCAGGGACTGCGCATGACCGTGCTGAAGACATAAATGGGCACGTTCTTGTGCGATTTATGCAGCGCTTCGACCTTTTCCAGGCGCGCTGTCAGCGTTTCCATCGGCAGGTTATGCTTGCGCGAATCGACGAGGCCGCCATAGACCAGGGAATCGATGGACAGGACCATGGCATCGGCCTTGCCGGCATTGGCATTGACCCAGGCCATGAGCTTATCCGGCGAACCGTGGAAGTTCATGCCCGACAGATACTGGGCCGGCGGCGTCAGGACCTGATAGCCCGCCGCTTCGGCCGTACTGACCGTGTATTCATAATCGACAGGCCGGTCATCCTGGGGTACATATAAAATCGTCTTTGCCAGTGCAGCCGGCGAGGCACATAAAAAGAAAGAGGCTACGGCCAGGCTGACTGCTTTCTGTAACAGATTCACGTTATCACTCCTATTATGAAGAAAAAAATTGTACCCTTTATTATATCACGGCCCTGGGGAAATTTGTAGGGGCGCCCTACGCCCTCCGATGGTGGGCCCGGCGAATCCTTGGGATATTGAGGTGCAGTCGGATGGCCATCAGGCGGATGGCGACGGTGACGGAAAAGGCGACGATGGCGCCGACTTCCAAGGGGACCTCAAAGGGGATGACGGCGCCGTACAAGAAGATACTGCCCAGGAGGGACGCCGTCGCGTAGACTTCCTTGCGCAGGACGCCGGGGATACGCCCGGCCAGGACGTCGCGGATGACGCCGCCGCCGACAGCTGTCAGGACGCCGAGGGTGATGTCGAGGATCCAGTAGTCGGGATAATAGAAGCAGCCCAAAAGGGTCCCGGTAACCGTAAAGGAGCCGAGGCCGATGGCGTCGCAGACGAGATACCAGATGGAGAGCTTGCCGACGACGCGGCGCCACATGCGGATATTGAAATAGCGGACGATGATCGTGATGACGGCCATGGAGCCGAGGATGATCCACAAATAGATACTGTTCTTAAAGGCAGCCGGCGGGATATTGCCGATGAGGATGTCGCGGATAATACCGCCGCCGACAGCCGTCGCCGCACTGAGGACGAAGATGCCGAAGAGGTCCATGCGCCGTGAAATGGCTGCGAAGACGCCGGATACGGCAAAGGCCGTCGTCCCTAATAAGTCGAAAATCTGCCACCAAATGGCATCCATAATAGTTTCCCCTTCCCTGTTTTCGTGTTATGATAGACATAAATTTTTTTGCTAAGGAGACTCCATCCACTATGACTAAAGATGAATTTTATATGGGCAAAGCCCTGGCCGAAGCCAAGACGGCCTATGCCGTCGGAGAAATCCCCATCGGCGCCGTCATCGTCTATGAAAAGAAAGTCGTCGTCCGGGCCTATAACCTGCGCGAAAGCCTGCCCTGTGCGACGGCCCACGCCGAACTGCTGGCCATTGAAAAAGCCTGCCGCGCCCTCAATCGCTGGCGCCTGACAGGCTGTACCCTCTACGTGACCGTCGAACCGTGCCCCATGTGTGCCGGCGCCATCGTCAACAGCCGCCTGGACCGCGTCGTCTACGGCTGCGACGACCCGAAAGCCGGTGCCGTGCGCTCCCTCTTCCAGCTCGTCGACAACGATCGCCTCAACCACCGGACCGAAGTCACAGCCGGTGTCCGGGCCGAAGAATGTGCGGCCCTGATGAAAGATTTCTTCCGTCAAAGGAGGAAGAAATCCCAGAGACTGTTGCATTAAGACAGCCTCTGGGAAGTTTTAAGTTTGCAGTTTGTAGTCTGTAGTGAATGCTTTTAAATTTAAAGCCATCTTCTACAAACTCTGTACTACAAACTATAAAGACTCGCTCCGTGAAGAACCCCTCCGGCCTTTCAGGCCACCTCCCCTTCTCAGGGGAGGCTATGGCGCAGGTATTCCCGGAAGGCTTCGCCCAAGTCTTCCCGGCGCAGGGCGTATTCGACGGTGGCTTTCAAAAAGCCCAGTTTGTTGCCCGTGTCGTAGCTGCGGCCGCTGAAGGTGTAGGCGTAGACCGCTTCCCGGTCGGCCATGAGGCGCAGGGCGTCGGTGAGCTGGATTTCCCCGCCCTTGCCGGGCTGGACGCGGCGCAGGATTTCAAAGATATCCGGCGTCAGGATATAGCGGCCCAGCGCGGCCAGGCGGCTCGGCGCTTCGTCGACAGCCGGCTTTTCGACCATGTCGATGAGCTTGACGACGCGGTCGTCGTCCGTCGGCTGGCCCTGGACGATGCCGTAGCGCGATACCAGTTCCTGCGGCACTTCCTGACAGCCGAGCATAGTAGCCCCCAGGCGGCTGAAGGCATCCATCATCTGTTTCAGCGCCGGCTGCTCAGGATTGTAGACGACGTCGTCGCCCAAGAGGACGGCAAAGGGCTCGTTATCGATGAACGATTCGGCACAGCGGATGGCATCGCCCAGGCCGCGCATGTGCTTCTGGCGGATATAATGGATATTGATGGACGAAATGTCCTGGACCAGATGCAGCAGCTGGTCCTTCTCCTGCTGGCGCAGCTGCAGCTCCAGGTCGATATTGGTATCGAAATGGTCTTCAATGGCCCGCTTGCCGTGGCCCGTGATGATGAGGATTTCTTCGATGCCGCTCTGCAGGGCTTCTTCGACGATGTACTGGATGACCGGTTTGTCGACAATGGGAATCATTTCCTTAGGGATGGCCTTGGTGACCGGCAAAAAGCGCGTCCCATAGCCTGCCGCCGGGATGACGGCCTTACGAATTCGTTTCTGCATGGTATCCTTCCTTTTCTACAGCAGCCAGGGCGCCGGCGATGACATCGTCCATATCGTAATACGTATATTCTGCCAGTCGGCCGCCGAATATAACATTGCGTTCATGGCGGGCTAAGGCCGCATATTCATGGTATAAATTCTGGTTCACCGCATCGTTGACAGGATAATAGGCTTCTTCGCCGGCCTGCCATTCAGCCGGGTATTCCTTGGTGACATACGTCACAGGCTGCCTGCCAAATTCAAAATGCTTGTGTTCAATCGTCCGCGTGTACGGCGTTTCCCGGTCGGTATAGTTCATGACGGCCACACCTTGATGGTTGACCTCGTTATAACGTTCCGTTTCAAAATGCAGGCCCCGATAGGCCAGATGGCCCAGGCGATAGCCGAAATACTCGTCAATGGGACCGGTATAGACGACTTTACGGGCTATATCCAGGTACGACGCCCGTTCGCGGTTATAATCGACGCCAGTCCGCACTTCGATGCCTTCCAGAAGGGCGTCGATGAGGACATTGTAGCCCCCTTCGGGGATGCCCTGCCAACAGTCGTCGAAATAATTATTGTCGAAAGTATAGCGCACGGGCAGGCGCTTGATGATGAATGCCGGCAGGTCCGTACAGCTCCGGCCCCACTGTTTTTCCGTATAGCCTTTGATTAATTTTGTATAAATATCCGTGCCGATGAGGGAAATGGCCTGTTCTTCCAGATTCTTAGGCTCCGTAATCCCTGCCGCCCGGCGCTGGCCTTCGATCTTGGCCGCCGCCTGTTCCGGCGTGATGATGCCCCACATCTTGGCAAAGGTATTCATATTGAAAGGCAGATTGTACAGTTCGCCTTTATAATTGGCAATGGGCGCATTGATAAAATGATTGAATTCGACGAACTGATTGACATAGTCCCAGACCCGGCGGTCCGACGTATGGAAAATGTGGGCACCATAGCGATGGATATGGATGCCGTCCTTCTCTTCACAATAGACATTGCCGCCGATATGGCCCCGACGTTCCAGGACCAGGCACTGTTGGCCGGCCTGATGCATCTCGTGGGCAAAGACACAGCCAAAGAGGCCGCTGCCGACGATGACGTAATCGTACATAATTTAGTTCCTCATTTCGTTATTAATGGCCTGCGGGAATCCCTGGTTCGCAGGCCGCAGGTCGCAGTTCGCAGTTATACCCCCACTACAAACTACAAACTCTATACTACAACCGGCAGGACAAACCCGGCCTGGCGTAAGGGGCTACCCTTTTACTGGTACGCCGGCACGCCGTACATACTTTCGGCCTGGCGGACGGCGCGGCGGATGGCCTGTTCGACGACGTAGGCGGCGATGGTCCCGGTCAGGCTCAATTCGGCCGAAACGCTGCCGACACTGGCGGCATAGAGAGAATCGCCGTCCGCCGTCGTATTGACGGGACGGATGGTCCGGACAAGGCCGTTGCTGCCGAGGGCGGCGATTTTTTTCAGCTGGGCCTTGTCGAACTGCCCATTGGTGACGACGGCACCGATAGTCGTATTGGTCGTCGTCCCGACGGCGCGCTGGGAAAAGAGGGTCGGCGTCTGGCCGGCTTCTTCGAGCATGACCCGCCGCGTATCGGCAAAGCCCTGGCCATCGCGGCTGCGCATACCGGCCAGGATCTGGCCGTTTTCGTCGAGGACATCGCCGACGGCATTGACGGCGACGACGGCACCGACCTGAAGGTCGCCGACCTGGACGGCATAGGCGCCGAGGCCGGATTTCATCATATAGTCCGGGCCGCAGAGCTTGCCGACCGTCGCCCCCGTACCGGCACCGTAACAGCCTTGGCGGAAGTCCCCACTTTCCGACGCCTGGCAGGCCGCATAGCCCATGGCGGCGTCAGGGCGGACGTTGTCGCCGCAGCCCAGATCATAGATGCACGATTCGACGACGAGGGGCACCTTGCAGATGCGCGTATCGAAGCCGATGTGCTGTTCTTCCAAATACTGCATGACGCCAGTCGAGGCATTGAGGCCAAAGGCACTGCCGCCGCTGAGCAGGATGGCGTGGATGCCCGACGCAGCCGCCATAGGACTGAGCAGTTCCGATTCCCGGCTGGCCGGGCCGCCGCCGCGGACGTCGACAGCACAGGGCGCACTTTCCGGGAACACGAGGACCGTGCAGCCCGTGCCGCCCTGGCGGTCCTGGGCATTGCCCAGGCGGAAACCGTTCGTCCGGGCCATGGCTAACATATCTATTTCTTTCATGAAGACACTTCCCTTTATTTCATCTTTTCAAAGTCTTTCCAGAGCATACTGGGCTGGATGCCCGTATTGTTCTGGTACTTGCCGTGCTGATACGTATCGTATTCGCCGTCGATATCATGATAGTAGATCTGGCAGATTTCCACGTTCGGATAGATGCGGATAGGCTGGACACAGAAGATTTCCAGCGTCCAGTAACCGGCAAAACCGACGTCGCCGAAGCCAGCCGTGACGTGGATGAAGACGCCCAGGCGGCCGACGGACGACCGGCCTTCGAGCATGGGGATATAGCCGTCAGTCCGGGTATATTCATTGGTCCGGCCCAGATAGAGCTTGTTAGGCTGCAAGACGTAGCCCGACTTGGGGATATAAATGGTCGATGCCGGATTGGGCTTGGCCATATCCAGTTCTTGGTGGTCATAGACCATCAGTTCATTGTGCAAAGACAGGTTATAGCTATTGGGATTGACCCGTTCCGGATGGAAAGGTTCAATGATGATTTCCTTACCTAAATGCTTGACAATTTCCTTGCCTGATAAAATCATGAGTGCCACTCACTTTCTCTAGTAAATTCACTTCTTATCATATAGCAAAACCGGTTCGATGTCCACGGCGCGATGAGCCGGTTTTTCTTTCCCTGTCTCAAAGAAGTCCTCTACATAGAACGTGACCTTCTCCCCTTCCTCCGGGCGGACGCGGTACAGCGAAGCGGTACGGAAATAATACTGATTGCCGCCGTATTCCCGCAGGAAGCCGGCCTTGCTGCCGGGCAGGATTTTTTCGATGGTCCCCTTGTGGCGCGTCTGGCCGGCATGCTTCTCGTCCATCCAGAATCCATGAAGCCCGTCCATCAGCTCCTGCCGGTCCGGTTCGGGAAAAGCATAGCTGTCGGTCTTGGCCAGGAGTTCGGCCTTGACCTTCCAATGCTGGTCCATGCGGACCCGTTTGGCCAGGAGGTAATGGAAATAGGCCATCTTCTCATAACCGCCCATATTCTCCAAAGCCTGGGCGAACTGGACCATGAAATTGACCTTGGCCTTGAACTCGCCGCCAGCCAGGAAGGCCGACGCCCCATAGCGGCGCATGGCCGCGCTGTCGCCCTCGGCCTGGGCGGCAAAGAACAGGCCCCGGAAAAGAATCCAGTGCTGCTTGTACTTCAGCAGGTTCTCCAGGCGCTGCCGCCCTTCCCCGACGCGGCCCTGGCGCAGCAGGCAGAGGGCGATGCGGTAAGAAAACCAGATGTCGTTGTCATGATGGAGCTGAGGGAAATAGTTCAGGGCCTGCCGGCACAAGGTGATGCAGTCATCGTACTTCTCTTCCTTGACCAGGATGCGGCTCATGAGGGAATACCAGCGTTCCCGGTCCGAGGCAATGACCCGTTCCCGCCCCTTCAAAGTCACGGTCTTCTCCTGGTCCGGCAGCTGGTCCGGGTCGAGGCGGCGCAAGTAGGCCCCCATCAGACCGGCCTGACCGGGCTGGTTCTTGAGGACATCGACCATGCGCCACACGGCCAGGGCATACGGCGTATACGGCCCTTGCTGACTGTATTTCAAGATGGCGTCGACGGCGCGGCGGAAATCCTCCGGTGCCTGCGTCCGTTCATCGAATTTCTGGATATATAAATAATAGAGGCACCAGCAGTAAATCCCGTGGAGATTGACGAAATCGGGGAAGGCGATCATGCCGGCCCGGGCGATTTCCCGCCCCTTCTTGTACTGCTTCGTCTTGCGCAGGGCATAGGCATAGTAATAATAATCCCAACACGTCCAAGACCGGTCCGGTGCCGCCTTGCCATACATAGCCAGAACCTCGTCATAGCGGCCGTCGCGGCAGGCCTGGCGGGCAGCAAAAGAATCCATGGAACCACCTCCGTATTTTTTCACAACATTTTCGTATATGATAAGGGTATTATAACATAAAAAAGGCGCTGTCGCATGAAGACAGCACCTTTTTTAGCAGTCAGCGGCTAGCTGTTAGCAGTTAGCGGATGGTTTTAAATTTAAAGGTTTTCACTAAAAACTACAAACTCCGTACTACAAACTATTTTCTAGCCACGGATCTTTTTAATTTGTTTTTCCAGTTCCGGCATGACTTCAAAGAGGTCGCCTACGATGCCGTAGTGAGCGAATTTGAAGATCGGTGCATCCGGGTCTTTATTGACGGCAATGATGAGACCGGCGTCCTGGATGCCGAGTTTGTGCTGGATGGCGCCGGAAATGCCCAGGGCGATGTAAATCTTCGGGGCGATTTTCTTGCCTGTAATGCCGATCTGCCATTCATAGGGAGCCCATTCTTTGTCGACGAGGGGCTTGGATACGCCGAAGGCTGCACCGATGCGCTGGGCAAAAGCCTGAACGGCTTTCATGCCGTCTTCGGTCTGGACGCCGCGGCCGGCACCGACGACGATATCGGCCGTCGTGATGGTCAGTTCTTCCGCTTCTTTTTCGACCGGTTCAAAGTTCGTCACTTTGACGGACGGAGCAGCACCGGCGAAGTCGACGCTTTCTTTGATGATTTCGCCTTTCCGGGCCGGGTCAGCCGGCGTGCCGTGGAAAATCTTGTCGCTGATGGTAGCCAGCTGGGGGCGCGTCGTCGTCTGGATCTTGACGAAGAGCTTGCCCGTATAAGCCGGACGGATCCAGGTCAGCGTATCGTCATCGCCTTCAAAGCGGACGTCCGTGCAGTCTGCGACCAGGCCGACGCCGAGCTGAGCCGACAGGCGGCCGCCGAGGTCACGGCCATCGGGCGAACCGCCGATGAGGATGACGCTGGGTTCATATTTTTCAGCCAAAGCGGCAATAGCTTTGGTGTACAAGACGGAATCATAAGCAGCCAGGGCACTGTCTTCGACAGCGACGACGGCATCAGCGCCATAGGAAATGGCTTCCTGGCTGGCTTTGGCCGTATCGGCACCGGCGACGAAGGCGACGACCTGTTTGCCCTTGGCATCGGCCAGCTGACGGGCTTTGCCCAACAATTCGATGCTCAGCGGGCTCAGGGCACCGCCGGCGATTTCTATATATACGCAGATATTCTGTTTCAATTCCATAATTCAGCCCTCCTTACAGCAAGTTCTTGGCAGTCAGTTCTTTGACGAGATTAGCCGCAGCGTCTGCCGGCGTAGCGCCTTCAATCATGACGCCGACCGGATTCGGTTCCGGTGCGAAGAGTTCCGTGACTTTCGTCGCCGAACCAGATTTCCCGACACTTGCTGCATCGAGGCCCAGGTCTTCCACTTTCCAGACATCGAAGACGGCTTTCTTGGCAGCCATCTTGCCGCGGATTTTCGGGGAACGCGGCGTGTTGCTCTTTTCCGTAACCGAGACGACAGCCGGGAGCTGAGCCTGTACCGTTTCAATGCCGTCGTGGTTCAGGCGCGTAGCCGTTACCGTCGTGCCGTCGACACTGACCGAGTTGGCATAGGAAATGAGAGCCATGCCCAAACGCTGGGCAATAGCCGGCGGGATCTGCCCCGTATCGCCATCGGTCGAGCGCTTGCCCGTGAATACCAGGTCGGCACCGCCCAATTTTTCAATGGCCTTGGCCAATACCAGGCCCGTTGCCAGCGTATCGGAGCCAGCCATGCGTTCGTCCGAGACGAGGACGCCTTTATCGGCACCGATAGCAATGCCGTCACGCATCATTTCACCGGCCAGGGCGTTGCCCATGGTCAGGAGCGTCACTGTACCACCGACGGCATCCTTGACGGCGACGGCCGCTTCGATGGCGTGTTTATCAACCGGGTTGAGCATCGACGGAGCGCCGACACGGACCAAGTTGTTGTCTTTGGCGATTTCAATATCCGAAATCGCAGGAACCTGCTTTACCAAAACTACAATATTCATAAGTAAGCCTCCTTTTTGCGTCTTCTTATGTCACCTATTATACTCCATATTCAATAATTTATCAACGGATAATTGTTTTTATTTACAAAATCTCTATCTGAATTATCTTCCCATTGACAGCGCCGGGACCAACATCGTCGGCGGCGTCCTGGGCGTCCTCCTGGGTATCGGCTACTTCACGGGCCTGCACTATGCCGCCATCATCGCCGTCGGCGTCATCTTCCTCCTCGACCACGCCTACGGCTACACGGGTCCGGGCGCCCTGGCCGCTGTACATGGCCGGTGCCTTCTTTGACTTCCTCCTGTGGATGGTCAACTACCGCCACTTATAGAAGTGGCGGCTTGTAAGTCGGAACTACATAGGTTCTAACGGCATCCAAGATGTCTCCCTAAATCCGCCTACATCATCGGGTGGCTGACAACACCCGTTTTACCAAGAAGTTTACTCCGAGGTAGTTGTTATTCGTTCGTAGCGAGGATTATTATCCCCAGAAATCCACATCGTCCCGAGAAGCTGGATATTCATGGCTCCGATACGGTCGTCGTTGGATTTGTATCCGCACTGGCAACTGTACAGGTGCTTATGGTGGTCGCGGTTCGCATTGCGGATAGTACCGCATTTCGGGCAACGCTGGGAGGTATACCTCGCCGACACTTCCAGGACTTCCGAACGGTTCTCATGAGCCTTGTAAGTCAGAAACTGCTCCAACTGGTAGAAACTCCAGCTCCGCAAATCGTAGTTCTGTTTCGCGGTTCTGGAAAGATTGCTTTCCTCGAAGCTGACGCCAGCAAGGTCCTCGAGTACGAAAAGCGTATCCTTGCCGTATTTCTGTACGAGTGTCTTAGAAATCTGATGATTCACATCAGACATCCAACGGTTCTCTCGCCCGGAAATGGCTTTGAGTTTACGCTTTGCTGATTTTGTCCCTTTGGACTGGAGCTGTTTCCGTACTTCTTGGAATTTATGGCGTTTGGTGGCAATCTTTTTGCCAGAGACGAAATTCGTTTTACCTTGCTCGTCATAACTGACTGTAAGGAAACGCAAACCACGATCGATACCGACAACATGACGGACGTTCCCTTTCTGAAACTCTTCGACCGCTTTTGTAACAGGGATATGGAGATACCATAGCCCCTTCAGCTCAACCAGTTTGGCAGTACCGAGTTGATAGGAACCATCAAGGTATCCAGCCAAATGTTCACCTTCGAAGGTACATCTGGTTCTTTTGCCGAGCGTGTTGATAGACAGGACTTGTCCGTCATCGACAAAGCTATAGTCCCGGCTGCGAACCAAGTCGGCTTGCGGGCGACGAAAGAACACGGGTTTCCAGAGCCATTCCAGAGTCTTAGGGATGCGTTTCCAGTTGCCATTCTCGTCCTTGTATCTGTAAGGCTTTCGGAATAACTGTTGTTTGACCGTCTTGTATCTGGCAATCGTAGTCTTGATGCAGGACTGGGCCAGCTGTGATTTCAAGCCGAATAAGCTACGAAGGTCGCCATACAGTTGCTTGTTGAGGTTTTGGTAAGCCAAGTCGAACTGATTGTCAAAGATATATCTGGATACGAAGTTGCAAGCCTGACGGTACTGCTCCGTCATCTGACGGAATAATACTTCCTGTTCAGGAGTAACATGTATGCGAAGTTTTATCGTTTTGGTTAGGTCGGACATTTTCTCACCTGCCTTTCTAAAATGTATATTATTTCATCAAAAATATTATAGCATGTTTTTTGCTGAAACTCTAGTTGATAAGAAAGTGAGGTGAGGCGGGCATTCCTCTCCGACCTAAGAGGCCGGAGTATCCTGCCCGCATTTTAGATGAAAGTCCCGCCCCTGGCCTTTGCCCTCGGCGCATCTTCCCATGGAAATCAATACACCTGTCCTCATCGGCGGCCTCGTATCGTACCTCGTCTCCCATAGCAGCAAAGACGACGCCCTCAACGCCCTGCGCCTCAGTGAAGGCAGCACCGTCGCTTCGGGCTTCGTCGCCGGCGGCGCCATCGGCAGCCTCATCAGCGCCGTCCTGCACATCGGCGGCATCGACTGGTTCCTCAAAGACTGGGTCGTCACGCCGGGAGCCACCTACCTCGGCATCGTCGCCTACCTGGTCATGTGTGCCGTCATCTACACCGTAGCCTGCAAGGTCAAGAAAGCCAGTCATTAACAGCTTTCAAACAAATCGTCCAGCGTATAGAGGATGACGTCCGGTCTGGGAGTCACTTCATAGCCGGCACGAGAAAAGAAGCCATAACGATAACAATCCATCCCCGTCTGACGGACCTGACGGATTTCAGTTTCAATCATGGCATCCGTAATGGGCGTCTGCCGGAATTTGGCTTCGTAAAAGATGTAACCTTTATCATCATGCGTAACGACATCGAATTCCCCATTCTTATGCTCTTTTGGCAAATCGTAAGAATAGGTCCCGATGGCATCGAAGATTTCCGGCAGACGTCCCTGCCGGTTCTGGCGGATCAGAAATTGCCGGCACAGCGATTCAAACCGCTTCGGTACGAAAACCTGAGCGAAATCGGCCGCAATATACCGGTCAAAAAAAACGTCCGGCGCCATGATTTGCCGTTGTGAACTATAAGGAAAGATATAGCGATAATAAAAACTGGCCAGATTATCACAAATGTGGTAACTGGCTCGTTTTTTATTATGTACATCATTAATAGGCACTTCTTTTTCAACGAGCTCCATGAGAATCAGTCGTTTCAAGACCTCAGCCAAAGCCGGACTGCTGGAAATATGGGATTGCGACAAAATATCCTTGTAGCGGTGAAATCCCCTGGCCAAGGCCTCGAAAGCCTCATTGGCATTGATGAATTTCGATAATTCCCCCAACAGATACATCTGCACCTCATTTTCCAGCCGAGCGCCTGGTTCCACCAGCAGAGAGATGACATTGTCCCGGACACTCCGGGCCGGATCAATCAAACTATTATAATAAGGAACTCCGCCAAAAACGCTGTACAGACGCACCTTGTCTTCCAAGGAAAAGTCGGGGTAGAATTGCGCAGACTCAAAATAATCCATAGGGTGGACATGGAGCCCCAAGGTCACACGGCCATATAACGGATTTTCTTCCAACATGAGCGATTTCATGGTATCCACAAAGGACCCGCAAAGAATCAGCTTCAGCTGCGAACGCTCCCGATACGTGTCAATCAAAGATTGCAGTATACTGTCCAACCCGGCGACAGTCTGCCGTAAATAAGGGTATTCATCCAAAACAAGGACTTGTTTTTCCTGACAGGCTCGTTGAAAAAGAAACTCCAGCAGCTTTTCTATTCCCGAAAAAGCAAGGGGCGGATACTGATACACATCGGAAATCAAAGCGGACAGGCTCTGCACATTATTCATTTCCGTCGTCCGCTTACATTGATAATACAGCCCAGTCACTTCAGGCGCCTGTAAAAATTGCTTAATCAGCTCACTCTTACCAATGCGCCGGCGTCCGTAAATCAGTATCACTTCCTGCCTTGGCGAATCATACATTTGCTGCAGCCGCATCAGTTCCCTTTTTCTTCCAATAAACATAGGCCCACTCCTTTACTCAGTTTTATTTTACTTAGAATATTTTGACTAAAAAGTTTATGAGTAAAATATTTCTGAGTGAAATTATACCATGTTCCTCATTGCCAGTCCAGACCTCAAAACGGGACGGCGAACTCTATGACCACACAGAAAAAGGCCGCATCGCCCTGGCTGGCTATGCGGCTCTCTATGCAGAATCGGATTTGAAGATTTGAAACGGCAGACAAGGATGACCAATCACATTTACAGTTTATTCTTTAGGGTCTATCAAGTATTCTTCCATGTCATCAAAAAAGCCTTCCCTGATCATCTTCTGAACCTTTTGGGTTTTGAACACTTCCCAAATGGGTGTGTCCACACCATCAAGATTACGAGCTTTATAGTCTATCAACCTATTTAACAACTCCCCCTGAGCATCTTCAGGAAAACTTTTCCAGGTGTCATCTTCAAACCACTTTTCCAATAACTCTATCTCAGCGTTTTTTATATCTTCTACGGTCATTATCAGACTTCATCCCCTGTCAGAATCGCATAGGCTTTCTTATATTTTTCCACCCGTTTCAAATCCTTGTCTGTTACGTTCGGCAGACGGGTTAAATCCATATTATTTCTTAAATCAGCCTTCTTGACAGCAATCGCTAATGGATTACCAGATTTTTTAACTCCCCGTACATAGTCCAGATAGGGTACCTTATCATCATGAGTCAAAAGAGAAACGGCATCGGCTACCTCTTTTCCGAATAATGAAGAAAGAGTTTCCTTCGTCATCTCCGTATCCTCTAAGGTATCATGCAACATACCGACTACAGCATAGTCTTCTCCCAAAGGCAGTACAGCGTTAGAAACCGACGTTAAATGGCACATATAAGGTTTTCCCGCCTTATCAGTCATACCGGCGTGATATTTTTCAGCCACTTCAGCTGCTAAAGAAAGTTTTTTACCCAATGCTACCAATCCTCTTTCCCTAATTCATGGAGAACATCAATCTCATCTTCCTTATCCCAAAAACCATCTCTATTCATACGTATCACCTCACATATTCATTATAACATAGTATGAATTTATTATCTGAATGTTTTAATTCAATGCTGCTCCAAAAGCCTGCTTTACCTCATCAGAATCTTTGCCCGAAATGGTTCTCCCGGTTGCCTTCTCGATGGCGGCCAAGAGCTTTTTTGCCCGGTCGATAATAAAGTTTTGGAAATCATCCGCACGGAGCAAGTTATGATCAATCCAATGAGATTCTACATATTTGTCAAGATCAGCAGACGATACCGAGCCGTTCTTCTCGAGTCGTTTAAGATAGCTAGAAGGAGCATTGCCTCCAATTTCACGATTGCTGCTTGCAGAGATTGGCGTTTTGTTCACAATACTATTCCATTTGCGTTTATCGTAGCCTTCCTTGATGCAGTAATTCTTCGGAAATATGTGATGAATATCAATTTTTTCGTTCGAAAAGGTCGAGAAATCCATTTCTGCACCAGAGATGAAATCCTGGGCATGGTTTTTCAAGATAAGCGCCATCACCCCTTTGTAAGCGGCAGACTGGCGGGACTGCATTCCGAGCAGGCGCATTGGGTTGAAGTAGAAATCAGTCACGGTCTTTGGCAGGTTTCCGTTATTATTAATCCAATTCACGACTTGAACAATATCGTTCGCATATCTGGTTTCATTTGCCGAACCATACAGTTCTCCAAATACACCGCACCAATACCACTGTTTGACCATATTCTTGACAGAAGTTGTGCGGATTCGGTTACCATCCATAAGGACCGTACAAACAGCCGAGAGAGGTACCAGCTGGGTACTGTACGGCAGGTCATAGCTTGAAAAAATCCGTTCTTCCTGCAGTAGTTTCTCAGCAAGCAAGAAACCATTGCATAAGCTATTAGCATATTTTTTGTATTCGTCGAGGGTCAGAGCAAGTACATCTTTCTTTTTACAGCTGACCGTCCCCCCTGCTTTAAACGATGAAAGTAAGGTCAACGCTGTCAGAAAATCAGTAGCTGTTACCTTTGACAACAGGTCACCGGAAAAATACTTCGTCTTTCGCCCTTCCCAATCTTTTCTAAGCTGGAAGTCATCCATTGCAAAGATAGCTGTAACAAGCTCAAAGACTGTTAATGAAACTCCGCCAGTATTTACATTCTCAAAGACCTGACAGACCGCCTCTTTCGGGGTATTCTTATCGAGACAAATAATCGGCATCTGGTATTGTTGAGTCGGATTTATTATTTGGGTAAAGAACTGTTTAAATTGTTTGTATACGTCACAATCCAGTTTGTAATAAGTGTTGTATTCCATCTGCCAATCCACAACCGCAGAAGGATCTAGAATAATATTAAGTGGAAACTTCTTTAGCTTGAATTCCTGCTCTTTTATTGACAAATCCATTTCTACATCTCGACCGAAATTTGAAGTAATTTGTCTGGTTGCAGGTACAGAAATCACAACTTCCTCATCATCGGCCTTTGGATCGAGTGCCTTCTCAATGTCTAAATAATAGTATCGTTCGATATCTTTTCCTTTATCAGTTCTCGTATGTACAGGATTTCTACTGTAAAGCGCATTATAAAGAGATGTTAATCTCTGCTGACCATCAAGAATCAGTTCATCTGGTTCCACAGTCTGATCTGCCGGCGAACCTTCAATCGGTTTGTGTTGGAATCGAATACTCTCATTCCCATACTCAAGGAACATTGCCGCACCAACAGGAAAATTGTGAATGACGCTCAAGATTAGTGATCGGATACGGCCATCATCCCATACCCAGCCTCGCTGAAAATCAGGAAGCTGGGCAGCGCCACTGTCCACCTCTTTCATAAGTTCGATAAGCTGCCTATCATTTGTCTTCATCTTCTATCGCTGGTCCTTTCTTTTTTTCTTACTGATTTTGTACAAATTATTTCTTTCAACAAGGCCACGAGCTCGACGCATCTCGAATTTCAGAACGTTCCAGTTGGTCATCAGCTTCCTGAATCACTTCAAGAATCGGCTTAACGAGATACGAAACTCTATCCTCGTAGCTAAGATAGCATAATACATCACTGCATTTTTCCTTACTCTACCACTTTGTATTTATTTTTGATTGTTATTAATTTCTGAAACAAGATTGGGCAATTTTACATTAAAAAAATATGCGAGTTCTTTCTTCAGCTCTTTTTTTGCCTTTTTCTCTGGCATATTAAAATAAGCCATAGTCTTTTTTATATCTGCTGTTTCGACAATCTCTTCTAAATCTGTAGAATTTGCTTGATTGCAAGTTCTGTCCAAATAATCAAATAAACCTACCATCGTTTGTCGATTAACACCAAATTTTTCAAATTCTTCTTGTAACGCCTTTTCCAACGGCCTATATGTCCATTGTCCAGTATATCCAGCGGCATCTATTGCACTTGTTAGCGCATGTAATATATTTATATAGCCATCAGGGACATAAAGAGGTGGATAATCAATAATGTAATGATCTTTTTCATAAGATAGTATTTGCAAATCTGTACTTATTCCCCATAATATTCCGTCTGGAGTGCAACACTCGGCTGCATAGTATGTATTCCCCTTATGTGAATCTTTTTCTACCCTGATAACCATATCAGCGTCATCAGAATAATTTTGACCATTACTTTTTTTGTCATCCATTGTGCGCTCTCCTTTACGCCTCCATCTGATCCGTCCACATTTCACATTGCTGAAGGACTGTCTTCATAGCATCCGCCATTCCTTCTGGTGGATAATGATATTTATGCAGTAGCCGTTTAACCATCCGTCTCATACCAGCTCTTGCGGATTCTTTCAAATTCCAATCTACCGTTCTAGATTTACGTAACTGGTCGGTCAGTTCTCTCGTCATTGCTACTAATTGATCATTCGTATATACATCTTTCACTGCTTCGGGACGTGTCAGTGCATCATAGAAGGCCATTTCTTCGTCGGATAACCCTAATGCATTACCGGCCTTACTAGCGTTAGCCATATCCTGCGCCATTTTCATGAGCTCATCGATAACTTCTTCGTTGGTGAGCATGCCGTTTAAATACGAATGCATAGCTTTACTAAGCATATCCGAAAATTTCTGGGATTTTACCAAATTGGTCCGTTGGTAAAGATGGACTTGTTCGGCAATCAATTTTTTCAGGATTTCGATAGACAAGTTCTTCTGCGGCATTTTAGCGATTTCTTTCAGATAGGCCGTATTAAACAGGTTAAACTCTTTATCTGCATCCGTAAACAGATTGATAATTCCGTCACTCTTGACCGTCTGCTTTAATAACTCGTTGATTTGACGATTGATTTCTTTTAACTTCAGTGGTTCCTTGCCCTCCAACTTATTAAGAATCGACCGTACCGTTTCAAAATAGGCTTCCGACCGTCTTTCTTCCGCATTGGCCAAACTTTTACTGAGTGAAAACGCCTGCTTCATCAGCAGAGATTCCGTAAGGAAGTTTTTCTTGATTTCTTCTCGCCCCGGCCGTACCATAAAGTCCACGCCATCACGAATCAGTTCTGCCCGCCGCAGGTCACTGTCTGTCGTCAAGAATTCTTGATAATTAAACCCATAAAATTGTTCCTGGCAGACCTGCAATTTTTCCTTGAATTTTAAATACGCCGTCTTGGCTACATCCATCTGGCCATAGTTCTTTTGGTCCCGCTTGGTGTATTGATTCATAGCTGCTTTTAAGGCCGAAGCAATTCCGATATAGTCCACTACCAGCCCACCGGCTTTATCTTTATATACCCGATTGACACGGGCAATAGCCTGCATCAGGTTGTGACCTTTCATTGGCTTAAAAATATACATCGTAGACAAAGACGGCACATCAAAACCGGTCAGCCACATATCGACTACAATTGCAATTTTCAGCTCACTGGAATTATCCTTAAATTGATTAGCCAGTTCTTCTTTATGGGCCTTATTGCCAATAATTTCTTTCCATTCCGGTGGATCCTGATTGCTCCCCGTCATGACTACCGCGATTTTCTTTTTCCATTCCGGCCGTAGTTCTAATATCTTATGGTAAATATGCATAGCAATGGGGCGGGAATATCCCACAATCATGGCCTTTCCAGATTGTTCATACTGCCGATAGTTTTCATAATGATCGATGATATCCGAGCAAAGAGATGTAATGACTTCATCTCGATCCAAGAGGCTTTCCAAGTTACTTAGTTCGTGTTTACTTTTTTCAATGGCTCCCGGTTCAGCTTCGCTAGCTAGCTCTGCATATTTTTGGTCAATCTGCTCTAATACTTTCTGATCCAGATTGAGCTTAATAACCCGGCTTTCGTAGTAAATAGGCAACGTAGCGCCATCAGCTACAGCCTGTGTCATATCATAGATATCAATATAATCCCCAAACACTTCAATGGTATTTCGATCTTCTAAGGCAATGGGCGTACCCGTAAAACCAATATACGTCGCATTAGGCAGGGCATCTCGTACTCTGCGGGCATTACCGATGGAAATTTTACCAGTTTTAGCATTAACCTTTTCTTCAAACCCATATTGGCTTCTATGGGCTTCATCGGCCATGACGACGATATTTTTCCGTACAGACAACGGTTCGTCCGTTTCTTCGAATTTCTGCATGGTCGTAAAAATGATTCCATTAGCCGTTCTCCCATCCAGCCAGTCCATTAAGCCTATTTGTTTCGAAGCTGCATTCTTTTCGTCTTCAGATAGTTTTCGTTTATCCGCATGAATAGCTGTTTGACGTAAAAAGTCTTTACATTTACTAAACTGAGAAAACAACTGATCATCCAAATCGTTCCGATCCGTGATAACAACCAAAGTTGGACTATCCATAGCCTGCTGCAATAGGTGAGCATAGAAGACCATGGACAATGATTTACCGCTCCCCTGGGTATGCCAGAATACACCGCCTCGTCCGTCTCCCCCTTTGCCACTGGCTTTAACCGTAGATTCTACGGCCTTGCGTACGGCAAAATACTGGTGATACGCTGCTATGATTTTGACATCACCACCACTCTCTTTCGAAAAGCAGATAAAGTTATGCAGGATGTCTAGGAAGCGATTTTTTTCAAACATCCCTTTGAATAAGGTCGTAAAATCGGCAAAGCGGGTTTCTTCATAATTCCCATCAACGGTCTTCCATTCCATAAACCGTTCCAAGCTGGCTGTAATAGAGCCAGCACGGGTCTGGGACTGATCACTGATGACGCAGAAGGCATTATAAATAAATGCGCTCTCGATGGATTTCATATAGTTTTGAATCTGGAGATAGGCATCTTTAATGGTCACTTCATCGTTCTTGGGGGATTTTAATTCAATCAAAACAACGGGCAGTCCATTTAAAAAGATGACTACATCGGCTCGTTTGGTTTCAAAGTCTTTAAAGGTCCATTGATTGGCCACGATAAAACTATTATTGGCCACATGGTCATAATCTACTAATTTAACTAACGTAGACCGTGATGCTTCCCCAGCACGATACGTGACTTCAACGCCATTTTGGAGATAGTCCATAAATACTTCATTTTTAGAAACCAGTGCCCCCGCTTCATAATTTTTTATCTTATAGATGGCTTCATCAATCGCCTGGGACGGCAATTTAGGATTTACAGTTTCCAATGAATTTTTGAGCTGATCTTCCATAATCGGATCTGTAAGATCTCGTGGAAAATCAGGTCCATAACAATATGTATATCCCATATTTTCAAACAATTCTATAATGGAATTTTCATAACTTGCTTCTGTATAAGAAGATTCCATAATGCATCCTCCCATTTCTCGAAACTTTAAAATATCAATTAACACGCTACTCCTTGAATGGATAAACAAGAATTTAGCAGCTTAAATGTCAATGTTAGAGACATCAATTTCACCTGACATGAGTTTTGGAAGTAACGCGTCACGTAAAGAGGCAAGACTTTCATTCTCATCACGATTGTTTATGTAACTTCCAATCAAAGGACTTACTTGGGCTTTCCATTCTAACTGCACTTCAATTGGGGGACACTTAAATAGAATTTTCTTTAAGTTGGTTGCTGGTCGAGCAATTGAAGGAACACCCGTCTGATTGGCATAAGAAAGCAGCTCATGCTGGCCGGAAGTACTGTGGAAGAACATGAGTATGAATTCTGGAACCACTTTGGTTTCATCGCAACGTAAATAGAATTGACGCTGTGATAAAACATAGCGATCATACTTACAACCATCGGGAATCATCGCAACTTGGCCAATATTGCCCGCATGAGTAAATATGATGTCATGAGGATAAACACTTGAATTTTTAAGACGGTCAGCGTGTTCTTCCGTTATGTAGTTGAATTCTGGTTCCTCAAGAAAATACCCACGAAGATGATTGCCGCTTATAATAGGGACACCTTTAGGAACGAATGTCGATACTTTGATATTAGAGCCAAACGGACCCATTGCTACTTTCTCGGCAATGTCATGAATTGTTGTGGCGGGCCAATCAGAGTTTTTAACGAGCTTATTATACAACGTCATTATTTGCTGAAGTAAATTCTTGTTTATTCGATTATTGTTTACTATTTGTTGATCTATTGAATAAAGTACAGCGGTAATCTTTGATTGAACTGCGATTGAGGGAAGTCGGATAGCCATTTTTTTTAAAATTCGCCCAGAAAGGCTTCCGCGCGTACTTGTTCCATCTGACAAGAGTCTAAATTCCTCATATCTATTAGCTAAATTGTAATATAAATACAAAGGAATTACTATGTTTATGTTAGGCTTACAAGCAATTACAGACTGGTTCAAATATGTGTCAGTCATTAAAAAGCTGGCCTGCCCTCTTGTATGCCCTTGTCCGGCAGTTGCAACGACTGTACTGCCTCTATATGCAAATTTAGTCGAAGAATTTTCAACACCTAATTGGGTAATTTTTCTTTCGGTATCATAGATAAAACGCTGAGATGTTTCTCCTGATGAAAGCCATTTCAGACTTCCGCCCCAATATTCTTTATTTTTTGTAGAAGGGGTTCCTCCGCTATATATATTTTCGCATGCCTCTTCTAACGTATAAGTATGCCATTCATTCACTATATCATCTTCCTATCCAATATATTTTTTATGCGCCATCTTCACATTGCTCTGTTTAACCATTGCATACTGAAGCGTCGTATCTATCCGTTTATGTCCGAGCAATTGCTGTAGTTGCTCTATAGGCATGCCTTTGTCAATTGCTTTTGTAGCAAGTGTTCGGCGGAATTTATGCGGATGCACTTTATCAATGTTCAGCTTTTTACCGATTTCCCGTATTCTCGACTCCACACCACCAATTGTTAATCTCAGATGTGGAGACTTTAACGAAACAAACAATGCTTCACAGTTATCACTTCTGCTGTCAAGATACCCCTGTAAGTGGATCTTCGTACGAGCATCAAAATAAACAATTCTTTCCTTGTTCCCCTTACCGAGAACTTTACATTCACGTTCATTGAAATCAATGTCCGATTGATTCAGACGCACTAATTCACCCACACGCATGCCAGTAGAGGCAAGTATGTCAATCAGAGCAAGATCACGTTTCTCATCGCAGCTATCACGCATTTTTTCCAACTCTTCATCAGAATACGTGTCCTTGATACTGATGATTGTCTTTACCTTATGAATTCGACGGATTGGACTTTTAATGAGATATTCCTCATCCTCAAGCCATGAGAAAAAACTGGAAAGGATTCTGCGCACATTATCAATGGTCACCCGGCTGAGACTATTCTGTTTTTGGTAATCCGTCAAATACGACCGTAAATCTTCGGTCATAATGTGCATCACTTCCTTCCCGATATTCGAAAGCATCCGATTTATCGTATTCTGATAGTAGGCCAGTGTCTTCTCAGAACATCCCTCGATTCGTTTAGCCTCTAAAAACTTCTGCAACAGTTCTACGCTGCTTATTTCGTCATTATCAGGCTTGTTCTCCAGATACTTGTCAAGAACAATTTCCAGCGTATGCTCTAGTGCCTTTATCTGTGCATTGTCAAGAAGTGGTAGCATACGCTGTACAACTTCTTGTTTGATGATTTCTCTCATTTTGTCAGTTCTCCTTCCATAATTTTTCCAGAGAACGACATCAACGGCAGTTCCGTTGGTTGTTGCTCCCGCCGTTGGTGGGAGTTATAAACAAGAATTTAGAGGAGCAGCTTGCAACTTTATTTGCCCACAAATTCAAGGATAATATTTCTAAAGCAACTACCAGTACATGCCCAAAACTTGGAGATTTAATTACTATTATTGACAACCGGGGAAAAACACCACCACTTACAACTAACACCTTTGAATACCCAATTATTGACGTCGGTTCCCTTAAGGGTTCTTGCCGTATCATTGATTTTAATAATTGCACGAAATATGTCAATAAAGCTACATATGAAACTTGGTTTCGTCGTGGGCATCCTAAGCCTGGGGACATATTAATTTCAACAGTTGGCAGTTTAGGCGAAATAAAAATATACCTTGGCACGAAAGGATGTATTGCACAAAATGTTATTGCCCTCAGAGCTATCACCATTAGCCCATTGTATCTTTATCAATATTTACGGTTTATTCGTGCTGATCTATTTGCATACAATATTGGTTCTGTACAGCCAAGTATAAAAGTTACACACATTATAAAACATCCAATATTTATTCCTAAAGCAGATGATTTAATTGAATTTGAGAAAATTTCAAGTTATATTACTAATCAATTGTACACAAACTATATTGAGAATGATGCATTGAAAGAAATTCGGGACACGCTATTGCCCAAGCTGATGTCTGGTGAGATCGACGTTTCCAAGATTGTCATTTAAGCCGCTAAATTCTTGTTTATTTTATTATTCAATTGAATTTTATCGTCAATGGTTGATAGTATACTAGCAATTTTATGCTGTTCCTTTAAGTCAAAATCTGGTATCCCATATTCCATCAAGGCTTTCTTATCGCCTCTTGGCATTTTGGTTCCCTTGGCGGTTGCCATTGAATACTCAAAAAACGAGTTATTTGCAAGGACATAATAAAGGTACCGCGGTTCTATATCATTTTTAGCTCTAAACACGAGCACATCATTAGAACATCCACCTTTTTTATTAGCAAGCCATATTTTTTTAAAATACGGTCTAATGTTAGATACTAAGACATCCCCTTTCTCATATTTTTGCGTCTGAATCGTTGTTGGCAATGATGCAGCAATAGTTACTCCATTTTTATTTGGAAGCATATTTTCAGTAGAAATATAATTTTCTCTGGATAGTTCAGCAATCGCAATCTTTTCTTTACAGTAAAAGCAGATATCTGATAGCTTAGATTTCATATCCAATCGCCTCCAGATTTTTCTTAATCGCATCCTCAAGCTCATGGGATTTTTTAAACATCTCCGAAAGCTCACTGGTAAGCCGTTTCATTTTATCATCAAAAGGTTCTCCATCATCTTTCTGCTCTTCAATGCCAACATACCGCCCTGGCGTTAAAATATAATCTTGTTTTGCTATATCTGATGTAGAAACGACAGCACAATATCCTTTTACCGGTTTCAAGGATCCAGCTACAAACTCTTTATAGGTCTGTGCAAGTTTTTGGATATCTCCTAGTTCATCGGATTTATCACTGTCAGTAAGTTCTCGCAGCTTCCGACTAACCATCGTACCCATTTTTCGTGCATCAATGAACAGTGTTTCACCTTTACGTTTCTTATTCTTGTTTAGAAACCAGAGGCAAACCGGAATTTGCGTGGTATAGAATAACTGACTAGGCATCGCAATAATACATTCCACCAAATCTGCATTTACGATATTTTTCCTGATATCACCTTCACCACCAGTATTGGAAGAAAGAGAACCATTAGCAAGTACCATGCCAATTCTTCCTTCTGGAGCAAGATGCCAAATCATATGCTCCATCCAGGCAAAGTTTGCATTGCCTTCTGGTGGCATGCCGTACATCCAACGTTGGTCCTCTTTTAGCTTGTCGCCCCCCCATGGACTGAGATTAAATGGTGGGTTAGCCATAATGAAATCAGCCTTCATTGTCGGATGCTGGTCACTTAAGAAGGTATCCTCTGGAATATTTCCCAGATTTGCATCTATACCGCGAATTGCCAGATTCATTTTAGCCATTTTCCAAGTGGTCGGATTACTTTCCTGTCCAAATACGGAGATATCGTTGATCTTTCCCTGATGGGCTTCGATGAATTTTGCAGATTGTACAAACATCCCTCCGGCCCCACAGCAGGGATCATATACTCGGCCTTTATAGGGCTGCAGAATTTCTACAATCGTACGAACTACACAGGATGGAGTATAGAATTGTCCGGCATTCTTTCCTTCTTGTTCGGCAAAGTTCCGCAGGCAATATTCGTAGGTCCTGCCCAGGATATCTTTTTCATTCGTATCATTCATCTTCACTTTATTAGTGAAGATATCCACCACTTCACCTAGCCGTCTTTTATCTAATTCCGGACGAGCAAAGTTCTTCGGCAAGATTCCCTTTAAGGATTTATTTTCCTTTTCAATGGCAATCATGGCCTCATCAATGATTTTGCCAATTTCTGGTGTATGAGCCGCCTTGGCAATATCTTCCCAGCGGGCGCCATGAGGCACGTAAAAAATATTTTCCGCTTCATATTCATCACGATCTTCTTCAAAGCCTTCGCCTTCTTCGACGAGGGCTTTATATTTTTTTTCAAAACTATCAGATATATATTTGAGGAAGATGAGCCCTAAAATAACATTTTTATATTCAGAAGCATCCATATTTCCACGCAGGACACAGGCAGCGTCCCACAGTTCTTTTTCAAATCCTATATCAGCTGTATTTACATTACTCATTTATTTTTCCCCTTATTTTTTGAAAGCAAATTTATATAATTCTTTAACGTTTCAATCAAATCCCCTTCTGTTTTCCCAGAGCAATGATTGAGTAAATAATCGCGCATTTCTTCATCACAAAGTAATAAAGGAATTCCCTTATAGTCCTTCAAATGTTTTTCTTTCCAATCATTAAAAATATTAAAATCCACCTCAATTAATTTCACTCTTCGTCGTAACATGAATGATAATGCTGGATCATTAATTCGTATAAGGTCATAGTCAATACCTACAGTAGAAATTTGTTGGCTATCATCCAGCACTTCTTCCGAATTCACTTCATCATATGAATCAGATGTTTTGATAGTTTCAGTTAAACTAGCTGGTTCAATTGTTTTGTTTTCATACAATTTATCGATGAGTACAAACACCTGGCTATAATCTAGCCTATCTAAATCAATATCATTAATGGCTCTACCTTCTTTTAAACCTAAAATCCAATCAGCAGATACATGATATGTTTCACTAATTAATCGAAGGTTGTCTACGGTTAAAGCTTGTCTACCATTTTTTATTTTGTTTAGATTCCCCTGGGTCATATGAAGCCTGCTTGCCGTAATAGCATCAGTTTCATCTGCAAAAAGTTCTTTTAATCTGTCACTGACAGAACGTGAATTATCGCACATAATCCACCTCCGGACTACAGCCATCAATTCCAACTATCAGTTCACGATTTTGGAAAGAACTATAATCAATTATTTTCTTAATTCTTCTTTTTATTATCTCAATTTCGGTATTCATTTTCTACCCCATATGCAAAAGTCGAATTAAATAATTCGTACCACGAATATTTATATTATATCACAAATACTCATCATCTATTGGTGAATCGATAAATTTCTTAAGCAAATATTTTATTTATTTAATGAATTTTCACATACCTAATTGGGGTATGTCAAGAATTTTGTGTAAATTTTTTAGAAATCTTTGTCGTATTTTTCCATCAGAGGTCCAAGCCGTTCATCAATGAGCAACTGGTTCCGAATCATCGCCCAATTGGCTAGGCAATGTGAATTCCATTTCTTGTAGAGTTCCAAGATTCGAAGATAGAATATTTTAAAAACAGCGTCTTCATTAGGAAATGAACCTTTCTTCGTAACCTTGCGGAAGCTGGCATTTACGCTTTCGATAGCATTGGTCGTGTACATGACCTTACGTACGGCACGGCCGTAATTAAAGAGCTGCTCAACATGTTGGAAGTTGTTTTCCCAAACGGCGACGGCACCGGGATATTCCTGCCAGTCCTGTTTAAACTGGTCGCCCCCCGCCGTGCTTCTTCCACGTTTACCGCACCATAAATTCCTTTCAGCTGCTTTGTGAAAGCACTCCACTGCTTCCGTGGAATATAACGAATCGAGTTTCGTACGAGATGGACGATGCAACGCTGCACCGTGACGTTCGGGAAAATAGCCTTTGCGCCCTCTTCCAAACCGGATACACCATCGATTGAGAGAATGCCTAATGAGAGAATGCCTAAATCCTCGATGCCACGGGCTTTGAGCTCATCGAAAATCTGCATCCAGGCATGCTTGCTTTCCGTTTCGTTAATCCAAAGGCCCAGTACATCTTTGTGCCCGTTGGTATCGTAAGCTAGCATCACATAGACAGCGACCTGACGGATACCGCGTTCTGTCCGCATAGAAACATAGATGCAGTCTACAAAGGAAAAAGGATAGAATGGCTTCAGCGGCCGTGTGCGCCAGCGATTCACTTCTTCCATGACACAGTCCGTAATGTTCGAAATCTGTTCATGAGAGAGCTGGAAACCATAAATGTCTTCGATGGTGGCGGCAATGTCACGCTGGCTCATACCGCGTGCATACATGGCCAATACTTTGCCTTCAATCGACGACACATCGCGCTGATGTTTCTTTACAATCTGAGGTTCAAACTGGCCCTGACGGTCCCTGGGGACACGAATAGGGACTTCGCCCAGCGAGGTTTTCAACGTCTTCTGGGAATACCCATTACGAGCATTTGTTGAATCTTCTAAATGCCCATTTTTTTCATAACCGAGGTGATTCTGCATTTCCCCTTTCAGTACGGCTTCAAAGATAGGGCCGAAAACCTGCTTCAAGGCATTCTGTATGTCCTGAGCATCTTTAAGATCATAGTTTTCAAGAATCTGCTGAGCAATTTGTTCTCCGAATGTCGGCGTAGATTTTTTACGTTTCGTCATGAGTACCATCCTCAATATTTGATTACCCAATTATGGAGGATAAATTTGATTTGTGCAATAACTGGTTTACACAAACTATTTTACACTCCCGATGGCAGCAAAAAAACTGCCGCCCAAAGCCAAAGCTCTGTGCGGCAGCACTTTTTTCTCTATTCCAGCAGACATCGCAATACATTCAGTCCCCGTTTGATAATGCGGCGGACTTTGCTTTTTTCGATGCCATATTTTTTCGAAATATAATCGTAGGTCTGGTTATGTATGTAATGCGCGACGATAAGCGTCCGCTGCGTTTCATTCAATCTGTTCAGGGCTTTCCACACCTGTTCTTTTTTCTCCTGTTTCAGCAGGCAGTGTTCCGGCGTTTCTTCTTCCGGCGCAGCCCAATTATAGGGGAAATCGGTGACGATATCCGATTCGATGATGTTTTTCTGGACGCGTTTCCAATAACATTGTTTCCGGTAACTTTCACATTCAAAAGCATTGTGTACAGCCGCCAGCAGTTGCCGTTGTACATTGTTCTTTCTGTAGTCGTTCTGGTTGTCTTTTTTATTTAGGTCAAAAGTAAAAATACAATCGACGATAGCATGATCAGCCGTCGAAATGGCTTCTTCGAGTGATTCGTAATACACATAATATTTTTTTACATATTTACGAATCAAAGGTTCAAATTCACGTAATAAGAACAAAACAGCTTCATGATTTCCGTGCTGTGCTTCACGCACGCAGTGTCGCAATGATATGGTCACGTAATCCTCTCCTTACCTTAAAATCAAATTAAGACCTCTTTTCTGAATTTATCTTAGCAAATTTTAATCTTTGGCAAAATGCGAAAATACCCTGGGCCGATATGCGGCCCAAGGCATCTCTATTCGGTTACGCTTATTCGAGCGTTTCGACTTTACGGGTTACGATCTGGCTCGACTTGAGACCGGTCAGATTACCGCCTTCGGTCGTAGCAAAAATCTTGCTGTCGACGATGGTCTGCGCGGCTGTATCGACGGTTTCTTTCGTCAAATCAGATTTCGGATTGGAAATGGAGTAGCTGACATTTTTGCTGGCTCCGTCCACAAATGTAAGCTGTAACGTTTTCGTTTCCGATTTAATGGCCATGGTAATTCCTCCTTTCTTTGGTATTATGAGAAGAGCAACCTCTCCGGCCCTTCGGGCCACCTCCAGCTCAGCTCTCCGTTTTGGCAACCGCCCTGTGCTTCCCTGTGGTCAGCACCTGACGGGCCAAAAAGGGCCTATCAGGGGAGGCTAGGCTCCCTTTGTAGGGGAGTTGTCAGCGAAGCTGACTGAGAGGTTCTTCCCTTACGCCGTGATTTCGTTTTCGACGACTTCATGGATACCCGTGATGGGGTCTTCATAAAGCGTACCGATGGCGTTGACGGCGGTGACGACGTTTGCCGGTTCGACGCCGGTGACGAGGTTACGCATCTGTACGGATTTTTCGCACAAATTGTCATTTTCGTCGTTGTAGCTGATGACCAGCTTTAACTTGCTGGAAATCGCTTTGCGTTCTGCTGCCATAGTTCATTTCTCCTTTCTTTTCGTATATGAAGAGCCTTCGTAGCTCATAAAAGCCTGCCATTATACCTGAATAGGCTGTGGTTGAATCTCTCTAGCGGGCTTCCCACGCGGAAGCCCCTACGCACAAGGCCTTCGGCCGTGTATTTTTTTGCGACCTGCCGCCTGCGAACTGCGAACTGCGTTCATTTTTTTATCGCCTAAAAGCCTGCCATTATACTTGAATAGGCTGTGGTTGAATCTCTCTAGCGGGCTGCCCACGTGGAAGCCCCTACGCACAAGGCCTTCGGCCGTGTATTTTTTTGCGACCTGCCGCCTGCGGCCTGCGAACTGCGTTCATTTTTTCATCACTTAAAAGCCTGCCATTATACCTGGATAGGCTGTGGTTGAATCTCTCCAGCGGGCTGCCCTTTGGGACAGCCCCTACGCACAAGGCCGATGGCCGTGAATTTTTTTGGTCCGCAGGACCGCGGCGAAACCGCATCCGTAGGGGCGCCACGTGCCTTTTCAGCCCGTCAGGTCATGACTGCAAAGAATGTCAAGACGGTTGCTGAAACGGACCGCCGTAGAGGGGGCGCCCGCTACGCGCTGAGGGCTTCCCGAAGCGATGTTGTTAGTTTGAGTCTGACGCCGCGCAGCGGCATTTGAGTCCGAGGCGGCCGGCCACCTGCGAACTGCGGCCTGCGTTCATCATGCCGCCTGAGCGCCATGCATCTGGTGCGGGTACTGTATGATGCCCGTCGCGATGGCCCGGGCTGCTTCGTCGCGGTGGGCGTCGTAGCGGCGCCAGTCGAAGTCGTTGTCGATGAAACAGACTTCGACGAGGACGGCAGGCATGATGGTATTGCGCAGGACAAAGAGTCCCGGCCGTTCCTTGAGTCCCCGGTTGGGCAGATTCAGGACGGCTTTCAAATTGCTCTGGATGCAGTGCCCCAGCATGAGGCTGCCGGTGGACCCGGAAATAAGCGTTTCCGTGCCGCTGGCCCTGCCATTGTAGGCGTTGAAATGAATGGATACGAAGAGATCACATTCGGCCTGATTGGCCTGGTCGCAGATACGATAGAGGTCATCGTCCTGCCCAAAGACAACGGCTATTCCATTTCGTTCTAAATATTGCTGGACACCCAGGGCCAATTCATAGGCCGCATCACATTCACACAGATTCAGGCGGCGATTGACGGCGCCCGGATCCAGCTGCCGGTCGTGCCCGGCATTGAGATATACTTTCATAGCACTCCTTTCGATAGTATGGCCTGACGGCCGTTTTGTTGTTCATCGTAGGTCGTTCGTCGTTCATCGAGTTTGAGGCTTAACGGCCCCGCCGGTCGCAGGCCGCTTCGGAAAAAGCCGTAGCTCGTTGTTCGTGGTTCGTGGTTCGTAAAAACCTGCCATTATACCTGGATAGGCTGTTGTTAACTCTCTCTAGCGGGCTTCCCACGCGGAAGCCCCTACGCACAAAGCCATCGCCGTACATTTTCTTTGCGAATTGCGAACTACGTTGATTTTTTATCGCCTGTATGCGATATGTAGGGGCGTGCACGTGGCGCGCCCGCCGTGACCTCTGTGCATAGCCGGAATTTATGACGAATGGTTCGTAAAAACCCACCATTATACCTATACCAGGATGGGCTGTGATGAAACCTCGCAGCGGGCCGCACAAGGCTCCCTTTATAGGGGAGCTGGCTGCCAAAGGCGGTCTGAGAGGTTAAAGGCCGGCCCCTACGCAGCCCCAGTCGGGGCTATTTTTACAAGCTGAGGGCTTCCCGAAGCGATGTTGTCAATTTGAGTCTGTCGCGGCGGAACGCCGCATCTGATTCCGAGGCGAACTGCCGCCTGCGACCTGCGGCCTGCGAATCCCAATTTACTGCCTCATATGGACGCTGGCGGTCGTTCCTCCGATGGCGATGCCCTGCATGGGCCTGTGCTTTACGGCCGGACAGGGGCAGTGCCCGCGTCCGCAGTCCGGATAGGGCCTAATCGGCAGCAATACGGCACTGGCTCTCTGTAGGATGAAAATGAGCTTCCTTTTGTCGAGGTTCCTCAAAAATCTTAATATCCGGTTCATTCTCGTCTCCTTTCTCTCATTGGATTTTAGACATATACAGCGTAATGACGCCGCGTTTATCGAGTTTCATATAAGTCATATAGCCGTCTTTCCGTTCCAAGTCTTTCTGCCGGTCGGTCATACAGTTAGAGATTTCCAACTGGTTCCGTTCGATGACGGACAGGCTGATTTCCGGGAAAAAACTGCGGGCGAATCGGATGAGTTTCTCCGACAGGTTCAGCCCTTCGATGGGACGCCCTTCCAGCAAGGCATTCCGCGTATCTTTCAGCCGATTGATGTGGCGCTGGGGCACGGTCTGCGCCGGTCCGGCCTGAAAGACCTGGGGACGGCGGTTCTCGCGGACGATGGCATACCATTCTTCCATGACTTCGGCAATGGATGGCTCGAATTTACATCGTTTTAACAAGCGATGCAAAAGAGATTCCGCTTGCTGTGCCGTCATCGTTTCGGGCAGCATTTCTTCGAGCATCTTCAGCTTGTAATCGTTGCAGCTTCTCTCTCCGGGCTTCATGTAACACCGCATCAAGGTGCTCGTAATATTCTCTCTGGTTACGTGCATAAGCGTCCTCCTTCTTCATAGGACGGCCGTTGCTGTTCTTCAAGATGGCCTGGATATACTTGATGTTGTTGACCCCGTTTTCATGGGCCAGTTCAATGGCAATACAGGTCGACTCGCTGCCCCACAATTTCTCTAAATCAATGAGCTGTTGGGCGAACTCGCCCTGCATGGGACCAAAGAGTTGTTGATATTTCTGGACCGACGCGTAGTCACGCATGACTTTCGGCATCGTCACAGGTTCGCCGTCATAGACCGGCGCTTCTTCTGCCGTCATGGCCATTTCATCAGAAGCTGACGTTGCCGTCATGACAGGCGCCGCATCCACCGAACTATCTTCCCGCTGAGCTTGGCGCTGCCTCTCACGGTAGCGGCGGACCCGTTCTTTCGTCTGTTCCCGCTTCTTTTCGTCGCGCTGGAAATCCTGTAATTCATCCCAGATGGCAATGCGGATAAGACCGCTTTTGTCGCGTTCGATGAGTTCCAGTTTTTCCAACAGTGTCAACCCTTTTTCAATGAAGGGTCGGCGGCGGTGCAGGCACTTGGCAATGAGCTGCGTCGTCATGGCTTCCTGTCCCGACACGTAGACAAGGCCGTTGTCATTAACCGTCCCGGCCATGTCTTTCAGGAAAAACCAGAGGACGATGTACGAATCGCCGTTCGCCTGATTCATCAGACAAAGCATACGGGGATCTGAAAAAAGTCCCGTCCTGGTTTTCAGCCATTGCAGCCTTCTCATTATCAGCACCTCGTTTCCGTTTCGGTTTGGGCTTTTGCCCTTGACACCCATATAAGAGAAAAAGCTGCGGACATGTGTCACCTTTTTTTAAGCGTATGCTTTAAATTTTTATGTATGTTTTCTCTTCTTTTTTCCCTTTCTCTTTTCTTCTCTTTACAGGTAACGCGTTACAGAAGTATGGGAAGCAGCAAAAAAGGGACTATCGCATATGCGACAGTCCCTTTTAAGTTGTTAGTGGCTAGCAGTTAGTGGTTAGCGGATAGCTTAAAATTTAAAAGTTTTCTCTGCAAATTATAAAGCAACAGGGACAGTCGCATGATGGTCAAAACCTTCGTGCGACTGTCCCTGTTTTTCTGAGCTGCCTATGCGGCAGTTAACCAAGGAAGAATCCCTGTTTTTCTTTTTCAAAATTTCTAAGCTGCCTACACGGCAGTTAACAGGTTACTCTTATTTAACCAAAATTTCAGGCATTTGTCAAAAGGCTTGATTTACCAGGCCTGCAGGCAAAGAAAAAATTTTAGGTCAAAAAATCGTGAGTCTGTCGCGGCGGAACGCCGCATCTGAATCCGCGGCGGCCTGCGAACTGCGAACGGCGGCCTGCGTCCTTTAATCATTTATGTTCCACTTTATGTGTCACTGCGCTCAAGGCCGCTGCGACGGGACCCATACCGCGCAGGACCATGGGGAAAAAGAGGAAGAGGACACCCATGGCGCCGACGTTGGCCGAAATGACGATGACCGCCATCCCGGGCTGGCAGACGGTCCCAAAGAGAAGACCGTTCGGGCAATTCGCCTGAACGGTCTGTCCGGCATCGGGGCCATCTTCCATGCGCAAGGTGACGATCTGATCGCCCACACGGCTTCCGTCTTCCTGCAGATTATCGCGGACAATATCGACGACGCGGGCCTTTTCAAAGACCCGGCCATCGCTGTTGACCAGCTGCGGCTTATCGACCTGGTTATACTGCCAGAGGAAAAGGCCGCCGGCCACCATCAGCACGACGATGACGACCAGGCGGAACCAGCGGGAGTGGATCATGCTCAATTACGTAAAAATGTCAGTCCTGTTCATTTCCCTTATGCCGCCAATAGGCCGCTTCGACGGTATCCTTCTCCACGCCTTCCCCCTTTTCCAGGGCACGGGCATAATTCTTCATGCCCTCTTTATAGCCAGACGCAGCCGACTGGGCGAACCAATACGCCGCCTGACAGAGGTCATGGCGGACGCCGTGGCCGTCGCGATAGAGGACGCCCAGGTTATTCTGAGCCGGTCCGTCACCAGCCATGGCAGCTTCGTAATACCAGTGCGCCGCCAGTTCCCAGTCCTGGGGGACGCCGCGGCCCGTCTCATAGAGGTATCCCAGGTTGTTCTGGGCAATGGTCTGGCCCTTCCCGGCGGCCTGGGCATACCAATAGGCGGCCTGGTCGTAATCCCGCTTGCCGGCATAGCCGAACTGGTACATGATGGCCGTATTGCACTGGCCGTCGGCATCGTCGTGCCGCGCCGCCCGGCCGTACCAGTGCAGGGCCTGGGCATAGTCCTGGGGCAGGCCGCATCCCGTTTCGTAAAGATGGCCCAGATTGTTCTCGGCTGCGCCGTAGCCTTGATTGGCGGCCCGGAGGTACCAGTACACGGCCTGTTCCAAGTCAATCTCTATCCCCAGACCGTGTTCATACTGATAGGCCAAGTTGTACTGACTGGCGGCGTGCCCCTTCTGGGCGGCCCGGTGATACCAATAGATAGCTTTCCTATATAAAACATCTTTATCTTCTATATCCGCATCGAAAGCTTCAAAAAAATAGTCATCGCCCATGTCACACTGCGCTTGAGCATCGCCTTCAAAAGCTTTCCGTTCTTTTTCATCCATAAGTGTGTCTCCTTCCTGACAGATTAAGTGTAGCGAAAGGCCCCTTCCTTTGTCAAATATATTTTTTGACTTTTCTTCTTTTGACCTATTGACTTTTTGACTTTTAACGGTATAATGATACTAGAGCTTGAGGAAAGCTCCTAAGAATGATTACTTCCACCATAAGTAAGGAGGTCTTAATTATGGGAAACGAAAAATATACGCAAAAGGTCATCGAAGCCTTCCAGTCTGCCCAGCAGATTGCCGCGCTCCATTATAACCAGGAACTCTCGTCGGTCCATATGCTCATGGGCTTGACGAAAGAACCGGAAGGCCTGCTCAATACGATTTTCTCGGAATGTCACACTGACGTCCCCATGCTCCAGGCCCGCTTGGAACAGTTATTGAAGAAAATCCCGTCTGTCAAAGGCTCCAGCCAGTTGTCCATGTCGACAGAAATGGTCCGTGTCATCGGCAAGGCTCAGCAGTTGGCCGACTCCATGCACGATGAATATATCAGCACGGAACATATCCTCATGGGCATCGTCAGCGAAAGCGACGACGAAGTCCAGCAGTTGTGCCGTGAATTCGGCTTGACTCAGGACAAGATCATGAGTACCATTAAAGCCAACCGCAAGGCCAACGTCAACAGTGATAACCCGGAAGAAAACTACAAGGCCCTGGAAAAATACGGCCGCGACTTGACCGCTGCTGCCCGCCAGAATAAATTGGACCCGGTCATCGGCCGTGACGACGAAATCCGCCGCACCATCGAAATTCTCTCGCGCCGCCGTAAGAACAACCCGGTCCTCATCGGTGAACCGGGTGTCGGCAAGACGGCTATCGTCGAAGGCCTGGCCCGCCGTATCGTCAGCGGCGACGTCCCGGAATCGCTGAAGAACAAGACCCTCTACTCCCTCGATATGGGTTCCCTCATCGCCGGTGCCAAATACCGTGGCGAATTTGAAGAACGACTCAAATCGGTCCTCAATGAAATCGCCAAATCGGACGGCCAGATTCTCCTCTTCATCGATGAAATCCACACTGTCGTCGGTGCCGGTGCCTCTGAAGGCTCCATGGATGCAGGCAACATCCTGAAACCGATGCTGGCCCGCGGTGACCTGCGCTGCATCGGCGCTACGACGCTCAATGAATACCAGAAATACATCGAAAAAGATGCCGCTTTGGAACGTCGTTTCCAGCCGGTCATGGTCGATCAGCCTTCTGTTGAAGACACGATCACCATTCTCCGTGGTCTGAAAGAACGCTACGAAGTCCATCATGGCGTCCGCATCCGTGATAAAGCCCTGGTCGCTGCCGCCGTCTTGTCGGACCGCTACATTTCCGACCGTTTCCTGCCCGATAAGGCCATCGACCTCGTCGACGAAGCTGCCGCCAAACTGCGTACGGAAATCGAATCCATGCCGACGCCGATTGACGAACTGCGCCATAAGATCATGCAACTGGAAATCGAAGAACAGTCCCTGAACAAAGAAACGGACGACGCTTCCAAAGAACGCCTGGCTAAGATCACGGAAACGAAGAATGAATTGAAAGAAAAGGAAAGCAAGCTCAAAGCCCAGTGGGATAAAGAAAAACAGTCCATCCTGCGCATGCAGGGCCTGAAGAAAGAAATCGACGCCGTCAAGAGCGACATGGCCCAGGCAGAACGCAATTACGACCTGGCCAAGGCTTCGGAATTGAAGTACGGCAAACTGCCGGAACTGCAGAAACAGTTGAAGGAACAGGAAGCCTACCTGGCTGAACACCAGGATTCGCAGCTCCTCAAAGAAGAAGTCGGCGAAGAAGATATCGCCCAGGTCGTCAGCCGCTGGACGGGTATCCCGGTCACCAAGATGATGACGGGCGAACGGGAAAAACTCCTGCACCTCGACGAAACGCTGCATAAACGGGTCGTCGGCCAGGACGATGCCGTCCGCGTCGTGAGCGATGCTATCATCCGCGCCCGTGCCGGTATCAAGGATCCGAACCGTCCGATTGGTTCCTTCATCTTCCTCGGCCCGACCGGTGTCGGCAAGACCGAACTGGCCAAGACCCTGGCTGAAGCCCTCTTCGATGATGAACGCAACATCATCCGTATCGATATGTCGGAATACATGGAAAAACATACCGTATCCCGCCTGATCGGGGCTCCTCCGGGATATGTCGGCTATGATGAAGGGGGCCAGCTCACTGAAGCCGTCCGCCGTCGTCCGTACAGCGTCATCCTCCTCGACGAAATCGAAAAGGCCCATCCGGACATCTTCAACGTCCTCTTGCAGATTCTCGATGATGGCCGCCTGACCGATGGCAAAGGCCGTGTAGTCAACTTCAAGAACACCATCATCATCATGACCAGTAACCTCGGCTCCCACGAAATCCTCGAATCGAAGGATTACGACGAAGCCAACAAGAAAGTCCGTGAACTGCTTAAACAGTACTTCCGTCCGGAATTCCTCAACCGTGTCGACGACATCGTCGTCTTCAAAGCGCTCCAGAAAGACCAGGTACGCAATATCGCCGCTATCCTCCTGGAACGCCTGGGCAAACGTCTGGAAAAACAGGTCAAGATCCACCTCACCTGGACCGACGAAGCCCTGCAGGAATTGGCCGACAAAGGCTTCGACCCGCAGTTCGGTGCCCGTCCGCTGCGCCGTCTGATCACGCATACCGTCGAAACGGCCCTGAGCCGCGACATCATCGCCGGTACTATCCGTGAAGGCGATACAGTCACCATCGGCTACGACGGCAATGGCTTCACCTTCACGCCCATGCGTGCCCATGCCGCGTGAGTGTGGCGAGCTATTAGCCGTTAGATGTTAGCTGTTAGTATGTGGAAAACGCTGTCAGACACTAACCCCTAGCTGCTAGGCCCTAACCCCTGGCAGTTGGCGGTCAGCGGCTAGCAGTCAGCTGTCAGCAGTGAGTGGCTGGCGGCTGGCGCATAAAGGACCCGTTCCTGATGCAAAAAAACATCGGGAACGGGTCTTTTTTTCTGTTTACATCGGCCCGAAAACAGTATATAATAAGCTGTAACTAAGTAACGGGTGGAGATTTATGAATAACACATTAGGAAAACATGTACTCATCGATTTTTATAACTGCAAGGCTTCCTTTTCGGAGGCCGAAGATTTGCAGCCCTTGGTAGAGCGCGCGTTCGACCTCGTCGGCGCCCCTGTCGAAGGGATTACATTCTTCCATATCGACGACGAACTGACGTGTATTGCCGTTTCCGGCAACGCACATATTTGTATTCACGCCTATCCTCCCCTGTCCTACGTGGCAGTGGACATCTACAGTTTTAATATCGACCTCAAGACGAGCCAGATCATGAGCACCCTGAAGGTAAACCTCCGCTCAGACCGCATCAAAGCGACAAGTATCCGCCGCGGTGATTTCGGCTCTATCCGAGACATGCGCCCGAAACGCAAATCGAAGATCACGACGGCACGGCGCATGAAAAACACCGGTGCACGCATCAAGAAGACGAGTGTGAAGATGTTCAACATCCTCCGCCATCCGCAGAAGGTACGCCGGGCACATCGGACGACGAACAAGTAACACGTTTGCAGATGAAAGGGTTTGTTGGTCATGTATATGGTATCGTTAAAACAGGCTGCGGGCATTGCCCGGGAGGAAATGACGTCCCTCGACGCCATTACAGCGGAATTGCTCAATTTCATACAGTTGAAGAGTCAGCGCTTATATATGCATTCCCTGCAGGTCGCTAACTACAGCGTCAGCGTCGCCGCCAAACTGACGCTGCCCAAGAGTGAAATCGAACAAGTGAAATACGCAGCACTCCTCCATGACGTGGGCCTGCTCTTCGTGTCCAATACCCTGCTGGCCAAGATGCCCTATCTCAACCGCTCGGAAAAGGCGCAGTACAAGCGCCACGCCGCAGCCGGCGGCAACATGCTGGAAAACATCCCCTGCTGCCAGGACATCGTGCCTTACATCCGCTATCACCACGAACACTGGGACGGCTCGGGCTTTCCCAAACACCTGCGCGGCGCCAATATCCCCTTGGGGGCGCGCATCATCGCCGTCGCCGATTACTACGACATGATCATCAACCCGTCGGCAGAATTCTGGGCGAAAACCAAAAAACAGGCCGTCCGCGAACTCTTCAGCGCGTCGGGCCTGCTCTTTGATCCGGAAGTGGTCAAAGCTTTTATTGAAACATTAGGTTAATAACACATTGTAATCAAAAAGCGCTGTTGCATGAAGACAGCGCTTTTTACGTTCATCGTAGGTCGTTCATCGTTCATCGAATTGAAGAACGCCGGCCGCCTGCGAACTGCGTTTATTTTATGGTGCACCGCTGGCGATGACGAGGCCCGTCACGCTGGCGGCGCCTTTTTGTTTCAAGGCATGAGCGCAGGCTTCTAAGGTCGCACCAGTCGTGAAGATGTCGTCGACGAGGAGGATGTGTTTTTTATCGACGTCGATGGTTTCTTTGACGGCAAAGGCATCGTGGACGTTCTCGGTCCGCTCGTCCCGCCGGAGCTGCCATTGGACTTTCGTCGGCCGCAGGCGCTGCAAGGCGTCGCACCAGGTCCAGCGGGCCGAGGCCCAGTCGCGAAAGAGGGCTTCGGCCTGGTTGAAGCCGCGGCGCTGTAATTTTTCCGGTGCCAGCGGCACGGGGACGACGACGTCGATGCGGGCGAACCGTTCCGGCCAGGGGAAGCAGTCGAGCAGGATCCGGCAGGCCTGGCACTTCCCTGGCTTGCCGTTATATTTGATGTCGTGCAGGACATGGCGCATGGCGCCGCGGTAATCGGTCAGGCAGTAACAGGCGCTGAGGTGCCTCACAGCCGGCGTCTTGTTGATGCGCCGGGGATGCCAGATGGCAGCCAGACAGGCCGGGCACCAGTCGCCATCATGGGCTACCATGGCACCGCAGGACGGACAGCGCGGCGGATATAAGAGGTTGAAAAGCTGCGTGATCAGGGACATGGTCTTCCCTCCCTAGACGATGAGTTCTCCTTGCAGGCGTGGGATGAGCAGTGTGAAGCGGCGGCTCGTGCGCTGGTTCTGGACGGCTGTCTGGACGGCCCGCTTGGTGCCGACGAGGATGACTTTGCGCTTGGCCCGAGTGACGGCCGTATAGAAGAGGTTGCGCTGGAGCATGATGGCGTGGCTGTTGACCAGGACCATGATGACCGTGTGGTATTCACTGCCCTGGCTCTTGTGGACGGTAATGGCATAGGCCAGGGTGATTTCATCGACTTCCTGGCCTTCGTATTTGACATCCTGTTCGGGATAGCGGACATAGACCATGTCCTTCTGGATGGCAAAGATTTCACCCATATCGCCGTTGAAGACGCCTTTTTCATAGTCGTTGTGCTTCTGCATGACCTTATCGCCGACGCGGAAGACGACGTTCTTCCCTTTCAGTTCGGCCTTCCCTTCGGCCGGCGGGTTGAACCGTTCCTGGATGAGCTGATTGAGGTTATCTACGCCACAGGGGTTCTTATACATCGGCGACAAGACCTGGACGGCGAATTTATCGCCCGTTTCCAATAATTCGCTGTTATAGAGGGCGCTTATCTTTTCGGCGCCGTCGGCTTCGTTGTCGATTTCGACAAAGCGGAATTCCGTGTCTTCATTGACGACGGGCAGGCGGCCGCTGTTGATGAGATGGGCATTTGTGACGATGCGGCCCCCTTCTTTCTGACGAAAAATCGTATCCAGGCGGACGACCGGGACCTGACCGGACGCGATGATATCGTGCAGGACGGCGCCGGCCCCGACCGATGGCAGCTGGTCGGCGTCGCCGACGAGGATGCAGCGGCACTGCGGCTTCAGAGCGCTGAGGAGATGGTACATCATTTCCATGTCGAGCATGGATACTTCATCGACGATGACCAGGTCGGCCGGCAGCATCTTCGTTTCGTTGTATTCAAAGACCTGCATGGCCCCGACGTGGCCGTCGGGAACGAGCAGGCGGTGGATGGTCTTGGCCTTGCGCTGCGTCGTTTCGGCCAGGCGCTTGGCCGCCCGTCCCGTCGGTGCACAAAGCAGGATGCGCAGGCCTTCCTGTTCGGCCAGGCGGATGATGGTCTGGACGACAGTCGTCTTGCCCGTCCCAGGGCCGCCGGTGATGACGGTCATGCCGGACTGCAGGGATTTCTCTACGGCTTCGCGCTGCTTGTCGGCCAGCTCGAAATGGCGCGCATCCTGCCAGCGGTCGAGGAAGAGCTGGACGTGAGTCTTCATGGGCAGGGGCTTCATATTCCCCATTTCGCCGATGCGCCCGGCAATATATTCCTCTTCTTCATAGGCTTCCGGCGTGTAGACGTACAAAGTCCCTTCAAAATCGGCCGTACAGAGCTGGCCCACTTCGATGGCTTCCCGGAGGATGTCGTGCAGCCCCAGGGCATCAGCCTGGAGGATGAAAGCCGCCCGCCGGACCAGTTCCGTATCTGGGATACAGACGTGGCCATTCTGGGTCATCGTCCGCAGGACATAGGTCAGGCCGGCGCTGAGGCGCTGCGGGTCCTGCCGGTCCATGCCGTAGGCCAGGGCAATCTGGTCGGCCGTCTTGAAGCCGATGCCGTCGATTTCAGCGATCATGCGGTACGGTTCTTCCGTCAGGACGTAGTGGACGTCGTCGCCGTATTTCTGCAAGAGCCGGCTGGCATAACGGCCGGCGACGCCGTGCTGTTCCAGGTCATAGGCGATGTCGTTGACCTGTTTTTCTTCATAGAAGGATTCCGTAATGACAGCCAGCTTCTTAGGGCCGATGCCTTCGACTTCCAGGAGCCGCTGCGGGTCTTTTTCCAGTACGGCCATGGTATCCTTGCCAAAGGCTGCGACGACGCGGTGGGCCAGGGCCGGTCCCATGCCCTTGACGGCGCCGCTGCCCAGGAAGCGTTCGATGCCGTCGACCGATTCGGGGATGATGCGGCTCCAGCCGTCAGCGGCGAACTGGCGGCCATAGCGCTTATGCTGGACCCAGTGGCCCTTCACTTCCAGGCGGTCGCCGACGAGGGGTTTCGTCCCGTGGCCGGTGACGGTATACGTCGCATCATCGTCTTCATCGTGCAGGCGGAAGACGCGGTAATCCGAATCGGGCGCTTCAAATAAGAGGCGTTCCGCAATGCCTCGTACTACGATTTGTTCCATCTTCACAGCCCCATATGCTCCCGTTCGTATTTCTTGCTCTCATCCATGATGCACTGATAAATACGCCGCAGATACGGCGACAATTCCTTCTGGACGGTCAGATTGGCGATCTTATCCAGGACCTGCCGTTCCCGGCGGGGGTCATAGATTTCCATATGATGCTCCTTCTTATAGGCGGCGACTTCAGCGACGACCTGCATGCGCCGTTCCAGTATTTTCGTCAAATCCCGGTCCAATACGTCGATTTCCCGACGACATTCTTCTAATTCCATACACTAGCCCTTCCCTTCTGCATAATACCTTTATTATAACAAAAAAAGCGGGTTCAGACCATTTTATTCATCTTGTACACTCTATACAAAATCGGATTTGAAAATTAGTAACCCTCTCATCGCCTGTATGCGATTTCGTAGGGGACGTCCTGAACAAGGCGTCCCGCTGAGAATCCTGTGAATAGCCAAAGTTTATGACGATGCCAGAATGGGCTTTGATGAAATCTCGCAACGGGCCAAAAAGGCTTGGGACAGCCCCTACGCAACCCCAATCGGGGTTAGTTGATTGTTTTGTTTCTGTTTATCTTTCGTCTCAGCTATAATTTTTTGCATACAGAAACAGGACCTGTGCACAGTTATGTGCGCAGGTCCTGTTTAGGTAATCCCGATTCAATTAGTGAGCTCTGGTCAACAAGGCCACGGACTCGACGTGATGGGTCCGCGGGAACATGTCCACGGGCTGTACTTTGGTGGTGTGGTAGCCGTGCTGGTCGAGGTAGGCCAGGTCGCGGGCCAGGGTGGCCGGGTTGCAGGAGACGTAGACGACGCGTTTGGGTTTGCTCTGGGCGATGGCTTTGAGGACCGGTTCGCCGCAGCCGGCCCGGGGCGGGTCGAGGACGATGACGTCGGGACGGACGCCGTTTTTGATAAGTTCCGGCAGTTTGTAGATGGCGTCGCCTAAGATGAACTGGGCGTTGCCGACGCGGTTGTCTTTGGCGTTGCGGACGGCGTCGCGGATGGCCGGGGCGACGATTTCGATGCCGTAGACCTGCTTGGCTTTCTGGGCCAGGAACAGGGTGATGGTCCCGGTGCCGCAGTAGACGTCGGCCACGGTTTCGCCGCCTTTGAGGTCGGCAAAGTCGAGGGCCGTTTCATAGAGGCGCTGGGCCTGTTCGCTGTTGACCTGGAAGAAGGACTGGGCGGAAATGTGGAAGGTCAGGGGTCCGATGGAGTCGTGGATGGTCCCTTTGCCGTAGACGGTCTTGGTCTTGGGTCCCAAGATGACGTTGGTGTGGCGCTTGTTGACGTTCTGGACGACGCTGGTCAGGCCCGGTATGTCCCGGCGCAGGCGCTGGACCAGGTCTTTCATGTGCGGCACCATGTCGCAGGCCGTGACCAGGCAGACCATGATTTCACCCGTATGGACGCCGACGCGGCCCATGATGTGGCGGACGATGCCCGTCCGGGCGTCTTCGTCATAGGCGGGGATCTTGAAGTCCTTCATCCACTGGCGGACGACGGCGACGATGGCGTTGTTCCCTTCTTTCTGGATAGCGCAGTCCGTCACGTCGATGACTTCGTGCGTAGCCGCAGCGAAACAGCCGATAGCGACTTTGCCCTTGCCGGCAGCAGCGACGGGGAACTGCATCTTATTGCGGTAATGCCAGGGCGTATGGGCACCCAGGGTCGGCAGGACGTCGAGGCCCTGCAGATGACCGATGCGTTCCAGCGCATCCCGGACCTGCTGGCGCTTTTCCTTCAATTCCCCTTCATAGCTCAGGTGCTGGAGCTGGCAGCCGCCGCAGCGGTCGTAGACGGGACACTGGGGCTGGATCCGGTCCGGCGAGGGCTTCAGGACTTCGACCAGGGAAGCCGTGGCGTAAGTCTTCTTGACCAGGGTAATGCGGGCCCGTACGGTTTCACCGGGCAGGGCGAAGGGCACGAAGACCGTAAAGCCTTCATAGCGTCCGACGCCTTCACCGCTGCTGCCCAGGCGGACGATGGATATATCATAGGTTTTCCCCTTCTGGACGGGGATTTGCCGTGTTTCTTTCATGGGATTCCTTTCTATTTAGACGATGATTTCGCTGATGACCGGTTCCTGGACGGGAGCCTGTTCGGCTGTGACGATGATGTGGTCGGCGACCTGCCGGGCCAGGGCCATCATATCGGCGCCTTCCTTGCCATATAAGGTGAACAGGGCTTCGCCGGGACGGACCGGGTCATAGAGCTCTTTGAACAGGCGGATGCCGACCATGGGGTCGATGGCATCTTCCTTGCGGGCCCGGCCGGCGCCCATAGCCATGGCGATTTCGCCGAGGGCCCGGCCGTCGATGCGGGTGATGTAGCCTTCATCGGTGCAGACGGCCGTAAAGACCTGGGGCGCCTTGGTGAGGGGCCGCTTGCCGATCCACGACGTACTGCCGCCCTGGGCCTTGACGAATTCCCGGAACTTAGCCAGGCCCTTGCCGGAAGCGACAAGGTCGCGGATCATGGCTCTCCCCTGCCTTTCGTCCTGGGCCTTGCCGCCGACGATGAGCATCTGGGCGCCGATGGCTTCGACGACTTCCATGAGCCGCCGGCCGCCTTTGCCCGACAGGGCTTCGACGGCTTCATCGACTTCCAGGCAGTTGCCGATAGCCGTGCCCAGAGGCGCTTCCATGGACGTGACGACGGCCCGTGTCGGCCGGCCGGCGAGGTTGCCGATGCCGACCATGGTCCGGGCCAGTTCCCGCGCCCGTTCTTGGGTCTTCATGAAGGCGCCGTCGCCGTATTTGACGTCGAGGACGATGGCATCGGCACCAGAGGCGATTTTCTTGCTCATGATGGAGCTGGCGATGAGAGGGATGCTCTCTACCGTCGCCGTCGCGTCGCGCAGGGCGTAGAGCAGCTTATCAGCCGGTGCGATTTCGCCGGACTGGGTGATAAGGGACAGGCCGATGCGGCGCACTTGTTCCAGGAACTGTTCTTCCGGCAGGACGACGTGGAAGCCGGGGATGGATTCCAGTTTATCTGCCGTGCCGCCTGTGAAGCCCAGGCCGCGGCCGCTCATCTTGGCGACGGGGACGCCGGCTGCCGCCACTAAGGGCGCGACGATGAGCGTCGTCGTATCGGCAATGCCGCCGGTGCTGTGTTTGTCGACTTTGATGCCCGGAATGGACGACAAGTCGACCATATCGCCGGAATGGGCCATCGCCAGGGTCAGTTCCTTCGTTTCTTCATAAGTCATGCCCTGGAAATAGACGGCCATGAGCCAGGCCGCCGCCTGGTAGTCGGCGACGCGCCCTGCCGTATAGTCAGTGATGAAGCGCGAGATTTCTTCTTTCGTCAGGACCTTGCCGTCCCGTTTGTGTTCGATGCAGTCGATGGGCCACATAGGATCACCTCAGTTCCGATAAAAAGCTGGTACCGAATTCAAGGCCTGTCAGGCCGAAATTATCCATGATGCTCATGCCCAGGTCGGCATAGGTCTGGCGGAGCCCTAAGTCGACCGATTCCTTCAGGGCCGGGCTGTAGAGCAGGAGCGGTACCCGTTCGCGCGTATGGTCCGTGCCGTGCCAGGTCGGGTCGTTGCCGTGGTCCGACGTGATGACCAGCAGTTCGTCGTCGTGGATTTCCGTCAGGAGCTGGCCCAGTTCCTGGTCGAAGGCTTCCAGGCAGTCGGCATAGCCCTGGACGTTGCGGCGGTGGCCGTACATGCTGTCGAAGTCGACGAAGTTGGCCATGAGCAGGCCCTTATCCTGGCGATGAGCTGCCAGCTGGGTCCGCAGGGCTTCCATGTCTTCGTGGTTGTTGGCCGTGTGGTACGATTCGGTCAGGCCGATGTGGGCGTAGATGTCGCCGATTTTGCCGACACCGACGACGGCATAACCCGCTTCGGACAAATAGGAGAAGACCATTTTCCGCTTGGGCAGACGGCTGTAATCGCGGCGGTCGCCAGTGCGGACGAAATGGCCCTGGGTCCCGATGAACGGCCGGGCGATGATGCGCCCTACTTCATAAGGGCCGACGCAGACTTCGCGGCGCGTAATGTCGCAGATGCGGTATAATTCTTCCAGGGGGATGACGTCGTTGTGGGCGGCAATCTGGAAGACGCTGTCCGCCGACGTGTAGACGATGGGCAGGCCCGTGCGGAAATGTTCCGGCCCCAGGCGTTCGATGATTTCCGTGCCCGACGCGATTTCATTGCCGATGTAGCCGTAGCCCGTCTTTTCCGTAAAGGCTTTCAACAGGTCCGGCGGGAAGGCATCGGGGAAGGTCGGGAAGGGATTTTCCACGGGGTTGCCCATGAATTCCCAATGGCCGCTGGTCGTATCCTTGCCGGCCGAGATTTCCTGCATGAGGCCATACGAGCCGACGACATCGGCCGGTTCCGCATGGATATGGGCGACGCGGCCCAGACCCAGGCGGCGCAGATTAGGCACCTTCAAGGGTACATTGGCGTCGATGTGGCCATACGTGTCGGCTCCTTTGTCGCCGAATTTTTCGGCATCCGGTGCATCGCCGGCGCCGACGCTGTCCGTGACGATGACGATGATGCGATTGAATTTCATAGGGTTCCCTCCTTATAATCCCGGCAGATATTTGCGGGCTTTTTCAAAAGCTGCGATAGTCTTGGCATCGGTGATTTCGTTCTTATCGATGAGGTCTTCCATTTCCTTGGGCGTGTAGTATTCGACGTTCATGAATTCGTCGTCGTCGAGGTGCTGCTTCCCTTTCTGGAGGCCCCGGGCCAGATAGAGGTAAATCCGTTCACTGCAGAATCCCGGCGACGTATAGGTATAACCTAGGGGCAGGATTTCCGAAGCCGTGACGCCTGCTTCTTCTTCCAGTTCCCGGGCGGCGCAGTAATCGGGCGATTCGCCGTCGTGTTCGATTTTGCCGGCCGGCACTTCCAGCATGACCTGGGCGGCAGCATAGCGATACTGGCGGACGAGGATGATCTTGCCGTCATTGGTCAGCGGCAGGATGGCGCAGGCGCCGAAATGCCAGACCGCTTCGCGCGTGGCCGTCTTCTTTTCGCCGCCCTGGCCGTCGTCGATGGAAACCGTATCGACCGTGACGTGCAGGACCCGGCCCTTCATGATTTCTTTACGAGAAACGAGTGTTTCTTTGCTGATACTCACTTGATTCATCATCCTTTCAAAAAAAGGCTCCCCTAATAGGGGAGCTGGCAGCCGCAGGCTGGCTGAGAGGTTGTTTTTTCAGTGCAACCCTTCCGGCCCGTTGGGCCACCTCCCCTATCAGGGGAGGCAAAACCCTCCAGATAGGTATATTATCTCATTTTCACTTTTTTACTTTCCCGTGCTGCCGATGCCGCCAGTGCGGATACCGCTGGCAGCGTCGTCGTTGACGGTCAGGTACTTCATGAAGATGCCCTGACCGATGCGTTCGCCCTTTTCCAGGGTATAGGCCTGATCGTTGGTATTGTAATAGGCAATCATGATATGCCCTTCATTGTCGGCATTGTTGTAGTAATCGCTGTCGACGATGCCCGTGCTGTTGGCCAGCATGAGACCCTTCTTGAAGGCCAGGCTGGAGCGGATGAAGATGGAAAGGTATTCATCGTCTTCCATGAAAGCCTTCAGCCCTGTCGGGACGACCGTGACGGCATGCGGTGCCAGGACCGTCGTTTCTGCCGCTTCCAGGTCGTAGCCGGCACTCTTGGCCGTCTTGCGGACGGGAAGATGGATGCCACGGCCTTCATAGGCCGTGACGATTTCAAATCCTCTGCCTGCCATAAGCCTTACCGTTTCTGGCGGTCGTGGCTGTTATGACCGCCGCGGGGACCCCGGCTGCGATGGGACGGGCCTTCGTCGCCGCCGCCCAGGAGGGCTTTGCGGGACAGGTTGACACGGCCCTGGCTGTCGATTTCGACGCATTTGACCATGATTCCATCGCCGACGTGGACGACGTCTTCGACTTTTTCAACCCGTTCTTTAGCCAGCTGGGAAATATGGACCAGGCCTTCTTTGCCCGGCAGGACTTCGACGAAAGCGCCGAAGTTCATGATGCGCGTGACTTTGCCGACGTAGGTCTTGCCGACTTCGACGTCTTCGGTCAGTTTTTCGATCCATTCTTTGGCCTTCTGGCCGCTTTCGCCGTCAACGGCAGCGATGTATACCAGGCCCGAATTGTCGATGTCGATCTTGGCGCCTGTTTCTTCGGTGATCTGCTTGATCATCTTGCCGCCCGGCCCGATGACGTCGCGGATCTTATCCGGCTTGATGTGCATGGAGATGATGCGCGGAGCGTAGGGAGAGAGCTCCTTTCGCGGTTCACTGATGACCTGCATCATCTTGCCCATGATGTGCATACGGCCTTCGTGGGCCTGTTTCAGAGCCTGGGCCAGGATTTCACGGCTGAGGCCTTTGATCTTGATATCCATCTGGATCGCCGTGACCCCTTTCATGGTACCGGCGACTTTGAAGTCCATGTCGCCCAAGGCGTCTTCCATGCCCTGGATATCGGTCAGGATAGTGAAGTCATCGCCTTTGGTGACCAGGCCCATAGCGACACCGGCAACGGGCGCTTTGATGGGCACGCCGGCATCCATCAGGGCCAGGGTGCTGCCGCAAACGCTGCCCATGGAGCTGGAGCCGTTCGATTCGAGGACTTCCGATACGACGCGGATGGCGTACGGGAATTCTTCTTCACTGGGCATGACCTGGGTCAATGCGCGTTCTGCCAGTTTACCGTGGCCGATTTCACGACGGCCGGGACCGCGGGACGATTTCGTTTCGCCGACGCAGAAGGACGGGAAATTGTAGTGGTGCATGTAGCGGCGTTCTGTTTCCAGGCCGACGCCGTCGATGTGCTGGCATTCCGACAGCGGAGCCAGGGTGCAGAAACTCATGATCTGCGTCTGGCCGCGGGTGAACAGGCCTGTGCCGTGAGTGCGGGCAAAGAGGCCGACTTCGCAGCTGACCGGACGGACTTCGTCGACACGGCGGCCGTCAGGACGGATCTTGTCGACGGCGATCATGTGGCGGACGATTTCCTTGATCATCTTCTGCGTGACTTCAGCGACATCATCGGCGTTGTCCGGATAGATGTCGGCAAAGTGTTCATAAATGTCGGCTTCGACAGCGTCCATCTTTTCTTCGCGTTCGACTTTGTCAGCCGTGAAGATAGCCGTCTTCATGGCTTCTTCGCCATAAGCGTGGACAGCTTCGACGATATCTGCCGGCGGTTCTTTTTCGACGAATTCCTGTTTCGGTACGGAAATCTTGTCGAGGAAGCTGAGCTGGAATTCGACGACTTTCTTGATTTCTTCATGGGCGAACATGATGGCGTCCAGGACCTGTTCTTCCGGGACTTCGTGAGCGCCGCCTTCAACCATGAGGATGGCGTCTTTTGTACCGGCAACGACGATATCCATGTCGCTCTGTTCACTCTGGGCGACGGTCGGGTTGATGATGAACTGGCCATCGACGCGGCCGACGCGGACACCGGCAATCGGGCCGGCAAAGGGGATATGGGACATGCACAGCGATACGGATGCGCCGATCATAGCGGCGATTTCCGGAGCGTTGTCATGGTCTACGCAGAAATCATAAGCCACGACGTGGACGTCATGACGGTATGTCTTCGGGAAGAGCGGGCGGATCGGACGGTCGATGAGGCGGGCAAAAAGGGTTTCCGATTCAGGCGGTTTGCCTTCGCGTTTGATGAAGCCGCCGGGAATCTTGCCGACGGAGTACATCTTTTCTTCGTAATCGACAGTGAGCGGGAAAAAGTCAGCGTCTTCACGCGCTTCCTTCGAGCCCGTAGCCGTGACGAAAACGGCCGTGTCGCCATAACGGACCAATGCGGCACCGCTGGCCTGTTTAGCCAGTTTGCCGACTTCAATCACCAGCGGGCGGCCGGCGAAATCCATTTGGAATTTCTGTTCTTCCATTGTTACCTCCTTGAATTCACAGGTGATAGGCACTAGTCCGGGAACATCGGCGATATACCCAGGCTACAACCTACCACCCTGTGTCCTGAAAAAAGAGGCTGATGCAGTCACATCAGCATCAGCCTCACAGTATGCGAGATTATTTACGCAAGTTCAATTTTTCGAGAATTGCACGATAACGATTGAGATCGTGTTTCTGCAAGTAACCGAGCAAGTTACGGCGCTGGCCGACGAGTTTCAACAGGCCGCGGCGGGATGCATGGTCTTTTTTATGGCTGCGGAGATGTTCCGTCAAATAGATGATGCGGCTCGTGAGGAGCGCAATCTGTACTTCCGGAGAACCCGTATCGTTTTCATTGGCACCAAATTTAGCTACGATTGCTTTTTTTTCTTCTACGCTTAACATTGTATCTTTCCTCCATGTGTAAAAAAATTGAATCTATTCGCAAAGTGCTAAGTGATCGTCGGAGTCATCGAGACACCGAGCACCCGTACGACATAGCTATTATACTATACCCGGGCGGTTGTGTAAAGGGGATTTTCGTGGTTCGTGGCTCGTGGCTCGTAGGGGCCGTCCTGTAAAGGCGGCCCGCTTGTGGGAATTCCGTGGTTCGTGGCCAGCGGCTAGCAGCCAGCTGCTCATATGGCCTTGTCAAAAAGGCCGCTTTCGCTTATACTATACTAAAAAGGTTGTATTTAATATTTTGTTAGAAATAAAGGAGCGCTATTTATGAAGAAATATGATGTCATTGTCATCGGTACGGGGGCAGCCAATATTGTGACCGATGCGGCCCTGGCCCAGGGCTTGCAGGTGGCTGTCATTGAACGCGGCCGGTTCGGCGGGACTTGTCTGAACCGCGGCTGTATCCCGACGAAGGTCATGGTCACGACAGCCAACCGCATCCGCGAAATCCGCGAAGGGAGCCGTATCGGCGTCTTTGCCGACAACGTCCGCCTGGATTGGGATATCTTGTCCAAGCGACTGTGGGAAAAGGTCGATGAAAGTCCGGCTATTCAAAGTTATTACGACCAGTTCCCCAATGTCGACACCTTTAACGGCACGGCGTCTTTCGTCGACAACCACACCGTCGCCATCGCCCTGAATGACGGCAGCAGCGTCACTTTGACGGGCGATAAGATTTTCGTTGCTACTGGCGGCCGGACCAATATCCCCTCCCTGCCGGGCCTGGAAGAAGCGGGCTATTTGACGTCGGAATCGTTCTTTGGCCCGTCGTATCCGAAAAAGCCCTACCAGAGCCTGATCATCATCGGCGGCGGCCCTATCGGCTGTGAATTCGCCCACGTCTTCGACGCCGCCGGCACGAAGGTCACGATGGTCCAGCACAATGTCCGCCTCCTGCCCAAGGAAGATCCGGCCGTATCGGCATTCATCCTCAAGCAGTTCCAGCGCTACGGCATGGACATCCGCCTCAATAAAGACACGGTTTCCGTCAGCCAGCACGATGGCCTGAAGGTCCTGTCCTTCCGCGACCGCACGACAGGCGAAGAAGGCGAAGTAGCTGCCGAAGAAATCCTGGTCGCTCCGGGCATCCGGCCCATGACGGAACTGCTGCACCTGGAAAACACCGACGTCCGCCTGGACAAGCGCGGCTACATCGAAACGAATGAATTCCTGGAAACGACGGCTGAAAATATCTGGGCCCTGGGCGACGTCAACGGCCTGGCCCCCTTCCGCCACAAGGCCAATTACGAAGCGGAAATCCTGGCACACAACCTCTTTTCCGGAAACGAACCGGAAACGTGGCGCTGGGCCGATTACGATGCCGTGCCGGCCGTCACCTACACCTATCCCGAAGCGGCTCACGTCGGCCTGACGGAAGACCAGGCCGTGAAGAAAGGCTATGACGTCGAAACGGCCATCAACCACTATTCATCGTCGGCCAAGGGCTACGCCATGGGCTACGAACCGGGCGATGAAGACGACGGCTTCGTCAAATTGGTCATCGACAAGAAGACGAAATTCATCCTCGGCGCCCACATCGTCGGCCCCGAAGCATCCATCCTCATCCAGCCTTTTATCAATAACCTCATGAGCGGCACCCACGTCGTCCATCCCATCCACGAAGACATCGCGTCGCCGACGGTCCAGGCCCTGCGGGCCAAACCGCTGACGCGGACCCTCAATCCCAAATCGGTCTACACCTTCAGCGAAACCATGACCCCTCACCCGTCCCTGTCGGAAGTCGTCATGTGGACGCGGTATTATTACGAAGGGAAGTAGGAAAAAGCGGCTGTCCTTTGAAGACAGCCGCTTTTTAGTGGCTCGTGGTTCGTGGTTAGCGGATGGGGTTTTATTTGTAGGGGCGACCACGTGCCTTTTCAGCCCGTCAGGTCATGACTGTAAGGAATGGCAGGACGGTTGCTGAAACGGACCGCAGTAGAGGGGGCGCCCGTTGGATATGGGGACGATTTCTCCAGAAAACTGATTGGGAAAGCACACATATTCTGGAGCGGGCTTGCTGCAGCAAGCCCCTACAATTCCAGGGACTAGCGTAGCTAGTTTTTAGTTGCTAAGGCAATGCGGACCAGGGTCAGCATAATCGGGACTTCGGTCAGGACACCGACGGTCGTCGCCAAGGCTGCCGGGCTGGTGACGCCAAAGAGCGCAATGGCTACGGCAACGGCCAATTCAAAGAAGTTAGAAGCGCCGATGAACCCGGCCGGTGCGGCAATGTCGAAGGGCAGTTTCAGCAGCCGGCAGGCTCCATAGGCAAGGAAGAAGATAAAGAAGGTCTGCAAGGTAAGGGGAATGGCGATGAGGACGATGTGGAGTGGATTCGATAAGATGACCTGGGCTTGGGAGCTGAAAATGATGACCAGCGTCAGCAACAGTCCCCACGTCGTTGCCGAATCGAATTTGTGTACAAAGTGCTGTTCAAAATAATCGAGACCTTTTCGTTTGACGACAGTCATCCGGGTCAGGATACCGCCTGCCAGAGGAATGACGACGAACAGGAAGATACTGACAAAGAGGACACTATAAGGAACCGCAACTTGTGAAACTCCTAAAAGGAACTTGACGATAGGTACGAAAGCGATGAGAATGATTAAATCATTCGTCGCGACTTGGACGACGGTATAGGCCGGATTCCCTTTGACCAGTGTACTCCAGACGAAAACCATGGCCGTACAGGGAGCCGCACCGAGCAATACGGCGCCAGCCAAGTATTGCCGGCCCAGGTCCGCAGGGATCCACGAACCAAAGAGGACGAAAAGGAAGAACCAGGCAATAGCATACATGGTAAAAGGCTTGATGAGCCAGTTGGCAATCCAAGTGACGAACAAGCCTTTAGGCTGGCGTCCTACGGCTTTGATGCTCTGAAAGTCGACTTTCATCATCATCGGATAAATCATGAGCCAAATCAAAATGGCAATGGGAATAGAAATCCCCATGACCTGTAAGGTATCTAAAAAGGCTGGCACAGCCGGAAGGGCATAACCGATGGCTACGCCGACGACCATGCATAACAAGACCCAAAGGGTCAGATATCGCTGAAAAAAACTGATGCCTGCGTGTGATTCATGTTCCATGATAACGCGCCTCCTATAAATAGATAAATTGAAATATATGAATGTTTAATATCTGAAAAAGGGCTTGCTACACGATGACAAGCCCTTTTACTACAAACTACAAACGCTCAACTACAGACTATAATTTTCCCAGGACTTCCCCGCGGACTTCGTCGGGGCGCCAGGCGATGAGGGCCGTGTGGCCCTGGGTGTGGTCGTCGACTTTGTTGATCCAGGCGATTTCGTGAGAGGCCTTGGCTTTTAGCAGGGGGCTCGTCGTCCGGGCCTGATAGAAGGATTTGTTGATGACCCACCATTTCGAGCGCAGTTTCGTCCGCTTCAGGTCCGCTTCCAGGCGCAGGGCTTCATAGACCGGCGTCGCTTCGGGCAGGGTGACGATGACGACTTCTGTTTCGTCCCCTTTCAGGCGCGGCAGCAGGTGCTGTACTGACGGCGGCGTCGAACCGTGGGTCCGGCGGATTTCCCGGTCGTAGCTTTCCGTCGATTCCAGGAGCAGCAGCGTGTGGCCTGTCGGCGCCGTGTCGATGACGACGATCTGGTCGTCGGCCGCTTCGACGATGTCGGCAAAGGCATGGAAGACGGCAATTTCCTGGGTGCACGGCGAGCGCAGGTCTTCTTCGATATAGGCCAGGTCCGACGGGCCCAGGCCGTTGGCTTTGGCCTGGCTCAGGACTTCATCCTGGTATTTCTTCAGCTCTTCCCCTTGGTCGATATGGCTCAGGGTCAGGTTGTCCGTCTGGCTGACGACGTACTGCAAGTGAGCGGCCGGGTCGGTCGTCGTCAAGTGGACGCGATGGCCGCGGCGGGCCAGGCCCAGGGCGATGGCGGCAGCGACGGTCGTCTTGCCGACGCCGCCCTTGCCCATGGTGAAGATGACCTTGCGCTGATGGGCTTCCAGGTCGTCGATGACGGCCTGCAGGGGCTGGACCCGTTCCAGCGTCAGTTCCGTCGCCGCTTCCTTCACTTCCCCTTTGAGCAGGGCCCGGACGTGGTCCAGGCCGGTGATGTTGTACGTCCGCAAGGGAATCTGGAAGCGCGGCAAATCGGCGATGGCTTCGGGTATGGCCTTCAGCGCGGCCTGCTGTTTTTCGTATAACGTCTTGGTCGCATCGTCATCCCACGAGGCCAACAGGCCGTTGACGATGAGCTGCTGGTTGGCAATGCCCAGGGCGGCCAGTTCCTTCGACGCCCGGGCCGCTTCTTTCAGCGGCAGGGCATCGGGACGGGCGACGAGGAGCATCGTCGTCCTGTCCCCGTCGGCCAGGGTCTGGACGGCCTGTTTATACAGTTCTTTCCGCGATTCCAGGCCCGACAGCTGGCCCAGGCAGGACGCGCCGTGTTTGCTCTTCTGGATGAACTGGCTCCACGCCGACGGCAGCTGCAGCATGCGCAGGGTGTGGCCTGTCGGCGCCGTATCGAAGATGATGTGGTCGTAGCCACAGGCAACGGCTTCATCGGTGAGGAAATTGGTGAACTCGTTGAAGGCGGCGATTTCTACGGTACACGAGCCGGACAGCTGTTCTTCCATGTTGCGCAGGGCCGCTTCCGGCAGGAGGCCGCGATAGGGCCCGATGACGCTTTCCCGGTATTCGGCCGCGGCCTGGACCGGGTCGAGGTTGGCTACGGCCAAGTTGGGCACGGCGGCGATGGGCGTGGCCTTATTGGTCAGTTCCATGGAAAAGACGTCTTGCAGATTCGACGCCGGGTCGGTACTGATGAGCAGGACCTTCTTACCGGCATCGGCCAGGGCGACGGCCGTGGCACAGGCGACGGACGTCTTGCCGACGCCGCCCTTGCCGGTCAGGAAGAGGTATTTCGTCTGGACGACGTGAAAGGGATCGTAGAGGATCATTTACAGTCACCTCCGCAACAGCACGACGGGCTTTCCGGTTCCGCCGGCGTGTCACCGCAGCAGCAGGAAGCTGTTTCTTCGGCGCTGTCGCCGCAGCAGCAGCTGTCCCCAGCGGCCTGAGCGGCTTCGAGGATGGCCGGGTCGAAGCCGATGAGGCTGGCAAATTCATCATTCGTCGGATAGCGGCCGGCAAACTGGACGGCGCCGTCGACGAGGATGAGGGGCAGGTCTTCAGGACCGTGGTACTGGAGAAAGTCCGTCACGGCCTTGGTCTGGACGAATTTCAAGGGCGCACTAGTCAGGTTATAGCGGCCGACGTCGATGCCGTGCTGTTTCAGCGTGTCCAGGACCGTCGATACGCGCAAGAGTTCCGGATCGATAGACGGACCGCAGAGACCGGTCGGGCAGCACATTGCTTGTTCAAAGATTTCCATATGTTTCATGATGAAAGACCTCCTAAAGAGAAATTTATATATTTACATTTATCAATGTATAAGCTGAAAAAAGGGCCTGCCTCACTGGCAGCGGCAGGCTTCGTCCTCTGCCGGCACGGCACTGGGCTGGAATAAGTCGTGAACGGCCTGTTCCAGAACCTGGGCCTGGGCGCGGTTGAGGGAATAATAGACCCACTTCCCTTCCTTGCGGCCTGTGACCAGCTGGGCATCGCAGAGGATCTTCATGTGGTGGGACAGCGTCGGCTGGGACAGGTTCAAGTGTTCCAGGAGCACACAGGCACAGCGTTCCCCCTGCCGCAAGAGCGACAAGATGCGCAGCCGCTTTTCATCACCCAAAGCCTTGAATACGCGGACCGCTTCCCTTTCCTCCATCACGGCGCCTCCTTTCATATCGAAGTTTATCAATCTATGGTTAGAGTATAGCAGACACATTGACGTTTGTCAATGTGTCTGCTAGCGGCTCGTGGTTCGTAAACCAATCGCGTTCATTTGGGAAAGCCATTCACGGGATTCCCACAAGCGGGCCGCCTAGCCACAGCTGTCCGTTTTGGCAACCGTCCTGCGCCTCTCGTTGGTCGGCACCTGACGGGCCAAAAAGGCTTAGGACGGCCCCTACGAAAGCGGTCCATAGGACCGCGCCACGAAAAAAAGCTTGTCGCACATGCGACAAGCTTTTTTCATCTCTCTATTTGCTTACCAAGTCTTCTTCTACCTGGATATGGAGTTCATGCAGCTGTTTTTTGGTGACTGTCGACGGAGCTTCGCTCATGGGGTCGATAGCGTTCTGGGTCTTCGGGAAAGCGATGACGTCGCGGATGGACTTGCGTTTGAGCATGAGCATGATCATGCGGTCCAAGCCGAAGGCCAGGCCACCGTGGGGCGGTGCACCGTATTCGAAGGCGCGGAGGAGGAAGCCGAATTTCTGTTCTGCTTCTTCCGGTGTCAGGCCGATGGCCTTGAAGACGCGCTGCTGTACGTCAGGCTGGTAGATACGGAGGGAGCCGCCGCCGAGTTCGATGCCGTTGAGGACCAGGTCATAGGCCTTGGCATAGACGTGAGCCGGGTCGGTTTCCAGTTTGTCCAGGTCTTCGTCGCGCATGGCTGTGAACGGATGGTGCATAGCGACGTAGCGGTGTTCTTCTTCGCTGTATTCGAACATGGGGAAGTCGACGACCCAGGTGAAGGCGAATTCGTCTTCGTCGATGAGGTTCATGCGGCGGGCCATTTCTTTACGCAGTTCGCCGAGAGCGGCTGCGACGACTTTCGGTTTGTCGGCAATCATGAGGACCAGGTCGCCCTTTTCAGCACCGCAGGCTTTACCGATTTCACGGAGCTTGTCTTCGCCAAAGAACTTCTTGATCTGCGATTTGAGCGTGCCGTCTTCGAGGAAACCGATCCAAGCCAGGCCCTTGGCGCCGTAGTGGCTGACGTATTCGACGAGGCCGTCCAGTTCACGACGGGGAATGTCGGCGTCGCCTTTGACGTTGATGGCTTTGACCTGACCGCCGTTGTCGATGACGCTGCGGAAGACTTTGAAGTCCGTGTCCTTGACGAGTTCCGTGACGTCCGTGAACTTCATGTCGAAGCGCAGATCCGGCTTATCGGAGCCGTAGTTTTCCATAGCGTAGTCCCAGGTCATGCGGTGAATCGGGAGCTTGACGTCGTGGCCCAGGGTTTCTTTGAAGATGTAATGTACCATCTGTTCGACGAGGGTCAGGATTTCTTCCTGGTCCATGAAGGACATTTCCATGTCGAGCTGGGTGAATTCCGGCTGGCGGTCGGCGCGCAAATCTTCATCGCGAAAGCAGCGGGCGATCTGGTAGTAACGGTCCATACCGGAAATCATGAGCAGCTGTTTGAAAATCTGCGGCGACTGCGGCAGGGCGTAGAATTTGCCTTCGTTGACACGGCTCGGTACGAGGTAGTCACGGGCGCCTTCCGGCGTGCTCTTGCAGAGTTCCGGCGTTTCGATGTCGATGAAGCCGTGTTCGTTGAGGAACGTGCGCATGGCATGTTTTACTTTATGGCGCATGATGAGGTTCTTCTGCATTTCCGGACGGCGCAGGTCGAGGTAGCGGTATTTGAGGCGGATCTTTTCGTCGACGTCGATGTTGTCTTCAATATAGAACGGCGGCGTCTTGGACGAATTGAGGATACGCAGTTCTTCGCAGCGGATTTCGATGGTCCCGGTCTTCATCTTGGGGTTGATCGTATCTTTATCGCGCATGCGGACGATGCCGCGTACAGCCAGGACGTATTCCGTACGTACCTGTTCAGCTTTATCGAAAGAAACCTTTTCATAGTCCGGCGAAGCGACGACCTGTACGATGCCCGTACGGTCGCGGAGGTCGATGAAAATCAGTCCGCCGTGGTCGCGGCGGCGTTCGACCCAGCCAGTCAAGACGACTTCTTTGCCGTTGTCCGCTTCACTTACTTCAGCGCAGTATTGGGAGCGGTGTAAACCTTCCATTGTATCCATTCGTAAATCATCCCTTCTTGTGTGTTTCCATATATGCAACAATCCCATCAAGGGGAACGCTGACTTGTTCTTTGCTGGCCATATTGCGGACCTGGGCTTCACCGGCGGCTAATTCGTTTTCGCCGATGATGACCGTGTAATCGGCATTGAGCTTGTTGGCCGATTTCATCTGGCCCTTCATGCTGCGGCCCAGGAGGTCGATTTCAGCATAGAGGCCCTTTTCGCGGAGCTGCTGCTGCAGTTCGAAGGCCCTGGTCTTGGCCGCATCGCCGAGGGCGACGATGAAGACGGGCTGCTTCTTTTCGACCGGCGGCAGGAGGCCCTGTTCCTTCAAGGTCAGGAGCAGCCGTTCCATGCCGATGGCAAAGCCGATGCCCGGTGTCGACGGACCGCCGACTTCTTCGATGAGGCCGTCGTAACGGCCGCCACCGCAGACCGTGCTCTGTGCGCCCAAAGGAGCGTACATGATTTCAAAGGCCGTATTGGTATAATAATCGAGGCCGCGGACCAGGCGCGGGTCGAGGGTAAAGGGAATACCGATGGCCGTCAGATATTCCTGGACTTTGTGGAAATGTTCCTTGCAGTCGTCGCAGAGATTATCCGTGATCAAAGGTACGCCCATCTGCATCATCTTTTCGCCGTCTTCCTTGCAGTCGAGGACGCGGAGAGGGTTCTTTTCCAGGCGTTCGTTGCAGTCGTCGCAGAGCTGGTCCCGTTTGTCGGCAAAGAAATCGAGGAGCTTCTGGCGATAGACGGGACGGCACTTCGGGCAGCCGACGGAGTTGAGGTGCAGGACCAGATCATTGAGGCCCAGTTCCCGGAAGAGCTGGAAGGCCATGGCAATGATTTCCGCATCGACAGCCGGGTCCTTGGAGCCGATTTCTTCGACGCCGAACTGGGTGAACTGGCGGTAACGGCCAGCCTGGGGGCGGTCATGACGGAACATGGGGCCCATGTAGTAGAACTTGTGGACCTGCGGGTCGCCGTAGAGCTTGTGTTCCAGGAAGGCCCGGACGACAGAAGCCGTATTTTCCGGGCGCAATGTCATGCTGCGGCCGCCGCGGTCTTCAAAGGTATACATTTCCTTGGTGACGACGTCTGTCGTTTCCCCGATGCCGCGTAAAAACAATTCAGTACTTTCAAACATAGGCGTGCGGATTTCGCCGAAGCCGTAGAGCGAGCAGATCTGGCGGATCTTTGCTTCCAGCAGCTGCCACTCTGCCGTCTGTTCCGGCAGAAAATCCTGCGTGCCTCTCGGTGCAGTAATAGCCATTTAAACATCCTCTTTTCCGTATATGATAGCACACAAACGGCGGCGCTGGGCTATTCTTTCGGCCAGCGCCTGCACATATGCATCGACGTCTTTCAGCATGTACACCTTTTCCAAGGTGTGGCCGTCGCGGCAGAGGAACTTCGTCGCCCCGCCCGGTCCGGCTGCCAGGACGGACTGCCGTTCTTCCATCATCTCGATATTATAGGCACTGACGCTGCCCGGCAGGGCATAGCCAATGTTGGCGAAGCTGGCTGCCATGTACTTCTGGCGGTACATGTAGTACGGCACATAGCCGCCGGCCGTCAGGATGGACTGACAGAGGCGGACCATATGGCCCGTTTCTTCGGCTGGCGGAATGGCGGCCCGCAATTCATGATGGAATAAGGGTGCCCGTTTTTTTAATGCTAACGTATGAATTGTAACATTTTCCGGGTGCAGTTTGCAAACAATTTCCATATTTTCCTGCATATCTGCTACGGTTTGCCCGGGAAGGCCGGCGATAAAGTCCATGTTGATGACGGAAAAACCCAGTTTCCGGCAGTTCTCATACATGGTGTAAATATCTTCGACCCGGTGGCGCCGGCCCAGGGCATCGAGGAGATGCTGCTGCAACGTCTGGGGATTGACGCTGATGCGATCGACACCGGCCTGGCGGAGCATGGCCAGCATGTCCGGCGTCGCCGTATCGGGCCGTCCCGCTTCGACGGTCCATTCGCAGGCTTCCGGGAAATTCCGGGCCAGCCGCGTCATCATCGCTTCCAGTACCGGCAGGGGCAGGCACGTCGGCGTACCGCCGCCGACGTAGAGCGACGTGACTTCCAAGTCATAGGTCCGGCACAGGTCGGCCAGGTCGTCGAGGTCGGCCAGGACGGCATCGCGAAAAGCCGTGAGTTCCGCCTCCCCTTCCCTGCCGATGAGGCGCGACGGGAAGGAGCAGTACAGGCAGTGGCTGGGACAATAGGGAATCCCTACGTAGAGGGCCACTTTCCGGCCCCTGTCGGTGACGTAAGGCCGTTGGAGCCTGGCCATGGCCACCAGGTCCCGGGCGACGGCCGGCGCCACGCAATACGACGTCTGCAAGGCCTTTTCGGCCTGGTCGGCTGTGAAGCCCTGGTCGAAGAGGTGGTGGACCAGTTTCGTCGGCCGCACGCCGATGAGCGTCCCCCACGGGCTGGGTCCGTGGCCGCAGAAGCGGTTATGCCAGTGGATGAGGCAGTCCTTGAGGGATGCCCGTTCCCGGTCCGTCCCGACGAGGCTGGCCTCAGAAGACCAGGGCGCCCCGCCGTCCTGGAAGGTACAGCGCACGTGGAGGTGGGCGCCTTCCTCGCGGACAGTGACGGCAGCCCCGACGTCGCGGACTTCCCGGCCGCCGACATAGCCCAGGGAGGCCATGACCTGCCCGACGAGGGAATGGAAGCGTTCCGGCCCGTCATAGGTATAGGTCTGGAGGGCCATCTTATTCCGCTTCTTTCGCAGCTTCGGCTTCTTTGGCCGCTTCTTCTTCCCGTTTCTTCTGGCAGGCTTCGCAGTAGCCATAGACTTTCAGCTGATGGTCGACGGTGTGGAAGTGGAGGCGCTTTTCCAGGATCGTTTCCAGCGTTTCCAGGAGGTCGTCTTCACATTCCCAGACCTTGCCGCAGCCCAGGCAGATGAGATGATGATGGAAATGGCCTTCATTGTCGCGGTCATTCAATTCATAGCGGCTGCAGCCGTCGTCGAAATCGAGTTTCTTCAAGAGGTCCATCTGGGTGAACAGGTCCAGCGTCCGGTAGACCGTAGCCAGGCCGATGTCAGGCGCCGTCTTCTTGACCAGCTCGAAGACTTCTTCGGCGCTCATATGGCGGATTGGGCTTTCGACGAAGGCCCGCAGGATGATCTGCCGCTGGGACGTCATCTTGCATTTCTTGAACTTGATCTTTTCTTTCATGCGTTTCATCATGGTATCCATGATTTCTTTCTTATTCATCATGGTATCCATGATTTCTTTCTTATTAGTTTCTGTTCTCGTTGTTTCCATTGTACTTCATCGCCTTTTCTTTATATGTATTGTAAAACCATAAATGTTTACACAAAATCTGTAAGACTGCCGTCACCGGGACGGTAAGGATCATGCCGGCTACGCCAAAGAGGGTCCCGCCGATGAGCAGGGCGATGACGATGACGACCGGATGCAGGCTGATGACGGCCCCCATGACCTGAGGCATGATGAGGTGGCTGTCGATCTGCTGGATGACGATATAGAAGATGATGACTTTCAGCGGCAGGGACAAACTGACCGTCGCGCTGAGCAGGATAGCCGGCACGGCGCCGACGATAGGCCCGACGATGGGTATCCATTCGGTAATGGCCGCCAAGATGCCGATGACCATGGGGTACGGTACGCCCATGGCCCACATGCCGAGGAAAGTCAGGGTGGCAATGATACAGCTCATGAGGATCTGGCCGCGGATGTAGCGGCTCAGGACGTGCTGTATTTCCTGGAAGAGGCCGGCCAGATGGCTGCGATAGCTTTCGGGAAAGATATCGACGAAGCTCTTGACCATGTGGCCGCCGTCTTTCATGAAGTAGAAAGTAATGATCGGTACGACGAAGAATTCGACGACCGTCCCGGCAATGGCAAAGACGGACTGGATGAGGTTGGTGATGCCCTCGATGCCGTAATTGCCGATCTTGACGAAGGCATCGTTGACGATTTTCTTGACCTGGTCCGGGATATAGAACTGGGTCTGCTCATTTTCAAGCTGCGTCACCAGGGCCGCCGTCTGGCTGACCAAATCGTTGAAGTTGGCTGCCAGCAGATTGACCTGGATGACCAGCGGCTTGACGATGATATTGGTAATAATCGTCACGATGACGATGAGGATGACAAAGGAGATGAGGATGGCAAGGTCGATGGGTACATGACGGCCGGTCAGGCGCCGCAGCCCTTTGATGACGCCATCGCGGATAGGCATGAGGATGAACGTCAGGATCAGGGAAATGACGACGGGCCAGTAGACGGCATGGACCGTGAGGAACAGCGCACCGGCCAGGATGGCCAGGGTGACGCGCATCCAGAACTCCGCGCCCTTATAGGCAACCATGGTTTACCAGCCTCCGTCCAGGAATGGATTGCCACGCCGTTCGTCGCCGATGGACGTAGCCGGGCCGTGGCCAGGCAGGACCAGCGTATTGTCAGGCAGGGTCATGAGTTTCGTTTCCAGGCTGTGGAGCAGCGTCTTCGACGAGCCGCCGTAGAGGTCGGTACGGCCGACGGAATAGCGGAACAGCGTGTCGCCGGAAAAGACGACGCCTTCACCGTACAGGCTGAGGCCGCCCGGCGTATGGCCCGGCGTTTCCAGGACTGTGAAGTGCAGATGCCCCAATGTCAGTTCATCGCCGTCCTTGACCAGGTGGTCTGCCGACGTACATTCGATGGCCTGGCCCATGAACAGGGACAGGTTATTGTGCGAATTGGAAATGAGGTCGGCATCGCCGGCGCCGACGTAGACCGGTACGTTCTTGCGCTGGCGCAGTTCCTGCAGGGCGCCGATGTGGTCAGCATGGCCATGGGTCAGGAAGATGAACTTCAGCGTCAGGCCATGGCTGGTCAGAGCCTTGTCGATGGCGGGATAATCCCAGGCCGGATCGACGACCATGGCTTCTTTCGTATCCGTGTCGTAGACGATATAACAATTGGTCATGATAGGACCGAGTTCCATACTGATATATTTCATGCTCATAAGTATACTTCCCCCTTAAAAGGTTTTCTGGCTGTCCAAGAGGATGGTCACAGGCCCGTCGTTTGCCAGGGATACGACCATATGGGTCCGGAAATGGCCTGTCGCCACGGTGACGCCGAAGGCGCGGACAGCGGCGACGAACTGCTCATATAATGCTTCGGCCTGTTCGGGCTTGGCCGCTTCGATATAGCTGGGACGGCGGCCGTGGCGGGCATCGCCGTACAGGGTGAACTGGGAAATGACCAGCATCTCCCCTCCCTCGTCGAGGAGGGAGTGATTGAGTTTGCCCTGGTCATCTTCAAAGATACGCAAGTGGACGATCTTGTCGGCCAGGTAGCGGACGTCGGCTTCCGTATCCTTGACGGAAACGCCGAGGAGGACCGTCAGGCCGTTGCCTGCCTGGCCGGTGAGGACGCCGTCCGAGGTCACAGAAGACGTCAGGGTCTTTTGTACGACAGCTCTCATGTCTGGCTCCCTCCCGTATAGCGTTCGACGGCGTAGACATCCTTCAGGCGGCGTATCTTGGTGGCCACGAATTCAAACTGGGCCAGGTCCTTGATGCTGATGCCCATGTGGATGGTGACGTTCTTGGTATCGCTGGTCTTGGCGTTGACGCTGAGGATGGAAATCTTCATTTCCGCCAGGGTGGCCATGATTTCGGCCATGATGCCCGTGCGGTCGTAGGCGACGATTTCCATGTTCACTTCAAAGCGTTCGTTGCCGTCGTAATCCCATTCGACGTCGATGAGGCGGTCTACGTCGTTCTGGCCGTGCGTGACGTTCGGGCAGTCCGCGCGGTGGACCGAGACGCCGCGGCCGCGGGTGATGAAGCCGATGATGGGATCGCCCGGTACAGGGCTGCAGCATTTGGCCAGGCGGACCAGCAGGCCCGGTTCGCCTTTGACCAGGATGCCCGTGCCGTTGTGCTTGACGGGCTTCTTGGTCTTGAGTTTTTCCAGGGCAGCCAGGCTGTTGGTCTTTTCTTCCTGCTTCTGCAGGTCTTTCTTGTGCAGTTCCAGGAGCTTGATGAGGACCGTATTGACGGCAAAGCCGCCGTAGCCGACAGCGGCGACCAGGTCGTCTTCGGAGCCGGCGTTCATCTGCTTGGCCACGCGGCCCAGGCGGCCGCCGACGTTGAGGGCTTTCCAGTCGTGGCCCAGGCGCTTACATTCCCGTTCCAGCGCATCCAGGCCCTTGGCGATGTTTTCTTCGCGGTTTTCCTTCTTGAACCAGCTGCGTATCTTCGAGCGGCTTTCCGAGCTGCCGACGATGTTCAGCCAGTCCAGGCTGGGCTTGCCGACTTTGGACGTAATGATTTCGACGATGTCGCCGTTCTTCAATTTATAGTCCAAAGGGACGATCTTGCCGTTGATCTTGGCGCCGACGCAACGGTGGCCGACGTCGGTGTGGATGCGGTAGGCAAAGTCGATGGGGATAGAACCCTGGGGCAGGTCGATGACGTCGCCCCGCGGCGAAAAAACGAAGACTTCGTCGGAAAAGGCGTCGAGCTTCAGGGCGTTGACGAATTCTTTCGGATTGCTCGTGTCCTGCCATTCCAGGAGGTTGCGCAGCCAGCCCATTTTTTCATCGAAAGCGTCCTTGTTGGCCGTCTGGTTGCCTTCTTTATAACGCCAATGGGCGGCGACGCCGTATTCGGCGATGCGGTGCATTTCCCAGGTGCGGATCTGGATTTCTACAGGCTGCCCTCTCGTCCCGATGACTGTCGTGTGCAGGGACTGGTAGTTATTGGGCTTAGGCATGGCGATGTAGTCCTTGAAGCGGTACGGCAGTGGCTTCCACAGGCTGTGGACGATACCCAGGACGCCGTAGCAGTCCTTGACGTCGTCGACGATGACGCGGATGGCGAAGAGGTCATAGACCTGGCTCAAGTCGCGGTTATCTTTCTTCATCTTTTTATAAATGCTGTAAAAATGCTTGGGCCGGCCGTTGATTTCGCAGTGGATGTGGGCTTCGTCGAGGGCCTTCTTGAGGACGTCGATGGCTTCGTTGACGATTTCTTCGCGGACGTGGCGCTTCTGCTTCATCTGGTCGACGAGGTCGTAGTACTTGTCCGGTTCGAGGTAGCGGAAGGACAAATCTTCCAGTTCCCACTTGATATTGAAAATCCCTAAGCGGTGTGCCAGGGGGGCAAAGATTTCCAGCGTTTCCTGGGCAATACGCTTCTGCTTGTCGCTGCGCATGTAGCGCAGGGTACGCATGTTGTGCAGGCGGTCGGCGAGCTTGATGACGACGACGCGCACGTCCTTGGCCATGGCCAGGAACATCTTGCGCATGCTGTTGAGCTGCTGGTCTTCTTTGGTACGGTAATTGAGGCGGCTCAACTTGGTGACGCCGTCGACGAGGAAGGCTACTTCCTTGCCGAACATCTTCTTGATATCTTCCAGGGTGTACGACGTATCTTCGACGACATCGTGGAGGAGCGACGCCGTAATGGTCGTCGTATCTATTTTCATATCTGCCAGTATCTGGGCGACGGCCAGGGGATGCAGGATATACGGTTCCCCGCTGACGCGGCGCTGGTCCTTGTGGGCCTCTTCGGCCAGGTTATAGGCTTTGGTCACGTCATCGCATTTGGCCTGGGGCAGATACGTATGTATCGTGTCGATGAGGTGTTTGAATTCGACATCTTTATCTTTAAATTCCATAATATGAAACCTCCTCACTCCTTGCAGTACAATTCATACGTCGGCGACGCATGAAGATCCATTTTCCCCGCAAGGATAGGAAAATAATAAGCTGGGCCGTCGTCATCATGGCGTATTTTGAGGACGCCGATTTCCCGGAGGACGACGATGGCAGCGTAAATGGTGTGGACATCATAACAGTCCCCCTGGTCCGCAGCCAGACGGCGGCGGACCTGCCAGACCGGCATGCCCCAGTCGGGGATGCATTTCTTGAGGGCCATGTAAATATCGACCATGACCGCCCGGTTGAGGACGATGTGGCGGCCTGGCAGGTGGACGTCCTGGATGACCAGCTGCGGCGACGACATGCCATTGAAGTCGTTCCGTTCGAGCTGGAAGGCCACGTCGATGACGTCGCCTTCGACGATGGCGTCGCACAGGCCCGCCTGGGACCAGGCGACACCGGAAAGGCGTGTCCTATCGGCGCCGCGGGCGACGAGGCGGACGTGCTGCTTTTCCCGGCCGATGGGACGGATTTCCTCTACCGTAGCCCCGCTCAGGGAAAAGACGGGCCGGCTGTTGCCCATGCCATAGGGCTCCAGGCGGGACAGCTCAGCAATGAGGTCCAAGGTCACATCGGCCGGTTCCAATTCCTTGTCGATGTGGACCAAGGGGACGTAGTCGGCGGCCGTCATATGCGCTGCCGCATAGTCCAGCAGGCGCCGGCGCAGGGCTTCGATGTTCTCGGCCCTGACGGAAAAGCCCGCCGCCATGGTGTGGCCGCCGAACTGGATGAGCAAATCCTGGGCGTATTGCAGGGCTTCGTACATGTTGAAACCGCTGATACTGCGGCACGATCCCTTGCCGATGCCGTCGCGGACGGTGATGACCAGGGACGGCCGGTAATACGTCTCTACCAGGCGCGATGCGGCGATGCCGATGACGCCGACGTGCCAGCCCTCATGATAGGCGATGAGGACGCCGTCGCGGCCCCTCGCCTGCCCTTCGATCTGGGCGATGGCTTCCTGGGCAATGGTGTGCTCAATGTCCTGGCGCTCCGTGTTGAGGCGGCTCAGTTCGGCTGCATCGGCCGCCGCCTTGGCCGCATCGGTTTCCAGGAGCAGTTTGACACCCTTCGTCGCATGGCTGATGCGCCCGGCCGCATTGAGGCGCGGCGCCGCCGTAAAGGCGATACGGCCGGCCGTGATATCCTTCCCGCTGAGATTGGACGCATCGAGGAGGGCCTTGATGCCCGTCCGCTTCCCTTCTTTCATGGCCGCCAAGCCATGGCGGACGAGGATACGGTTCTCGCCAGTCAGGGGGACCAGGTCGGCAATGGTCCCCAAGGCCGCCAGGTCCGTATAGCCCGGCAGGTCTTCATGGCAGTGATGCTGCCACAGGGCCCGGCAGAGGACGTAGGCCACGCCGGCGCCGGCCAGCTCCTTAAAGGGATAGGGGCAGCCGGCCTGCTTGGGATTGAGGACGGCCAGGGCTGGCGGGATCTGTTCCGGCGGTTCGTGATGATCCGTAATGATCATATCCAGGACCGGCGAGAACTGCTGGACCAGGTCGTGTGACGAAATGCCGCAGTCGACGGTGATGAGCAGGTCGGCCTGCCGGCTCAGCTGCTCCAGGGCCCCTTCGTTGAGGCCATAGCCTTCGCTCTCCCGTTCGGGAATGTAGAACTGCGGCGATGCGCCGAGGTCGCGAAGGACGGAATAAACAAGAGACGTCGACGTAATGCCGTCGACGTCATAGTCACCGTAGATGACGATGCGCTGCTTTTCAGTTATCGCCTGCTCCAGCCTGATGACGGCATTCTCCATGCCTTTCATCAGGAAAGGATCGGCCATATCGGCCAAAGTATTGTGAAGAAAATGGTCCCCTGCCCGGACATCGGCGATGCCGCGATTGGCCAGTACCTGTGCCAAGACCGGGGATATATGTAATTGTGCGGACAAGGCCTCCATGAGCCCCTCGTCGGGACTGCCGAACTGCCATCGTTTCTCCATAGCTATCACGACACATTCTCAAGAATAATCACTATCAATAAATCAGCTATTATTTTATCACTTTCTATTCTCAAAATAAAGGCTAAATCTATAGCTATTTGCCATTATTTGTTAATTTTGAGAAAGTTTAAAGTTTGTTTAAATATGGCAGGCGTAAAAAAAGCGCTGTCATATGAAGACAGCGCTTTTTCTGTAGGGGTCGCCACGTGGGCGACCCGTTTCGGTATCTGGGTGAATTCTCTACGGAGCCGGACGGGAAAATCCATACATATCCAGTTGCGGGCTTACCACGTGCAAGCCCCTACTGCAAACTACAAAATCACGATTCGGCTACAGCCGGCGCGGAGACGGCGTTGTGGTCGGCAGCAGGGTTGATATCTTCTTTGGAGATAGTCAGGCGGTGCTGGGCAGCCTGCAGGATGAGGTCGGCTGTCTTGACGATGCCGTAGTCACTGGATTTGAGGCTCAAGTCGTAGTTGGCGCCGTAGCCCCAATAGGAATCGGTGCAGTACATGCAGTGGTCGCGCCGTTCGTGATTGACGTGGTTGCGGATCTTCCGCGCCTTGTCGGCATCGACGTGTTCGCGGAGCATGATGCGCTGGATGGCCCAATCCGGGTCGGACGAAACGAAGACATTGAAGGTATTCGGCCGTTTGCGCAGGATGTAGTTGGCCAGGCGGCCGACGATGACGCACGACTTCCCTTCTGTCAGAGCCTGGATGACTTCGGATTCATCGCGGAACATTTCCTGCTGCTTCGATTCATAGCCCGACGCGTAGTGGATATAATCGTCATAGACCTTGGTCAGCAAGGGGCCGAGCATGCGCTTGCGGTCTTTACACCAGGCGGCGAAGGTCTGCGGATGTTCTTTACGGGTCAGGTTGAGGATTTCCGTATCGTAATAAGGGATGCCGAGCTTACGGGCGACGAGCTTGCCGATGTTGCGGCCGCCGCTGCCGTATTCACGGGAAATGGTAATGACCAAGGGACTTTCTGTATCTTCCTTGATCCAGGCCGGATGATTTTCGCGGCCTTCGATTTCACCGATAGCATGGTGACGGAAGAGCAGGTGTTCAATCGGCCCTGCCATCGTGCAGCCCAGGAGGATCAGGGCCAGGCCGACGACGGCATTGACCGTAATCGGTTCCGACAAGATGATGGCCGACAAGATCAAGGCGATGATCGGCTTGATGAAGAAGGCAAAGGATGCATTGGACGGACCTGTCAGTTCGATGGCCTTCATGAAGCACAGATAGCCGAAGCCCGTGACGACTAAGGAACAGTAAATAAGGGGCCATACGGTCTGGGAATCAATACCGGCCACGATGGGGTCGCCGTGGAACAAGAGGATGAAAAACAGGAAGACGCAGCCGATGAGGAAGCTGAAGGCGTTTTCTACGTTGCCGCCCAGTTTTTCAATACGGAGTTTACCCAGCGCCGTATAAAGGGCAAAGGAAACGGCAGCTGCCAGCGATACGAGCAGGCCGATATTGCCGCTGCGGATAATGGCCATGGGATTGGCGACAATGACCAGGCCGATGATACTCAAGACCAAGGTAATGGCCTTCTTGCGGGTAAAGGCTTCGTGAATGATGAAATACGAAAAAATCATGACAAAAATCGGGCTACTGGAAAAGACGATAGCTGCCAGGCTGGCGTTAGCCATGTTGACCCCGATCTGGAAGAGGATCATGCTGAAACAGATGTTGATCAGCCCGAGGACAGCCAAATAGCCCCAATCGGAACGATCGAGGTGAATGCTGCGCTTCTTCAAATCGCGGACAGCCAGCGGCATGAGCAGCAGCCCGCCGACGAGGAACCGAAGGAAAGTCAGCTGGAAAGGCGTGAACGCCGTTCCGGCAATCTTCAAGGAAATTTCCATCGTACCAAAGGCTATGGCTGTCAAAACAATACATAATGTACCCATTTTAGATGACATACAGAAAGACCCCTTTCAAAATGGTTATAAAAACACGCTTTATTATATACCTATTGAGAAAGGATAGCAATAAAAAAGGAGCTGTCGCAGTGCAACAGTTCCTTTTTGAGTATGAAGTTTGCAGTTTTTAGTTTTTAGTGAAGGTTTTTTAATTTAAAGCCCTCTTCTACAAACTACAAAGAGAAAAGACCCCGCATGAGGGTCGAAACCTTCATGCGGGGCCTTGCTTCTATTCTCATGCAGCGAGTGCAATCAAATTAGTCTTCAAAACCCTTCTGTAAACGTACATAGGATTCGCGACGAGCTTTTGCGTCTGCTTCTGTCTTAGCATAGAGAGCGTCTGCTTCTTCCGGGAAGCCTTTCTTAAGGGAAGCATAACGAACTTCACCCTGTAAGAATTCCTGGAATTTGCTGTAATCCGGTTCTTTGGAGTCGAGGCTGAACGGATTCTTGCCCTGAGCTTTGAGATCCGGGTTGTAGCGGAAGAGATCCCAGTAACCGCATTCGACAGCGAGTTTTTCTTCGAGCTGGCTCTTGCCCATGCCTTTACGGATGCCGTGGTTAATGCAAGGAGCGTAGCAGATAACCAGGGACGGGCCATGGTAAGCTTCAGCTTCAGTCATGGCTTTCATGAGCTGGTTCTTATCAGCACCCATAGCTACCTGAGCTACATAGACATAGCCATAGGAGATAGCCATCATGCCGAGGTCCTTCTTCTTCGTGCGTTTGCCGGCAGCAGCGAACTGAGCGATAGCTGCAGTCGGGGTAGCTTTAGAGGACTGACCGCCAGTGTTGGAGTAAACTTCGGTATCGAGGACGAGGACGTTGACGTCGTGGCCGGAAGCGAGGACGTGGTCAACACCGCCGTAACCGATATCGTAGGACCAGCCGTCACCACCGATGATCCACTGGCTACGTTTAACGAAGAACTGTTTCTTAGCGAGGAAGTCTTCGAGAACCGGTTTGCCAGCAGCTTCTTTTTCGAGGAGAGCTGTCAGTTTGTCAGCGCGTTCACGAGAGCCTTCGCCTTCGTTCAGGTTAGCAGCCCAGTCGCTGAGTGCAGCCTGGAGTTCCGGAGAAGCAACGGCTTTAGCAGCGTCGAGGTTTTCAGCCAAGTCTTTGCGGACTTTGTCTACGCCGAGGAACATGCCGAGACCAAATTCAGCAGCATCTTCGAAGAGGCTGTTTGCCCAAGCCGGGCCATGGCCAGCAGCGTTCATGGTGTACGGGGAAACCGGAGCGGATGCACCCCAAATGGAGGAGCAGCCAGTAGCGTTAGCAATCATCATGCGATCGCCGAAGAGCTGCGTGATGAGTTTGACATACGGTGTTTCACCGCAGCCTGCGCATGCGCCGGAGAATTCGAGGAGCGGAGTTTCGAACTGAGAACCGATGACGGTCTTCTTGTTCTGCGGGTTAGCTTTCGGAGCAACCGTTTCCGTACCATAGTACCAGAGATCCATCTTCTGACGTTCTTCGTCGGTGTTCGGAACCATGGTGAGAGCCTGAACCGGGCAAACGTTTACGCAGGAACCGCATTCGAGGCAGTCGAGCTGGTCAACGATGATGGCGAGATCATATTCTTTGCCGGATTTAGCTTTCGGAGCTACTTTGTAGCCTGCCGGAGCAGCAGCCGTTTCTTCTTTCGTCGTCAAGACCGGACGGATAGTAGCGTGCGGGCAGACGAAGGAGCACTGCAAGCAGCCGATACATTTTTCAGCATCCCAGGAAGGAACGTGGAGAGCCGGGCCTGCTTTTTCGAATTTAGCAGTACCGGAAGGCATGGTGCCATCTTCGCGGCCAGCAAATGCGGAAACCGAGAGATCGTCGCCAACCTGTTCGAGCATCGGTTTTGCAACTTCCGTGAAGTACTTCGGAGCCGGACGGCCTTCGACGACTTCGTCTTTAGCGTCAGCCCAGGAAGCCGGATAGTTAACTTCATGGAATTCTTTGATACCAGCATCAACAGCGCCGTTGTTCATGTCAACGACTTTCTGGCCTTTCTTGCCATAGCTCTTGACGATGGAGTCTTTCAAGTATTTAACAGCGTCATCGATAGGAATGATCTTAGCGAGTGCGAAGAATGCAGCCTGCATGACCATGTTGATACGAGTGCCGAGGCCGAGTCTCTGGCCGATAGCGTCACCGTTCAAGGTGTAGAATTTAACATGGTTCTTAGCGATAGCGCGTTTGATGCGAGCCGGAAGTTCTTTTTCCAGTTCTTCGTCGGTCCAGGTGCAGTTCAGCATGAATGTGCCGCCTTCTTTGATACCGCGAAGGATGTCAAAGCGTTTTACATAGGACTGACGATGGCAAGCGATGTAGTCAGCTGCGTCGATGAGGTACGGCATATCGATCGGGCGAGTACCGAAACGCAGGTGAGAAATAGTTACGCCGCCGGATTTCTTGGAGTCATAAGCGAAGTATGCCTGAGCATACATGTCGGTGTGGTCACCGATGATCTTGATAGCGGATTTGTTAGCGCCGACAGTACCATCAGAACCGAAGCCCCAGAATTTGCAGGACGTAAGGCCAGTCGTGTCAACCGGCATTTTCGGTTCGCGCGGAAGGCTGAGGTTGGTAACGTCGTCGTTGATAGCCAGCGTGAAGCCGTTGAGCGGATGTTCTTTCTTGAGTTCTTTGAAGACAGCGAGGAAGTCTTCCGGAAGAACGTCTTTGGAGCCCATACCTGTACGGCCGCCGATAACGTCGATGTTAAGGCCTTCTTCTTTTACGAAGCCAACGATATCGAGGTAGAGAGGTTCGCCGAGGGAGCCCGGTTCTTTCGTACGGTCGATGACAGCGATCTTCTTAACAGTCTTAGGAAGAACGTTGAGGAGGTATTTGTTGGAGAACGGACGATAGAGGTGAACGTTGATGGCACCGACTTTTTCGCCCTGGCTCTGCAAGTATTCGACAGTCTGTTTAGCGACGTCGGAGAGAGAACCCATGGAAACGACAACGTATTCAGCGTCAGGAGCACCGAAGTAGTTGAACGGTTTGTACGTACGGCCAGTGATTTCAGAAATCTTGTCCATGTAGTCAGCTACGATATCCGGCATAGCGTCGTAGAATTTGTTGGAAGCTTCTGTGTGCTGGAAGTATACGTCCGGGTTTTCTGCAGTGCCGCGGATTTCCGGATGATCCGGGTTGAGGGCACGTTTGCGGAATGCTTCGATAGCGTCCCAGTCAACGAGTTTCTTGAAGTTTTCGAAGTCCATGACTTCAACTTTCTGGATTTCGTGAGAAGTACGGAAACCATCGAAGAAGTTGATGAACGGCAGGGAACCTTTAATTGCTGCCAAATGAGCGACACCACCGAGATCCATGACTTCCTGAACATTGGATTCAGCCAAGAGACAGCAGCCTGTTGCACGAGCAGACATAACGTCCTGATGGTCACCGAAGATGTTCAGTGCATGGTTAGCCAAAGCACGAGCAGCTACGTGGAATACGCCCGGGAGGAGTTCACCGGCAACTTTGTACATGTTCGGGATCATGAGGAGGAAACCCTGAGATGCCGTGTACGTAGTTGTCAAAGCACCAGCCTGTAAAGAACCGTGGAATGCGCCAGCCGCGCCAGCTTCGGACTGCATTTCAACAACGTTGACTTTGTGGCCGAAGATGTTTTTCATGCCAGCGGCTGCCCAATCATCGACATGTTCTGCCATAGGAGAAGACGGCGTGATCGGATAAATTGCGGCAACTTCAGTAAATGCATAGGACACCCATGCAGCTGCTTCGTTACCATCCATGGTTTTAAATTTGCTCATAGATAAAACACGCTCCTTAGATAAAAGTATACTTTCAATATGGAAAAACCATACTGATAGGCTTAAGAAAGCTATAAAGACGTCCTGTTGCATCCTCATACGGACGGCGCGGACCCTCACCCAGGTTCCATGGATGACTTCTGTTCACGTATCGTCCATACACGTCCCTATCTTGAAAAAAATGCAATGAAAAGCGGGAAGGTTCAATAATATTCAAAAAAGGTGTTGCTAATATTCTTAATCTGTAATACTATTATAGTGATATTACAGATTTGCACACCAACATGCCTTTTGAAGCTTGCTGACCATCACAAACCGAACGACTTTGTAACTTTTTCTTACAAGTTAATTATATGCCTAAGTAATGCTAAATTCAATAGGAATGTGATGCTAGTTTATGCATCGTTCAGTGCTATTTTGTAAACGTATACCAATCGAGTGTATATTAAAGTGCCGATTCGGTGTACACCATTAGTGGAGGTGTTAGTATGGATTTTCATCATCTTAAATACTTTGTCGAAGTAGCCGACAAGAAATCATTCAGCAAAGCCGCGCGGACGCTGCACATTTCCCAGTCCGCCATCAGCCGCACCATCAAGGCCCTGGAAGAAGAACTGGGCGTCGTCCTCTTCATGCGCAACGCCAAGGCCGTCGAACTCACCGATGCCGGCACGATTTTCCTCTCCCACGCCAAGCGCGTCGTCTTCATGTTCGAACACTTGAAGACGGACTTTGAAAACGAATTCAAGCTGGAACAAGGGACGGTCCTCATCGGCCTGCCGCCGATCACGGGCGCACCGATCTTCGCCAACCTCCTGGGGGCGTTCAAGCAGGAATACCCGCAGATCGAACTGGACCTCTACGAACACGGCTCGAAGAAAGTCGAAATCAGCGTCCAGGAAGGCCTCATCGACCTGGGCATCGTCTGCACGCAGCCGAAGGAAAAGGACTTTGAATCGTTCTTCCTGACCCAGGACCCGATGAACGTCATCATCCACCGGGACAACATCCTGTCCAAGGAAAAGACGATTCCCCTCAAGAAGCTGGCCAATGAATCGCTGGTCCTCTACCGCGACGACTTCAACCTGCACGACGAAATCATCCAGCACTGTAAGAAAATCGGTTTCCAGCCGAAGATCGTCTTCGAAACGAGCCAGCGGGACCTCATGATCCAGACCGTCGTCGCCAACCTGGGCGTCGCCCTCCTGCCGAGCCGCCTGTGCCCGACGAAGGAAACGAACCCCCGCGTATCGGAATCGGTCGTCGTCCGTCCCCTGGTAGAACCGGAAATCATGCACGTCCTCTACGTCATCTGGAAACGGGGCCACTACCTCTCCCATGCCGCCCAGTTGTGGCTCGACTTCGTCCGCAATAAGGCCCGCGTCATTTCCAACTTATAAGGCTTATGGACAGACACAAGTTCCCTCCTGACCTGACGGGGATCCGCCAAAAGGAGCAGCACGGCCGGGCGGCCCTCTCCCGCCTGCGCCGCCGCTTCTGCCAGGCCTGGCACGGTCTGCCAAAGGCCCAGAAATGCGTCGTCATCGTCGCCCTGCTGGAATTCTTCTGGATCGCCGCCTTGCAGTTCCAGGTCTATGAACTGGCGGACACCGTATCCACCCAGCGCGTTCGCATGGCACAGCTGGAAAAGCAGGCCAAGAAACAAAATAATATGTTATATTCCGCCTCGCAGACACTGGACGATATCGAAAAGAAATGGCACCGCCTCAATTTCCGCGTCCTCGAAAACACCTGGCGCATCGAAGAACCGGAAAAAGACCCGGACTCCTTATGAGTCCGGGTCTTTTTTTTGACCTTCTTTTTAATTTTCGATGATTTTCAGGAAGGCTTCCGGTTCCGGCAGGGACCGCAGTATCTTCCAGGGCGCGCACTGGGCCAGTTCCTCATAGGAATAGCGGCCTGTAGCCACGCTGATCGTGCGGGCGCCGATGGCTTTGCCGCACTGGATGTCGTAAGGCGTGTCGCCGATGACATAAGCCATCTCGATGGCATCGCCCCAGGCTTCCTTGGCGATGGCCAGGGCATTGCGGGCCAGATCATCGCGATAGTAATAATTGAAGGCGAACCCAGAATGAGAGAAATCGAAGTACTGGGACAGGCCGAAGACGTCCATCTTCATGCGGGCGCCGATGGCGCTGTTGCCGGTCAGGAGGAGCTGCCTGTAATCCTTTCGCTGTTGGAAGAAAGCCAGGTTCTCTTCTACGTGGGGCAGGACGACGCCTTCTTCGGCCTTGCGCTTCAGCCATTTCAGGAGCTTCTTTTCATAGCCCCGGCAAAAGGCATGGACTTCATCGTCTGTCGGCATGATGCCTGTGGCTTTATACAAGAGCTGCTGGCAGATGAAATTATCCGTCCGGCCGCCGGCGGCGATCTTCGGCACGGGCACGTCGGCGCCCTTGAGGTCGTGGAAGACTTCTTCAATGGCGTACAGACCGGCCCGGCCCGTATTCAATAAGGTTCCGTCAATGTCCCAGTATAGTAATTTCACAGTATTCACTCCATCTTCGGGCACGCACTTTGGTCATTACTGTTTGGATACGATGTCCTTCGTATCGCGGGCGATCATGATTTCTTCGTTCGTCGGGATGACGTACATCTTGACCGTCGAATCATCCGTGCTGATGAGGGCATCTTTGCCGCGGACGTTGTTGCGCTGCGGGTCGAGTTTCGCACCGAGGTATTCCAGGCCTTCAGCGATGGCTGCACGGTCTTCGATGCCGTTTTCGCCGACGCCAGCCGTAAAGGTGATGACGTCTACGCCGCCCATGGCAGCTGCGAAAGCGCCGATTTCCTTGCGGACCTGATAGTGGAACATGTCGAGGGCGAGCCGAGCGCGTTCGTTGCCTTCAGCAGCAGCCTGGCCGAGGTCGCGGAAGTCGCTGGAAACGCCGGAAATGCCGAGGACGCCGGATTTCTTATTCATGAGCGTATCCATTTCTTTCGTCGAAAGGTTGTGGTTGTCCATGACGTTGAGGACGATAGCCGGGTCGATATCGCCGCAGCGGGTGCCCATGAGGACGCCGGCGAGCGGTGTGAAGCCCATGGTCGTGTCGACGCATTTGCCATATTTGATGGCAGCCAGGGAAGAACCGTTGCCGAGGTGGCAGTTGATGATGCGCAGTTTTTCAACGGGTACGCCCATGACTTTAGCGACTTCGCCAGCTACATAGCGATGGCTCGTGCCGTGGAAGCCATAACGGCGGATGTGGTCTTCTTTGTAGAGTTCATACGGGAGGCCATACATGAAGGCTTTCGCCGGCATGGTCTGATGGAAAGCCGTATCGAAGACGCCGACCTGAGGAACGCCGGGCATGATGGCTTTGCAGGCGTTGATGCCGATGATGTTAGGCGGATTGTGGAGCGGAGCCATAGCCGAGCATTTTTCCAAGGCTTTCATGACTTCATCCGTAATGAGCGTGGAAGCAGCGAATTCTTCGCCGCCATGGACGACGCGGTGGCCGACAGCGTCGATGGCATCCATGGATTTGATGACGCCGCATTCAGCGTCGGTGAGGATGTCGAGGACGAGTTTGACAGCGACTTGGTGATCCGGGATGGACTGTTTGATTTCTTTCTTCTGGCCATTCCATTTGTGGGTCAGCTGCGAATCGGGAAGGCCGATTTTTTCGACCAAACCTTTTGCCATTACTTCTTCATTGTCCATGTTGATGAGCTGGTACTTCAAGGACGAGCTGCCGCAGTTTACAACCAATACGATCATGAAAATTTACCCTCTTTCATTTGTCTTAGAATTATTTGAGCTGGCCAAATACGTGGTCAACTACTTCTTTAGCCAGGGCATCGCCGTCTTTGTACATGTACATGACGTGCCATATCTGGCCATTATCTTCAAAGAAGAGACTCCGCACGATGAGTTTGGCCGGCTGGCCGTTGAGCGGTTCCGTATAGGAAGCGTCGACAACAGTGGTCTTGCGGCCGCTTTCTTCCGCGTCGGTGACCTTCGTTTGCAGATCAGAAACATCCGGTGTCTGTTTCAGCATGGCAACATATTCTTCTGCCATGGCTACAGGCGTCGTTTCGCCAGCCGTTTCGGAAACAGCGACGACATTGATGTGCTTATCGTTGTTGATGTACATCATGCCTTCCCCATTCTGGCGGCTTACATGGGCCAGGTCGAACGGTGTCATGACATAGACTTCCGAATTCCCGGCTTTGAGCTGGACATACCCGAAGCTGTATTCTTCGAGCATCGTCATGTTGCCGCATCCGGACAACAATACGACAGCTGCGGTCATGGCCGCAACTGCTAATAATTTCAATCCTTTCATGCAATCACCTATTTATGCTTTCTACAGACTAGGTTCATTATAGCATAAAAGATTTATAGCGTCACCTAAAAAAAAGCGACGAATTGCAAATACTTTCGCCTCTCCCTTGGCAGGAATGAGTATACACCATTGACGTTTCCCGGCCTGCCCCGTATACTTATAACCATTAGCACGATTTTATTTAAAACATATAATATAATTCTCATCAGGCTATACTTTTTCGAGATTTTGTGAAATTCTGAACATATAGGAGGCTCTATGGAATCCCTTGCCATCATCGCCGAATTCAACCCGTTCCACACGGGTCACGCCCGTTTAATCCGCCAAGTCCGCCAGGCAGCCGGCCCGGAGGCGGCCATCGTCATCATCATGAGCGGCGCCTTCGTCCAGCGCGGCGAACCGGCTTTTTTCGATAAATGGCACCGCGCGGCCTGGGCCATCGACGGCGGTGCCGATGTGGTCATCGAACTCCCTGCCGTCTATGCCCTGTCCAGCGCGGCCGGTTTCGCTCAAGGCGGCGTCACCTTAGCCGCCCGCCTGGGCTGCCAGGCCCTGGCCTGCGGCGTCGAAGGCGGAACGGCGGCTGACTTTCTCTCCCTGGCCCGCCGCTCCGAGGGACTGACAGCCTGCCTGAAGGCAGCAAAAAAATCCTCAGCTGGACAGCAGCTGACTGACGCACTCATGGCCGCGGCCCCTGACGAAGCCCGGCTGCTGCAGCAGCCCAATGCCCTGCTGGCCTTTGAATATGCCCGGGCCATGTTGAAACAGGAACAGCCCTTGACCTTTCTTCCCCTGCCCCGCCAGGGCCGACACGGCGATACCGGCCTCGGTGCCGCCTTTGCCAGCGCCTCGGCCCTGCGCCAGGCCATGCGCTGCAGCGGGACAGCCGCCGCCTGTCGGCCTTATCTCACAGCGGCCAGCCTGGCAGGTGCCGAAGACCAGCTGGCCCAGGGCGCCTTCACTGATTACGGCCGCTACGGCGATTTCGTCGCCAGCCATAACCGCCTGCTGACACCGGACCAGCTGCGCAGTCTGCCGGCCTTTACGGAAGGATTGGAAAACCGCTGGCACCGCGCTTTCATGGAAAGCGGCAGTTACGACCAGGCCCTCAGGAGCATCAAGACGCGGCGCTATGCCTACAGCCGCCTCTGCCGCATGGGCGCCTATACGCTCTTGCAGCCCTCGCGGGACCTCATGGACTGCTCCTATGAGGCAGGTCCGCAATATGCCCGCCTCCTGGCCCTCAACAGCCGCGGTGCAGCTTTCCTGAAAGGGGCCAAGGGCCAGCTCCCGGTGGTCACCAAAGTGCATTCCGACGCTCCCGGCCTCTCTCCCCTGGGACAGGAACAGCTGAAGCTGGACCTCAAGGCCAGCGACATCCAGTCCTTTTGTTTTTCTAAAGAGAGCCAGCGAAAAGGCCGTCAAGATTATTATCATTCACCATTTTTTCTGTCTATTAAAAAATAATATCCCATATATGCTTAAAAAATCAAAACGTTTTCTCATGTTTACAATTGTTTTACAGCCTAAAATCTGTTATGATATGATATGTATTGTATTTTTAAAATTATAAGGAGGTTTTCCGTGTGTCTTTAAATCTTAATATTTATCAGACCCTGGCTGCGGCCATCGTCGTCTACTACGTTGGCGTCTTCCTGCGCGTCAAGATCAGCGTCCTTCGTAAGTACTGTATCCCGGCGCCCGTCGTCGGCGGTATCTTATTTGCTATCATCAATTGCATCTTATATACGCAGGGCATCTGGAAATACGAACAGGATACGATCATGCAGAACATCTGCATGATGCTCTTCTTCACCAGCGTCGGCTATACGGCCAGCATCAGCCTCATCAAGCGCGGCGGCGTCATGGTCCTGAAAATGGCCATTGTCACGACGGTCCTGATCATCTGCCAGAACATCATCGGCTCCGGCCTGGCTATGGCCTTTAACCTGAGCCCGCTCCTGGGCCTGGCAACGGGTTCCATCCCCATGGTCGGCGGCCACGGTACGGCAGCGGCTTTCGGCCCGCTCCTGGAAAGCATCGGCCTCGACGGCGGCGTGACCATTGCCGTCGCAGCAGCTACGTTCGGCCTCGTCGCCGGCGGCGTCATCGGCGGCCCGATTGGCGAAGAACTGGTCCACAAATTCCACCTGGTCAGCTCGGCCGAATCGGAACGCTTCGACCCATCCTTCAATGCTGGCACCGTTTCGAAACTGAAAGCCGTTGCCGGCAATAAGGAACGCGCAGAAAACGCCATCAAGATTGAAAATAAAATCGGTCAGACCATCGACAACTACCGCTTCATGAACGCCATGGCCCACCTCTTCCTGGCCATGGGCCTGGGTACCCTGGTCAGCGGCTTCTTCAGCAGCATCGGTCTGGTCTTCCCGGGCTATATCGGCTCCATGATCGTCGCTGCCATCATCCGCAATATCGCCGACTTCACTCACGCCTACAAAATCTACCAGCGTGAAAGCGAAGTCCTGGGCAACCTGAGCCTGACCGTCTTTTTGACCTGCGTCCTCATGAGCCTGAAACTCTGGCAGCTCGCCGATCTGGCCATCCCCCTGGTCGTCATGCTCCTCAGCCAGGCCCTGTTCATGGCTATCTTCGCCTACTTCATCGTCTTCCGCGCCATGGGCAAGGATTACGAAGCAGCCGTCATGACCAGCGGCGTCTGCGGCTTCGGCCTCGGCGCTACGCCGAACGCCATCGCCAACATGACGGCCATGACCGAACTCTTCGGCCCGGCACCGACGGCCTTCTTCGTCATCCCCCTCATCGGCTCGCTCATCATCGACCCGGTCAACGCCTCGATCATCACCATCTTCATCAATATATTCCACTAGTAGAGGCCGTCCTGAAAGGCGGCCCGTATCTCGTGGCTCGTGGCTAGCAGTTAGCCGCGGTCCCATGGACCGCTTTCGTAGGGGCCGTCCTGAAAGGCGGCCCGGCTCTCCTGCTAGGAGAGCTGTCAGCGCAGCTGACTGAGAGGTTAATCGGTGAACTGCGGCCTACGAATTGCGGTGTCAGTTTGCGGAATTCCCACAAACGGGCCGCCTTAACAGGACGGCCCCTACGGCAAAAGGGCTTGTCGCATATGCGACAAGCCCTTTTGCTGGAGGAACGTCCCTTCCGGTCACACACCGGGAGGGGCTTTTTTTGTATGGAATTTTATTTTGCCATCAGGCTGGCTACTTTATTAGCGAAAGCCACGGGGTCGTCAGGCATGATGCCTTCCAGGAGCAGTGCCTGATCGTAGAGGAGGTTGCAGTAGTCCTTGAAGGACTGGCTGTCTTTACCCTGGTCGTGGACGGCAGTCAGTTTGCCGAACAGTTCATGCTGCGGGTTGATTTCCAGGATGCGGCGGGCCTTGAGCATGGGGTTGTTGGCAGCGGCAAAGGCCTGTTCCATAGCCAGGGACGGGCCGGCAGCGTCGGCGACGAGGCAGACGGCACCGCTCTTCAAGCGGTTGGACAAGCGGACATCGGCCACTTTATCGCCCAGGAAATCTTTCATATCCTTCAAGAGACCTTCGTTGTCCTTGGCCAATTCTTCGTTCTTCTTCTTTTCTTCCTTGAAGGCGTCGTCTTCCAGGTCCAGATCGCCGCGGCTGATGGAGTGGAAGCGGTGGCCATCGTATTCGCCGATAGCTTCGACGGCAAATTCATCGACCGGGTCAGTCATGTAGAGGACTTCGATGCCGCGGTCGCGGAGCATTTCCATCTGCGGCAGGCCTTCGATGGCTTCTTTGTCCTTGCCCGTGGCGTAGTAGATCTTCTGCTGGCCGTCTTTCATGCGGTCGACGTATTCCTTGATGGTGCAGAGTTTGCCATCTTTCGACGACATGAAGAGCAGCAGGTCCTTCAATTTTTCGACGTTGTTTTCACCGGTCATCATGCCGCTGTAGACGCCGATTTTCAGGGATTTGCCGTATTCAGCCCAGAACGTTTCATATTTTTCACGGTCTTTTTCCAGATTCCGCTTCAACGTCTTGAGGATGGTCTTTTCCAGGTTGCGGCCGATGAGGCTCAGTTCGCGGCTCTTCTGCAACAGTTCACGGGAAATGTTCAGGGACAGGTCCGGCGAATCGACGAGGCCCTTGACAAAGCGCAGGTAATCCGGCAGGAGGTCCTTGCATTTATCCATGATGAAGACGTGGCGCGAATAGAGCTGGATGCCCGGTTCATAGTCGGCATAGTAGAGGTTGAACGGAGCCTTGCCCGGGATGAAGAGCAGTGCCGTGTAATCGACGGCCCCTTCGACGCGGTTGTGGAAGATTTCCATCGGTTCTTCCCATTCATAAAACTGGTGCTGGAAAAATTCCTTATATTCTTCCGGCTTGATGTCCGATTTGTTGCGCGTCCACAAGGGCTGCATGGAGTTCAGCGTCCGCGTTTCCGTGTGTTCTTCTTCCGGTGCGTCTTCGATGACCTTGCCGTCGGCATCCTTCGGTTTTTCCTTGGTCGTGAAGTCCATGGTGATCGGGTAGCGGATATAATCGGAATACTTCTTGACCAGGCTCTGGAGGGTCATCTTGTCGGTGTAGTTTTCTTCGCTGTCATCGCCGTAGAAGTCCTTGCCCAGGCTGAGGATGATCGTCGTGCCGTGTTTCGGTTTCTGACATTCTTCCAGGCTGTATTCACCATCGCCAGTGGATTCCCACTTATACGCCTGTTCTTCACCGGCCTTGCGGGTGACGACGGTGACTTTATCGGCGACCATGAAGGCCGAATAGAAGCCGACGCCGAACTGGCCGATGAGGTCCTTATCCGTGCTGTCGGCATCCTGGGATTCCTTCAGTTTTTCCAGGAAAGCCTTGGTGCCGGACTGGGCGATGGTGCCCAGGTTTTCCATCAAATCCTGTTTGTTCATGCCCAGGCCGTTATCGGAGATAGTCAGCGTGTGGGCATCGGCGTCAGGCGTCAAATGGATTTCAAAGGCCGTGTCCCCTTCGAGGAGGTCGCCGTTGGTCAGCGACTGGTAATGCAGCTTGTCGATAGCATCGGATGCGTTGGAAATCAGTTCGCGCAGGAAGATTTCGTGGTTGGTATAAATAGAATGGACCATCAAGTCCAGTAATTGTTTCGTTTCAGCTTGAAATTCATGGGTTTCTTTCGCCATACTCAAACACTCCTTTATATGATTCTGCCGTAGTGGCGGATACCTTCAGGTACCCTTACACCAATATCATACAGCAAAAAGTCAAATAGTCAAGTATTTTTTAAGAATTTGACCTTTATCGTGTATCCAGTATGCAAACGGAACAAGGCATTACCGAACCGATTCCGACCTTCTCGACCCTCTTCGGCGAACCCTTCATGCCCTTGGCGCCGGACATTTACGCCGGTATGCTCGGCGAACGCATCGAAAAGTACAATACCAAGGTCTACCTGGTCAATACGGGCTGGACTGGCGGCCCCTATGGCATCGGCAGCCGTATGGACCTGAAATACACGCGGGCCATGATCACGGCCGCCCTGAACGGCTATCTCGACGACGTCCCCTACCGTCACGACATGCGCTTCAACGTCGACATCCCCCAGACCTGTCCCGGCGTCCCCAACCAGATACTCAACCCGCGGGCGACGTGGGACAACAAGAAATCCTACGGCATCATGGCCAAGAAAGTCGCCGCCATGTTCTATGAAAACTTCAAGACCAAGTACCCCGACATGCCCGGAGAAATCATTGAAGCGGGCCCGCGGGTGTAGTCGTTCGCAGGCCGCAGCGACATCCATGATGTCACATGAAAAGGAAGCCGCCGCGCAAGCCGCAAAAAAAGCCGCAGCGACATCCATGATGTCGCATCGTAGGGGCCGTCCTGTCAAGGCGGCCCGCCGTAAAATTTAAAAGCACTCACTAAAAACTACAAACTGCAAACTTAATACTCGAAAAATCGGCGATGGTCAAAGCTATTAGCTGATAGTGACTGTTTCGACTTCTCCCAATGTGACGGGGCCGCCGATGAAGATCTGCTGCAAGTCGCCTTTTTCGCTGACTTTGGCAGCAATGGCCAGGGTCCCGCCAGGCTGTTTCATGTAGCAGGCCACGTTCTTATGGGTCGTGCAGGCCAGGGCCGCGGCGACGGCAGCCGAGCCACTGCCGCAGCTGTTTTCCCAATATAGCGTGTCCGTATCGCGGACGTAGACAGCGGGAATCATGGTCTGTTCCTTCGTATCGCAGAGAATCAGGCCGTAAGCCGGGAAATCCTCGCCATCGACGTAATCAGCCAGGATATGCCAGTATTTCTCTTTATCAATGCCTTCTAAATCAGGCACGAAGTGGACGAAGTGCGTAATCCCCGGCAAATCGACGCGGAAAAAACGGGCCGGCACATCGCCGGCGTCGACGAGGACGCCGCTCACATCTTCGGGATAAGGCATTTCAATGAAGGCTTCATACAGGCCATCGCCTTTCTGGGCAACCTTAGCCGGCAGGACCGTATCGCAGCCCGAGCAGGATACATCGTATACGCCTTGTGTCCCGCCGTCACAGGCCAGGGCCCAGGCCGCCGCCGACCGCGATGCATTGCCGCAGAACTCGCCGCCCATCATGTCGACGCGCAGGGGCTTTCCCGCTTCGCGGGTCACATAGCCGACCTGTTCCGCCTCGATGCCCGGCAGGGCCAATAACTTCGCCGCCAAAGCACTGTGTTCCTCTTTCGGCACTGGCGTCAACACCAGAATCGTCGTATTGCCGCTAGGGTCGGCTACTAAATAATCTATGGTCATGTCCATCGCTCCTTTAGTCTAGTAAAATATGTTCCTATTATACCATGATTTGGCGAAGGACGCAGGCCGCAGTTCGCAGTTCGCCGGCCGCAGGCCGCTGTAGGGGCTTCCACGTGGGAAGCCCGTTTAAGAGGTTAGCGGATAGCGACCGGCGGGACGGCAACAGCCGTCCCTATACGCCCAAAATATGGTATAATGTAATTGAATAGGAGTCATGCTCCCATCGAATTTATGATAAAGGGGTTGATCTTATGTCGAAAACGGCAGCAGATATCATGGAAAAAAATGTCATTACGGCGCAGAAAGATACGTCTATCTTTGACCTCGTCGATATGTTCGTAGAAAACAACATCACGGCCATTCCTATCATCAAAGACGACAAGGAAATCATCGGCATCGTCACCGACGCAGACCTCCTGTACAAGGAAGTCAAGCCCTGTGTCCCCCAATACGTCAACCTCCTGGGAGCCAACATCTATTACGGCAACCTCAAGGAATACCAGCAGGGCTTCAAGAAACTCTTTGCCTGCACGGCCGAACAACTCATGACCAAAAAAGTCATCATGGCCGGCCCGGACGCCACCATGGAAGACCTGGCCAGCGTCATGGTCGCAGAACACCTGAAAGCCATCCCCATCGTCAAGGACAAGAAGCTCCTGGGCATGGTAGAACGAAAGAACATCCTCAAACAACTCTATAACGAATACGGTGAAAATACGCAGTGAAAAAAAGCGCTGTCGCATATGCGGCAGCGCTTTTTTAGCAGTTAGCAGTTAGCGGCTGGCGGCTGGCGGCTGGCAGCCCGGCTCTCCTGCTAGGAGAGCTGTCAGCGTAGCTGACTGAGAGGTTAATTCTCGTCCTATTCGGAATCGCATGCAGGCGATAGCTTTACATGTTGGGCTCCTACAACCCCATTATGGCAGCGGGCTCGCCACGTGCGAGCCCCTACATCGTTATTTATCCTCGTACACGCGGACGCGGAGGTGGAGACCCAGTTTGTCGCAGATGGCGCGGCATTTCTTGATTTCTTCGCTGTCTTCGACGTGGTCGACGACGGTAAGGACGACGTTGGGGACGTACTGTTTACAGTCGACGGCGAATTTGAGCATGGCGTCATAAGACTGGATGCCGAATTTGCTGCGCGTCAGTTCCAGGTAGCGTTCCTTATTGGACGCATTCATGCTGATGGAAATGGTATCGAGGATACCGCCGCCAAAATCGGGGGCCGTATCGCGGCCATAGGCCAGGTCGGACAGGCCGTTGGTATTGACGCGGGTCTTCACGCCGGGATGCGTTTCCTTGACGTACTTCAAGAGGGCCGTCAAATCGGCCAGCCGTTCCGTCGGTTCGCCGAAGCCGCAGAAGACGACTTCGTTGATGTGGTCCCAGGGAGCGCCATCGAGAGCCTTCTTCACTTCATCGACGGTCGGTTCCCGCTTCAGCCACAGCGTTTCATTTTCGGCCATCTTCTTCATGGAGCGCAGACAGAAAGTACACGAACAGGTACAGCGGTTGGTCAGATTGACGTACATGCTCCACTGCCCTTCAGGCTTCATCTTCAAGCCATCTGCGAGATCTACATATTGTCCTTGTCCTACTACAGTGTAAACGATCATAATACCCTATCCTCTTTTTTGTTATTTAGAGCTGCCTGAATGGCAGACATCATCTCAGTGTGGTCAGATATTCTTCAAAGGCCAATCCGGCGTTGTGCGGCAGGTCCAGTTCTTCCGTATAGGCCATGACGCGGCAGATGAAGTCCGACGCCTTCTGTACGGCCTGTTCCAGGCTTTCGCCGCGGACGACGGACGCCGATACGATGGCCGTAAAGACATCGCCTGTACCGCTGCGGTCGCCGCCGACCTTTTTGGCCCGGACCCAGCTCATCTTCCCCTGGTCATAGATGAAATTGCCGATGTACGGCCCATTGTGGATGCCCGTCAGGATGACGCCCTGCGGCCCCTTGTCGGCCAAGGCCTTGGCCATGGCGGCGAAATCGTCCTCGCTCAAGTCGCGGTCCGACCGGTACGGCAGGTTCAAAAGCTCACAGGCTTCGGTCACATTGGGCGTCACCACGTCGGCATAGGCCAGGAGGCGCCGCATTTCATCGCACATCTCCTGGGTATACGACGGATACAGCTGGCCATCGTCGCCCATGACGGGGTCGACGATAGCCAATGTATGGGGTCCCTTGAAATCGCGGAGGAAATCGAGGACGATGTCGATCTGCCGGGCCGAGCCGAGGAAGCCCGTACTGATGCCGTCAAAGGTGAGATCGTTTTTCTTCCAGCTCTCGATATACGGCGTCATGTGATCCGTATAGTCGTCGAGATAATAGTCGTGGAAGCCCGTATGGACCGACAAGATAGCTGTCGGCAAAATGCAGCCCTGGACTTTCAGGGCCGACACGATGGGCAGGGCCACGGCGATGCTGCAGCGGCCATAGCCGGTCACATCATTGACCAGAGCCAGTTTCTTCTGATGCATATACAATCATTCCTTATCTTTTCAGGCTATAACCATAACCATGGAATCTAGCCTTGACCAGACAAGCGGCCAGTGCATAAGCGGCAATCATATTGACGACGCCTTCGCCGATGAGTCCCGGCACCATGGGGATGCCGACGGCCCAGCTGCCGTAGAGGAGACTGCCCGATACGGTATAAGACAGGACCATCCAGGCAGCGGATAAGAAGAAACCGATGAAGACGCGCGGCGACGTCAGCGTCCATTCCCGTTTGTCCGGGCGTACCGTATAAAAGACGGCTTCGACCATGACGTACTTGATGATCAGCGTCGGGATGATCCAAATCGGGAAACCGCCAATGAAATCAGACAGGGCCGAGCCGACAGAAGCGGCCAGGGCTGCCTGGCGGCGCGTACTGAACAGGACAGACGCAAAGATAATGGCGTCCCCCAAATGGGCATAGCCCAGTGGAATGGGAATCTTCGGTACAAAGGTAAGGACAAAGACCAGGGCCGTCAAAACGGCCGCATAACAAAGGCTCCCAGCCGAAGTGGCCGATTGTTTGTGTTCCATAGAATATGATGACATGTGAAATCCCCCTAACGGTTATAGAGTTTCACACATTGGCCAATGTATGGTTATGATTAATCTGTACTCTATTTTAGGGTATATTCAGCCCATTGTAAATGGGACAGATTTATTTTTTTCTGTCTACCAGAAAAAAATAAATCTGTAGGGGCCGTCCTGTCAAGGCGGCCCGCCTGAATCCAATAGAAAAAAAATAAATCCGTAGGTGCTTGCCACGTAGAGGCCCCTACAAAATCAAAACGGGACCGTGCATGACGACATATGTCTTCGTGCACGGTCCCGTTTTTATACGAACCGCTCAATCACACCAGCTTGCGGGATTCCCACAACGTGCCACATGCGGGCTCGCCACGCGCGAGCCCCTACATATCAAAATGCGATGGCCCTTACGGCGACATGATTCATGGCGCTGCGGCCTGCGAACGGCGGGCTCGCCGCTTCTGCTGTCCGTTCTGGCAGCCAGCCTATGCCTTCCGTTGGTCGGCACCTGCTGGGCCAGAAAGGCACGCGCGAGCCCCTACATATCCAAATAGGTCCAGCCCTGGTCCTGGTGGATTTTCTTCTCTTTCATGAGGTGGCCCAAGGCGCGCTTGAAGGCGGCTTTGCTCAGGCCGAATTTGGCTTTGATGACGGCCGGTGCCGTCTTGTCGCCATAGGGCATCTTGCCCTTGCGCTGCTTGAGGAAGTCCAGGATACGTTCGGCATCGGGATTGATGGCATTTTCCTTGGTCTGGCGCAGGGAGATGTTAATGCGGCCGTCTTCGCGCAGGTAGGTGATGCGGCCTTTGATCATCTGGCCGATGAGGATGGGCCCGTTGAATTCGCTGCGGTGCAGGAAGGCGATCCAGCGTTCGCGGGTCATGAGGTATGCCCCCTGGTCGGTCATGTTGTAGACCGCCCCTTCGACCCAGTCGCCGACTTTGGCGTCCGTCGCCGCCCGCGAAGCCCGGCGCATTTCGTCTTCCACTTCCATAGAGACGGCCAGACGGTGGGACTTGTCTTCATAGAGCTTGACCCAGACGTATTCCCCTTCTTTCGGCCGGCCTTTCATTTCGGCAAAGGGCATGAAGATGCCCCGTTCCGTGCCGACGTCGACGAAGGCACCGAAGCGCGTCGTATTGATGACCGGCGCATAGCCGATCTGGCCGACTTTGATCTTCGGCAGGCGCATAGAGGCCGTCAGGCGGCCTGACGGGTCGTGGTACAAGAAGACCGTCACTTTGTCGCCAACTTTGACGTCGCCTGTCTGCTGGTTCTTATGGAGTAAAATATCGTCGTTCGTATTGCCCGTACCGCCGTTCAAAAAGACGCCCATATCGCTCTGGCGCAGGACTTCCAGCGTAACAATACTATTTTCCTGAAGTGTCGTCATCTTATTCACCTTCGTAGGCAATGCGCGGTGCGTCGCACCATAAGTTTTCCAGATCGTAATACTGACGATCCTGTTCGACGAAGACGTGGGCAATGACTTCACCGGCATCGATGAGGATCCACTTGCCTTCGCGGTAGCCTTCGACGTGACGGACATCATAGCCGTTCTTTTCCATCTGTTCTTCGATATTGTCGGCAATACTCTGGGACTGCCGGTTGTTGCGGGCACTGCAGATGACGAAGTAGTCCGCCATGAGGGACGAATCGCTCATATCGAGGGTGACGATGTCCCAGGCTTTCTTGTCGTCAGCGGCCTTGCAGGCAATTTCATAGCTCTTCAGTTCTTTCGGTTGTTCAGCTTTCGCTGCTTTCATGGTAATTGGCATGTATATAGTAACTCCTTTATGACGTAATTATTGTTTCGTATCATCCGGTTCCGGCGCCGTCGAGATGGCGTTGTTCGTGCGGCCAATGACTTTCTGGACTTCGACCGGATCGTAGGTCCAGTAGTATTTCGTATCGCCGTTCTTGCCGCTCATGGCCATTTCGCCGGGCAGGATATAGAAATCGATGTTGTCAGCCGTCACGCCGCGGAAATCGAAGGCCAGCTGGGCCATGTCCTTGGCGGAAATGTTGGAATCGACGTTGTGCCAGGCCCGGTACATGAAGAAGGCATTGGTCACGCCGAAGCAGTCCTGCCGGTCTTCATAGAAGTTCTTGATGAACCGTTCCTGCCGCTGCGTCCGCGACAGATAGCCGTCCGCGTCGATATAGCGCATATAGCCGGCGGCTTCCTTCCCGGTCAGGATCTGATAGCCCTGGAAGAGGTTGATGTCGGTCTTCCCCGTCGCTTCGTCGCCGTGGTACATGTTCTTTTCGACGTAAATCGGCACACCGCCGCTGAGGTCGACCATCTTCGAGAAGGAATCGGCCGTAAAGGTCGCATAATACGGGATGGGGATGTGGAAAATGTCTTCGACGACGGCCCGGACCAGGCTCATGCCGCCTTCACTGTAGACATCCTGCAATTCCTGGATGCCCTTTTCCTTGCGCCCTTCGATTTTCGTATCGTCAGGCAGCATGATGATGTCGATGTGCTTCTTGGCCTTGTTGATAGCCGCGACGCCGACGAAATTCGCCTGCTGCGGGTCCCCGCCATCGGTGCCGAGGAGCAGGACGTAGAGCGGCTTGTCCGGGCTGGTCTGGGCAAAGACGGAGCTGTCGCTCTGGGTCTGGCTCGTGTCCGGCACATCCTGCTGGATCGGCGCCTCTTTGATGGACTGGTAATGCAGGTACAGGGACCGGCCTGCCAGGACGATGGCGATGGCGGCGACGACGGCCAGGATGCGGTATAATATCTTTCTTCGTTTCTCCTGTGTCATCCTCAGGCCTTCCCATCTGCGGCACGGACGACGTCGATCTGGGCATTGCGGTTGACGACGGTGCCGACGAAAATAGGTTTGCCCTGGTCGAGGAGATGGCGGATCGTCGAATCATAGCCCAAGAGGACGGCTTCATCGAGGTCGCGCCTGGCTGCCTGGCGCAGGTCGTCGACACCGTCGAAGTCGCGGTTCACTTCGATGTAATCGGCGAGGAAAATGATTTTTTCCAGGGTGCTCATCTGTTCCGCCCCGGTCGTGTGGTGGGCGACGGCCCCCAAGAGGGCCGGGTCGGTAATGCCATAGCGCTCCTTGGCGATGGTCACGGCCGCATAGCCGTGGAGCAGGCCGCCGTTAGCCAGGATAGGTGCCGGCAGGACGGGAAAGGATTTTTCCGCCAGTGCCTGCATCTCCGGCAGGGGCAGCTGTTTGGCAGCATCGTGCAAAAGGCCGGCTACTTCAGCCGTATCGGCATCGCAGCCGTAGCGGTCTGCCAATTCGCGGGCCGCTGCTGCTACACCCAGTACATGGGTATAGCGATGAGAAGACAGAGATTTCTTTAAATCCTCTTTGATTCTATCTTTGAATTCTTCGTTGTACATTGATATACTCCATTTTTTCTGATGTATTCGGCCACAGCCGGCGGTATCATATAGCGCACAGATAGCCCTAAGCGGATGCGGCGGCGCAGTTCTGTCGATGAGATTTCCATGGTCGGTACGGGCAGCTTGAGGATATGCTTCCCCAGCTCTCCGAAAGAGGCGATGATGGAATCGATCTGTTCTGAGCCATCGGGCCGGGTCGCTCCGACGAACTGGCACAGCTTCAGGATTTCTTCCGGTTCCTTCCAGTTGTACAGGTCGTGGATCGTGTCTGTACCGGATATAAAATACAAGATATACGACGGTCCGTAGAGCTTCTTCAGGAAGCGCAGCGTATCGACCGTATAGGAGTTGCCCTTGCGGTGCATCTCCATATCACTGACTGTAAAATGCGGGTTGTCAGCCGTAGCCAGGCGCGTCATGGCCAGGCGCTGCTCGGCCGTCGCGCCGTTGACGTTCTTGTTGGGCGTGATGTATGACGGCACGAAGAGGACCTTGTCCAGGTGAAAGGTCTGGCGCGCTTCTTCAGCGATCATGAGATGGCCTAAATGGATGGGATTGAAGGTCCCTCCCATGATGCCGAGCCTAGTGATTTCCATGGTACCAATAGATTCCTCCCCAGGCGATAGCTACTGCTAACGCGTAAAGCAATAAAAATCTGGCATAATGCCGGTATTCAAACTGTGTCTTCGGCGACGCAGCGTACTGGCGCAGGGTCCGTCCATACCCGCGCAGCTTCCGCAGCCTCAACGGACCTGACCGTCGCCGTCGACGAGGTATTTATAGGACACGAGAGCTTCCAGCCCCATGGGTCCGCGGACATGCAGCTTCTGCGTGCTGATGCCGATTTCGGCGCCAAAGCCGAATTCAAAGCCATCGGTAAAGCGCGTCGACGCGTTGACGTAGACAGCGGCCGAATCGACGGCGGCCTGGAAGGCAGCCGCAGTGGCCTTGTTTTCCGTGATGATGGCTTCCGAATGGTGAGTGCTGAAACGGCGGATATGGTCCAGTGCTTCCTGGAGGGAGCCGACGACCTTGACCGACATGATGAGGGCGTTGTATTCCGTCGCCCAGTCGTCGTCACTGGCAGCCTTCATGGCGCTGGACTGGCAGGCTTCGTCGTCACCGCGCAGCTCGACGCCGTCGGCTTTCATGACCGGCGCCAGTTTCTTGAGAAAGGCCTGGGCCACGTCGCGGTGGACCAGGAGCGTTTCCATGGCGTTGCACGTCGACGGCCGCGAGACCTTGGCGTTTTCGACGATTCTGACGGCCATGTCCAAATCGGCATCCTTGTCGACGTAGACGTGGCAGACGCCGCTCCCCGTTTCGATGCAAGGCACTGTCGCCGTGTCGACGACCATGCGGATCAGGCCGGCCCCGCCGCGGGGAATGGCCAGGTCGATATAGCGGCGCAAGGTCAAGAGTTCTTTGACCAGGGCCCGGTCGGTATCCTCGATGAGGTTCACAGCATCGGCCGGAAGGCCGGCTGCGGCCAGGCTTTCGCGGATGACTTTGGCCAGGGCCGTATTGGAAGCGATGGCTTCACTGCCGCCGCGGAGAACGCAGGCATTACCGGCTTTGACGCAGAGGACGGCGGCGTCGACCGTGACGTTGGGCCGCGATTCATAAATGATGGCGATGACGCCTAAGGGCACGCTGACCTTGCGGATGTGCAAGCCGTTGGGGCGGTCCCATTCGTCGAGGACGACGCCGGCCGGGTCTGGCAGGGCGATGACCTGGCGGACGCCTTCGGCCATGGCGGCGATGCGCTCTTTGGTCAGCGTCAGGCGGTCGACCATGGCCGACGCCATGCCCTTGGCTTTAGCCCGCTGCAAGTCGACGGCATTGGCTGCCAGGATATCGGTTTCATGGGCGACGAGACCGTCGGCGATGGCGGCCAGGGCCTGATTCTTTTCCGCCGTAGAGGCAGCGGCCAGGACGTACGAGGCTTCCTTGGCGTCACGGCCTTTGCGGAATACTTCGGATATCATAGAAAATACCCCCTTTTAATACATGGCGACGAGATTATCGCGATGAATGACTTCCTCATAAATGCCATTGTGGCCCAGGACCTTGGGAATATCCGCAGACTGCAGGCCCTTGATGGCATTGATGTTGACGCTGCTGTAGTTGCTGATGCCCTTGGCAATGGTCAGGCCGTCGTAGACGACGCTGACGATGTCCCCTTCATCGAAGATGCCTTCGACGGCGGTAATGCCGACGGGCAGGAGGCTCGAACCGCAGTCGATGATGGCATTGCGGCAGCCCTGGTCGACGACGAGCCGGCCCTGGGCCTTGCTGCCCGATACGAGCCAGCGCTTCTTCGAGTGCAGCGGCGTTTCTTTAGCTTTGAACAGCGTCCCCACTTCTTCGCCGGCGCAGATACGGCTGATGATGCCGTCTTCACTGCCCGAGGCGATGACCATGTCCACATCGGCTGCCGTGGCAATGGACGCGGCCTGTATCTTAGTGTACATGCCGCCCGTGCCCATGCTGGACCCGGCGTCGCCGGCGATTTCATAGATGTGCTTGTCGATGTTGTCGACGACAGGGATGATTTTGGCATCATCATGGGTCCGCGGATTATCCGTGTAGAGGCCGTCGATGTCGGACAAGAGGATGAGCAGGTCGGCGTCGACGAGGCCGCTGACCATAGCCGACAGCGTGTCGTTGTCGCCGATTTTGTATTCATCGACGGCGACGACGTCGTTTTCATTGATGATGGGAATGACGCCCATGTCGAGCATCGTCAGCAAAGCGTTGCGAGAGTTCATGAACTTGCTCCGGTCCTGGGAATCCATGCGGGTCAGCAGGACCTGGCCGACGACCTGGCCGTATTCGCGGAAGAGCCGTTCATACGTATGCATGAGGACGCCCTGGCCGACGGCGGCGAGAGCCTGCTTTTCCCGTATCGACCGGGGCCGGTGGTCCATGTGGAGCGGCGCCATACCGGCATTGGTCGCGCCGGAGCTGACGAGGATCATCTGCTTACCCTGGTTCTGGAGATCCGCCAGTTCCCGGACCAGGTGTTCCATACGCCGATAGTTCAATTTTCCCGTAGCATGGGAAATGGTGCTGGACCCGACCTTGACGACGATGCGTTTCTTCTGGCCGAAGTCCCTGCTTGTACTGTTCACAAAGCCTCACGTCCTAGTCTTTAATAAATTCGTAATGAGATTTCTTGTCTTTCTTCTTGAATAAGACGCCGTAGTGGCCGATGACCTGGATGAGTTCGGCGCCGAGCATATCGGCCAAATCTTCCATGGTTTCCTTCGTCGGCAGATTGGCGTTGTTGAGGACGTGGGCCTTGATCAGTTCCCGCGCCGTAATAGCAGCACGGGCGCTGTCGATGACGGCATCGCTGAGGCCGTCCTTGCCGATCTGGACGACAGACGGCATGAGGCTGGCCATGCCCTTGAGTTGCTTCTTATCTTTATTGTTCATATGGATCTCCTTGTGCTCATTATTATATAAAATATGTTGGACTCAGGCGGGCTCGCCACGTGCGAGCCCCTACGATGGCTCCCCTATCAGGGGAGCCAATGGCGGCCTGCGTTATTTGTGGTATTCAAATTCCATGGAATAAATGCGGACGGTGTTGCCGTCCTGGATGCCGTGTTCCTGGAGGAGCTTGTCCAGTTCCATGTAGCGCCAGATGCGCTGGAAGCGGCGCAGGGACTGGTCGTCGTCGAAGTTGGTCATAGCGACGAGGTTTTCGATGCGGGCGCCGGTGATGACGAAGGCGCCGTCGTCGTCGCGCTTGACTTCAAAGTCCGGCTTATTCTGGGCTTTATAGACGACTTCTTCCGTCGTTTCGTCCGGTTCTTCGACGTACTCTTCGAGCATCGTCCAGACCCGTTCCAGGAGCTTGTCCATGCCTTCGCCGGTCATGGCGCAGATGGGATAGACTTCGACGCCGTGAGCGGTCATGTAGTCCATGAGCCGTTCCAGGTTGTCCGAATCGCCGAGGAGGTCGATTTTGTTGGCCGCTACGACCTGGCGTTTGCGCGCCAGTTTTTCGCTGTATTTCGCCAGTTCGGCATTGATCTTTTCATAGTCTTCGATGGGGTCGCGCCCTTCGATGCCCGACACGTCGACGACGTGGATGAGGATCTTCGTCCGTTCGATGTGGCGCAGGAAATCGTGGCCCAGGCCGACGCCTTCACTGGCGCCGTCGATGAGGCCGGGGATATCGGCCATGACGAAACTGCGGTGGTCCGGCAGGTTGACGACACCCAAAATCGGGTTGAGCGTCGTGAAGTGGTAAGCTGCGACTTCCGGCTGAGCTGCCGAAACCTTGCGCAGGATACTCGACTTGCCGACGCTGGGGTAACCCAGGAGGCCGACGTCAGCCAGGACCTTCAGTTCCAGGCGCAGCCACCGTTCTTCCCCCGGTTCGCCCCGTTCGGCAAAGGTCGGCGTCCGGTTGGCGCTGGTGCGGAAATGCCAGTTGCCGCGGCCGCCGCGGCCGCCTTTGGCGACGATGGCCCTCTGGCCGTCGCGGGATAAGTCGGCCATGACCTGGCCCGTTTCTTCATCTTTGACGATGGTCCCCAAGGGAACAGTGATCAATAAATCTTCGGCATTGCGGCCGTACTTGTTGCTGCCTTCACCTTTTCCGCCGGGCTTGGCCTTGAACAGGCGGCGGAACCGGAAGTCGACCAGGGTATTGACGTTGCGGTCGGCGACGAGGACGACGTTGCCGCCCTGGCCGCCGTCACCGCCGTTCGGCCCGCCCTTGGGGACGAACTTTTCGTGACGGAAACTGCTCATGCCGTCGCCGCCCTTGCCGGACTGTACAAAAATTCTTGCTCTGTCTATAAACATATTTCACCTCATAGGAATACATGCGGATACAGAAAGAGACACAGCATACATATACCATGTCTCCTGTCTATCTGTCCAAAAATATCTAATTGACGTTACTATCAAATTTTAAAGCATATTCGCTCATCTGTAAAGTCATTTTTCCTGAATAATTTCCAAAGCCTTCTCGAACTGGCTGTCTTCCGGGTCGGACGGCGTCAAGGGAACAACGACATCCGGTTCGATACCGACGCCGTCGATTTCGCGGCCATTCGTCGTCCGATACTTGGCGACGGTCACTTTGACGGCTGATGCCGAGTCGACGGGGAAGACGCCCTGGACGGTCCCCTTGCCGTAGGTCTTGACGCCGACGATGGGTCCGAGTTTCATGTCCTGGACGGCACCGGCGACGATTTCCGAAGCGCTGGCCGAATTTTCATTGACCAAGACGACGATGGGAATCGGGTCATCCGTCCCCTGGGCCGTGTACTGGTCCACTTTGCCATCCTGTTCCGTATAAGACACGATGGTACTGTTGGGCGGAACGAAATTGCTGGCCACGCCGACAGCCTGTTCGACGATGCCGCCCGGGTTGTCACGCAGGTCGAGGATGAGCTTGTTCATGCCCTGCTCGCGGAGCTTGGTGAATTCCTTGGTGAAATCGTCAGCCGTGCCATCACTGAAGACGGCCACGCGGATATAGCCGACGTCCGTGCCGTCGACCATCTTGCCGGCGACTGTCGGCACGTGGATCTGGCGGCGCTGGACGGTAAAGGATTGTTCTTCGCCATCGCGGCGGACGACGAGGTCGACGCTGGTGTCGACAGGTCCGCGGATGTGCTGGGACACATCTTCCAGCTGATAGCCCTCGACGGACGTGCCATCAATGGACACCAGGATATCACCGCGCTGGAGACCCGCTTCCTCAGCCGGACTGCCTTCCATGACACCGGCGATGAGGATGCCTTCATCGGTAGAGGCGATGTAGACGCCGATGCCGGCGTAAGTGCCGCTCATCTGGGCGGAAAAGTCTTTATACAAATCGCCGCCGAGATAGGTCGAATGTTTATCGCCCAAAGTACTGACCATGCCCTTCAAGGCACCGTCAAAGATGGCGTTTTTATCGACATTTTCGGCATAATGGCTTTCGATGATTTCCAAGGTCCGGAAAAACTCGAACATCGACGAAGGCCGGCCCGTATAATACCAAAAGAGGCCAACCATGGCGACAATCATGATGATCATACCGCTGCAGACATATCCCAGCGGCCGGCGGACGCTCTCCCACGTCTGCCGTAAACTATGTTTCCCCATCAGGGTGCCTCCTTGTATAGTGTATCAAACTTCATACCTCAAACATATCCCTGCGGATCGACGGGGTCGCCGTTGGCGCGGACTTCGAAGTGGACGTGAGGGCCGGTGGAGTTGCCTGTCGATCCGGCGTAGGCGATGACCTGGCCCTGAGAGACGCTCTGGCCGGCGGAAACGGCGAGTTCCTGATTGTGGCCGTACAACGTCGACAGGCCGTTGCCGTGGTCGATGACGACGGCATAGCCATAGCCGCTGACCCAGCCGGCTTCGACGACAGTCCCGCCGTCGGCGGCCTGGACAGGGGTCCCATAATCGACACCGATGTCGATACCGCTATGGTAGATGGTCGTCCCGAAGATGGGATGAGTCCGATAGCCGTAAGGCGAAGTGATGACGCCGTTGACGGGCCAGATCATGGCACCGGTCCCTCCCCCGCCGGAAGGCTGGGAGCTGCCGGCATCACTGCTTTCGCCCTGGTCGCTGCTGTCGGGAGCGGCCGGAGCCGGCTGGGCTTCAGCCGACGCCCGCTGGCGCAGCATCTCGGCAATGGACTGGGAAGCCTGCTGATATTCGGCATAAGCCTTCTCAGCCGTGGCCTTATCGGTCTGAGCCTGGTAGAGGACAGCCTGTTGTTCTTCTTTATGCGATGCGATTTCGTCGCGCTTGGCCTTCGCTTCATCGCGCAGCTTGGCCTGGCGGTCGCGCTGTACTTCTAACTCTTTCTGGGCCGCTTCGATAGCTGCCCGTTCCTGGCGGATGTCGGAAATAAGGGAAATATCGGCATCGACGACGCGGCGCAGGAGCTCCAGGCGGTTCGAGAAGTCGCTGAAGTCCTTGGCGCCGAGGACGACGTCGAGATAGCTCAGCTGGCCATGCATGTAGACGTCGCGGATGCGCCTGGTAAAGACTTTCTCCCGCTTCTCCAGGCGGGCCCGGTTCTCGTCGAGCTCGGCCTGAGTCGCGGCTATTTTTTCTTCTGTCGCCGCCAGGTCAGCCGTTACCGTCCGGTATTCGCCCTGGGCCGCTTCCAGGCTCTTCTGGATTTCATAGAGCTTGTCGCTGACGTTGTCGATGACCATTTGGGCCTGGGCCTTCTTTTCGCTCTGCTCGGCCATGCGGGTCTGGACGTCGTCCAGCTGGTCCTGCAGGTCATCGTCGGCAAAGGACAGGAGGCACGGCGACAACAGGGCTGCCGTTACGGCCAGGATAATGTATTTTCTTACCATATTACACCTTCATATATCGTTTCAGCGAAATCGTACTGCCCAAGGCGCCGATGATCATACTGATGACCAGGAGGATGGCCGCCGTGCGGTACATAAAGGGATAGACACTGACCATGGGCAGGAAGGCCAGGGACTGATGGATGGCCGTGACGGCGAATCCATAGAACTGCCACAAGGCCAGGTCAGCCAGGACGCCGCCGATGAAGCCCAGGAGCAGCCCTTCCAGGAGGAACGGCCAGCGGATGAACCAGTTCGTCGCGCCGACGTATTTCATGATGGCGATTTCCTTGCGCCGGGCGAAGACGGTCAGGCGGATCGTATTGGAAATGATGAACAGCATGGCCAGGGTCAGGAAAATGATCAAGGCAATGCCGCCCCAGCGGATGATGCGCGTAATCTGGAAAAGCTGTTCGACGATTTCCTGGCCGTAATGAGTCCCTTCGACTTCGGGATAATCGGAAACGATGTCCGCCGTCCGGCGCACGGCTTCCGGTTCCGTAAAGGTCACTTCATACGAACTGGGCAGGGGATTCTTGCCGTCCAGGGCGTCGAGGATACCCGGCTGGTCCTTCATGCGTTCCTTGAGGATATCCATGGCCTGGTCCTTATCGGTAAAGGCAACGGACTTCACGTCGGGCAGGGCGCTCAGGCGGCGGCCGACGCTGTCGATGTCCTTCTGGCTCACGTCGTCTTTGAGGTAGACCGTGATCTCGACCTGGCTTTCCAGGTTCTCGGCGAAGTAATCGAGGTTGGCCACGAGGGTCAGGAAAAGGCCCAGGATGAACAGCGACAAGGCGACGGTAGCGATAGAGGCGATGGACATGAAGCGGTTGCGCCAGAACGACTGGAGCGCTTCGGTCATGTAATAGCGCATGGTCCTAAGTTTCATCGTCGTATCCCCCCTTCTGTTCATCGCGGACGACTTTGCCGCCGTCGATTTCGATGACCCGCTTGTTCATCATGTCGACGAGGGTCTTATCATGAGTCACCATGAGGACTGTCGTCCCCATGTGGTTGATTTTCTTGAAGACTTCCATAATGTCCCGCGACGTTTCCGGGTCCAGGTTCCCCGTCGGTTCATCGGCAATGAGCAGCAGCGGCCGGTTGACGATGGCCCTGGCGATGGCTACGCGCTGCTGTTCGCCGCCGCTGAGGTTCTTAGGCAGGGCATCGGCCTTGCCGACCAGGCCGACCAGGTCGAGGACATCGCGGACACGGCGGCGGATGAGGCGCCGCGGCGCTTCGATGACTTCCATGGCAAAGGCCACGTTTTCCTGAGCCGTCTTATTGGGCAGGAGGCGGAAATCCTGGAAGACGATGCCCATTTTACGGCGCAGATAGGGCACGCGGTTCTTGGCCAGCTTATTGACTTCAATGCCGTTGACGAAGACCGAACCCCGCGATGGCAGTTCTTCATAGGACAAGAGCTTGATGAGCGTCGACTTGCCGGCCCCGCTGGCGCCGACGACGAAGACGAACTCGCCCTTGCCGATATGGAGCGATACGTGGTCCAGGGCAATGGAGCCATTGTCATAGACCTTGGATACGTTCTTTAATTCAATCATAAGGACCTCCGATGCTGTTGCAGGCGCTTGCGGACGCCCTTGCGGCCTTCCAGGATGCGCAGGGCCAGATAGGCATTGCGCAGGGACTGGCGCCGCAGGTGATTGAGGCGGGCCTTGATTTCCGGCGCCAAATGGCCGAGAGCCAATTTCTGGCTCACGTCGGCGACGATATCCGCAGCCTGGACGTCTTCTGTCGTGCCGCAGACCCTATCGCCGATGAGGTCGATGAAACTGTCGATTTTCGGGTCATACGACACGGCCGTCGCCGGCACCTGCATGATAGCCGAAAAGATGAGGGCATGCAGGCGGTTGGCAATGACCGCATCCATACAGCCCATGAGGGACATGAATTCCACCGTCGTATAGTGGCCGTCGAGGACGACGGCTTTCGTCTTCATGCGGCTGGCAATGTCGCGGCCGGCTTCGACGTCGGCCGGGTACTGCATGGGGATGAAGATGACGTGGACGTCCTGTGTTTCCTGCAGCTCGTCAACAGCAGCGGCAATGGCGTCCTTATAGGCTTCATGGTCCTGCCAGTTGCGGACGGCAATGCCCAGGCGCCGGCGGATGCCGGTGATGCCGTGTTTCTTGAGAATATAGAGGCCGATGTTCTTATCGACGAGATGCATGGACAAGACGGCGTCAGCCGTGACATGGATAGGCGGCCGGGTCACGCCCATGGCGGCCAGTTCGGCTTTGGAATCGGCATCGCGGACGCCGATGACGGCGACGCGCTGCAAGACATCGCGCACAGCCCGGCGGGCCTTGGCACCGCGGACGGGGCCGATGCCCTGAGCGTAGAGCATGACGGGCTTCTTGAAGAACAGGGCGATTTTCATGATCCACAAGTAATAATAGAGGCTGCGGGCGCTGGTCACGTCCTGCAAAAGGCTGCCACCGCCGCTTATAAGAATATCACAGCGGCGAATGGCCGCTGCGATAGCAAAGAAGTTCAGGCGGTGTACAGCCTGTACGTTATGGTTTTCCCGGGTCATGCGGCAGTTGCCGGTGATGACCGTAATCGATACGTCGGGAATGATGTCTTTCAGGGAGCCGACAATGGCCGCCAGCATGGCTTCGTCGCCGGCATTGGCAAAACCGTAATAGCCGGAAATAACGACTCTAGTCACGATGGGCCACCTGCTTTCCCAGCCACGTCGTCACATAGCTGACGATGGCAATGGCGATGATCAGGCCGATACCGATGACCATGCCCGTCACCCAGCCGTTGATGCCGCGGATGAAGGACATGAGGAAAGGCGTGCGGATATGGGCGAAGGTTTCGACCATAGAGCCGACGCCGATGGCAGCGGCGATGACCAGGAAGAAGTGCAGCAGCTGCGGCCATTTACGGTACAGCGCAGCGACCATGAGGTAGAAGGCCGGATGGCCGATGAGGAATTCCTTTTCCCGCGGGCGGGCATAGAGGACATTTTCCAGGAAGCGGCGCATAGCGACTTCCACGCCCGGTACGGGGACGCCTGCCGTGTGGCCGCTGCGGCCGACGAAGATGACGCCAGCCAGGGCCAGGACGGCCAGGATAAGGATGGTCCCCATCTTAATGGGAATATTGAGGAAATCCTTGACGAAGACCTTTAGGTCTTCCGGCGAGGCGATGGTCTGTCCCATGAGCGGGAAGCGGCGCAGATAGCCGATAGCCACCAGGATCAGGGGCAGGATGAAGGTCAGCTTGACGCCGCGGTAGAAGTCGAATTCCATGAAGAAGCGGATATTGCCCAGCATGGCGGCGATATAGAGGCCGCCGATCATGGCCACGGCGACGGCAAAGAACAAGCCGATGGTGCCATCGCGGACGACGCGGCCATAGCCGAGTTTCTTAGTGATCTTCATCTTCTTCCAGTGGTCCAGGGCCAGGAGAATGGCCGCTGTCGGCGCAGCTGTCGCACAGCCGATAGCCCAGACCTGGAGGAACAAGGCCCCTTTGGCGACGATAGCACCGATGACGGCACAGACGATGCCCAGGCCCATGAGGATGTAGTTCTTGCGGTCCGTCAAGGGCAGGAGCAGGTTGAGGACGAAGACGAAGCCGCAGGCTGCTGCCGCTGCCGTAATGGCCAGGAGCAGGCGGTTCGGATAATAGGCCGGCATGATGGAAGCCCGGCCCAGGGTGTAGCCCCGGTCCGTCAGTTTCTGCGAAACCATCTTGACGTAAGACAAGTTGGTCTGGGTCAGGTTCATGCCGTGGAGAGGCTTCTTATAGAGCGGATAGAGATTGACCCGGGCATTGCGTTCCAGGTCGCTGATGTAAAAGCGCATAGCCGCTTCTTCAGGCGTAATCTTTTCCAGTTCTTCCTTGGCCATGGCATAGACGCGGGCCGTGCGGTAATGGACCAGGCCGGCCAGGTCATACATGCCGTCCTGCTGATTATACTGGAGCTGGTTGACCGATTCGATCATATAGAAAGGAATGTCCCTGTCGTTCAGGTTGTCCGCCGTATAGTCCAGCATGGTCTTGCGTTCGGCGTTGACCGGCGTATAGCCCAGGACTTCCTTGCCGACGAACATGATGCCCGATACGTTCTTGATCTGGTCGACGCGGTCGAAGAAATGAGCGACCTGTTCCTTCGTCGGGTTGCTGTAATTCGTCGGCCGCAGGATGACGTGGAAGCCGTGGTCGCTGATGGTCTTGGCGTCGGCGCTGAGGATACCCAGGTTGACATCGCCTAAGCCCGGCATGACACCTTGAATACCGGCAATACGGTACGGGCCATGGGACATGATCTTGACTTTATCGTCACCCAGGCGGGTCTTGAGGTCGGACACGACTTCGTCGAAATAGAGGTCCGTCTGGCCCTGGGGCTTGCCGATGAGGTAGTAGTCATAGGATTTGTCGGTAATGCCGAACTGAGGATAATAGAGGTCGGCACCGAGTTTCGTCACCAGCGACAGTTCGCCGCGCTGGGTCAGCTTATTGAGGGTAGTATCGTAAATGGCAAAGCTCGTAACGCCGGCATCGCGGCACATCTGAAGTGCCGTGTCGAGGTCGTAGCCGTCGTTACGGGCCATGACGACGATGGCATCATAATCCATAGCCTGTTCTACCGTCGTCGACTCATTTTCTATCGCATTGCGTTGTACGCACATGCCCAGCGCACATACGAGGCCGATAAAGACGGCCAGTATCATCGCCAGCATACTGCGTTTATTCATGTTTGTCATTCTCTTCACCTTATCTATGAGTTGCTCACCTGGCCATGGATGGTCAGGAGGCCGTCGCGCATGGTGACGCTGTCCGGCTGGATTCCCAAGGGGAACCCGGCAAAGTCGTAAATCTCAGCATTGGCCATCTGCGTCGTGCTGATCTGCATGCCCATGCCTTCTACCGTCACGGACGACGGGATGAACATGAGCTTCGACCCTTTCATGCCAAAATGACCGCGGACATCAGCCTGGGCCGACACGAGGCCGCCCAGCTTCACCCGCCCCTGGACGCGGACGGCGTCGTCTTCAAAGGAGACCTGCGGGTCCGTCAGTCCCTGGACCTTCTTGACCAGGAACTTTTCCAGTTCTTCGCTGCGGATGGATGCCGTCATCTCACCGCTCTCGGCCCGGGTGACCCGGACTTCCTGATCGGCCAGGGCCAGGAGCGGCTTGAAATGGACGCCGTAGAGATTGCAGTCGAAGTGGGCGAAGGTCAGATCGCCAGCCTGGAAATTATTGGCATGAACCGTAATGGCGTCGATGTCGCCGAGGAAGATCTTCGCCCCTGGCGACGCCTGGACGCGGACATCATCGCTGTGCAGATTGAGTGTCGCCGACAAGGCTTGACAGAGGCCGGCTTCGGCCAGCTGGGGCGCATAGGAATTGGCGCCGACCAAGAGGGCTGCGACGATGACAAAGAAAATCATCCATTTTTTCATTTACTTTAGAGCTCCTGCTTTGCTAACTTATTTTCTTTTTCCTGCTGCAAATACCCTTCGATGAAGATGTCCAGGTCGCCGTCCATGACAGCCTGGATATTGCCCGTTTCGACATTGGTCCGGTGGTCCTTGACCAGGTTGTACGGGTGGAACACGTACGAGCGGATCTGGCTCCCCCATTCGATAGCCTGGTGGACGCCGCCGATTTCGGCTTTCAGTTTTTCCTGCTTTTCCTGTTCCAATTCAAAGAGCTTAGCCCGCAAGTACTTCAGGCACATTTCCTTATTCTGCAGCTGTGACCGTTCATTCTGGCACTGGACGACGATGCCCGTCGGCATGTGAGTCATGCGGACAGCGGAACTCGTCTTGTTGACGTGCTGGCCGCCGGCACCGGAGGCGCGGAAGTAATCGACGCGGACGTCGTCCATATTGATTTCGACATCGACGTCGTCCGGCAGTTCCGGCATGACATCGACAGCCGTAAAGGACGTGTGGCGCCGGGCTGCGGCATCGAAAGGCGAAATGCGGACCAGGCGGTGGACGCCTTTTTCCGATTTCAAATAGCCATAGGCGTATTCGCCTTCGACGCGGAAGGCAGCGCTCTTGATGCCCGCTTCATCACCGGGCTGCATATCCAGGACGGTCAGTTTGTAGCCATTGCGTTCAGCCCAGCGGGTATACATGCGGATGAGCATCTGTGCCCAGTCCTGAGCTTCCGTACCGCCGGCACCGGCGTGGAAGGTAATGAGGGCGTTGCACTTGTCGTATTCGCCGGACAAGAGGAGCCGTACTTCCCGCTTTTCGATGTTCTTGAGCAGGTCGTGGTACTGCTTTTCAATGTCTTCGGCAAAGGAGGCGTCGCCATCTTCCATGGCCATTTCCAAATAGTCGCTGAGGTCATCAGCTTTGCGGACGAGTTCTTCGTGGCCTTCGACTTCCGTCTTGAGCAGCGTCGCTTCCTGGGAAATCTTCTTGGCCTTGTCCGGGTCATCCCAGAAGGTCGGGTCACTCATCTGCATATCTAAATCCATGATACGTTCTTTTTTCCGAGGTAAGTTAAAGTGAATCCCCGATTTCTTGTATTCTATGTTTGAGGTCTTCCAGCGGTTTACGCATTTCATCTAACAACACAAGTATCACCTGCTTTTTCTAAATAAAAATAACTATAATAGGATGTTCACAGAATTCGCGCGGGCGCCCCACGTGGACGCCCCTACGCCATCATTGCCGTTCCCGTTCTTCGTCTTTCTTGATGTCTTCGGCGCTGACGGGTTTGCTTTCTTCGTGGACTTCGTGAGCGCCCTGGAGATGATCTTCCGCCTGCGGTACGGGCTTGCTGTACGTGACCTGGATATGATAGAGGAAGGTGACGACGGTCCGTTTGATGGATTCGATCATTTCCTCGAACATTTCATAGGCTTCGAATTTGTATTCGACGAGCGGATTCTTCTGGCCGTAAGCCCGCAGGTTGATGCCTTCCTTGAGGGCATCCATAGCGTCGAGGTGGTCCATCCACTTGCTGTCGACGACGCGGAGCATGATGGCCTTTTCCAGTTCCTTCATGGTCTGTTCGCCGATTTCCTTGAGGCGTTCTTCATAGAGGTCGACGGCAATCTGTTTCAATTTATCCTGGACTTCGACGCGGCTCAGGTTTTCCAGTTCTTCCACAGACGTAGCGTTCTTGGGCACGAAATACTGCTGCATCTGGCTCAGGAGGCCGGCGAAATCCCATTCTTCAGGATAGAGCTTTTCATTGGCGTATTTGTCCAGGCCTTCGTGGATGATATCGTCGACCATGCCCATGATAGTATCGCGCAGGGAATCGGCTGTGAGGACCTGGCGGCGCTGGCTGTAGAGGACTTCACGCTGCTGGTTCATGACATCGTCATATTCCAGGACGTATTTACGGATTTCAAAGTTGTGGCTTTCGACTTTCTTCTGGGCCTTTTCAATGGACCGGGTAATCATCTTGGCCGTAATCGGTTCGTCTTCATCCATGCCCAATTTATCCATGAACTTGGAAATGTTTTCCGAGCCGAAGATACGCATGAGGTCGTCTTCCAGAGACAGGAAGAACTGCGTCGTACCCGGGTCGCCCTGACGGCCGGCACGGCCGCGCAGCTGATTGTCGATACGGCGGCTTTCGTGGCGTTCCGTACCGATGATCATCAGGCCGCCCAGTTCAGCGACGCCTGGCCCGAGTTTGATGTCCGTGCCGCGGCCAGCCATGTTGGTGGCAATGGTGACCATGCCCTTCTGGCCGGCGTTCTTGATGATTTCCGCTTCTTTTTCGTGGTACTTGGCGTTGAGCACGTTGTGGACGATATTTTCCTTATCCAGGAGCTGGCTGAGGATTTCCGACTGGTTGATGGACGTCGTGCCGACCAGGATCGGCTGGCCCGTAGCGTGGCGCTTCTTGACTTCCCGGACGACGGCGCGGTACTTGGCGTTCTTCGTCTTGTAGATGACGTCCGGCAGATCGCGGCGGATAGCCGGTTTGTTGGTCGGGATGACGTAGACGTCGAGTTTATAGATCTTGTTGAATTCGTCTTCTTCCGTCTTGGCCGTACCAGTCATGCCGGCCAGCTTGTCGTACATACGGAAGTAGTTCTGGAAGGTAATCGTAGCCAGGGTCTTGCTTTCGCCCTGGACCTTGACGTTTTCCTTGGCTTCGATGGACTGATGCAGGCCATCGCTGTAACGGCGGCCGAACATGAGGCGGCCTGTGAATTCATCGACGATGACGATTTCGCCGTTCTTGACGACGTAATCCTTATCGCGGTGCATCATGAAGCGCGCCCGCAGGGCCTGGATGACCAGGTGGTTCAAATCGAGGTGGTCGTTGTCGAACATGTTGCTGATACCCAGCATCTTTTCGACTTTGGCAACGCCCGAATCGGTCGGCGCAATGGTCTTCTGCTTTTCGTCCATCGTGTAGTCGTCCTTGGTGAAGGTCTTGACGATGCCTGCCAGCGTATAATAGAGGTCCGTCGATTTTTCACCCGGGCCGGAAATGATGAGCGGCGTCCGCGCTTCGTCGATGAGGATCGAGTCCACTTCGTCGACGATACAGTAGTTGAGCGGCCGCTGTACCATCTGGTCTTCACTGATGACCATGTTGTCGCGCAGGTAGTCGAACCCAAATTCGTTGTTCGTCCCATAGGTGACGTCAGCGTTGTACGCCCGGCGGCGCTGGTCATACGTGAGGTCGTGGACGATGAGGCCGACGGACAGGCCGAGGAACTTATAGATGCGGCCCATATCTTCGCTGTCGCGGGTAGCCAGGTAGTCGTTGACCGTGACGACGTGGACGCCCTTGCCCGTCAGGGCATTGAGGTATACCGGCAGCGTCGCGACCAAGGTCTTGCCTTCACCCGTACGCATTTCGGCGATATCCCCGCGATGGAGGACGATACCCCCCAGGAGCTGGACGTCAAAATGGCGCATCCCTGTCACACGGCGCGAAGCTTCGCGGACGACGGCAAAGGCTTCGGGCAGAATGTCGTCCAACGTTTCTCCGTTGGCCAGGCGATTCTTGAACTCGAAGGTCTTCTCCTGCAGCGACGCATCGCTCAGGCCTGCCAATTTCGGTTCCAGGTCGTTGATGCGGCGGACAATAGGCCACATCTTCTTTAATTCATGCTCGGTATTATTCCCGAGCAGTCTTTGTATCAGTTTATTAAACACCTATCCGAGACCTCCAATTTACACAATTTGCAATCTACTCTGTGATATTATATCAATTATACATTATACCGTGATTGGCGCCTATTTTGCAACCGTTTCAAAGGGATTTAAGAAAATATAAGGGGATTCCTTTGGGAAAGAACAGGTATTTTCCCATATACAACACCGCATGAATATGCTAAAATGATTTTATTATTTATTTATCCACCACGTGAAAGGGGTTTTATCATTATGATGCAATATGATGTGTCCATATTGACAGCCTTTGCCCTCTACTTACTGGCAATGCTGGCGATTGGCGTCTATTATTCCCGGTCCCAGCAGCGGCTGAGCGATTACATTCTCGGCGGGCGCAGCCTGGGTCCATGGATCACTTCTATGAGTGCCGAAGCATCGGACATGAGCGGCTGGATGCTCATGGGCGTCCCGGGTTTCGCTTATTCTACAGGTATCTCGGCTGCCTGGATTGCCATTGGCATCGCCATCGGTACCTACCTCAACTGGCAGTTCGTATCCCAGAGATTGCGTAACTATACCGAAGTGGCCAACAACAGCCTGACCATGCCGGACTATTTGAAGAACCGCTTCCACGATGAAAAAAATATCATCCGCATCATCTCGGCTATTTTCATCCTTATATTTTTCCTTATATACACGTCATCGGGATTCGTCTCCGGCGGCAAGCTCTTTGAATCGGTTTTCGGCATGGACTACTTCTCGGCCCTACTGCTCAGTGCCGGCGTCGTCGTCATCTACACCTTCCTGGGCGGCTTCATGGCCGTCTGCTGGACCGACTTCATCCAGGGCTGCATGATGTTCCTGGCCATCGTCCTGGTCCCCTTGGTCGGCATGATCGCCTTTGGCGGCTGCGACGCCGTCATGACCCGATTGGCTACGACGGCACCGAACCTCCTGGAAATGGCACCGGACACGACGACGACGGGTATCATCGGCATCATCTCCGCCCTGGCCTGGGGCATCGGCTACTTCGGCCAGCCCCATATCCTGGTCCGCTTCATGGCCATCGGCGACCCGACGGAACTGAAGAAATCGAAACACATCGCCATGACCTGGGTCGTCATCTCCCTGGCCGCTGCCGTCCTGGTCGGCCTGGTAGGCAAAGTCATCGTCCCGACGCCTTTAGTCGGCGCCGATTCGGAAAAAGTCTTCCTGGTCATGAGCCGTCAGCTCTTCCCGCCCTTTGCCTCGGGCCTTATTTTGTCCGCCGTCCTGGCAGCCATCATGAGTACGGCCTCGTCGCAGCTGCTGGTCACGGCCTCGGCCATTTCCAAGGACTTTTATCATACCTTCGTCCGCAAGAATGCCAGCGATAAAGAATTAATCTACGTCAGCCGCCTGACGGTCCTCGTCGTCGCCGCCCTGGCCATCGTCCTGGCCCTCAACCCGAACAGTTACATCCTGACCATGGTCTCCTATGCCTGGGCTGGCTTCGGTGCCGCCTTCGGCCCGACCATCCTCCTGTCCCTGTACTGGAAGAACATGACCAAGAACGGCGCCCTGGCCGGCATCATCGTCGGCGGCCTGACCGTCCTCATCTGGAAACAGTTCGCCTGGTTCGGCCTCTATGAAATCGTACCGGGCTTCCTCTTCTCGCTCATCGCCATCTACATCGTCAGCAAACTCGACGGCGGACCGAGCCAGGAAATCCAGGACGAATTTGAACAAGCCATCCACCATACTCCCAAAATCAGCGTCCTCCACAATGAGGAAGAGTAGGGGCTCGCACGTGGCGAGCCCGCAGGCCGCAGTCGCAGACCGCCATTATTTGCCTCTCCTGCAAACTTAATACTTAAAAAAGCTGTCGCATTATGCATTCCTGCTTAATGCGACAGCTTTTTTATTCATCTTTTCAACCTCTCAGTCAGCTATGCTGACAGCTCCCCTATCAAGGGAGCCACGGACAACCCCTAGTATTCCGGTTCGATGAGGCCGTATTTCCCGTGTTTCCGTTTATAGACGACATTGATCGTATCGGTCTTGGAGTTGAGGAAGACGAAGAAGTCGTGGCCTACGAGGTTCATCTGCAAGATAGCTTCTTCGACGTCCATCGGACGAGCGGCGAATTTCTTGACGCGGGCGACTTCAAAGGTTTCTTCCGGAACAGCCGGCCCTTCGACGAGAGCGTCATTGAAAGCGCCTTTCTTCATGCGGCGGGCGATTTTTGTTTTGTATTTATGAATCTGGCGGACCAGTTTATCATAGACTAAATCGATAGCAGCATACATATCATCGTTGGCTTCGACGCCGCGGAGAACGACACCGTCGACTTTCAACGTGATTTCAGCGATTTTCCGATCTTTTTCTACAGAAAGCAGGGCCTGGACATTGACTTCGTTATCAAAGTATTTCGTAACTTTCTTTTCCTGTTTTTCAACGTGATCTTTCAGAGCCGGTGTAATTTCTAAATTTTTACCTCTAACGATGGTTGCCATAAAACATCCCTTCCTTTCGTGGGGAGATCCTGTCTAAAGAATGTATGGCTTTCATTCCTTGTGGTCTCTTCCCTTATATGTATAGTATTCAACACGGGGATGCAAATTCCTTCTAAAAAAAACAAAAAAATTTGAATTTTTTTATTTTGGGGCCAACGGCCCCGCCGGTCGCAGGCCGTCTCGGACTCAGATGCCGCTTTGCGGCAACAGATTCAAACTAACAACATCGCCTCGAGTAACCCTCGGCTTGTGGAAAAAATCGTGGCTCGTGGTTCGTGGTTCGTAGCTCGTAAAAGCCCGCCATTATACCAGAATGGGCTGTGGGCAAATCTCACAGCGGGACGCCCTCTGGGCGTCCCCTACGCACAAGGCCGATGGCCGTGCATTTTTACCTGTGGCCGTGTTCTTTTCCATCGCCTATTGCGATACCGTAGGGGACGCCTGAAAGGCGTACCGCCGTGAATCCTGGGTACAGCCGGAATTTATGACGATTGGCACGCGGTCGTAATACCATCCTGAGTCTGTCGCGGCGGAACGCCGCATCTGAATCCGAGGAAAAAGCCGTGGTAGTTCGTGATTCGTGGCTCGTAAAAGCTCACCATTATACTAGAATAGGCTATGGCTAACTCTTTCTAGCGGGCTCGCCACGTGCGAGCCCCTACGAATACGGCCACGGGCCGTATGTGTTTATGCGGCTACCTGCGTCTTTTCCATTTTTGTGCAAAAAAAGACCACCCATTTCTGAGTGGTCTTTGTAATCTTCCTGTGAAAGGAAAGATTAGAATACGAATACGAACTGAGCACGTGTTTCTTCGCCCGGATCAGCATTGCCGTCTTTTGCACTGGTTGCGAAGGACTGCATTACCTGGAACTGAGCATTCTTAGCGAAAGTGTAGTCGACGCCAACGCCCCAAGATTTAACGTTATTCAAGAGGCTATCTGCTCTCCAGCCATCTGTGGAACCAACGAAGTTGCCTTTTGCATCAGCGAAGCCCTGGTCAGCATTGACATATTCAACCCAAGCGTCCCAGGATTTCGGCGTAGCGAAGTTAGCAGCACCGTAGGTCAGCTTGCCAACCCAAACGGTCGGATCGTCACTCTGTTTTGCAATTTTGGAAGCATCTGTACTGTTGTATTTTTCATAGTTAGCCAAGAGGTTCCATTTGCCGAAGTTGACGCTGGCATAAGCGCCCCACATATCATCGAAATTAAAGAAATCTTTAGTTTTTTCTGCACCATCTTTAGCAAAGGCAGCATCAGTACCACCTGCAACAGTAAAGTCATTGTAGTAAACGCCAACTGCCGAACCAGCTGCACGGCCGCCGCCGAAGAAGCCTTCTAATTCGCCGAAGCCGGTCTTAACACCGTCCATCTGACCATCTTCATCATCATAACCAGCGATATCGCCAGCTTTGAATTTACCATAGCCAGCGGTTGCAGCGAATTTGTCGTTCTGGTATTTCAACTGAGCACCGTCGAAGGTATCACCGAAGAGGAAGCCATAGGAGCGGTCGCCACCGATTTTATAGGTATAACGGCCTACGAGGAGGTCCCAGTTGTTGCCGCCGAAGTTGTAATCGACATTAGCGAGATCCGTGTAGATATCGTTATCTTCATCGCTAGCCTGAGCATTATCCGAGAAGAAATGGTTATCCGAGCTGATGCCGTAAGTTACTTTCGTACGGTCGTTGACCTGAGCATTGGCGCGGACGCGGAAACGATAGGACCAAGAGCTGTCGTTCTTTGTTGATTTATTGACAACATCTTCGCCTTTACCATTCTTTGCAGAAACAGTATTGTATACAGCCTTGTCAGCTTTAATCTTGTCGCCTTCGCTCTGGTGGATATAACGGATACGAGCATCACCGGTGAGTTTGACGTTGCCAACGCGGTTTTCCAAAGCGCTTACGCGAACGCCGAGGTTGTTGAGTTCATCAGCATATTCGTCAGCCAGTTTGTTGATGAGGGCGCGCTGTTCAACAGAAGCTTTGTCCATGTGAGCCATAGCTTTGGCGACCATTTCAGCGGCTTCATAACGAGTGATGTTACGGTTGCCCTGGAAGTACTGGCCGTCAACGCCCTGGATGATGCCGGCGTCAGCCAATTCTACGACGGATTTGTATGCCCAGCTGTCGGTCGGTACGTCGACGAACGGGTTAGCTGCGAATGCGCAAGTAGCGCCAACAGCCATAGTTGCTGCGAGAGCTGCTAATACTTTGGATTTCATGAGAATTACCCCTTTTCCAATAAAAATAAGTTTCCTAAAGTCTTACACGGTTACGAGCGAGAGACAGAAACATATTTTCTGAGGGTTCATTGGCGAGTTATCCTAGTTTCCTCTCTTTTACTGCCTCAGACCGTCTGTTTCTTCGTACCCCTTTTCACTAGTATACCTGCAATGCACTACACTAGTTCTTTTTCACTATACCTTATTTTGTAACTTTTGTCAAAAATTCGTAAATATAAGTTCATCAAAAATGGTCATTAAATCGCTTAAAAAAGCCATCTTTCACTAATTATGCCAATTTAGCATATGCAAAAAAGCTATACCATTTATATTCGCTCTAGTGGGTTTGTTCATATCGATTGCACATATCGCTAAACATTTCATAGAAAATTAGCATTGCACTTTATTCATCAAAAAAAAGACCACCCATTTCTGAGTGGTCTTTGGCAATCTTCCTGTAAAGGAGAGATTAGAATACGAATACGAACTGAGCGCGTGTCTGTTCTTCCGGATCGGGTGCATTGCCGTCTTTAGTGTTCGTACCGAAGGACTGCATAACCTGGAACATGGCATTCTTAGCGAAGGTGTAATCAGCACCGACACCCCAGGATTCGATGTTGTCCATATGGCTGTCGAATCTCCAAGAATTGGAGTTAGCTCCAATGAAAGCACCATCCTGTGCGTTGATGTATTCAACCCAAGCATCCCAAGACTTCGGCGTAGCGAAGTTGGCTTTGCCATAAGATAACTTGCCAATCCAGACAGATGCATCATCAGTCTTAGCACTTCTAGCCGTCTTGATATCTTTGTCAAAGTTTACTTTTTCGTAGTTACCCAAGAGGCTCCATTTACCAAGGTTAGCTTTAGCATAAGCGCCCCAGAGATCGTCAGCATAGAAAGAATTCTGTTCACCATTATTTGTATCACCAGCTCGGGTAAAGTCGTTATAGTAAACACCAACTGCCGAACCAGCTGCGCGGCCGCCGCCGAAGAAGCCTTCCAATTCACCGTAGCCAGTCTTAACACCATTGATACCATCAGATGTGAGTTTACCATTAGCATCAAGTACATTTTTACCAGCAACATTCGGGCCATAATACGTATCGGTACCATTGGTCTTAAATTTACCGTAACCAGCGGTGGCAGCAAATTTATCATTCTTATATTTTAATTCTGCACGGTCGAAGACATCGCCGTAGTTGTAGCCATAAGCATTGCCGAGGACGTAAGCATCGGTACGGCCAACACTGAGGTTCCAGTTGTTGCCGCCGAAGTTATAGTCGACTTTGGCGATATCCGTGTAGATATCATTGTCTTCATCGCTAGCCTGGGCGTTATCAGCAAAGTTCTTATTATCCGAGCTGATGCCGTAGGTAACTTTCGTGCGGTCATTGACCTGAGCATTAGCGCGAACGCGGATACGATAATCCCAAGAAGAATCATTTTTCTTACCAGCAATATCATCTTTTGCTAAGCCTTTTTCACTCTTATAGGAATCCTGGTAACGATAACGGATACGAGCATCACCAGTGAGTTTTACGTTGCCAACGCGGTTTTCCAGAGCGCTTACGCGAACGCCGAGGTTGTTGAGTTCGTCAGCATATTCGTCAGCCAATTTGTTGATGAGGGCGCGCTGTTCGACAGAAGCTTTGTCCATGTGAGCCATAGCTTTGGCGACCATTTCAGCAGCTTCGTAACGAGTGATGTTACGGTTGCCCTGGAAGTACTGGCCGTCAACGCCCTGGATGATGCCAGCGTCAGCCAATTCTACGACGGATTTGTAAGCCCAGCTGTCAGACGGTACGTCGACGAACGGGTTAGCTGCAAAAGCGCATGTTGCGCCAATAGCCATGGTTGCTGCGAGAGCTGCTACTACTTTGGATTTCATGAGAATTACCCCTTTTCCAATAAAAAATAAGTTTCGTAAAAAGACTTACACCGTTACTAGCGAGCGCCGAAACGTATTTTTTCCAAGGGTTCATTGGCGAGTTGTCCTAGTTTCCTCTCTTTTACTGCCTTGAAAAAGGTACTGTTTTTTTGCTCTTTCCGCAGGTGTTGCCTGCATCCGCACCACACCTGTTGCGATTATTATACAACTTTTCCTGAAGCTTGTCAAAACTCCATATCTGTAACTCAGTTTTAGCAAAATAAAGATTGGCTTAACAGCGCCATTCAGCTTCCATTTTTTAGTCTTATTTTTTGATTTCCTAAAGCTTATTTTTGCATAAAAATTTTGTAAATGGTTATTTATACATTTCTTGTCGTTTTATATGTCGTTATCGTTATGAACGTTATTGACTCTCATTCTTTTATTCTGTAACCATTGTGACCATGACTGGCTCCATCCCTGTTTTGCCTGGTCCTGCACATACTGATAAAATAAGGACACCATTTCGTGTTTTTCATGATAATACAGTCCTTTCCAATCGCCTCGTTTGGGACGGGATACGTCATGTGGCGTGTAGTTGCCGCCGATTTCATACTGGCGATAGACGATATCCCGATAAGGTACGTCGGGATTCTTTATCATATCGTACATGACCATATAAGCCGTCGTCCGGCCGGCTCCGGCTTCGCAATGAAAATGGAGCCAGGCATCGTCTGGCAAAGTGCGGACGAAAACCAGAAAGGCGTCGATTTCGCCCGGCGTCGGCCAGAGATGGTCCGTATTGACCAGGCGGACGTAGTGGACGCCTTTGCTTTCTGCCAATTCCTGTTCCGTCTGGACGCGTCGTACGGTCATAATCTGAGGATGAACGGGCAAATCGCCTTTCCCCTGGTCGTAGACCGTGACGTCTGTCCCCAAAGCGGCCTGCAAGCGCTGCTGTTCATCGATGAGAACCTCGGCTTGGGATTTTCCTATATTACCCCAATCGTGACGGCCATACCAGCTGACGGCCGTGCCGTTGAAGAAGCCGTGTGACTCCTGGCGCAAGTCGATGTCATAAATAGGACCTTTCGTCTTTTTCCGCAGCTCATGGACGAGGGCGTCGAACTGGCGGGCCGAAAACTGGCCGGACCCGGAAATACGCAAGTCGTCCAAGCCCTTACGGGAAGGAACATAAGACGGATCCACCTCAGATGCATATTTATGTTCCACTCCGTGAAAAGATGACTGACAAGTGCGAAAATTCCGTGGCAGTCCGGCATCATTTTCTGCATCGACCCGCCAGAAATGACCGCGATACGCTGCCGGTGCCAAAGCCGGCAAAGACGTGGGTACATTCGTAGAAAGCGCGATGCTATCGCCATTTCCCTGACCTTGAACAGCCATTCCCATAGCCGAAAAAACGGCCAAGATGACTGCAATTTTTTTATACCCAATCATAAAATTACCTCCTGTAGTAATTATTTATTTTCATGCATTATGTGTGTTTAGTAAAACGTGTTAGGGAATATATATAAGGGGCCTGACGGCCCCGCTGGCCGTGTATTTTTTTTGCGGCCTGCACTCATTCCCATCGCCTGTATGCGATTCCGTGGGGCTCGCACGTGGCGAGCCCGCCGTGAATCCTGGGAAGAGCAAAAAGAAAACCTCTCCCTATTGGGAGAGGCCTTCTTTCAAGGCCTCGATTTCTTCGGCCAGTCGTTTTTCTTCTTCCTCGTTGCGTTCGATGGTGATAGTGAAGGCCATGCCTTCATCGGCGCCGTCTGGCAAGAGTTCCAGTGGGAACTGGAGTTCGTGTTCATCGTCGTTGAGGATGATGTAGGCTGTCTGTTCGGTTATGCGGTCGATGCTGCCGACGAGTTCTTTTTTCATATCAATGCTCCTTTTCAATGCTGTATGACGAGCCGTCGGTGGTAATGGTGATGACGCCGTTGCGGTCGGTACGATAGACTTCGACGTTGTATTTCTGCAAGGTCTTCAGCGTCGGTTCGTGCGGGAACTTGTACTGGTTGCCGGCGGCGCAGGAAATGGTCGCTGCTTTCGGGGCTATGGCTTTGACGAAGGCGTCGGACGACGAGGTCTTGCTGCCGTGATGGCCGACTTTGAGGACGTCTGCTTTGAGGTCAGCTGGTTTATAGTCCTTGAGGATCTTTTCTTCGACTTCTTTCTGGGCATCGCCAGTAAACATCATGGAGAACTGGCCATAGGTCATCTTGCAGACGATGGAATTGTCATTGGTCAGGCCGCTTTCAGAAACGCTCTGGGTATTTTCTTTAGTGAAAGGCGTGCCCGGCGACAGGACGGTAAAGGTGACGTCATCGCCCAGGGTGAAGGTATCGCCCTTCTTCAAGGTCTTATAGGCAATGTTCTTGGCCTTGATGTTTTTCAGGTAATTGCGGTACATGGCCGTATTGGCACTCTGGCCATTGTCATAGATCTGCTTGATTTTGAAGTCCTTGAACAGTTCCGCCATGCCGCCCAGGTGGTCGCCGTGAGGATGGGTGATGACGATGATGTCGATGTCCTTGACCTTGCGTTCTTTGAGCTGTTTGACCAAATCGGCCCGGCTGTCGACGTCACCCGTGTCGATGAGCATGTTCTTGCCTTTATACTGGATAAGCGTCGCATCGGCCTGGCCGACGTTAAGGACGGACACGCGCAAATCTTTGTCAGAAGCCGTCAAAGACTGAACGGCTTTGGCTCCGCCAGACGAGCTGGACGAAGCGCTGTTGCCACAGCCGGCCAGGATGAGCATGAGGCTCATGACCAGGGCCAGAGCGGCGGTAAAGAGTTTTCTTTTTTTCAATTTATTTTCCTCCAATCAAGGGCTGCTGCAAAATGGGCAGGGCCAAATCTTCTTCTAAAGAAGCCAGGACGCCGGGAAGGGCATCGGCTGTTTCCATGGGCGTAAAGCCATAGGGGCCGCGGGCTTTGCGGCAGGCATCGCCGGCTGATCCGTGGAGATAGACGCCGGCACAGGCGGCACTGCACAAATCGCTCATGCCCTGATGGGCCGTCATGGCGGCGATCATGCCGGTCAGGACGTCCCCCATGCCGCCGCAGGCCATACCGGGATTGCCCGTGGAGTTGATGTAGACGTTCCCCGTCCGGGCCGAAACGATGAGCGTCGGCGCCCCTTTGAGGACGAGGTTGACTTTCCATTCCGAGGCAAAATGACGGGCTGCCGCGATGGGGTCCGCTTTGATTTCCGTCATGGACAGGCCGCTGAGGCGAGAAAATTCGGCCAAGTGCGGCGTCATGATAATCCGGCTGCCCCGCGAAGCGATGAGGGCCTTTTCTCCGGCCAGCAGGTTGAGGGCATCGGCATCGAGGACGACAGGGCAATCCACAGCGGCCAGGACTTTCAGGAGAAATTCTTTCGTCCCGGCGTCGCGGCCCATGCCGGGGCCCATGGCCAGGACGGACCAGGTCTTGCTTTCAGCAATGATTTCATCGGCATCAGCAGCGGTGAAGTGGTCGCCAGTACCGACGCCGCGGACCATGATTTCCGGCTGGGCGCCGATGCAGTACGGCGCCGTCGCACCGGGCACGCGGAGGAAGACCTTGCCGGCCCCGCTGCGGACGGCTCCATGCGCGGCCATGAGGGCGGCTCCGGCCATTTGGCTGCTGCCGGTGACGATAGCGATGGTACCGTGAGTTCCTTTATGGCTGTCCGGGCTGCGGGGCACGACGATTTCAGCGATATCCGATTCCTGCAGCAAATAAGCCGGGTCTTCTTCGAGCTGCATGAGCAGCGGACCAGGCATGCCGATGGGGTCGACTTCAACGTGGCCGGCACAAGCCCGGCCGGGATAGAGGACCAGGCCCCGTTTGAGGGCACCAAAGGTGACGGTCATATCGGCAAAGAGCGGACCGTCTTCATCGTCGTCACCGTTGCTGACAGCCCCCGTATCGGAGTTGACGCCAGTCGGCATATCGACGGCGATGACCGTGACGGCACCGGCGGCGGCAGCGGCGTTGACTTCCGCTACGATAGAGGCAATGGGCTGGCGCAGGCTGCCGTGGAAGCCCGTCCCCAACATGGCGTCGATGACGACAGAAGAGGCGAGGAGCCGTTCTTGCAGGACCTGCCAGTCAGCTTCCGACTGCGGCGCCGGCAAGAGCAGGCACGTTTCATCGTCGGCCAGCTGCTGCAGCGTATGCAAGTGCTGACGCGCTTCATCGCTATAGTCGGCTTCTTCCCCGAGGACATAGACATAGGCCCTGGCCCCGGCGGCTAAGATATGGCGGGCAATGACGAAGCCGTCGCCGCCGTTATTGCCTTTGCCGCAAAAGAGGACGACATCCTTGCCATTCCAGCCTTCCAGCCAGGCACCGGCCCGTTCGGCAACGGCATGGCCGGCATTTTCCATGAGGACAGCCGGCGCAATGGCATATATGCCATGCATAGCTATCCGATCCATATTCCGCATCTGAGCGGCAGTAGTAACTTTTTGCATAGTAATTCTCTCCTATTTTTATTGAAAAGGGCGCGTGTAATGGGGCCTGACGGCCCCGCCATCTCAGGCCGCCATGGACTCAAATGCCGTGCCGCTGCGCGGCGTCAAACTCAAAGGGACGACATCGCCTCGGGAAACCATTGGCTCGTAAAATTGCCCCATCCGGGGCCACCGTAGGGGCCGGCCTGTAAAGGCGGCCCGCTACGCGCTGAGGGCTTCCCGAAGCGTCGTTCTCAGTTTGAGTCTGTCGCGGCAACGCCGCATCTGAGTCCGAGGAAAGGCCGTGGCTCGTGGTTCTTGGTTCGTAAAATCCCGCCATTAGACAAGAATGGGCTGTGGTTAAACCTCACAGCGGCACTATCTGACAGCCAATCAACCTCTCAGTCAGCTTCGCTGACAGCTCCCCTATCAGGGGAGCCATGGCGGACTGCCATCTGCGGCCTGCGGACTGCGTTTTTTTTACCCTAACACGGTGAAGGCGATGGCGTAATCGCCGTCGTGGGCGATGGACAGGGACGGCAGCTGGCCATCCTGGCCCACGGCCTGGGCGTAATAGCCATGGAGCTGATAATACGGGGCTCCCAACGAGTCATGGCAGACTTCGACGTCCGTCCATTTTCCCTGGCGGAAACCGGTCCCCAAGGCCTTGAACAAAGCCTCTTTGGCAGCAAAGATGCCGGCCAGCGATTCGGCCCGCCAGGTACCATCGTTCCGCTGGCAATAAGCCAGTTCCTGTTCCGTAAAAAAGCGGCCCAAGGAACGGCCGTGACGGGCGGCCATGTCCGCTATACGGCTGATTTGTACGATATCGGTTCCGCAATGCATCGCGTTTCCCCTCCTTTTTGGTCTGACGGCCCCTACGCATGCCTCTCAACCTCTCAGTCAGCTTTGCTGACAGCTCCCCTATCAGGGGAGCCATTGCGGCCTGCCATCTGCGGCCTGCGAACGGCGTTTCCCCTCCTTCACCACAAAAAGGAGGCTGCCGCATTGGCGACAACCCCCTCTGTATTTCACTACCACTTCTGCATTCGGATACAAACGCCCAATCCTTCCAGGATGACCCGGAAAGTCATAAAGGATACGGTCATATCGTCATGAAGGCCGTGGGCTACTTTATAGGAAATGGTGACGGTCTGATGTTGATAGTCGTAACGGAAGCCGTGCAGATTGGTCTCAAAGGTGTATTTGGGAGCCGGAATGGCAAACTGCGGCGGCTTTTCTACTTCCAGGCCATGGGTCAGGCGTTCGAGGATGACCCGTTTGGGCAGTTCAGACTGCAACATCTCTTCTGTAAAGCTATCCAATACAGACATGTATCCCCCTCAGTCTTCGTCGAAGAAGTGCGCGTGGATAGCTTTGACGGCTTTGTCGATGACATCTTCTGCAATCAGGCAGGTGATGCTGATTTCCGAAGTGGAAATGATTTCGATATTGATGCCGTTATCGCCAAGGACACCGAACATGCCGGCAGCGATGCCCGGATGACCAGCCATGCCAGCACCAACGACAGAAACTTTAGCCATCTTATCATCGATGAGGATATCTTCGACAGGCATTTCCTTGCGCAGATTGGCAAAGACAGCTTTGGCCTGTTCCAGGTCCGTACGGGCAATGGTAAAGGTAATATCCGTTACGCCTTCGTTGGCAATGCGGACACTCTGGACGATCATGTCGACGTCGACGTGTTTTTCTGCCAATTCAGCGAAAACGCGATAAGCGAAGCCCGGTTTATTGGGAATCCCTAAAACGGTGATTTTTGCAACATTTTTATCCGAAGCGACGCCGCGGATGAGATACTGTTTGACTTCCATAGAGCAATCCTCCTGTATCATAGTTCCTTCATCTTCAGAAAAAGTCGAGCGTACATGGATGGGGACGCCGAAGCGGCTGCCCATTTCGACGGCACGGGGCTGCATGACACCGGCGCCGAGTTTCGCCATTTCCAGCATTTCGCCGTATGTAATCTGTTCGATTTTCCTTGCATTGGGAACGACACGGGGATCGGACGTGTATACGCCGTCAACGTCGGTATAGATTTCACAAACATCAGCATGGATGGCACCGGCAATGGCAACGGCTGTCGTATCGGAACCGCCGCGGCCCAGCGTCGTGATATCGCCATGGCCCGTAATGCCCTGGAAACCAGCGACGACGACGATATTGCCCTGATCCAGCGCTTTCATGATGCGGCCCGGTTTCAATGCCAGGATACGGCCTTTGTTAAAGGAATCGCTGGTCTTGATGCCGGCCTGAGCACCGGTAAAGGAAATAGCCTTCTGGCCGGCTTCCTGGAAAGCCATAGCCATGAGGGCGATGGAGACCTGTTCGCCCGTCGTCAGGAGCATATCCATTTCACGGCCGTAAGTCTTAGAGGTAATCTGCTTTGCTAATGTCACTAAATCGTCGGTAGTATCCCCCATTGCCGAAACAACGATGACGATTTTGTCTTCAGGCTTTTTGCCTTTTAAGACTCGTTGTACAATAGCCCGCATTTTGTCCGGTGTCGCAACGGAGCTGCCGCCGAACTTCTTAACGATTAATGCCAACTTAAATCCCTCGCTTTTGTTTGTTTAAGTATTCATTATCATGGTAATTCATTATTATGGTTTATTACCATCTGAAACCACTTATTGAAATGATATCATGGACAAGGGGAAATGTAAAGGGCTTGTAGGGCCTTAAAGGCCCGCAGGCCGCAGTTCGCCGGTCGCAGGCCGCCGTCCGTTCATCGTAGGTCGTTCTTCGTTCATCGTGATGAAATGGCCGTTTTCAAACATAAAAAAAGGACTGTCCACGATGGCCTATGCCTTCGTGTAACAGTCCTTTTAGATTCACAAGGTGATGAGTAATCAGTAAGCCGAGTTTTGTTCTGCTTGCGCAGCAGCAATCATCTATCTAGACATACCGTTGCCGGCATGTTCAAGCGACACAACCCGGAAGATCAGCGGGCCGCTTCATCCCTCCCCTATTCGGTCTTGCTCCAGATGGGGTTTACCTAGCCGATGCATTACTGCACCGCTGGTGCGCTCTTACCGCACCGTTCCACCCTTACCACTTGCGTGGCGGTACACATTTCTGTGGCACTATCCCTAAAGTCACCTTCGCCGGCCGTTAGCCGGCATCTTGCCCTACGGAGCTCGGACTTTCCTCTAATGCAAAAGCACTAGCGATTGCTTTTCATACTCATCATTCGTATAGGATACCATATTTGATGATGAGAGTCAAGGGCCTGACGGGCCCGCAGGCCGATTCCGTTCATCGAATCAGGGGCCTGATGGCCCCGCAGGTCGCAGGCCGCCGTGAATCTCGGGCACAGCCGGCATTTATGACAGGTGATACATGGTCGTAATACAATCATGAGTCTGTCGCGGCAGAACTGCCGCATCTAAATCCGAGGAAAGAGCCGTGGCTCGTTGTTCGTGGCTCGTGGCTCGTAAAACCCCGCCATTGGACAAGAATGGGCTGTGGTTGAACCTCACAGCGGCACTATCTGACAGGAAATCAACCTCTCAGTCAGCTTCGCTGACAGCTCCCCTATCAGGGGAGCCATTGCGGACGGCGGTCTGCGAACTGCGACCGGCGCTATAAGCTCTATTCGCTTATAGCTAACGCAAGGTCCGGCGGATTTTTTCTACGGCGCCTTTGATGTCTTTTTGGCCTACGATGGCGGAAATCATGGCAAAGGAACGGAAACCTTCGTCGTAGAGGCTGCGGATGTTAGCCAGGCTGATGCCGCCGATGGTGACGACGGGCAGGTCGAATTTAAGGGCATATTCCTTGGCTTCAGGCGTTACGACTTCGTCGGCGTCTTTCTTGGACTGTGTCGGGAACATGGGACCAAAACCGACGTAATCGGCACCGTCAGCCAGGGCCTGTTTCATTTCATCGACGGTATTGGTCGATACACCGATGAAGACGTCCGGGCCGGCGAGCTGACGGACGATCTGGGCCGGTGCATCATCCTGGCCGACGTGGATGCCGTCGGCGCCGCAGGCGATGGCCAGGTCTGTCGAGTCGTTCATGATAAAGGTCACGTCGTGGTCGTGGCAGAGCTGGGCAATGGCTTTGGCTTCTTCGTACTTGGCGCGCCATTTCTTATGTTTTTCGCGGTACTGGATAATCGTGACGCCAGCCGCGATCAATTCCTTGGCGACGTCCATATTGCTACGGCCCAGGCAGAGTTCCTCGTTGCCCATAATGGCATATACCGGGTCTTCTAATAAATGTCTTACATGTTCTTCTTTAGTCATGATACGTTTCCTTTCTATGGGAATTAATGGGGCCTGACGGCCCCGCAGTTCGCTGGTCGCCTTGGAAGGCCGTGGCTCGTGGCTCGTGGCTCGTAAAAACCCGCCATTGGACAAGAATGGGCTGTGGTTGAATTTCACAGCGGCACTATCTGACAGGAAATCAACCTCTCAGTCAGCTTCGCTGACAGCTCCCCTATCAGGGGAGCCATTGCGGCCTGCGACCTGCGAACGGCGCGCCATAAGGCGCTTTACATATAATGCAGCATGTCCTTACTGGTCGGGTCAGTTTCGCAGGTGATGTGCCATTGCTGTTCTTCGGCAGCTTGTTCCAGGCGTCGGCAGAGGTCGGCGACGACAGGCGATTCGGTGCCGAAGTGGCCGCCGTCGGCGACGACGATGCCCTGTCGGATGGCTTCCTGGGCGTCGTGGTATTTGACATCACCTGTGAGGTAAAGCTGGGCACCGGCGTCTTTCGCCAGTTTGATGAAGCCAGCTCCGCCACCTCCGAGAAGGGCGACGCGGCGGACGATGACGTCCGTATCGCCGGCATAGGACAAGGCATCGCGATGAAGGAGGCCTTTGATTTTCTTCAAGACGTCCATAGCCGGTTCCGGTGTCGGCCAGGTCCCGACGCGGCCCATCATGAAGGGATGACCGGCATTTTTCAGCGGATACAGGTCATACGCCGGTTCTTCATAGGGATGAGCGGCCAGCATGGCCTGTACGGTCTGACGGAGCTTGCTTTCGGGGACTATGGTTTCGACCCGTTCTTCTGCCGTTTTTTCGACTTGCCCGATTTCACCGATAAAGGGATGCGTCCCTTCATGGGCTTTGAAACGGCCTTCGCCTTTGGCCGTAAAGGAACAGTCGCTGTAGTTGCCGATATAGCCGGCACCGGCGTCGGCCAAGGCCTGGCGGACGGCGTCACCATGGCTTTCCGGGACGTAGACGGCGATTTTATAGAGTTTATCTTCGGCGACGGGGACGAGGCCCTTCAAATCCGTCAAGCCCAGGAGGCGGGCCAGGACGTCGTTGACGCCGCCGTCGGCACTATCCAGGTTGGTATGGGCGCTGTAGACGGAAATGTGGTGGGCCAGGAGTTTTTGGTACATGCGGCCGCTGTATGTGTCGGTCCGCAGGGATTTCAAGCCATCGAAAATGACCGGGTGATGGCTGACGATCATCTGGATGCCGTGTTCGATGGCATAATCGACGGTCCCCATCATGACGTCCAGGGTGACCATGAGTTTATCGACCGGTTCGTCAGGGCTGCCGATGAGCAGGCCCGGATTATCCCACGATTCTTTGAGCGACAACGGCGCCCAAGCTTTCAATACTTTGACGATTTCACCTACTGTAGTTGCCATTTCAATTCCCTCCAGAAGCGCAATTCGCTTTCTATTTTTTCCATCCGTTCGTGCACATCTTTGCGGCTCTTCTTCAGGCCTTCCAGGATGTGCCCTTTTGTTTCCATGAGAATGTCTATCTTGCGGCTGAGCAGCGGGTCGCGGCGCTGCCAGTTCACGGGGCCGATGTCATAGATCCAGTCCGGCAGGGCCCCGGCCTGTCCCGGCACGGCCCGCATCAGTTCGTAAAGGCGGCCGTCGTCGATGACCAGCCGTTCGTCTTCGATGTGCCAGCCATGCTCATACAGGTAGCGGCGCAAGGCACCGGCATCGCTCTGGGGCTGCAAGACGACAAATTTCAAAGACTGCCAGACCGCATAGGAAGTCTGGAGTATCCGCACCATCAGCGGGCCGCCCATGCCACAGATGACAGCGCCATCGACTTCCCCTGCTTTGACGCAGGTCAGGCCGTCACCCAGGCGGCATTCGATGCGGTCGGTCAAGCCGGCACCGCGGACGTGGGCCACGGCCGCTGCCAGCGGTCCCGGGACGATATCGGCGGCAATGGCCGACGGACAGTGGCCGCTCTCACAGACGGAGACCGGGATATAGGCGTGGTCGGTCCCGATGTCGGCAATGACGGCCCCCTGTGGAATGAGGGATACAGCCGCAGCCAGGCGGTCCGTTAATTTCATGATATAAACACTTCCTTTATAAACAGAATCTAATTGCACTCCCTATTATAACAGACGGGACGAGAATTGAAAGGGGCTAGTGGTTCGTAGCTAGGGGTTAGGGGTTAGCGGTTAGGGGTTAGCGGTTAGAGTCGTAGGTTGTTCATCGTTCGTCGAAAAAAGGGGCTGTCGCATGTGCGACAGCCCCTTTTAAGTGGTTCGTAGCTAGCGAATGGTTTTAAATTTAAAACCATCTTTTCCAAACTACAAACTCCGTACTACAAACTTTAAAGAGCAACCTCTCAGTCAGCTTCGCTGACAGCTCTCCTATAAGGAGAGCCATGAACCACTAGCCACTATTATTCCCACTCACTTCGTCAAGGCGATGATGGTGGCGACGGCGGCTACGCCGATGGCGATGTTGGCCTTACGGTTGGCTTTATCGACTTTTTTCTGGGATTCTGATTTGTGGTCCTTTTCCCATTGTTTCCGGTCTTTTTCCCAACGTTTCCGGCTCTTTTCCCAATCGCCGTCGTGATGGCGGTAGTCGCGGTCATCGCGCTGTTCCCAGCGGTGGGAATGGCTATGCGGTTCGGCAGCCTGTGCCGTCAGGGCGGCGCCGCTGAAGGTCATGAAGGTGACGACCAGAACCAGCATCATGCGTACTATATAGTTGAATTTCTTCATCGTTATCACTCTCCCTTTCAAGGTTGACTATAGTATACGCACGGGCTGTTACAATTCAGTCACAAGGCCTTTCCAGGAGACTTACAAATCCGATGCTTTTTGGTAAATGACCCAGACGCCCTTCTGAGCGCGCCACTGCCATGTCCCTGGGACGTCCTGCAGGAAACGGGCTTCATCGCGGTCGCGGACGACGGCTAGGACTTTGCCCTGGTCCGGCAGGTCTTCGATGGCCATGAAGGGCATGACGTTCTTGGCGTTCCAGCTGATGCCGCCGGGCAGCATCCTGGCGATGTTGTCCCGTTCCGCCAGGCGGTACGCCGTATGGCCGGAATAGTATGTCAAGGATACGGGATAGCGGCCACCATAGGTGACGACGGCCGTTTCATTATCGGCCAGGCCGCTGACGACCTGGGCGGCATCATAAGCCGAAGCCTGCTGGCACTGAGGCACGATGACCGTACACGTAGCGGCTACGTAAATGGCCAGGACGATGCCGGCCATGTTGAGGACCAGGCGGTCATATTTCTTCAAATACGACGCAAAGCCGATGGCCAGGGGAATCATATACGGGAAGGTATAGGTCATGTATTTCGTCGCCATGAGCTGATAGGTCACGAAAATCGTAGCCGCCCAGACGATGAGGAACTGGGTCTTCATGGACAAGGCAGGCAGGCGCAGTCGTTTTTCCCGCCAGGCCGCCGCGATTTTCCGGGTCAGGCCATAGTCGCGCCAGGCCAGGGGCAGAGTGAAGACCCAGGGGATGAAGCCGGCCAGGAAGATGGCGCTGTAATAATACCAGACATTGAACTGAGGATGTTCGGAAACGGTAGCCCGCAGGACGTTATGGACGCCGATGAACTGACTGACGAAGTCGCTGCCATGCATGGCGTACATCGGACCATACCAGATGAGGGTGATGGCCAGGAACAGGATCAGGCCGGAAAAGAGCTTGATGTGCAGCAGGGCCTTGAGATCCCGGCGCCATACGAGGAAAAGCAGGATGATCAGCCCGGGCTGGAAGAAGCCGATAGGCCCTTTGGTCAGGACGGCCAGGCCGGCAAAGGCGTAGGCCAGGTAATACCAGCGCGGCTTGCCTTCGCTGTAGGCGATGTAAAAGGCCATGAGGCAGGCCGAATAAAAGACGAAGAGGGTCATATCCGTAATGATGGCCTTGGAGAGGTAAAAATATTCTACCGTCGTCAGCAAGATGAGGCCGGTCAGGAATCCCGTCTTCTTATCGTAGAGGCGGGCCGTGAAGCCATAGGCCAGGAGGATGCCGGCCATACCGAATAGGGCCGGGAAAAAGCGGGCCGAGAAATTACTGATGCCGAAGAGCTTGAAGGCGGCAATGAGTTCCCAATAGAAGAAAATCGGTTTATCGTACCAGTAATTGCCGAAGATGCGCGGTGAGAAGTAGTCGCCAGAAGCGAGCATTTCCTTAGCCGTCAGAACATAGTTCGATTCGACAGGGTCCGTGACGACCAGCAGGTGGTTGGCCACAAAACAGAGGATGGCTGCCAGGACCAGGAGGATGGCAGCCGGCGAAGCCATGATTTTCTGCCACAGGCGCTGCCATACCGACAGGGCCACGTCTTCCTGTTTTGCACGAAATTCATACATAATAAAAACTCCCCTTCCTATTCGTTACCGTTTTGATGGTATCAGTATAGGAAGGGAAGTTAAATAAAAGATAAACAGAGCGATAACAAAACGAGAAAGGACCGTAAAAAATTCCGTCAGGCTAACCCCGGAAGCGGTAGCCGGCGCCCCAGACCGTTTCGATGTAGCGGGGGTTGGCCGTATCCTCTTCGATTTTTTCGCGGATGCGGTTGACGTGGACCGACACGGTCGCCGTTTCCCCCAGGGCTTCGCTGCCCCAGACGCGGTCGAAGAGGGTCTCCTTGCTGAAGACGATGCCCGGATTCTTGGCAAAGAACAAGAGGAGCTCGAATTCCTTATTGGGCAGGGTCACTTCTTTCCCCTTGACGAAGACGCGGTGGCCGCTCTCATCGATTTCCAAGTCGCCGTAGTGCAGGACGTCGCGATGGACTTCGCGGGACGTGAGCTGTTCATACCGGGCCAGGTGACCTTTGACGCGGGCTACGAGCTCATTGGGACTGAAGGGCTTGACGATGTAGTCATCGGCGCCCAGGCCGAGGCCGCGGATCTTGTCGATGTCTTCCTGCCGGGCCGATACCATGAGGATCGGGATGTCCTTGGTTTCGCGGATAGTCCGGCAAATCTGGAAGCCATCGCGGCCGGGCAGCATGATGTCCAGCAGGATGAGGTCATAGGCGTCTTCCAGGGCTTTCTTTTCCCCTGTCTTGCCATCGACCGCGATGTCGGCACTGAAGCCATTGGCTTCCAAGTAGTCCCTTTCCAATTCGGCAATGCCCTGGTCGTCTTCAATAATCAAGATACGTTTCATGTATGTGATTCCCCTTTCGGTAACGAAATGCAAATGGTCAATCCCTTAGGCACTGTCGCCTGGGCCCAGATTTTTCCCTTCATGGCATGGACAATCTGCTGGACCACGGCCAGGCCCAAGCCGCTTCCCTTGGCCACATTGGTCCGGGCCTTGTCGGTGCGGTAGAAACTTTCAAAGAGCTTCGGCAGTTCCTTCTCTTCGACGCCGCAGCCGTCATCGGCAAAAGAAAGGAGGTATGCCCCTTCCCCGCCATCGGTCAGGATAATGGCCAGATGGCCGACGGCCTGGTCTTTATATTTCAAGCTGTTGCCCAGGATATTTTCAATGACCCGCTGGAACTGCTGACGGTCCATAGAAATGACGGCCTTGTCCAGGGAGGACTGGAAGGTCACGTCCAGCCCTTGCTGGTGGAAATGGTCCGTCTGTTCGCCAATATAATCCTTTAAATAGGCCGCCACGTCGACGTCTTCCCAATGGAAGGGCACCTGCCCCAGGTCGAGCTTGGAAAAGAGGAAGAGCGTCCGGACCAGGCCGGCCATGTGGCGCGACGTATCGACGATCATGTCCAGGTAGTGCCGTTCTTTTTCCGGCGTATTGGCGATGCCGTCGAGGATGCCGCTGGCATAGCCTTCGATTTTCGTCAAAGGCGTCGACAAATCATGGGAAATGCCGGCCAGGAGTTCCTTGCGGTTCTTGTCGTATTTTTCCCGCGTATCCCGGGCAGCCCGCAGCTGGAGGCGCATCTTTTCAAAAGCCTGGCAGGTATCGCCGATTTCGTCACGCGACAAAATCGGGACGGGATGGTCCAAATCGCCCTGGCTGATGGCATCGGCCATATTGCGCAGCCTTTCGACGGGACCGACGATCTGGCCGGCCATCCAGCGCGACAGTTTCAGGCCGACGAGGATGGTCAGCAAGATAGTCAGGATAGCCAGGACGTAAAAGGCGACCTTCAAGATGTCCTTCGATGACAAGTCGATGTACTCGTTTTCGGAATAACTCGGCACGGCACCGGCGACGGCCAAATGGATGTCCGTATGAGGCGAGACGTAGTAAAAGCGCAGGCCTTCGCCAGTCCAGGTAAAGTCGGCATGGCCCTGACGATGACCGGCCATGACTTGCTGGCGCAGGTACACCTTGTCGATGCCATCCGTATCGTAGAGGTCTTCCTTATCGCGCCAAATGGATACATTGAGGCCCTGGTCCTCCAAATGATCGGCGGCCTGGAGGAGACGGTCCATGTTGCCATTATACTGATCGGCCCGGACACGGAGGCGGCTCAGCTCGAACTGGATGGACATGTTCTGACCGCTCTCAGGCCAGATAAAGGAAATGATACTGGCCCGGTTGATGTTGCCGAATTGCAGGGCCAAAAAGATGGCGATGCTGACGACGACCGTAAACAGGACGGGAATGAAAATCATGATAAAGTTGGAAAAAAGGAGGCGCTTGCGCAGCCGCCAGTCCCGGAGTTGCATAGTCCTCACCTGGTTTCTCTAAATTTTCTTCTAGTATACATATATACATACTAAGGGTGAACGTACTCCCGCCTATAGAGGCGGGAGCTTCCTGCTTCAACGAGAACAGCGCCACGGACTCCAAAGAGTTGCGGCGGCTTACACTCTCTCCACAGGCGTAGATTCCCGTGCGACCCACGGTATTTTATGGATTACGTCAGGCTGATATCCGCCTGGCTTCTTCTCGAATATTTATGGCTGCGTTTTTATCTCGGTTATGATGACTGCCACATTTAGGGCAATCCCATTCCCTTACAGACAAGTCCTTGGTTTCGTGGTTCTGATATCCGCAAACATGGCACAGTTGGCTGCTTGGATACCACTTGTCTATCTTGATAAGCTGTTTGCCTTGCCAAGCCAACTTATATTCCAGCATGTTCGTGAACAGATTCCAGCCATTGTCAGCTACGGATTTGCCAAAACTGAACTTGCCACCCTTTTTCCGCTTTGCCATCGCTTTGACGCTAATATCCTCAATGCCAATGACATCATAGCGGTCTGCAAGGTAGCGAGCCTTCTTATGCAGGAAATCCTGCCGTTGATTGGCCACTTTCTCATGGAGAATAGCTACACGCAGCCTTTGTTTTTCTCTGTTATGACTTTCTTTCTGCTTTTGGGATAGCTTCCGCTGTGCCTTAGCCAATCTCTTCTCTGCCTTTCGCAGGAAATCGGGATACTTAGCCTCATCCTCATCGGAAGCCACATACAAGCCGTGCATCGCAAAATCCAGGCCCAGGAAGGTCTTCGGTATGACAGGGAGTATTTGGTTTTCATACTCCACCAGCATACTGATATAGTACTTTCCGGATGGCGTCTTGCTGATGGTCACGGTCTTTATGATACTGTTCTCCGGCAAGGGACGATGCTGGCATAGTTTCACCCAGCCGACTTTCGGCAGTTTCACCTTATGGCCCTCGATTCGGACAGAGCCTTTCTGGTTGTTCGTAGAATACGAAGCACGACAATTTTTCTTTGACTTGAAGCGCGGCTTGCCGAAATGCTGGCTGTCATTCCAAAAGTGGCTGTAGGCCTTATTCAGGTTCATTTGGGCATTGGCAAGGGCTAAACTATCTACTTCCTTTAACCAAGGGAATTCTTCCTTGTACTGCGCAGGCGTGTTATTCAGCTTTTGGCCGGTTTCCTTATAATAGTCAATGCGGTCACTCAGCATCTTGTTGTAGATGAATCGGACACAGCCGAAGGTCTTGGCAAACATCATTTTCTGTTCCCTTGTCGGGTAGAGCCTGTAACGGTATGCCTTATTCACTATCATCACCTGCCTTGACTTTCCAAATCCTTTCACTCTTACTACTGATTATACTGCAAATCAACTTGTGAAGCCATTGTTTTTCTGATGGCATCGAGCCCTCAGAAAAACCTGCAATTCATCTCACCGCCTAAAGAGGCGGGAGACTTCTTGCAGAATCAGGTTAAACAAAAATATAACAAAAAGCAAATTTTCTGGTGAATCTTTTGCCCTCTTTAAAAAAGTCTGTTATAATAGGGTACAAATCTAGTATAGTTTTGGATTAAATAAGAGGTGTTTATGAAATGACTCAAATCACAAAAGAAACAAAGGAAGAAATCAGCCGCCGCTTCCCGCAGTTCGTCGAAGCGACGCAGGCTTTTTACGCTAAGGAACTGCCGCCGGCCAAATATAAGGGGACGTCGGGCAAGTTCGGCTGCTATGGCGAACGGGGGGCCCATAGCACCATGCTGCGCCTGCGCTTTTCCGGCGGTGCCATCGAACCGGCACGCATCGCTTTCCTGAAGGACGTCCTCGACCGCTACGACATCGACCTCGTCCACTTCACGACAGGCGAGGCCCTGCAGCTCCATCATTTGGGCGAAAAAGAAGTCCTCGCCCTCTATCAGGAATGTTTCGACCACGGCGTCTACTGCGTCGGCGCCGGCAGCGACAATCCGCGTAACATCACGGCCAGCCCGCTCCATGGCGTCGCTCCGGGCGAATACTTCGACATGACGCCGTACATCAAGGCAGCAGCCAACTTCGTCATCAACTGCATTCCCAAATTCAACTTGCCGCGTAAATATAAAATCAGCTTCTCCAGCGGCCTGGACAACGAAGGCCATGCGACCTTCAAGGACCTGGGCTTCGTGGCCCGGCCGGACCACAAATTCGACGTCTATGCCGGCGGCGGCTTCGGACTCAACGGCTCGCGCTTCGGCATCCTCATCGACGAAGGCGTCGATCCGCAGGATATTTCCTATTACATCCTGGGCTATGGCCGGGACGTCTACATGAAATACGGCGACTATGAACACCGCGGCCAGAACCGTTCGCGTTTCATCCTCACCAAGCTCGGCGACGATGCCTTCCGCCAGGCCGTCCGCGATGCCGTAGCGAAAGCCAAGGCCGAAGGCGATTACCGCCTGACCATTGAAGAAGAAACGCCCCTGGCCAAGAGCGGTGCCGACGACAGCATCCTCGAAGACGGCCGCATTGGCAAACAGAAACAGGAAGGTCTTTATTACGTCGAATACAAGCCTTTGGGCGGCACGCCGGAAGTAGCTGTCTTCCATGAACTGCTGAAGACGCTCCAGACCATGGAAGGCGCTGAAATCCGTCTCAACGCCGACGAAACGGCTTATATCATCAACCTCACAGCCGACGAAGCCCGCAAAATCGCAGCCCTTACGGCCGACGACACGGCGACGACGACTTTTGAACATTCCGTCAGCTGCATCGGCGCGACGGTCTGCCAGCAGGGCCTGCGCGATTCTCACGGCACCTTCGTCAAACTGGCCAAGATGTTCAAAGACCGCGGCATCGACAGCCACTTCCTGCCGAAATGCCATTTCTCGGGCTGTCCGTCGAACTGCACGGTCCAGCAGCTGGCTCCCCTGGGCCTGCGCGGTGCCAGCAAGAAAGTCGGCGACAAAATGGAACCGGCCTTCAACATCTACGCCGGCGGCAACTACGCCATCGGCAAAGGCGTCATGGGCGAACAGATCGGCGTCATCACCATCGAACACCTGCCGGACTTCTTCCTGGCCCTCAACCAGGCACTCCTCGATGCCAACCAGTCCTACGACGAATGGTATCCGCAGCATAAAGAAAGACTCATAGAATTAGTCAATCAGTTTGAATAGAAAAAAAGCGCTGTCCTCGCGGACGGCGCTTTTTCTGTAGAGGCGCCACGCGGGGCGCCCGCTTTGTAATATGTACGTTTTCCCAATCAGCTTGCTAAAAAAATGCTTCATACTCCTAACGAAGTCATATTGTTTTCTTTCTCTGTATTCATAGACTGTCCCCTTCCCTTTTTAACAGCCGTTGGCCTTCATGGTGTGCATGACCCAGAAATAGGAACCACCTGTAAATAGGCAGGCCAGGACCCAGCAAATAGGGCTGGCACAGCAGATGCCGAAGTAGCCCCACATGGCGGCCAGAACCAGGGCCGATACGCTGCGGCCGCCCAGTTCCAGGATGCTGCTGATGAGGGGCACGCTGGAAATGCCCATGCCCTGCAATGCGTTGCGGTAGACGAAGATCTGGCCCAGGAAGAGATAGAACGGGACGGACATCTTCAGATAGAGGAAAGCCTGTTCCATGAGGACTTCGTCGTGGTCCGTCGTGAAGACGCTGACGAGTTCCCGGCCATAGCTGTACATGGCCACGGCTGCGGCCAGGCAGAATACCAGGGACACGAGGGAGCACTGACGGACGCCCTGGCGGATGCGGCCATACTGGCTGGCGCCGTAGTTCTGTGCCGAATAGACAGCCATGGCGATGCCGAAGGAAATCATGGGCTGCAAGGCCAGCTGTTCGATTTTCGTCGCCGATACGAAGCCGGCAATCGTTTCAGGGCCAAAGGTATTGCAGACCGACTGCAGGACCAGGATGCCCATGGAAATGATAAGGAACTGGACGGCCATGGGCAGGCCCAGGCGCAAATGCTGCCAGGCAAAGGGCCAGTCAAAGTTCCAGTCGGCTCGGGTCAGGCGCAGCATGGGAAAGCGGCGGCGCATGAAACACAGGCAGAGCACGGCCGATACGGCCTGGGCGATGACCAGGGCGATGGCCGAGCCGGGGACGCCCCAGCCAAAGGCGACGATGAACAACAGGGCCAGGGCGATATTCAAGAGAGACGACACGATGAGGAAATAAAGTGGCGTCCGGCTGTCGCCGAGGGCCCGGCAGATGCAGGACAGGAGATTATAGCTCATCATGGCTACCAGGCCGAGGACGACGATGAGCATGTAATGATAGGCGTCGTCGTAGAGGACATCTGAAATGTTCATGAGCCGCATGATGAGCGGCATGGCCAGGCTCACGCAGGCCGTCAGCATCAGGGTGATGACCAGGGCCAGCATGGCAGACGTCGCCACAGACCGGCGCATGCCGTCCACGTCTTCGGCACCGAAGCGCTGACCCGTGATGACGGAAAAACCGGAAGACAAACCGATCGTCAGGCCGAAGACGGCCATGAAGACGGGTGCCACGGCGCCGACAGCGGCCAGGGCATTGACGCCGATAGTGCGGCCGACGATGATGATGTCGGCGATATTATAAAATTGCTGGAAAACATTGCCGATTAAAAGGGGCACCGTAAAAGCCAGGATGAGGCGGATGGGATTGCCCGAAGTCATACTGCGAACCATGGAATCGTCCTTTCTCTAATAACAAGGAGTGAAATAGTTTTATTATAGCATGATAGGGCACAAAAACAAGTTTTAATCATTTTTTAATCAAGGCCCCTGATTTTTTAATGTCCCTTTCATATTTCCAGGGTACAATAGGCGTAACACGCATCTTGTTTTAAACGTTTTGTTTTTTTCGGAGGTGTTGCCCATGTATCACAAACCGTTTTTCTCCCTTCCTGCATGGCGGGAACCCTTCTCTACCGTTCCCCGGTGCCAGCTCATCACCTTTTGTACGTATCAAAAGGAAGAAACACTGGGGAAAGTCCTGCGCTATCAGGGACAGCACATCTGGCGGCCGACCGCCTGGGGCATGGCGGCGACGCGGGCCCTCAAGGCCATGCAGCGGAACAACCAGATTGCCATCATCAAAGAGTTCACGGTCATGCCCAATCACATCCACTTGTTCATCTTCTACAAGAAATTCCACCCCCGCCTGCCGGAATGGTTCATCGAAAAGACCAGGGAATTCCTGCTCTATTACATCGAACCGCCCCGCGACTGGCCTGTCCCCATCTGGGAAGAGTCCGTAGATACGCAAATGGTCTATACCGATACGGCCCAATACGCCGTCGCCGAAAGTCTAAAAGAATACGCCCATCATTGGAAATACGACCCGCTGCATAAGCGGTGAGGGGGCAAAAAGAGGCTGCCGCATGCGCGACAGCCTCTTTTTTGTAGGGGCGTCCACGTGGGGCGCCCGCTCTGAAATATGTACGATTTCCCGACCAGTCTGCTAGAAGAATCACACAAATCCCTAACGGGTCGCCCACGTGGCGACCCCTACGAAACACGAACTATGTGAACGTACTCCCGCCTATAGAGGCGGGAGCTTCCTGCTTCAACGAGAACAGCGCCACGGACTCCAAAGAGTTGCGGCGGCTTACACTCTCTCCACAGGCGTAGATTCCCGTGCGCCCCACGGTATTTTATGGATTACGTCAGGCAGATATCCGCCTGGCTTCTTCTCGGATATTTATGGCAGCGTTCTTATCGCGGTTATGGTGACTGCCACATTTAGGGCAATCCCATTCCCTTACAGATAAGTCCTTGGTTTCGTGGTTCTGATATCCGCAAACATGGCACAGTTGGCTGCTTGGATACCACTTGTCTATCTTGATAAGCTTTTTGCCTTGCCAAGCCAATTTATATTCCAGCATGTTCGTGAACAGATTCCAGCCATTGTCAGCTACGGATTTGCCAAAGCTGAACTTGCCACCCTTTTTCCGCTTTGCCATCGCTTTGACGCTGATATCCTCAATGCCAATGACATCATAGCGGTCTGCGAGGTAGCGAGCCTTCTTATGCAGGAAATCCCGGCGTTGATTGGCCACTTTCTCATGGAGAATAGCTACACGCAGCCTTTGTTTTTCTCTGTTATGACTTTCTTTCTGCTTTTGGGATAGCTTCCGCTGTGCCTTAGCCAATCTCTTCTCTGCCTTTCGCAGGAAATCGGGATACTTAGCCTCATCCTCATCGGAAGCCACATACAAGCCGTGCATCGCAAAATCCAGGCCTAGGAAGGTCTTCGGTATGACAGGGAGTATTTGGTTTTCATACTCCACCAGCATACTGATATAGTACTTTCCGGATGGCGTCTTGCTGATGGTCACGGTCTTTATGATACTGTTCTCCGGCAAGGGACGATGCTGGCATAGTTTCACCCAGCCGACTTTCGGCAGTTTCACCTTATGGCCCTCGATTCGGACAGAGCCTTTCTGGTTGTTCGTGGAATACGAAGCACGACGATTCTTCTTGGACTTGAAGCGCGGCTTGCCGAAATGCTTGCTATCATTCCAAAAGTTATTATAGGCCTTATTCAGGTTCATTTGGGCATTGGCAAGGGCTAAACTATCCACTTCTTTCAGCCAAGGGAATTCTTCCTTGTACTGCGCAGGCGTGTTATGTAGCTTTTTGCCTGTTTCCTTGTAATAGTCAAGGCGGTCACTCAACATTTTATTATAGATGAATCGGACACAGCCGAAGGTCTTGGCAAACATCATTTTCTGTTCCGTTGTCGGATAGATCCTGTATCGGTATGCCTTATTCACTATCATCACCTGCCTTGACTTTCTATATACTTGCGAATTGTCTCTATAGGAGCGCCTCCGGTTGTCAGCAGACAATAGCTTCTTGACCAGAACATGTCCTTCCATAGCTTACACCTAACCTCGGGGAAGTATCTCTTTATGAGCCTTGAGCTGGCACTTTTATAAGCGTTGACAAATTTCGATATCTCTGTATTAGGATGGGCACGAAACATAATATGTACATGGTCTTGGTCGTGGTTCCATTCTTCCAAAGTGATATTATATGATGAACCTATGCGGACAAATATATCTTTTGCATATTGGCTCATTGGGTCAGAAAATACTTTGCGGCGGTACTTCACCACCAAAACAAGATGGTAATAGAGCAAGAACACTGAATGGTTGTTACTGTCTAATTTCATAGTATAATCAGTCCTTTCTCTCTTACTACTGATTATACTGCAAAACAAATTATGAAGCAATTGTCTTTCTGAGGGCATCAAGCCCTCAGAAAAACCTGCAATTCATCTCACCGCCTAAAGAGGCGGGAGACTTCTTGCAGAATCAGGTTAAAAGAGCAACCTCTCAGTCAGCTTTGCTGACAGCTCTCCTATCAAGAGAGCCAGGCGGGCCGCCCCTACGATCCGCGATCCGCGAGCCACGAACCACTAGCCACGAGCCACTAATAATTCCGGTGTCTTCATCTGGCGTTCGCTGCACTGGTTGACGTAGTTGTAGAGCAGGGCTTCCAGGAATTTCAGGTCGGCCATGCGCAGGTTCACGGTTTCTTGGGTTCCCCAGGGATAGTGGACCAGGGTCTTCCAGGTCTGGCGTACAGACGGCGTCAGAGGCAGTTCTTTCATGTTTTCCGGCCTTTCATCGTCGATGTAATAGACGGGCTGCCGGCAGTAGCCCTGGCCCTGACAGAAGACGCGGGCCGTGTCGATGTCCGGCAGGAAGCCTGTCAGGGCCATGAGCTGCCAGCCGGCGATGAGGGTGACGATGCGGATGTCCTTGAGTTCGATGGCCCGGCCGTAGAGGCGGACCAGATCGTACAGGACTTCATCGGCTCCGCCGCCGGCCATGAAGAGGACCATTTCGACGAAGATCTGCGAATAGATATAGCCGTCCCAAGTCAGCTCGCGGAGGCGCTGGTTGCTGCGGCAGTCGTATTCCGTCAGCGTGTAGACGCCGTCTTTTTCAAAGACGTCAAAGGTCATCTCGGCCAGAGGCGTCAAGGCGCCGTAGCCCATCTTGCCCTGAGTGCTGCGGCGGGCCAGGACGTGGAGGATGCCGGCCTGCCGGGTCAGGACCGTGACGACGAGCTGTTTGGCACTGGTCTTGCGGACGGTCAGGATGATGCCTTCATAGGACCGCGACGGCTTGCGGCCGTAATACCCGCTACGCCTCATGGTCCGCCTCGGCGTCTCCTTCCTCTCCGTCTCCCGCCCCTTCCCTTTCCGGAAGGGGTTCCGCTTTCAGACGGACAATGCGGAACCGCTGCATTTCCAGGACTGTAAAGCAGTAGGCGCCGATAGTGACTTCGTCGTGGACTTTCGGCGTATGGCCCAGGGCATTGAAGACGTAGCCGCCGATGGTATCGGTATCGACATCGTCTTCGACGGGGATGTGCAGCAGCTCTTCGACGTCGTCGAGAAGGACTGTCCCGGCAAATTCATAGGCGCCGTCAGGCAGGGGCTGGATTTCTTCTTTTTCCTGGGTGTGTTCGTTCTGGATCGTGCCGACCAGTTCTTCCAGGATGTCTTCCAGGCCGATGAGGCCGACGGTGCTGCCGTATTCATCAACGACCATGGCCAGGTAGGTCCGGCGCATGCGCATGAGCTGGAGGAGCTTCGATGCCGGCATGATTTCCGGGACCATGAGGATCGGCCGCTTGATGAGGTTCAAGTTGCTGCGCTTGTGGATATAGAGGTCCATGATGTCCTTGATGTGGACCAGGCCCAGGACGTGGTCCTTATCGTCTTCACAGAGGGGATAGCGCGTATGCCGCGACTGGCGGATGGTCTGCAAATGCTGGTTCATCGTATCTTCCGTATAGAGGCAGACGATGTCCTGGCGGGGCACCATGATTTCCTTGGCCAGGCGGTCGGCGAAATCGAAGACGTTGCCGATGAGTTCGCTTTCGACCTGGTCGATTTTCCCTTCCTTGTGGCTGGCCGTAACCAGCATGCGGATTTCATCTTCCGAATGGTCCATATCGATTTCATTGGTCACATCGAGGTTGCGGTCTGCCAGGATGGCCCGGCCCAGCCAGTTCCCGAAGAGGATGAAGGGCATGAAGGGCCGGCTCCAGGGCTGGATGAAGCGGCGCAGGGCCTTGAGGCTCTTTTCCGGGCGCTGGAGGCCGATGGACTTGGGGATGAGCTCGCCAAAGACCCAGAGGATGAAGCAGAGGACGATACCGGCGCAGATTTCGATGAGCCAGATGAGCCACGTATGGCCGATATACGGAGCCAGCAGGCCGTAGAGGCCATAGAGGCCGCAGAATCCGGCAGCGCCGGCGATGAGGCCGGACAAGGCCATGCCGAGCTGGGCCGTCCCCAGAAAGACGATGGGCTTGTCGTAGAGGGACAAGAGCGGTTTCAGCGACGTATCGCCGTCGCGGACGAGTTCTTCCAGGTATTCCCGGCGCAGCTGGGCAAAGGCGAATTTACCGGTGACGCAGATGGCGCTGACGGCCAAACAGATGAGAAAGACGAGCAGACATTGGACGATTGATTGTACTTCCATCATGCAGCCCCCTACTCGTTCTTATAGCCCAATTCGCTGAGGGCGCCCGACTTATTGCGCCAGTCCCGCTTGACTTTGACCCAGATGTCGAGGTAAACCGAAGAACCGAGGAGGTTTTCGATTTCCTGGCGGGCCAGGTTGCCTACTTCTTTGAGGACCGTGCCGTTCTTGCCGATGACGATGCGCTTCTGCGAATCCCGTTCGACATAGACCGTGACCCGGATATAGACCTTATTGTGACCGCGGTCCTTCATTTCTTCGACATAGACGGCGATGGCATGGGGCACTTCATCGCGGGTACAGCGGAAGAGCTTTTCCCTGACGATTTCAGCGACCAAAAGGCGTTCCGGCTGGTCCGTGATCATGTCGTCAGGGAAATACTTGGGCCCTTCCGGCAGGATCTTGCGCAGTTCGTCGACGACGGCATCGACGTTGTCCCCTTTCAGGGCGGAAATGGGGATGACCTGGGCGAAAGGATAGAGTTCGGCATATTCCGTAATCTTGTGCAGTATCTCTTCTTTCGTCATGAGGTCGACTTTGTTGATGATCAAGAAGACCGGAACGCCGACGTCTTTCAGCTTATCCAGGACGAAGAGGTCGCCAGGGCCCTTCTTTTCATTGCCCGAGATGAGGAACAGGACGGCGTCGATGTCGCGCAGGGACTGATAGGCCGCTTCATCCATGAATTCCCCCAGCTTATGTTTCGGCTTGTGGATGCCCGGCGTGTCGAGGAAGACGATCTGACATTCGTCGTCCGTATGGATGCAGAGGATGCGGTTGCGCGTCGTCTGGGCCTTATCGGAGACAATCGAGACTTTGTGTTTGATGATATGGTTGATGAGCGTTGACTTGCCGACATTCGGGCGGCCGACGACGGCGACGAACCCCGATTTAAATGATTCCATAGATATAGTGACTCCTCCTTATAATTCTTCGCCTTCGCGGACGTAGCCCAGGCGCTGTAAAATAAATTCTTCTTCTTTACGCATTTCGGCTTTATCGTCCGGTTCCATGTGGTCATAGCCGAGGATGTGCAGCATGCCGTGGATGGTCAGGTAGGCCAGTTCCCGTTCAAAGGAGTGGCCGTATTCATCGGCCTGTTCCTGGACTTTTTCCAGAGAAATGATGATGTCCCCCAAGAGGGCCGTGTCCGGGCCGTCATAGCCGTCGTCTTCGCCTTCATTGAGGGCAAAGGACAGGACGTCCGTCGGCCGGTCGATATTGCGGTACTGCTTGTTCAGCTGATGGATGTAATCATTGTGGCACAAGAGGATGCTGATTTCCGCATTGGGCCCCAGGCCGTAGACCAAAGCTGCTTCTTCACAGACGCGGTCGATGACTTTTTCATATTCATCGTGCTGGAACGACGGATCTTCGTAATTGATGTTGATATTCATGGCAATTCCCCCAATCTAGTGATCGTGATGATAATAAGTTTCGTAGGCCCTGATGATGCGGCCTACCATATCGTGACGGACGACGTCTTCATCGCTGAAGTAGACCATGCCGACGCCGCGGACGTCTTTGAGTATCTTTTCGGCTTCCGTCAGGCCCGACATGCGCCGGTCGACGAGGTCGATCTGGGTCGCATCGCCGTTGACGACGACCCGCGAGTGGTTGCCCATACGGGTGAGGAACATCTTCATCTGTTCCCGCGTCGTGTTCTGGGCTTCGTCGAGGATGATGAACGATTCTTCCAGGGTCCGGCCGCGCATGTAGGCCAGTGGCGCCACTTCGATGATGTTGCGGTCGATCATCTTCTGGAACTGGTCATAGCCGAACATGTCGGCCAGGGCGTCGTAGAGCGGGCGCAGGTACGGGTCGATCTTTTCCTGCAGGTCACCGGGCAGGAAGCCCAGTTTTTCCCCGGCTTCGACAGCCGGCCGGGTCAGGATGATCCGTTCGACTTCGCGGTTCTTGAGATAAAAAGCCGCCAGGGCTACGGCCAGGTAGGTCTTGCCCGTCCCGGCCGGACCGATGCCGAAGGTGACCAGGTTCTTGCGGATGGAATCGACGTAGCGTTTCTGGCCCAGCGTCTTGGGCTTGATGAGACGGCCCCGGGCAGAAATGCCGACCGTATCTTCATAGAGGTTGTGCAGGGCCTCCGATTGGCCTTCTTTGATGAGTCTGGCCGAATAGCGGACGTGCTGCGTCGTCAGATAGGTATTTTCCCGGAACAAGTAGCGCAGGACGCGGAAGACTTCGGTCACATAGGCCACATCCTCTTCGCTGCCGACGATCATGGCCGTATCGCCGCGGACGGCAATGCGGCAGTCCGGGAATTCGCGCTGCATCGTCTTGAGGAATTCGTCTTTCATGCCCAGGACGGCCCGGGCTTCACGCAAATCGGAAAATTGCAGTTTCTTTTCTACCAAAGTGAGATACTCCTTTATTTCATGAATTTACGGACGGCCTTGCCGTGCAGGTAGTCACAGCGGGCTCCCTGGCAGGTGCCGCGTTTTTCCAGTTCTTCATCGATCATATCGCGGATGCGCCACCATCCCATGCCCCAGTTGGCGAAGTCCGTCGCTTCTTTCGGCGCCCGGCCGATGAGACGCTGGAAGACCGTATCGGGCCGGCTGTATTCGAGGAAGGCCACGACGCGGCGGACGTACTCTTCGCAGGTCCAGAGCTTGATCTTTCCCTGGGCATACCATTCGGCCATGGCCGTGTTCTTAATGATGTACAGGGCGTGGAGCTTGACTTCGTCAGAGCCGAGGGCGGCAATGATCTTGGCTGTCTCGACGGTGTCTTCCATGGTGTCCCAGGGCAGGTCGAGGATGACATGCGTACAGGTCCGGAAAGGATACTCCCGGAGCATGACCATGGCGTCGATGTATTCGGCAACGGTATGGCCGCGGTTGATCTTGGCCAAGGTCTTATAGTTGACCGTCTGCAGGCCCAGTTCGACGAGGATATCGACGCCGTACTTTTCTTTGACGTCAGCCATGATATCGAGATAGGTCTCGTTGAGACAGTCCGGCCGGGTCGCTACGGCCAGGGCCACGATATCGGGCTGGCAGGCGGCGGCGAGGTAATCCCGGAAACGCTCTGGCGGCAGGTAGGTATTGGTGAAATTCTGGAAATAGGCGATGAATTTATTGGCCTTGTACTTGGGCTTGATGTGAGCCATGTTCTGCTCGATCTGCTGGCCAATGGTCACCGTCGCCGGCAGGTTCTCGTAGCCGGCGCCGATGGAACCGCAGAAGGCACAGCCCCGGACGCCCAGGGTCCCGTCGCGGTTGGGACAGGTATCGGGGATGCTGATAGGCAGTTTATAGACTTTTTCGCCATATGTTTCTTTTAAATACGTCGAGTAGACGCGGTAACGTTCGTTCACGATGGTTCTCCTTTGACCGGGATGGCGCACCATTCGGCCCGGTCTTTCTTTTTTTCAGCCAGCATATAGGCTGCGCCTTCCGGGACGGGCCCGTAGCGGCGCAGTTCCCCTTTCAGGGCCGGGCTGGCAGGCCAGATGCGATAGCGCATCTTGATGTCGCGCCAGTTGGTGAAATGATAGTCCCTGGCAAATTGGCGGAGCCAGGCTTCGTCGCGGAAGATGGCGTCGGTCTGGCTGCGCGGCGCTTCGCACCAGCCGAGGAAATCGGGATGGAGACGGAAGCGGAAAAAGGTCAGCATATCCAGGGCCAGCAGGTCTTTGGCCAAGCGCTGCTGGTCTTCTGTCAGGGGCAGGATATCTTCGATGCAGTGGCAGAGGAAATGACACAAGGACTCATCGGACAGGGCCTTTTGGTCATTATGCAGGACGAGCCACTCGTCTGTCAAGGCCTCGTAGAGTTTCATATAATCCGGAGCATAGCGGCGGCCGAGCCAGTTGAAGAAATAAGTGAATTTCCCGGAATTATAAGTCCGCTCGAAGACGTCTTCCAGGACCTTCATATAGGCGACTTTTTCATAAGGCAGCCACGTCGTCGCCAGGACTTCATAGGGCCCCTGCGGGTCGTACCGGTAATCGTCAGGATAGTCGCGGCGGATGCCGGAGCCCTTGAGGAGCTTCAAGAAACCGATCTGCAATTTATGGGGGTGCAGGGCATAGATATCGTTGAAGGACTGGCGCAGATGGCCGTAGTCTTCATAAGGCAGGCCGACGATGAGGTCTAAATGGAGATGCATCGTCCCCAAGGCGACAAGGCGTTCCATGATATGCGTAATGCGCGGCCAGTCATTATGACGGTGGATGGCCTGGAGCGTCGGCTCATACGTCGTCTGGATGCCCATTTCCAGCTGGATCCGTCCTTTCGGTGCCTGGGCCAGGAGGTCGATGTCGTCATCGGTAAGGACGCCGGGCTCGATTTCCAGGTGGAAATTGATGGGCTTATCGACGGCAATCATGTACGCTATGAGCGGCCGGTGATGGGCCGGGCTGCAGTTGAAAGTGCGGTCGACGAATTTGACCTGATGGACGCCGGCATCGACGAAAGCCTGCAGTTCCTTCAGGACCAGCGGGACCGAGCGGAAGCGGACGCGGTCGTTCATGCCCGACAGACAGTACTGGCAGTGGAAAGGACAGCCCCGGGAGCTTTCATAATACATGATGCGGTGGTCCAGTTCGCGGAAGTCCTGATGCTCGTAAGGAAAAGGCAGGCTGTCCAGGTCTTCTACTTCCTGGAAGGTCTCGTCGCCCTGGATGACGCCGCTGACGCGGCCGAGGACGCCGGGGACTTCTGTCCCATCGCGGCCGGCTGCCAGGGATTTCAGGAAAGCCGGTACCATCTCTTCCCCTTCACCTTGGAGGACGTAATCAATATGCTCATAATCTTCCAGTATCTGCCGGGCCGTATAGGATACTTCCGGGCCGCCGACGAAGACCTTGGTCTGGGGAAAGACCTGTTTCACCAGGTCGATGAGATGACAGGTCATTTCGATATTCCAGATATAGCAGGAAAAGCCGATGACGTCGGCCTCGAACGAGGCGATGTGGCGCAGGATGTCATAGCTGTTCTGATTGATCGTATATTCGGCTACGGACACGGCGACGCCCTGGTGGTCACACGCCGTCGACAGGCAGCGCAGGGCCAGGGACGATTGGATGAATTTGGAATTCAAGATGGTAAGCAGTGTTTTCATGAAAGCCTCTCTTTAAATTTTTATATGTATTAAGTATACCGCAAGGACGGCGTTCTGTCATGTCTTTTCCGCCCCTGGCCGGGGACAGCCTTTTCGCCTGCCCCTTTTTATGATAAGATGAGATAGTACATAGTTTTTCCCCTACGAAAAGGAGGCTTTTCCTTGTTTAAAATAGCACTTGCCCAGACAAATGTCCACCCTGGCAATCCACGGCAGAACACGGCCGTCATGAAAGAATGTATCGCCAAGGCCAAAGCAGCCGGCTGCGACCTCATCGTCTTCCCGGAGCTCGCTATTCCGGGCTATCTCATCGGTGATATTTGGGACCAGCCCGACTACATCGACGACTGCGTCCGCTTCGGTGAAGAAATCAAGGCCCTGTCCGACGGCATGGCCATCATCTTCGGCAACGTCGCCAAAGAGACGGACCGGGTCAACCTCGACGGCCGGACGCGGAAGTATAACGCCATGTTCATCGCTTACAACGGCCGCTGGATTTCGCCGGCCCGCTCGCCCTACCCCTTCTACATCAAGACGCTCCTGCCCAACTACCGCGAATTCAGCGACATCCGCTACTTCACGTCGCTCATCGAAGTCGCCCAGGAACGCCATGCCTTCCCGGAAGACTTCCTGTCGCCCGTCCAGATTCCCTTCGACGACGGCCGCAAGTTCCGCATGGGGCCGCTCATCTGCGAAGACAGCTGGGATGAAAACTATCCTTTCAAGCCCATGAGCTATTTAGGGAAAATGTACGACATCGACATGTTCATCAACATTTCCAACTCGCCCTTCACCCTGGGCAAGACCCAGCGGCGTCACCGCCTCTTCGGCCAGGCCATCGACAAGGTCCACTGCCCGGCCATCTACGTCAACTGCACGGGTATCCAGAACAACGGCAAGAACATCTACACCTTCGACGGCGCCAGCAGCACGTACCAGAAAGACGGTTCGCAGCACGTCGAATGTACGCCTTTTACGGAAGAAATGGTCATCGTCGACTTCGATGAAAAGGCCCAGCGTTTCGTCTCGCCTTCGCACTTGCAGCCGGAAAAGTCTCCCATCGAAGACATCTACGCCAGCCTGCACTACGGCCTGAAATCCTTCATGGATGCCATCGGCGTCCATAAAGTCGTCCTCGGCGTCTCCGGCGGCATCGACTCGGCCGTCAACGCCGCCCTCTATGCGACGGTACTGCCGCCGGAAAACATCCTGCTGGTCAACATGCCCAGCTGCTACAACTCGGACATGACCAAGAGCCTGGCCAAAGAACTGGCCGACAACATCGGCTGCCTGTACACGGTCGTCCCCGTCCAGGACAGCCTGGAACTGACGCGGCACCAGTTCGAAGGAGCCGGGCTCAGCCAGAAAGGCCAGGACAAGGGTCATCTGGAACTGACCAGTTTCATTGAAGAAAACATCCAGGCCCGCGACCGGTCGAGCCGTATCCTGGCCGCAGCGGCGGCAGCCTTTGGCGGCGTCTTCACGTGCAATGCCAACAAGGCCGAACTGTCCGTCGGCTACGCCACCCTCTACGGCGACAGCGCCGGCTACCTGGCGGCTACGGCGGACCTGTGGAAGCATCAGGTCTACGACCTGGCCCGCTACCTCAATGACCAGGTCTTCCAGCGCGAAGTCGTGCCCCAGGGCAGCATCGACATCGTCCCCAGCGCCGAACTGTCGGACAAGCAGGATATCACCAAGGGCCAGGGCGACCCGATCATCTACCCCTATCACGACTACCTCTTCGCCGCCTTCGTCGAACGCTGGCAGCGGGCCACGCCGGAAACCATCCTCGAATGGTACATCAACGGCACCCTGGAAAAGAACATCGGCTGCTCCGTCGACGTCCATCAGCTCTTCCCGACGGCCAAAGCCTTCATCGACGACCTGGAACGGTGGTGGCGCCTCATCGCCGGCTTCGCCGTCGCCAAGCGCATCCAGAGCCCCCCTATCCTCTCCATCAGCCGCCGCCCCTTCGGCAACGACCTGCGCGAATCCCAGCTGACACCGTACTACACGACGCGCTACCTGGAAATGAAAGAACGCCTTTTGGCAAATGAAGCGTAAAAAAACGCCTGCTGTTTCTGCAGCAGGCGTTTTTTCGTGGTTCGTTTGGCGTTTGCCGTGGTTCGAAAGATTCACCCAAATCCAAAGAATAAGGCTGTACACAGGATTCGCACGGGCCGCCGATTAAGGCGGCCCCTACAGCTCGCGGACTGCGTCCGCTTCGATGAACGACCCACGACAAACGAACCACAAAAGGGGCTTGTCGCTTAAGGCGACAGCCCCTTTTTCACTACATATCTTTCAGTCTTCCGACTTCTTGTTTAGGACGGACGCGTTTGTGTCCGAATGTTTCTACGATGATGAACATCATGGGGATGAGGAAGACGCCGAAGATGGTCGCAATGGACGTACCAAAGACGACGGTGATGCCCATCGCGACTCGCGATGCGGCGCCGGCGCCGCTGGCCATGGCCAGTGGGATGGAACCGACGACGAAGGCCAGGGACGTCATGATGATCGGGCGGAGACGGATCTTGGCGGCTTCGATAGCAGCCGATACGGGATCCATGCCGCGTTCATCGACACGGACTTTAGCGTATTCGATAATCAAGATGGCGTTCTTGGCGGCCAGACCGATGACGGCCAACAGGCCAATCTGGAAGTACAGGTTATTCTGCTGGTTCAGGAGGTAGGCAAAGGCCGAAGCCCCGAAGACGCCTGCCGGCAGACTGAACATAACAGCAAAGGGTACTTTCCAGCTTTCATACAAGGCGGCCAGGACGAGGAAGACGAAGAGGATAGCCAGGGCAAAGACGTAGACCGTCTTGTTGCCGGCTTCGACTTCTTCACGGCTCATGCCGCTCCATTCATAGGCATAGCCTTCACTGAGCGTGTCTTTAGCGACTTCTTCCAGCGCTTTAAGGGCATCACCGGAGCTGTAGCCATTAGCCGGGGCCCCTTGAATCTTGATGGCCGGATAGTCGTTGAAACGGTTGAGGATCGACGCTGAACCGATGGCTTTCGGTCGGACAAAGTTGGCCACCGAAACGAGCTGGTTGGCACTGTTGCGGACGTAGATGTGGTTATTGGCATCGATGGTTTCACGGAATTCCGGAGCGGCCTGAACGACGACCTTGAAATTACGACCGAACATGGTGAAATCGTTGACCTGATAGGAACCATAGAAGGACTGGAGCGTCGAATAGAGGTCGCTCAGGGAAACGCCTTCTTTGGCAACTTTATCGCGGTCGATGTCGAGCTCATAGCCCGGCGTATCGGCAGCAAAGGCCGTGTAGACCGACCCGATTTCCGGCCGCTTCCGGGCAGCGGCGATGAATTTCTGTGCCATCGCTGACAATTCGGCCGTCGTATGGCTGCCGCGGTTTTCCAGCTGCATCGTAAAGCCCGACGACGTGCCCATGCCGTCGATCGGCGGCGGGTTCATGGCGATGACCGTAGCCTGAGGAATCTGATTGCCCATGCCCATGATCTTGCCGACCAGGGCGTCGACGGACAGGGATTTATCTTTACGTTCATCCCAGTCACTCATGCCGATGAAGGACGTAGCCCCGTTCGATTTCGGCCCATTGGCCAGGATACTGAAGCCGACGACGTTCATGACATTGGTTACACCGGGCTGCTGTTCCAGCCACTTGCTGATTTGTGCACTGATTTGTTTCGTTTCCGTCTGGGAAATGCCTTCGGGCAAGGTGACGTTCATCATGACGAAGGCATTATCTTCCGACGGGACAAAGCCTGTCGGCATGATTTTAAAGACGCCTGCCGTGAGGGCGCTGATGATGACCAGGAAGGCCACGCACCATTTGAGGTGGAGCTGCAAGTGAGCCAGGCGCAGGCCATACCAGGCGATGAGCCTATCGAAGGCATCATTGAATTTCTGGAAGAACTTGTAAATGCCCTTGGGGTTGTCATTGGGTTTGTGGACATTCAAAATCGACGCACACATGGCCGGTGTCAGGGTCAAAGCGACGAAGGCCGAAATGAGGACCGACACGGCAATGGTCAGGGCGAACTGGCGGTAGAGGATACCGCTCATGCCGCTGATGAAGCCGACGGGGATGAAGACGGCGGCCAGGACGCAGGCAACACCGATAACCGGGTTCTGTACGTTCTGCATGGCGATGATCGTCGCCTCCCGCGGACTTCGGGCGTTGTACTTGATTTCGTATTCGACGGCTTCGATGACGACGATGGCGTCGTCGACGAGGAGGCCGATGGCCAGGACCATGGCGAACAGCGTCAGGGTGTTGATGGAGAAATCGAGGACCTTGAAGCAGGCAAAGGTACCCAGAAGGGATACAGGGACGGCGATGAGCGGGATCAGCGTCGACCGGCCGCTCTGAAGGAAGATGTAAACGATGAGGGCGACCAGCAGCAGGGCTTCGATGAAGGTTTCAATAACTTCGTGGATCGATGCCGTAACGAAGGTCGTGCTATCGTAGACAATCTTATAATCCAAGTCAGATGGGAACGACTGTTTCGCCTTTTCCAAGACTTTGCGGGCGCCGCTGACGGACTGCATGGCATTGGCGTCTGCTGTCAGGCTGATCATGAAACCGGCAGCCTTGCCGCCGTTGAGGTTACTGGCAACGGAATAATCCTTGGATCCCAGGCTGACATCGGCAATGTCGCCGACGCGGACCATGGTACCGTCGGGATTGGTGCGGACGATGACGTTCTTGAACTGTTCCGCCGTCTGCAAGCGGCCGTCGGTACGCAGGGTATACTGGTAGGTCTGGTTGTTCGGCGACGGCTGGGAGCCGATGGTGCCGACAGCGGCCTGTTTATTCTGAGTGCTGATAGCCGAGATGACATCGGTCGGTGTAATCTTCAAGATATTCATCTTCATCGGGTTGAGCCAGATGCGCATGGCATAGTCAGACCCGAATTCCTGGACGTCGCCGATGCCCGGGACGGATTTCAGTTCATCCATGAAGTATTGGGTAGCATAGTTCTTCATGAACGTCGCATCATAAGAGCCATTGGGCGAAACCAGGGCGAAGACCATAGCCATGGAACTCGTCGACTTCTGGACTGTAACACCGGTCTGGGTAACTTCTGACGGCAAGGTCGACTGGACCTGGCTGACGCGGTTCTGAGTGTTGACCGTGTCCATATCACCATCGCTGCCGGACTTGAACTGGACGGTCATGGAGTAAGACCCGTTATCGTTCGTCGAGCTTTCCATATTGACCAGGTTATCGACACCGACAAGCTGGCGTTCGATGACGCTGGCCACGGTCGTGCCGACGACTTCGGCATTCGCGCCGATATAAGTAGCCGAGACGCGGACCTGCGGCGGCGTGACCTGCGGATACTTGGCAACCGGCAGAGTCGCCATCGACAACAGGCCGAAGATGGAAATGATCAGCGAAATGACGATAGCGAAGATAGGCCGGTCGATAAAGAACTTAGATATCACGATCCCGCCTCCTAACTATTTGACGATGATGTGTCCGACGACGTATCGGAGCTGTCGTTGTCGATATCGGCCTTGGTCAGCAGGTGCTGGTCCAAGGCAGCGCCTTTGGCCTTCTGATAGCCGTCGACGATAATCGTATCGCCATCCTGAAGACCATCGTTGATGATCCAGAATTTGCCGACTTTCTGGCCCGGCGTGACTTCCCGGTTCTGGGCTTCGCCATTGCCGTCGATGACGGATACATAATATTTACCCAGCGTCTGCTGGACGGCGCGCTGCGGTACGGACAGCGCATTGCGCTGGATCTGGGTATCGGAAACGACCGTCGCATAGAGGCCTGGGATGAGGAGATTATCCGGATTGTCGAAGACGGCCTTGACGATGATCGAGCCAGAGTTGCCATCCATGCCGTGGTTGACCTGGGTGACATGGCCTTCATAAGGATACATGGTGCCGTCGCTCAAGCGGAGCAGGAGATGGTCGCCCCAGCTGCCGGCGTTGTCCGCAGCCTGCTTGGTCATCTGCAGGTATTCGGCTTCACTGATGGAGAATTCGACATAGACCGGATTGGTCGAAGAAATGGTGACCAGTGCCGTCGAACCGGCCGTCGCAAAGGTACCGATAGGTACGTCATCGACGTTCAATTTGCCGCTGAACGGAGCATAGACAATGGTATCGTCGACGTTATCCTGAGCAGCGTCGACCTGGGCTGCATTGGCTTCGACGACAGCCTGCTGCTGCTGCGTAGCCGCTTCCTGGTCGGTGACGGTCTGCTGCGGGATGGCGTCCTGGCTGGCCAGGGTCTGGTAACGGCGCAGGTTCAGCTGCTGATTGGCCAGATTGGCTTCGGACTGGGCCTGGGTAGCCTTGGCCTGGGCCAGGGCGGCGTCATAGGTCCGGCTGTCGAGGCGGAACAACGGCTGCCCTTCCGTGACTTCCTGACCGCCTTGGACGTATTTTTCTACGACACGGCCGGAAATCTTGGGACGGACAGGCACCTTGTCTGTTGCCGTCACGGTACCGCTGTACTCGGCCTTGACCGGCGTGTCCGCGGCGACGACTTTGTACGTGTTGACTGCAACGGGAGCCTTAGTCGCACTTTGGTTGGCCCCACAGCCGGCTAAGAGCGCGGCGATGGTGAGTACGGTAACGCTCATCGTCGCAAGTTTGCGTTTTTGTATCATCTTCACTTTCCTCCTATTTCTTTCGATTCCTGATTTTTAATGCCATAAAGCAAGACGTTGATACAGCGCTTCATATAGTCACTAAAGGTGGAATCGTGTTTGACATCATTAAAATAATCGATAATGTCATCGGCTGCGCTATGCAGGATACGCAAGAACAGGAACTTATCAAAGGGCTTGAATTCTCCTGTCTCCTGAGCTTCATCGAGGAGCCGTTCCAAAAGGAGCCAGTCTTTTTTATAGCGGGACTGCAAGCGTTCACAAGTACCGGGCATCTTTGCCAGGAGATCCGATGTTTTCCGCACGGACAGGACCTGCCAGTTGTCACTGGGCACGTCGAAATAAGCGATGAGCTTGGCTTCGCAAGTCATGGCCGGATCGCTGACGATACGCTGATGATAGGCATAGATCTTATCGGTAAAATCGGCGATGGCCTGTTCGATGATTTCCTGTTTCGACGAAAAATTTTCGTATAAAGTCCGCTTGCTGATGCGCAGATTACGGGCTAAGTCGTCCATGTGGAAATCGGAACCATGGCGGTTGATTTCACGAAGGGCTTCGGCCAGAATCTTGGCGCGGATATTTTCTGTCATGTAAACACGTCCTACTCAAAAAAATACAAGGTGATACTTTTGAAACTCAAACTATAAAACTCAGTACCAATTTATAGTTTAATATACAGCACCTTATAAGTCAATAAACAAGTTGATATTATTATTTTCTCAATTCTTCGGCAAATTTCCGAATCGGCAGGACTTTGTATAAAACAGCACCACAGGCCGCACCAATACAGGTATTGGGCAAAAAGGCAACGATGAAGAACCATAAGGCGACGACTTTGGAATCGAGGACGAAAGCGGCGACAGGATAGGCGATGAGGCCGCCCAGAAGGCCGGTCCCGACGATTTCCCCGATGACGGCACCCCAGATGGAATTTGTTTTTTTATACAAAACGCCGGATAAAGCGGCGCCGATCATGCTGCCGGGATAGGCCAGGACGGTACCGACGCCCATGGCAATGCGGATGGATGAAATGCAGAAAGCACCGGCCGTCGAATAGCGCCAGCCCACGAGGACCGACAAGAGGACATTGATGAGGTGTTGCAGCGGGAAGACCCGGGCACCGCCGAAGGGAAAGGATACGAAAGGCGCCAGGAGGACTCCGATGGCGATGAAAATCGCCGTCACTGTCATTTTCTTGAGTTCAGTATTATTCACGATGTACTACAACCTTTCCATATTTTTGTAAGATAGCATCATTTAATTGATAAAAGGCATCGAAGAGACGGGCGTGAAAGGTCCCCGGCCCATTCTTCCCCTCCCCTGCCAGGGCCAGCTCACCGCCGATGCCCATGGCCAGGATGCCGCCGGCTGCGGCTGTGAACGGGTCGGCCACGGCGGCAAAGGAGGCGATGAGGGACGTCGTCATGCAGCCCGTACCGGTCACATAGGTCAGCAGGGGACAGCCGTTGCGGATTTCGGCCGTCTGGCAGCCATCGGAAAGGACATCGACGGCGCCGGTGATGGCGACGGTCGTCCCGAGATGGCTGGCCAGGGACGAAGCCAGGGCCGGGTCGGCTGGGCCTAGACGGCTGTCGACGCCGAAATCCTGGCCGCTCTTATGGGCTGCCAGGCAGGTGATTTCCGACGCGTTGCCGCGGATGACGGCCATAGGCAGTTCATCCAGCAGGCGCAGGGCCGCCTGGGTGCGGAAGGTCGTACCGCCGGCGCCGACGGGGTCGAAGACGATGGGCACGCCGTGGGCAGCGGCCGATTTACCGGCTGCCAGCATGGCCTCCAGGGTCCACGCCTGGAGCGTCCCCAGGTTGAGGACCAGGGCCCTGGCGGCAGCCGCCATTTCGGCGACTTCCTCGACGGCATTGGTCATAGTCGGCGACGCGCCGATAGCCAGGGTCGCATTGGCGCAGTCAGTCATGGTGACGAAATTGGTGATATGGTGAATGAGGGGCCGCTGACGGCGCAGTTCCTCAAGGGCCCTGGCGACGGCCGGAATAAGTTCCATCTTCATCCCCCCTTCTAGACGTGGAGCTTGAGGATGGCCTTCTTGATGGCCTTCCCCTGCCCGTCAGGCGCGCAGAGGCAGCGATGGCCGTCAGCCGGCGTGAAAATGGCATACGTTCCCGGCGTCATGGCAATGACCGTATCGTCGGCGACATCGGGATTGTAGAACCAGGCATCGCTGTCGGCCCGGCTGTCATCGACGACAGGGCCGGCCTGGCATAAGGGCTGCCAGCCGATGTTCTCTTCGCCTTCGAGGACGTACTGGACGTCGATGTAGTCGCGGTGGGCTTCCATCAGACGCTGGCTGGCCGGCGCCGTTTCCGTGACATCGACATTCATGTAATTGACTGTATCGAAGGTATGGCGTCCGGGATTCAAGTCCGACTTGACCAGGGAAGACAATTTCTCGATCCACGGCCGGATATATTCCGGCAGGAAACGGCTTTCCTTTTCATACTGGGAAATATTACCTACGAACATGGGATTCCCTCCTAATCTTCGTCGCTGGCTTCGCGGGCTGCGACGTTTTTATCGAACAGGGCATCGGCGAACTGGGCGGCATCGAAGGGACGCAGGTCGTCGACGCCTTCGCCGACGCCGACCCAGCGGACAGGGACGCCCAATTCCCGCTTGACCGACAAGATGACGCCACCTTTGGCCGTCCCGTCGAGCTTGGTCAGGACGACGCCCGTCAAGGGGACGACGTCGCCGAAGAGTTTGGCCTGGCTGACGGCATTCTGGCCCGTCGTGGCATCGAGGACGAGGAGCGTTTCCTGCGGAGCTCCTTCGATGTTGCGGCTGGCGACACGGGCCATTTTCCGCAATTCTTCCATGAGGTTGGACTTGGTCTGCAAGCGGCCGGCCGTGTCGACGAGGAGGATATCCATGCCCTTGGCTTTGGCCGACGCCGTGGCATCGAAGACGACGGCGGCTGCATCGGCGCCTTCCTGATGCTTGACGATGGGTACGCCGACGCGGTCCGCCCAGATGGTCAGCTGTTCCGACGCTGCCGCACGGAAGGTATCGCCGGCGGCGAGCATGACCGATTTCCCCTGCTGCTTGTAATACTTGGCCAGTTTGCCGATAGTCGTCGTCTTGCCGACGCCGTTGACGCCGACGATGAAGATGACCCGCGGCCCGTCTGTTTCCGGCAGGGGTTCATCGTTTTCATTGAGCAGGGCGACGATGCATTTTTCCAAATACGGGACGACGTCGTTGCCGTCTTTGATTTCCTTCGATTTGACACCGGTCCGGATCTGGTCCAGGAGGTATTCCGTCGTTTCGACGCCAATATCGCCGGTGAGCATGACCGCTTCCAGGTCATCGTACATGTCGTCGTCGATCTTGGCATAGCCGCGGACGACGGTTTCGATATTCTGGATGAGCGAGTGTTTCGTCTTTTCTAAGCCTTTGCGCAGTTTTGAAAAAAATCCCATAGTTATGTTCCTTCCTTTAACAATTCATCTACTTTGACAGTCAGCAGGCGCGATACGCCTTTTTCTTCCATGGTCACGCCCAACAGGGTATTGGCCGCTTCCATGGTCTTGCGGCGGTGGGTGATGACGATGAACTGCGTCGCACCGCTGTAATTCTTGAGGTATCGGGCCATGCGTTCGACATTGGCTTCGTCCAGGGCGGCGTCGACTTCGTCGACCAGGCAGAACGGTGCCGGATGATAGGCCAGAAAAGCCAGGAGCAGGGCAATGACCGTCAGGGCCCGTTCGCCGCCGGAAAGGAGCGTCAGGGACTGCTGCTTCTTTCCAGGCGGGCGGATATAGATTTCCACGCCAGCTTCCAAGATATGTTCCTTATCGGTCAAGGCCAGGTGGGCCGTACCGCCGCCAAAAAGGCGGCTGAAGATATCCTGGAAATGGACGCCGATGGCCTTGAAGGCCTTGGCGAATTGTTCAGCCATGGCCGCATCGATTTCGGCGACGACAGTCCGCAATTTTTCCCGCGATTCCTTCAAATCGTCGCACTGGCGGACGTAAAAGTCCCGTTTTTCCAAAGCCGTCTTGTATTCGTCTTCGGCAGCCGGGTTGATGGTCCCTAGCGCCGTAATCTGAGCCTTCAAGGAAGCGACCTTGTCATGAAGCTCTTTCAACGAGCCCTGACGGCGCCGTTCCATAGCTTCCTGGCGGCTCAGGCCCTGCATGGCCAGCCGTTCTTCGTGATGGCTGATATCGCCTTTATACTTTTCCAGCTGGACTTCAGCCGCATGGCAGCGCTGCTGCCACTCCTGATGGCGCCGGCGAAGGTCGGCGACGACACCGTCCAGAGCCTGGCTTTTTTTCAGGGACTCGTTGCGGGTCCGGTAAAAAGCCTCTTTGGCCTGGTCACAGCGGACCGTATCGGCTTCTTTCACGGTAATATTTTTCGACAGTTCTGTCAACAGGCGGGCCGCTTCTTCCTGGCGGCGGCGCAAATCCTGGCGGCGCTGGGACAGGGCTTGTTCCTGGGCCGTCAATTCCTGCTGCCACGTATCATGCTGGCGCAGCTGGTCATCGCCGTGACGGACCTGTTCGGTCAGCTTGGCAACGGCAATCTGCCGCTCCGTCAAGGTCTGACGGCACTGGGCCGCTTCGGCCTTGGCAGCATCACAGGCGTCCTGCCATTGCTGGACATCGGCGGCCGGCCCCGTTTCCATATCGGCCAGGGCGGCTTCCTTGGCGACCAGCCGGGCCTGCATGTCGGCCCGTTCCTTTTCCAAGGCTTCGACGCGCTGGTCAAAATCAGCCAGGGCCTGGCGGATATCGGCCAGGCCCTTCTCTTCCTGACCGCCCTGCCAGCGGGCCTGTTCCGCAGCCTGGCTGGCTTTGCGCCAATGGTCTTCGGCCTGGGCCAGTTCCCGGGCAGATTCTTCGGCCTGCCGGCGCAGTTCCCGGCCCTCAGCGGCCAGGGTTTCCAGACGCTGCTGGCCACGGCGGCAGGTCTCCTGCAATTCCTGCAGCAGCGCCCGCCGGCTGATGAGGGAACCTTCCTGATTGCGGGCGCTGCCGCCGGTCAGGGAGCCGCCGGCGTTGAACTGCGTCCCGTCGAGGCAGACGATGCGCAGGCGATGGCCGTATTTCCGGGCCACAGCCGAGCCCGTATCCATGGTATCGGCCAGGAGGGTCCGCCCTAAGAGGGATGAAAAGACCTTCTCATATTTAGCATCATAAGAAATAGCATCGGAGGCGAAGCCGAGCATGCCCGGTTCGCCGGCAGCCTGTTCTTCATCGGCTGTCCGCTGCCGGCTGCGCAGGGTATCCAGGGGCAGGAAGGTCGTCCGGCCGGCTTTTCTGTCTTTTAAATACGAAATAGCCTGTTTGGCCGCCCTTTCGTCTTCGGCGACGACGTAACGGACGGCACCGCCCAGGGCGACGTCGATGGCGACGGCAAAGCGCGATGGGATCTGGCAGAGTTCGCCGACGGCGCCGCACAGCCGGCTGCGCCAGGGCTGGCTGGCCGTCAGGACGACTTTGACCGCCCGTCCCAGGCCTTCATGTTCCTGTTCCATGCTCTGGAGGACGCGCATGCGCTGGGAGGCGGCGTCGACATCGCCGCGCAGGCGGCGGTATTCATCTTCTCCTTTTTTCAGGCGCTGGCCCTTTTCCTGAGCCGTCTGTCGCAGCGAGGCGGCCTGCTTTTCAAAGGCGGCGGCTTTTTTCTGGCACGCTTCCTGTTGGGCCCGGGCTTCCTCATGGCGGGCTTCTGCCGCTGTCAGGGCCTGCTTCTTGTCTTCCCACTGCTTCAGGGCCTGCTGGCAGGCGGCTTCATTTTCTTCCAGGCGGCGGCGCAGGTCTTCACTGTCCCGGCGCAGCATGAAAGCGTCGCGGCTGCGCTTGGAGTTGGCGTCGACCCGTTCCTGCAGGGCTTTGGCTGCCGCTTCGGCCTTGGCTTCGGCCTGGCCGAACAGGGTCTGAGTCAGGGCTAAAGCCTTCTGAGCCGCAGCCAGTTCAGCTGCTTTCTGGTCCTTCTGGGCCTGCAGGGTTTCTTTTTGTTCCTGCCAGGCTGCCTGGCGCTGCTGCAGCTGAGCGGCGTCGTCAGCGGCCTGGGATTCGTTCTCGGCCAGTTCGGCCTGCCGCTGCCGGCAGGCTTCACGGCGGTGGACGAGGCTGTCCAGCTCGTTGTGGACGGCCATGGCTTCTTCATCGAGGCGGCGCAGTTTTTCGTCGTCTGCCGCCATGACCTCCAACAGGGCCTTGCGTTTTCCCTCGGCCGCTGCCAGTTCCTGGGCGGCCTTTTCTTCTTCTGTCGCCGCCGTCATGCGGCTGTTCTCGGCTTTGGCCAGGAGGCGTTCGCTGTTGCGCAGTTCCTGCAAGGTCACGGTCCCTTCATAGGCCAGGCGCTCGCTGTCGAGGCAGCGGAATTTCTGCAGAGTTTCTGCCTGTTCCTGCAATGGTTCCAGCCGCTCTTCGAGGACGCTCATGAGGTCGCGGATGCGCTCCAGGTTGCGCTCGGTCTCGGCGATCTTGCGCAGGCCGTCGGCCTTGCGGCCTTTGAAGCGGCTGATGCCAGCAACTTCTTCAAAGATGACCCGCCGCTCTTCGGGCTTGCTGTTGAGGATGCGGTCGACGCGGTTCTGGCCGATGACGGCCATAGAGTCCTGGCCGATACCCGTATCGGCGAAGAGGATATGGATATCTTTCAGGCGGCACGGCCGGCGGTTGATATAGTATTCACTGTCGCCGGAGCGGAAGAGGCGCCGCGTGACGACGACTTCCGTGAATTCCGTATCCAAGGCGTGGTCGCTGTTATCGAAGTACAGCGAGACTTCCGCTGCCCCCTGGGGCCGGCGGGTCTGGGTCCCGGCAAAGATGATGTCTTCCGACTTCTGCCCCCGCAGCTGGCGGACATTCTGTTCCCCCATGACCCAGCGGACGGCATCGGAAATATTGCTCTTGCCGCTGCCATTGGGACCGACGATGGCCGTAATGCCCTTGTCGAAGGTCAGGGTCGTCTTATCTGCAAAGGACTTGAATCCCCGCAGTTCCATTTTCAATAATTGCATAGTTTCTACTCTCTCTGTGGACTGCCCGGACGGACACGGTATGGCGCCGCATAGCAGTTCTGCTTATTTACTCGTACAGTTAATGATACCATAATTACCAGCCTGCCGCCACCACGGCGTCGCCAGCCAGGGCTGGGCAAAGTTTGTGTAAAATATCAGGGAAAGCCTTGACAAGTCCTGTCTTAATGGATTATATTAGAATTTAGGTTTGAAGGCCCTCATTCTGCAGAAAGGGAGAGTACCGTAATGATTCAAGTTTATAAGCACAGCAACGGCCATCTGGAAGACAACATTTCCCTGGCATCGGCTGAAAAAGGATCCTGGATCCACGTCGTAAATCCCGATTCCGAAGATTTACAGCTCGTATCCATGGTCACGGAAATCCCCACTGATGTTCTGAAAACCGCCTTGGACACGGAAGAACGTTCCCACGTCGAAATTGAAGATAACTACATCTTTGTCGTCATCAACATCCCGATCATCTTGGAAACGGACAGTTATGACACCTTGCCCCTGGGCATTTTCATTACACCGGACTTCATCATCACCCTCTGTATTCAAGAAACAGAAGTCATGCGCGCCTTTACGGAGAATAAGTATCCTCTGTTCTATACATTCAAGAAAACGCGTTTCTTATTCCAGATCCTGTACCGTTCGGCGACGCTGTTCCTGCGCTACTTGATGCAGATCAACCGCCGGACCGATGACATCGAGGAAATCCTGCGCCATTCCATGCGCAACAAGGAATTCTTCCTGCTCCTGGAATTACAGAAATCCTTGACGTACTTCACGTCGGCCCTGCGCAGCAATGGCATCGTCATGGAACGGCTCATGCGCCTGCGCCGCAATACGTCGCTCCACCACCTCATCAAGATGTATGAAGAAGACGAAGACCTCCTGGAAGATGTCATCATCGAAAACAAGCAGGCTATCGAAATGGTCGAGATGTATTCCAACATCCTCATGAATATGTCCGATACCTTTGCATCCATCATTTCCAACAACCTGAACTTGGTCATGAAATTCCTGGCTTCCATTACAATCATGCTGGCCGTCCCGACGATCATCTTCAGCCTGTGGGGCATCAACGTCTCCGTCCCCTTCCAGGACACGACAGCCGGCTTCTATTACGTCGTAGGCATCGCCATGTTCTGCACCGTCGTCGCCGCCATCATGCTCTGGCGGAAGGATTTATTCTGAAAGGCCCTTCACCATGCTCTTTATCGGTTCAAAAGAGCGGCGGTGAATGGGACAGGGCCCGTATTTTTGCAACGCTTCCATATGCATTTTCGTCAAATATCCCTTGTGCACGGCAAAGCCGTACTGGGGATATTTTTTGTCGTATTCGACCATGAGGCGGTCACGCGTGACTTTGGCGATGATCGAAGCGGCGGCGATGGACGCGCTCAGGGCGTCGCCGTGGACCAGGGACTTATGGGGCACGGTCAGTTCCCGAAGAGGCATGGCATCGACCAGGACGGCTTCAGCCGGCACGGCCAGGCCGTTCACGGCGTCGTACATGCCCTGCATGGTGGCGTGGTAAATATCGAGTTCGTCGATTTCTTTTTCCGACTTGGCCACACAGGATACGGCAACGGCTTCGGCCATAATTTTATCATAGAGGACGTCCCGCTTGGCCGGCGGGACTTTTTTGCTGTCATTGAGGCCGGGACATTCCCAGTAGGGCGGCAGGATGACGGCGGCTACCATGACCGGACCGGCAGCCGGGCCGCGGCCGGCTTCGTCGATGCCGGCTACGTGGTACAGCCCTTGGTTGTAGTAAGCCGTTTCCTGGGCATACATGTGCAGGACCCGTTCCCGTTCGGCTTCTTCCCGGATTTTCTGGCGCATATAGGCGGCAGCCAGCTTGCGGACCGACACGCGGCCGTCTTCTTTCATGGCTGCCAGGAGGTCCTGGACGTCACCGCCAGCGGCCAGGCGGGCCTTGAGGTCGGCGACGCGGAGTTTCTCGATGTCCATGGTCATTCCTCCCCTTCCCATTCGCCCAGCCGGTCCAGGGAGATGGCGCCGATCTTGCCTTCGCGGAATTCCTTGAGGATGAGCTTGTACGTCTTTTCCAGGTCGACGACGCCGCCGGAAACGATACAGCCCCGCTTGCGGCCGATGGCTTCGATCGTATCCAGCGGCTTGTCACAGAGGGTTTCCAGTTTATAACGGGCCTTCAATTCATCAGGGTACTGGGCCGATAACTGTTCGATGAGCTGCATGATGACCGTTTCCATGTCGAAGACCGTATCGGAAATGGCCCCTGTCGCTGCCAGGCGGTAGGCGCTGACCTGGTTTTCCAGTTTCGGCCACAAGACGCCCGGCGTATCCAGGAGGTCGAGCTGGTCGCCGATGTGGACCCACTGCTTGCCCTTCGTTTCGCCAGGCTTGTCGGCCGTCTTGGCCGCACTGCGGCGGGACAGCTTGTTGATGAGCGTCGATTTGCCGACATTAGGAATGCCCAGGATCATGGTGCGGACGGCGCGGTTCTTGAGGCCCCGGGCCTTCCAGCGGGCCAGCTTCGGCGCTGCCAGGGAGCGGACCAGGGAAATGAGCTGTTTCACCCCTTTGCCGCCTTTGCTGTTCAGGGCCAGGACCTTGCGGCCCTGCTGCTTGTAATAGGCCACCCATTCATCGAGGACGGCCGGATCGGCCAGGTCGGCCTTGTTGAGGACGACGATAGACGGCTTGTCGCCGATGAGGGACTTGATCATGGGATTGGTGCTGCTCATAGGGATACGGGCATCGACGAGTTCGATGACGACGTCGATGATCTTGAGATTTTCCTGAATAAGGCGCTTGGCCTTGGCCATGTGGCCGGGATACCAGTTGATTATCATAGTGAATCTCCTTTGGTGATGAGAAAAAAGGGCTTGTCGAACGACGACAAGCCCTTTTTAGTTGTTAGTGGCTAGTTGTTAGTTTTTAGTAGATGGCTTTATTTTAAAACTTCTAACTGCAAACTACAAACTCACGCTATTAGCCTTCTCTTGTTTCGGTGAGTTTCTGGATGTGGGCGACGACTTCGTCGATCGGTTTGGCGCCTAAATCGCCTTTAGAGCGGTCGCGCAGGCCGAGGGTGCCGTTTTCCATTTCTTTATCGCCGACGACAGCCATGTAAGGAACTTTTTCCATCTGAGCCTTGCGGATCTTGTAGCCGATCTTTTCGCTGCTTTCATCGACTTCGACGCGGATGCCCAATTTCTTGAACTTCTTAGCCAGGTCTTTGCAGTAAGCCAGGTGTTTGTCGGAGATGGGCAGGAACTTGATCTGGACCGGAGCCAGCCATACCGGGAAAGCACCGGCATAGTTTTCGGTGATGATGCCCAGGAAGCGTTCGATACTGCCGAAGCAGGCACGATGTACCATGACCGGGCGATGTTTCTGGCCATCTTCGCCGATATAGGTCATGTCGAAGCGTTCCGGCATGAGCATGTCGAGCTGGATAGTACCGCACTGCCAGGTACGGCCGATGGAGTCTTTCAGGTGGAAGTCCAGTTTCGGGCCGTAGAATGCGCCGTCGCCTTCGTTGATGACGTACGGGATGTGGCGTTCTTCGATGACATCATGCAAGGTCTTGGTAGCCAGTTCCCAGATTTCGTCGGAGCCCATGGAGTCTTCCGGACGAGTGGACAATTCGACGTGATATTCCAGGCCGAACTGTTTGTAAGCCTTGTCGAAGAGGTCCATGACGCCGGAGATTTCTTCTTTCATCTGGCTCGGCAGCATGAAGATGTGAGCATCGTCCTGAGTGAAGCAGCGGACGCGGAACAGGCCGTGGAGGGCCCCATGGAGTTCATGGCGATGGACCAGGCCGAGTTCAGCCATGCGCATCGGGAAGTCGCGGTAGCTGTGGACGTTACTCTTATAGACCAGGATGCCGCCCGGGCAGTTCATCGGTTTGATGGCGTAAGGCTGTTCATCGATGGTCGTGAAATACATGTTGTCGCGGTAGTGATCCCAGTGGCCGGACTGTTCCCAGAGGTGACGGTTGAGGATCATCGGGGTCATGATTTCGTCGTAATCGGCTTCATCATGGAGTTCATGCCAGAATTTAAGCAAGTTGTTGCGCAGGATCATTCCCTTGGGATGGAAGAACGGGAAGCCCGGGCCTTCTTCGTGGAAGCTGAACAGGTCGAGCTGTTTGCCCAGTTTACGATGGTCGCGCTTTTCAGCTTCTTCCATCATCTTCAGGTATTCATCGAGTTCCGATTTCTTTTCAAAAGCGGTCCCGTAAATACGCTGGAGCATCTTGTTGTGTTCATCGCCGCGCCAGTAAGCACCGGCAACGGTGCGCAGCTTGAAGGCCTTGACGGCACCGGTCGAAGCGCAGTGCGGGCCGGCACAGAGGTCGACGAAGTCGCCCTGGCGGTAGATGGAGATGACGGCATCTTCCGGAAGGTCTTCGATGAGTTCTACTTTATAATCCTGGCCAGCGTCTTTGAAGAGTTTCAAAGCGTCGGCACGGGACAAGACTTCTTTGGTAATGGGAAGGTTTTCTTTGACGATCTTAGCCATTTCAGCTTCAATGGCAGCAAAGTCTTCCTGTGTGAAACGGTGTTCTGTGTCGAGGTCGTAGTAGAAGCCGTTTTCAATGGACGGGCCAATGGCGAACTTGACGCCCGGGAAGAGGTGCTGGATAGCCTGTGCCATGACATGAGATGCTGTATGGCGGAGCGTATCTTTCCCTTCCTGGTCGGCGAAGGTGAGGAATTCAACGGTCGAGCCGTCGACAATGGTTTCGCGGAGGTCCGTGACTTCACCGTTTACCTTTGCGACTAATACTTTCTTTGCAAGACTGTTGCTGAGCTGTTTGACAGCTTCGGCAAGAGAGATGCCATCGGGAAACTGTTTTTTGCTTCCGTCTTTTAATACTAATTCTGCCATTACAAACATCCTCCTTAATAAAAAAAGCTCTCGTCCTCAAGGGACGAGAGCATAACTCACGTGGTTCCACCCTAGTTCACCGGAAAACCCGATGTACTCAAGCGCGATAACGGGGCGGCCGGGACCCCCTACTTACTTCGGGAATCCTGCTCCAAGGCGGTAACTTGCCAGACTTTATAAAGCACTCTCACCATCGTGCCTCTCTCTGTAATAAAGGAGCTATCAAGTGTTGTCCTTTTCAAAGCATCTTACATATCTCTATGTATGCATAAATTATACGGCAGGAAATGGGGGTTGTCAAGAGAGAAAAGAGGCTGTCTTAAAGCGACAGCCTCTTTTTGAGTTTGTAGGGGTCGCCCGTGGGCGACCCGCCAAGTATTTGTATGATGTTTCTAGCAACTTGAATAGGAAACCACACATATGCTGAAACGGGTTCGCCACGTGCGAACCCCTACGAACTAGTGGTCAGACACTAACGGCCAGCTGCCAGTAGCAAAAAAGGTCTATCGCATAGCGATAGACCTTTTGATTATGCACGGTTAGATAACTTATGCAATGCCTTTCTGTTTCTTGATAGCTTCCGTGAGGAGCGGGAGAACTTTGAAGACATCGCCTACGATACCATAGTCGCAGACTTTGAAAATCGGAGCATCTTCGTCTTTGTTGATGGCGATGATGCAGTCAGAACCAGTCATGCCTGCCAAGTGCTGGATAGCACCGGAAATAGCGCATGCAATGTAGATCTTCGGACCAACTGTTTTACCAGTCTGGCCAACCTGATGGAGAGCATCGATCCAGCCAGCGTCAACAGCTGCACGGGATGCACCAACAGCGCCGCCGAGGACGTCTGCGCATTCTTTGAGGATACCGGTCTTGAACGGTTCTTCACCGTTCATGCCACGGCCGCCAGCAACGATAACGTCAGCGTCTTCGATTTTAACGCCTTCGCCGCCCAATTTGATGAGTTCGACGAATTTGGTCATGAAGTCAGCATCGGAGAGGTTAGCTTTCTTTTCGATAACTTCGCCAGTTGCAGAAGGATCTGCTTCCGGTTTTTTGAAGACGTGCGGGCGGACAGTACCCATCTGCGGACGGTTGTCCGGGCAGATGATTTCAGCCATGATGTTGCCGCCGAGAGCCGGACGGGTCCATACGATGGTCTTCTTGTCGTCGTCAACGCCGAGCTGTGTGCAGTCAGCGGTGAGGCCAGTCTTCAAGGAGTTAGCGACACGCGGGCCGAGGTCACGGCCGATGTTGGTAGCGCCAACGAGGAATACGTTCGGTTTTTCTTCATGGAAGAAATCGCAAATAACTTTTGCATAAGCCGTCGTATTGTAATGTTCGAGCTGAGGATCATCATATACGAATACCTTATGAGCACCGTGAGCGATGAGTTCCTGAGCCAACGGTTTTACGTCTTTACCAATGAGGATTGCACCGACTTCGTCGCCGATGGTGTCAGCCAAGATGCGAGCCTGGCCCAACAATTCGAAAGATACATCACGTAATTTGCCTTCAAACTGTTCAGCAATTACATAAATGCCTTTATATTCTGCTAAATCCATTTTCACTGTTCCTCCTTAGATTAAATGATTTTCTGGGCAACCAGTTTTTCCATAATCTGGTCGACGATTGCCTGTTCGTTGTCATCTTCAACTTTGAGAACGAGACCACCGGATCTCTGAGGCGGTGTGAAAATCTTGCGGACTTTAGTCGGAGAGCCAGACAAACCGATCTGAGCGTCATCAGCTGCAACAGCAGCAGCGTCCAAATTCGGGATTTCGCGGCGTTTTGCTTTCATGGTGCCACGAATGGTCGGGAAACGCGGTTCGTTCAAGTCTTTAACAGCGGTAATCAATACCGGGAAGTTAGCTTCCGTTACGATGTAGCCTTCTTCGTTTTCCTGCTGAACAGTAACTTTGTTGCCTTCGACTTTGATGTCGCGGGCATACGTAATCTGAGGAATACCGAGTTCGCAAGCGATCTGCGGGCCAACCTGAGCGGTATCGCCGTCGATAGCCTGTTTGCCGCAAAGGATGATATCGAACTGTTCGATACCTTTGTCAGCAGCTATTTTTTTGATAGCCTGTGCCAAAGCATAGCCCGTAGCTAACGTGTCGGAACCACCGAGTTTGCGGTCGGACAGAAGATATGCATCGTCAGCGCCCATTGCGAGGCCTTCACGAAGAACGTCTTTTGCCTGATCAGGACCCATCGAGAGTAACGTAATCTTTACGTCTTTGTCAGCATCTTTCATCTGAAGAGCTGCTTCCAGAGCATTCTGGTCGAAGGGGTTAAAAATGTTAGGAACACCAGCACGAATGACGGTATGTTTTACGGGGTCAATCTTAACTTCTGCTGTGTCCGGAACTTGTTTGACACATACCAATATTTCCATTTACGTTTGCCTCCTAAAATCTTTTTTTATGTAACAGGCTTGGCTGATGCCAAGCCTGCATCATAAACTTCACTTATCTTAACAGAGCACCGCCTGTAACCATGAGCTGAACTTCGTTCGTGCCTTCGTAAATCTGAGTGATCTTAGCATCGCGCATGTGACGAGCAACCGGATATTCTTCGCTGTAGCCATAGCCGCCGAAGATCTGGACTGCTTCTGTCGTTACGCGCATAGCAACATCGGAAGCAACGCGTTTTGCGATAGCAGCATCAACGGTGAAGGGTTTACCTTCCTGTTTCTTGCAAGCAGCTTTGTAAACGAGGTTACGGGCAGCTTCGATCTGCATCTTCATGTCAGCCAGTTTGAAGGAAATGGACTGGAATTTGCAGAGCGGTTTGCCGAACTGTACACGCTGTTTGGAGTATTCAACAGCATCTGCCAGTGCAGCTTCTGCAATGCCGAGAGCCTGAGCAGCAACGCCGATACGGCCGCCGTCCAAAGTCATCATAGCGATCTTGAAGCCTTTGCCTTCTTCGCCGAGCATGTTTTCAGCCGGAACTTTGACGTCCTGGAATACGAGTTCCATGGTCTGCGAAGTATGGATGCCCATCTTGTCTTCTTTCTTACCGAAAGTGAAGCCAGGCATGCCGTCTTCGAGGATGAAGGCTGTAATGCCGTGGTTGCCTTTGCTCTTGTCGGTCATAGCGAAGATGATGTAGATATCAGCAGCGCCGCCGTTGGTGATGAAAATCTTGGAGCCGTTCAGCGTGTATGTGCCGTCGTCGTTCTTAACAGCAACAGTCTGCTGGCCGGAAGCATCAGTACCAGCGTTCGGTTCGGTCAAGCCGAAAGCACCGAGTTTAGTACCTTCAACCAAAGGAACGAGGAATTTTTCTTTCTGAGCTTCTGTACCGAACTGCCAAATCGGGTTAGCGCAAAGGGAAACCGTTGCCGACAGGGTGATAGCAACACCAGCGTCGTATTTAGCCAATTCTTCAACAGCGAGGATGTAGCTCAAAACGTCGCCGCCGTCATCGCCGGAACCGCCGTATTTTTCTTCGAAGTAAGCGCCGGTAATACCGAGGCTGAGCAGTTCATCAATAAGGTCTTTGTCATAAATACCTTTGTGGTCGCGTTCCGTAATGGTCGGAGCTAATTTCTTTTCGCCGAAATCATGAGCGAGTTTTAAGAAGTCCTGTTGAATATCTGTTAAGTTAAAATCCATGATGTTTCCACTCTCCTTAGTGTATAGTTAGTTTAGTAAAGCCATAAGATAAAAACCTGAACATCGAGGCGATACATTTCCTTACAGTAAATTCTGTCTGGATATATATTCACACCGTCTCAGTGCTTACAAATGCATTGTACAACTTTTCACATGTTAAATCAATAGCAAAAAGCCTATAAAGCACAATATCACTATTCCATTTTCTCATCCTAAAACTTTAACAAGACTTTTTTGTACTAATGGAGGCAAAAAGATTAAAATCTTCTTGACAGAGTACGCCTTGCTTTTCCGTATACGCTTTTGTATGTATACCTAACTATACTGGTTACAAATATTAAGGAAAGCTTACGGTTGTATTATAGCACGGATACCCCGGAAGTTGTCAAGGATGTGTGCCGTAATTCCCCAGATTTTATAATTTTCATACGTATAAATCTTGACGTTATACGTCCGGCGCTGTTTCCAGCCTGTCTGATGGGAAATATCCAGGCCCTTGGGAAAGCCCGGTGCCGGCCGGGTAGCCAGTTCGACGCGGCCGATTTCCGGTTCATGCTCATCGAACCAGGACAGAGGGACCGTAAAGGTATGGTCCACTTCGCCCCGGTTGAGGACGAAGTCATCTGTATCCATATAGGCGGCAAAGGGCCATACGGTGACGCCTACAGGTGATTCCATGTAGTCCAGGGGGCCCCAGACGTGGATATGGGATGGGTCGACGCCGAGTTCCTCCTTCGTCTCCCGCAGGGCCGCTTCCAGAGCGCTGTCGTCGCCGTCGTCGATGCGGCCGCCGGGGAAGCAGACGTCGCCAGGCTGCCAGCCCAGCTTGCTGCTGCGCACTTCAAACACGGCCTGTTCTTCCCCGTCTTTGTAGATAATCGGCACTAAGACGGCACAAGCCCGCGTATTCATACAGGTGTTCTGGCGGACGATACGGTCCGGCCATGGTTTAAATGCTTTCATACAAGGCTCCTTTCTGAGGAAAAGACTAAGTTCAAAGAAGTACAAAGTAAAAGGGCTTGTCGTACTTCGACAAGCCCTTTTACTGTAGGGGCGCCACGCGGGGCGCCCATATCTGTTAGTTGTCAGTGGCTAGCCATCAGCTTATAGCTAACCCCAACCTCTCCGGCCTTTCAGGCCACCTCCCCTATCAGGGGAGGCAAAACTGCGAACTGCGGCCGGCGGGCTCGTCACGTGCGAGCCTCTACTTATTTTATGACGATGTTGATGATTTTCTTCGGTACGACTATGAATTTGACTACTTTCTTATCGCCGATGAATTCCTGGATGTGCGGTAAAGCCAGGACTTTTTCCTGCAAGGCATCTTTGTCGATGTCGACGGCTACGGTCAGGCGGTCGCGTACTTTGCCGTTGATCTGGACAGGCAGTTCGATTTCATCGACGACGAGAGCCGATTTGTCGACTTCCGGCCAATCCTGGGCATGGACGCTGCCTTCAAAGCCGCATTTCTGCCAGAGTTCTTCCGTAATATGCGGTGTGAAGGGAGCCAGGAGCTTGAGCAGGTTCTTGTTGGCTTCCAGGGCAACGGCCTTGTGGATGGTCTTGTTAGCGCCGACATAGCCATGCATGGCGTTAACATATTCCATAATCGAGCTGACAGCCGTATTGAGGCCGTAGTTGCCGTCTGTGCCGCGGACGTCTTCTGTGACCTTGGCAATGGCTTTGAATTCCTGGAAACGCAGTTCTTTTTCGGCTTCCGTATAGTCCGTCCCTTCAAGGCCGTCTTTGACCAAGTCCTGGAACTGATGGACAATGCGCCATACGCGGTTGAGGAAGCGGTAAGAGCCTTCGACGCCCTGGTCAGACCAGGCCAGATCGCGTTCGGGCGGAGCCGCGAAGAGGATGAACAGGCGGGCCGTATCGGCGCCGTATTTGGCGATGATTTCTTCCGGCGATACGATGTTGCCCTTGGACTTACTCATCTTGCTGCCGTCGAGGAGGACCATGCCCTGTGTCAGCAGGCGTTCGAAAGGTTCGACATTGTTGACCAGGCCGGCGTCATAGAAGACCTTCATGAAGAAACGGGAATACATGAGGTGCAGGATGGCGTGTTCGATGCCGCCGATATACTGGTCGACGTTCATCCAATGGTTGGCTTTCTTCGGATCCCAGGCTTTTTCATCATTGCGGGCATCGGTATAGCGGAGATAGTACCACGACGAGCAGACGAAGGTATCGATGGTATCCGTTTCACGCGTAGCCGGGCCGCCGCATTTCGGGCACGTGCAGTGGACGAAGTGTTCGCTCGTAGCCAGCGGCGATATGGCGCCAGCCGTGAACTTGACGTCTTCCGGCAGCTTGACCGGCAGCTGGTCTTCCGGTACAAGCTGTTCGCCGCATTTCGGGCAGTAGATGATAGGGATAGGAGCGCCCCAATAGCGCTGACGGGAAATGAGCCAGTCGCGCAGGCGATAGTTGACGCGGCGTTTCCCCAGTCCTTTTTCTTCCATGTAGTCGATGATGGCTTTCATGGCTTTATGCATTTCCATGCCCGTGAAAGGACCGGCATTGACCAGGACGCCGTCCTTGTCTTCATAGGCATGGTCCATTTCTTCCAGCTTCAGTTCGTGGTCTTTCGGCTGCAAAGTGATGATCTTCGGGATGTTGTATTTCGTAGCGAACATCCAGTCACGCTGGTCACCCGTCGGTACGCCCATGACGGCGCCGGTACCATAATCGTAGAGGACGTAGTTGGTGATCCAAATCTGGACGCTCTTGCCCGTCAGCGGATGGACGCAGTCGATGCCGGTATACATGCCGACTTTTTCCGATTCCGTGCTCGTCCGTTCGATATCGCTGGTATTGCGTACTTTTTCGCAGAATGCTTCCAGTTCGGCTTTCTTGGGATTGTTTTCCAAAATCTTGTGGACCAGCGGATGTTCCGGCGGCAGGACGACGAAAGTGACACCGTAAATCGTGTCAGGACGCGTCGTGTAGACGGCGACTTTTTCCTTCAGGCTGGGAATGTCGAAGCTGAATTCCAAGCCTTCGCTGCGGCCGATCCAGTTCTTCTGCATGGTCTTGACGCGTTCCGGCCAGCCCGGCAGGAGTTTCAGATCGTCGAGCAGGCGGTCTGCGTAGTCGGTGATTTTGAAGAACCACTGTTTCAAGTCCTTTTTGACGACCGGTGTGTCGCAGCGCCAGCATTTGCCTTCGATGACCTGTTCGTTGGCCAATACGGTGTTGCATTTTTCGCACCAGTTGACTTTAGCTTCTTTGCGGTAAGCCAGGCCGCGTTTGTAGAGCAGTTCAAAGATCCACTGCGTCCATTTATAGTATTTTTCGTGGCACGTAGCGACTTCGCGGTCCCAGTCATACGACAGGCCCAGGGCTTTCTGCTGGCGTGTCATGTTTTCAATATTGCTGTATGTCCATTCTGCAGGCGGGATATTGTGTTTGATAGCTGCGTTTTCTGCAGGCATACCGAAAGCATCATAGCCCATAGGATGCAAGACGTTATAGCCGCTCATGCGGCGATAACGGGCAATGACGTCACCAATCGTGTAATTGCGGACATGACCCATGTGCAGGTTACCCGACGGATACGGGAACATTTCCAATACGTAGTACGGCGGCTTGCCGTTGTCTTCGGTGCAGCAGTCGCATTTACTTTCTTCCCATACGTGCTGCCATTTCTTTTCTATTTCCTGTGGAATATACTTTTCCAATTGTGAGAGCCTCCTATCCTGCCCCAGTCAAAATACAGACAGACTGTACTACAGCGTCTTGAGTATTATTATAGTGGCAGGGCGTCGTCAAGTCAATTCATGTTTTGCAAAACGCTGCCAAAAATGTGCCGGTTCAAAGCCTTTGCGCCAGAAGGCAGCGCCGCCCAAACCATAGGTCTGGACCAGGCCGGCTTTGGCTTTCAGTGACTTTTCATCTTCAAACCAGATCTTGACGGTCCCCGTCGTCAGCGGCAGTTCCAGATAATAGAGCTGCAGATCATCGTTCCAGACGACATAGTCCTTATAGGCCTTGAAGATGTCTTCGCTGTCGGCCATGGTCAACGTGCGGACGAAGAGCTTGCCCTTGCCGCCGCTCTTGCGCGCCGGAGCCGTGGCTGCAGCTTTGGGTGCCGTCCTGATACGACGCGGCAGGACACGGCGCTTATACGTTTCCCCATCGAGTTCGACAGGCATGATGACCGGCTGTTTGGCCCGACGGACATTTTCCTGTTCCGCCGTTACGACCTGGACCAGCATCGGCCCAGCCGCTTCTTCAGCTGCTTCTTCTCTGGCCTCGCTGTATTTCACGCCCTTTGCCGGCGGTGCGCCGACGACAGCCGGCCAGTCGTGGATGTCTTTCGGCAAATCGCGGCCATCGCTGGATTCATACCACAAGCGCATGTACAACGGCATGCCCAGCAGGACTTTCGACGGCGGTACGAGATCGATCGTATTCTGTACAGCCCGTTCGACCCAGGGATAGGAAGCGACAGGGCCGGCTGTCGTGCTGGCCCGGCCGAACTGGTCATAGGCCATGACCATGAGGTAGTCGAGATGCGGAGCCAGGGCCGCCCGGTCATAGACCAGGGACCAGTTGGGGCTGTCCGAGACGGGCGTGACATCCATGGAAAGCTGGATACCATAGGCATGGCAGGCCTGGGACAGTTTGGCCACAAAAACCGTCAGAGCATCTTTATCGCTGTAATTGACGTTTTCAAAGTCGATGTTATAGCCTTTGAAATCATATAATAAGGCATAGCCGACGAGCTGGCGGACCATCGTGTCCTGGAGACGGCTGTTGCTCAGGACCTGATGGGTCAGTTTGGGGTTGAAATTGTTGTCGATCAAAGGCCACATAACGTATCCCTTGCTGGTATACGTCGAAGCCAGCATATCGAAGTCGGGATTGCGCAGTTCGACGCCGCTTTCCGTCAGGCGGAAAGCACAGGGCGACATGACGGGCTGACGGGTCTGCAAAGACGGCAGGCTGGCGTCTTCCTTCATGACAGGGTCCCAAAAGAGGACGGTCCCCATCTTCCCTTCCTTAGCCGCTGCCGGTACTGCGTCCTGTACCTGGCGGAGTTCCGGTACCGTATGGACGGGCTGGGATGGCGGCAGGAGTTCGTTCTTTTCTGTCGTCCCGTTGCCCAGGACGTAGCTGATGCCCAGGGGACGGCGGACATGGCGGATATTGATGGTCCGGCCGCCGCTGACTGCTCGTCCTGGCAGAGTCAGCTGGACGTTTTCGTTCTGCCAGGCCGTCGAGCCGTTCTGGGCCTTCGGCAGGCGGAACCAGTAGGTCCCCTTGGCGTGGTCGGCTTCACGGATGCCGTATTGTTCCAGCGCCTTGTCAGAGACGAGCCAGCGCCCCTGGTCTTCGACGATTTCCAGGTCTTTGATGGCTTCATCAGGGATAGGATTGGCTACGGTAGATACACTGAAGGCCGGGTCCGACGCCTTGGCGCTGTCCGCAGCCGGCCCATTGGCCCAGGAAACAGCACTCAGGGACAGACAGATCAAGGCGGCCAGACAGGACGTCCGCATAACATGGTTGTATTTCATCGTCATTTGCTCCTCACGGGGATTGGAAAAAAGTCCTCAATCCTGTATAATTCTATGGTAACCGTGAACCTTTTCATGTTCCGTTCACATTGTTTCATTATACCACAACAAAGGGGTGTTTTATATTGCATCAATATCTATTTTTTATCGGTTCCTTCCCGATCCGGGCCTATGGGCTGTTATTCATGCTGGGTATCGTTTCTGCCGGCATTACGGCTTACTATATCATGAAACGCGACGGCCGGGGCTGGCACGTCCACATCTTTGACTTCACCATGTACTGCGGCCTGTCGGGCATCGTCGGCGGCCGTCTATGGGACGTCTTCTTCTTCGACTGGGCCTATTATCACAACCATCTGACGGAAATCCCCTACGTCTGGCAGGGCGGCATGGCTATCCAGGGCGGCCTGCTCTTCGGCGCCGTAGCCGGCATCCTGTACACGAAGTACCATCACATCGACACCTGGGCCTTTGCCGACCTCCTGGCACCGTCCATCATCCTGGGCCAATCCATCGGGCGCATGGCCAACCTCATGAACGGCGACGCCTTCGGCCATCCCACAGGCGGTGACTTCGGCATCGTCTATCCCGACACGACCCTGGCCTATCACACGTATGGCAATCAGCCCTTGTGGCCGGCCGAAGTCTGGGAAGGTCAGATCGACGTCCTGGTCTTCGTCGCGCTGCTCCTCTACAGCTGCTTCCCCCACAAGAAGGGCCAGGTATTTTGCCTGTACGTCATGCTCTACGCCGTCGAACGCTTCTTCCTGGAATTCCTCCGTGGCGACTACGTCAACCTGACGCTGGGCCTGAAATCGGCCCAGATGACCAGCATCATCGCCTTCGCCATCGCCCTCATCGCCTTCATCCTCATCCAGTGGAAAGGCAGCGTGGATGAAAAAGTCAGTGGCTAGTGGTTCGTGGCTCGCAGCCTGCAGGCCGCAAGCACCGCATGGGCCGTCCTAAAAGCCTTTCCAGCCCGTCAGGGGCCGACCCACGGAAGGCGCAGGACGGTTGCTGGAACGGACAGCAGAGGCTGGCGGCCCGCCTGAATCTCTGTACACGAAAAAGAGGCTGTTGCATTAAGCAAAAACATGTGCTTAATGCAACAGCCTCTTTTGATTTATGGGATTCCCACAAGCGGGACGCCCTCTGGGCGTCCCCTACGAGCCGCTAGCAGCTAACTGCTAGCGGCTACTTTTCTTCCCGTTCCAGGGCATCTTTCAGGGTATGCCATGCCAGGACGGCGCATTTGACGCGGGCCGGCATGTTGGAGATATTCTTCAGGGCGATGGCGTCTTCCAGTTCTTCCAACTGGTCATCGTCGGTGACTTCCCGTTTGATCATATCCAGGAAGAGGTCGACCAGGCGCAGGGCTTCTTTGACGGTCTTGCCTTTGATGAGGTCGATCATGATGTCCGCTGAAGCCTGGCTGATGGCACAGCCGTGGCCCGTATAGGCAGCGTCTTTGATGACGCCGTCCTGGATGTCGGCCTGGAGGGTGATGTCGTCACCGCAGCTCGGGTTGTGGCCGTGTTCGCTGAGGTTGGCATCTTCCAGGGGATGTTTATTTTCCTGACACTGATTGTGTTCCAAGATGATGTCGGAATACAATTCGTTCATATTTTCCATGACTTTCTATCTCCTTAATCTTTAAAGCCCATCTGTTTGCGGACGAGGGGCAGTTTTTCCAGGAAGTAGTCGACTTCTTCCAGGGTATTGTAGATATAGAAGCTGGCGCGGTTCGAGGCTTCTACGCCCAAGTGAGCGCCTAAAGGCTGTGCGCAGTGGTGGCCCGAACGGATGGCGATGCCGAAGCTGTCCAGAATGGTCGCTGCGTCATGGGGATGGACGCCGTCGATGGTGAAGGTAATGACGCCGGTTTTTTCAGCCGGGTCGGTACTGCCGATGATGTGGATATGAGGGATTTTCTTCATCCCTTCCAGGCAGTGGCGGGTCAGTTCTTCTTCATGGGCTTCGATGTTGTCCATGCCCAGGTCTTGCAAATAGTCGATGGCAGCGTGCAGAGCAACGGCACCTTCGACGTTCTGGGAACCGGCTTCGAATTTGAAGGGCAGTTCGTTAAAGGTCGTCGACTGTTCCTTGACATATTCGATCATGTCGCCGCCGAGGAGGAACGGTTCCATGCCTTCCAGGATGGCTTTCTTGCCGTAAAGGACGCCCGTGCTGGCAGAACCGCACATCTTGTGGCCCGAGAAGGCGAAGAAGTCGCAGTCCATATCCTGGACGTCGGTCTTCATGTGCGGTGTCGACTGAGCACCGTCGACGATGGCGATGGCTCCGACGGAATGGGCTTTGGCGACGATTTCCTTGACCGGGCGCTTCATGCCGAAGACGTTGCTGACAGCGGCAAAGGCGACGATTTTCGTCTTGTCGTCGATTTTAGCCAGGTCTTCTTCGGTGAAGTGGCCTTCTTCGTCGAGGTACATGTAATCGAGTTCAGCCCCGGTCTTCTGGCAGACGCGCTGCCACGTGACCAGGTCGGAATGATGTTCCGAAATGGGGATGACGATCTTATCGCCCTTCTTCAGGCGCGGTTCTGCATAGCTGCGGGCTACGAGGTTCAGCGCTTCTGTCGTATTGCGGACGAAGATGACTTCTTCCGTCGAAGCGGCATTGATGAATTTACGGACTGCTTCGCGGGCTTCGTCGTACAATTCACCGGCTTCGATGCTGAGGACGTGGGCGCCGCGATGGGGATTGCCGTTGTGGTGTTCCAGGAGGTCTACGATGGCGTGGATGACCTGGTACGGTTTCTGCGTCGTCGCAGCATTATCAAAGTAAACGATCTGATGTCCATTATGGACTTTAGTCAAGATGGGGAAATCTTTGCGTACATTTAGCATGACAATCACCTTTCTTGCGGCAGAACTGCATCTTTTCACGGACAGCCTGGAGCGCTCTATTTTCTAAATCTTTATCACCCAAAGCATCGATGACCGGGCGGATGTTCGATTCGACGATGATCAGCTGGGCACCGCTTTCGTTGAAGCCGCGGCTCATGAGGTAGAAGAGCTTGTCTTTATCGATCTGGCCGGCACTGGAAGCGTGATTCCCGACGACGTCATCTTCTTTGCAGAGGAGGAGCGGTACGGAAATGGAATGGACCTTCGGGCTGAGCAGGATGCACGTATCCGATTCGGAGCCGACAGCCTTCTTGCCGCCGCGGAGGAAGTCGATGGTACCGCGGAAGAATTTCTTCGACGTATCGAGGAGAGCGCCTGTCGTCAGGATATCCGTATTGGTCTTGACGCCCTGCGTCGGAACCCAGTAAGAGAAGTCGACGATCTGGTCGTCATGGCCGAGGTACATGGCCTGGCTGTTGAAATTACTTTCATCCTGCATGAGGTCTGTCTTGTAGTAGACAATGGCTGCTTTGCCGCCCAATTCGGCACTGACGTAGTCGATGGTGCTTTCTTTGCCGGCATCGCCATAGCGGTGTTCGACGTGGCGGACGTGTTCGCCGTTGAGCTGGACCTTGCTGATTTTGACGTGAGCGCCTTCGCCGGTCTTGACGAAGGTCAGGAAATTGACGGAACCGTCTTCGGCATCGCCGTCAAATTCCAGATAAACAGTCAAGTCGCTGTGGGCAGCGGCTTCGATTTTGAGCTGTGCCGTGAGCTGAGGCATATCGGCGCTGAGGCTGTATTTGAGATGGACCGACCCTTTCTGGTTTTCGCCGACGCTGACGGCGCAGCCGGAATTGGCCTGGTTCAGTGCTTTTTGAAGTTCTTCCGCATTGGAACCCTGGAAATCATTGAGGCCTACAATCTGGTTGCCTTCATAGAAAGCGACAGCTGCTTCGCCATCGTGACGTTCTTCCGGCGTGTAAGCCGGGAGAGCCTGGGCTTTCAAGGGGTCCAATTCCAAGTGATTGACCTTCATCCAGCGGAAGGTCGGACGCGGGAGTTGGTTGTACTGGATTTTTTCTGTCTTTACTGCCATGATGTTCCTCCTCCCCTATTTCAACGAACCTTTGAGTTCGAGATTGATCAGGTTATTCATTTCGACGGCATATTCCAAAGGCAGTGCCTTGGATACCGGTTCGACGAAGCCCCGGACGAGCATAGCCCGCGCTTCATCTTCGCTGAGGCCGCGGCTCATGAGGTAGAAGATAGCTTCGTCGGAAATACGGCCGATAGAAGCTTCGTGGCCGAGGTCGATGTTGTCGTTCTTGACGACGATAGCCGGGATCGTATCGGACTGCGACTGTTCGTCGAGCATGAGCGATTCGCAGCTGACGTTGGCCTTGGCGCCGTCAGCCGGCGGGTTGATGACGACACTGCCGCGATAGATGCAGACGCCGCCGCTCTTGCTAATGGATTTAGAATTGATGTTGCTCGTCGTGTTCGGTGCGTTGTGGACGACTTTCGAACCCGTATCGAGGTACTGGCCCTTGCCGGCAAAGGTGACGCCGGTAAATTCGCAATGAGCGCCTTCGCCCTGGAGAATACTCATGGGGTAGAGGCACGACGTATGGGAACCGAAGGAGCCCGTGACCCAGTTGATGGTGCCGTTCTTGCCGACGATGGCCCGCTTTGTATTGAGGTTGTACATGTTCTTAGACCAGTTTTCGATGGTCGAATAGGTCAGGGATGCATCGTCGCCGATGAACAATTCGACGCAGCCTGCGTGGAGGTTGGCGACATTGTATTTCGGAGCCGAACAGCCTTCGATGAAGTGGACTTTCGCTCCCTTTTCGACGATGATCATCGTGTGTTCAAACTGGCCTGCGCCCGGCGCATTGAGGCGGAAATAACTCTGCAGCGGGATGGAGACGTCGACACCGGCCGGGACGTAGACGAAGGAGCCACCGGACCAGACAGCACCGTGCAGGGCGGCGAACTTGTGGTCCGTCGGCGGGACGAGCTTCATGAAATGAGCCTTGACGATGTCTTCATATTTTTCCAGGGCCGTATCGAAGTCGGTATAGACGACGCCCTGCTGGACCAGTTCGTCCTGGATGCTGTGGTAGACGACTTCCGAGTCGTACTGGGCACCGACGCCGGCGAGGGACGTCTTTTCGGCTTCCGGGATACCCAGGCGGTCGAAGGTGTCTTTGATGTCATCGGGGACGTCGTTCCAGTCAGCTTTCATCTGAGCGTTTGGGCGGACATAAGTGACGATGTTGTCCATGTCGAGTTCGCTGATGTCCGGGCCCCAGTCGGGATATTCCATGTGGTTGAAGATATCCAGCGATTTGAGGCGGAAATCGAGCATCCACTTCGGTTCGTGTTTCTTTTCCGAAATTTCACGGACGATGTCTTCCGTCAGGCCGGCATCGGTCTTATAGGAATAGGTAAAATCTTTCTTAAAGTTATACATGTTGCCGAAGTCGGCGAAGGTATCGATCTTCTGGCGTTCTTCAGCGATTTTTTCTTCTTTCTGTTCGACCAGTTTTTCTTTTTCCTGATCGACCAGCTTTTCTTTATTATCAGCCATAGCTGTACCTCCTACTATCCTTTGTATGCGTCGTAGCCGTTGGCTTCAATAGCCTGGATGAGCGATGCATCGCCGGTCTTGACGATCTTGCCGTCGATGAGGATGTGGACGAAATCCGGTTTCAAGTGCTGCAAGATTTCACTGTGGTGGGTAATGACCAGGATGGAATTGTTTTCATTGTGGTACTTGGATACCGTGTCCGATACGATGCGGACGGCATCGACGTCGAGGCCCGAGTCGATTTCGTCGAGCATGGTCAGTTTCGGTTCGAGCATGCACATCTGGAGGATTTCCGTCTTTTTCCGTTCGCCGCCGGAGAAGCCGTCATTGACATAGCGTTCAGCATAAGACTTATCCATCTTCAGCTGTTCCATCTGGGCGTGGAGCTTCTTACGGAAAGGCATGATGCGCTGCTGCTGACCCGATACGGTGCTCTTGGCGTTGCGGATGAAGTTTTCAACGGAAATGCCCTGGACGGCGATAGGCTGCTGGAAGGCCATGAAGATACCTGCTTTGGCGCGTTCATTGACGGGAGCTTCCGTAATATCTTTGCCTTCAAAGAAGATCTTGCCGGCTGTGACGACGTATTTCGGGTTGCCCATGATGGCATTGAACAGCGTCGATTTGCCGGCGCCGTTGGAACCCATGATGACATGTGTTTCGCCTGTGTTGATCGTCAGGTCGAGGCCTTTGAGGATTTCTTTGCCTTCGACAGCGATGTGCAAGCCTTCTACTCTTAATAATTCACTCATCAGTATCACTCCTACATAAGTTATACGTTTCACCTCTCCCCTGCACAGCAGGACAGAGCGCGAATTTTTGTATTGATAAAGTGTACCATTTAGATACACTTACTGGACTGTTCTTAATGTACTCTATAAACGCCACAAAGTCAACCTATTTAGTAGCGTTTCTGGTTATTTTTTATCAAATTTATTATGCATCCACCGGGCCCGGGCCTTGCTATGCATCCATACCTGCATGACACAGACGGCGACAGCTGCCGCCAGCAGGCCTAGAAGACCTGCCGACGGGCCGTCGACGACGATGGCATAGAGTAAATAGGCATAGACGACGATCCATAAGAAGACCTTGAGCTTCATGAGCTTGGTCAGCTTATTCACAGGCGCCGCATCCTTCACAATTTTCTTCCGGGTCCCCGAAGAGGCGGGCTTTCTGGCCGCGCATAGCCAGGACGGCCTGAATGTACATGGCACATTCGATGCGCTTCTTCTGGATCTTGCAGCTCAGTTCATACGGCGTCTGGATGTTGCCGCCGTACTTGATGTTATTGGCATGGCAGCCGCCGCTGCAGAAGAACTTGGCCCAGCAGTCGCAGCAGATGGGCTTGTTGAGGACGTGCATGTCGCGGAAGAGCGGCGGCAGTTCCGTATTGGTCACGCCGTCATAGACGTTGCCGATGACATAGTCGTCCTGGCCGACGAACTGATGACAGGGATAGATGTCGCCGTTGGGGACGACGCACATGTATTCATGGCCGGCACCACAGCCGCGCAGGCGCTTGGCGATGCAGGGACCGCGATAGAGGTCCATGATGAAGTGGTAATAAATGAAGGGCCGGCCTTCATCCATGCGTTTCAGGTAGAAATCGGCCAGGCGGTCGTATTCTTCATAAATGCGGGGCAAGTCGTCATCGGTGATGGCATAGGACAAGTCGTCGCCGACGACGGGTTCCATGGACAGGCCTTCAAAGCCGAGGTCAGCCATGTGTTCTACGTCTTTGGTGAAATCGAGATTGTATTTTGTATACGTCCCGCGGACGTAATATTCTTCACCGTTGCGGTGTTTCGCCGCATAGACCTGATTGTCGGCACAGGTCTTGTACGAGCCGTGACCGCCGGCATCGGGACGCATGCGGTCGTGTACTTCCGGACGACCGTCGAGGCTCAGGATGAGGCTGATGTGATTATCCGTCAAATACTTGACCTTGGCCGGGTCGAGGAGCATGCCGTTCGTCGTCAGGGACAGCTTGAATACTTTATCGTGGATCTTTTCCTGTTCCCGGATGTACTCGATGGTCTGCTTGACGACGCCGAAGTTCATCAGCGGTTCGCCGCCGAAGAAGTCGATTTCGCAGTGCTGGCGTTTGCCTTCGGTGCTCTTGATGAGCAGGTCGACAGCGTGTTTGGCTACGTCGAAGCTCATGAGTTCCCGCTTGTGCGTATCGTAATCGCCCTGGGAGGCAAAGCAGTATTGACAGCGCAGGTTGCAATCGTGGGCAATGTTCAGGCAGAGCGATTTGATGACCGGTTCTTCTTCGGCGACGACCTTGAAGTTTTCCGTCATCGGTGCAAAGAGCATTTCCTTTTCGATGAGCTCATCCAGTTCGCCCAGGGTTTCGTCCAAATCCTTTTTATCATACGTCCCGGCAAAGGCCTGATAGACAGCTTCTTTATTGGTACCGTCATAGACGTCGAGGACATCGTAGGTCATCTTGTCGATGACGTTGATGATACCGCTGTTGACGTCGAGGAGCATGTAAGTGCCGTTCTGACAGTATTTATGAATCATTGGTTTAATTTCAGCCATGAATAATGTTTCCTCCATACAAAAAGAAGGGGGTGCCGCGCGAGCGACGCCCCTTTTCCTTCACGTAACTTATTTTGTGCAGATCTGATTGCCAACGGTGCAAGAAGTTTTGCAAGCGGACTGGCAGGACGTCTGACATTCGCTGCAGCCAGCGTGCTGTACCGTCTTCTGGATCGATTCTGTGTTGATCGTAATGATGTGTTTTGCCATGATATTCACCTCGCTATCAATGATTATTCCTTATTTTACCACATTCTCGGTGATTCTACAATATGACAGGATTACAAGAGTTTGAAGCCTTCAAAGAAGAAATTCTTGCCCATGCTGATGACGATGGACCGTTCATCGAATACGTCATTGGTATCGAAGAATACGTCGAAGCCTTTCTTATAAGTGGCATAAATCGAAGTGATGCGACTTAAATAACTGCGGATTTCCTCTGCTGTCACTTCCGGTTCGCCGTCAGAACGCCATTTCTTGTTCTTGAAATTCGCAATCAGCGGCGCGTGAGCGATGACGCGGGAGCGATGCGCCAAAACCCAGTTCCAAACTTCTTCGCCGTACTGCTGCGCTTCCTCTTCATGGCCTTCATCGAGGCCATCGAGAGTGAACAGGACAGGCCGGCCTTCATACATGATTTCATCCATGTAACTGCCTTTGACATATTTTAAATTCACAGAAGCACCCCCTGCAAAATCATGTAAAACATGACGAATATTTATGTCTAACAGTAATCATTGTATCGTGCTTCCGGAAGATTGTCAATAAAAAGAGGCTGTCTCATTGAGACAGCCTCTTTTGGAGTAGTTAGCAGCTAGTGGCTAGTGGTTAGCGGATGGTTAAAAATTTAAAACCATCTTCTACAAACTACAAACTCTATACTACAAACTGATTAGTCCATTTTTACGAAAGCGTCTTTGTCTGCGCCGCAGGTCGGACATACCCAATCTGCCGGGAGATCAGCGAATTTCGTGCCAGCTGCAACGCCGTTGTCTGCGTCGCCTTCAGCTTCATCATAAATATAACCGCAAATGCTGCATTCGTACTTATCCATGTTCTTTTCCTCCTGAATCAACGTATTAACGAATAATTCTTATTAATTATTTTTGACATGTTTATGATATCATATTGGGCAAAAAAAAGCAAGATTATTTTATGACTTATTTTGCCTGTCTGCCCATATTGATATCGATGATGCCCGACGAATACGGTGCTACCTCATACTGGCCAAAGACGAAGTGGATATTGCGGCTCTTGTCGAGATAGAAATTCTTCGGGTCTTCTGTCAGGCCGTTGAAGTACGTCGACAGGACGTGGCCGCTCAGGGTCAGTTTATTGGTGATTTTCTTGAGGGTGAAATACTTTTCATCGCCCGGTTTGACCAAATCCCGCCAGTTGGTGATCCGCTTGCCCGTCACCATATCGAAGACGACGCCGGTCTTCCAGCTCGTCGGATGAGCGGCTCTGTCGAAATAGAGATAGCCTTCATCGAGGAAGGACAAATACTTGCCATCGTTCAAGGTGACGGTGTACGTCTTTTCTTCCGTCAATTTGATGCCCTTATCGCCCTGCTGGTCGAAAAAGGTCTTGGCCTGCTGCTGTTCATCGGTAAAATACTGGGCTATCAATTGGGCCGCTCCGGCGTTGTTGGTCATGGTAATGGCCGGGTACTGGATACTGAGGACGCTGCCATCGCTATGGGTATAGACGGCTTTCGGCGCATCCTGGATAAGGGCTGGCGAAGCAGCCATGGCGACGGCCCCCATGAGCCAGGCGCCACATAAAATGGTAAGGACTTTTTTCTTCATATAATCCCTCCTCTTTCATTTCTTTTTATTATACCATATTTATTGGGTCATTTTCCGCTTTTCATCGGTTCCCAGGCGGAAGAAATAATAAACATTTTCGGCAGCCTGGCGGTTCATGCCCGGCACGGCAGCCAGTTCCTCGATGGACGCCGCTTTCATGTCGCCTAAGGTCTTGAAGGCCGTCCACAAGGCCTTGCGCCGTTTGGGTCCGATGCCTTCGACGTGGTCCAGGATGGACACGAGGCTGCGCTTGCCCCGCAAATGACGGTGATAGGTAATGGCAAAGCGATGAGCTTCGTCACGGATGGCCTGCAACAGCTGCAGTTCCGGCGTGTGGTGACTGAGGATGATAGAATCGCTGCGGCCTTCGACGAAAACTTCTTCGATGCGCTTGGCCAGACTGATGACCGGCGCTTCGCAGCCGGCCTGGCGGATGACGGGCAGGGCCGCATGGAGCTGGCCTTTGCCGCCGTCGATGATGATCAGGTCCGGTACGGGCCAATCCTTTTCACCATAGCGCCGTTCCATGATTTCCGCCATGGACTTGAAGTCATCAGGCTTACCCTGGACGGTCTTCAGCTTAAAGCGGCGATACTCCTTCTTAGCCGGCTGACCATGCTCGAAGACGACCATGGAAGCGACGGTCTCGATGCCCTGGGTATGGGAAATATCGAAGCACTCCATGCGTTCCGGCAGGCAGGGCAGGTTGAGGATCCGCGCCAGGCCTTCGACGGCACCGGTCGTCTTGTCCACGTCGTGCTGCCACTGCAGCCGTTTCTGTTCCAAAAGGCCGGCTGCATTTTCAGCAGCCATGTCCAGGAGTTGTTTCTTCGTCCCCCGCTGCGGGATGACGACAGTGACTTTCTTCCCCTTCTGCTGGCTCAGGCGGCGTTCGCAGCCTTCCCGGTCTTCCAGGCCTGGTACGACGATTTCTGCCGGGATGAAAGTCCTGTCGCCATAATACTGGTCAACGACGGCTTCCATCAGGGACGGCACATCGTCGTCGCTGCCGTTGTCCAGGGAAAACGTTTCCCGTCCCATGAGCTTGCCCATGCGGACCGTATAGATCTGGACGCATGTCTGCCCGGCCTGACGGGCCAGGCCGATGACGTCCATATCGCCGCCGGTCGTATTGACGATGTTCTGCTGTTCCTGGATGACGGCAATGGCCTTGATCTGGTCACGGTACATGGCAGCCTTTTCAAATTCCATGGCCTCCGCAGCCTCTTCCATCTTCTGCTGCAGCGCCTGGGAAACGTCGCTGTCCCGACCTTCGAGGATATCCAGGGCCTGGCGGACCAGGACCCCGTAATCCCCTTTGGTGATATAGTGGACGCAGGGCGCATCGCAGTGATGCAAATGGTACTGCAAACATGGCCGGTCCGTCGGCATGGTCCGGCACGACCGGATGTGGTAGGCCCGCTGCATGAGCTTCAGGACGCGGTGGACGGCTGTCGAATCGGCAAAGGGGCCGAAATAGCGGGCGCCGTCGCGGCTGACGCGGCGGGTCATGAAGATGCGCGGGTAATCTTCCTGGACGGTGACCTTGATATAGGGATAGGTCTTGTCGTCGCGGAGCATGATGTTGTAGTGGGGATGGTATTTCTTGATGAGCGTATTTTCCAGGATGAGGGCTTCCATTTCCGTAGCGACGACTATCGTTTCCAAGTCCACAGCATGGCTGACCATGGCCGCTACTTTCGGCGTCCTGTTGGCATCGTGGCGGACATAGCTGGTCACGCGGTTGCGCAGATTGACGGCTTTGCCGACGTAAATGATTTTCCCCTTCTCATCTTTCCAGAGATAGACGCCGGGCTGGGTCGGCAGGTTGCGGACTTTTTCCCGGACGGCCTCGCTGACGGCCATGGCTTATACCCCCTTCTTGCCGGCCATGAGGGCCTTGGTCCGTTCCAGGACGGGCTTGAGGAACTGACCCGTATAGGATTCCGGTACCTGGCAGATTTCTTCGGGCGTCCCCATGGCGACGACCGTACCGCCGCCGGCGCCGCCTTCGGGACCGAGGTCGATGAGGTAGTCTGCCGTCTTGATGACGTCCAGGTTGTGTTCGATGACGACGACCGTATCGCCGCCGTCGACGAGCATCTGCAAGACGTCCATGAGCTTGTGGATATCCGCCGTATGCAGGCCCGTCGTCGGTTCGTCGAGGATATACAGGGTCCGGCCGGTACTGCGCTTGGACAATTCCGTCGCCAGCTTGACCCGCTGGGCTTCGCCGCCGGACAGGGTCGTCGCCGGCTGGCCCAGGCGGATATAGCCCAGGCCGACTTGCTGCAGCGTCTTCAGCTTATTGACGATGCGCGGTATGTTTTCAAAGAACTGGCAGGCGTCGTCGACGGTCATGTTGAGGACGTCGGAAATATTCTTGCCCTTGTATTTGACTTCCAGCGTTTCCCGGTTATAGCGGGCGCCGTGGCAGACTTCACAGGGGACGTAGACGTCCGGCAGGAAGTTCATTTCGATGCGGATGATGCCGTCGCCTTTGCAGGCTTCGCAGCGGCCGCCTTTGATGTTGAAGCTGAAGCGGCCGGCCTTGTAGCCCCGGACCTTGGCTTCTGCCGTCTGGCTGTAGAGCTGGCGGATGGAGTCGAAGACGCCCGTATACGTCGCCGGATTGGACCGCGGCGTCCGGCCGATAGGCGACTGGTCGATGTTGATGATCTTGTCGATGTATTCAACGCCTTTCAGGGCCTTGAACCTGCCCGGCCGGTGCGGCGTGCCGTAGACGGCTTCGGCCATACCCTTGTAGAGGATTTCATTGACCAGCGTCGACTTGCCCGAGCCGGACACGCCGGTGACGACGGTCAGGGTCCCGATGGGGATGGAGACGTTTATATGTTTTAAATTGTGCTCAGCTGCGCCGATGATTTCCAAAAAGGTGCCATTCCCCTGGCGCCGTTCTTGCGGAACGGGGATATACTTGGTCCCCTTCAGATACTGGCCCGTCAAAGACTGAGGGCAGGCCATGATGTCATCGGCCGTGCCTTGGGCGACGATAGTGCCGCCGTGTTCCCCTGCTTCCGGTCCGATATCGACGATATAATCGGCAGCCCGCATGGTATCTTCGTCGTGTTCGACGACGATGAGTGTATTGCCCAGGTCGCGCAGGCGCTTGAGGGCTTCCAGGAGCTTGTCGTTATCCCGCTGATGCAGGCCGATAGACGGTTCGTCCAGGATGTAGAGGACGCCGACCAGGCCCGAACCGATCTGGGTCGCCAGGCGGATTCGCTGGGCTTCGCCGCCGGACAGGGTGCCCGCCGTCCGCGACAATGTCAGGTAGTCCAGGCCGACGGTCTGCAAGAAGTTCAGGCGGGCCTTGATTTCCTTGAAGATCTGCTTGCCAATGAGCTGCTGTTTTTCCGTCAATTTCAAGTTATCGAAGAAGGGAATCATGTCGCTGACGGGCAAATCCGTCAATTCGGCGATGTTCAGGCCGCCGATCTTGATGGCCAGCGCTTCGTGGCGCAGGCGTGCACCGTGGCACGTCGAGCAGGGCTTGACGGTCATGAATTGTCCGAACTGGTCGCGCATCATATCCGATGAAGCCTCGCGGTAGCGGCGGCGGACCATGGGCAGGACGCCTTCAAAAGTCGTCGAGAACTGCTTTACCTGGCCGCGCAGGTTCTCATATTCAAAGACGCACAGGTCGTCAGAACCGTCCATGAGTTTTTCCTGCAGTTCTTCCGGCAAGTCGTCGTAACAATTATCCAGGGTAAAGCCGTAAGGCCGCAGGAGACCGCCGAGCTGGCGCATGAACCACGAATCGGGGTTGCTGCTGAGAGCCGCTACAGCGCCGTCGGCAAAGGATTTCTTGCGGTCCGGCAAAACGAGGCGGGCATCGACTTCCATGGTACTGCCGATACCGGAGCAGGCCGGGCAGGCCCCGAAGGGACTGTTGAAAGAAAAGAGATGCGGTTCGATTTCCGGCAGGCTGACGTGGCAGTCCGGGCAGGCGAAATGCTGACTGAAAGTCAGGACTTCTTTCGTAGCCATACGGAAAATGTGGACGATGCCATCGGCCAGTTTAGCCGCCGTTTCCAAAGAATCAGTCAGGCGCGTCAAGATACTGTTCTTGATGACCAGGCGGTCGATGATGACGTCGATAGTATGCTTCTTATTCTTATCCAAGGGGATATCATCGGACAAAAGGTAGACTTCGCCGTCGACGCGGACGCGGACATAGCCGTCCTTGACCAATTTGGCCAGGAGTTTCTGATGGGTCCCCTTGCGGCCGTCGACGACAGGGGCCATGACCATGACCTTTTCGCCTTCGCCGAGGGCCATGACAGCATCGGCCATCTGCTCGATAGTCTGCTGGCGGATGGGCTTGCCGCATTTCGGGCAGTAGGCCTCGCCGACGCGGGCATAGAGCAGGCGCAGGTAATCGTAGATTTCCGTAACCGTCCCGACGGTCGACCGGGGATTGCGGCTCGTCGTCTTCTGGTCGATGGAAATAGCCGGCGACAGGCCTTCAATGTAATCGACATCAGGCTTATCCATCTGGCCCAGGAACTGCCGGGCATAGGCCGACAGAGATTCGACATAGCGGCGCTGGCCTTCGGCATAAATCGTATCAAAAGCCAGGGACGACTTGCCCGAACCGGACAGGCCCGTAAAGACGACGAGCTTGTCCCGGGGAATCTTGACATCGATGTTCTTTAAATTGTGCTGACGCGCACCTTTAATGACAATATATTTATCTTCCATGATGCTCCTATACTCAATATTATATAAAACATGTCGGACTCAGCGGGTCGCCCACACGGCGACCCCTACAACGGAAATGTTCAAAAATTTAATCCATCACGGTAAACGATGAACGACCCACGACAAACGATAGGATAAAAGGGATGGCGTATGCCGACAAAAACCTTTGCATGACTATTTTCTTTTCGCATCCGGCCGCTTGATCTTGCGGCGGTAGCGGCGCTTAGGCATGTCTTCGCCCTGCATGTCTTTAGGCAGGGTATCATCGTGGCTCATATCGGCCAGCTGCTGGCGCAATTGGCCCAGGCGGTCGCGCAGTTCGGCGGCTTTTTCAAATTCCAGGTTCTTCGACGCCTCTTTCATCTGCAAAGTCATGGTCTTGATGACTTTGTTCAGGGCCTCGCGGGTCATCTTGCCGCCTTTCCTTCCCTTCTGGCTGCCATAGGCCGCTTCCGTTTCGGCGACTTTCGTCAGTTCGATGAGGTCGACGACGTCTTTTTTGACCGATTTCGGCGTAATGTGATGTTTTTTATTATATGCATCCTGGATTTCCCGGCGCCGCTGCGTTTCTTCCATAGCCTTGGCCATGGAGTCGGTAATCTTGTCGGCATACATGATGACCTGTCCATGGACGTTTCGCGCCGCCCGGCCCATGGTCTGGATAAGCGACGTTTCTGAACGCAGGAAGCCTTCTTTATCGGCATCGAGAATGGCTACCAGCGAGACTTCCGGCATATCCAGGCCTTCGCGCAGGAGGTTGATGCCGACCAGGACGTCGAAGACGCCGGCCCGCAGGTCGCGGATGATGTCGGCCCGTTCGATGGTGGCGATATCCGAATGGAGATAGCGCACGCGGACGCCCATTTCTTTCAGGTAGTCCGTCAAATCTTCGGCCATCTTCTTGGTCAGCGTCGTCACCAGGACGCGTTCGTCCTTTTCCGTACGCTGGCGGATTTCCCCCAACAGGTCATCCATCTGGCCGGCAATGGGACGGACTTCCACGTTCGGGTCCAACAGGCCCGTCGGCCTGATGATCTGCTGGGCCAGATTGGTCTGGACTTCCATTTCATAGGGCCCTGGCGTAGCGCTGACGTAGACGATCTGATTGATGCGTTCGACAAATTCTTCAAATTTCAAAGGCCGGTTGTCCAAGGCCGACGGCAGGCGGAAACCGTATTCGATGAGGTTTTCTTTGCGCGACCGGTCACCGGCATACATGGCCCGCAGCTGCGGCAGGGTGACGTGCGATTCGTCGACGAGGATGAGGAAATCATCGGGGAAATAATCGAGAAGCGTATACGGCGCCTGACCGGGCTTGCGACCGGCCAGATGGCGCGAATAGTTTTCGATGCCTGAGCAATAGCCCATTTCTTCCATCATTTCCATATCGTAGCGCGTGCGCTGTTCCAATCGCTGTGCTTCCAGCAAGTGGCCCCCGTCTTTCAGCACTTTCAGCCGTTCGTCCAATTCCTGGCGGATCGTCCCCAGGGCCCGTTCCATCTTGTCCCTGGTCGTGACATAATGGCTGGCCGGATAGATGGCGACGTGCTTGCGTTCGGCAATGACTTCGCCGGTCAGGACATCGACTTCGGTCAGGCGGTCGATTTCATCGCCGAACATTTCGATGCGGATGACGGAGTTGTCGAAAGCCGCCGGAAAGACTTCGATCGTATCGCCGTGGACGCGAAAGGTCCCGCGTTCGAGGTTCATGTCGTTGCGGCTGTACTGGATATCGACGAGCTTGTGCAGTATTTCTTCCTGCGGCTTTTCCTGCCCCAGTCGCAGGGATACGACGAGTTCACTGTAGTCTTCCGGGTCGCCTAAGCCGTAGATACAGGAAACGGAAGCGACGATGATGACATCGCGCCGTTCAAAGAGGCTCATCGTCGCCGAGTGGCGCAATTTATCGATTTCATCGTTGATGGACGCGTCTTTCTCGATGTACGTATCTGTCGAGGCGATATAGGCTTCGGGCTGATAGAAGTCGTAATAACTGACGAAATAACCGACTTCGTTATCGGGAAAGAATGACTTGAATTCACTGCACAGCTGGGCAGCCAGGGTCTTATTGTGGGCAATGACCAGGGTCGGTTTCTGGACGGCTTCGATGAGCTTGGCCATAGTGAAGGTCTTGCCCGTCCCGGTAGCCCCGACGAGGACCTGGGCCCATTGGCCGGAACGGATGCCGTCTGCCAGAGAGGCGATGGCCTCGGGCTGGTCGCCCATAGGTTCATAAGGGGCGACGACGTGGAAAGGGTGGGACGTATCGTAATCTTTATTGTAATGGGACATATCCATAAGCGTTACCTCTTTTTCGGCCCTTTCTTCCAATTCTTATACAAAGACCAGGGCCAGAGAACCGTAACCAGGACGGTGAAGGCAAAGCCTGCGTCCGACCAGTTGCGGGTGAATAAGATAAAATAGGACCAGGCCAGGGCGGAAAAGCCGACGAGGTACAAGACCCAGGTTCTCCGGTCCAGACCGTGAGCGGGTCCTTTCTTCTTTTTCGGCTGTGCCGTTGCGGCTGTCCCTTCCGGAACGGCTGCAGTATTCCTGGCTTTTTTGCGCCGATTCTTGCGTGACATAATAATCCCCCTTATTTATTGACGATTTTCCCGATATTCTTCAATTCAATGGACAAGGTCCCATCGGGGTTGTTGATGAATTGGATGAAGTCGGTATTTTCGATATATTCCGACGGAAAAGTGATCTCGATGCCCGTATCGGTCTTGATTTTATGGCTGCGGCCGGCCTTCTGGGCATATTCCTTTTCGATGGCTACGGCTTCAGGCAGTTTCGCTTCTTTGACTTGTTCTTCAAATTCCCGCTGCAGGACCGGCGAATCGCCGAAGACGTCGCTGCCCAGGTCCTGCGGCGAGAAGGAATCAGCCGTTTCGGCATTTTCCACCAGATAGGTCTTGGCTTTGGATAAGGCTTCGACCGTGCTGGCGCCGTGTTCTTCCGCTACTTTTTCGGCAATCTTGCTGACGACCTTCACGGCTTCCTTGCTGGAAATGACCGACGTGCACTGCAGGAGCTTGTCCGGCAGGAGGTAGACGTCTTCACCGTCCATTTTCCGCTTCTTGTCGACGAAATGGATAGAAAAATCGTTCAGGCGGATGAGGGCATAGGCCTCGGCTTTCTGCGCCGTCCCGGGCAGGATGGCGTAATGTTTGATGAGCTTGTTGTAGACCGTCCCTTCGTCGTCGAGGATCTGATGGGTATAGGCCGTCTTGTTGTCCAGCATGAGGATGCCCAGGTTGCGGACATCGTCGTCATCCTGGAAGTCGATGACCAGGAGGTCTGTCGATTCCGGTTCATCACAATGGGACACGAGCTGGTAGAGCTCGCGGGCGATCTGGGACGCCAAATCGTCGAAAGTCAGGGTCCCGTCGACGAGGGCCTGCAATTTCATCTGAAAGGCGCTGGTCGCATAGAAGACGCCCGTCTTCTGGGCGGCATCGCCGATGATGCGGTTCAGCCGCTTGCTGACGTATTCGTAGACGACATCGCTGCTGAAATCGAGGTCCTTCTGGGATACAATGCAGACGTTGGTATTGAAATCAAAAATATGGAGTACAGCTGTATTGATCATCATAATGGGCATTCATCCTTTACGCTTGTTTTCGTAATTCAAAGACACTGGCTTCTCGTGAACAGAGGACGCGGAAAGGCAGCCAGTGGCCCGTACCGCGGTTGACATAGCCCTTGCACTCGCCTTTCTGGAACAGGCCGCGGAGGTATTTGAAGCCCAAGGCCGAAACCAGCGGCGCAATGGGCGCGAACTGGGCGCCGTGCGTATGGCCGCATAAGGTCAAGGGGATGTGATGGGCAAAGCCTTCGTCGATAAAGGCCGAATGATGGGCCAGCAGAACGACAAAAGCGTCTTCCGGCACTTTAGCCAGGGTTTCCCGGACGTACTGTTCCCGTTCTTTGGCAAAGGCCTCGTCGCCTTTGGCAAAACTATAATCAGCAGCCGCAATATAAAAAGACCGGCCGTCGCGGCCATTACGCCCTTTCAAGCCCTGACCGCAGCCACGGCTGGCCTGGAAGGTGGAATTGCGCAGTACCCGGACCGGCGTGTCATCGAGCATGGCTGTAATCGCATCGAAACTGCGGTAATACTCGTGATTGCCATAGCAGAAGTCGATGCCGTCAGGGAAGCGGCTGGCATTGGCTTTGAGGATGGCCTGGGCCTTGGGCAGCAGGGCCAGTTCATCGATGAGGTCGCCTGTGATTTCCAGGCGGTTCACGCCCTGTGCCGCTACGGCATCGAGGGCTTCCTGCAATCGCCGGGGACTGAAAAAGAGCCCCATGTGCAGGTCAGAGAGCTGGCCGATTTTATAGCCGTCGAGATAATCGGGCAGGTTCTTGTATTTCAAGACATGGTAGGTCGTATCCAAATCGCGTTCGCCCAAGAGATTGCCCGCTCCGCTGGTGGCGAAAGCCGCCACGGGGATCAGCGCCGCCAGGCCTTTGAGGAAAGACCGGCGCGTCACGCCCAACGAGCGCCGTTGACGCCGACGCCCTCTCCGGCGGCGCCGGGGCCGGCAGAAAAAGCGGGCTATGGCGACGACGACCAGGCAGGGAAAGGCCAAGAGACAGGCCAGCAGCCAGATCAGGCCGGCCATGGCCTTGCCGTCATAGAGACCTTCCCAGCCCGACGCGATGAGGCCGGGAAAGAGGTCTTCATAATGGTAGAGACCGGCTGCCGATAAGACGGCCAGCAGCAACGTCCCCAGGAGCAGCAGCCAGCGATGACCCGTGCGGACGACATAATCCCATAACAGCGCCGCGACGACGCAGATACAGGATGTAATGACCATGAAGTTAATAAAGAAAAGACCTTTCATCAATTATACCATGGCAGTGATCTTGCCGTGCGGTCCGGCCCAGGGCAAGGACGCGTAGTCCTTGCAGTCGATCCACTGCCAATCCTCCTCTTCTCCGATTTTCCCCTGGGTGATGCAGCCTTCATAGACCGTCATCTGCCAGGTCTTATGCGAAAAGATGCTCTTCAGGGAGCCTACAGGCTGGTCATCGGCAGCCAGGGTCAGTCCTTTTTGCGCCAAGAGCTGACGGACTGCAGCGATGCCCTCTTTCCCCTTCCCCAGGGCATTGGGAAATTCCCACATCGACGCCAAGAGGCCCTTGGGCGGACGGCGGTGGACGAGCCACTGGTCCCCATGGCGGACGACAACGACGGTAATTTCTTCGACAGGCGATTTCTTCTTGACCAGGCGGATGGGCAGCTCACATTCTTTCCCAGCCCGGTGAGCCAGGCAGAGCTCTTGTAAAGGACAGTCGGGACAGCGGGGATGCTTAGGGATGCAGATCATAGCCCCTAAGTCCATGAGAGCTTCGTTAAAGGCTCCAGGCGCTTCGTCCGGAAGTTGCTCTGCGACGAGGGCTGTGACTTTCTTCTTGACCAGCGTCGACAAGATATTCTCTTCAATATCGTAAAGGCGGGCAAAGATGCGCAGGACGTTGCCGTCGACAGCGGCTTCCTTCTGACCGTAAGCCAGGCTTAAAATGGCGCCGGCTGTGTAATCGCCAACGCCTTTCAGGGACTGTACGTCTTTTTTATTTTCCGGCACATGGCCGCCGTATTTGACCTGTACTTCCTGGACCGCTTCATGGAGGTTGCGGGCCCGCGAGTAATACCCCAAGCCCTGCCACTGCCGCAGGACTTCATCTTGAGAAGCCGCCGCCAAGGCGGAGAGGGTCGGAAAATGGTCCATCCAGCTGTCATAATAGGGGCGGACTGTTTCGACTTTCGTCTGCTGCAGCATGATTTCCGAGACCCAGACCTTATACGGATCCCGCGGCGTTTCATCGCGCCATGGCAGGTCCCGGCCATGGGCGGCAAACCAGTCGATGAGCAGCGGGCTCCAATGTTCTTTCTTTATATCCATATAAATAAGCCTCTTTCTTTCTACACTATTAACTACTAGTATAGAAATCCAGAGGCTTTTTGTCAAACACGTGTTCTCTAAGTTTCATCACGTTTCAGAATGGGCACCGCCGCGGAGACGCAGTTCCTCTTTCTTAGGCTGAACAGCTTGGCGTCCTTTCTGATACTTTTCATCACTATGGTGCGGCGGAGACTCGTGACTTTAGTCATGAGTCTCCGCCGCACCTCCTCTTCTTTCAATAATAAATAATAGACTTTTAGCAAAAAAATTATGATATAATAATTTTGATGAAGTAGTATAGATTTTAGAAAGGCAGGTGAAAAAATGTCTAACCTAACTAAAACGATAAAACTTCGTATACACGTTACTCCCGAACAAGAGACTCTGTTCCGTCAGATGACTGAACAATACCGTCAGGCTTGTAACTTCGTGTCGCAGTACATCTTTGACCACCGATTTAACATGGCCTACCAAAGTCTCAACAGAGAGCTGTACAGTGACCTGCGCAGCCAGTTCGATCTGAAATCGCAGCTGGCCCAGTCTTCTATCAAGACGACGATTGCCAAATATAAAACGGTAAAACAACAGCTCTTCCAAAATCCCTACAGATATAAGGATGAGAATGGCAACTGGCAACGCATCGCCAAGACATGGGAATGGCTTTGGAAGCCTGTGTTCTTTAGCCGCCCACAAGCGGACTTGGTTCGCAATCGTGATTATAGCTTCGTTGATAGCGGACAGGTTCTGTCTATCAATACACTCGGAAAAAGAACCAAATGCACTTTTGAGGGCGAACATTTCGCTGAATACCTTGATGGCGCTTATGACCTTGGAACAGCAAAACTGGTCGAACTCAAAGGGTTATGGTATCTCCATATTCCCGTAACCAAAGCTGTCGAAGATTTTCAGAAAGAAAACGTCCGTCACGTTGTCGGTATTGACCGTGGATTACGTTTTTTGACCGTTAGCTATGACGAGCAGGGAAAAACTGAATTCGTCTCTGGTAAGAAGATTGTCACTAAGCGTCATAAGTTCCAGGAAGTCCGCCGCCAGCTCCAGTCTAAGGGTACAAAATCAGCAAAGCGTAGACTTAAAGCCATTTCAGGACGAGAGAACCGTTGGATGTCTGATGTAAACCATCGGATTTCTAAGACACTCGTTGAAAAATACGGCAAAGATACGCTGTTTGTGCTTGAAGATCTGACCGGTGTTAGCTTCGAAGAGTCCCATCTTTCAAAAACTGCTAAACAAAATTACGACCTGTGCAGCTGGGCGTTCTATCAGTTGGAGCAATTCCTGACCTATAAGGCTCATGAAAATCGTTCCGAAGTTCTGAAGGTATCTGCTAAGTATACCTCTCAACGTTGTCCCAAATGCGGTACTATCCACAAAGAAAGCCGTGACCATCACAAACACTTATATCGTTGCCAGTGTGGTTACAGATCTAACGATGACCGTATCGGAGCTATGAATATCCAACTCCTCGGAACTATGTGGATTTCTGGAGATAACCATCCTCGTTATGAAAGAATAACAACTGCTTCGGAGTAAACTCCTTAGCAAAGCGGGTGTTGTCAGCCACCCGATGATGTAGGCGGATTTAGGAAGACATCTTTTAGATGTCGTTAGTACCTATGTAGTTCCGACTTACAAGCTCCCGACTTTAGTCGGGAGTAGTTGACACTGCTGCAGCATTTTCCATTCGCGGAAATTTTCTGCCATAATCTTTTCCATTCGCCATACATACATGTGAAGGCCCCCTCTCAAGATCGGATAATACCAAAAACAGAAAAGACAACGACATCAATCATGACATCGTTGTCTTTTCTTTGATTCTATTATATCGCTATTTCATCCCTTGTCAAGGGACTAATGTATTGCAACAAGCAACAAAACGGTGTTCCACGTGGTCGCCCCTACGAGCCATGAACTGCGAATCACGAACTACGGGCCACTATATCCGATGAAGGTGTTTCAGGGATAAGTCCAGGATAGGCGCGGAATGGGTCAAGGCACCGCTAGAGATGTAATCGACGCCAATATCGGACAAGGCGGCAATATTTTCTTTGGTCACGTTGCCGGAACATTCCGTTTCAGCCCGGCCGTCGATGAGGGCTATCGCTTCTCGCATCATATCGTGGCTCATATTATCCAGCATGATGATGTCGGCGCCGGCTTCGACGGCTTCGCGGACCATGTCCAGCGTTTCCGTTTCGACTTCGATTTTACGGACAAAAGGCGCATAAGCTTTGGCCAGGGCAATGGCTTTGGCTACGCCGCCGGCGGCACTGATATGATTGTCCTTGAGGAGGACGCCGTCAGACAGATTGTAACGGTGATTCTTGCCGCCGCCGACAGTGACGGCATATTTTTCAAAGACCCGCATGTTCGGCGTCGTCTTGCGCGTATCGACCAGGGTGATTCCCGTACCGGCCAGCAGGGATACGACCTGATGGGTATAGGTCGCGATGCCGCTCATGCGCTGCAAATAGTTGAGGCCTACCCGTTCGGCCGACAGGATGGCCCGAATGCTGCCGACGACTTTGGCCAGCTTCTGTCCCTTGTGGACTTCGTCGCCGTCTTTGACAAAAAAATCAAACCAGACTTTGTCATCCAACAGGGTAAAGGCCCGGGCAAAGACGTCGAGGCCGGCGATGATGCCATCCTGTTTACATAGGAGTTCCGCTTCGCCCTGACAGTCTTCCGGCAAAATGGCATTGGTCGTCACATCTTCACCGGTGATGTCTTCCTGAAGGGCCTGCAGGATCAAGGGATCAGCCTGCAATTTCATGGTTACGCTGTTCATCACATTCACGCTCCCTTTCCATTTCACCCAAAACATGACGGCGGTATTCATCGGCCAGCGTAGCTTCATGGCTGCGCAGGAAGGCTTCTGACGGCGCACAGACTTTGGCGAAATCAGCTTCACTGACAATCTGCTTCGGCTGCTTATCACCTTCGACGATATGCTGGGCTGCGCGCTTGCCAAAGACCAGGCTTTCCAGGAGAGAATTGCTGGCCAGGCGGTTGCGGCCGTGGACGCCGTTGCAGCTCGTTTCGCCGACGGCATAGAGGTGGTCCATCGTCGTCTGGCTGTACTTGTCGACGTGGATGCCGCCCATGAAGTAGTGCTGGGCCGGCGTGACCGGGACCCAGTCTTTCGTCGCATCGATGCCGTCTTCCAGGCAACGTTCATAGATATGTGGGAAATGATGCTTAATGACGTCTTCGCCGAGAACGGTCATATCGAGCCAGACAAAAGGACGGTCATCTTTCTTCATCTGTTTGCGGATTTCTGCCGTCATCAAATCGCGGGGCAGGACTTCATTGGCAAAACGCTGGCCATCCTTGCCGCGCAGTTTAGCCCCTTCGCCGCGGACCGATTCGGAAATGAGGAAGCTCCGGCCGGGCTTCTTAGAATAAAGCGACGTCGGATGGATCTGGACGTAGTCGATGTGTTCCAGTTCGACGCCGTGGCGCATGGCGATAGCCAGGGCATCGCCCGTGAGATGGGGGAAATTCGTCGAATGGTCGTACAAGCCGCCGACACCGCCGCTGGCCAGGATCGTTTCATCGGCCTGGATGGCCCGGTACTGGCCCTGGCTGTCGCGGGCGATGATGCCCAGGCAGCGGTTCCCATCGGTGACGATGTCGACCATGGTCGTGAAATCGCGAATGGTCACATTGGGCAATTGACGGACAGCGGCTAAGAGATGGCTGGTGATTTCCTTGCCCGTAATATCTTCATGGAACAAGATGCGGGCCCGCGAATGGCAGCCTTCCCGCGTGTAGTCGAGCGAACCGTCGGCCTTGCGGGCAAAATCGACGCCGTAGCCGATGAGTTCGTCGATGACCGGCCGCGACGAGCGAATCATGATATCCACCGATTCGCGGCGGTTTTCATAATGACCGGCTTTGAGCGTATCTTCCATGAAGCTGTCGTAGTCGTCCTTATCGTGAAGGACGCAGATGCCCCCTTGGGCTAAAAAAGAATCGCTATTTTCTACTTCATCTTTGGTGATCATGAGGATTTGTTTATCCTGCGGCAGGTGCAGGGCGGCAAAGAGGCCGCTGGCACCGGTACCGACGATGACAATATCTGTTTTTTCTGTTTCCATGACATATACCTTCTTCTATTTGGCTAATTCCAGCATCCGTTCCAATGAACGGACAGCTTTTCCGGCGACATCCGGGTCGACGCGGACTTCATTCGTTTCATCGCGCAGGCAATCGCGGACTTTTTCTAGCGTTACTTTTTTCATATTGATGCAATACGCATCTTCCATGGCCGGATAAAAAGTCTTATCGGGATTGCGCGTCTCTAATTCATAAAAGACGCCGCCTTCCGTGCCGATGATAAATTCCTTGGCGTCGGACTTCCCGGCATAATCGATGATTCCCGACGTACTGCCGACATAATCGGCCAAGGCCAGGACTTCCTGACGACATTCCGGATGGGCCAGGAACAGGGCCTGGGGATGAGCAGCCTGGACCTTCTTCACATAAGCCGGATCGACCGTATCGTGGCGCGGGCAGAAACCGTTGTTGAGGATAAAATGCTTATCCGGGACCTGTGTCGAAACGTAGTGACCCAGATTCTTGTCGGGCGTAAAGAAAATATACTTGTTCGGCAGTTTCCTGACGATCTTGACGGCATTAGACGACGTGACGCAGACATCGGATACGGCCTTGACAGCTGCCGTAGAGTTGACGTAGCAGACGACGGCCAGGTCATCATACTGGGAACGGACCTTTTCAATCGTCTCCACATCGGCCATATGGGCCATGGGGCAGCTGGCCGTCGCATCCGGCATGAGGACTTTCTTCTCAGGGTTCAGCATCTTGGCACTTTCGCCCATGAAATCGACACCGGCAAAGACAATGATCTTGGCATCCGTTTCAATCGCCTTCTTGGCCAGACCAAAAGAATCGCCGACAAAATCGGCATATTCCTGCACTTCATCAGGAACATAATAATGAGCAAGGATAATCGCCTGCTTCTCTTTCTTCAGCGCTGCAATCTCATCTTCGATATACACAAAACTTCATCCTTTCAGGGAAAAGGTTGCCCCACAAAGACGACTCTTCATGTGACAACCTCTCTTGTTCAAAGTACACAGCGGCTCATCATCCACGACGGGACAAACCGTTTTTTTTGTTTACCCTATTATACCGTATCGGTAAAGATTTGACAATACTACTGTCAAGACAGTGTGAGATGTAAAAAAGAGGCAGTGCATTAAGACAGCCTCTTTTAAGTATTCAGTTTGCAACTTATAGTTTTTATATTCCCTATTTATGGTCGTAGTATTTTGGGTCACTGAAATATTCCTTTGTCTTAGCCCGTACCTGCGGAAAGAGAATGAGCAGGGCAATCATGTTAGGGATGACGACCAAACCCATCGCTACGTCCTGGATACCCCAGACGAGGTTGATTTTGCCTAAGGAGCCGATGAGGCACAAGAAGGGGAAAATGTATTTTACGACATTCGTGACTTTATTGCCGAAGGCATACGTAAAGCTCTTGGCGGCGTTCCACCACTGGCCCATCAAGGTCGTAAAGCAGAAGATGAGCAGGGCCAGTGTACCGGCGTGTTTCAACGGTTCCCAGACGGTGCCGAAAGCGTTGAGTGCCAATACCGTTGCCGAATGGCCGGAGTGCTGCATATCGGTGACGCCGACTACGAAAGCCGTAATGCTGCAGATGACGATGGTGTCAAGAAAGACTTCGGCAACCCCCGTAATCCCTTCATCGACGGGATGGGGTACAAGCGAACAACCATGAGCAAAGGGAGCGGTCCCTTCCCCAGCTTCATTGGAATACATGCCGCGGGCAATCCCGTACTGCATGGCTTTCGCAATGACATAGCCGCCAGTACCGCCAGCTACGGAATCAAAAGACCAGGCCTGGGTAAAGATTTCTACAAATACATGCGGCAGCTGCTGAATATTCAAGAGGACGACCAGCACACCGATGACGATATAAAAGACGGACATAGCCGGAACGAGGTTCATGGCCAGATTAGCCAGACGTTTCAAGCCGCCCAGAGTGATGCATAAAAGCAGGATGATGAGGACGACACCGGTCATGTACGTCGGGACGCCGTAATTCGAATAAAGGATGCCTGAAATTGTATTGGACTGTACCAAGTTAGCCCCCATCATTTTCGTACACATCAGCACGGCAATGACGACGCCGAGCCAGGGCATTTTAAGGCCATCGCGGATATAGTACATAGGACCGCTGAGAAGGTTACCGTTTTCATCTTTGCCGCGATACATCTGGGACAAGACGATTTCACCATATTTCAAGGCCATGCCGAAAAAGGCAGCTACCCACATCCAAAAGACGGCGCCCATGCCACCAGACAAAATAGCCGTAGCGACCCCGACGACGTTACCGCCGCCGACGTTACCAGCCAGCGTGACCATCATCGCTTTGAAAGTGGAAATAGATCCATTCCCTTTGTCTTCGTGACGGGACTTATAAGAATCGATGAGGGTCCGGCGGATAATGAAACCAAAATGGCGGACCTGGATAAATCCGTTGGAAACAGTATATAAAATCCCTAAGGCCAGCAAAACGAAAACCAGCCATCTTCCCCATAGCCAGGAGTCAATCAATTGTACAATCGCCTCTAAATTTTCCATGTCATACTCCTTCCAAGACGCGCTTTACCATATCCGGGAAATTGCCAATGACGCAATCGACGCCATAATCGCGCAGCTGTCTTACACTTTCTTCATTATTGACCGTAAACGTATTGATTTCAATATGATGTGCCTTGACTTCCGCTACGGTTTCTGCTGTCAAGCTGCCATAATACGGATGATAACACTGAACGCCGACACCTTCTGTATAGGCCCCAGGATTGATGAGCCACGTTTCCGTCAACAAGCCATATTTTAAATCAGGTGCCAAGGCTTTCATACGCAGAACACTTTCATGATTGAAACTCGAAATGATGACTTTATCTTCTAAATGATAGCGCTGCAACACAGGCCATACTTTAGCTTCAATCCCTGGATAAGGATAGACACCCGTCTTCAATTCAATGTTCGTCACCAAGGGCGTCCCAGCTACCCATCGGCAATATTCGTCAAAAGTCGGAATAGTCTGAAAGCCTACTTCTTCTGAATAGATATACGAAGCATCGAGTTTCTGCAATTCTTCCAGCGTATAATCGCGAACATTGCCCGTGCCATTCGTCGTCCTGTCGACCCGTTCATCATGGATGACCACGAGCTCACCATCTTTCGTCAGCTGTACATCCATTTCAATTCCATCGGCACCACATTCTAATGCCTTGCGGAAAGCGAGCATCGTATTTTCCGGATATTTGCCGCTAAATCCGCGATGTGCAAAATTCTTCATGAAAAAACCTCCTAGTAATGATTCTGTGTCCATTATAGAGTATATCTGCTTGACGAATCAAGAAAATATTTTCATGATATAATTTACATCATTTTACAAATCATAATATTTCTATCATTTTTTATAATAAATAAAAACAGGTCCTTGCAAGATAATAAAAATATTCATGCAATGACCTGTTTTACAATAATGTTATTTTTTCAACCACTAAGAGCTCCGACATTGCAGCCTATAATGTCGACTAACCACTAGCTACTAGCCACGAACCACTAGCTCTTTATTTATGGATCAAGTCGAGCATGGCGTGGAGTTTGTCGATGGTTTCTGCTGCTTCTTGGCGGACGTCTTCCGGGTCGCGGGTGATGCGGGCGACGCCGCTGTCCATAGCAGCTTTGGCGACGGCGGCGGCGACGGCCGGAGCGACGCGTTTATCGAAGGCGTCGGGAATGACATGGTCTTCGGCCAGTTCGTCATCGCCGACCAGGGAGGCGATGGCGTAAGACGCAGCCAGTTTCATGTCTTCGTTGATGCTGCGGGCCCGGACGGCCAGGGCGCCGCGGAAGATACCCGGGAAGACCATGACGTTGTTGATCTGATTCGGTGCATCCGACCGGCCAGTGCCGACGACTTTGGCACCGGCCGCTTTGGCAGAGGCGTAGTCCGTTTCCGGGATGGGGTTGGCCATGGCGAAGACGACGGCATCGTCGGCCATGGCCTGGATGATTTCCTTAGTAAAAATATGCGGTGCCGATACGCCTAGGAGGAGGTCGGCCCCTTTGACGGCATCAGCCAGGGTCCCGTGGGCATGGGACGGATTGGTCAGGGATGCCAGTTCCGCCTGGACCGGGTTCAGCCCTTCCATGCCAGCGTAGAGAATCCCCGGACGGTCGACCATGGTGACGTTCCGAGCTCCGGCGCGGACCAGGAGGCGGCCGATGGAAGCGCCGGCAGCCCCTGCCCCATTAATGACGATGCGGGCTGTCTTCAAGTCCTTATGGACATAGCGGAAGGCACCGATGACGCCGGCCAGGGCGGCAATGGCCGTACCGTGCTGGTCATCATGGAAGACAGGGATATCCATTTCTTTTTTCAAGGTCTGTTCGATTTCATAGCATTTCGGCGAGGCAATGTCTTCCAGGTTGATACCGGCGAAAGACGGCTGCAGGCGCTTCACGGTTTCGATGAATTCTTTTGGGTCCTTTGTATCCAGGCAGATAGGAACGGCATTGACGCCGCCAAAGACCTTGAAGAGAATGGATTTCCCTTCCATGACCGGCATGGCAGCTTCCGGGCCGATGTCGCCCAGGCCGAGGACGCGGGTCCCGTCCGATACGACGGCGATCATATTGCCACGGCAGGTCAAGTCGAAAGACAAATCCGGGTCCTTAGTGATTTCCCGGCACGGCTGGGCAACGCCAGGCGTATAGAGAATACTCAGGTCGTCGTGGGTCTTGAGGACTTCCCGGGGAATGGTTTCAATAACGCCGTGTTTGCCGCGGCGGATTTTCATGGCTTCTTCATCGAAATTCATGACGCTAAAACTCCTCCTATAACTGTTTATGCATTAAAAATGGCCTGGGGTTCTGTAAATTCCAACATCCCATCTTTGCCGCCTTCACGGCCGATACCACTGTCCTTAAAGCCGCCGAAAGGCGCTGTGACGTCGCGCGGGCTGTCGTTGACGTAGACGTTGCCCGACAAAACGGCTGCTGCCACCTTCGAGGCTTCTTCCTTGTCCGGTCCCCAGACGGCAGCGTTGAGGCCATAAGGCGTATCGTTGGCAATGGCCAGGGCTTCGTCGACGGTATCATAAGCGATGACGCTGAGGACGGGGCCGAAGATTTCTTCGCGGGCAATGGTCATGTCATTGGTTACGTCCGTAAAGATGACAGGCTTGACATAGTAACCGTGGTCCGGCGCATCCGGACGGCCGCCAGCCAGAAGTGTCGCCCCTTCTTCCAGGCCCTTGGCGATGTAGGCATCGACGGTCTGCCACTGGTCATACGATGCGACAGGACCGATTTTCGTCGTTTCCAGAGCCGGGTCGCCAATAGTATATTCCGGCAGTATCTTCAGCATGAGCTGTTCAATCTGTTCCTTGTCATCCCGCGGGATGATCAGGCGCGACAGGGCCGTACAGGTCTGGCCACTGTTGAGGAAAATGGAATTGAAGCACATGCGGATAGCCTTTTCGTAGTCCGCCCCCTTCAAGAGGACGAAAGGCGACTTGCCGCCCAGTTCCATACTGATGCGCTTCATCGAAGCTAAGGCGCGCTGAGATACCTTGATGCCGGCTGCCGTCGACCCCGTAAAGGATACCATGGCGATATTCGGGTCGTCGCAGATGGCATTGCCGACCTGGCTGCCCCGGCCGGCGACGAGATTGAAGACGCCTTTGGGGAAACCGGCCTGGTCAAAGGCTTCGGCCAGGTAGTACGCCGTCACCGGCGTGTGCTGACTCGGCTTGAGGACGACTGTCGCCCCGACGAGCAAGGCCGGTACGACTTTCTGGATAATCTGCCCTAAAGGATAATTCCACGGCGTGATACAGCCGATGACACCCAAAGGCCGGCGGTAGACGACGGATTGGGACAGATGTTCGACCAGTGGCAATTCCGGTGCCAAGTCGATATACGACTGGGTCCGCACGAACTGGTAGCCAATATGGTTGGTCCTGGCAAAGGCTACAGGCGCCCCTAATTCCTTGACGACGGCGTCGACGAACTGCGGTTCCAATCTGATCATCTGGACCAGCAGGTTCTTCATGAAGGTGATGCGGTCTTCCAGCGGCATAGCCGACCAGGCCGGGAAAGCTTTGGCAGCCGCCTGGGCAGCGGCAGCGACATCATCGGCACCAGCCGCGGCGACAGTGGCGAAGATTTCTTTCGTCGCCGGATTTTCTACGTCAATATATTGGCCAGACAAGGGCGCAACCCACTGGCCATCGATATATAGTTTTTTCAAATCCATGAAATTACCCCCTTTTACTCGAGATTATTCTTTAATTATAGAGATAAGTCATTGATTATGCAAGTCGGGGAAAAAAATAGACTGCCTAAAAGGCAGTCTATTTTTAGTGGCGCCCCCTACAGACTCCATACCACAAACTATCTTATTTCGCTTCGGCTTCTACGGGTTCTGAGGCGGATACGAAATGGCCGATGATGGAGCCGCCGATGAGGCCGATGATAAAGGGGACGATCCAGCCGAAACCGTATGTGGACAGGGGCGTAGCGGCGACGATGGCTTTAGCAAAGCCCAGGCTGCTCAGACCCGGCAGGGATTCCAAAAGGGCGAAGAGCGTGACCAGGTAGACAGAGCCTTTGTAAGCACCGTTGTTGGGCATGAAGCGGCCGATGATGCCCAGGACCAGGAGGGCCAGGCACGGCGGATAGCAGACGCCGAAAATCCAGCCGATGTAGGTGACGATACCGTCGACGCCGAGGAGGGCCGTCAGGGCCGACAAGATGCAGCAGGCGACGGCGACTTGCTTATAGCTGATGCGGTTGCCCGTAGCCGTGCTGGTGAATTCGGCAACGGCGGCAATCTGACCGATGGCTGTCGTCAGGCAGGCCAGGACGACGGCGATGCCCATGGGAACCATGACCCACGTGCCGACGCGCTGGATGATGGCGACCAGGAGTTCCGCACGGCCGATGTTCTGCGCATAGTCACCGCTGACGCAGGCGCCCATGTAGAGCAGGCTGCCGTAAATGATGAGCAGCAGGACGAAGGAAACGATGCCACAGTAGATGAGCACTTTATTGCGCTGGCCGACGGTCTTATAGCCCTTGCCGTAAATGGAGCTGATGAAGACAGCTGCCATGATGAAGCTGACCAGGACGTCGCCCGTGTTATAGCCGCCGAGGAAGGCATTGACGAAGGGATGGTCCACAGCCGGAGCGACGGGTGTCCCCAGGGGATTGAAGATGCCGACGAAGGCGACGATGACCAGGATCAGGGCCAGGAGCGGCGTCAGGTATTTGCCCATGCGGTCCATGACGTTGTTCTGGTCGGCAACAAAGAAGAAGCTGATGACGAAATAGGCGATGACCAGCGGGATGAACGGTGCTGCCGGCAGGTTGCCCTGGATGCCGAGCTGGATGGCCGTCGCACACGTACGGGGAATGGAAACGAAGGTACAGACCAGCATGAGGGCTGCCAGGAGGACGTTATACGTATTCTTCCCTACCCGTTCAGTAATGGAGTGGACGTCGCCGTTGAGGCCGATGACGATGAGCGTGAAGATAGGAAGAAAAATACCCGAAAGGGTCAGGCCAGCCAGGCCGGACAGGAAATCGCTGCCGCTGTTCAAACCGAGCTGGGGCGGGAAAATCAAGATTGAATGATGTGAAAATAAGTACATAATACGCCAAAAGAAAAGAGGCGCTGCCTCCAAGCTGCGCCTCAGTCATAATGATATCTTTCAGGAATAGCCTGTAGGAATTGGCACCTTACCTTAGGCAGGTTGCCGCAACGTCATCGGGCCCGTCCCTCAGCTGCTCTCGATATAACTTATGAAATTTGTCTGTATTGGTGTTATTTTATAAAATTTTTAACGACTTGTCAATGTATTTATTTTGATTTAACGTTTTACTTCTGACAACTGGGACAAAGGTCAGCCAAAAAGCAGTTGTCGCATAAAGGCTTGCGGGCTTTGCAGACCCGGCGGCCATGCCAGATGAGCCAATGATGGGCCCGGCTCCACCATTCCTTGGGAATGGCCTTCTGCAGGCCCTTTTCGACTTCCAGCGGCGTCGTCCCTTGGGCCAGCTGCAGACGGTTGGACACGCGGAAGACGTGGGTATCGACAGCAATGGCCGGCGTATTGAACAAGATACTGACCAGGACATTGGCCGTCTTGCGGCCGACGCCGGGCAGTTTCACCAGCTCATCGAAAGTCTGCGGCACTTGGCCATGATATTTTTCACAAAGGATGGCACAGTTGGCCAGGATATTCTTGGCCTTGCTGCGATAGAGGCCGCAGGTCCGTATCTTTTCTTCCAGTCCCGCTGTCCCCAGGGTCAGCATCTTTTCCGGCGTGTTATATTCCGGGAACATGCCGGCCGTCACGATATTGACCCGTTCATCCGTACATTGGGCCGACAAGATGACGGCAATCATCAATTCAAAAGGAGAATTATAGTGCAGAGCCGGTTTCATGATACCGTACTGGTCCTGGAACCGCTGCAGCATTTCATCTTTTACTTTCTTGGAAATAGCCATATCACTTTACTTCCTCATCAGTATGGATTACGTCGTTCAGGCTGCCCATTTCATAGCCGCCCAAATCGAGGGTGACGTACGTAAAGCCCGTATCCTTGATGGCCCGGACGATTTCCTCCCGATGAGCCAGGACCGACGGGATTTCATCGACGGCGACTTCGATGCGGGCTACATCGCCGTGATAGCGGACGCGCAGGGACCCCTGGACGTAAGGCGCTACGGCGGCTTCGGCCGCATCGATCTGAGCCAGGCGGTGCGGCGTCAGTTCCACGCCATACGGGACGCGGCTGGCCAGGCAGGCAGCGCTCTGCTTATTCCAGGTCTGGAGGCCGAATTCCTTCGACAAAGCCCGGATATTCGCCTTGGCCAGGCCTGCTTCGATCATCGGGCTGCGGACGGCGTCGGATAATTCCTGCAGGGCTTTCATACCCGGCCGGTAATCACCGAGGTCATCGACATTCCCCCCGTCGACGACCCACTGATAGCCTTCGGCCTTGGCCAGGGCCACGAGCGACGTAAAGCGTATTTTCTTGCAGATATAGCAGCGATCTGGCGGATTCTGGACGAAGTCCGGGTCCTCGAATTCCGTCGAATGGGCCAGGCGGTGTTCGACGCCGATGACCTTGGCCATGGCCTTGGCATCAGCCGCTTCACTGCCCGGCAGGGTCGCCGAAACGGCCGTCACGGCCAGGACCCGGTCCCCCAGAGCCTGGTGAGCCGCATAGGTCAGGAAGGTGCTGTCGACGCCGCCGGAAAAGCCGACGACGACACTGCCCATGTCCTTTAAGATCTGCTGGAGTTTTTCATATTTCTTGCTTGTCTCTGTTGAAATCAAAAGAGTTCCCCCTCGAACCAATATAGTTTTCATAGAACTGTCGAATGACGCCCTTCATTTCTTCGTCACCGACATATGGCAGGGCCTGCTGCCACAAGGCATCGGGCACGCCATAATAGGCTTCGGCAATGCTGCCGGCAATGGCTGCCTGCGTATCCGTATCGCCGTTGAGCCAAATCGCCTTGCGGATCGTATCTTCATAGTCCGTCCCTTCCAGGAAACATTCGATGGCTTCTGGCACACTATCGTCCGTCGTGCAGGTAAAGCCATAAGACGGCCGTATCTGGGCCAGTGTCCGGGACAGATCATAGAAATGCGACCGCAGATATGCGGCAATCGCCTCTTTCTCCTTCCCCTGCCGGGCCAGGAAGATAGCCGACGCCACGGCAATGGCACCCTTGATGGCTTGGGGATGGTCATGGCTGACGACGGCTGTCAGCTCTGCCAGCGCCTGGGCTTCCTCCAGAGTATCGGCAATCCAGCCAGCCGGGCTGACGCGCATAGCCGCCCCATTGCCATAGCTGCCGTAAGCCGGTGCCTCGTCGGCCAGGAACCAGCGGCGGAACAGGCCGCCAAAACCGGCGTCGGGATATTTCCGGCACCAGTAGCGGAGCTGGCGCCGCAAGGGTTCGATATAGCCGCAGCAGGATGCCTTCCCCTCCATCAGGGCTGCCGCTACGGCTACAGTCGTCACCGTATCATCGGTAAAACGGCTGTTTTTAACGAATAAAGGAAAATCCAGGGATTCCGCGGTTTCATCGAATTCATAGATGGAGCCGGCAATATCGCCGATGATAGCTCCCTTCATGGAATCATCTCCCTAAAAGAAATGAGCCGATTCTTCTTTCAAGACTTTATCGCGCAAAGCCGACAGCTTGCTGCTGCGCTGGACCCACATTTCTTCCGGGTTGACCAGGCGCAGGTATTCGGGCCACAAAGTCTGGACCTGCTGGTCTGCATAGGCCATGATGGTTTTGAGGTCCGGTTTCTGATAGACCAGTTCGCCTTTCTGGAAAATAGGGACGAGCATCTTCTGGACACGGTAAGTCCCGCCAGGAATCGTCCGCGAGCGCCACGGTGCCTTATCGCTCTGGAGGAGCAGGTCTTTCGATTCGTCAATGCTTTCACCTTCGAGGATGATGATGTCAGCTTTCATTTTCCCCGTATCTTTATCGTAAATGCGCAGGACGTTCTTCAGGCCCGGATTGGAAATCTTTTCGGCATTGTCGCTCATCTTGATCTTCGGCACGAATTTGCCATCGTCATACTGGCCGACGAGTTTGAAGACGCCGCCCAGGGACGGACTGTCCTTGGCCGTAATCAAGTTCGTGCCGACACCCCAGGAGTTGATGGCGCAGCCCTGGGCTTTCAATTCGGAAATGAGGTTTTCATCGAGGTCATTCGAGGCCGCAATGATGGCATCTGGGAAGCCTGCATCGGCAAACATCTTATGGGCTTCTTTCGATAAATAAGCCAGGTCGCCGCTATCCAGGCGGATACCATAAGCCTTGGGCAGGGTGCCGGCAGCCTTCATTTCCTTGAAGATCGTAATGGCATCGGGGACGCCCTGTTTCAGCGTATTATATGTATCGGCCAGGAGGATGAGGTTGTTCGGGTACTGGCGGGCATAGGCGCGGAAAGCTTCCAGTTCCGACGAGAAGCTCATGACCCAGCTGTGAGCCATGGTCCCTAAGACGGGCATGCCGAATTTGGCGCCAGCCAGGACGTTGCTGGTCCCGTTAAAGCCGCCGATCATGGCCGAACGGGCGCCGTAAACACCGGCCGATTTCCCCTGGGCCCGGCGCAGGCCGAATTCCATGAGGTTGTCCTTACCAGCCACCGTCCGGACGCGGCGAGCCTTGGTGGCAATGAGGCTTTCATGGTTCATGATCATGGACATGCACGTTTCTAACAGTAAGGCTTCGTCCTTCTTGGTCTGGACGCGCAGGAGCACTTCCTGAGGAAAGGCGACGGTCCCTTCGGGCATGGCATAGATGTCGCCCGTAAAGCGCAGGTCTTTCAGGTAATCGAGGAATTTGTCCTGGAAAAAACCGGTGCTCTTCAGATAGGCCAGGTCGTCGTCACTGAAATGTATATTGTGTACATAATCGATGAGATGTTCCAACCCGGCCACGACCGTATAGCCCCCCTGGAAGGGATTGGTCCGGTAATAGCGGTCAAACACGCATTGCTGTTCGTGCTTGCCTTCAAAAAATAAGCCCTGCATCATGGTCAACTGGTACAGGTCGGTCAATAACGCTTTCGTATACAAGATAACTCGCCTCCAAAAAGTAGTTATTCCTATTATACATCAGTTAACGATAAAGGAACAACGAATTACCGATTTTGCATACATCGCAAAATTCTATACGGACTTAGCATGACAAAATAGGCTGTCGCACGTGCGACAGCCTATTTCATCGTAGGGGCCGTCCCAAAGGGCGGCCCTTTCTGGTCCATTGTTAGCGGATGGTATTAAATTTAACCTCTCCGGCCTTTCAGGCCACCTCCCCTCTCAAGGGGAGGCTGCGAGTCACGAACCACGAACCACGAGCCACTTTACTTCCTCTTCAACACGTTATGGACGGCCTGGATGACGTCGCTGGCCGAGAGATTATAGGCTTTCAGGAGGTCATCCGGTTTCCCCGATTCGCCGAAGCGGTCCTGGATGCCGACGAGTTCTACTGGGACACAGCAGTGCTGGGCCAGGGCTTCGCAGATGGCCCCTCCCAGACCGCCCATGATTTGATGTTCTTCACAGACGACGACGGCCCCCGTTTCAGCCGCACAAGTACAGACCGTATCCAGGTCCAGCGGTTTGACCGTGTGGATGTTGACGACGCGGGCCGAAATACCTTCCCGGGCCAGTTCATCCGCCGCCGTCAGGGCTTCATGGACCATGAGGCCGTTGGCGAAGAGGGTCACATCACTCCCATCCCGGAAGATGGCCGCCTTATAGAGGTCAAAAGGTGTATCCTTATCGGTGACGACGGGCGCCGGATTGCGGCCAAAGCGGACATATGACGGCCCTTTGATATCATAGACGGCCATCGTCGCCTTATACGTTTCCCACCAGTCACAAGGCGTAATGACCATCATATGGGGAATGACCCGCATGAGGGCGATGTCCTCCAGAGCCTGATGGGTAGCGCCGTCAGGGCCGACGGAAATGCCGGCATGGGCGCCGCCGAGCTTGACGTTGAGATTATTATAACAGACCGTATTGCGTATCTGTCCCCACGCCCGGCCTGTCAAAAAGACGCCGTATGTCGAAATGAAGGGGACGAAGCCCGTCAGCGACAGGCCGGCTGCCGTACCGACCAGGTCTTGTTCCGATATGCCGACATTGATATATTTTTCAGGATATTCCTGGCGGATCCATTCGGTCCGCGTCGATTTGGCGACGTCCGCATCGAGGACGAGGACATCGTCGTGAAGGCGGCACAGTTCCAGCAGGGCCTTCCCATAGCCGTCGCGCATCGGTACTCGTTCCATTACGGCACCTCCGTTGTCAGTTCATCCATGGCCAGGCGGTACTGGGCTTCATCCGGCGCCGCACCGTGCCATTTCGCTTGATTTTCCATATATGATACACCCTTCCCCTTGACCGTATGGGCCAGGATGACCGTCGGCTTGCCGCGATAGGCCTTGGCAGCGCCATAAGCGTCGTACAGGGCATCTGTATCGTGGCCATCCACGCGGAGGACATGCCAGCCGAAACTTTCCCATTTCGCATCCATCGGTTCCATATTCTTGATCGACACCAAGGAATCGACGAGCTGCAGGCCATTGCAATCGACAATCAGACAAACATTGTCCAAATGGTGCTGTGAGGCAAAAGCGGCAGCTTCCCAAATCTGGCCTTCCTGCTGTTCCCCATCGCCGATGAGACAGAAGACTTCCGGTGTTTCATGGCGCAGTTTCAAGGCCAGGGCAATGCCGTTGGCAATGGACAGGCCTTGGCCTAAAGAGCCGACAGCGCAGTCGAGACAGGGCAGTTTTTCCAAATTGGGATGGCCCTGGAGGGCACTGCCAACCGTCCGCAGCGTATCGAGCAAGGCCAGGGGGAAATAGCCCTTATGGGCCAAAATGCTGTAATAAGCCGGGGCCGCATGGCCCTTGGATAAGACAAAACGGTCCCGTTCCGGCGCATGGGGCCGGTCAGGAAAACAGGTAAAGACATCTGTAAAATAAAGTGTGGCCATGATTTCGACAGCCGATAGAGAGCTGCCAGGATGACCGGAACCGGCACGGTAAATGGACCGCACCGTATCCCGCCGTATCTGCATACACACGTCATGTAGATCATGCTTCATGAAGCATAGCCTCCTATGTCAGGTCGTCAAGAAAAAAACGCCGCATACCCCCGTTTATGTCTGGCGGCGATACGCGTGCGTTCGGACATACGACCTCTTTTGTTCGTTTCTATTTCTTGAGTTTATTGTACAATGATTATATACACAAGTCAAACAGAATATACCATCTGGATATGCTTCATGACTGTATAGCAAGACGTGCTTCCATAATATAAATAAATGGTATAAAAAGGGCTTGTCGCACGACGACAAGCCCTTTTTCTGTAGGGGCGACCACGTGGGGCGCCCGTTCAAGCAAATCCGGTTCATTAGTATCTCACATATACCTGGCGGGCTCGCCACGTGCGAGCCCCTACAACGCTAACTGCTGACGGCTGCCTTTCCCCTATTCTTTCATGGCTTTGACGACTTCCGGGTCTACGGCGAAGCCGTGGGCTTCGTCGGGGAAGCTGCGGTCCTTGACATCGTGGATGTACCGGCCTACGGCATCGACGATGGTCTGATGGAGATCGGCATAGGTCTTGACGAATTTCGGGCGGAAGCCATTGCTCATGCCCAGGAGGTCCGTGCAGACCAGGACCTGGCCATCGGTGCCGTTGCCAGCCCCGATGCCGATGGTAGCCGCCGTATGCAGGGCTTTGGTGATTTCCGTGGCGATATCTGTCGGGACACATTCCAATGTGATGGCGAAGGCGCCGGCTTCTTCCAGCTTCAAGGCGTCGGCAATCAGTTGCTTAGCCGTTTCGCTGTTCTTGCCCTGGACGCGGAAGCCGCCGAGCTGATGGACGGACTGCGGCGTCAGGCCGATGTGGCCGACGACGGGGATACCGGCCGTCGTCATGGCTTTGACGGCTTCGCAGACACTGGCGCCACCTTCGAGCTTGACGGCATCGCAGCCCGTTTCTTTCATGAGCCGGCCGGCATTGTGCAGGGCCTGCTGGGTGCTTTCCTGATAGCTCATGAAGGGCATGTCGCCGACGACCAGAGCCCGTTTGACGCCGCGGACGACAGCCGCCGTATGGTGGATCATATCTTCCATAGTCACCGGCAGTGTCGACGTATGACCCATGACGACATTGCCCAGGGAATCGCCGACAAGGATCATGTCGATACCGGCTTCATCGACGTTCTGGGCCATGATGTAGTCATAGGCCGTAATCATGGAAATCGGCGTGCCTTCCTGTTTCATTTTCTTAATGGTCAGATTGGTTACTTTCTTGTTCATGGTGAACTCCTTCCGCCATCGCAAGGATTCTTGTCAGCGTGTCATGCTGTTTCTCTGTAATCGTTTCGTTTTCTAAGGCTAAGTCTGCAGCGGCACAGCCAAAAGCACAATAGGGCTGGAGCCATTTCTCCGGCATGACGGCCAGGTGTTTGGCAACGGTCCCGGCATCTCCGCGGGACACAGGGCCGGTCAAAGCCGTCTGCCACAGCGGACGCTGGCGGACATTGTCCATCGTCCCTTCGACGAGGGGCCGCAGCGCCTGGGATGCAGCGCCGGCACTGCCGGTCCAGCGGCTTATGAGCTTCTGGGCAATGGCCAGGGCTGTCACGACGTAGTTGGAGCAGAAGCAGGCCGCAGCATGATAGAGCATGCGGTCTTCAGGGGGTACGAAAAAAGGCGTACTGCCCAAAGTCCGGACCAGATCTGCCGCAACGGCCTTGGCCCGTTCATCACCATCGACGGCCATGTAGATTCCCTTCAGGCGGTCTGCCGAAGGTTCGGCAAAGCTTTGCAGCGGATGAAGGCTGCCGACAGGATACCCCAACCGTGAAAGGGGCTCAAGAGGCGATAAATCCATAGCTCCACTGCAGTGAAATATACAGGTCTGAGGCGGCAGCGCATCCCCTGTCAGGGAAGCGGCCAATTCCCGGCTAACGGGAGCCAGGGCATCGTCGCGTACTGTGAGCAGGAGGACATCGCAGTGCCGTGCGAGTTCAGCACCGTCGGTATAGGCAGCAGCATGGAGGCGGCGGGCCATTTGACGTGTATGTTCTTCTGTGGAACAAAGGATTCCTTCGACATCGGAAGGAAAAGCTAATACAAAAGAAGCGCCGACTCTGCCGGCGCCGATAATACCTAAACGCATGATAACTCCCTCAAAAAAAAGCGCACTCCTCCCGGGAATGCGCGTAAAAAGCCTACGTTTACAAGAATTCGTCCCGGTCTTTCGATCCAAGCGATATGCTATGAAATTATGATAATAGTTGACCCGGATTTTTTACGGTACGAATCCCAAAAGATTCCGTCCAACCCGAATCACATATACAGGATACTACATTTGTGAAACTTTTACCAATAACTTTTAAGAATAGAGTATGATAGTGGTTTGTGGCTCGTGGCTCGTGGTTCGTGGCTCGTGGTTCGTAGCTAGTGGCTCGTAAAAGCACTAAGTATTAGCCACGAACAACTAGCCACTAGCCACAAAAAAGAGCTGTCTATAAAGACAGCTCTTTTTTCACACACAATATGGTGGGCGGTAATGGATTCGAACCATCGACCCCCTCGATGTCAACGAGATACTCTAACCAACTGAGCTAACCGCCCATATTTTGTACTTCTCTGTGCGACTTGTTTATTATAACTTACTTTTCCCTATTTGGCAAGGGGTATGGGAAAATTATTTCAGCATTTTTTTGATTTCGTATGTCACCTGGCGCTCATTCAATACGGTATTAAAGGGGCGCGTCATCTGGCCGCCGCAGGCGATGAAGATAAGCTGCGGTACCTGATGGACGCCATAGTCATGGAGCATCTGTTTCTGTGTGCTGTATACGGGCAGGGCATATCCCTGCTGGTGGATATAGGACCGGCTATCTGCTGTATCCGGTCCGACGGGGATGGTCACGAAATAGACATCCTGGCCGTACTGGACACAGGCCTTTTCCAGGATGGCCAGCTGGCGCAGGCTGTCGCTGCTCCAGGATGCCCAGAAAAAGAGGCAGACCGGCTTTTGGTTATACAGAGCCTGCAAGCGTATGTCCCTTCCATCGGGAGCCTGCAGGACCTCATCAGGTGCCAGCATTTCCGTTTCCCGCTCGCTCACGTCTTCCGCTTCCCTGACGACGTCGGAACTATAGGCATCTTCTTCTTTGCCAGGCCAGAAAAAGACTGTCAGTATCAGACAGATACAGGCCAGGCCGGCCAGGATTTTCGTCTTGATGTTCATCATCTCTCCCCCCCTCTTTTTCTATCCATTATAACTGAAAAAAGTGGTTCGTGGCTAGGGGCTAACAACGTGAAGAGGGCTTGTCGTCGTACGACAAGCCCTCGAATCTGGGGATAGGATCTATTGTAATTACGTATTATGCGTGGATGTAGATGCGGACGGCCCGGTTGATGAGGTTGATCTTGCGTCCGTAGAAAATGTAGTACATGGCAAAGCAGGCAATGGCTACGATAGCAGCGACGGCATAGAGCTGGGGGAACGTGAGCAGGCCGTGGAGGCTGCCGAGGACATACGGGCCTACGCCGATGCCAAGGTCGAGGGCGACGAAGTACGTCGACAGGGCGACGCTGATGCGGTACGACGGAGTCAGTTTGATGCAGACTGCCTGACCGTTGGACATGAACGTGCCATAGCCGAGGCCGACGAAGACGCCCGATAAGAGAAGCTGCCACGAAGCACCGGTGATGCTGAGGAGGAACAAGCCGATGGCCAGGCAGATGTAGCAGGGATAGAGGACGTAATTTTCGCCTTTATGGTCGAAGATGACGCCCGTCATCGGACGGGTGATGGTGATGACGACGGCATAGACGACGAAGAAGAACGTGCCGGCCTGGACCAGGTTGATTTCACGGGCATAAGCGGCCAGGAAAGTCAGGACGCTGGAATAAGCGAAGCCCATGAAGAAGCCGATGATGGAGATGACCATGACGCGATATTCGACGTAATTGTCGAGGCTCATGGCTTTCATCTTGGCCACCTGTTCAGACGTGAGGGTAATTTCGTCGATGTGGAGGGCGATGCAGCCAATCATGCACAAGCCGACGAGGATGGCGCAGAGGGTGATGATAAAGGTGAAGTTCGTGACGACGATGAGGAACATGCCCAGGAAAGGTCCGACGGCAGCGGCCAGGCTAGTGCTCAGGCCGTAGTAGTTGATGCCTTCACCCCGCTTATCGGCAGGAATACAGGAAGCGACAATCGTGTTCGTCGCTGTCGAGACGATGCCATAGGCCATGCCGTTGAGGAAGCGGATAGCAAAGAGAATAGCGAGATTGGGAATATAAAAATATAATAACGTCGTTACAAAATAAAGGATGATCCCGCCATATAACGATTTGCGGCGGCCATACAATTCAATAGCTTTGCCGAACTGCAAGCGGGCCAGCAAAGTGCCGACGATGAAGATGCCCGAAGCCAGGCCGGCTTCACCGAGAGAAGCATGAAGCTGGTCTTTGGCGACGACGGCGATAATAACCATCAATAAATAATAAATGAGATAGACTACAAAATTGATACCTGTGTCGAGAAGGAAGTCTTTGTTCCAAAGTGATTGATTCGACATTCTGTATTCACTGCTCCTTTCGTATTTGCAAGCTAGATTCTACACCTTCTCTCCTATCTTGTATAACGCAAAAAAAAGATACCTGTCATCGTTTTTTACGATGGCAGATACCTTTATCATTATTTTTTGATATGATACACGCGACGGATATAGTCGACGAAGACCTGTATCGTCGCGTACTTGGGATTGTCCTTCTTATAGACCAGATAACAGGGCAGGCGCAGCGGCGGTTCCAATGCACAGTAGCCCTGGGTGATGCCCATGGCCTGGAGGAATCGTTCCGGCAGGATAGCTCCGATGCGGTTCTGCTGGCAATAGTTCATCATGGCATAGGGCGTGGAGAACCAGGCCTGCGTTTCCTGAGGCGGGCAGGCATGGGCCGTGAAATAGTGATTGATGTAGTTATTCATTTCGTATTGCGGCGAATATTGCGCCAACGGCTGGGATGCCACGTATTGAGGCGTCACGGCATGTTCCGGCAGATCCAGGTTCGGCCCGTAATAGACGAGGTTCTCGATGCCAAAAAAGACCTTCTCGTAGTCTTCCAGGTGCAGTGCCGGCAGATAAAAGAGGGACACGATATCCAGTTTATCGTCTTTCAGCCATTGGATCATCTCCCGGACTTCCAGGTTGTAGACCCGGAAAGAAGCGCCGCTGTGGTGCTCCTGGAAATAAGCGAGGTGGCGGTTCATGTGGACGTCGCCTAAGGACAGCATGATTCCCACCGACAGGGGCTGGGTCTTCCCTGTCCGCCCTGGCAGTTCGCTCATGGCTTCTTCTAATTCACCTAAAATGCGGGCTATTTTCGTGTAGAACATCTTGCCAGCCGGCGTCAAGTGACTTCCCCTGTTCGAGCGCTCGATGAGGCGGACGCCGACGAGGTCTTCCAGTTTCTTCATCTGCGCACTGAAAGCCGACTGGGTAATGTTGGCGGCATTGGCAGCCGTCGTGAAATTTCCATACTTCCCGTAAATGACGAAATTCCGCAGCTGCTGTATCGACGGTAAATCCATGGGACCTCCTTTTTTCGTTCCTCGTAGGTCGTTCCTCGTAGGTCGAAAAAAAGCATCCCATCACGATGAACGACGAACGATGAACGATAAAGCAAAAAGGCCTTGCATGATGGCCGAAACCTTCATGCAGGGCCCCTTCAATTACTTATCTAAGAGTTCATCGAATTTTGCATTGGCTGCGTCGAACTCTTCGTCCGTCGGTGCGACGTAGACGTCTTCGCCGTCTTCCTGGTCGACGCGGGCGATGATGGCATCGCCGCCTTCTTCGTCTTCCGTGACTTCGACGAGCAGGGCGAATACTTTACCATCGAGGTCGAGGCGCTGTACTTCCTGATATTCCACTTCGTTGCCTTGGTCATCCGTAGCGGTCACGATGATGACTTCTTCCAATTCGTTGTTCATTTCTTCCGACATAGTAGTCCTCCTTAATGAGCATGAGCGTCTAAATAATTCTGTAAAATAAGGATTGCTGCCATTTTATCGACAAACTGCTTGCGCTTTTCGCGCCGCACATTGCCTTCCTTTAATACATTCTGGGCCATAACGGTCGTCAGGCGTTCATCCCAATAGACAATGTCTATATCCGGGACGGTTTGCTGGAATCGTTCGACGAATTCTTCGATTTTTTTCATATTATCGCTGTAGTCACCGTTCATATGACGCGGCTTGCCTACGACGATGCGGTGTACTTCTTTTTCTTTGATCAGTTCGCGCAGACGGGCAAAGTCTGCTTCATCGGATTTACGGCGGATCGTTTCTACGCCCTGGGCCGTAATCAGCAAGGCATCGCTGCAGGCGACACCGATGGTCTTGGAACCGACATCGAGTCCTAAAATTCTCATATGTCTCCTATAAGTTGTGCTGTTTGACGTACGAACGGACTAATTCTTCGATGAGTTCATCTCGTTCGATGCGCCGGATATTGCTGCGAGCATTGTTGTGGCTCGTGATATACGTCGGGTCACCGGACAGGAGATAGCCTACGATCTGATTAATCGGGTTGTATCCTTTTTCTTCCAATGCGTGATATACATCTTCCAGAATCATGGATGCAACGGTCTGTTCTTCACTTCGGTTTTGCATAATCATCGTTTCGTCGCTTACTGCCATGTTCACTCACATCCTTTTTATTCAACTGGCATGACTGCCAAAAATTTATGCTAACATATCGCGTACGGCTGCGGCACCGGCTTTAAGGGCATCGCCCAATTTTTCCGGTTCCTTGCCGCCGGCCTGGGCCATATCGGGACGGCCGCCGCCATTGCCGCCAGCTGCCTGAGCAGCAGCTTTGATGATCTTGCCGGCATGGAGGCCTTTCTTGGTATCGCTCTTGGCGACTTTGCAGACGAAGTTGACTTTATCGCCATTGGTCATCCCCAAGAGGATGACGCCGCTGCCGAGCTTGTCGAGGACCGTATCAGCCAGGTCGCGCAGGTTATCCATAGAATCAGCCTGAGCGACGGCTGCGACGACAGGAACGCCGCCGATATCTTCTTTAGCTGCCAGGATGCTGTCCATATCGGACAGGGCTGCGTCTTTCTTGAGCTGAGCCAATTCTTTTTCCGTATCCTTGAGCTGGGCCAGGAGAGCTTCCAGTTTGGCCGGCGCATCGCTGACCTTGCCTTTCAAGAGGCCTGCCAGCTGCTGCAGTTCCTGCGATTCATCCTTAGCCAGCTTGAGGGCAGCCGGACCGGTAACGGCTTCGATACGGCGGACGCCGGAGCCAGTCCCGGTTTCGCTGGTAATGCGGAACGTACCGATGACCGACGTGTTGGCCACATGAGAGCCGCCGCAGAGTTCGCAGCTGAAGTCGTCGACGGAGACGACGCGGACGATATCGCCGTATTTTTCACCGAACAAGGCCATAGCGCCCTTTTCTTTGGCCGCATCGAGGGCCATTTCTTCGATGGTGACGGGGACGGCCTTGAGGATTTCTTCGTTGACCAGGGCTTCGATCTTATCCAGTTCATCCTGCGTGACCGGCGAGAAATGGGTGAAGTCGAAACGCAGGTGGTCCGGTGTGACCAGTGAGCCGGCCTGGTTGACGTGATTGCCCAGGACTTTGCGCAGGGCAGCCTGCAAGAGGTGTGTTGCCGTATGGTTGCGGGCCAGGTTCATATGACGCTGCTTGTCGACAGCGATATCGACGGCATCGTCCGTGCGGAGGACGCCTTCAGTGATTTCAGCGATGAGGTATACCAGGCCATTGGGCAGAGCCTGGGCATCAGTGACCTGTGCCTTGCCTTCAGCAGCACAGAGGACGCCTGTATCGCTGAGCTGACCGCCGCCTTCGGCATGGAAGGGGTTGTCGTCGAGGATGATCGTCACTTCCTGGCCGTCGCGGGCTTCGCTGATTTCGACGCCTTCCTTGCCGAGCATGGCAATCGTCGCTTTGACAGCCGTTTCGTCGTTGACCAGTTTCGACTGGTCCAGTTTGGTCGTATCCGGCGTAGCGACTTTGGCCGATACTTTGGTATGGGCAGCGCGGGCCCGTTCCTGCTGTTCCTTCATGGCTTCCTGGAAGCCGTCTTTATCGACTTTGAAGCCCTGTTCGCCGGCGATTTCTTCGGTCAGTTCCATGGGGAAGCCATACGTATCGTAGAGTTTGAAGACTTCAGCGCCAGTGAGGACTTTGTCGTCGCCCACATGGGCCATCATATCGTTGAGCAGTTCCATGCCCTGTGCCAGGGTAGCGCTGAACTGTTTTTCTTCTGTATTGATGATCTGTTTGATGAGGGCTTCGTGTTCCCGCGTTTCCGGATATTCATCGCCGAGGATGTCCAATACCGTATCGACGAGACCTGCCAGGAAGAGGTCCTTGATGCCCAGGAGGCGGCCGAAGCGGACGGCACGGCGCAGGATACGGCGCAGGACGTAGCCGCGGCCTTCATTGGACGGCAGGATGCCATCGGAAATCATGAAGGTAATGGCGCGGATATGGTCAGCAATGACCTTCATGGCCATCTTCTGACGGGGGTCATTGTAGTCGCCGCCGGAAATGGCGATGACTTTTTCGATGATTGGGAAGATGAGGTCCGTTTCAAAGTTCGATTCTTTCTGCTGGATGACCGAAGCCAGTCGTTCCAGACCGCAGCCCGTATCGATGTTCTTCTTGGCCAGCGGTTCGTACTTGCCGTCTTTAGTGCGGTTGTACTGGGTGAAGACGAGGTTCCAGATTTCCAGGTAGCGGTCGCAGTCGCAGCCGACGGTACACGTCGGTTTACCGCAGCCTCGTTCCGGGCCGAGGTCATAGAAGATTTCACTGTCCGGACCGCACGGGCCTTCGCCGATTTCCCAGAAGTTATCGTCGAATTTGAAAATCCGTTCGTCAGCCAGGCCAATCATATTATGCCAGTAGTCATAGGCTTCTTTGTCATCGGGATAGATGGTGACATACAATTTATCCGTATCCAGTTCCAGGACTTTGGTCAGGAATTCCCAGGCCCAGGAAATGGCTTCTTTCTTAAAGTAGTTGCCAAAGGAGAAATTGCCCAGCATTTCAAAGAACGTATGGTGACGGGCCGTACGGCCTACGTTGTCGATATCGTCAGTGCGGATGCACTTCTGACTCGTCGTGACGCGGTACGACGGCGGTACGAGCTTACCCGTGAAATATGGTTTGAGCGGTGCCATGCCGGCGCCGATGAGGAGCAGGCTGGGGTCGTTTTCCGGAATGAGCGGAAAACTGTGCAGGATCAAGTGCTCCTTGCTCTTAAAGAACTGTAAATAGGCTTTGCGGATTTCATTACCCGTCATGTACTTCATATAGTAAACACTCCCTCTAAATATCTTTCTACATGGGAAAATTATACGCTCATTTCCCCCTGTTCGGCAACCTTTTCTTGTGATTTTTTATCTCACAGCCCGGTTGTATAAGGAAAGGCTAGAGGACGACTGTTTCCTAGCCAGTTTGCCTATCTCCGAACCCGTGTAGCACCGACATAGCGCGGCGACCAATAGCCGCTGTCGAGGCTGTCTACGCGGATGCCGCCACTGCTGGTGGCACTGATGAAATTGTTATTGCCGACATAGATGCCCGTATGGGATACACCCGGTTCATACGTCGTGAAGAAGACCAGGTCGCCCGGCATGAGTTCGCTGCGGCGGACCCGCTGGCCTACTTCATATTGTTCATCTGCCAGGCGCGGCAGATTGATGCCATTATGGGAAAAGACATATTTCGTAAAGCCTGAGCAGTCGAAGCCTTCAGCCGGCGTATTGCCGCCGAATACGTAAGGGATGCCCAAATACTGGTATGCCGAATTGACCAGCTGGTTGCCGAAAGCATCGCCGCCGCTGAAATGACGGTATTTGCTGATAGCGCCATTGTTGAAGCGCGTCCCCTGCCCTCTCTTCATGACCGGCTTAGGCGGCAGCATGGAACGATTGCCTGTCAGGAGATAATAGGTCCAGCCGCCGACTTTACCGCTGACCTGGATTTTCTTATCTTTCTGATACTGCGATACGGCCCGCGCCGTATCATTGGTGTAAACGCCGTTGACATTGACCCGGTAGCCTTTACTGCGAAGAATCTGTTGAATCGAACGGACTTCATCGCCCCGGCTGCCAATGGTCAGCGGAGAAGCTGCCAGCGCCGGCAGTGCGGCAAAAACGAAAAGTGCGGCAAATATCCAAACTTTACTGATTTTTTTCCACATAAATACTCCTCTCTGTCTCGAAGGCCATACAACGCACCGTTCCTACCTGTCTTTATGCTGGCCGAGTTCAGCCCGCAGCCAATACAGAGGCCTATGTTTCACCTCTTCAAATATACGTCCTATATACTCTCCGATGACACCAATAAAAATGAGCTGGAACCCACTGAACAGGCAGTCGACGATCATCGTCGTCGTCCATCCCGGCACGGCTTCGCCCATTATATTACAATAGATGACATGCAAAATCAGGAGCAGGCTCAACAAACCGCTCAGCATGCCGATATAAAAGGAAACCCGCAGGGGAATCTTGGAATAGGCCATGATCCCGTCCAGGGCAAAATGAAGCATCTTGCGTACGGAAAACTTCGATTTCCCGGCATAACGCTTGGGTGCTACGAAATGAATAAAAGTCTGTGTGTAACCGATGTCCCCGATGAGGCCGCGGATGAAACGGTCGTGTTCGCGGAACTGCTTGAATGTTTCCAGGACCCGCTTATCGATGAGGCGGAAGTCGGACCCGCCTGGTGTGATGTGGACCGGGGATACGGCATTCAGTATACGATAATACCATTTCGACGTTATGCGCTTGAGGAAGCCCGCATCGTCCGTCGCTTCCCGTATGGTCTGGACGACGTCGTTGCCTTCGCGCCATTTCTGGACCAATTCGGGAATCATCGACGGCGGATGCTGCAAGTCACCATCCATGGTGATGACGGCGTCGCCAAGGGCATGATCCATGCCGCAGGTAATGGCCAGCTGATGACCGAAGTTACGGGCCAGGATAAAAGCCCGCACGTGCTCATCCTGCTGGGTCAAGCGGCTGAGGATGAGGGGCGTTGCATCTTTAGAACCGTCGTCGACAAAGATGATTTCATAATCCATATCGAGTGCCGCTGCGGCTTTCGTCGCCTCTTCATAGAATTTCTCAATGTTCGGCTGTTCATTGTATACAGGAACGACAATAGACAATAACTGTCGTCCCGTCCCTCTCGTTTCTGAATTCAATTATATCATCCCAATATTTTTGTTGTCAAAACCGGCAGCCTTGTTTTCTGCTACGACAGATGCCAGGAACTTGCTGATTTCCGCCTGCGAGGCATAGCCGATAATGCGTTTGAGTGGCTTACCGCCCTTAAAGAACAATAATGTCGGAACCGCCATGATTTCATATTTTTCGGCAATATTCCGCATCGTATCGACATTGATGCGTACTACTTTCACAGCATCGCCAAAATTCGCGGCAGCCTGGCTGATTTCCGAATGAACCATCTTGCACGGTTCGCACCAGGGAGCCCAGAAGTCTGCGATGACAATGCCCGGCTGATGAAGGACTTTCACAGAAAAATCAGCATCACTGTCAATCGAAACTACTGCCATGATTATACAACCTCCCATCTGGCCGATGTAAATCAAATCCATTATACCACTTTCGCTTAATGAAGCCAACTAGAAACATCGTTCGCTATAAAAGGAGCAAAAAAGGGGCTGTCCTTTGAAGACAGCCCCTTTTTAGGGGGTTAGCAGTTAGGGGTTCGTGGTTCGTGGCTAGCGGCTAACTGCTACCTGCTGACGGCCAGCACCCGTTCAAAGAGGTTCTTGGCCAGGGGGCCGAAGCCGTCGCGTTTTAGCGACGAGTAGGCCAGGGCCGGCCGGTCTGACGGGAAGAGTTTGTTGAGCTGGGCCAGGTTGCGGTTCTTTTCATTGGCCTTGAGCTTGTCCGCCTTGGTCCCTACGATCTGCAGGGGAACGCCGGCGCTGGCCAGCCAGTCATAGGCCTGCTGGTCGATGGCCAGGCCGGGATGGCGCAGGTCGACGAGCAGGCAGAGGACGCAGAGGTTCGGCGACTGCGTGACGTATTCGCCGATGAAGGCACTCCACATGTCACGGTTCCTGCCGCCAGTCTTGGCAAAGCCATAGCCCGGCAGGTCGACTAAGTAGAACGGCAGGCGCTGCTCCCCTTCTTCTTCATCGCGCCGTCGCAGGGCTGCGCTGAAGTAGTTGATAGTCTGCGTCTTCCCCGGTGCGCCGCTGACACGGGCCAGGCCGCGGTGGTTGCACAGGGAATTAATCAGGCTCGACTTGCCGACGTTGGAACGGCCGAGGAAGGCGACTTCCGGCACGTTCCCTTCGGGGTACTGGTCGCGGCGGACCGCCGTCGTGGCATAGGCCGCCTTGATGATATCATACGAAGCCATCAGGACTTCACCAGTGCCTGAGCCAGCACTTCATCCATATGGTGAACGAAGACGAATTTGACGTCTTTTTTGACCGACTGCGGCACTTCGTCCATGTCGCGCTTGTTTTCTTCAGGCAAGAGGATCTTCTTGATGCCTGCCCGGTGAGCGGCGATGACTTTTTCCTTGATGCCCCCTACGGGCAGGACCGTCCCGCGCAACGTGATTTCACCGGTCATGGCTACGTCGTGGCGGACGGCTTTGCCCGTCAGGGCCGACGTAATGGCCGTGGCCATGGTGATGCCTGCCGACGGACCGTCTTTAGGGATGGCTCCTTCGGGCAGGTGGATGTGCAAGTCCATGTTGGCGTAGAAATCGGCATCAATGCCCAGGACATCGGCCCGGCTGCGGACGTAGGTCACGCCGGCTTCAGCCGATTCCTTCATGACGTCGCCGAGCTGGCCCGTGAGCAGCAGGCGGCCTTTGCCCTTGACGGCAACGGCTTCCGTTTCCAGGACTTCACCGCCGACCTGGGTCCAGGCCATACCGGTGACGATGCCGACTTCGTCGTCTTTGTGGACCGTTTCCGGCAGGAATTTGACCGGACCGAGCAGTTTTTCCAGGTTCTTGACGGAGACGCTGAGCGGTACTTCGTCGTTCATGAGCAGGGATTTGCCGATACGGCGGCAGACCGTACCGATGGTCTTTTCCAGGCTGCGGACGCCCGATTCGCGCGTATAGCCTTCGATGATATGGCGCAGGACGGCGTCGGAGAACTTGGCCTGACTCGGTTTAAGGCCATTTTCTTTGATCTGTTTCGGCACCAGATAGCGCTTGGCGATCTGGACCTTCTCTTCTTCTGTATAACTCGTGAAGTCGATGATTTCCATGCGGTCCATGAGGGGCCGGGGAATATCGCCGAGGACGTTGGCCGTCGTGATCCAGAAGACTTTCGACAAGTCGAAGGGCAGTTCCAGGAAATGGTCACTGAAAGTATTGTTCTGTTCCGGGTCGAGGACTTCCAGCAGTGCCGACGACGGGTCGCCGCGCATGTCGGACGTCATCTTGTCTATTTCGTCGAGGAGGAAGACCGGGTTCTTGACGCCGGCCTGTTTCATACCGGCCAGGATACGGCCCGGCAGGGCACCGATATAAGTCCGGCGATGGCCGCGGATTTCAGCTTCATCGCGGACGCCGCCCAGGGATATGCGGACGTACTTGCGGTTCATGGCCCGGGCGATGGATTTGGCGATACTCGTCTTGCCCGTGCCCGGAGGACCGACAAAACAGAGAATCGGCCCTTTCAGGCTGTGCGTCAGCTGTTTGACCGCTAAATATTCGATGATTCGGTCTTTGACCTTCTTCAGGCCGTAATGGTCTTCATCGAGGACTTTCTGCGCTTCGTTGAGGTCCAGGCGGTCCTTGGTTTCCTTCTTCCAGGGAAGGGCCATGGCCCAGTCGAGGTAGGTGCGGATGATGGCCGATTCCGCCATCATGGGCGGCATGGAGTCGAGGCGGTCCACTTCCTTGAGCAGGGCCTTTTCGATGTCTTCGTCGAGCTTCATCTTCTTGATCTGGTCGCGGAGTTCCTGGACTTCCGTGTCCTTGTCGACTTTGTCGCCCAATTCTTCATGGATGGCCTTGATCTTTTCCCGCAGGTAGTATTCTTTCTGCTGCTGGTCCATCTTGCCGCGGACTTCCATGTTCAGCTTCGATTCCAGGTTGGCAATGTCGACTTCCGTATCCAAGAGCGACGCAATGCGGCGCAGGCGGGCTTCGACGTCAGCCGTTTCCAGGAGCTGCTGGCGGATGACCAGGCGCAAGGGCAGCTGGGATGCAGCGAAGTCAGCCAGGACGCCCGGTTCGTCGATGTTCTTGGCATTTTCGCTGGCTTCTTCGCCGTCGCGGAGATTGCCCATCCAGTCCAGGAGCCGCTTGAGGACGACCCGGCGCAGGGCTTCTTCTTCGACTTCGTTGCGGCTGATTTCAGCCACTTTGACGGCAGCCCCTTCGAGGTAATCGGCTTTCTGGGAAAAGCCCTGCATGCGGACGCGGGAAATGCCGTTGACCAGGATGCGGACCAGGCCGCCAGGCATGCGCAGGAGCTGTTCGATCTTGACCAGGCAGCCGATGGTATAGACATCGTCAAAACCCGGATTGTCTTCGTTTTCATCGACCTGGGTCGCTACCAGGAGCTGCCGGTCGTGTTCCATGGCGTAGTCGACGGCAGCCAGGGACGTATCGCGGCCGATGTCGATGTGGCTGACCAGCTTCGGATAGACGACGATGCCCCGGAGCGGGACAAAAGGCAGGGCCAGGATATCTTGCTCGTTGAGCACAACGTTTTCGTTCATACACTTCACCTTCTTCTATGGAAAAATAAAACTCATTTCCGGTTTAAGAAATGAGTTTTATTGTACATTATATCATTTTGCCTCTTTCAATACGAGGTCGGGCTCAGCGCCTTCTTTGACGCATTTTTCCGTGACGATGCACTTGGCTACGTCGTCGCGGCTCGGTACATCAAACATGACATCGAGCATGATCCGTTCGATGATAGAGCGAAGCCCGCGGGCACCGGTATTGCGCCGCAGCGCTTCCTTGGCAATGGCCTGGAGAGCTTCCGGCGTAAATTCGAGATCTACGTCGTCCATGGACAGCATCTTCTGATACTGTTTGACCAGGGCGTTCTTCGGTTCTGTCAGGATGTGTACCATCGCATCTTCATCGAGAGGATTGAGAGTAACCAATACGGGCAGGCGGCCGATCAATTCCGGGATGAGGCCGAACTTCTGGAGGTCCGTCGGGATGATTTCCTTGAGGAGCGATTCCATGGAGTGTTCGGACTTGGAGTGGATGTCCGCACCGAAACCCATATTCTTGTCCGTCGTACGGTTGAGGATGGTCTTGTCGATACCATCGAAAGCGCCGCCGCAGATGAACAGGATGTTCGTCGTGTCGATCTGGAGCATTTCCTGGTGGGGATGCTTGCGGCCGCCCTGAGGCGGAACGCCGGCAACGGTCCCTTCGAGGATCTTCAACAAGGCCTGCTGGACGCCTTCACCGGAAACGTCACGGGTAATGGACGGGTTTTCCGATTTGCGGGCAATCTTATCGATTTCGTCGATGTAGATGATGCCCCGTTCAGCTTTGGCAATATCGTAATCAGCGGCCTGGATGAGCTTGAGCAGGCAGTTTTCGACGTCTTCGCCGACATAGCCGGCTTCGGTCAGGCTCGTCGCATCGGCGATGGCAAAGGGCACATCGAGGAGGCGGGCCAGGGTCTGGGCCAGGAGGGTCTTGCCGCTCCCAGTCGGGCCGACCATGACGATATTCGACTTCTGGAGCTCTACATCATCATCAGAGGCACTGAAATTGGTCTGGAGCCGCTTGTAGTGGTTGTACACTGCAACGGAAAGGGTCTTCTTGGCTGCTTCCTGGCCGATGACGTATTCATCAAGGGTAGCCTTGATTTCATGCGGCGTCGGCAGGTCCTTGAGCTGGAAGTCCGGCGTTTCTTCCGCCTTTTCTTCTTCCATGATGTGCTGCGCTACGGCAACACATTCGTCGCAGATATAGACACCCGGGCCGGCAATGAGCTTCTGTACTTCGCTCTGGGGCCGGCCGCAGAAACTGCAACGCGGTTCATCATTCCTATCGTTCATCTTGTCTTCCTCCTGTCCTATTTCGTTTCATCCGGCAGCGGACGGGTCAGGATTTCATCGATGAGGCCGTATTCCTTGGCTTCTTCGGCAGTCATGAAATTATCCCGTTCCGTATCCTTCTGGATGACGTCAATGGGCTGTCCTGTGTGTTCAGACAAGATACCGTTCAATTCCTTGCGCATGCGCAGGATTTCGCGGGCATGGATTTCGATTTCCGTAGCCTGGCCCTGGACACCGCCGAGAGGCTGGTGGATCATGACCTGGGAATGCGGCAGGGCGAAGCGTTTGCCCTTGGCACCGGCCGTTAGGAGTACCGACGCCATGCTGGCAGCGGAACCGACGCAGATCGTCGAGACGTCCGGCTTGATGTACTGCATGGTATCGTAGATGGCCATGCCTGCCGTGACGACGCCGCCAGGACTGTTGATATATAAGTGGATATCCTTGTCAGGATTTTCTGCTTCCAGGAAAAGGAGCTGGGCGATGATGCTGTTGGCAACGGTATCATCAATCGGGCCGCCGAGGAAGACGATGCGGTCTTTCAACAGGCGGGAATAGATATCATAGCTCCGTTCCCCTTGTGCCGTCTGTTCGACGACGATGGGTACATACATATTTGTCAAAACTAACACCTCCGGAGAATGCGTTTCCGGGATTAGTCTTCAGCCTTTGCGTCTTCAGCTTTAGCTTCTTCTTTTTTGTCTTCGTTCGGGTCGACGGCATTTTTTAGGATGAAGCTGGCTGCTTTTTTACGGCCGACAGACTGTACGAGCATGGGAACGCGATGTTCTTTCAAAATGATCTTGTAGACTTCTTTCGGATCGGCACCGAAGTTCTGAGCCATCGTGATGATTTCAGCCTGGAGATCGATGTCTTTGACTTCGATGTTTTCAGCTTTGGCGATAGCTTCGAGGACGAGGTCCATCTTTACGTTTTCTTTAGCCGGTTCAGCGTAATGTTCTTTGAGTTTGTCCATATCCTGGTTCATGTATTTGAGATAATCGTCGAGGCTCATGCGCTGTGTTTCCAGTTTCATGGCCAGTTCTTCGATCATCTGGTCGATTTTGTCGTCGATCATGACCTGCGGGATATCGACTTCGGCATTGTTGACAGCCGTCTTCAGGACTTCAGAGTTGAATTTTTCCAAAGCCTGGAAGGATGCTTTCGATTCGAGGCGTTTGCGGATGTCGGCTTTGAGGTCGTCGACGCTGTCGAATTTGCCGGCTTCTTTAGCGAATTCATCGTCGATGGCCGGGAGTTCGCTGCGTTTTACGTCGTTGACTTTAACGGCGAAGACAGCTTCTTTGCCAGCCAGGGATTTTTCAAAGTAATCTTCCGGGAAGGTGACTTTGACGTCTTTTTCGTCGCCAGCTTTGCAGCCGATGAGCTGATCTTCAAAGCCCGGGATGAAGCTGCCGGAGCCGATCTGGAGCGGATAGGATTTGCCTTCGCCGCCTTCGAATGCGACGCCGTCGACAGTGCCTTTGAAATCGATGACAGCGAAGTCATCTTTTGCAATTTCCGTGCCTTCCGGAGCTACGACGAGTTTCGCATGCTGTTTCTGGAGGTTAGCCAGTTCTTTGGCTACGTCTTCGTCGGTTACGTCGACTTTGTCTTTGGCAACGGTAATGCCCTTGTATTCGCCGAGTTTGACTTCCGGTTTCTTGGTGACCGTAGCTTCAAATACGACGTCTTTGCCTTTTTCGTCGGTAATGACGTTCAATTCCGGTTCAGTTACAGGAACGATGCCTTCCTGGTCGAGGGCATCGCTGTAGGCTTTATTGGCAATAGCTTCAAAAACTTCCTGTTTGACAGCATCTTTGCCCAAGAAGCTTTCCAGTACCATGCGCGGTGCTTTCCCCTTGCGGAAGCCCGGGATATTGACACGGCTTGCCAAGTTCTTGCAAGCTGCTGCTGCCTGTTTGGAAGCGTCTTTAGCAGGCACTTCAATGTGCAGGGTTACTTTGTGCTGGTCTACTTCATTCACTGTTACGTTCATTCTAAGTATGTCCTCCTTATGGGCCGGTAGAGCCCTGAATATCTCTAAAATACCATATTACGCTCTACATCATACCACAACTTTACTTTTTTTACAATATGGGTAAAGGCGCTGTCGCATAAAGACAGCGCCTTTTTGAGTTTGAAGTTTGTAGTTTTTAGTTTGCAGTGAAATGGTTAAAAATTAAAGGCCATCTTCTACAAACTACAAACTTTGTATTACAAACCAATCACTCCCTACCGCAATTCGCAGCCGAATTTTTCTTTCAGGTCTTTGACGATGGCGTCGACCGGGGCCTGGATGTCGGCGTCGGTCAGGGTCCCTTCTTCGGAACGGAAGACTAAGGAATAGGCCAGGCTCTTGTAGCCCTGCGGTACCTGTTTGCCCGTGTACATGTCGAAGAGGTGGACGGCTTCCAGGTTGTCGCCGCCGTCTTCTTTGATGACGCTGACGATGTCGGCATTGGCCGTAGCCAGCGGTGCCAGGAAGGCCAGGTCGCGGCTCGATGCCGGGAACTTGGCGACTTTATGGTAATCCGGCAGGAGGTTGACCAAGGGCAGGATAGCGTCCATATGCATTTCAAAGACATAGACCGGGCCGGCGACATCGTAATTGTCGATAGCCTTGGGGTGGAGTTCGCCGAAGTCGCAGAGGACTTTGCCGTCTTTGACGTAGCGGGCAGCCTTGCCCGGATGGAGCAGCGCCCAGTCGGAGACTTCCAGGTCGGCCTGGATGCCCAGTCCCTGGAGGACGGCTTCGACGAGGCCCTTGACGTCATAGAAGTCATAATTTTCCGCTTTGGCCGGCCATTCAGCAGGCGTGCGCTGGCCGTAGAGGAGGCCGCTGACATAGAATTCCTGTTCCGGCAGTTCCGTCAGGGGCAGCTGTTTCGGCCGATAGACCGGTGCGATTTCGTAGATGCCGACAGACGGATTCTTGACGGCCTGGTTGCGGACCAGGACATCCATCAAGGTCGGTACCAGCGTCGTCCGCATGAGCGGGAAGTCTTCCGTAATCGGGTTGAGGATGGGCACGGCGTTGTATACGGCATCGCCGTCCTTGAAGAGGAGCTTCTTCAGCTGGTCCGGGTGCATGAAGCTGAACGTGACCGTTTCGTTGAGGCCGCTGCTGCTGAGGATGGACGAAATCTTTTCGCCTACGTCGTGGTGGAAGCCGGCTTCGCCTTTGGAAATGGGAGCGGCCGGGCGCGTAGACGGGATGTTTTCATAGCCGTAGACGCGGGCTACTTCTTCGGCGATGTCCGGCATTTCCGTGCAGTCGCCGCGATAGCTGGGAACGACGGCCGTCAAGGTATCGCCGTCTTTTTCAATGCCGAACTGCAGCGTTTCCAGGATATGGACCATGTCGGCTTCCGGGATTTCCGTGCCCAGGAATTTGTTGACCTGAGCCGCCGTAAAGGCGATGCGCGTCGTAGCCTGCGGTTTCGGATAGACATCGACGACGCCTTGGGCTACGTCGCAGGCGCCCATTTCCTGGAGGAGCTGGGCACAGCGGTCGATGGATTTGATGCAGCTGTCCGAATCGAGTCCTCGTTCAAAACGGCCGGAAGCTTCGGAACGCAGGCCGAGCATACGGCCCGTATGACGGATGTTGGAGCCTTTGAAGGAAGCACATTCGAGGATGACCGACGTCGTCTGGTCCGTGACTTCCGTATCCATGCCGCCCATGATGCCGGCGACGCAGCAGGCTTTTTCTTCATCGGCGATGACCAGCATGTTGTCGGTCAATTTACGGTCTACATCATCCAGAGTCTTCAAGGCTTCATCGGCTTTGGCCCGGCGGGCGATGAGGTGATGGCCGGCGACTTTATCGTAGTCATAGGCATGGAGTGGGATGCCCAGTTCGATCATGGTGTAGTTGGTAGCGTCGACGACGTTGTTGATGGGACGGACGCCGGACTTGCGCAGGCGCTGCTGCATCCACATAGGCGACTTGCCGATCTTGACGTTCAGGAGCAGGCGGGCGGCATAGCGGCTGCACAGTTCTTCGTCGTCAATGGATACTTTGACCTTGCCGTCGATGGGCGTGTCACATTCTTTGACGGAAATATCCGGGTAACGGGCTTCTTTGCCGCTGAGGACGGCGAATTCACGGGACAGGCCGACCATGGAGAAGCAGTCGGCGCGGTTGGCCGTCAGTTCATATTCATAGACGACGTCGCGGACCTGGAGATAGTCGGCCGCATCGACGCCGAGGGGCGTATCGGGCGGCAGGATCCAAATGCCTTCCCGTTCTTCCGGCAAGAGCAGGCTGTCGTCGAAGCCGAATTCGTGGGCCGAGCAGAACATGCCGTTGGACAAGACGCCGCGCAGCTTCGAGCGCTTGATCTTAGTGCCGCCCGGCAGATGAGCGCCGTGGACGGCGACGGGGACGATCTGGCCGACGCGGACGTTGGTCGCAGCCGTGACGATCTGGAGCTGTTCATCCCCCATGTCTACCTGGCAGACGACGAGTTTATCCGCATCGGGGTGCTTGTCGATCTGAAGGATCTTCCCGGTCTTTACTTTCTTGACTTCTGTCCCCCAGTATTCCACCTGTTCGACAGGGATACCGGCAATGGTCAATTTATCGGCAAATGCCTGCATGTCCTGGTTCATGTCGACGTCGACATAATCCTGCATCCAAGTTAAAGAACTTTTCATTATTCATACCCTCCTAGAACTGGTTCAAGAACCGCATATCGTTTTCATAGAACAAGCGCAAATCATCGATGCCGTATTTCAACATGGCAATGCGTTCGACGCCCATGCCGAAGGCAAAACCCGTGACGACGTCCGGGTCATAGCCGTTCAGGCGCAGGACGCTGGGATTGACCATGCCGCAGCCGAGGATTTCCAGCCAGCCCGTGTGGGAGCAGACACGGCAGCCCTTGCCGCCGCACATGACGCAGGAAATATCGACTTCGGCGCTCGGTTCCGTGAAGGGGAAGTAGCTGGCGCGGAAGCGGACTTTCGTCTGCGGTCCGAAGATGTCGCGCAGGAAGTCTTCGAGCATGCCCTTGAGGTCGGAGAAGCGGATGTCCTTGTCGATGATCATGCCTTCCATCTGGTGGAAGACCGGCGAATGGGTCGCATCGTAGTCGCAGCGGTATACCTTGCCCGGTGCGATGATCTTGAAGGGTTCGTTAGGCTTGTGGGCCTGCAAGGTCCGTGCCTGCATGCCCGATGTATGGGTCCGCAGGAGGATGTTATCCGTAATGTACATGGAGTCCTGCATGTCCCGGGCCGGATGGTCTTCCGGCAGATTCAGGCATTGGAAGTTATAGTAATCCGATTCGATATCCGTCCCTTCGACGATGGAGAAGCCCATGCGCAGGAACGAGTCTTCCATCAGGCGCAGAGTCTGATGAAGGGGATGTTCGTGGCCCATGACCGGTTTGCGGCCCGGCAGGGTAATGTCGATTTTTTCCGATTCGATCTTCGCAGCCAATTCCTTGGCCTTGACTTCTTCCATCTTGGCCTTGATCTGTTCTTCGATGGCATTGCGGGCCGTGTTGACGAGCTGGCCGACTTTAGGCCGTTCTTCTTTGGAAAAATTCTTCATTTCCTTCATAATTGCCGTCAGTTCCCCTTTTTTACCCAGGAACTTGACGCGGATATCCTGTACGTCCTGAAGATGTTCGCTCTTGGCGAGCTGTTCATTGACGGCCGCTTTGATGGCCTCGATCTTATCACTGATCATACTTTCTTCCTCCTACTGGCAAGTACAAAAAAATAGACTCCCGCCCCCTAAGGGGCGAAAGTCTCATTCGCGGTACCACCCTACTTGATTCTCGATTGTCCTGTAACGGGAACCCCCGTCCTGCCTACTCCGTTCAGCAGGAGGCTCTAAAGTGAACGCATGGAACATCCGGCACGAGGCTCTCAATCTGCGGCCTCGATTCCCTGTAGGCGGAGTCAGTTCCATCCCCTCTTTATCATTGCCATAAATCCCTCTATGGGTTTGTTATATATTGTATCAGTAAAGTGTCTTATTTGCAATAACCAACCGCTGAATTTGGTTGGTGCCTTCGTAAATCTGCATGATTTTGGCGTCACGCATGTATTTTTCGACAGGGTATTCCTTGATATAGCCATAGCCGCCCATGACCTGGACTGCATCGGTCGTGACCTGCATGGCCACGTCGGACGCGTTGCACTTGGCAATGGCCGCTTCACGGCTGAAGTCCATACCCTGGTCCTTCATCCAGCAGGCGCGGTGGACCAGGAGGCGGGCTCCTTCGACTTTCATGGCCATATCGGCAATCATGGCCTGGACCATTTCAAAGGAAGCGATGGGTTTGCCGAACTGTACGCGGACCTTGGCATATTCGCAGCAGGCACGGAAAGCGGCTTCGGCAATGCCGACGGAAACGGCACCGACGAAGGGACGGGCTGCATCCAAAGTATCCATGGCGATGTGGAAGCCATAGCCTTCGCGGCCGAGACGGTCTTCGACAGGGACGAAGCAGTCCTGGAAGATGAGCTCCGTCGTATTGGAAGCGCGGATGCCCATTTTATTTTCAGCCTTGCCGACTGTGAAGCCCGGCGTCCCCTTGCGGACGATGAAGGCCGTCAAGCCGCGGATGCCGCCGCTCTTGCGGGTGTTGGCGAAGACGACGAAGACTTCGGCCAGGGCGCCGTTGGTAATGAAGCATTTCGTACCATTGAGGATATAGCCTTTGCCGTCTTCGGTCTTCATGGCCCGCGTCGAAACGGAACCGGCATCGGAACCGGTGCCCGGTTCAGTCAGGGCAAAAGCGGCCAGGTTGTCTTCATTGATGATATCGAAATAGCGTTTCTTCTGGTCGTCGTTACCGGCAATGATGACGGGATACGAGGCCAGGGCATTGGCAGCGACGGTCGTAGCGACGCCGGCACAGCCTTTGCCTAATTCTTCATAAATAGCGGCGATAGTGATGGCGTCGAGGCCGGCACCGCCGAATTCTTCCGGAATGGCGACGCCCAGCAGGCCCTGGGCTGCCAATTTTTCCAGGAGCCCTTCATGGAGTTTTCCCGTTTCATCCATTTCCGAAGCGTAGGGGACGATTTCTTTTTCCACCAGGTCGCGGACAACCTTGATGATTTCTTTCTGTTCGTCGTTATAAGCAAAATCCATCTTTGTACTAACCAACCTTCCCTATAATTACATGATTATCCTATCAATCGAGTTTTTTCAAAATATAAAAAGACGACCGCCCTTTTACGATAATATTACCGCTGGCATCATAACATTCACATTCGACGACAATGGTCTTCCGGCCGTGGTGAATGACCTGGCCCACGCCGGTAATGTGCTCGCCGCCTTTGACACTGCGGATATAGTTCATGTTGATTTCCAGCGTCGTCACCTGGAAGCCCAGGGTCCGGCTGGCCATGCCCATGAGGGTATCGCAGAAAGCGGCCAGGACGCCGCCCGAGGCAATGCCCCGGTAATTGCAGGAATGACGGCTGATATCGAAGCCGATGCGGACGCGGCCGACGTCGAGCTTTTCTACCGTACAGGGCATGCTCTGGAAATAAGGTGTATGCGAATAAATACTGTCCAGCATACGATGCAGCCGTTCTGCCACTTCCGGGCTCACTGCTTCTTCTGGTTCATTCATCCGTATGCCCCCTTTCTCCCTCAAAGACGTAGGCCCCTGTCACAAAGAAGGTGCCCTTGCCATGAGCTAAATAGCGCTGGTCATTATCGTAAAAATCACAGAGGGCGACCATCGTCGTACGGCCGTTATGGATGATCCTGGCTTCGGCCCGGATGACCGTATTGGCAAAAGCCGGACGCAGGTAATTCATACCCAGGTCCAGTGTGAGGACGGCTTTGCCACAGACAGCACAAGCAGCCTCCATCGCCGAATCGGCCATGGAATAGAGGACACCGCCGTACATGGTACCATTGGGATTATCCCATTTCGAGCCTTTATTCTCAAAAGTGAGGATCGTACTCTCTGGTTCAGTCTTTTCGACGTGGAAATCCATAAAGGTATCGAAGGGATTTTTGTGAATTTCTCGTTCCAACCGCTTAGCATCCATTATGACTCCACTCCTTAGGCTAATAACATAAATACCCTTACATTTTACTATACGAACAATCATCCGTCAAACGAAAATACAAAAAAGAGGCTGTCACATCAAGACAGCCTCTTTTAAGGGGCTAGGGGCTAGTGGCTAGGGGCTAGGGGTTAGCGGATGGTTTGAAATTTATGGCCATCTTCTACAAACTATAAAGAAAAAGGGACTGCGCATGATGGCAGAATCCTTCATACGACAGCCCCTTTCCCTGACATGCCTGACCTGGTCTTTACCCCCACACTCGCCTGCTGGGACGTTCGCTCATAGACTGCTGTCCCCCACTACTAGCCCTCTCGCAGTATTTCCGCGGCAGGTCTTACTTCTAGGCCGCACTATGATCAGCACCGCTTTGGGTGCCTTACGTGGATCGCTTGGTCTGCGACTGACATCGACTTTCAACCACAGCACATGTCATTGGTACATTATACGGGACGGATCCGCCCCTTGTCAATATCAGAACTTATAGCCCATGCCGACCTGCCAGCCTTTGACATCGTCGTCGTAGTTATCGACGTCGACGCTGCTGCTGCGGTATTTTATGTGGGCATCCCAGTTCGGCGTGATGTCGTAACCGACGCCGACTTCATAGGTATTGACGTCATCGCCGACACCGACGGATGCAAAGCCCTGCCAGCGTGCTGCCAGAGGGAGCTGGCCTTTGAGGCCGACCTGATAGCCATAGGACTTGGTCGTATTATACGTTTCGGTCTTGACGTAGGAGCCGCCGGCAAAGGCCGACAGATACGGCGTAAAGCGGTAATTACCGACGAGATAGTTTTCGTTGATCTTGTTGTCGTTATCGCCCTTGGTGTAGTTGTTGACGTACTGGATGTCCCAGCGATTGTTCAGGACGTAGGTGACGTCGCCACCGGTCAGGCGGCTCTTGGCACTGCGGCCGCCTTCTTTCTGGTCGAAGCCGTAGTTGGCGTTGGCCTTCAAGTCACCGGGCTGAGGATCCCGCAACGGGGCTGCCATAGCAGCCGAAGTCATGGCCAGGGCGGCCAGGGTCGCTGCAATAATAAGTTTTTTCATAACCTTCCACCTCCATATAATACGGGTTATTTTCTTCCATAATAACGGCTCAGGAGTTCTTCGCCGGCGGCGATGACCTGGCTCATGGGAATAACCGAAATACCTTTATAATTACCTTCGCGGATAATTTGTTTCATGCTCTTGCCAACTTCATAGTGGTTCGTCGATTCCAGGACGATGGCCCGGTCCGTATAGGGGCCGTAAAGCTTGGGATTGCTCGGCCCGTAGAGGGCGACCAGGGGAACGCCCTGACTGACGGCGACGTGCATAGGGCCGCTGTCGTTGGTGATGAACAGCGAGCAGCAGCGGATGGCCGAGGCCAGTTCGCCGATGGTGAATTTCCCGGTGGCAATGATCGGGTCCGATTCCATCTGGGACGTCGCTTCTTTGACCATGGCTTCATCCATAGGGCCGCCGAAGAAGACGCACTTGAAGCCGCGGCGGGCGAAGTAGTCGGCAACGGCGGCAAAGCGCTTGGCCGGCCAGCGTTTCTGCGGAACGGCGCTGCCGATATTGAAGCCGATGAGGGCATCGCTGTTGTGGACGCCCTGGGTACGGTAGAATTCCGTCGCCTTGTCATCCCAGGCCTTGCAGGTGAAGAACTGCAGGCCGTCGCTGCGGTAGTCATCGATGCCCAGCTGGGCCAGGACGTTGATGTACATATCGGCCGCGTGGAGATGGATGCGGTCCAGGCGGGTATAGCGGTCCATCAGGGGCCGGACCAGGAAATGGCTCATGCCGACGAACTGCTTGGCGTGGATGACGGCCGCCAGGAAGGACGTCCGTTCATTGGGATGCAGATTGATGAGGATATCGTAGTGATGCTGATGCAAGTGCCGCCCGATACGCCACAGGGCCCGGACGGAATTGTCTTTACCCTTCTTGTCGACCGTGACCAGGTGGTCGATATTGGGGTTGTAGCGGACGACGTCGGCCACTTTCTCATCGACGACGAGGGTAATTTCCGAGCCCTGGGCATGACGGCGCAGGACCTGCAGGAACGGGGTGATGAGGATGAGGTCGCCTAGATGCATGAGAAAGGTGACGATTATTTTTTTGTTGCGCAGATTAATCATAGTTCCACCTTCTTCAGGACGCCTTCATAGACCTGCCACAGCGCATCGGGCGTAATCTGGGCCATGCAGTCCGGATCATCGACCAAGGGCCGTTCCGGCGTCGCCTGGGACGTCGGCGACAGGACCATGTGGATGTAGGCGTCGTCGTTTCCGCCGTAAGGGCCGGTCCGCTGGGGACACGTCGGCCCAAAGAGGGCGATGAGTTCTTTTTTCAAGGCATTGGCCATGTGCAGCGGCCCCGTATCGGCACTGATATAGAGGGCGCTTTCAGCAATGGCCGCCATGAGCTGCCGCAAATCGGTGCGGCCTGTATAGTCGAAGACCTGGCCCGACGAATCATGGTCCTTCAGGGCCTTCCCTTTGGGGACGTCGTCGCCGCTGCCTAAGAGGACGGCGGCCATGCCGGACGCCGTCAGGCGCTGCAGGAATTCCTGCCAATGGGACAAGGGCCATTCCTTGACGCTCCAGCGGGCACCGGGCACGATGGCCACATAGGGTCCGGTCAGGCCGTCCGCCGCCAGACGCTGGCGCCAGGCCCGTCTTTCACCGGTAATATCGGGAAGCGGGAATTCGATGGCATCGACGCGGCCGCCGAGGACGCGGACCGTATCGAGATAGCGTTCGATGACGTGGTCGTACTTGTGGGGACCCGTGAGGCCCTTGCTGACCAGGAAACTGCCTTCGCGCATTTCCCAGTAGCCATAGCGTTCTTCAGCACCGCTCAACCAGGCGACGATAGCGCTCTTGGCCAGGCCCTGGAGGTCAAAGGATACGTCGAAATGATAGGCATGGAGCGTCCGGCGCAGCTCTTTCCAGTACGACAGGGATTTCAGCCGCTTCTTGTCGATATAGATGACTTCATCGATATAAGGTTTTCCCGGCAGGACCGGCGCGAACTGTTCATGGACGGCCCAGACGATGCGGGCGTCCGGGCAGTTCTGACGCAATGCGTAGAGTGTCGGCAGGGCGTGAAGGACGTCGCCGAGAGAGCTCATCTTGATGACCAGTATGTTCTTATATGCTTTCACGGCCCTTCCTTTCTGCGACGATGGCCCGGACGAAATCGTCCAGCCTGCCGCCAGTAAATAAATAGCCATCCATGCCGGCCCGCTGCCCACATTCCACATCGCGGGGCATATCGCCGATCATGAAAGAGTGTTTCAAATCGATATCGTAATCTTTCGCCGCCTGCAGGACCATGCCCGGCGCCGGCTTGCGCCAGTCGCTCTTCTTGTCATAGGCCTTGACCGGCGCCCCTTCAAGATAAGGGCAGTAGTAGACGGCCGTAATGATGCCGCCGGCTTTGGCCGCTTCCCGGCACATCCAGTCGTGGAGGACCTTCACGTCGTCTTCCGTATAATAACCGCGGGCGACCCCGCTCTGGTTGGTGACGACGATGATGGCATAGCCCTCTTCCGTCAGATAGGCCAGGGCCTCTTTGGCCCCGTCCATCCATTCAAAATCCTTGATGAAGCCCAAATAGGATTTGTCGACGTTGAGGACGCCGTCGCGGTCGAAAAAGACGGCCTTCCTCATTCGTAATACCCGTCGCTCTTTTCCAGGATGCTGCAGTATTCCTTGACGGCTTCCGGGAGCAGGGTAAAGCCGCGGTCATAGCCGGCTTCCATGAGCTTCGTCGTGTCGGCCTGGGTATAACTCTGGTACTTGCCCTTGAGGATGTCCGGGAAGGGGACGTATTCGATATGGCCTTTGCCGCAATAATCGATGACGCCCTGGACGAATTCATTGAACGTATGGCCGATGCCGGTGCCGCAGTTGTAGATGCCTGACAGTTCCGGATGTTCCCAGAAATAGAAGATGACGTTGACTACGTCGTTGACGTAGATGAAATCGCGGATCTGGCCGCCATTTTCATAGCCTGCCGTCCCTTCAAAGAGGGTAATCTTCCCTTTTTCCTGGAGTTCATGGTACTTCTGGTAGATGAGCGAAGCCATGCGGTCCTTGTGGTTTTCCTGGGGACCGAAGACATTGAAATAGCGGAAGCCGACAATCTGGCTCTTGGCCAGGGGCATGACGCGGCGGACGAAGCGGTCGAACTGGAGCTTGGAATAGGCATAGGGATTCAGCGCCTGTTCGCAGGCCGGGTCTTCGCGGAAGCCGTGCTTGCCGCTGCCATAAGTCGAAGCCGACGAAGCGTAGAGGAAGGGAATCTTGCGCTGCATGCAGTAGCGCAGGAGATTCTTGCTGCCTTCATAGTTGTTCTTCATCATGTAGCGGCCGTCGTAGTTCATCGTGTCCGAGCAGGCCCCTTCATGGAAGACGACGTCGATGTAGCCGCAGTCGAAGGTGTCGTCGGCCATCTGTTCGTCGAAGTCGGCATAGTCCATGTAATCAAAGAAATCGAGGCCCTGGAGGTTGCGGCATTTGCGGCCGTCCGTCAGGTCGTCGACGATGAGGATGTCGTTGATGCCCCGGTTGTTCAACTGTTTTACGATATTGCTGCCGATAAAACCGGCACCGCCTGTTACAATTTTCATAGTTTCCCCTTCTTTACTAAATCAGCTATTTTCTGGATCAGGCCTGTCGTCGAATATCCGTCTTCAAAGGAAATGATCTCGACGCGCTTGACCGATTCCCGGCCGACGACTTCATCAGCTTTGTAATCGCCGCCTTTGACCAGGATATCCGGACGCAGGACCTGTAAAAGTTCTTTCGGTGTATCTTCCTCGAAGATGACCACTTCATCGACGCAGGCCAGGGCACTCAAAAGGATGGCCCGGTCTTCCTGTTTGACCAGGGGCCGCGTTTCCCCTTTCAGGCGCCGCACGGACGCATCGGAGTTGAGGCCGACGACGAGGTGCTGGCCCAGCATGGCCGCCTGCTGCAGGTAGAGGACGTGGCCGCGGTGCAGGATGTCGAAGCAGCCATTGGTAAAGACGACGGTATCGCCCTTCTTCTGCCATTGGCGTATCTTTTCAGCCGCTTCTTCCCGACTCAGGGGCTGATACGGATGCCAGTGGGCCGGCTGCCATTCCTGCCATAATTTGAGCAATTCGTGGCGATGGATGGGATAGGTCCCGACCTTGGTGACGACGATACCCGCTGCGGCGTTGGCGATCTGCAGGCTCGTGCGAATCGACAAGTGGCCGGCAATAGCCGACAGGAAAGCTGCGGCTACGGTATCACCGGCACCGGATACGTCGAAGACTTCCTGCGCCGTCGCCGGGTTGTTCCACACCTTGCCGTCCCGGCCGATGACGGTGATGCCCTTTTCCGAGCGGGTCACCATGAGGTGGGCGAACTGATACTGCTCATGCAGGATTTCCGCTGCCGCTACGACGGCCTGTCCTTCATTGGCTACAGGCCGTCCCAGGCAGTCGCTCAGTTCTTTCATGTTCGGCGTCACGAAATCGGCGCCGTTGTATTTCGTCCAATCGCTGCCCTTGGGGTCGACCAGGACGGGAATCCCGGCCCGATTGGCTTCTTTGATGATGCTCTGAGCCAGGGAATCGGTGAGGACGCCTTTCTTATAGTCCGACAGGATGATGCCGTCCAGGCCGGCTGCCACGCAGTTGTACAGCCAGGTCATGAGTTGTTCCTCTTCCGTAACGGCCAAGGGCGTCACTTCTTCAAAATCCAGGCGTACCATCTGCTGGCGGGCGCCGAGGATGCGCATTTTCGTCGTCGTCGCGTGGTCCTGGCGCACGACCAGGCCCGACCCGTCGATATGGGCGTCTTCCAGCAGCTGGTGCAGGAGAGACGCGTTTTCATCGTCGCCGATGAGGCCGCCCAGAAAGACGTGACAATCGAGATTGGCCAGGTTCGAGGCTACGTTGGCAGCCCCGCCCAGGACGGACGTCATGTGGTCGACTTTATTGACAGGTACGGGCGCTTCCGGCGAAATGCGTTCCACTTTACCGAACACATAGCGGTCGACCATGATGTCGCCGATGACGGCGATGCGCAATTCCGGCAGGACATGGTTCAAAAAATGATCGATATAATTTTCTGTCATAATGTTCCTCGATTCCGGTCTCTTATTTCTTTTCTTTCGTGCCCATGAGATGCTGCAGTTCAGCCATGAAACTGTCCAGATCGGCGAATTCGCGGTATACGGAAGCAAAGCGGATATAAGCGACTTCATCGACAGAGCGCAGCTCGCTGAGGACCATTTCCCCTATCTTTTCACTGGACACTTCCTGGGCCAGGGTATTGCGGATGTTACGCTCGACCTTGGTGACGATGTCCTCCAGCTGCTGCCGCGTGACTTCCCGCTTGTTGCAGGCCCGGAGCAGGCCGTTCAATAATTTGTTGCGGTCGAATAATTCATGACGGCCATCTTTCTTGACGACGACGAGCGGCACTTCTTCGACCATTTCATACGTCGTGAAACGGCGGCCGCACTGCTGGCATTCGCGTCGGCGACGGATGGCCTTGCCGTCATCGGTAGCCCGCGAATCCGTTACTTTTGTATCTGCACATTGGCAAAATGGGCATCTCATGTTTTTTCCTCCTACCTTCTTCTCGACGGTATTTTTAAAAAAAAGCGGGTCCGCCGGGATCCGCTTTTTTCATGCTGATTATCTCATCCACGTAGGAATTTCTACGCCGCCGGCATTGTCTTTCGTATCGCCGGCTTTGGCTGCTGTACCAGTGCCCTGGCCAAATGCGGGAATCGAAGACGGTTCTTTGCCAAAACCCGTAGCCACGACAGTGATGCGGATGGAATCTTCCATATCCGGATCAATGACGGAACCAAAGATGATGTTGGCTTCCGGATCGACAGCTTCAGCCACTTTTTCAGCTGCTTCGTTGATTTCGTACAAGCTGATATCCGGGCCGCCGGTAACGTTGAGCAAGATGCTCTGGGCACCGTCGATGCTCGTTTCCAGGAGGGCGCTGTGGATAGCTCCATCGACAGCTTCGACAGCACGGTTTTCACCGGAGCCGACGCCGATACCCATGATAGCTTCGCCCTGGTCGGACATGATGGTCTTGACATCGGCGAAGTCGAGGTTGATGAGGCCTGTCGTCGTAATCAAATCGGAAATGCCCTGTACGCCCTGGCGGAGGACATCGTCAGCGACGAGGAATGCGTCCTTGAGGGGCGTCTTCTTGTCGATGATCTGGAGCAATTTATCGTTAGGGATAGTGATGATCGTGTCGACCTTTTCTTTCAAGTAGTCGGCACCTTTATCAGCGACTTCCTTACGGCGTTTCCCTTCAAAAGAGAACGGCTTGGTAACGACAGCCACCGTGAGGGCCCCCATTTCCTTGGCACATTCGGCAACGATAGGAGCTGCACCGGTACCGGTACCGCCGCCCATGCCGGCTGTGACGAAGACCATGTCGGCACCCTGCAGGGCCTTGACGATTTCTTCTTTGCTTTCCAGGGCAGCCTGTTCGCCGACCTGGGGATTGGCACCGGCGCCGAGGCCGCGCGTCAATTTTTCACCGATCTGGATCTTGACATCGGCTTTGGATACTTCCAGGACCTGGTCTTCCGTATTGACCGAAATGAACTGGACGCCCTGCAAGCCGCTTTCTATCATACGGTTGACAGCGTTGTTACCGCCGCCACCGACACCTATTACTTTTATGTTTGCAAACTCTGCCATATCGCATTTTCCTCCTTCAGACTCTATAACGCACACCCTGTGCAGTAGGATTCCTTATTATTTTACACTATCTTAGAAAATTTATCTACCTGTTTTTGAAAATCAAGGCCCTATGCGCCTTATTTCGTCTTGACAAGGGGCGAGCGCACATCCGTGTCGATGTATTGGACGGCCAGATGATTTTCCTGAACTTCGGCCAGCAGCGTTTCCGTCAGCTTCGCCCGTTCTGCCGGTTCATCGCCGCTGCCCAGGTGGATAGGGATGGAATCGGTCGTATAGGCGACGATGCTTTCGGGATTTCCCACGTTGATTTCAGCGATATTCTTGAGAATATCCGGCGGCAGGCTCTGGAGATAGACCATGGCCGAATGGAGGGTCGGGTCCGTCACCGTATCGCCTAAGAGCAGGTTATCGACTTTCTTGCCCGTCATGATTGGCAGGGATACGCCCTTGATCTGCGGCCCCAGTTCGATGACCCGCCCCGTCTTGTCGACATAGGCGAAGCCGTATAGCGTCGTGATGACAGCGGCTGGCTTGCGTTCTGTCAGGGTGACGTGGATCGTCGCCGGGAATTCCCGCGTCACTGTCGCGTCGGCAATGCGCAGGTCTTTCTTCAGCCGTTCTTCCACATCGTCTGTCGACAACTGGACGACGTTGACATAGGAATAAGCCCCGCAGGCCCGGTAGACATCTTCAAAGGACATGTTCTCGTTGCCATCGACGATGATCGTCCCGAAAGAGACCGGCGCCAGGCGCAGGAAGAGCCAGATGACGAAGACGCCGAGGACCGTAAAGATACAGCCGATACGGCGGCGCCGGGCCCAAATCTGTTTCTGCCGAGCCTTTTTCTTCTTCAGCCGTGCTGCCTGGCGGGCCTTGCGGCGGCGCTGGGCTTCTTTCTTGGCGGCCAGGGCTTCCCGGTCCGGTTCGTTCAGCGGGTCGTTCTCAAGATGAGGAGGAACAAACACATCATGAGGATCGTTAGGCAGCACGACCCGTCGCTGCCCCGTATGATATGATTTCTTTCCCATTAAAACTTACCTACCGATGCTTCCAGCAAAATCTTTTCACACAAATCTTCAAAGGACATCCCCATGGCCCGGGCGGCATCGGGGACCAGGCTGGTCGCCGTCATGCCCGGGACGGTGTTGATTTCCAGGACGAACGGATGGCCTTCTTTGTCGGTCATGATATCGACGCGGGATACGCCGCTGCAGTGGCACAGATGGAAGACATTCAGGGCCAGGTCCTGCATTTCTTTGGTCAGTTCCGGCGAAATCGGAGCCGGGCAGAGATGCTTGGCGACGCCAGGGGCATACTTGGAATAGAAGTCGTACTTGCCCGTGCTGGACACGATCTGGATGACCGGGAAGGCGACGTCGTCCATGACGGCGACGGTGAATTCATCGCCATCGATGAAGGCTTCGGCTACCAGCGAAGCGCTGTACTTGAATGCTTCTTCCAGGGCCGGACGGAGTTCCTCCTTGGTCTGGACGATGACCGTGCCGATGCTCGAGCCCTGGCCGGACGACTTGATGACGACAGGCAGGTCGAAGCGCTGTTCAATGTCGGCAGCGATGGCTTCGCGGTCCTGAGTGGCGAAATAGTAGGCAAAGGGCGCTGTGGCAATGCCGGCCCCCTGGAAAGCGGCCTTGCTCATGACCTTGTTCATGCCAACAGCACTGGCCATGACGCCGGGACCGGTATAGGGGAGCCCCATCATTTCACACAAGCCCTGGATGACACCGTCTTCGCCGTAGCGGCCGTGAAGGGCGTTGAAGACGATGTCGATACCCTTTTCGGTCAAGGTCTTGGCGAATTCTTTCGGTACGAGTTCGATCGTTTCGATGTGATATCCCTTTTTCGTCAAAGCGTCAGCAATGGCAGCCCCAGTGCGGCGCGATACTTCTGCTTCTGTCGAAGGACCGCCGACGACGACGGCAATTTTTTTATCTTTCATGTCTTCCATTTCCTTATTTCTCCATTTCTTTAGCTTCAGCGAGATAGGCTTCGCCGACTTTATAAATGTCTCCGGCCCCCATGGTGATGACCAGGTCGAGAGGCCGGGAATTTTCCTTTAAATAAGCCACTAAGTCTTCTTTGTGCGGGATATAGGTGACATCTTGTCCCGTCGTTTCCTTGACCTTCTTGGCAATGAGTTCCCCTGATACACCGGGGATGGGGTCTTCACCGGCACTGTAGACGTCGGTGACGATGAGTTTATCGGCTTTGGCAAAGGCGCTGCCGTACTGGTCGAGGAGCAGCTTCGTCCGCGTGTAGCGGTGCGGCTGGAAGAGGCAGACGACGCGGTGCGTCCCCATATCGCGGGCAGCCGTCAAGGTCGCATTGATTTCCGTCGGATGGTGGGCATAGTCGTCGACGACCCAGACGTCACCGACGAAGCCCTTGGTCTGGAAACGCCGTTTGGCGCCGTGGAAATGGCTCATGGCCGACGCGATGCCGTCGAAGGGCAGGCCGCAGGCATCGGCGACGGCTGTCGTCGCCAGGGCGTTGAGGACGTTGTGGCGTCCCGGTACGTTGAGGACCATATCCCCCATCTTTTCGCCGTGCTTATAGACGGAAAAATGGAGCTTGCCCTTGAGGTAATGCAGGTCGCTGGCCTGATAGTCCGCCGGCTGTTCGATGCCGTAAGATACGTAGCGGTGGCCCGTCTGCGGGGCCAGGGCGCGGATCTTGTCGTTTTCAAAGCACAAGACGGCCAGGCCTTCTTCAGGGTCGAGCTTCTGGATGAACTGCTTGAAAGCGGCGATGACGTTTTCCAGCGAGCCGTAATGGTCCATATGGTCGGCGTCGATATTGGTGACGACGGCGATATAAGGGTTCTGCTTGAGGAAAGTCCCATCGCTTTCATCAGCTTCGGCGATGACATAGGCGCCTTTCCCCAGGATGGAATTGCTATGCAGGTAATCGACTTCGCCGCCGATGACGATGGTCGGGTCCTGATGACATTCTTCAAAGACCTGGCCCAGCATGGACGATGTCGTCGTCTTGCCGTGGGCACCGGCTACGGAAATCCCCTTCCCCCAGCTCATGATATGGACCAGGGCATCCGAGCGATGGATGACAGGAATACCGCGGCGGCGCGCTTCGGCCAGTTCCACATTGGTATCGCGGATAGCCGATGAAATGACGACGACCTGGGCGTCCTGCAGGTTTTCCGGACGCTGGCCGATACAGATACGGGCCCCTTTTTTGGCGAACTGTTCCGTTACCGGAGACGCTTTGAGGTCCGAACCGGACACATGATATCCTTTTTCAATGAAAACATTGGCAATTGCCCGCATCCCAGCGCCGGCAATGCCGATAAAATGAACGTTGGTAACATCGTTCAGATTAACCATAGGTTTATTCCACACCCTTCTTTTCCTCTTACGGACGACGTTTGCGGGCAATCGACAAGGCCAGTTCGGCAATATCGTGTGCCGCCTGTGGCTTGCCCATGGAGCGGCTGGCTTTCGCCATCGCTGCCAGTGCCTTCGGATCGTCTTTTAAATGAATGATTTCTTCTAACAATTCCCGGCCTGTCAGCATCTTGTCGAGGATCATCTTGGCAGCGCCGCACATGACCAGGGCCTGGGCATTGTAGCGCTGGTGGTCTTCGGCTGCATAGGGATAGGGAATGAGGATGGACGGCACGCCGCGGACGGTCAGTTCAGCCAGACCGACGGCACCGGCCCGGTAGACGGCCAGGTCGCAGGCGGCCAGGGCGTCGGGCATATGATGCAGGTACGGGATGATACGGCTTCCCTTGCCATAGCGGCCGCGGCATTCGATGCCCGGCAGCTGCTTGACGACGCGGTCGTATTCATGGTCCCCCGTGACGTGGAGAATCTGGATATGGTCGTCGTTGCGGAAATACTTGTGGACTTCGATCATCGCCGTGTTGATGCTGCGGGCGCCGCGGCTGCCGCCGGCGACGAGGAGCGTAAACTTATCCGGGTCCAGGCCCAGGGCCTTGCGCCCTTCTTCCCGCGTCACCGTGAGGATATCCTTGCGGACGGGATTGCCCGTATAGACCAGGATATCCTTGCGCTTGAAACGGGCCGCTGCCTCTTCATAGCCCAGGGCTACGCGGTTGACGAAGCGGCTCAAAATCGTATTGGTAACGCCGGGGATGACGTTCTGTTCCTGTATCAGTGTGGGCACACCACTCAGGCTGGCTGCCAAAAGGACCGGACCGCAGACGAAACCGCCCGTCCCGATGACGACGTCCGGTTTGAATTTGTGGATAATGCCTTCTGCCTTGATCAGACTGCCTGCCGTCTTGCCCAGGGTGACGAGGTTGCGGACGGAAATCTTCCGTTCCAGGCCCCGCACGTCGAGGGTGACGAAAGGCAAGCCTTCTTTAGGGATCAATGTATTTTCCAGGCCGATTTTGGAGCCGACGTAGAGAAATTCGGTGGGCTCAATGTCGGCAATCGCCCGGGCAATGGTAATCGCCGGGTAGATATGGCCGCCTGTGCCACCTCCGGAAATAATGACTCGACGCATGTTCCTGCCTCCTGTTGTTTCTTCTAAATATCGTTAAATGGCGTTGACGATGCCCTTGAAGACACGTCCGCGCTGTTCAAAATTATCATACATGTCAAAGCTCGAGCAAGCCGGCGACAAGAGGACGGCCTGCGGTGCCTTGGCAATTTTGCGGGCCAGCATGATGGCCCTTTCCATGCTGTAACCAGTGCGGCGGATATCCTGGATACCCGCCTTCTTGGCAGCGGCTTCGAAGCGTTCGGCCGCATCGCCGATGAGGATCAGCGTATCGACGCGTTTCGCCGCCAAGGCCATGAAGTCATCGAGGTGCGTCTTCTTGTCATAGCCGCCGGCAATGAGGATGAGGTGCCCCTGCGGGAAGGCTTCCAGGGCCTTCATGGACGCATCGACGTTGGTCCCCTTCGAGTCGTTGTAATAGGTGACGCCGTGGATGGTCCGCACTTTTTCCAGGCGGTGTTCGACGCCTTTGAAAGCCTTGAGGACCTGGCGGATGACGTCGAGGGGCGCTCCGGCAGCATAGGTCAAGAGAATCGCAGCCAGGCAATTCTGGATATTATGCTTGCCGAAGAGGTGCAGGTCCGTTTCGGCACAGACGACGGTATCCTGGCCATGGAGGCGCAGGATAAGCTGTCCGTCCCGATAAAAGGCCCCTTCCGGGACTTCGCCGCACGTCGAGAAATAGACGACCGTACCGGTCATGTCTTTCGCCATGGCCCGTACCCGTTCGTCATCGTAATTGAGGACAGCGTAATCGCCCTTGTCCTGGTTGAGGAAAATCCGTTCCTTGGCAGCGGCATAGCCTTCCATCGTATGATGGCGGTCCAGGTGGTCCGGCGTGATGTTGAGGATTGTCGCGGCCTTGGCCTTGATGCTGTGCGTGAATTCGAGCTGGAAACTGGACAGTTCAGCGACGACGACGGCTTCTTTTGGCAGGTTGTCGGCCTGGGCCGACAGGCCGTAGCCGATATTGCCGCCGACGACGGTCTGACGGCCTGTGGCCTTCATGATTTCGCCGACCAGGGTCGTCGTCGTCGTCTTGCCATTGGTCCCAGTAATGCCGATCATGTCAGCATCGGTGACCCGGCAGGCGACTTCGACTTCACTCCAGATTGGCAGGCCGCGGCGGGCCGCTTCTTTCATGATCGGGATTTCCGGAGAAATGACCGGCGACGGGACGACGACATCCATGCCGTCCAAAAGAGCCGTTTCCTGGCTGCCGAAGACCAGCTGGACGCCGGCGGCCTTTATATCCGGCCACGGCTGTTCCGCCGTGTCGATGGCCTTCATATCATTCAGCGTAACGGACCCGCCATGACCTGCCAGGGCCAGAGAGGCAGCGCGGCCGCTGATGCCTGCGCCGATGACTAAGAAATGTTTTCCAGAAAAATCCATGATGCTCATTGCCAACACCTGCTTTATATAAAATATCGTAGTTCAATCAGAAAAGCCGCAGGCCCTATTTGCAGGCCAGTACGACGATAATGGACAGGATCGCCATGAGAGCCGAGAAGCTCCAGAACACAGTGACGACCTTGACTTCACTCCAGCCAGACAGCTCAAAGTGGTGGTGGATCGGGCTCATCTTGAAGACGCGGACACCGCGGGTCTTGAAGGAAATGACCTGGATGATGACCGACAGGGCTTCGATGACGTACAAGCCGCCAGCCAGGATGAGGAGCAGTTCCGTCTTGGTCAAAATGGCCATAGCTGCCAGGGCACCGCCCAGAGCCAAAGAGCCCGTATCGCCCATGAACATCTTGGCCGGATGCTGGTTATAGAAGAGGAAGCCCAGGCAGGCCCCGGTCAGGGCCGTGCCAAAGATAGCGAAATGGGTATAGCCCAGGGCGACGGCGATGACGACGTAGGCAACGGACGTAATGGCGCAGGACCCGGCAGCCAGGCCGTCGAGGCCGTCGGTCAGGTTGACGGCATTGCTCGTGCCGACGATCATGACGAAGACGAAGAGATAGTAGAACATGCCCAAATCGACAGTGATGGAAGTAAAGGGAATCCACAAGGTCGTCGGGAAATGGAGAAAGGCATCGAGGATGTAGCAGAAAATCGCGGCCATGACGAACTGGCCGGCCAGTTTCTGTTTCGCCGTAAGACCCAGGTTGCGGTGCTTGATGGCCTTGATGCTGTCATCGAGGAAGCCGATGACGCCATGCCCCAAAGCCAGGAATAAGGCCAGGCCTTTGCGCAGGTCCATCGGATCGAAGATGAGGCACGATACGGTCAGCGCCGTCAGGATGAGGATGCCGCCCATAGTCGGCGTCCCGGCTTTATATTTGTGGCTCTGCGGCCCTTCTTCCCTTTCGGACTGGCGGGCATGGAATTTTTTCAATTCCTTGATGACCAGCGGTCCGAAGACCAGGCCGATGACCAGGCTGACGATGAAGCTGAGAATCAGCATTTTAAACATTCACATTACTTCCTTTCAAAATAGGGCAGTATTTTTTCCATGGCAAAGCTCCGCGAGCCCTTGAGGAGGACTGTATCGCCATCGTGGAGGAGTTCTTTCAGCTGGCGCGCCGCCTGTTCATGCGTATCCGTCGTATAGACGGCCGTCATGCCTGCAGCTTTCGCCGATTGAGCGATATCTTTGGCTAAATCGCCCATCGTGATGAGGGCATCGAGACTGGTCTGGGCGACGAGGCGGCCAATGGTTTCGTGTTCCCGTTTCGCCCAGTCTCCCAGTTCGCCCATGCCGCCGAGGACGGCGATCTTGCGGCCCTTTGTCAGCAGGTCCAGCGTGCGGATGGCTTCGGCCATGGACGCGGGATTGGCATTATACGTATCGTTGATGAAGGTATACGGCCCGATATGCAGCAGTTCCTGGCGCATGGCCATGCCGTGGTACGATGCCAGGCCGCGCTGTATCTCAGCCGCGCTCAGGCCCGTCAGCTGGCCGACGGCAATGGCTGCCAGGGCATTGTAGACGTTGTGGCCGCCGATGACCGGCACGGAAACGTCGAAAGACTGGCCGGCGCCGCTGCAATGGAAGCGGACGCCCTGCTGGTCGCAGACGATATGGTCTGCCCGTACAGCCGCCTGGTCATCGGTCCCATAGAGGACAGTCTTCCCTTTGCACAAAGCCGTCATCGGGCGGACGAAGGGATCGTCGCCGTTGAGGACAGCCGTCCCCTTTTCATCCAGGGCCTGGACGAGTTCGGCTTTGGCCTTGGCGATATTTTCCTGCGAGCCCAGCAGTTCGATATGGCTCTTGCCGACGTTGGTTACGACGCCGATAGTCGGTTCGCCGATGGCAGCCAGTTCGGCAATCTGCCCTAAGCCGCGCATACCCATTTCTACGACGCAGGCTTCGTGGTCCGGCGTCAGCTGCAAGAGCGTCTTGGGCAGGCCGATTTCGTTGTTGAAATTCTTTTCCGTCTGCAAGACACGGTACTTTTCGCTGAGGACGGTAGCGATCATATTGCGCGTCGACGTCTTGCCGACCGAACCGGTGACGGCTACGACGGGGATGGCAAAGCGGCGGCGGTGGAAGCGGGCCAGGTCCTGATAGGCCTTGAGCGTGTCGGCGGCGACGAAAATCGGCGCCGTCAGCCCTTCATATTCCGGACGCACTTCCGATACGACTGCCCCGGCAGCGCCGGCAGCCAGGGCCTTATCTACGAAATCATGGCCGTTGAAAGACGTCCCTTTGAAGGCGACGAACAACGAACCCTTGGCGATGGCCCGCGTATCCGTGCAGACATCGCTGAAAGACACAGAGGCGGCCGGCTTCAGGAGCCGGGCGCCAGTGGCCTGGATTATTTCTTCGCTAGTAAAAGCAGCCATTATTTATCTCCTCTGTGCAGTGCATGGACGGCGTTGCGCGCTTCTTCGCGGTCATCGAAATGAATGGTCCCGTCGTTGAGGATCTGATACGTTTCATGGCCCTTGCCGGCGATGACGATGATGTCGTTGGTCTGGGCCAGTTCGACGGCGCGGTAAATGGCGTCGCGGCGGTTGACGATGACTTCATGGTGCTGACCCGGTTTCAAGCCTTCCTTGACGCCCGCTTCGACTTCGGAAACGATGGTTTCCGGGTTTTCCGAGCGGGGGTTATCAGACGTGACGATAGGGATATCGGCCAGTTCGGCGCCGATGCGGCCCATGATGGGGCGCTTGGTCTTATCGCGGTCGCCGCCGCAGCCAAAGACGGCGATGATGCGGTTCGGCTTCATGGCCCGCGCCGTTTCCAGAGCCTTCTGCAGGCTGTCCGGCGTATGGGAATAGTCGACGACGATGGCGAAATCCTGACCGGCTTCGACGAGTTCAAAACGGCCCGGTACGGAGTGAAAGGTCTGGATAGCCTTGTCGATAGTGGCTTCATCGACGCCTTCGGCATGGGCTGCGCCGATGGCAGCCAGCGTATTGTAGACATTGAACAAGCCCGTGATATTCATGTTGAGGTGGACGTTGACGAAGGGGCCGACGACATCAAAGGAGGATTTCTTCAATTCGACTTTCAAGTTGGACCCTTTGAGGTCGGCATCCTTTTCGACACCGTAGGTCAGGACCTTGCAGTGGCAGGCCTGGAGGATATCCTTGGACCAGGGATCGTCGATATTGACGACAGCCGTCTTGTTTTCCTTGACGTGGTCGGCAGCGGTCAGGCTCTGGAAGAGCTTGGCCTTGGCGGCGACGTAGTTTTCCATGGTCTTGTGGAAATCGAGGTGGTCCTGGGTCAGGTTGGTGAAGACAGCCGTATCGTATTCGATGCCGGCGACGCGGTTCAAGGCCAGGGCATGGCTGGAAACTTCCATGACGACATGGGTCATGCCCTTTTCCTGCATGAGGGCCAGGAAGTGCTGGAGTTCGACGACATCCGGCGTCGTGTTGTGGATCGGCAGTTCTTCATCGTCGATGAGGGCGTGGATGGTGCCGATGACGCCGACATGATAGCCTGCAGCCCGCAGGATATGGGCGATGATGTGAGTCGTCGTCGTCTTGCCGTTAGTGCCGGTGACGCCGATCATGCGCATCTTCTTGCCCGGATAATCATAAAAGAACGGGACTATGTCTTCCAGGGCATGATGGATGTCCGGTACCTGGATCTGGATAGTGCTCTTGGGCAGGTCGAGGTGTTTCGTCGTCAAGACGGCGACGGCCCCTTTTTCGACAGCCTGGGCTGCAAAGGCGGCGCCATCGACGTGGACACCGGAAATGCAGACGAAGAGATAGCCCGCTTCAATCTGGCGCGAATCCGATGAAATACCGGTGATCACCGTATCGGCACTGCCATTGAGATTATAAATGCCCTTGATCTGTTTACAAAGTTCTCCTACCGTTTTGGTCATAATCATAGGTCCTCCTTGTGACTTCTTTCTGTATTCTCTACAAGCTAAACAACAATGAGGTCGTCGCACGAAGTGCGTCGACCTCTCGGTTTTAAGCAATTATCGACGTTTTCCCCTTGCGGCCTGGTCCGTCTGGCTCCCGTAAAGGATCCGTGACGGTGCTACCATGCCCAGTCGCTTCGTCGCGGTCGTGTAAATTCGTTCCGGTGTTTCCAATTTGGAAATCTCGACGCGCAGTTCATCGTTTTCACGCTGCAGCTGCTGCGTCTCGCGCTTCACCTCCATGAGTTCTCCACTCTGCTGATACGCCCAGGATGTCAGTAGATTGGACACGATCACGATAGCCGCAATCATTCCAATCGGCAGCAGGACGTAAGCCGCCCCCCGCCGGATTGCGTCTACGGCAGCCGTCCGCCATAAGGGTATGCTCTTATCACCATGTATGTTCCCGGCTTTCCTCACCAGCATACGCAACACATCCATTTCCATGATCATAGCCCGTCCCCGTTACTTGCGGATGCCGACGCGGAGCTTCGCACTGCGGGCCCGCGGATTCGTATCCAGTTCTTCCTGCGACGGCAGGATGGGCTGGCGCTTCGCTTTTAGGATGGCATGATGATGGCACGTACAAACGGGCATGTCCGGCGGGCAGATACAATCTGTCGCCAAGAGCCTCAACGTCTGTTTGGCAATGCGGTCTTCCAGGGAATGGAAGGTAATGACGCACAGCCGTCCGCCCGGCTTCAGGCGCTGGGCAGCCTGTTCCAGGGAATCGTGAAGGATTCCCAGTTCATCATTGACTTCGATACGGATGGCCTGGAACGTCCGTTTGGCCGGATGGGGTCCGTCCTTTCGGGCACCGGCCGGGATGGCCTTCTTGATGACCTGGACCAGTTCTTCTGTCCGTTCCAAGGGCTTTTCCCGCCGCGCCTCGACGATGAAGGCCGCAATGCGCTTGGCCCACCGTTCTTCGCCGTAGGTCTTGATGATGCGGTATAAGTCGGCCTGGCTGTAGCCATTGACGATATCGTAAGCGCTGCGCTTCTGGTCCCGGTCCATGCGCATGTCCAGGGGACCGTCCTGCATGTAGGAAAAGCCCCGTTCCGGCGTATCGAGCTGATAGCTGGACACGCCGAGGTCGAACATGACGCCGTCCACCTTTTCTATCCCCAATTCATCGAGCACGTCTGGCAGATAGCGGAAATTCCGCTGTACCAGGATACGCCGGCAGGCCGTATCCTTCAGCCGTTCCGTCGCCGCTGCAATGGCGTCCCGGTCCTGGTCGAGGCCGATGAGCGTCGCTTTAGGCGACAAGCGTTCGGCCAGCGCTCGGGAATGACCACCGCCGCCGAGTGTACAATCGACATAGATCCCGTCAGGGTCGGTAATTAAGTTATCTATGGTTTCTTTACGAAGCACACTGACGTGATGAAAATTCATAATTCCTCCTAAAAGTCCAAGTCCAGGGCATCGTCGAGACTTTCCGCAATTTCTTCCATGACCGGTACGGTCTTGGCAGCATACGCTTCATAAGCGTCTTTGCTCCAGATTTCGACCTTATCCCCTGTCCCCAGGACAGTCACATTCTTGACCAGCTTGGCATAGGCCCTCAATGTCGCTGGAATCAGGATGCGGCCTTGTTTATCGAATTCTACTTCGGCAGCACTGCCGAAGACAAACCGCTTGAAGGCGCGGACATTTTCTTTAGAAGCCCGGAGTTTTTTCAAACTGCCGGCCAACCGCATCCACGCCTCCATCGTATAGACAGAAAGGCAGCCTTCCAAACCGCGGGTAACGACGAACTTTGGCCCTAGTTCGTCCCGAAATTTGACAGGCAAAATAACGCGACCTTTTGCATCGATGGTATGTTCATATTCACCCATAAACATAAGGCCGCAACTCCTTTCACTTTTCACCACATTTTACCACATTTCCACACGCCGTGACAACATAATGGCGAAAAAAAGAAGTTTTGCCTGAAAGTTTCTTCTTTCAGACAAAACTTCTTGGGGAGATTCGTGGTTCGTAGTTCGTAGTCCAAGTTAAAAGTTTACAGTTTGAAGTTTGTAGTGAATAGTTTTAAATTTAAAGCCATCTTCTACAAACTCCGTACTACAAACTATAGAGAAAAGTAACTTCGCATAATGACAGGAACCTGAGTGCGTCTCCTCTGGCGGGCCGCCCTTTGGGCGGCCCCTACAGCATGTTTACGACGATGGGCTCGGTGCGCAATTTGTGGAAATCGCAGCGCCGGACGAGTTCATCCCGGCTATAGCGGCGCCGTTCCGGCACCAGGCCGCCGGCGTAGGCCAGGTAGGATAAGATGTCTTCTGCCGTAAGGCCCCGGTCCCGCAAGGAGCGGATAGTGATGCCGTGCTGGCGCTTGGACAGGCGGTTCCCGACTTCATCGACGAGCATGGGCACATGGGTGTATACGGGCGGCGTATAACCCAACGTTTCCATGAGCCATATCTGCTGGGCCGTCGACGATAACAGGTCTTCGCCGCGCAGGACATGGGTGATGGCCATGGCCCCGTCGTCGACGGAGACGGCCAGCTGATAGGCATACATGTCGTCGGCCCGGCGGACGACGAAGTCGCCGCAGCAGCGCGTCAAGTCTTCGTGGAACGGCCCGTAGACGCCGTCTGTAAAGGAAATGGTCCGTTCCGGCACATGGACCCGCCACGACGGCTTCTTGGTCATCTGCTTCCGCTGGGCTTCGCTCAGGCCGTAGCAATGGCCGTCGTAGACGGTATGCTCGCCGGCATGAGGGGCGCCGACGGCCTGCAGGCGGGCGCGGCTGCAATAACAGGGATACAAGAGGCCGGCGGTTTTGAGTGTATCCAGGGCCGCCGCATAGCGGTCGTATCGTTCCTGCTGGATGTACGGCCCGTAAGGTCCGCCTATGTCAGGCCCTTCATCCCAATCGAGGCCCAGCCAGTGCAGGTCTTCCATGAGGGCCTGGGTAAAGATGGGTTTCGATCGCTGTTCATCAATATCTTCGATCCGCAGGACCAAGGTCCCGCCGGCCTGGCGCACTTGCAGCCAGGCCAGGAAAGCCGACCAGACATTTCCCAAATGGATATAGCCCGTCGGGCTCGGCGCAAAACGTCCGCGCATGGCACTCACATCCTAATCGGGCAGCGAAATGAGGCTGGTGAACAAGTCCTTCGCTTCGCGTATCTTGGCTTCACTGCCCATGACGCAGACATTGTCATCGGCCATGACGGCGCGGATGCGCGGTGCCAGAGCCCGGATGTCGGCGGCCGTCGTCGCCAGCAGCTGGTCCCGGCGCTGCTGAGCAATGGCATCAGTGGTCCCCGTGAAATAGCGGGTCATGGCCTTGGCCCCCCGCAGGGACGGCGTCAAGGGGATGTCGATGCGACTCAAGGTCCCGATGACGTATTTCGTCATTTCCCGGTCAGACACGTCGAAGGATTCCAGATAATCTGCCAGGGCATCGTAGGCTTCGACGCTGGAGCGGAGATTGGGGTCGCGGTACGAGCAGAAGACCATGTCACCGTTGTCATAGAAACGGGTGAAGGCGCCGTACGCCCCGCCCTGGACGCGGATCTTCGTCCACAAGTAGCCGTACTGGAGGATCGTATCGAGGACCATGAGCGAGCCGTCGTAGTCGTAGCCGTGGCTGCGGAAGTTGCCGCCTTTGGCGACGTACTGGACCGTGCCGCTGGTCATGATGCCTTCATTCTTCCGGGACAGGCCGAAATCGCACAAGCCCTGGAGCTTTTCGCCCTGCGGCAGGGCCGTGATCCACGACGACACAGTGTTTTTCGCCGTCTGCCAGTCGTCCCGGCTGGCCGTCACTTCCAGGGTCAGGGCCGAACGGGTGAAGATCTTCTTCATGACCGCAGCGAGTTTGGCGCCGATGGCTTCGGCGTCCGTGTGGATGCGGCTGGCGACATCGGTAATGAATTCGTAGTACGACAATTCCCCGGCGTCGCAGAAGGCTTCGACTGGCGAAACGTAGGACAAGACGCGGTGCATGACGATCGTATGGCCCCGGCGGAAGGCATCCATATCCCAGCCGGCCTTCGTTTCTTCCACGAGTTCGACCAGGCGGTCCTTATTCGTGAAGACCGTATGCAGGGAGATTTCCTTCAACAAATCGACGAGTTTGTCCAGGTTCTGCGTCAGGCCTTTGGCCTTGAAGCAGAAGACCGGCATGTAGTCCTTGTTGTCCGTCCGGTTCGAAAAGGCCGACACGCTGTAGTCGATGCCGCCCGTGTACAAGTCGATGAGCGACGCGATGTCCCCATACGTATGGTCTGTCGTATCCATATCGCCGATGAGGTCGCTCAGCAGGTAGACATAGGAAATTTCTTCCCGTGTCAGGCCGTGGAGGTCGAAGTAGGCATTGACATAAGTAATGCCGTTCGTTTCATCCGGGACATAGCAGACCGGGACGCCGCCTACATCCTGCTGTTCCATGGCAATCGTGTCGGCCTTCTTTTCCAGGTCGTCCCGGGTCAGGGTCGGAATCGTTTCCAGGGCTTCCGGCGAGTCCGGCGTGGCCTGCCGCTTCTGCAGGGCCTGGGAGTCGGCTACGATGGCGTCGATTTCTTCTTTCGAGAGCGAAGCCTTGTAAACAGCCAGCTTGTCGGCCAGGGCCTTGTCGTGCCGTTCGGTCAGGCCCGGTTCCGGTACCAGTGAGATCAGGGCGTAATAGGGATTGTCGAGGATGTATTTCTGGATGAGGCCTTCAAAGTAGCCGTTGTCGATGCCGCGGCGCAACACATCCAGGGAGCCTTCATAAGACAGGGCAGCCAGGGGATCCATATCGTAGAGCCACGTATCCATGCAGCGGATGCCGTAGATGAGGCCCTTCGGGCGGCCGACGAAATCGGCTTCGCGCAGGATGAATTCCGTCCGGTTCAAAGCGCCTGTGAGCAGGGTCTTGTCCAGGCCGTCGCGGACCATGTTGCTGAGGACGTCGCGGACGATGGGCAGGATCTTGTCCTGTTTATCCGGGTCCGAGCCATTGACGGAAATGCCCCACATGGGCTGCAGGAGCCCGTCCTGGAAGTCACCGGAAATATCCTTGCCCAGACCGGCATCGACCAGGGCTTTCTTCAGCGGCGCTGCCGGCGACTGCAGGAGGACGTAGGTCAGGACTTTGAAGGCCATGGCTACCGTCGGGTCCAGGGCGTCGTCGATGACATAGGTCAGGCTGTGCAGCGTCTTGTGGTCCGTCTTTTCTCCCGTGGCAATGCCGTAGGGGAAGGTCTGGACCTGGCTGCCCGGGCAGGCCTGGCGGCCGATGGCCGAATCGATGGTCTGGGCCTGGAACTGGCTCAGGTATTCGCCGTCGATGAAGGCCAGGGTCTGGTCGATATCCATATCGCCGTAGAGGAAGATATAGCTGTTCGACGGGTGATAATATTTGGCGTGGAAAGCGGCAAAGCCTTCCTGCGTCAAGTTCGGGATATCATCGGGGTTGCCGCCCGATTCGACGCCATACGTCGTATCCGGGAAGAGGGCATCCATGACGTGCCGTTCCATCTGCGAGTCCGGTGAAGAGAAGACGCCTTTCATTTCGTTATAGACGACGCCGCGATAAGTCAGCTCGTCGTCAGCCGAGTCGAGATGATAATGCCAGCCTTCCTGCATGAGGACCTGTTTGTCCTTAATCATGTTCGGGAAGAAGACGGCGTCGAGATAGACGTCCATGAGGTTCTTGAAATCAGCAGCGTTGCGGCTGGCTACGGGATACATGGTCTTGTCCGGAAAGGTCATGGCGTTGAGGAAGGTGTTGAGCGAGCCCTTCACCAGTTCGACAAAGGGTTCCTTGAGGGGGAACTTCCGCGAGCCGCAGAGCGTCGAATGTTCGCAGATATGGGGTACGCCAGTGCTGTCGGACGGCGTCGTCCGGAAGGAAATGGAAAAGACCTTATTGTCGTCGTCATTCTGGATATATAACAGGCGGGCACCGGACTGGACGTGGTGCAGCTCATAGGCCTGGCTGTGCAGTTCCGGTACGTAACGGGACCGGTCGACGGCAAAGCCATGGATCATCTGTTTTTCTTGTAACTTCATAAAAATGCTCCTTCATCTCTTATTATATAATGTATTATAGCTAGCATCATGCTTGCAAAAGTAACTGTTTCAAGTCCCCTACGGTCGCTGCCGTGTAATCGGGCTGGAAGGCCTTCCGTTCCGCTTCATCGCCATAGCCATAGGTGACATAAATGACGGGCAGGCCCAATTCGTGGGCGCCGATGATGTCGAAACGGCGGTCGCCGACCATGACGGCGTCGCCCTTTTCCACCGGGCCCAGGCCAGCCAGGATGCGCCGCATAACGTCGGCCTTGGTATCAGTCCCGCCGACGGCCGGTCCGGCAATGGCTTCCACATAGGGAGCGATGCCGAATTTCTGGCAGATCGCCTCGGCATGGACCTGGGGCTTCGATGTAGCGACGAACGAGCGGATGCCCGCTTCCTTCATGGCCTTGAGCATGGGAACGATGCCATCGAAAGCCCGGTTCTCAAACTTGCCGATCGAGCTGTAGCGTTCCTGGAAATAGGCATAAGTCTGACGGGCCTTTTCCGGCGAAAAGCCATAGACGTCTTCAAAGGTCGTCAACAGCGGCGGCCCGACGATAGTATGCTGATCCAGACGGCCTTCTGTCGATTCGCCCATCTGTTCCAGGGCATAGGCGACGGACTTGATGATGCCTTCCTTGGAATCGGTCAGGGTCCCGTCGAGATCGAATAAAACGTATTTATACATGTAACTTCTCCTGTGAAACTATACTTATTGTGTACCCTATCTATTTTAGCCTGCTTTGTCAATATTTGCAATCATTTATACAGGGCAAAGACCGTGAAAAAATTCCCATTGTTGACCGTTTTAGTATACTTATGGTATAATGACTTTACATTAACAAAGAATCATTTTCTCTTATGTCCATTACGTAGAAAGGAAGTGTCCTGATGAAAAATGTCATCCGCCCCTCTTACGATTTATATATCAATGGCCGCTGGGTCCCGTCCAGCGACGGTTCTACCTTTAAAGCCATCAACCCTGCCAACGGTGAAGTCCTGTCGGTCTGTGCCGAAGCGACGCAGGACGACGTCAACGCCGCTGTCCGCGCCGCCCAGGCTGCCTTCCCGGCCTGGAAGAACGTATCGCCCCGAAAACGACAGGCCATCCTCTTGAAAATCGCCGACATCATCGATAAGAATGCCGACACGCTGGCCCTCATCGAAACCTTGGACAACGGCAAGCCCATCCGGGAAACGAAGGCCGTCGACATCCCGGCAGCAGCCGACCATTTCCGCTACTTCGCCGGCGTCGTCCGCAGCGAAGACGGCCGGGCGTCGACCCTGGACGACCACACGCTGAGCCTGGTCATCCACGAACCGATTGGCGTCGTCGGCCAGATCATCCCGTGGAACTTCCCCTTCCTCATGGCCGCCTGGAAACTGGCACCGGCCCTGGCCGCCGGCTGTACGATCATCCTCAAGCCATCGAGCACGACGTCCCTCAGCGTCCTGGAACTGATGCACCTCCTGGAAGGCGTCCTGCCTGACGGCGTCGTCAACGTCATCACCGGCAAGGGCTCCCGGTCGGGTCAGTACATCCTCGACCATCCGGATATCCAGAAACTGGCCTTCACGGGCTCTACGGAAATCGGCCGCGGCGTCTACAAAGCAGCCCAGGAAAAACTCATCCCGGCGACACTGGAACTGGGCGGCAAATCGGCGAATATCTTCTTCGACGACTGCGATTGGGACATGGCCATGGACGGCGCCCAGCTGGGCATCCTCTTCAACCAGGGTCAGGTCTGCTGCGCCGGCTCCCGCATCTTCGTCCAGAAAGGGATCTACGACAAGTTCGTCGCCGAACTGGCCGAACGATTCAACCGCGTCAAAGTCGGCCTGCCCTGGCTGGAAGACACGCAGATGGGCGCCCAGATCGACGGCCGTCAGGTCGAAAAGATCCTCAGCTACATCGAAATCGGCAAGCAGGAAGGCGCCCGCCTGGTCTGCGGCGGCGAAAAGGCAACCGCCAACGGCCTCGACAAGGGCAATTTCATCAAACCGACGATCTTCGCCGACGTCACCAACGATATGCGCATTGCCCAGGAAGAAATCTTCGGCCCTGTCGTCTGCATCCTGCCCTTTGAGACGGAAGACGAAGTCATCGCCCTGGCCAACGCCAGCGAATACGGCTTAGGCGGCGCCGTCTGGACGCGCGACATCAACCGGGCCCTGCGCGTAGCCAAAGGCGTGGAAACGGGCCGCATGTGGGTCAACACCTACAATGCCCTGCCGGCCGGCGCACCTTTCGGCGGCTACAAGCTCTCCGGCATCGGCCGCGAAACGGACAAGACGACCATGCGCCATTACATGCAGACCAAGAATATCTTCATCAACCTCTCGGAAAAGCCCAGCGGCTTATACGAATAAGTAATCACGAAAGGACACTTCTCCTATGACAGCAAAAAAATCATCTCCCTCCTGCTCATGCTGCTCCTGGCCTGTACGGCCGTCTACGGCTTTGCCACCGTCGACCGGCCGGCTCCGCCGCAGGCTGCGACCGGTGCCAGCACCAAGAAATAACGATTGACAAGGACCTCCTTTCTTCCTATAATAAAGCCATTGCAGAGAAGAAAGGAGGTTTTTCCATGAAAAAGTTACTGTCGAAGAAAGAAAAAGCCCGGCGCCAGAGCATCCGCCGGTCACCGCAGATCAAACAGGCCATCCGCCGCCTCGACCCGGCGCGCATCCTGACGCTGGACCTGGAGACGACGGGCCTCACGGCCGACGCCGAAATCATCCAGCTGTCCATCATGAACGGCTGCGGCGACGTCCTCATGAACCGCTATTTCAAGCCCCTCTACACGGAACGCTGGGATGAAGCGATGGAAGTCAATCACATCACGCCGGAACAGGTCGCCTGTGAAGACCCGTTCATCCTCTGGGCCGACACGGTCAGCAGCCTTTTCATGGATGCAGACCTCATCGTCGGCTACAGTACCTTCAACGACATTGCCAAGCTCCACGCGTCGGGCGTCGTCCTGCCGGACAAGGACATCTACCTCGACCTGGCCGAAGCCTTTTCCCTCATCCATTACCAGGAAACGAAGACCATCACTTATGAAAAGCTCATGAACTGCGCCGCCCACTACGGCTATCACGGCCGCAACTGGCACGACAGCCTGACCGATACGGACGCGACGCTCTTCTGCTTCCAGCACATGCTCGACGACGACCAGGCCATCTTCAAAAAACGCCGTTACCCGCAAATCAGCGGATAACGGCGTTTCGTCGTCCCAGCTAGACGCCCCGGTCGTCGGGGTTCCAGATGATCTTATGGAGTTGAAGCTGCATGTGCCAGTCCGTCAGACGGTGTTCCTTCATGAACTCGACGATGCGCCGCGGCTCGATTTTGCCGAAGACGGCGCCGACGTAGACGGCACATTTAGGCCGGTACAGCCGATAGACACCCAGAGCCTGGCGCAGGTCGGCTTCGTCGCCGACGACGAACTTCAGGACGTCCTGAGGCCGGAGCTTCTCGAAGTTCTCCGGCAGCATGCGATTGGCCATGTCCGAAGACAGGCTCTTATAATCGACAGTGAACCAGACGTGGTCGTATTTGAAATACGGCTCGATGTCCATGCTGCCATTGGTCTCGATATTGACGCTGTGCCCTTTGAGCCCTTCCAGGAGTGCGTGGATGTCCTGGCACAGCGGTTCGCCGCCGGTCAGGGTGACGTTGGGATAGGACACTTGGGCGATGATATCGGCAATGTCCATGTGCCGGCCTTCGTTAAAGGCATAGGCCGTATCGCAGTAAGAACAGCGCAGGTTGCAGCCGCAGAGGCGGATGAACGTCGCCAGCTGACCGGCTTTCTTGCCTTCGCCGTCGATACTGTCGAAAATCTCGTTGACACAGAGGCTATAATTCATAAGTGGCCACGTTCCCTTCGCTTTCCTGGACCGTCACTTTGACACAATGGGGAACGGTGTCGCAGATCCACTTGGCGATATTTTCCGCCGTCGGATTGAAGTCGAAGACATCGTTCAGATTCTGATGGTCCATCTTGGCGTGGACCATTTCCTTGATTTTCTTGAAATCGACGACCATGCCGTTTCGGTCCAGTGTTTCGGCCTGGCAGGTCACAGAGATGATCCAGTTATGACCGTGGAGATGCTCGCACTTGCTCTCATAATCGAGGACCAGGTAATGGGCAGCGGATATTTCCATCCGCTTGGTTACAGTATACAAAAGGCGTTCCTCCCTTGCCGCAAGGCCGGCTATAATCCCAGCTGGTAGATGCGGTTGGCATTGTTAAAGAAGACGTCATCCCAATACGTTTCAGGGATGAAATCTTTGACAAAGGTAATATAATCGGCAAAATTAGCCAGGGGCCAGTCGGTCCCGAACATGACCCGGTCATAAGAGCCGAGGTAGTTCAGCCAGTCCCGGAGCATGGAAATATAGCCCCGCTTATCCCGCAGGAAGGTGACCATGTCGGGTATCTTCCCTTCCAGGAGGCCTGACAAGTCGACGGCGACGTTGTGGTTCTTTTCCAGGACGGCAATGGCATCCTGCAGGAAGGGATTGCCGATGTGGCACATGACGAACTGGACATCGGGATATTTGACGGCCGCTTCATCGAGGGTCATGGGATGACTGTACTTCAAGAGGGCGTTGGCCGTAGCCGTCAGGCCCGTGTGGATGGCGACGGGCTTGTTATACTTCCGGGCCAGCTCGTAAATGGGGTCATAGAGCTCATCGTAGACGTAGACGTGGTTATAGCCCGGATAGAGCTTGATGCCGCAGCACTGCTTGCGCTTGAGGTTCTCTTCGACCTGGGCCGTCATGAGGTCCATATCGTCGTAAAAGACGTTGCTGTCCAGGCCGATGCAGTAGCTCATGTAATCGGGGTAGTGATGGCCTGCCGGGTCCAGGGTCTTGTTGCCCATGACGACGCCGTGGACGATGTTGTTGTCCTGAAAGGCCTTGTGCAGGCATTCTTCCGTATTAGTATAGCCCGCAGCCAGGGCAATCTGGTTGAAGCCGACGTAATCACAAAAATGGAAGTGGCTGTCAATGACCCGTAGTTCTTTAGCTCTCATAGGCGGTTACTCCTGAATAGCCGTTTCCAAGGCAATGCGGATCATATCGTCGAAGGACGTCTGCCGTTCTTCCGGCGTGCAGGCTTCGCCCGTCAGCAAGTGGTCGCTGACCGTGAACAATCCCAGGGCCTGAGCGCCGTATTTGGCAGCCAGCGTATAGAGGCCGGCCGTTTCCATTTCGACGGCCATGATGCCGTACTGGGTCAGTTTATCATTGTCGATTTCGTCATCGTAGAAGCGGTCGACAGAGACGATGTTGCCGACCCGCGCCGGGATGCCCTGTTTGACCGACTGTTCGTAGGCCTGGCGCAGGAGCGTGAAATCAGCCAGTGGCGCGTAGTTGATGGAGCCGCCGAAGATGTTGCGGATGATCGACGAGTCCGTCGTGGCCCCCTGGGCGATGATGACGTCGCGGAGCTTGATATCTTTGCGCATGGCCCCGCAGGTGCCGACGCGGATGAGCTTCTTCACGCCGTAATCGCGCATGAGTTCCGTCGCATAAATGGAAATGGACGGGATGCCCATGCCCGTGCCCTGGACGGACAGGCGGACGCCTTTATAGGTCCCCGTATAGCCGAGGATGTTGCGGATATCCGTGTAGCAGACGGCATCGTCCAAAAAAGTTTCAGCAATATATTTAGCCCGCAGGGGATCGCCGGGAAGCAAGATGCGGTCGGCGATTTCACCGTCACGAGCAGCAATATGAAGACTCATGATAAATTCCTCCTTAAAAATAGCATATCTGTATTATACCACATGGTTTGAAAATGGCTATCTCTATGCTACAATGTATAGTAGGTATCAAAAGGAGCGGTCGTCATGAATGAAAATCCCTTATCTCACATTTTGGAATATAATCTGGACCTGGGCAAGACCAAGCCCGACACGGTCCATCGCGATGAAAAGTATTGTCCCTTCTGCGACGTAGCCCACTTGAAGAACGTCATGGAAAAACGGGGCCCTATGATCTGGCTGGAAAACGCCTACCCCGTCCTCAAGGATTCGTGGCAGACGCTGATCATCGAAAGCGATGACTGCGATGGCGAATTTTCATCGTATACACCGGAATACGCCTTGAAGCTCATCGAATTCGGCCTGGAAAAATGGCAGCAAGTCAAGGACATGGGAAAATTCCGGTCCGTCGTCTTCTACCGCAGCCACGGCTACATGGCCGGCGGCACCATCCACCACCCCCATTCGCAGATCGTCGGCTTCAAGGACTACGACTATCACCAGGACATCAAACCTTTCCACTTCGTCGGGCCTTCCATCATTGAAGAAGACGGCCTGACGGTCAACTTGTCCCAGCGCCCGATCATCGGCTTTTATGAAGTGAACCTCATCCTCAAAGACCGGGGAAAGCTGGGGAAATTCGTCCGCTATATGCAGCTGACGGCAGATTATTTCATGCACTCCTTTGTCAGCTTCAACGACAGTTATAATATCTTTTTCTATGACTTCCCGGCTGACGATGCCTTGTATGTCAAAATTATCCCGCGCTTTCTGACCAACCCCCTCTACGTCGGCTATATGATTCCCCAAATCGCCAACGGAGGCCATTCAGCGCGCTTCATTCATGCCTTGCAGCAGCGCTTGCATGAAGTATAAGAAAGGACGGTTATTACAACTCTATGCGTTTATTTGCAATCGGTGATCTACATTTATCAGGCAATCCCCCCAAAAAGCCCATGGAAGTCTTCGGCAGCCGCTGGAAGAACCATTGGCAGCGCATCGCCGCCGACTGGAAGAGCCGCGTCAGTGACGACGACGTCGTCCTCATCGCCGGCGACACGTCTTGGGCCATGCACCTCAAGGAGGCCCAGGAAGACCTGGACCAGATACGGGCCCTGCCGGGTAAAAAAATCATAATCCGCGGCAACCACGATTACTGGTGGGAAAGTGCCGGCAAACTGAACCGGATGGACGCCGAGAATAATATGCAGTACCTCTACGGCTCGACAGCCGTCCTGGGCGACAAGGACATCGCCATCTGCGGCACCCACGGCTGGGTCTGCCCGGGCGACATCCACTACCAGGAAGACCGCGACGCCAAGCCCTATCGGCGGGAACTTTTGCGCGTCGAACGGACCTTGCAGGAAGCCGAGGCCCTGCAGTGCAAGCACACCATCCTCCTGCTCCACTACCCGCCGGTCTGCGATCTGACCAAGCCCAGCGGCTTTACGGACCTTTTGGAAAAATATCACGTCCCGCTCTGCGTTTTCGGCCATCTCCACGGCATGCAGCCTGGGACCATGTTCCCGCGCCGCTACAACGGGACGCTGCTCCAGCTCGTCTCGGCGGACTACCGGGACTGCAAGCTCTTAGAAATCAAATTCGACGGACAGGAGGCCCTGCGATGAGTCAAATAGCCAAAAAACACCTCTTAGCCGGCATCATCTTCGGCGACGCCGAAACGGGTGAATACATCTACCTCCCTGGCGGCGAAGTCGGGACCGACCAGCCGCTCTGCGTCTTTGAACACGACGGTCAAAAAGAAGACGTCGACCTGGACCGGGCCGGCTACCTCGTCGACCACCTGACCCTGAAAAAATGCAGCCACCCCACCTTAGGCAAGCGGTCGTTCTGATGGGAAGAACCCCTCCACCGCTTTGCGGTCCCCCTCCCCTTCGCAGGTGAGGCTTTCGGCTCCCCTGCGAAGGGGAGCTGGCGCCGCAGGCGTCTGAGGGGTTCTCTTCCAAAAAAGGCTAGTGGTTAGCCGATGGTTTTAAATTTAAAGCCATCTTCTACAAACTATAAAGCAAATGGGACCTCGCATGATGGCAAAAACCTTCGTGCGAGGTCCCATTTTTTATCCCTTACAACGACCAACGACCTACGATGAACGACGAGCTATCTCTTCTTTATGGTGAACCAGAAGGTGACGCCGTCTTTTTCGTTGCGGACGCCGTAGGTTTCCCCGTGGAGTTTCACCAGGGCCGCGACGGTCCCCAGACCCAGGCCGTGGCCGCCGAAAACGCGTTTCGGGCTGCGGGCCCGGGATGAATCGATCTTATAGAACGGTTCCCAAATGCGCTGCTGGTACGCTTCGCCGATATGGCTGCCTTCATTGTAGACACAGATGCGGTAGCGCTTCCCCAGGTCATCGGCAAAGACGTGGATATGCCTGCCGACGGGCGTATAGTCGATGGCATTGCTCAGGAAATTGGTCAGAATCGTATCGATCCGTTCCGGGTCGCCATAGACGTTCATTTCAGCTGGCAGTTCCCACTTGGCCAGGATATGCTTATCAGCCAGAGCCTTGGCAAAGCGGGCCTTGCTTTCTTCGGCCAGGGCCGTGAAATCAAAGACCGTCTGTTCCAGTTTGAAAGAGTCCGTTTCCAGACGCGACAAGTTGAGCAGGTCCTTGACGAGTTTATCCATCTTCTGGGTTTCACTGCGGATGACGGCACAGTAGCGCTGCTGCGTTTCCTTGTCGATATCCAGCGTGTCCAGCCCTTCGGCATAGCCCTGGATGATGGCCAGAGGCGTCTTCAGCTCATGGGAGACAGCCGACAGGAAGGACTTGCGCATGTGTTCCACTTCCTTGGCCTTGTCGAGCTGCTTCTGCAATTCCGTATTGGACTGCTGCAGAGCCGTCAGGGCGACGTTGAGCTGGTTGGCCAGCGTATTGATACTGTCGCCGAGCTCCCCGATTTCATCATTGAAATTCCCCTTCCAGCGCTTGGAAAAATCGAGGTGAGCCATGGCGACGGCCAGGTTCTTCAATTCTAGCAGGGGCTGGGTCATGCGCTGGGTCAAGAGAATCGTACCGATAATAGCCAGGACCAGCCAGATGAGGCCGCAGACGATGATGAACCGCTGGACGATGTAGATATTCTCCCGCAAGGGTGCGACGGACTGGCTGATAATGACGTAAGCTCCGTCTTGGACGCGGTCGATGAGATTGAAATGCTCGAAATCAGGCGTATCCTTATAGAGCTGGACCTTGCCCAGCACTTCTTCTTCAGGCATCTTGCCATCGAGCAAATCCCGTAGTTCGGCGATATGCAGGGGCAGGCGGAAGACCGGCTTGTCAGCAGCCGCTTCATTTTCTTTCCCTTGGACGATGACTTCTTCATCTTGTATATCTTTTTCCATAGGCAGATGGACCCGCCGGCCTGGCCGGGACGAATAGACCAATTTCCCCTGATCGACGATGAGCACATCCAAGGCATACTGCTGGCTCAGGTCGTCCAGCGAACTTTCATCTGAACCGCCCTCTTTCCGGTAGATATTGCTGATTTTCTGACTCGCTTCGACCATAGCTTCTTTCTTCATGGAATAATAGTAGCGTTCAAAGCCGAAGCCGACGGCAACCATGAGAGTGATAATGAAGAAAATCGTAAAAAAGCCGACATAGAGGCCGGCCTTAAATTTTAACGACCAGCGCCCTTTCCTCATTTGCCATCATAGCGGTAACCGTAGCCGCGGACTGTGCGGATATAGCGGCCTTTATCGCCGAGCTTGATGCGCAGGCGGTTGATGTGCGTGTCGACGGTGCGCAGATCGCCGTAGTAATCGTAGTTCCATACCTGGTTGAGGATCTGGCGGCGGCTCAGGGCCTTGCCGGTATTGCTCATGAGGTAGTTGAGGAGCTTGTATTCCGTCGGGCTCAGGTCGACGTTCTTGCCGTCGAGGACGACCTGACGGGCATCGCGGTCGATAGCGACACCCTCATCGGTTTCATGCGTTTCCTGTTCATTCTGGGAACGGCGCAGGAGGGCCTTGATCTTGGCGACTAAAATCTTCGGACTGAAGGGCTTGGTGATATATTCATCGGCACCGAGGTCATAGGCGAAGAGCTGGTCGATTTCTTCCCCTTTCGCCGTCAGCATCATGATGGGGACCGTCGATTCGCGGCGGATTTCGCGGCAGACCGTCCAGCCATCATAACCAGGCATCATGACGTCCAGAAGGATGAGGTCCGGATGTTCCTTATCATAGATTTCCAGCGCTTCTTTGCCGTCTGACGCTTCCAGGATTTCATAGCCTTCGGGTCTCAAGAAGTCGATGACCAATTGACGCATGAGCTGTTCATCATCTGCAATGAGTATTTTTTCCATAGTTACTGTCCTTCTTTCTGATAGAGTCTGTATCCGGCAACCGGTCCAGCCAGTCGCCGATCGGCCGGCCGCAAAGGATGAGGTCCGGCGCCAAGTCCCGCAAAGGGACCAGGACGAAAGCCCGCTGTGTGAGATAAGGGTGAGGCAAGGTCAGCGTTTCCGTCTCACACGCCTCGTCCGGGCTGTAGACGAGGTCGATATCGATAGTCCGGGCGCCCCATTTTTCGCGGCGCACACGGCCCAAACGCCGTTCAATGGCCAGACAGGCATCGAGCAGCTCCTGTCCGGACCCTTCCGTTTCGACAGCCACGGCCCCATTGATGAAGGCTGGCTGGTCGGTCTTGCCCCAGGGCGGTGTTTCATAAAAAGGCGAAACAGCCGTGACCGTCACGCCCGGCGTATCGGCCAGGAGGCGGACGGCCTGGCGAAGCGTCGCCATGCGGTCACCCAGATTGGCGCCGATGCTGAGATAGAACTTAGCCATGGCGCCGCCTTTCCAGGACGACGGCAGCGTCTTCAAAGGGCCCGCCGATGGGCGCCTGCGGCTTGTGGACGGTCACGGTCAGGGCCTGGACCAGCGGGAACTGGGCCAGGATGCGGTCGGCAATGACCTGGCCCACCCGTTCGATGAGGTCATACGACGGCCCTTCGACGACGGCCTTGACGACGCCATAGACGGCGCTGTAGTCGACGGTCTGCGTCAAGTCGTCGGTCTGGCCGGCCCGTTCCAGGTCCGTTTCCAGTACCAGGTCGATGTGAAAGGGCTGGCCATGGCGTTTTTCTTCAGGCAGACAGCCATGATAGCCATAGAAATGAAGTCCCATCAGGACGATTTTATCCATCTTTTTCCTCCTCCATGAGCAGTTTCCAGGCCTGGTCATAGGCGGCGGTCCCTTCTTTCAGGCAGCCTGACGACGCCGTCGTCACGATATTCGAGTCGATGGCCAGGCGGTCGCGCATGGTCAGGCACAGATGGGTCGCCTGGACGACGATCAGCACGCCTTCCGGGTCGAGGCCGCGGCGGATGGACTGACACAGTTCGTCAGTCATCCGTTCCTGGAGCTGAGGCCGCCGAGCCAGGATATCGACGGCGCGGACGAAATGGCCGAAGCCGGCAATGGTCCCCTTTTTCGGGTAATACGCCACATGGACGGAGCCGAAAAAGGGCAGCAGGTGGTGTTCGCACATGGAGTGGAAGCGGATGTTGCGGACGACGACCAGGCCATCGGTCTGAGTCGCAATGGGATCCTGCCACTCGTCATCGGGATTTTCCTTGAGGCCTGAGAAAAAATCAGCAAAAGCCTGGGCCACGCGGTGCGGCGTCTTTTCCATCCCCAGGGCCTGAAGGTCCAGTCCCAGGGCCTCTAAAAACTGCCGCATCGCAGCCACGGCTCTTTCATTTTCTTCCAACGTAACTAGCTCCTCCTTTATTTATAAAATGAAGTAATACGCAGCGATAAAGATAAGGCCGCCGACGATGATGAAAAAGGGACTGGCATACTGCTGCCAGATACTCTGTACGTGATCGAGATAGATTTCCTGGGGATCCGCCGGGTTATAGCGCAAATCCAGTTCGTCACCGGCCGTATAGTCCCATTCGGCATCGCCAAAGGCGTAACGGGCCTGATAGGTCTGGCCGTCTTTCGTCTGGAAACGGACGACGGGATAATACAAGGTCCCGCTCTTCATCTTCTTTTCTTCAAACCCGAGGAGCGTCCCTACAGCGGCGACCTTGCAGCGCCGCGTCATGCCGCGGAATTTCCAGCCGTGATAGGTCCCGACGGCGATGAACAGCACGCCGAGGATGGCCGGGAGATAATAAAAGATCTGCAGTAACATAATACCTTCCTTTCTATTCAGGACGAGAAGCGGCGAAGCGGCTCACTTCCCTGCCGATGACAGCCCCGATGACGCCCGTCACGACCTGAGGCCAGCTCATGGCAAACAAGAGCATATGCCGCACAGCCGGCGGAAAGGCGATGCAGGCAAAGAGCAGGTAAAAAGAGCCGTAAAGGATGGCCGCCTTGCCCAGGGCGCCGCCGCAGAAAGCCGGCAGGCCGTACCGCTGCCAGCGCCAGGCCGCCCAGACGTAGAAACTGTTGCCCAAGGCTACGGGAAAGACAAAGGGAAAAAAGGGCAGCATCCCTTCGAGCCAGGCAAAGACGGGCGTACAGGCGGCGACGACCAGGCCGGCCCGGCGGCCGACGGTGAGGACGGCCACGATGAGGCAGGCATTGACCAGGGAGCCGACGACGAACATACTGACCTGCGGCGGTATGGGGATGACCAGGCGCAGGCCCTGCAGGATCAAGGTCACGGCCAGGATGAGCCCGGTACGGGTCACATTTTTTATATCTTCTGTCATAAAACCTCCCCTGTCCAAGCTGGAAAAATTTGTTATAATAGGATATGTCATTATCCCAATTATCTTTATTGTATCTTTCGAGGTGTCAGATGTCAAAACGATTCATTCATTCCATCAATTATATGCGCGGTCTCTGCATGCTCGGCGTCATCGCCATCCACGTCGGATCCGTCGCTATCGTCAACCCGTCGCCTAATCTGGGACTGGTGGCCATCCTGGAAATCCTGTCCCGCTTTTCCGTACCGGCCTTTTTCTTCCTGTCGGCCTTCGGCATGTTCTACAGCCAGCCCCTGGACCAGCCCTTCGTCTACAAAGACTACCTGCGGCGCCGCCTGCGGACGGTCTTCGTCCCCTACCTGGCCTGGTCCCTGTTCTACATGGTCTACGTATCGGTCATCAGCCACAACTTCAGTGTCTTCCAGCCTTACGCCTTTTTCCGCACCTTATGGTACGGCCTGGCCATGTATCACATTTACTTCCTGGTCATCCTCTTGTGGTTCTACTTCCTCATGCCGTTGTGGCGGCCGCTCCTGCGCTTCATGGACAAGGCGCCGTGGCTCTCTTTTACTATCCTCTTTTTCGCCAACATGGTCTTCAACTTCTATTCCAGCTACATCTGGACGGTCCATTCCGACAATCCCCTCATCCAGGACGCCTTCAACTTCCGCCTGAACTACGTCGTCCTGCACTACCTGTTCATCTTCATGTTCGGTGCCTTTACGGCAGAACACTTCACAGCCGTGACGGACTGGCTGAAACGCCACGGCACGCTGGTCAACGTCTTCCAGGCAGCGACGACAGCGGGTATGCTGGCCGCCTACTACGGCGTCATGCACTACCTGGGCTACGACCCCTTGTCGGCAGTCTTCACTATCCATCAGCTCAGCCCTATCGGCATGGCCTATACCCTGTCGACGATGCTCTTCCTCCTCTACTGGTGGGAATGCCGGCCTGTCCCGCAATGGGTCCACAAGGTCTTCTCCCTCCTGGGCGACTACTCGTATCCCATCTACCTGGTCCATCCCGTCTTTCTCAGTGCCTGCACGGGCCTGGCCGCCCACTGGCACATCTACCTGCGGGCCGTCCACATCATCGCCATCTACGTCATCGTCACAGCCTGTGCCGCAGCCTATTCCTGGGTCGTCGTCGAACACAGACTGCCGAAATGGCTCAGCATCTGCGTCAAGGGGAAATGACATCGTATAAAAAAGGCTTGTCGCACGACGACAAGCCTTTTTAAGTTGTTAGTGGCTAGCAGTTAGTTGTTAGCGGATGGCTTTAAATTTAAAGGTTTTCTCTGAAAACTGCCAACTCCCACACTATTTTTTCTCATCCTTTTCCTTTACTTTGACCAATACATCATTGGCCATGCGGGCTCTGGCCTTGATGACGGCGTTGCCGTCTTTGATGGATTCCGGATAGAAGCTGCTCTTATACTTATGCTTCTTCGTCTTGGTAATCATCTTTTTCAGCTGGATCGTCTGGTCATCGATGTTATACACATAGGTGCAGTAGTCAGTCGTTTCGCCGGATTGTTCCACCGTCTCAAAGGACAGGATCTGGCGGCCCATATCGTAATAGAGCTTGGCCGAGTTCATGTCGATGGACGTATACTGGTTATATTGCCACATATTATCCGCTGCGAAGACCGATGCCGACAAGGCCAGGGAGAATCCCAGGGCCAAAAGCATTTTTTTCAATTTCACAGGTAACACCCCTTACTTCTGTTGTTTTTAGACTTATTATATCATGAAACAGCCGTAAAAGGTAATAGATTTAGCGATTATCTACCTTTTCAGGATATAAATCGTGCTGGGACAGGCGCTGCCAGGCCACGTCAGCCCAGGGCGTGCCGGGCCGGCCGTAGTTGCAATACGGATCGATGCTGATGCCGCCGCGGGGCAGGAATTTCCCCCATACTTCGATATATTTCGGGTCCATGGCCTGGATGAGGTCGTCCATGATGATGTTGACGCAGTCTTCATGGAAATCACCGTGATTGCGGAAGCTGAACAGATAGAGTTTCAGCGATTTGCTTTCTACCATGCGCTCACCAGGGACGTAGGAAATGTAAATCGTCGCATAGTCCGGCTGGCCCGTCATGGGGCAGAGACTGGTGAATTCGGGACAGTTAAACTTGACGAAATAATCCCGGTCTGGATGCTTGTTGACAAATGTTTCCAACAGGGACGGGTCGTAGTCCTGGGCGTACGTCGTGTGCTGATTGCCCAGCTGGGTCACGCCCTGCAGTTCTTCTTTACTTCGGCTCATATCAAAACTCCTTCTTCAAGACATAACGATGGCTCAGGGCCTGGATGAGCAGGACCCCGCAGATGGCCGGCGGCAGCTGACCGACAGCCAGGCTGCTGACCAGGACGGCGTAGGGCAAATCGAGCAGGTACGACAGCCAGGCGCTGACGCAGAGGGCCGGCACCCACCAGATGGGCAGGGCAGCCAGCCATGGACTATACTGACGCTGACGGATCTGGACGATGAGCCATGTCGTGGCCATGCCGACGAAGCAGCCGCCGATCATGTCGATAAAGCCCAGGCCGCCGAAGAGGAAATTGGCAATGAAGTTCGCAAGCCCCAAGGGGACCACCAGGAAGGGATATACAAAGGCCAATGCATAGAGCGACGTGGCGATGCGGATCTGATAGGGGCCAAAGGAAATCCCCTGAGTGACGTACAAGATGACGATGTACAGGGCCATGACCATGGCAGCGACGGTCATGCGTTTCGTATTCGCGAGAAAATTATACATAGGCGTAACCTCCTTCCAAAGAAAAGAAAAAAAGACGGGGTTGCCGAAACAATCCCGTCTGCATTGCAAGATACCATTGTAATGCTTCCTAGTTTTGTTTACCGACAGGATGGATTGCGAACTGTCGTATGCTCTTTTGAGGCCTACCAGATGACGTGGCCTAAGACGTGGTCGATGGGGACCGGGCCGATGAAGCGGCTGTCACTGCTGTGGTTGCGGTTATCACCCATGCAGAAGACATAGCCTTCGGGGATCTTGATTTCCCCTTTGCGGCTGTATTCCATCGGTTCATTGATGTACGGTTCATCTAAAGGCTGGCCGTTGCGCCATACCTTGCCATCATGGAACGCCAGCGTGTCGCCAGGACGGCCGATGACCCGCTTGACCCAGATGTTCTTGGTCTGCAGATCATGATTAAAGAAAGCCATGTAATTGTTCATCGGTTCTGCGACGTCATCTTTCCACGTGCGCGGATACTGGACGCGGCTGTCGATGATGACAATATCTCCATAGTTCGGGACTTCCCCCAGGACGTGATTCCATTTGGATACGATGAGGTATTCCCCGTTGTGCAGGGTCGGCATCATCGATTCACCGGAAACGCGTGTCGGCTGGAAGAAGAAGATATGGATGACCATGGCAATGGCCAACGCGATGATGATGGAATAAATCCATTCGTAAACTTCATGTAGAAACGTATTCACGCTGAAACCTCCTCACTTGCGTACTCGTATATTGTAGCAAACCAGGGGTATAAAAGCAAGGGTCAGAGCAGGTCGCTTTCCCCTATGATTTCAAGGCCTTCTGCGCGTAATAACGCCGCCGTCACGCCGTCGCCAGCCGTCAGGGTCCGTGAAAAAGTACCATCGTAAATCTGTCCATGTCCACAAGACGGACTTTTCTCTTTCAAGATGGCCTTCGTGCAATGGAACAGGCGGGCCAAGTACAGGGCCGCTTCGGCACCACGCCGGTATTGCGCCGTCACATCGGTACCGTCTGCCGTGACGACCCGTTCTCCCTGCCGTTCTGCCGGCGGACGCGGTGTCGCCAGGCCGCCGGCCTGTTCCGGACAGACGGGAATCAAATGGATATCATCCCGCCCGAGCAAATCCTGCACCTGCGGATAAACCTTCGTCTGACCATCATAGCGGCAGTACTGGCCGAGCAGGCAGGCACTGATTAGAACGTTCATAAAATCCTCCCTCTCAAATGATTGAAAAACAAGCTATACCATATTATAATACAGGTTGCAACACGAATTTCAACCTATCCATCTATCGTCAAAGGAGTGTTCACACCATGGAACAAAAGAAGACGCGCAACACAGCTGACTTTCTCGTCGAATGTCTGGAAGAAGAAGGCGTCCATTATATTTTTGGTATTCCCGGCGAAGAAAACCTCGCCGTCATGGATGCCCTGGAACATTCAAAGATTGAATTCATTACAGTCCGCCATGAACAGGGCGCAGCCTTCATGGCCGATGTCTATGGCCGTCTGACCGGCAAAGCCGGTGTCTGCATGGCCACCCTCGGCCCGGGGGCTACCAACCTGATCACCGGCGTCGCCGATGCCGACTGCGACGGGGCCCCGCTGGTCGCCATTTCCGGCCAGGTCGGCACCGATAAAATGCACATCACGGCCCATCAGTACCTCGACCTGCGGGCCATGTTCGAACCGATCACCCGCCGGGCCTACACCGTCGTCCGTCCGGACACGATGGCTGAAATCACCCGCCTGGCCTTCAAATATGCCGAACGGGAAAAACCGGGCGCTACCTTCATCGACCTGCCGGTCAACATCAGCAAGATGCCCGTCGCCGACGATGAAAAACCGTTGCAGCATAAGAGCATCCTGCCGGAAACAGCCCTGGAATCGCAAATCGAAGCGGCCGCTTCCATGATTTCCTATGCCAAGAACCCGGTCATCCTGGCCGGCAGCGGCGTCATCCGCAGCAAAGCGGCCAAACAGCTCACGGCCTTTGCGGAAAAACTGAAGCTCCCTGTCATCAACACGATGATGGCCAAAGGTGCCATTCCCTTTGACAACAAATATTCCATGTGGACCGTCGGCATCCCTATGGACGACTACCAGACGAAAATGCTGGAAAAGGCCAGCCTGGTCATCGCCGTCGGCTATGACATCATCGAATACGCTCCGGCCAAATGGCATCTGACCAATGCCGACATCATCCACATCGACACCATGCCGGCCGATATCAACAAGAACTATCAGCCCGAAGTCGAAGTCGTCGGCAACATCCCCAACTCGCTGGAACGCATCATGGCCAAAGCCGCCCGCCTGGCTGAACCGAAACAGTTCCTGGATATCCGTCAGAAGATGGTCGACGAACACGAAAGCTACGCCCACGATATGGCCTTCCCGGTCAAGCCGCAGAAAGCCCTCATCGATTGCCGCCGCGTCATGGGCAAAGACGACATCGTCATTTCCGACGTCGGTGCCAATAAAGTCTGGATCGCCCGCCATTACAACTGCTACGAACCGAATACGTGCCTCATCTCCAACGGCTTCGCCACCATGGGCATCGCCGTTCCCGGCGCCATCTCGGCCAAGCTCGTCCATCCGGACAAGAAAGTCCTGGCCATCACCGGCGACGCCGGTTTCCTGATGAACGTCCAGGAATTTGAAACGGCCTACCGCCTGGGCACGAACTTCGTCATCCTCATCTTCAGCGACTGCAGCTATGGCCTGATCAAATGGAAACAGGACATGCAGTACGGCCATCACCAGTACGTCGACTTCACCAACCCGGACTTCGTGAAACTGGCCGAAAGCTTCCACGCCATCGGCTACCGCATCACCAAGACCGAAGACCTCCTGCCGACCCTGAAAAAAGCCTTCCAGCAGAACAAACCAGTCATCATCGACTGCCCCATCGACTACGATGAAAACATGAAACTCACAGAACATCTGGAAGAACTGATGAAAACGTTATAAGAAAAAGGGCCTGTCGCACGTAATCGTGCACAGGCTCTTTTTATGTATGCAAAAACATCATAGCTTTATGGTCGTTCTTCATGGACGGTTTGCTCGGACTCAGAAGCGGCTTTGCCGCAATAGACTCTGGAAATCAGGCGCAGGAGCGCCAAAAGGCTCCCCTGTGAAGGGGAGCTGGCCGCCAACGGCGGTCTGAGGGATTCTTCTGAAGAGGTTGGCATCGGCCACCTGGCCCCTAGCTGGTTCGCGTGCTCCACTCCTCTTGCCGAGAGTGCCATTTGCTGGCGTGCTGAAACTCGCTGCGCTCAAACAAAGCAGCACGCCGGACGCAAATAGCACGCACGGCATCCGGCACGGCCTACCCGGACCGCGCCGGACCGAGGTCGTTCCCGCAATGTCACCCGCCAGGGGCCAGGCAGCCGTATCCATTAGGGCTGAACAAAAAAATCTGAAAAAAACAAATCCCGGACTGTAAAAAGCCCGGGATTGCGCGTAAAATAGAGTTATGACGACACTAAATACGCATGTCAATTATACAATATGGGAAGCGCCTTATCAACTATCACTTCCCTTGAATATTTCATTTCAGATTCCGGATGACGATCCCGTGCGGTTAGTGAAGCTGCTCATAGAAAGGATGGATTTATCACCGCTGTACCAGACGTATTCTCGTATCGAGAAAAATCAGGCTTCACCACGCCAGTTACTGGCCATCGTTATTTATGCCAGCATGAACCAGATTTTCAGTTCCCGTCGTATTGAATCGGCTTGCCGGAGAGATTTGAATTTTCAATATCTGCTGGAAGGGAAACCCGTTCCCGATCATGCGACTATCGCCCGTTTCCGTTCTCATCATATGGCGGCATGCAGCCGGACCTTGTTTGCCGACATGGATGCCGTCTTGGCTCAGGCCGGGGCCTTATCGCTGAAGAATTTGTTCATCGATGGGACAAAAATCGAATCTGTTGCCAATAAATACACTTTTGTCTGGAAGAAGAGTGTCACGAAACGGCAGGCCAAAGTATTAGCAAAAATTCCGGGCTTTATTCTTAAGACCCAGGAACTCTTTGGCATCCAAGTGCTCCATACACACGCTGTCCATCGGTACCATTTACGGCGGCTGTTGGGGAAATTAAAACGGCTTCAACGAGAAGGACACATCGTTTTCGTCCATGGCAAAGGCCATCGTAAGACGCCATTGCAAAAGGCCATTGAAAAAGCCAAGGATTTCCTGCATAAGACAAAAGAGTACGCCGTCCAGCTTCATTACTGCGGGGACCGGAACAGCTATGCCAAGACCGATATCGATGCCACCTTCATGCATCTGAAAGAAGACGCCATGAAAAACGGCCAGGTCAAGCCTGCATATAATGTACAATATAGCGTGGACGCTGGATTCGTTACCTGGGTCACTGTCGGACCGCAGACTTCAGATTGTACCACCCTGCTGCCTTTCCTCGAAGATTTTCGCAAGCATTTCCCTTTCCAGTATACCCGTATCATTGCAGATTCCGGCTATGAAAGCGAAGAAATTACACGAAGCTCGCCGAACAGGGGTATGATGCTTACATCAAACCGTCCGACCATGAGCAGCGGAAAAAACGCCGTTTCAAAAAAGATATTGGCAAATTCCAGAATATGGACTATGATGCGAAAAATGATGTCTTTTATTGCCACAATCACCGTAAGCTGACCTGTGTTGGGAAAAAGACCGAAACAACCAGCACGGGATTTAAAATACGCAAAAGCCATTATGTCTGTGAGGATTGTTCGGACTGTCCCTATAAGAAAGGATGCATTCATGGCAATCGCAGCAAGAAGCCGTTGGAAAAAAGGACGAAGCAATTAGAACTTTCTAAAAGGTTCCAAGCCCAACGGGCCGAAATGGAAGCTCACATCAGTTCTCCTACAGGGAAGATGCTTCGAATGAACCGTTCCATCCAGTCTGAAGGCGCTTTTTCCGACATCAAGGCGAATCTGTCGTTCCGGCGTTTTTTGAGCCATGGAACGGAGAACGCCCTGGCAACCAGCATCATACTGGCAATGGCCCACAATGTCTTGACCTTACATCACAAGCTGCAATCCGGCAATTTCGGGACATACCTTTATTCCTTAAAAAAAGTGAAAAAGAGTGCTTGAATAACCATATACATAGCAAAGGCACACGTTTTTTGCCGACTGGATGGCCGGTCTGTTTCGTGTACCTTTTTTACGTTTAGCTAAAAAAAGAGAATAGAACGATGAAATAGAATAAAAAAAGAGAGCTGTCGCACAAAGCCGAAATGGCTTAATGCGACAGCCCCTTTTTAGTGGCTAGTGGCCCGTAGGGGCCGTCCTATCAAGGCGGCCCGCAAGCTAGTGGCTAGGGGTTAGTAGTTAGTGGCTAGGGGCTCGCACGTGGCGAGCCCGCCCAGAGTTCGGCGACAATGTTCCCGGCCTTCGCAGGGATCCGGCCCGCCTGGATATCGGGCGCCAAACTACAAACTCCGTACTATAAACTATTTCTTAGGCATCTTTTCTGCTTTTTTCAACATATCCGTGACGGCGCTGATGATGTCGTCATCGCCTTCTTTGGCGATGTTGCCCAGGATGGCGGCGACTTCCATCGTATCGCCGTGCTGCCAGGCCAGGCAGTGGATGGTTTCCGTGAAGGGATTGCCGTTGATGACCAGGGATTTGGCGATGGTCCATTCATAAAAGAGATGGCCATTGGTCTTTTTCGCCGTCACCGGCGAGACGACGTGGAAGCCCTCTGGAAGGCGTCCCGGCATATTCTGGTTCAGCCGGTTCATGAGGATGCGCATATCCGGCCGGCTGCCGATATCGCGGAGATAAGAGTTTTCCCGGTTCTCCCCATAGACGGCCGCCTTGACGTCCCAGATGGTCGCCGTATAATGCAGTAGATAGGCATACTGGAAATCGGCATCGTCCTTCTTGACGACCTGATACGTTTCCGGCTGGATAGGAAAGATTCGTTCAAACAGGGCGATGACATCGTTGCCTTCATCAGCAGCCGTCAGCATGGGCTGCCGCCCTGACTGCATGTAGATATCATCGGGGACCGTGATGACGCCCCAGTTGGGGAACTTCGACAGCGTCCCTTTATCCTTGGCCAGGGCAGCCGTCCCCATCGCCAAGACGGCGGCTGCCACCAGCACGATTGCTTTAATTTTCATGGTTTCACTCCTCGTTTTTCTTACACAATGACACGTCCATTGTATCTCATGACGCTTTGTCTGTCAAAAAAGAGGAAAGTATGATATGATATAGTTATGTAAATCGCCTCAATCTATACGGTTCAGGCATATTCCCATTTATTTAGGAGGTTATACCACTATGGAATTCAACATCAAAGCCAACTCGACAGCAGAAGTTTCTGAAAAATGCACGGAAAACAATACGGCCATCAAATTGGGCAGCGGCAAATCCCCGGTCTACGCAACGCCGGCCCTGGTAGCTCTCATGGAAAACGCAGCCATCAACGCCTGCGACCCTCAGCTCCCGGAAGGCTATAACACCGTCGGCATCGCCATGAACGTCAAACACGTCGCCGCTACGCCTATCGGCCTGACCGTCACGGCCAAAGCCACCCTGATCGAACAGGACCGCAAAAAACTGACCTTCAAAATCGAAGCCCACGACGAAGCCGGCCTCGTAGGCGAAGCCACCCACGACCGCTTCATCATCGAATCGGCACCGTTCCTCGCCAAAGCCGAAGCCAAAAAAGCTGCAGCAAAGTAGTGGCTAGTAGCTAGTGGCTAGTAGGGGCCGTCCTGTCAAGGCGGCCTGCAAGCTCGTGGCTCGTATAAAAAAAGAGGCTGTCTTCATAGGACAGCCTCTTTTTTGAGTTTGAAGTTGAAAGTTTAAAGTGGATGTTTTTAAATTTCAAGCCATCCGCTAACCACTAACGGCTAGCCACTAGCCACTTTTTTTACGGCTTGCGGCCTGCGAACTGCGGTCTGCGAACTGCGGCCTGCGGAACGCCCTTTGGGCGTCCCCTACGAGCCACTATTTTACAATAACAGCCAGTACGTCGCCGGTCTTTACGTTATCGCCGGGGTTGACGCGGATTTCGTGGAGCGTTCCGTCTGCCGTCGCCGTGATGTCGTTCTGCATCTTCATGGCTTCCAGGACGAGGATGATGTCGCCTCGTTTGACGGCTTTGCCAGCTTCAGCTTTGAGGGCCGAAATCTTGCCCGGCATGGGGGCCTTGACGGTGATGGCACCTTCCGGGATCGGGCCGCCTACGGCGGGAGCCGGCGTGGCAGCCGGAGCCGGAGCCGCTGCCGGTGTCGGTGCGGGAGCTGCCGGAGCCGGTGCGGCTGCAACCTGCGGAGCTGGAGCCGCTGCCGGAGCGCCTCCCATTTCTTCGACTTCTACTTCATATGCTTTTCCATTGACGGTAACCTTGAATTTTTTCATATATATAATCCTCCTGGATTTAAATATTCACTTCATTAACGACTCATACCACCCAGGCGGGCTGCCATAGCCCAGCTTTCCCGATGGCGTTTATAACCGCGTTTCTGCGGACGGATAGAACGGATTGCCGACGGCGGATAGCCATAGGCGGCAACAGCGGCCATGATGACAGCGACGACTTCATCGTCTAGGCCATCTTGAGAACCTTGGGGGGCCGTTTCTTTTACGACAGCCATCGGCCGGGCTGCGACGACGGCGGGCTGGCGCTGGCCGACAGGGACGACGGGGTTCGTCAATTCCGATTTTTCCGCTTCTTCCGGTTCCGACGGGACCGTTTTTTCAACCTTGACAGGGTCCTTCAAATTTTGGACGGCTTCGGCCAGTTCTTTGACGCTCTGCTGGAAGTCGGCAACGTCCTTCATCTTGTCTTCCAGAGCGCGGAAGCGGGTATTATAGTACCGGCTCAGGACCAATGTCATGGCGACCAGCAGGACGATGACGGCAAATTGAATTTCTATCATACAGCAGCCTCCTTATAACGGCATGTTGCCGTGTTTCTTCGACGGCCGTTCTTCCCGCTTGCTGTAAAGCATAGCCAGGGCGCTGATGATGCGCGGACGCGTTTCCTTCGGTTCGATGACGCAATCGATCTGGCCGTGTTCGGCTGCTTTATAGGGCGTCGAAAATTCATTGATATATTCCTGTTTCTTCTTTTCTTTTTCCGGGTCGTGCTTAAAGATGATATTGGCTGCACCATCGGGGCCCATGACGGCGATTTCTGCCGACGGCCAGGCCATGACCATGTCGGCGCCGAGCTGGCGGCAGCACATGGCGATGTAGGCACCGCCGTAGGCCTTGCGGGTGACGACGGTAATCTTGGGGACCGTCGCTTCACAGTAAGCATAGAGCATCTTGGCACCGTGGCGGATGATGCCGCCGTATTCCTGAGTCGTCCCAGGCAGGAAGCCCGGTACATCGACGAAGGTGACGACAGGGATATTGAAGCTGTCGCAGAAGCGGATGAAACGAGCCGCCTTGTCCGATGCGTTGATATCCAGGCAGCCGGCGAGGAACTTCGGCTGGTTGGCGATGATACCGACGGTCTGGCCGTCAAAGCGGGCGAAGCAGGTGATGATATTGAGGGCATAGTTTTCCAGGACCTGGAAGACATTGCCGTCGTCGACGCAGGATTTGATGACGTCGAGCATATCGTAAGGCATGCTGCTGTCGTCGGGGATGACCGAATTGAGGCTTTCGTCTTCGCGATTCGGGTCATCGTCCGATTCGACGACCGGCGCTTCTTCCATATTGTTGCTGGGCAGGAAGTCGAGGAGGGCCTTGATCTTTTCGATGCAGTCGTCTTCATTTTCACAGGCAAAGTGAGCCACGCCGGAAATAGAGCTGTGCGTCATGGCGCCGCCCAATTCTTCGGCCGTCACTTCTTCGGCCGTGACCGACTTGATGACGGCCGGGCCCGTGAGGAACATATCCGACGTATTCTTGACCATGAAGACGAAGTCCATCAGGGCCGGACTGTATACGGCACCGCCGGCGCAGGGCCCCATGATGACGGCGATCTGCGGGATGACGCCCGATGCGGCCGTATTATTCATGAAGATGCGGCCAAAACCGGACAAAGCATCGACGCCTTCCTGGATGCGGGCACCGCCGGAGTCATTGATGCCGATGACAGGGGCTCCCATCTTCAGAGCCATTTCCTGCATCTGGGCGATTTTATGAGCGTGCATTTCGCCGAGCGAACCGCCTTCGACCGTAAAATCTTCGGCATAAGCGAAGACCAGGCGGCCGCGTACCGTACCGTAGCCGGTAACGACGCCGTCGCCGGGGATTTCCTTTTCCTGCATGTTGAAATTCATGCAGCGATGATGGATGAACTGCCCCATTTCCGTGAAGCTGCCTTCATCAAATAACTTAGCCAGCCGTTCGCGGGCTGTCATCTTGCCTTTTCTATGTTGCGAATCAATTCGCTTCTGACCGCCGCCCATCTCGATTTTCGCGAGCTTTTCATGGAGCTGGTCAATCTTTTCCTGAACTGTAGCCATTCTTATACCTCCAGTATCAAAGTATTTTATCAGGTCACATAACAATAAATTATATCATAGAATATCCAAATTTTATAGTCTTTTAGTCGTCAAACTCCTATTTTTCCGGGCTGCCGTTGACGGCCTGCCAGACCTGGGCGACGAACTTGCCCGCTGCTGGGGACATTTCCTGGATGTCTGGGACGGCGATGCCCAGCGAAATCGACTGGGCCGGGGCCAGAGGCCTAAGTTCGACGCGGCCAGCCCACTTCTCCGTCGTCAGGCGGTTGTTGACGCTGATTCCCAAACCCTCTTCGACCATGCAGTACGCCGTATACGGGTCGGTCGTCGTGAAGCGGACATCGGGCTGGACCTGATTGGCTGCCAGGAAGCGGTCGATATCCGTATCGTGATCCGGCAGAGGGATGATAAAAGGCGCCCCGTTCAGCCATTCTACGGGAATCTCCTTTTCCGCCGTCCAGGGATGATCCGGCGGCAGCCAGACGACGAGCTCATCGTCCTTCAAGGGAATCCAGTCATAGGCCACATCCGCTCCGGGCTTGGCGGCCAGACAGCAGTCGACGGCCTTCTCATTGAGCCACTGGGCCAATTCCTGATTCGTCCCTTCTAACAAATGGACTTCCACCTTGGGATACTGGGCCTGGAAACGGCGCAAAATCTTCGGCAGCCACGCCGCGGCGGCACTATAATAACTGCCGATATTGAGGACCCCGGCCAGGACGCCTTGAATGGCCGCCCCCAAGTCGGCGGCCTTTTGCGAAGCCCTGACGACTTCCTGAAAGACCGGCACCATCTGCTGGCCATTGGCCGACGGCCGGACGCCCTGCTTGTTGCGCACGAGCAGAGGGAAGCCGATTTCCTTCTCCAGCGAACGGATCATACGGGTCATCCCCGACTGAGTATACCCCAGTTCCTTGCCGGCCGCCGTCAGACTGCCATATTGAATCGCCAGGAGCAAAGCCTGACATTTTATACTATCCATATCACTTATTCACCCATTTCGTCATGACATACATGCTAAATCACCGTTTGTGTCATATCTTATTATACCGTATAATAAGGCCATCCGTAAAGGATTAGACCCAAATGAGGACCCATTATGACTACTTTATTACCCTTCGCCTCAGACTATATGGAAGGCGCATACCCGGAATAACCATGAATTTCACAGCTCAAAGTGGATACGGTACTGATTATTCGTTCATCGAAATTCGGTCCTGTCGGCCCTAACGGTTCAAAAAGGCTCTGGGACGGCCCCTATGCACGAGGCCGCTGTCCGTGTATTTTTTCGGTCCGCAGGACCGCGGCGGCCAGCGAACTGCCTCCTAATAATTCACTGCGTTTTGTTGAAACATATAACGTTTAACGTCAATTTACTTGAAATTTTTTGCGAAAATCATTTGACAAAGTCCGTTTTTGATGGTAGACTTACGTCAACAACTTGATAGTGTTGCAATGAAGAGAAGAGTACACGATAGGAATTGGCACAGAGAGTTCCCATTTGGTGAAAGGGAATGCAAGGGTCATCGTGGAAGATGGACTCCGAGCAGATTGGTCGAACAGTTAGGCCGTCCGGGCGTGCCCGTTACAGCACTATGGTATTCAAGGCTCATTTGCCTGCGTACCTGAAGAGGCTCATCCTGTGAGGGATGAGTAAAATTGGGTGGTATCACGGTGCTTCCGTCCCTTACTTGGGACGGAAGCTTTTTTTATTACAAGGCTTTCAAGTTTATATTACATTATATATTTTTTAATATTAGGGGGAAATGTATTATGAGCGAAAACACAAACTACAAATTCGAAACATTACAGCAGCATGCAGGTCAGGTACCGGATCCGGCAACGGGTGCCCGCGCCGTTCCTATTTACCAGACCACATCTTATGTCTTTAAAGATACACAGCAGGCCGAAGACCGCTTCGCTTTGAAAGACGCTGGCTACATCTACAGCCGTCTGACCAACCCGACGCAGGACGTCCTGGAAAAACGTATCGCAGCCCTCGAAGGCGGCACAGCCGGTTTGGCTACAGCCAGCGGCGCTTCGGCTATCGCCTACTCCATCATCAACCTCGCCGGTGCTGGTGACGAAATCATCGCTGCTCCGACCTTGTACGGCGGCACAGTCGAACTGTTCAGCGAAACCTTCAAACACCTCGGCATTACGACGCACTTCGCCGATCCCGACGACCCGCAGTCCTTTGCCGAATACATCAACGACAAGACCAAAGCCATTTACCTCGAAAGCCTCGGCAACCCGGCCATCAACATTCCGGACTTCGAAGCTATCGCCAAAATCGCACACGACAACGGCCTTCCGGTCATCGTCGACAACACCTTTGCTACGCCGTTCCTCTTCCGCCCGCTCGAACACGGTGCTGACGTCGTCGTCCATTCGGCTACGAAATTCATCGGCGGCCACGGCACGACCCTCGGCGGCCTCATCGTTGAAAACGGCAAATTTGACTGGGCTGGCTCGGGCCGTTTCAAAGAATTCGCTTCGCCTGACGAATCCTACAATGGTGTCAACTTCGCCAAGGATATCCCTGGTGCCGGCTTCGTAACCCGTATCCGCGCCAAAGCCCTCCGCGACCTCGGTGCCTGCATCAGCCCGTTCAACGCATGGCTCCTCATCCAGGGCCTGGAATCCTTGTCCCTGCGCATCGAACGCCACGTCGCTAACGCCCAGAAAATCGCCGACTTCCTGGAAAACCATCCGAAAGTCGCTAAAGTCAACTATCCGTCCCTCCCGTCTTCGCCGTACTACAAACTGGCTCAGAAATACTTCCCCAAGGGAACCGGTTCGATCTTCTCCTTTGAATTGAAAGACGGCTATGCAGCTGCCCGTAAATTCATCGACAATGCGGACATCTTCTCCGACCTGGCTAACGTCGGCGACTCCAAGTCCCTCCTCGTTCACCCGGCTTCGACGACGCATCAGCAGCTTTCGGAAGAAGCTCAGCGCGCCTGCGGTATCACACCGGGCACGATCCGTATCTCTGTTGGCCTCGAAAACATCGAAGACCTCCTCGCCGCTGTTGAAAAAGCACTGGAAACCATCTAAGACTATTGTAAGGAGAAATGCACTATGCCTATTAAAATTGCTGACGGTCTTTCCGCCAAGGAAAAACTTCACGAAGAAGGTATCTTCACCATCGATAAGGGGCTGGCCCTCCATCAGGATATACGGCCGCTGCGCATCCTTATCCTCAACCTGATGCCTTTGAAGAAACCGACAGAGCTGCAGCTTCTCCGCCTCCTCGGTGATTCACCGCTCCAGGTCGAAGTGGACTTCTGCCATACGGACAGCCATGAGAGCACCCACACCGACCCGTCTTATTTAGAAGAAAACTACTACGTCTTCGATGAAATCAAGGATAACTACTACGACGGTTTCATCATCACCGGCGCCCCGGTCGAACAGATTCCCTTCGAGTCTGTCGACTACTGGCCGGAAATGAAGACTTACTTTGAATGGGCCAAGACACATGCCTTCTCGACGCTCCACTTCTGCTGGGGCGCCCAGGCAGCCCTGTATTACTACTATGGCATCGAAAAGCGTCTCCTGCCGGCCAAGCTCTTCGGTATCTTTGAATACCAGCTGACCCAGAAGCACCATCCCCTCCTGCGGGGCTTCGATGACCGTTACTTCATCCCCCAGTCGCGGCATACGGCGATTAACGACATCCAAGTCTACAATACGCCGCAGCTCGACATCCTCTCACGGTCCGTCGAAAACGGCATCAACATCATCGGTACGCCGGATCACCGCCGTTTCTTCGTCCTCGGTCACTTCGAGTACGACCGGCGGACCCTGGAAGAGGAATACCTGCGGGATAAGAAAAAGGGCCTGCCCATTGCCGTGCCCAAGAACTACTATCCTGGTGACAACGATACCAAGCAGCCGTACTTCACGTGGTGCAGCTACGCTCACCTGTTCTATCACAACTGGCTGAACATCGTCTATCAGGAAACACCTTATGATTTACAAGCCATCGCCAAGGTCCATCCTTGTGCGCATTGAAAAAAGGCCTGTCGCATTTGCGACAGGCCTTTTTTACACCGTAGGGGGCGCCACGTGGGCGACCCGTTGTGAATGTGGATGATTCTCTAAACTGGACAGAAAATCACACAGATTCCAGGGCGGGCTCGCCACGTGCGAGCCCCTACAATAAACTACAAACGATCTTTATTTTCGCTAAACGACCTACAATGAACGATTACTTCGTTCCGAAGATGCGGTCGCCGGCATCGCCTAAGCCGGGGACGATGTAGCCTTGGTCGTTGAGTTTATCATCGAGGGCAGCGACGTAGATGCGGACGTCTGGATGGTCGGCGTTGACTTTCTGGACGCCCTGGGGCGCTGCGACGAGGCACATGAGCTTGATGTTCTCGATGCCTTTTTCTTTGAGCAGCGTAATGGCAGCCGATGCACTGCCGCCGGTAGCCAGCATGGGGTCGACGATGATGAAATCACGGTCTTCTACATCGGGCAGCTTGCAGTAGTATTCGACCGGTTCCAGCGTCTGCGGGTCACGGTAGAGGCCGATGTGGCCGACTTTGGCCGTCGGGATGAGGTTGAGCATGCCCTGTACCATGCCCAGACCGGCGCGCAGGACCGGGACGATGCCCAGTTTCTTGCCGCTGATCTGTTTGCCTATCATCTTGGCAACAGGCGTTTCGATTTCGACGTCTTCCAAGGGCAGGTCCCGTGTGATTTCATAGCCCATGAGCATGGTGATTTCTTCCAGGAGGTTGCGGAAATCCTTCGAACCCGTTTCCTTTTTCCGCATGAGTGTGACTTTGTGCTGAATGAGCGGATGATCCATTACTTGTACGTGCATGTGTGAAATCCCCTTTCCTATTTATCCATTTCTGCAATCTTGGCGACGCGGACAGCGTGGCGGCCGCCATCAAAACCAGTGGAGAGGAAGATACGGACGATTTCTCTGGCCAGGCCCGGGCCGATGACGCGGCCGCCCATGGTCAGGATGTTGGCGTCATTGTGGCGGCGGCAGTATTCTGCCGAGAAGCAGTCGTGGCAGAGAGCGGCCCGGATGCCGTGGACTTTGTTGGCAGCAATGCCGATGCCGATACCTGTGCCGCAGACGAGGATGCCCCGGTCGAAAGTGCCATCAGCGACGGCTTCAGCGACTTTCTTGGCAATGTCCGGATAATCGCAGCGTTCGCCCGTCAGGGTGCCGTAATCGGTGAATTCAATGCCTTGTTCCTTCAAATATTCTTTGATGTTTTCTTTCAGGTCAAATCCGCCGTGATCGGCGCCGAGTACTAATTTCATAATCAATTCCTCCCATATATGCTGATAAATTCAGTTTTATTATACCCCTTTCGGAGTCATGTGAAAAGGTTTAACCGACAATGACCACGTGGCCGCCGGCAGCTTTTTTCATGCGGTTCATGATAGCCAGGCCCAATCCCTCATCGTCGATGCCTTCGGCCAGGATGATATCGACCTGGTTGCTGTCAAAGGACAAGAGGCCCGTGTAGAGCTGGTTGGCCAGGGCTTCCTTGTCGCCATGGCGACCCCAGATATACATATCTTTATGTGGGAACGAGGCCCCTACTTCTTCGCTGACCAAAAAGCCGACGGTTTTGCCTTCGCCCTTGGCCTGGTCGTATAAGGCCTGCAGTTTTTCCGTCACCTTGTCGACAGGGCCGACGACGACGGTCATCGGTGCCGATGGCGCATAGTGGCGGTATTTCATGCCCGGCGCCTTGGGGACGCCCTTGCCCGTGACCAGCGTCGTATCGAGCTGGACGTGAGGTACGACTTCCTGAAGCATCTCGACAGTGACGCCGCCGGGACGCAGGATGGTGACGCCGTCGTCGCCGTTACATTCGACAATCGTCGATTCGACGCCGATGTGGCAGGGACCGCCGTCGATGACCATATCGACGCGGCCGTCCATGTCGTGCATGACTTCTTCGGCCGTCGTCGGGCTGGGCCGGGTCGACAGGTTGGCGCTGGGACCGGCTACGGGGACGCCGGCACAGCGCAGGAAGGCCCGGCAGATATCGTGGTCCGGGCAGCGCAGGGCTACCGTATCAAGGCCGCCCGTCGCCGCATCAGGCACGATGGGCTTGCGCGGCAGGACGATGGTCAGCGGTCCCGGCCAGAAGCGGTCCATGAGCTTCTGTGCCGTCGGCGGGATGACAGCCGCTGCCTGGCGGGCCCCTTCTTCGTCGGGCACGGTCAGGATGAGCGGGTTATCGCTGGGCCGGCCTTTGGCGACGTAAATGCTGCGGCACGCGTCGGCGTCGAGGCCATTGGCACCGATACCGTAGACCGTTTCCGTCGGAAAGACGACCAGGCCGCCGTCGCGGATGATCTGGCCCGCTTCTTCGAGGATGGCTTTCTGTTTCTCTATGTCCGTAATTTCTACAAGTTTCGTCTGTTTCATCGTCTCTACTCTTTTCTGGAAAATACGAGGACCCTGTCGATGCCGCCGTAATCCTTGACGGTCTGTTCGTGGTCATAGGCGCCATGGCGGCAGAAAACAGCCGTCACGGCGTCGGCCTGGCCGGCGCCGATTTCGACGGCACAGTGGCCGCCGGCTTTGACGTAAGCCGGGCTTTCTGCGGCGATGCGGCGATAGAATTCCAGTCCGTCGTCGCCGCCGTACAGGGCCAGGGCCGGGTCGTGGCGCACTTCCGGCTGGAGATGTTCCATATCGCCCTTGGTCAGGTACGGCGGATTGGACACCAGCCAGTCACAAGCGCCTTGCGGAACCTTGGTGAATAAATCGCTTTCGATCCAGGTCACGCGGCCGTCTAGGCCCAGGGTACGGCCATTTTCAGCGGCTATGGCCAGGGCTTTGGGCGAAATGTCGACGCCCTTCCCCGTGGCCTGCGGCAGATAGTGGAGCAGGCTGAGGATGATGGCCCCGCTGCCCGTACCGATGTCGATGATGGCCGGCGCCGTCCCTTCGGCAGCGGCGACGACAGTCTCGACGAGCATTTCCGTTTCCGGCCTGGGAATGAGGACGTCTTCACTGACCTTGAAATCGAGGCCCATGAAGGCCTTGGTACCCAGGATGTGGGCTACAGACAGGCGGTCAGCCCGCTGTTTGACCATCGCCCGGTAGGCGGCCAGTTCTTCACCGTTCATGGGTTCGTCATAATGGGCGTACAGGTAGATGCGCTCTTTATGCAAGACGTGGGCCAGGAGGATTTCCGCATCGAGGCGCGGCGAATCGATGCCTTTGCCGGCAAAGTACTGTTGCGTCCATTGCAGCAAGGCACCGATAGTCCAAATCTTATTCATCTTCGGCTTCTTTCATCAATTCCGCCCGGCGGGCTTCGGCCAGGGCCTGGATGAATTCGTCGATATCGCCGTTGAGAATGTTATCCAGCTTGTACAGGGTCAGGTTGATGCGATGGTCCGTCACGCGGCCCTGCGGGAAGTTATACGTGCGGATACGTTCGCTGCGGTCGCCCGTACCGACCTGGCTGCGCCGTTCTTCCGTCAATTCGGCATCGGCCTTCTGCTGGGCCTGGTCGAGGAGGCGGGCTTTCAGGACGCGCAGGGCCTTGGCACGGTTTTCCAGCTGGGACCGTTCATCCTGACATTCGACGACCATCCCAGTCGGGATATGGGTCATGCGGACGGCAGAACTCGTCTTATTGACGTGCTGGCCGCCGGCACCGGAGGCGCGGAAATAGTCGACGCGGACGTCGTCCATGTTGAGGTCGATTTCGACGTCTTCCGCTTCCGGCAGGACGGCAACGGTTGCCGTCGACGTGTGGATACGGCCGCCGGCTTCGGTGACGGGCACGCGCTGGACGCGGTGGACGCCCGATTCATATTTCAACTTGCCATAGACGCCAGAGCCTTCGACGGAGAAGACGACTTCCTTGAAGCCGCCCAGTTCCGGTGCGTTGGAACTGATGATGCTCGTCTTCCATCCCGGCTGTTTTTCGATGTATTTCATGTACATGCGGAACAAGTCGCCGGCAAAGAGGGCTGCTTCGTCGCCGCCGGCTCCGGCGCGGATTTCCATGATGACGTTCTTGTCATCCCGCGGGTCCTTGGGCAGCATGAGGACGTGCAGCTGGTCTTCCAGATCGGCCTGTTCCTTAGTGAGGCCGTTCATTTCTTCCTTGGCCATGGCGATGAGGTCATCGTCGCTGTCGGGATCGTCGATGATTTCCTTGTCGCCGTCGATGGTGCTGGTAATGTCTTTGTATTTGCGGAATGTTTCGACAATCGGCATCAGCGAAGCGTGTTCCTTGGTCAGTTTCTGCCATTCGTCCTGACGGGCGATGACAGACGGGTCGCTGATCTGCTGTTCCAGGTCCATGAATTTATTCTCTACGGCCTGGACTTTATCCATAAAAGAGCTCATAAGGTCCTCCTCATTTCAATTCGTTCGATTCATTTTCTTCATCAGCCGGCTTGGCGGCGTTGAGGGCTTCGATAGCCACTTCGATCTGGTCGGCATGGGGTTCCCGCGTCGTCAGATACTGGAGCCACAGGCCCGGACGGAATAAGGCTTGAATGACCGGATTCTGGGTGCGGCCGGCGAGGCGTATCATTTCATAACTGATGCCGGCGACGACGGGCATGAGCAGCACGCGGGATGCGATGCGTTCGACGAGATTCGGCCAGCCCAAAAAGGCAAAGACGAAAATCGACACGACCATGACGATGAGCAGGAAATTCGTACCGCACCGCGGATGGAGGCGGCTGTGGCGCTTGACGTTCTCGACGGTCAGCTCTTCTCCCGATTCATACGTCCAAATGGTCTTGTGTTCGGCACCATGGTATTCAAAGACGCGGCGGATGTCCGACGTCAGGGAAATCCCCCATATATATAATAGAAATATAGCGAGGCGCAGGACCCCTTCGACGACGTTCAGGCGAAAGGCACTGTCAGCCACGCCGGGAATGAACTTGGCTGCATACGTCGGGATGGCCAGGAAAAAGACGATGGCCAGGACGACAGACACGGCCATAGTCAGGGCCATCTGCGTGTTCGACAGCTGCTCATCTTCTTCACCGGCAGCCTGGGCCGAATAGGACAGGCTCTTCATGCCGTATACCAGGGACTCGCACAAGGCAACACTGCCCCGCAAAAAAGGCTTCTTCAAAATCGGATACCGTTCGGTAATGGAGTGAACGGCGTCTTTCTTTACAGTAATTTCACCGGACGGCGTCCGCACTGCTGTGGCAATGCTGACAGGACCGCGCATCATAACCCCTTCGATGACGGCCTGGCCGCCGACGTACGTCTTCGGTTTCTTCAAAGAGTTGCCTCCATTTCTGTACATACAAATAGAGCAGAGCATTTCTGCTCTGCTGCCCACTTGTACTGCTGCTTATTTAGCTGTTTTACCATAACGTTTATTGAACTGTTCGATACGGCCGCGAGCCTGCTGAGCGCGCTGCTGCCCCGTAAAGAACGGATGGCATTTGGAGCAAATTTCAACACGCAGTTCCGGTTTCGTAGAACCTGTTTCAAACGTATTGCCGCATGCGCAAGTAACTTTCGCATTCGGGTAGTACTTCGGATGAATACCTTCTTTCACCACTTACACCTCTTTCTGTATCAATCATTCAAAACCTATGCTAGAATAGTTTAGCACATTGGCCCTTGAAATGCAAGGATTTTTTTCCCGCAAAAGGCGATACCGTATTTCCATACACGCTGAATTCCCCGCTGGCGGAATTCCGTCACGTATTCTCTTTCTTCAATCTGCTGCAACGCCTCTTTGGCCTTCGCCGCCATGTCAGCTTCCCTCGAAGCCACTTTGAATTCCATGATGACGCCGGCCTTAGACACATCCTTGGGAATAATTGCCAGGTCGAAGCGGCCGTACCCGCTTTCCCGGTTCGATTCGATAATATAATCGGATACAAATAACGCCGTCATGCCAAGGACGAAGCCGTGATAGAAACTTTCTTTATTGGCCGTATCATATACGCTGACCAGGTCCCGGAGATAGCCTCCCAGCAGTTCCGAAAAGGCCTTTCCGTTGCCTGAAAGTAAATCATCGAACATGGTTTCCAGCCGGGACACGGAAAATCGACCTCTCATCTTGTCAAGGATTTCAAAACGATATACATCCTGTACTTCCCGGTTGGGAATGACCAATTCACAGCGTATGCCGCCGATTCCCCGCTTGCGGCTGACAGCCGTCAAATAGCCCGTCGTCAGCAGCATCGTATAGAGGGCATCCGTATCCCGGCCAATATCTTCATAAATGACGCCTTCCCGTATCAAAGCCGTCACATGGCGCCCCTGTAAAAGAGACAGTAAATCCGTCTCCGTTTCAGCCGTCACATGGCGCAGCATTTCCCGGATAATGCCATTTCCCGACGTATTGACCCAATAATCTCCGACATCACCGTGACGGAAAAAATTGACAATCGACCAGGGATTATAAATCTCCGCCCCACCGAAGAGATAGCCATCATACCACGCTTTCAAGGCCGGAAGGGCCGTGGTCATGGAAAGGTCTTCTGCCATCTGGGCCACTTCCTGTGGCGTAAATCCAATGACATCCCGATAGGCAGCATCCATGACGGAGCAAACGTCGAGATTATTCAAATCGCTGAAAATACTCTCTTTGGCCACCCGCAGGACCCCCGTCAGTACGGCAAAATCCAAGTCGCGATTGCCCTTCAGGACACTGCCCAGGAACTGTTTCATAAAAGCGATGCACTCTGTATAAAAGCCATGTTCCCAAGCCTGCTGAATCGGCGCATCGTATTCATCGAGCAATAAAATGACAGGCTTGCCGAAATGCTGATGCATCATCTTGACCAATAGTGTCAGGGCCAGCTGCATTTCATTCTGCCCGGCCCCCTGCTGTTTCAGTGCCAGGAAGCGCCTGCGTAAATCCGGGTTCACAGCCGGACTCTCTGCCAAATACTCATGGTCGATGAACCAATAACTAATCCAGGAACTCAGGGATTGCAGCATCTGCGGCCAAGTAAGGTCCTTCAAATCTTTCAAAGACAAGAACAGCACCGGATACTGGCCGCGATGGGCCATGTAGGCAGCGCCGGCTCCTTCGATAGCCAGTCCGTCGAAGAGACGGCGGCTCTGTGCCTCTTTTTCGATAGAAAAGAAATGCTCCAGCATACTCAGGGTCAAGGTCTTACCGAACCGCCGCGGCCGCGTAATCAGCGTCACCGCACTGTGCCCGTCGATGAGCTGGCGGATAAAATCCGTCTTGTCGACGAAATAATAATGCTTACTCCGTATATCAAAAAAATTATCGACACCAATCGGCATCTGCCACTTCATACCATCACCTTCTTTCATAGGCGGGGGCCTTCTCCTGTTCTTTGTCTTTTATTATAACAAGAATCACGAGAAACAAAAAGAGGAGCCACGCCATGAAGGGTGAGCTGCCCCCCAATAGTTAGACCAAAAATCTAACGATTGGGGGTCAGTTTTTTTATGGCAAAACACAGTTATGAATTTAAGAAAAAAATAGTACTGGAATACTTGAGCAGTGACGAAGGGTGTACTTCTATTTCACGTAAATATGGAATGGAAAGTAGCAGCCAATTGCTAAAGTGGACTGCAGCCTACAAAGCATTTGGAGATGATGGATTGAAAAGATCTCGCTCCCGAAAAATATACTCTTTCAAAGAGAAACTTTCTGTGGTACAGTCTTACTTAACAAGCGAATTTTCATATCAGGAACTAGCCCTTCAAGTAGGAATCAACAATCCGACAATGATTGCCAGATGGGTCAATGAATTTAAAATAGCTGGGCCGGATGCATTACGGCCACATAGGAAAGGCAGGAGAAGAACTTTGAGCGAATCACGAACCAGAAAACCAGATACTCAGGAGCAGAAGCCAGTCGTCGATGCCAGCGTGGAACATGTCCAGGAGTTAGAGGATGAAAATCTCAAACTCCGGATAGAGAATGCTTTTTTAAAAGAACTGAGGAGACTGCGTTTAGAGGACGAAGCAAAAACGAGAGGGTTGCAAAAATCATCTGCAGTCTCCGAAGATCATTCAAATTAAACGATCTTCTCTCCTATACGCAGATGCCCAAGGCAACCTATATGTACTGGCAGAAACGGTTTGACCGTGAGAATCCCGATCAAGAACTAGAAGACAAAATACAGGAAATCCGTAGCCAGCATAAAGATTATGGCTATCGGCGCATGACCGGTGAATTAAAGAATCAAGGGTATTGCGTGAACAAGAAGAAAGTCCAACGTATCATGCAGAAACTAGGCCTTCAGGTAACATCCTTTACTCGAAAAAGCCGTAAATACAGCTCTTATAGAGGCAAGGTAGGAACCGTGGCTCCGAATCGGATACGACGTCGTTTTAACACGACTATTCCGCACCAGAAGATTACAACCGACACGTCAGAATTCAAATACTATGAAGTAGATACACAGGGACATCTGACCCTGCACAAGCTTTATCTGGATCCTTTCCTGGACATGTTCAACAATGAAATCATCAGTTATGGAATAGCGAAACATCCTTCGGCTAAAAGCATACTGGAAGCTCAGGCTGAAGCAATCAAAATCACGGCTGATTGTCCGTATCGAAGAACGTTTCACTCCGATCAGGGCTGGGCATATCAAATGAAAGCCTATACCCAGAATCTTAAAGAAGAACGAATTTTTCAGAGCATGTCTCGAAAGGGCAACTGTCATGATAACGCTGTCATGGAGAACTTCTTCGGCTTAATGAAGCAAGAAATGTATTATGGGGTGATTTACTACAGCTATGAGGAACTAAAAGCCGCTATCGAACGATATATCAAATACTATAATGAGCAAAGAATCAAAGAAAAACTAGGTTGGAAAAGTCCTGTACAATACAGAATTTTCCGACAGACAGCATAAAAAAAGTAACGAGACAGTAAAAACTGTCTCGTTACCAAGGTCTAACTTTTTGGGGTCACATCACTGCGAGCAGACGCCGGCGAACTGTTTTTATTTTATAAATCTGTTACCGCACGTAGCGACAACAGATTCAGAAAAATAACATCGCTTCGAGTGACCCTCCGCTTGTGACAATAGCCGCGGCTCGTAAAAGCCTGCCATTATGCTTGAATAGGCTATGGTCGAATCTCACAAGCGGGACGCCCAGCCACAGCTGTCCGTTTTGGCAGCCGTCCTGCACCTCCCGACGGTCGGCACCTGACGGGCCAAAAAGGCTTGGGACAGCCCCTACGCACAAGGCCGTTGGCCGTGATTTTTTTGTGGTCTGCAAGACCGCGGCGGACTGCCATCTGCGACCAGCGAACTGCGTTTATTTCATGAATTTATTGCGGCGAAGCCGCATCCGTAGGGGCCGTCCCAAACCATTCTGATTTTTCAGGTGCAGGATGGTTACCCGGACGGATGGTAGCGGCGGGCGGCCCGCTACGCGCTGAGGGCTTCCCGAAGCGTCGTTGTCAGTTTGAGTTTGTCGCGGCGAAGCCGCATCTGATTCCGAGGCGACCGGCGACCGGCGGCCTGCGCTCACTTATTTCCCATGGGGTGCATAACCGTTGATGGCGGCCAGGCGGATCAGTTTTTCGCCTTTTTCGCTGTCTTTCGGGACGCCGATGCCTTCTTTATACATCTGGCCCAGCCAATATTGGGCCACGGCGGCTTCGACGTTGAGTTCACCGCCCTGCAAGGCTTGTTCAAAGTAATGGCGGGCTTTGGCATAATTCCGTGTGACGCCGCGTCCCAGGAGATAGAGCATCCCCAGCATAGCCTGGGCTTCTGGCAGTCCCTGTTCAGCGGCTTTGGTGTACCAAAAGGCAGCTTTTTCATCTTTTTTGTAACTGTAAAAATAGGCATCGCCTAAATAGTTCTGAGCGTCCCGGTCACCCTGGGTGGCTGCATTTTCTATCAGCATCCAGCCCACTTTATCGGCATCCCGGACGTGGCCGCCGTCAGAGAGGAGTTCTAAGCCCCACGTATACAAATTGATGGCCTGATTCTTCTTGGTCTGTTCGCTTCTGTCCATGACTATCCCTCCTGTGAAATACAATTTATATCTTCACTATAGCATCTGAGTAGGACAGGTTTTGTCATGGCGAGGCAAAAAGACGCTGTCGCACGACGACAGTGCCTTTTTTAGCAGTCAGCGGATGGAGTTAAATTTAAAAGCAACCTCTCAGTCAGCTTCGCTGACAGCTCTCCTAGAAAGAGAGCCTTTCACTGGCCTGCGCTCCCATTAGTCCGCTTCTAAGTGCAGGGTTTTGACCAGTCCGCTGCGGTTATGCTTGACCGGTTCGTCGGTCAGGGCATCCAGGATGGGGCCGTAGTTTTTCTTTTCGATGTCTTCGCAGAAGGCGATTTTCAGGTACATCGTAGCCCGCGAGGAGCCGACGTAGATGAGGCGCTGCATGAGGTCGTCCGGGAGTTCCGACAGATTGACGTCGATGAGGAGGACCGCCGTGGCTTCGAGGCCCTTGAATTTCCGTACCGACGTGAAGAGGATTTTGCCGTCTTCCGGTTCCGTCGTGACGGGAATCCCGTTGAGGGTCCGGCAGCCTTTGAGGCCGCTATGGCCGACGGAGTGGGCCGTGAGGATGACCATGTCTTTCAGGGCAACGCCTTGCTGGCACATGTCCTTGACGAAGCGGTCTGCCTGTTTCTGCAGTTCTTTTTCGTTCCCATAAAAGACGGCTTTCGGCGTCATGCCCTGGATGGTGTTGACATAACTGTCTTTCATGTGCATCAACTTGCCGATGGACGTGGCGATTTCAGCGGTATTGCGGCAATTCTTATAGAGGACCAGGCGACATTCGGCATTCTTATCGATCCAGCCCGTCGTCTTGCGGCTCATGATGTACTGATTGCGGTCGTAAAAGATGTAGAAACAGCCGTCCTGTAATTCTGCCAGGAAGCTCAGGGGTTCCAGGATAGAGTCGCTCAGGTCCTGGCCTTCGTCGACGACGATGTTGGGATACGCCCAGTCATCATCATTGAATTCGCTTTCAAAGTACTGTTCAAAGACGGCAACGACTTTATTGAGGGGCAAGGTGTCGTCCTGGAGGATTTCTTCAGCCAAAGTGCGTACATTATGGAAGGTAATCTGCGGATCGTGATAATGGCGTCGCAGGTACTGCAGGAGGAATTCGTTGAAACACAGATAGAGGGCCTTTTTTCCCTGACTGGCCAGCATCCGCGCTTTTTCTACGGCCAGCATAGTCTTGCCCGTGCCGGCCGGGCCCGTAAATGGCCGCCGTCCGCTGTTCCTGCAAGAACCGGAGTATAGAGAATTGCTGGTTCGTCAGCTGGACGTAGGACGTCTTCGTTTCCCGGCTGCTGCTGGAAATCGTTTCGGCAATGCGGAAAGACGGCATGAGTGTCTGGATGAGGGCTTTGAATTCCGGCGGCTTCAACGGTGTAAAGGACCGGCCCAGGTGGTCTTTCCAATAGGCATAAACCTTGTCCAGGGCTTCTTCCGGATGTGCTAAACTCAGCTGGTCCAGGATGATTTCCGGAACGGCTTCGGCTGGCAGACGCAGTTTCGAATCCATGGCGACCGACGTGAACCAGGCCGCCCGGCCAATCATGGGACAGTCATAGGGGAAATGCTGGCGCAGGATCCGCTGGATACGGTACTGCGTTTCCGCAGCCTGTCCTAAGGGATTGATGCGTTTTTTGCTGTTATTCCTGCGGTTGATTTGGATCCAACTGCCTTCTTCATAGCCGATACCGCCGGATTTGACTTCGATGGACAAGATGCCCTTGGTCGGGTGGAAAATGATAAAGTCGCCTTCCCCTTCACTCCGGTATTGGCCCGGTTCGCCGAGCCAGCGGAAGGAATGGAAGACGACATATCCGTCACTTAATTGTTGTAAGGCCTGATAGACCTGTATTTCGCCATCGCTGCCATGAAAATCGTCATCGATGGTCGGATAAAAACGTGCCATGCAGTATCTTTCTTTTCTCTGTATCTTCTGTCTTCGTGTTCTCCTTATTATACCAGGGATACTTCAGGGACGGAAGGGTGCCGAATTCTTTCAGCCGGGCTTTGAGCTGTTTTTGAAGTCCATGTTGCCAGAGATAACGGTCGATCATTTCTTTTTGGGCATACAACACGCTGTCTTCGACTTGATGGCGCGTGAAGGTATTCAGGCCATCGATTTCTAAGAGGCATGTATTCAGGCGTCCCACCAGTTCCCAGCAGGCCATCTTATCTTCCGTGACGGCCTGGTACTGTTCTTTCAATTCTTCGCGCATATGGTAATAGTCCGTCAGCGAATGGACGTTGGAAAGTCTGTCTTTTTCCAGGACGGCTTCTGCTTTCTCGGCGACGCCAGCCCGTTCGAAGTCGTAGAAGTGGCAGTCGTTCAGGAGGTAGCCATGGGTGTATTTTCCCAGTTGTTCGTTGAAATTCAGGGTAAAGACGGCATGGCAGCGTTCACATTCAACGGTCTGTACCATATTCGGCAGATTATGGATCAGCAGGTTCCCCTGTTCATCACGGTGATTACAGACGGGTTCCCAGGCATAACGGCGCCGGCTTTCCTGCAAGGTCGTGCCGGCCTTTTTGAAGCAGTCTTCGATAAGCATGAGCGCTTCGTCCATATTGAGCCCCGGGATGTCGTCGAGGAGATTGACCGTACAATCATAATAATCGAGAGTATTAAAGATGGGCACGGAAAAGCTCAGTACCCAAAATGTCCTGAATGTCATCTGCTGGTACAGGGGAAAGAGGATGCTGCGGATGTGTTTGGCTGAAAAGTCATCGTAATAGGACAGGTCCAGGGTGATGTAATCCAATTTCTCTAAGATAGCCGTTTGTCGACGGATTTCACGCTGGAGCAGTTCGGCCTGGATTTTAAGGTTATTGTGGAAAAAGGTGACATCTTTGGGCGTGAACTGCTGCATCTTGTCCAAAATATGATTGGATTTTTCGAGGTGTGCTATGAAATCCGGCTTGAGAAGGTCATCCAGGCTGTTATATCTAAAGACTTCATTGTAGCTGTATTCGTGCGTATCCGGGTCAATTTTCAGCGAAAAAACAGTATGGCATTTTTTGCAGATATACGTATCATGACAATTCTTGGCGCTATCTATCATCGTCAGGGAGCTGGCATCCTCAAAGAGCAGATGACCATCACTGTCGCGATGTTCGCAGCAGTCGCGTTCTTTAAGGACCGCCCGACATTCGTCCACGTCAAGGGCAAATTTCTTATAGCAGTTATAGATGAACTGGATATCTTGCTGTGCTTGTACTACGTCAATCTGTTTCATTCCTATCGCCTCCTTGGACATATTATTATACATCAATAAGAGGACAAAATGTGTCTTGGCATAAAAAAAACTTGTCGCCGTGCGACAAGTTTTTTTAGTGGTTAGTGGTTAGTGGTTAGTGGCTAGCAATGGGTAAAAATTTTAAGCCATCTTCTACAAACTCCGTACTACAAACTATGTAAAAAGAGCAACCTCTCAGTCAGCTTCGCTGACAGCTCTCCTATGAGGAGAGCCGGGCTACGCGATTTTATATTTCTTTTCCAGGCGGTCCAGGAGTTCCATGTAGCCTTTTACGAATTCCGGGCCTTCTTCTTGTTCCATGTCTTTTACAGTCTGGTCGATTTTAGCTTTGATATCATCGGACAGGCCGCGGTCGGCTAAGGGGTAGACGACGTTGTTTTCTTTTTCTACGTGCTGCTGCAGGCGGTTGGCATAGGCCATGGCTTCGGTCAGGACCTGGAGTTTATATTCCGTCTTCGGTTCCTGGGCGTAGAGTTTGAGGGCTTCGTCGAGGGCCCGGACATGGGCACGGATGAGGTCGTGTTCGACGAGCATGCCGTGCTTGATGATGATGGAGGCGACTTCTTCCAGGTGGTCGACCATTTCAGGGAAAAGGACGAGTTCTTCCCGGCGGTGATGGTGGCCGTCGGCATAACGGCGGATGAAATCGAGGATTTCGGCAAATTCCTGCTGGTCGATTTCAGCCCCTTCCAGAATAGCGCAACACGATTCTTTGATGACTTTCAGCATCCGTGAAATATTGGCATGTTGTTTAACCATGACTTCCGTGCAATACATAAGGCTCCCTCTCTTTCGTTTAGGCAGATTTCTTGACGATTTCATACTGGCCTTCGGCCGGGCTGGTGAAGGCGTAATCCGTAGCCGATAACAGACCGTCGACCAAGGCCTGGCGCAGGGCGTAGTAGCGGTCGCCGTGGCCCTGCCAGAATTCGCTGTGCAGGTCCATAGTCCGGTCCCAGGTGATGCGGCTGTCATCGCTTTCGCGGACGCGGTTGACCTGGTCGCAGGGCATCCCGTCCAGGAGCAGGTCGTCCAGGCGGTGGAAGGCTTCCGGGGCCGTAGTGGCATTGAGATGCTGGCTGGCACCGAAGTCATAAGCGGCCTGTTTCAGTGCCGTCAGGCGGTCTTCCTGGTCACCGGCAACGTCGAGTACCAAGGCGGCATAACGGCCTTCGGCATCGTGGATGCGCGACTGGAGCCAGCCGTGGATGTTCGATTCGTCGATGACTTCATCGAGTTTGCGGCGGTCTTTGCTGCCGTATTTGTCGACCAAATCGCTGTCGGACCAGCCCTGGCTGGATGCGTAGCGGATGAGTTCGTCGATCAGGCTTTCCTGGAACTGGATTTTATTGTATAACCAAAAATGGATGGGTCCTAAAAATGCGCTCATGATATGTCCTCCTCTTACTGTTTGTTCGCTTCAATGGCAACGTTGACGGCTTTAGTAACGATTTCCGGGTCCAGGCCGTGGACAAAGCAGGCATTGGCCAGGCTTTCCTGCTGCGACGACGGGCAGCCCAGGCAGTGCATCCCCTGAGAAATAAGGGTATCGACGACTTCCGGATGAAGACGGATGATATCGCCCATAATCATATCGGACGTAACTTTTTCATTCATTGCGAATTTATTCAAAACAGATTTCAACATAGTACCTACCTCCTAAGTAAGTGGATGAATTATATCTTATCTCTAAGTGAGGTTCTCTCAACTTCTGAACGTAGTATACCATGGATAAATAGGACAATCGGTTGTTATTACAACGGTTTGGGGATTTAGTGGCTCGTGGTTCATGGCTAGTAAAAAAGCGCTGTCTTTGCGACAGCGCCTTTTTAGGTTTGCAGCTTGCAGTTTGTAGTGAATGGTTCACTAGCCACTAACCACTCTTATTCTTCCTCTTCCGGAAGTTCTGCGTTGTGGTATACGTCCTGGACGTCGTCGAGTTCGTCGAGGGCGTCTACGAAGCGTTCCATTTTTTCAGCGTCTTCTCCCGTGAGTTTGATCGTGTTTTCCGGAACCATGGTGATCGATGCGTGTTCCGTTTCGATGTTGTTGTCAGCCAGGGCTTTTTCGACAGCGTCGAAGGCTTCCGGCGTGGTGATGATTTCGTAGTCTTCGTCGGAAACTTTTACGTCATCAGCACCGGCATCGAGGGCGACTTCCATGATCTGGTCTTCATCGGCCTGGTCGCGGTTGACGACGAAGATGCCCGTGTTGTGGAACATCCAGCTGACACAGCCCGTAGCGCCGAGGTTGCCGCCGGATTTGGAGAATTCGTGGCGGACAGCAGCGGCTGCGCGGTTGCGGTTATCCGTGAGGACGTTGACCGTAACGGCAACGCCTGCCGGGCCGTAGCCTTCGTATACGATTTCTTCGTAGTTCTGGCCTTCTGTAGCGCCAGCGCCTTTCTGGATAGCCCGTTTGATGTTATCTTTCGGGATATTGTTTTCCTTTGCTTTCTGAAGGGCCAGCTTCAGACGCATGTTGCCGACCGGGTCCGGACCGCCCATGCGGACAGCAATCGTGATTTCACGGCCGATTTTGGTCGTGATCTTACCGCGGATTGCGTCGTTTTTCCCTTTTTTACGTTTAATATTCGCCCATTTAGAATGTCCAGACATTCAAATGCCTCCCTTTATTTCCACCAATCTTCGCCGGCCAGGCGATCTAAGATGATAGCTGCTGCCGAACGGACAGATAAGTGATTATATTCCCCGGCCCCGTAAATCGGTTCCAGGATGAAATCAAATTTTTCCATCGTTTCTTTCGTCATCCCGTAGCCCGTGCCAAAGAGCAGGAGGATCGGCGTATCGTCTTCTTCCCGCTTCTGCCGCAACTCCTTATAGGAAATGGTGTTGGCATAGGTCCGCGCGTCCGTCGTGACGACGTAAGGGCGCTTCCCTTCTGCGGCGGTGACGGCTTCGACAGCCGCTTCGATGGACGGGCGGATGTCTACGATATCGAAAGCCTGGGTGCGGTAGCCGTTATAGTTGCGGCCCACCGGGCTTTCCCAGAAATCCATGATTTTATGCACCATATCGAGCTGCCCCGGAATATGGTGGATGATGAAATATTTCTTGACGCCATAAGTCTTGGCCGACCGCGAAATGTCATGCAGATCGTAGTTGGTAATAGCCGTGGCAATGACGTTGAAGTTCTTATCATATATGGGATAATGAACCAATCCGACATACAAAGGGGATTTCATCATTTCTTCGCCCCTTTCAGTTTAGCCAGTATCTTTTGGTCAGCTGGCGACAAATCGCAATGCTGCAAAAGGTCCGGCCGTAATTCCAAGGTCCGCGCCAGCGACGCTTCCCGGCGCCAGGCATCGATCTTGGCGTGGTCACCGTTCCGCAGGACCTCCGGTACGGCCATGCCGCGAAAGACGGCAGGCTTGGTATACTGCGGATATTCCAGGAGCGACGAATAGAAAGAATCGTCAGCGGCCCCGGCAGCTGCGCCGAGGACTCCGGGAATCATGCGGGCTACGGCATCGGTAACGGTCATAGCCGGCAGTTCACCGCCAGTGAGGACGTAGTCGCCGACGGAAATGGTCTCATCGGCCAAATCCTGTTCGACGCGGTAATCGACGCCTTCGTAATGGCCGCATAATAAAATAAGCTGGTCGTATGTCGCCAGCTCGCGTGCCTTGGCCTGCGTAAAGGTCTGCCCTGCGGGCCCCATGAAGATGATGCGCCGCCGCGGCACCTGACGCCGCACGGCTTCGACAGCGGCATAGAGGGGCGCTGCCTTCATGAGCATGCCGCAGCCGCCGCCATAGATGGTATCATCGACCATGTGATGACGGTCGTACGTGAAATTACGGGGATTGGTCACATCCAGATCCAACAGGCCGGCTGCCCGTGCCCGCCCGATGATGCTGTGTTGGAAGAACGTTTCGATGAGCTCCGGAAAGAGTGAGATAATGTCGATTCTCATTCGTCCACCCACTCCGGCGGATCGACGACGATCTTCTTGGCACTTTCATCAATGGACTTGATGACATCGGGAATGGCGGCCAGGAGTGTTTCCTTGCCGTCATCGGCAGTGACGACATAGACGTCGTTGCTGCCCGTGCGCAGTACGTCTGTAAGTTTTCCCAGTTCATGGCCCTGAAGGTCGTATACGGCCGAGCCGAGGATGTCGTAGATGTAGTGCTGGCCTTTCTGCAGGGGCACTAAATCTTCGCGCGGCACTTGCAGGTCTTTTTTGACCAACAGTTCCGCCGCATTGCGATCATCGACGCCGACAAATTTCATGAGGACGACCCGCTTATGAAGACGTGCGGATTCTACTTCATATTTCTTGCCGTCAATGTAGCCGTATTTCATTTTCAGGAATCGTTTCGGAAAATCCGTATCGGGATAAATACGAACATCACCCCGCACGCCGTGCGGGGCAACGATTTGACCGATTGTGAAAAGATCTAATTCAGCCATCGTATTCTATTGGCGGATAGAAACGATCTTGCCGTCTTCAAGCAGGATTTCCGTTCCCATCAATTTTTCTAAATCATCGCCGACATTGACAACGACAGTCTGTTCAAGCGTGCCTTGTCTGATTTCGGAACCGATTGTCAACTGTTCAGCTTCTTCTCTGTCGTGCTGTGCCTTAGCCTTAGCTGCGGCGAGACGCTGTTTCTGTTCTTCTACTTTAGCACGCAAGGAAATCAACCCTTGTGCATCGATTTTAGCTTGTTCGGTCATCATGCGTTTGGCCTGGAATTCCAGGTTCTGCATTTCCCGATCGATGTCACTCAGGGCCTGGTCAGCACCTTTGAGGATACGATCCTTGAGGGCCTGCGTAACCTTTGCTTTGACAGCGACAGGAACGCGCAATGTAATCTGATCCATGGTTCCTCCTATACGATATCCACTGATACTTTCTTGTTAGCCTTCACTGCCGCAGCCTTGACAACAAGGCGCAATGCTTTCGCAATTTTACCCTGTTTGCCAATGACTTTACCCATATCTTCGGGTGCGACATGAAGCTGATAGACTTCGAGGCCTTTTTTTTGAATCTTGGTAACTGTAACCGCATCCGGGTTCTTGACGAGGGACCGGGCGATACATGCAATCAATTCTTCCATAGTATCCAGCCTCACTTACTTTTTGGATGCTTCAAACTGAGCCATGATGCCAGCTTTTTTGAAGATAGAACGGATCGTATCTGTCGGCTGTGCGCCTTTGCCGAGCCATGCTACAGCTGCTTCAGCATCGACGGTCAGACGATTGTCCATGTCTTTGGACGGATCGTACATGCCCAACGTAGCAACCGGGCGACCGTTGTTACGAGCATCGCGGGAATCAGCGACGACGACGCGGTAGATCGGTTTCTTTTTAGCACCTAAACGAGCCAAACGAATTTTAATCATTGAAAATCACCTCCTTGATATAGTATCTTATTTCCACAAAAAAGGGAAATCCATTTAAAAAGGCAGACGCGGCATGAAACCCCGTCGTTTATTCTTCTGTGCTTTCTTGGCCTGCTTCATCATCTTCTGCATTTCTGCGAACTGCTTGATGAGACGGTTGACATCCTGGACGCGCGTGCCGCTGCCCTTGGCGATACGGCGCTTGCGGCTGTCCTTGATGAGCATTTTCGGATTGGCACTCGACCGTTCCTGGGCCGTCATGGATGTGATGATGGCTTCGATTCGTTTGAATTCTTTGCCGTCCATGTCGACCTTGTCGAGTTCTTTCTTATATTTCCCGATGCCTGGGATGAGGCTCAGGAGACTGCCCATATTGCCCATCTTCTTGATCATATGGAGCTGGGACAGGAAGTCATCGAAGGTGAAGGTACCACTTTTCATGGTCTTCTTCATGTTTTCCATCGATTCTTCATCGAAAGCCGCCTGGGCTTTTTCGATGATCGTTTCGACGTCGCCTAAGTCGAGGATACGCGATGCGTAGCGGTTCGGATGGAATTCTTCCAAGCCGTCGAGCTTTTCGCTGACGCCGATGAACTTAATCGGTTTGCCCGTGACGGCCTTGATGGACAAGGCGGCACCGCCGCGGGCATCGCCATCGAGCTTGGTCATGATGATACCGTCGATGCCGAGGGCTTTATCGAAGGCCGATGCAGCCGTAACGGCATCCTGACCGGTCATGGCGTCGACGACGAGCAGGATTTCATGGGGATGAACTTCATTCTTGATGTTGATGAGTTCGTCCATGAGGGTTTCATTGATATGTAAACGGCCGGCCGTATCGATGATGACGACATCGCGTAAATGGCTGGTCGCATAGGGAATAGCGTGCTGAGCAATGGCGACAGGGTCCTTGCTGCCCTCTTCGGTATAGACAGGCATGTCCAGTTCCTGGCCGAGGACCTGCAGCTGCGTGATAGCCGCCGGACGGTAGACGTCGGCTGCGACCATGAGCGGGCTCTTGCCCTGGGACTTCAGCTTCTTGGCCAGTTTGGCGGCTGTCGTCGTCTTACCAGCCCCCTGGAGGCCGACGAGCATGATGATGGTCGGTGGCTTGGGAGAAATGGTGATCCGGCTCTGTGTCCCGCCGAGGAGTTCCGTCAGTTCATCGCGGACGATCTTGATGACCGTCTGTGACGCATTGAGGCTGCCGAAGACTTCTTCGCCGACGGCCTTTTCTTTGACTTTCTTGATGAAATCTTTGGTGACGGCAAAGTTGACGTCCGCTTCCAGAAGGGCGCGGCGCATCTCTTTCAGCGCTTCGCTGACATCCTCTTCAGAAAGCTTCCCTTTGCCGCGGAGTTTTTTAAATGCCGCCTGGAATCGTTCGGACAGACTTTCAAATGGCATAAGGGGCCTCCTTCTATAACTCTATTTCATGCAAAAGCTGTTTCGCGCTTTCAAGGGTTTGCGGTTCTTCCCGGTCGAGAAGCCGCTCTACTTCATCGATCTTATCCCGGACCGCATCGTAGCGGGCCAGCAGATGAAGGCGCTGTTCGTAATTTTCCAGCGAATGGGAAGCGCGCTTGAGCATATCATAGGCACCTTGGCGGGAAATGTGCAGTTCCTCCCCGATTTCGCTCAGGGACAGGTCCATATCGAAATACATTTCCATGCAGCGCCGTTGTTTCTCCGTAAGCAAAGGCCCGTACAAATCGAGGAGCCGTCCCTTGCGGACTACATCTTCAAGCATGGCTTCACCGCCTTTCAAACAGCGTACTTTGGTATTATAACGGAAAGCAGCCTATCTGTCAAGTATTTTTACTTGTCAGGGGTTCGTAGGGGCCGCCCAAAGGGCGGGCCGCAGGTCGCAGGTCGCAGGCCGTGCCTCGTGGATGGCTTTAAATTTAGTCCCGTCTGCTAAAAACTACAAACTGCAAACTACCAACTATTACGGTACGATGGATACGCGGACGTCGTAGAAGGTGCTGCCGGCGCCTTCGTCGGTCAGGCGCTGGGACGTGAGGACGTTGACTGAGGCTCCCTGCCCTTTGACCCGTTCCCGCCACCAGACGCCTTCGCTGACGACCTGGCCCGGCACAGTCCGTTTAGAGATGACGACGGTGAAATCGGCCTGGCCCCGTTCATTGGCCAAGGTCACGGTCTGGCCGTCCTGCAGGCCATAGCGGGCCGCATCGTCGGGATGGACGAAGAGGTCCATTGTATGGCTGGCCGTCAGTTCGTCCCGTTCATTGAAGGACGAATCGAGGATGCGCATGTCCGGCCCATTGACGAAAGCCAGCGTGCCGTCGTCTTCTGCAAGGGGCAGATAGTCCGGCAGGGCCGGCGTCAGGGCCGCGTTGTATATCTCGATTTTCCCCGACGGCGTGGCAAATCGCGTCTGGTAATCGTCCGGCATGGGCAGCGGCGTCGGCAGGCCCTGACTAAGGCGCTGCTGATCCACAGGCAGGGGCCATTTCGTCGTCGACGCAGCCAGGGCTTCGACGAGGTCCCGTTCTGAGCAATCGTAGAAATCATCGTCTATACCCATAGCATGGGCCAGGTCACAGGCGACGCGCCAGTTGGAGCGGCTCTGGCCGACAGGCGGGATGGCCGCATAGCCGCACTGGATCGTGTAGTTGCCATAGGAATAATAGGCGTCGTCGGGTTCCAGCGACGTCGTCGCCGGCAGGACGATATCGGCATAGCGGGCCGTATCGGTCATAAAGCGTTCGTGGACGACGGTAAATAAATCGTCCCGACAGAGGCCCTTCAGGACCTGGTTCTGGTCCGGCGCCGTGCAGGCCGGATTGGACGAATAGACGAAGAGGCTGCGGATGCGGTCGTCACCCGTCAGTGCCTGGCCCAGGCAGCACATGTTGACGACGCGCTTGCCAGGCTGTTTCCAATCGGAATGGGTGACGATTTCTTTATCATAGGCTTTCGACGCCGACGCCGAAGTCAAGAGGCCGGCTCCCTGCTTCCCCCAGGCGCCGACGACAGCCGGCAGGCAGGTGATGAGGCGCGTCGTCATGGCGCCGTTGCGATAGCGGGACTGGCCGCTGCCGAGGCGGATGAACGGCGCCCGGGCCCGGCCGTAGGCGTGGGCCAATTCGACGATGACGTCGGCCGGCACGCAGGTGATGCCCTGCGTTTTTTCCGGCGTATACTTGGACAGGACGTTCTTTTTCAAGTCCTCCCAGCCGAGGACGTTCCGGTCCAGGAAGGCTTCGTCAGCCAGGCCGTCACGGTCGAGGACATGCATCATGCCCAGGGCCAGGGCTCCATCCGTACCGGGGCGGACGGCGATGAAGTGGTCGGCCAGGTCGGCCGTCTTGTTGCGATAGGCATCGATACACCAGACGACGGCCCCTTTGGCCCGGGCCGCTTCGACGTCGTGGTGGAAGTGGATATTCGTGGCCAGCATATGGATGCTCCAGAGGAAGATGCAGTCGCTGTCCTGGGCTGCCTGCGGCGCCGTCGGCATGGTATTGCCCATGACGTCCTTGAAGCCCCGCCCTTTGGCCGGAGCGCAGATGGTCCGGTCCAGTTCCGAAGCACCCAAACGATAGAACAGGCCGTGCAGGGCGTCGTGCTGGACGATGCCCATGGTACCGGCATAAGAATAGGGCAGGATGGCTTCGGCACCGGCTTCGGCGATGATGCCCTTCCAGGTCCCGGCTATTTCTGCCAGGGCCTGGTCCCAGGAAATGGGCGCGAACTGGCCGCTTCCCTTGGGGCCAATCCGCTTCAGCGGCGTCGTCAGGCGGCGCGGCGAATGGACGGTCCGCTCATAATGGGCCATCTTCGGGCACAACGTCCCGCGCGTAAAGGGATGGGACTTGTCGCCGGCAACGGATACGACGCGGCCGCCGTCGACCGTCACGACGAGCCCGCAGGCATCGGGGCAGTCATACGGACAGACAGATGTACAGGTTTTCATGGTATCACCTCTTGTTTCGTGGAAAAAAGGAGCTGTCGCATCGCGACAGCTCCTTTTAAGCAGTTAGGGGTTAGCAGTTAGCAGATGGCATAACCCTTCGTGCGACAGCGCCTTTTCTTGTAGGGGCGCCACGTGGGGCGCCCGCTCTGGGATAGGTACGATTTCCCGACCCGTTTGCTAGAAGAATCATCCAAATTCCTAACAGGTCTCCCACGTGGCCCCTACAAACTATAGAGCATAGGAACCCCGCGAGCGGTCCTTCTTCTTCCCAGGGGAAGCCTTAATGATGGAACAGGCGCAGGCCGGTCATGGCCATGGCGATGTTGTATTTATCGCACGTTTCGATGACATTGTCGTCGCGGATGGAGCCGCCGGCCTGGGCGATGTAGTCGACGCCGCTGCGATGGGCCCGTTCAATGTTGTCGCCAAAGGGGAAGAAGGCATCGCTGCCCAGGGCTACGCCGTGGAGCTGGGCGATCCAGGCTTTCTTTTCTTCCCGTGTGAGCGGTTCCGGTTTTTCCGTGAACAAGTCCTGCCAGATGCCGTCGGCCAGGACGTCTTCGTAGTCATCGGAGATGTAGACGTCGATAGCGTTGTCGCGGTTCGGACGGCGGACATCGTCGCGGAAAGGCAGGTTCAGGACTTTCGGGTTCTGGCGGAGCCACCAGATATCGGCCTTGTTGCCAGCCAGGCGCGTGCAGTGGACGCGGGACTGCTGGCCAGCGCCGACGCCGATGGTCATGCCGTCTTTGACGTAGCAGACCGAATTGGACTGGGTATATTTCAAAGTGATGAGGGCGATCATCAAATCGCGCTGAGCTGCTGCCGGGATATTCTTGTTCTTCGTCGGGACATTTTTGAAGAGGTCCGTCGTAATCTTGGCTTCATTGCGTTCCTGTTCAAAAGTGACGCCATAGACTTCCTTCGATTCGACAAGGCGCGGCTTGTAGTCCGGGTTTATCTGGAGGACGCAGTAATTCCCCTTCTTCTTGGTCTTCAAAATAGCCAAGGCTTCGTCGCTGTAGCCCGGAGCGATGACGCCGTCCGAGACTTCCCGCTTGAGGAGCGTTGCCGTTTCGACATCGCAGACGTCAGACAGAGCGACGAAATCGCCGTACGAGCTCATGCGGTCAGCACCGCGGGCGCAGGCATAGGCCGAAGCCAGGGGGGACAATTTCAAATCGTCGACCCAGTATATCTTTTTCAGGGTATCACTCATGTCCGTAGCGACGGCGGCCCCAGCCGGGCTGACGTGCTTGAAGGAAGCCGCTGCCGGAAGGCCTGTCGCTTCTTTCAATTCTTTGACCAGCTGATAGCTGTTGAAGGCGTCGAGCAAATTAATATAACCGGGACGGCCGTTGAGGACCGTAAAGGGCAGGTCGCTGCCATCTTTCATATAAACCCGGGCCGACGACTGGTTGGGATTGCAGCCGTATTTTAATTGCAGTTCTTTCATGGTGATTCCTCCTGAATAGTTAAGCAAAAATAAAAAATACCGACACTTCTGGAACGTTTCGCCCAGACGGTCGGCTCGTACGAATCATGCTCCCCGTGGTAACTCCACTTCCGTCAGTCACATGTTTCAGATTTATTATACCGTCCGCAGACGGGAGATGTCAAGAAAAAGGACCGCCCTTCGGACGGTCCCTTTTTCTGTAGGGGCGCCACGTGGGGCGTCCGCTCCAGGATGATGTGATTTCCATTTCCCATTCGGTTTACTGGGAGAAACATCCAAATTCCGAACGGGGCGCCCACGTGCGCCCCCTACAGTGCCACTATCCACTAACCCGCCTGTTGTTCAAAGATGTCCTGGGCCAGGCCTATGGGTTCATCGCGGAAGAGGCGTTCGTCCATGGTCTTCAGATTTTCGGCGATGTGCGGTACGAATTCCATCTGGTCGAGGATGTCCTTTTGCAGATCCACGCCCGGTGCGATTTCCGTGAGGACTAAGCCCTTATCGGTGAGGACGAAGACACAGCGTTCGGTGATGAACATGACCTGCTGGTTGTGTTTATGGGCATATTCAGCACTGAAGGTAATCTGGCCGACCTTATCGATGAATTTCTGGACAGCCCCTTCATGGGTGATGACCAGTTTGCCGTCCCGGATTTCTTCGCGCAGGCCCTTGGCCGTAAAGGTGCCGCAGAAGACGACTTTATGCGTATTCTGGGTGATGTTGATGAAGCCGCCGCAGCCGGCGATGCGGTCTTTGAACTTGCTGACGTTGACGTCGCCTTTGGCGTTACATTCTGCCATGCCCAGGAAAGCCATATCCAAGCCACCGCCATCGTAAAAGTCGAACTGATACGGATGGTCGACGATGGCATCGGCGTTGGCCGAACCGCCAAAGTCCGCGCCGCTGGCCGGTACGCCGCCGATAGGCCCGGCTTCGACGGTCAGGGTCAGCTGGTCGCCGATACCTTCTTCGTTAGCTACGCTGGAAACACCTTCAGGAATCCCGATGCCCAGGTTGACGACGGCGTTGGGAACGAGTTCCATCGCAGCCCGACGGGCGATAACCTTGCGGGCATTGAGTTCCATCGGCGGAATCTGGGACAAAGGCATACGCATTTCACCGGTATAAGCCGGGTTCTGGACCTGACGGACCTTGGACAAGACGATGTAGTCGACGTCGATGCCCGGCAGGACGACGTGTTTCGGCGGAATCGTCCGGTTTTCGGCCAGCGTTTCGACCTGGACGATGACCATGCCGCCACTGGCTTTGGCTGCCAGGGCCATGGGCAGGAGTTCCATGCGGACTTCTTCATTATCCGTCGATACGTTGCCATTCAAGTCGGCGCAGGTCCCGTGGACGATAGCGACGTCGATGGGGAACGGTTTGTACCAGAGATATTCTTCGCCGTCCAGTTCCTTGACTTCTACCAGGTCTTCCTTAGTGATGCTGTTCAATTTCCCGCCTTCGATGCGGGGGTCGACGAAGGTATTGAGGCCGACACGGGTAAACAGGCCCGGTTTGCGGCCGGCAATGCTGCGGAACCACTGGGCCATCGTGCCCTGCGGCAGGTTGTAGCCTTCGACCTTATTGTCCATGACCAGTTTCCCCAGTTTGGGAGCCAGGTTGTAATGACCGGCAATAACCCGTTTCAGCATGCCTTCGTGGGCGAAATGGCTGGCACCCTTGCTCACACCGTCACCGATGCCGGCCGTATGGACCAGTGTCAGCTGCTGCGGATATCCGGTCTTGGTAAAGCGGTCTTCCAGGGCCTGCAATACTTCTTCCGGCAATGCACACTGTGCAAAACCACAAACGGCGATAGTCGAACGATCTTTAATAAGCGATGCTGCATTTTCTGCTGTAATCAGTTTTGCCATGATGACTTCCTCCTTATAGATTCCTTACTTGTCTTCGATGAGCTCTTTTTCTTCTCATCTTCTGGCTTTAGTATAGCCCCTTTTGCCCTTGAAAAATACGCACAAAGCCGTGACAAAAGATGAAAAACTTGCCTCAAAGATGACAAATATGACAAGGCCTTTCCTTGAAGGTGTCCTGGCCAGGCTATATAATGAATATAAGGAATATACACGTATTCAAATCTATCATCAAGGGAGTCCTGTTCATGAATCCTTATGCAGAAGTCCTCAAGCAGCTGCTGCAATATACAGAGACGAAATATACGACCTTATCCCAGGCCATCGACTACGACATGTCCTACATCAGCAAATGGGTCAACGGCGCCCGCCTGCCGGCTTCACGCCATGCCGACCGCATCCACGAGGACATGGCCCGCTTCTTTGCCAACACGGCCCAGAAACAGCACCAGGAAGGGGACCTGAAGCGCATCTTCTCCTTTGCCGACGACGGCCAGGATCTGGCCTTCCATCTCTACGACCTGCTAAGCCGTGCCTACCGCCAGGCCCAGACCAGGAAGGGGAAAAGTGAAAGCCGCGACCAGGCCATCCATTTCTACGCCGGCCGCGCTGACTGCCACACGGCCCTGTGCCAGCTGCTCCACCAATACCTGGAAGGCCTCCAGTCCCAGGGAATGCTGGTCATGACCGGCCAGTTCCACGTCCTCGACCAGAACGGCATCTGGCAGCTCCTGGAAGAATGTCACAACGACCGCTGGTCCTGCGACGTCCACTTAGGCCTGAAGATGGACGTCTTTGCCGATCATATGCCCCAGGCCGCCAGCAGCCTCTATCAGTGTCTGGACCACTTATTGACCTATAATTTCACCATGCACGAAATCGACCACGAATCGTACCGCAACATCATCGTCCTCAAAGACGCCTTTGCCTACCTCTACTACGTCGACGGCGACGACTACATCGACATGTGCCTGACCATCACCGACCCGGCCCAGGTCCGGGAAATCTATAAGAAGTGCTGCGCCTACATGATGGTCCAGCCCGTCCTCATGGAGCCCCGCCAGTCCCTGGGCATGGAAAAATTCGGCTACCGCGACATCTTCTTTACATCCAACAACTACCTCTTCTTCCTGACCAACGGCCTGGAATTCCTCCTCCCCGACGAAGTCTATACGTCGCTGTGCCAACTCATCGACGAAGGAAAATATCCCAATGCCACCAAAGAATGGGTCCGGCGCATCCAGTACATCTGGTACCGCATCATCGAACAGGGGCGCATGAAAATCATCATGCCCAAGAATTCCATCATCCGCTACCTGGAAACGGGCTGCTTCTACCTGACCGACATGAACTACCAGATGACGCCAGACGAAAGAAAGGCCCAGCTCAACCTCATCGTCGAAAAGATGAAGCAGAACCCGGCCATTACTTACGGGATTCTCCTCCCGGCATCGGGAGAAAGCAGTTATACGAATTTTTCTAATCTCGCTTTTTACGGCAATCACACGTCAGCTTTCTTCAAAAAGAACACGCACCACATATTGCCCCAGACCAAGCCCATTTACTTGCTCAATAATTCCCAGCTCATCGGCTGTATGCATGATTTCTTCGACGGCCTGAGCCATTCTCCTCAGTACAAGGGCTTCTCGGCGGAAAATGTCGACGCCCTGCGGGGCCTGATTACGCCGCTCATGATGGTCCTGACCGAAGAAAACGGCGACGCCTAGTCTTCAGGCTGGGAAATGCTGCGGACCGTGATTTTGAGGATCTCGACGGACATGCCCGTCGTGTATTCCACTTCCTGCTGGATGTCCCGGCGGATACGGCTCATGAGCTTCTTGATGTTCTGGCCATAGGCGATGGTCAGGGACAGGATGATGGCCAGGCCATTGCGCGTCGAGTTGTAATTGATGGCCACCCGCAGGCGGTTGATCTTGGTGACGCCGTCGTTCTTGGCCAGGGCATGGCGCACCAGGGCTTCCAAGACGTCGTTGGAAAAGGTCAGTTTCCCGTAATAACTGAAGACGGGCCGGACGACGGACCGTTCAAAAGGCGATATCTTCTTGCCGTTGCGGCCATAGAAGAAGGAACGGATCGGGTCCAGGAGATAGCCCTGGAAATGGGGCTTCAGTTCCATCGTCGGCACGGGGATGATGTGCTTGCCCTCTTTGATGCGGATGGCCCGGGCCTTGGCGATTTCCGACGGGCACGACACATCTTCGATGCGGATGAACTGCGACGCTTCCGGCAGGTGCAGGGACTCACAGATGCGGTGTATCATGTGCTTCGACGTGCCCAGGATGAGCAATTTATCGGGATGTATCTTCTCCAGCGCCGCCCGCATGGCCGCTGCGTCTTCGGGCTTGTTGAAGATAGCTCGGCGCACGGCTTTCAGGCGGTTCGTCTCTTCTTTGGCCGACCGGCCGGCGACGATGCGGTTGTGGTCGATGAGCAGGCCGTCGTCGATGATGGCCTGGATATCGTGGTCATAGGCGACGACCAGGGCGTGATGGCTCTTGCCCGTGCCGCTGGCGCCGATAAAACCGAAAACCTCCATAATCTCACCTGCTTTTCTTTAGGTTCCCTTCTACATGGTCGAGCAGAGCTTTTACCGCCTTGGCATCGACGGTAAAGACGCCGACCTTTTCGGGGAAACGGCCTGTCGTGCCGTGGAAATCTGAGCCGCCGCTGACGTACCCATGGCGGTCCTCAGCCAGTTTCAAGAATTCTTTATAGCGGCCGCGGTTCTTGGGATGATAGACTTCGACGCCGTCAAAGTCATGGGCCAGGACCTGGTCCAGCGTCCGCTTGAGCAGGCCCGGATGGGCCAGGATGGCCGTACCGCCGGCCTGGCGGATGAGGGCCACGCAGTCGTCGATGCTGCGGCGGTGATAAGGGACGTAAGCCGGACCGCCGCGGTAGAGCAGTTTATCGAAGACCGTCTTGACGTCGGGGAAATAGCCCTTGGCCACGAGCAGGCGGGCAATGTGGGGCCGGCCGACAGTCCCGCCCTGGCGCAGTGTCGCTTCGATGCCGCTGCGATTGATGTCATAGCCTAAGCTGCGGCAGCGGTCGACGATTTCCAGGGCCCTGTTGAAGCGCCGTTCCTTGAATTGTGCGCAGTAAGCCTGCAAGCCGGCGTCAGCCGTGTCGATGCCGTAGCCCAGGATGTGCACATCTTCGCCGTCACATTCCGAGCTGATTTCAATAGCCGGGATGACGCGGACGCCTGCGGCGAAACGATGGCTGCCGTCATAAGCCGCTACCGTATCGTGGTCGGAAATAGCCATGACGCTGAGCCCGGCGTCGACGGCCATCTGTGTTAGTTGTTCCGGTGTATATACGCCGTCTGAACAAGTCGTATGCATATGTAAATCAACGATCATGGGGCGCCACGCCTCCCTGCAATAAGTGAAGAATGGATTTGATGCCGACGCCGGTCGCCCCGATGAGGCCCGTTTCGTCGGCCTTTTCATTGAAGGCCGGGCCGGCGATGTCCAAGTGGATCCACGGTGTGCCGTCGTGGACGAACTGCTTGAGGAAGAGGCCTGCCGTGATGGCTCCCGCTTCGGAGCCGCCGACGTTCTTCAAATCGGCGACGTCGCTTTCCAGGAGCTTTTCATATTCTTCATCAGCCGGCAGCTGCCATATCTTTTCGTGAACTTCCGTCGCAGCGCTGAAGAAACGGTTCATCCATTCCTGATCGTTGCCGATCATGCCCGTCCGCACGGTCCCCAGGGCCGTCACGCAGGCACCGGTCAAAGTCGCCAGGTCGATGAGACGCGTCGCCCCCTTTTCCTGAGCATACGTCAGGGCATCGGCCAGGATGAGCCGCCCTTCGGCATCGGTGTTCTTGACTTCGACCGTCTTGCCGTTGTACATGGTCAGGATGTCGTCGACGTGATAAGCCATGCCGGAGGGAATATTTTCGACCAGCGGGAGGACGGCCAGGACGTTGACGGGATATTTGAGCAGCATCAAAGCCCGCATGACGCCGACAGCCGCTGCGGCACCGGCCATGTCGTCCTTCATGAATTCCAGATTGGCATGGCTCTTGAGGGACAGGCCGCCGCTGTCATAAGTGACGCCCTTGCCGACGATGCCCAGGACTTCCCGGCTGTTAGGGTCGCCCTGGTAGGCAATGGACAGGAGCTGGGGCGGGTTCATGCTGCCCTTGCCGACGGCGACGATGCCGCCCATATGGCGTTTTTCCAGGGCCCATTTATTGAGATTCTCTATGAGGATGTTGTCGCCTTTGAGCATGGCCCCGACGATATCGGCAAACTTGCGCGGCGTCAAATCATTGGACGGCATGTTGACCAGGTCCCGCGCCGCGTAGATGCCTTCATAGATGGATGTATACATGTAGCACATGGAATTGAATTCCTTCGGGCGCAGGCTGTGGGTCAGGATATTGATATTCCCGATAGTCCGGCTCTTGGCCTGGCGTTTATAGTGATTGAATTCGTAATTACGGTAGAGCAGGCCATCGATGAGGGACCCCAGGTCCATATCCAGGGTATCGGCCATGACAGCCAGTTCGCTGACGCCTTCTTTCATGGCTGCGGCCATGAGGCGCCGGGCCATGCGGAAATCTTCATACGTCGAATAGCGGATGGGCTTCCCTTCCAAGCCGATGAGGAAATAGGTCCTGGCCCGGCCGTCAGACAGGCAGTGGAAGACGTGAAGGGACGTATGCTGCAAAATCTCCGGGTGCTGTCCGGCATAGGCCCGGATGAGCTGGACATCCCCTTCGGGCAGCTGGCGCAGCGTCGACCCCCGTTCATTCAGGCCGACAGCGACAGTGTCCATGCCGCCATTGCCATTATAAGTAATCATACACATCGCTCACTTTCAATCTATCAACAAACGAGTAGTTTTTGTAAAATATCATTTCTTTCATTATACATTCGCCGTGTCGCCAAAATCAAGAATCGGGGGAAATTCAAGATTCTGTAAATTTTCTTAAAAAAACGCTTGCATTTCTCTGAGGTTTAGTGTATTATATTACATGTGCTCAGGAAACAGCGAGTACGAAGGACAACAAAATATGGACCATTAGCTCAGCTGGCAGAGCACCTGACTCTTAATCAGGGTGTCCAGGGTTCGATCCCCTGATGGTCCACCAGAATGAAAAAGGCTTGTCGCATGTGCGGCAAGCCTTTTTTAAGCTGTAGGGGCTCGCACGTGGCGAGCCCGCTCTAGAAATATATACGATTTACCGCCCAGTTTGCTAGAATAATCATCCAAATCCAACGGGTCGCCCACGCGGCGACCCCTACGAACTATAAAACAACAGGGACCACGCATGATGACATAAGTCTTCGTGCGTAGTCCCTGTTTAAGTTATTCATTGTTAGCGGTTCGTAAAAACCAGACGCCCAAGCTGCTAACGGCTAACTGCTAGCTGCCAGCCCCTTACAAATGATAGGGTTCGTGCCGGTCGATTTTGATGGCGCGGTAGATTTGTTCTAATAAGAGGAGGCGTATCATCTGATGGGTCAGGGTGATGCGGCCAAAGGAGATACAGCTGTCGGCTCTGCGGCGGACGAGGTCGCTCAGGCCGAAAGGGCCGCCGATGATGAAGGAGATTTCGCTGCAGCCGTACAGGGCCAGTTTGGCAAAGGACGCCGCCAGGTCTTCAGACGACACGAGCTTGCCCTGCACGTCCAGAGCGAAGAGGTGCGAGCCCTGGCGGACGTGGCGCAGCATCTTCTCCCCTTCCCTGTCGAGGACCTGGGTCTTCTGGGCCGGCGACGGGTTGTCGGGCATCTTCTCTTCGGGCAGGACGGTGAGCTCGACCTGGCCGTACGGGCGCAGGCGCTTCAAGAACTCATCGATGCCGGCCGTGAGGTATTTCTCCTTGATCTTGCCGATGGTAATGACGTGGTACTTCATCAGTTGGTCCCGTCTTCCTGGTCGGACGAATCATTCTGCGGGCTTTCCTGGAGGACGACGGTGACTTCGTGGTCCGAGCCGTTGCGCGTGTAGTCGAGGCTGACCGAATCGCCGACGTTGTGTTTATCCATGACGCTCTGGAGAGCGCTGAAGTCTTTGACATCCGTGCCGTCGAGTTTCAGGATGACGTCGCCATGGCGGAGGCCTGCCTGGTCGAGAGGACCGCCGGCAGCGACTTTATAGACGTAGATGCCGGCTACGTTCAGCTTCATGCCGAAACGGGCTGCCATCTGCTGGTCCAGGCCGTATAAGCCGAGGTACGGGCGGACGACTTTGCCGTTCTTGATGAGGTCCTGCAAAATCGGACGGGCTGCGTTGATAGGAATGGCAAAGCCCAGGCCTTCGACGCCTTCCTTGGAAATCTTGGCGCTGTTGATGCCGATGACCTTGCCGTCGGCGTCGACGAGGGCGCCGCCAGAATTGCCCGGATTGATGGCTGCGTCGGTCTGGATGAGCTTCATGCTCTGGCCTTCAGCCCCGATGGTCCGATTGAGGGAGCTGATGACGCCGACTGTGACTGTGCCCTGGAATTCCAGGCCCAGGGGGTTGCCGATAGCAATGGCCGGTTCGCCGACCTGGAGGGAATCGCTGTCGCCAAATTCAGCGACGGGCAGATTGTCCATCTTGATCTTGACGACGGCCAGGTCCGTCTTTTCATCGCGGCCGACGACAGTCCCTTCGGTACTCTGGCCATCGGCCAAAGAAACGATGACCGTCTTGGCCGTGCCGACGACGTGGTTATTAGTGACGATATAGCCGGCCTTGTCGAAGATGACGCCAGAGCCGACGCCTTCACCGACCAGGACTTTGCGGTTGAACATATCGCGGTTATAGACTTTCGTCGTAATGCCGACGACAGCCGGGCTGACTTTCTTGGCAGCCTGGACGACGGCCGTATTGCGGGCATCGGAAATGGAATCCGATTTCGACGGTTCCTGGAGCTGGTTCACCGTCCCGTTATAGGTACCGCTCGGCGTAAAAAAGGCATCGTGGATCTTGAAACCGCCGAAGACGCCGACGGCGATGAGGACGACGGCGGCTGCCGCCGTAATGACATGTTTGCGTTGCATCATAATTCATGACTCCTTTCCTGGAAGCGGACGCTGCCCTTCTGGCAGGCCAACCGCAATAAAATATCCTGGCCGATGACCCGTCCGGCCTGAGACAGGATAGTGCGCATCGTGTGCAGCGCCAGGGCCGGCGTGTTATTCTTTTCGCTGCGGTGTGCCAGGAGGACCCGCATGACGCCCTTCGTCGGCAGACCGGCCAGGAAAGCGGCTGCCGTCTTGTTGGACAGATGGCCCCAGCGGCTGAGGATGCGCTGCTGGAGCGGATAGGGATAGGGCCCGTTGCGGACCATGCCTTCGTCGTGATTGGCTTCTAAAATGAGGATGTCCGCATAAGCCGCTGCCGCCGCGACGTCAGGGCTGACACAGCCTAAATCTGTCGCCAGGGTGATCTTCGATTCGCCGTGGCAGACCGTATAGCCGACGGGCCGCACGGCATCGTGGGATATGGCAAAGGGAATGACCTGGATATCCTTCAGGCCGACGCGGCGTGTCAGGCGGACGAAGCGGTCCTGGAAGCCTTCCACTTTCCGGCCTATGGCCTGCCAGGTCTCGGCTGTCGTATAGACGGGCATGTCCGTCCGCTTGAGGAGCGTCGCCAGGCCGTTGACGTGGTCCGAATGTTCATGGGTGATGAAGACGGCATCGAGGTCGCCTAAAGCGCAGCCGTAGCGCTTCAATCCCTGTTCGATGCGGCGGCAGCTGATGCCGGCATCGATGAGGATATTCGTCTTGCCACAACGGATATAAGCGGCATTGCCCTTGCTGCCGCTGGCCAGCATGCTGACCAGGCAGTCTCCTGCCCGAGCTTCACCGCCGAGATTGGGAATCGTATCGGCCGCTGTCGGTGGTGCCGTGACGGCCGCCCTGCACCCGGCCTGCTGCCGGGCCGCCTGGATAGACAGGGCCATTTCCTGGAGCTGCCTTTCACTTTCCGTCATGGTCTTCCCTCCTTCTGTTGAAAAAAAAAACCATCGTTCCGGAATAATCCAAACGATGGTCTGTGTGGTGGGCCTAGGTGGACTCGAACCACCGACCTCACGCTTATCAGGCGTGCGCTCTAACCAGCTGAGCTATAGGCCCATGTCATGGGACTTGCTTAGTATAACATACCGCAGGAAATTGTCAAGTGAAAAATTGGTGGGCCTAGGTGGACTTGAACCACCGACCTCACGCTTATCAGGCGTGCGCTCTAACCAGCTGAGCTATAGGCCCATTTCCTAACGACTCGTTTAGTATACCACAGATACAGGACGTGTCAAGGAAATTTTTCCAATTTCTTACATCTTTTTACTTATACTGTTCCATCAGTTTCTTAAAGGCAGCAAAGGACCGTTTAATCATATCCGGATCGACGCAGTACGATACGCGGACATAGCCAGGGCAGCCAAAGCTGTCGGCCGGTACGATGAGCAGATTCAGCTTCTTGGCCTTGTCGGAGAAAGCCTTGGCATCGGCTTCAGGCGATTTGACGAAGAGGTAGAAAGCGCCGCTCGGATAGACGCAGTCGTAGCCCATTTCTCTTAAACCATTATATAAGAGCTTGCGGTTTTCGTCGTAAATGTTCATGTCGCCAGTCTGGCCCAGGCATTTGAGGACGACGTCCTGGAAAAGATGAGGTGCGCAGACAAAGCCCATGGAACGGCCGGCACCGCAGACAGCTGTATAGACTTCCTGGGCATCGGCAGCGCAGTCCGGAACCAGGACATAGCCGATACGTTCGCCCGGCAGGCTCAGGGATTTACTGTACGAATAGCAGATGATCGTGTCTTTGTAGAATTTCGGGACATAGAGGATGGGAAGGCCATCGTAAATGATTTCCCGGTACGGTTCATCTGAAATGATATAGATAGGATGGCCGATTTCCTGGGACTTCCGCGTCAGCAGGGCCGCCAATTTTTCATAGGTATCAGCCGAGTAGACGACGCCAGACGGGTTATTCGGCGAATTGATGATGATTGCCCGTGTATGCGGTGTAATGGCCTTTTCCAGGGCGTCCAGAGAAATCTGGAAGTGTTCCGTATCCGGCGGCAGGACGACGGCTTTGGCATTGGCATTGTGGACAAAGACCGTATATTCCGGGAAGAACGGCGCAATGAGGATGATTTCGTCATCCGGGCCTTCGACGAGGGCTTTGAGGCTGATGGTCAGCGAAGCTGCAGCCCCGCAGGTCATGTAGAAATTATCGGCCCGTACCCGGGCGTCATAAGTCTGGTTCATGTAATCGGCCAGGCCCTGGCGGACAGACGCATCACCGGAAGCTGCCGTATAGCCGTGGATGGCCACGGATTCCCGCGTTTCCAAGATGTCTTCAATGGCTTCTTTGACACAGGCCGGGGCCGGGACGGTCGGATTGCCGATGCTGAAATCGAAGACATTTTCCTTACCGACGATAGCCGCTTGTTCCTGTCCATAAGCGAAGAGGTCACGGATGACCGAAGCCTGGGAGCCCAAGGCGTACATTTCTTTTGATGCCATAATAACAACTCCTTTTAATATATATTGATTAGTTTGTTATTATTATAACACCAATATGAAAAGGAAAACAGCCTATGCTATAATAGATATGATTTCAACTTCCTGAAAGGAGAATTTGCATGAAGAAACTGAGTCCTTATGTATACCTATTCGCTACGGGCCATTTTTCCGTAGACTGGGCGCAAGGCGCCATTCCGGCCCTCCTGCCCTATTTCATCTCGTCGTGCAACCTGAACTATCAGGACGCAGCGACGCTCATCTTTGCCAACATGCTCTTATCATCGGTTTCCCAGCCTATTTTCGGTTATTATTCCGACAAGGTGTCCAAGCCCTGGTTCGCTCCGCTCGGCCCCATCCTCTGCGGCCTCTGCCTGACGATGCTGGCCTTTACGCAGAACTACTGGCTCATCTTCCTCTGCTCCATGTTCAGCGGCTTCGGCTCTTCCATCTATCATCCCGAAGCGGCCCGCATGGTCAATAACATCGCCGGCGACCGCAAGGGACAGGCTATGGGGACCTTTTCCGTCGGCGGCAATGCCGGCTTCGCCATCGGCCCCATGGTTGCCGGAGCCTGTGCCTATGCCTTCGACATCCACGGTCTGGTCGTCTTCGGCATCGTCAACGCCCTCATCGCCTTCGTCCTCTACCATCAGATGCCGCACATCTTATCTCTGGTCAGCGAAGCGGCGACGGCCGAAAAGAAAGCCCATCCCGGGGAAGTCCGGACCAACGACTGGAGTGCCTTCGCCCGCCTGTCCGTCGTCATCTTCGTTCGTTCCATCGGCTTTACGGTCTGCAATACCTTCATTCCCCTCTACTGGATCCACGTCCTCCATGCCTCGCCGGCAACGGGCAGTCTGGCCCTGTCCATCCTCTTTTCCATGGGCGTCGTCATCACCTTCATCGGCGGTGTCCTGGCAGACCGCTTCGGCTTCCTCCGCGTCCTTCGCGGCTCTATGGTGATCATGATTCCGTCCATGTTCTTCCTGGTCAACAGTACGGACATCGTCACGGCGACGCTGCTGCTCCTTCCCGTCGCCTTCTCGCTCTTCGCCGCCTACAGCCCCATCGTCGTCCTCGGCCAGACTTACCTCGGCAAGAACGTCGGCTTCGCTTCTGGCGTCACCCTGGGCCTGACGACGACCATCGGCGGCCTCATCTCGCCCATCGTCGGCTGGGGTGCCGACCAGTGGGGCATCTCCCCGGCCCTGCAATGCCTCTGGATCAGCGCCATCTTCGGCGCCATCTTCGCCTTCCTCATCCCCGTGCCCAAAGCCTGGCGGCATTGATTGTAGGGGTTAGTGGCTAGTGGTTAGTGGTTAGTGGCTAACTGCTGACCGCTGACTGCTGCAAAGCAAAAATCCCCTGCATGATGGTGGAAACCTTCATGCAGGGGATTTTATTTGCATAGATTACTGTGCTTTTGCGACTTCTACGAGTTTTGCGAAAGCAGCTGCGTCGTTGACAGCGAGGTCAGCGAGCATTTTGCGGTTTACGATGACGCCAGCTTTGGTCAGGCCGCAGATGAAGCGGCTGTAGCTGAGGCCGTTAGCACGGGTTGCGGCGTTGATACGGGCAATCCACAATTTACGGAATTCGCGTTTCTTGGCGCGGCGGTCACGACGAGCGTAGTAGAGCGCTTTCATGACGCTTTCGTTAGCTTTTTTGAAGAGACGGCTGCGGGTACCGCGGTAGCCTTTAGCCATTTTTAAGATTTTTTTATGACGAGCGTGTGCTGTAACGCCAACTTTAATTCTTGCCATTAGTCTATTCCTCCGAATCTATATCAAAAAAAGTATTTTCCCTATTAGATGAACGGGCACATCTTGCGGACGGCTTCGGTCATGGTCTTGGAAACGAGCGTAGCTTTTCTCAGGTTACGTTTACGTTTCGGGCTCTTGCTTTCCAGGATGTGGCTCTTATACGGTTTCATGCGTTTGATTTTACCTGTACCAGTTGTGTTAAAGCGTTTTGCCGCAGCACGGCGAGTTTTCAATTTCGGCATAATAATTGTCCTCCTGTTACTTCTTGTTGACAGCGATGACCATGGTCATGTTTCTGCCTTCAATTTTAGGTTCTTTTTCTACATGGGCGGTGTCTTTCAATTCATCAGCGAATCGAACCAGCAAATCACGGCCCAGTTCCGGATGGCTCATTTCGCGGCCGCGGAACATGATCGTAACTTTGACTTTGCTGCCTTCACCCAGGAAACGCTGCGCAGCTTTCATCTTAACGTAGAAGTCATGGTCTTCGATATTGGGACGAAGTTTTACTTCTTTCAATGTCAAGACTTTCTGTTTTTTCTTGGCTTCCTTTTCACGCTTCTGCTGTTCATAACGGTATTTCCCGTAGTTCATGATGCGGCAGACAGGCGGTTTGCCATTCGGTGCGACTTCTACCAGGTCCAAATGCCGTTCTTCCGCAATCTGGCGGGCCGAACGGAGAGACATGACACCGAGCTGTTCGTTAGAATCACTGACCACGCGTACTTCACGGGCTCTGATTTGATCGTTGATACGTAATTCCTTACTAATCGTCTTTCACCTCCGAAATAAAAAAAGAACGGATAGCATGACTATCCGCTCTACGTTTCCGTCATAGACCCTAGTGACACGACCGTCTTGTAAGGTGAGAAGCGGATAGCTTCTGCTTTATTTTCAACAGTACATATTATATCAGCCATGGCAGGCCTTGTCAAGGTTATTTAATCTTGACGAAACGATAATCCTGTTCAGCACGGGGATATTTTTCCTTATCGACTTCGCTCATGAAATCCTTCAACGGGCGGGCATAGGTCTTCATCGTATCGTGCAAGGCCTTGTAAATGACAAATTTTTCACCGGTTTCCGTATGTTCGGCAATGGTGATGATTTCATAAGTATTTTTTTTGAAATGGCGCCAAATTTCATGGGCTTTTGGTAATTCTCTCATCGATAACCCTCCTAATAATCTACATTACTAACCTGGTGTAATTATACCATAGTTTCTCTTTATTTCAATGGCTTCATGATGGGAGCCGCCGGCCTTTTCTGCCGCAGCTGGTCCAAAGCAGCCTGTACGGCCGGCACATCGATGCAGTCGCTTTCCTTTTCAGCGACGTCGATGCCCAGGCGCAGCTTGGCTTCCTTCTTGATGGCCTTATAGAGGCCTTTGGGGAAATCGGCCAGCGTCGTCGTCACGCCCCGCGGGAAGACGGCTTCCCGTTCCAGCGTATAGCCGTCGGGATAACGGCGGGAACAGCGGGGATGATACATGTCGACATACAGGCGGTCGACGAACTTGCCGCTGACGTTGGTCAGTTCAAAGACATCGATGCCGTCGACGCTGCCGGCTTTGTGGAAAAAGACCATCGATCCGGTCCGGCGCAGGCGCAGGCGCGATAAGTAGACAAATTCTCCACTCGGTCCATTGACGGGAATTGGATTGGTCCTATCGTGGCCAAAACGACCATATGAACCTGGAATGATGTCGCAATCTTCGCCATGCGTCACCTTGTCGGCCAGTTTGCCTGACAGGGCCTGATTCTGTAATTCCGGCGAATTGAAAATCTGCAAGGCCTTGTCATAGATCTCCTCGCTCTTCGTCCGCTGATATTCTTTAAAAAAGGCATCAAAAAATCCCATAGTCTTCCTCCTAATATATATAATACATTAATAATAGCATCTTTAATGGATATCATCCGCCAAACACTCAACCTGTCATCTGGCAGATATACTTATTATAAGGCATTTCACGCCATGCCGCTAGTGCCGAGAAAAGCGTCTTTTACTAAGTTTTAAGTTCTTCCTTTATTTAAACGTAAATTTTAATATTTTTCTGTTATGAATAAATATCTATTTTACAGTGCTTTATACTTCCTGTTTTTTACCTCATCTTTCTTCTTTTTAAAAAATCAGCTCCCCCATTTTCTTGATTTTATATCGTCATTTAGCCATTCATTGCCTTTAAATCATTTATCAGCCCTGTCGTTGCATTTTTCAGCTATTGATTTTATTTACTCGTATGTTATTATATTTATAGATAAAGAGTTCTCCTACAGGTAGAACGAATATCTGGTAATCATTTAAAATTATTAAGTATCGTCATATAATAAGGAAGAAAAGAGGTAAGAACTATGAATTTAAGTGCAGACGCAAAAATCATCATCTCCATGGGCGCTTTACTTTCGTACAGTTTCATCGCTCATCTTCTTTAAGAGGGATAGGAAAAGGGCTTGCCGCGTCGCGGCAAGCCCTTTTTTAGTGGCTCGTGGCTAGGGGCTAGGGGCTAGGGGTTCGTAGGGGCCGTCCCAAAGGGCGGCCCTACGAGCGGCTAGCTGCTGACTGCTAGCCGCCAACCATACGTATACCAAATTATTCGTTCTCTTTATTCTTTTCTCATCTGACCCTTTCTTTATCATGATTATCTAGCATAGGGAAAATTCATTTTCCTCTTGCATTTCCTTGTGAAAAAATGTACTATATAGGCATGGAGATTGTGAAATTTAGAACTCAAGTTCTTCATTTCAGCGTAACCCCCAAGGAGCTGCGTAAGCGGCGGCTCCGTCAACTAAGTCTTATATACTATATTATTCTATACTTTGTTCCACATCAGAAAGGATGGTTTTTTTAATGAGAGATGCTGTTATCGTAAGTGCTTGCCGTACGGCCATCGGCAGTTTCAATGGCCAGTTCGCAGACGTCACCGCTGTAGACCTCGGTGTTGCTGCTGTTACTGAAGCAATCAAACGCGCAGGTATCCCTGTAGATCAGATCGACGAAGTCATCATGGGCCACGTACTCCAGGCTGGCTGCGGTGAAAACACGGCCCGTCAGGTAGCCCTCCATTCGGGTATTCCTCAGGAAGTTCCTGCTTTCACATTGAATAAACTCTGCGGTTCCGGCATGCGTGCCATTTCCCTCGCTTCCCAGCAGATCAAACTCGGCGATGCCGACATCATCGTAGCCGGCGGTATGGAATCCATGTCCAACGCCCCCTACTCCATCGCTAAAGGCCGCCGCGGCTACCGTATGGGTAACGGCGTCCTCGAAGACCTGCTCATGCGCGATGGCCTGTTCTGCACGGAAAACAACTACCACATGGGCGTAACGGCTGAAAACGTCGCTGCCCGTTTCGGCGTAACCCGTGAAGATCAGGATAAATTAGCTTGCCGTTCTGAAAACCTGGCTTACAAAGCTCAGCAGGAAGGCAAATTCGACAGCCAGATCGTTCCGGTAACGGTTCATAAGAAAAAAGGCGACGTCATCGTCGACAAAGACGAATTCATCCGCCCGAACTGCACCATGGAAACCTTGGCTAAACTCCGTCCGGCCTTCATCAAAAACGGCACGGTCACCGCTGGTAACGCTTCCGGCATCAACGACGGCGCAGCTGCTGTTGTCGTAATGTCCGCTGAAAAAGCGAAAGAACTCGGCATCAAACCGCTGGCTCGCATCATCGACTGGGCTTCGGCTGGTGTTGAACCGGCTATCATGGGTACCGGCCCGATTCCGGCAGTCCGCAAAGTCATGAAAAAGACCGGCATGACTGTTGACCAGATGGACCTCATCGAATTGAACGAAGCTTTCGCAGCTCAGTCCGTATACTGCGTCCGCGAACTCGGCCTCAACATGGACAAAGTCAACATCCACGGCGGCGCTATCGCCCTCGGCCATCCGATTGGCTGCTCCGGCGCCCGTATTGTTGTCACCTTGCTCTACGCAATGGCTGAACCGGAAATCAACGGTAAATATGGTCTGGCTTCCCTCTGCATCGGCGGCGGCCAGGGCACGGCTATCATCGTAGAACGTCTGTAATTTAACAAATTTCCCTATTCCCTAGCCATAAGTAAGGGAGATGTATGGAGTACGTAATTTTTGGAACGTGCTCTATACATTTTCTTTAAAATGGTGTATGATAGCAATATCAGAGTGTCATTTTCAACATGACACTTTTGCACGGTGCATCCTCTCATACTGATACACCGGCACCTATTTCAATACGTAAAAATTTTCAAGGAGTGATTCCAATGAAAGAAGTAGTTATCGTAAGTGCTTGCCGTACGGCAATTGGTAAATTCGGCGGCGGTTTCAAAAACACACCGGCTGTAGAACTCGGTGCTGTCGTCATTAAAGAAGCGCTCAAACGTGCTGGTATCGAAGGCAAAGATGTCGACGAAGTCGTAATGGGCAACGTTCTCCAGGCTGCTCAGGGCCAGAACCCGGCTCGTCAGGCTATGATCAAAGCTGGCATGCCGATCGAAGTCCCGGCTCTTACGGTCAATAAAGTTTGCGGTTCCGGTCTCCGCTGCGTATCCTTGGCAGCTCAGATGATCAAAGCCGGCGACGCTGACGTCATCGTAGCAGGCGGCATGGAAAACATGTCCATGGCTCCCTTCGCTGTTCCGAAAGCTCGTTATGGCTATCGCATGGGCAACGGTGTCCTCGTCGATACGATGATCAAAGATGGCCTCTGGGACGCATTCAACGATTATCATATGGGCATCACGGCTGAAAACATTGCTGAACGCTTCAACGTAACTCGTGAAGATCAGGATAAACTCGGCGTTCGTTCGCAGAACCTCGCTTGCGAAGCTATCCATAGCGGCGCATTCAAATCCCAGATCGTTCCGGTAACGGTTCATCAGAAGAAACAGGACGTCGTCATCGACACCGACGAAGGACCGCGTGAAGGTTCCAACATGGAAACTTTGGCTAAATTGAAACCGGCCTTCAAAAAAGGCGGCACCGTTACGGCTGGTAACGCTTCCGGCATCAACGACGGCGCAGCTGCTGTTGTCGTAATGTCCGCTGATAAAGCTAAAGAACTCGGCCTCAAACCGATGGCTAAGATTGTAAGCTATGCTTCTGCTGGCGTAGATCCCGCTATCATGGGTACCGGCCCTGTTCCTTCTTCCCGTAAAGCATTGGCTAAAGCAGGCCTGGAAGTCAAAGACCTCGACCTCGTCGAAGCTAACGAAGCATTCGCAGCTCAGGCTGTATACTGCTGCCGTGAACTCGGTTTCGATATGGACAAAGTCAACATCCATGGCGGCGCTATCGCCCTCGGCCATCCGATTGGTGCATCGGGCGCTCGTATCCTCGTAACCTTGCTCTATGGCTTGAAAGAAGTCGGCGGCAAATACGGTTTGGCTACACTGTGCATCGGTGGCGGCCAGGGTACGGCTTGCGTCGTAGAAAACATCGACTAATTTCATCTCTCATGTGTAAAAAGGCTTGTCGCTTCGGCGGCAAGCCTTTTTTAGCAGTCAGCTGATATTTTTAAATTTCTGTAGGGGCAACCACGTAGGGCGCCCGCTTCAGGATTATGCAATCTTCCATTCAGATTGCTGGGAAACTCATTCAAATTCCCAACGGGTCCCCACGTACGATTCCTACAGTGCTACGAGCCACGAAACACGAACCACTAAACTCTATTCCCATTTGGAATATAGAGCGTGAAAAGTGGCCCAAATACATATAACGTTTTTTCAAAAAGTATTTAATTTTCCCGGCAAAAATGATAGAATTAATTTGCTAAAAATTTCAAGCCATGCTTATACGCATCACTAACGAAAGAAGGACTGATAATGAAAACTACATGTCGTAAAATGTCTGTGGTACAGTTGACCTTTGTCACTGCTGCCAACATGCTTGGCGCCGGTATCATCATGCTGCCGACCAAGCTCGCCGAAGTCGGTACGATCTCGATTATTTCCTGGATTATTACCTCACTAGGCTCTTTAGCCCTGGCCATGGCTTTTGCCCGATGTGGCATGTTCACGACAAAGCCAGGTGGTATGGGCGGTTACTCCGAATACGCTTTCGGGCGTGTAGGACATTTTATGGCTAATTACGCCTACTCTGTTTCCATCGTAATTGCAAACGTCGCTATCGCCATTACGGCGGTCGGCTACGGCGCCGGTTTCCTTGAGACAACCTTTACGCCGTTACAGACGTGTTTATATACGATCGCTTTATTGTGGATCGCGGCAGCCCTCAACTTCAGCGGCTCCCGTTATTCCGGCAAGCTCAGTGCCATCACCATCTGGGGTGCCATCATCCCGGTCCTGGGCATTTCCATCATCGGCTGGCATTGGTTCAGCACGGCTACCTGGCTGGCTTCGTGGAACCCCAATAACCTGGGACTCAGCGATGCCGTCGGCAATTCCATCGCCCTGACCTTGTGGTCCTTCTTGGGACTCGAATCGGCAGCGGTCAACATGGATGCCGTTGAAAATCCGAAGAAATCCGTTCCTATTGCCACTTTCGTCAGCACCCTCGGCGTCGCCATCATCTACGTCGCCTCGACGAACGTCATTGCAGGCATCGTCCCCAATGCGGAAATCCTGGCATCGAGCGCTCCCTTCGGCCTGGCCTTCTCGTACATGCTCGGCGATACGGCCGGCAAAGCCGTCATGGGCCTGATGGTGTTCTCCTGTGCCGGTTCCCTCTTGTCCTGGCAGTTCACCCTGGCCCGCGTTTTCAAGACCAGCGCCCAGCGCGGCCTGTTCCCCAAGATTTTCGCCAAAGTCACAAGCGCTGACGTCCCGGTCAAAGGCATGTTGTGCATCCTCTGCATGCAGAGCCTCCTGGCCCTCATGACCATCAGCCCGACCCTGGCCGCCCAGTTCGAACTCCTGGCCAACCTGGCCGTCGTCACCAACGTCATCCCCTACATGCTCTGTGCCGAGGCCCTGACGACGATCCTCACCAAGGAACATATCCCCAATGAAGTCTGTAACAGAAATACGTCGATATTCCTGGCAGGCGTATCCATTATCTATTGCGTATATGCATTGACCACCACCGATGCCACGACCTTCCTCAGCGGCTGTTTCGCCGTCTTCCTGGGATGGCTGGTATACGTCATCCGCTTCACCATCATGAAGCAGACCATCGTGGAAATTAAATAAAAAAAAGGCTTGTCGCCGTGCGACAAGCCTTTTTTACTGTAGGGGTCGCCACGTGGGCGACCCGCTGGATATCAGGCGACGTTCTCCTTGAACCGGAAAATCATTCATATTCTGAGGCGGGCTTGCCACGGCAAGCCCCTACAATTTCTACAAACTACAAACTCCTCTTCCCCTCAAAGGCCGCCAGGACGACGTTGCGCATGGCTACGCAGCCGATGATGGTCAGGGCGGCTACGACGAAGGGCGTGACGAAGACCAGGGGATTGTTCTGGAGGATCGGCATGGCCTTGAAGATGTACGTAAAGACGTGTATCTGGCTGTCGAAGAGGATGTGCTGGACCAGGGCCCACATGAGGACCATGACGACGATGGCGGCAATGTGGACCAGCCGCTTTTCCCCCTGATAACCATAGCGCTTATACGGGAAGAAATAGAAGGCGAAGGTGGCAATGACGAAGATGCTCATGCCGATGAAGCAGAAGCCCATGATGGCCATGATGCCGACGACCAGGCTCTGCGTCACGGACGAGTCGCTGACGGCTGGGAAGAGGAACATGCCCAGCACGGCACACGGCAGGGGCAGGCTGTAGACGATGGGATCGATGAACTGGGAGTACCAGTATTTCCGCCGGCGCCCTTTCCAGAAATCGACGGCCCGTGCCGCCAGATACTGTATGGCGACGGTCAGGAACATCCACAGGGCGAATAATCCGACCCGGACGGGATAAGAATGCCAGCAGTCCAGGCCGGTCAGGCCGTTGAGCAGGCCGACAGCGACGAGCAGGACGACGGCGCCGCCATACAGAGTCGCCCCGGATGACGCATAATCGCCGTCCCTGCCCGCACGACGGCGGCGATAGCCCAGCCACAGGGGAATGGCAAAGGATAAGATAAAAAAGGCCAGAATCGACGCTGAGGCGATATATGGCCTATCTGAAGCAAAGGCACCAAAGGGCAGCGGCAGGATGCCGCACGACGCCCAGACGACGGCCAGCAGCCGATCGTGCCATGTCTGTTTTTGTAAGTTGTCCATTAACCTACTTCCTTTCGGCCCGGCAGGAGCTGGGATATGGCGTAAGCCAGGAGCATGGTCAGGCTGATTTCTGCGTACATGCCGACGATGAATACGATATCACGGCCAATGGTCGGCCATTCCCAGAAAGGCGCAGCCTTCCAATAGACACCCATGAAGGCCGTAAAGGCCCCGATAGCCGCAAAGACGATGAACCACATGAGGGCCATGACCCAGCGGCGGATACGCCCACCCTTGGGGCCAAACGTCGCATCGTGGCAGCCCACGTAGGCTACGGGGATGACCAGCGATAAAAAGACATAACTTACCATGGCTACGACGGCACTGGAGCCGCTGTGGATCGTATAGGCACCGATGGGAATGGGAATGATAAAGAAACACATGAAGACACATTGCCGCAAGATATCGCGCCACCAACTCATTTTCTGCAAGACCTCCTAAAATAATGCAAACGAAATCACTTTAGTATACCATATCCCTAAAAGAAAAAAAAGTTTGCGCAAGGCCTGACTTTTGTGTACAATAGAAATTATAGCAAGTGATTTTAGTCCGCACAGAAAGGAACATACATGACAAAGAATTTTGAAATCCTCGGCATTACGCCGAAGATTTGTGAACTCCTCCATAAGCAGGGCGTCGACGAACCGACGGCCATCCAGGCCCAGGCCATTCCGCCGCTGTTCAAGGGCCGCGACATCCTGGCCCAGGCCCAGACCGGCACGGGCAAGACCTTTGCCTTCCTCCTGCCGTCGCTGCAGCAGATCAAGACGGATATCCACGCCGAACAGGTCCTGGTCATGGCACCGACACGGGAATTGGCCCGTCAAATTGCCGACGTCGCCGATACGCTGGCACCGGAACTGGGCATCGACGTCCTCAGCCTCATCGGCGGCAAGACCATCGAGAATCAGCTGCAGAAACTGCACCGCCATCCGCACGTCATCATCGGCACACCAGGCCGGCTTCTCGACCACTGCCGCCGCCATTCCCTCGACCTCAGCGGCGTCCGCCGGGTCATCGTCGACGAAGCGGACCAGATGCTCCAGGCCGGCTTCCTGGAAGACGTCGATACCCTCATCGGCCTGACGCCGAAACGGCGGCAGCTCCTCTTCTTCTCGGCCACTGTCCCGGATAAGATCAAAGGCCTGGCCAAGAAGCACATGCAGAGCCCGCTGGTCCTGAATATTCTCGAAGGCCAGACCATCGCCCTGGAAAACATCGAACAGCGCATCTACATGATGACAGAAGAACAGAAACTGCCGAAGCTCTGCCAGATGCTGACCGACATGAACCCCTACCTGGCCATCGTCTTCTGCAACACCAAGGAACGGACTTCCCTCCTGGCAGGCAAACTCATCGCCAAGGGCTTCAACATCGGCGAACTCCACGGCGATATGTCTCAGGGCCGCCGCAATCAGGTCCTGCGCGACTTTGCCAAAGCCAAGACGCAGATCCTGGTCGCCACGGATATCGCAGCCCGCGGCATCGACATCGAAGGGATCACGCATGTCTTCAACTTCGATGTCCCCCATGACGTCGACTACTACATCCACCGCATCGGCCGCACCGGCCGTGCCGGCAATGAAGGCCTGTCCATCATGTTTGCCACGGCAGCCGATGAAAATTGGGTCCGCCGCATCGAACACAATATCCATGCGACGATCACGAAATATACCCTGACGGGACAAGTCAAAGTCAAGGCCAGCAGCAAACCGCCGAAGCGGAAAAAGACGTATCGGGACAAACTGCCGGCCAGCACTTACCAGACAACGAAAGAAAAACGCCATAAACAGCGCCATAAGGGCGGGGACAACCGCCGGCGCCGCTAAGGAGGTCTACTTATGAAACGTTATCTTACCCTTGTCCTTCTGCTCTTCACCCTGGTGGCTGCCGGATGTACGCCGGCATCGCCGACCAATTCGCAGCCGCAGAAACAGCAGACCCAGACCCAGCAGCAACAGCCGGGAGAAACCAAGCAGGGCCAGGACACGAAGAGCCAGGCCGACACGAAAGAAACGCCGGTCGCCAACTTGCCGACCATCGGCGATACCCAGGCCGATTGGGAAAATGAATGGGGCCATCCCTACTCCCAGGGCGACACGATCCGCGTCTTCCATAATGGCCGCTACCAGGTCGTCTTCCAGAACGGCCGGGCCGTTACAGTGACTATCAAAGTCCAAGACGGTGAAAACGTCAATATCAGTGACCTCCTGCCGGAAGATGCCCAGAAACAATCGGCATCGTCAAAAAATATCGGCGGTTCCCAGATGGGCGTCGAAAAATGGCACAGCAAGACCCTGGAAAAAGCCTTATCCTCGACAAAAGGCAACTTCACGGTCATGAAACAACCGGGCAGCATCATCATCGACTGCACTCCGGATTTAAAAAAATAATCAATGTAGGGGCGCCACGTGGGGCGCCCGCTTCTGAAAAATAGTGTAAAAAAAGCTGTCGCCTCAAGGTGCGGCAGCTTTTTTTGTGCTGTAAGGATCGCCACGTGGACCCCATTAGGAATGTGAATGACTTTCTTAGCAATCTGGCTGGGAAATCCTACAACTTCTGAAACGGGCTCGCCACGTGCGAGCCACGAACAACGGGCCACAACAAAAAAGCTCACGCAAAATGCGTGAGCTTTTTTCTATGGTGACCCGGTAGGGATTCGAACCCTAGACCTACTGATTCGTAGTCAGTCACTCTATCCAGCTGAGCTACCGAGTCATATCTTGTCGTTCCTGACGACTCATATATAATAACAAGAAATCGGGGATATGTCAAGGCTTTTTTTAATATAAAACCAAGTTTATAGAAATCTCTCCGGCCCACTGGGCCACCTCCCCTATAAGGGAGGCTTGAGTACAGGTCGGAGAGGTTTCCGTTTATCAGCACTTATAATCTGCCGATGTCTTTCAGGTATTGTTCGCACTTGGCCTTTATTTCCGGTGTGGCGTCTACCAGGGGCAGGCGGAACGGGCCGGCCGGGAAGCCGAGCATGTTGAGCATGGTTTTGACCGGGACCGGGCTGACCGTGCAGAAACAGCCTTTCATGAAGGGCAGGTATTTCTGATGGAGGGCAGCGGCTTTCTTGACGTCGCCGTCTTTATGGGCCTGGATCATTTCGTTCATTTCCTTGCCGATGACGTGGGCAGCTACGGAAATGACGCCTTCGCCGCCGACAGCGACGATGGGCAGGGTCAGGTTGTCGTCACCGCTGTAGAGGTGGAAACCTTCCGGTGCATTGGCTGCGACGTAGCCGGCATAATCGAGGTCGCCGCTGGCGTCTTTGAGGCCGATGATGTTCGGGAAGTCATGAGCCAGCTGGCAGACCGTCTGCGGTTCGATTTTGCCGCCTGTACGGCCCGGTACGTTATAAATGAAGATAGGCAGGTCCGTCGACTTGGCGATGGCAGCAAAGTGAGCGTAACAGCCTTCCTGGTTCGGTTTATTGTAATACGGGACGATGCACAGCAGGACGTCGACGCCCGTATCTTTGGCCTTCTTGGCCATTTCGATAGTCTGGAGCGTATTGTTGGTGCCGACATTGCCCATGACCAGGGTCTTGTCTTTCAAGGCATCTGCCGTGACTTGGAAGAGCTTGAGCTTTTCTTCTTCCGTCATGACAGCCCCTTCGCCCGTCGTAGCCCCGACGAGGATGGCCGAGCCTTCATCAGCATATTTCTTAGCCAGTTCAACAGCCGCTTCATAATTGACGGAACCGTCTTCGTGGAACGGCGTGACCATGGCAACAATCACATTTGGAAAAGTTAACATAAAGGATTCTCTCCCCTCTTCGTACTTAGTGGATCATGTCGTGAGCCAGCATGTATTCGGCAATCTGCAGGGCATTGAGGGCAGCGCCTTTGCGGATCTGGTCGCCCGATACCCAGAGATTGATGGCCTTCGGATTATACAGGTCCTTGCGGATACGGCCGACGTAGCAGTCGTATTTTTCCGACGTGAACAAGGGCATAGGATATTCCATTTCAGCCGGGTTGTCCTGGACCTGGGCACCCGGGAAGGCATCGATGGCTTTGCGGACGGCATCGACAGTCAGTTCATCGGCCGTTTCGACATAGACCGATTCAGCATGGCTGCGGAAGACCGGTACGCGGACCGTCGTAGCCGTAATGGCGATGGAGTCGTCGTGGAGCATCTTGTGCGTTTCGTTGACCATCTTCATTTCTTCTTTGGTGTAGTCTTTTTCTACGAATTTATCGATCTGCGGGATGAGGTTGAAAGCGATGGGATAATGCTTGGGAAGGCTCTTGCTGGGCAGGATCTTCGGCTGCATTTCTTCCCCTTTGAGGTAGGCTTCCGTTTCATCGCGCAGTTCGTCGATACCTTCTTTGCCGGCACCGGAAACGGCCTGGTACGTGCTGACGATAATGCGTTTAATCGGCGACAAGTCATGAATCGGCTTGAGGGCCATGAGCATGATGATCGTCGAGCAGTTCGGGTTGGCAATGATGCCCTTGTGCCAGGCAATATCTTCAGGGTTGACTTCCGGTACGACCAGGGGGACATCCGGGTCCATACGGAACGTGCTGGAGTTGTCGATGACGACGCAGCCCCGTTTAGCAGCTTCGGGTCCCAATTCCTTACTGATCGAGCCGCCGGCGAACAAGCCGATATCAACACCGTCGAAAGATTCTGGTTTGGCTTCTTCAACCGTATATTCCTGGCCGTTGACGGTCAATTTCTTGCCAGCCGAACGGTACGATGCTAATAACTTCAACTTGCTGTACGGGAATTTGCGTTCTCCGATCAAGCGGATAAATTCCTGGCCTACGGCACCTGTGGCACCTAAAATCGCTACTACCGGTTCTTTTGTCATAACAAACTTCCTCCCCTAATGGTTCTTTTATAAATAGTTTTCCAGTCCAAAGGTCAAGCCCGGACGGGAGCTTACTTTTTTGACGGCTAAGACGACGCCGGGCATGAAGGACTTGCGGTCCATCGAGTCGTGGCGGATTGTCAGCAGTTCGCCGTACCCCCCAAATAAGACTTGCTGATGTGCGACGTAACCCGGCAGGCGGACGCTGTGGATAGGGATCCCGGCGACAGAGGCACCGCGGGCGCCGTCGAGGCTTTCATGGGTCTTGTCCGGAGCCGGCTGTACACCAGCTTCTTTGCGGGCCGCATCGATCTTATCGGCCGTCATGATGGCCGTACCGGACGGAGCGTCCAGTTTATTGTTGTGATGGAGTTCGATGATTTCGACATCCGGCAGATACGGAGCGACTTCTGTCGAGAGCTTCATCATCAGGACAGCGCCGATGGAAAAGTTCGGGGCAATGAAGATGCTCGTCTTCTTTTCCAGAGCCAGGGCATGGAGTTCATGACGCTGTTCAGCGGTCAGGCCCGTCGTGCCGACGACCATATTGACACCGTGTTCGATGCAGGTCTTAGCGTTGTTGAAGATGACTTTCGGCGTGGTGAAATCGACGACGACATCCGGTTTGATGTCATCGAGGGCAGCGCCCAGGTCATCGCGGATGGTCAGTCCCAAGTGGCCGACACCGGCGATGTCACCGACATCTTCGCCGACATGAGTAATGCTGATGCCACCGGCTACTTCCAGTTCCGGGTCTTCAAAGACGGCTTTGACGACCTGGCTGCCCATGCGGCCATCGGCACCATTGACTAATACACGAAGCATATCTATCCCTCCTATGGATTCGTTTTCGTAGAACTTCTATTTTTTGAAATTATATTTAACTATATACCTATCGCGGACATTCGTCAACCCGTAAAGCAATGTCGAATCGCAAGTCAAGGGTATTACCTGCCCTTGACTTGTTTTACGATCTGGCGGGCGGCTTCGATGCTGGCCTTGGTCGTATCGTTGCCGGCGAACATGCGGGCGATTTCCAGGACGTGTTCCCCTTCCGAGAGGCCCCGGACCTGGGTGACCGTGCGGCCGTCCATTTCTTTCTTATATATGAAATAATGGTGGTCGGCAATGGCCGCCGTCTGCGGCAGGTGGGTAATGCAGAAGACCTGGCCCTGGCCGGAGAGCTGGCGGATGTGGTCGGCGACCTGCAGGCCCGTCTGGCCGCTGATGCCGACGTCGATTTCGTCGAAGATCATCGTCTTGCCCGTCGTCCGTTCCGGACCGGCCGTCTTCAGGGCCAGGGCAATACGCGATACTTCGCCGCCCGATGCTATCTTGGCCAGGGGCTGCATATCTTCGCCCGTATTGGCCGAGAAATAGAGCTCGATACCGGCTGAACCATCCGCTGTGATGTCCTTCATCGGTTCGATGTGGAAGGCGATACGGCTGTTCAGCATGCCCAACTTATTGAGCGTCGCCGTCATGGCCTTGCTGAACTGGCTGTCGGCCTCACGGCGGGCAGCGGCCAGGACCTGGGCCTGCTGGCGCACGGCTTCAGCTTCACGGGCCAGTTTCTCTTCCAGCTTGGCCAGATGGCTTTCGGACTGGTCGAGCCGTTCATAATCGGCCTTGGCCTTGGCCAGGAACTGCAGGATATCGGCGACAGTGAAACCGTACTTGCGCTTGAGCTTTTCAATCGACGCCAGGCGGGACTGCATGGCATCCAGGGCCCGTTCATCGAAGTCGAAAGAATCGGCATAGCGCAAAAGGCCGTCGTGAACGTCTTCGATTTCATACGACAAGGTCTCGACTTTCCCAGCCAGGGCACTGAAGGCTTCATCGTAAGCTGAGGCCCTTTCCAGGCTGCGGTGGATGGTCTCGATCTGCTCGATGACGCCGGGCTGGCGTTCACTCCCTTCCAGGGCGAACATGGCCTCCTTCAGATTATCCTTGATATGTTCGGCATGGGACGCCTTGTTGATTTTCTGCTCCAGTTCGTCGTCTTCCCCTTCTTTCAGGGCGGCTCCCTCGATTTCCTTGATCTGGAACGCCAGGATACTGAGCATCCGCGCCTTTTCACTTTCGTCATGGCGCAAAGCCTTGATTTCCCCTTCCGTCTCATGCCACTGGCGGTATAATCCATCGTAGTCCTGACGGGCCTGACGGACGTCTGCCGTAAGGCCGTCGAGGATAGCCACGTGATAAGACGGGTTGAAAATCAGGCTGTTGTCGAACTGGCCGTGGATATCCAGCAGGTACTCGCCCAGCCGCCGCAAAGTCGCCGTCGGTACCAGCGTCCCGTTGACCAGGATGGTCCCGCGGCCGCTGCGCGGGAACTGGCGGGAAATGATGAGCTGGCCTTCATCGACTTCGATGTGGTTGGCCTCCAGGAGCTGTTCCAGCCCTTCAGGCAACGCAGAAAAAAAGAACGCGCCTTCGACGAGGAACGAGTCCGTCCCGTGGCGGACGAACGATGCCGATGCGCGTTTGCCTGCCAGCATACCGATGGCGTCGAGGAGAATCGATTTGCCGGCGCCTGTCTCGCCAGTAAAAATCGTCACCCCGTCGCCAAAAGTAAGGTGCAGGTCTTCAATCAGAGCAAAATTGTGGATGTGCAGGGACTGCAGCATAAGGGCCTCATTCCTTCATCAGCGATACGATAAGCTTGACCAGTTTCGGAACGGTTTCTGTGTCCTTGACGATGAGGAGGACCGTATCATCGCCAGCCAGGGTGCCGATGACATTTTCCCAGCGGGCATGGTCGATGGCGGCGGCAATGGGATTGGCCGAACCGGGCAGGGTGTGGACGATGATCTGGTTATACGCCGAATCGACGCGGACGATGGAGTCCTGGAACAGGCGGGCCATGCGGTTCTTGGACATGAGCATATTCTGTTCCGGCGACAAGGCATAGCGGTAATGGCCGTCACTGGTCGGAACCTTGATGAGCATGAGTTCTTTAATGTCGCGGGAAACCGTAGCCTGTGTGACTTCGATGCCTTCTTCCTGCAAGGCCTTGGCTAATTCTTCCTGCGTTTCGATGGGACGGGACTGGACAATTTCTTTAATCTTAGTGTAACGGAATCTCTTCATGATGACGTTTCCCTCTTTTCTGTACAATATATAATACGGGTGGACAATGCACCTCATTGACGGGCTGCCAGGACGAAATATGGAAGTCCTGCTGGGGTATGGTCTGTAAATACGACCGCAGCGCTTGTTCTTCGCGAGCCCCGGCTTCGGTACCGGGATAAGCTGCTATCATAATTATCCCATTTATCGCAATTTTATTCAAGCCTATTTTCATAGCTTTTAGTGTTATTTCACAATTTGTATGGATTTTATGGTCGCCTGACGGCAAATAGCCCAGATTGAATACCATTAAATCCACGTTTTCCTGTATCCGGGCCAGGAGTTCTTCGTGAGAACCGCAGGTGCAGACGACGTGCTTCCCGTCCAGCCCTTCCTGCTGCAGGCGCTGCTGCGTATGGTCAATGGCACAGGGCTGGATATCAAAGGCGTAGAGGACGGCATCGTCCGGCATGAGACGGGCCAGGAAAGCCGTGTCGTGGCCGTTGCCGCAGGTCATGTCGACGAGGACATGAGCCTGGCGGGCATAGGGTTCCATCATCATATGAGAGACGGTAACGGCATTGCGGAATGGATACATATTAATCATTTCCCATCATTTTCGTGAATAAATTGCTGTAGAAATAGTTCTTGTTGAAGCGGATGATCTTGAGGACGTGGTCGGACTTGCGGACCTGAAGGGTCATATTGCGCATCAGTTCCTGGTCCATCATGCCGTCGACGGAGACGCGGACGCTGTTGCGGCTGTTGGCCACCGTCACCGATACCTGGTCGTCATCGCGCAGGACCAGGGGCACTTTCAGCAGCAGATGCGGGCAAATGGGCGTGACCATGATGCAGGGCACGCTGGGCGCGACGATAGGGCCGCCGCTGGAGAAGGTATAGCCCGTACTCCCCGTCGCCGTCGCTACGATGAGGCCATCGCCGGGATACTGCTGGATGAAATGGCCGTTGATGCTGAGATCGATGCGGATGAGCTTACCTACATTGCCGTGGCCGATGACGATGTCGTTGAGGGCATCGGGCAGGGACTGGACCAGTCCGTCTTCATAGCACAATTCCGAATGGAGCATCATCCGTTCTTCCAGGAAATAGCGGCCGGCCAGGATATCTTCCATGCGCTTTTCCAGGTTCTTGGTCTCGACTTCGTAAAGGAAGCCCAGAGAGCCGAGATTGATGCCGCAGACCGGGATGTCGGCTTCGGCAAACTGTTTGGCCATCTTGAGAATGGTCCCGTCGCCGCCGAGGACCATGGCTACGTCGATGGTGCTGTAAATCGTCATGCGTGGGCGCAGGTGTTCAGCGCCGATGCGCTGATAGGCCGGCTGGCGGCTCTCGCTGACATAAGCCGGCAGATAATATTCAATGCCATATTTTTCGCAAATTTTGATCATCTGCTGGACGATGGCAGCACTTTCGCGTTTGACGAGGTTCGGGAAAATACCGATACGCATGGGGATCACCTACATTTCATGGGATTTACCGACGATGTCATCGACAACGGCGTCAGTGATATCGTTATGGCAGGGATTGTCTTTACGGCTGTACAAGAGATATTCTATATTGCCATCAGCCCCTTTGATGGGCGAGAAGGTCAGGCCCAGCGGCGACAAACCGCAGGCGGCGATGCCGTCCGTGACGTGGCGGATGACGTCGCGGTGGACCTGGATGTCGCGGACGATGCCGCCTTTGCCGACGTGTTCCCGGCCCGCTTCGAACTGCGGCTTGATGAGCGTGACCATCGTGCCGCCTGCCTTGAGCAGCGGTTCGACGGCCGGCATGATCTTGAGCAGGGAAATGAAGGAGACGTCAATGGAGATGAAATCGACGGGCTCGCCGATATCTGCAACAGTGACGTTGCGGATATTGGTCCGTTCCATGTTGACGACGCGGTCATCGGTCCGCAGTTTCCAGGCCAGCTGGCCATAGCCGACGTCGACGGCAAAGACCTTGGCCGCGCCGCGCTGGAGGGCGCAGTCCGTGAAGCCGCCTGTCGAGGCACCAATATCCATCATGGTCTTACCCGTCAAGTCGACGGGAAACGTTTCCATGGCCTTTTCCAGTTTCAGGCCGCCCCGGCCGACATAGGGAATGGGATTGCCCTTGACGGTAATATCTACGTCGACGGGCAGCTTCGTGCCCGCCTTATCGACGCGCTGGTTGTCGACGAAGACCAGGCCGGCCATGATGGTCGCCTTGGCCTTTTCCCGGCTTTCAGACAAGCCGCGGCTGACGAGAAGCACGTCTAATCTTTCTTTATGCTGCATACCTGTAATACCCCTCTCACATTAATGAACGCGGACCAGCAGATGTTCGACCAGTTCTTTCAGGAACCAGGCCTGCGGCCCTAACGGTTCCAGGGCCTGGACGGCTTTGCCGGCCGCTTCGCGGGCCATGCGCCGGGCTTCGTCCAGGGAAAAGATGGTCACATACGTGGCCTTGTCGTTGCGGGCGTCGCTGCCGACGGGTTTGCCCAGCAAAGCTTCATCGCCGACGACATCGAGGATATCGTCGGTGATCTGGAAGGTCAGGCCCATGTACGACGCATAGGCTTCCAGGGCCTGCCGCTGCTGCGGCGACGCATCGGCGACGATGGCTGCCATGTCGATGGCCGCCTTGAAGATGACGCCCGTCTTGGAACGGTGCAGGAGTTCCATGCCTTCCCGGCCGATGGCCATGTCGCCGTCGGATGCCAGGTCGAAGGCCTGGCCGCCGACCATGCCGGCCGGTCCGGCCGCTCTGGCGATGACGGCGATGCAGCGGTTCAGTTTGTCCGGTGCAATGCCTTTCTGGCTGGCCATGAGCTCGAAGGCAAAGGTCAGCAGGCCGTCACCGGCCAGGGTAGCCAGGCCGGCACCGTAGACGACGTGGTTCGTCGGCTTGCCCCGGCGCAGGTCGTCGTCATCCATACAGGGCAGGTCGTCGTGGATCAAGGAATACGTATGGATACATTCCAGAGCGCAGGCCAGTCCCGTATAGGGAGAGGCATCCTGGCCCAGGGCTTCGACCGTCGCCAGCAGAAGGACCGGGCGGATGCGCTTGCCTCCGGCCAGGAGGCTGTAATCCATGGCTTCATAGAGCCTGGAAAAACGCGGCTGGTCCGTCGTCAGTACGTGGGACAGGTAATCGTCGACGCGCTTACGCTGTCCTGCCAGATAGTCTTGGAAGGTCATAAGTCCAACACCCCTTCAGCCGGCGCATCGTCGCTGCTGTCCTTATCGGCCCGGACATCGGCCAGGGCCTGGGCCTTCTGGCGGGCATATTCCAGGGCGCCTTCGCAGGACTGGGATAATTTGATGGCCTTTTCATATAAATCGAGGGACTGCTTCAGCGTCAGGTCCGGTGCGTCCAGTTCCTGTACGAGCTGTTCCAATTTTTCATAATTGCTTTCAAAACTCTTCAATTTATCAGTCGTTCTTGCCATATATGTCCACCTCTTTAACAGCCGTCGTAATCGTCCCGTCGACGACTTGTATCGTCAGCGGGGCCTCTTTCGACACGCTGTGGATATCTGTAAGGATCTTGTCATGCTGCATGAGCTGGCCGTAGCCGCGGCGCACGAGGGCTGCCGGGTTCAGGGCCTGCAGGGAAGCTGTCAGGGTATTCAGCTTCCCCTGCTTCTGTTCCAGATGGAGGCGCAGCTGGCGGTCGGCCTGTTCCATCAGGCCTGCCAGGCGTGCTTCGCGCATGGCCAGGAAGGCATCGTAGCGCTGCAGGTTCAGCCGGCCCGCCGCCTGTTCGACCCAGCGCTGCCGGTCTTCGATGCAGGCCATGACCCGTTCGTAAGCCCGGTCCGCCAGTGCGGCCAGGTCCATTTCCGCTTCGCTGACGTCAAAGAAAGCCATCTCGGCCGCGTGGGTCGGCGTCGCCGCCCGCACGTCAGCGGCATAATCGGCCAGGGTCGTATCCGTTTCATGGCCGATGGCCGTAATGACCGGTACGCTGGCATGGTAAATGGCCTTGATCACAGCCGGGCTGTTGAAGCACCACAGGTCTTCCATGGAGCCGCCGCCGCGGCCGACGATGAGGACGTCCAGGTCCTTGCGCCGGCCCATCTCGCCGATGGCCTTGGCGATGGCCGTATCGACGCCGTCGCCCTGGACGGGGATGGGATGCAGGATGATTTCGGCATAAGGATTGCGCTCGCCGGCAATCTTATAGATGTCGTGGAGCACGGCGCCGGTCTTCGACGTCAGGACGCCGATGCGCCAGGGGAAGCGCGGCAGCTCCTTCTTGTGGCTGCTGTCGAAATAGCCCTGAGCCGCCAGTTCATTCTTGATGCGTTCGTACTGGGCCTGCAGAGACCCTGTCCCCTGGGAAAAGAGCTGTTCAATGATAAAGGAAAGGGCGCCGCCTTTTTCATAGACGTTGACGGCGCCGATGACGACGACATGGTCCCCTTCGCGGACGGCCCGGACCGCTGCCGTCACGCGGCTGCGGAAGACGATGGCCCGGATGGAGCACTGATCATCGCGGATATTCATATAATAATGGCCGTTCGACGCCCGCTTGAGGCCGATGATGTTGCCTTCCATAGCGATGCTCTGCAAGCGGTAATCGCCGTGGATATCATCTTTGATGCGGCGGACGACGTCCGTAACCGATGCATATTTCATGATTTCTTCCCTTCCTGTACGGCAGCCCAGAAGGCGGCGCCCGACGCGTTGTCGGCACTGAAGCCGTCGGCTGCCAGATTCAGGTCTATCTGATGGCGGCGGCAATAATCGCTCATCTGCCGGCGCAGGTAGCCATTGGACATGACGCCGCCAGCGGCGACGAGATGTTTCATGCCATCGGCAGCGGCGTAATCGAGGAGGCTCTCCAAGCCGCGCCAGACCGTCGACAGCGTCCAGCTGCAAAGGCGGGCCGGGTCTTCCCCGCCGGCGGCGATGCGCCGCTGGCCCTGCGATTCGGGCCCGGAAAAGCTGACCTGGCCATCGCGGCAAAAGACATGAGCTCCCTTGACGGGCGGATTTACCGTCTGAGCCAGCTTGTCGACATGGACGCCAGCCGGAAAGGGCAGGTCCAGGGCGACGCCCATGCGGTCGATGAACTGGCCGGCACTGATGTCGCTGGTGCCGCCGATACGGGTGATATCGAGGCCTTTTTCATCGGGCACGGCCCGCAGCAGGTCCGTCGTCCCGCCGGACAGGTGGATGCCGTAGAACGGCTCGCTGCCGATATAGCCCATGCTGCGCAGGACGGCGAGGAGATGGTTTTCCTGATGACTCAGGCGGTACAAGGGCACGCCCAGAACGGCGGCCAGGGCCCGGCCATAACCGAGGCCGGCCAGGAAAGCGGGCATGTACGAATCACCGCGGCGCCGGGGCTGGTCAGTCACGGCAATGGCCCGGATATGGGCACTGGCCAGGACGCCAGCCAGCCGTTCAAAGAGGACCGGCAGGTTGCGCGTATGCTGATAGACCATGTTGGACTGGGACAGGCCGCGGCCGCCCTTGGCGACGCTCAGGATGATGCGTTCGTCGGCGACGACGTCATAAGCCGCGTCGACGAGGCACAGCGACGTCGTATAACAGCTGGTATCGATGCCGAGAAAGACGTCCATCAGGCCTGGGACCTTACATAAGCGCCCAAAATGCCGTTGACGAACCGCGCCGACTTGTCGCCGCTGAATTCCTTGGCCAGGATGACCGCTTCATTGAGGACGATGGACGGCGCCAGGCTTTCCTTGGGGTATACGAGTTCGCACAAGGCCAGGCGCAGTATATTGCGGTCCGTGCGGTTCATCCGTTCGATGTCCCAGCCCTTGGCAAAGGAGCGGATGATCGTATCCAGTTCGTCCCGGTGTTCCGTCGTCGTTTCGACGAGATACGTGCAATAGTCATTGCGTTCCTGATCACTCAGTTCCGGGCCGTCTTCGGTCAAGGCGTCGGTCGTGACGTAATCATTTTCCAGGATTTCCTGTTCGCTGTACTGGATATCATTTTCTCCGTGGAATTCACGGGAATATAAAAGTTCGAGCGCCTGCTGGCGCGCTTTATGTCTGCTCACGAGTTTCCTCCTGTAATAACTTTATTCAGCCGGCAGTACCGCCAGGTCTTCAATGGTAACGGAAATATCAAGGCCCTCTGGTTCGACCATGGCGTCGATGGCCTCAGCCGCCCGCTGCTGGACATCCAGGGCCAGGCCGTGCAGGTCGCTGCCATAACGGGCGCGGACGACCAGATGGAGATGGACGACGCCGTCCGTCACGGCCGCGCTGCGGCTGCGTATAGCGACGACGCCAGAGGCCTGGCGGCCGGCCGTCTCGGCGATATGGCCCAGGGCCTTGGCACTGACGGCATAGGCAAAATCCTGTTCCTCATCCATGGCGGTCCTCCTCTCCAAACACTAACTGTTGTACAATGATGTGGACCGCCGTAACCGTGCAGGCCGTCGCCTTTTCGACGGCATCCTTGACGGACTTCTGCACTTCCAGGGCTACGTCGGGAATACGGCAGCCATAGCGGACGACCAGGCGGACCGTCAATTCGATGCGCTGGCCGTCGATAGAGACGTCGACGCCGCGGCCCGGAAGGGTACGCCCCAGCTTTTCCGCTGCCACTTCGGCGATATTCGTCCCCAAATCAGCGACATAGGCCGATTGGGCCGCCGTCAGAGCCGCAATAGAGGCAATGACGCGCTGGGAAATATGGATACTCCCCCATTCATTTACTTCAGTCGTTTCCATGGGAATCACCCCTTTAGTCCACAAAAGGGGCTGTCGCACGTGCGAAGCCCCTTTGATACCCTATGCTAGCGGCTGGCGGCTAACGACTTGCGTTAACCTTATGCTCTGCCGATATACTGGCCGGTTCTCGTGTCGATCTGGAGAACTTCGCCTTCATTGATAAAGAGCGGTACTTTGACGACATAGCCCGTTTCCAATTTAGCCGGTTTGCTGCCGCCTGTAGCTGTATCACCGCGGACACCGGGATCGGTTTCGACGACTTTCAATTCGACAGCAGCCGGGAGATCGATGCCGATGACTTTGCCTTTGAACATCATGACGGAAACGTTCATTTCTTCTTTGAGGAAATGGACAGCGTCGCCGAGGTTTTCTTTGTTCAATTCGATCTGTTCGTATGTTTCGTTATCCATGAAACAGTACATGCCTTCGTTTTCATAGAGGTACTGCATCTGGCGGCGGTCGACGTGGCCGTCCTGTACTTTTTCGCCAGCGTTCCAGGTACGTTCAACAACAGCGCCCGTTTCGAGGTTCTTGATCTTAGCGCGGACGAAAGCAGCGCCTTTACCCGGTTTTACATGCTGGAATTCAACGACCTGCCATACCTGGCCGTCGATTTCGATAGTTACGCCTGGTCTGAAATCATTACTTGTAATCATGTGTAAACTCCTCCTATAACAGCTCCATCAAATCTTTGGGTGTTTTGGTTAAAATTTCACAGCCGTTGGCTGTAACGGCAACGGAATCCTCAATGCGGACGCCAAACTTGCCTTCTATGTACAGTCCCGGTTCTACCGTGACTATCATATTCTCTTCGAGTACGCCTGTCGAACGCGGCGACAGGACTGGTTGTTCGTGGATCTCCAGGCCCGTACCGTGGCCCAGGGAATGAGTGAAATACTGGCTGACGTGATAGCGGGCGAAGTAGTTGCGCACGGCAAAATCGACTTCGCGGCGGGAAACGCCGGCCTTGATGAGCGATACGCCCAGCTTCTGACCCTCCAGGATGAGATTGTAGAAATCCTTCTGGGCCTGCGACGCCTTGCCGACGACGACAGTCCGGGTGATATCCGAATGGTAGCCTTCCCAGACGGCGCCGAAATCAAAGGTGACGAAATCGCCGGCTTCGACGACTTTCGGGCTGGCCGTACCGTGGGGCATGGCCGAGCGCTTGCCGGATGCGACGATAGTCGTAAAGGACTTTTCTTCCGAGCCTAAGAGCAGCATATTGCTTTCCAGGCGGGCAGCCAGTTCCTTTTCGGTGACACCGGGCTTGATGTACGGCAATAAATCAGCAAAGGCCCGGTCAGCGATGTTGCTGGCCTTGCGCGTCGCTTTCAGCTCATACGGTTCCTTCACCGCCCGCAGGCTGGTCAAATCGCAGGGCAGGAAGCCGCATAAGGCTCCGTCGGAAATATTTTCGTACATGAAATGGGTCAGGAAATTTTCTTCATACGCTGCCACGCCGATTTCCATGTCGTTCAGTGACGAACGGATGGAGGCCGATAAGGCATTGTGGTGGTTCTTGATATCGTACCATGCCCCGGACTGGTTGGCAGCTTGTTCCGTATAGCGGGAATCAGTCCATAAGACGGCCTGGTCCAGGCCGATGACCAGTGCCCCTTCACCACCCGTAAAGGCACTGAAGTAGCGCAGGTTTTCAGGTTGGACGATAATGACGCCGTCTGCATCGTGTTCCTGGAGAAAAGCGCGCAGGCGGGCAATTCGTTGTTCTATCATAGTATCCCCCTATCACCCTATAGTAATTCAATCATATTTTATAATACCATATTTTCCACTGGCTGAAAAGATAAAATTGCAAATCACCGGCTCTGGCTGCGCAACGCTTCCCGTTCTTCATCGGTCAGGGGCCGGAACTGGCCTGGCTCCAAACCGTCATCGAGGACGACGCTGCCGATGGAGCGGCGGTGCAGCTGGACGACTTTCAGGCCGACGGCGGCACACATGCGCTTGACCTGATGGAACTTCCCTTCCTGGACGACGACCGTCAGGGACCGGGGGCCGGTCTGGACAGCTTTGGCCGGCAGGCAGTGCAGGCCATCGTCGAGGACGATGCCGCTGGCAAAGCGGTCCCCTACATCTTCAGGGATATCCCCTTCAACGACGGCGTCGTATATCTTATCGGTATGCTTCTTCGGTGACGTAATGCCATGAGCCCAGGTCCCGTCATTGGTGATGAGCAGGAGGCCCGTCGTATCCTTGTCGAGGCGGCCTACGGGAAAGAGGCCGGCCCCCTGGTACTGGCGCGGCAAGAGGCCGATGACCGTCGGCGACACGTTGTCTTCCGTAGCCGATACGACGCCGGCCGGCTTGTAGAGCATGAGATAAATAGACTCTTCATAATGGACGGCCTGACCATCGACGGCAACGGCATCGGCTGCCGGGTCGATTTTCTGGCTGCTGTCGCGGCAGACGGCGCCATTGACAGTCACGTGCCCGCCTTTGCACAATTCCTTGAGTTCCCGCCGCGTCCCCCAGCCCGTATGGCCCAGGAGCTTGTCGAGGCGCATTGTCTTTGCCATGATGCCTCCTTATAACGACGGCATCTTGTCCCACTGGGGCTGGTACCCCGTCAGGCCTTCCAGATGCTGCGTGCAGTTCATGAGGGTCATGACATTGCGGTCGCCGTAATATTCGATGATGTTAAAAGCTGTATTGAACTGCTGGAAGCACCAGATGCGCTTCATATCGAGGCCCAGCAGGCCGAAGAGCAGGCAGCGGATGGCCGCCCCGTGGGATACCATGAAGACGCTGTCGCCGTCCTTGTGATGCGACAGGATTTCCCGCGTCTTCTTCAATGTCCGGTCCCGGACCTGGCAGAACGATTCGCCGCCCCGGGCCGGCAAGGTCCCGTCCGACGCATAGACCGCTTCCAGTTCGCCTGGCCACTGAGTCGTGATTTCCTGATACGTATGGCCTTCCCAGACGCCGAAATCGGCTTCCTTCAATTCATCGTAAGCGACGACATCCAGATGATGCGGCGCAGCGACACATTCGGCCGTCACCTTGGCGCGCTGGAGCGTGCTGCTGTAGACGGCATCGAGATGGACATGGCGGAAAAATTCACCCAGGCACCTGGCCTGTTCCAGGCCGTGTTCATTGAGGGGGACGTCGGTCGACCCCTGATACCACTGCTGAACATTGCCTTCTGTTTCACCATGACGTGCTAAATATAATTTTATCATCGTAATCCTCCGTAAGTTCCCTATAAGTAATTCAACATTCGTGCCGTCCCATTATAACAAGAAATCGGCCAGCTTGCTACCGACGGCCGTCATCAGGAGCAGGGCCATTTCGCTGCCCTCGAGGACGGCGCCATACGTATCGCCCGTGACGCCGCCCAGCTTGCGGCTGATGCGGCTGTTGGCCCACAAAGAGAGGAGCATGGCCGCACCTAAGAGGGCCAGATAAAAGGGCCCGCAGAAAAAGACCGGCACCAGGGCCAGGACCAGGGCTTTTTCTACAGTATGAGCCGGTGCGTAAGTGACGAAGGCCCGGCCCAGCCCCTGCTCGCGGGCATAGGGAAATTGGAAGATGCTGATCAAAGTCCCGAAGCGGGCCGCTGCCGGGATACCGACGAGGGCCGGCAGGGCTGCTTCCGGTGCCAGCTGACTGAGGAAGGCTACCTTCAAGAGGACCAGGAAGACGAAAGCCGTCACACCGCCGGCGCCGACGCGGCTGTCCTTGAGGATTTCCAGCATCCGCTCGCGGCTGCGGCCGGAAAAGAGGCCATCAGCCGTATCCATATAGCCGTCGGCGTGGAGGCCGCCGGTCAGGTAGAACCAGAAGGCGACGACCAGGGCCGACCGGCCAAAGGCGTCAAAAAGGAAAGACGACGCCCAATAGAGCGCCGCCAAAAGCAGGCCGATGATCAAGCCGACGAGGGGAAAGAACAGGACGGACCGGCCGAAATCCTCATCGCGCCAGACGCTCTGCGAAGCCAGGTGGATGCGCGATAAGAACTGCAGGGCAATGAGAAAGGCCTTCATGACTTCACCTCCGGCAGGCAGACGGCCTGATGCTTCAGTTCCGTCGTAATACCGCAGACCGATAAGTAAACTTCATCGGCTTCGGCCGCAGCGGCCTGGTTGATCTTGCCCATGAGGTCGCGATACAGGCGGCTCACGTGTTCCATGGGCACGATGCCGCAGCCCAGCTCGTTAGTGACCAGGACGGCCGTCACGCCGGCCTGGCGGAAAGCCGCCAGGACCGCTTGCAGTTCGGCCAGGGCGCCGTCGATGATAGCTTCGTCGTCTTCGCCGTCGTGGGCAAAGAGATAATTAGAAAAATAGAGGGTCAGGCAGTCGACGAGGGCCACGTCCGACGACTGGCACAGCCGTTCCATCGTCTCTGGCAGGTCCTGCGGGATTTCCCAGGTCTGCCACGACGACGGGCGGCGCTTGCGGTGGATGGCGATGCGCTGGGCCATTTCTTCATCGAAGATGCGGGCCGTCGCGACATAAGCATGCCGCCCGGGAAGGGCGGCAGCATAGCGTTCGGCAAAGGCGCTCTTACCGCTCCGCGCCCCGCCGGTGACAAGTATGATTTTAGACGTATCCATTTACTTCTTGATTTCCGAATACAAATGAAAGGCTTCCGGCAAAATGACCTTTTCCATGCCGATCTTGATGAGGCTCGGCAGGCCCGGCAGGCAGTAGACCTGGCACTGGTGGATGATACCGGCCGTCGTCCGGTAGGCCATGGCCTGGACGCCGCAGGCCCGGCGATAGGCGAAATACGTCATCATCGACTGGAAAGCCGGGATTTTCTTATCGAACAGGGCTTCTACCGTTTCGATGGTCACGTCGCGCTTGGCCATGCCCGTACCGCCGCTGGTGATGACCAGGTCGACGCTGCAGACCCATTCATGGAGATGGCGTTCGATTTCGGCCTTGTCGTCTTTGACGATCTGATAGTCGACGACCTGATGACCGTAATTGGCCAAGGCCGACTGGATGAGCAGGCCGTTCGTATCGTCTGAAAAAGTGCGGCTGTTGCTGATAGTGAGAATGGCCGCCCGCAAAGGATGTTCTTCCATTTTTTTACTGTTCAAGATAAATACCTCCTAACTTAAGATACATAAGATTCTATGATGGAAAAGGGATCGCGCCCTTCCAGCAATCCTTGTAAAAACGAAGGGATGAAACATTCACTGACGACCTGGACGTCATAGGTCCGTTCTTCGCCCTGGCTGGCAATGGTGATGCCCCTGCCCAGGGCCAAGCGCACGGCACAGGCCGGACCTCCCGATGGCAGGATATCGCCGCGGGACCAGAGGACCGTCGCCTTATCGCGCCAGGGATACGGGTCTTCATCGTCGCTGTCGCCGTCGACGACTTCCGCTGCCACGACGAGGCCGCTCTCTTTGGCGAACTCTGCCGTATGACAGACGAACTGCGTGTATTCGTCTTCCGACGTAGCCGCAGCTGCCGAAATATAGAGCAGGCGGAAATCGTCCCACAAGACATGTTCTGAAATGAATTCTTCCGACGGCGTAATGTCTTCGTCTTCATCGACAAAGGATGTATGCCAATTATAAGCCGAACAGATTTCTTCCGCGTCGTCGCCGGCATTGAGGGGGTACACGTGGGAACCCAGCTTCTGGAAGCCTTCCGTCACGTGGACATCGAGGCCGTGCTCCGACTCATCTTCCTGCCAAAAGAAGAAAGGCAGGCCAATATATATCACATCCAATATGATCACCTCTTCTATCTTATATTATTTATTATTCGACCCGAAAGGGCAAAAGTCCTACTTGAAAAATATACGTTCTTGTAATGTTTCATGATTCCGATATAATATATGTATAAACTGCCTCGATTGGAAGAGACAGGGAAAGGAAGTATGTCTTATGTTCAAAAAAATTGCCGCTCTGGCAGTCACATTTGCCTGCGTCTTCAGTTTCATGGCATCCGCCACATTTCTCGATGACAACCCCCGCTTCGTCCAGGTCGGCCACGATGACACAACCGAATCGTATATCGACATGAACACCATCCAGTCCGTCCGCTACGATCCGCCGTACTACATCATCCGGGCTACGGTCGTGACCTATGACTATGCCAACAACACGGTCCAAGGTTATGATAACAATTTCTTCTACAATTTTAAAGCCCAGACCGTAAAAACACAGACTCTCGGCGATGTCGGCTACGATTTGCAGGGCAACGTCGTGTCCACCTTGTCCCTGCCCAATCCGGAAGTCAAGACGACAGACCGCCTGTCTGCCAACGGCAATGCGGCCAACCGCGCTTTCCGGGCCTGTTACGACATGAATTTCTTCCAAGAATAAGGCTCAAAAATTATTGAAAAGGATTTGATATTCCATGGATTCCCTGATCCACATCATTACGACGATCGTCACTATCGTCTTCATCGCTGCCGTCCTCTATTCCCTCACGTCGGCCCTGCGCAAGCGCCATCGCAAGGCGAAGGTCCAGCAGGAACTGGCCAAGAAGGAACACGTCAAAGTCGCCAACCTGCACCAGTACGACATCAAGCCCAATGACGGCTATTACAAATATCCCATCGAAGAAAAAGGGAAACTGCGCCGCTTCCCGCAGCACTTCACGGCCGTCGCCCTGGAACTGGCCAACGAACAGCCCTATTCCGTCTGTCTCCTGGCCCTGGCTGAATTCGACCACGGCGAACTGAAGGATACGCGTTACTTCTACATCCGTCCGCCAGAAAACAACTTGTCTGCCGTCAAAGGCCGCTATCAGTGGGACGAACTCTCCAAGGCCGATGAATTCGGCGAATACTGGCAGGCCGGCCTGAAAAACCTCATCGAAAGTCAGACCCTGGTCGCCCACAACGCGCCCTTCGTCATGGGCTGCCTGACCCACGCCCTGCACATCTACGGCATCGACGCACCGGCCTTCTGCTATGCCGATACACTGGAAGTCGCCAAGAAACTCTATCACTTCCCGTCGAACCAGCTCGACGTCATCTGCGATGAAATGGATATCCAGACCGAAGAAGGCAACCTGTTGAGCCAGGCCATCGCCATAGGCCGCTTCTTTCTCCTGGCCCACAAGGAATACCCCATGTTCCTGCCCGACCTGACGTACGTCCAAAAAGCACCGACGACAGACGACAAAGAAGCCGCCCTCATCGCCGCCGTCGAACGCGAAGAAGGAAGGCCGAAAGAAATGTTCGCTCCCGGAACACCGGACCCGGCCCTCATCGACGACCTGGTACAAAAAGGCTACGTAGAAGCCGGCGAAAAACCAGGCACATACTACGCCACCGACAAAGGCCTGGACTTCTCTGAAGGACGGTAAGTTAGTGGCTAGTGGTTCGTGGCTCGTGGCTCGTGGCTCGTGACATGAATGTTTGACGAAAGGCTCCCATTATAGGGGAGCTGGCCGCCGAAGGCGGTCTGAGAGGTTGCCTTTAACATCAAACAAAAAAAGGGGACTATCGCATGCAGTCTCATATCACCATGCGTAGTCCCTTGTTTTATAAAATCATCAGCTAGCCACTAACTGCTAACCCCCAAAAAAAGGCGCTGTCTTCATGCGACAGCGCCTTTTTGTTACCATCAAACAGCTCTTATTTGGAGTACAATTCGACGATAAGTGTTTCGTTGATTTCTACCGGAATTTCGTCGCGTTCGGGCATACGGGTAAGTGTGCCTTCGAAGCCGTCGAAGTTCTTTTCGATGTACGGTACATCGAAAGTCTTCAATTCCTGGAAAGATTTTTTGTACATTTCGTTGGAACGGGAAGCTTCTTTCAAAGCGATAACGGAACCAACTTTAACGTGTGCCGACGGGATGTCGCAGCGTTTGCCATTGACCAGGATGTGGCCGTGGTTGACCATCTGACGTGCCTGGCGGATGGAGTTTGCAAAACCGATACGGTATACCAGGTTATCCAAACGGCATTCCAGCAATTTCAGCATGTTCTGGCCAGTAACGCCTTCCATCTTCTTGGCTTTATCATAATAACGGACAAACTGACGTTCGAGCAAATTGTAGTATGCGCGAAGTTTCTGTTTTTCCAATAACTGTGTGCCATATTCAGACATTTTTTTCTGACGCTGATCTTTACGTACGCGTTTTAATGCCTTAGGGTGTCCGTACACATTAACTCCGAACCGGCGACATTCCTTAAAACGCGGGTCTCTCCTCGTTGCCATTTTCTACATCACCTCATATTAGTAATTCAAGAAATTAAATTTTGCTTACGCAATGTATAAATAATATCATGAAAAAAGCCTTGCTGTCAAGGGGTCATGATTCTTGACTTCTTTTCTTCACTATGGTATACTTTAGCCAATAAACAACTAATAATTACTATCAATTAGGAAATGATTTGTAAATTCAGGAGGTGCTCTTATGACCAACTTCATCACAGCCGTCAGCAACCGGCGCACGAACTACACCCTCAGCAAAGACGTCACGATTCCCCAGGAAACCATTACCAAGACTATCGAAGACGTCATCCGCGAAGTACCGTCGGCCTTCAACATGCAGTCCGGCAAAGCCGTCATCGCCTTTGGCGAAACGCACGACGCCATCTGGAAAATCACCATGGATACGCTCCGCAAAATCGTCCCGCCAGCCAACTTCGCCACGACGGAAGCCAAGATCAACTCCTTCGCCGCAGCCTATGGCACGATCCTCTACTTCGACGACACGACCATCGTCGACAACATGGCCTCCCAGTTCCCGCTCTACGCCAAGAACTTCCCCATCTGGGCCCAGCAGGCCAACGGCATGATGCAGTTCGCCGTCTGGACCGCCCTGACCGACCTGGGACTCGGCGTCAACCTCCAGCACTACAACCCCCTCATCGACGACGAAGTCAAAAAACTCACAGGCGTTCCCAAAGAATGGCAGCTCATCGCCCAGATGCCCTTCGGCCATCCCACAGAACCGCCAAAACCCATCGTAAAAGTCCCCATCGAAGAACGGGTGAAAGTCCTTCAGTAAGAAAAAAGCTGCCATACGAAGGCAGCTTTTTTCGAGTGTTAAGCAAGCGATAAACTTGTAATATGAAAAAAACCGCGTACTTGTGGTACACGGCCTTCTTCAAACACTAAAACTAGAGGAGAGCCGATGTCCCACCACCGAGCTAGCTCTATTCTCATTCTATCATGAATGTAGATAAATCAAGTGGATTCTCGTCCTGATTATCCAAGTAAATCCTGTTCGTCTTTGTGGCGGCGGAACCAGGCGTCGGCGTAGGAGCAACTGGTGGCCGTTTTTTTATGGCGCCGCCGTATTTCGTCAGCTGCGGCTTTGACGAGTTTGCCAGCGGCACCTTGGCCGCGCAGGCTGTCGTCGACAAAGGTGTGGACGATGTCGTAATTGCCGTCTTCCCATTCGACGAAGTCCACTTCAGCTACGACCGTTCCAGCTTCATTTTCCATCCAGATTTTATTGGGTCCATATTGTAATTCCATGGTAATTTCTCCTTTACATCGTAATTTCAACAATCTGTCCATTATGGACCGGGCGGCTGCGGCGGAAAGCGGCCATGTATTCTTCTACAGGCCTGCCCGGATTTTCATAGACCAAGAGCAGGTTGCGGATAAACTGGGCGTGCGTAAAGACCAGGATGAATTGCTCCGGCCGCCGCTGCAGCAGAGATAAGGTCCGTTCGATTCGCCCGATGAGCTGGCGATAACTTTCGGCCCCTTCGCCGTCGACATAGTCCGGGTCGAGTTTGCGCCAATAATTGATGACCCGCGGCCGCCGCTGCTGCGACGTCGTCCCGACACACGTCGCCGGTGCCAAATAAACAAATTCATGGACACAGTCCCAAATCCCCGTCACCGTATCAGGAAACCGCCCTATTGTACACATGGCCGTCTGCTGCGCCCGAAGATAAGGCGACGTGACAATCAGGTCCGGTTTCTTAGGAATCTGTAAAGCCAAGGCCTGCGCCTGCTTGAGCCCCAATTCCGACAAGGGAATATTGCGATGATCCTGCGTCGCTTCGCCGGCATTGGCAATACTTTCGCCATGACGGATGAGCCATATTCTCTTCACATTATCACCTGCTTTTTTCTTTTATTTTATCACAAAAAAAGGAGAATTTGAAAGACAACTTCTCCGGCCTGGCGACCACCTCCCCTATGAGGGGAGGCTTTCCCAATGGCTCTCCACATAGGAGAGCTGTCAGCGCAAGCTGACTGAGAGGTTGCTTTTTGATCATCGATAGACATTGGTGAACTTCAGCCTCTTCGGCCTGACGGCCACCTCCCCTATGAGGGGAGGCTTGGTTTCCGAGGCGATGTCCTTCTTTTGAGTCTGTCGCGGCTCTGCCGCATCTGAGTCCGAGTGTGCGAAAACAGGGCCGCCTTTTGGGGCAGCCCTGTTTTCGGGTGTGTATATGGCATTAGCGTGTTTTACCTATTTATCAGCCAATTCCTTATAAGTTTCGTATTTCTTCTTAGCGAATTCTTCGGCCTTGGCAAAGAGTTCTTCGGCGATATCCGGGAAGGTTCTCGTCAGGGCAGCATATCTCGTTTCACCCATGAGGTATTCGCGGAAGGATTGCTGCGGTTCTTTGGAGTCGAGGATGAAGGGGTTCTTGCCTTCTTCTTTGAGCAGCGGGTTGTAGCGATAGAGGTGCCAGTAACCGCAGTCTACGGCGCGTTTCATTTCGTGCTGGGCGTTGCCCATGCCGCCTTTGATGCCATGGTTGATGCACGGTGCATAGGCGATGATGATGGACGGGCCATTGTAGGCTTCTGCTTCTTTGATGGCTTTGATGAGCTGGTTCGGGTCAGCGCCGAGGGCGACCTGGGCGATATAGATATGGCCATAGGTCATGAGCAGGCGGCCCAAGTCTTTCTTGTTGAACTTGCGGCCCGATGCAGCGAACTGAGCGACAGCACCGATTGGCGTAGCTTTCGACGACTGGCCGCCAGTGTTGGAGTAGACTTCCGTGTCGACGAGCATGATATTGACGTTGGCGTTCATAGCCAGGACGTGGTCCAGACCGCCGTAGCCGATATCATAAGCCCAGCCGTCGCCGCCATACATCCAGATGGTCTTCTTGATGATGTGTTCTTTATGAGCCAGGATTTCTTTCTGCAAGTCTGCAGCCCGGCCGGTGAGATGAGCAGCCATCAATTCTTTGATGTATGTCCGGCTGATGCCTTCTGTGACTTCGCCTTCGTTAGCGACGCCGATGGAATCGATCCAGGCTTTGATGGCGTCGTGGAGGGCACCGTCAGTCAGGCCCAGGAGTTCTTCCGATTTAATGCGGATAGCATCGCGCTGCTGTTCCATGGACAGGGACATGCCGAGGGCGAATTCTGCGTTGTCTTCAAAGACCGAGTTCGACCAGGCCGGCCCGAAGCCTTCACAGTTCGTCGTGTACGGGATGCTGGGCATTGCCGAGCCCCAAGCCTGGGTACAGCCCGTAGCATTGGCGACGATCATGCGCGGCCCGAAGAGCTGGGTCAGGATCTTCATGTAAGCCGTTTCCGTACAGCCTGCACATGCGCCGTTGAATTCGAGGAGCGGCTGATGGAACTGGCTGCCTTTGACGGAGAATTTATCGAGAGTCGTATGTTTTTCAGGGAGTGTCTGGGCATAATCCCAGTCGACGCTTTCATGACGCTGCGTTTCCAGCGGCTTCATGGTCAGGGCCTGAGCCGGGCAGGCATTGACGCAGGCACTGCAGCTGTAGCAGTCGAGCGGCGAAACCTGGATGCGGAATTCATAGTCTTCCAGGCCCTTGCCGATGGCTTTCTTGGTCTTGAAGTCAGCCGGAGCCTTGGCTTTTTCGTCAGCCGTTACCAGATACGGACGGATAGCGGCGTGCGGGCAGACCAGGGAGCAGCGGTTACACTGGACGCATTTTTCCAGGTCCCATTCAGGAACGGTCGATGCGATGCCGCGTTTTTCATATTTCGTCGTGCCCAGGGGGTAGGAACCGTCGGCATAGGGGACGAATTCACTGACCGGGATGGTATCACCGAGCTGCAGGTTAGCCGGTTCGACGACTTTCTTGATGAATTCCGGAATATCGCGGGTATCTTCGACGACGGGGTCAGACGGCAGGTCTTTCCATGCTTCCGGTACAGTGACTTCGACGATATCCGAAATGCCGCGGTCGACGGCAGCCTGGTTCATGGCGATGACTTGTTCGCCTTTGGCCAGATAGGTCTTGGCAATGGCGTCTTTCATGTATTTCACGGCATCGTCGATGGGCAGGATGTTGGCCAGTTTGAAGAAAGCTGCCTGCAGGACCGTATTGGTGCGGTTGCTGCCCAGGCCGATTTCTTCGGCGATCTTGGTGGCATTGATGATATAGAAGCGGACGTGCTTGGAAGCGAGCTGGCGTTTTACTTTATTGCTGAGGTGGTTGGCGACGTCGTCTTTATCCCAGCTGCAGTTGAGCAGGAAGATGCCGCCGTCCTTGATTTCACTGACAATATCGTAAGTCCCTATGTATGCCTGTTTATGGCAGGCCAGGAAGTCCGCCGATTTGATATAGTACGTAGCCCGGATCGGATTCTTGCCAAAGCGCAGGTGCGACTTGGTGACGCCGCCGGATTTCTTGGTATCGTATTCAAAGTAAGCCTGGACATACATATCCGTGTTGTCGCCGATGATCTTGATGGAGTTCTTGTTGGCACCAACCGTGCCGTCCGAGCCAAAGCCCCAAAACTTGCAGCTGATGGTCCCTTCCGTGTCGACTGTGATAGGTACGTCGGCCAGGGAATGATGGGTAACATCGTCGATGATGCCCAGGGTGAAGTGGTTCTTCGGCTGGAGCGAATCCATGTTGGTGAAGACGGCGTTGATCGATGCCGGCGGTACGTCTTTCGATGACAGGCCATAGCGGCAGGCCAGGACGGTGACGTCCTGTTTGACGTGGGACATGGCTGCGCAGACATCTTCGTAGAGCGGTTCGCCCAGGGCGCCCGGTTCTTTCGTGCGGTCCATGACGGTAATCGTGCGGACCGTGTCAGGCATGGCTTTCATAAAGTGTTCCAGCGAGAACGGACGATAGAGGTGGACCTGGATGAAGCCGACTTTCTTGCCTTCTTTGCAGAGCTTGTCGATAGTTTCCTGGATGGCACCGGTGACAGAACCCATGGCGATGACGACGTGTTCTGCGTCAGGAGCGCCGTAGTAATCGAAGAGGTGGTACGGACGGCCCGTCAGTTCGCTGATCTTGTCCATGTAGTCCTGGACAATGTAGGGCAGGCGCTGATACCAGGGGTTATTGGCTTCGCGGGACTGGAAGAACATATCCGGGTTGGTAACGGTACTGCGCATAACCGGATGTTCCGGGTTCAGGCCGGTGTGTTTGAAATGATAGAGAGCATCGCGGTCGATGAGTTTGCCCAGTTCTTCAGCCGGCAGCATCTTGATTTTCTGGATTTCGTGGGATGTGCGGAAGCCGTCAAAGAAGTGCATGAACGGAACGCGGCCTTTGATGGTCGACAGATGGGCAACGGCTGCCAGGTCGGCACATTCCTGGACGCTGGCACTGCAGAGCATAGCCCAGCCCGTGTTGCGACAGCCCATGACGTCGGAATGGTCGCCAAAGATGGACATGGTGTGAGTCCCAACGGTACGGGCGGCAATGTGCAGGACGACCGGTTTCAATTCGCCCGACAGGCGGTGCATGACCGGAATCATCAGCATCAGGCCCTGCGACGCCGTAAAGGACGAACAGAGGCTGCCCGTTTCCGAAGCGCCGTGGACGGCACCGATAGCGCCGGCTTCGGACTGCATTTCAACTAATTTGACGGGCTGGCCAAAGAGATTCTTACGGCCATTGGCCGACCAGACGTCGACGTGTTCTGCCATCGGCGACGACGGAGTAATCGGGTAAATCGTAGCGACTTCAGTAAAATTATACGCAACGTCAGCAGCTGCTTCGTTGCCGTCTAAGGTTTTCACGATCTGTTTAATCATAAGAGACACTCCCCTTTTCTACTATTCAAAGATAATTCATCCGGATTCGTATAACGTTTAACGCTTTCTGTACTTTTAGTATAGCCGTTGTAGATATAAAAGTCAAGCATACTATTTATGCTATTTTATCATCAAAGCAGCTATGGTTATACGTTTTACGCGTATATAGGAGAGTGAAAGTGGTTCGTGGTTCGTGGCTCGTGGTTCGTAAAAAAAGAGACTGCCGCATGTGCGACAGTCTCTTTGGGAGTATTAAATTTTCAGTTTGTAGTGAATAGAAAATCAACCTCTCAGACCGCCTTCGGCGGCCAGCTCCCCTATCAGGGGAGCCGCGGGGACGTCCCTGCGACCGGCGACCTGCGGCCTGCGACCTGCGGGACGCCCTTTGGGCGTCCCCTACTACATTAGTACCAACGGGTCATGGGCAGGTCGTTCTTGGTGCCTTTGGTCATGAGGATCTGGTGGATGTCGATGTTGCCGATGTAGAAGGATACGGCGCAGCCGCAGAGGTAGAGGTCCCACATGCGGGCGAATTCTTCGCCGCGGGCAGCGATGACTTCATCGCGGACGTTCTGGAAGTTATTGAACCAGCACATGAGGGTCTTATAGTAATGGCGGCGCAGGCTTTCGACGTCGATGACCTGGAAGTCATCGTCGTAAGCGAGGCTGACGATTTCGCGGAGCGACGGCAAGGTTCCGCCCGGGAAGATGTATTTGCGCATCCACGGGTTGCCGATGCTTTCGTCGTGGCCGCTGATGTAATGGAGGAGGAACATGCCGCCGTCCTTCAAGAGGTGGCTGGCTGTTTCCATGTACAGCGGATAATTGGAGCGGCCGACGTGTTCCAGCATGCCGACGCTGACGATGCGGTCGTACTGACGGCCTTCGGCGACAAGGTCACGGTAGTCGATGAGGTCGATCTGTACCAGGTCCTGGAGGCCCAGTTTTTCAATGCGTTCCTGGCCTTTTTTCCACTGTTCTTTACTGAGTGTGCAGCCATAGCCTTTGACGCCATATTTCTTGGCAGCTTCGATAAGCAGATAGCCCCAGCCGCAGCCGATATCGAGGAGGGTCATGCCTTCTTTGAGGTAGAGTTTTTCCAGGATGTAATGGACTTTATTATGCTGTGCCTGTTCGAGGCTGTCGTCTTCATTCTTGAAGTATGCGCAGGAATAGCTCATGGACGGATCGAGCCATTTGGCATAGAAGTCATTCCCCAGATCGTAGTGGGACGAAACCTGTTTCTTCTGAGCCGATTTCGATTCCGACGGATAGAGGATGCGTTTGAACAAGGATTTATCCAGCGAGAACTGGCTCGTCTGGGATAAGAAGCAGCGAAGAGCCGTGAACAAATCGCCTTGGATTTCGACGTCTTTGCGCATGTACGCTTCGCCCAGTGCCAGCGACGTCGACGCCAGCAATTCTTTTTTCGGAATGTCTTTGTGAATAATAACGTTGAACAACGGCTGGCCTTCGCCAATGGTGTAGGTCTTGTCGTGAAGTTGTACCGTAAAGCAGTGTTTATCGAAGCGACGTAAATAATGAATCATGAAATTATCTAAGATATGCATAGATTACTCCCTCACTTTTATAAAATAGTTTCTGTCCGGGCGATGCCGCAGACGACGTTTTCCAGTACCATCATCGTCGTCACGGCGCCAACACCGCCCGGCACGGGTGTCACGGCCCCGGCCACGGCGGCCGCTTCATCAAAAGCGACGTCGCCGACAGTCTTGCCATCGACGCGGTTGATGCCGACGTCGATGACTACAGCACCGGGTTTTATCATATCGCCTGTCACTAAGCCGGCTCTCCCGGCAGCGGCGATGACCAGGTCTGCCCGGCGGCAGACGGCTTTCAGGTCTTTCGTGCGCGTATGACAGTGCGTGACCGTGGCGTTGCGGTTCAGGCAGAGCTGAGCCAGCGGTTTCCCGACGACGTTGCTGCGGCCGATGATGGCTACATCCTTGCCACTCAGAGAAATATGGTAATAATCGAGGATGGCAATGACTGCCCGCGGTGTACAGGGCACGAACCCCGGTCGTCCCGTATATAAATGGGCGATGTTGACATCGGTCAGGCCATCGACGTCTTTCTTCGGGTCGATGCAGTCGATGATGCGCTGGCTGTTCAAGTGGCGCGGCAAGGGCATCATGGGCAGGATGCCGAAGACAGAAGCCTGTTCGTTGAGCTTATCGATGAGCGATAAAAGCTCTACTTCACTGATGGAATCCGGTTTCTGATAGATTTCTGCCTTCAAGCCGACGGCCCGGGCCGTCTTCTGCATGGATCTGGCATACATGGCCGACGGCGCATCATCCCCGACGAGGATGATGGCCAGTTCCGGCTGGATATGGAGTTCTTCCTGGATATCGGCCAGGCGGCGTTCCACCCGTTCGCGATGAAATGCGGCCACTTCCCGGCCGTTGAGTAATTGCATAACTAGTTCCCCCTGTTGTTCTATGGATTCCGTTTGAAAATAACGGTGACATTACTGCCCTGCGGTGCATAACTACCCGCCTGCGGCGATTGCTGGATGGCTTTCCCCATCCCCTTGGGGATAAAGCCTAAGCCCGCTTCATTGAGCCAGTCGTTGACTTCCCTCGTACTCCAGCCGATGAAAGATGGCATGAGGACGCCATCACTGGAAATATGGACGGGCGGAATGGCATGAGCCGGCGTCATGACGACGGGACCCAGCGGTTTCTGGTCTATCGCTTCCGTCGGACGGATGCCTTTCATGCGAACGATTTCGGTCATCATTTCCTTGAAAACCGGCGCAGCGACCTGGGCGCCGTAATAGACGCCCTGCGGGTCATCGACGACGATGAGGACCAGGAACTGCGGGTCTTCCAAGGGACCAAAGCCGATGAAGGAGCCGACATACTGGCCTTCGGCGTAGCCCGTGCTGTCTTCGGTCTTCTTCTGGGCCGTGCCGGTCTTGCCGCCAAAGCGATAGCCTTCGATTTTGGCGCTCTGGCCGCCGCCGATAGCGACTTCTTCGCCCATGAACTTGCTAATCGTTTCAGCCGTACCGGCATTGATGGGCTGCCTTACTTCTGTCGGTTCTGTCTTTTTATAAATGGAACCGTCAGGATTATCGATTTCCTTGACCAGGAAAGGTTTCATCATGCGGCCTTCATTGGCGATGGCACTGAAGGCCTGTACCATCTGAAGGGGCGTGACGGCGACGCTCTGACCAATGCCCATCGTGGCTGTATCGACGATGGACATCTTATCGGGATCGAACAGGATGCCCTCTTGTTCACCGGACAATTCGATGCCCGTAATCGTCCCGAAACCAAAGCGGCGGGCGTAATCGGTCAGCGTCTTGCCACCTGTCGTCACGGCGACGTGGGCCATGCCGGTATTGATGGAATACATGATGATTTCCCGCAAGGTCACGTCGCCCATGCCCTTGTGGTCCCAGTTGTAAATCGTCCGGTCCGCGACGTGGACGGAGCCTGTGTCGTGATAGACATCACCGATATGCCATTTCCCCGAATCCAGGGCAGCGGCAGCCATAAGGGGCTTAAAAGTCGATCCCGGTTCGTAAACATTGACGACAGCCCGGTTCTTGTAAGCTTCTTTATTTTCCTTACTGTAATCATTGGGATCATACGTAGGCCGGCTGGCCATAGCCAATATCTCACCGGTCTTGGGATTCATGACGATAATGGATGCACCTTGAGGATGACTGCGGGCCATGATGCCGTCCAGGCCCTTTTCGGCGACGTACTGGATGGTACTGTCCAAAGTCAGGCAGACGGACCGTTCCTTGTTGGGCAGGATCCGTTCCAGGGCTGACGAAAAGACAGGGATGTTATGGTTATCGGTCTGCAGGCGGAAAGTCTGTTTGCTGCCGCGGATTTCATCGTCCAGCATCATTTCCAGGCCTTCCAGGCCGTGGTCATTTTCACCGACAAAGCCGATGACCTGGGCAGCCATCGAACCGTTCGGATAGAAACGGCGGTTTTCATCGCGGAAAGCCAGGCCGTGCAGCTTGTCTTCCTTGATGAGCGATTCGACGGCTTCATATTTTTCGTGGTCCATCTGTCGGTCGAGCCAGACGAAGGCCGTATCTTCTTTCAGGCGCCGTTCAATTTCATCCTTCGAGATGCGGAGATAAGGCGCCAGTAAATCGGCTACCATGGCCGGGTCTTCATTGAGCATGGTCGGGTCGGCATAGAGTGACTTGGACATCTCGCTGATGGCCAGGACCTTGCCATTGCGGTCGAGTATCATGCCCCGCGGCGATTGCAGGTTCCGTTCAATCTGACTCTGTTCCTGGGCAGAGGCCACGTTTTTGTCATGATGGATGACTTGCTCTATAAACAAGCGGGTAACGGTGCCAAAGCCGATGGCCGCCAAAATAGCCATGCAAATGACCATGCGGCTGCAAATGCGATGGGTCAGGTTCTTTTCATTTTTATTCATGATGCCCTTCCCCTTCATGGCGCTTCATCCAGCGCCGGGCTGCATCGGCCAGTACATCAGCCTCATTTTCCAGGTCCTGGTTCTGGACCCGCTTCAAGAGGATCCGCAGGCAGTCGCCTGTACGGCGGCCGCACGCATCGGGAATCCGTCGGTCGTAGTGCAGGTCCTTGGTACTGACTGGCATGGCCTCAGCCAGCATGGCCATATAGGCCCCGAAGGATTCCGTCCCTTCTGTGCTGGCGTCGGCATGGCCGCAGCCTAAAATATCGCCGCAGGCCACAGCCGTAGCCTGGCCGACGGCTTCGACTAGTTCTTCTGTCCGATGGAAAGGGCCATCGAGGGCTTCATGGCGAAGCCATTTCTCGACGTCGCCTTCGGCCGTATTGGCAAAGAAATGGAATTTCATATGCGTCTTGACCAGCCAGGCCACGCGCTGGGCAAAGGCCGGTTTCTTGTGCCAGCGCAGCAGGATGGCTTCGGCCAGTTCTGCGCCCTTGGCATCGTGGCCGTAATCGGTATAGCGGCCCTTATGGACGCCGCGGATACCGGGTAGGCCTTTGGCGACATCGTGAAACAACGCCGCATATCGGATGGTCAGATCCGGCGGCGTGTTGGCGACGGTCGCCAGGGTGTGTACCCAGGCATCGAAGAGATGGAACGGTTTCGACTGCGGCGTGTCGGGCAGATGACTCAATTCCGGCAGGATGGGGACAGCTTCATAACAGCCGTTCACCTTCTGGCGGCACGAGCAGGCGCCGAGGCCGGTGCGGACGAGGATGTCCAGTCCCCGGTACGCCGCCGGCGTGACCATGAGGCGGTCCATTTCGTTGACGACTCGTTCCAGGGATAGGCCGGGGACGCGGCCAAAGGCCTGGGGCATGGCTTTGACGAGATCTTTCGAGGCCATGAAATCGAGCTGTCCCGCAAAGCGGCAGGCCCGAAACAGACGCAGGGCATCTTCCTGGAAGCGGCGGACCGGATTGCCGACGGTGACCAGCCGTTTCCTGCGCAAATCCTTCTGACCGCCGACGTAGTCGTAAATATCGCCGCGGCAATCCATGGCCATGGCGTTGACGGTGAAATCACGGCGCAGGACATCTTCGCGCAATGTATCAGCATACCAGACCGTATCCGGCCGGTGGCTGTCCTCGCCATAGGCTTCGCCGCGGAAAGTCGCGACTTCAAAGGTCTGGCCGGCAATGACGACGACGACGATGCCAAAGGCTTCGCCGTGGATCTCGACGGTGTGCCAGTCCTCTTTGGCGGCGACGGCCCGGATATCATCAGGCCGGGCAGAGGTGGCGATATCATAGTCGTGCGGTTCTTTTCCCATAAGCAGGTCGCGCACGGCACCGCCGACGACATAGGCTTCAAAGCCTGCATCCTCTAAAGCTGTCAATAGCTGTCGGGCTCGTTCTTCCATCTTCCCGGCCTTCCTTTCTAAAAAAAATTAACTGATGTTATATTATATCACGAATGGATGGGCCTGACCACTACCTGCCATTTTTTGATTATGGTATAATAACCCCCGTAGGGGCGCCCACGTGGGGCGCCCGCCACAGTATAGTGAATGACTAACAGTTAATGAGAGGTGATATGATGGATACAGGCTTAATACATATATATTGCGGCGACGGCAAGGGCAAGACGACGGCCTCGCTGGGCCTGGTCCTGCGCTGTGCCGGCCGGGGCGGCAAGATTCTTTTCGCCCAGTTCCTCAAGGGCCGGCCGACAGGCGAGCTGGAGTCTCTCAAGGCCCTGCCGCAGGTCACGGTCCTGCGGGGCAAAGCCATCCTGAAATTCACCTTTCAGATGACTGACGCCGAAAAACAGGCCACCTGTGAGGCCCAGACGGCATTGTTGCAAAAAGTCCGGGACTTCTGCGAAATGCACCATCCCGACCTGGCCGTCTGCGACGAACTCGTCGGCGCCTGCGCCCTGGGCCTCGTCCCGGAAGAGCAGGTCCTCGATTTCTTAAAGGACAAACCGGCCCATACGGAAGTCGTCCTGACTGGCCGCGACCCCAGTCCGGCCCTCCTGGACTTGGCCGATTACGTCTCAGAAATCAAGAAAATCAAGCATCCCTTTGACCGGGGCCTTGCCGCCCGCATAGGGATTGAAGAATAACACAGAGGGGGAAGCAAAGATGATCGATATTCTCGAAGAAGTACGCAAAGAACAAGGTGAACTCGTCGCCTTGCGCCGCCATTTCCACGAACATCCGGAACTGTCCAAAAAGGAAGACCAGACCCTGGCCTATATTGCCAAAAAGCTGGAGGAATATGGCATTTCTTACCGCCTGGTCGACAAGGGCGGCCTCATCGCCTGGATTGACGGCAAAGGCCCTGGCAAGACGCTGCTCTTACGGGCTGACGTCGATGCCCTGCCCATCGAAGAAGGCGAACGGAATTTATCGTGCCCGCGCGTCTGCCGCTCTCAGAATCACGGCGTCATGCACGCCTGCGGTCACGACGGCCATATGGCCATGCAGCTCATGGCTGCAAAATGCCTCCAGCGCTGGAAAGACCAGTGGGACGGAACCGTCGTCTTGATGTTTGAACGGGGCGAAGAAGAATCGGGCCCTCTGGAATATCTCCTGCGCTATTTGGAAACAGAAAGCCCCTGGCATATCGACGCCTGCTATGCGACCCACGTCCGCTGGGACATCCCGGCAGGCAAAGTCTCTGTCTGCCACGACGCGCCCATGGCCGGCGGCTTCGGCTTTGAAATCCGCATCGACGGCCACGGCGGCCACGGCTCCCGGCCGGACCTGGCTGAAAGCCCTATCGACTGTTTCCACGACTTCTACGGCAACATGCAGGCCCTGCGGATGCGGGCCGTCCCGCCGAAAGAATGTCTGACCTTCTCCATCGGCAGCCTGCACAGTGGCGACGTCCTCAACGTCATCCCCAACAGCCTGACCTTTGCCGGTACGTGCCGCTTCTTCAGCTACGACCATGCAGGCAGGCGCTTCTACGAAGAATTCAAGCGCATCCTGGCCAATGCCTGCCAGACCTATGACTGCCGTTACGACATCCTGCACATGCCGGAGCCGCTCTTTGAAGTCCAGAACAACCCGGTCTGCGTGGCCATCGCCGAAAAAGCCGTCGAAAAGTACATAGGCGCCGACGCCCTGACGGACTGTACACCCTGGATGGCTTCGGAAACTTTTGCCATCACGTCCCGCCTCTATCCCGGCGTCCTGACCTTTACGGGCATCGAAAACAAAGAAAAAGGATGCGGTGCCAATCACCACACGCCGGAATTCGACCTCGACGAAGACGGCCTGACCTACGGCGCTGCCACCTGCCTGGGCTTTGCCCTGGATTACCTGGCAGAAAAACCGGATATCCCCTTCCAGCGGCCAGACGAACCACTCGAAAAACTCGTCGCACGGAATATATGAAAAAAAGGAGCTGTCGTAATACGACAGCCCCTTTTTCTGTAGGGGCGTCCACGTGGGACGCCCGCTCACACAAATCAAGTTTACAAGTATCTTGCATATCCCCGGCGGGCTCGCCACGTGCGAGCCCCTACAAAGGATCAATGTTCTTTTCTATGTCGCGGATAGATCAAGGCATAGAAGGCCAGGAGGGCGCCGATTTCGCCGATGACCATGACGATGCCCATGGGGATGGCCGTATGGTCTCCGGCGATGCCGACGACTGGGGCCATGACGGCGCCGCTGATCATGGAGAAGAAGCCGATGAGGGCCGACGCACTGCCGGCGCTGCGTCCCTGGTCCTGCATGGCCATGGAGAAACTGCTGGTACTCATCATGGACAGCGTCGATACGGTCAAGAAGAGAATGACCATGATGACCGGCAGCGGCATGCCGGTACTGAAGGCTGCCAGCAGGGCCACGCTGCCGACAGCGGCCAGACACAGGGAAAACCGAAGGAGTTTCCAGTCAGCAATGCGGCCTGTCAACCGGCCCGTAACGGCACCGTTGATCATGAGGCCGACACCATTGATGCCAAAGATGAGGCTGAAAGCCTGAGCTGATACGCCGTAGACGTTCTGGAAAACAAAGGATGATCCGGAAATATAGGCAAAAAAGGCGGCAAAGGAAAAGCACTGCATGATACAATGCCCCATAAAATAAGGCTGACGGAACAGGGCCGTAAAGCTCTTCATACTGGCTGCCATGCCGCCGGATACGCGGCGCCGCTGCGGCAGTGTTTCACGCATCAAACCGGCCGATACGGTCAGGATCAGCCCGACAATGGCAATAAAGAGGAAGACGCCTTCCCACGGGGCAAAGCGCAGGATCTGGCCGCCGATGACGGGAGCCAGAATCGGTGCAATCCCATTGACCAGCATGAGCATGGCAAAGAGCCGCGTCAAGGCGCTGCCCTTGCAGATGTCGCGGGCAATGGCCCGGGACAGGACGATACCGGCACCACCGGCACAGCCCTGGATGAGCCGGAAGATGAGGAAGACCTGAATGGACGGCGACCAAATACAGCCCACCGTCGACAAGGTAAAGATCGCCATGCCGACCATCAAGGGCAGGCGGCGCCCCTTATCATCACTGATAGGGCCGACGGCGATCTGCCCCAGCGCCATGCCGGTCATAGAGGCCGTCAAAGTCAGCTGGATGACAGACGGCGTCACGCCAAAGGCCGTCATCATCGACGGCAGGGCTGGCAGATACATATCCGTCGACAGCGGTGCAATAGCTGCCAGCATCCCTAAAAATACGGTCATGAGCAAAAGCCAGCGGCTTCGCTTTGTCTGTGTCATATTATGAATCCCCTTTCGCCAGCAGTCCTGGAACTTCTTCCAGGCTGTAGCAACATGTCCAGGCCAGGTCTTGTACGTCTTTGGGAATAGTAATTAAATCGGGGATCCAGATAGACGGGATTCCCGCAGCATGGGCGGCCAGGATGCCACTCTCTGAATCTTCCAATACTAATGCCTGGTCCGGTGAAACACGGGCTTTGTCGCAGGCCATGAGGAACACATCCGGATCCGGCTTGCCATGGGCCGCTTCTTCCCCGCTCTGGACGACGGAAAAGAAGGGAGCTACACCCGTTTTATCTAATAAATATTCAATCAGTGTCCGCGGTGATGACGAAGCGACGGCGCAGGCAATCCCTTTTTCCCGGGCGTAGTGCAGGACGTGGAGCAGGCCCGGCTTGATGGGAATAGCATGGCTGCGGTAATATTCCAGCTGCAAGGCCACCTTTTCCCGACAAATATCGTCATAGGGATAATCCGGACCGAAGGCGTCATCACAAATAGCACGGATGCGCAGATTGTCCCGTCCCAGCATGCGGTCGAACACCGAGCGGTCCAGGTCAAAACCATACCGGGCTGATACGTCCCGCCAACAGCGATAAGAAATGGGTTCCGTATCAAACATGGTCCCATCCATATCAAAAATAAGTGCTTTTCGTATATCCATACACCCTCCCCATCATATACTTTATGAGCTTATTATTCTTCAATCACTATTCTATTATATAAAAAAATAAAGTAATTGCAATTCTTCCCGGCAAAATACTCAATAACTATTCCCATTTTCGATAATATTATGATTTTTTGCATTTCTTTTATTCTCAATTTCTTTCTCGTTATTACTTGTATCTCGCCCTATCTCTGCTATAATGAAGGGAATCAGAAAGCTGGGTGATTTCATATGATCGAATTCATTATCCGCCGCTTCATCAAGAACTATGAGGATACCGATGACAAACACGTCCGTGAACAATACAGTATCCTCGGCGGCATCTTAGGCATTATTTGTAACCTCTTCCTCTTTGTCAGCAAATTCCTCGTCGGCATGATGAGCAACAGCATCGGTATCTTGTCCGATGCCTTCAACAACCTGACCGACATGGGTTCGTCATTCATTTCCATCATCAGTGCCAAATTGAGCAACCGACCGCCAGACAAGGAACATCCCTTCGGCCACGGCCGCTTTGAATACCTGGCATCGCTGACCATTTCCATCATCATCCTCGTCGTCGGCTACAAGCTCTGCGAAACGTCGATTGGCAAATTCTTTGAACCAGAAGACATGGAATTCTCCTATTGGAGCATCGGCGTCCTCGTCATCTCCATCGCCGTCAAGGTCTGGATGTGCATCTATAACCGCTATATCGGCAAGAAAATCAATTCCGGCGTCAACGATGCGACGGCTGCCGACAGCATTACCGATGCCATCGCCACGACGGGCGTCCTGGTCGCTACCATTGCCCAGCAGTTCACGACGCTGCCCATCGACGCCGCTGCCGGCACGGCCATCGGCCTGATGATCATGTACGCCGGCTACGGCATTGCCAAAGACGTCATTAACATTCTCCTGGGCAAGGCGCCGGACCCGGAACTCATCCGGGGCATCGTAGCGACTGCTTTGAATTGTCCCCACGTCGTCGGCGTCCACGACATCCGCATCCACGACTACGGCCCGGGCCGCATGTTCGGCTCGATTCACGCCGAAGTCCCGGACAAGGCTGACCTCGTCGAAGTCCACGCCGCCTTAGACGTCCTGGAAGACGAATTGCAGGACAAGTACCATATGGAAGTCAATATCCACATGGACCCGCTCTGCACAGACATCCACAAAATCAACGACGTCCGCCACGTCCTGGATAAGATCGTCCACGAAAAATATCTCCGTTATCATACGGACCACCTGCGCATCACCTCAGGCCATGCCCGGCTCAATGTCATCTGTGACATCCACATCCCGCCGGCAGAATATAACGTCGAAAACATCGCCCGCATCCGCCGCGACATCAACGACTGCATGCGAAAATACAACGATAAATACCGCGTCGTCCTGGCCAAAATCATGGCTGATCCGGGGAAATGACGAAAAGGCTTGTCGCACATGCGACAAGCCCTTTTAAGTTTTTACGCCTCACTGCACGACGAGGGACCGCGGTTCCAGCATGGCCTGCAGTTTTTGCCGCAGGTCTTCTGTCGTTTCTACCCAATATTTTTCATTAGTCAAGATGGTCTTGCGGCTGCCCATGAGGTGGAAGTAAACCTTGACCGGTCCCGGATGTTGTTCCAGGACCTGGCCGATACGGCCGGCCAAATCGGTCCGTTCCAAGTGGGCCGGGATTTTGATGAATAATTTGGCGCCCATACCGGGATGCCAATAGTCGCCAGCCTGGCGGGCTGCTGCCGGCGATACGGCAGCGGGCTGCACGGGTTCTCCCTTTTCCTGGTCCAGCGGTTTCACTTCTTCGGCCAGGATCTGGATGCTGTCGTCGTTGATGTCGGCCCGGCCGCGGATGGCGACGGCCATATCGACGGCGACGGCCTGCTGATAGCGGGCATAGGTCTTAGGGAAGACGACGACCGATACGGCATGGGTGAAGTCTTCGACGGTGATGATGGCCATTTGTTCATTGCGCTTGGTCATGACCTGCTTCTTGGCCGTAATCAGGCCGCCGATGCGCATCATCTTGCCATCGTACTGCCGCCCGTCTTCCCCATAGAGGACCGACAAGGGCGTCAATTTCTTCATAATGTCCTTATATTTATTGAGGGGATGGCCACTGAAATAAAAACCATCGTATTCCTTTTCCATGGCCAGGCGCATTTCGATGGGATATTCCTCGATATCCGGATATTCCAGTTCCGTCATGACATCTTCGGCATCGTCGAAGAGCCCCATCTGACCCGACGCGTAGTCCTTCTGACTGAGGGACCCCATGGCGATGGCCTGGTCGATGACGGCCATGAGTTGGGACCGCTTCTTGCCAAAAGAATCCATAGCCCCGCATTTGATGAGGCTTTCCAGGGCCCGCTTGTTGACGATATGGTAATCGACGCGGCTGCAGAAATCGCCGAGCGATGTGAATGGTCCGCCCTCTTCGCGGGCCTTGACGATGGCTTCGATGGCGTTGGCGCCAACGCTCTTGACGCCGGACAGGCCAAAGCGGATGGCCCCGTCCTGGACGGAGAACATGGATATGCTGGCATTGACGTCAGGCGACAGGACCTGGACGCCGTGACGGCGGCACTCTGCGACGTAGTAACTGATTTTACTGACATCGTTGATCATGCTGGTCATAGTCGCTGCCATGAATTCCGGCCGATAATGGGCCTTGAGGTACGCCGTCTGCCAGGCTACGTAGGCATAAGCTGCCGAATGGGACTTGTTGAAACCATAGCCGGCGAAATAGACCATGAGGTCGAATACCTTGTTGGCAATGTCGTCGGGAATGGCGTTCTTTCGCGTCCCTTCCAGGAAATTAGCCCGCTGGGCGACCAGGATGGATTCCTTTTTCTTGCCCATGGCGCGGCGCAGCAAATCAGCTTGTCCCAAGGAAAAGCCGCCCATGACCGAGGCGATCTGCATGACCTGTTCCTGGTAGAGGATGACGCCATATGTATCCTTGAGGATCGGTTCCAGCAGCGGGTGCAGGTAGGTGACCTTCTTTTCCCCGTGACTGCCTTTGATGAAGTCATCGACCATGCCGCTGCCCAAAGGCCCCGGACGATACAAGGCGACGAGGGGGATCATGTCTTCGAAATGCTTCGGTGCCAGTTCCTTGACCAGGTTGGTAATGCCCGATGATTCCATCTGGAAGACGCCGGCCGTGTCGCCTTCGGTCAGGAGCTGGCACGTTGCCGGGTCATCCAGGGGGATGGCATTGATATCCAGGTCGATGCCGTGGTCTTTTTTAATCATCTTGACGGCATCACCGATAACGGTCAGCGTCCGCAGCCCCAGGAAGTCCATCTTGAGCAGGCCCAGTTCTTCGACGAGGTCCTTTTCATACTGTGTCGTCAAGTCGCCTTCCTTGGAATGTTGGACCGGCACGTAGTCATCGACAGGCGCCGCCGAGATGACGACGCCCGCTGCGTGAGTCGACGAATGGCGGACCAGGCCTTCCAGGGATTTGCCGAAATCGACGAGGCGGTGGACCGTCGCATTCTGTTCATATTCCTCGCGGAATTCCTTGCTCATCTTCAGGGCCTTGTCGAGGGTCATGCCCAATTCGTTAGGCACCATCTTGACGATGCGGTTCACTTCACTCAAGGGGATGTCGAGGACGCGGCCGACATCACGCAGGACGGCTTTGGCCGCCAAGGTCCCGAAAGTGATGATCTGCGAGACGTGGTCGACACCGTATTTCCGGGTAACGTAATCGATGACGCGGCCCCGGTTTTCATAACAGAAGTCCATGTCGATATCCGGCATAGTGACGCGTTCCGGGTTGAGGAATCGTTCAAAGAGGAGGTCGTACTTGAGCGGGTCCAGTCCGGTAATGCCCAGCAAATACGCGACGACCGAGCCCGCTGCCGAGCCGCGGCCCGGCCCGACGGGGATTTCATGGTCCCTGGCGTATTTGACATAGTCCCAGACGATGAGGAAGTACGACGGGAATCCCATAGTGTCGATGACACCCAATTCATAGTCCAGCCGTTTGCGGACTTCCGCTGTAATGGGGTCGTATTTTTCCGGCAGGGCCTGCTCGCAGAGCTTGCGCAAATACGACGAATCCGTTTCCCCTTCCGGTACCGGGAACTGCGGCAGATGGCGTTCATCAAAGGAGATTTCGACGTTGCATTTATCGGCGATTTCCAGCGTCGTATCCAGGGCTTCGGGCATATCGGCAAAGAGGTCCGCCATTTCGTCGCCGCTCTTCATATAAAACTCATTATTATAGAAACGGAAATGCGACGGGTCATCGAGGGTACTGCCCGTAGAAATACAGAGCTTGACTTCCTGTGCCGCTGCGTCACTGGGGTCGATGTAATGGTAATCATTGGTCGCCACCAGCTTCAGACCGTACTCCTGGGACCAGCGCTTGAATACCGTGCGGACGACTTTTTCCTCGGGAATCCCGTGATTCTGGACTTCCAAGTAAAAGTCATCCTTGCCGAAAATAGAGACCAGGCGATCCAGCGTCCGCTTGGCCCCTTCTTCATTATGATTGAGGATATCCTGCTGGATGTGGCCTTCGATGCAGGCACTCATGGCGATAAGGCCTTCATGATACTGTTCGAGCAGATCATAGTCGACACGGGGCTTGTGATAATTATTTTCCCCATCGACGAAGCCTTTGGACACGATTTTGATGAGATTATGATAGCCCTTATTGTCCTTGGCCAGCAAAATCAGATGGCAAAGCCGTTCCTTGGTCTTCTTTTCAAAACGGCTGCCCCGGGTCATATATACTTCACACCCCAGAATCGGCTTGATGCCTTGGGCTACGGCTTCTTTATACAGATAAATGACACCGTACATATTGCCATGATCCGTAATCGCCACAGCCGGCATGTTCAACTCCTTAGCGCGCTTCACCATGTCGGGAATCTTGCACAAGCCGTCGAACAAGCTGTATTGAGTATGGACATGCAAATGAACAAAAGGCCGCATCCAAAAAATCCTCCTTCAAAAAAAATCGCTAATGAGATAAAGTTATCCGTAATAGGATATTATACCACATTAGCGATAAGATTGTTAAGGGGGACATAAGACGCGATAAGGTAAAATATATTTCGCAAATTCAATTTCATAAAAAATAGACATAGTCTATTGCCGCTAGTACAATTAAGTTACCACACAAAATTCGTAAGGAGGCAATAGACCATGTCTGGTAATATTATACAACTTAATGAGGATCTTATAAAGAATAATTTAAAGGATCTTGTACGCAACAGTGTAGAGGAAACACTGAACGCCCTGCTCGACCACGAGGCGGATGAACTCGTCCGCGCTGGCAAGTATGAGCGAACGGGAGACCGTAAGGGCTACCGTTCCGGTCATTACGAGCGGAATTTTGGCACGACTTCCGGCGAAGTCAGATTACGCGTGCCGAAGCTCAAGGGCATCCAGTTTGAGACGGCCATCATCGAGCGCTATAAACGCCGTGAATGCTCTGTCGAGGAAGCCCTTATTGAGATGTACCTGGCCGGCGTATCCGTGCGCCGTGTCGAAGATATTACCGAATTGCTTTGGGGCACAAAGGTCTCCTCTGGCACCATCAGCCATCTCAACCAGAAGGCATACAAGCACATCGAGGAATGGCGTCAGCGTCCTTTAACGGGGGAATATCCGTATGTTTACGTCGACGGCATTTACCTCAAGCGCTGCTGGGGTGGCGAGATTCAAAATGTCTCCGTTTTAGTCGCTATTGGCGTCAATAAAGACGGGTTCCGTGAGATTCTCGGAGCAGCAGAAGGCATGAAAGAAGACAGGGAAAGCTGGTTGAACTTCTTCACCTGGCTCAAAGGCCGTGGCCTTGCAGGCGTGCGTCTCATTATCGGCGATAAATGCCTTGGCATGCTGGAAAGCATCCCTGTAGTCTTTCCTGAAGCCAAATACCAACGCTGCACGGTCCATTTTTACCGGAACGTCTTCACAGTGACGCCAAAGACTAAGATGAAGCAGGTTGCCTTAATGCTCAAGGCAATCCACGCGCAGGAGAGCAAGGAAGCTGCACAGGAAAAGGCGGTCTCCATTGCCGCCAAGCTCCGTGAAATGAAGCTTTTATCCGCAGCCAAGAAAGTCGAGGACAGCGTGGGCGAAACCTTGACCTATATGGATTTTCCAACAGAACACTGGAGCCGGATCCGCACGAATAACCTAACAGAACGGGTGAATCGCGAGATACGCCGCCGTACACGGGCCATTGGTGCCTTTCCTGACGGCAACAGTGCTTTGATGCTCGTCTGTGCCAGACTTCGTCATGTTGCCGCCTCGGAATGGGGCTCAAAACGCTATATGGACATGGAGCATCTATTCAAGATGGAAATTGAGCAGCCAAATGACGAGGAAAATCCATATATCTGATTACGATATTTACTGGCGGATGAAATGAATTTGCGAAAGAATCTTGACACTACCTTTACTTTAACCTGATTCTGCAAGAAGTCTCCCGCCTCTATAGGCGGGAGTACGTTCACTTCTAAATTCTGTCTTATTCTAAGCCATATTTTTTGAAAAGTGTTTCACGGAACTCTTTACTGGAAGCTGCTTTTTTCGCTTCATCATACCGTTTTTCCTCCAATAACAGACCCATCAATTTTTCCCATCGGTTATCTGACGATTTCCGTTCTTCTGCACGACCTTTTTCAATTCCTTCTGCACGTCCCTTAGCTTCCCCTTCTTCAAAGGCATCGCGATGGTCCGAGTTATAGTCTAGGATGGCGAGTTCGCGGTTGATGTAAGCCAGGCGTTCGGCGTCATCCTGAAGAAAGGTCCGGGCGGCATCTACGGCTTTATGGATGGCTTCATCGCTCATGATCAGTTCCCTCCTTCTAATCCACATGCATGAACAAGACAAGCCCTATCATGCTGACGGGTCGCCCACGGACGACCCCTACGATGGTATGAGCTGGTTAGCGAAATACGCCAGCCAGCGCTCCATTTTCGTCATGTCACGGATTCGCTTCTTCGGCGATTTCGTATATTTCGGAATCTCCAGGAAATGAAGGCCTCAGGCCGCGGCGTAGAGCCGTTCGTCGTAGGTCGTTCGTCGAATTTAGGGTCTGACGGCCCGCAGTTCGCAGGCCGCGGTTCACTTCGGATTCAAATGCCGCTGCGCGACGATAAATTCAAATTAACGACATTGCCTCAAGGAACCCTCAGCTCGTGAAAAAATAGTGGTTCGTGGCTCGTGGCTCGTAAAAACCTACCATCATACAAGAATAGGTATGCCAAATTTCACAACGGGCTGCCCAGCCACAGCTGTCCGTTTTGGCAGCCGTCTTGCGCCTCCCGACGGTCAGCACCTGACGGACCAAAAAGGCTTGGGACAGCCCCTACGCACAAGGCCGTTGGCCGTGTATTTTTTTGCGGTCTGCCGTCTGCGAACTGCGGCCTGCGAAATTCCCATCACTCCCAGTCATCATATTGGCTATCGTCGTACTGGTTATCGTCATACTGGCTGTCGTCGTACTGGTTATCGTCATACTGGCTGTCGTCATCGGGGTTATCCCAATTCCCGTCGTAATCGCGTTCGACCCGTTCTTGTTCTTTGTTCCGTTCGTGGAGTTCGTGCAGGATAAGGCCTGTGCCGACGGCTGACAGGAAGGCCGCATCGTCGGCATCGAGTCGATGTTTCGTCTTTACGGGTTCCTGGGCCGACTGGATTTTTTCTTTTTCAGCTACCGCTGTCTTTTCCCGTTCTTTTTGTTCGGCCTGTTTCTGGCCGCTCCGCCGCAGACCACAGATGATGACAAAGGTCGTCAGGGTCGCCGCGATGACGGCTTTCAAGGGGTCCGTGACGCCGAGCCACATATAGAGTTTGGCAGTGCCTGTGAGCAGTAAAAATAAGAAGATGACCAATCGAGCTGGCATAGCCCTCACCTCGTATCGTAAAAAACATAGTTCCTATGCTTTTATTATATCATGACTTGCCCATTCTGAAACGTTTAACAAATCCCATCCCCATTACAAGCCTGTCTTTTTATGGTAAAATGGGGACAACGTCACAATATTTTATCATCAAGGGGGATTTCGATTTATGCTCAATCAAGTTTCTGTATTCACTGAAAACACGAAGGGCGCCTTGCGCAAGATGACGTCGGTCCTGGCCGATGCCAATATCAACATCTACACGATGCTGGCCAATGACAGCGCCGAATTCGGCATCATCCGCCTCATCGTCACCGACCCGGAACTGGCTGTTGCCAAATTACAGGAAGCCGGCTACCAATGTCATGCAGACAAAGTCGTCGCCGTCGAAATGGGCGATATGCCGGGCTGCCTGGACAAAATCCTCGACAGCCTCCGCCAGGCCAATATTTCCATTGACTACTTGTATATTTCCTATAACCGCCAGGCCGGCACACCGGTCGCCATCTTCAAGACCCGCGAAATGGAAACGGAAACGTTCCTGCGCGGTAAAGGATATATATTGTTGGATACTTTTTAAAAAAAATCGCTGTCGCACGTACGACAGCGATTTTTTTTAGTGGCTAGTGGTTAGGGGTTGGTTTTTAATTTAAGGCCCTCTTCTACAAACTACAAACTCCGTACTACAAACTATAGAGAAGCTCCTACAGTGCGGCTATAAGACCGTAAAAACGAACCACTAGCCACGAGCCACTAATTACAGCAATTCTGCCATATCGTAGATGAGGCGTTCGGATTTTTCCCAGCCCAGGCAGGGGTCGGTGATGGATTTGCCATAGGTGCCTTCGCTGATTTTCTGATTGCCGTCTTCGATGTAGCTTTCGATCATCAAGCCCTTGACCAGCTGTTTGATGTCGGCCGAGTGCTTGCGGCTGTGGATGACGTCTTTGGCGATGCGTATCTGTTCGAGGTATTTCTTGCCCGAATTGGCATGGTTGGCGTCGACGATGACGGCCGGATAGGACAGTTCCCGCTTGCCATAGGCTTCGTACAGGCGCTGGAGGTTTTCATAATGGTAGTTAGGCATGCTGTTGCCGAAGCTGTCGACATAGCCGCGCAGGATGGCGTGGGCCAGCGGATTCCCTTTGGTGCGGACTTCCCAGCCGCGGAAGAGGAAATCCTGCGTATGCTGGGCCGCTTCGATGGAGTTGAGCATGACCGAAATGTCACCGGACGTCGGGTTCTTCATGCCCACAGGGATGCCGACGCCACTGGCAATCATGCGGTGGAACTGGTCTTCGACGGACCGGGCGCCGACGGCGGCATAGGACAAGAGGTCCGACAAGTAACGGAAGATTTCCGGATAGAGGACTTCTTCAGCGCAGGTAAAGCCCGTTTCGCGGACGACGCGGGCATTCATTTCACGGATGGCGATGATGCCGCCCAGCATGTCTTCCTTGCCTTCCGGGTCCGGCTGATGAAGCATGCCCTTATAGCCGACGCCGATGGTACGGGGTTTGCTGGTGTAGACGCGCGGGATGATAAAGATTTTATCTTTGACCTGTTCCTGGACCTTGGCCAGGCGATGGATATAGTCGAGGACAGCCGGTTCATTGTCGGCCGAACAGGGACCGATGATGAGCAGGAAGCGGTCGTCTTGGCCGGTCAGGATGTTTTTGATTTCTTCATCCCGTTTCGCCTTGATGGCCTTGACCTTGTCGTCGATGGGAAATTGTTCCATCAGTTCCTGTGGTTCCGGTAATTTTCGGATATATTCCATTTGCATTTCCATAATATCTTCCCCCTGAGTAAAAGTGATGTTGGTCACATTATAGCACAGGTTGCGGCCTTTCCCTATAGGGAAAATCAGCCCAGCCGGACAGTAAACGTTATACGTTGGGCCTTATAGGATACATTAATCTTACCGCCCATGAGTTTCGTCAATTCTTCGGCCATGGACAAGCCGATGCCATAGCCGGCCTTCTGGCTGTTATGGGACGTATCGCCGCGGTAGAAGCGTTCAAAGAAGCGGGAATAATCCACATTAGCCCCGTCGGCATAGGTGTTGGTCACGGCGACAATCGCCCCCTTCCCCAGACGGGGACGGCGCAGGGAGACGTCGATGGTCCCCTTGTCATCGCAATACTTGACAGCGTTGTCGACGAGGATGTTGACCAGTTCATAGAGGCACTTACTGTCGCCTTTGACGTGGATGCCGTCGGCAATATCCGTATGCAAGGTCTTTTCGGCGTCAATGGCCAGCTGCTGGAAGGAGTCGGCTACGGCATGGACCGTTTCCGACAAGTTCACATCGGTAATGACCAGGTCGACCTGAGAGCGTTCGCCCATCTTGGACAACATGATGAGGTTCTGGATGAGGTTGGACAGGCGGCGGACCTGCTTGAGGATGCTGTCCGTCCACTGGCTCTGGCCATTGAGCATCTCGATGGCTTCGGCATTGGCGGAGATGATGGCAATCGGCGTCTTGAGTTCGTGCCCGGCATTGGTGATGAAGCGCTTCTGGTTCTCCATGTTGCGGACGAAAGGCCGGATAGCGACGTTGCACATGGCCGCCAGGATGATGACGTATAAGATGACACAGCCCAGGCCAAACCAGAGAGAATAGCGCATGAACGAAGTGACAGCAGCGACGTCGCGCGTGCAGTCCAGGATGACGATGAGGAAGCTGCCGTCGTCGTTGGGCTGAATCATATAGGCATAACTGGCCCGGTTCTTTTTGAAAAAGCCCTGTTTCGTTCCGTTTTCCCGCGCCTCAGCGACAGTCGTCCGGGCGTATTCGATGGCTTCTTTTTCAGAAAACGAAGCGATGTGCTGGATGTCGATTTTTTCTGCATAGCCGCTGGCATTGACGAGGACGCTGAAAAAGCGTATCTGGTAGGCAAATTCCGGCGTTTCTTCCGTCCATGACGGGTCGCTGAAGAAACTGCCATCGTCGCCGCCGATTTTCTGGGGCACAGCGCCGTTGTTATGGATGATATAGGTCAGGACCGACATGACCTGCTGATTCATCCGCATATAGGCGATGGTATTGATGAGGCCCAGGGCGCCGCCGAGGACGACGAGGACGCCGATTGTCGCCATGATGATGAATTTACGGCGCAGGCGCTTGATCATATTCATGGTCTAACCCTCCGCAGACGCTTCTTTCACGGTCAAGGCATAGTCCTGCCCTCTTTGGCCGACGATTTCAATGTCGGCCTGGACGGCTTCGAGCTTTTCCCGTAAATACGAGACGTAAAGGAAGACGATGCCTTCATCGACGTCTTCTTCTTCATCGCCCCAGACGTTATCGAAGATCTGGGCCGTCGACAGGGTTTTGCCGGCGTTGGCCATGAAGAATTTCATGAGCTTCGTTTCCTTATTGGCCAGGCGGATAGAATTGCGGCAGGCCAGTTCCTGTTCTTCCACGTCGAGTTCGACATTGCCGACAGTGAGTTTCGACGGCGCATAGGACGTCGACCGCCGCGTCAGGGAGCGCAGGCGGGCCAGGAGTTCGCCCATGGCGAAGGGCTTGGTCAAGTAGTCGTCGGCACCGGCGTCGAGGCCGGTAATGCAGTCGTCGATTTCGGCTTTGGCCGTCAGCATGATGACCGGCGTCATATTCCCTTTGTCGCGGATTTCCTTCAAGGCCTGGACGCCGTCCTTCTTCGGCATCATGATGTCGAAGATCATACAGTCATAGGACTGGGACAGGGCTTTTTCGACGGCAGCCTGGCCGTCATAGACGGCATCGACATCGTATCCCGAATGGGTCAGGATGGCAGACAGAGCTGCGGACATTTCTTTTTCATCTTCAGCTAATAGAAGGCGCATAGCGTTTCCCCCTTATTCTTGTGCATGGATCAAATTGCGGATAGTCTGCATGGACACGTCGCACGAAGCCAGTTCATCGGCACAGCGCTTGAGTTCCCGGACGATGAGTTCCGGGTTCTTGATGTCGTGCTTGTATTTCATCTGATGTTCCAGGCTGGCCCAGGAATCCATGGCAATCGTGCGCAGCTGGACTTCGGCATAGAAATGACCCGGATTGGCGCCGGTCACATCTTCATAAGGCTCTTCCAGTTCCAAAATGACGTGGTAACTGCGGTAGCCGTTCGGTTTGACGTGGCGGATATAATCTTTCTCTTCGACGACGCGGACGCCATCGAGGCTTTTCAGGAAGTCGATAGCCCGATAGATGTCGTCGAGGAAACAACAGACGATACGGATGCCGATGGCATCGCGGATATCGTGGAGAGCCGAATAGGCCGTCTGAGGCAGGCCCTTGCGGTCACATTTTTCCCGCATACTCCCTTCGGACTTGATGCGGTAAATCAGGTGTTCATAAGCCGCTTCCCCGGTCTTGGCCTTTATATCGTCACTATAGGCGCGGATACGGCCGATAATATCTTCCAGAGCAGCCTGCAAAGCCGGTCCATAGGAACCATAGATAGAATCCATAGTAGTATCACCTCATTCTACAAATTATCGGGAATGTACGAATATTATAGCACACAAAAGGCGCTGTCGCATGAAGACAGCGCCTTTTTGCTGTAGGGGCTCGCACGTGGCGAGCCCGCTCTGGGATATGTACGATTTTCCGACCCGTTTGTTAGAAAAATCATCCCAATTCCTAACGGGTCGCCCACGTGGCGACCCCTACACCCCAAAAACTATCTGTACTACAAACTATAAAGATAATGTAAGGGCGCCCGCCATGCCAATAGCGGACGGCCATCATCAATCCTTCTTATTCGTCAAATAGTACGAAATGCGGCTCAAGCCGATGGACAGGTCTTCGCGGAAGACGAAGATGCCGTCCGGTACGGTCAGGCGCAGCGGTGCAAAGGACAAGATGCCCCGGATGCCGGCGGCGACCATCTGGTCGGCGACCTGCTGAGCTACAGCTGCCGGTGTCGTGATGATACCGATCTGGATGCCTTCGCGCTGAATGACTTCGCCCATTTCAGAAATCGGCGTGACTTCGACGCCGCCGACGTTCTGACCGATGATGCGGTGATCGACGTCGAACAAGCCTGTCGTGCGGAAGCCCAAGCGTCCGAAAGTCTTGTAGTTCGCCAAGGCCCAGCCGAGATGGCCGATGCCGGCGATACCGATTTTCCAATGCTGCTGCAGGCCGATGATTTCCACGATCTGCTGGCATAATTCACTGACGTAATAGCCTACGCCCTTTTTTCCAAAAGCGCCAAAGCAGGTCAGGTCTTTGCGGATTTGTTCCGGCGTAATCCCCAACCGTTCCCCTAACTTTTCGGATGAGATGATATCGATTCCCGCGTCTTGCAATAATAGCAAGTCCCTGTAGTACAGCGGCAATCGTTCGATGACAGCATCCGATATTGCCTTTTTCTGTCTCATGGATAATACCCTCCAACTATGTCCCAAGCTATTCCCTATAGCTATAAGTCATCTTATCTAGTGATAATAGTCACAGACTTATTATATATCATTGTGAATTATTTCGCAAACTATTTTTATCGTTTTTTTTCACATTCTTCGCCATACATGTTAGCAAAAAGGGCACTCATCAGCCAAAAAGTAAGTGAAATCTGGGTACTAAATAAATCGTAGTCGCTCATGCCGCTGATTCCCAGGGACAAGACGGCAGCGGCCAGGGTCATGGCCAGGGATCGGCTGAAGGTGTGGGCCGCATGGCTGCGTACATAGCGGATGGCATACCAGGCATTGCCGAAAAAGAACCATAAGCCGAAGCCCAGGCCGGCCATGCCCGTTTCTGCCAGGATGTTGAGGTACATATTATGGGCGTGGAAGATGACGATACCTGCTTCCTGGATCAATTCATTATAGACGGGATAGACGTGTTTGAAGGCGCCCCAGCCAATGCCCAGGACGGGATGGTCGACAAACATGGCAATGGCTGCCTCCCACATGTCCATGCGCATGGAAACGGACGTGTCCGCTTCGCTGTGGCTGAAAATGGACATCAGGCGGTCGGCGACGCCGCCGTGGTAGAAAGCCAGGATCAGCGGGCCTGCCAGAAAGAGGAGCCACACCCGTTTATCCCAAAAGAGGCCGAAAAAGAAGATCAAAGCGCAGACGCTGAGCCATGCGCCACGGGAATAGGTCAGGACCAGGCACAAGGCCAGGATGGCAAAAAAGGCCAGGTACATGACATGATGCCAGCGGTGGCGGGTACAGATCATCATCGACGCCGCCGCACTCATGATAATCAGCAGGAAGGCCGACAATAAGTTAGGGTTGTACAGCGTCGAGTACATGCGGCGCCGCAGCATGGGAAAGGCTGAATTATCGACCCATTCGGCTTCGTGGAGGGTCAGCATATGGGCATACTGGTACAGGCCGTACAGGGCGACGATGAAAGCACTGAGGAGGAGCGTCGAAAAGAGCAGGCGCCGCTCCCAGGAATGACGGACGAACAAGAGGATGCCATAGTAGAGCACGAGGTACTGCAAAACCGTGAAGGCATAGAAAGCCGTTCCCAAGAGGAAGTGTGGCGAGCCCACGAGAGACAGGAAGGCGGCCAGGGCAAAACCGGCTGCCGGCAGGGACAGCGGCGACTGGCGCAGGGGCAGTTTGGGATATTTTTTACAATAATAAAACCCCAGTCCCAGGGCAATGATGAAAAAGCCTTCCATGATGAACAAGTTCAAAGGCATAAAAAAAACAGTCCCTGCCATGGCATAGACGACGCGCAGCCGTGCCCGCTCGGCTGGCGTACTGCCGGTCCGTATCATCCACTTCATATCTTTCGCTCCTTACATTCCGTGTAAAATATATGTATCATTTTACCATAACAAGGCGCAAAGGCGCAATGAAAAGGGCTTGTCGCACGGCGACAAGCCCTTTTTGAGTTTGAGGTTTGCAATTGTCAAATATCACAATTCCATACGATATCTATCCCGGAAGTATTTCCGGACTTCTCCCTGGATGTACAGGGAGCCGACGATGCAGAGGACCTGGTCCGGTTGGACTGCGGCCAGGGCTTTATCCAGGCCTTCAGCGATGGTGCCGGCCCAGTCGGCTTTACACGGCAGCATGGCCGCCATGGCTTTCGGGTCAGCCGAGCGAGGCGTCGGTGCCGGCGCGCAGATGACGTAATCGTCGTCGTGGAAGAGTTCCCGTACCATCTGGCTGTAATCTTTATCGGCCAGGACGGAGAACAGGAAGACCCGCTTCCGCGAGGCAAAGACATCTTCATAGGTCTTGCAGAAGGTATCGATACCGGCCGGATTATGGGCCCCGTCGAGGACGACGTCGATATCTCCGGCCTTGAAGACCTGGAAGCGGCCTGGCCACTGGACGTGACGGATGCCGTTTTCCAGGACCGTCCGGGTCAGTTTCTTTTCATGGCGGGCCAGGATGAGCAGGGTCATGATGGCAGCGGCGCAATTCGTCCGCTGGTGTTTGCCCAGCAGGGGCAGGACCGTCGTAATGGCAAAGCCGTATTTTTCCCGGACCGTCACCATCTGACCGGCTTCCGGGTCTTCCGGTCCGGCGTTGCCGACGACGTCGAAGCTGTGGTCCAGAGCATAGAGGCGGCTGTGCTTTTCATAGGCCTTGCGGGCGATGACCTGCAAAGCCGGCCCATCGGCCGTCGTGACGACAGGTACGCCTTCCTTGATGATGCCCGCTTTCTGTTCGGCAATGGCTTCGATCGTATTACCACAGTATTTCATGTGGTCCATGGCGACGTTAGTGATGACCGAGACGACGGGGACGATGACGTTCGTCGAATCGAGGAGGCCGCCCAAGCCCACTTCGATGACGGCGTAATCGACGCCGATATAGTCGAAGTACCAGAAAGCAGCAGCCGTAATCATTTCAAATTCCGTCGGCCCTTCCCCGCCGGCAGCGACCATGGCCGTCACGGCGTCTTTGACGACGGATACGGCTTTGGCAAAGTCGTCGCGGGAAATGTCATGGTTGTCGATATGGATCCGTTCCGTATAGTCTTCCAGATGAGGCGACGTGTAGCGGCCCGTCCGGAAGCCCGCTTCAGTCAGGACCGAGGCGATCATAGCCGTCACCGAGCCCTTGCCGTTGGTCCCGGTGACGTGGATGGTCTTATAGTTGTTCTGGGGATTGCCCAGCCGTTCCAGTAAGGCCTGGATACGGCCGAGCCCCAGCTGGATGCCAAAGACATTGGCTGATTCCAGATAGTCGATTGCTTGTTCGTAGGTCATAGCTGCCTCTTAGAGTTTAGCCAGGTCTTCCATGCGCTTGGTCAAAGCAGCCATCTTTTCCTGGTAGTCGGCGAGCTTGCCCTTTTCTTTTTCGACGACCGCTGCCGGTGCTTTCGAGAGGAAGCCCTGGTTGGACAGCTTCTTGTCGAGGCGGGCGATTTCCTTCTGGAGTTTTTCCTGTTCCTTCTGGACGCGGGCCGTTTCTTTTTCGACGTCGATGAGGTCTTTGAGCTGTAAGTAGACTTCAATGCCCGGGACAACGGCGACGACGGCATTTTCCGGTTTGGCATCGCCCGCACCGAGGAGGGTTACTTTATCGGCAAAGGCCAGGGTATGGAAGTAATCTTCGTAAGTCTTCAAGGTCTGAGCCATGTCTTCCGTAGCCGGAGCCAGGATGACCGGCGCCTTCTTGCCCATGGGGACGTTCGATTCGGCGCGGAGGTTACGGATACCCTTGATGGCTTCCATCATGGTATTCATCGTAGCGGCATCGGCCGGGAAGTTCCATTTATCCTGCGTCTTCGGCCAGGGAGCGACGATGATGCTTTCGCCTTCGTGAGGCAGGTGCTGCCAGAGGTGTTCCGTAACGAAGGGCATGAAGGGATGGAGCATTTCCAGGGTGTGCGTCAGGACATAGACCAGGACGTACTGAACCGTGTGCTTGTCCCGTTCGCTTTCGGCCCGGTAAAGGCGTTTCTTGGCCAGTTCGATGTACCAGTCGCAGTAGGAGTTCCAGATGAAGTTGTAAACGGCATCGGCAGCGTCGCCGAGTTCAAATTTATCCAGGTCTTCCGTGACTTTGGCGACGGTTTCATTGAAGGATGTGAGGATCCAGCGGTCGGCCAGGGTCAGGTCTTTATCTTCAGGGATGAAGGTTTCGTCGAAATCACCGAGGTTCATGATGACGAATTTAGAAGCGTTCCAGATCTTATTGGCAAAGTTACGGTTCGCTTCGACGCGTTCCATGTAGAAGCGCATGTCGTTGCCCGGCGTATTGCCCGTGACCAGGGTGAAACGCAGGGCATCGGCGCCGTACTGTTCGCAGACACCGAGGGGATCGATGCCGTTGCCCAGGGATTTACTCATCTTGCGGCCCTGGCTATCGCGGACCAGGCCGTGGATGAAGACGTTCTTGAAGGGGATTTCCTTCATGAATTCGCAGGTCATGAACATCATGCGGGCGACCCAGAAGAAAATGATGTCATAGCCCGTGACCAGGACGCTGGTCGGGAAGAACTGCTGGATATCCGGCGTCTTATCAGGCCAGCCCATAGTCGAGAACGGCCAGAGAGCCGAGCTGAACCATGTATCGAGGACGTCCGGGTCGCGATGGATGTGTTTGCTGTGGCAGTGCTGACATTCTGTGATGTCTTCCCGGCTGACGGAAGACTTGCCGCAGTCATCGCAGTACCAGACAGGGATCTGATGGCCCCACCAGAGCTGACGGCTGATGCACCAGTCGTGGACGTCTTCCAGCCAGTGATTATAGGTCTTGACGAAACGGTCGGGGATGAACTTCGTCTTGCCGTCTTCGACGGCCTTGAGGGCGGCTTCAGTCAAGGGTTTCATCTTGACGAACCACTGCTTGGTGACGAACGGTTCGACTGTCGTCTTGCAGCGCGAGCAATGGCCGACGGCATGGGTCAGTTCTTCGATGTGGTCCAGGAGGCCCAATTCTTTCAAGTCGGCGACGACGGCTTTCCGGCAGTCTTCCCGGGTCATGCCGTTGTATTTGGCACCGGCTTTTTCATTCATCGTGCCGTCGAGGTTCATGATCATGATGGATTCCAGGTTGTGGCGCTGGCCCATTTCAAAGTCGTTCGGGTCGTGAGCCGGCGTAATCTTGACGGCGCCCGTACCGAAGCCGATATCGACGTAATCGTCGGCGATGACTTCGACTTCGCGGTCGATGAGAGGAACGACGACTTTCTTGCCGATGTATTTCTTCATGCGGTCGTCAGCCGGGTTGACGGCGACAGCCGTATCGCCCATGATCGTTTCCGGACGGGTCGTAGCGATCATGATGTAGTCATCTTCGCCGACGACAGGGTATTTGATGTACCAGAGATGGCCCTGGACGTCGGAATGGTCGACTTCGATATCCGACAGGGCCGTATGGCAGTGCGGGCACCAGTTGGTGATGCGCTGGCCCTGGTAGATGAGGCCTTTTTCATAGAGCGTGACGAAGACTTCGCGGACGGCGCGGGCGCAGGTATCGTCCATGGTGAAGCGCTTGCGGCTCCAGTCGCAGGAAGATCCGAGGCGGCGGACCTGTTTTTCGATGCGGCTGCCGTACTGTTCCTTCCAGGCCCAGACGCGTTTCAGGAATTCTTCACGGCCGATGTCGTAGCGGGACTTGCCTTCTTCTTTGGCCAGCTGCTGTTCGACTTTGACCTGGGTTGCAATGCCAGCGTGGTCCGTGCCGGGGATCCAGGCGACGTTATAGCCTTCCATGCGTTTGAAGCGGACGAGGATATCCTGCAGGGTATTGTCCAGGGCGTGCCCCATGTGGAGCTGACCCGTGACGTTCGGCGGCGGCATGACGATGCTGAACGGTTCTTTGCTCGGATCCGGGTCCTGATGGAAGTAGCCATTCTTTTCCCAAAAATCATACCAGGACATTTCAATGTCGTTCGGTGCATAAGCGCCTAACTGTTCCTTATTCCATTTCATCTATATTCCCTCCAAAACAAAAAAGAGCATTCCCTCGCCTAAGGGTATTCCTTAGGACGAAAGAATGCTGTATCTTCCGCGGTACCACCTAATTTGCCGCTTGCGCGACCGCTTCATGGCACAGGTAACGTCTGCTGCACGGGCAGGCCTTTCCTCCTGCCAGCTCCCGGGTGACGCGCCCTACCCTCTTTGGATGCCCTCGCACCGGACTCGGCATCTCGCTGACAAAAAGAAATAAGGCTTCTTCCGCTCATCGCTTTTATGTGATAAATATTGTAGCAAGTTTACTTGGGCCTGTCAAGGTACTCCGCATAAAATCAATAGACGCCCTGCTGGAAGAGGGTCATCATTTCCATGGTCAGGCTGGCCTTTTCCGTATCTTCCGGAATGTCCTTGCGGTCGATCCAGCCGGCCGTGGCCAATTCGCCGTGGTCGACTTTCAGCGTATCGTCGCCGTCGAGGTCGCAGAAGAAGCCAAAGAGCAGCGTATCCGTGAAGCACCAGGGCTGGCTCTTATAGAACTGCAGATTCTTGACACGGATGCCCACTTCTTCCATGACTTCCCGGTGGACCGTTTCTTCGATGGTCTCACCGACTTCGGCAAAACCGGCCAGCAAGGCGATATTCTTGTATTCCCGTCCGGCATACTTCGAGACCAGCAGTTTGTCGCCATGGCGGACGGCGACGATGACGGCCGGACAGATGCGCGGATAAATCATGGTGTGGCAGTGGTCGCAGTGTACCATGCGTTCGTTCTCGCTGTGTACCATGGGGCGGCCGCAATGGCCACAATAGATGTGGTTGCTGTACCAGTTGTGCAGGGACAGGCCGGCGATGCCGGCAAAGGCCAGGTAACGCGGCCGGGCAGCGCGCATGAAATTGATGGACACATAGGTAAAGCCGTCCCGTTCCGGCAGGGCTTCCTTCGCCAGGTAGAACTGGGCCCGGTCTTCGGCAAAGAGCCAGCGGAACTGGTCTTCTCCGATGTCGGCATAGTCGGCATGGCGGGGATAGACGAATTCTTTATCGCCCGTCAGCCGGACCAGGACCTTGCGGCCCTGATAAGACAGCAGAATACCATCCCGCGCCAGAGGCACAGGGTGGTATTCGACATGGTACGTGTGATCGCCAATGTCTTGTATCATTCGACGAGTTTCGCTCCTTCATTGCTGCATTTCAGGATATGGCCCGTAGCGGCGATGCCGTGGTCGTTGAAGCAGTTGATCATGGCGTCCATGATCTGCACTTCCTGATCCGTCGCAAAGGCGATGAGCGTCGAACCGGAACCGCTGATGGTAGCGCCCAGGGCACCGGCTTCGACGGCCTTCTTGAGGACCAGTTCGCCGCTGGGGATGAGGCGCAGGCGGTAGGGCACGTGCAGTTTATCCTGCAGGCCATAGGCGATGCGGTCGTACTGCTTGGTGAACAGCGAAGAAACGAGGAAGCTGACGCGGCTGACGTTAAAGACGGCGCTCTGGTAGTCAATGGTCTTGGGTAGGGCCTTGCGGGCTTCTTCCGTCGAAACTTCGACTTCCGGGCTGACCGTAATGAAAGACAGGTCATCGTCGATGGGGATGGAATTGGTCAGGGTCTTGCCATCGACCATGATAGAAACGGACAGGCCGCCGTAAATGGCAGGAGCCACGTTGTCAGGATGGCCTTCCAGGACGGTCGCCATGGTCAGCATATCTTCGCGGGTCATCTTATTGCCCGTCAAGGCATTGCCGATGAGGATGCCGCCGACGAGGGCTGCCGAACTGCTTCCCAGGCCGCGGGCCGGCGGAATAGCATTGACCAGCCGCAGTGTGCCGCCCTTGGGCAGGGACTGGCGGTTCTTGATGGCCACGGCCTTCATGGCCTGTCCGACCATATTCTCATCGAAATTACGGGGCAGGGAATTGGCTCCCAAACCTTCGATTTCGACAGTGATCGTGTCTTTATCCGGTTCTTCCGTAAAATAAATGTCATTGTACAAAGTCAGCGCAATCCCGACGGCATCAAAGCCGGAGCCGACGTTAGCCGACGTGGCCGGAATCTGTGCGTGCAGCGTTTTTGTCATTTCTTACACCTCGATTACACGAATGGCATTCGCAATCTTGCGAACGCACGACAAGTCTTCGATTTTCTGGAGCGAAGCCTGGACCAGGCCTGCTGGCGATTTGTCGATGAGGATGACGATTTCAGCGATTTCTGCCGTTTCATCCTTCTGGATGAGGGAACGGATACTGATATTGTTTTCTGCCAGGACCTTGGAAACAGCCGCCAGGACGCCCGGCGCATTGTTGACGATCATGCGGATGTAGTACGGCGAGGAAATGTCGGCCTGCGGTTTGAGCTTGGCTTCGTGCCATACGTAATCCCGTTTGCCCGTCATCTTCAGGTTGCGGTGGAGGATGACGTTCATGACGTCGCTGACAACGGCACTGGCTGTCGGCAAGGAGCCGGCGCCCTGGCCGTAGAACATGACGTCGCCGACGCAGTTGCCGCGGACGCAGACGGCATTGTAAGCGCCGTCGACGTTGGCCAGCGGGTGGCCTTTGCGGATGAAGGCCGGATGGACGTTGAGGGAAATGCCGTCTTCATCCTGGCGTGCAATGGCCAGGAGCTTGATGACATAGCCCATTTCCGTGGCGTGTTCAATATCTTCTTTGCTAATGTTTTCAATGCCTTCGACATGGACGTCGTTGAAGGTCACAGCCGAGTGGAAGCCCAGCGTTGCCAGGATGGCGATCTTGCGGGCCGCATCGTAACCGCTGACGTCGTTCGTCGGGTCCGCTTCGGCATAGCCCTTTTCCTGGGCTTCCTTGAGGACGTCTTCATACGACGAGCCATAGGCGGTCATGTTGGACAAGATGAAGTTCGTCGTGCCGTTCATGATGCCGATGATTTCTTCGATGCGGTTGCTGTTGAGCGACGAATACATCGGGCGCACGATGGGGATGCCGCCGGCGACACTGGCTTCGAACTGGAAGTCCACGTTGTGCTGCTGCGATAATTTCAATAGCGGAATGCCGTAATCGGCGATGAGGTCCTTATTGGCACTGATGACGCTCTTGCCGCGCAGGAAGCACTGTTCGATGCAGTCCTTGGCAAAATCGGCGCTGCCCATGACTTCGACGACAATGTCGATTTCATCGTCGTTGATGATATCGTTGAAATCCGTCGTGAGCTGGATGGAATCAGGTAAGTCTTCCATCTTTTCGTACTTATTCAAATCGCGGATGAGGACCCGCTTGATGTTGATTTTCGTATTGAGCTGTTCTTCAATGAGCGGACCGTTCATGGCCAGTAAGTCGACAACCCCTTTTCCGACCGTACCGCAGCCTAACAAGGCAATGGAAACATTTTTCATGAGCCTACTCCCCCTTTTTTATCTTACGCTTGTCCGATGATATCGACTTTGCTGACACCGGACAGCTTTTCCAACGTTTTAATCAGTTCATCGACAGGAACGGTCATATCCTTGGTTTCGATGGACAAGCTGACATCTGCCATTCCCTGCAAGGGAATCCCCTGGTTGATGGTCAGGATACTGCCGTTATTGGCAGCGACCGTGTTGAGCACTTGCGATAATTCCCCAGGCCGGTCGAAGATCATGACCGACAAGGTGACGATTTTCCCCTGAGTCACATCGTAAAACGGGAAGACATAGTCCTTATACTTATAGTACGCACTGCGGCTCAAGTCCATCATGCGGACGGCTTCGTTGATGGTGCGCGTCTGATGATGCTTGAGGATTTCCTTGACCTTGATGGTCTTCTTGATGGCTTCGGGCAGAATGTCTTCGCGGACCAGGTAAAATTTATGGTTGCTGTCTTCTTTCACTCGGCTTCCTCCCTTTCGAGAAAATATTGATACGTCGCCATGAGGCCCGGCATGAGTTTCATCTTAGGCCGCCAGTGGAGCGTTTCGATGGCCTTGCCATTGGCCAGGGACGACCGGAAAATATCGCCCTTGCGGGCTTCTCCATAAGAAACGGCCACACCGGCATGAGAGAAATACAAGAGAATCTCTTTCAGGGCGTTGATGGTCGTCTCGATCTGGGTGCTGATGTTATAAATCCCTGACGGCACGCCGCTGTCCATAGCGGCGATATTGGCGCGGGCCACATCCTTGACGTAGACGAAGTCGCGGGACTGTTCACCGTCGCCGAAAATCGTCAGGTCCTGACCGCAGGCCAATGCTCTGGCAAAGAGGCCGACGACACCGCCTTCGCCGCCATTGCCCTGGCGTTCGCCATATACATTGGCATAGCGCAGGATGGCATAGGGCAGGCCGAACAGGCTGCCATAGAGCTGGATATACTTTTCTGCAGCCACTTTGGTCAAGCCGTAGAACGACGCCGGTGCCAGTGGTTCCGATTCGCTCAGGGGCACTTTAGGATTATCGCCATAGACGGCGGCCGACGACGAATAGATGAATTTCTGTACACCCTGACGGCGGCACTGTTCCAGGACATTAATCAGGCCGATGACGTTGAGTTCGGCATCTTCCCTGGGATGGGCCAGGGAGTAGGATACCTGGGTCTGGGCCGCTTCATGAAAGACGACGTCGAAACGGCCTTCTTCAAAGAGGGCCTGCAGGGCTGCTTCGTCGCGGATATCGCCCTCGACGAAACGGGCCTCTGTCGGAATCTGGTCCCGGCAGCCTGTACTCAGGTTATCAAAGACGGTCACGTCATGGCCGTCTTCCAGCAAGGCGTCGACGAGGTGGGAACCGATGAAGCCGGCCCCGCCGGTAACTAAAATATGCAAAGTAAGACCTCCAATCCTTACGGCAGGTCACCGTAAGTAATGAGTTCAATCTGTTTGGCTTCCAGCTGCTGGCGGATAGCCGGTGACAGCAGGGCCTGGAATTCATCCTGCCAGTGATAGCCCCAGGCAAAGGACTGGCTGAGGACAGCCGTACTGCGGCCTGGATGCATCATGATTTCATGGGTCCCAAAAGGCAGTCTGTCGATGAGATAGTGCAGATTGCTTTCCGTCATGTGCCCGCCGTCGACCATGCCCCAGAAAAAGTCCGTCGTCGTAAAGTGCAGGCGCCGGACCGAGGCCATGGCTTTCTTCGACAAGTAGGTCAGGCCGTCGCGGCCGGCAATGCGCACAGGATTGGCCGACAATACCTTATAGGAATAGGCTTCCCTGGGGATGCGCAGGCGGTGGATACCGTACTTCATCATCAGCGACTGGACGATGGACCAGACCTGCGGCAGGACGTGCAGGTGCTGGTGGCTGTCCAGGTGGTCGATGGGAAGGCCCGTAGCCATGATTTTTTCCATCTGGGCGTCGAGTTCCCGGTAGACCTGACCGTAATCGAGTTTTCCCTGACAGGCCCGCTTGATGACTTCCGTATAGCTTTCCGGCAGCAGGCCGTCGGGCTGGACCAGGGTCGGCACTTCCCTGGCCGACAGGACCGTCGGCAGAGAACCGACCAGGCTGAGATGGATGCCGATGCCCAGACCGGGACATTTCCGGGCCAGGTCGACGGCCTCGTCAAAGGCCGGGCCGTTGGCCAGCAGAGACGTGCTGGTCAGGACACCTTGGTCGCAGGCTTCGATGACGGCCTGATTGACTTCTGTATGGATGCCGAAATCATCGGCATTGATGATGACTCTGTTCATCTTTCAAACTCCCCGTCCTTTCAGGACGTACTACATAATGAGCTTAATGACTATTATACATGGACAATCGTATTTTGACAATATCCTCTGCCCATTCTATTCCGCAAATTGCCGATATGCTGCTTCCTTCACTTTGCGCTGCCAATCCTTCAGGGGCGTCCCTGTCTCAGCGGCGGCAGCCCGGCAATCATCGTATTCTGCCGATATGTTGACGACCTTGCCGTCATAGCGGCAGACCTTGCAGTGCAGGTCGCGGCCATCGACGCGGACCGTCGTGATGAGCCGGTCGCAGGCCAGGCGGGTCACTGGGAAGAAGCGGACGCCAATGGACGTCGTCTCCCTGACAATGACGCCGATGAGGGTGTCGATGAGTTCCTGACGGCACAAGACGCAGAGCATAGAGGCCATGCGGCCTTTCTTCATCATCATCGGCATGGCCCAGACATCGTTGGCGCCCTGAGCCAGGATGAGGGAAAAGACGTATTCCATGTTCTGCGGGTTCATGTCATCGATATTGGCTTCCAGCTGCCATAATGTTTCCATTTCCATCACCTCAAGCGATTCATCGTATCGGCCAGGCGGCCAGCGCCGAAGCCGTTGTCGATATTGACGACGGATACGCCGGCAGCACAGCTGTTGAGCATGGCCAGGAGGGCCGACAGGCCGTGGAAATTGGCACCATATCCGATACTGGTCGGCACAGCGATGACCGGTTTGTCGACGAGGCCGCCGACGACGCTGGCCAGAGCCCCTTCCATGCCGGCGACGACGATATTTACGTTGGCCCGGCGGATATCATCGACGCGGGCCAGGAGGCGGTGGATGCCGGCGACGCCGACGTCGTAGATGCGTTCGACGCGGTTGCCCATGATTTCCGCCGTCAAGGCCGCTTCTTCGGCAATGGGGATATCGCTCGTCCCGGCGGTAATGACCGAAATGAGGCGGTCGCCATTGACGACGGTTTTATCCTTATGCTGATAGACCATACGGGCCAATTCGTCATACTGGGCAGCCGGATGGCGTCCGGCCAGGGCGTCGTAGACGGCCTTATCGGCCCGCGTGCCGATGACGTTGTCGTACTTCTCCATAAGGATGTCCAGGATCCGTACCGACTGATCGACAGTCTTGCCGGCACAGTAGACGACTTCCGGGAAGCCGCAGCGCTGCTGACGCTGCAAGTCCAGTTTGGCAAAGCCCAAATCGAGGGTTTCCTTATTTTCTTCCATAGTTACTCCTTAAAACCATTTTTTTCCCATGCCTTATATAAGACGATGCCGACCGACATGGACAGGTTCAGCGATTCCGTATCGGGACGCATGGGGATGGTCAGTACGTCATCGCAGCAGTCCAGGAAAGGACCAGGCAGGCCGTTGCCTTCGTTGCCGAAGGCCAGGATGACAGGCTGGCTGTAGTCGGCGTCGACATACGAAACGGTCCCTTCCGGAGCCGTCCCATAGACCTGGCGGTCCTCGTCGGCACAGAACTGGTCCAGCTGTTCATCGGTCACGTCCTGGACGACGGGGACCTTGAAGATAGCCCCCATGGCACTGCGGATGGTCTTGTCATTATAGACGTCGACACTGCCTTCGCTGAGCAGGACGGCGCCGGCATTGGCCGCAGCCGCCGTGCGCAGGATGGTCCCCAGATTGCCCGGGTCCTGGATGGAGCGCAGATAGAGGACGGCCTTTTCCGGCGCAATGGCCGGCAGGCTGTCGAAAGTATAGGCAAAGAAAGGCAGCATGGCCGCCAATCCCTGGGGCGTCCTGGTGTCTTTCAGCTTGTCATAGACGCTGTCGGTGACGGCATAAAAAGTCCATCCCAATTCGAGGCCTCTGGCATAGAGGGCTTCAAAGCCATCCAGGGCCCGCCCCTTTTCCGAGACGAAGCAGATGGCATCGGGAATAGCCATGGCCGCTGCGTCGGCAATGACCCGCAGGCCTTCGACGAAGACGCGCTGATGGGCCTGGCGGCCTTTCTTCTGCTTCAGGGAGCAGGCCATCTTGACCCACTGGTTGTCGCGGGACGTAATTTCGTTCATAGTACCTCCTATCTACCCGCCATGCGGATAAAAAAAGGGACCTCGCATGATAACTTTCATGCGACAGTCCCTCTCGTATAAGCCATGATTACTGCTGATCCGGCTTGTCGTCCTGATGTCCGTTATTCTTGAGCAGGCTTTCGCGGTTCTGCTGGATGCTGGACAAGGTCTTTTCCAATGTCGATTCAACGTATTTGAGGACATCGCCGGCATAGGTAATGGAGCTGTTCTTCAGCTGTTCCGACGAATCGTTGGCATTCTGGATGATCTGGTTGGCATGTTCCTGAGCCTGCCGTACCAGTTCGCTTTCTTCTGTCAATTTGGCAATATAATCCTTGGCCTGGGCGACCATGCTTTCGGCATGATGCTGGGCATCGGAAATGATCTTATCTTTTTCGGACAAGACTTTCTTGGCCTGTTCCAATTCGGCCGGCATGGATTCTTTCAAATCGTCGATGATCTGAAGGATTTCTTCTTCTTCGACCATCTTCTTATTGGTAAAAGGCATCTTCGAGGCGTTCATTACCAAACTTTCCAAATCTTCTAACAGTTTATCCGAATTCATGTATTCTCCACTCCTAAGCATTGTACTTGTCTGCAAACTTCTCTTTCAGTTTCTGTTCGACATAATCGGGAACCATATCGTCGAGCTTGCCGCCGAAGCAGGCCAGTTCGCGGATACCTGTCGAGCTGATATACGAATACTGGGTACTGGTCATGATGAAGACCGTTTCGATACGCGGTTCCACCTTCTTCATGAGCAGGGCCCGCTGGAATTCGTATTCAAAATCGCTCAGGGCGCGCAGGCCGCGGATGATGATAGTCGCACCGTGTTCGATGGCATATTCGTTGAGCAGGCCATGGAAGCTGACGACTTCGATGTTGGGAATGTGTTTTGTCGTTTCCCGCAACATCTCTTCCCGTTCTGCCATCGAGAACAAGGGCTTCTTTGACGGGTTCTCAAAGACAGCGACGATGAGCTTGTCGACAAGCTGGCTCCCCCGTTCAAAAATGTCAATGTGTCCGTTGGTGACAGGATCAAAACTGCCGGGACAAATACCGATTCGCACTTTCTAGACTCCTTCCTGACGACGGCGGATAAAGGCAATCCGCGTGTCTTTCCCATAGGATTTTTCTCTGATGACCTCATACAATGGGCTCTCCGTTATACCTTCGTTCCGGCTGTATTCCATCAGAATCAATCCTCCCGGAGCCAGCAAATCGTATTCACCTATCAAAGCGATTGTATCGTTCACCAAATTTTTGTTATACGGCGGGTCCGCAAAGATATAATCAAATTTGCGTCCCTGCAGCCGTGCCAGGGCTTTGGCCGAGTTAAGGCGCAGCACTTCGACGCAGTCTGCAAAGCCGCAAAGGGCTGCATTCTGGCGGATGAGCTGCTGCGTGTAATGGTCGATGAAGACAGCCGATGCCGCACCGCGGCTCAGCGCTTCCAGACCGAGGGCACCCGTACCGGCAAAGATATCGAGGACAGCGGCACCGCGCAGGCCGCCGCTGTTTTCGAGGATGTTGAAGAGACTTTCCCGCGTACGGTCCAGCGTCGGCCGGGTCAGCATCCCCTTCGGGGACTTCAGGACCCGTCCTCTGGCACTGCCGGATATGATTCTCATAGGATCACCTGCTCGTACATAGTTAATTATACACGTTTTTTATTACATATCAATCTATTTTTTCTTAATTCGTTCGACCTTCAGTTCCTTGCCGTGCATGAGGCGGATAATGTTGTCTTTATGGCGCACGACGACCAGCAGGGCTGCCAGCAGGCCGAAAATCGTCAGCGGCAGAGGTTCGTTGAAAAAGAACATGGTAACGGGCACCAGGATGGCCGCTACGATGGAACCGAGGGAGACGATGCGCGTCAGGGCGACGATGACGGCCCAGACGCAGAAGACGATGAGCGTTTCCCACGGGGCCAGGAACAGGATGATGCCCAGGCCCGTGGCGACGCCTTTGCCGCCTTTGAACTTGAGGAAAATCGAGCACGAATGGCCGACGATGGCCAGCAGGCCGCCGGCGATCATGAAGTAGATCTGCGTGTCCGTACTGCCCAGGCCCGACTGGCTGGCGACCTGGCCGAGGTAGACGCCGAGCATCCCCTTGGCGACATCGCAGATGAGGACCAGCAGGCCGCCGACGGCGCCGAGGACGCGGTAGGCGTTGGTCGCCCCCGTGTTATGGCTGCCGTAGTCCCTGATATCCGTATGATACAAGGCCTTGCCGATGACCAGACCGCTTGGGAAGGACCCGGCGATATAGGCCAGTACCAGGCAGAGGATTCCGAGCATCATAAGCTTTCACCGTCCTTCTTCCCGCGCAGGATGAGCCGGATCGGCGTCCCTTCAAAGCCGAAGGTTTCGCGCAGGCGGTTTTCCAGAAAGCGCAGGTACGAGAAATGCATGAGCTGCGGTTCGTTGACAAAGAGGATGAACGTCGGCGGCTGGACCGAAGCCTGGGTCATGTAGTAAATCTTGAGCAGCTTGCCGCCCTTGGCCGGTGGCGGATTGGTCAGCTGGGCATCTTCGATGAGTTCGTTGAGGACGCTCGTCGACACGCGCATGTGCTGCTGTTCCGACACGAACTTGACCATGTCGGCCAGGCGGTTGATGCGCTGCTTGGTCAGGGCCGAAGCGAAGAGGATGGGCGCATACTGGAGGAAAGCCAGTTCGCGGCGGATGTCTTCTTCAAATTTGTGGCTCGTCTTGCTGTCCTTTTCGACGAGGTCCCACTTGTTGACGACGATGATGCAGCCCTTGCCGGCTTCATGGACGTAACCGGCGATCTTCGTATCCTGTTCGGTCACGCCTTCTGTGGCATCGATGACCAGGACGGCGATATCCGAACGGTCGACGGCGCGCAGGGCCCGGACGACGCTATAGCGTTCGACAGGCATGTCGATCTTGGCCTTGCGGCGCATACCGGCCGTATCGATGAGGACGAAATCCGTCCCTTCATAGGACCAGTGGGTATCGATGGAATCGCGCGTCGTCCCCGGCACGTTGCTGACGATGACCCGTTCCTGCCCCAGGAGGGCATTGGTCAGGGATGACTTGCCGACATTCGGCCGGCCGACGAGGGCGATGTGGATGGCTTCGTCGTCATCGTCCATGGCCGGGACTTTCTTGATGTACTTCAGGACTTCGTCGAGGAGGTCGCCGAGGTTCATCAGGTTGACAGCCGAGACGCCGATGGGGTCGCCCAGGCCGAGGCTGTAAAATTCGTAGATATTCATTTCTTGTTCGACGCTGTCGATCTTGTTGACGACCAGGATGACCGGCTTGCCGCATGAGCGGAGGAGGTGGGCGATTTCTTCATCCTGAGGCTGGACGCCGACTTTGCCGTCGACGACATAGAGGATGACGTCGGCTTCGCGGATGGCCAGTTCAGCCTGATAACGCATACTGGTAAAGATATGGTTATCTGAATCGACGAATTCGATGCCGCCCGTATCGATCATGGTGAATTCCTGGCCGAGCCATTCGGCGTCGAAATAAATGCGGTCGCGCGTCACGCCGGGAATGTCTTCGACGATGGAAATGCGCTTCTTGACAATGGCATTGAAGAGCGTCGATTTGCCGACGTTCGGACGCCCGACGACAGCGACTAAGGGTTTGTACATGGCAGAATCCTTTCTATAGACGAAAAAAGGATAACCGGTAGAGCCCGGCTATCCCCTTTTTGTGAAACCTTAGTTGTTTTCTTCTTCTTTATCCTGGTTATCGAGATAGTTGCGAACTTCCTGTTCTTCTTCATCTTTCTGAATGGCCAAGACGCTGAGAGAAATCTTTTTCTTATCCGTATCGATGCCGATGATCTTGACGTTCATGACATCGCCGATGTTGACCAGGTCTTTGACAGCAACGCCGCGTTTTTCCGTCAATTCGGAAATGTGGAGCAAGCCCTGCAATTCCGGATCGATGGCCAGGATAGCGCCGAAGGGCAGGAGCTTCTTGACTTCGCCTTTGACGATATCGCCGACTTCAAATTTTTCGATAGCAGCGATCCAGGGGTTCTTCTGGAGTGCTTTCAAGGACAAGGAAATACGGTTCCGTTCTTTATCGAATTTCTGAACGAGGACCTGGAGTTTTTCACCCGTATGGAGAACGGCATCGACAGAGCTGATGCGTTTCCAGGAAATGTCGGAAATGTGGAGCAGGCCTTCTACGCCGCCGAGATCGATGAATGCACCATAGGGCATGATCTTGACGACCGTGCCTTCGAGGACAGCGCCTTCTTCAATGTGTTTGAGGGCTTCTTCGCGTTTTGCTTCGCGTTCTGCTTCGAGGACGGCTTTGCGGGAAAGGACGAGGCGGTTCTTGTGTTCGTCGATGTCGATGACTTTGACCTGGAAGGTCTGGCCTACGAGATAGTCCAAAGATTTAACGAATTTGATATCGCCCTGGGAAAGGGGAATGAAACCACGCAGGGATTTGATGGAAACGACAAGGCCAGCCTTGTTCGTTTCTTTACCTGTACATTCGACGAGCTGGTCGTTTTCAAAAGCATCGCGGACTTCTTTCCAGTCTTCGACTTTTTTCATCTTGACGAGGGAAACGACGATAGCTCCTTCTTCTTTGATGTTGTTGGCGATTTCAACAGTCAGTTCGTCGCCGACTTTGACAAAGTCACTTGCTTTTTCCGGAGCGGGAACAGCCATTTCCTTTTTCGGCAGGATTGCTTCTGCTTTCGTACCGATGGAAACATAGGCAGCATCATCATTCACAGAAATAACCGTGCCTTTGACCACGTCACCTTTCTTTGGATTTTCTTCATAGTCATACTTGTCCAGCAATTCTTCACTCATTACTTCTGTGCCTTCAGCTTGCAAATTTTCCATAATCTTAACAACCTCCTGTATTATCCAATCCGGCGTGGAAGCACCGGCTGTAATGCCTATATGATTCATACCACGGAACCAGGCCGTATCCAATTCGGCTGCTGTTTCGATGTGGTATGTCGGGCAATCCTGTTCACGGCATACCTGCGCGAGGCGACCTGTGTTGGCGCTGTTCTTGCCGCCAATGACGATCATGGCGTCCACATGGCCTGCCAGTTCTATCGCTGCCTGCTGACGCTGCTGCGTCGCCGTGCATATGGTCATATGCACATCGAGATGATTGGTCTTTCGTTGCAGGATAGCGGCGATACGCTTGAATTGCTCTTGAGAGAACGTCGTCTGGACGACGACTCCCATAGAATCGCAAAAGGGAATTTTTTCAGCTTCTTCTTCCCTATCTATTATAATAGCATGATTTGCCCCCCATTGTGAAATGCTAATTACTTCAGGATGGGATTTTTCTCCTACTATTATGAGTTTTTCGCCCTTTTCGACGATGTTTTTAGCGTCTTGTTGGGCCTTTTTGACGTGTGGACACGTCGCATCTATGACTTTTAGTTCTTTTTGGTCAGCCTGTTCATAGACATCCGGGCCGACTCCGTGAGAGCGTATCAGGACGACAGCCCCCTTGTCGACATCGTCCAGCGAGTCGACCGGCGATACGCCATGAGCGGCTAAACGCCCGACAACTTGCGGATTGTGGATGATGGGCCCCAGGGTATGCGTCCCCTTTTCGGCCTGCCCCGCAAGCTCGACAGCCCGGCGCACACCATAGCAAAAGCCACAGGCCGCGGCGAGAGTTACTTTCATTTTGCGTCCCCTTTATACTGATTTTGCATAGCTATGATAATATCGCGGATTTCGTCGGAAAAACCTTTGACCAAGTCGCGATCCGATGCCTTTCCCTGCGGTGCCGGGACGGGTTTGCCAAAGATGACCCGGACGGGACCGGTCTTTTTCGGCAGGAATTCGGAATTGACGATAGCTGCCGGCAGGACCGGCACCTTGGCCTTGATGGCGATTCCGGCAAAGCCTTCATGGAAAGGCCCGACTTTGCCGCCCCGCGTCCGCTTCCCTTCAGGGAAAATCCCCAGGACCTCGCCGCTCTTCAGGACCCGAAAGGACTCGATGACGGCTTTGCGGTCGATGTGGCCGCGGTGGACCGGGAAGGTGTGGACATAGCGCAGGAACCAGCCCATGAGGGGATTGCGGAACAATTCCTCTTTAGCCATGAAATGGATCAGATGGTGGCGCATGGCCGTCCCCAGCAGGAGCGGATCGAAATTGCTGGCATGATTGCAGACAACCAGGAACGGCCCCTTTTCGGGGATGTTCTCTTCACCGATGACTTCCATGCCCAGGACGCCGTAGGTAGCGACATTGAAAATCTTGCGGATCACGCCATATGTAAAGGTATGCATCAGCCTCGCTCCTTCATCAGGCCCAGGATGACGTCGGCCGTCTGCTCTAAATCGAGATCGCTGTTGTCGACGACGATGGCATCGTCGGCCTTCTTCAGCGGCGAAACGGCGCGGTGCGAATCCATATCGTCGCGGGCGGCGATACTGGCAGCGATTTCTTCATACGTCTCGCTGCCACCTTTGGCCTGGACTTCCAAATAACGGCGGCGGGCCCGGGAATCGACAGACGCCGTCAGGAAGATCTTGAGGTCTGCCTGGGGCAGGACGACAGTCCCGATATCGCGGCCGTCGAGGATGACGCCGCCTTCTTTGGCCATGGCCTGTTGTAATTTTACCAGTTTTTCCCGTACGACTGCAAGAGCCGCGACGGCAGAAACATGGGAAGATACGCGCTGGGTCCGGATGGCTTCGGTCACTTCCGTCGGTCCGACGTAGACGCGGCACAGGTCTGCCTGCGGTTCCAGGCGGATATCAATGGTATCGACGAGGTCACGGACCGCTTTTTCATCAGAAAGGTCGATGCCTTTTTCCAGGACGGCCCAAGTAAAGGCCCGGTACATGGCACCCGTATCGATATACAAGTAATGGACCCGGTTGGCCAGGACCTTGGCGACACTGCTCTTGCCCGCTCCGGCCGGCCCATCAATGGCAACCGTCAATTTTCGCATGGTATGCACTCCTTTGTAGCGGCCGCCGTTCCGGCGACGAAGCCCGTCGAAAAGGCTGCCTGCAGATTATAGCCGCCTGTAAAGGCGTCGATGTCGATGACTTCTCCGGCAAAATAGAGATTGGGGACAAGTTTCGACTCCATCATCTTGGGATTGATTTCCTTGACGGCAATGCCGCCAGCCGTGACGATGGCTTCTTCAATGGGACGCGTCCCGGTCACGGTCAGGCTCAGGGCCTTGAGGGTATCGACCAGGTCCTGCCGCTGTTCCCGGGAAATCTGGTTGACCGGACAGGCAGCGGCGATGCCGGCCTGGTCGAGGACGATGGGGATGAGCCGCTGCGGCAGGAGGTCCTTCAGCCCATTGGCGGCTTCTTTGCGGATGTATTTCTCGAAATCCCGCCGCAGCCGGGCGTCGAGCTTTTCCTTGGACAAAGCCGGTTTGAGGTCGATGCGCAGCTGCATGGGAAAAACGCAGGACTTCTTATGGGCCGCCTCGGTACTGAGCATGAGGATGATCGGCCCGGACACGCCGAAATGAGTGAAGAGCATCTCGCCGAAATGAGAGGCAGCTTTCTTGCCCCGCTTCCACAGCGACGCTTCGACATTGCGCAGGGACAGGCCCGACAGGGTGTGAGGCCAGGTTTCTTCCGTCGTAAAGGGAATGAGCGACGGTTTCAGCTCCGTCACGCTGTGTCCCAGGCTGCGGGCAAAGCCGTAGCCGTCGCCTGTCGAACCGGTCACGGGATAGGACATGCCGCCCGTCGTGATGATACAGGCGTCGCCTTCGTAATTCCCCGACGCCGCACTGACGACCATGCGGCTGCCCCAGGCCTTGACGGCGTGGACGGCGTTGCTCAGATGGAGGTCGACGCCCTTCTGGCAGAGCTTGCGATAGAAGAGCTTGCGCACTTCGATGGCACTGTCCGACTGGGGGAAGATGCGGCCGCCCCGTTCCTCCTTGGTAGCCAGGCCCCAGGTATGCAATTTATCCAGCAGATCCTGATTGGTAAATTGTTCATACGCACTGTAGAGGAATTTGCCGTGGCCCGGCGTATGGGCGATGAAATCGGCCATGCTGCACGAATTGGTCAGATTGCAGCGGCCCTTGCCGGTAATGCCCATCTTCTTGCCGACGATATCATTTTTTTCAAATAAGTGTACCCTGGCCCCGGCTTCTGCCGCGGCCAGCGCAGCCATAATGCCGGCCGCACCGGCACCGATGACGAGTATTTCCTTCATAAGCACTCCTGTTTATTTATATTTGTAGAGTTCCGCCACTTCTTCGCGGGTCAGCTTGCGATAGGCCCCGCGCTTGACGCCGCTCAGGGTCAGGAAGGCGTACTGGACGCGGCGCAGGTTGTGGACCTGGTAGCCGAAGAACTCGAACATGCGGCGGACCTGGCGGTTGCGTCCTTCGTGGATGGTGATTTCCACACTGGTCAGGTTCGTCTTCGGGTCATAGCCGATATAGTAGACATCGGCCGGGGCCGTCATGCCGTCCTTCAGCTCGACGCCGTCTGCCAGGTGCTGCAGGACCGAATCGGCAATGCGCCCTTTGACCTTGACTTCATAAGTCTTGTCGACGAGGCGGCTGGGATGCATGAGGATGTTGGCCAGTTCACCGTCATTGGTCATGATCAGCAGGCCTTCCGTATTCTGGTCCAGGCGGCCGACGGCGTAGATGCGGTCCTTTTCCTTCCTGAAATAGTCCATGACCGTCGCCCGGCCCTGGTCATCGCTCGACGTGGTGATGACACCCTTGGGCTTGTTGAACAGATAATAATGCTTCGGCTGCGCTTCCAGGGTCTTGCCGTCGACGGCAATGCGGTCCTTGTCGGGGTCGACTTTCGTCCCCAGTTCGCGGACGATGACGCCGTTGACGCGGACGCGCCCTTCTAATATCATCTTTTCCGAAGCGCGCCGCGAAGCGACACCGCAGTTACTCATCACTTTCTGTAACCGTTCTTCCATCAGTTGCATCCTCCGTAATATCTGCCGGCATGCGGCCGGCTAAATCGGCCAGGGAATCCATGCCGATACATTCTAAAAAATAAGCAGACGTGCCGTATAAAATCGGCCGCCCTGGGCTGTCCTTGCGCCCCAGTTCGACGACGAGGCCCTGCTGGACCAGCGACGTCAGGACCCGTTCTGACGAGACACCGCGCAGCTTTTCGATTTCAGCCCGCGTAATCGGCTGTTTGAAGGCGACGATGGCCAATACTTCCAGTGCCATAGAGGACAACTCCGTCGTCCCCGTCCGGACCCATTGCAGGGCATCGTGGAGGTCCGGCCGCGTGACCAGCTGAAAGCCGCCGGCGACGCGGATGAGGACGATACCCCGCCGCTGGCTGCTGAGCAGGTGCTGCAGGCGGTCTGCCGTCACTTCCGTTTCGGCCTGGGTCCAGCCCGTATGGGCGCAGATGGCCGTCACCGTCATGGGGTCGCCGCTCAGAAAGAGCAGAGCTTCCAGCAGAGCCGTAGGCTCGATGGTATCAGTTTGGCGTGTATCGTAAGGCAATGGTATTCCCATCCTCTCCTTCAGCAACAGTAGCGCACTGGCCAACTTTCAGCAGTTCCAGGACGGCCAGGAAGGTGACGACCAGTTCGACCCGGGACCGGCAGGTCCGGAATATGGCGTCGACGGCCATCGTCCCCTGGGCACGGCGCAGGGCGTACGTGACGCGGCGCATGCACTCTTCGACGCTGTAGATTTCCTTCTGTATGCGGATTTCTACGGCTGTCGGCTCGGGAAGGGCCTGGCAGACCTTGTGGAACGCCTGGTAGAGGGCCTCTGTGTCGATGTGGCCGGCAAAGCGGGCCTCATAGGGCATGGCCGTCGGCAGGCGCCCCAGCATGAGGCTGCGGGCATCCCACAACTGTCCCATAGCCTGGGACAGGGCTTTCATCTTTTTATATTCGACGAGCTGGCGGACCAGCGCTTCCTGCGGGCCTTCTTCCTCCTCTTCAGCCAGTTTCGGCTGCTTAGGCAGCAGCAGGCGCGATTTGATCTGCAACAGCGTCGCTGCCATGACGAAGAACTTGCTGGCATAATCGACATCGAATGTGTCGATGTCCGCTACGTAGGCGTTGAACTGGTCTGTAATCTCGACGATAGGTATGTTATAAATATCGACTTTGTTCTTTTCGATGAGATAGAGCAGCAGGTCCAGGGGACCTTCAAAATCCGATACTTTATACTTGTATTCTGTCATGATTCATTATAACTCATTTTCCCATGAATGTGAATTTCACTGGACTGCGAAAAGGAGCTGTCCTAAGACAGCTCCTTTCTTTTGCAAGGGACTCGTCGGCCACGGCCAACGCCGCTCACACGCTCGTTGTTTTTTGGTGCCGGGGACCGGAATCGAACCGGTACGGATATCTCTATCCGACGGATTTTAAGTCCGTTGCGTCTGCCAGTTCCGCCACCTCGGCATGACGAAAGATGAAAATATGGAGGCGGCACCCAGAATCGAACTGGGGATGAAGGTTTTGCAGACCTCTGCCTTACCGCTTGGCTATGCCGCCATATATGGAGCGGAAAACGAGACTCGAACTCGCGACCCCCACCTTGGCAAGGTGATGCTCTACCACTGAGCTACTTCCGCATTTGTGGTGCTCAGGGACGGAATTGAACCGCCGACACGGGGATTTTCAGTCCCCTGCTCTACCGACTGAGCTACCTGAGCAATTGGCGACCCCGATCAGATTTGAACTGACGATCTTCGCCGTGACAGGGCGACATGTTAAACCGCTACACCACGGGGCCACTTTCTTTCGTTCTTTCGAGGTTGTTTCGGTATTTCTTAGTGCCTCGAACAAAAACTATTCTACTACAAGAAGGATGTTTTGGCAAGTACTTTTTTTTATTTTTTTCAAACTTTTTTTGTAGGAATGAAAAAGACGCCCGTCATGGCCGAAGCCATCACCGGGCGTCCTGATGAATTCAAAAAAGGTTATTTTGCATAATCCACCATCCGCGTTTCGCGGATGACGACGACTTTGATCTGACCTGGGTATTCCAGTTCCGCTTCGATGCGTTTGACGATGTCGTGGACCAGCAGGACACAGTCCGATTCATCCAGCTTGTCCGGCTTGACCATGACGCGGATTTCGCGGCCGGCCTGGATGGCGAAGCAGTCTTCGACGCCATCGAAAGATTCGGCGATTTCTTCGAGTTTCGTCAGGCGTTTCAGATAGTTTTCCAGCGTTTCCCGGCGGGCACCCGGACGGGCAGCCGATACGGCATCTGCCGCCGACACCAGGACGGCTTCGACGCTGTGCGCTTCTTCATCGCCGTGATGGGCAGCGATGCAGTTGACGACCAGCTTGGATTCGCCGTATTTCTTGGCGATTTCCGTACCGATCGAAACGTGAGTCCCTTCCAGTTCGTGGTCCAGGGCCTTGCCGATATCGTGGATGAGCCCGGCCCGTTTGGCCAGGTTTTCATCGACGCCCAGTTCAGCGGCCATGATGCCGGCCAGCTGAGAGACTTCGATGGAATGGCGCAGGACATTCTGGCCATAACTGGTACGATAACGCAGGCGGCCGAGGATTTTGATGAGTTCAGGATGCAGACCGTGAACGCCCGTTTCATACGTCGCCTGTTCGCCAGCTTCGCGGATCTTCTGATTGACTTCTTTGCGGGCCTTTTCGACCATTTCTTCAATGCGTGCCGGATGGATACGGCCATCGGCAATCAGTTTTTCCAGAGCAATGCGGGCGATTTCACGGCGTATGGGATCAAAGCACGACAAGATGACCGCTTCCGGCGTATCGTCGATGATGAGATCGACGCCGGTCAGCGTTTCAATAGCCCGGATATTGCGTCCTTCACGGCCGATGATGCGGCCTTTCATTTCATCGTTCGGCAGGGAAACGACAGATACTGTCGTTTCGGCGACGTGGTCAGCAGCACAGCGCTGGATGGCCATGGAAATAATTTCCCGGGCCTTGCCTTCGGCTTCTTCCTTGGCCTGGTCTTCCAGGTTCTTGATCATCTGCGCCGTTTCGTGCTTCACTTCGGTCTGGACGTTGTTCAGGAGCAATTCCTTGGCATCTTCATATGTCAAGCCGGAAATCCGTTCCAGTTCAGCCATCTTCTGTTCATGAAGGGCTTCGATTTTTTCCTGCATCCGCGTCACTTCATCTTCCTTACGCTGCAGGGCATCTTCCTTCTTTTCCATGGAATCAGATTTCTTGTCCAAATGTTCTTCTTTCTGCAACAGGCGCCGTTCAAAACGCTGCAATTCATTGCGGCGTTCCTTGTATTCCTGTTCCGCGTCGTTGCGCATCTTGTGGACTTCTTCCTTCCCTTCCAGGACGAGTTCCTTCTTACGGGCTTCTGCGTTCTGCTGGGCCGTGGCAATGATGCGCTGTGCTTCGACTTCGGCCTGGCCGATCTTGCCTTCGGCGATCTTCTTACGGTAAATATAGCCCGTGCCGCCGCCGATGAGACCGCAGGCGACTGCTGCAGCAATAATCGTTAGCATAGTAATGGATTCACCTCCCCTTTCACAAAAAAAAGCCGAACTCGCAGTCCGGCTTTTTTTATGAGTATGTAAAATTTACTTCATGTTCAAAAAACCTACAATTATGCAAAATATAGACCAGTGTATCAAACCGGCTCTCTTAATTGTAAATTTTTTTTATATCAATGTCAAGATAGACTTAGTCAAGATTAACGTATCAATGGACCGTAAAATCTTCCAGGACGTCCCGTATGACTGAGGGCGAAAAGCCGCGGTACTGTAAAAAACGGGCCGCCTTGCGGGCTTCATCGGCACGATAAGAGAACTTGCGCTTCACCAGGTTCCCGGCCAGGGCGTATTCATCGGGCCGCTCGACGTCTTCCGGTACGGGCAGGCAGCGGCGGCGCAGGCGGTTGACGATATACAAGTGGCCGTACTGCCCTTTGCGGGCATAATAGCGGTACACGTCACGGGCCAGGCGCTGGTCGTCGAGGAAGTGTTCCCCTTCCAGAGCAGCCACGACGTCCTTGAGGACGTCGTCGTCAACACCGCGGCGGCGCAGCTTGGCCTTCAGCTCCCCTTCGCTGAGAAAGCGGACGTTGAGGAGCTGCAAGGCTTTTTCATAAGCTTCGCGATAATCCATTTAGGCTTCGTCGCTGTTTTCAGCAGTTGTATCCGCCGCATCCAGGGACGCCGTATCTTCTTCTTCCATGGCTTCGTCGAATTTTTCCGGTTCTGCTGCCAGGGTATCGCGGATGATCTTTTCCACTTCGTCCGTGATTTCCGGATGTTCCTTCATGAAAATCTTGACGTTTTCCTTCCCCTGGCCCAGGCGTTCACCCTTATAGGAATACCAGGTGCCGCTCTTTTCGATGATATCCATAGATGTACCCAGGTCGAGGACCGTGCCTTCGCGGGAAATGCCCGTGCCGTACATGATGTCGAATTCGCAGTGCTTGAAAGGTGGAGCCACTTTATTCTTGACGACTTTGACCCGCGCCCGGTTGCCGATGACATCGCCGCCGGACTTGATGGCTTCGCCCTTGCGGATTTCCATGCGGATCGAAGCGTAGAATTTCAGGGCCCGGCCGCCAGTCGTCGTTTCCGGGTTGCCGAACATGACGCCGACTTTTTCGCGGAGCTGGTTGATGAAGATGACGATGGTTTTGGACTTGGAAATGATGCCCGTCAGTTTGCGCAGGGCCTGGCTCATGAGGCGGGCCTGGAGACCGACGTGGGAATCGCCCATTTCCCCTTCGATTTCCGCTTTCGGGACCAGGGCGGCTACGGAGTCGACGACGATGATGTCGACGGCGCCGCTGCGGACGAGTTCTTCCGTGATTTCCAAGGCCTGTTCGCCATTATCGGGCTGGGAAATGAGCAGTTCATTCGTGTCGACGCCGAGGTGGCGGGCATAGACCGGATCCAGGGCGTGTTCGGCATCGATGAAAGCGGCAATGCCGCCGCTCTTCTGGGCCGAGGCGATGGCATGCAGGGCCAGGGTCGTCTTGCCTGACGATTCAGGACCGTAGATTTCGATGACGCGGCCGCGGGGATAACCGCCGACGCCGACGGCCAGGTCGACGGCCAGGGAACCCGATGAGATGACTTCCAGGTTCATCTTGTCGGCGACGTCGCCGAGGCGCATGATGGCGCCTTTGCCGAAATCCTTTTCAATCTTGCGCATTGCATTTTCAAGTGCTGTCTGTTTTGCGTCCAAATTGTCTCCTCCTAACTATGCTTTCTTTGTATGTGTCACTATATAGTGGACTAAGTAATAGACGGCCCGCAGGGCAGCCCGCTGTTTGACTTCGACCCGGCCGCCGTGATAGACGTTGCGGTGGGTCACGGTCCCCCAGGGACCGCTGATACCCGTATAGACCAGGCCGACGGGCTGGTCCGGCGTGCCGCCGCCGGGGCCGGCAATGCCCGTCGTACTGACGGCCAGGTCCGTCCCGTACAGGCGGCGGCTGCCTTCGGCCATTTCAGCAGCCGTCTGTGCGCTGACGGCCGTATAGCGTTCCAGCGTATCGTGAGAAACGCCGAGTATCTTTTCTTTCATTTCATTGCAGTACGTCCCGGCCGAGCCGCGGAAGTAATCGGAGGCGCCCGGCACATCGGTGATGAGTGAGCCCACCAGGCCGCCGGTACACGATTCGGCAGCGCTGACGGAATAGCCGCTGTCGCGAACGAGCTGACCCAGGACATGGGCCATGGTATCGTCGTCGAAGCTGACAATCTGGCCAGCCAGCCGGCGGCGGACTTCCCCTTCCAGGGGAGCCAGCAGGGACCGCGCCTGATCTTCCCGGTCAGCCCGGGCCGTCAGGCGGACTTCGACGAAGCCTGGCCGGGCATACATGGCCAGGGTCGGATTCGATTGCTCCTTGACCAGGTCCATGAGTTTCTCTTCGATGAAGGCTTCGCCCATGTCATAGATTTTGATATAGCGCGAAGCGATGCAGCCCTGGCTGCCAAAAGTCTGGAGCAGCCACGGTTTCAGGCGGTTTTCATACATCCAGCGCATTTCCGTTGGCGGTCCCGGCAGGTGGACCAGGGTCTTGCCGCCTTGCTGCATGGCCACACCCGGTGCCGTACCGGCGCCGTTATCGAAGAGGACGGTGCCCTGTGGGACCATGGCCTGGCGCTTCTGGTTTTCCGTCATGGCCGTGCTGCCGTGATGGACGAGGACCCATTGGCGGACCGATTCGGCGATGGTTTCATTATAAACGAGAGGCATTCCCATGAGGCGGGCGCCGATGATCTTGGTCATATCGCCCTGGGTCGGCCCGAGGCCGCCTGTGGTGATGACCATGTCGACGCGGGACAGGGCCGTCTTCAGGGCTTCTTCCATGCGCTGCGGGTTGTCGCCGACCGTCGTATGATAGATGACAGAATAGCCGATTTCATTGAGTTTCCTCGACAAGTAAGCTGAGTTATAATTGGTAATTTCACCTAACAGTAATTCGGAACCTGTCGTAACCAGTTCCACGAACATAAGCGATCACCTCGGTTAATCCATCCGTTCCGCTACGAGGTCATAGGCAAAGCCCTGGGCGATGCGGACGGGAATCATATCGCCAGGCTGTACATCCTGGGCGTCTTCCAGATAGGTCAGGCCATCGACGTCGGGAGCCTGGATTTCAATGCGCCCGACAGCCTGGCGGATACCCTTTTCTTCTTCTACTCTTTCGACGAGCATCGTATGGACAGAGCCTTCCAGTTCCTGATTGCGGATTTCCGATACCTTGGCCTGGATGGCCATGAGCTGATGATACCGTTCTTCCTTGACTTCTTCCGGAATCTGGCCGTCCATGAGGGCTGCCGGCGTGCCGTCTTCGCGGGAATAGGTGAAGACGCCGACATCGTCGAATTCCGTTTCCTTGACGAAATCACAGAGTTCCTGGAATTCTTCTTCCGTTTCGCCAGGGAAGCCGACGATGAACGTCGAGCGCAGGGTCAGCTTGCGGCCGTGACTGCAGAGCTTCTTCATGAGGCTGCGCACATCGGCTTCGGAATCGCGGCGGTTCATGCGCTGCAAGACGGACTGGGAAATGTGCTGGAGCGGCAAGTCGACGTAGGGACAGATTTTTTCTTCCTTGACGATGAGGTCCATCAATTCATCCGTAAAGTAGTGGGGATAGAGATAGAACAGGCGGATCCAGCGGATGCCGTCGATCTTCACCAGCTGGCGCAGCAGTTCCGGCAACAGGGAATGACCGGCCAGGTCGACGCCATAGCTCGTCGTGTCCTGGGCGATGAGGTTGACTTCCTTGACGCCGTCGGCTGCCAGCTGCTGTACTTCGGCGACGACGGAATCGACGGGCCGGCTGTACAGCTTGCCCCGTACATGGGGAATGATGCAGAACGAGCAGCCGTTGTTGCAGCCTTCGCCGATTTTCACATAGGCACTGTACTTCGGCGTCGTCCGCAGGCGGCTCGTATTCTGGTTGTAGAGATGGCTGACATCGTCCATGAAGCAGGCTTTGCGCCCTTTCTTGACCGTATCGATGGCTTCCCAGATGCGGTCCCACGAACCGGTTCCCAAGAGGGCGTCGATTTCCGGCATTTCCTTCATCAAATCTTCTTTATACTGCTGGCTCAGGCAGCCCGTGACGATGAGTATCTTGCATTTCCCCTCCGTCTTGTAGCGGGCAGCCTGCAATATCGTATCAATGGATTCCTGCTTGGCTTTTTCAATGAACGTACACGTATTGACGATAATGATATCCGCCTGGGGCAGGTCCTCTGTGATCTCCATATGGCGGTCGCGGAGGATGCCCAGCATGACTTCCGTATCAATAAGGTTTTTGGAGCAGCCTAAGCTGACAAATCCGATTTTTTCCATGTAGCTTTACTTTTCCTTTCCGAAGCGAATTGATTTGATCCACCAGGCCTGCAAATCGCGGCGGCCCTGATCAGAATACTGTTTTTTTACGGGGAATAAGACGAGCTCCCGGCCTTTGGCATCGACTTCCGGGTTGGCCGGCGGCAGGGCTTCGCTCAAAAAAATGTGTCTCTGCCGCAAGACGTCAATAGCATCGGGCGAATAGAGCCAGTCGATGAAGGCGTTGGTCAATTCTCCATCTTCACACCAGTTGGTGACAGCCGCACCGGTCAGCCAGTACGACGTGCCGTCTTGAGGATAGAGGATGAAGATCGGCGCCCCGTCTTTGTAATACTGCCGGGCGACGGACGCGTCGGCGACGCCCATATCGGCTTCGCCGCTGGCTACGCGGCGGACATTGACCGACATGGACTTAGAATAGGCCGCTACATGGCTCTGGAGCGAGCTCAGATAGCGTTCACTGTCTTCCATGCCTCTCATTTCCACAAAAGAACAGAGGAACTCGCCGGCCATATCCATGGATGCCAGGTCCGGGAAAGCCAGGACCATACCCGGGTCGGTCAACAGGTCGTCCCAGGACTGGATCTGCATGCCCCGCCGTTCGTAATAGGCCTGGCTGAGGACGAAGACCATAGGGTTATACCAGAGGCCATTCCAGAGCTGTTCCGGGTCCTTCATGGACGGCGGCACTTTATCCGTGACCGGTGAGGCGTAGGGCTGCAAGATGCCGTTTTTCTTCTGAGCCTGCAAGTCGTCTTCCGAGGCGATGAGGATATCGGGCTTGACGCCGCCGTCGTCCTTCAGGGACTGGCGGATCTCGCTGTCGCTCTTGGAATAGATCTGGACGCGCAGATGTTTCTGTTCGTAAAAGCGCTGGGCCAGGCCGTCGTTGACATCCTGAGGCAAGTCGGAAAAGACGACGAGATGGCGTTCGGCTTCATACGCCCGCTGTGCTTCTTCCTGCTGGCGCTGTACCAGGATGGGCCCGCACAGGCTCAGGAGCAGGATGACGAAGAGGCTGAGCACGATAAAGGGCACGAATTTCTTCATTAGCTTCACCTGAATTTTCTAGTCTTAGCCGGTCCCCTCCCCTGCCTGCGGGGCGGAGCGGCATGCCGGCCGGCCTTATCGGGCCGTCTCCCTGCCTGATGGCGCCGCGGCGCGATGAGGCATTTGGGACCGTATCCGATGAGGTCCCGTCGGCCGGCCAGGCACAGGGCCTTATAGACAATATCATAATTGGCCGGGTTCTTATACTGCATCAGGGCCCGCTGCATCTGTTTCTCTTCCGGCCGGCGGGCGACGTAGACTTTTTCACCCGTCAAGGGATTGAGGCCTGTATAGTACATGGCCGTCGACAGGCTTCCAGGCGTCGGGATGAAGTCCTGTACCTGTTCCGGCTGCATATGCATATCCCGAAGGAATTCGGCCAGGGCGACGGCATCTTTCAGGGTACAGCCGGGATGGCTGGACATGAAATACGGGACGAGGTACTGTTTCTTCCCCAGTTCCCGGTTGGCTTCATCGAACCAGTCCTTGAACTTCAGGAAGGCATGGACGTCGGCCTTGCCCATGAGGTCCGTCACGTGCTTGACGACGTGTTCCGGCGCCACTTTCAGCTGGCCGCTGACGTGGTACTGACAGAGTTCCTTGACGAAAGCCTTGTTGTGGTCGGCCAGGACGTAGTCATAGCGCAGGCCTGAGCGGACGAAGACCTTCTTGACGCCTTTGACGCTGCGTATTTCCCGCAGCAGCTTCAGATAATCGTCGTGGGACGTATTGAGGTTCGGACACGTTTCGCTGCCGATGCAGTGGCGGTTGCGGCAGGCCCCGTCGGTGAGCTGCTTGGCACAGGCGACGTGGCGGAAGTTCGCCGTCGGGCCGCCGACATCGTGGATGTAGCCTTTGAAACCGGGCAGATGGGTCATGCGCTCCGTTTCCCTGACCAGTGATTCATGGCTGCGATGCTGGATGATGCGGCCCTGATGGCTGGCAATGGCGCAGAAATGGCAGTGGCCGAAACAGCCGCGCTGGCTGGTCAGGCTGAACTGGACCTCATGCAGGGCCGGAACGCCGCCGGCTGCGTCGTAATCAGGATGCCAGCGCCGCTGGAAGGGCAGTTCGTAGATAGCATCCATCTCGGCTGTCGTCAGCGGCAGGGCCGGCGGCGTCTGGACGACGAAGCGGTTCTCTGACGGCTGGATGATAGTCTTGCCGTAAAAGGGATCCTGTTCTTCGTACTGCATCTTGAAAGCCTTGGCAAAGGTCAATTTATCCTTCTTGACGTCTTCATAAGACGGACAGACGACGGTCTTATCTGAAATGGGCGGCCGGCTGGTGACGTAGCAGATGCCGCGGATGTCGTACATTTCGGCGACGGTCTTGCCTTCGGCCAGAGCGTCGGCGATTTCGACGACGGAATGTTCCCCCATGCCGTAGCTGAGGATGTCGGCCTTGCTGTCCAGGAGGATGGAATGGCGCACTTTATTGGACCAGTAATCATAGTGGGCAAAGCGGCGCAGGCTGGCTTCGATGCCGCCGATGATGATGGGCACATCCTTATAGGCTTCCCGCATGCGGTTGGCATAGACGATGGTCGCCCGTTCCGGCCGGTGGCCGGCTTCGCCGCCTGGCGAATAGCTGTCGCGGCTGCGGAATTTCTTGGCTGCCGTCTTTTCATTGAGCATGGAATCGAGATTGCCGGCTGTAATCAAAGCGGCCAGCCGCGGCCGTCCCAATTTCTTGAACGGTTCGGCACTATGCCAGTCGGGCTGGGAAATGATACCGACACGATAGCCCCGGCTTTCCAATACGCGGCCGATGAGGGCTGCGGCAAAACCGGGGTGATCGACATAGGCGTCGCCATTGATGTAGACAAAATCGAGCTGATCCCAGCCGCGGCGTTCCATGTCCTCCCGGCTGGTTACTAAGAATTTCTCGCGCATATGGCTCCTTATTTAAATTAAAATCCAAATGATGAGCAGCAGGAAAATGATGATGCCGGCAATGATAGTGATTTCCGGCCATTTTCCCTGACGCTGCTTCTTCTTTTTATTGCTGTCCTTGCGGACTTTCTTCTTTTTGACGGGCATGATGGTCCGCACTTCCGGCTGCGGCGTCCGTTCTTCGACGTTTTCCTTGTATTCCCGGGCCAGGGCGATGCCGTCCAGTTCCAGGAAAATGCCGTAATTGCGAAGAAAGCCCTTGACGAAGACGGCGCCGGGAATGGCATCGTATTCGTCCTTTTCCAGGGCTTCCAGGTATTCCCGCTTTATATTGAGGGCATCGGACACGTCTTGCAGTGTCAGCCCTTGTTGTTCTCTTGCCAGTCGCAGCACTTCTCCGATCGACGATTCGTTCACTGTTGTTCCTCTCCCCATTCTCTATAATCGTACCTTTTATTATATAACAGATACGGCCAGGGGTACAGGGGTTCAGCTCAAATACTTCTGCTGGACTTCGTCGGCCGTCATGAGGATTTCCCTGGGCTTGCTGCCGTTATTGGGGCCGACGATGTGCATGGCTTCCATCATGTCGATCATGCGGGCTGCCCGCGTATAGCCGACGCGGAAGCGGCGCTGGAGCATGGACGTCGAAGCCTGGCCCGTTTCCAGGACCATGTCGATGGCCTGGCGCATGAGGTCGTCTTCAAAGAAATCGACGCTGTCTTCGGGATTTTCCGACTGGGCCTTCTGGACGGCTTCATCGTAATTGGGACCGCCCTGGGCCTTGATGAATTCGACCATTTCGTCGATTTCCGAATCGGAAATGAAAGCGCCCTGGACGCGGAGAGGCTTGGAAGCACCGAGAGGATAGAAGAGCATGTCGCCCTTGCCAATCAGTTTTTCTGCACCGGCCATGTCGAGGATAGTCCGTGAATCGACCTGGCTGGAAACGGCGAAGGCAATGCGGCTCGGGACATTGGCCTTGATGAGACCCGTCAGGACATCGACAGACGGCCGCTGTGTCGCCAGGACGAGGTGCATGCCGCAGGCACGGGCTTTCTGACCCAGGCGGATGATGGACTTTTCCACGTCGTCTGAGGCCATCATCATGAGGTCGGCCAATTCGTCGATGATGATGACGATGAAAGGCATCGTGTCTTCCGGATGGAGTTCATTATAGCGGGAAATATCCCGCGTATGGGTGATGGCGAAGCGCTTATAGCGGTCGTCCATTTCCCGGACAGCCCAGCGCAGGACGCTGGCGGCCTTCTTCGGGTCCGTGACGACTGGCGTCAGCAAGTGCGGGATGCCGTTGTAATTGGATAATTCGACGACCTTCGGGTCGATGAGGATGAGCTTGACGTCTTCCGGCCGCTGCTTGAAGAGGATGCTGGCAATGAAGGTGTTGATGCAGACACTCTTGCCGGACCCGGTCGAGCCGGCTACCAGGAGATGAGGCATCTTGGTCAGGTCGGCGACGATGGGGTTGCCGGCAATGTCTTTGCCCAGGCAGACCGGGACGCCGCCGGCGGCCTTGCGGAACGTATCCGTGTCGATGACATCGCGCAGATTGACACCGGTCAGCTTTTTATTCGGCACTTCGATGCCGACGGCCGCTTTGCCGGGAATCGGCGCTTCGATGCGGATATCCGTGGCGGCCAGTTTCAAGGCGATATCATCGGCTAAGTGGACGATTTTGCTGACTTTGACGCCCGCTGCCGGTTCCAGCTCGTAACGGGTGATAGACGGCCCCTGGCTGGCATTGAGTATCTTGGCATCGATGTTGAAGCTCTGCAGCGTTTCCTGGAGGATGCGGGCATTTTCCCGGACTTCATCGCTCAGGCCGATGATATGCTGCGGCCCCGGTTTGAGCATGCTCACCGGCGGCAGGCGGTACGTCTTTTCGCCAGCCGCTTTGGGAACGGCACTGCTCCCTTCTTCGCTGGTTTCGACAGCGACGCTGCTCTTTTCGACTTCAATGGGCTTGACGTCGCCCATATCATGGCCAAGGACATCCGTTTCTCCGGCCAGTGAAGCCGCCGGCGCTGCCGGGCCGGGCTGTACGTCATGGGCCGTCGGCACTGTATCGCCGACGACGGTTTCATGTATCTGACTGTAAGGCCGGGCGTCTTCCGGCATTTCCTCCGGCGTTTCCGGAACTTCTTCATACGAATCGTCGCTGGCCCAATCGTAAGGCACGTCTTCTTCGATAGGGCTGGCATCGAAGCGGACTTCTTCGACGCCGTTGCCCAAGTCGCAGGCATCGGCAATGGTTGAGGCCGGGCGTTCCATATCAGCGGGATAATCATCGGGATTCCCACAAGCGGGACGCCCTAACGGGTCGTCCCCTACAACCGCCTGCAAATCGAAGATGCGGCGGCGTTCATGCCACTGTTTCAGGGACTGGGATGCGTCCTGAAGGCCTTCGACGGCCTTACCCGACACTTTGGCCGCTTCCTGGCCGGCCTTGTCGGCTACGACAGCCACAGGCTTAGAAATAGACCAATTCTTCCAGACCAGGAAGGTGACGATGCAGGCACCGGTAATAGCCATGACAGCTCCAAAAAATCCAAGAAACCGCCGCAGGACCAAGGCCATGACGGCCCCGACGATTCCCCCGCCGACAGATAAGCTGTGCGGCAGGAATTCCGTCCCTTCCGGGATGACCAGCAAATGGACCAGCCCCAGGAGGAGGATATAGATCCACGTCCCGACGGCCCACGATTTCGACACTGGGCAGGCCTTGCGGATGACGATGTATTTCAGGCCCAGGACGATGAGGGACAGGCTGACGACGATCCGGCCCAGGCCGAAGATATACGATAAGATATCGTCGACGCTGTGGCCGATGCGGCCTGTATCGACGCCGATGAAGCCGGCCGTCGCAAAGACGCCTGCGAGGATACAACAAATACCTATGATTTCATATTTCAAAAGTGGCGACGTCCCTGCCTTCCTGGCAGTCTTCGCCTTCTGACGCGTGCCAGTCGTCCGCTTGGTGCGGCTGGTTTTACGGGTCTTTCCTTTTGTCAAAACAGTTCACCTTCTACTAATAGATTACTTGCCGCCACGGCGCTTATGCCAGGCAGCTGCCATGCTCCCTTCCTGTCCATAGGGCCGTTCCCGGTAATAGGACGCTCCTTTCAAAGCATCGGGCAGATACTGCTGGGCCACCCAGCCCCCATCGAAATCGTGAGGGTACTGGTAGGTCAGGCCATGGCCCAGAGCGGCGGCGCCGCTGTAATGGCTGTCGCGTAGATAATCGGGCACATCGCCACAGTCCTTATGGCGGACGTCGGCCAGAGCCGCATCGATAGCCATGTAGGCGCTGTTGCTCTTCGGCGCACAGGCCACGTAGATGACGGCTTCGGACAGGATGATGCGCCCTTCCGGCCAGCCGACGAACTGGACGGCCTGGGCAGCGGCATTGGCGATGACCAGAGCCTGGGGATCGGCCAGTCCTACGTCTTCAGCCGCACAGATGACCAGGCGGCGGGCGATGAAGGACGGCTGTTCTCCGGCGTCGATCATACGGGCCATATAGTGCAGGGCCGCATCGGGGTCGGACCCACGCATACTCTTGATGAAAGCCGATACCGTATCGTAATGGGCATCGCCTTTCTTGTCATACGTATAGACCTTATGACCGGCTACTTTTTCGATAGCGTCGTGTGTGATATGGCCGCCAGCCGGGACGACCATGCAGACCTGTTCCAGCAGGTTGAGGCCGACGCGGGCATCGCGGTCGGCCAGCCGCGCCAGGGTTCCCAGCATCTCATCGCTGGCCGTGATGCCCAGCGAGCCCAGGCCTTTTTCTTTATCCGTCAGAGCCCGCCGCAGGACGGCCATGACGGCCTGTTCCGGCAGGGGCTTCAGCTGGATGACGCGCAGGCGCGACAATAAGGGGCGGTTGACTTCAAAATAAGGATTTTCCGTCGTCGCCCCGATGAGGATGACCGTCCCGTCTTCGACATACGGCAACAGGACGTCTTGCTGGCTTTTATTGAAGCGGTGGATTTCGTCGATGAAGAGGATCGTCCGCTTTTGATATAAATGGATGGCATCCTGCGCCGCCGCGATGACTTTGCGCAGTTCCGCCGTCCCGGCCGTGACGGCGTTGAGGGTTACGAAACGGCTGTCCGTCTCATTGGCAATGACATGGGCCAGCGTCGTCTTGCCGACGCCAGAGGGACCGTAAAACAAAAGGGACGGGATCGTGTCCTTCTCGATGAGGGTCCGCAGAAAACTGCCCGGGCCGATGAGGTCGTCCTGTCCATAGATGTCATCCAAAGATTCCGGCCGCATGCGGACGGCCAGCGGCGCATAGTCCCGGCCGCTCCGTTCATCAGCCATAGAAAATAAATCGTCTCCGCTCATTTGTTTGCTCTCCAGACTAAATAGAACGCCGCCAAGTCTCCTCAGCGGCGGACGAAATAACTAAATTCTCGAATAAGAAAAGAGCCCCACCATGCCGTTTATAAACCGAGTTTTGAGCCTGCCTAAGCAGGTGGGTGTTCTCCTATAAGGGTCGACAGTCCAGTGAAGGCATTGCCTAACGATATAGAGCCCGAACTCCCAATGTAAAAAGTGTTGGTTCAAAACATCGAGACCATTTACGTACACAGTAGGGTTTCTTCTTGTATCTAGTATAATAAAATATAGAAGAAAAATCAAGCCTTGACAAATGAAAAAGGCGCTGTCGCATGAAGACAGCGCCTTTTAAGTGGTTAGGGGCTAGGGGTTAGTGGCTAGTAGGGGCGCCACGTGGGGCGCCCGTTTCCGTATATGTGAGAATCCCGCAAAGACGCGGCGGGCCGCCCTTTGGGACGGCCCCTACGAACGGCTAACTGCGACCTGCGGTCTGCGGGACGCCTTTGGACGTTCCCTACGAGCCACGAACCACGATTATTTTACGACTTTCTTTACGGCGGCTACGACGTTTTCTGTCGTGAAGCCAAATTTCTTGAACAAGACGCCGGCCGGAGCGGAGGCACCGAAGGATTTCATGGAAACCGTCGTCCCGTCGAGGCCGACGTATTTACCCCAGCCGAAGTCCGAAGCGGCTTCGACAGCGACGCGGGCGCGGACAGCTTTCGGGAGTACCTGTTCTTTATAGGCTTCGTCCTGCTGTTCAAAGAGTTCCATGCAAGGCATGCTGACGACGCGGACGTCGACACCTTCTTTAGCCAGTTCGTCTTTAGCGCTGACAGCCAGTTCGACTTCCGAACCGCTGGCCATGATGATGGCATCGGGAACGGCCTTGTTGGCATCGGCGATGACGTAAGCGCCTTTCAGGGCTTCTTTGCTGCTGCCGGCGAGCTGCGGCAGGTTCTGGCGGGTCAGGACGAGGGCCGTCGGCGTCTTCTGGCTGGTCGCAGCCAGGTACCAGCCGGCAGCCGTTTCCGTAGCGTCAGCCGGACGGAAGACGTTGACGTTAGGAAGGGAGCGGAGCATGGCCAGCTGTTCAATCGGTTCGTGAGTCGGGCCGTCTTCGCCGACACCGATGCTGTCGTGCGTGAGGACGTACGTCGTCGGCAGGCTCATGAGGGCAGCCAGGCGGATCATGGGTTTCATGTAATCGCTGAAGACGAAGAACGTGCCGGCATACGGACGGATACCGCCGTGAAGGGCCAGGCCATTGGTGATGGCGCCCATAGCCAGTTCACGGACGCCGAAGTGGACGTTGCGGCCGCTGTAATCGGTCTTGCTGAAGAAGCCTTCGCCTTTCATTTCCGTCTTGTTCGACGGAGCCAGGTCGGCGCTGCCGCCAAAGAGCTGAGGCATGATGTCTTTCAGGCGGTTGATCATCGTGCCGGACAAGCTGCGCGTAGCCTGCGGTTTATCTTCATAAGCCCAGAAATCTTCGTCATTCAAGAGGGCCTGTGCATCGACATCGCTGTGGAAAGCATCCCATTTAGCTTTCATATCCGGGAATTTGGCAGCGTAGTCGGCAAAGAGTTTCTGCCAATCCGCTTCAGCTGCGCCGGCTTTCTGGCTCAATTCAGCATAATGAGCATAGACTTCGTCCGGGATGTAGAAGGTTTCCTGCGGTTTCGGCCAGCCCAGGTTTTCTTTCATGGCGACGATGTTTTCTTCACCCAGCGGCGAGCCATGAGCGGCAGCCGAGCCCTGTTTGGCCGGGCAGCCATAGCCGATCTGGGTCTTGATGGTAATGAACGACGGATGTTCCTTGTCGGCTTTGGCTTCTTCGATGGCTTTGCCGATGGCATCGAGGTCCGTGCCGTCTTCGACGGTAATCGTCTGGAAACCGAAGGCAGCCATGCGGGCCTGGACATTTTCCGTAAAGGCGATGTCCGTATTGCCTTCGATAGAGATGTTGTTGCTATCGTAGAGGACGATGAGTTTGGAAAGGCCGAGTGTCCCTGCCAGGGAGAAGGCTTCCGACGAGATGCCTTCCATCAGGCAGCCGTCGCCGCAGAGGGCGAAGGTGTAGTGGTCGACGACGGGATAACCCGGTTTATTGAAAATAGCTGCCAAGTGAGCTTCTGCCATGGCCATGCCGACAGCCATGCCCAGGCCGGCGCCGAGGGGGCCTGTCGTCGCTTCGACGCCCGTCGTGTGGCCGTATTCCGGATGACCCGGTGTCAAGGAGCCATCTTGACGGAACTGTTTAATGTCGTCCATGGTCAGGCCGTAGCCGTAGAAATGGAGCAGCGAATACAACAGCATCGAGCCGTGGCCAGCCGAGAGGATAAAGCGGTCGCGGTTCGCCCATTTCGGGTCCTTTGCGTTATGGTTCATGTGATTTGCCCAGAGTTCGTATGCAATGGGGGCTGCGCCGAGGGGCAGGCCGGGATGGCCGGAGTTGGCCTTCTGGATGGCGTCAGCCGACAATACACGAATGGCATTTACACAAGTCGTATCAATGGTGCTCATTAGTCAAATCGCTCCTTTTTATGTGATCGAAAATAAATAGACATTCACTTTATTATGTAAAAAAAGGACCCCTTCTGTCAATGGCAAAAGGGGATTTTGGGAGAAATTTATATATGCTATAATAAAGAGGTTTCTTAATTTTCCGAGAAAGGATAGACTCATGACGAAAAAATACTTTTTCTTTGATATCGACGGGACCCTGGGCCTGGGGATCTCCAGCATCATCCCGGCAGACACGCTGTACTGCCTGCGCCGCCTCGTCCAGAAAGGCCATTTCATCGCCATCGCATCGGGCCGCCTGCAGCACGATACACAGACCTTTGCCGACCGCTACGGCATACCGGCCGTCGTCGCCGATGGCGGCAACAGCCTGTCCCTGGACGGGAAAATCCTGAAAATGACCGGCCTGCCCCTGGAGAACTGCAAAGCCCTGCTGCGCGACCTGACGGACCGCCACTATCCCTGGGCCGTCGTCACGGACAATACCATCAACCGCTATACACCGTATGCTGATTTCCCCCACGACGACCCGCGCAATTACATGGAAACCGTCATCCGCCCGGTCCCCATCGAAAATCTGACGGCCGTCTATAAAATCATGTACGCCCGGCCCCAGCGCCTCGAAGACGAACCGCCGACATACGGCCTGCCCCACCTGGAATACATCGACCACACGTACCTCATCGAACCGACCGACAAGAGCCGCGGCATCCTGCGTATGCTGGACCTCGTCGGCGGCCGCCCGGAAGATGCTGTCGTCTTCGGCGACGGCATGAACGACATTTCCATGTTCCGCAAGCCCTTCTTCTCCATCGCCATGGGCAACGGCCGGGATGAGCTGAAAGCCCATGCCGACTACGTCACGGGCGACAACGATAAGGGCGGCATCCTGGAAGCCTGCAAAAAATTCGGCTGGCTCTAAGGGATAGTCCGTAGTTTGCAGTTTCTAGTTGTGGCCGGCGCCTTTTAACAGGGCTTCCCGCAGGCGGTCTTCGATCTGGACCAGTTCGGCTTCGGCGGCCTGCCGCTTCTGCCGTCCTTCCTGCTGGATGCGCAGCGTATCTTCGATGGTGCTGATCAAATCTTCATTGACCTGCTTGACCGTTTCGATATCGACGATGGCCCGTTCATTTTCGACGGCCGTATCGTGGGAATTCTGCTTGAGCATGGCGGCGTTGCGCTTGAGCAGTTCATTGGTCGTATTAGACACAGCCTGCTGCATTTCCAGGGCTTCTTTCTGCCGCCCCAGCCCCAGGGCCAGGACCATCTGGTTCTTCCACAAGGGGATGGTGTTGTAAATGGCACTCTGGATGCGGTCGACGAGGATCTTGTCGTTGTTCTGGATGATGCGGATCTGCGGTGCCGTCTGGATGGCAATGGTCTTGCTGATTTTCAGGTCGTGGACCTTCTTTTCAAAGCGGCTGACGGAATTCTTGAAATCCTGGACGACCTGGACGGCCATGGGATTATCTGAAACCTGAGCCTGGGCTTCCAGTTTGGGAATCGTCGTCAAGTTCAGTTCCTGTATCTTTTCTTCGCCAGCCTGGATGTAGAGCTGGAGCTGTTTGAAGTATTCCAGGTTCTTATCGTAGAGGCCGTCGAACATGGCAATGTCCTTCATGAGGGTCATTTTCTGGCTGTCCAGGCCGGCCTGTATCTTGTCGATCTGGGCGGCCAGCGTCGTATAGGACTGGGTCAGGGCTTCTTTTTTCTTGAACAGCGAGCCGACGACGGGCAGGCTGGCCAGGAAGCCCTGGTCCTCGTCGTTTTCGTCTTCAAAGGACTTGACCCGCTTGACCAGGTCGTTGAGCAGGTCACCGGCTGCGGCCGGGTCCGTACTCTTGACCGTCGACAAGACGCTGTCCGAAAAGGTGGCGATATTTTTCTGGGCGGCGCTGCCGTACTGGACGATGGCGTTGGAATTGACCAGGTCGATGGCATCCTTGATGGTGTCGACCTGCTGCCGTTCTTCCGGCGTCAGGCTTTCGACCTGGGCATTGAAATGAGCTACTTCGTGCTTTTCATCGACGGCTGGCAGGGCTTTCTGGCTGTCGGCCTGCTTTTTCTCTAAAAGGTCATTCAAATTGATATCGGCCATAGTATCTACCTACTTTCTTTTTGTATTCAAGAACTGGTCGGCTAAATCGATGATCGTCCCGACCAGGTCATCACTGCGCTTGGCCTGCGGTTCCACCTTGGGCGGTTTCGTCTGGATGCCGTCAGCGGCCATGTTCTGCTTCATGACCTTCATTTCGGCGTCGAGGTCCATGAGCTGGGCATTGAGGACCTTGGAGAACTGGTCTTCATAGGCTTCGTCGAACTTATCCAGGAGCTGCTTGATCTCCCATTTCGACTGCTGCACTTCCTGCGCTTCAAGGCCCGTCTTTTCCAGCTCCTGGTACTTGCGGACCAGGAGCAGGGCCCGGTCCTGGTAATAATCGACGAAGCGCCGGGCCAGGCTCATCCGTTCCGGATGCTGCTGCAAGTAGGTCAGGAAATTCTTGGCAATGCCCTGCATCTTGCGCAGCTGTTTCCGCAGTTCGTCGTCATCGACGTGCTTCATTTCTTTTTCAATGGCGTTGAAATCATCGACGGCTTTGCTGAAGAGCTCGTCGTTCAGCTTGTCCACTTCTTCGTTGCCGCTGGAAAATTCCAGTTCCGGCTTGAACTTCTTCTTATTGTGGCGGTGAATCCAGTAGAGGATGAAGACGCCGAAGACGAGACTGAACGTCCCGGACAGATGACCCGTAGCGAACCAGTTATAACTGGGAACGGCAAAACAGATGATAGCGATGAGATATAAGAAAATATTCACGATCGTCCCTCCTAAGTGAAGAATGTCTTTCCTTAATCATAGCATTTTTCGCCCCATTTGTCGTGGATTGTAAGGCAAAAAAGAGGCTGTCCCTGAAGACAGCCTCTTTTTGAGTATTAAGTTTGCAGTTTGTAGTTTTTAGTGAATGGTTTTAAATTTAGAGCCATTTTCTACAAACTGCAAACTCCGAACTACAAACTACGAAGTAATAGTGACTACGCATGATGACATAAGCCTTCATACGCCAGCCCCCTTTTCAGCTTGTTTTATTTTATACCGTTTAGTCCATTTCCAGCGATTGTGCAGCCAGAACCAGTCTTCTGGATACTTGCGGATATGGGCTTCCAGGCGGTCGTTGAGTTCCTGTGTCGTTTCGTACATGATGCGGTTCTTTTCCTCTTTCGAGAGCTTGTGGTCCGCTGTGTACGGCTTGATGGGCGGCAGGACTTCGACGACGTGGTGGTACGGCCGGTCTTCGTGGATGAAGGTCGACACGATGGGGTAATTGGCGATGCCGGCCATCTTGGCCGGTCCGTCAGCCGTCAGGGTGTCCATGCCAAAGAGTTTGACCATGATGCCGGTATAGCCCGGGTCCTGGTCCATGAGCAGGCCGATGTAGTGGCCGTCGCGGAGGAAGCGGACCATGTCGCGGATGCCCGTCTTGTAAGTGACGTGCTGCTTCATCATGGCCCGGTACTCGTTGATGAAGGCATCGGCGCTCTTGCTGTTCTGTTCCTGAGCGACGGAAATAAGGGGATAGCCGTTCATGGCCAGGACGGCCCCTAGGAGTTCCCAGTTGCCGGCATGGGAGGCCATGAAGATAGCCCCTTCGCCGCTGGCTTTGAGCTCGTCCAGGTATTCCTTGCCGTGCCAGGTAATCTTTTCGTCGAGGAGTTCCTTCGTATAGCGCGGATACGACAGGACTTCGACGATCATCGGACCAAAGCGGACCGTACTGGCCCTGGCAATGGCCATGGCCTTATCCGGGTCCTCTGTCAGGCCACAGTCCAGGATCTGCTGCTGGGCCAGCACTTTTCGCTTCTTCGGGACGAAAGTCCAGAAAAAGGCACCTAAAAAGGTGCCCAGGGCCCGGCGACAGCCTTCGGGAATGTGGCAGATGATCCAGCTCAGACATTTCATAAAGGTGTACATAGGCAAATCCTCTTACTGTTGTTCTAATTTCTTTTCCAGTTCGGCGATTTTTTTCTGCAAGGCCTTGACGGTCTTGGCCATTTCCGGCAGGTGCTTCAAATAGACCTGGGTACGGCTCCATTCCATATGGGGACGGGCCGGGAAGCCCGCATAGACCTGATTGCCCTTGATATTGCCGGTAATCCCGGTTTTCCCGGCAAAGACGGCATTGTCGCCGATGGTGATGTGGCCGGTGCAGCCGGTCTGGCCGGCAAAGATGACGTGGTTACCCGCTTTGGTGCTGCCGGCAATGCCTGTCTGGGCGATGAGGAAGCAGTCTTCGCCGATTTCGACGTTATGGCCGAGATGGACGAGGTTGTCGATTTTCGTCCCCCGCCCGACTTTTGTCGAACCCAGCGTGGCATTATCCAAGCACGTGCAGGCCCCGATTTCGACATCGTCGCCGAGGGTGACGTTGCCGATCTGCGGGATCCGCGTATGCTTGCCCTTTTCCGTGGCAAAGCCGAAGCCTTCACCGCCGATGACGGCATGAGCCCGGATGACGGCCCGCTTGCCGAGGACGCAGTTTTCGTGAATGACGGCGCCAGGATAGATGACCGAGCCTTCGCCGATCTTGACGTTATCCCCTAAGAAGACATAGGGATAAATCGTCGAACCCTTGCCGATTTCGACGTTCTTGCCGATGACGGCATAAGGCATGATGGCTACGTCTTCGCCGATAGAGGCGCTGCCGTCGATGATGGCTGTCGGATGGATGCCCGGCGTGACCGACTGGCGGGGATGAAACAGCACGAGGAGCTGGGAAAAAGCCAGGCGGGGATTTTCTACGACGACGAGCGTATTATCTCCGGCAGGAACTTCTTTTTCGACAATGACGGCACCGGCATGGACCTGCGGCAAATATTCCGTATACGGATCGACGGCAAAGGTAATGTCCTGCAGACCGGCTTCGGCCAGGCCTTTCACGTCTTCAATGACGGCGTCACCCTTGCCGATGACCGTGCCGCCCAGCAATACTGCTAATTCCTGTACTGTTTTCTTCACGATATACAACCCCTTTTTTTACTGCAATTTGGCAATTAAATCGTCGGTTACGTCGATGCCGCCGGAAGGAACGGCTTCTTTGACGACGATGATGCCGACATTTTTATCCTTGGCGATGTCGCCTAACTTGCTCTGGATGTCCGACATGAACTGACGCTGCATGCTGGCGCCGAAAATATTGAGTTCCTGCTGGGCCTGCTGCTGTTTCTTCTGGAAATCTTCAGCCGACATGGACTGCTGTGCGTCCTGCAATTCCTTTTCGATGGATTTCTGTTTATCTTCGGTCTTCTGTTTATACTGCTGGACCAGGGGCGCTTCTTTCTGTACGCGCGACATGTCGACGACGCCTACATTATCTTTTCCGCCACAGCCGGCGAGCATACCCGTCAGGGCCAGCATTGCGGCGACGATTCCTAAGCGCTTCCAAACTTTTTTCATTGCTAAAAGCCTCCTGTTATGCCAACTTGGCAATAATATCATCGGTAACATCCGTAGCCGTGCCGATGCCTTCGTAGTTGGCGAAGATCATCTCAAAGCCCTGTTCCTGGGCGACATCGGCGGCTTTATCGCGGATATCTGCCATGATGGCGTCTTTCACATCTTTCATTTCTTTTTCTTTTGCATCGAGTTTATCTTTCCATTCCTTGTTCCACACAGCCGGTTCCGGCCGGTCCTGCAAGACGCCCAGCTGCTGCTGGAAGACCTGCTGGTTGTCTGCCTTGCGTCCTTCCAGGTCTTTCTTGACCTGCTGGGCGTAGTCATCGAGCTCTTTCTTGGCCTGGGCCTTATCCGGTGCCATGAGGGCCGCGATTTCATCGGCTGTCCGGTTGGTCACCTGGACGTCAGCCTGGCTGCCTTTGAGCAAGGTTTGGAGCTGTTCCTCTGTCGCTGCCCGTTCTTCTTTAGACAGGGACAGGGTCTTCAGCTTCAACTGGAGATTGACGATTTTCAAGGTGTCGGCCTGGGAAATGACAGGCGTCGTCTTCTTCTTTTCCTGGACGAGCGAATCATACCGCTGTTTCAGCCGGTTGTTGAGCTCGTTCTCCTTGAGGGCGACTTTGGCCTGCAGTTCCTGGTCGAGGGCTGCCGTACCTGCGGCGTCGGCAGCGGCAAAATTCTGGACCGACGTCCCTTCGGCAGCAGCTTTCTGGGAATAGTTCCACTGTTCAAACTGATATTGGGCAACCATAGCGTTGTATTCCAGTTCTAAATGGTGATACTCGCTATAACGCGGGTGGCTCATGACGACGTGTTCCAGGTCTGCATAGGCATAGACCGGCGTCGCAGCTGTCGACGGGGCCGGCTGGCTGCGGTGGCTGAAGAACCACCAGCCGGCGAGGAGACAGACCATGAGGACCGCGGCACCGGCTGCCGCATATATCCGTTTCATAAAGACTCCTTACTGGTTACTGCTGCTGGAGCTGTCCGAACTGCTGGAATTGCTGGAGCTGCTGTCGGAGCTGCTGGAGCTGGAATTTTTGTTCAGTTCTTTGGCTACCTGGTCGGTAATATCCGTACCGCCATAGAGGACGACGCTCTTGTCGACGACGAGGCTGAGGCCTTTGGTCTTGGCAACATCGCTGACAGCCGTGTCGACTTTATCTTTGATGCCTTTGAAGATTTCCTGGCGTTTCGTAGCCAGTTCGCCCTGCATCTTCTGGAAGAGCTGCTGTTTCTGCTGGTCGTCCATGCCGGCCGACTGCTGTTCAAACTGTTTCTGCATGTCTTCGCCAGCCTGCTGGAGCTGTTTCTGTGCCGCAACGGCGTCCTGATTATCAGGAGTGATGATCTTGCTCGTATCGACGACGCCGATGTTGCTCGACGGAGCCGCATTGACAGGGTTGCCCGTCTGCATGATAGCCAGGCCGGCGACACTGAAGACGAAGATAGCTGCGATAACAGCCGAAAAAATCTTGATATTGCGTTTCTTACCTATTTCAGACATCATAATAAAACTTCTCCTTTTGTATTACAAATAACCGATAATCCGGAGCCAAGCATCGTGGTCGGACACGATATATTCCAAACCGACATAATCATCGACGCGATAGTGCAGGCCCACTTCGGAATCGTCATGGGTCAGGTCACGGTCATAGCGCAAGGTCCAGCGCCCTCCCAAGGGCTGGCGCAGCCACAGGTGCTGGCTGTCGTCGAGGCTTTCGAACTGGTATCCCGCCTGGGTCCCGCTGCGGAAGCGGTAAAAGTAGCCGGGCATGAAGTTCCAGTCCAGGGAAGACGGCATGAACTTGACGGCACCGTACACTTCGTGATGGCTGCCGATCTTACGGCCCACATGGGCCATGAGGACCGTATCATCGTCGCTGCTGTGGTCACGGCCGGCGTCGATATAGGCGCCGCCGCGGATGTCGTAAAAAGCCGTCTGTGACGTAAGGTCGATGGCCGTATCCTCACCGAGCGACAAGGACGGCGTCACGTGCAGTCCGTAGTTCTTGACGACCCACTGGCGCTGGACATCGCCCTGCAAAGCTTCGGCAATATCCCGTTCATGGCGCCGGACAAAAGCCACGGGCAGGCCAGCCAGGCCGGCATAGGTCCGTTCCAGCTGGTTGCGGGCGCTGAGGAAGATGACCTTCGGTACATCGTCGCCCTTGATAGCCACGCGGACGTTGCGCACGACAGGCAGCTTGGGCAGCATGTAGACGGTGACGTCCGTTTCCGGACCGCCGTGGATGACGATGTGCGGATAAAATTCCGGCACCCGTTCTTCCAGTTCATTTTCCAGGACCGATTTGACGGCACCGTTAGCCCAGTCCAGGGCATCGACAGGCAGGCCGATGAGCAGGCTTTCGGCCATGTCCCCGGCATGTTCCAGGTCTTTATCGACCAGTTCCTGCCCCATTTTCGGCAAGGCTCCGTAGTCGACGGCGAAGCGGACGTTGCGGATCGTATCACCCCAAGGGCGGATGCGTACATCCAGCTCCGTCCGGCTGCCGGGATGGATGGCAATGGATTCCACCGTATAGCCTATGAGGACGCGATTGATGATATCGTTGACGGTTCGCTCGTATTCTTCATGACGACTGACAATGTCTCCGCTGTCGTGGTTGAGGAATACGTGGTTCCCTACAGTTTGGATGCTGGCAGCAATACGTTTTTCGACTAATGGCGGAATCGCCTCCTCTACGGAGGCGACATGGACCGTCACTTGTTCTACTGATGCTGCTATAGCACTACTAAGACTAGCACAGACGGCAAAGACAGTCAATAAATAAGTGCGGATCTTCATCATCCACGACCTTTCATCGTCTTAGAACTTACCGCCAAAGCTGAAGTGGAACTTGCCGCCATCCTGGCCTACGCCGTAATCCAGGCGGATAGGCCCGATCGGCGTGGTGATGCGGAAGCCGATACCACCGGAATAATGGAGTTTATTGTTTTCATGGTACCAGGGGATGTTTTCTACGCCACCCCAGGCATTGCCCACGTCGGTAAAGACGACGCCCTGGATCTTCTTGGCAATGGGATAGCGGTATTCGACGGTCGCTTCGTACATCTTGTTGCCGCGGAATTCATCGTCTTCATAGCCGCGCAGGTTGTCGGCACCACCGAGGGTGAACAAGTCGTTGTACGGCATATCGCCAGTTGCGATCCCCCCCATGAGGCGGACGGCGATGACGTGGGCCCGGCCGACTTTGTAGTACAGGCGGTTTTCGGCGATGAACTTGAAGTAGTCGAAGTCGCCGCCCATGCCGTGACCAGCCCAGGTCCCCGTAAAGGACAGGCGCTTGCCTTTCGTCGGATCGTAGACGTTGTCGCGGTTATCGAAGACGTGAGACCAGGTCATGCTGTTCGTGCGGCCAAAGTTATTTTTCAAGTAATTTCGGTATATTGAAGGAAATTCTGGATCTGTATTATTCTGCCAATCGCGGTAGTTGTATCCGCTATCCCAACTAACATATTTTGTCCGCTTCGTTTCCAGCGTGACGTAGTCGCTGACGTATTCGCTGCGGACGCGGCCATAAGTGATGTTGAAGCCATTGGTCCGGCGGTCGTATTCAGCCTTAGAATCACCTTTTTCATCATAGTCGTCATATTCCGATTCGCGGTCGAAGATGCTGAAGCCGATGGAGTCGCCGGCATCGTTGAGGTACGGATGGGTATACGAGAAGATGTAGTTCTTGTTGCTATCCGTGTTGCCGCCGAATTCCCAGCTGATATTGGCCTTATCGCCTGTACCACGCAGGTTCGTTTCAGCCAGGCCGAGGATGCCGACCAGGCCGTCGGAGTCAGAGTAACCGGCACCGATGGTGACCGAACCGGTCTTCTGTTCGGTGACGTCGATTTCAACGATGACATCTTTGGGATTGCGCTGGCCCGGCAGGAGGCGGACGTTGACGTCTTCAAAATAGCCCGTGTTGTAAACACGTTGGATACTGCGGCTGGCAGTGTTCTTGTTGAAGATATCGCCCTTCTTCATGCGCAGTTCACGCATGATGACCTTATTCTTGGTCTTGGTATTGCCGCGGAGATTGATATTTTCGATGCGCGGTTCAGAAATGGCAATGTGCAAAACGCCTTCGTCGTCGAGGCGGACATCGGAGACGCGGCTCATCATATAACCGGCATTGGCAAAGGCCGTGTTGATATTGGCTACGTCGTGGCTGACGACGGCGGTGTTGAGCGTCGTGCCCGGCGTCGTGGCGACGAGTTTCATCAAATCACCTGTACTGAGGGATTCGTTGCCGACGATGTCGATTTTCTTGACGACCGGATTCATCTGGACCGTATAGTTCAGGGAAACGCCTTCCGGTACAGTCGTAAAGGACGGCTTGACCGTCGAGAACAGGCCCGTCGCCCCGATGACGTTGAGGTCGTGACGGATGTAGTCCATGTTGACGGCATCGCCGACGCGCATGGCCAGCTGCGGTAGGAGTTTCTGTTCAATCTGGGCTTCCGGTACGGGGCCGACCGTAACGGAAGTGGCTACCTTGTCGACATAGGGTTTCAAGTCGGCATCGGTAACGGCTTCCCCATAAGGCAGGGCCACGTCCTGGCCGGCCTGGATGACGGCCAGGGGATAGCCGGGGATGGACGTATCAAACTGCATGTCGCTGGTACCGCTCATGTAGCTGACTTTGTCGCCCGTAATCTGCGGCGTCGTATCGACAGGAGCCGGGTTGAGGATTTCATTTTCCTTGTGGACGGCTTCTGCTGTTTCCTGCTGAACTGCAGCCGGACTCTTACCAGCCGCAATGGCGGCCAGTTCTTCTGCCGTTTCATAGCCCGTCAGGCCCGATTTAGCCGCTTTCATGGCATCGGCTGTCGTTTCATCATTGGGCGAGGTTACGACCGTATTGACAGCTGTTTTCTGGTCATCCGCCGGAGCAGCTGCCGAGCCAGATGTAACCGTCTGGCTGCCCGACGACTCATAACCTGTTGCCGCTGTCGTATCATCAGCCCAAACAGGGCACGTCATCATCGCACTGGTTACCATCAGGGCGAGAAGTTTTTTCTTCCGCATATTCATAAAAATCCTCCATTATCTATTTCGTAATACCTGTACCGCGCAAGGTATGACGTGCTTCTTGTACAGTAGCTTGTATCTGGCGGTCCGACAAGACTGCCTTCCTTGCCACCCGTACCGGAGCCGCTGCTGGCGGTTCCGGTACGGCTGCAGCCGTCGCGGCTGGCTGCACAGGCGGTTCGTCTCCGGCAGGAGCTGCTGGCGGCGCAGATGCTGCCACCGGTGCTGGTCCTTCCTGGACAGGGGGCTGCACGCTGCCTGCCGGGACCGGCTCGGCCACAGGCGCAGCCGTATCCACCGGGTCCCGGTCCGCTTCATTCCCTGCCGCCGTCTCCTGGACGACGGCCTCGACGGCCGGCGGCCGTTCTTCCGGCCCAGTCAGGCGGAAGGCATACCAGCCGCCCAGCGCCAGGAAGAAGGACGTGACCATGGCACCGGCCCGCAGCCAGTTCCTGCTGACTGGATGGTGTTTGCGCAAATTCTTCATTTCCGCTTCGGCCAGCATCAGATTGAGTTCGCCCTTGATATCGGACTCTTCATCAAACGAGGCTTCGGCCTTTTCCAGCCAGGACCGGACGGCCCGGACCCGGTGAACTGTATCGCGTTGGGAATGTTTCATACAGCCTTCTCCTTTCTGCCTAGACGAATACTCTTATAAAATCGGCAAAGGCCGTATGAATTTATACCGGCAAAAAGGCGCAAAAACATGCCATAATCTATATTTTACAGCATTTTCCGATTCTTTTCACCTAAAAACGGGTCAATTTTAAGAAAATGTAAAAAAATTTTAGTGGCGGCTCTCATGGATGAACCGGCTGAGCATGCCGCGCACGCGGCGGATGCCCCGTTTCTGCAGGCGGTAGACGTAAGGCAGGCTGACGTCCAGGCTCTTGGCCAGGTGCTTCTGCTCCACGTCGTTCAGGTACACGCCTTCGACGACGGCCTGTTCCTTTTCGGGCAGCCTTTTCAAGACGTGGCCGACCTTTTCCAGCAACAGCTGGCGGCTCGTGGCTTCGACAGGGTCCTGGCGCTCATCGCAGAGCGTATCCTGCAACGTCACGCCCCGTTCATCCGGTTCGTCAAGGGATACGGCGCTGACGGCGCCTTCGCGCTTCAGATAGTCCAGGATGGCCCCGCGGATGCGGTGGACGGCAAAGAGCGGGAAGGCCACGCCACGGCGGTAATCATAGCGTTCCACGGCTTCGATGAGGCCCAGTGTCCCTTCCTGCAGGGCGTCGGACAGGATGTCGCGATGGATGTGCCAGCGCATGGCCTCTTTGAAGACCAAGGGCTGGTACTGCTCGATGAGGCGGCTGCGGGCCTCCAGATTCCCCTCGTCCTTATAGGCCTGCCACAGGGCCCGTTCTTCGTCGGGCTGGAGCAGGGTGATGTGCTGTAGTTCTTTCAGATAATCGTCTAACATGGCCTTTCACCACCTTTTCATTCAAATGGAATTCACACATATATAGGGACGGGCGCCCCTACAAAGGCAATGGCGTATCCACACATATACAGGGATGGGCCTGTGTCCCATCTGTAGGGGCTTGCACGTGGCAAGCCCGCTTCAGGACATGTTTCCTTCCCGTTATTCCTGTATGTATGGCGTCCTGCCATCAATCCCCGGATGCAACGGCATGACCCCATATACGGAATCAAAACGAATACTTATAGACACCGCCGATGAAACTGTCGTCGTCGGACGTCCAGGCGTTGACGCTGAACTTGCTGCCCAGGTCATACATGAAGCCGAAGCGGTCGTCGCCGTGGTTGATGCCGAAGGCCGCCGTGGCCATGAAGTCGTTGAACAGGTATTTCCCCATTTCAATGTTGTAATAGTTGCGGCCCACATCGGTATTCTTATCATTGAGGTTCAGCGAGCCGTTGGTGACGGTGAGCATATCCAGGGACAAGGCCTTTTCCAGGCTCTGTGTAAGGCCCAGGCTGTTCAGGGTCATGCGGATGCCCGATCCGAGGAGGCTGTCCATATCTTCCTCGCTGAGGGAGCTCTGGGGGCGGCCGCCGCTGTTGCGCAGGGTAATGAGCGATACGATCTGCTGCTTCGTCAGGGGCGGGTCGGAGCGGAGCATGAGGTCCATGTTGTCCGCCTGGCCGCGCAGGGTCAGCATGACATTGTACTGGCCGACGCGGCTGAAGCCTTCAGCGTCGACATAGGGCAGGAAGGAATCATACCGTGAGAAATCGGCCTTAGCCTTGGTCACGCGGAAATTGGTGTCCAAATAATGGACGGTTCCCCGCGTCGCTTCAAAGCGGCCCGACGGATGGGGATGATTGAGGTTGCCCTGGAAGGTGACCGACCCATTGACCATCAAGTCGTACAGAGCCGGATTGTACAGACGGACCTTGTTGCCCAGGGTCAGGGTGAAATCCAGGTCCAAATCGGGCCCTTCACTGCTGCTGGCCAGAGCCAGGGGAATGTCGACAGTCGTATTGTCGACCTGCATGAGGCCGCTCACTTTAGGCCGCCCGTCGCCAGGCGTGACGTTGACATAGCCCGTGATGGGACCGTCGTAATAGGGGCAGTTCAGATAGAGGCCGGAAAAATCAGCCGCCAGGGAATACGAATCTAAGCTGCGGCCACTCCAGGCGGCTTTGCCGTCAAGGCTGATGCTGCCGGGATTCTTCTTCCCTTTCTTATCCATAGTACCGCTGCCGCTGAGGACGGCCGAACGGCCTTTGAAGGCCAGGTCAGCATTGATGTTGGCCAGGGGATAAGCCGTGTCCTTGAACTTGATGGTGCCGTTCTTGACGGCAATATCGCCGTTGACCGTCGGTGCATCCAGGGTTCCGCCGATTTTGACGGCCCCCTGGATGGGACCGTCGGCTTCGGTGACGTAAGGCGTCAGGAAAGTCAGGACATCGAGGCCGGCGTTATCGAGCTGCAGCGAAAGGTCCATGGATTCGCCGGTCTTGCCGCCAGACAAGGCGCTGACGGGAATGGTACCGTGTGCGCTGACCTTATAGGGGTCGCGGCTGCCGCTGGCCTGCTGCAAAGTAATCAGGCCGTTGCGGATGTTGAACAGGGCATAAGCGCCCGTAAAGGAAATGCCGTTGGCCGTGCCGCTTCCCAGCTGGGCCGATACGTCGGCCTGGAGGTCATCGCCTGTACCGCTCAGGTCAGCGGCAAAGTCGATAGGCGCATCGACGACGAAGTCTTTATGTCCCAGAACGTCGGTCAGGGCCTTGGCCGGGAACTGCTTGGCAGCGACGGACAATTTCACCGGACCGTGCAGGGCATACGTCCCCTGGGCAGCCAGGACGCCGCTGCCGATGTTCAGGGCCATCTTGTTGATGGTGACGACGCCATTTTCCATCTGGACGTCGATGTCAGCCGGTTCGACGGCCTGGCCGCCGAAAGAAGTGTCACTGATGGTCCCCTTCATGGAGACCGTCGGGTTGTCACCTGTGCCGCTGATGTCGACCTGGCCATTCAGCTTGCCGGCAATATCCTGTACTGGCAGGGCCGCGACCTTGAGCAGACCGGCAATGTCGCCGTTGACGACCGTCGCCTGGCCCCGCAGGAGAGACGATTTCGTATTATACAATAAATTGCCGTCATACGTCCCGCCGAGCTGGGCGAAATGGAGGTCCGTCAGGCGCAGCATATTGTCATAATAGGCAAAATCGCCGTGGATATTGTTCAGGGCCATGTGGTTGATGACCAGATTGGCCGCCGTCAGTGAACCGGCTGCCGTCGGATTGTCCAGGCTGCCGCCGATATGGGCCTGGACGTCGAAAGATCCGCTGCGCGGCGTCTTGTTCTGCGGTACCAGGTGGGAAATATCGACGTTCTTCCCGATCAAATCGAGATTGAGCGTATCGCCGATGGAACCGGACAGGGCCAGGGATGCCGTGTAAGAAGAAATATCGCCATTCGAGAGATAGACTGTCCCATTATCCAGGCGGTAATCGGCGCTGACATTCTTATAGAGGTAGCCTGCATAGGATCCGCTGGTCAGGCGGAACGAGCCGGAAGCCGTCGGATTATCCAGGCTGCCGCTGAGGGTAATCGTATTATCGGCCCAGCCAGTGAGCGGCAGGTCTGCCTTGCCGATAGCCGGCAGGAGCTGTTCGATGCGCATATGCGCCGTCGTCAGCGATGCCTGTATCGTCCGGGCATCCAGGTCCGCCTGGCCGTGCAGGGTGTGGGTCCCATCACCGCGGCGCCAGTAGAGGGCCGGGATTTCGATGCGGCTGCCCTGTCCCCGGGCCGTCCCGTCGATGCTGTCGAAGGGGACGCCCTTGATCTGGCCGCTGCGGGCATTAAAGGCCACATCCCACTGCTGCCCGTCGATGTGGCCGGACAAATCGGCCGTCCCATCCATGGGAAGGGACACGAAAGGCGAAGCGGCGTCGAGGGGCAGGTCATGGCCGGTAAAGGACAGGTGCGGCGTCTGGCTGTCCACTTCATAAGAACCGCTGACGTCGATACTTCCTCCTGCCAGGTCAGCATGACCGCTGCGCAAGGTCATGACGCGACCGTCATAGGCCACATCGCCGGCTGCCGAGTCGACAGTCAGGCCATTATAAGACAGGTCCCCTGCCGTCACGTGGCCTGTCGCCATAATCGAGTTATCCTTACTGTTGCCGGCTGCGTGGAGCGACGCCGACAGACTCCCCATGACGGCCACAGGCACGCCGGGCACGGCCGAGAGGTCCAGTCCGTCTACGTCGGCATCGGCTTCATAGGCACCGCTCTGGATGTCATAGACGCCCTTCCCGCTCAGGGAAGCGCCATAGGCCTGGGCCGTCAGTGAATCGATATCGAGCCGGTTCTGACTGTAAATCAAATCTGCCTGGGCTTTATCGACGGTATAGCCGTTATAAGTCATATCGTGCAGAGACGCTGTACCGCGGGCATTCACGTCCTGTGCCGTCCCCCAGACCGTCCCTTTGAAACCGGCTGTCCCGCTGATAGCAACGGGCAGATAATCGGCAAAGGCCGTCACGTCGGCTCCCTGAACGTCGACGTTCAGGTTGAATACCGGCGTGTCGCCGTTGGTTACAATAGTCCCGCCGACGCGGAAGTCCTGGCCGTTGACACGGCCTTCGACGTCCGATAAGGTAATATCTTTGCTCGTCAGGGCCGCATGGCCTTTCAGGCCGTCTACCTCGAGGCCCTGGACGGTGACGTAGCCGTCAGATACGTCGGCCTGGCCGGACAGGAAAAAGCCGTTGTGGCTGTCCGCGACGCGTACTTTGACGTTTTCGACGGTCCCGCTGCGGATGACGACATCGGCCGACGACGGGATGAATGACGACGCATAAGTCCCGTTGACGGCGTCGGCGCTGACGGTGAAATCATACTGGCGGTTCGAGGCATACCTTCCGTGAGCCGTCACCTTTTGCCCATCGACGGTCATGGACGCATCGATGGCCAGCGACGGATAGTCGGCAAAGGCCACGCTGCCGTTGACATTTTCTCCGGTGACGACCGTGCTGTCCGGTAATTGGGCGTCGATAGTCCCGTTGTGAACATTGATGGCCCCGCGGAAACCGGCATCGGTCGTACTCTGATTCTTCTTGATGAGCGACGCCACATTCCACGTGCCATCGTCTTCATTCTGCCAAAGATGCAGGACGGGGTCGTCGACATCGGCCGTATCCAGGGCCTGCAGGATTTCGCCCTGCCTTAGAGCCGTCATGATCTTGCCGGGGTTGACATAAACCCGGACGGCATCGCCTTCGATGACGACCCGCCCTTGTGCATCTTTAATGACTGGCTTGGCCATGACCAGCTGGCCGTTCAGGGATATATCCAGTGAAGAAAACGACAAGGTCCCGTTCAATTTACTGTTTGCAGTTGTCGTAATCGCCTGGCCAGCCATCTGGGTCAGAGCCGGTTTTTCCATCCACAGGGCAATCCCTGCTGACAGGAAAAAGGCCGTGACGCCACAGGCAGCCATCCATTTTTTCTTCATAATCGAGCTCCGCATACAAAAAAAGAGAGAATTGCACGTTACAATTCTCTCTTTATTTTACCTATGGAGTTGAGGAAAATCAAGAAATAGATGACAAATAGGATATTTCCCTTGTAAATTGTTAAAAACCTGTCATCATCTCTTTAAGCCCTGTTTATCCCCGATATGTCGTCGCCGTCAAAGACGGATGGATGACACCCGATTCGACATCGACGCCCATGACCTGTTCCAGTTTGGCAATGCCGACGTTGTAGTCGTACAGGGCCTGGATGTGGTTGACCTGGGCTTTGTTGAGGCTCAACTGGGCATCGAGGACGTCCAGGTTGATGCCGACGCCGGCCTGGTAACGGATATTCTGGATACGATAGTTTTCACGGGCCTGGTCGACGACGGTCTGCGTTTCTTCGACCTTCTGGGCGGCACTGCGGATGTTGAGGTAGGCCTGCTTGACTTCCAGCTGGACGGCTTCGCGGGTCTTCTGTTCCGTTTCACGGGCGACGAGGAGGTCCTGTTTGGCCTGGTTGACTTTAGCCTTCGTCGCGCCGCCGTCATATAAGCTGTAGGTGACGCCAGCAGCTACTTTCCAACTTCTCTTATTAGCATCAATGCCTGGGAAGGTGTTGTCAGCCCAATCATTACCGCCTGTAATGGCGACAGTCGGCCTATTGCCGGCATTGGCGATGTCGATGTTGCGTTCCGCTTCCTGGACGGCAATGGCTGCCTGGAGGACTTCCGGCCGATATTTCATGGCATAGTCCGTCGCTTCCTGGAGGGAAATGTTGTACGTATCGAAGGGCAGCTGATGGTCGGCCAAGTTGAGCTTCGTTTCCAAAGGCAGGCCGAGGATGTTGTTCAAGTTCGATTCAGCAATGGCAACGTTGTTGTCTGCCGTAATGGCCGTCGTCTTGGCGTTGGCCAGGGAGACAGCGGACGAGAGGACGTCGACCTTGGCCTTGGTGCCGACGTTGTACTGAGCCTGGACGTTATCCAAGTGTCCCTGGAGGTTGTCGACGGCTTCGTGGTAAACGCCTTGCAGTTCCTGATAAGCCAGGAGGCCATAGTAGCCTTCGATGGCCGAATATTTCGTCGCCTGTTCGACGCGCAGGATTTCTTCCTGGGCATTGGTCTTGCCTAATTTAGCGACGTCAATTTTACCTTCAACGAGCCCGCCGGTATACAGCGGAATGTTGACGGAAATGCCATTAGAAAAAGCATTGCTGATACTATTGGCGCTCCCCATCAGGCTGGCAGCACGGCTATAGGTAGCAGCATCCGTAGCCCGGCTGCGCTGGGCGCCAAAGTTATAATCGACAGTCGGCTTTTTGCCGGCCTGGGCCTGATTAATGGCATATTCTGCCTTTTTCAGGGCGTACTGGGAGTTCTTGATATCCCGGTTATAGTCGAGGGCCATCTGGACGGTCTTAGGCAGATTCAAATCGACAGTGCCATTGGTCGGTACGCGGCCGATGACGATGACCGGATCGATTTCCTGTGTCTTCGCCCGTTTCGCAGCGGCTTTTTCAGCGGACTTCGCTGAATCGTCAGCAATTTTCTGAGCCAGTTCTTCACGCAGTTCCGGCGTAATGTCGACAGGATGGACAGCGTCGGCAGCTTTTTTGGCCTTGGCTTCGGCTTTCGCCGCCTTCCGCTGCTGAGCTTTTTCAGCCTGGATTTCCTGCTGTTCCGCTTTGGCCCGGGACTGGATCGCGTCGGCCTGCGCTAAGTCGACAGGACGGACAGAAGCCGTCGTATCCGCTGCCGAAGCAGCGGCGACTGTGCTTATGGTCGTAATCATCATGGCGATGACCAATTTCTTGTACAGTTTGTTGTTCATCATGGGTACCCCCGTTATTTCTATAGAATCTGCTAAAAAGCGTAGTTAATACCATAATAATTGCCACCGTCACTGCGACTCATAGGCCGCGTGAACTGGCTGAAGAGATAGAGATTCGGCGCCAAGCGGTACTGAGCTTTCAAACGGAAGCGCCAGTCATCGGGATCATAGCCTTCCAGAGACAAGCGGAACGGCCCGTCCTGGAAGAAATCGAAGCCGGCCCCAAGGTCACCGTTGATCAGACCAGCCCGCGTGTCGAACAGGCGGCCCCGGCGGCCGTACTGCAAATTGAGGTTCGTACCGTTACCGATGTTCTCTGCCCCGACGAGGCCAAACGCATCGCCACGGTACACCTTAAAATTTACAGTGCCGCTGGTCTCATTCTTCGTCGTATTATATAAGAGTCCGGCTTCGCCTTGGACTTTGATATCCGAAGTGCCGCCGAGTATCTTATTCACTTTTGTTGTAATCTGGGCCGTATTATTCAACGTCGTCTGAATATTGGCCTGGGTCTGCGGATCCGTCGTCATCTTTTCCATCGACTGAGCAATGGTCTCGAAGCGGTCCGTAATCTGCTTCATGTTAGCCGCCGTCGCCCGGACATTAGCCGAAGCTGCGCCGTCGCCGTCGAGATTCTGCATGGACGCGTTCATCTGGGCCGTCATGGCTGCCATATTGGCTGTAATCTGCTGGATATTGCCGGCATTGGCGTCCATCATCTGGCTCGTCTTGCCCGTAATGGCATCAATATTCTGAATGGAACCGCGCATTGCGGACTGGGTCTTTTCATCGCCGATGATGGCGTTGATATTCTTGACCATATCGTCGGCACTGCCCATGAGCTTGCCGGCACTATCCATCATGTCATCCATGTTCTTGCTCTGTGTGCCATCGATGTAATCTCCATCAGCGAGAAGATGATTCTTGTCATTCCCCGGTGTAATGGCCACGATTTTTTCGCCGAGCAGGCCGTCCGTCGTAATCGTCACTTTGGAATCACGCGGGATTTCCGTCCCCTTTTCCAGCTTCATAGCCACATCGACGCCGTCGCGGGACGGTTTCACGCTTTCGACTTTGCCGACGTGGACACCGACATAGCGGACGGAATTGCCCTTTTGCAGGCCATTGGCATCTTTAAATTCCGTATGGATGACGAAGCCCGGCTTGCCGAAGATTTCGGCGTGGGCCAGGGTCAGGACGACAAAGGTAAAGACGAGGACGCCGACGATGGTGACCAGACCGACTTTCGCTTCTGCACTCCACTTCATAGGCTATCCCCTCTTTCTTCTGGAAGACGCCCGCCGTGGATAAAGCGCTGCACTTCCTCATCATCTGTATGGGCAAAGGTCTTCTTATCGGCAATGAGCCGGAAGCGCCCGTCTTGTAAATAAGCCAGGCGGTCAGCGACATAGAAGGCCGAATCCATATCGTGGGTGACGATGACTGATGTCGCATGAATCTGCTTCTGCATACTGACGACCAAGCGGTTAATATCCATACAGCGCAGCGGGTCTAAGCCGGCTGTCGGTTCGTCATAGAGGATGACCTGTGGATCCAAGGCGATAGCCCTGGCCAGGCTGACGCGCTTCTTCATGCCGCCTGATAAATCGTTGGGCATCATGTCCTCGATGCCTTCCAGGCCGACAAGGTGGAGTTTCTCCTCAACGATGCGCTGGATCGTCGCTTCATCGTCTTTCGTATGCTGGCGCAGGCCAAAGGCGACGTTTTCGCCGACAGTCATGGAATCGAAGAGGGCCGAATACTGGAAGACCATGCCCATATGACGGCGCACAGCCGTCAGCTGTTCCTCATCAAAGGTAGTAATGTCTTCATCGTGAAAGAAGACCTGCCCTTTCGTCGGCTTCTGCAGGCCGATGATCAGGCGCAGGATGGTACTCTTGCCTGAACCGCTGGCACCGAGGATGGCCAGGGTTTCACCCTGATGGATATCTAAATTGATGTTGTCTAGTATGACCCGGTCGCCATAGGCGACGGTCACATTGCGAAGACGGATCATAGCACTCCTCAATACAATAGAACCGATAAGATATAATTGCAGATAAAGATGAAAATAATCGACGTGACGACGGACTTCGTCGTAGCCTGGCCGACGCCTTCGGCCCCGCTCTGGGCATGCATGCCTTCATTGCAGGCGACGAGGGCGATGATACCGCCGAAGAACATGGCCTTGATGAGGCCGTAGACGACGTCGCTGACTTCCGTAAAGAGTTCGATGGAATTCACATAGGTGAAATGCGTGAGCCCGGCGCCCAATGTGGCCACGCCGTAGCCGCCGGCCGTACCGATGACATAGCCGTAAAAGGCCAGGATAGGCACCATGACGACGCAGGCTACAAAGCGCGGTACGACGAGATAGGCAATGGGATTGACGGCCATACAGCGCAGGGCATCGATCTGTTCCGTGACCTTCATGGTCCCGATTTCAGCCGTCATGGCTGCACCGACGCGGCCTGCCATGACGACGCCAGTTAAAATAGGGCCTAATTCACGGCCCATGGCGACGGACATGACGCCGCCCAGCGTCGACTGGGCGCCATAGCGCAAGAGAATATCGACGATCTGCAAGGTCATGACCATGCCGGCAAAGAGCAGGGTCAGGCTGACGATAGGCAGGGAATTAACGCCGAGATGAGCCATCTGGGCAAGGGTCAGGCGGCGTTGTATCTTTGGCAGCTGACGCAGGGTCTGGCCAAAGAGGATGGCAATGACGCCGACTTGTTCAAAGACACGGAGCGTAAAGCTGCCGATGCCTTCCAAAATTTCCTGCATGAAAGACCGTCCTTTCTTTAAGTATCATACTACTTTACTATACCATCAGTGAACGTACTCCCGCCTAGAGAGGCGGGAGCTTCCTGCTTCAACGAGAACAGCGCTACTGACTCCAAAGAGTTGCGGCGGCTTACACTCTCTCCACAGGCGTAGATTCCCGTGCGCCCCACGGTATTTTATGGATTACGTCAGGCAGATATCCGCCTGGCTTCTTCTCGGATATTGATGGCCGCGTTCTTATCGCGGTTATGGTGACTGCCACATTTCGGGCAATCCCATTCCCTTACAGATAAGTCCTTGGTTTCGTGGTTCTGATATCCGCAAACATGGCACAGCTGGCTGCTGGGATACCACTTGTCTATCTTGATAAGCTGTTTGCCTTGCCAAGCCAGTTTATACTCCAGCATGTTCGTGAACATATTCCAGCCATTGTCAGTTACGGATTTGCCAAAACTGAACTTGCCACCCTTTTTCCGCTTGGCCATCGCTTTGACGCTAATATCCTCAATGCCAATGGCATCATAGCGGTCTGCAAGGTAGCGAGCCTTCTTATGCAGGAAGTCCCGCCGTTGATTGGACACTCTCTCATGGAGAATAGCTACGCGAAGCCTTTGTTTTTCTCTGTTGTGACTTCCTTTCTGCTTTTTGGATAGCTTCCGCTGTGCCTTAGCCAATCTCTTCTCTGCCTTTCGCAGGAAATCGGGATACTTAGCCTCATCCTCATCGGAAGCCACATACAAGCCGTGCATCGCAAAATCCAGGCCCAGGAAGGTCTTCGGTATGACAGGGAGTATTTGGTTTTCATACTCCACTAGCATACTGATATAGTACTTTCCGGATGGCGTCTTGCTGATGGTTACGGTCTTTATGATACTGTTCTCCGGCAAGGGACGATGCTGGCATAGTTTCACCCAGCCGACTTTCGGCAGTTTCACCTTATGGCCCTCGATTCGGACAGAGCCTTTCTGGTTGTTCGTAGAATACGAAGCACGACAATTTTTCTTTGACTTGAAGCGCGGCTTGCCGAAATGCTTGCTGTCATTCCAAAAGTGGCTGTAGGCCTTATTCAGGTTCATTTGGGCATTGGCAAGGGCTAAACTATCGACTTCCTTTAACCAAGGGAATTCTTCCTTGTACTGCGCAGGCGTGTTATTCAGCTTTTGGCCGGTTTCCTTATAATAGTCAATGCGGTCACTCAGCATCTTGTTGTAGATGAATCGGACACAGCCGAAGGTCTTGGCAAACATCATTTTCTGTTCTGTTGTCGGGTAGAGCCTGTAACGGCATGCCTTATTCACTATCATCACCTGCCTTGACTTTCCAAATCCTTTCACTCTTACTACTGATTATACTGCAAATCAACTTGTGAAGCCATTGTTTTTCTGATGGCATCGAGCCCTCAGAAAAACCTGCAATTCATCTCACCGCCTAAAGAGGCGGGAGACTTCTTGCAGAATCAGGTTAAAAATGGATGTAAAACACCTGTATTCAATTGTGCCTAAATTGTGAGAAAGAAAATAAGGAAAACTAAAATTGCAATTTGAGTTTTCTACAGCTAAAATAATAGCATTTTATGCGAAAAATGGCAAGGGAAAAGGCGCTGTCATATGAAGACAGCGCCTGTTTAGTGGCTAGTGGCTCGTGGCTCGTGGTTAGTGGCTAGTGGCTAGCTGCTGACTGCGACATGCGGCCTACGGCCTGCGGGACGCCCTTTGGGCGTCCCCTACGAACGGCTAGTGGAACATATCCAGATCGACGGTGCGGATCGGTTCAGCCGATTTCTTATCCTGGCCTTTATCGGGTTTCTTGTCGCTTCCCTTGTCATCTTTCTTGGTTGTATCCTTGTTGTCATCGCTGCTCTTATCGGCTTTGACCAATTCATCATCCTGCGAGGACCCGTCGGTTTCTTCACCGATGACGGCTTTCGCTTCGTTGATGTTGTGGTTCTTGGCCAAATAAGCGTCGCGTTTTTCCGGCGTGACGACTTTGATGGTGATCTGGCCGTCGCCTTTGACGATATACGGTGTCGGAATGGAAGATTTGGCGTCGTTCGGATTTTCATCGCCGATGTTGTGCTTGCCCGGTTTGATGACATCCTTGGCGCTGGTCCCCGGTTCTTTGCCGCGGATCTTTTCCTTCTTCACTTTCGTGCCGCTTTCGTTGATCATGCTGACGCCCTGGCTGAGGATTTCGATGACCAAGTCATTGTTGGCATCTTCTTTTTCGATTTCCTTCTTCAGTTCATTGAAATCCTTATAATGGCGCAGGCGCTGGACGATTTCGTCAGTCAGGTTGTAGCGCTGTTTTTCGATGAGGTACGGCAGAGGAATGACGCCGCCGCCGCGCACTTCCAGGACCATATCGCCGAGAGGCTGGTTCTTGGGGACGGTGAAGCTCATGGTCTTCACTTCATCGACACCGCGGTACGGGTGGAGCTTGACCTTGAAATAGACCGTATCGTCTGGGCTGACAATGACAGGCGCTGCCGACGCATCGACGATGGTCGCCGACTTGCAGGCCTGCGTGATATCGACGGACATGTTGATGTCCAGGATAGGATAGTCGATGAACTCATTGTGTTTCAAGATATCCAGTACATTGTAGAGCTCGTCGATACTCTTTTCATTGATGTTATCTTCGGAATAATACATATTGTGCCGGGTAATATCTTTATCACGGCCATTGGAAGAGCGGATGGTATACGACAAGGTCGCCGTGCCGCCGCCCGTGCGGTCGATGGTCTTATTGACCGTATTGTACACCGTCGTAGCCGCCAGGACCGGAGTCAGTTCATTGTCTTCGATGATCTTGACGCGCTTGGTCATGGCCGTGTCGGTGTCCGTATCCCTGGCCTTGATGACGACGGGAATGCCCGGTGCCAGATAGCCATACTGGCCGCCGATGCCGGCGCCGCGGTCCTGAGTGATTTTGCCCACTTCGGCACCGATAGAGCCCAGCTTAAAGGAACTGGACAGGTTATTGACGACTGTAAAGATGTAGGCATTGTGCATGAAATAATTGATGCTGCCCTTTTTCAGGAAGGGATGGCCAAAGGCGACGATCTGGTCGTTGTCGACGTAAGTGACCGTCCCGATGGCACCCATCTTCATATCGCCGTTGACGAAGGCTGCGGCGACGCTGCTGCCCGGTTCCAGGGGCAGGGCCGTGCTGTCGCTGCTGGCCGAAGCCGTATCGACAGGCATGAAGTTATAGCCCGGCAGTTTGCTCTGCATCCACGCTGTCGACACGCTGTCGAAGCCCGACGTCATGAGCGGCGTCGCAATGGGGATGAGCGATGATTCGCGGGCGTTGAAAGGCCGGATTTCTTCTCTCGTCGGCACATTCCAGAGCTTGATCATATCGTTGATAGGCGTAATCATGCCGACGCGGGAATTGGTAAAGGACCAGCCGTAAGCGACGGCACCGAGCAGTTTGCCATTGATATAGACCGGGCTGCCGCTCATGCCCTGAGCGATGCCACCCGTTTCTTCAATGAGGGGCCCGGAAAACTTGGCCAGGACCAAGTCCCCTGACGGGCCGCTGTTCTTCATGACCCCTAAGATTTCGACGGGGAAGGTATCAATAGTCGTACCGTGGACGACGGTCTTGGCATAGCCCGTCATCCCCGGCTGGACTTCACTGACATTCATGAACTCCTGTGCCTGTGCCGAAAGAGCCAGGATACAGGAAAGGGCCGCGGTCAGACAGACCCGGCCCAACGTACGCCGCAAGGCGGAGACTTTCTTCATCATGGTATATCTCATTTCGTTTCCACCACGACGACAACGGCGCCTTGCTGCACTTGTGATCCCGGCTGAACGAGGACGGTCTTGACGACGCCATCCTTGTCAGAACGGGCAGCCGGCATCGGACCGGCCAGGGAATTCACCGTAAGCAGGACATCTCCCTCTTTGACGGCTGCACCGACAGGGGCTACGCTGACGACGCTGCCGCTCAATACCGTCGTGTACGATACGTCAGCAGCTGCGGCCGGCATAGCCATCAGACCTGCTAACCCAGCTAATACGGCGAGTCTGCGAAACTTTTTCATGACGGCTCCCTCCTTCTCAGCTCCGCCTGCTGCGGAGCACTCTATAAATCATCAAAACTATCTTTTAAGCGGTCCATTTCCCGCAAAGCCTTACCGGCTCCGTTGGCGACGCACAACAAAGGTTCATCGCAGAGATAGGCGGCCATGCCTGTCGTCTGGGAAATGAGGCGGTCGAAACTATCCAGGAGCAGGCCGCCGCCGGTAAGGACAATGCCATGGTCGGCAATGTCCGCAGCCAGTTCGGGCGGTGTCTTTTCCAGGATGGAAACGATCGTCTTGAGGACGGTCTGAATCGGTTCGTCCAGGGCCTGGCGGATTTCCTGCGAGTCGATATCGACCGACGTCGGCAGGCCCGTTTCCGTGCTGCGGCCGCGGACATCGGCTGTCATGCGCCGGCCGTCGCCCATGGCCGTGCCGATGAGTATCTTCAGCTCTTCTGCTGTGTGCTGACCGATGGCGACGTGCTTGATCTTTTCCAAATAGCGGATAATCGCTTCGTCAAAAGTGTTGCTGCCAATGCGCAGGGATTCGCTGATGACGACGCCGCTCAGGCTGAGGACGGCGACGTCCGTCGTCCCGCCACCCATGTCGACGACCATGGAACCATTAGACGTGGCAATGTCCAGACCGGCGCCGATAGCGGCAGCCAGCGGTTCTTCCATGACCGTCGTCTTGCGGGCACCGGCCTGCATGGCCGCTTCGATGACGGCCCGCCGTTCGACGTTGGTGACGCTCGACGGGACGCAGATGACGACGCGGGGTTTAAAGATCAGTGCCTTGCCGATGGCCTTGCGGATGAAGTAGCGCAGCATGTATTCCGTCGCGTCGTAGTCGGCGATGACGCCGTTGCGCAGCGGATGGTAGGCGTGGATGTTACGCGGCGTCCGCCCCAGCATGGCCTGGGCTTCGCGGCCGATGGCGACGACTTTATTTTCCATCGTATCGACGGCGATGACGGCCGGTTCATTGACGACAATGCCCCGGTTCTTGACGAACACGATGATATTGGCCGTTCCCAGGTCGATAGCGATATCGCTGCCGAACCAGTTGGCCAGAAAGAACGAATGAGACTGTTTCGGCTGTACTCTTTTCTTAGTTTTCTTCTTCCTCAATATTGACGCGAACAATGTCTGCACCTAGCCTTTGTAATTTTAATACGAGATTATCATAACCGCGGTCGATGTGGTATAAATAGCCGACTTCCGTTTTCCCTTCGGCGACGAGGCCAGCCAGGACTAAGGCAGCACCGGCCCGCAGGTCCGTCGCATTGACAGAGGCCCCTTTGAGCCTGGGGACGCCTTCGACGATGGCGCTGCGGCCTTCGATGCGGATCTTGGCACCCATGCGCTTGAATTCGTCGACGTGCATGAAGCGGTTTTCAAAGACCGTTTCGGTGACGACACTCGTCCCCTGGCAGATAGTCGTCAGGGCCATGAACTGGGCCTGCATGTCTGTCGGGAAACCGGGATAAGGCAGGGTCTTGATATCGGCCGGGCGAAGCGGTTCATGGCCGATGACGCGGATGCCGTCGATTTCTTCCTGGACTTCGGCGCCGACTTCTTTCAATTTGGAAATGAGGGGCTTCAAGTGTTCCGAAATGGCATTCTCTACGAAGACATTGCCCTGGGTCATGGCCGCGCCGACCATGAAAGTACCCGCTTCGATGCGGTCGGGGATGACGGCGTGATTGGCGCCATGCAGTTCCTTGACGCCTTCGATGCGGATGACGTTGGTGCCGGCACCGCGGATGTTGGCGCCCATACTGTTGAGGTACGTTGCCAAATCGACGATTTCCGGTTCTTCTGCGGCATTTTCCAGGACCGTCTTACCGTCGGCCATGGATGCAGCCATGAGGATATTTTCCGTAGCGCCGACGCTGGGGAAATCGAGATAGATCTGAGCCCCTTTGAGGCCATTCGGTGCCGTCGCTTCGATGTCTCCGTTTTCCAGGTTGATGACGGCTCCCATGGCTTCAAAAGCCTTGAGGTGCAGGTCGATAGGACGGGCACCGATGGAGCAGCCGCCGGGCAGGGAAATCTGGGCCCTCCCCTTGCGGGCCAGTAAAGGTCCCATAACCAAAAAAGATGCACGCATACGGCGCACTAAATCATACGGAGCCGTTGTCGATGTCAGCTCATGGGCATCGATGACCAGTGTATCTCTTTCAGGATGTTCTATATGAACGCCGAGGGACGCGATGACGTCACAGACGGTATGTACGTCGGCTAATTTCGGGATTTCTGTCAAAGTACTCTGCGTCGTTCCCAGCATAGATGCGACAATGATAGGCAGCACGGCATTTTTAGCCCCGCTGACGCGAACCGTACCCTGTAAGGGCTTTCCACCATGAATAACAAGTTTCTCCAATTCTGGTGCCTCCTAATACTATTCGAGTAGTTTATTCTAAATGGCCAAAAGGCAATGGCGCCTAAGGTGCCATTATGAGCATATAATTACTATCAAGTCATTGTACCATAAAAGGGAAGAAAAAAAAAGGGCTTGTCGCCGTGCGATAAGCCCTTTTTACGTTCTCCCAATCCGGAAAATCACTCATATTCCGGAGCGGGCTTGCCACGTGCAAGCCCCTACAGACGAAATCACTCGGAAATTTTTCTTCAACCTACAAGCGGGACGCTAACTGCTGACCGCTAGCTGCTGACCGCTAGCTGCTGACGGCTGACAGCAACCTGCGGCCTGCGAACTACGGCTTTTACAAATGAATACTCCATTTGGCCTTCTTGTCGAAGCGGTGGAACGTGTCGATGAAGCGGATCGTGCCGCTCTTGTAGCGCATGACGACGGACATGGTGCGGGCGCCGCCGCCAAAGTACTGGACGCCTCGCATCATGGGCGTATCGGTAATGGCCGTCGCCGAGAAGATGCAGTCGTCGCCTTTGACCAGGTCGTCGAGGGTCATGACGCGGTTGATGTCATCAATGCCCATTTCCCAGCAGCGCTTCCGTTCTTCGTCGGTATAGGGAATGAGGCGGGCCTGCATATCGCCGCCCAGGCATTTCAGGGCCGCTGCAGCCAGGACGCCTTCCGGAGCGCCGCCGATGCCCATGAGGACGTGGACGCCGGACCCTTCGATACCGGCGTCGACAGCCGGCGAGACGTCACCGTCCGTGATGAGCTTGATGCGGGCGCCGGCACTGCGGCATTCGTCGATGATTTCCTGATGGCGCGGCCGGTCGAGGATGACGACGGTCAGATCGTCGATGCCTCGTTCCAGGCCTTCGGCGATGCGGCGCAGGTTTTCCTGAACGGGCTGGGTCAGGTCGATGCGGCCTTTGGCCCGCGGTCCGACACAGAGCTTTTCCATGTACATGTCCGGAGCGTGGAGCAAGTTCCCCTTGCGGGCGATGGCCATGACGGCAATGGACCCATCCTGGCCTTTCGCCGTCAGGTTCGTCCCTTCCAGCGGGTCGACGGCGATATCGACTTCCGTGCCGCCGGCGCCGACTTTTTCACCGATATAGAGCATCGGCGCTTCGTCCATTTCGCCTTCGCCGATGACGACAGTCCCATCAATAGGAACCGTCGATAAAATCGAATGCATCCCATCGACAGCCAACTGGTCAGCGCCCATCTTGTCGCCCTTCCCCATGAGGCGGCCAGCCTTGACGGCAGCCGTTTCGGTAACGCGGACAAATTCCAAGGTCAATACGCGATCCATAGTGAACCTCCTATCTAAAAATAATTGAAATACATATATAGTATTACTTCTAGACAGAGTAAAAAAACTCCTGCCTCGGGGCAGGAGTTTTTTCGTTCATCGTTTATCGCAGGCGAACGCCTTTTTCGAGTTTGAAGTTTGCAGTTTTTAGTTTGCAGCAAATGGTAAAAAATTTAAAGCCAGCTCTACAAACTCTGTACTACAAACTATAAAGTAAAAGGGACCGTGTATGATGGCAAAATTTTTCGTGCGACAGCCCCCTACGAACGCGACCGGCGGCCTGCGAATGCGAACTGCGGGACGCCCTTTGGGCGTCCCCTACTACTGTTTCGTGATCACGTCGCAATGCATGTACGGGCGGAGGACTTCCGGTACGATGACGGAACCGTCAGCCTGCTGGTAGTTTTCCAGGATAGCGGCGACGGTACGGCCGACAGCCAGGCCGGAGCCATTCAGGGTATGGACGAATTCCGGTTTCGATTTCGGCGTGCGGCGGAAGCGGATATTGGCCCGGCGTGCCTGGAAATCTTCCGTATTGGAGCACGACGAGATTTCACGGTATTTCCCCTGTGCCGGGAACCAGACTTCGACGTCGAAGGTCTTGGCAGCGGAGAAGCCGATATCGCCCGTGCAGAGGCAGACGACGTGGTACGGCAGGCCCAGGGCCTTGAGGATATCTTCGGCGTTGTTGGTCAGTTTATCGAGTTCATCATAGCTCGTTTCCGGAGCAACGTATTTGACCATTTCAACTTTGTGGAACTGGTGCTGACGGATGAGGCCCCGCGTATCGCGGCCAGCCGAACCGGCTTCGGCACGGAAGCACGGCGTCATGGCCGTGAAGTAGGCCGGCAGCTTGGCACCGTCGATGATTTCACCGCGGTAGTAGTTGGTCAGCGGTACTTCTGCCGTCGGGATCATGTACATTTCTTCGCCTTCGACGTTGAGCTTGTACATATCTTCGTAGAACTTCGGCAGCTGGCCTGTACCGGTCATGGAATCGCGGTTGACGATGTACGGCGGGATGACTTCGGTGTAGCCGTCCTTTTCTGTATGCTGGTCGAGCATGAAGTTGTAGACAGCGCGTTCCAGGCGGGCGCCGGCGCCGATGTAATAATAGAAGCGGGCACCCGTGACTTTAGCAGCCCGTTCGGAATCGAGGATACCCAGTTTTTCACCGACATCCCAATGATTGAGGGGCTGGAAATCGAATTTCGTCGGTTCGCCCCATTTGCGGACTTCCGGGTTGTCGCTGTCGTCGTTGCCAACGGGGACCGAGGGGTGGCACATATTGGGGATCATGAGCTGGATAGCGCGCATGTCAGCTTCAACTTTCTTGACTTCTTTGTCGAGGACGTCGATGTCGTCGCCGAGCTTCTTCATGGCTGCGATCTGGGCGTCAGCGTTTTCTTTGTTGCGTTTGAGCTGGCTGATTTCCTTGGTGACCGTATTGCGTTCGTTCTTCATGGCTTCGACTTTCTGAAGAATGTCGCGGCGCTGGTTGTCCAAGGCGACGAAAGCGTCGACATCGGCTTTGGCATGGCGGTTCTTAATATTTTCTTTGACTTCTTCCGCATGTTCGCGGATGAATTTCGTATCTAACATGATAATTTCTTCCTTCCTCAGTAAATATGCTTTTATACCCCTCGTATTATAGCCTTATAAGCCTTTTTGTTCAATACCGCTGAACAAATACCCCATATGATTCGTAGAATTGAGCAGGACCAGGCGCCATACGCCATCCTGACATTCCAGGACGTTGATGCACGTATTATCCTGCTTGATCTGCCAGAAATGGCTCATATCCAGACCCAGGATATCGCAGATGATGGCCTTGTTGACGGCATCATGAGCGGCGACGAGGACCGTCTTGCCGTCGTATTTCCGGACGTAATCATCAAAGGCGGCACGGGCGCGGACGCGGACGTCTTCCAGCGATTCGCCGCCCTGACCGGGCATGGTCACCGTATGAGGCTGTGTATGCCAGCGGTGGAATTCTTCAGGATACTTGGCTTCGATTTCATCGGCCAGCTTCCCTTCCCAGTCGCCGTGGTTGATTTCCAGGAGCCTGTCGTCTTTGAGGACCGGCAGACCGTGGAGGTCCGCGCAGAAGGAGCAGGTCATGTACGACCGTTCGAGAGGACTGGAAATGGCCACGTCGATGGGCGTGTCTTTCAGTCCTTCAGCGACCATATGGCCCTGCTTGAGGCCCCGTTCACTGAGGTGCGTATCTTCCTGGCCCTGGTAGCGGCCTTCAATATTCCATTGTGTTTCGCCGTGGCGAATGAGTATGATGCGTACCATAGTGTTCCCCCTGTTAGTGAATATCGCAGTGAATGAGCTTCATGTCGAGGATGCCGTTGATCGAGCGGAGTTTGACCATGATATCGTTGGGGATATCGTCCTGGACGGCGATAGCCATGATGTTGTTGCCCGATTTGGTCATCCGGCCGACCTGCATGCCCATGATGTTGATGTGAGCCTGGCCGAGGATGGTCGAAATCTGGCCAATCATATTCGGCTGGTCGACATGCGGTACCAGGAGCAGGTAGCCTTCCGGCGTGAAGTCGACGCGGTATTCGTCGATCTGGACGATCTTGGCTTCCGTGCCGTTGAACAAGACGCCGACGATGGCGTGTTCCCCTTTATTGGTGCGGACCCGGACGGTGACGGAATTGACAAAATAGCCATTGGACTGGCTATTGATTTCTTTAATGGCAATGTGGCGCGTCTTGGCGACTTCGGCGGCATTGACGTAGTTGACCGATTCCTGGAGGATCGGATTGAGGGCTCCTTTGAGGACGGCCGTCGTCAGCAGGCGCGTTTCCGTATCGGCCAGTTCGCCCGTGTATTCGACTTCGATTTCCTTCATCGGCGCATCGGCCAGGTAAACGGCCAGGTTGCCCATGCGTTCCATGAGGTCGAAATAAGGATGGATGACATTGTAGACATTGGGCGGTACCGGGGCCATGTTGACAGCCGTCGCAACCGGTTCGCCCTTGAGGGCTTCCATGACGCCTTCAGCGACATCGATGGAAACGCCGATCTGAGCTTCTACTGTCGATGCGCCGAGGTGCGGCGTAATGACCACGTTGTCCATGCCCAGGAAGGGGTTGATGTCCTTGGTCAGCGGTTCCGTCGGGAAGACGTCGATAGCAGCGCCGGCGACATGGCCGCTCTTGAGGGCTTCCGCCAAGGCATAAATATCGAGGACAGCTCCGCGGGAGACGTTGATGACCCGAACGCCGTCTTTCATCTTGGCGATTTCTTCCTTGCCGATGAGGCCCCGCGTTTCCTTGGTCAGCGGCGTATGCATGGTGATGTAGTCCGACCGTTTGAGGAGGGTATCCAAGTCGACTTGTTCGACGCCGAGCTGTTTGAACCGTTCTTCCGGGATGTACGGGTCATAACCGATGGTCTTCATTTCCATAGCCTGCATGCGTTTGGCAATGCGCGAACCGATACGGCCGACGCCGATGATGCCGATAGTCTTGTTCTGGAGCTGGATGCCTGTAAAAGTCTTGCGGTCCCAGTTGCCGGCCATGAGCGAATTGTGGGCCTGCGGGATGTGGCGGGTGATGGCCATGATCATGGCACAGGTGTGTTCTGTGGCAGCCAGCGTATTGGAGGTCGGCGTATTGACGACGACGATGCCCCGGGACGTTGCGCTCTTCAAGTCGATGCTGTCGACGCCGACACCGGCACGGCCGACGACTTTCAATTTCGTAGCCGCTTCGATGACTTTTTCCGTAACGTGGGTCATGGAACGGGTGATGAGGCCGTCGTATTCGCCGATGCAGTCGATCAGGCCCTGTTCATCGAGGTTCTTCTTGACATCTACTTCATAACCGTTTTCGCGTAAGAGTTCTACGCCTTTCATCGATACGTCATCGCTGACTAAAATCTTCATGTTCTTTCTCCCCCTATTACTGACACATTAATGTTTCTTCTGGAATTGTTTCATAAAATCGGCCAAGGCCTGGCAGCCTTCTTCGGTGACGGCATTGTAAATGGACGCCCGGCAGCCGCCGATGGACCGATGGCCTTTGACACCGATGAGGTCGTGTTCGGCTGCTTCGGCGACGAACTGTGCTTCCAGTTCCTTCGTCGGCAAGTTGAAGGTGACATTCATCAGGCTGCGCGAATCCTGGCGGGCATGGCCGCGGTAGAAGCCGTGGCTGTCGTCGATGACGCCGTAGACGATGGCGGCTTTCTTCTGATTGCGTTCATACATGGCCTGCAATCCGCCGTGGTCGTCGAGCCAGTGAGCTACTTTATTGACGAAATAAATATTGAACACCGGCGGCGTATTGTATGTCGAATCGTGGTCGACATAGGTCTTATACTGCAGCATGAGCGGCAAATCGCGGCAGACCTTATTCAGCAGGTCGTCCTTGATGATGGCGACGACGACGCCGGCCGGACCGACGTTCTTCTGGACACCGGCATAGATGAAATCGAAATTCTTCACATCTACCGGGCGGCTGAGGAAATCGCTGGACATATCACAGAACAAAGGAACGTCGAAAGACGGAAAATCATGCCATTCCGTCCCATGGATGGTATTGTTCGATGTCATGTAAATATAGTCCGTATCGGGCTTGACGACGAAGCTGTCTGCCTTGGGGATGTACGTAAAGTGATCGGCTTTACTCGAAGCGACTTCATAGGTTTCCCCGAAGAAGGAAGCCGCTTCCATGGCCTTGTTGGACCATACCCCGGTATTCAAATAACCGCCGCGTTTCTTGAGGAAATTGGCCGCGTGCATGACGAACTGCATACTGCCGCCGCCCTGGATGAAGACGATATGGTAATCGTCAGGAACAGTTAGGAGCTTCTTTAGCGTCGCCACCGTGTCGTCCTGCATTTCCTGATAGGCAGCACTGCGATGACTGATTTCGACGATGCTCATCCCCGTATGATTGAAATCGAGAAATTCGTCCTGCACTTCCTTGAGGACTTCCAAAGGCATTGCCGATGGGCCTGCATTGAAATTGTACACTCTCTTCATATTTCCACCTCTTACTATGAGAAGACCGCAGGGGAAGTCTTCTGCCATACCAATAAAAAAACTCCCGTCCCATCAAAGGGACGAGAGTCGATATTCCCGCGTTGCCACCCAACTTGCCTTTCGGCCAACTTGTACCGCTATATCGGGCGTACCCGTCAAATTCATCATTTGCAGCTCCAGAGCGGAACGCCTTACAGCCCTGCTGCCTCACACCACCCGGCAGCTCTCTGAAAGGACCCATAATTTGCTTCTCCTTCATCGCCTTCTGTAAAATTACGTCTATTATAAACACAAACGCCCTGCCTGTCAAGACAAATTTTAACAGGATCATCCCCCAACAGCCGTAGGTGCGTGCTCGTAGCCGATAAATCAGCCCCATCATCCTGCCATGGGCTATCACTATCAGTCTCCAGCGGGTCGCCCACGTGGCGACCCCTACAGTCCGGATTGCCCATTTCCTAAAAGCCAGCGTCAGCCAGTGGCACAACTCATTGGCTTTTCCCAATTTTCCAGAGATTGCATAGAGTCTGATGCCGTCTCTGGGGGGCAGTTGGATTGCCAGGCCAGCGTCAGCCAGTGGCACGACTCATTGGCTTTTCCAAATCTCCCACAGCCCAGAGTCTGATGCCGTCTCTGGGGGCAGTTGGATTGCGTCAGATTGCCCCGTTTCTCAAGGAAGACGCCCGCAAGGCGTAGCAGAGCTACGTCGAGGAGCGGCTGACGAAGAGAAACGGGGCAAGATGATGCAAGACGGCTGTCACCAGAGGCGAAATCAGACTCTAATTACATTTACTCCAACCGCAGTTTTTGCAGGTGTTGCAGCCGCCTTCAAAGACTAAGGGTTCGCCGCACTGCGGGCAGAGCATGCTTTCAGCGGTGACTTTCTTTTCGGCTTTCGGCCGGACCGGTGTCTTTTTGACCGGTGTATGGCCGCTGGCGACAGACGCCGTCTGATGCAGTTCTTCCTGGACTTCGTCAAACATGTCCAGGAGGGCATTGCCGACTGCCATGGGGCAGCACGAACCGCGGCTGGTATCGCCGCGCGTCGCCCGGCGCACCGAATAGGACGGGCAGTTGCCTGTCGAATTGAGCTGGTCGACGATGGTATAGATATCGATGCCGGCGCGGGCACTGATGGAAATCATGCGCGACAAGCCGATCATAAAGTTGTTGCAGCCGCCTGTCGAGCCCTTGCTGAGGTATGTTTCCAGGAGAGCCCCTGTCTGGGGATCGAAGAAAGCCATGCAGTGCAGGCTGCCGCAGCCCGTGATGAGTTTCCGTTTCTTGCCGATGACGTTGTCGTCGATGCTGACGATTTCACCGCGTTCCAGGCCTTCACCAGCCGTAGGTACACGTTTTTCTTCTTCATGGGTCGTCAGGATACCGGCCCGCTTGCAGCCGTCGCGGAACAGGGTCAGGCCCTTACAGCCCTTTTCATAGGCCAAGAGGTAGAGGTCTTCCGTATCTTCGACGGTAAAGCTGTTGGGCACGTTGACTGTCGAACTGATGGACGCATCGATGTGCTGCTGCCAGGCTGCCTGCATTTCGACGCGTTCATGATAATCCAGGGTCAACGCCGTGACGAAGTATTCCGGCAGCTGGCTGTCGTCTTTGATATGGTGTTTCTTCATATACCGTTCGACAATAGGCGTATAGACTTTGTAATATACATCCGTCCCGTGAAGCGATTCCGTCTTGCGTTCATAGAAGTTCGCATAAATCGGTTCGATGCCGCCGGAAATGCCGAGCATCGTCGACAAAGTCCCCGTCGGGGCGATGGTCAGGAGCTGGGAATTGCGCAGGCCGTATTCCTTGACCAGTTTGGCCGTCGCTTCCGTCGTGTTGGCTTTGAAATAAGGCGTACTCATGATTTCATCGATATGGCATTTTTCGAAGGCACCGCGCTGATGAGCCAGTTCTGCCGACGCAGCGATAGCCGTATCGGCCATGGCAAAGCCGATATCATGACAGAAGGCGACGGCGTCTGTGCTGCCATAAGTCAGGCCCATCTGGATGAGCATGTCGCCGAGGCCCATGATGCCCAGGCCGATCTGGCGCCAGGCTTTGACGCTTTCCCGCTGTTCTTCCAAGGGATGCAGGGGCAGGCCTTCTTCGAGGACATCGTTCAGGGCCCGGACGGCAATGCGGACGCAGCGCTTGAATTCATCGAAATCAAAGGTAGCGTTCGGCGTAAAGGGATCGTTGACGAAGTTGGACAGGTTCATGCTGCCCAAGAGGCAGGAGCCACCGGCCGGCAACGGTTCTTCGGCGCAGGGATTGACGCCGGCAAAGGAAAATTCCGGCGTGTGGGCCAGGAGGTTCCACGATTTGATGCGGTCCCAGAACAGGGCGCCCGGTTCGGCATAGTCCCAGTTCGTTTCTGCGACCAGGCGGAAGACGTCGGCTGCATTGACCAGGCTTTCAATGACCTGCCCCGTTTCCTGTCGCTTGAAATGGAGGCGGAACTGTTTGTGTTCCTTGACGGCTTCCATGAATTCATTGCTCAGGCGGATGGAAATATTGGCCTTAGTCACCTTATTGAGGTCCGTCTTGAGCTTGATGAAATCCAGGACATCAGGATGGGCACAGTCGATGGAAATCATCAAGGCCCCGCGGCGGCCGTTCTGGCCGATCAGTTCCGTGACCAGGGAATAGAGGGTCATAAAGGAAATAGAACCGCTCGTTTCTTTGGCCGCGTTGTTGATGCGCGCCCCTTTCGGACTCAAGCGGGAAATATCGATGCCGCAGCCACCGCCGTAGCTGTAGGTCCGGGCCAATTTCCCGGCCCGGTCGAAGATGCTTTCGATGCTGTCTTCCGGCGGCGTCATGACGTAACAGTTGGACAAGGTAATCTTCTTGCCTTCATATTCCAGTCCCCGGTTGGCCAGGATGCGGCCGCCAAAGAGAAATTTCTTGGTTTTGATCAAATCGGCGACTTCTTCATCGCCGCCACTGATGCGGCCGACCCAATGGTCAAAGGTTTCGCCGTTATCGCAATATTTATTCTTCCAAATATCCAGGCCGAGCTGATTCTCTGCACCGAGCCATTCTTGTTCGTTCATAATCTTCCTCCTCCACTGCGCATAGCAAACGCATGACCGCCGTCTACTACATGTAGTAGACGGCGGTCATTTACTATACTAATAATAGCAGGATGGCGGGAAATAGTCAAGTATCGGAAATGCATAGTCCGACGCCTTCCTAGTCATTGAGGACATCCTTTTCTATGAAACGGCTGACGACGCGCAGGTAATCGCTGCGGTCTGTTTCAATGCCGACAGCATGAGGAGAGTCAGCAAAAATATAGAGTTCTTTTTTCGGGCTCGTACAATTATCATAGAGGCTCTTTGCCGTCTTGACCGGCACCAGGGCATCGTCGCTGCCGTGAAGGAAGAGGACAGGCATCTTCATCCGCTTCACAGCCTGCGCCGGTTCCAGGGAAGACACGGTCTTGTGGGTATGGTAGAACATGGCAGCCTGGAAGAAGGGGTCCAGGAGGTCATAACTCCAGATAGCCCGCTTATCTCCTGAAGCCTGCCACAATTTCTCCCGTCCCAGGGAGATGATATTGCCATAAGAGCTATCGGCGACGACAAAGGACAGGTCCTTGCCGTATTCACTGCCTGCATACAGCAGGGCCATGGCCGCTCCGAGGGAGACGCCGTGCAGGCCGATGCTCATCTGTTCATCGCGGTTGCGCAGCCACTGGCACCACATGGCCAGGTCATCGATTTCCCGGATGCCCCATTCCGTATGGGCCCCTTCGCTTTCGCCGTGGCCCCGCAGGTCGATGAGCAGGATATTATAGCCCAGGCGGCGATAGACTTCCATATAAGGCAGGCACATGGACCGATTCTGGTAGAGGCCGTGGATGAGGATGACCGTCTTATGGGAATCATGACGGTTCTCGATATACGTCCCGCGCAGGATCGTCCCGTCCTGACCATTGACCCGGACCGGTTCCCAGCCCCGTTCCTTTTCCCACTGGCGGACGGTGGACACGTCTCGGCTGTGGTTCTCGATGCCCAGGAGCTGGTCCCAGGGAGCATCATAAAATTCTTCATAAGCCATGTTTCCGATATAAGCCCCGATACCGCCCAAGATGACGGCCAGGCAGACCAGGAACAGGAGCAGGCGTTTCAAGAAGCGCTTCATCATGATACCTTACAGCTTCCTGTCCCGGCTGGCTTCTACTTTATCCTGCATGGCAGCCAGAGGCGTACCGCCAACTGCTTCAATGGCGGCGATGACTGCCCCTTCGACGAAGGGGCAGTCCAGGAGCTGTATCTGCCGGTCGTCCAGGCTTTCAGCGACCATTTCTGCCGTCATGACGGCACTGCCCATATCCATGATGCAGGCGACGCCATCGCCTTGATCTACGGCTTCGACAGCCGCCGTGATTTTCTCGAAACTCGTTCCCAGGCTGCCGTCTTCGAGTCCGCCGGCAGCGGCAATAGGCGCATCAGGCGCCATCATGCGGGCCAGTTCAACGGCCCCTTCAGCGGCCTTCTGGCTGTGGGAAATCAATACGATTCCTACCATCTTTTCCTTCACTCCTAAAGATCAGGCCATTTCAGCCAGGACCTGCAGCAAATAGAGCGACGACGTAGCGCCCGGATCCTGATGGCCCAGGCTGCGTTCGCCTAAATAGCTGGCACGCCCTTTGGTAGCGATAATGGTCTTCGTGTATTCTACGCCTTTTTCCGCAGCTTGAGCTGCATCCTGCAAGGCTTCTTTCAATGATTTGCCGGCCGTTACGTCATCCTGCAGGACTTTCAGTGCCGGGCACAAGGCATCGAGCATGGTCTTTTCGCCTTCTGTCGCCTTGCCGCGCATCTTGATGCCGTCGACAGCGGCTTCCATGGCTTTGACGAAAGCAGGTCCGTCGATTTCCGTCAGGCCCTTGCAGGCCATGCCGGCTTTCATAAAGGCCGTCCCGTAGAGCGGGCCCGATGCGCCGCCAACTGTCGACACGAGCTGCATGCCGACGCCTTTGAGCAGGGCACCGATGTCACCGCCTGCCAGGGAAGGCAGCTTCTTTTCGACGGCTTCAAAGCCGCGGGCCAGGTTGATGCCGTGGTCGCCGTCACCGATTTCGTTGTCGAGCTCGGTCAAATATTCTTTTTCTGCTTCGATTTTCTTAGCCATCCCTTCGACGATGGCTGCCATCTGTTTCGTATCCAATGAACTCATCCCCTCTTATTTTTTCCAGGCCAGCGTATCGGCCGGTGCATCGTAGAGAGCCTTCATTTCGTCATCCAGGCGCAGGAGAGTGATGGAGAAACCAGCCATTTCGATGGATGTCATATAATTGCCGACCATCGTGTCGTAGACGCTGATGCCCTGTTCCTTGAGATAATCCTGTACGAAGTTGTTGACGATGTACAGTTCCATGAGCGGCGTCCCGCCCATACCGTTGATGAGGACGACGACTTCATGACCTTTATAATCGAGATCCGCCAGAATCTGGTCGACGAGCATCTTGGCGATTTCATTGGCCGGACGCATTTTTTCCCGATGCGTCCCCGGTTCGCCATGGATGCCGATACCGATTTCCATTTCATCATCGGCCAGTTCAAAGCCCGGTTTTCCCGCAGCCGGAACAGTGCACGGTTCGATGGCCATGCCCATGGAGCGGACGTTGGCGATGACCTTTTCGGCGACGGCCTTGACTTCCGGCAGTTCAGCGCCCTGTTTAGCTTTGGCACCGGCGATCTTATGGACGAAAATCGTACCGGCTACGCCGCGGCGGCCCGTCGTATACAGGCTGTCCCGGACGGCGACGTCATCATTGACGACGACATAGTCGGCCTTGATATCTTCATCGGCTGCCATTTCGATGGCCATTTCAAAGTTCATGACATCACCTGTATAGTTCTTGACGACGCAGAGGACGCCTTTATCCGTCGCTACGGCTTTGATGCCTTCCAGGACCTGGTCCGGTGTCGGCGACGTGAAGACCGTCCCGGCCACGGCGCAGTCGAGCATGCCCGTGCCGACGTAGCCGGCATGAGCCGGTTCATGGCCGCTGCCGCCGCCGCTGACCAGGGCGACTTTGTCTTCTTTTTTGTCGGCCCGGACGACGATGGTCCCATAATCGAGTTTGCGCAGCTTCTTCGGTGCCGATTTGACCAGGCCCTGAATCATTTCCTCTTCAACGTTGTTGACATCATTGACAATTTTTTTCATGATAACCCCTTCTTTCTAGGATATAGTTAAAAGAGCTTGTCGCACGTGCGACAAGCTCTTTTAAGTGGTTAGTGGCTAGCAGTCAGTTGTTAGCGGATGGTTAAAAATTTACATCAATCTTCAAACATTAACGCCAGGATAACCAGATAAGATGGTCGAAAACTTCGTGCGATGTTCACTTAAGTATAGCAAGAAATAAGGGGAAAATCAATTCTGTTCCCGCAAGACGACGCGGTCGCACGAATCGGTTTCCTTTAATTGAACCGACACGTCTTCCTTCCGCGACGTCGGCACATTTTTGCCGACATAATCGGCACGGATCGGCAGTTCCCGGTGACCCCGGTCGACGAGGACAGCCAGTTCGATGAACTGAGGCCGCCCCAGTTCCATGATGGCATTGAGGGCCGACCGGACCGTCCGTCCCGTGAACAGGACGTCGTCGACTAAGATGACCGTCTGGCCGTCGGCATCGAATTTGCCGGCATCGCTGACGGCGATGGGGCTCTTGCGGTCGTCGTCGCGATAAGCCGAAATATCGAGATCATACACGGGCACATCCCGGCCTTCGATAGCTGCCAGTTCCCGGCCCAGGCGCTGAGCCAGGGGGACGCCGCGCGTATGGATACCGACGAGTACCGTCTTGTCCAGGCCTTTATTGCGTTCAATGATTTCATGGGCAATGCGGCGGATAGCCCGGCCGATTGCTTTTTCGTCCATGAGCAGTGTCTTTTCTTTCCACATGTGACTCACCACCTGTCAGTCTTTCTTTTCCGCCCGTTCCAGGCAGGCCAGGAAATCAGCCGGCGCTGGCGCTTCAAAATGCATGGCCTTCCCCGTAATCGGATGGACCAGATCGAGACTATGCGAGTGAAGGGCCTGACCGTCGATAGGGAAATCGTCCTTCTTATACCCATATAAAGGGTCGTTGACGACCGGGTGGTGGATATAAGCCATGTGGACGCGGATCTGATGAGTCCGGCCCGTTTCCAGCTTACATTCGACCCAGGTGTAATCGCCATAGCGCTTCAATACTTTGAAATGGGTCACAGCTTCGCGGCCACCCTTAAAGGTGACGGCCATCTTGACCCGGTCTTTGGGATGGCGGCCGATAGGGGCATCGACGACGCCCCGTTCTTCCGAAATATTGCCGTGGACCAGGGCCCAGTACGTCCGGTGCGCCGAATGTTCTTTAATCTGTTCGGCCAGCCCCTTATGAGCTTCATCGGTCTTGGCGGCAACCATGACGCCTGACGTATCCTTGTCCAGGCGATGGACGATACCCGGGCGGATGACGCCGTTGATGCCCGACAACTCGCCCTGGCAGTGATAGAGCAGAGCATTGACCAGGGTCCCGTCGGGATTGCCTGCAGCCGGGTGGACGACCATGCCGCGGGCCTTATTGACGACGATGATGTCCTTATCTTCATAGACGATATCCAAGGGGATGTCCTGCGGGACCACCTTATATTCTTCCTGGAGTTCGATGACAGCCTGTACCTGATCGCCTTCGTTGAGACGGCGGTTGGCTTTGGCGTCCTTTCCATTGACTGTGACTCCCTGGCGCTGAATGAGCTGCTGGGCATAACTGCGCGAAATATCCAGGGCCGTCGTCAAATAGACGTCCAGCCGCTTGCCCTGTTCCTGTTCTGTGACAATTAAATTCTTTTCTTCCATGTCTTCATCCTCATTTATCTGAAATATGGGTCCAACTATACCATAACAAAAGAACGACGCCGACAACAATGCCGATATCAGCGACATTGAAGACGGGCCAGATACGAAAATCGAAGAAATCTGTTACTGCCCCGCGGAGCGTCCGATCCAGGGCATTGCCCAAGGCACCGCCCAAAAGCAGCCCCGCCCCGCCATAGACCCAGGGCGTCGCCGGCAATTTCTTGCGGAATAGACCATAGAGCAGGAATAAGGCCAAGGCCATGACTAAAAAGAGCCACTGCTGATTTTCTAAAATCCCAAAAGCAGCACCGCGATTCAAAATATAAGTAATATGAAAAAATCCCGGAATGACCGGAATGGATTCATGAAGGACCATGGCCTGATGGATAGCGTATTTCGTAAGCTGATCGACAACGGTCACGGCCAGGGCAATGCCTAATACATACAAAGCAAACTCCTCCTATTATGCATCTTACAGTGCTTTTATCCTATCACAGAAACAGGGAAAATTCAATAAAAAAAGGCTGCCGCACAATAGCCGAAGCCTTATGCGACAACCTTTTGCCGAAGCAATTATTCAGCGGAAATAGCGCCTGTAGGACAAGCGGATTCGCAAGCACCGCAGTCGATGCAGGAATCAGTTACAACGTATTTCGTTTCGCCTTCTTCGATGGCACCGGTCGGGCAAGTGCTAGCGCAAGCGCCGCATTTTACGCATTCGTCGGAAATAACATGCATGGTTTTCACCTCCAAACATCAAGCCTTCGGGGGAATCTCCCCTTCGTCTTCCTCATTATTACACGAATAGACAGACTTGTCAATGAATACCGAATGGGTAAAGATATAGGTATTTCCTAGGTTTTTGCGATTGTCCAAAAAAATTTTCTCAAAATTTCGCCAAAATCATTTTCCGTAGAAATAGAAAAAAGCCGGCGAGGGGAGCCGGCTTTCTCTTTTTGCAAGATATCATCGGGGGAAGACAATATCTCAGCAGTTGAAGAAAATAAGATATGGGTGTTCGAGGGGTATATGAACAACTTACTTCTCCAACGTCTCGTAGATGATCTGTTCTACATATACTATAATAACAGGTTCTGGCGAAAAGTAAATCCCTAAAGATTAAAAATAGATTAAATTTTCGTGATATTTTTGTAACAATGTCCGAATGAGTAGTACAAAAAAGGGAATTTATACGTTATAATAGTATGTATATGGCTTAGAGTGTGCAAATTCTTTTTTGGGGAGGTTGTTATATGACCGAAAAGACACATATCTTAATCGTCGAAGACGAAAAACAAATCGCCCGCTTCCTGCAAATGGAGTTGGAACATGAAGGCTATGAATGTGGCATCGAATACAACGGCGCCGCTGCCCTGGACCGCATCGGCCAGGAACACTTCGACCTCATCCTGCTGGACATCATGCTGCCTGACGTCGACGGCCTGACCATCTGTAAGCGGACGCGGGAACTATCGAACGTCCCGATCATGATGCTCTCAGCCAAGGACGATATCGAAACGAAAGTCGTCAGCCTGGACATCGGCGCCAACGACTATCTGACCAAACCCTTCAACAGCAAAGAACTCTTTGCCCGCATCCGTGTCCTCCTGCGAGAACGCCATCAGCTGGCCGACCGGGGAAATTTTCTCCAGCTGAATGACATCACTTTATTCCTCGACCGTCACGAAGTCATGAAGGGAACGAAAAAATTAAAATTGACGAAGAAAGAATTCGAGCTCCTCGCCTATTTAGTCCGGAACAAGAACATCGTCCTCTCGCGGTCGCGCATCGTCGAAGAGGTATGGGGCTACGATTACATCGGCGACACGAATATCGTCGACGTCTATATCCGTTACCTGCGCAGCAAACTGGGCCCGAACGGGCGCAACTACATCCGTACAGTCCGTGGAGTCGGTTATGTGGCAGAAGATTAATCATTGGCTGACACAGCACCTGCTCATCGCTCCCCTGCCCATTTTCGCTAAAATGGTCCTGCTCTATTCGTCTATCGTCTTTTTCATCCTCCTGACCGTATCGGTCGTAACCATTACCAGCGTCCACTACATCATGAACGACTCCCTGCGCGATGAATTGAAGTCCCGCGCTGCGGCGGCCATCCAATACCTGGACGACTACGGAAAGGTCGATACGACGATATTTGTCCGGGCCAACGTACCACCGTCGATGAACTTACAAATTTATGACGGCGCAGGCCATCTCATCGTCGACAACGGCCCGACCCATGCCGTCCGCAAACTGAGCGACCGCTACATCGACGACGCCATAAGCAATCCGCAGAAAAAGCCGCTGCCCACCAGCGTCCAAGGCAACGAATCGTCTGAATTCTCCTATTATCAGCTCTGGACGGACAAACAGGGAAAGAACTACTACCTGCGCTTTTCTCAGCGCCCCGATAAAGAAACGGGCTTCGTGTCGCTCTTATCGAAACAGCTCCTGGCTTCGGTCCTCATCAGCCTGATCTTGACCATCTTCACGGGTATGTACCTCATGAAGCGCTCCCTGGCCCCCTTGCAGGTCATCAATGACACGGTCAAGACCATTGAAGTCAACCGCCTGGACAACCGTATCGCCCTGTCTGACAACAAGAACGAACTCCACGACCTGGCCGTCAGCATCAACCAGGCTCTGGACCGCATCGAATACGGTTATAAACAACAGCAGCAGTTCATCAGCGACGCGTCCCACGAATTGCGGACGCCGATTACCGTCATTGCCGGCTACGCCGACCTCTTATGCCGCTGGGGCAAAGACGACCCGGCCGTCCTCAACGAAAGCCTGACGGCCATCAAATCAGAAACGGACTATATGAAGCAGCTCATCGAACGCCTGCTCTTCTTTGCCCGTTCCAATAATGGAACGCTGTTGAAACACTTTACGAAAATCAATACGGCCGACCTCCTGCAGGAAGTATACAGCGAAGTCAGCCTCATCGACAAAGAACACCAGATCATCCTGCGTCAAAACGACGAAGCCCTGATTACGGCCGAACCGGGCAGCGTCAAACAGATGCTGCGCATCTTCGTCGACAATGCCCTGAAATATACGCCTGCCGGCGGACAGGTCACCCTGACCTGCCAGGCCGACGAAAAGACCGTCCGCTATGTCATCAGCGATACAGGCATCGGCATCCCCAAAGAAGACCTGGAACGCGTTTTTGAACGCTTCTACCGCGTCGATTCGTCCCGCACCAAAGACACAGGCGGATCCGGCCTGGGCCTATCCATCGCCAAATACATCGCCAAGGCCAATAATGCCGAACTGGAATTAGACAGCACCCTCCATAAAGGAACGACAGTCACCGCCATCTTCCAACGCACGCAGGAAGAGTGATGGATTAGCCGTTAGCGGTCGGTCCACCGGACCGCTTTCGTAGGGGCCTGCACGTGGCAAGCCCGCTGTGACTATGTGAGCATAACGTATACTAATATATGTGCGTGTTTTCATGCATCACCTGTCATGTATGATGGATATACCATTATTCCGAACGGGCGCCCCACGTGGGCGCCCCTACTAGCAGCTAGCGGTCAGCAGTTAGCAGTTAGCATCCGCAGTCCTACGAACCATGCCTCATGGACCTGTTATGTATATCGCCATTTATTCGCGGCGGGCCGCCCAAGGCTCCCTTTATAGGGGAGCTGACCGCCAAAGGCGGTCTGAGAGGTTAAAGATCGGCCCCTACGATGCGGCCATAAGGCCGCAAAAACGAGCCACGAACTACTAACAACGAACAACAAAAAAGCACTGGCGGTTGCCCCACCTCTCCTGCCGAATCCAGGGTATCTCTGTCTGACCGCATACTTTCACTCCATCAGGTCACGAGATTCGGCATAAGCGACTCACACGGTTTTGCGCGTCGCAGAGCTCCTTCAAAACCGGTTCCCTGCTTATCCCAGGGAACCCTGGTCGGATAGGAAGCCGCCTCGTCCCACATCGCTTGTCATGTATGATGGGTACCCCCCCATTATTCCGAACGGGCGCCCCACGTGGGCGCCCTTGCTAGCTGCTAACTGCTGACGGCTAACAACAAAAAAAGCACTAGCCTAAGCTAGTGCTTTTTTTCTTTAATCAGCGGCTTCCTATCCTCCCAGGGGGCCTCCCCCCAAGTACTTTCGGCGTTTGCGGGCTTAACTGCTGTGTTCGGCATGGGAACAGGTGGATCCCCGCAGCTATCGCCACTGAATTATGTTATTCAGGCGTCGGACAAGTCCGACGTAAGCGATTCACACAGTTTTGCGTGTCGTCTCCGACTCCTTCAAAACTGGTTCTCTGCTTATCGTATCCTGACAACTGCATAAAAATGTTTCATACATCCAACGAACTATCAAGAATCTTTCCGCTCGTCTCCGAATCGTCGTTCTCTCTGTGTATCTGTTTCCAAATTCACAGCCTCCTGAGATTCGGAGTAAGCGATTCGCACATGTTTGTGCGTCGCCTTTCGGCTCCTTCAAACATGGCTCTCTGCTTAAGTCAAGTCCTCGGTCTATTAGTACCGGTCCGCTCCGTACATCGCTGTACTTCCACTCCCGGCCTATCAACCACATCGTCTTTGTGGGACCTTACTTACTAATGTAATGAGAAACCTCATCTCTAGGCTGGTTTCACGCTTAGATGCTTTCAGCGTTTATCCGTCCCCGACGTAGCTACCCAGCTGCACGGCTGGCGCCATGACTGGTACACCATTGGTCGGTCCACTCCGGTCCTCTCGTACTAGGAGCAGCCCCTTTCAAGTTTCTTACGCCCGCGATGGATAGGGACCGAACTGTCTCACGACGTTCTGAACCCAGCTCGCGTACCACTTTAATGGGCGAACAGCCCAACCCTTGGGACCTACTTCAGCCCCAGGATGTGATGAGCCGACATCGAGGTGCCAAACCTCCCCGTCGATATGGACTCTTGGGAGAGATAAGCCTGTTATCCCCAGGGTAGCTTTTATCCGTTGAGCGATGGCAATTCCACTCTCTACCACCGGATCACTAAGCCCGACTTTCGTCCCTGCTCGACCTGTCCGTCTCGCAGTCAAGCTCCCTTCTGCCTTTGCACTCTTCGCGCGGTTTCCGTCCGCGCTGAGGGAACCTTTGGGCGCCTCCGTTACTCTTTCGGAGGCGACCGCCCCAGTCAAACTGCCCGCCTGAGACTGTCCGCAAGCTCGTTACGCTTCTCGTTAGAATTCCAATAAAACAAGGTTGGTATCCCACCAGCGGCTCCGTGAATACTGGCGTACTCACTTCTCTGCCTCCCAACTATCCTGTACATCTCTTACCGGAATCCAATCTCAGGTTACAGTAAAGCTCCATGGGGTCTTTCTGTCCAGTCGCGGGTAACCTGCATCTTCACAGGTACTTCAATTTCACCGGGTCCCTCGTTGAGACAGTGCCCAAATCGTTACACCTTTCGTGCGGGTCGGAACTTACCCGACAAGGAATTTCGCTACCTTAGGACCGTTATAGTTACGGCCGCCGTTTACTGGGGCTTCAATTCACTGCTTCGCTTGCGCTAACACTTCCTCTTAACCTTCCAGCACCGGGCAGGTGTCAGCATCTATACATCAGCTTTCGCTTTAGCAGACGCCTGTGTTTGTGGTAAACAGTCGCTTGGGCCTCTCTTCTGCCACCCATCTCCGCTCCATGCGCTTCTGCACTTCACGTACGCTGGGTTATCCTTTTCCCGAAGTTACGGATATATTTTGCCGAGTTCCTTAACGAGGGTTTTCCCGCGCACCTTAGAATTCTCATCCTGCCTACCTGTGTCGGTTTCGGTACGGGTGCCTGAGTCCTCACTAGAAGCTTTTCTCGACAGTTTAGTGCCAGCCCCTTCGCTTCTGTCTCCAGAAGCTCCCCATCGCATCTCGGCCTTATGGGAAACGGATTTGCCTGTCTCCCGACCTACCTGCTTGGACGTGCTCTTCCATTCGCACGCGCGCCTTCCTTCCTGTGTCACTCCTTCGCTCAAACGGCCTCAGCCAGTACAGGAATTTCAACCTGTTGTCCATCTCCTACGCGTCTCCGCCTCGGATTAGGTCCCGACTTACCCTGGGACGACGATCGTTGCCCAGGAACCCTTAGGCTTTCGGTGGAAGGGATTCTCACCCTTCTTTTCGCTACTCATACCGGCATTCTCTCTTCCTGCCTGTCCACCTGTCCTTCCGGTCAGGCTTCTCCCATGCAGGAACGCTCCCCTACCCAATTAACTTATGTTAATTGCCAAAGCTTCGGTTCCGTACTTTAGCCCCGGACATCTTCGGCGCAGAGTCTCTCGACCAGTGAGCTATTACGCACTCTTTTAATGGTGGCTGCTTCTGAGCCAACATCCTGGTTGTTTTCGAAATTCCACATCCTTCGCCACTTAGTACGGCATTGGGGACCTTAGCTGTTGGTCTGGGCTGTTTCCCTCTTGACTATGGGCCTTATTACTCACAGTCTGACTCCCATGGATAAGTACAGCCATTCGCAGTTTGATTAGGTTCAGTAGCCGGATAGGCCCCTACCCCGTTCAGTGCTCTACCGCCTGTACTCTCGCCATGAGGCTAGCCCTAAAGCTATTTCGGGGAGAACCAGCTATCTCCACGTTCGATTGGCATTTCACCCCTACCCACATCTCATCCAAAAGCTTTTCAACGCTCACTGGTTCGGTCCTCCACACATTTTTACCTGTGCTTCAACCTGGACATGGGTAGATCACTGTGGTTTCGGGTCTACTCCAACTAACTATACGCCCTGTTCAGACTCGCTTTCGCTGCGGCTCCGCATTTCCTGCTTAACCTCGCTAGCTGAAGTAACTCGCCGGTTCATTCTTCAATAGGCACGCCGTCGACCATATAAAGGTCTTCGACTGCTTGTAGACATACGGTTTCAGGTTCTCTTTCATTCCCCTCCCGGGGTTCTTTTCACCTTTCCCTCACGGTACTATGCGCTATCGGTCCATATCAGTGTTTCGCCTTGGAGGGTGGTCCCCCCAGCTTCCCACAGGGTTTCTCGTGTCCCGTGGTACTCCGGATCCTGCTCCATGCACTTGCTTACGCCTACGAGGCTCTCACTCTCTCTGGCTGAGCTTCCCAGCTCATTCTGCTTCACTCATGCATTTGATAGCAGTCCACAACCCCGGATTGGTTTCCCATCCCGGTTTGGGCTCTGCCCCGTTCGCTCGCCGCTACTAGGGGTATCTCTGTTGATTCCTTTTCCTCCGGCTACTTAGATGTTTCAGTTCACCGGGTGCCCTTCCTCATAGAGGATGACAGCACTACTGCTGCCGGGTTTCCCCATTCGGAGATCTGCGGGTCAAAGGTTACTTGCACCTCACCGCAGCTTATCGCAGCTTATCGCGTCCTTCTTCGGCTGATATGGCCAAGGCATCCGCCGTACGCCCTTACTTACTTGACTATTTTTTCATGTATCACGCCATCCACACGGGATGTCATGATGAACAAGAATTCAAGGTTCGTTAAGATCTCTTTTTAAAAAGAGGTATTTTCTAACATTTTTATGCAGTTGTCAAGGTACGATGATAAAAAAGTTTGGTGGAGATGAGGAGAATCGAACTCCTGACCCCCTGCTTGCAAGGCAGGTGCTCTCCCAGCTGAGCTACACCCCCAGCTTCTCTATCTCTTGAGAGGATGACCTCTCAAAACTGAACAATGAATGAATTGCCACCGTGCCGACTTCTTAGGTTTTCCCTAGAAAGGAGGTGATCCAGCCGCACCTTCCGATACGGCTACCTTGTTACGACTTCACCCCAATCATCACCCCCACCTTCGACGGCTGGCTCCTTGCGGTTACCTCACCGGCTTCGGGTGTGAATGACTTTCGTGGTGTGACGGGCGGTGTGTACAAGGCCCGGGAACGTATTCACCGCAGTATGCTGACCTGCGATTACTAGCGATTCCTGCTTCATGCAGGCGGGTTGCAGCCTGCAATCCGAACTGGGACTCTGTTTTTGGGGTTTGCTCCGGATCGCTCCTTCGCCTCCCTCTATTAAGAGCCATTGTAGTACGTGTGTAGCCCAAGCCATAAGGGGCATGATGACTTGACGTCATCCCCGCCTTCCTCCGCATTGTCTGCGGCAGTCTCTCCTGAGTCCCCGACTTAACTCGCTGGTAACAGAAGATAGGGGTTGCGCTCGTTGCGGGACTTAACCCAACATCTCACGACACGAGCTGACGACAGCCGTGCACCACCTGTTTTCTTGTCCTCCGAAGAGGAACAGGGTATCTCTACCCTTAGCAATCAATGTCAAGGCTTGGTAAGGTTCTTCGCGTTGCGTCGAATTAAACCACATACTCCACCGCTTGTGCGGGCCCCCGTCAATTCCTTTGAGTTTCAGCCTTGCGGCCGTACTCCCCAGGCGGGATACTTATTGCGTTAACTCCGGCACAGAAGGGGTCGATACCTCCTACACCTAGTATCCATCGTTTACGGCCAGGACTACCGGGGTATCTAATCCCGTTTGCTCCCCTGGCTTTCGCGCCTCAGCGTCAGTTGTCGTCCAGAAAGCCGCTTTCGCCACTGGTGTTCCTCCTAATATCTACGCATTTCACCGCTACACTAGGAATTCCGCTTTCCTCTCCGATACTCTAGCATCGCAGTTTCGGTCCCCTCACGGGGTTAAGCCCCGCACTTTTAAGACCGACTTACGACGCCGCCTGCGCGCCCTTTACGCCCAATAATTCCGGACAACGCTTGCCACCTACGTATTACCGCGGCTGCTGGCACGTAGTTAGCCGTGGCTTTCTCTTACGGTACCGTCACTTACGACGGGTATTGGCCGTCGTACCATTCGTCCCGTATAACAGAACTTTACAACCCGAAGGCCGTCATCGTTCACGCGGCGTTGCTCCGTCAGACTTTCGTCCATTGCGGAAGATTCCCCACTGCTGCCTCCCGTAGGAGTCTGGGCCGTGTCTCAGTCCCAATGTGGCCGTTCATCCTCTCAGACCGGCTACTGATCGTCGCCTTGGTGGGCCGTTACCCCTCCAACTAGCTAATCAGACGCAAGCCCCTCCTCCAGCGAAAGCTCCGAAGAGCCTCCCTTTCTTCCTTCTGCCATGCGGCAGAAAGAACGTATTCGGTATTAGCAGCCGTTTCCAGCTGTTGTCCCCATCTAGAGGGCAGGTTGCTTACGCGTTACTCACCCGTTTGCCACTCGAATCAATAAAAAGCAAGCTTCTCATCTCTTCTCGTTCGACTTGCATGTGTTAAGCACGCCGCCAGCGTTCGTCCTGAGCCAGGATCAAACTCTCCATGATATATGGAAGAGCGTTTGGCTCTTGTTTATTGATTGGTATTACTCATTGTTTGACGTTCTATATAATAGAACCTCGCACGTTGGCGTTCATTCAGTTCATTGTTCAGTTTTCAAAGGTCATCGTTGTCATCACCGGGTGGCGACGACTTGTTTATTTTAACAAACTCAGAAGAGATTGTCAAGGATGTTTTTGAACTTTTTTAAATTCAAACTTCCTGCTGCGTCAGGGCCTTGCCCCGACAGCTTATTTAGTATACTACTGTGTAAAGGAATTGTCAAGGACTTTTTTCAAATCCTTGACGCCGGCCGCCGGTCGCCCAAGGCTCCCTTCATAGGGGAGCTGGCCGCCAAAGGCGGTCTGAGAGGTTAAAGGACGGCCCCTACGACGGCCCCGGTCGGGGCGTAAGCCGCCCCTGCGAAGGGGAGGGGGACCGCTTGCGGTGGAGGAGTTCTCCTCTACGAGCCGAGGATTACTCGAGACGATGTTGTCAGTCTGACTCAGATGCGGCCTGCGGCCTGCGAACTGCGGTCTGCGTATTCTCACGCATCGCAGCAGCAGATGACGATGGTGTCGACGATGGTATCGACAGTGGACGCCCGGGACAGGTCCATGACCGGCTTGGCCAGGCCCTGCAGCAGCGGCCCCAGGACGGTCGCCCCGGCGACGTGTTCCAGCATCTTGCAGCAGATGTTGCCCGTATTGAGGTCGGGAAAGACGAGGACATCGGCTTGGCCTGCCACCGGTGAGCGGGGCGCCCAATCGGCAGCATACGCTGGGACCAGGGCCACGTCGGCCTCCATTTCTCCATCGTAGATGAAATCGACATTGCGGTCACTCAGGATCTGCACGGCTTTGCGGACTTTATCGGCACCGGCACCGCGGTCACTGCCCATGGTCGAATACGACAGCAAGGCCACTTTGGGCGAGGCAATGTGCAGGGTCCGCCGCGCCCGTTCGACGCAGCTGCAGGCAATATCGGCCAACTGGTATTCGTCCGGGTCGGGAATGACATCGCCATCGCCGACGACGAAGACGCCGTCATGACCGAACTGCATCATATCCGTCACGACGATAAAAGAACTGCTGACCGTATCGATGTCATCCCGCGTCCCAATGAGCTGCAAAGCCGCCCGGAGCACTTCCGGCGCCGGCGTTTCGATACCGGCTACCATGCCGGCCGCTTCCCCGGCAGCGACTAAGGCGGCCCCAAAATACAAGGGATGATTCAAGAGAAAACGGCGGCTCTCTTCCAAGGTCATACCAGTGGCTTTCCGCTTATCCGCATAGGTCTGGGCCAGGCTTTCTAAACCAGGGTACTTCTTGGGATAAATCACTTCAGCCCCTTCCAAATCGAGCTGATACCGTGAAGCCAGTTCCTGTATGTCGCCTTCCTTCCCCAAAAGGACGGGGATGGCCAGCTGCTCGGCCAATACCCGGTCGGCAGCCTGCAATATACGGATATCATCACTTTCAGGCAAAACTATTCTTTGCGGCTTTTGGGCCGCCTGCTGTTTCAAAGACGTAATATACCGGCTCATATCGATTCCCTTCCGCATCATGTATGTTACCTTTCATTATAAGGACATACGGGAAAGGAAGCAAGTGAAAAGGCGCTGTCGCATGAAGACAGCGCTTTTTTAGCAGTCAGCAGCTAGCTGTTAGCAGTTCGTACAATGGCTCCCATTATAGGGGAGCAGTCAGCTACAGCTGACTGAGAGGTTTAACCTCTCCGGCCCTTCGGGCCACCTCTCCTAACAGGAGAGGCGGGCCGCCCTCTGGGACGGCCCCTACGAAGCCACGAGCCACTAGCCACGAACCACTAATCACGTTAATGGCTCACGCCTGGCTGGACTTTATCTTCTTTGCCCAGCATGTAGTGCTTGTTGATATACTGCGTGTGCAGTAAGGATTCCGACAGGTCGCTGAGCGGTTCACCCAGGAACTTGGTATACAGTGTCTGGATTTCCGGGTTTTCCCAGCTGGCACGTATCTGGTTCAGTGCATCCAGTCCGTAAAGCGATTCGATGCGGGCGCGTTTGGCCGGGATTTCCTGTGGCAGTTTCGTTCTCGGCTGACCACCGCCGCCGATGCAGCCGCCTGGGCAGGCCATGACTTCGATGAAGGCATATTTCTTCCACGAATGTTTTTCTTCCATGAGGTTGATGAAGCGCCGGACATTGGCCAGACCGCTGATGGCGACGACGCGGATGATGTCGTTGTCCAGGGTCAGGGCCGCTTCCTTGACGCCTTCCAAGCCGCGGACTTCTTCAAAGTGGAGGAATTCTTCATCAGCCGGTTTGCCCGTCTTCAAATAGACCAACGTCCGCAGGGCCGCTTCCATGACGCCGCCGCTGTTTCCGAAAATCGTGCCGCCGCCGGAGGACTGGCCGAAGATGGGGTCGTAATCCGAATCTTTCAGGCTGTTGAAGTCGATTTGGGCGTCTTTGATCCATTTCGCCAATTCCCGCGTCGTAATGCAGTAGTCCGTATCGCGGATTTCCGGTTTCTTCCAGTAACGGCCGGCAGCATTCCGTTCCGGCCGGGCGATTTCCGCCTTCTTCGACGTACACGGCGTCACGCAGACCGTCACGATATCGGCCGGGTCGATCTTCATGCGTTTGGCAAAATACGTCTTGATCATAGGACTGAGCATACTGATAGGGCTCTTAGCCGTCGACAGATGGGGAATCAGTTCAGGGAAGAAGATTTCCGTGAATTCGACCCACGACGGACAACAGCTGGTGAACTGCGGCAGGAGTTCTTTCTTGTTATGCATGCGGTACAAGAGTTCCGATGCTTCTTCCATGATGGTCAAATCGGCGCCGAAATTCGTATCGAAGACATAATCCCCGCCGAGGGCCCGCAGGGCGGCGATCATCTTGCCCTGGACAACCGAACCGAAAGGCAGTCCGAATTCATCGCCGAGGGCGACGCGGACAGCCGGCGCTGTCTGGAAGATGACGACTTTCTTAGGATCGTCGATGGCCTTCTGGATAGCATCGCGCTGGGATACCGTCGTCGTCGCCCCAAACATGCAGGTCAGGGAACACTGGCCGCAGTGGACGCAGATAGGCACGTCGCCGGTACTTTCCAGGGAATAATAACCGGTCATGGACATGACATCGGCACAGCGCCGGCGGCAGAGAGTACAGTTCTTGCATTTTTCCGGGTCGAACTGGATGGAAATATTGCGGTTCTCGACGGCTACGCGGCGGTCGAGCTTTTCAAAACGGCTGGTAAAGGCGATATCGCGTTTCTTTTCAGCCTGCATGTAGATGGCATCGCTGCAGCAAATGGCGATGACGTCGGTAATATCTTCAGGCGTACAGCCCCGGGATAAATCCATGACCGGCTTGGCCAGGCCCTGGAGGAGCGGGCCCAGCGCCGTCGCTCCGGCCAGATGTTCCAAGACTTTATAGCAGATATTGCCGGAAACGAGATTCGGGAAAACGAGGACATTGGCCTGCCCGGCTACCGTCGATCCCGGTGCTTTCTGCCGGGCAATACGAGGCACCAGGGCAGCGTCGGCCTGCATTTCCCCATCAAATTCGAAATCGACGTTTCGGTCCCGCAGCAGGCGGACGGCCTCGCGGACGCGGTCGACTTCTTCGCCGGCACCGCTTCCCATGGTCGAATACGACAAGAGGGCTACTTTCGGATCGAGCATCTGCGCCGTCCGGCGGGCCCGTTCGACACAGCTGACGGCGATATCGGCCAACTGCTGCGGCGTCGGTTCGATGACGACACTGCAGTCGCCGACGACGAAGATGCCATCATCGCCGAATTGCGGTTTATCCGTAATCATGATAAAGGAACTGCTGACCGTCGACAAGCCGGGGTGGGGCCCGATGACCTGCAGGGCCGCCCGGATGACTTCCGACGATGTAGCGACAGCCCCGGCGACCATGCCGTCGGCAATATCGAAGGCGACGAGACAGGCAGCAAAGAAAATATAATTTTCCGACAAGACTTTCCGTGCTTCTTCAAGAGTCATGCCCTTCTTGGCCCGCCGCTTAGCATAATATTCACAGAATTTATCCATCATGGGATATGTTTCGGGATCGATGATTTCGATACCATCCATATCGATTTGATATTCTGACGCTACTTCGACGATACTCTGGGGCCGGCCGATGAGGATGGGCCGGGCGAAACCTTCGGCCTGGACCCGTTCGGCAGCCTGCAGGACGCGGCGGCTTTCCGATTCCGGCAGGACGATTTTCTTCTGCTCTTTGGCAACGCGGCGTTTCAGGTTATTGATAAAGCGTGACATAAGACAACACCTCACATCTATCTGCAATCATCACTGTCATTTCGTTGAGTATAGTATACGGCAAAAAGAAGAAGGCCGCGCCTTTTCCCGGACGAAAGGGACGATTCCCCTGCCGAACGGAGAATAAAGGGGACAAAAAAAGCGCTGTCGCATGAAGACAGCGCTTTTTAGTTTGAAGTTGAAAGTTTGATGTTTGATGTGGATGGGACAAAATTTAAAGGCCATCACCTCAAACATCATACATCAAACCTCAAACTAACGATTATTCTACGGTAACGCTTTTGGCCAGGTTACGCGGTTTATCTACGTCGTTGCCGCGGCTGACGGCGATGTAGTAGGCCAGGAGCTGCAAGGGGATGATGGCCAGGATGGGAATGACGAAATCGTCCGATGCCGGGACCTTGATCAAGGCATCGACAGTCTTGCCGACTTCCGTATCGCCTTCCTGGACGACGCCGACGACATAGGCATCACGGGCTTTGACTTCCTTGATGTTGCTGATCATCTTTTCTTCGACTTCTACCTGCGTAGCCAAAGCGATGACGGGGACACCGGCTTCGATGAGGGACAACGTGCCGTGTTTCAGTTCGCCGCCGGCATAGGATTCAGCATGAATATAGGAGATTTCCTTCAATTTCAGGGCACCTTCCATAGCCAGGCCGTAGTCCATGGAACGGCCGATGAAAAAGACGTCTTCTTTATCTTTGAAAGTACTGCAGAGACCTTTGATGAAATCGACCTGGTCGAAGATGGCCTGGCACTGATCCGGCAGTTTGGTCAAATCAGCCAGGATTTTTTCTTCCCGGTCTACGGGCAGGTTCCCGTTCAAGCGGCCCATGTACAGGGACAGGAGCAGGAGCGTGACCAGCTGCGTCGTATAGGCCTTGGTCGAAGCGACGGCGATTTCCGGGCCAGCCCAGGTATAAGCGACCTGGTCGGCTTCACGGGAAATAGACGAACCGACGACGTTGGTGACGGCCAGGGAACGAGCGCCACGGCGTTTGGCTTCTTTCAGGGCTGCCAGGGTGTCTATGGTTTCCCCGGACTGACTGATGACGATGCACAGGGTCTTGCTGTCCGTCAAGGGATCGCGGTAACGGTATTCCGAAGCGATGTCGACTTCGACGGGGATGCGGGCCAGTTTTTCAATGAAATACTTGGCCAAAAGGCCGGCATGGTAGGCCGTACCGCAGGCAGTAATCAAAATCTTGCCGATTGATTTGACGTCTTCCGGCGTCCAGTTCAATTCCTCAAAATGGACGTGCTTGCCATCTTTGGTGATGCGGCAGCTCATGGTATCTTTGATAGCCTTCGGCTGTTCGTAGATTTCCTTGAGCATGAAGTGTTCAAAGCCGCCCTTTTCAGCTGCTTCAGCATCCCAGTTGACTTCAAAGACCTTCTTGGAAATGGGCTTGCCTTCGAGGTCCGTGACCCAGACATTATCTTTCATGACGATGGCGATTTCCCCATCATTCATGATATACGTCTTGCGGGTGTAGCTGAGGATGGCCGGGATATCCGAAGCGATGTAATTTTCCCCCTGGCCGAGGCCGACGATGAGGGGATTGTCTTTCTTGCTGCAAATGATCTTATCCGGTTCAAACTTGCACATGAAGACCAACGAATAGGAACCGCGCAGACGGGCCAGGACCTTGCGGACGGTGCTGGTGAAATCTCCGTCGTACATGTCGGCGCAGAGGTGCGCGACGACTTCCGTATCCGTTTCCGACTTGAAGTGATACCCTTTTTTGAGGAGTTCTTCCTTCAATTCCATGTAGTTTTCGATGATACCGTTGTGGACGATGGCGAAGTTCCCCTTTTCATCCGTATGGGGATGGGCATTGACGTCCGACGGGCCGCCGTGTGTCGCCCAGCGGGTATGACCGATGCCCAGCGTCCCTACGACGGGGTGAGCCTTGACTTCTTCAGCCAGATTGACCAGACGGCCTGCTTTTTTGCGGACAGCGATGGCGCCGTCGTTGTAGACGGCGATACCGGCCGAGTCATAACCACGATATTCCAGCTTGGCCAGTCCATCCATCAAAAAATCTGCTGCTTCTCTGTCTCCGATGTAACCTACAATACCACACATAGTTATATCCTCCTGATATGAAAATGTTCCTTCTTATGACGAACTTGTCGACGACGTTACCATCGTGTTTTTCCGCCATATAACGGCTGAAGCTGCCGAGAGACATCCGCTGACTATTTCGATACTTCTCTACCTCGTCTGCCTGAATCCATCAGGCACTAGCGCTATCCATTATATCGTCAAGGATTTCCAGACGCCTGCATAAAAAAGTGCAGGAAAGAGTTCCAGGAACTCCATTCCCACACTTTAATATATTTGCAAGGTTTTGTCAATACCTACTTAGACGGGCCCATTTCGTGTTCGACGACGACGGCGATGTCATCGACGATGCGTTCGAGCTGTTCCAGGTCCGGTCCTTCTGCCATGACACGGATCAAGGGTTCTGTGCCCGACGGGCGGACGAGGATGCGGCCTTCATCGCCCAACTCTTCTTCGCCAGCCGAGATGGCGGCCATGATGAGGTTATTGTCTTCCCATCCCGATTTCGTCTGAACGCGAACATTTTTCAAAATCTGCGGATAGCGCGTCATCAATCCGGCCAGTTCCGACAAGGGCTTCTGCTGCTGTTTCATGATGCTCAGCAGCTGGACCGCCGTGAGCAGGCCGTCACCAGTCGTATTGTAGTCGAGGAAGATGATATGGCCCGACTGTTCGCCGCCGAGGGAATAGCCGTCTTTGCGCATCTTTTCCAGGACATAGCGGTCGCCGACAGCCGTAATTTCCGTCTGGCAGCCCATTTCCTTCAGGGCTTTGTGGAAACCGATATTGCTCATGACCGTACCGACGACGGTATCCTGTTTGAGCCGGCCTTCGGCCTTCAATTTCATGGCGCAGAGGAGCATGATCTGGTCGCCATCCATTTCCTGGCCCTTTTCATCGACAGCCAGGCAGCGGTCGGCATCGCCGTCGTTGGCAATCCCTACGTCGGCCCCATACTTGAGAACCGTTTCCTTTAAGCTTTCCAAATGGGTAGAGCCGCAGTTGTCATTGATGTTGATGCCGTTCGGTTCATGATGGATGGCAATGACTTCGGCACCCAGGCGTTTGAGGATTTCCGGCCCCAAGACCGAAGCGGAACCATTGGCCCCGTCATGGACGACTTTCAGGCCCGACAAATCGACATCCGTCGATTTGCAGATGAAATCGGCATATTCCTGCTGTAAATCGGTCCACGTCGAAATCGTGCCGATAGCGGCCCCGGTCGGACGGCTCTGAAGGGCAGCCCGTTCATCTTTGAGCATACATTCTTCGATTTTGTCTTCCGTTTCGTCAGGCAGCTTATAGCCAAAGCCGTCGAAGAACTTGATACCGTTGTATTCAAAGGGATTATGCGACGCCGAAATCATGACGCCGGCATCCATATGATGAGTCCGCGTCAAGTAGGCAATGGCCGGAGTCGGAATGACGCCTACCATGTAGCAGTCACCACCAGCCGAAGCGATACCGGCGGCCAGGATATCTGCCAGCATAGTGCCGGAACGGCGGGTATCCCGGCCGATGAGAAAGGTCGGGTGTTCTTTGTTCTGCCCAAAAATATAGGCAGCTGCTCTGCCCAAATGATATGCCAATTCCGGTGTCAGCGAATCATTGGCAATACCTCGTACTCCATCAGTTCCAAACAATCTAGCCATTTACTTTACCTCCAAAGGTTGATATTTACGGATGATTTCAATCGCCGTTTCCAGGCCATCCAAAAAAGCGCTCATAATGCCGCCGGCATAGCCAGCCCCTTCCCCGATGGGATAAAGGCCTGCCGCCCCCAGGGCCATGCGGTCTTCGCCGCGGACAATGCGTACCGGGGCGCTGGTCCGGGTTTCGACGCCGGTCATGACGACATCGTCATCGTCAAAACCATGGATCCGCCGCCCAAAATAAGGCAGGGCCTGTTCCAGTGTCGTCGTAACGAAACCTGGCAGGACCTCATGCAGGTCCGTCCAGGTCACGCCGGGACGATAGGAATGGATGGGCCCTTCCTGCGGTGCTCCAGGACGGCTGAGGAAAGCCCCGACGGTCTGAGCTGGCGCGTGATAATTGCTGCCGCCGGCCTGATAGGCCAGGGCTTCATAGCGGCGCTGGAATTCGATCCCCGCCAGGGGGCTGTCGCCGCCCATGTCGTCGGCTGTGACGTTGACGACGACAGCACTGTTGGCGATGCCGCTGTCACGTCGGTACAGGCTCATGCCATTGGTGACAACCCGCCCTTCTTCCGAAGCCGCGCCGACGACGACACCGCCGGGACACATGCAGAAAGAATAGCACGACCGCCCTTCCGGGCTGTGATAGACCAGGGCGTAATCGGCCGGTTCCAGGCCGAGGTCGGCTGCCGGGCAGCCATATTGGGCCCGGTCGATGACATCCTGGGAATGTTCGATACGCACACCGACGGCAAAAGGCTTCTTTTCCAGGGTAATGCCCTGGTCATGGAGCATGTAATACGTATCGCGGGCACTGTGGCCGATACCCATGACGACCAGCTCGGCCGGGTACTCATCGCGGTCATTGACGGTCACAGAAGTAATGCGGCCTTCATCGTCGCGATGGATGGCCGTGACACAGCTGGAAAAATGGACTTCGCCGCCCTGCGCCTCGATGGTGTGGCGCATATTCTTGACGACGCAGCGCAGGACATCGGTCCCGACGTGGGGATTATAGGCATACAGGATGTCTTCCGGCGCTCCGGCATCGACGAAAGTCTGCAAAATGCGCCGCAGCAGCGGATGATTGACGCGGGTCGTCAATTTCCCATCGGAAAAGGTCCCCGCTCCGCCTTCGCCGAACTGGACGTTCGACGATGCCTTGAAGGGGCCGCCGCGCCAAAAATCTTCAACGTCTTTCGTGCGGGTATCGACGTCACACCCCCGTTCAAAGACGATAGGCGCATAGCCGTGTTCGGCCAGGGCCAGGGCTGCCGCCAGGCCAGACGGGCCGGTCCCGATGACGATGGGCCGGTGGGTAAGCGGCTGCGTACCGGGCCGGATATCCGGCGCCGGCGACTCAGCCAGCTGGCGGACATCCTTATTGTCACGACAGCGCTTCCAAACGCGGCTTTCGTCGACGAATTCCACATCGACCGTAAAAACGAAATAAATCCGCGGTTTCCGCCGGGCGTCGATGGACCGGCGGACAATGATAAGGCGGGAAATATCGCTGCGGCTGCATCGAAGCTTTTTAGCCACTAAAGCTGCCAAAGGCTTCTGCATAGGGACAGCCGTGCGGATATTCAATACTCTAAGCACAATCTTCTCCCTTTCTACTCATCTTTCTTAATATGCAGTGTGGCGTCGACTTCATCAGGGTCTATGACGACACCATCAATGGGCGGAATCAGCACTTTCCAGGTCTTTTCTTCCGTCATGTTTTCCACATCGATATCTGGCAAATCGATGGAGCTGATATTCTTCAGCGTATCGGCTTCACCGCGGACCTGGACCGACATCGGCTGGACTGTGACGGTCTTCCAGGCCGTCTGGCCCGTAGCGTTCAGGTTGAGAGGCACCGTCTTGGCCACGGCATCATGGGCAATGGCCACTTTGACATTGCTCTGCCAGGGCGTCATTTCCAGTCCTTCGACAGGCGTGCCATCAGCCTGATACAAATGAATCGGCGCCATAATAGCAAAGTCGCCATTGCGCTGATTGACCGGGATATCTACGACTGCCTGGCTGACGTGCTGGATGAGGCGGCGCGCCCCGCTGACGACGACTTTCTCCGGTACGATTTTCAAATCGCTGATGAAATCCTTGTCATCCAGTTTGCCGACGACATGGGGCGTCAATTTAAATTCTTTGACTGTATAGACATCGACTGTGATTTTCGTCGACGTCATGCTCTGCTTCTTCAGCTCCGTCCCGCTGGGGATCTCGATGTGGACCGGGACCTCTACTTCCCCTTCCTGGACACTGGACAAGTCGATATAGGCCTTGATATCCGACGGCCCAACGTTGATGATCGTATTGCGCGGTCCCGACAGGCGGACATAGACCGTCTTGGGCACGTTGGACGTAATATACTGGGAGTCGAGGTTCTCTACAGTGATCGGTACGGTATAACTGCCTTCACTGAGCGGGTTCTGTTCGTTGATGATGACGAACCACAAGACGATAGCCAAGAGGAGGCAAATTATTTTGAGCTGCCATTTTTTATCAATCTTGTTCATAAGCTAAGGCCTCCATTTAAAAATATTGGCCAGGCCCTGAGGCGTCCTGTTCAAGAACGTCTTCAGGACATTGCGCAGGGCATTGCCGTCGAGGTGACGATAAATATGACCGCCATAGGTATAAGAAATGGAGCCCGTTTCTTCGCTGACGACGACGACGACGGCATCGGCCAGTTCACTGATGCCGATAGCCGCCCGATGACGCGTCCCTAATTCCGTCGACAGCGACCGGTCCGACGTCAACGGCAGCAGACAGCCGGCAGCCATGATCCGGTTTTCCCGGATGATGACGGCGCCATCGTGAAGGGGCGTATTGGGAATGAAGATATTCCCCAACAGTTCCCGCGACACCAGGCCGTCGATGGCGATGCCTGTATCGATGTAGTCGTTAAGGCCTACTTCGCGTTCAAAGACGATGAGCGCTCCTGTATGGGTCTTTGACAGGGATTCACTGATAGCCACGATTTCATCGATGAGCCGTTCCAGTTCTTCCATGCTGATGACCTGGCCGGAACGAAAGAAACGGCCCCGGCCGATTTGTTCCAGGGCCCGCCGCAATTCCGGCTGGAAGACGACAGGCAGGGCGACGAGAATGACCGTCATCCCCTGCTGCAGCATCCAGTTGATGACGTGCAGGTCGAGGACCTTGCTGACAACAGTGACCACGCCCAGGACCAGCAGGCCCTTGATCAGGGCCACGGCCCGGGTATTGCGGATGAGGATGAATAATTTATAGAGGACAAAAGCGACGAGCAGGATATCCAATATATCGAGCAGCCGGAAGCTGCTGATGAAACCTTGAAGGGGTAGGTACATAGGGCTTCACTCCACACAACGAGAATAAAAATAAAATGGGTATCCTTATTTTACAATATTTTGGGCATAAAAAAAAGGGCTTGTCGTCGGTGACAAGCCCTTTTTAGTGGCTAGTGGTTAGCGGAGGGTTTTAAATTTAAAGCCCTCTTCTACAAACTCCGTACTACAAGCTCACTTTTCTGCCGCTTCTTTTTTGGCCGTCAGCTGCGCTTCTGCTTCATGGACCATGCGCAGATTGGCTTCCTGTTTGGCCAGTGTCTCGAAGTTGATGGACTTCAGGCGGGCCGCCAGGTCGCGCTGGATGTCGGCAAAAGCGGCATAAATAGAGCACATGCCGCTGCAGCCGCGGCTGCACGAGCCGATATCATGGAGACAGCGCTGCAGTTCCGTCTGCCCTTCGACGGCATCGATGATGTCAAAGAGGGTGATATCCTTGGGAGCCCGCTGCAGGGCGAAGCCGCCTTCGACACCGCGGTAAGACTTCATGATGCCAGCCTTGGTGAGACTGCGCATGATTTTCAATAAAAAACGTTCCGGTATATTCTGTTTTTCAGCCAGCGCCGCGCCGGTAATCTTCGTGCCTTCCGGGAGAGATGCCAAATAGAGGACCATGCGGAAGGCATAGTCCGTAGCCTGATTCAATCTCATATTTCTACCCCCTTGTTGTCTATATTTAGTATTATACAATAAAAGACAAAAAAAGTATAGTTTTAATTCTGTAACTCCAGCGCCCCAAAGTACATCTATAATATACTTTGGGGTAGACATCCTCAAAAGAAAAAAGCGCTGTCCCATGAAGACAGCGCTTTTTTAGTGGTTAGTGGTTAGTTTCACACACTAAACCTCAAACATAGTCTTAAAGAAAATCGATAATTTTGAAAATGATTGCCGACATAAGGGCACTGATGGGGATGGTGACGACCCAGGCGACGAGCATACTGCGGGCGACGCCCCAATGGACGGCGCGGACGCGTTCGGCTGAACCGATGCCCATGATGGAGCCCGATACGACGTGGGTCGTACTGACGGGCAGATGGAGGAAAGTCGCCGAAAAGATGACGATAGACGAGTTCAAATCCGCCGCAAAGCCGTTGATCGATTCCATCTTGAAGATCTTCGTCCCCATCGTAGAGATGATACGCCAGCCGCCGGCCGACGTCCCCAGGGCCATCGACGTGGCGCAGGCCATCTTGACCCAAATCGGGATTTCCATGGTTTCAATATAACCGCCAGATAAGAGAGCCAGGGCGATGATCCCCATGGCTTTCTGGGCATCATTGGAGCCGTGGGAAAAAGCCATCAAACTGGCCGACAAGAGCTGCATCTTGCGGAACTGCCGGTTCAGGGCCAGCGGGGAATATTTACGGACGACCCAGAGGATGCCGATCATGACGAAATAGCCCGTAATCAAGGCGACGACAGGCGACAAGATCAAAGACAGGATAATCTTGCCGATACCGCCCATATCGAGAGCTGCCGGCCCGACGCTGATGCAAACGGCACCGATGACGCCACCAATCAACGAATGGGATGAACTGCTCGGTATGCGATAGTACCAAGTGATGACATTCCAGATAATCGAGCCGATAAGAGCAGCTACGATGACTTCTAAGCTGATTTCAGCCGGATTGAGGACTAAATCGCCGCCAATGGTCTTAGCGACGCCGGTACTGATCATAGCACCGGCAAAATTCAGGCACGCCGCCATCATGATAGCGTGACGCGGTGAAATGGCCCGCGTCGAAACACTGGTCGCGATGGCATTCGCCGTATCGTGGAAGCCATTAATATAATCAAAGAGAACAGCCAGCAGTACGATGGCCCATATTAACCAATGCTCAGGCATACTTCAATACAACCCTTCTGAACGTAACGACTAAATTTTCACAATCATCAGTGACGTCTTCAACGGACTGGAGGATTTCCTTCCACTTGATGATTTCGGTGGGGTCCTTGCAGTTCTTGAACAAGTTCGCCATTTCTTCATGATATAAGTCGTCGCAGTCCTGTTCCAATTTCAACACTTTCTTGCTCCGCGCTTCGACTTTGAGGTAATTCTTCTTGAGGTCCTTCATGTAGCCAATGGACTTGCGTATTTCCTTCATGGCCTTAGCCGTAATGGTCGCCATCTTTTTAGCCCCATCCGTCGCTTCACCGACTTGGTACATGCACATTTTATCCATGATTTCACTGATGTTATCGATTGCCGCATCGAGCTGGTCGATCAGCTGCTGGATATCTTCCCGGTCCATAGGCGTAATGAATGTCTTTTGCAGGCGCTTCATCGTTTCCATGACCAATACATCGGCCTGGTCGGCCAGGGCGTCGATTTTTTCCAGCGCCGTTTCTTTTGCGACTTCGCCGTTAATAGCCTGGCTCAGTAATTCAGCCGCTTCATAGCTCAACGTCGCATGCTGGTCCAATAGGGAAAAGAATTTTTCTTCCTTGGGCTTTAAGTGGAATGCCATAATCATCGATCTCCTTAACAAAAAGATAAGAATAAGCCTTTATCAAAATTCACACGATTCTTTCATATTCTTTACAAGGCTTTACTTTGAATTATATCATATGGCTTGCCATTATTCTATAACAACCAGGCATTTTTTCACCCTCATCCTGCAATCTATGCATTATCAAAATGCTGTCATCTGCCGGGGAACCTTAAAGCCTACTTTAAGGCTGCCTTGAACCTATAAGTCGACGTACTGCCGGAGCTTCTTGACATACGATCGGCCGATGGGCACGGGCTGGTCTTCCATCCCTTTCAGGATGAGGACGTATTGATGATTGAACCACGGTTCAATTTGCTGGACTTCATCGATATTGACGATGTAATTGCGGTGACAGCGGAAAAAGATGTCTTCAGGCAGACGCTTTTCAAACTGGACCAGACTGAGATGGCTGGGATAAGTCCGGCCTGAGAGAGTAACCAAATAGACCTTGCGCTTTTCCGCATAGACCAGGCGGATATCTTCCGTTGCGATGAGTTTTATCTTATCACCTTCATCGACGGAAAAGCGCCGGGCATAACTGGGCCGTTCGCCGCCGTCGGCAGCCGTCAGAGAAGCTCCTTCCTGTGAAGGGGTTTCTTTTTTTGTATAGACGGCACAGAACTTTTCGACAACCCGCCGGACTTCACCTTCCGTAACCGGCTTGACCAGATAGTCGAGGACATTGAGCCGCAGCGTCTGAGAAATGAAATCGCGCTGACCCGTGACAAAGACGATGGCCGGATGAGGCCCTTTTTCCGCTTCGATCTGCTTTGCAATAATCATGCCGCTGACCCGCGGCATTTCCAGGGTCAGAAAGACGATATCCGGCTGATGGGCTGCCAGACAGGCCATGGCCTGCTCCCCTTCATAGCATATCGCTTTCACCTCGATAGCTGGTTTCCCCTGCTGTAACAGTTTTTTCAACTGCGCCGCCATCAGTGGTTCGTGATCGATGATCACGGCTTTCGCCCCCATATCAACACCTCCTCTTCGTGATTTTTACCTTCATTATACCACAAACTGCGTTACCGCTAGTAGGAATGAAACCTGTAAAAAGACAACCTCAAATTGCCTGTCTTTTAATACATATAGTAAGGAACTGGACAAATGCTGCAAAGCCCACAAAGGACTGTGGAATGCAGAAGCCGAAAAAATGATTCTCAAACACTTCAACGTAGAAATCTAAGAAAGCGCATTACAAATAAAGTGAAACACGAGTATAATACTCATGAGTATTATACTCGTGTTTCACTTTATTTATGGAGTTAAGCGCCGTATTTATGTAAATAATCGGCATAGTAAAATTCATCGGTCGTCATGTTGAAGTAGCGGATGCCTTCGCGCAGGCCCAGGAAGCCCGGGATGAGGGTCCAGCAGAAGAGGGCGCAGATGGCCCCGCGGACAGGGCGCTTCAAATAGAAGTAATGGATGCCGAAGGAGCCCAGGAAGAAGGCCAGGACGGCTGTAATCAGGCGCTCTTCGTTGATTTTATGGCGCAGTTCCGGTGTAATCGACGAGAAGGTCCCGTCCGTATAGGCATCGAAGCGGTCGGCGGCTTTCTGCTTCCACTGAGCCAGGGAGCCTTTCAGGGACGACGGCTTCTTTCTCCGCGCGGCAGCCTCCGGGTCGTACAGGCCTTGGGCAGACAGGTTCTGGGCCATGACCGTCGTTTCTCCGTCGATGGTCACTAATTCCGCTTCCATGACCTGCGTGAACTGTTCTTCATAGGCCTGGTCGAGTTGGCTGAGCAGGTTCTTGAGCTTGTTCTGCGTGTTGACCACTTTGTCCGTCTTAACGCCTGTTACGGCCAGTTTCTTATATTTATGGACCATGTAGACGGCCCGGTCCTGATAGTAGTCGATGAAGTGTTCTGCCAGTCCGATTCGTTCGGGATACTGCTGTAAATAGTAGAGAAAGTTACGGGCAATGTGCTGCATATTGGCAACGGTCCGGCGCAGGTCCGGGTCGGTCAGCCCCAATCGTTCCGCTTCCATGCAGTTGAAGTCGCTGACAGCCTTTTCAAAGGCCGCCTGGTCACGGCTGGCTCCCTTCCCTTTGCTGCCGGGCCACTTCAAAGAAAGCTTGTGCGGCTGCCGTTCCAGGCGATACAGGATATACAGCGACAGGATAACGCCGATGACACCGACAGGATGGTTATAAAAGAACCAGGCACCGCCGCCGATGAGCAGGCAGAAAAAAGAAAGGACATATAAAATATATTTCATCGAATTTCTCCTCCATCTCATGCCCTTATTGTAACAAATGTGGGGAGATATAGCAAAAGGACCTGCCGCAAAAGCGACAGGTCCTTTTCTGTAGGGTCGACCACGTGGGGCGCCCGCTCCGGGATATGTACGATTTCCCGGCCAGTCTGCTAGAAAAATCATCCAAATCCATAACGGGTCGCCCACGTGGCGACCCCTACGAGCCACTAGCCACTAGCCACTAGCCACTAGCCACTAGCCACTAGCCACTAACTATTTTACAACAGCATTGTTGATGATAGCCAGGAAGTCGTCGGCTTTGAGGCTGGCACCGCCTACGAGGCCGCCGTCGATGTCGGCAGAGCCTGTGAGTTCAGCGACGTTGCCGCCTTTGACGCTGCCGCCGTAGAGGATGGAAACGTCTTCTGCCGTAGCTGCGTCATAGAGGGCAGCCAGTTTCTTGCGAATGATAGCGCAGACTTCTTCTGCCTGGGCAGCGCTGGCCGTCTTGCCCGTGCCGATAGCCCAGATCGGTTCATAAGCGATGATGACTTTCTTGACGTCTGCTGCCGTCAGGCCTTCCAAGGCTTTTTCGATCTGGCTTTCGATCCAGGACTGCATGATGCCCTGTTCGCGCTGTTCCAGCGTTTCGCCGCAGCAAACAATCGGCGTCAGATTATGAGCCAGTGCGGCTTTGGTCTTCTTGTTGACCGTTTCGTCCGTTTCATTGAAGTACGTCCGGCGTTCGGAATGGCCCAGGATGACATGGGTGACACCGATGTCGACGAGCATAGCCGGCGAAACTTCGCCAGTGAAAGCGCCTTTTTCTTCCCAGTGCATGTTCTGGGCTGCGACGTGGATCGGCGTACCTTTGGTCATTTCGACAGCCATGGGCAGGTACGGGAAGACCGGAGCGATGATGACTTCCGGTTTTACGTCCTGCGGGACTTTGGCGACGAGGCCCTGGATAGTTTCTTTGGCGTCGGCACCGAGATGGTTCATTTTCCAGTTGCCGGCAATGATGGTTTTACGCATAATGAGTTTCCTCCTTTAAAGGTGAATGATTTTATTTATCGCTCAGGGATACGACACCCGGGAGCTGTTTGCCTTCGAGGTATTCCAGGGAAGCGCCGCCGCCCGTGGAGATGTGGCTGATCTTGTCGGCCAGGCCGGTCTTGTTGACAGCCGAGACGGAGTCACCGCCGCCGACGATAGAAACAGCATCGGAATCAGCAACAGCTTTGGCGACTGCTTCCGTACCTTTAGCATAGTTTTCCATTTCAAATACGCCCATAGGACCATTCCAAACGATGAGTTTCATCGGAGCCAGTTCTTTGGCGAAGAGTTCCTGTGTCTTCGTGCCGACGTCGAGGATCATCCAATCAGCCGGGACCGCATCGACGGGAACGACTTTGTGATCAGCATCGTTCTTGAATTCAGCGGCGACCATGACATCGACCGGCAGGAGCAGTTTCGTACCCTGTTCCTTAGCCTGGTTGATGAGCTGTTTAGCCAGGTCGATCTTGTCGGCTTCGACGAGAGATTTGCCGATGCCATAACCCTGGGCAGCCAGGAAGGTGTTGGCCATGCCGCCGCCGATAATCATGAGGTCGACTTTCGGCAGAAGGTTGGAAATGACTTCGATCTTGTCGGAAACTTTAGCGCCGCCGATGATAGCTGCGAAGGGGTGAGCCGGATTATCGACAGCACCGCCGATGAAGCGGATTTCTTTTTCCAGGAGGAAGCCGGCAGCCATGGGCAGGAACTTCGTAATGCCAGCGACGGAAGCATGAGCGCGGTGGCAGCAGCCGAAAGCGTCGTTGATGCCGACTTCAGCCAGGGAAGCGAGCTGGCGGGCGAAATCTTCGCCGTTCTTTTCTTCTTCTTTATGGAAACGGAGGTTTTCCAGAAGCAGGACTTCACCCGGTTTGAGGGCATCAGCCATGGCTTTCGTTTCTGCGCCGACGCAGTCCGGAGCGAATTTGACGTCGATGCCGAGGAGTTCCGACAGGCGTTTAGCGACCGGTTTCAGGGAATACTTTTCGACGACCTGTCCCTTCGGGCGGCCGAGATGGCTGGCCAGGATGACAGCAGCCTTGTGGTCGAGCAAGTATTTGATGGTCGGCAGCGTCTTCTGGATACGCGTGTCATCTGTGATGTGGCAGTTTTCATCAAGGGGGACGTTGAAGTCAGCGCGGACAAAGACGCGTTTGTTTTCGACATTTACATCGGTGATCGTTTTTTTCATGAAAGGTTCCTCCTCCAATTAAAGCAGTTGTATGATTTTTTCAGCCGCACCTTCATCAGTGACCAGCGTGCCCGTATGGCAGGCCCGCATGACGCCGACGATGGCTTCTGCCTTGCTGGCGCCACCGGCTACGGCGATGATGTGCGGATGATATTTGATTTCCCGTAATGAAATCCCTACATTATTCGTACCATATAAGATTTTGCCGTCCAGGCCGCAATAGCAGCCCAGCGATTCGCCACAGGCGCCGAGGCTGTGCAGGGCATCGCGCTGGAGCGCCGTCATGCCCCGCTTGCGGGCCATGCGGTCGGCCCGGCCGATGCCGAAGATGACGACCTGGGCCCGGGCGGTCATGGCGACATTTTCCTGGGTCTGACGGTCAGCTTTGAGCATCATCTGCAGCGCCGAGTCGCTCAGGCCTTCGGGGATGTGGATCATGCGGTACGAGCTGTGGGTCTTGGACGCAATGTTGGCGGCAATATAGTTGGCCTGGACTTCGACGTGGTTCCCCATGCTGCCGCGGGCCGGCAGGATGGTCACATTGGCCAGACATTCCGGCAGCATACGGGCCACTTCGGCCATGGTCGAACCGCCGCTGATGGCGACAGTATCGACGCTGCCAAAGAGGTCGTTGAGCAAGAGGGCGCCACGGCGGCCCAGTTCTTCCTTCGCTGTCTTATCGCTGTCACTGTCACCGGGAACGATGTAGACATTCTTCAGGTCCAGCTTCTGGCGAATCTGGCGCTGCATGTCATCCAAATTGTTCAGGCGCAGGAAACATTCCAACAGATCCGGCATGAGCCGTTTGCCTTCCGGCTCCATAGCAATGCCCAGCGTCGTAAAGCGGACGATACCGCTGCGCCGCAGGACGTCGACGTGCGACCGGACGACGCGTTCCGACAGGCCCGAAAGGCCGGCCAGGGTCCGGCGGCCGACGGGTCCGGCGTCGGCGATATGCCGCAGCAGCAGGTAACGTTCTTTGATTGTCCCCATGACATCGGGAGCTATTTTTTGAAAGATACTCAATGTATCTTGTTCCATCTTACTCTCTCCCTTCACGATGCGATAGAACAACAGAGTATAATCACTGATCCAGCAGGCATTTGCCGGTCATATCGGCAGGAATGTCCATACCGGCCAAAGTCAGCATGGTCGGGGCGACGTCGGCCAGGATACCGTCGTGCAGGTGATTCCCTTTATGTTCTTCACTGACCAGGATGCACGGTACATGGTTCGTCGTATGAGCCGTGTAAGGGCAGCCCGTATCGGGATCGGCCATCTGTTCCGCATTGCCATGGTCGGCGATGATCAGGAGCTGGCCCTGGACGGGTTTCAAGGCTTCGACGATTTTGCCGACGCAGGTGTCGACCGTTTCGACAGCTTTGACAGCCGCTTCAAAGACGCCTGTATGGCCGACCATATCGGCGTTGGCGAAATTGAGCATGATCATATCATATTTATCGGCCTTGATCTGTTCGATGACTTTTTCCGTGACAATGGGCGCGTTCATTTCCGGCTGCAAGTCATACGTCGCAACTTTCGGCGACGGTACGAGGATGCGGTCTTCACCGGGATTCGGTTCTTCTTCACCGCCATTGAAGAAATACGTGACGTGAGCGTATTTTTCCGTTTCGGCAATGCGCAGCTGGGTCTTGCCGGCCTTGGCCAGGACTTCGCCCAGTGTGTCGGGGATCCGTTCTTTATCATAGACGACGTGTACCGGAAGGTCGTCTTCGTAACGGGTCATGGTCGCAAAGTACGTGTCCAGTTTCTTCGGACGCGGGAAGCCGTCGAAATCGGGGACGACGAAAGCCGTCGTCAGCTGACGGGCCCGGTCGGGGCGGAAGTTGAAGAAGACGACGCTGTCCCCATCCTGGACGGGATGTTTATGGATGACTGTCGGGATGACGAATTCGTCGGAAACGTCAGCTGCGTAGGAATGTTCCAGGCAGGTCTGGGCATCCGGTTCCTGCGGTCCTTCGCCGAGGGCGACGGCATCATAGGCTTTTTCGACGCGTTCCCAGCGCTTGTCGCGGTCCATGGCATAGTAGCGGCCGCTGATGGTGGCGATTTCACCGACGCCGAGTTCAGCGCACTTGTCTTCCAGTTCCTGGAGGTATTCGCCGGCACTGCGGGGCAGTACGTCGCGGCCGTCGAGGAAGGCGTGGATGTAGACTTTTTTCAAGCCATAGCGCTTCGCCATTTCCAAAAGACCATAGAGATGCTGTTCGCTGCTGTGGACGCCGCCAGGAGAGACGAGGCCCAGCAGATGGAGGGCCGAATCCTTTTCCTTGACGTTTTCCATAGCACCGACGAGAGCCGGTTTCTGGAAGAAAGCGCCGTCTTTGATGTCCTTGGTGATTTTTGTCAGCGCCTGGTACACAATACGTCCCGCACCGATATTAAGATGGCCCACTTCAGAGTTGCCAATCTGGCCGTCAGGCAGACCGACGTCTTCGCCCGATGCGCCGAGATACGAATGAGGATATTCTTTCCAAAGTTTCGGCAAGACCTTGAGGTCTGCCTGGGCTACGGCGTTATCTTTTTCGATATGGCTGCAGCCAAAACCATCCATGATGACCAGCATTACAGGTTTCTTTTTCGTCATTACAGTTTTTGACTCCTTTTGTAATCGATGAGTAATAAAAAGGGGCCGCCATGCGACGGCCCCTTTAGGGTTCAATCTGATTTGTAACGGGAGGCTGTTTACCCGTTGGGAAATGCGTCGCTACAAATTAGTGTTTGCTGTTGTAATCGTTCATGACAGCAATGAGGTTGAGGACTTTGTTGGAGTAGCCGATTTCGTTGTCGTACCAGGAAACGACTTTTACGAAGGTGTCCGTCAAAGCGATACCAGCTTTAGCGTCGAAGATGGACGTGAGCGGGCAGCCGAGGAAGTCGGAGGAAACGACAGCTTCGTCAGTGTAGCCGAGGATGCCTTTGAGTTCGCCTTCAGAAGCTTTCTTCATAGCTGCGCAGATTTCATCGTATGTAGCCGGTTTAGCGAGGTTGACCGTGAGGTCGACGACGGAAACGTCGAGGGTCGGTACACGCATGGACATACCGGTCAATTTGCCGTTCAATTCCGGAATGACTTTGCCGACAGCTTTAGCAGCACCCGTCGTGGACGGAATGATGTTGCCAGCAGCTGCACGGCCACCGCGCCAGTCTTTCATGGACGGGCCGTCAACGGTTTTCTGCGTAGCCGTCGTGGAGTGAACCGTCGTCATGAGGCCTTCTTTGATGCCGAAAGCATCGTTGAGGACTTTAGCGATCGGAGCGAGGCAGTTCGTCGTGCAAGATGCGTTGGAAACGATTTTCTGGCCTTTGTATGTATCGGTGTTAACGCCGCAAACGAACATGTCTGCCTGGCGGCCGTCAGCACCCTGTTTGGAAGGAGCGGAGAGTACAACGTATTTTGCACCGGCTGCGAGGTGTTTTTCAGCGAGGTCCATGGTGAGGAAACGGCCTGTCGATTCAACGACGTATTCAGCACCGACTTCGTCCCATTTGAGGTTTGCCGGATCTTTTTCAGCCGTTACGCGGATTTTTTTGCCATTAACGATGAGCTGGCTGTTTTCGACGTCAGCTTCGATCGTGCCATCGAACTGGCCGTGCATGGTATCATATTTGAGCATGTATGCCATGTAGTCAACCGGGCAGAGGTCGTTGATGCCTACGATTTCGATGTCATCACGAGTCTGTGCAGCGCGGAAAACAAAACGACCAATACGACCGAAACCATTAATACCAACTTTAATCATTGTCGATACACTCCTTTTGAAAACGAAAATAACTCTTTTACATAATTCTAAGAACTTGAGGGCCTTACTACTTACACTGTAAGTATGCCACATCGGGTACGATTTTGCAATACCATGGACGTTTTATGTCCCAATTTATTGCATCCGCAAAGAAGCGGCGGCGATGCCGACGTATTCTTTGATGGCCAGACAGGAGTTAAATAAGTAAAAAGACTGGGGTACGACGGAGTATCCGGACCAGTTCGTCACAGCGCTCGTATGGTAATCACAGGGATACGGCGTCACATCGAGGCCTTCACGCGTAAAGAAGCGGACAGACCGGGGCATGTGGAAGGCACTGGTGACCAGGATGGGCTTCGTCCAGCCCTGGTGCTCGCAGATTTGCTTGGAAAAAGCGGCATTTTCCGCCGTGTTGCGGCTCTTGTCGTCCATGAAGATCTTATTTTCCGGCACGCCCAGGGAGAGGAGCATCCGCTTTTCGATTTCCGATTCATTGGCGTCGCCTTCGAGGATGGTCCCGCCCGATAAGAGGATGGGCAGATCCTTAGCCTTTTGCAGGCGCAAGGCCATGAGGAAACGGTTGGCTGCGGCGCTGCCGACCTGGCCGGTACCGTCGAAATCGGGGACGCCGGCCCGGGATCCGCCGCCGAGAAGGACGATGACATCGCCAGCGACAGCCGTCCCCTGCGGCTGGTCATAAGCCGTTTCCAAGGGATGGATGAGGCCGTTCGATACGGGCTCGATGGACAAAAGATAAAAGACAGCCGTAACGACAGCCAGCGCCCAGCGGCCGGGACTATGCTTGCGGAACATATAACACAATAAGAGAATCAAAGCCAGGACAATGCCACCCATCGGCAGGATCCAGGCATAAAGCCATTTAATGATATATAACAACAAAATGAAGACATCCTTTCGTATAGTTCTCTCCTGCTAGGAGAGGTGGCCTGAAGGGCCGGAGAGGTTGCTTGTAAACCTTGAACCTCTCCCGCTTATAGAAGCGGGAGATTCTTGAGAAGTTTGATACATGGACTAACGCCTGACAGCCTATTCCAAAGGAGTTAGCTGTCAGGATATCCTTATTCTCAAAGGGCTGTCCAAAAGCCCCTTACACAGTCCCTCGAAATCGAAGTTCTGCTTACTTTTACGGAGTATGTTGTATGCTCCATTCACATCCGCGTTGGCCATCCTGCCATCGGCGAACTGGTACAAGCCACGGTGGATACGCTTCCCACTGAACGTGCCAGTATACGGCTGTTCAGGATTATAGACAGGAATATCGTCTAAATCCAAGCAACTTGCTTGAGAAGTGTAAGATTCTTCCTGTTCGATATATCGCATACCGTAACGCTCGCAAAGTCCTTCCAGTTTTTCACGCAGATTACCGAAACTGATTTGCGTAAACTGCTGGTTGGTTATCCTACCCAGGTCGATACTACGTTTAACCTGATTCTGCAAGAAGTCTCCCGCCTCTTTAGGCGGCGAGATGAATTGCAGGTTTTTCTGAGGGCTCGATGCCATCAGAAAAACAATGGCTTCACAAGTTGATTTGCAGTATAATCAGTGGTAAGAGTGAAAGGATTTGGAAAGTCAAGGCAGGTGATGATAGTGAATAAGGCATACCGATACAGAATATACCCGACAAGGGAACAGAAAATGATGTTTGCCAAGACCTTCGGCTGTGTCCGATTCATCTATAACAAAATGTTGAGTGACCGCCTTGCCTATTACAAGGAATCAGGCCAAAAGCTGAATAACACGCCTGCGCAGTATAAAGAACAATTCCCTTGGCTAAAGGAAGTCGATAGTTTAGCCCTTGCCAATGCCCAACTGAATCTGAACAAGGCATACAGCCACTTTTGGAATGACAGCCAGCATTTCGGCAAGCCGCGCTTCAAGTCAAAGAAAAATAGTCGCGCTTCGTATTCTACGAACAACCAGAAGGGTTCTGTCCGAATCGAGGGCCATAAGGTGAAACTGCCAAAAGTCGGCTGGGTGAAATTATGCCAGCATCGCCCCTTGCCAGAGAACAGTATCATAAAGACCGTAACCATCAGCAAGACGCCATCAGGAAAGTACTATATCAGTATGCTAGTGGAGTATGAAAACCAAATACTCCCTGTCATACCGAAGACCTTCCTGGGCCTGGATTTTGCGATGCACGGTTTGTATGTGGCTTCCGATGAGGCGGATGCTAAGTATCCCAGTTTCCTGCGAACGGCAGAGAAAAGATTGGCTAAGGCACAGCGAAAGCTATCCAACAAGCAAAAAGGAAGTCACAACAGAGAAAAACAAAGGCTGCGCGTAGCTATTCTCCATGAGAAAGTGGCTAATCAACGGCGGGATTTCCTGCATAAGAAGGCTCGCTATCTCACAGACCGCTATGATGTCATTGGCATTGAGGATATTAGTGTCAAAGCGATGGCCAAGCGGAAAAAGGGTGGCAAGTTCAGCTTTGGCAAATCCGTAGCCGACAATGGCTGGAATATGTTCACGAACATGCTGGAATATAAGCTGGCTTGGCAAGGCAAACAGCTTATCAAGATAGATAAGTGGTATCCAAGCAGCCAGCTGTGCCATGTTTGCGGATATCAGAACCACGAAACCAAGGATTTATCTATAAGGGAATGGAATTGCCCTAAATGTGGCAGTCACCATAACCGCGATAAGAACGCTGCCATAAATATTCGGGAAGAAGCCAGGCGAATATCTGCCTGACGTAATCCATAAAATACCGTGGGTCGCACGGGAATCTACGCCTGTGGAGAGAGTGTAAGCCGCCGCAACTCTTTGGAGTCAGTGGCGCTGTTCTCGTTGAAGCAGGAAGCTCTCGCCTCTATAGGCGGGAGTACGTTCACAGTCACCGTTATAACCACAGACGATGGTTCCGATACGGTGTTCGATACAGTAGTTGATGATATAGCGGGCAACCTTGCGGAGGTAGTCTTGTGTCCGATTGTTACGTTTTCTTGCTAAGGCATAGAGCCTGTGCGTTTTCTTCTGTCCTTGTTTGTCGGCAATCCCCTGATAGTAGGCTTTCTGCTTGTTCCAATACTGGTTGATTGATTTAAGTTTACGCCCGTCCATGATGAACGCCGTCCCGGTGTTGGTCACGCAAGTTGCCAGATTTTCAAGACCGATGTCGATAGCAAGAACATTGTCCGGTGAAACGTCTTGAGGTTCTTTCTCCTGAAGATAGCAATACTGGATTTTGAAGTATCTGCCATTATATACGGGGCAGATACGGACTTCCTTGATGGTTTTCTCTTTCAGTCTTGCAGGGAAAGGGATTTTGATTGGCTTACGGCCATGCCGTTTAGAAAATCCCCGACTCATGGGGATCGTCAAGAATCCATCTTTTACGTTTATGGCGTTCGTGGAAAGAATCAGGTTGAACATGCCGCCTTTTTCCCGATAGTGAGGCATTTTGATATCCTTGAAGCGATATTCTCCTGATTTTGCCTTTTTTATGAGATTGAAGAATGACTTGAAACTGCGGTCAGCCACCTTCAATATCTGCTGAGATACGCCAGCCTGCAACAGACCGTAGTTTTCGTTTTCCTTGCAGACATGGTAATTTTCTTCGTATTTCAAGAACTTCCTCGCTTGGAAATAGTATTGCCTGATGTTGTAGAGAGCCACGTTGTAGAGGTTATTGCTGTATTGGCACATCTCCCGCAGCATGGCATAGTCTTCTTTGGAAAGATTTCTGATGACATTTGATTGAGTAAGATACACATTTTTCACCTCCTTTTTTATTATATGATTATTATGTGGGAAATAGTGATGATTTTCAAGATGAGTTACAGCGTTTTTGTGCTTTTTACGGGCATTGAACCCACTCAAGCACCGCCATTCATCCCCCACCTAAGAGGTGGGAGTCTTCTGGCGGGAAAAGATAAATCACCACGACCGGCGAACTGCGAACTGCGGTCTGCGAACTGTGGGCCGCCCTTTGGGCGGCCCCTACGCATATTATACCATAAACTTCATTGGCAAACGGTAAAATATGTGCTATACTTATTTTGAATCCCTGTAAAGGGAGATTCTATCCATGGGGATGTAAAGGTTTCGACGTGGATGGTTGTATCATGAATAGCGAGCCGGGGTTTCATCTGCCCGTAAATCGGTGAACCTTTTAAATTAAACGCAAAAGAAAACAATTTTGCTTTAGCTGCCTAATCGCGGCTAACGTCTCCTGCTGCTAATCCTGCGGGCAGCTCGCAGACGTCACTTAGCGGGATACCACATGGCTCTGCCTGGCAGTCGTGTCGGGAAACTCACAGGCTGGAATCGTCTAGTTTGTCCTTGTACGAAAACGGTTTAAGATCCTAACAAGGTCTGCGCTCGGAGAAGTTCATGGGGCGGCATTTACGGACAGGAGTTCGACTCTCCTCATCTCCACCAAATAAAAAAGGCCTGTCGCTTTTAGCGGCAGGCCTTTTCGTTGTTCGTAGTTCGTGGTTCGTTTGTCGAATCTCCTTTCTTCTACGGCAAACGGCAAACGACCCACGGCAAACCTAAAAAAAAAGCAACAGGAATAACAGCAGAAACCTTCAAGGGATAATTCTTTTTACGACAAAAAGCTTGACAAATCAATTCCCAAGGGCTATGATAAGGACCGTAAGTTAAACATCGATTTTATATTTTGACATTCGATGACGAGAAAGAGTACATTTTTACGGAAGCGCACAGCGAGCCGGGTATGGTGAAAGCCGGCGGTGGAAGGAAAATGGAAAATCATCTCTGAGAATTGCAGTTGAAGTGAGTAAACTGCACCGTCTGATCCACGTTACAGGAAACGCGTATGATAGTACGTTGAAAAGTGCCTTGCTTTTTTTTTGGCGAGGAATATTGGGTGGTACCGCGGATATGAACTTCCGTCCCTTGTGGACGGGAGTTTTTTTTATTTCATGTTTATCTTATGACTATATGACTCACAATAGGAGGAATTCATCATGGAAAACATCAATTTTGACAGTCTAAAACGACGGAGAGATCTTCGCATCATTTTACCGGTCTTTCTCGTCTCGATTATAGCCTGCATCGACCGCGTCAATATTTCCTACGCTAAACTGACCATGACTCAAACCCTGCCCTGGTTATCGCCGGAAGTATATGGCTTCGGCGCCGGCATCTTCTTCATCGGCTACTTGCTCCTGGAAATCCCAGGTTCCTTGTTCGCTGCTAAATTTTCGGCATCGAAATGGATTTCCCGCATCATGTTCACTTGGGGCGCCGTCAGTCTGTGCATGGCCTTCGTCACGACGGAATGGCAGTTCTACCTGTGCCGCTTCCTGTTAGGCGCATCGGAAGCCAGCCTCTACCCGGTCATCTACTCCCTCCTGTTCCCCCGCTGGTTCACAGCCTCTGAACGGGCCCGGGCTACGTCACTCATGTTGACGTCCCTGCTCCTTTCGACCATCATCGGCGCACCGATTGCCGGCGTTCTCCTGGAACATTCCTTCTTCGGCCTCTTAGGCTGGCAGGAATTGTTCATCCTGGAATCCATCCCGGCCCTCTGTTTCGCTTTCTATTTCTTCTTTGCCGTCAAAGACCGTCCGGATCAAGCCAGCTGGCTGACAGACGCTGAAAAAGAATACCTGACCACCATGTACCAAGAAGAACAAGCCAAGATGCAAAGCGTCAAGAAATACACAGTTTTCCAGGCCTTTACGGATACGAAAGTCTTGAAACTCTGCCTCATCTACTTCCTCTGGGTCGTCGGTTTCTGGGGCTTCTACTTCTGGATGCCCACGGTCCTCAAGAACCTCTCCGGCTGGTCTACGTCGCTCATCGGCGGGGCTATCGCTATCCCCATGATGGCAGCCCTCGTCGTCCAGCTGGTCATCGGCCATACGGCTACGGTTACGGGCGATAAAGTATGGCACGTCTTCGGTGCCCTGGCCGTCGGCGCTGTCGGCCTCGGCTTGTCGCCTTTCGCTCATAACATGGGCGTCGCCTTGTTCCTCATCTGCCTGTCGGCAATCGGCATCCACGCTTCCATGGGCGTATGGTGGACCATCCCGACGACGTTCCTTTCCGGCCCGGCCGCTGCCGGCTCCATCGCCCTCATCAACTCCTGCGGCAACCTGGGCGGCATGTTCGGTCCGAACATGATGGCCTGGGTCCAGGCTCAGACAGGCAGCTTCGACATGGGTTACTACCTCATGGCCGCCTTCATGTTCTGCGCCGGCCTCCTGGTCCTGACTTTGAAATATAAAGTCAACGGCGCCGCCAAAAAAGACGTCCTCCTCGACGCCAAAGCCAACGTCCAGCCTACAGTCGGACATTAGTGGCTCGTGGCTCGGACCCACATTGTAGGGGCGCCACGTGGGGCGCCCGTTATGAATAACCGGCGCCTACGCCACCGAGCTGTAAGGGTCCAAAAAAGCACCCCCTAGGATGGCTTAGGGGATGCTCACATAAACCGTGCGGGCGCGCCACGTGCACGCCCCTACAGTTCGTAAAAAGGCACTGTCGCATAAAGACAGTGCCTTTTTACGTGAATCAGGCGGTCCGCCCTTTGGGCGGCCCCTACAAGCCACGAACCACTAGCCACTAACACCCCATCGCTTTCAGCACAGCTCCAGCCAGGACGGCGTAGCCTTCGGCATTGGGATGGACGCCGTCGGCATAGAGATTGCGGCCTGTCCGCCGTTCGGCTTTGAGCAGGGCTTCGTAGAAGTCGATGACGATGCATTCCGTTTCTTTTCCGTAGGAAAGGAGCCATTGCCGATACTGGCGGAGCCCGTCGTTGTGTTTTTCTACGTCACTGGCATTTTGCCAGCCGTACATGGCGCTTTCCATCTTGGTCAGCGGCGGGATGCCCAGGTATACGGGCTTCCCCTGCTCCTTGAAAGTCGTGACGATAGTCCGCATATTCTGGCAGATTTTCTCCAACTCCCCGCCGAGGAGGATGTCGTTGGAACCGCCCATGATGAAGAAGGCGTCATACCGGCTGAGGTCGAACTGATGGAGGCGATAGACCATGCCCGTCGTCGTATCGCCGCATTGGCCTTCATTGTCGATATGGATATGGCTTTGGGCCGAGACCAGGGCCGTCCAGCTCTGGTCGGGCCGGACGTCGAAGCCGTAGGTCAGGCTGTCGCCCAGGCACAGGAGTTTCACGGCTGGACGGCTTTCTGGACGGCCTTTACGGCAGCGTCCGTCGACAGCCACGGGGCATCGAACTGGCAGCCGGCTTTTTCCAGGTCCATCTGGCAGGCGAAGATTTTCGGGATGGCACTGGTATAAATATCATGGTCATACATATAGCGCAGCGTCGTTTCGACGTCGGCATCGCTGAGGATGTGGCCGTGGTCGATGAGGACCAGCCGGTTGGCATAGGGCAGGGCTGCTTCCAGCGTATGTTCGATGACGACGATGGTATGACCGTATTTGACATTCAAGTCGTGGATCAATTCATAGAATTCATGGGTCCCTTCCGGGTCCAGGGCCGACGTCGGTTCATCGAAGACGAGGATATCCGGATTGGTCGCCAGTACGTCGGCAATGACCAGGCGCTGTCGCTGGCCGCCGGACAGCTTCGTGACCTGGCGGTTGCGGTACGGCGTCATATTGACCTTTTCCAGGGCTTCCGAAATAGCCTGGCCGATCTTATCCGGTGCGACGCCCTGATTTTCCAGGCTGAAGGCGATTTCTTCTTCGACCGTCATGGCGACGAGCTGGCTGTCATAATCATCGAGCATGGCGCCGACACGGGTTGCCAGCTGGGAAATCGTCGTCTGCGTCGTCGCCTGGCCGTCGACGTAGACCATGCCTTTCATGACGCCGCCGAAATAATGCGGGATAGCGCCGGTCATGGCCATGCACAGCGAGCTCTTGCCGCTGCCGCTTTCACCGGTAATGACCAGGAAGTCGCCTTTATTCACGGTCATGGTGACATCGTCCAGGACGGGCGTCTTCTGCTTGTTATAGATGTACGACAAATGTTCCATGGAAATGAGGCCTTCCTGGGACGGCTTCAAATCATACATGCTGTGGTCCGACGTGACTTCCCGTTCTTCCAGGGAATCGAGGATGCCCCGGGATACGAAAAGGCGCAGGGCCGGGAAATACATGAGCGGTGTAACGATGGCATTCAAGGCGCCGATGACGACGACCAAGGGCAGCATGGCCGTAAAATAGACGACATTCGGCAGATTCATGACGAACTTCAGGATCGTGACGAAAGCGCCGCCGCTCATGCAGGTCGCTGCAAAGCCGGTCAGGACGGGCAGGCACGAATGACCTTTGAATTTGATGAATGCCAGGTTCTTGACGATGAACGTACAGGTCAGGGCGCCGAGCGGTTCACTGATGAGGTTGCCATAAGGAAAGCCCGACTTCGACGTCAGGACGTTGACCAGGGCAGCGACCAGGCCGATGCCCAAGGCCTGCTTGTAACTCGGCTTGGTCAGGCAGATGGCGACACAATACGTGGCGATGGTCCAGTTCGGCGTGACGCCGCCGACGCTCGGTGAGACCAGGTGCAGGATCGTGCCGATGGCCAGCATGAGCGTCGTAATGGTGATCCAGCGGAACTGGCCGCCCTGACGATGATGAAATTCTAATTTAGCAATATCTGCAACAGTTTTCATCTTTCTTCCCTCCTAAACCAAGTCTTGCAGGCGCAAGTAAACGACAAAACAGCTCAGGGCCAGCATGATGACAATGCCCACATAGTCGCGGCCTTTCGGGCGGACATTGCTCATGAAGCTGTGTTCGTTGCTGCCGAAACCGCGTAATTCCAGACTGAGTGCCATCGTTTCCGACCGGCCCAGGGACTTGAGCATCAGCGGCTGGACGACACTCATATAATTGATGACTTTCTTAAAGACATTGCCCTTCGTCGACAGACCCCGGCAGGCCTGGGCTTCCTGGACGGCCTTGCTTTCGGCGATGAAATCGGGTACGAAGCGCAGGGCCGCCGTGAACATGAAGGCATATTCATAAGGTATCTTGATCTGCTTGACCAGGGCGGCCGTCAAATCCTGCAGGCGCGTCGTCGTCAGCAAGATGATGAAGACGATGGTCATGGCCAGCATGCGCAGGCCCGTGACATAAGCCGATTCCAGGGACCCGCCGCCCAGGAGCTGGACGACAGCCAGGAAGACGGCGAAGACGGCCAGGCTGAAGACGGCCTTGAGGTTGCGCGACAGGCTGCCGCATAATCCCAAGAGGATGAGTTCGATGACGACTAAGATGACCAGGGGCAGCGTCGTATGCATGACCAGGGCCCAAAAGGAAAAGGCGAAGGTGCCGATCAATTTCGTAACAGGGACCAAATTCTTCATCATTTTTTCATACCTCCAATCCGTTCCAGCATGGCTGTCGTAAATTCTTTCATCGATTTACAATAAGGAAAATCAGGAACCGCCATGGATAAAGTGACGGCATCGGGCCGGCTCAGACCCAGGTCATATAGATCATCGCGCTGGGTGAACAGTTCCTGCGGCGTCCCGTCGAAGGCCTTGGTATGATTGCCGATGACCAGGACGCGCTGACAGTATTCGGCGAAAATATCCATGTCATGACTGATGATGAGGATGGTCATGCCCTTTTTATTGAGGTCCGTCAGCAAGGCCATGAGCTGGTCCTTGTCTTCACTGTCCTGGCCGCTCGTCGGTTCATCGAGAACGATATATTTCGTATGCATGGCGATGGCTGATGCAATGGCGACGCGCTGTTTTTCGCCGCGGTTCAAGTTGGGCGGATAGGCTTCAGCCAGTTCCGTCAGTTCCGTTGCAGCCAGGGCTTCGTCGACGGCCTGGCGGATCTCGTCGCGGCTCATGCCCAGCTGCTGCGGCCCGTAGGCTACTTCTTCACGGACCGTCGGCCGGAACATCTGCCGTTCCGGCCGCTGGAAGACGTAGCCCATGAAATGGCTGCGCACAGAAGCATCGTCATCGTTGATGACCTTGCCGTCATACAGGATTTCCCCGGATACGGGCTTTTCCAGCCCCATGAGCAGGCGCGTCACCGTCGTCTTGCCGCAGCCGTTGCGGCCGCCGAGACCGATGAATTCGCCCTCACCGATCTGTACATTTACATGTTCCAATACGGGCACGCCATTGCCGTAGTTGAAACTGACATCTTTCATTTCCAGCATCTTTCTCTCCCCTTCTATTTGAAGACACAAAAAAACCTTCCGTCCCTATACAGGGACGAAAGGTTTGATTTCTTCCGCGGTGCCACCCAGATTGACTCAGTGAGTCCAGCTCTACATGTACGGCATAAGCGATACACGTTTCTTTGATAGCGGTGGAAATACACCGTCGCACCCTACTGGTCACCGTTCAGGCCGCATCTCCCGAATCCATTCTATCCGCCGGTCCGTGCCGAACTCCCACTGCCATCGGCTCGCTGGAACTGCCACAATCGGATATACTCGTTTCGTTCATCGACAAATCCATTTAGATTTTGCTTTATTATATACTTGTAACGCGCCTATTGTCAAGCCTTAGGCCCGCCTATTCAGCCGGTTCGATGGTGCCGTTGTATTTATCGGCAATGAACTTCTTGACAGCATCGGAATGGAAGATTTCAGCAATCTTCTTGTACGTCGGGTTGTCCTTGTCCTGAGCCCGGACAGCCAGGACCATGACGGCCAGCGGTTCGTCTTTCGGTTCCAGGAAGATGCCCTGTTCTTTGACGTTGAGGCCGGCGCTCATGACGTAATTCATAGTGATGACAGCGGCATCGACATCACCGAGGCTGCGCGGCAACTGGGCCGCTTCGATTTCCTTGAACTGGAAATGCTTGGGATTATCGACAACATCAGCCGGTGTAGCTTTGAAACCGACACCGTCCTTGAGTTTCAAGAGGCCAGACCGCTGAAGGAGTGCCAAGCCGCGGCCACCGTTGGTCGGGTCATTGGGGATAGCAATGACGGCACCGTCGGGCAAAGCGTCGACACTCTTATATTTATCACTGTAAATCCCCATGCGCATGAGGATCGTATTGCCGATAGGCACTAAATCAGTGCCATTCTGCTTATTGAAATTATCCAGGAATGGCTTGTGCTGATAGCTGACCAAGTCAATATCTCCATCAGCCAGGGCCTTGTCCGGCGTAATGTAGTCGGAAAATTCGACAACCTTGATGTGAATCCCCTGTTTTTCCGCTTCCTTAGCCACGGCTTCGACGACTTCAGCATGAGGACCCGCTGTGGCTCCGATCTTGATTTCCTTGTCGCTGCTGCCGGCACTCTGGCCATTAAGTATAGTTTTGTCAATGCCCTTAAGATAGACCTTGACAAATAGCCTATCCATGATAAACTAAGAATCAAGACAACTTTAGAACGACATTTATCCAGAGTGGTGGAGGGACTGGCCCTATGAAACCCGGCAACCGACGATGACGGTGCTAATTCCTGCGGATTATTCCGAGAGATAAAGAATCAGCCATCAAACCTCTTTCTCTTTCGGAAAGAGGTCTTTTTTATGGATAAAATGACGGAACAGGATAGTCTATATTATTCTATATTTTGTTAGGAGGAATCTTCATGAAAAATCTCAAGAAACTCTCGCTTCTCGCCGCTTCGGCCCTGCTGGCCGTCGCTTTCCTGGCTGCCGGCTGCGGCAGTGATTCCGCTTCCAGCGGCTCGTCTTCCAAGAACACGACGGTCACCGTCGGCGCTACGCCCGTACCGCACGGCGAAATCCTCAACGAAATCAAGCCGCTCCTGGCCAAAGAAGGCGTCGACTTGAAAGTCGTCGAATTCACGGATTACGTCAAACCGAACTTGGCCCTCAACGACAAGGAACTGGATGCCAACTTCTTCCAACATTCGCCGTACCTCGACAAATTCAACAACGAACACGGCACGAAACTGAAAGCCATCGCCAAGATCCACGTCGAACCGATGGGCATTTATTCCCACAAAATCAAGGATTTGAAAGACCTGCCGGATGGTGCTAAAGTCGCCATTCCTAATGACCCGACCAACGGCGGTCGCGCCCTCCTCATCCTGCAGAGTGCCGGTCTCATCGGCTTGAAAGACGGCGGTAACATCACATCGACCGTACAGGATGTCGAAAAGAACGACAAGCATCTCCAGTTCGTCGAACTCGAAGCCGCTCAGATTCCCCGTTCCATCGATGACGTAGACATCGCTTTGATCAACACCAACTTCGCTATGGAAGCCGGCCTCAATCCGCTGAAAGACGCTCTCTTCCTGGAACCGAAGGATTCGCCGTACGCCAACGTCCTCGTCATCCGTGAAGGCGATGAAAATCGTCCGGAAATCCAGAAACTCGTCAAAGCCCTCCAGTCTCCGGAAGTCAAGAAATTCATTGAAGACAAATACCAGGGCGCAATCCTGCCGAGCTTCTAATAAAAGTTGGATGTTTGACGTTTGATATTGAGGGGGAATTCATATACATGCATACGAATGAGCTTTTTGCCAAAAAAACGGTCTTTTCTTTTGAAGTCTTTCCACCGAAACGGGACATTCCCGTCGAAACGGTCTATCCGACCCTGGACGAGCTGAGCCAGCTCCATCCTGACTTCATCAGCGTCACCTGCGGCGCCGGCGGCACGGGCGGCAACCGTACCGTCGAAGTCGCTACGTACATCAAGCAGTTAGGCTGCGAAACGGCGGCCCATATGCCCTGCATCTACCTCACGGAAGAAGCAGCCCTGCAGAACTTGAAAGAATTGAAAGAAGCGGGCATCGAAAACATCCTGGCCCTGCGCGGCGACGAAGTACCGGGCCGCGAACGGGCTCACGTCTTTGAACATGCCAGCGACCTCGTAGCCTTCATCAAAGAAAAGGAACCGGACTTCAACGTCATCGGCGCCTGCTATCCCGAAGGCCATACCGAAGCCAAGACCCTGGCTGCCGACATCCGCAACTTGAAGACCAAAGTCGACGCCGGTGCCAGCGAGCTCATTTCTCAGCTATTCTTCGACAACGCCCTTTTCTACCGCTTCCTCGAACGCTGTGAAATCGCCGGCATCAACGTCCCCATCGAAGCCGGCATCATGCCCGTCACCAATAAAGCTCAATCGAACGCATGGTCACCATGTGCGGCGCTACACTCCCCATCAAATTCCAGCGGGCCATTGCAAAATACGGTGACACTCCCGAATCCATGCGCGACATCGGCATCGCCTACGCCATCGACCAGATCGCCGACCTCCTGGCCAACGGCGTAGACGGCATCCACGTCTACACCATGAATAACCCGTACATCGCCAAAAAAATCGCCGAAGCCGTAAAGACATTGTTATAGAAATCTTTGTACATCACCTCTATAGTAGGGGCTTGCACGTGGCAAGCCCGTCCCAGAACATTAGCGAGTCTCAAGTTCAGGGAATGCATTGCCAAATCTCTAGCGGGTCGCCCACGTGGCGACCCCTACAGTGAAAAAAAGAGAGGCTGTCTTAATACGACAGTCTCTCTTTTTTTCACTCTTTCAGCACATACCCATAGGCGTGGATGCGTCCATCGTCTTCTTTTTCCAGATAGACGCCCTGGATTTCCGAGGCGAAGCCCGGCAATTCATTGAGGCCTTCTTCCAGGGCCTTGAAATACTGGACTGCCGTATGGGACCAGCGTTCGCCCGGGACGACGCAGAGGACGCCCGGCGGGTACGGCAGAGCGCCTTCGAGGGCGATGCGGCCTTCGATTTCATCGAGGGGCACCAGCTCACCCTGGCCGCGGATGAAAGCGTATTGCGCATCCTGGGCATTCATGGCGTATTCCGGCAAGTATTCCCGACGGAAGAGTTTCTTCTGCAGGTCCTTGACGTTCCGCGCCTTATAGAAATCATGCATTTCCTGACAGAGTTGGCGAATCGTATAGCCGGCGTAGCGGTCCGGATGTGAGTTGTAGACGCCGAGGAGGACTTCCTGCATGGGGACATCGTGGTCGACGAAGCGTTCAAAACGGACCAGCTGGGACACGAGGAGGCGCATCTTATTCTTATTTTCAGCCGGTGTCAGCAGGAAGAGGATCGAATTCAAATCACATTTTTCCGGGATGACGCCGTTACCGCGAAGGTACGTCGCCAGGATGTTGGCATGGATACCGAAATCTTCGTACTGTCCCGATTCAGCGTCGATGCCCGGTGTCGTCAATAACAATTTGCAGGGGTCGACGAGGTATTGCCCCGGCCCGTATCCTTCAAAAGCATGCCACTTGGCATCCGGTTCAAAGGTGAAATAAGCCAGGTCGTTGGCCATGTCATCTGTATTGCCATCCTGCCAGGGTTTGCCGTAGACCGTCGGTGCCACGAACGGCCGGATATAGTGGCAGCGGCGCAGGATATCCTTGCGGGCTTCGATACCCATTTTCACGCAGTCCATCCACATCTTGCGGCCAGCCGCACCGGCATGGATTTTGGCGTTGACAGCGATAGTGGCGAACATGGGATAAAAAGGACTCGTCGACGCATTGGCCATAAAGGCATTGTTGAAGGTCTTGTGGTTGCAGTAGCGGGGCTGGTTATGGATATGGTTGTCCTTCTTGTGGATCTGCGAAGCCTGAGAAAAACCAGCCTGCTGCTTATGGACCGACTGGACGACCATGATGCCCGGATCGTCTTCATGCAAATCGAGGAGCAGCGGCGAGCAATCCTTGAGCATGGGAATGAACTGTTCATAGCCGACCCAGGCCGAATCAAAGAGGATGTAGTCGCAGAGATGGCCGATGCGGTCGACGACGTAGCGGGCATTGTACAGCGTCCCGTCATAAGTGCCGAGCTGGATGACAGCCAGGCGGAAAGGCCGCTTGGCCTTGGCTTTTTCCGGAGCCCGTTCGGCTGCCAGCTGGCGCAGATACGTTTCATCGAAACAGTGGGCGTCGATGCCGCCGATGAAGCCATAGGGATTGCGGGCCGTTTCCAAATAGACCGGCGTCGCCCCGGCCTGGATGAGAGCCCCGAGAGCGACGGACTTGTGATTGTTGCGGTCATAGAGAACCAAGTCGCCAGGCGTCAGCAAGGCATTGGTGACGACCTTATTGGACGACGAAGAGCCATTGAGGACGAAATAGGTCTTATCGGCATGGAAGACTTCGGCTGCAAAATCCTGCGCTTCCAAAGCCGGCCCTTCGTGGATGAGCAAATCACCGAGGGTCACGTCGGCATTACAGATATCGGATTGAAAAATATGAGGTCCATAGAAATCATAAAGATAGCGTCCTGCCGGATGCTTCTTGAAAAACAGGCCGTCCTGATGGCCCGGGCAGTCAAAAGGCGTATTCTTTTCACTGACGTAATCGACGAGGTCGGCAAAAAACGGCGGCAGCACAGCATGTTCATAGCGGCTGGCCAGGCGTTCGGCCGTCGAAATACAGCGGCTCTTATTGACCATTTCTTCCGTAAAGACGACATCGACCTTGTCGATATACTGGTCCGGCATCTTCTCGCCGCCCGGCATGATGACCATGATGGGAATACCGAATCCCGTTTCATCGATCTTGTCGATGTAGGCAAAATCCTGGTCCGAAATAACCGCTACGGCCACATCGGTGAAATCCGTCTGCTCAACAGGCACGATTTCCCGGTCGCTGTCAACGAAATAATACTGTACATCAAAGCTGTAAGCTATCTTCAAATGTTTCATATGTCTTCTCTCCCTATCCTCTTCCTTTGCATTGATATTTTAATAAATACAGCCCTATTGTACGCAATTCCCCCATGAATAGCAAGAAAAATATTTCGCAAACAGTACATTGGGGCCTAAAAAGTCGTTCATCGTAGGTCGTTCGTCGTTCATCGAATATGGGGCCTGACGGCCCCGCCGGTCGCAGGCCGCCAAAGGCGGTCTGAGAGGTTAAAGGTCGCCCCCTACGCACAAGGCCGTTGGCCGTGTATTTTTTTGCGAACTGCGACCTGAGCTCTATACTGGTCATATTATCAATTGCCGAGTATAATAAAAGTGAAACCTCAAAATTTCCATTTTTTGAGGTCTCAGAATCATGAGATAGCAAAAATCGCTTTTTTTGAGGTAACTGCCATGAAATATGAATCCCTGTATTCACTCTATTACAAAGACAGCCAAATATGGGAAAAAGTATATCAGGAACGGTTTCACAGCCCCTTTAGCCGTCATTTGCCTTTGGCGATAAAGCAGTATCATCGTTGGCAAAGCCATCCTGCTTTTTTCTGCTATAGCGAAGAAATCGCCTTATCCTTGGAAAAAATTGCCAGCGAAGTCATGGACTGTCTTGACATTATACATCAAGTTCCACCGGCCGCTATCTCGCAGTTTTTGCATACGTCCCTGGTTGATGAAATCAAATCGACCAATGACATTGAAGGCGTCCGCAGTACGAGGAAAGAAATCTTGATGGCTTTTTCCGTCCCCGAATCGGAACAGTCATTTTACCGTCTGGGCAGCATCGTCAACAAATACATCAAAATCATTCAAAAAGAATACATCCCTTTAACTACCAGCCAGGATATCCGCCAGCTTTTCGACGATTTTCTGGCCGATGAAATTAAACGAGATGACCCCAAAAATCTCCCTGATGGGAAAATCTTTCGTAAGGATCGTGTCGACATCGTCTCACCGGCACAAAAAACTATCCATCAAGGAGTCTATCCGGAATCAGCTATCATTCAAATGATGGACGCAGCCCTCGATGTGCTGAATGACAAGACCATCCCTTATTTAATCCGTGTTGCTATCTTTCACTATTTCTTTGGCTACATCCATCCTTTCTATGATGGAAATGGCCGAATGGCGCGATTCATCACGTCTTATTTGTTGGCATTGCATTTACATCCCGCAATAGCCCTGCAAGTTTCTATCTTAATCAAAAAATACCGCAAAAGATACTACGACCTGTTTTCACATACCGATGCCGACATCAATCGCGGAGATTTGACCCCCTTCATCATAGGAACCTTGAAATTCATCGAACAGGCCACGCTTTTCACACACCATACACTCAAACATAAATATCAAACTTATCAAAAAGCCAAAGAAAAACTCACCCAAACGCCGTCCTTGTCAACGAAAAATAAAACCACCGCTGCGATTTGCGATATCCTGCTACAAGCGGCTATCTTTTCCGACATCGGCGTTTCCGTAAAAGAAATCATAGAAACCCTAAACATTTCCGAAAACACAGTCTACAATCATCTGAAAAAAATTCCTGAAGAATATCTGTGGATAAATAAAGAAATACGGCCATACCGCTACCAATTGCGGTTATAAGGGCCTGACGGCCCCGCCGGTCGCAGTTGGCAGTTCGCATGCCGCCTCGGACTCAAATGCCGCTTCGCGGCAACAGACTCAGAATGACGACATCGCCTCGAGTGCCCCTTGGCTCGTCAAAAAATAGTGGCTCGTTGTTCGTGGCTCGTAAAAACTTACCATTATACTCGAATGGGCTGTTATGAAATCTCTCTGGCGGGCTTCCCACGGGAAGCCCCTACAGTTCGGCCATGGGCCGTGTGTATTTTTGCGAACGGCTAACAGCTAGCTGCTGACTGCCAAAAAGGCGCTGTCGCATGTGCGACAGCGCCTTTTTCACTACAAACTTGATACTGCAAACTATATTCTATTTATCGATGACTTCCTTGACGATGCTGATAGCTTCTTTCAATTCATCCCAGGGGATGTTGAGCGGCGGCAGGAGGCGCAGGAGGCCGTTGGCCGTGAGGACGAGGACGCCGTGGTCGACGCAGCCTTCTACGACGTCCATGAGGGCTTTATTCTTGAGGGTGACGCCAATCATGAGGCCCATGCCGGATACGTGGTCGACGTGTTCGCACTGTTCCAGTTCTTCTTTGATGTATTTCCCTTTTTTCCGGACTTCTTCCATGAGGGCGTCGTCGAGGCGGTCGATGATGGAAATGCCACCGGCCGTGCAAATCGGGTTGCCGCCAAAAGTCGAACCATGGGTATGGTTGGTCAGGGTATGCTGCGTCGAATCGGCGAACATCGTAGCCCCCAAGGGCAGGCCGCCGCCGATGGCTTTAGCCGTCGAAATGATATCGGGCTGGATGCCGTAGCCCATGTAGGAATAGAGATAGCCCGTCCGGCCATTACCGGTCTGGACTTCGTCGACGATAATCAGGATATCGTGGGCATGCGCATATTCTGCGACCTGCTGGACATATTCTTTGTCGAGGGGATGGACGCCGCCTTCGCCCTGGACCATTTCCATCATGATGGCGCAGACGTTATTTTCTTCGCAGAGCCGCTTCATATCGGCAAAATCATCAGGTTCCGCATAGACGAAGCCGTCGACGAAGGGCCCGAAGTCTTCATGGAGCGAGTCCTGGCCGCACGCCGTCAAGGTGGCAATGGTCCGGCCGTGGAAGCTGTTCTTCAAGGTGACGATGGTATAGCGGCCGTCGCCGTATTTGTCGTGCGAATATTTGCGGGCCGTCTTGATGGCACATTCATTGGCTTCGGCACCGGAGTTCGAGAAGAAGACCTTCTTCATGCCCGTCTTCTGGCAGAGTTTTTCGGCCAGGACGGTCTGGGGTTCCGTAAAGAAGACGTTGGAAATATGGCTCAATTTATGGAGCTGCGTTTCGACGGCATGAATCCACACGTCATCACAGACACCAAAAATGTTGACAGCAATACCGGCGCTGAGATCGATGTATTTCTTGCCATCGACGTCATATAAAATCGCACCTTTGCCGTGATCCAATACAGCCCCGACCCGGTTGTATACATTGACGATATATTCTTTATCAAGGTTTTTATAATCTTCTGCCATTAGGGGATTCCTTCTTTCTTTATTTACCGATAGAGTAATGTCCTACGAACATCGTGCCCAGGCCTTCTTCGGTGAGCATTTCGATGAGGATGGCATGGGGAACCGTGCCGTTGATGATGAACACGCGCTTGACGCCGGCCTTGATGGCATCGGTGCAGCACTGGACTTTGGGAATCATGCCGCCGGCGATGATGCCGTCGTTTTCCAGCTGCCGCGCCTGGTCGAGGGTGATTTCCGTGAGCAATGAATCGGGATCGTCCTTATCTTTGAGGACACCGTCGATATTGGTCATGGACAGCATACATTCTGCATTGAGGGCGCCGGCAATCTTGGCGGCTGCCGTGTCGGCATTGATGTTATAAGCCTGGCCGTTGGTGTCGGTCCCGATGGTCGAAATGACCGGGATATAGCCTTTATCCAGGTTATCTTTGATGATGGAAACGTCGACGTCGGTAATGCGGCCGACGTAGCCCAGTTCATCGCTCTGTTTCTGGACTTTGATCATCTGGTCATCGATGCCGCAGAGGCCGATGGCTTTGCCGCCGATGGTCCCGATGAGGTTGACCAGGTCCTTGTTGACCTGACCGGCCAGGACCATCTGGACGACTTTCATCGTTTCTGCATCGGTGACGCGCAGGCCGTTGAGGAATTTCGATTCCATGCCCAATTTATTGAGCGTCTCTTTGATGTGCGGGCCGCCGCCGTGGACGAGGACGACCTTGACGCCGATGAGGTTCAAGAGGACGATATCGCCCATGACCGATTTCCTCAGGTCTTCGTTGATCATGGCATTGCCGCCGTATTTGACGACGACGATTTTGTTGCTGTATTTCTTGATGTACGGCAGGGCGTTCATCAAAATCTGCGCCTTCTGGGCATTGGTTACGGATTTGACATCTTCCGAGACGAGTTCGATTCGTTTAAACATTACAATAGATTCCCCCATTAACTGCAGGCCTTCAAGGAATTTTGGAAGCCTAATTTTTTCAATAACTGTTCCAGTCCATCAGCCAGTACCTCCTGACTGCACGGGCTGCTGCCGGCCATGCCGTTGGCCATGACGATGAACGTAAAGTTTTCCGTATCGATGGCCGCCTTGGCCTGAGCCAGGGCGCCTTCGATGACAGCACTGCCGGCCTGGGCATCGGTCATGATGACACATAAGCCGTCGCTGTCGGCCGTGCCGTCGGCGGCGACACCGCTCAGAGAACAGCCGGGCGTCCCACTGGACAAGGCTACCTGATAGGCCGTGACGTCGCCGGCATTATCCAGAACCGCTTCCAGCGGCTGGCTGTCGGTCCCCAATCCTGCCGTCAGCGTCTTGAGGCTGTGGATGAGCAGGGACGGGCGGAAATACTGGCCTTTGGCCCCGCTGGCGACCAGGGCGATATCGTCTGGCGCTTCATCCATGCATTTCCCGGCAGCCTGGCAGACTTCCTGAGAAATCTCATGGCCCCGCGGCCCATCAGGAAGGGCCGTACCGTTGTGCAGGAGCAGTACCTTACCGGACTGAGTCATCAGGCCCTGACTCGTGGCGGTAACGATGGAGCAGTCGCGTCGGCTTACGATCATGGCGACATCCAATTTCACACGGCTGCTGCATAATCCACTGTACGTACCGGCAGCCTGAAATCCTTGCGGTACGCTGAGGCTATCATAAACCTGACTCATACTGACTCCACCTTTCATCTGACTCATCTAATATTTTAAATTTAGCCCCGTCGTGGGATCGATGCCCATCATGAGGTTCATATTCTGAATGGCCGCACCGGAAGCGCCTTTGCCGAGGTTGTCGAACAAGGACGTGACCATGATGCGCTGGTCGTTGCCGGTGACTAAGATTTCCATATCGTCGTAGCCGCTCATGTCATTGGCTGCGATGAAGCCGCCCTTGTCTTCCCCAAAGGGCAGGACGTGGACGAAGGGGCAGCCGTCATAATGGTCGGCCAAGACCTGCCATACGTCCTGAGCCGTCACTTTCTTGGCCAGCAAGTGGCTGAAGAAAGGAATCATGACTTCCATGCCACTGTAATAATCATCGACAATAGGCGTAAAGACCGGTTCCTGCGTCAAATGGCAGATGGTGACGATTTCCGGCAAGTGTTTGTGCTGCTGGACCAGGCCGTACTGACGCGGTGCATATAAATCCTGGCTCTTGTCGCCTTCGTACTGGGCGATCATCTTCTTACCGCCGCCGCTGTACCCGGTCAGGGAGAACGCCGTTACGGGATAATCGGCCGGAACAATGCCGGCTGCCGTCAGGGGCTGGAGAATAGAAATGGCACCGCTGGCGTGGCAGCCCGGATTGCCGACGCGGTCGCTCTTGGCAATGGCTTCGGCCTGCTGCGGCGATAATTCGGGGAACCCATAAGTCCAGCCCGGTGCCACCCGCCGGCCTGTCGACGTATCGATGAGGCGGACGTCACAACCTTCAGCCAGCGTTACGGCTTCGGCTGCGGCACCGTCAGGGAGACAAAGGAAGGCGATGTCGGCCTGCTTCATGCAAGCCCGGATGGCATCGGGATCCTTGCGGACATCGTCGGCAATAGGAACCAGTTCAATGTCCTGACGGTTGCTGAGCCGTTCATGAATACGAAGGCCCGTCGTCCCTTCATGGCCATCAATGAATACTTTCGTTTTCACACTTCATCACTCCTATATCACATGGGCTGTGCCCTGACTATTCTTTGAATTTTTATTCATTATAGATGCATTTTAATATTTTGTCAAGAATTATACACGATTTTTTACATAAATAATCGCAAATAATCGTAGGGGCCGTCCCAAGGGCCTTTCTGGCCCGTCAGGTGCCGACCAACGGAAGGCGCAGGACGGTTGCCAGAACGGACAGCAGAGGCTGCGGCCCGCCTAACATCAACCATCAACAAAGGTAAGCGACGCGCCCTCCCTGTCAGCATCGAGCCGTCCTTCGACGCCGTAAGGCACGAAGGCCTTATCCCGGGTATGGCCGACGGGCAGGCCCTTAATGGCCGGTTTCCCTGCCAGATGAGCATAATAATCCAGCACCTGGTCCGTCGTGAAGTCGCCCGGATCATGAGGGCAGTCGGTGAAGTCACCATAGGCGATGGCGGCGACGCGGGACAAAAGGCCGCTTTGCCAGAGCTGGTTCAGCATGCGGTCGATACGGTAGGCATCTTCACCAGTATCCTCCAGGACCAGGATGCAGCCTGTCCCGTCAAGGGCATAAGGCGTGCCGACAAGGGACGTGAGGACCGTCAGATTGCCGCCGACAATCGGCCCTTCTGCCTGTCCCGAAACGACGGTCGTCAGCTTCCGCCCGGCCGGCAGGGCCAGGGGACCTTGCCATGCGTCTGTCGTAAGGCCCTGAAAGAACTGGCCTGCCGTATAGGCATCGGAGCCGCCGAGGGTGACCATGAGCGGCCCATTGGCCGTGACCAGGCGGCACTTTTCCCAGAGAGCAATCTGCAAAGCCGTCACATCACTGAAGCCGATGACCAGTTTAGGATGAGCGGCGATATAGTCGTAATCCAGCTTATCGAGGATGCGTGCCGAGCCATAGCCGCCATTGAGACAGAGGATGGCCTTGACGTCATCGTCGTAGAACAAGGCGTTGACATCGCGGGCCCGTTCCTCATCGGTCCCGGCAAAGAAGCCGTAACTCCCGGTAACCGTCGGCATCAGCTTGACGCGATAGCCGGCCCGTTCCAGCCTGTCCACAGCCGCGGAAATATCCTGGCCTTCATCATGTGTCGCCGGAGCTGCGATGCCGATACAGTCGCCGCGATGCAGAGCCGGTCCCCGGACGGCAGTCACGGCCTTCACTCCCCCTTGTAATAATGCTCCATACCCTTGGCATAGCCATAGTCGTCATTCAGATATTGGCCCGTCTTCTGCTTGTAACAGAGATTGACGGCGACGAAATCGGCAATCTGATTGTGCTTGATTTCCTTCTTGCGCATAGGGATTTCCTGCCAGCTATGGGTCGAATCATTATACAGCCAGGCCTGGCCATGAGCCACCTTATAAGTCAGGGTATACGTCCCTTCAATATTCCCCGAATCCTCTGGCGACCGGAAGAGATTGACCTTAAAAATCCAGCCCTGACCATCATCCTTCACGGTTTCCAGCGAACTCAAATCGACGTACATTTCATAACCCATGCCAAAATTAATCGGCCGGTAATGACTATTCGCAGCCAAAGGACTGTTGAAAAAAGCCTGACTGCCGGCAAAACCGCCTAGAGCCATGGCCAATCCCAAAGACAATGTAAGTATACCGTGTTTCAGTTTCATAGATACCACCCTTTCTCATGCTGAGATTATTATACCACAGGGGAAATCGTTCATCGATGTAGGGGCCGACATAACCGGCGGCCCGCAGTCCGCAGTCGGCCGTTCGCATTCCGGAAATCCTCCCCTAATAGGGGAGGTGCCTCGAAGAGGCGGAAGGGTTGCTCCTCACATCTCCCCCATTCGGATTCAGATGCTGCTTCGCAGCGCCAGGTTCACGGGATTGTATGGGCGCAGGAGCGCCTGAAGGCGGCTCATCGCCTGTCGGCGATGTCGCACGCCGGATTTTTACACGTGGCTACTCCCGTGCTGTAGGGGCGCCCATAATCGGGCGCCCGCTATGCGCCGCAGAGGTCACCCGAAGCCGCATTGTCAGTCTGAGTCCAAGCCGTTATAGCGAAAACATACCCCGAGACCTGTAGGGGCGCCCATAACCGGGCGCCCGTTATGCGCTGGAGGGGCACCCGAAGCCGCATTGTCAGTCTGAGTCCAAGCCGTTATGGCGAAAACATCCCCCGAGACCTGTAGGGGCGCCCATAACCGGGCGCCCGCTATGCGCCGCAGGGGTCACCCGAAGCCGCATTGTCAGTCTGAGTCCAAGCCGTTATGGCGAAAACATCCCCCGAGACCTGTAGGGGCGCCCATAACCGGGCGCCCGCTATGCGCCGCAGGGGTCACCCGAAGCCGCATTGTCGGTCTGAGTCCAAGCCGTTATGGCGAAAACATGCCCCGAGACCTGTAGGGGCGCCCATAACCGGGCGCCCGCTATGCGCCGCAGAGGTCACCCGAAGCCGCATTGTCAGTCTGAGTCCAAGCCGTTATGGCGAAAACATCCCCCGAGACCTGTAGGGGCGCCCATAACCGGGCGCCCGTTATGCGCTGGAGGGAGCACCCGAAGCCGCATTGTCAGTCTGAGTCCAAGCCGTTATGGCGAAAACATCCCCCGAGACCTGTAGGGGCGCCCATAACCGGGCGCCCGTTATGCGCCGCAGTGGTCACCCGAAGGCGCATTGTCAGTCTGAGTCCAAGCCGTTATGGCGAAAACATCCCCCGAGACCTGTAGGGGCGCCCATAACCGGGCGCCCGCTATGCGCCGCAGGGGTCACCCGAAGCTGCATTGTCAGTCTGAGTCCAAGCCGTTATGGCAAAAACATACCCCGAGACCTGTAGGGGCGCCCATAACCGGGCGCCCGTTATGCGCTGGAGGGAGCACCCGAAGCCGCATTGTCAGTCTGAGTCTAAAGGCGCGCAGCGCCATCTGAATCCGAGAACGGCGATGCGCCAGCGAGCCCGTCCCGCAAACGACGAACGATGAACGAACTACGACAAACGACATGCAAAAAGGGATTGTGCACGATGGCAGAAACCTTCGTGCACAATCCCTTTACCGGACTGCGGCCGGCGGACTGCGTTATTTTATTCCATGTCGTAATCCTGCAAGGCAGCGACGTGGTGATAGCCTTCGTTTTTGCCTTTGTTGGCAAAGACGCGGAGGACTTCACGGGCTGTATCGAGGGAGGTCAGGCAGGGAACGGCGAGTTCTACGGCCATACGGCGGAGGTTGAAACCGTCGCGTTCCGGGTGTTTGCCATAGGTCAGGGTATTGAGGACCAAGTCGATTTTGCCGTTGCGGATCAGGGTGGCGATATTCTGGCCGCCTTCGTGGATCTTGCGGACGATGTCGACGGGCATGCCGTGGTCGTTGAAGTATTTGCCTGTCCCTTCGGTGGCGATGATGTGATAGCCCAATTCCTTGAAGCCTTCAGCCAGCTGGAGGGCTTCGGCTTTATCGCGGTCGGCGACGGTGACCAGGATCGTACCGCCAGCGGGGATCTTCATCTTAGCGCCATTGACGGCTTTGTACAGGGCTTCGGAGTACGAATGGCCGATACCCATGACTTCGCCAGTCGATTTCATTTCCGGCCCGAGGGCGATTTCAGCCAGGCCGATCTTGCTGAACGAGAAGACCGGAGCCTTGGCGGCGACGTGTTTCTTGGCCGGCATGAGACCGCTGTGATAGCCCATGTCCTTCAAAGTTTCGCCGAGGGCGATGCGGGTTGCGATTTCGACAATCGGGAAATGGGTGACCTTGCTCAGGAAGGGAACGGTACGGCTCGAACGCGGGTTGACTTCGATGATGTACAATTTACCGCGGGAGACGACGAACTGGATGTTGACCGAACCTTTTACCTGCAATTCCAGGGAAATGCGCGTCGTGTAATCGACGATCTGGTCGATCATATCCTGGTCCAGGTGCTGCGGCGGATAGACGGCAATGGAATCACCAGAATGGACGCCGGCCCGTTCGACCTGTTCCATAATGCCCGGAATATAGACATCCGTACCATCGGCGACGGCGTCGACTTCGACTTCACGGCCGACCATGTATTCGTCGATGAGGATCGGATGATCCGGTGAAGCGATGACGGCTTCACGGAGATAGCGTTCCAATTCTTTTTCGTTATAGACGATTTCCATAGCCCGGCCGCCGAGGACGTAAGACGGGCGGACGATGAGCGGGAATTCCAATTCCTTGGAAACCTTCATGGCTTCTTTATCGCTGGTAGCGATGCGGCCGTCCGGACGGGGAATGTTCAATTTGGCCAGGACTTCGTCGAAGCGTTCGCGGTCTTCGGCGCGGTCCATGCCGTCAACAGACGTACCGAGGACGGTAACGCCCCGTTTGGCCAGTGGAGCTGCCAGGTTGATAGCCGTCTGGCCGCCGAACTGGCAGATGACGCCGACCGGTTTTTCCTTGTCAACGACAGCCATGACGTCTTCGACGGTGAGCGGTTCAAAGTACAGGCTGTCCGACGTATCGAAGTCGGTGCTGACCGTTTCCGGGTTGTTGTTGACGATGATGCTGTTCATGCCGGCTTTGCGCAGGGCCCAGGCCGAATGGACCGAGCAGTAGTCGAATTCGATACCCTGACCGATGCGGATTGGGCCGGAACCGAGGACGATGACGCTCTTCTTGCCCAGGGGCTTGACTTCGTCTTCGTCGGCATAGCACGAATAGTAATACGGCGTAGCGGCTTCAAATTCGGCAGCGCACGTATCGACCATCTTGAAGGTCGGCGTAATGCCGTGGTCGAGGCGGAACTGGCGGACTTCGTCTTCCGTCTTGTTGGTGAAGCCGGCGATGACGGCATCGGGCATGCTGTAGCGTTTAGCCAGGCGGATGTTATCGACCGTCAGGTTGTTGCGCTTCAAGTCGAATTCCAAGTCGATGATGTTCTTGATCTTATGGAGGAACCACAGGTCATAGCCCGTGATGTAATGAATCTTTTCTTCGCTGATGCCGAGGCGCAGGGCCTGAGCGACGACGAAGAGCCGTTCATCATCCTGTTTCTGCAGAAGTTCGACGATGTCGATGAGGGACTTGCTTTCGAGCTTCTTCATGGAAATATAGTTGACGCCGATTTCCAGGGAGCGGACGGCTTTGAGCAGGGCCCCTTCAAAGCAGCGGTCGAGGGCCATGACTTCGCCCGTAGCCTTCATCTGCGTGCCCAGGGTCTTGTCGGCGAGGGCGAATTTTTCAAAAGGCCAGCGCGGGAATTTGACGACGCAATAGTCGAGGGTCGGTTCGAAGCAGGCCGTCGTCTTGCCCGTAACGGCATTGGTAATCTGGTCCAGGGTCAGGCCTGTAGCGACTTTGGCGGCAACTTTGGCGATAGGATAGCCCGTCGCTTTGGAAGCCAGGGCCGACGAACGGCTGACACGGGGATTGACTTCGATGACGTAATACTGGTTGCTGTTCGGGTCCAGGGCGTACTGGACGTTGCAGCCGCCTTCGATCTTCAAGCGGCGGATGATGTCCAGCGATGCCGTACGCAGCATCTGGTACTGCAAGTCGTTCAGGGTCTGGCTCGGTGCGACGACGATGGAGTCGCCCGTATGGATGCCGACTGGGTCGATGTTTTCCATGTTGCAGACGATGATGCAGTTGTCGGCCTTATCGCGCATGACTTCGTATTCGATTTCCTTCCAGCCGGCAACGGAGCGTTCGACGAGGATCTGGTTGATCGGGCTGAGTTTGATGCCGCGCGTAGCGATCATGAACAATTCGTCTTCGTCGTGGGCGATGCCGCCGCCGGTACCGCCGAGGGTAAAGGCCGGGCGGACGATGATCGGATAACCGATTTTATCGGCAAATTCAATAGCCGACGGGACATCTTCAAAGATATCGCTTTCCGGTACCGGCTGGTTGATGTCCTTCATGGCTTTCTTGAAGAGTTCGCGGTCTTCCGCTTCTTCAATAGCCGACAGATGCGTCCCGAGGAGCTGGACGTTATATTTTTCCAGGACACCGGCGTTAGCCAGTTCGACAGCCATATTCAGGCCGACCTGGCCGCCAAGGGTAGCCAGCAGGCCGTCAGGCCGTTCTTTTTCAATGACTTCCGTCACGTAGTCGAGGGAAATCGGTTCGACATAGACACGGTCGGCAATGTCTTCGTCGGTCATGATCGTCGCCGGGTTGCTGTTGATGAGGACGACTTCCAGTCCTTCTTCCTTCAAGGCGCGGCAGGCCTGAGTGCCGGCATAGTCGAATTCAGCGGCCTGACCGATGATAATAGGGCCCGAACCGATAACGAGTACTTTCTTCAATCCTTCTATCATGTTAGTTTTCCTCCATCATCTTGACGAATTGTGTAAACAGATACAAATTATCAGTCGGTCCCGGCGAAGCTTCCGGATGGTACTGGACGCACATGATCTTCTTGGACGGGACTTCAAAACCTTCGAGGGTGTTGTCGTGGAGGTTGCGATGGGTGATGACGACGTCATCGGGCAGAGAGGCTTCGTCGATGACATAGCCGTGGTTCTGGGACGTGATGTAGACGCGGCCCGTGCGAATATCCTTGACCGGATGGTTGGCACCGCGGTGGCCGAAGGTCAGCTTGCGGCTCTTGCCGCCCAGAGCCAGGCCGAGCATCTGAAGGCCCAGGCAGATGCCGAAAATCGGTTTCTTGCCGATCATCTTCTTGACTTCTTCGACGATGTACGGGACGTCTTTCGGGTCGCCAGGGCCGTTGCTCAGGAAGATACCGTCCGGATTGACGGCCAGGACTTCTTCAGCCTTGGTTTCAGCCGGGAAAAGGGTCAGGCGGCAGTCGCTGTTGACCAGTTCGCGCAGGATGTTGGCTTTGGCACCGTAATCCATGACGGCGACATGGAAGCGGCCATCGCCCATATGCTTGATTTCACGCGTCGTGACGCGGCGGACGAGCTGCGTTTCCAGCGGCGTATCGAAGAGTTCCTTGATAGCGCTTTCTTCCATCGTTTCCGGCACGATGACGCCTTTCATGACGCCCTGGCTGCGGATGGCCCGCGTAATGGCACGCGTATCGACGCCGTAGAGGCAGGGGATGTGGTGTGTCATAATAAAGGTAGACAGCTTGCCTTCGTTCTGCCAGTTGCTCGGTTCTTCACAGAGCTCGCTGACGATGAAGCCGGCAGCATAGGGACGGTCGGCCTGTTCGATTTCGTGGAACAAACCGTAGTTACCGATGAGCGGGTAGGTCATGGTAATGATCTGACCGGCATAGGACGGATCGGTGAACGTTTCCTGATAGCCTGTCATGCCCGTATTGAAGACAACTTCGCCGACAGCCGGTTCATCCATCAGCATGTTGCCATAAAACTTCTGTCCATTCTCTAATATGAGGACACCTTTCATTATAAAACCTCCCCGTTTTTCATTACAATTTCACCATTGACGATGGTAGCTGCGGCCTTGCCTTTGAAAATCATTTCATCGAAAGGCGACGCTTTTCCCTTAGAATAGAATTTCGAGGAATCTACCGTCCATTCTTTATCGAGATCGAGTACGGTCAAATCGGCATCCTTGCCCGGTGCGATGACACCGGCATCGAGGCCGAGGATCTTGGCCTGTGCCGTCGACATGGCATTGACCAGAGTCATGAGGTCGATATGACCCGTATGATACATATAAGTCAGCATGGCGCCGACGCTCGTTTCCAAGCCGACGAAGCCGCTGGGAGCCAGGTTGAATTCCTGGTCCTTTTCTTCCCATTCATGCGGTGCGTGGTCGGTGACGACGGCATCGATGGTGCCATCCTGCAGGCCGGCGACGCAGGCTGCGCGGTGTTCTTCCGAGCGGATCGGCGGGTTGACTTTATACCGTGTTTCAAAAGTGCGCAGGGCTTCATCGGTCAGGATGAGGTGCTGCGGCGTGACTTCCGCCGTGACCTGGACGCCGCGCTTCTTGGCCTGGCGGACCAGTTCGACAGCGTTCTTGGTGCTGATGTGAGCGATGTGGACCGGCGTGTGTGTCGCTTCGGCCAGGAAAATATCGCGGGCGACGGCAATGTCTTCAGCGACAGCCGGACGGCCTTTGATGCCCAATTCGTTGGAAACGACGCCTTCATGCATGTTGCCGCCTTCGACGAGGCTCTGTTCTTCGCAGTGGTCGATGATGACCTTGTGGAACATGCTGGCATATTCCATGGCTTTGCGCATGAAATCGCAGTTTTCGACGTAACGGCCGTCATCGGAGAAAGCGGCGACGCCTTCTTTGGCCATGGCGCCCATAGCGGCCAGTTCCTGGCCCTGGAGGCCCTTGGAGATGGCGCCGATGATTTCGACTTTGACTTTGGCTTCCCGTTCGATCTTATACTTCATGCCGTCGACGATGATTGCCGAATCGATGACCGGCTTGGTATTCGGCATGGTCGCAACGCGGGTGATGCCGCCGGCAGCAGCTGCCTTCGTCCCCGTTTCAATCGTTTCCTTGCCGGACTGGCCGGGCTGGCGGAGATGGACGTGCATATCGATGAAGCCCGGTGCTACGACGAGGCCCGATGCGTCGAAGATTTCGGCGCCGTCAGCGCTCAGATTGGCTCCGATTTCCTTAATTTTACCATTTTCAATGAGAATGTCACAAATTTCATCCTGCTGCATGGCCGGATTTACGACTCTGCCGCCTTTAACGAGTAGTGTCAACGTCATCGCCTCCCATAATTGTCAGATATAATACGGCCATACGGACGGATACGCCGTTCTTGACCTGTTCCTGAATCGAAGAAAATTCACTGTAACATGTATCCGGTTCGATTTCGATGCCCCGGTTCATGGGGCCCGGATGAAGGACGAGGACGTCGTCTTTAGCCCACTTGAGGCGGTCGCGGTTGACACCGAAGAGCGAATTGTATTCACCGGCGCTGGGGAAGAAGCCGATGCCCTGTCGTTCTTTCTGGATACGCAGGACGTTGATGACGTCTGCATCCTGGATGGCTTCCTTCAAGTCGTAGTGGACTTTGACGCCCATGGCTTCCAATTCCGGCTGGAGCAGTGTCCGCGGACCGACGAGGTGGACGTCAGCACCCATGGTCTTGAGGCCGTAAATATTGGAGCGGGCGACGCGGCCGTGGTCGATATCGCCGACGATGACGACCTTCAAGCCGTCGATATGGCCTTTGACTTCCTGAATGGTGAACATGTCGAGGAGGCCCTGCGTCGGATGTTCGTGGGCGCCATCACCGGCGTTGATGATGATCGGGTCGACGCAGCGGTCGGCAAACCAAGGCGAACCTTCCTGTTTCTGACGCATGACGATGGCATCGACACCCATGGCCGTTACCGTCAGCAGGGTATCGCGGAAACTTTCGCCTTTCTGGATGGAGCTTCCCCGCGGCGTGAAGTTGATGACATCGGCGCCGAGATACTTGGCAGCCATTTCAAAGGAACCGCGCGTACGCGTGCTCGGTTCCCAGAACATGTTGACCACCGATTTCCCTTTGAGCAGGGATAACTTCTTATTCCCGCTGTTGACGACGGCTTTCATCTTCTTAGCTACCTGCAGTATCAACTCAATTTCTTCTTTCGGTACTCCCTGGAGCCCCAACAGGCTTTTGCCCTGTATACTAACCATCGAATCCTCCTTGTAAAAAAAGACCTCTGCCGCAGGGCAAAGGTCATATTATAAGCATGGCAAAATATGTCCCTTTTTAGCCTCTCCGGACTATATTAAAGGTTCAATCTGAAAGTATTAGAATCGCACAGCCTCACGGGACTGCCACATATTCTTCTATATATTGTATCGGCCAGGGCCTATAAAGTCAAGCAGTTTTTTCACGACTTCAATCCGTCGACGCCGGCGTAATCGTCACGGCCTGGGGCGTAATGGTGACGCTGTTGTAAAAGGCTTCAAAGAGCTGGGCCGGGACGTACATCGTACCGTTGACATTGACCGGGCCGGCACCGTACTGGAAGATGTGGTTCAAGTTGACCTTCTTGATCGTCCCGATCCGTTCGTACCAGTCTTCACCGGGTTTGACGATGATATAGGCGATATTCATCTCGACGCGGACGCTCTGGTCGTCAGGATCCCAGGTCACGGTATAACCGAGCTGTTCCGCCACTTTACGCAGAGGAATCATGACCACGTTATTTTCCTGTAATACGGCTCCATCAGCCGGGTCCATGACCTTGCCGGCAACGGTCAGCTGGCACTGCTGCACAGCCGTCAGCCCCGGAATCGACGTATACGGCCCCATAACCGGCCCTTCATCATAGGCCCAGGCCGGCCCGCAAGCCAAAGCCGCCACGACCATGGCTAAGATAATACTCTTCTTCATAAGGGATTCCCCCTTTATCCAAAACACAAAAATGAGTCATAAATAAGGACATATATAATATATTCGACAAATCCCGCCGTTTTCCTGCTAATATTTGAAAGAACGCAGGTCGCCCCTGGCTCCCCTATAAAGGGAGCCTTGCAAAAAAAGCGCTGCCATAGAAGACAGCGCTTTTTTGCAAAACTAAAAATCAAAGAATCCCGTCTGGTCAGCCATGGGTACGACGGGGAATCCCGTCGGTACTGGCTGGATGATCATGAACACCAGGGCTGCCAGGACGGCAATGCCCAGGGTGAGGTACGAGAAGCTTCCCTTTTCTTTATGTTCATACAAGCCGAACAGGCGGATGCCGACGGCCGAGCCGATAGTAGCGAACAGGGCGCCCAGCGAGAAATACTGGTACATGGCATACGACGCCAGCAGGCCGATGATCATGGCCCCGTTGATGACGATGGGATAGCACTTGGACAACACCGATTCGGGATTGCGGCGCATCGCCGTAAGCCAATCGGTCCCGTCGATACCGCTCAGGCCGGTGAGGAACGTCGATGCGTAGAGCATCTTATCCCACCAGGCCGTCCCCTTGCGGCGGTCTCCCGTCCGCCACATGACGAAGGCGTAAATCAAGATGGTCACGCCGCCGACGATGTAGTAGTAATTTTCCGGGATGAACTGGACGATAGCTGCACCGATAGTCACCAGGATACCGGCGATGACGACCATCTGGCCGATTTTCCCTTTCGTCGGCCGCGACTTGGCATCCATTTCCTTATAAATCTTGGCGAAGATTTCCATGAGGAAGGTAAAGACGAAGAAAACGATGCCGATGAAAGGATTGAGCGCAGCCAGAGCAATGGTGATCAAAATCGGGATGGCCAGGCGCATGCCAGGGAAAAAGGTGAAACTCTTGATCTTCATGACGTGAAGCTGAGAGTACACCGTAAAATACGTAAAGACATTGAACATCAACATAGCGGCAATACATTCGATGGGCTTAGCTCCCATGTACAAGAACATGAGGAGGACGCACATGCTCATATTGATACCCGTAAAGCGGGCGAACACCGTCCCCAGCAGGCCAGCCATGAAGAAAGGCGCTATGGCCGATAACATTTCCATGAACAAAACATCTCCTGATCCAGATTATTTCAGATGGTGGCTGCCCCGTTCGGTCATGGGGATGCCCTGTTTGCAGAGCGGGCATTCTTCCGGTTTGTACGTCGGGACGGTCAAATGCAGGAGAGCCTGGACTTTATCTTTCGGTACGCCAAATTCGGCCTTGCCGCCGCTGCGGTCGACGAGGAGGCCGACACCGACGATGACGCCGCCGGCTTTCTTGACGACATTGACGACTTCCTGGACGGAACCGCCAGTCGTGACGATATCTTCGACGATGAGGACGCGTTCACCCGGTTCGATGTGGAAACCGCGGCGCAGTGTCATAACGCCCTTTTCACGTTCCGTGAAGATAGCCCGCGTACCGAGTGCCTTGCCGACTTCATGAGCCAGCAGGATGCCGCCGGTCATAGGACCCATGACGGTCTGGACGTTCTGGTCCTTGAAGCGTTCTGCCAATTCCTTGCAGAGCTTTTCCGTATATTCCGGATGCTGGAGGACATTGAATTTTTCAACATAAAGCGGGCTGTGCAGGCCGGACGTCAAAAGGAAATGGCCTTCGAGAACGGCTTTCGTGTCAACTAACAACTGTCTTACTTCTTCTTCTGTCATCATAGTGAATCATACCCCCTGAATTTCTGCTAAAATCTTTTCGGCTGCTTCCTTCGGATCCGCGGCTTTCGTAATCGGCCGGCCGATGACCAAATGAGAAGCCCCGTCGCGGAGTGCCTGGGACGGCGTCGTAAAGCGCTTCTGGTCGTTGGCGACGGCAAAGGTCGGACGGATGCCCGGCGTGACGATGAGGAAATCGTGACCATTCATTTCCCGGATTTCCTTGGCTTCATACGGCGAAGAAACGGTCCCGTCGATACCGGCTTCCTTGGCCAGCTTTGCCAGATTCTTGACCGATTCGGCAATGCTGTACTTGCCGCCGATTTCCTTCCACGCGTCTTCGTCGATACTGGTCAGGACCGTTACAGCCAGCAGGCGCGGCCGTTCGATATTCAATTTGGCCGCTTCATCGCGGACAGCTTCGGCTGCCGCTTCCATCATAGCCCGGCCGCCTGTGCCGTGCAGCGTCATGAGGTCGGCGCCGAGACGGGTCAGGGCGCGGATGCTCTGGGCCACCGTATTGGGAATATCGTGGACCTTCAAATCGAGGAAAACATGTTTCCCCTGGTCCTTCAAATACCGTACTGCATCGGGACCGGCACTGTAAAAGAGTTCCATCCCGACTTTATAAAAAGAAACACTATCGCCAAGGGTTTCAACAAGCTTCTTCATATCATCCAGTGAATGGACGTCCAAAGCCGTAATGATGCGATCATCTGCCATAGGCTACCCCTCCTGTATATAAATGTATATAGGCATATCTAATTCATTGTGTCATGTTTTGGGAAGCCTGTCAAGGCAAAAAGCGCCTTACTTCATCCATTGGCTGCGATACCAGTCATAGGTCCGGCGGATTCCTTCTTCCAAATCCATTTCCGGCACAAAACCTAAATCCCTTTTCAAGGCCTCATTGCTGAGGACCGACCGCAGGATATCGCCCGTCCTGGGTGCCGTATACTGGACGGGGACCGTATAGCCCACGGCTTTTTCAAAACTGCGGATCAAATCGTTGATGCTCGTTTCCTGTCCGGTCGACACGTTCATCGTGTGACAGCCTTTGAGTGGCAGCGCCCGGATGATGGCCTGGGCGATATCGCCGGCATAGACGAAATCGCGGGTCTGATTGCCGTCGCCGAAAACCGTGATTCCCTGACGCTGGGACAAAAGCTTGCAGAAAATACTGACGACGCCGCCTTCGCCCTTTTCGCCCTGCCGTTCGCCATAGACGTTGGCAAAGCGGAAGACCGTCGCATCCATACCATATAATTCGTGATAGACCCGCAGGTAATGTTCCGTCGTCATCTTAGTGATACCATAAGGGGACGTCGGCACGAGCCGTTCCGTTTCTTTCAGGGGGATATGGAGGTTGTCGCCGTAGACAGCGGCACTGGACGAAAAAAGGATGTGCCCTGTGCCATGGATCCGGCAGGCTTCCAGCACGTGGAGGACGCCTTCCAGATTAATCTGGCAATCGAGGACAGGCTGTTCCACTGAAGTCGGGACCATCGTCTGGGCCGCCAAGTGGATGACGGCATCAAAGTGATGGTCGGCAAAAAGGGCATCTACAGCCGCTTCATCGCAGACGTCGCCTTCTACCAGTTCCATCCCAGCCGGTACATGTTCTTTGGATCCGCTGGACAAATTGTCAAACACGACGACATCCATATCGCGCCGTCCCTGGAGCTGTGCCAAAATGTGTGACCCAATGAACCCAGCACCGCCAGTAATCAATATTTCCATAATTTTAAGCCCCCTACTATTAAGGATACAATACTCATTTTGTCATCAATCAAATATATACTACATATTTTTATATATTGTATCAATAAATGAAGGATGAGGCAATGTTCCCGTCCTGCGAATCAAACGACGGATTTCTTCCAATTTACCTTCACTATCGGCGTTCTGCGAATGGAAATCGAGGAGCCTATCGAGATAGCCCTGTTCCCGCGCCAGCTGCTGGCTCCGGGGATAGACTAAATCAAAATAGAGGCAGAGGGCACCGACATAAAAGTCCATGAAGGTCTTCTTATCCTGCGTCCGCACCAGTTTCCCCTGGCGGGCCTGAGCCATGACGACATCGGAAATAGGCTGGTTTTCAAAGTCAGACCAGTCGACGTTCCAGATATTCTTCTTTTGGCGCATATACATGACATAAACCCGGAAAATATCGATTTTGTCGGCATCACGGATGAGTTGGCAAAAGAGCTGCTGCCGCGGCGTCAAATCCCGGCGAAGCTGGTAGACATTATGCTGGTCAATGGCCATACGGATAATATCATCCTGGCTCTCATCGTCGAGAAAATCGCGGATATGACCGTCATCAAATAAATAATGAGCGCCATACTTGGCATGGTCCATGGACCGGTAATCGACAAACGTATGGTACTCCCGCAACTGTTCAAAACGGCCGATGTCGTGGAGGATACCGATGAGCCAAGCCAAATCCCGGTCCGCCGAGGGCAAACCAAGACTCGCCGCAATTTCCTCACAAAGGGCACTGACCCGCAGCGAATGAGCATACTTCAAGCGCACGCCCTCCTCAGACTGATCAAAGCCATCGACATAACGCCGGAACTGGGCCACCACAAAATCCCTGTCTATCATTAAACCGCCATCTCCTAACCAGTATATTATACTATATTAAACATTCCATAAATTTTAAGGCTCCCCTAATAGGGGAGCTGTCAACAAAGCTGACTGAGGGGTTCTTCCGCCCTGCCGCTCGGACTCAGATGCGGCTGTGCCGCTTTAGACTCAAACTAACAATGACACCCCGGGTAGCCCCGGCGGACAGAAAGAAGCAGAAAAAAGCAGTGGAAAGCAGAGAAGTGCAGAAAACAGCAGCTTCTAGCTGTCTTTACTGCCTTAATCTGCACTTAGCTGATTTTTACTGCCTCTGGCTGCCCTCATCAGGACTGCGGACGGCCGGCTGCGAACTGCGGCGCCGTCAGGCGCCTCCCCCAGAGGCCGAGGTAGAAATAGGCGAGGCCGATGTAAGTGGCGCTGATGCTAATGATGCCGAAGAAGATGACGCTGAAGGTATAGGGCAGTTTGTTCATGGTGCAGGAATTATTTGAAATAATAAACTCCTTTTTTTTCTTTTCTGACAATACCGCAATCCATGGCTTTTTTCAGTATCCGAGATGCAGCATTTTCGCTTATTTCAAACTGCTTTGCCACAATCTGTCGATTAAAAGAATATTTATTTTCATAAGTAGACAATAATTTTATAATTTTATCCACTGTTACCGGCCGAAAAATTTTTTCCGTCTTTTGCCGTATATCAGTCCTTAAGACTTCGAGTTGCGTTTTCTCCGCAGTAAGTTGCGTTTTCTCCGTAGTAAGTTGCGTTTTCTCCGTAGTAAGTTGCGTTTTCCCCGTAGTAAGTTGCGTTTTTCCCGTAGTATGCTTTATTCTTGATGCAATTCCTCTATTCGGAAGAGATACAAGAAAGAAATATTCATTAGAATAAAAACTCGGTTTATTCTCATAATGGGTATATGAATTTATAATTCGACGTATCCCACTCCCTCGACGATCCATATAATGCAATCTCCCAAAAATATCTGAAATAATTTCATTTCTTCTCATAGACGGCACCGTTTTCAAATCCAAATCCTGAATACGGCTTCCATTCATCATACCTCCAGGAGAGGATATTTCCATCCGATCATCATACATATCAACATGTACCTCAGCCCCAATATTTTGATAATCTCTATGAATTAAAGCATTCACTAAAACCTCACGAACTGCTTTAAAAGGATAATCGCTTTTTTCTTCTCGCCGCATCCCTCTAATTGTCCACGGGTTCTTTGGTGCTAGCATATAAATAGGACAAGTCAAACTGAGGTTTCCCATAAAGTGATACAATAAAAGTATATATAGGGGGCCTTAGTATGACGAAGTTCAACAAACAATTCAAAGTGGATGCTGTCCAATATTACCATGATCATCGTGACTTAGGACTGATTGGGTGTGCCCATAATTTAGGAATTTCCCAACAGACACTGTCCCGATGGCAAAAGCAATTGCGGGATAATGGGGAAATGCCATATCGCGGATCCGGAAACTATGCATCTGATGAAGCCAAGGAAATCGCTCGTTTGAAACGTGAATTACGAGATGCCAAGGATGCCATCAATGTCTTAAAAAAAGCTATCAGCATTCTAGACAAATAATCCCTGCCATTTACCATAGCGTCAAACAGGAAGCCGAAAAAGCCCATCAGGAGAAATGCCATTTTTCGGTATCTGGAGTGCTGGCAGAACTGGGCGTTTCTACATCAGGTTACTATAGATGGAGTCATCGCAAATTATCCAAACAAGCTACGCACCGTAAGGAGGTAAAAAAACAGATTCAAACCATTTACGAAGATTCAAAGCAAATCTATGGAGCACCCAAAATTACTACATTGCTTCAACAGAAAGGTGAATGTATTTCCGAAAGGACAGTGGGCCTTTACATGCGGCAAATGGGGATTCGTGCTTGTTGGGTCAAGCATTATACCGTTACGACCCAGAGCCGTTGTTTGGATGCCATATTAGTTAACATTCTGCAAGAACAATTTAATCCGCCAAGACCAGACACAATCTGGTGCAGCGATATTACTTATATTTGGACCACTGAAGGATTTGTGTATCTGGCCAGTATCATGGATTTGTTTTCTCGAAAAATCATTGCCTGGAATTTATCCCGGAAGTTGGATGCATCTAGCATTGTTAGGATGATTCAAATGGCAAAGCAAACCAGGAATCCAGGCCGTCTGGTAGTAATTCACACGGACCGCGGTTGTCAATATCTTTCGCAATCCTATATCAAGGAAACTGCACAGATGCGCCGCAGCTATTCGAAGAAAGGCTATCCATGGGATAATGCCTGCATAGAATCATTCCATGCCTTGATTAAGCGAGAAGGGCTGAATCGATTTAAGATTGAAAATTATCAACAAGCCTATATGCTGGTGTTTGAATACATTAACACGTTTTATAATACCGTTCGAATTCACAGTCACTGTAACTATATGTCACCCAATGACTATGAAAAATTATATGCAAACTACAAGAAAAAGGCAGCTTTGATTGCTGGATAACTGATTGATAGAAACCTCAATTTAATTTGTACTCAAACTTGACATAGGACCACTTCCCATTAGCATGGTACAAGAGGGCGTACGTAAGCGTCTTATTCTTCCGGGCGGTCAGTCCCCAAACCATACACTCCATTCCCTCGCTGGACCAGCTCCGTCCCTGCCGCTTCATGCGATAGCTGTAGAACCGGTAATTTGTTTCTGCAGTCCCCAGGTGAATCTCTGTATGGATGCCGCGCTAACTCAGGCTGGGGATATAGGGAGCATTTCTCTCCAGATAGCTCTGCAGCTTGTCTACCTCCTCCAAATCCGCCTCTGTTCGGGCGCAGCTCCGGCCAGTCCTTATCGAACACGTGCAGTTTGCCGTCGATGTAATCCTCGACTAACAGCAAGATTTCCTCCGGCATCTTCTCACCATAGCAGTCGATCAGCTTGATCCCGTTATCGTAGTAGGGGTTGTGGCTGGCGGAGATCATGATGCCACAGTCGAAGTCGTCCATGCGGGCGATGTAGGCCACAGATGGCGTAGTGGTAACGTGCAGCAGATAGGCATCTGCGCCGGAAGCGGTCAGACCGGCAACCAGACTATACTCGAACATATAAGAGCTGCGGCGGGTATCCTTGCCGATTACAATGTGTGCAGGCTCGTTGTTGCCGTTGCACTCACGCCAGTGCGTTGTAATACCAGCCCAGAAAACGACCAACCTTGTAGGCGTGGTCAGCGGTCAGCGTGATCCCAGCTTCGCCACGGAAGCCATCGGTTCCAAAATGCTTTCCCATTATAGCTTTTCCTCATCCAAAGAGTGAATTGACAAATGTATGCTTTAGCCGAGAGAGAATCTCGTTGCCTGCCATCCGCCACGTAGAGGCAGCATATTAGGATGGCGTAGCCACGCTTTGAGCATGGCTGCATTGTCTTATCTTATCAATTTATTCGTTTTGATGCGTTTCCAGCTCTGATTGATACTTTTTGGCATCCTTCAAAAAGCTCGCCGCAATCATCACGATGACTGCGCCAATGGGGAATGCTGCCACGATGCTGACCGACTGCAAGTTGTTCATGGAACTTTCCGCAAACAGCAATGCAATGGGCAACAGAATCAGCAAGATGCACCACATCAACTGGATGCCCTTATTGGGCTGTTCATCATCCTTGAGGGTGTGGTAGCTGTAGCAGGATGCCGTCAGTGCGATAGAATCAAAGGATGTTGCGTAGAAGGTGATCATAGTAATCAGAACAGCCACCATAACGACCGGTGCGCCGGGCATAGTCTTGATCATATCTACAATCATACCGTACATATCGCCGTTTTCCAGATACTTGGCGATAAAATCCGCCTTGCCAGTCATCTGCAGTCCCATGGAGTAGTTACCCAGCACAATGAAGCTGGTCAGTGTAGAGCCCACGCCAAACACATAGCCACCCAGAATCGTCTGACGTACCGTTCTGCCACGGGAAATGCTGCCAATAAAGAACGGTGCTGCCACACACCAAACCATCCAGTAGGCCCAGTAATAAATGGTCCAGTTTTGGGGGAAGTTGGAGGTACGCAGCGGGTCGGTAAAGGTGGAAAGGTCGATGAAATTCTGCATCATCCGTCCCAGCGAGGAGAAACCAGTTTCGATAATATACCGGGTCTCGCCGCCAAACAGGAGGACAAAGGCAAGCAACCCAAAGAAAAGATAGATGCAGACATTGGCCAATTTGCTGATACCCTTGAAGCCATGCAGCAAAGAGTAAGTATACACGGCGCAAGTGATTAACAGGATGATAATATTGATGACTGTGTGGCTGACAGCAACATGGAATAGCTCCCCAATAATGGTCGCCATCAGCGGTGTTGCCACGCTGAAAGTAGTCGCCGTACCCGCCAGCAAAGCGAACACCGCCAGCAGGTCAATGATGCGACCTGCCCAGCCATCGGTGTGCTTGCCCAGAATCGGGCGGCAAGCTTCCGAGTATTTCTGCCGGGTTCTTTTTCTTACGTGCAGCATAAAGCCGAATGCTACCGCCAGCACCAGATAGAAGCCCCACGGGATAAAGCTCCAATGGAACAAGGGATATACCCCTGCCCAGTCCTGAATGCTGCCCATCTCTGCCAGATGGGGGTCGGTTGCATACAGCACCCATTCCGAAAAAGAGTAAAACAGGATATCCGCAGCAAGACCGCAAGTAAACATCATGGAGCCCCATGCAAAGAAGGAATACAGAGGCTTTTCGTTGGGTTCACCCAGAACAATGTCCCCATACTTCGAACACGCAATGTACAGTGACAGGATGAAAATACCCAGTCCAATCACCAAATAATAGGTGCCAAAGGTATCTCCGAAAAAGAACCGGATCTGGCTCAGCACGGCATTGGACTGTTCCGGTGCAAAGAAGAACAGAATGCACAGGGCAATGATAATGGTCAGTGGGAGCAGCGTTATCATCCAATCAATTTTTCCACGCTCTCTATTTTTGTTCATTTATGCTTCCCCCTCGTATTTTTTGTAGCTGGAATCCAGAGCAACCAGTTCACTGAAGTTGTCCACCTCAATGACATCGCCCTGATTCATCGGGCGAATTCCCAGTCGATATTCTTCCGGATAGCAGAACAGTGCCACATCATCCCAGTAAATCTGACGATTCTGCTTCTGTTCAAACTCGATTTCCAGATGGTGCTTCAGTCTTTTTCCGTCCTCTGCTGTCCAGCGAGAAATGCTATATAACTGCCATCCGCCCTTGCCGCCTGTACGGCTGCAAGAGATCACGATGCCACCTTTTACGGTTTGCAACCACTCGTCCGTTTCCTCGTCCGTCCATACGCTGTTGTAGCCGGAACGCTCAAACTCCGGAGCCAGAATATCCGGGTTATAGATAATTTGATCGCCATCCAGAATGATCGCATTTTCGATGTGATCTCTTGCTACATACAGGGATGCGATATTATTGCAGGTATCATAGTAGGGGTTTTCAATCAGTCGAACGCCGGGATATTCTGTCGCCAGTGGAACGAACTGCTCTTTCAGATAGCCCACCACAATGTATATCTCCGAAATGCCATTTTTGTGCAGCCCCTTAATTACCGTATCAATCATCCGCACGCCATTTACTTTGACCAGCGGCTTCGGCGTTGTCAGCGTGACCGGGTGCATCCGGTTTCCCAGCCCTGCCGCCATAATAATGGCTCTTTCTACTTTAGGCATTTTCCTGTTCCCCGCTTTCCCCTGATTTCCTCAGTTCATCCTGAACGATGCGATAGTAGTCCTTAGCATAGCGATACTGCCGCAGAGAATATTCGCCAAATTCTACGCCCAGATTCCGCTTATACTCACACCAGTTGCTCCACAGCAGACCACAGGCAGCGATATAGCAGTAGATTTTGATCCGTGTCACATCATCGCAACCGTCTGTGAAATATGCTGCAATCAAGCGATCCACCTGACGCTTATTGTAAAGCGAGTAAATACAGAACATTGCGATATCCACATGGGGATCCTGCATACCTGCATACTCCCAGTCGATCAGACGAATTTCCTCTTTTCCATCCTTCTGGACAAACAGGAAGTTATCCGGTACTGCGTCAATATGCGTCAAAATCTTTTCACCTGCGTGTGCATCAATATAAGGCTTCAAAGACCAGACATTCGCCTTAGTTTTCTCATAATCCTTGTAAACAGAAGGAGTACCATCCCACAGCGTTTCGTAGAACTCCATCTGCCCGAAAATATCAAATTCATGCGCCACCTTCAGCTTCAACGCATGGAAGTCACGCAAACGGTTCATGCACTTCTTGACATCCTCATAGTCGGTAGGGTCGCATACCCGGGCGCCCTCCAGAAACTCTGTGATCTTATAGCCGTTCTCCGGGTTAATATAGGCGATATCGTCACAGATGTTTTTATCAGCGATGGCATGATACACTGCCGCTTCCTGACGGCGATTGATAAGCTGGTCTGTACCCTCTCCCGGAATGCGCATAATGTACTTTTTGTCCTTACAGGTAAACAGAAACGAACGGTTGGTCATTCCCTTTTTCAGGACTGTAATATCCGTGACTTCCTCCGGTTTTGCGCACAATGCCTTGCAGATTAAACGAATCGCATCCGTTTTCAGTTGGTTAGAATCGCTGTCGATCTCACGAAGCTGCTCATAGGTGTTGATCTCCACAACATCTGCCGAATGCACTACTCGGGCTGTGACGATCATGCGATCCTTATTATAGAGTGCTTCTTCCCAAAACGAACCATCATGCTGTGGTTTCTTGCAAAGCTCCTCGATGCGTGCAGACACCGTATCTGCGTCCTCTTTTGTAAGGTAGCTGATACCGATCATCGCATTACCACCGACATTTTTCGGCACAGTTACCAGCTCCATCTTGCGGTTCACACGAACATTACTTTCGTTTTCCACAAGATCGCTGACCATATACCATGAGTACAGCTCATGACGGTGAAACGGATTGCGGTCACACCAGATGTCGCAAGGGACGATATACGCATTCTCCAGATGCTCTTTTACCAATCTGAGAGAATGCAGATTGTTCTTTGCGGCATAGTCCGGGTTAACCACCAGTTCTACGCCATAATCATCCATCAGGTATTCATATTTTTCCTTCATGAAACCCACAACAACATAGATTTCCTGAATTCCCACTTCATGAAGTTGCTTGATGATTCGCTCAATCAAAGGCTCCCCGTTGACTTCCAGAAGGCCCTTGGGCATTTCTGTATTGATGGGAACCATCCGCATACCAAAACCAGCTGCTAAGATAATAGCTCGTTGCGGAGTTTTCTGCCTAAACTCTGTCATGGCTTTTGCCGTGGGACGGATAGAATCATCCAAATATCCATCCTTGATAAGTTCTTTAAGAGACCGATTTACTACACCTAAAGAATGACCTGCTTCTTCAGCCAAAATTCTCTGGTTGATGAACGGTTCTTGCAGAAGTGTGTTCAGCACATCGCTTTCCCGCTTGTTCATGTTCATCCCTCCGTTACACTTCATGAACATCATAATGAAGCAAAAACCTTTAAGGAAGTTTACGATCCAGTTATCCTCAAAAGTTTCTGCACATACCCTATATATCAATTTAGTCTCTGCGGAACAAGTCGCGAGTGTAGACCTTTCCGCTTACGTCATCCAGACAGCTATCATAGTAGTCATCAACGATATATTATTAATTTATTCTATAACATTCTAAATGATGCTTATAGACCCTATCTTTTTCAGCAGGCAACCGCATATAGTCACCATAGGATGCTTTAAGTACTTTTTCAATTTCCTTTGGTGCAAAAAACAATTTCCCTTCGAATTCAACTTCGACCTTATCCTGAAACCACTCAGTCTTAAAACAGTTTGAATCCCATGGAATACCAATATATTTTGTTGGCACCTCATCAAATTTTATATACCGTTGATGCATCTTTAATAGGACCTTTTCTGCATTAAAAATTTTTGCTCCATAAAAAGCTAGTTTTTTTAATACGTCCTGTTTCAGTCCATCACCTTTTCCCGGAGTTAATTCAGCTGCATGCTGGACAATTCTTTCCCAAAATAATTCTCTTTTGCAATATCTCATCCTTTCTTTACTATCTTCAGGCAAATAATCTAGCGGAAAAACATCCACAAAAGCGCCATACCCCTCAATTTGCTTGAACCTCGACTCCTTTACTATAGTATTCGCATCACACACTTTTGCGCAGTAGTAAATAGAGTCTTTCCTGTTACTAATATCTATATAGTTTAAGCCCACTTCAGGATGATCAATAATATATTGTCCGAGCTTATAGTAGTCCTTTCTTGGCATAACAATGTCAATATCGTCATCCCATGGAATGAAGCCTTTATGTCGGACAGCACCAAGAAGGGTGCCATAGCAAATCATGTACGTGTAATTGTTTTCTCTACATATAAAATCAATTTTCTCAAGAACATTTAATACGCATTCTTTATATTCTTTCATAGTAATCTTCTTCAATTTTACTCCTCCCTTTCGGGTGTGTCAAGAGTTTTGTGTAAATCGATTCAATAAGCAACATCGTATTGCTGCATAAGCTGAGACATCCTGTCGTCCATGAGCAGCTGGTTCCGGACCATCGCCCAGTTTGCGACGTGACGACCCTTCCATTTTTTATAGAGCTCTTGGATGCGTAGGTAGAAAATCTTGAAGACTGCATCCTCGTTGGGGAAAGCGCCTTTCTTGGTCACCTTGCGGAAGCTAGAGTTGACGCTCTCGATGGCATTGGTCGTGTACATGATCTTGCGCACGGCACTGCCATAGTTATAGAGCTGCTCGACGTGTGAGAAATTGTTTTCCCATACGCTGACCGCGCCTGGATAAGCCTGCCAGTCGGTCTTGAACTTCTCGAATTCCTGACGGGCCTGCTTGACGTTGATGGCACCATAGATGAGCTTCAGCTGCTTCGTGAATGCACTCCACTGCTTGCGTGGGATGTAGCGGATGGAATTGCGGATGAGGTGTACGATGCAGCGCTGAACCGTGGCATGCGGGAATACAGCCTTGGCGCCTTCCTCCAATCCGCTCACGCCATCCATGGACAGGATGCCAAGATCCTTAACGCCGCGAGCCCGCAGCTCGTCGAAGATCTGCATCCAGGCATGCTTGCTCTCCGTCTCGTTGATCCAGAGGCCAAGGACATCCTTGCAGCCGTTGACGTCATAGGCAAGCATGACATAGACGGCCACCTGCTGGACGCCATACTCCGTGCGCAGCGATACGTAGATGCAGTCGACGAAAGCAAATGGATAGAACGACTGGAGCGGACGATTCCGCCATGCCTCGACCTCTTCCATGACGCAGCCTGTGATGGTGGAGATCTGTTCATGTGACATCTGGAAGCCGTAGATGTCTTCGATGGTTGCAGCGATGTCGCGTTGGCTCATGCCACGGGCATACATCGCCAGTACCTTGCCCTCGATGGACGAAACGTCGCGCTGGTGCTTCTTGATGATCTGCGGTTCAAACGTACTCTGGCGATCCCTAGGGACGCGGATAGGAACCTCGCCCAGAGAGGTCTTGAGCGTCTTGGATGAATAGCCGTTCCGGACATTGTCACCGTCTTCGGAGCGCTCATGCTTCTTATGGCCGAGATGATTTTCCATCTCACCTTTGAGCATGGACTCAAAAATGGGGCCAAAAATCTGCTTCAGGACGTCCTGTACGTCTTCCGCGCTCTTGATGTCGTAGTTGTTGAGGATTTGCTGAGCAATCTGCTCGCCTGGGGTAGTTGGTGGAGTTTTACACTTTGCCATTCTGTTACCGTCCTTATCTTTGTTTACCCCAGTATGGGGCATAAAGTAGATTCATGCAATACCGATTTACACAAACTATTTTACACTCCCTCCCTTTCATCTATTTATATTTTATCCAATTCAGCATTAGATATAAAACAAATATCGCTTAATCAACTCACCTTAATATGAATTTTGAAAATTTCTTTACGAGTATCCCTAAATCATGCAAATTAATAGAAACAAACGCAAGAATTGCAAGCAAAGAAATAGCATATATGTGGAAATCTAAAGATACTGCAATTGCATGTATCAATATTATTACACTTATTGACAAGAAAGTCTTGCAATTCACTGAAATCATCATATACCGTCTAACATCTATCATTCTAGCAAAAGCAACCACAATGTATGCTATCAATGTGCCAATCACTGCACCCCAAATCCCCATGAAAGGAATTAACAATCCATTAATCACAATATTTACAGCTGCAGCTAACAATGTTGTAAACATATTATTCACGGATTTTTTTAGTGCCCCATACATTGAACCATAATAAGATGCAACTGCAGCAAAGACAGCACTGACAAGTAGTAACGGAACATAGCGCCAAGCATCTGCAAATTCAATTCCAATATAATAATGCATAAAAACTTTTATAATTGTAACGAATACAAGGCAGGCTCCGGATGTGAAGAGAAATAAACATTTAAACACATCGGAATAATAGTCACTTTCATTTGTAGTTTCAATTTCTTTTATGACTGAAATGTCCCATGCCTGTTGAAAAATCGACACAATAACATTTATCAGTGCTGGAATTTTTGCAGCAGCGGTATAAATGCCCAATGCTGCCGTAGAAACCATAATTTCGACCATTACTTTATCAGAAGAATGGATAATCCACCATGAAACATTATTTAAAATCAATGGCGCTGAGAAGGAAATCATATTGCAAAAAAGTGCTTTTTCAAATTTAGCTTTTGAAAGTTCTTTCCAGAGTTTCCCAGATATGAATGCAATGATATCTATAATAAAGGTGGACAATATATATGCAAGAAGATAGCCTTGCACTCCAAGGGATTTATTAACAAGAAAGTAAACATTAAAGCTCGCCATCATTCCTGTTTGCAAAATATTAAAAGCCGCATACTGCTTGTTTTTTCCCATCACCTTGAGATAATTAAATTCTATACTATATAAAATGCTCAACACAACATAGAAATACAAATACCACTTCCATTCAGAAATTGTTTTGTAGAGGCCGATTATTGGCGTAATGGCCGCTCCCAAAATTATAGAAAAAACAAAAACGATAAATCCAACCAAAAGAACATTTTCACGTTTTTCACCGCCTGATAAACCAAAGCGGATAACTGCATCAAAAATAACAACTGACAAAATGGATACTAGTAACTGTGCAATCGTAAATATTAAGTCTGCAGTTCCATATTCTGCACTTGTCATGTAATTTGTATATAGCGGAACCATTAGAAACAAAATCAGTTTAGTTCCAATGCTACCAATTGCAAATATCAGTGTATCTTTAAGCAACGATTTATACCGGGACACTAATATTCCTCCTTGTTAATCATTCGCTACATAAAGTCGCTCATTTATTTCCACTAGTTTCCTTGGCTTATTCCCCAATGTATCTACTGCATTGATTACACTTCTCTCTAATTTTATCCATAATCGGGAGTCCATATATTCTTTCAAGAATCTTACTTACAAAAAAATTATCAATAAAAACTGCCGCTCCAAAGATTCCAACCGAAATACAGACAATCGTAACCATATACGAAACGAAGTTACAGTTTTCTAGGTATATCAAGATTCGCTGGTTCCACAATAAATGCCGCAAAATTGGCTTTTCATGTACCAAGTACACCGCCGCAAATACTGAAGGTGTACACCAATTCGACTATCCGTATACATACTACATACTTTTACAGATTTTCCCCATAGAGATTCTTGGGATTTCTGACAGCCAGGTGGCGTTAATACTAATATTTTATCTACATTAAGCTGTTTCATTTTTCGCCACCCCTATAAATTGTGTACAATAAGTATATTCTTCTGCATTATTAGTATAATTGCCCGCTTTTTCCATTACCGCTTCAATATAGAGCTGTCCTTTTAAAAAAATAAATGCTATAGCTGCCATTGCGCCACCTGCTGCCAAGATATGGGAAATGGCACTTTTCCCTTGTATGCCAAGAAAGAAAAAACGAATTAAAACCAAAACCAGGGTAAAAAAATGAAGACCCGCCGCTGACTACAGGAAAAACAGATTGAAACTTCATCTTATCAATTCTGCTTATATTATACCCAAAAACATGATCATACTTCGATTGCGCTAAAACTTGTCTAGGCACACTGTATCTAGGTCCAGTAAAGTTGCTGGCAGATAGATTTGATAAATACAAAATATTCATAATATATCCTTTGTAGTAGAATCCCACAAGTAGTCGAAATAGAAACGAACGCGCTCTACAACGTTACAGGCTTTTATTTTTATGAGGAATCATCTGATTAGAGCAGACTGACTCCTATTTTAAGAGACATGGATAAACTATTGTTAATGATTGGAAATCGTCCTGAATTGAGTACAGGATGATAGGATATTGTAATTTGGTTATTCAAAAATTGGTAACGGCAAGTGATTTGTGTAATTTTTTCTAAAGCGATCGACTTATCATTCTCTCTGTCGTTTGAGTGATATAGGAAAGCAGGTTATTAATCCCCAACTTTTCAAACAAAATGATTCTCCCTTTTTCAGCAAGACAAGCGAACAAAAATATTATCAAAACAGTAACACACATAGCCACTAATGTAGATGGTATCCCCATCGTAAACCATTGATGCATAGGCAAAGAATCCCAAAGTAAATCTCGAATCAGTGGATGATCATGAATAAGATATACTGCAAAAGTCAGAGGTGCCACCTGCAAAATCAAACGGTTCAGCCCCCCTTCCCTGATTCGTAACTGTAAAAAGAAACAAAATAAAGCAATGGAAGCCCCTGCGACAAGCATCGAGTTGTATCTAAAAAAGAGGCCAGACAATGTATAGCCAAATCCCAAGTGATTAGATAAAATTCCTAACGGAATGCGCACCCCTCCAGTAATGAGTGAGCAAATCACATACGTCCATATACATACTTTCATCGTCATCCATTTGGGAATTCCATATTTACGAATATACGCAGCAATAATATACAGTGCAAGAAACCAAGTATAATCCATGCCTTTGGTTATAAGATCTCGCTCCCAAACAAAAACAGTCGGCATAACGCAAAGAATAATTGCAATCAGCCAAACAGCCAGTTGATGCTGCTTTCTATTCATTTCACGAATTGCCATATTAATTAAAGGGCTAAATAAAATCATCAATACATACGTCGTCACAAACCAATACTGTTTTGCTGTCAAAGGCACGATTGCCTTAAACAAACTTTTTAGAGATACCCCCCCCCCTATCGCCATACAACATATTGTGCATATAATTGAGTAAAACAGTACTTGGAACCATATTTTCATGAGTCTTGAAACTTTAAATTTGGATAAGCACAAAAAATATCCTGATATAAGGACAAAAGCATTAACAGAGACGAATACGAAAGCCTCAATCATCCAATATATCGCATATTCTTTTGATCCGAATGCAGACCATTTTAAAATTTGTCCATGCATAAGAAAGTGAAGTATAACAATCATCAGCATGGAAACTATACGCAAAAGTTCTATATTTGAATTTCTTACTTTTCCTGGCATTACCACTCATTAACTCCCTTTCTCAGCTTAAGAAAAACTTATAGCCGCAAAGATCTCCCCGAGCAATGGATAAAAACATAATTATTACTGACATAAGATTAATCGCCCACCGCGCCCACAAAACTCCACGCGTTCTCTCAATAGCACATCTTTGCAAAAATGCTCCCAATATAGGCAATGACAGCATTGTTGCAAAGACAGTAAATCGTCTAAATATTGAATATGAAAGAGGAATAAAACAAATGCAGCCTAAAGTAAACAAAGCATTCATTACTACGTAAGAGCGAATCGACCAGTTTTCCCCATCACATAGACTTGGTGTACCTTTTTTCCACCAATAGCAAAGAAATAAAATTTGGACACTTTCTATACATCCAATAAGATATTCCCACATATAAGTGTACTCAGCATCATTAGTCATATAATCAACTGCTTTATCATTTGCGGCCAACAGATAATCATACGCATAATATAAACCAATCGCTACCACCATCACAGAAAATAAAATATTCAATATTCGGTTAATACCAGACTTTCCTTCAAGTGCCAATCCGATAAATCGCAAGCCAAGTAATACTAATACGGCAGGATGAAATAATCCCGCAATTATGTAAAATGGCAGATCCCAAATTGCGCTTTTCCCCTCAAAATATTCTCGATATACACAGAGAAAAACAATAGAAAATCCCAGCATAGTACGAATTCCGGAAATTGCTTGAAGAAAAAGTGTACCAACAGACATTATGTAAAAGAGTAGCCAACCTCTATCTGTCTTTTTTAAATCAAACCGATCAATCACCTTGGATAAGACGATAAAAATATTGCCATAACACCATAAGCAGGCAATAGACTGCATCCAATTTTGATTTCCAATTTGATTAGTAAAATAAGAAAACAGTATCCAGCTTGGTGTTGTTGTATGACATGCATAGTCAAAAGCACCTTCAAAAGAAAGATTAATCCATGCTTCAACATATTGCCTCAATCTATATAAATCAGCAGTAATATAGGGTTCATAACACCATGCAAAACCAGTAAGCACCAATAAATACAAAGCAAGAATTACTCTGTACTGTTTTCCCTTTATACGAGACATTAAATAACAAGCTATGAGTATCGCCAAAAAGAAAAATCCTAAACTAATTAACCTTTCAAAAATAAACATAACCTGTACTCCTTTACATTATTTTCCATCCAGCATCCGCTGATAAATCCCCATCAGACGTTCCCCGCACTGCACATCCGAGAAAAGACTGGCTTTCAACTGCTCAGCATACGCCTCACGCCGAACATTCCGCGAAAGAGCCGCCTGCAAGTGATCAGACCATGCGGAAAGCGGCGAGGCGAGGCTCACATAATCGACCAAATCTGTATAAACCATCTCGTTCGTCACTGTATCTGAGACAACCATGGGAAGACCCATGGCCTGCGCCTCGATACCCGTCACGGGAAGCCCTTCAAAAAGACTTGGGAGGAAGAAAACGTCCATCGCCTGGTACAGCTCGATCACGTCGTCACGTCCCCCCCAAAAGTGTACGTGATCCGCAATGCCGATTTTTTCTGCATAGTCCTTGACCTGCCGATCCATATCGCCATTCCCAATCCACCAGTACTCTACGTCCCTACGTGACTCAGAAAACTTTTTAAACACATCCATGGCAAAGATGGGGTTTTTTTGGGGGGCCAGACGACCGACTGTGCCTACGATTCTCTTGTTTTTAGAATTGTATTTTCCCCTTATTTTTAAACGCTCAACTTCATTGTACATATACCTCCTGCTGTCAACGACATTCGGAATGTATGTGAAATCACGCTTTCCGAACATCGCTTTTCCGGCCAGCTTGGAGCAGGCGGCATAGTCCGTCGCAAGAGAACGAAGCACGGGCATAAAAAGTCGATTTCGGATTTCTTTTTTCTTCGTCTCTCCCATTTTGGCGCTATGACTATGGAGCAACCGGACAGGCACATGATGATTCCTCGCACAGAGCATCATGGGAAGGCTGATGTGGAGGGTACAGTCGTGTATGATGTCGTAGTGCCCTTCACGCAGGATCTTGTCACATGCCCGCCAGTGTTCTTTCATGTGCTTTACACTGGGAAGAATGAAGATCTCGCAACCACGTTCCCTGATTTCACCGTAGTAAGGGGAAGCGCGATCTTGGTAAAGGGCAAAGTCGATATGGACTTCACCGGGATCCATGTTTCGGAAATAGTTTAGCGCAAAGCTCGCAACACCATTGGATGCGCGTAAATTAGGAACAAGGAATAAGACTTTCATATGACAACCATTCCTTTATCAAAAACAGATTTTATTCAGAAATCACAAGTTTTCATGTATTATTTTTGCCCATAATATGCATTTGGTCCATGCTTTCGCATGTAATGCTTATCAAGTACATACTGAGCCATCGTGCTATTCGGATTAAGCTGCAAGGTTTTTAAATCCATCTCTGCAACCTTTGCATACTTGACTGCTACAATCCCCAAATTTGGCTATTTTCTTTAGCATCCAAAATGGCACGGAATATATAAAAGTCAGATGGAGTCGTAATCTTTATATTCTCAGCCGGTCCATCAACTGTATAAAGATCATAACCATAATATTACATCAATGAAGCAGAATCAACAAAGTCTCTCCGACCTTCTTCATTCGCTTTCTCATGAGCTTTAAAGATATCATTTAAAATAAAACACTGTGGGGCTCTTGCCATCTCACAGCGAGAGCGTTCCAAAACTGTTCCTACATTCTTATTATCATCAGATTTGACATAGATAGTTTCTACAGCTGGGGATACTGTAATCGCATTGCCATGAGCCTCAACCTCTTGAATGCAATTTGTAATGGTTGTTTGATCAATCAAAGGCCTAACACCATCATGGATTAATACGATATGGTTATCACCATATAACTCTTTTGCTGCCTTTAATCCTCTATAAATTGAAGCCTGCCCAGTAGCACCACCAGATATTACCTTGACTGCTTTAGTAATGTCATATTTGCTTATCAGTTGTTGTGCATATCCTATCCAGGATTTTACACAAACAAGAATGATCTTATCAATCAATGGATGGTTTTGAAAGTTTTCCATTGTATAAATCAAGACTGGTTTCGGGAGTGTAAAATAGTTTGTGTAAATCGGTATTGCATGAATCTACTTTATGCCCCATACTGGGGTAAACAAAGATAAGGACGGTAACAGAATGGCAAAGTGTAAAACTCCACCAACTACCCCAGGCGAGCAGATTGCTCAGCAAATCCTCAACAACTACGACATCAAGAGCGCGGAAGACGTACAGGACGTCCTGAAGCAGATTTTTGGCCCCATTTTTGAGTCCATGCTCAAAGGTGAGATGGAAAATCATCTCGGCCATAAGAAGCATGAGCGCTCCGAAGACGGTGACAATGTCCGGAACGGCTATTCATCCAAGACGCTCAAGACCTCTCTGGGCGAGGTTCCTATCCGCGTCCCTAGGGATCGCCAGAGTACGTTTGAACCGCAGATCATCAAGAAGCACCAGCGCGACGTTTCGTCCATCGAGGGCAAGGTACTGGCGATGTATGCCCGTGGCATGAGCCAACGCGACATCGCTGCAACCATCGAAGACATCTACGGCTTCCAGATGTCACATGAACAGATCTCCACCATCACAGGCTGCGTCATGGAAGAGGTCGAGGCATGGCGGAATCGTCCGCTCCAGTCGTTCTATCCATTTGCTTTCGTCGACTGCATCTACGTATCGCTGCGCACGGAGTATGGCGTCCAGCAGGTGGCCGTCTATGTCATGCTTGCCTATGACGTCAACGGCTGCAAGGATGTCCTTGGCCTCTGGATCAACGAGACGGAGAGCAAGCATGCCTGGATGCAGATCTTCGACGAGCTGCGGGCTCGCGGCGTTAAGGATCTTGGCATCCTGTCCATGGATGGCGTGAGCGGATTGGAGGAAGGCGCCAAGGCTGTATTCCCGCATGCCACGGTTCAGCGCTGCATCGTACACCTCATCCGCAATTCCATCCGCTACATCCCACGCAAGCAGTGGAGTGCATTCACGAAGCAGCTGAAGCTCATCTATGGTGCCATCAACGTCAAGCAGGCCCGTCAGGAATTCGAGAAGTTCAAGACCGACTGGCAGGCTTATCCAGGCGCGGTCAGCGTATGGGAAAACAATTTCTCACACGTCGAGCAGCTCTATAACTATGGCAGTGCCGTGCGCAAGATCATGTACACGACCAATGCCATCGAGAGCGTCAACTCTAGCTTCCGCAAGGTGACCAAGAAAGGCGCTTTCCCCAACGAGGATGCAGTCTTCAAGATTTTCTACCTACGCATCCAAGAGCTCTATAAAAAATGGAAGGGTCGTCACGTCGCAAACTGGGCGATGGTCCGGAACCAGCTGCTCATGGACGACAGGATGTCTCAGCTTATGCAGCAATACGATGTTGCTTATTGAATCGATTTACACAAAACTCTTGACACACCCCTGGTTTCCCATGCACTTCCAAAAACTGTTTCGGCTTAGAACGAGAATTCATCCGTGTCCCTGTACCGCCAGCAAAAATAATTGCAATATTCATTTAATTCACTAATCCTTTACATATACATCCATACTATGTGTATACCTCTGATTTTCCGGAGGCAGCTGCATATAATCTCCATACAAATTACCAAGGTATAATTCCCAGCATGAAAAAGTTGGCATCTTATATCCTTCGAAATCGACCATAACCTTCCTTTCAAACTCATCTTTGGGCATTCTCTCACCAATACCATACCCCCATGTAATGACACCCACATATTTTGAATCTTCATATCTGCAGGTATGTGCCAGCTCCTCGACTTTCTTTGACAAATACGGGGCGCCAATCATTAATGCTATTGGCTTCAGTATATATTTAGCATATTTCCGAAGTCTTGTTTTCCCCTCCCCTAATTTAGAAAAAACGCAAGAGAATAGGCTACGGTAGATTTCACATTTATCATACAATTTTTTTGCATGATCGAAATTATCTGGCAATCCATCTACAGGAAAAATATCAATCCATAGCCCTGGCTCATTATCACTAATATAAGAAACTACTTTCGTATTTGGATCTATTACCTTAGCAAATGGATTAACCCAATTGCCTAAGATATTAGCCATTGGTATATACCCATGTGCTGACTTATAGGTTTGCAAAAAGCGCTCATAGTCAGGTCTGGGCATACAAATATCTATATCATCATCCCATGGGATAAAGCCATGATGCCGGATAGCTCCCAATAAGGTTCCACCCAGAATGTAGAAACATATATTATTTTTCTCACAAAAATCCTGAACATCTAATAAAATCATAAGTTCATGTTTTTTCACTTCGTCGCTAGATAAAAGCCGCACAATAAAACCTCACTTTACTTGATACAATATCCTGTCAAAAAGCTATACAAAAATACGATAATGAATTTTAGAAATGCTTTCTTACTCCATAATAAACATAAAAAAACAAGCAAATTGCCGAACGAAACAAGGATAAATGCTGACTGTCCCGATATACCTTCCAAGTCCATAGAAGGCTTTTCCATTTATTGCTGGTTAAAGATCCTTTTTCTTTGCGATATGCTGCCAATACAAGGGGAAGAGAGTAAGCCGTCCAACCCTGCTTTAAGATGTTGAGCCAGGTGATATAGTCTTCATGTCTCTGAGATGGCATAGAAATGTTACGGACTTGACTACGGTCAATCATAACCGTCAAACAGCCGATATCATTACCTTTTAAAAGTTCTTTATAGTCGACAGCCGTTTTCGTTTTGACCAGATTCCCCAAATGATGAATATCACCACTAAATTGCCGATACCAAGTATAAGTAAAAGCATAATGATATTTCTGCATAAAACTTACCTGATTGAACAATTTCCGGGGATGCCACAAATCATCACTGTCCAAAAAAGCCAAGTACTGTCCTTGGGCTTCTGAAATCCCTTTATTTCTGGCGCATGCAACGCCCTGATTGCTTGGTAAGCGGTAGTAGTGAATCCGTTGGTCTTCAAATTCATGAACAATGCTTTCGATATCTTCCTCTGAACAATCGTCGATGATTAATAACTCCCAATTGGGATATGTTTGATGACAAACCGATTGGATGCTGTCTCGAATTGTTTTACTGCTATTGTAAGCCGGCATGATGATGCTGACCAAGGGAATGGTTTTCGACTTTGGTGTTGTATCAATCACAGACAACACCCCAGGTCCACATGGGGTTGAGACGATTTAACTGACTATATCGAGTTACCCCCCCCCCCATCGAATTTTTATTCATTTTTCTTCTTAGAATATTATTAAAAACGAAACTTCGAAAATTGTTAGGTGCCATAGCTACTCCCAAACGAATGAATGTACCCATAAGGTATTGACTGTAAGTAATAAATTCAGACTGATACATATAACACAACAGCTTACGCTGTGATAAAAAATATTTCCAGCCACCTCGACGTTTATACATATCACTGCCGGCCCGCATCCACAGCAGCGGCTCCTGCAAATTGTAGCCTATAAAGCCTTGTTGAATCATGCGAATCCAGAGGTAGTAGTCTTCCAGCAGATAAAAGTCTTGATAGCCTCCGGCAGCTTCTACATCGCTTTTTTTATACATAATACAAGGATGGTTGAAAGGATTGCGTTTCTTAGCAAAGGCAATGATGTCGTTCTGGTGTTCGGGAACGATGCGGCGAACGGAAACGTTCGTGATGGTATCGCTGAATTCTTCTACGATACCGCTGACCAAACTGTATTCGGGATAATTCTGAAATACGGCCAGTTGTCGTTCACACCGGTCGGGACGACTGACGTCATCCGAATCCATGCGGGCGACAAGGTCGTTTTTGCATTGTCCGATACCGAAGTTCAAAGCTTTACCGAGGCCGCCGTTTTTTAAAAGACGGCAGACATTCAGGCGCGGCCCGAATTGTTGCTGCATGTCAGCGATGACAGTATCCAGTTCCGGCGTCAATGGTCCATCACAGACGAGGACAAAGTCGTCGGTAGGGACGGTCTGGTCGTAAATGCTTTGCATGCTTTGCCGTAAGTAATCAGGATGCTCTTTGTAGTAGACAGACATTAAAACAGAATAATTGACAGGCATAAATAATCCATCCTTTGTAAAAATAGGAAGAACCTCTCCGCCACTTCGTGGCACCTCCAGCACGGCTCTCCGTTTTGGCAACCGTCTTGAGAAAGAACCCTACCATCGCAAGCGGTCTCCACGCGAAACCTCTCCGCCACTTCGTGGCACCTCCAGCACGGCTCTCCGTTTTGGCAACCATCTTGCGCTTCCCTGCGGTCAGCACCTGATGGGCCAAAAAGGGCCTATTAGGGGAGGCTTTGAGGGCTTTTTAGCGCTGGAATTTGCTTAGGTCCAGGTCTTTGCCGCTGACGTCTTTGCCTTCGGTGGCGCTCTTGGTGACTAGGATCTTGATGGTTTGGATCATGATGATGAAGTCTTCCCAGATACTGTAGTTTTCGATGTACATCAAATCGTAGACGAGTTTGTCATAAGGCGTGGTGTTATACTTTGCAAAGACCTGAGCCAGGCCGGTGATGCCCGGTTTGACGTTATGGCGATAGGCGTATTCAGGGTTTTCTTTTTTGAATTTTTCGACGAAGAAAGGCCGTTCCGGTCGGGGACCGACGAGGCTCATGTCGCCGTTGAGGACGTTGAGGATCTGCGGCAGTTCGTCCAGGCGGGTGGCGCGGATGAATTTGCCGACTTTGGTAATGCGCGGGTCGTCCTCCGTCGCCAGCTGGGGACCGGAATATTTTTCCGCATCGACGCGCATGGAACGGAATTTGTAGACTTTATATTCCTTGCCAAAGCGGCCGACACGGACCTGACTATAGAGGACGGGACCACCGTCGCCGAGTTTGATGGCCAAGGCGACGGGAATGGCGAAAGGCAAGGCGCAGATAGCGGCGATGCCAGCCAAGATGATGTCGACAGTGCGCTTGACTGCCCGCTGTTCTACGCTGAGGCGCAGGCTCTTAGGCCGGAAGACGGGCACGTCATCGATTTTCTGGAGCATGGCCCCGTTGCAAAAGATTTCATAAGAACCGGGAATGATGTATGGCTGAATTTCTTTATCCGTACAATAATTGACAATTTTGGCTTTTGTGGCAATGGGGATATCTGAGCAGATGATGAGCGTATCGATATCACAAGCTTCCAATTCCTGGCGCCAATCGGTCTGCGGGTTCATGATGACGTGCTGGAGCTTCATTTTGAGCTGTGGTTGGGCACTCATGCGGTAATAGACATGGCGGCATTCGTCTTCGTTGCCCATAATCATGACGCGTCGGACGGGATGAAGGCTCTGTTCCCAACGCTGGACGGCCCGCTTCCAAAAACCGAGCAGGACGAATTGTACGGCCGTACTGGAAATAATCAATACCCGGGAATAAGCGAATTCATGAATGACAAAACTCAAGGCCATGACGAGGATGAGAACCAGGAAGAGACTGACAGCCAGGCTGATCAGGACTTCACTGAAGCGCTTGTGCTCGATGGTATACAGGCCATTGATGCTGAACATCATGACCGTGAAGATGACGGCAACAGGAAGCATTCCCGAGTACAGGACATGGTGCGCTTCTACCGCTGCCGGATTGACAAGCAGATAGGTCAAGACAAGATATGTAAGGGTGATGATAGTCACGTCGCCCAGTAAGCCGAAAAGCTTGCGCGACGTAGGGTAGACACGGGTCTTCATGACCTCTCCTTTCCGGGGCTGCAGGCCCCGTGGTGTTTGAAGTAATAGTTTGTAGTTTGTAGTGGGCGCCCCTACCTCCGCATATCATTCATTGGGCTATGCACAGGATTCGCGCGGGCCGCCGGTTATGGCGGCCCCTACCGCCGGCGGCGCTTTTTATGATGGTCTTCGTCGTAATAGTAGTAGTAATAGTAGCCGCTCTTGTGGTGCTGCGGGACTTTATTCAAGATGACGCCGAGGATGTTGGCGTGGACTTTTTCTAAGAGTTCTTTGGCTTGTTTACCTTCGTCCGGGCTGATGTCGCCGCTGCCCAGGACGAGAATGGTGCCGTCGGTCTGGCTGCCCATAAGGACGGCGTCGGTGACGGCCAGGACGGGCGGCATGTCGAGGAAGACGTAATCATACATTTCCGCTGCTTCCTGCAAGAGGGCCTTCATCTTCTTCGATCCCAGAAGTTCTGCCGGGTTCGGCGGAACAGGGCCACTAGTGACGACGTCCAGGTTGGGGAAGACGTCGGCCTGGATGACTTCTTTCAGGGGCAGGTCTTCAGCAAAGCAGTTACTCAGGCCCCGGTTGAGCAGACTGAAACGGCGATGGACGACGGGCTTGCGCATGTCGCAGTCGATGAGCAGGATTTTTTTATCGTCCTGCCCGATGGTAATGGCCAAGTTGGCGACGGTCGTCGACTTCCCTTCGTTTGGGATGGCCGACGTAAAGACGATGGTCTTCAAGGTCTTGCCGGCACCAGAAAACTGCAAATTCGTCCGGATGGCCCGGTAGGCTTCGGAGACCGGGGACCGGCTGTCATAATGGGTGATGAAATCTATTTCCGCCATAATTTCCTCCTAATCTTGGACCAGAGACCACTGCTTCGCTGCAGGTCTTCCTGCAATATGTTGATGTCGGGGATCATCCCGAGGACCGGCAGGCCCAGTTCTTTTTCGACGTCTTCGGCCGTCCGTATCTTGCGATACATGAGGGATTGGACGATGACCGTCCCCATGCCGACGATGAGACCTAACAAGGTCATGATGGCCATAATCAGGACTTTCCGCGGCTTAATCGGTTTTTCCGGCAATGTCCCCCAGTCGACGACCTGTACTTCGTTCGGCACCATGACTTCGGCGACCTTGGCTTCTTCCAGGCGTTTGGCCAACATGACATAGATTTCGTTGGCTACGTCGGCATCGCGCTTGACGCGGACGAAGCCCTGTTCCTTTTCCGGTAGGGAGGCGATGATGGCGTCATTTTCCGAATCCATCTGGTCCAGGGCCGTCTTTTTGCTCTGGGCTACGGCAATGGCCGCTTCGTTCTTGAATTTATCGGCCAATAAGCCCTGCTGGACAGTATTGCTGGACGGCGCCTGTTGGGAAACGATTTTGCTGATTTCCTGATTCAGGGAATCGCGGGTGGAGTTGATCTGGTTGTTGATTTCCTGCATCTTCGGATGTTCATCCGTATATTTGCCGACGTAGCTGGCTTTGGTCGCTTCCAACTGGGCCAGCTGAGTCTTGTACTGCTGGATAGCCGGGCTGTCGGCAATGGCCACGCCGGCAGAGCTTAATTGTTCGTTGACGCTCTTTAAACCAGCCTGGGCCGTTTCCAAATTGAGCTGGTTTTCGGCCTTGGCCTTGTCGACGATGTTCAGTTTATCCGTGAGCTGCTTCATCTGGTCGTCGGTAGAGTACATCTTGTTGGCGGCCTGATACTGCTGCAGCTTATCTTCGGCCTGACTCAATTCGTCTTTGGACGCGGCCAGTCGCTTTTCCAGGAACTCGCGAGTCCGCTTCTGTTCGTCATGACTCAGTTCGGTCAGACGATTGATGAAACCCTTAATGATGAGGTTATTGGCTTTCTGGGCCTGTTCCGGCGACTTGCCGGTGACGTCGACTTCCAGAATTTCTGTATCTTTATACGGTTTGGTAATGATATGACTCTTGACATAGCCGTCATAGTCGGGCAATTTCCCGTTTTCATCGCGTTCTTCTGTCTGGGCGATGACCGGCAGGACGACGTTGCGGCTCTTGAGGATTTCTGCGTCGGTCATCATGCGCTGCTTGTCATCCATGGCATTGCCGCCGGATACTTTGGACAAAATCGAATCGCCCAGGCCCTTATCCTGCTTGATGCGCAGCAGCGACGTCGACTGGTACACCGGCGGCGCGACGAGCAGATAGGCCCCGCCGGCAATCATGAAGGCCGCCGTAATAGCCGCGATTTTCTTCTTGTTGGCCATGACAACTTGAAAGAGGTCCTTCAAATCAATGGTTATTTCTTCCACCCTGTTCAACTCCTGTATGGGAAATACTAATTGTTATCTAAGTTATCTTTCGCTTCGGTAATCATGTAAATACTACTGAAGATCGGCGCAATATCGCGGGCAAAGTCGATGCGATGATTCTTGGTCAGATAAAGGATGTCCCCTTCGCGGAGGGTGACATTCTGCGACATATCGCCGGTTTTGAGCATATTATTGAGGTTAATGGGAATGAGCGACTTCGGCTGGTCCTGATGGATGAGGAAAATTTTCTTCTTCGCCGTATCCCGCGTAAAGCCCTGGGCGGCACCGATGGCGTCGATGACGGTATGGCCCTTTTCCAGTTCTACGGCACCGGGCTTCTTGACTTCGCCAAAGACGTAGACCCGGACGCGGCCTAACTTGGAAATATTGACAGATACATCGGGATCGACAATATACCGCGACAATCCCTGCTGCAAGACGTCTGTGAACTGGGAGACCGTCATACCTTCGGCGTGGATTTCCCCGACTAAGGGAAAGGACACGTTGCCGTCCGGCCGGACGACGAAAGGCGACTGATTCGTCGATGAATTGCCTAAATCCTGCTGCTGGGTGACGACGATATTGAGCTCATCGCCAGGCCGCATGTAATATTCTTCAGCGCAGGCCGTCCCGGTCCATAAGGCAGTCACGGCAGCCAGCGCCAGTATACGTTTCTTCAACATATTTATTCACATCCTAAATTCAACCAAAGAGACGATGGAAAAAGCCTTTTTTCTCTTTTTGCCAATGCGACGGCAAGTCGGGATAAAAGACGCGGTTCTTTAAAATACATTCGGCATTGCGCGTCGCCGTGTTCCAAAGATTGACGTGCTGCTTATCCTTGGCAGCCAGGCGGTCCAGTTCTTCGTGGGCTTCGCGTATATCCGTCGTGCGAGATTCCACGCGATGCCCGTCGCTGCCGAGGAAGTGGATCATGCCATTGCGGTAGAGGTCGCGGACGCGCTGTTGCAACTTTGAGCCGAAATAGCCCGTGAAACTGCCTGTATTGCATTGAGCCAGGACGCCCTTATTCATCCATGCCAGAAGTGTTTCCGGGCGCTCCATGAGGCGCTCATAGCGTTCTACGTGGGCCAGAAGTGGCAGGAACCCGCGCATTTGCAGCTCATAAATCATCTTTTCGACGATATCCGGCTGGGACTGGTCGGTCAGTTCCAACATGACATAGCGGCTGCCAGCCAGACAATAATCGTCGTGATTTTCCTTCATAAAGCGCAGCGTATCGCCGTTGAGTTCCACTTCCGCGCCCGTATAGATACGAATAGGAATCTGAGCCTTATCCGCTTCTTCCTGAAGGGCGGCTACCTTGTCGAGAATCGTCTGCCAGGCCGGTATATGGCCCTGACGGTTGACATGAGGCGTCGCAATAATATCGGTGACCCCGGAATCGACGGACATGCGCAGCATCTGCAGCGACATGTCCAGCGATTCAGAGCCATCATCAATGTCGTATAAAATATGTGAGTGAATGTCTATCATGATAGTTCTCCGTCTGGGGGCCGGGGCCCCTGTCGTTCATCGTAGATCGTTCGTCGTTATGCCTCCCTTTATAGGGGAGGTGGCCTGAAAGGCCGGAGAGGTTGGTTGGTCGTGGGCGCCGGCCTGCGAAACCTCTCAGTCAGCTTCGCTGACAACTCTAGCACGGCTCTCCGTTTTGGCAACCGTCATGCACTTCCCTCCGGTCAGTCCATGACGGGCCAAAAAGGGCCTATCAAGAGAGCCGTATTCTAATACCTCCACTGGATGGTGGCGGTGGCGAATTTGTCGTGGTCTGTATGAATGGTGAAGTCGGCGTTTTCTACGTTGGCGTAGCCGATGATGCCGCTTAAGTAGACGTCCTGGGCAAGTTTGGTCTGGCCGGTGAGGCCGAATTCATTGACTGTAGGATGGATGCGCATGCCCCGTTCCATTTCGGTCCGCTGGGCATAGAGGCCGATGGATGTTTCATGAGGCAAATAATGGCGGATGGCGCCGTAGTATTTGCGGGCATCGCGGCCCATGGCATCGCCCATGATGGCGTCGTGATAGGTCCAGCCGTTATTGAAGCGCTGGTGGCCGTACCAGGCATCGCTGGTATCGGCCATTTCCAAGGTCATATCCCACGAGCCGTCATGGGTCAACTTCGGCAAATACATACCGGCCCGGTAAGCGACTTTGGACGGCATGTAGTGGGACTGGTCTTCACCGTAAAGTTCACCGTAGAAGGTGACACCGGGCAGGCTCAAGCGAAAGTCACCGCCAGCGATGTCGTCCCAGCGGTCCTGGTCGGCATCATCGTTACGGCCATAGAGCCAATGGCCCCAGTCAGAGCTATCCAAGCCATTGCCGTCACCACCGAGCATGGACAGGCGGGACAGGCCGAAGGTGAAGTACGACGTCGGCGAGAAATCGGCACGGATGCCAAAGAGACCGGCATTATCGTAATCTTTCATCCCACGGGCATTCGCGCGGTCGGATCGGTCGTCTTCGAGGAAGCCGTAGAAGAGATGGACGTCGGCCTGCCCGAGGAAACGGAAGAAACCACCGACGCGCTGGGGTTCCATGAAGTGGGCCTGGATGGTCGTCAAGGGACGCATGTTGTTCCCTAAGGCCAGATTGCCCGTTTCCCCCTGCCCCCAGGACATGGCTTCTTTGCCGGCTTCAAAGGCCCAGATACCGGCACGGGTCTTGATATAACCTTCTTCCAGGCTGGCGCTGAAATCGTTGTCCTTGTCATAGCTGAAGCGCGGCCGCAGGGCGATAGCCGTTTCATGACCGATGTTCCCGGAGATTTCGGCTTCCAAGATGCCATTGCCGTCGCGGCCGTATTTATAGCCATTGCGATTGGCGCCAAAGGTCTGCCAGCCCGCATTAGTAGTATGACTGCGATCAATATGGCTATAGGAATGGCGCGGCGTATCTGAAAGCTGGGCTGCTGCCGTCAGCGAGACCGAACGGAGCTTCAAAGGATCATAGGTCTTTTCCCCGCGCAGGGTCGCCACTTCCGGCGCCACGTACTGCGCCAGGGCTTCGACTTCATCGGACAAGTATTTTGGCATAGGCTTGGTCTGGGCCTTATCCTGAGCCTGGACGACCCACTGGGCCATCTGCATGCGGCTGTATGGTTTGGCCCCGTTGGGCATGGTATCGAGATAGCCCATGGCACTCAATTTCTCGATATAGCCATAGTACGGGCTGTCTACGGAAACGTTGGCCGTCGTCGCCGGTGCTGCCAATACGCTGGCCGTCATACCCAAACTCAGCATGAGGGCACTCATTAAGGTCGTCTTCATCGTCATCAAACTCCACTTCATCACAAAATATACTGCATAACTAATATGCATTATTACGATTTCATATAAAAGTTTTAAAAATGACTACGTTCTATTTATCACCTATTAATACTTTAATAAGTGTAAACCAAATGCCAAAACAATGTCAAGACCTGGATTTTGTCGCAATTGTCTCAAGACTGCAAAAGACGACAGATATTGTCTATCTGTCGTCTTAGCTAACTCATGAATCTATACATTGTCTATGCGATACAATTCTAGATGTTGCAGATTCTCATTATCTTCGGCAAAGGTAATGATGCCTTTGACTTTTTCTTTTTTCAGCAGCATAGGAATCCAGGTCCGGTCGCCTTTCCACATTTCATCATACGGAAGGGCTGACGGGTCGAACCATTGCGGTTCCATCTCTTCGGTTTCCTGGACAGTCCCCTGCCATTGGCGGAGGAAGTAGACGAAGCCGATGTGGTCCAGTTCCGATGAGGCCGAGAAGTGAAAGTCCAGGAAGCCGACGAGTTCCAGGTCTTCTTCCTTGGCGATGAGGCCCGTTTCTTCCCGGAGTTCCCGGACGGCGCACTGCAGGAAGTTTTCACCGGCTTCGATTTTACCGCCGAAGCCGTTCCACTTGCTGACGCCGAAGCCGCGTTTTTTGCGGCCTAATAAAAGTTTCCCGTCCGGGCGGACGGGAAAGCAAAGTGTCGTAGGACGCATGGTCTTACCTCTTTTTATGAAAATATTCGTGTTCTTTCGACAATTCCTGCAAAATCGTTTCGATAGTCCAGGAAATGTTGTTCGGCGTCAACATGGCCTTGAGGGGCACGTTCTTCAGGCGGCCCCGGCGGATGCTGCTCAGGAGCAGGTTGACAGCCTGGTTATCGAAGCCGCAGAGAATCAGCGCTTCTTTGGTGACAGGCGGAAGTTTTTCGTCTTCGTTCATCTGTTCGTGAACCTTGGTTTGTTCCGTTTCCTGTTTCATCGCAGCGATTTCAGCAATTTCTTCGTCCGTCAGACCGAGGACTTTGCCAACAGTTTCATTTTTTTCTTCTTCTTTGACGGCTTTCACTTTCGATTTGGTCAGCAGGGCCAGGAGCTTGACCTGGTCCAGCCGTTCCGGTGTAAAGTTGACAGCTAACATCATACGATATGGCATTTGTATTCACTCCTTTGTGCAAAAAAGGAGCTGTCTTGCGACAGCCCCTTTTTTCTTACAAGCTTATACTAATTCGATGATTACCATCGGAGCAGCATCGCCCTGACGAACGCCAGTTTTGATGATGCGAGTGTAACCGCCCTGACGATCTTTGTATTTCGGTGCAATTTCGTCAAACAGTTTTTTGACAACGTCTTCATCCATCATGTATGCCAAGACCTGACGGCGAGCGTGGAGGTCGCCGCGTTTTGCGAGGGTAAGCATTTTGTCAGCGACTTTGCGAAGTTCTTTTGCCTTTGCTTCTGTCGTTTCAATGCGTTCATGCTGGAATAAAGAGGTGACAATGCTGCGCAGCAATGCTTTACGTGCGGAGCTGTCTCGTCCCAACTTTCTATAAGCCATCGTTCATCCTCCTCGAACTATTCTTCGTTACTCGATTTTAAATCGTAACCTTCTTTTTGCAACTTTTCAATGATTTCATCGACAGACTTCTTGCCGAGGTTGCGAATCTTGGACAAGTCGTCTTCCGTCCGTTCTACGAGGTCGCCTAAGGTGTAGATGTTTGCACGTTTCAGGCAGTTCGAAGCGCGTACGGAAAGATCGAGGACATCAATCTTGATGTCGTTGAGGTCCGGTTCTGTCGGTGCTTCCGGTTCTTCGCCATCTTTGTTGGTGAATTCAGCCAACGTGTCATTGACTTTGGCGTCGGTGGCGATGTCCTGGAAGTAATTCAAATAGCTGATCATAATGGATGCAGCCTTGGCGACGGCGTTTTCAGCACTGATGCTGCCGTCCGTCGTCACTTCAAGCGTCAACGAATCGTGATCCATTTCGTTGCCGACCCGGATATTGCCTACTTCGTAGTTGGTGCGCACAATAGGCGAAAAAATCGAATCGATGGGGATGACCCCGATCATATCCGTTTCTTTCTTGTTCTTCGTAGAAGGAACATACCCTTTGCCGCGTTCAATGTGGCACTGCATACGGATTTCAGCGTCCGTATCCAGCGTGGCAATATGAAGATCCGGGTTCAAAATTTCAATGTCTGAGTTTACGTTAAGATTGTTTGCAGTGAATTCACATTCACCAGAGATATCGACAGTGATATCGAGTTCGTTGATATCATCGTCCAGGAATTTCATCCGAACCTGTTTGAGGTTGAGGATGATTTCCGAAACATCTTCCCGAACGCCGGGGATGGTCGAAAATTCATGGAGAACACCATCGATTTTGATCGAAGTGATTGCTACGCCATCCAGGGATGCCAGGAGGACACGCCGCAAACTATTACCCAATGTGATTCCGTAACCCCGATCGAGAGGTTCACATACGAATTTTCCATAGGTACCGCCGTCATTGATTTCGACGGTTTTAACTTTAAACTTGTTATCATCGATCATTAGGAAAATCCTCCTATTTCAGAATCAAAACACCTTGGTTAATTATCTACGATTATACGCGTCTCCGTTTCGGCGGACGGCAGCCGTTATGCGGAATAGGAGTTACGTCTTTGATGGAGTTGACTTCAAGACCTGCAGCCTGCAATGCGCGGATAGCAGCTTCACGGCCGGAGCCCGGACCTTTTACGAAAACTTCTACCTGACGGAGGCCATGTTCCATAGCAGCTTTGGCAGCCTGTTCAGCAGCCATCTGTGCAGCGAACGGAGTGCTCTTACGGGAACCGCGGAAACCGAGGCCGCCGGCACTTGCCCAGGACAGTGCATTGCCTTTTGCATCAGTGATCGTAACGATCGTGTTATTGAAAGTAGAACGGATATGTGCTGCGCCCGATTCTACGTGTTTCTTTTCTTTTCTTTTGTTGCTTCTTACGTTCTTAGCCAAAATCGTTTCCCTCCTTACTTAAAGAATCTTATTTCTTCTTACCTGCTACAGCTTTTCTCGGACCTTTACGGGTACGTGCGTTCGTCTTGGTGCGCTGACCGCGGACCGGAAGACCTGCACGATGACGTTTGCCGCGATACGAATTAACTTCGATCAGGCGTTTGATGTTGAGTGCTGTTTCACGGCGAAGGTCGCCTTCAACTTTATATTCAGAACCGATGACTTCACGAATCTTCTGTACTTCGTCTTCTGTCAGGTCGCGAACGCGGGTATCCGGGTTTACGCCAGTCTTAGCCAGAATTTTCTGGGAAGAAGAAAGACCAATACCTAAAATGTAAGTCAAACCAATTTCAACTCGTTTATCACGTGGTAAATCCACACCGGCTATACGTGCCATCTATTCATTCACCTCCTGTTTATTAACCCTGTTTCTGTTTATGTTTCGGATTTTCGCAAATGACCATGACGCGGCCTTTACGTTTGATAATTTTGCATTTTTCGCAAATCTTTTTTACTGACGGTTTTACCTTCATCGTTAACCTCCTGCGTAATACTCTTACTTAAAGCGGTACGTGATACGACCGCGATTCAGATCATACGGTGTCAATTCAAGTGTGACCCGGTCGCCCGGAAGGATACGAATGAAGTTCATCCGCATTTTACCGGAGACATGAGCCAGCACGATGTGATCGTTTTCAAGCTTGACTTTGAACATGGCGTTTGGCAAAGCTTCAACGACGACGCCTTCTACTTCAATGACATCTACCTTCGACATAGTAACCTCCCTGGTCAATTCTTCACAGCCCGGTTCAAGACGGACCGTATCCATTCATTGCTGATTCTCGCGGGACCAGCGCTTCCAGTGGATACGCTCGTTCCCAATATCCGGAGATGCCGGCAATTCTTTTTCTTCGGCTTATCCAGGTTGTACTTTCTACCGTCAGCAATCCATACGTAGGGATAAGCCAGACTGCCGACAACAACATACAAGTGGCCTTTATCCCTGCCTGCCAGGCTTTCTACGACCGTGCAGACAGGTATCATCTGTGTCCGTTCCATCTTATTCTTCCGGAAGGGTAAGGATTTCAGGACCGTTTTCCGTGATGGCTACTGTATGTTCGAAGTGGGCTGCCGGTTTGCCGTCACGCGTGACGACGGTCCAGCCGTTCTTCAACTGGCGGACTTTTTCCGTGCCCATATTGATCATCGGTTCAATGGCCAGGACCATGCCCGGTTCCAGCAGTTCGCCGTGACCGGCCATGCCGTAGTTCGGCACTTCCGGATCTTCGTGCATGTCCGTACCGATGCCGTGGCCGACGTAGTCGCGGACGACGCCGTATCCAAAGGATTCGGCATACGACTGGACTGCGTGGCCGATGTCGCCGAGGTGATTCCCGGCAACGGCCTGTTCGATGCCTTTATAGAGGCTTTCTTCGGTGACCTTCAAGAGCTTGAGGGTCGCCGGATGAACGTGGCCGACGGGAATCGTTACCGTCGAATCGCCATGGTAGCCATTCTTGTTCACTACTAAATCAATGCTGATTATATCGCCATCTTTGAGCTTGCGGTGCCCCGGGATACCGTGGACAACTTCTTCATTTACGCTGGCGCAAATGGTTGCCGGGAACCCGTAATAGCCTTTGCAACTCGGAAAAGCGCCGCAGCTGCGGATGTATTCTTCACAGCGCTGGTCGAGTTCGCCTGTCGTGATGCCAGGTTTTGCCAGTTTCTTCATGAGCTGAAGGGCGTTGGCCGTAATGCGGCCAGCTTCGCGAATATACTCAATTTCCCGTTTGGATTTTAAAATAATCATGCTTATTTACTCTTTTCAAGACTAGCAACGATGTCTTTGTAGACATCTTCCATGCTCTGTTTGCCATCGATTTCGATGTAGAGATTGGAATTCTTATAGTAGTCGATGAGCGGTTTCGTCTGTGCAGCGTAGACGCTCAAGCGTTTCTTGACGGTTTCTACTTTATCGTCATCGCGCTGATACAATTCGCCGCCGCATTTATCGCAGACGTTCTTCACCTTGGACGGTTTGAATGTGACATGGTATGTCGCACCGCAGGAGCGGCAGATCTGACGGCCCGTCGTCCGTTTGATGAGTTCTTCATCGGGGACGGCGATGTTGATGACGCCATCGAGTTTGATGCCCAAATCGCGGAGGATGGCATCAAGGGATACAGCCTGGCTGGTCGTGCGCGGGAAGCCGTCGAGGATGAAGCCTTTTTTGCAGTCATCCTTGGCGAGGCGTTCTTTGACGATGCCTACGGTAACAGCGTCCGGTACGAGCTGGCCGTTGTCCATGTACTTCTTGGCTTCGAGGCCGAGCGGGGTCTGTTCTTTTACAGCTGCCCGGAACATGTCGCCTGTCGAAATCTGGGGAATACCATATTTTTCAATCAATCGTTCAGCCTGGGTACCTTTACCAGCACCCGGAGGGCCCATTAAAAGAATATACACTCAAACTACCCCCTTATTATTTCATAAATCCTTGATATTGTCTATTCAAAACTAAGGATTCTGCCTGTTTCATCGTGTCGATGGCAACACCGACGACGATGAGGATGGCCGTACCGCCGAAGTAAACCCCTTCGATCCCCGTGATCCAGCCGATGAAGTTCGGCAGGATGGCGATGAAGGCCAGGAAGAAGGCACCGGCGAGGGTGATCCTCGTCATGATGCGATCGATATACATGGCTGTCGGCTGGCCCGGGCGGATGCCAGGGATGAAGCCGCCATACTTCTGCATATTTTCCGTGAGCTGCGGGATGTTCAGCGAAATAGCCGTGTAGAAATAGGTGAAGAACATAATCAGGAGTGCGTACATGACGGTGTTGGTCACCGTGCCCCATGCAAAGAAGCTTGCGATCCACTGGATCGTGTCATTCTGTACGAACTGTGCGATGGTAATCGGGAACATCAGTACAGACGAAGCGAAGATGATGGGGATGACGCCAGCCTGGTTGACTTTCAGCGGAATATGTGTCGAGTGACCGCCATACATCTTACGGCCGACGATACGTTTCGCATACTGTACCGTGACGCGGCGCTGACCCTGTGTGACTTCGATGACCACGACGATCATGAACAAGGCGATAACAGCAAAAAGCAAGGCCTGGAAGATGTTGATCGAACCAGCCTGGATATACTTGTAAATCGTCATGCACCCTTGCGGGAAACGCGCTACGATACCCGCGAAGATGATGAGAGAAATGCCGTTGCCGATCCCACCAGCTGTGATCTGGTCACCGAGCCACATGAGGAAACACGTGCCTGCCGTGAGGATCAGCGAGACCATGACGACCATGGCCCAGCTGTCGACGATGAGGGCATTGTTGACTTTCAGCGCATAGCTCATGGCGAAAGCCTGGATCAACGCCAGGACAACCGTACCGTACCGCGTGACCTTTTGGATCTTATCGCGGCCTTCCTGATTGTCCTTTGCCCATTGTTCAAAGGTCGGGACGACGGCTGTCAGCAGCTGCATGATGATCGACGCGTTGATGTACGGCGTGATGCTCATGGCCAGGACGGAGAACTTACTCAGTGCCCCGCCGGCGAACAAGTCCAGAAGACCGAACAAGTTGCCGCTGCTGAAGAGATTCTCAATGACTGACGAATCAACGCCCGGTACGGGGATGTGAACGCCAAGTCTGAAAATGACGAACATGATGAGAGTGAAGACTGCCCGTTTCCGAAATTCCGGGACGTTCAGTACGTTTTGGATGTTTTCTAACACCACAAATCACCCCTACTGTTCAGCTACCGGTTCTTCTCCCGGTACTACAACCTTGCCGCCAGCTGCTTCGATTTTAGCCTTAGCGGATTTCGTGAAGCCGTTAGCTACGACAGTGAGTTTCTTTTCGAGTTCACCGTTGCCGAGGATGCGGACGCCATCGCGGACATTCTTGAGGATGCCAGCTTCTACGAGAGCGACGGGATCGACAGTCGTGCCATCTTCAAAGCGGTTGAGTACAGAAACGTTAACTTCTGCATATTCTTTAGCCCAAATGTTTTTGAAGCCGCGTTTCGGGAGCAAACGATACAACGGCATCTGGCCGCCTTCGAAGCCCGGGCGCTTGCCGCCACCGCTACGGGAGAGCTGACCTTTCATACCTTTGCCAGCCGTTTTGCCATTGCCGGAGCCGATGCCGCGGCCGACGCGGTTGCGTTTTTTCTTGGAACCAGGAACAATACTCATTTCATGAAGTTTCAATTCAGCGCACCTCCTTCTATATTAAATTTCTTCTACTTTTACTAAGTGTTCTACTTTATGAAGCATCCCTTTGATCTGCGGGGTGACTTCTTTTACTACGCTGGAGTTCGTCTTGTGGAGACCGAGGGCAACGATGGTTGCGCGCTGGTCGCCAGGACGGCCTGCCAAACTCTTTACGAGTGTAACTTTAACCTGAGCCATCTTGTTATATCCTCCTTATTAACCGTAAATTTCTTCTACAGTTTTGCCACGGAGTTCAGCAACTTTGTTGACATCCTTCAAGCGGCCCAAGCCTTCGAGGGTTGCCTGAACCATGTTGTTCGGGTTGGAAGAACCGATCGATTTGGTGAGGATGTTGCGGACGCCTGCCAGTTCCAATACGGCACGGACCGGGCCGCCAGCGATGACGCCAGTACCTTCAGCAGCCGGTTTCAGGAATACTTTGCCTGCACCGAAGATACCCGTGATCGTGTGGGGAATGGAACCGTTCTTGAGAGGAACGGAAATCATATGTTTCTTAGCGTCTTCAACGCCTTTGCGGATTGCTTCAGGAACTTCGCCAGCTTTACCTAAACCTGCGCCGACATTGCCGTTGCCGTCACCGACAACAACGAGGGCACTGAAGGAAAAACGGCGGCCGCCTTTAACTACCTTAGCAACGCGGTTGATGAATACTACATTTTCCTGTAATTCGAGACCTGCATGGTCAACTTTTGCCATGTGTTATTTCCTCCTTGATTAGAATTTCAAGCCAGCTTCACGAGCTGCTTCAGCGAGAGCTGCAACACGGCCATGATAAATGTAACCGCCACGGTCGAAGACAACCGTCGTGATACCTTTTTCGATAGCCCGTTTTGCAACTAAAGCACCGACTAATTTTGCGCCTTCGGCGTTGCCGCCGCTGACGTTCTGCCCTTTGATTTCTTTGTCCAAAGAGCTTGCGGAAACCAAAGTTACGCCGTTCTGGTCGTCGATGACCTGAGCGTAGATATTGTTAAGGCTGCGGAAAACGTTGAGACGCGGACGTTCTGCCGTGCCGTTGATGTTCTTGCGTAAACGCCAATGCCGTTTCAAACGGATTGTGTTTTTACTCTTCTTCAAGGAATTCACTCCTTTCTAATTAAAGGTTACTTATTTTTTCGTACCAGCTTTACCGGCTTTACGACGGACATGTTCGCCAACATAACGGATACCTTTGCCCTTGTACGGTTCAGGCAGGCGGTAGCCGCGGACTTTAGCAGCAAATTCGCCGACAACTTCGTTATCAGCACCGGAAATGGTGATCTGCGTAGCGCTCGGGCATTCGATGGTGACACCAGCCGGAGCATCGAGTTCGAGGGGATGGGAGAAGCCAAGAGTCAAGGCAAGTTTCTTACCTTTCATCTGTGCTCTGTAACCAACGCCAACGATTTCCAGTTCTTTTTTGAAGCCTTCCGAAACACCTTTTACCATATTGGCAATAAGGGCACGGGTGAGGCCGTGCAGTGCACGGTGATTTTTATCGTCAGACGGACGTTCTACAGTGATGACGTTGTCAGCCACTGTGATTTTCATATCCTGGTGAAGCGTACGTGTGAGTTCGCCTTTCGGGCCTTTAACGGTAATTACGTGGCCATCGAGGTTTACATTTACGCCTGCCGGGATATCAATAGGCATTCTACCTACTCGGGACATATTGACACCTCCAAAACGATTTACCAGACGTAAGCGATAACTTCGCCGCCCAAGCCGAGTTTACGAGCTTTTTTGTCGCTCATGACGCCCTGGGACGTGGAAATTACTGCGATCCCCAAACCACCGAGAACGCGCGGGAGTTCTTCTTTGCCAGCGTATACGCGCAGGCCCGGTTTGGAAATTCTCTTGATGCCGGTAATTACTTTTTCTTTATTAGAACCATATTTCAACGTAACTTTCAGCGTTTTGCCTTCGTTTACGGATTCGTAGTTTTTGACGAAACCTTCTTCTTTGAGGATGTCGAGCACTGCAGCTTTCATCTTCGAAGCAGGGATTTCTACTTTTTCGTGATATGCCGAGTTAGCATTACGGATTCTTGTGAGCATATCCGCAATCGGATCGGTCATTGCCATAATCTAAAAACCTCCCTCCATGGAATACGTGTTACCAGCTGGCTTTTTTAACGCCAGGGATCTGACCTTTGTAAGCCAGTTCACGGAATGTGATGCGGCAGATGCCGAATTTACGCATATAACCGTGAGGACGGCCGGTTACTTTGCAACGGTTGTGCAGACGAACCGGAGATGCGTTGGCCGGCAGCTGAGAAAGTGCTTCATAGTCGCCTTTTGCTTTGAGTTCAGCGCGGAGCTTAGCGTATTTGGCAACCATTTTTTCACGTTTCTTTTCACGTTCGAGCATCGATTTCTTTGCCATGTATGTTATCCTCCTCTATTACTTTTCAAAAGGCATGCCCATCATTTTCAGCATGTCACGGCCTTCTTCGTCGGTCGTAGCTGTGGTAACGATGGTGATGTCCATGCCGCGAGCTTTATCAACCTTATCGTATTCGATTTCCGGGAAGATAAGCTGTTCTTTCAGGCCGAGGGTATAGTTGCCGCGGCCGTCGAAACCGGTGGCACTGACGCCGTGGAAGTCACGGACGCGGGGCAGTGCGAGGTTCATCAGTTTGTCGAGGAATTCATACATCCGTTCGCCGCGGAGCGTTACTTTGCAGCCGAGGTTCATGCCTTCACGGATTTTGAAAGCTGCGATGGATTTCTTGGCTTTCGTGATGATCGGTTTCTGACCGGAAATGATGGTCATATCGTTAACAGCAGCGTCCAAGGCTTTGGAGTTGGTAACAGCTTCGCCAACGGCCATGTTGATAACCACTTTAGTAACCTTCGGAATCTGCATTACATTTTTGTAATTGTATTTTTCCTGTAAGCCTTTCACAACTTCGGAAAGGTATTTGTCTTTTAATCTGGACACTCTCAAGGGCCTCCCTTCTTATTAGATAGCTTTACCGCTCTTTACGGCTGTACGGACTTTGGTGCCGTCGGCCTGCTGGACCATTTTGACACGGGTCGGTTTGCCGCTTTCAGGATCTACGAGCATTACGTTGGAAACGTGGATAGCTGCTTCCTTCGTGATGATGCCGCCTTGAGGATTGTTCTGACTCGGTTTCGTGTGGCGCTTAACCAGGTTAAGGCCTTCTACTACGACGCGGTCTTTCTTCGGATACGTTGCGATGACCTTGCCTTTTTTGCCTTTTTCTTTACCAGCGATGACGATGACCGTATCGCCTGTTTTAACGTGCATTTTACCCATTGAGAACACCTCCTCCTTATAATACTTCCGGAGCCAGGGAGATGATCTTCATGAAATCTTTTTCACGCAGTTCTCTGGCAACGGGCCCAAAAATACGAGTACCTTTCGGGCTTTTATCATTATTGATTACGACAGCTGCGTTTTCGTCGAAGCGGATATAGGAACCGTCTGCGCGGCGCAAACCTTTTTTGGAACGAACGATAACAGCTTTGACTACATCGCCTTTCTTGACAACGCCGCCGGGTGTTGCATCTTTAACAGATGCGGTAATGATATCACCAATGTTGCCATATTTGCGATACGAGCCGCCCATGACCTGGATGCACAAGATTTTCTTGGCGCCCGTGTTATCGGCAACATTCAACACAGTTTCTTGCTGAATCATGGCTTAACCTCCTAATTAATCGAGCTTATTTAGCTTTTTCTACGATTGTCACTACTCTCCAGTGTTTCTGTTTGGACAGCGGACGAGTTTCTTCGATGCGGACTACGTCGCCAACATGGCATTCGTTGTTTTCATCGTGGGCTTTGAATTTTACAGTCGAGATAATCGGCTTTTTGTACAGCTTGTGCTGTGTTTTATATTCTACAGCAACGACAACGGTTTTGTCCATTTTATCGCTGACAACTTTACCTACGCGGATTTTCCGTTCATTTCTTTCCATCTGTGCTTGTGACCTCCTTTTAGATTCCAATTATGGACGTTTCTTACGCCTGCGCTTTCAGTTCTGCTTCACGCTGTACCGTTTTGATGCGAGCGATTGTCTTCTTGACTTCGCGGATACGCATTGGATTTTCTAATTGGCCGGTCGCATGTTGAAAACGGAGGTTAAACAATTCTTCTTTCAGGCTAACCACTTTTTCATCCATTTCGGCAGCGCTCAGCGCACGGATTTCTTTAACCTTCATTTTATTCACCACCTAATTCCTGACCTTTAACAACAAACTTCGTTTTAATCGGCAGCTTATGGCCGGCAAGACGCATTGCTTCACGAGCAATTTCTTCGCTTACACCGCCCATTTCAAAGAGTACGCGGCCCGGTTTTGCAACGGCAACCCAGTATTCAGGAGCGCCTTTACCGGAACCCATACGAGTACCAGCCGGTTTTGCCGTGATCGGTTTGTCCGGGAAGATTTTGATCCAGACTTTACCACCACGTTTGATATAACGGGTCATAGCGATACGGGCTGCTTCGATCTGGCGGTTCGTAATCCACGACGGTTCGAGAGCGACGAGGCCGTATTCACCATGAGCGACTTTGTTACCACGATGTGCCTGGCCTTTCATGCGGCCACGGAACTGTTTACGATATTTAACACGTTTTGGAATTAACATTATGCTTCACTCCCTTCGCGTTTCTTCGGAGCTTTCTTAGCTTCCGGGAGGATTTCACCTTTGTAGATCCAGCATTTGACGCCGATGCAGCCATATGTCGTATGAGCTTCTGCAAAGCCATAGTCGATGTCAGCACGGAGCGTATGCAGGGGGATGGAACCGTCGCGAAGGCTTTCGCTGCGAGCGATTTCAGCACCGCCGAGACGGCCGGAGCACATGATCTTGATACCTTTAGCGCCCATACGCATGGTACGGCCAACACACTGTTTCATAGCGCGGCGGAAGCCGATACGGCGTTCGAGCTGGCCGGCAACGTTTTCAGCAACCAGGGTTGCATCCATTTCGGCCTGTTTGATTTCTGCGATGTTTACGTCGACAGTCTTAGTGGTGAAGGCTTTCAACGCTTTTTTAATATCTTCGATACCTGCGCCGCCACGGCCGATGACCATGCCCGGTTTTGCGGTATGGATAATCAATTTGATACGTTTTGCAGAGCGTTCGATTTCGATACGGGAAACACCTGCGATGTATAACTGTTTCTTTAAGAATTCACGGATCTTGACGTCTTCATTCAAAAGTGCAGCGTAATCTTTTTCTGCATACCATTTTGCGTCCCAAGGTTTGGAAACGCCGACGCGGAATCCATGGGCATTAACTTTCTGACCCACTCCATTTCCCTCCTTATGCTTTTTCGTCAACAACAACCGTCAAATGACTGGAATGTTTGAGAATTTTGAAGGCCTGTCCACGGCTGCGCGGATGAATACGTTTCATCGTGGAATCCTGGTCAACAAAGATTTCAGAAATGAACAATTTTGCAACGTCCATATCATTGTTATGTTCCGCATTAGCAACGGCACTGCGCAAAGTTTTTTCAACTACACGGGAACCCACTTTCGGAGTGAATTTCAAGATAGCGAAAGCTTCGCCGACGTTTTTGCCCCGAACCAAGTCAGCAACAATCCGAATTTTACGGGGAGCAATGCGAATGTGTTTCGTAACAGCTTTTACTGCCATTTATGTTACCCCCTTATTTAGTTACTTTTTCGGCTTTAGCATGACCCTTGAACGTACGAGTCGGTGCGAATTCGCCTAATTTATGACCTACCATATCTTCCGTGATATAGACAGGTACATGTTTACGGCCGTCGTGAACAGCGATGGTGTGGCCGACGAAGCTCGGCAGGATCATCGAGGCACGGGACCAGGTTTTGATTACTTTCTTTTCGTTGGCTTCGTTCATAGCGTCGATTTTCTTCAAGAGATGGTGTGCTACGAATGGGCCCTTTTTAATGGATCTGGACACTTAGTTATCTCCTTTCCTCAACACTTATTTACGTCTCTTCACAATGAATTTATTGGAAGCTTTCTTAGCGTCGCGAGTCTTAACGCCATAAGCAGGTTTACCCCAAGGAGTAACCGGACGTTTACGACCAACAGGAGCTTTACCTTCGCCGCCGCCATGCGGATGATCGCACGGGTTCATGACGACACCACGGTTGCCCGGACGGATGCCCTTCCAACGGGAACGGCCGGCTTTACCGATGGTGATGTTTTCATGGTCCGTGTTGCTGACTACGCCGATCGTAGCGCGGCAGCGTACGTGTACCTGACGAAGTTCGCCCGACGGAAGGCGGAGCAGTGCATAGTTGCCTTCTTTAGCCATGAGCTGAGCCGATTCACCAGCGGAGCGGACCATCTGGCCGCCTTTGCCGATTTTCAGTTCGACGTTGTGTACGAGCGTACCGAGAGGGATGTTCTGGAGCGGCAATGCGTTGCCGATCTTGATATCCGATTCAGGACCGCTGTAGAGAACGTCGCCGACTTTCAGGCCGTTCGGAGCGATGATATATTTCTTTTCGCCATCTGCGTAGAACAGAAGAGCGATGTTGGCAGAGCGGTTCGGATCGTATTCGATCGTCGCAACTTTTGCCGGGATGTTATCTTTAATACGTTTGAAGTCAATCAAACGATAACGGCGTTTGTGACCACCGCCCTGATGGCGGACAGTCATACGGCCGCTGTTATTACGACCGCCCTTATTGGTTACTTTAGCCAATAAGGATTTTTCCGGTTTAGACGCCGTGATTTCTTCGAATGTCGAAACAGTCATGAAACGGCGGCTAGCGGAGTACGGTTTAAATGATTTAATGGCCATTGTAGTGCCTCCTCCTTATTCGTTAATTCCTTAAGCTCCTTCGAAGAATTCGATGGTTTCGCCTTCCTGAAGGGTTACGATGGCTTTCTTGTAATCCGGGCGCTTGCCGATGTATTTACCCATGCGCTTGAATTTGCCCATCGTGCGAAGTGTTGCTACGCTTTTAACTTTGACGCCGAAGACGGCTTCAACAGCTTTACGGATTTCAACTTTATTAGCACGGAGCGGTACTTTGAATGTGTATTTGCCATCAGACATCATCATGGTCGTTTTTTCAGTGATGACCGGTTTCAGCAAGAGATCATGCATGTTCATTATGCGAGCACCTCCTCAATCTTAGCTACAGCGCTCTTCGTAACGAACAATTTCGTGTAGTGGAGCAGGTCAAAGATGTTGACGCCCGTAGTGGAAATGGCTTTAACGCCTTTGATGTTGCGTGCGCAGCGTTCTACGACTTCATCGTTGTCGGTGATGAAAAGGACTTTTTCACCAGCGAATTTGAAGTTGTTGATGAGTGCGACGACTTCTTTCGTCTTCGGAGCTGCGAGATTGATTTCGTCGAGGACGAACAATTCGTTAGTATTGACTTTATTGCTCAAAGCGGATTTAACGGCGAGGCGACGAGCTTTACGCGGCATTTTCTGTGCGTAAGAGCGCGGATGGGGACCCCAGATGGTGCCGCCACCAACCCACAACGGGCTGCGGTTGCTGCCTACACGGGCCCGGCCGGTTCCTTTTTGTTTCCAAGGCTTTCTGCCACCACCGCGAACGACGCCGCGAGTTTTGGTGGAATGTGTGCCCAAGCGCTGGTTGGCGAGCTGACGGAGAACGGCCTGACGCATAACGGCTTCGTTCACTTCAACGCCAAATACGCTATCGTTCAATTCGATTTCACCGGTCTGTGCGCCGGTAATATTATACGTGCTTACTTTTGGCATTATATTTTATCCTCCTTCCTGTAGACAACTATTAGCGGGGTTTTACAGTATCGCGAATCATGACGAGGCTGCCTTTGGCGCCCGGGATACCACCTTTAACCAGGATCAGGTTCTTGTCCATGTCGACTTTGACGATGGAGAGATGAAGAACAGTTGCCTGATTGCCACCCATTTGTCCAGGAAGTTTTTTACCTTTGACGACTTTACCGCCGCCACCACTGGTCATAGGTCCGAGAGAACCGGGTTCACGATGAGATTTGGAGCCGTGACCCATCGGTCCGCGGTGGAAACCGTGACGTTTGATGGTACCTGCAAAACCTTTGCCCTTGCTGGTGCCAATTACGTCGACGAGATCGCCGCTTGCGAAAATATCAGCTGCCAGAGTTTGGCCTACCGTATATTCCGGCGTATCTGTCAAACGGAATTCGCGAAGATACTTAACAGGAGCAACGCCTGCTTTGTCGAATTGACCCTTAACGGGTTTTGTCAGATGTTTTTCTTTGATTTCACCATAGCCGAGCTGAATGGAGTTGTATCCGTCCGTATCAACGGTCTTGACACGTACAACTACGTTCGGGGAAGCTTCGACGACGGTTACAGGGACGACTGCGCCTTCTTCAGTAAAGACCTGAGTCATACCTAATTTTTTACCCAAAATAGCTTTAGACATAATCGCACCTCCTCCTATAATTTGATTTCGATGTCTACGCCTGCCGGCAGATTGAGTCTTGTCAAGGCATCAACGGTCTTGTTGGATGCTTCGAGAATGTCGATCAAGCGTTTGTGCGTACGGAGTTCGAACTGTTCACGAGAGTCTTTGTTGACATGGGGAGAACGAAGAATCGTGAAGATGTTCTTTTCTGTCGGAAGCGGAATCGGTCCGGATACCATAGCACCGGTACGTTTCGCCGTGTCGACGATTTTCGCCGCGCTCTGATCAAGCGTTTTGTGATCGTAAGCTTTGAGGCGAATACGAATTCTTTCCTGTTTTGCCATTACTTAATTCCTCCTAACGTCTATTTCCTTGAATAGACTGCTCCATAAGAGTTTCCCCGCAAGGCGGGCAACATCTTATATCATAGTTTAGCGCGCCGCAGAGGGTATTACCCTGTTGTCGCGTACTTACTTAGTTTACTACAAAAAGGCGCATCATGCAAGGAGTTTTCTATGTTTTTGAGAAATAATCGAACCAATTTAACATGGGTCCCATGTCGTTGCATCATGCTAAAGGACTTGTCGCATGACGACAAGCCCTTTAAGTTGTTAGCAGTTAGTGGCTAGTGGTTAGCGGCCCGGCTCTCCTGCTAGGAGAGCTGTCAGCGCAGCTGACTGAGAGGTTAACCTCTTCGGCCCTTCGGGCCACCTCTCCTATGAAGCGAGGCTTTAGTGCCCCACGCTACTATAACCGCGATTCCCTCATTATGCCAGAAGCGGGCTCGCCACGTGCGAGCCCCTACAATCGCAGCCAGGCGATAAATCTTTCACGGCCTGCGGCCTTGTGCGTAGGGGCCGTCCTTTAACCTCTCAGACCGCCTTCAGCGGCCAGCTCCCCTATGAAGGGAGCCTTGGGCGGCCCGCTATGAAGAATGTCCATACACCTAACGGGTCCATGTGGCATGGTTTTGCGAACAGCGGACTGCGAACTGCGATTCATGCATGAATGCATGCAAAAAAGAGGCTGTCGCATATGCGACAGCCTCTTTTAAGTATCAAGTTTGTAGTTTTTAGTTTGCAGTCATTGGCTAAAAATTTTAACCTCTTTCTACAAACTCGGTACTACAAACTTCAAACTATTTTTAGCCTTCGATTTCGGAAACGACGCCAGCGCCTACTGTACGGCCGCCTTCGCGGATAGCGAAGCGGAGGCCGGCTTCGATAGCAATCGGAGTGATGAGTTCAACATCCATTTTGACGTTATCGCCAGGCATGCACATTTCAGTGCCTTCCGGGAGCTGGATGACGCCAGTTACGTCAGTTGTACGGAAGTAGAACTGCGGACGATAGCCGTTGAAGAACGGAGTGTGACGGCCGCCTTCGTCTTTCGTCAAGACGTAAACCTGAGCTTTGAATTTCGTGTGCGGATGAATGGTACCCGGTTTAGCGAGGACCTGGCCGCGTTCGATTTCTTTACGGTCGATGCCGCGGAGAAGAGCGCCGATGTTGTCGCCTGCTTCAGCACGGTCGAGGATCTTACGGAACATTTCAACGCCCGTAACAACCGTATCTTTCGGTTCGTCAGCGAGGCCGACGATTTCAACTGCGTCGCCAACTTTGAGTTCGCCACGTTCAACACGGCCTGTAGCAACAGTGCCGCGGCCTGTGATGGTGAAGACGTCTTCGACAGGCATGAGGAACGGCTGGTCCGTCGGGCGCTGCGGAGTCGGGATGTATTCGTCAACAGCATCCATCAATTTGAGGATGGACGGTTTGCCGATTTCGCTTTCGTCGCCTTCGAGGGCTTTGAGAGCAGAGCCAACTACGATAGGAACTTCGTCGCCGGGGAAATCGTAGGAGCTGAGGAGATCACGAACTTCCATTTCAACGAGTTCGATGAGTTCCGGATCGTCAACCTGGTCAGCTTTGTTGAGGTATACGACGATAGCCGGTACACCAACCTGGCGGGCCAAGAGGATGTGTTCACGAGTCTGGGGCATCGGGCCGTCAGCAGCGGAAACGACGAGGATAGCGCCGTCCATCTGAGCAGCACCGGTGATCATGTTCTTGACATAGTCAGCATGGCCCGGGCAGTCAACGTGTGCATAGTGACGGTTGTCTGTTTCATATTCAACGTGTGCCGTGTTGATTGTAATACCACGTTCACGTTCTTCCGGAGCCTTGTCGATATCAGCATAGTCTTCGAATTTAGCGTAGCCTTTTTCAGCCAAAACTTTGGTGATGGCAGCTGTCAAAGTAGTTTTGCCGTGGTCGACGTGACCGATCGTGCCAATGTTAACATGCGGTTTGGTTCTTTCGTAATGTTCTTTAGCCATTTGCTGTTCCTCCAGTGTAAATTAAATTATATTAGCCTTTTTCGCTGATGACTTTTTCGGCTACGTTCTTCGGAACTTCTTCGTAGTGGTCGAATGTCATCGTATAAACGCCACGGCCCTGCGTACGGGAACGCAAATCCGTTGCATAGCCAAACATTTCTGCCAGCGGTACGAATGCGTTGATATGTTCTGCACCGGAGCGCATTTCCATACCTTCGACACGACCACGGCGGGAGTTGAGGTCGCCGATGACGTCGCCCATGTATTCTTCAGGAACGACAACTTCGACTTTCGTGTACGGTTCGAGGAGAACCGGGTCTGCCTTGCGGGCACCTTCTTTGAAGCCCATAGAGCCAGCGATCTTGAAGGCCATTTCCGAGGAGTCGACTTCATGGTAAGAACCGTCGTATACGACGACTTTGATATCGACCATCGGGAAACCTGCCAAAACGCCTGTTTCCATTGCTTCTTTGACACCAGCTTCAACGGAGCCGATGTATTCCTTAGGAATAGCGCCGCCAACGACTTTGTTTTCAAATTCGTAGCCTTTGCCCTGTTCCTGCGGAATGAGTTCGAGCCAGCAGTCACCATACTGACCACGGCCGCCGGACTGACGCTTGAAGAAACCACGAGACTTGACATCTTTGCGGATGGTTTCGCGGTAAGCAACCTGCGGTTTGCCGACGTTGCAGTCTACTTTAAATTCGCGGGACATGCGGTCGACGATGATATCCAAATGGAGTTCGCCCATGCCGGAGATGATGGTCTGGCCGGTTTCAGCATCGGTCTTGACTTTGAACGTCGGGTCTTCTTCAGCCAGACGAGCCAAGGCAATGCCCATTTTTTCCTGGTCAGCTTTGGTCTTCGGTTCAACGGCTACGGAAATAACCGGATCCGGGAATTCCATCTTTTCGAGGATAATCGGGTGTTTTTCATCGCACAGCGTATCGCCTGTGGTCGTATCTTTCAGGCCGACGATGCCGCCGATGTCGCCCGTGTAAGCTTCCTGTACTTCTTCGCGGTGGTTAGCGTGCATCCGGAGGATACGGCCAACACGTTCTTTTTTACCTTTTGTCGAGTTGTAGACATAGGTACCGGCCTGTAAGGTGCCGGAGTAAACGCGGAAGAATGCCAGTTTGCCGACAAAGGGGTCAGCCATGATCTTAAATGCCAATGCGGAAAGCGGTGCATTGTCATCAGCTTCACGAGTTTCTTCTTCGTCTGTGTCGGGGTTGGTGCCTTTGACCGGAGGAATATCCAACGGGCTCGGCATGTAATCGACGACAGCGTCGAGGAGCATCTGGATCCCTTTGTTCTTGTAAGCAGAACCGCAGAGGACCGGGAACAATTTGTTCGTGCAGACGCCTTTACGGATAGCTGCTTTCAATTCGTCGATGGTGATTTCTTCACCTTCGAGGTATTTCATCATGAGGTCTTCATCGGTATCGCAAACAGCTTCAACCATGATGTCATGATATTTCTTAGCTTCTTCTAATTCGTCTTCCGGGATGTCGACAACTTCGATTTCTTTACCGAGTGCATCGTCATAGACTTCTGCTTTCATGGTAATGAGGTCGATGATGCCGCGGAAGGTTGCTTCAGCACCGATTGGGAGCTGAATAGCAACGGCATTTGCCTGAAGACGATCTTTCATCATGTCGACAACGTTCAGGAAGTCAGCACCGGTCGTATCCATCTTGTTGACGAATGCGATACGGGGAACATGGTAATGTTCAGCCTGACGCCATACCGTTTCCGACTGCGGTTCTACGCCGCCCTTTGCGGAGAAAACAGCAACAGAGCCGTCGAGTACGCGCAGCGAGCGTTCAACTTCAACGGTGAAGTCAACGTGCCCCGGAGTATCGATGATGTTGATGCGGTATCCTTTCCAGTGAGCCGTCGTAGCAGCCGATGTAATCGTGATACCACGTTCCTGTTCCTGAGCCATCCAGTCCATGGTAGCAGCGCCATCATGAACTTCGCCGATCTTGTGGACGCGGCCGGTGTAGAACAGGATACGTTCTGTTGTCGTGGTTTTACCAGCATCGATGTGAGCCATGATGCCAATATTTCTCGTTTTTTCCAAAGAAAATTCTCTTGGCACGGTTTTTTCCACTCCTCAAAAAATAATAAATATCGTAAATTACCAACGATAATGAGCGAAAGCTTTGTTAGCTTCAGCCATTTTATGAGTATCTTCCTTTTTCTTGATAGCAGCGCCTGTATTGTTGAAGGCGTCCATCAATTCGCCAGCGAGCTTTTCTTTCATCGTGCGTTCGCCGCGTTTGCGGGCATAGCCGACAGTCCAGCGGATACCGAGGGACAGGCGACGGTCTGCACGTACTTCGACAGGAACCTGGTAGTTAGCACCACCGACGCGGCGGGCACGGACTTCCAGGACAGGCATAACGTTGTTGAGAGCCTGTTCGAATACTTCCAAAGGATCTTTATTCATTTTAGAACGGATGATGTCGAAAGCATCATAAACGATGGTTTCAGCGACACCTTTTTTGCCGTCCAACATAACTTTGTTGATGAAGCGCGTTACCAATTTGGAATGGTACACCGGATCCGGCAGCACATCACGCTTCGGCACGGGGCCTTTTCTTGGCATGTCTAATTCCTCCTCTATGCTATGTAAGTCATCTTGTTCATCTTAAATGGCAAATCTTATTTGCCTTTCTTAGCGCCGTATTTAGAACGGGACTGCTGACGATCTGCTACGCCAGCTGTATCCAAGGCACCGCGGACGATGTGATAACGTACACCAGGAAGGTCTTTGACACGACCGCCTCTGATTAATACAACACTGTGTTCCTGTAAATTGTGACCAATGCCGGGAATATAAGCAGTTACTTCGATGGAGTTCGTCAAGCGAACACGGGCAACTTTACGCAGAGCCGAGTTAGGTTTTTTCGGGGTAGCTGTGTATACACGAGTGCAGACACCGCGTTTCTGCGGGCAGTTTTTCAAAGCCGGTGCTGTCGATTTTGTGACGGCAACCTGACGTCCTTTACGAACCAATTGGCTGATTGTTGGCATTTGGGCACCTCCTCTCCAAACAATTAGATTTATAATGTAATCATCAACGAGCAGAGCTCATGAGATGATGTTACCGAAAATTATTTTAACAAGCCTACGGCTGCAGCTTTTACCTTGATGTGGCAGGCCATGCCCAATTCGGTCATGGTGTAAGCGCGGTCGACGGGGATGTGAGCGCCTTCGGCTTCTGCTATGAGCGGCGCTACGACCTGTTCATCGCAATCATTGGCGATGTACAGCTGTGTGACTTCGTTTCGTTTCATTGCTTTCAGGGTTTGCTTCGCGCCCACGGTCTTGCGGACACTGGCAGCTAGTTCCAAGCTCACGAAACCTCACTCCTTACGTCTTGCAATTTAGACGCAATGCATTCATTGCGACACTTAGATATTTTATCATCACGAATATGATATGTCAATGAGTTTTTGGGTAAAAACTGCGTAATCAGTACATTTTTTATTACACGTGTCCTAGTGATTCGTGAGCCACGAGCCTTCCCATATATACAAAACGGGCTCGCCACGTGCGAGCCCCTACGAACGACGAACCACTAACAACAAAAAAGGGCTGTCGCACATGCGACAGCCCTTTTTTACTCTCTTAATGTCCGGCTTCCGGTGTCGTATCGGCACCTTCCGGTGCGTCTACGGGGTTGCCTTCTTCGTCTTCATAGCTGATAGACGGAACGGGCTTTACGACCTTGATCTTGCGGTAGCGGCTCATGCCCGTACCAGCCGGGATGAGTTTACCGATGATGACGTTTTCTTTGAGGCCCAGGAGCGGGTCGATCTTGCCTTTGATAGCAGCATCGGTCAGGACACGGGTCGTTTCCTGGAAGGATGCAGCCGACAGGAAGGAGTCCGTTGCCAGTGCGGCCTTGGTGATACCGAGGAGCATCGGTTTGCCGATAGCGGGCTTGCCGCCATTGCTTTCGATGCGCTTGTTCATATCTTCAAAGATGTTGACGTCGATATAATCGCCCGGCAATACATCGGCATCGCCGGCGTCTTCGATCTTCATCTTGCGCAGCATCTGGCGTACGATGACTTCGATGTGCTTATCGTTGATACCAACACCCTGGGATTTGTATACCTTCTGTACTTCGTATACGAGGTACCGCTGGGTAGCTTCGACACCCAGGATGTGCAGGATGTCGTGGGGGTTGATGGAGCCGGCCGTGATGCGGCTGCCCTTTTCGATGAAGTCGCCTTCATGTACGACGAGGTGCGAACCGAACGGGATGGTGTAGCTCCGTTCTTCACCGTCCTTGGAAGTGACATGGACGATGTTGATATCGTGATGGTCTTCTTTTTCGGTAATCGATACGGTACCGCTGATTTCCGTGACGATAGCATTGCCCTTCGGCTTACGGGCTTCAAACAATTCTTCGACACGAGGAAGACCCTGGGTGATATCGCCGGCCGTTGCGACACCGCCCGTATGGAAGGTACGCATGGTCAGCTGTGTGCCCGGTTCACCGATGGACTGAGCAGCGATGGTGCCGACCGATTCGCCGACATTGACCTTGCCGCCCGTACCGAGGTCGCGGCCATAGCACTTCGCGCAGACGCCATAACGGCTGCGGCAGGTGAGGACGCTGCGGATCCGGACTTTATCATAGTATTTTGCAATTTCTTTGGCCTGGTCTGCCATGATTTCTTCGTTGAGGGCCACGATGACTTCGCCCGTTTCCGGGTTGACCAGGGTTTCGGCAGCCGTACGGCCTTCGATGCGGTCTTCCAGCGATTCGATGACGCCGTTGCCGCTGTCTTCGACGATAGCCGTGACTTCGACGCCGCGGATGTCGTTGTTGCGGACCTTGACTTCATCGACGTCGCTGTTGAGGATGCGGTCGATGGCATCTTCTGTGAGCGGCGTGCCTTTGGCGCAGATTTCAATGCCGTTGGAATCGATGACGGCTTTTTCGACAGTCTTGCCGAGCATATTTTCCGCCATGGATTTGCGGATAGCTGCGCGGAAACCTTCTTCCGGAGCACCGAGGGAAACCGTTTCGATGACGTTGGTGTGGTTCAGGTCATCGTTGATATCCATCTGGCTGCCGCGGAGGTAGAGTTTCGGGATCTGGTGTTCGATGACCGTATCCATATCGTCGTTGGTCAGGAGATGTTCTGCCGGGAAGACGATGTCGCCGGTTTCCGGATCCGCTACATCACGGGCCAGGACGCGGCCGATGAGCTTGTCGCGCAGGAGGTTGACGGCCTGGCGGCACGAGCTGGCCAGACGGGCCCGTTCGCGGACGAGGTCGATGCCGAATACGTCGCAGTCATCTTCACGGACGATGACGTCCTGAGAGACGTCGACGAGACGACGGGTCAGATAACCCGAGTCAGCTGTACGCAGTGCCGTATCGGCCAAGCCTTTACGGGCGCCGTGAGACGAGGTGAAGTAGTCCAGTACGGACAGGCCTTCACGGAAGTTCGCTTTGATCGGCAAGTCGATGATACGGCCCGACGGGTCAGCCATCAAGCCACGCATACCGGCAACCTGACGAATCTGGTCACGGCTGCCTCGAGCGCCGGAGTCAGCCATCATGAAGATCGAGTTGAACGGGTCCATGTTATCCATCATGACATCCGTAACGTCGTTAGTGGCCTTTGTCCAGATTTCGACGCTCTTGTTATAGCGTTCGTTTTCGGTAATCAAGCCGCGCTGATACATGGCATAGGCGTTCTGGACCTTCTTGTCGGCTTCATTGAGGATATCCCATTTTTCTGCCGGGATCTGAATATCAGAAATAGCGATGGACATACCGGCCTGGCGGGCGTAATGGTAGCCGATGGCCTTGATCTTGTCCAGAAGTTCTGCCGTCTTGGTATTGCCGACGAGGTGGAAGCAGGCATCGACGAGTTTGCCGATCTGTTTCTTGTTCATGAGGACGCCCAGGCAGTTGACGTCGACATATTCTTTATCTTTCTTGAATTCAGCCACAGCGGCTTCGTCGATCTTACGCTTCGGCAAGGGGCGCGTAGCCGTGAGGTCGACACCGAATTTTTCTTTCAGCTGCGAGAAACCATAGTCGCGGATATGGCCTTCTTCGTCTTTGATCTTGACGAAGTGGGACCAGTCGATGAGGCCGTTTTCATAGGCGAAGACCGTGTCCTTCGGGTCCGTGAAGACCATGACTTTATCCGTATGGAAGAGGCGCAGTGGTTCATAGATCTGATAGTTGTAGAGCAGTTTGCCTGCCGTCGTTTCGATGAGGCCGTGGCCAGGGATGCGGACCTTGATCAGGGCTTCGATGTCGATGACTTTGGCATCGTAAGCAAGCATGACTTCATCGTAGTTGGAGAAAATCTTGCCTTCGCCCTTGGCAGCCGGTTTGACCAGGGTCAGGTAATAAGCACCGAGGACCATGTCCTGTGTCGGGACGGCGACCGGTTTGCCATCTTTCGGAGCCAGGATGTTATGAGACGAAAGCATGAGCGTCCGCGCTTCGGACTGGGCTTCTACGGAAAGAGGCAGATGGCAGGCCATCTGGTCACCGTCAAAGTCGGCGTTGAATGCCGTGCAGACCAGCGGATGCAGTTTGATGGCGCGGCCTTCCCAGAGGATCGGTTCGAAAGCCTGGATACCCAGACGATGCAGTGTCGGGGCGCGGTTCAAGAGGACAGGATGTTCCTTGATGACGTCTTCCAGGACGTCCCAGACTTCACTGTTGACGCGTTCGACTTTCTTCTTAGCGTTCTTGATATTGGTAGCAATGCCTTTTTCGACAAGTTTCTTCATGACGAAAGGCTTGAAGAGTTCCAGGGCCATTTCTTTCGGCAGGCCGCACTGGTGCATCTTCATTTCCGGACCGACGACGATAACCGAACGGCCAGAGTAGTCGACACGTTTACCGAGCAAGTTCTGGCGGAAACGGCCCTGTTTCCCTTTCAGCATATCCGACAGGGATTTCAGGGGACGGTTGCCCGGGCCCGTGACCGGACGGCCGCGGCGGCCGTTATCGATGAGGGCATCGACGGCTTCCTGGAGCATACGTTTTTCGTTGCGGACGATGATGTCCGGTGCGCCCAGTTCCAAGAGGCGGCTCAGGCGGTTGTTACGGTTGATGACCCGGCGATAGAGATCGTTCAGGTCAGACGTAGCGAAGCGGCCGCCGTCGAGCTGTACCATCGGGCGCAGTTCCGGCGGGATGACCGGGATGACATCCATAATCATCCATTCCGGTTTGTTGCCGGAGTGGCGGAAGGCTTCGACGACTTCCAGCCGGCGGATAGCGCGGACGCGGCGCTGGCCCGACGAATCGCGGAGTTCATCGCGGAGCTGTTTGTCCAGCTGGTCCAGGTCCAGGCCCTGCAGCAGTTCCTTGACAGCTGCAGCGCCCATGCCGACGCGGAATTTATCGCCGTACATATCCAGATACTGACGATATTCCGTTTCCGTCATCAGCTGCTGCTTGGTAAGCGGCGTATCGCCCGGATCGAGGACGATGTACGAGGCGAAGTATAAGACTTTTTCCAGCGAACGGGGAGAAATATCGAGGATCAGGCCCATCCGGCTGGGGATGCCTTTAAAATACCAAATATGAGATACCGGTGTAGCCAGTTTAATATGGCCCATCCGTTCACGACGGACTTTGGCGCGCGTGACTTCGACGCCGCAGCGGTCGCAGACGACACCTTTATACCGGATACGTTTGTATTTGCCGCAGTGACATTCCCAGTCCTTTGTCGGCCCAAAAATGCGTTCGCAGAACAACCCATCCCGTTCCGGTTTCAATGTACGGTAATTGATCGTTTCTGGTTTCTTGACTTCCCCGTGGGACCATTCGAGGATCTTTTCCGGTGAAGCAAGACCGATCCGCATGGAATCGAATTCATTCACATCAAGCACTAATACCGCTCCCTTCTATCGACTCGTTATTCATCATCGTCAGCCTGTTCAGCTTCGGCGACGGCATCGAGGCTCATGGCACTCATGATGTCATCTTCGCCGCCGTTGGCGACGGGTTCCTGTTCTTCGCCTTCTTCTCCTTCGGCAGGAGCGTCTTCAGCCGGTGCAGCCGGTGTTTCCGGACCATTTTCACCTTCCATGACGCGGCGGAGTTCATCAGTCTGTTCCGGTTCCGTTTCATCGTCGAGTTCCTTGATGACGACTTCTTCGCCGTCTTCGTTCAGGATCTGGACGTCGAGGCCGATGGCCTGGAGTTCTTTGAGGAGGACCTTGAACGATTCCGGTACGCCCGGTTCAGGAATATTTTCACCTTTGACGATCTTTTCGTAAGCCTTGACACGGCCGACGACATCGTCAGACTTAACAGTCAGCATTTCCTGGAGGGTATAGGCTGCGCCATACGCTTCCAGAGCCCAGACTTCCATTTCGCCGAAACGCTGGCCGCCGAACTGGGCTTTACCACCGAGCGGCTGCTGCGTGACCAGGGAGTACGGGCCTGTCGAACGAGCATGGATCTTGTCGTCGACGAGGTGATGCAGTTTGAGGAAGTACGTGTAACCGACAGTGACGCGGCGGTCCATCGGTTCCCCTGTACGGCCATCATAGAGGACGGATTTGCCGTCTTCCGGCAGGCCGGCGATCTTCAGGGCTTCAAAGACGTCTTCGGCCTGAGCGCCGTCGAAGACCGGTGTTGCGATATGGACACCGGCGACGTCCGGTTTGGGCATGCCGTATTTATCGAAATCATAGCCGGCAGCGCGGAGTTTTTCTTCCAGGCCCGGATCCATTTCCTTGATCTGTTTGCCCAGTTCGTGGACAGCCCAGCCAAGGTGGGTTTCCAAAATCTGACCGATATTCATACGAGACGGTACGCCCAAGGGGTTCAGGACGATCTGGACCGGCGTGCCATCGGGCAGGAAAGGCATATCTTCCTGGCGCATGACGCGGGAAACGACACCTTTGTTGCCGTGACGGCCAGCCATCTTGTCGCCTTCGTGGATCTTACGTTTCTGGGCGATGTAGACGCGGACCAGATGGTTTACGCCAGGCGGCAGTTCGTCGTTATTTTCACGGGAGAAGATGCGGACGTTGACGACTTTCCCCGATTCACCATGAGGTACGCGCAGCGACGTATCGCGGACTTCGCGTTCCTTGTCGCCGAAGATGGCGCGCAGCAGGCGTTCTTCCGGTGTCAGTTCCGTTTCGCCTTTCGGCGTGACTTTGCCGACCAGGACGTCGCCCGGGAAGACGTCGGCACCGATCATGATGATGCCGTTTTCGTCGAGGTTCTTCGTGCTTTCTTCACTGACGTTGGGGATTTCACGGGTAATTTCTTCCGAACCCAGTTTCGTGTCGCGGGCATCACATTCGTATTCTTCGATGTGGATGGATGTGTAGATGTCGTTCTTCGGGAGTTCTTCACTGAGGAGAACGGCGTCTTCGTAGTTATAGCCTTCCCAAGGCATGTAGGCTACGAGGATGTTGTAACCAAGAGCTAATTCGCCGCCGTCCGTAGCCATGCCGTCAGCCAGGGGCTGACCTTCCGTGACCCTTTCGTTCTTATAGACCAACGGGTGCTGGTTGATGCAGGTACTCTGGTTGGAGCGGACGAATTTGATGAGTTTATATGTATCGACAGAACCAGAATCCGTGCGGACCTGGATGGTGTCGCCAGTAACGCGGGATACGACGCCGCTGTGTTTTGCCAGGACGCAGACGCCGGAGTCACAAGCCGTCTTGTATTCCATGCCGGTACCGACGAGCGGAGCCTGTGTGCGCAGCAAAGGTACTGCCTGGCGCTGCATGTTCGCACCCATGAGGGCACGGTTGGCATCGTCGTTTTCCAGGAAGGGGATCATGGATGTACCGACGGAAACGACTTCCTTAGGCGATACGTCCATGAAGTCGACGCGGTCAGCCGGGAATTCACGGGTATCTTCACCGTGACGGCAGGCAACGCGTTCGTGGACGAAATGGCCATCTTCGGTCAACGGTTCGTTGGCCTGGGCGATGACGTACTGTTCTTCTTCATCAGCCGTGATGTAGTGGACATCTTCCGTAACGACGACCGTTTCTTTATCGACGCGGCGGTACGGGGCTTCGATGAAGCCGAATTCGTTGACTTTACCGAAGCAGGCCAGGGACGAAATCAAGCCGATGTTCGGGCCTTCAGGCGTTTCTACCGGGCACATGCGGCCGTAGTGGGAATGATGGACGTCGCGGACTTCGAACCCTGCGCGTTCACGGGACAGACCGCCAGGGCCGAGGGCGCTCAGACGGCGTTTGTGCGTGATTTCTGCCAGCGGGTTTGTCTGGTCCATGAACTGGGACAGCTGGCTGGAACCAAAGAATTCTTTGATAGCAGCGACGACAGGACGGATGTTGATCAAGACCTGAGGCGTAATGCTTTCGGCATCCTGGATGGTCATGCGTTCGCGGACGACGCGTTCCATACGGGTCAGGCCGATGCGGAACTGGTTCTGCAGGAGTTCGCCGACGCAGCGCAGGCGGCGGTTGCCCAGATGGTCGATGTCATCGACAGTTCCGAAGCCGTCCATGAGGTTGAGAAGATAGCTGATGTGGGCGATGATGTCTTCGCGGGTAATCGTGCGGTGGTCATACGGAAGGTCGCTGTTGTTGCAGATGATCTTGTAGACCGAGCCGTCCGGTTTTTCGACGAAGGCTTCGACGAGGCCGCCGCCGTCACCGGCGGGCGCACCGTCGGCGATTTCGCGATGGAAGACGCCGCTTTCGCGGATCCTTTCAACTTCAGCCGAGCCGATTTCCGTATGGGCATCGACGATGACTTCCCCTGTTTCCGGGTTGACGATCGGTTCGTGCAAGGTCAGGCCAAAGAGGCGGCGTTCCCAGCCGAGTTTCTTGCCGGCTTTGTAACGGCCAACGCGGGCCATATCATAACGGCGCGGGTCGAAGAAGAGGCCTTCAAAGAGATTGCGGGCACTTTCAACGGTCGGCGGTTCACCGGGGCGGAGTTTCTTATAGATTTCAACGAGGGCTTCGTCCTGATTTTCCGTCGTATCTTTTTCAAACGTAGCCTTCAGGCGTTTATCGTCGAAGAAGAGTTCGAGGATGTCGGCGTTCGACGACCAGCCCAGCGCGCGGATGAGGACCGTGACAGGAATCTTGCGGTTGCGGTCGATACGGGCATAGACGATGTCGTTGGCGTCTGTTTCCAATTCGATCCAGGCACCACGGTTCGGAATGACCGTCGAATTGTACAGGCGGATGCCCATCGGGTCGATTTCGTGGCCATAGTAGACGCCCGGAGAACGGACGAGCTGGCTGACGATAACGCGTTCTGCCCCATTGATAATGAAGGTACCTGTATCGGTAATCAGTGGGAAATCACCCATGAATACTTCCTGGTCCTTGATTTCACCTGTTTCGTGGTTGACAAGACGGATTTGGACGCGGAGCGGTGCGGCGTATGTCGTATCGCGTTCCTTACATTCACGAATGTCGTACTTCGGTTCCCCTAATTTAAAATCCTCGAAGGATAAAGACAGGTTACCCGATGCATCTTCGATGGGAGAAATGTCTTTGAAGATATCTTTCAGTCCCTTTTCCAGGAACCATTCGTAGGATTTATTCTGTAAATCCAACAAATGAGGCATTTTCAAGACCTCGTTAATCTTAGCATACGTGTATCGAGTCCTTTTCCCTACTTGTACAGGTTTGAACATGCTGATTCTTCACCCCTTATAAAAAGTAAATCATTATGATAGCGTTGTACAGCGCCGTGTAAAGCGACAAAAAAGCAAGGCTCTCAGACGATTTGAACCTTGCTTAATTTTTTGCTCACCGGAAGCGCTTCCTCCATGTATCTCATAATATCAATTGAACATTTTGCAATGAGTTATTATAGCATAGCAAAGCGCTTCTGTCAATATTCTATTTTAACAATTTTCTAAAATTTACCCTTACTGATGAACCCGGGCCAAAGTGTATTTCTTCTTCCCTTTGCGTACGATGACGAACTTGCCGTTGGAATTCTTGTGAGGTTTGACAATTTCGTCGAGGGACGTGACTTTGACGCCGTTGATGGTGACCGCACCGTGGGTGATGTCTTCGCGGGCCTGGCGTTTCGATTTGTAAATCTGGGAATCGACGAGCCAGTTGACGACGTCTTTATCTTCGTTGGAAACGTCGACAGTCGGCATCTTGCCGAAGGCCTGTTCCAATTCGCTTTCCGACAGGTCGGCGATGCTGCCGTGGTACAGGGCTTCCGTGATGTTCTGGGCTTCCTTCAGGGCTTCCGGGCTGTGGACGAAAGTCGTGACTTCTTCAGCCAGGCGGCGCTGGGCCAGTCGTTTTTCCGGTTCTTTTTCGACCGATTCGGCCAGGGCGTCGATTTCTTCCTTGCTGAGGAAGGTAAAGTATTTCAAGTATTTGACGACGTCCGCATCATCCTGGTTGAGCCAGAACTGATAGAATTCAAAGGGCGATGTCTTTTCCGGGTCGAGCCAGACAGCGCCGCCGGCGGTCTTGCCGAACTTGGTGCCGTCCGATTTCAGCATGAGGGGAATGGTCAGGCCATAGGCTTTGGCATCGCTGCCGTGCATCTTGCGGATCGTGTCGATACCGGCCGTGATGTTGCCCCACTGGTCGGCACCGCCGATCTGCAGCTGGACGTCGTTATGGGAAAAGAGGTGTTCAAAGTCGATGGACTGGAGAATCTGGTAGGAAAATTCCGTAAAGGAAATGCCTGCTTCCAGACGGCTGGCAACGACTTCCTTGCTGAGCATGATGTTGACACTGAACAGTTTGCCATAATCGCGGAGGAAATCGAGGAGGCTGATCTGGCTGAGCCAGTCATAGTTATTGACGAAGGTGATGTTTTCCGAATCGCCGAAAAGATGCATGAACTGAGCCTTCAATTTTTCGGCATTGGCCTTGATTTTATCGAGAGTCTGGAGCTGGCGTTCCGTCTTGCGGCCGCTCGGGTCACCGATTGCACCGGTACCGCCGCCAATGACGACATACGGATGATGGCCGGCATTGGCAAAGCGTTTAAGCATCATGAACGGAATCAAGTGGCCGATATGCATGCTGTCACCCGTCGGGTCGACACCGCAATAGAGGGAAATGCTCTTTTCTTCCGTGAGCTTACGCAACCCTTCTTCATCTGTCATCTGATTGACGGCACCGCGCCAAGACAATTCATCAATAATATTCATCGAATTCGCTCCTTTTGTATAAAAAATGATAAGTTACTCTTCATTATAACGACATGAACGTATTACGTCAATGATGGGCGCCAAAGGCGCCCGCTGTTCGCAGACCGCAGGCCGCAGGCCGCAAAACCACGCCACATTGGCCCGCTTGGTATATGGCTGACTATTCGCGGCGGGCTCGCCACGTGTGAGCCCCCTACCGATAATTACAGGAAGGCTATCGGCTTACGCGGTTGACCAGGAAGCCGCCGAGGATGGCCGCCGTGAGGGACGCGGCGATGATGGCGGTCTTGGCCGTCATCAGGACCGGACTGCCGGGAAAGGCCAGGCCGGCGATGAACAGGGACATGGTGAAGCCGATACCGGCCAGGAGGCCGACGGCCCAGAAGTGTTTCATCGTCAGCCCTTCTGGCAGGGACGCTTTTTTCAAGGCCGTCAACAGCCAGACGGCCAGGCCGATGCCGATGGGCTTGCCCAGGACCAGGCCAGCCAGGACGCCCAGTCCCGGTGCCGACGCCAGGCCGGTCAGGCCGCTCAGGTCGAGGCGGATGCCGGCGTTGGCCAGGGCGAAGACGGGCATGATGACGAAAGCCGAGACAGGCGTCAGGGCGTGTTCTGCCCGCAGCAGCAGGCCTTCCCTTCCATCCTTGCCGGGCACGGCCGGCATGGCGAAGCCCGTGAGGACGCCGGCCATGGTCGGATGGATACCGCCGTAGAAGAAGGCCAGCCAGATGAGGATACCTCCCACAGCGTAAAACCAGGCTGATTGCCAATTCCTGCGGCACCCAGCCAGCATCAGCAGCCAGACGATGAGGCCGCCGGCCAGGACCGGAAGGTTGAGGGAACCGGCATAAAAGACAGCGATGACGACGATACCGCCGAGATCATCGACGATGGCCAGGGCCGTCAAAAAGACGACGAGGCTGCGCGGCGCTTTCGGAGCCGCCAGGGACAGGACGCCCAGGGAAAAGGCGATGTCCGTCGCCATGGGGATGCCCCAGCCACCAGCCGTCGGCAGGCCGGCATTGCACAGGCCATAAATCGCAGCCGGCACGAGCATGCCGCCTAAGGCCGCAGCCATGGGCAGCATCGCTGCCGACCGGGACTTCAGTTCTCCATAGAGGAATTCCCGCTTCACTTCGGCGCCGACGACAAAGAAGAACAGCGCCATGACGGCGTCATTGACCCAGTGCAGCAGGGACATGTGCGTCCCTGCCGGCAGCGGGGCCTGGAGCCAGCGTTCATAAGCGGGACCGAAGGGAGAATTAGAGATGGCCATGGCAAGTATCGCACAGGCAATGAGTAACAGTCCGCTTAACGATTCTCGTTTCATATTTCCTCCTTAACTAGGCGGGCCGCCCTTTGGGACGGCCCCTACGGGTTCGGACGGCGTTCGAGGATGACGCCCTGGCGGTAGGCTTCCAGCAGGGCCTTCAGGTCGTGGATCATCTGGAGGAGTTTCTTGCCGTTATCCGTGTCGCCGATCATGACGCGCTTCGGTTCCAGTTCGACCTGTGTCGATTCGGAATCGATGTCGACGTTGTTCATCAACGCCTGGTAGACATCTTCAAAGGGGTAGTGAGATTTGATGCGTATGCCGTGGGAGTTGAAGATGAGCGTGTAGCCGGCAATGCCCGTCGACCCCTGGTAGGCCTTGCAGAAACCGCCGTCGATGCAGATTTCCTTGCCTTCCGCCCTGATAGGGCTTTCGCCTTTCTTGACCTTGACCGGCGTATGGCCGTTGATGATGTGTCCCTGAGGCGAGTCGATGCCGAATTCGTGGAGGATCTTGATGCATTCGTCTTTATCGCGATTCAGGCGGTAGTAGGCATTCTGCGGTTCTTTCCACGTCGATTCGTCTATGATGTAACTCCGTTCAAAAGTCTTGACGATGCGGCCGGATACAGGGGAATCGGCACCGCACCAGAGGTACCACATATAGTCCAGGCTGTCAGTATCGCGCTGGTCATAAGCCCGGCGGATGAGGTGTTCCGCCTTATCCATGAAGGCTTTGCCCTTATACGGCTTACCGTCGAGGTAGATTTCCTTAAAGCTGCCGTCTTGGTTGAGGGGCAGGCCGCCGTGGAACAGGAGGTTGTTATTCATGCAGCGGTATAACGAGCCGTGGCTGTAGAGGAAGCGGATGTGGCGCTGCAGGCGTTCGCTTTCGGTAAATTCGGCCTGGATGTCGTTCATGAGCTGGTGTTCTTCCGGCGACAGCGTGTACGGGTCCTGGGGATTGACCGTCGGGAAGTCCTTGGTCTTCAATTCATACGTCTTGCCATCGAGAGTGATGACGCCTTTTTCCCAATCAATCTTGTGGAACAGCAGGCGGTCGTCCATATTGTAGTCGGGATGGCGGTAAATGGTCTGACCTTCCAGCTTGGCCACGATGACGTTGATGGCCTTGACCATGGGCTCAATGCCGTCGTCCTCTTTATACGTCTGCAAGGCAAAGAGGGCAAAGGGCCGAAGGCTGATGCCATAGCCGCTTTCTAATATTTCCATATTATGGTAACGGATGTTATTGCGCAGGACATTGGCGATGCAGGCCGCGTTGCCGGCAGCAGCACCCATCCAGAGGACGTCGTGGTTGCCCCACTGGATGTCCAGAGAATGATGATGCATGAGCGTGTCCATGATCTTGTCGGCATGAGCGCCGCGGTCGTAGATATCGCCGATGATGTGCAGGTGGTCGACGGCCAGCCGTTTGATGAGATTGGCCAAAGCGTAAATGAATTGGCGCGTACTTCCCGTTTCCAAGATGGTGTCGAGAATCTTCATGTGATAGACCAGCTGGTTCTGGTCTTCATCGGGCTGGGCGTGCAAGAGTTCATCGATAACGAAGCGGAAGACTTCCGGCATGGCTTTACGGACTTTCGACCGCGTATATTTCGACGACAAGAGCTTGGCCAGGTCGATCATCCGTTCCAGCGTCGTCCGGGCCCAGTCATCGTTGACCTTGCCTTCGCGGTAGAGCATGTTCAGCTTTTCCTTAGGATAATAAATAAGAGTCAGCAAGTCGTCCTGTTCGGCCTTGCTCATCTTGTCAGAAAAAATCATTTCCACTTTTTCGCGGATGACGCCGGAGCAGTTGTTGAGGATGTGATAGAAGGCTTCGTATTCACCGTGCAGGTCACTCATGAAGTGTTCTGTCCCTTTCGGCAGGTTGACGATGGCCTGCAGATTGATGATTTCCGTGAACGTCGCCGCCTGCGTGGGATACTCCTTGGACAGGAGCTCCAAATAGCGCAAATATTCCGGGGAATAGGTATCGTACGTTTCCATGTTGCGTACCTCTCTTTCTTATATAGTATATGTTGTATGGCTTATTTACTTTCTATTGTATATCATCATTGTCAGGGTGACTAGGTTCTTTTTCTGATTTTCGTCACCTTCCTCTCCATTTTGTTTAACTGGTGTATACAATTATTCCTCCAGCAAAAGACAAAGGGCCGTCTTCCCCCTTCTTCCTCAATAAGTATAGTTCTATTTATACCATGATTTTGATTTATATTGCAATTATTTTTAACGAATACCTCCCTTTAACTTACTATAACGTTTATCTTATACCTTAAAAATCCTTGAATTTTGACGTTCTCTTTCACATAGTGGCAATGCAGTGCCATCATGGAAAAATCTTTTCCTCATTGTGGTATTTGCAAGGACGGAAAAACATGTTATTATGTAATTGTAGAAATCAGTTTTAGGTATAATTAATTTTAAATGAGGTGATTACATATGAATAAGTATTTGGAATCTGTCATTGAAAATGTACGCACGAAACACGCAAACGAACCGGAATTCGTCCAGACCGTCGAAGAAGTCTTCAGCTCCCTGGACCCTGTCGTCGAACGCCACCCGGAATATGAAAAGTTCGACCTCCTCAACCGTCTCGTCGAACCGGAACGGCAATTCACATTCCGCGTCGTCTGGCAGGATGATGCAGGCAAATACCACACCAACACGGGCTACCGCTTCCAGTTCAACGGCGCTATCGGGCCCTACAAAGGCGGCCTTCGTTTCCAGAAGAACGTATACTCAGGCATCATCAAATTCCTGGGCTTTGAACAGATTTTCAAGAACGCACTGACCGGCCTGCCTATCGGCGGCGCCAAAGGCGGGGCTGACTTCGACCCGACGGGCAAGTCCGACGCTGAAATCATGCGTTTCTGCCAGAGCTACATGCAGGCTCTCTATCGCTACATCGGTCCCGATGTCGACGTACCGGCTGGGGACATGGGTGTCGGCGGCCGTGAAATCGGCTACCTCTTCGGCGAATACCGCCGCCTGAAAGGCTGCTTCGAAAACGGTGTCATCACGGGCAAAGGCTTCAGCTTCGGCGGTTCCCGCATCCGTCCGGAAGCTACGGGCTACGGCGCCGTATACTTCCTGGAAAACGTTCTCAAAGACGACGGCCAGGACATCAAAGGCAAGACTATCGCCGCTGCCGGCTTCGGCAACGTAACCTGGGGCATCTGCAAGAAAGCTACGGAACTGGGTGCCAAAGTCGTTACCCTCTCCGGTCCGGACGGCTACATCTATGACCCGGACGGCGTCGCTACGCAGGAAAAGATCGACTACATCGTCGAAATGCGCAACAGCGGCCGCAACCGCGTCCAGGACTATGCCGATAAATTCGGCGTCGAATTCTTCCCGGGCGAAAAACCGTGGGGCCGCAAAGTCGATATCGTCATGCCGTCGGCTATGCAGAACGACGTCCATATGGAACAGGCTAAACAGATTGCTGCCAACAAGATCCGCTACTACATCGAAGTCGCCAATATGCCGACGACCAACGATGCCCTGAAATTCTTACTCGATCAGAAAGACATCATCGTCGCTCCGTCGAAAGCCGTCAACGCCGGCGGTGTCGCTACATCGGCCCTGGAAATGAGCCAGAACAGCGAACGCCTGGTATGGACTGCCAAGGAAGTCGATGACCGTCTCCACGAAATCATGAACACCATTTACCAGAACTGCAAAGACGCAGCTGCCCGCAACGGCCTGGGCTACAACCTCGTAGCCGGTGCCAATATCGCCGGGTTCGAACGCGTCGCCGACGCTATGCTGGCACAAGGTGTCTTCTAAGGTATACCTGAAACTGAATATATAGAGCGTGAAAAAAGGAGCTGTCGCATCGCGACAGCTCCTTTTTTCTGTAGGGGTCGCCACGTGGGCGACCCGTTCACGCAAATCCGTTTTCCAAGTATTTCACATATACCTAACGGGCTCGCCCTCTACAGCGGTCCGTTTCAGCAGCCGTCTTGCCATTCCTTGCAGTCATGACCTGACAGGCTGAAAAGGCATGTGCGAGCCCCTACAAACTACCTCTATCAGGAGAGGCTCTTCGCCGTGAACTCATCTTTCATCTGCTGGCGCAGGGCCGTGTCCTGGGCGAAGAGCAGGGCCAGGCGTGCCATGATTTCGGCGCCTTTGACGATGGTCGGTTCGATGGTCCTGGCCTTGACGGCATTGGCGATGTCCGTCGAGTGTTCCGGCATGGGGACGTCGCCCAAGGCCAGGTGGACGTGGACGGCCGGGCACTGATGGCTGACGTTGCCGACGTCGGAGCTGCCGCAATCCTTTGGTTCTTCGTAAGGGATCCCCATGGCCTGGAGGACCTGTTCCGACGCTTTCGTCGCCGCTTCATTCCAGACCATGTTATCGAATTTGCAGCCCATTTGGGTGACGTCATATGTCGTTTCCGTAGCAATGGCCGCCCCTTTGAAGCAGTTCATGACCTTGGCCACGACGGTATCGAGATATTCCCGTTCGCTGTGGCGGATACAACATTCGACTTCGGCGTAATCGGGGACGACGTTGGAGGCGGCCCCACCGTTTACGATATACGAGCCGATTCGCGTTTCCGGCCGGACGTGCTGGCGCAGCATATCGACGGCGTGCAGGGCCAGCATGGCCCCATTCAGGGCATTGCGGCCGTTCCAGGGTTCACCGGCGGCGTGAGCCGTCTGGCCGTGGAAGGCAATGCGGTAGTCGTCGAGGGCCAGGAAATGGGAATTGGCATTGGTCCGGGTCGGCGACACGTGGACCATGACGGCGAAATCATAGTCCTTGAAGACGCCCTGGTCGCACATGATGACCTTGCCGCCGCGCAGTTCTTCGTCCGGTGTGCCGATGAGGTCGACGTCGACAGGCAGATCCTTCAAATCCTTTAAGGCCGCAGCGGCCAGGAAGCTCATGGCACCATTGGCCGAATGGCCGCAGCCGTGGCCGACGCCGGGCAGGGCGTCGTATTCCGCCAAAAGGGCCATCTTGAAGACGGGTTTATCGGCCCGATGAGCGATGGCTCGGAAAGCCGTCGGCTGACCGGTGAACTGTTCTTCCACTTCCATGCCCAAAGAACGGCACAAATCGACGTAGTGGCGGCAGGCATGATATTCTTCACCGGACAGCTCCGGGTCGTCAGCAATGGTATAGTTGAGCTGAAAAGCCTGGGCTTCATGGGCTTTCAAAGCTTTCTTCAAATCTTCGAGGGTATTCATTTTCTAAAAAAACTCCTTCTATCCAATGATAAACATATATAAGGGAATGATGACGATGCCCATGACGACGGTGATAAAGCTGACTTCCGTCGAATAACGGACATCGGCGCCGACGGACTTGGCGACGACTGTCATCTGGGTCATGGCCGGCATACTGGCCTGCATAGTAAAGACCTGGGCCGACATGGGCGTGACCGGGATGAAGGGCAGGAGCACCAGGACGCAGGCCGGACAGACCAGGAAGCGGCCGACGAGGGCGCCGATGATGTCCCGGTCCCAGCGGACCGACGCCAGAGAAATGCCCGTCATTTCAATGCCGATGACCATGAGCGACAGCGGCGTCGCCATATTGCCAACGTATTGGAACGACGTCAGCAGGAAATCAGGCAGCTTGATATTGGCCATAATCAGGACCAGGCCAGCCAAAAAGCCCAGGAGCGGCGGCGAAAAGACTTTCTTCAGGGTCTGCAGGGAAAACAAGGGCATATTCCCCTTGCCGCCCAGACTGTCGTTGACGATATGGTAGACGCCGAGGGTCCAGAACATGGTCGTGTTGGCCATGTAATAGAGCATGACCGACGGCACGCTCTGCGTCCCGAACAGGGCCAGGTTGACGGGCAGGCCGATGAAGATGGTATTGGCAATGAAAAAACAAGTGATGAAGACGCCCTGCCGGTCCTGGCGGATGTGCAGGACTTTGGCCGCTATGCGGCCGACGGCATAGGCCAAAAGGATTGACGCAAAGGGCAGGAGCAGGTCCGGCGCGATGCGGAGCAGCGAATCATGGGTAAAGTCCTTTTCCAGCTGGCAGAGCATGTATAAGGGCAGGCTTATCTTCATGACCAGTTTGGTAAAGACAGCGCTCATGTCCGGCCCGAACCAGCCTTTCTTGGCCAAGATGAAGCCGATGGAAATGATGAAGAGGACTTCAAAAATACCTTGTAAACCGTGCAATACGCCTTCCACGTTACCGCTTCCCTTCTAAATGATATAACTCAGGCCGCCGGTCGCGAAAGACATTGATGCGGCTGCGGATGTCTTTGATGACGGACAAGTCGATTTCGCCGGTAACGATTTCCTCACCGTCTCCTCCTTGGGCCAGCACTTCGCCCCACGGGTCGATAATCATAGAATGGCCACAGAAGCGGTAGTCACCGCAGGTACCGCAGCTGTTGACGGCGACGACGAAGAACTGGTTCTCAATAGCCCGGCCCCGATTGAGTATCTGCCAATGAGCCAGCCTGGGATGAGGCCAGGCGGCCGGGACAAAGAGGATCTGGGCACCGGCCAGGGCCGCCATGCGGACCCATTCGCCAAAGCGCAGGTCATAACAGGTAATCGACGCCATAGGGATGTCGCCCAGGAAGAAAGTATTCAAGTGATCTCCCGGCGCGAAGACCTTCTCTTCCCCACCAGGCGTGAATAAATGGCATTTGTCATACGATGAGACGCGATTCCCCTCTTCATCGACGATATACGTCGTATTGTACAGGCACCCGTCGTGACGGCGGACAATGGAGCCGCCGATGAGCTGGATATGACAGGACGCAGCCAGGTCCTGCAAAAACGCCTGGGCCTGGCGGCCCTCTTCATCGGCCAGGTCATAAACATCAGGCGGGTAGAACGACAGGTCCCACAATTCAGGCAGCACGGCCATATCCGAACCAGCCCTGGCCGCCTGTTGGACGCGGCGCCGGACCTGGTCGAAATTGGCCAGCCTGTCGCCGGGGACGATAGGAAATTGAATGAGTGAGATTTTCACTGCACTTCCCCCTTTCTTTAATTTTCATGTCAATTTAGCTTTATTATATACCATACTATAGTATGTAAAAAGTATTTTTTTAGAATACCGCTGGACGACTTGAAAAGAGGCGGCCGCCTTGTTATAGTAAAATTAATTATCGCATAAAGAAGGGGTATCATGGAAGAAAATGAAAAGATGAAAGATTGGCTGACAGAACTCATGAGCTGTACAGCCTGTCACTTACGGGACGAAGGCAATCGCGGACCGACGCGCTATTCCGGCGATTGTGCGTCGCCGCTGATGTTCGTCGGCGAAGGGCCTGGCGGTGTGGAAGATGAATACGGCGTTCCCCTCGTCGGCCCGTCGGGGCAGCTCCTCGACAAGGCCTTGTGGAGCGTCGGACTCACGCGGGACCACGTCTATGTCACCAACATCGTCAAGTGCCGGCCCAAGAACAACCGCACGCCGACCCTGGAAGAAGGGCGCCACTGCGCGGACATCCATTTGGTCAAAGAAATCGAACTGGTCCAGCCGAAAGTCATCGTCTGCCTAGGCAAAGTCGCCTTCCAGTATTTCTATGGCCGCGCCGCCAGCATCATGCGCAACCGAGGCAAGTGGTTCACGTGGCGCGGCTATGACATCATGCCGACATATCACCCGGCCTTTCTCCTGCGCCAGACCGGCCACGAACTGGTCGAATCGAAATGGCAGGTCTACTACGACTTCAAAGCGGCTGTCGAAAAAGCCAAAGCCGCCATGCCCGACTATACCTATCAGAGCCCGGAAAAGCCGGACCTCCTGGCCCAATATGCAGCATTAAAAGAGAGCCGGCATTGGTAAATGGCCCTTGAAGGCTGCAGTTCGCAGGCCGTGTAAAAAAAGGCTGTCGCAGATGCGACAGCCCTTTTTTCTGTAGGGGCGCCACGTGGGGCGCCCCCTAGAAACTCTGACGAAAAAGGTCACTACATGATGACCATACCCATCATCAGTCAAAAATACGGTCGTACAGGTGGCTCCGTTCGAGGAATTCTTCGACTGTCGGGAAGCCGAGTTTCTTCAATAATTCGATGACGTAGGGATTTTCCATGGGTGTCTTGTAGGCCGCCTGTTTGCCGTAGGCCTGGACGTTGACCTTGCCTTCTTCTTTCTTGATGATGGCCCGGGGACCGCCGACGCATCCGCCCAGACAGCCCATGCCTTCAAAGAAGTTGCCATCGCGGTTGCCGGCCAGGATGTCGTTGATCATGGCCTTGCAGGCCGGGACGCCATCGGCTTTGCGCGTCTTGATGTCGACTTTGCGGTCCGGGTTCAGCTGATGGACCGTTTCCGTGACGGCTTCAGAGACGCCGCCGGCATAGGCGTAGCAGATGCCCGCTTCCGAAGCGTGGGGCACGTTGTCTTCCGGCAGGGATGCCAGGTCGATGTCCGTAACCGTCAGGAAGTCGCGCAGTTCCTGATAGGTCAGGACGTAATCAATAGCGCCTACCAGGTCCGGTTCTTTCCGTTCAGCTTTCTTAGCCAGGCAGGGCCCGATGAAGACAGTCTTGGCATTAGGATGCAGGGCCTTAACTGTACGGCCGCCGGCAATCATAGGCGAGACAGAGCCCGGGACGTTGGGCAGGAGCTGGTGATAGAGCTTCTTGATCATGGCAATCCACATGGGGCAGCAGCAGCTGGTGAGCTGGAACTGGTCTTCATTGTTGATGTTCTTGTCGAATTCCAGGGCTTCTTTCAATGTCAGGATATCGGCAAAGACGGCGACTTCCAGCATACCCGTGAAACCCAGGCGCTTGAAAGCTGTCCGCAGTTTCCCCATGGTAACATCGGGACCGAACTGACCGGATACGGCAGGAGCAACCAAGGCGTAGATAGGGCCGTCGTAGTCGTGCAGTTCCTGGACGACAGGGATAAGGTCTTTCCGCGTCTTCAGGGTATCGAGCTTGCAGGCATCGACGCAGGCCTGGCAGCCGACGCACTGGCTGTCGTCGATGGAGATGCCATCGGGACCGGACGTGATAGCGCCCCAGTCACAGGCTTCCTGGCAGTGATGTGGTTCATCGGGCGGACAGAGACAGGGCTTGACCCGCCAGATCAGGGGATGGTCGTCGGGATGAGCCAGACAATCGATCAATTTCGGGTCACCATCGACACCGACCGGTTTACCGTCAGCAGCCCGTTTAAGCATCTGCTGGTACAATTCATCTAATGTTTTCATGAGGAACCTCCTTTGTGAACATCTGCTAACACAGACTAATACAGCTTTATTGTAGCAGATTTTTCGTTATTACAACAGTTTTATGATAATTTTATGTTCTATATTGAAAAAGCCTGCCCAGATTGCTATAGTGAGTACGATTTGCAAAAAAAGGAGGCTTTTTTCATGAAAGGCATCGCCGATTTTACACGCGGTCCAGTAACGAAACAATTAATCTGTTTTGCCCTGCCCCTCTTCAATCAAGCGTGTTATATATTCGGATACGGTTAAGCCGCTTTCCTTTACTTTTTCATCAAGCATTTTCTTTGTATGAGCTGTACACCGAGTATTTATTTGGACGGTTTTCTTTTCTTTCTCTTCCCTGTCATAATATTCCTTTCTGTTGTTTAACTGTTTTTCGATATTACGTTTCCTCAAAGATTTACTCATAATATGACCACCTTTCTTTGCTATACAGTCTCTTTCTTGGGGAGTGTAAAATAGTTTGTGTAAATCGGTATTGCATGAATCTACTTTATGCCCCATACTGGGGTAAACAAAGATAAGGACGGTAACAGAATGGCAAAGTGTAAAACTCCACCAACTACCCCAGGCGAGCAGATTGCTCAGCAAATCCTCAACAACTACGACATCAAGAGCGCGGAAGACGTACAGGACGTCCTGAAGCAGATTTTTGGCCCCATTTTTGAGTCCATGCTCAAAGGTGAGATGGAAAATCATCTCGGCCATAAGAAGCATGAGCGCTCCGAAGACGGTGACAATGTCCGGAACGGCTATTCATCCAAGACGCTCAAGACCTCTCTGGGCGAGGTTCCTATCCGCGTCCCTAGGGATCGCCAGAGTACGTTTGAACCGCAGATCATCAAGAAGCACCAGCGCGACGTTTCGTCCATCGAGGGCAAGGTACTGGCGATGTATGCCCGTGGCATGAGCCAACGCGACATCGCTGCAACCATCGAAGACATCTACGGCTTCCAGATGTCACATGAACAGATCTCCACCATCACAGGCTGCGTCATGGAAGAGGTCGAGGCATGGCGGAATCGTCCGCTCCAGTCGTTCTATCCATTTGCTTTCGTCGACTGCATCTACGTATCGCTGCGCACGGAGTATGGCGTCCAGCAGGTGGCCGTCTATGTCATGCTTGCCTATGACGTCAACGGCTGCAAGGATGTCCTTGGCCTCTGGATCAACGAGACGGAGAGCAAGCATGCCTGGATGCAGATCTTCGACGAGCTGCGGGCTCGCGGCGTTAAGGATCTTGGCATCCTGTCCATGGATGGCGTGAGCGGATTGGAGGAAGGCGCCAAGGCTGTATTCCCGCATGCCACGGTTCAGCGCTGCATCGTACACCTCATCCGCAATTCCATCCGCTACATCCCACGCAAGCAGTGGAGTGCATTCACGAAGCAGCTGAAGCTCATCTATGGTGCCATCAACGTCAAGCAGGCCCGTCAGGAATTCGAGAAGTTCAAGACCGACTGGCAGGCTTATCCAGGCGCGGTCAGCGTATGGGAAAACAATTTCTCACACGTCGAGCAGCTCTATAACTATGGCAGTGCCGTGCGCAAGATCATGTACACGACCAATGCCATCGAGAGCGTCAACTCTAGCTTCCGCAAGGTGACCAAGAAAGGCGCTTTCCCCAACGAGGATGCAGTCTTCAAGATTTTCTACCTACGCATCCAAGAGCTCTATAAAAAATGGAAGGGTCGTCACGTCGCAAACTGGGCGATGGTCCGGAACCAGCTGCTCATGGACGACAGGATGTCTCAGCTTATGCAGCAATACGATGTTGCTTATTGAATCGATTTACACAAAACTCTTGACACACCCTCAGCTCCTTCATTTGGCATCATTTAAGAACAATTGAAATCATTCTTTCTTTATTAATATGTTTTAGTATTCATAAAAAACAAAAAAAGAAGAGAGAACGCAATACACGTTCTCTCCCATATATAAACGTTATTGTAACTATCTACCCTTTCCGCATTTCATCAAAGTGTTTTCCCATGATTTGTGCAGCCTCCTTCTTTTTACTATCCAAGGGATGTAAGTAGATGGACGTAGTCCGTATGTTTGTATGCCCTAACATTGACTGTACAGTCGTTAAAGATGCCCCTTCATTCAGAGCATACGTAGCGGCCATATGACGCAAAGAGTGAACACCAATATGGGGTATTCTATCTTTTTGCACATTTTTGTCAACCATGTATTCAGATAACTAGGACTTACAGGAACTAGATGATCATGTAGTTATCAGGTAAATCATCTATTGCCTTCAGCAATTTCTTCAGCTGTTCTTCCTGAATAATGGGATAGTGATGATAACTCCATCCCTTGGATTTCGCCCCCGATGACAAAGGCTCCTTCGCCGTCGGATTCGGCTCCTACAAGAGCGAACATGCCGCAGCCCTCGGCGCCTCTAAATAACACGATTTCCTCCTTAGACAAAAAGTCTCCTTTGACTTGCAGCAGCGAGGGATGTCTTTTTGCTATTGTTTCTGAAATCTTATGGTCAACAGGAATAACACATGAAAAACCTTTATTGACAGGAGTATGAAAAGGGATTATACTAAGCTGTATTTAGCAAAATGCAGTTTCTTACAATAAAAAAAGGAGGCTATCATGCTATTCAAAACGATTAGTCGCCACCTTCTCGGCAAGCCTTTGGAGAATACCAAACTCGAGGGCGAACAGATACCAAAATGGAAGGCCCTGCCTATTTTCTCATCGGATGCCCTGTCATCCGTCGGGTACGGGCCGGAACAGATTGCCATCGTCCTGGCTTCGGTACCGACCTTAGCGACATACCGTTATTTCGGACCTATCGTCTTAGCTATCATTGCCTTATTATTCATCGTTGCCCTGTCCTATACCCAGGTCGTCCGGGTCAATCCGGGCGGCGGCGGTTCCTATGGCATCGCCATGAAATACCTCGGTGTCTACCCGGCCCTTACGGCAGGGGCGGCGCTTCTGGCCGATTACATCCTGACCGTTGCCGTTTCCATTTCTTCAGGGACGGCGGCGCTGGTCAGTGCCTTTCCGGTCCTCCACCCTTATCACGTCTACCTTGACCTCGGCGTTCTCATCCTGATGATGATCGTCAACCTGCGCGGTACCAGGGAGGCCTCAACCGTCTTCGTCTGGCCGACGTACTTCTTCTTGGCTGCCATGGGGATCACCTTAATCGGCGGCTTCTATCAAATCTGGAACGGCACCCTCACGGCTCATACCGTCGCTGTCGAAACGGTAGCCCCATTGAATCAGACCGCCTTGATGCTCATCGTCCTGCGGGCCTTTGCTAACGGCTGTAGTTCCATGACCGGCATCGAAGCCATTGCCAACGGCGTCACCATGTTCAAGGCGCCTCAGCAAAAAAACGCCATCGAAACGACGGCTATCATGGCCTGTATCCTGGCAATCATGCTCGGCGGCCTCAGTTACCTCATCATTTATCTTCACCTCTTGCCGACACAAGGCTACACCCTATTGTCCCTCCTTGTCGAAGATATCTTCAGCCGGACCTTGATTTACTACGTCATCCAGATTTTGATGATGGTCATCCTCTACATCGCCGCCAATACGGCCTACAACGGCCTGCCGCCGCTTCTTTCTTTCATGGCCGTCGACGGCTACGTCCCCCGCTACTTTGCCAACCGCGGTGAACGCCTGAGCTATTCTAACGGCATCCAAGTCCTGACGCTCATGGCCGGCATCTTGATTGTCCTCTTCCAGGGTAATATTGAGCACCTCATTTCCCTCTATGCCATCGGCGTATTCCTCTCCTTCACCATTGCCCAATCGGCCATGGTCGTCTACTGGAGACAATGCCGGGAACGAAACTGGCGCCTCTTTTCCGTCATCAACGGCTTCGGTGCCCTGGTCACGGCCTGCGTCGTCGTCATCGTCCTCATCACCAAATTCATCTACGGAGCCTGGATCATCGTCCTGCTCATCCCGACCTTGGTCTATATGTTCCTTAAAGTCCATCATCACTATGATGACGTCCGAGAACAGCTGTTGCTGACACCGGAAGAGTATACGAAAGTCATGACCACCGACTTAGGCCGCAATATCATCATCATCCCCATCGCGTCCCCGACTCAAGCCGTAGCCAAGGCCATTCGCTACGCCAAGATCATCAGCGGTTCGAAAGATAAAATCTATGCCGTCCACGTCTACAGCGACGATGAACGGGGTAAAAAAATCAAAACCTTGTGGCGCCAACTGGAACCCGACATCGAGCTCATCATGCTTCAATCGCCTTATCGGCAGTTGACGGACCCGCTCATCACCTTTATCCAAGAGCTGCGGAAAGAGACGGCTCCGAAAGATATGATTACCGTCCTCATTCCGGAATTTGAAACGAAAAAATTATGGCACCGCCTGCTTCACAACCAGAGCGGCTGGCTGCTAAGACTCCGTATCCTGCCTTACTTAGACGTCGTCGTATCGACAGTCCCCCTGCAGTTTACGAAATAGAAATCAAGTAGCATCTACAACAAAGCCCCGTCGAAGGAAATTTCTTCGACGGGGCTTTCTGTTATGGAACTGTCATCGGGAGATGGTCAGTTATTTTTTATAGAGCATGCGGACCGAATTGAGGACACACAGGGTAAGCGGAAAATAAATCGGTGGATTTAATCTCCTGGCTGTTTGTGAGACAATAGGCTCATCAAACAGGATGAATTAGACCAATTAGAGTTTCGTAAGCGGAAAATAAATCGGTGGATTTAATCTCCTGGCTGTTTGTGAGACAATAGGCTCATCAAACAGGATGAATTAGACCAATTAGAGTTTCTCCCATTTTGTCTAAAAACTCTAATTTATCCTATTCAGTAAGGAGGATGTTTTTGGATACTCAAAAAATTACACACGAAATAAGAATGAAACACTGGATGCAGATCATCGCGCAGCGCCAGCAGAGTGGCTTAACGGTGAAGGAATTCTGTGCGCAGCAGGATATCCCTATCAAGCAGTATTACTACTGGCAACATAAACTCCGTATTCGTTTCGCACCGGCACAGGCGCCGGAAACTAAAAAGGAAGAAGTCCCCACACTAGTCCCTCTTTCGGCGGCGATTCCCGTTCAGGATTCCCTTATCGTGCAGTGTGGTGCGTTTTCCCTGGAAGTGACGGAGCATACTTCTGAAAGACTGCTGCAAAAGACGCTGCAGCTACTGCAGAAGGTGAATGCTTGATGGATTTGCATATTTCAGCAGAACATGTCTTCATCGCCTGTGGCTATACGGACATGCGCAAGTCCATTGACGGGCTCAGTGCTATCATCGCCCAGCAGTTCCAGATGGATCCGTTTCAGCTTTCTCTTTTCCTGTTTTGCGGCCGTCGCCGGGACCGGTTCAAGGCCCTGCTCTGGCAGGGTGATGGTTTCCTGCTCCTCTACAAACGCTTGGAAAAAGGAAGGCTGCAGTGGCCAAGGACACCTGATGAAGTCCGGGAACTCACACCACAGCAGTACCGCTGGCTCATGGAGGGGCTGTCTGTTGAACAGCCTCGGGCCGTGCAAAAGATTACGCCGAAAACGGTTTTGTAAAATAGCCGAAACACTGCATAAACGCTAGGGTTTTCGGCTGTTTTATGGTATAATAGATTTATCACAAATCCGTAAGATTGAGGTGCCGTATGACAGATATCCGTGAACAGGAAATGCAGGGGAAAATCGATGAACTGACCGCGCAGAAAGCGTCTCTGGAAGCAGAGAACAAACAGCTGCGCAAGCAGGTCGAATGGCTGCGCAAGGCTCAGTTTGGCCGCAAGTCGGAAACCAAGAAAGTCGTGTACCCGGAAGAACAGATGAGCCTGTTCAATGAAGCAGAAACAGAAGCGAAACCCAGCGCTCCGGAACCGGAAATTTCGGTCAAGCCGCACAAACGCAAGAAAAAGGTCGGCCATCGTGAAGAATTACTGGCCAAACTGCCTCATCGGAAAATTGTCGTCGAACCGGAAACGACGGTCTGCCCGGAATGTGGCAGCACACTTTCGCCGGTAGGCGAAGAATTCATTCGTTCGGAAGTCGTCTACATCGCAGCCCGCGTGGAAGTGAAGGATTTCTATCGTAAAAGTTATGAATGCCGTACCTGCCGCAAGCAGGGACAGCCTGCCATCCTGAAAGCAGCCATGCCTCAGCCGGTCATCCCCCATTCTATCGCCTCACCATCGGTGGTCGCCCATGTCATGATGCAGAAATATGGCTATGCCCTGCCACTGTACCGCCAGGAAAGCGAATGGAAACGCATCGGCCTGGCCTTTTCCCGGGCCAATCTGGCTAACTGGATCATCATCGCTTCCAAAGAATGGTTGGCCCCGGTCTATGGACGGATGCATGAGATGCTCCTGGAAGAGCGCTGTCTCCATGCTGATGAAACACCTATCCAGGTGCATAACGAAAAAGGCCGTAAAAATACGAGCAAGTCATATATGTGGGTCTATGCCAGCACGGCTTTGAATCCCACGCGGAAAATCCGTTTGTTTGAATATGCGCCGACGCGCAGTGCCCATTGTGCAGAAACTTTCCTGGAAGGTTTCTCTGGCTACCTGCTGACGGACGACTATGTCGGCTACCGTTCCATCAAGACAGCGGGGCATTGCCTATGCTGGGCCCATGCCCGACGGAAGTTCGTCGATGCCGCTCCGGCTTATGCTAAAGAAACGGATGGACTCGAAAACACCTTAGTCAAAGCGGGTATCGACCAGATCAGCCAGTTATTCGACAAAGAAAAAGAATATAAATCGCTCTCACCGGAAGAACGGTATGAACGACGCCTCGGGGAAGAAAAGCCTATCCTGAAGGCGCTCTTCGCGTGGGCAGAAAACAATGTCGACAAACTGCTGCCCAAATCGCCGCTGACAACGGCCATGAATTATCTCCTGTCGAACCGTAACGGGCTGACCTGTTACCTCAAAGACGGACACTGTGACATTTCCAACAACACCGCGGAAAACAGCATCCGACCTTTCACCGTTGGGCGGAAAAACTGGCTTTTCAGTAACAGCCCCAAAGGAGCCAAAGCCAGTGCCATCGTCTACAGCCTGATTGAAACAGCCAAAGCCAACGGCTTGGACCCCGAACGGTATCTGAAATACCTTTTTGAAAAGCTGCCGAATACAGCAAACTTCAAAGATACCGAAACCTTGGATCAATACCTGCCTTGGGCAACAAAGCCCCAGGAAAAGTGCAAAGAATAAATAGAATCAAAGCCCTAGACTTATGAAAAAAGGATAGCATAAGTCTGGGGCTTTTTCTATACACTGATTTATTTTCCGCTTACAGAGTTTCTCCCATTTTGTCTAAAAACTCTAATTTATCCTATTCAGTAAGGAGGATGTTTTTGGATACTCAAAAAATTACACACGAAATAAGAATGAAACACTGGATGCAGATCATCGCGCAGCGCCAGCAGAGTGGCTTAACGGTGAAGGAATTCTGTGCGCAGCAGGATATCCCTATCAAGCAGTATTACTACTGGCAACATAAACTCCGTATTCGTTTCACACCGGCACAGGCGCCGGAAACTAAAAAGGAAGAAGTCCCCACACTAGTCCCTCTTTCGGCGGCGATTCCCGTTCAGGATTCCCTTATCGTGCAGTGTGGTGCGTTTTCCCTGGAAGTGACGGAGCATACTTCTGAAAGACTGCTGCAAAAGACGCTGCAGCTACTGCAGAAGGTGAATGCTTGATGGATTTGCATATTTCAGCAGAACATGTCTTCATCGCCTGTGGCTATACGGACATGCGCAAGTCCATTGACGGGCTCAGTGCCATCATCGCCCAGCAGTTCCAGATGGATCCGTTTCAGCTTTCTCTTTTCCTGTTTTGCGGCCGTCGCCGGGACCGGTTCAAGGCCCTGCTCTGGCAGGGTGATGGTTTCCTGCTCCTCTACAAACGCTTGGAAAAAGGAAGGCTGCAGTGGCCAAGGACACCTGATGAAGTCCGGGAACTCACACCACAGCAGTACCGCTGGCTCATGGAGGGGCTGTCTGTTGAACAGCCTCGGGCCGTGCAAAAGATTACGCCGAAAACGGTTTTGTAAAATAGCCGAAACACTGCATAAACGCTAGGGTTTTCGGCTGTTTTATGGTATAATAGATTTATCACAAATCCGTAAGATTGAGGTGCCGTATGACAGATATCCGTGAACAGGAAATGCAGGGGAAAATCGATGAACTGACCGCGCAGAAAGCGTCTCTGGAAGCAGAGAACAAACAGCTGCGCAAGCAGGTCGAATGGCTGCGCAAGGCTCAGTTTGGCCGCAAGTCGGAAACCAAGAAAGTCGTGTACCCGGAAGAACAGATGAGCCTGTTCAATGAAGCAGAAACAGAAGCGAAACCCAGCGCTCCGGAACCGGAAATTTCGGTCAAGCCGCACAAACGCAAGAAAAAGGTCGGCCATCGTGAAGAATTACTGGCCAAACTGCCTCATCAGAAAATTGTCGTCGAACCGGAAACGACGGTCTGCCCGGAATGTGGCAGCACACTTTCGCCGGTAGGCGAAGAATTCATTCGTTCGGAAGTCGTCTACATCGCAGCCCGCGTGGAAGTGAAGGATTTCTATCGTAAAAGTTATGAATGCCGTACCTGCCGCAAGCAGGGACAGCCTGCCATCCTGAAAGCAGCCATGCCTCAGCCGGTCATCCCCCATTCTATCGCCTCACCATCGGTGGTCGCCCATGTCATGATGCAGAAATATGGCTATGCCCTGCCACTGTACCGCCAGGAAAGCGAATGGAAACGCATCGGCCTGGCCTTTTCCCAGGCCAATCTGGCTAACTGGATCATCATCGCTTCCAAAGAATGGTTGGCCCCGGTCTATGGACGGATGCATGAGATGCTCCTGGAAGAGCGCTGTCTCCATGCTGATGAAACACCTATCCAGGTGCATAACGAAAAAGGCCGTAAAAATACGAGCAAGTCATATATGTGGGTCTATGCCAGCACGGCTTTGAATCCCACGCGGAAAATCCGTTTGTTTGAATATGCGCCGACGCGCAGTGCCCATTGTGCAGAAACTTTCCTGGAAGGTTTCTCTGGCTACCTGCTGACGGACGACTATGTCGGCTACCGTTCCATCAAGACAGCGGGGCATTGCCTATGCTGGGCCCATGCCCGACGGAAGTTCGTCGATGCCGCTCCGGCTTATGCTAAAGAAACGGATGGACTCGAAAACACCTTAGTCAAAGCGGGTATCGACCAGATCAGCCAGTTATTCGACAAAGAAAAAGAATATAAATCGCTCTCACCGGAAGAACGGTATGAACGACGCCTCGGGGAAGAAAAGCCTATCCTGAAGGCGCTCTTCGCGTGGGCAGAAAACAATGTCGACAAACTGCTGCCCAAATCGCCGCTGACAACGGCCATGAATTATCTCCTGTCGAACCGTGACGGGCTGACCTGTTACCTCAAAGACGGACACTGTGACATTTCCAACAACACCGCGGAAAACAGCATCCGACCTTTCACCGTTGGGCGGAAAAACTGGCTTTTCAGTAACAGCCCCAAAGGAGCCAAAGCCAGTGCCATCGTCTACAGCCTGATTGAAACAGCCAAAGCCAACGGCTTGGACCCCGAACGGTATCTGAAATACCTTTTTGAAAAGCTGCCGAATACAGCAAACTTCAAAGATACCGAAACCTTGGATCAATACCTGCCTTGGGCAACAAAGCCCCAGGAAAAGTGCAAAGAATAAATAGAATCAAAGCCCTAGACTTATGAAAAAAGGATAGCATAAGTCTGGGGCTTTTTCTATACACTGATTTATTTTCCGCTTACCACACAGGGCGGATTTGATTTGTTTTCTTTTAAGTTGTTCTAATAATTGGCTGAGGAAGTCACTGATGTAAACTGTCCGGATGGACTTGTCCATCTTTGGATTAGAGACTTCAGTACAACGAGATGATACATATTTCACAGACCTCTGAATACAGATTTTTTTCGCATCCCTGTCATCAAAGTTAAATAAAATATAGCCCTGTGTTTCAATTCACTGTAGTTATCAGGTAAATCATCTATTGCCTTCAGCAATTTCTTCAGCTGTTCTTCCTGAATAATGGGATAGTGATGATAATTAGGCTTTGGTATTTCTCTGTGTTCTAATCTGTCACAAGGGTTTTCCTTGATATAGCCCCATTCAACAGCTTTAGACAGGATATGTTTTAAAAGAGCAAAGTTTTTGTGAATCATCGTCTCTGACAAGAATCGTTGTTTTTGCCTAGAATTATGATGAATCTCACTCTGGTGAAGTTCATAGATGAAAGCCCGGATATCTTCAACGTTGATATTTTCGATAGGTTTGTCATGGAAGAATGGCAGAATCCGGTTTCGCAACAGTGTCCGGTTATGTTCCCTTGTCGTCATGGCCAGATGGATATTATGTCTCTTATCCCAGATACCGACAAAATTATCAAAGGTAATTGCCATATCCTTATGGACAGGAGCAGCTACTTCTTCAGCTTGTAATTCTTTTGCCTGAAGTTGTAGTCTGAATTTATCTAGTTCCTTCATAGCGGCTCTTTTGGATTTAGCTACGATGCGTTTACTTTTACGGATTTTGTTGCCGTCCTTATCTTGACCTATATAGACCCGAAGTTCCCAATGACCATTTCCTCGATTGATTACAGTAGCCAACAATTACACCTCCTAAAAAAGAGGCTCACTTAGAGAGCCTCTTTGATATGCTACGATACTATAAATTGTATTTTTATTACCATTTCATTCATAAATCATTGCCCCTTTTCATTTTCCATAAAATCATTTAACCATGCGGTTTATAGGCCCTTTAAAGCTTGTATTCCATAAATGTAGAGCTTGTATTCAGGGTCAAACTGCACCCCTCCTGCACCCCTTTTGAAGAAAAATCACTAAAAATCAGCGAAAATGTACAGTAAAACAATTACTCAGAAAATCATTGAACCTCTCCCGCTTATAGAAGCGGGAGATTCGTGAGAAGGTTGCTGTTTAAGTTTCCTCCTGAAATCAGGATAGCCTTATTCTCAAAGGGCTGTCCAAAAGCCCTTTACACAGTCCCTCGAAATCGAAGTTCTGCTTACTTTTACGAAGTATATTGGCGGCGCCGTTGATGTCGGCATTAGCCGTCCTGCCGTTGGCGAAACGGTACAGGCCGCGCTGGATTCGTTTCCCGCTGAACGTTCCTGTATAGGGGGCATCCGGCTGGTATACGGGAATATCATCCAAATCCAGGCAGCTGGCCTGAGAGGTATAGGATTCTTCCTGTTCCAGATAGGTTATCCCATAGCGTTCACACAGGTGTTTCAAGGTACTACGCAGATAGCTCAGGCTGATTTGGGTGAAATGCTGATTCGTCACTTTGCCCAGTTTTAGTCCTCGTTTGAAATCTCGATTATAACCGCAGACAAGGGTCCCTATCTGATGGTCAATGCAGAAATTAACAATGTAACGGGCTGTCTTGCGAAGGATGTCCTGCATCCGGAAATTGCGTTTCTTCGCTAACTGACAGAGCTGATTCGTCGTCTTCTGGCCCTGCTTGGCGGCAATGCTTTGGAGTCTGGCTTTGCGTTTGTTCCAATACTGGTTGATAGATTTGAGTTTACGACCGTCCATGAGGAACGACGTCCCTGTATTGGTAACGCAGGCGGCCAGATTGTCCAGGCCCAAGTCGATAGCCAGGACACGGTCTGGCGAGGTTTTCACCGGTTCGGGGTCCTGTAAGTAGCAATACTGAATCTTGAAATACCGTCCGCCATACATGGGACAGATGCGAACTTCCTGAATCGTCTTATCCTTCAGTCTGTCGGGAACAGGAATCCGAATCCGATGCCCGTTATGGCGTTTCGCATATTCCCGGCTCATTGGTACCGTCAGGAAGCTATTCTTAATGTTGATGGCGTTCGTGGACAAGATGAGACTGAAGAGGCCCCTTTTTTCACGATAGTATGGCAGGCGAACAGCCTTTGAACCATAGTCACCGGACTTGACTTTCTGCAAAAACCCAAAAAAAGAACGAAAACTGCGGTCGGCCATCTTCAATATCTGCTGGGCAACACCGGCCTGCAACAAGCCATAGTTTTCATTTCCCTTGCAGATGGGGTAATTTTCTTCGTACCGCAAGAATTGCTGGGTGTCGAAGTAATGCTGCCGAATCGTATAGACTGCTACATTATACAGGTTATTGCTGTATTGGCACATTTCCCGGAGCATCGTATACTCTTGTTTCGACAAGCCGCGGATGACATTCGATTGCGTCAAGTACATCTAGGATTCACCTCCTCTGTTATCTACCATTATACCGTAGCCGAGGTGAAAAGGCTAAGACAGAAATGACATAGGGTGGATTTCGCAGGCATCGAACCTGCGAAATCCATCGCCATTCATCCCCTACCTAAGAGGAAGGAGTCTTCTGGCGAAACTGTGATAAAAAAAGGCGGAAAAAGCTAGATTTTATCTGCTTTTCCGCCTATTGTTAACCATTATAAAAGGCCGTGAGGCCTTATTTTACCAGTATTTCAAGAAAATTCTTCGAAAACCTTTACAAACCGCATGAATACTGGTAAAATGAACAAGTAAAAGTTCATGCGGGTGTAATTCAGTGGTAGAATACGAGCTTCCCAAGCTTGGTACGAGGGTTCGATTCCCTTCATCCGCTCCAGAATAAAAAAAGGGCTGTCGCATGTGCGACAGCCTTTTTTTGTAGGGGCGCCCACGTGGGGCGCCCGCTCACACAAATCCGGTTCGCAAGTATTATCACTTTAAATTTAAAGCAACCTCTCCGGCCTTTCAGGCCACCTCCCCTATAAGGGGAGGCAAGAGCTAGTAGCCAGCTACTAGCCACGAGCTACTAACTACTAGCCACGAACCACGAGCCACTTTCCCTACTTAGCCGGCATAGCCGCCTTTTACGCCTTCACGGGCATCTTTTTCCCAATCTTCGAAATGTTCTTTAGCAGCCTTGCCGATCTGTTCGTCGTTGTTGTAATCGCCGAGTTCGGTCTGGACTTCATCTTCCTTGGCTTCGGAAGTGTTGACGGCTGCTGCGAAATCACGACCGTATTGGCGGCATGTTTCCTGGGTTGCCTGGTCCGGGTTCCACTGGCAGCGCAGGCCGTCGTTGACGACGTCGAAGCCGGCACCCTGGAGGAGAGCTGTAATCTGTTTGACAGCTTCACCGCTCCAGCCATAGCTGCCGAAAGCAGCGGCTTTCTTATTCTTGAATTTCAGGCCGCGGATCATTTCCATGATGCCGCCGATGGAGAAGAGGAAGCCATAGTTGATGGTCGGCGAGCCGACGAGGATGGCTTTCGATTTGAAGACTTCCGTAACGATGTCGTTCTTGTCATCGACAGCGGAGTTAAAAAGTTTCACTGTCAGCGTCGGATCCGTTTCGCGCAGGCCTTCGGCGATGCATTCAGCCATGCGGCGCGTGGAATTCCACATCGTATCATAAATGATGGTGATCTGGTTTTCCTGGTAAGCTTTGGCCCAATCCTGATATTTGGCGACGATTTTCAGGGGATCTTTGCGCCAGATGACACCGTGGCTCGGGCAAATCATGTTGACCGGGACACCCATCTTGAGGATTTCATCGATTTTCCGCGTAACCATGGGGCTGTAGAGGTTGAGGATATTGGCATAGTATTTCATGGCTTCCTGATAGAGTTCTGCCTGGTCTACGCAGTCATTGTACATTCTTTCGCTGGCATAGTGCTGACCGAAACCGTCGTTGCTGAAGAGGATGTTTTCGCCGGTCATATAAGTGAACATCGTATCCGGCCAATGGAGCATAGCGGCTTCGATGAAGACGAGCTGGCTGTCGCCCAGGTCCAGGGTATCGCCGGTCTTGACGTTGACGAAGTTCCAATCCTGGTGATAGAGGCCGCGCAGGATGGCTTCCCCTTTCTTGGTGCAGTAAATCGGCGTATCCGGGATTTCCCGCATCAGTGCCGGCAAAGCGCCGCTGTGGTCGTTTTCATTGTGGTTCATGACGATATAGTCGATGTCTTTGAGGTCGATTTCCTTCTTCAGGTTAGCGACGAATTCGTCGTCAAAGGGTTTCCAGACCGTATCCATGAGGACCGTCTTTTTATCGCGGATCAAGTAGGAGTTGTACGAAGAGCCCTTTTCTGTCGAATATTCATGGCCGTGGAATTCGTTCAATTCCCAGTCGATTTTACCTACCCAAGTCACTTTTTCTGTAATTTTTTTACCCATGATGATTGTCTCCTTTTCAGTTATCTCTATATGATAAAATTATTCTAACGTAAGCAGCAATGCCATTTTAAAAGGTCCATCGGCAGTGATGGCATGGCGGCCGTTCTTGGCAAAAGCAAAGTTTTCGCCGGCCTTGATTTCATGATCTTCGCCTTCATAGCGGATGACGGCTTTGCCTTCCAGGGCAAAAATCAAGGCTTCACCGGGAGCAGCGTGTTCCGAAAGACCTGTGCCGGCGCCGAAGCTCATGACGACGAATTTGACTTTAGGCGACTGGATAATGTCGCGGTTGATGATCTTACCATCCTGATAAGGCACGAGGCCTGCCAAAGAGAAAATCTTGCCTGCATCGATGTTCATAAGGAATTCCTCCTCTACTGTAAGTTCCGTATAGACCGCCCCATCGCGGCTCTTCATGCCAACGGGTACGGACGGCGGTGCGATGATGGCCTGACCAGCCACCAGATTATGTTCTTCCCCCGGCCAGTGAACGGTCAGCGTACCGTCAGCGACATAGAGGAGTTTCGCCTGCCTGTAGATTTCCGGACTGATGTCCGTACCGGCAGCCAGGGAAAAGTAAAAGACTTGATACTGGGCTTCATTGACCAGTTCTTTAGAAATCGTACAGCCGGCCACTGGGGCATTATCACGGCTGATAGAAAAGATATGGCCTTTCGTTTCTTTCATTCCACTCACCTCGTTTTTTCTTTCCCTTCGATGTGTTAAGTATACGTTTTTTTCATCATTATGTCTGTTGTAATTACAACAGATAATAGAATTTCTCAATTATAAAAAAAATAGGCGTCGCATTAAGCGATGCCTATTTTTAGCAGCCAGCAGTCAGCGGTTAGCAGATAGCTTTAAATCAACCTCTCAGACCGCCTTCGGCGGCCAGCTCCCCTATTAGGGGAGCCTTGAGGCCTGCCTCTACGAGCTGCTAGCCACTAACTGCTAGCCACTAGCCACTAAAAAAAGACCTGCCGTGTATGCGGTAGGTCTTTTTTTCATCCTCACTGGATTTCAATGGTGTTGGTCGGTTGTGCCTGTTGGGCATCTTTCGGGAGAGTTACGGTCAGGACGCCATCTTTGAAAGCAGCCTGGATACCTTCTTTCTGAATACCTGTGACAGGGAACTGACGGCAGAAGGACGAACTCGAACGTTCTTTGCAGATGTAGTTGTGCTGTTCGTCTTGCGAATCCTTCTGTTCGTTGTGGCTGGCAGCCAAAGTCAGGACGTTGTTGTCGTAGCTCAGATGGATGTCTTCTTTCTGGACGCCCGGCAGATCAGCGGTCATAACGTATTCGCTGCCTTTGTCTTCAATGTCGACTTTCGGCATCGTGCTGGAGAATTCACTCGGCCACATGAAGCGATTGAAGAAGTTATCAAAAACATCGGGAACGGAAAATCCATTATCAACAACTGGGAATAAGCTATTCATAAGTCATGCCTCCTTTTTACGTAAGTTTGAACACCATATATCAAACATTGAATACAAGGGAGTTTGGCGGGCGCCCCACGTGGGCGCCCCTACAATTATTTGACTTCAATGCGGTGGGCTTCAGCCACTTTCTTCGGGTCTTCTTTCGGCAGGGTTACGGTCAGGACGCCGTCTTTAAAGGCTGCCTGGATGCCATCTTTCTGGATGTTGCGGACCGTGAACTGACGGCAGAACGTATGGCTGCTGCGTTCTTTGCGGATGTAGTTGTGCTGTTCGTCTTGCGAATCCTTCTGTTCGTTGTGGCTGGCAGCCAAAGTCAGGACGTTGTTGTCGTAGCTCAGATGGATGTCTTCTTTCTGGACGCCCGGCAGATCAGCGGTCATAACGTATTCGCTGCCTTTGTCTTCAATGTCGACTTTCGGCATCGTGCTGGAGAATTCACTCGGCCACATGAAGCGATTGAAGAAGTTATCAAAAACATCGGGAACGGAAAATCCATTATCAACAACTGGGAATAAGCTATTCATAAGTCATGCCTCCTTTTTACGTAAGTTTGAACACCATATATCAAACATTGAATACAAGGGAGTTTGGCGGGCGCCCCACGTGGGCGCCCCTACAATTATTTGACTTCAATGCGGTGGGCTTCAGCCACTTTCTTCGGGTCTTCTTTCGGCAGGGTTACGGTCAGGACGCCGTCTTTAAAGGCTGCCTGGATGCCATCTTTCTGGATGTTGCGGACCGTGAACTGACGGCAGAACGTATGGCTGCTGCGTTCTTTGCGGATATATTTCTTCTTATCGTCTTTTTCATCTTTCTTTTCTTCGTGTTTAGCCGTCAAAGTCAGGATGTCATCGTTGTAGCTGACGTTGATGTCTTCTTTGGCAATGCCCGGCAGGTCCGTCGTCAGGATGTAGGCCTTATCGGTATCTTCGATATCTACCTGCGGGACGCGGTAGTTGCCTTCTGTCGGATTTTCAAAGCTGTTGAAGAAGTTGTCAAAAATCGTATCAGGGAATACAAAATCACTGTTCGTTACAACTGGAAATAAACCTTTCATCATAATCATTACCCTCTTTCAACACATCGTTCATTGTTGCTATGAGTGAACCTTCTTTTCAGTTCTGTTCTTTTGACCTTTTTGCTTATCTCTCTGTAACCTCTTCCTGATTACAGCTATATCATAGACCCTATTAGCACTCTTGTCAAGTGAGTGCTAATAAAAAATTTTAAAAAAAGTGCTGTCGCGTAAACGACAGCACTTTTTAGTGGTTAGCAGCTAGCCGTTAGGGGCTAGTAAAAGAAACCTCTCCGCCCTTTCAGGCCACCTCCCCTGTTAAGGGAGGCAAAGAACGCGGTCTGCGGTCTGCGAACGGCGGCCTGCGAACGGCGGGCCGCCCTTTGGGACGGCCCCTACGAGCCACTAAATTACTTATCCTGCGGGACGAGTTGTTTGCCCGGTTTTACGAAGATCCAGGCTACGATGGCGATGATGCCGAACAGGGACGTTGCCGTGAAGGCGTTGTTCCAGCCGTAGTTGGTGACGAAGAAGGCCGTGACGATAGGAGCCAGGACGCCGCCGATGTTGCCCCAGAGGTTGATCCAGCCGGAAACGGAACCGGTGTATTTACCACCCAGGGAGATGACGGAAGACCAGCTGGCGCTCATAGCAAAGCCCAAGGCACCGAGGGAAACGGACATCCAGAAGATGTTCATGGCCGGGTCAGCCGTATGGGATGCGATGTACAGGCCGAGGGATGTAACGGCGACGCCGGCCATAGCCGTGACGGTGCGCATCTTATACTGCATTTCGCTGTGGCTGCCATTGGCAATCTTGTCGGAAACGAAGCCGGCCAGGAAGACCATAGCCATCAGTGCGATCCAAGGGCAGGAAGCCCAGAAGCCCATGGATTTCAAGGACATGTTGTGAACTTCAGTCAGGTACATGGGCAGCCATGCCAGGAAGACGTACATGATGTAGTCGACGACCATGAACTGGATGCCGACAGCCCAGAACTGAGTCGAGCGGAGGAACTTATGCCAGGGAGCGACGGCTTTCTTCAGGGAGTCAGCCGAACGGCCTTCGTTGATGTATGCTGCTTCTTCAGCATTGACATAGGGGCTGTCTGCCGGATTGTCGCAGGCGAAGCGGTGCCATACCCAGGCCAGGGCGACGCCGACGAGACCGAAGATGATGAAGACGGCGTGCCAGCCGAAGAGCCCCATGAGGGCGACCGTTGCGACCGGGCCGACGACGGGGCCGAAGAAGGTCCCTAACAGGATGGACGAGCTGGCCTTGCCTTTTTCGTGTTTATTGAACCATGTAAAGGTAGCGGCCCCTAAGGACGGAAAGACAGGGCCTTCGCCGAGGCCGAAAGCCAGGCGGACGGCGGCAAAGCTGATCTTGCCTTTAGCTAAAGCCGTCAAGGCCGTGAAGACGGACCACCAGAGGATGGCGAAAGCCCCGGTCTTGCGCATGCCGAACTTTTCAGCCAGGATACCGCCAGGGACCTGCATCAAAGCGTAGCTGGCGAAGAAACAGGTCTGAATGAAGCCCATGTCGATTTTCGTGAAGCCGAATTCCTGCATGATGACCGGCGTCGCGACGGAAAGGTTGACGCGGTCCATGTAAGCGACGAAACTGAGTGAACGTACTCCCGCCTAGAGAGGCGGGAGCTTCCTGCTTCAACGAGAACAGCGCTACTGACTCCAAAGAGTTGCGGCGGCTTACACTCTCTCCACAGGCGTAGATTCCCGTGCGCCCCACGGTATTTTATGGATTACGTCAGGCAGATATCCGCCTGGCTTCTTCCCGAATATTTATGGCAGCGTTCTTATCGCGATTATGGTGACTGCCACATTTCGGGCAATCCCATTCCCTTACAGATAAGTCCTTGGTTTCGTGGTTCTGATATCCGCAAACATGGCACAGTTGGCTGCTTGGATACCACTTGTCTATCTTGATAAGCTGTTTGCCTTGCCAAGCCAACTTATATTCCAGCATGTTCGTGAACAGATTCCAGCCATTGTCAGCTACGGATTTGCCAAAACTGAACTTGCCACCCTTTTTCCGCTTTGCCATCGCTTTGACGCTAATATCCTCAATGCCAATGACATCATAGCGGTCTGCAAGGTAGCGAGCCTTCTTATGCAGGAAATCCTGCCGTTGATTGGCCACTTTCTCATGGAGAATAGCTACACGCAGCCTTTGTTTTTCTCTGTTATGACTTTCTTTCTGCTTTTGGGATAGCTTCCGCTGTGCCTTAGCCAATCTCTTCTCTGCCTTTCGCAGGAAATCGGGATACTTAGCCTCATCCTCATCGGAAGCCACATACAAGCCGTGCATCGCAAAATCCAGGCCCAGGAAGGTCTTCGGTATGACAGGGAGTATTTGGTTTTCATACTCCACCAGCATACTGATATAGTACTTTCCGGATGGCGTCTTGCTGATGGTCACGGTCTTTATGATACTGTTCTCCGGCAAGGGACGATGCTGGCATAGTTTCACCCAGCCGACTTTCGGCAGTTTCACCTTATGGCCCTCGATTCGGACAGAGCCTTTCTGGTTGTTCGTAGAATACGAAGCACGACAATTTTTCTTTGACTTGAAGCGCGGCTTGCCGAAATGCTTGCTGTCATTCCAAAAGTGGCTGTAGGCCTTATTCAGGTTCATTTGGGCATTGGCAAGGGCTAAACTATCTACTTCCTTTAACCAAGGGAATTCTTCCTTGTACTGCGCAGGCGTGTTATTCAGCTTTTGGCCGGTTTCCTTATAATAGTCAATGCGGTCACTCAGCATCTTGTTGTAGATGAATCGGACACACCCAAAGGTCTTGGCAAACGTAATTTTCTGTTCCGTTGTCGGATAGATTCTGTATCGGTATGCCTTATTCACTATCATCACCTGCCTTGACTTTCCAAATCCTTTCACTCTTACTACTGATTATACTGCAAATCAACTTGTGAAGCCATTGTTTTTCTGATGGCATCGAGCCCTCAGAAAAACCTGCAATTCATCTCACCGCCTAAAGAGGCGGGAGACTTCTTGCAGAATCAGGTTAAAAACGCGATTTTCCATCGGAAATTTGTCATCGTGCCGGCAGCAGCCCGCGTTTCAACTGCAGCGGTCATGATCTTACCCATTGCTTTTTCCATAGCCAATACCTCTTTACATGAATACCAAAATACCCAAGAAATAATTTGATAATGAATACTGTACGAGTCACACTCAGGGGATATAAAAAACCCCTGCTGCTCCAGCGGAGCAACAGGGGCGATGATTCGCGGTACCACCCTGTCATTATACTCAACGTCTTTGACAGACATCCTATAACGCGGGATTGCGTCTGTACCTCAATTCCCTAGAAAAAGAGTCGGTACAGAAACTCCCGGGCGAAGTCGGACGATTGCACCTCGCCGGATTCACAGCACCGCCGGCTCTCTGAAGAGGATCAGGATTCGTCTTTTACCCGTTCATCGTCATTATATCCGCACTGCTTTCACAGTGCTCTGTTTGTGTGATGTGCCTATTATCCCTGAAAAGAGGCTGGTTGTCAAGGTATTTTATTAATATTTTTAAATTTTCTTTCGTTAAACGTTATATTTTCAATTTAGTTAAACGTTTTTATTACCAATTTTCCAGAAAGACTTTATTTTTTGTAAAGCATGCGTACCGAATTGAGGACACAAAGGGCGGCGACGCCGGAATCGGCAAAGACGGCAGCCCACATGGAAGCATAACCGGCAAACCCGGCAATCATGACGACGCCTTTGACGCCTAAGGCAAAGACGACGTTTTCCATGGCAATCTTCATGGTTTCCCGGGACAGGTGGAGTGCTGCCGGTACGGCGCTGACCCGGGACTGCATGAAGACGACGTCAGCCGCTTCGACGGCTGCATCGGCACCACTGCCCATAGCAGCGCCGACATCGGCACCGGCCAGGACAGGCGCGTCGTTGATGCCGTCGCCGACGAAGAGGACCGGCCCATATTGCTTACGCAGGGCATCCATCTGATTGACTTTATCCTGCGGCAGCAGTTTGGCCCGGACGTCGTCGATGCCCGTCTTAGAGGCGATGTAATCTGCGGCTTTCTGAGAATCACCGGTAAGCATGGCCGTCGTGATGCCCATGCGGGAAATAGCCTTGACGGCGTCAACCGCATCTTCTTTGATGGTGTCCGAAATGACCAAGCGGCCGGCATAAGCCCCGTCAATGGCGACGTATAGCTCCGAGCCGTATTCGACGTCGTCCATGGCCGGCAGGGCAATATGCTGCCCGTCCATGAGCTGGCGGTTGCCGCAGAGGACGCTATGGCTGCCGACCTGGGCTTTCAGGCCCTGCCCGGCGATTTCTTCCATTTCCGACGGCTCGGTCAGGCTCAGGCCCTGTTCACAGGCCTGGGCGACAACACTGCGGGCAATGGGATGGTTCGACGCCTGTTCTGCCGACGCGCAGAGGCAGAGGACGTCATCGGCACTGCGGTTATCGGCCGGAACGACCTGGTGGACGACGAAGTTACCTTTGGTAATGGTCCCGGTCTTATCAAAGACGACGGCGCCGATGTGCTTCATCTGTTCCATGGCAATACCGCCCTTGAAGAGGATGCCCTGTTTCGACGCCGCACCGATACCGGCGAAGAAGCTCAGGGGTACGCTGAGGACCAGGGCGCAGGGGCAGCTGATGACCAGAAAAGTCAAAGCCGTATAAATCCAGTAATGCCACTGACCGGTCACCAGGGACGGGATGATGGCCGTAGCCGCGGCGATGGCGACGACAACCGGTGTATAGATGCGGGAAAAGCGCGTAATGAAACGGTCGATTTTCGGCTTGCGCGCCGCTGCCCGTTCGACGGATTCCAAAATCTTCGTGACCATCGATTCTGCCAGGGGCTTGGTCACTTTGACGTGGAGGACGCCAGACGTATTGATGCTGCCCGACAGGACTTCCGAGCCTTCCCGGCAGATGACCGGAACCGGTTCCCCTGTCAGGGCCGACGTATCGATGAGGCTTTCGCCGGCCATGACGACACCGTCCAAGGGGATGCGGTCACCGACGCGGACGACGACGACATCACCAGCAGCAGCGTCCTTGGCCGGGATGGTGACCGTCGAGCCATCGGCCGTTACGCGATGGACGACTTCCGGGCGCATATCGATGGCGGCGGCCACCTGCTTGCGGCTGCGGTTGACGGCCCGGTCTTCCATGGCTTCGCCGATGCGGCTGAAGAGCATGACGGCGACGGCTTCTGGATAGTCACCGATGGCAAAGGCGCCGATGGTAGCCACGGCCATGAGAAAATTTTCATCGAAAGGCTGGCGCTTCATGATGTTTTCTCCAGCTTCCCGCAGGACGCCGTAGCCTAAGAACAGATAGGCGATGATATAGGCGGGAAGGGAAAAATCATCGGGAATGATGCCGGTCAGGTAGGTGACTAAAAAGAGCACCGTCCCGGCGACGAGGGTCCACAAGGGACTTTCTTCTTCGTCATTATCGTCGTCACCGCAGCAGCAGCCGCAAGTGCCGACAGCATCCAGTTTGACGGCTTCGTCTTCGTCGTGATGGCCGTTGCAGCAGGAACAGCCCTGGTCTTTCAAAAATTCTTCTGCCATAGATATGCCTCCTTCAGGGACTCACTTTTTATTTGCCTTCATGATATCATTAAAGTTAAATATGTTCAAGTGTTCATATGTTATCTTCATATACTTTTTGGGCATACCCTGACCGATTTGCTGTTTATCCGGGCCTGTGCGATAATAAGGTATACTTGATTATTCAAAGAGGGGTTGATACTATGAAAATCATGATTACCGGCATCGGCGGCGTCGGGGGATATATCGCGTCCGTCCTCTGTGCCAATTATGATGACGTAACACTCATTGCCCGGCGGAAGCGCAAAGAATCGCTCCAGACAAAGGGCCTCGTCGTCCACAGCGACTTCTTCGGCGACCACACGGCCCATCCGGCCGTCACGGACGATCCCGCCTCGGCAGGCATCCAGGACGTCATCTTCGTCTGCGTCAAGAATTATTCCCTGGAAGCGGCTCTGACGGCGGTCCTGCCCTGCATCGGCGACGATACGATCGTCGTCCCCGTCCTCAACGGCTTCACCTACCACGATACGGCAGCGGCCCTCATGAAGCGCGGAAAAATCGTCGATTCGGCCATCTACATCACGTCATCTTATAAAGAAGACTACTCCATCCGCCAGGAAGGGCGCTTTGCCCGTATTTACATCGGCTCGGACGACGCCGATGCGACGAAGAAAGTCTACGGCATCCTCAACCATCCAGGCCTGACCTGCTGCATCGCCGAGAACATCACCGTCGAAATCTGGCGCAAATTCATCCTCAACTGCGCTTATAACGTCCTGACGGCGTACTATCGGACATCCATCGGCGGCGCCCTCTCCCAGCTCCATGGCAGGGAAGAATTCCGGGCTCTCCTGCAGGAAGCCTATGACGTCGGCAAGGCCGCCGGCGTCCCCCTGCCCGACGACATCGTCGACGACCAGTACGACCGCATCTTAGGCAGCGACGACATGGGTGCCACGAGCTCCCTCGAGCGGGACATCGCCGCCGGCCACCAGAGCGAACTGGATACCTTCAGCGGCGCCCTCATCCGCCTGGCCCGCCAGTACGGCGTGCCCGTGCCCATGTCGGAGAAATGTTACCGGGCGTTGGTGTAGGGGCGCCCATACGGGCGCCGCAGGCCGCAGTGTAAAGCCCCGTTAAGTGGTTAGTGGCTCGTGGCTAGTGGTTAGGGGCTGGCTTACGCATTACTGTAGCAAGGCCCCTCAGACCGCCTGGAGCGGCCAGCTCCCCTTCTCAGGGGAGCCACTACAAACTGCAAATTACAAATACGAAAAAGAGAGGCTGTCGCATCGGCGACAGCCTCTCTTTGTAAGCGGTTTTATCTCATACTGTTTTATACTATTTCTATACGTGTTTCAAAAGGAGGAGAGTTCTGTTAGGAAACTCTTTGACTATCTGAGGATGGCGCCAGAGATAACCATCTGCTGTACCTGGTTGGTGCCTTCGTAGATCTGAGTGATCTTAGCATCGCGCATGTAGCGTTCAACCGGATATTCGCGAGTGAAGCCATAGCCGCCGAACACCTGGACAGCATCGGTGGTGACCTGCATAGCTACGTCAGAAGCATATTTCTTAGCGATAGCTGCATCTACGGAGTAGGATTTAACGTCGGGCTGAGCCATTTTCCAAGCTGCTTTGTAGACAGCGAGGCGAGCCGTTTCGATTTTGAGTTTCATGTCAGCGAGCATGAAGCTGATAGCCTGGAATTTAGCGATCGGTTTGCCGAACTGTGTACGTTCTTTAGCATACTGAACAGCTGCATTGTAAGCACCTTCAGCAATGCCGAGAGCCTGTGCGCCAACGCCAACACGGCCGCCGTCGAGGGTCATCATAGCGATCTTGAAGCCTTCGCCTTCTTTGCCGAGGAGGTTTTCAGCCGGAACTTTTACGTTCTGGAATACGAGTTCACGCTGTACGGAAGCGCGGATACCCATTTTAACTTCTTTTTTGCCATAGGTAAAGCCTTCCATGCCTTTTTCGAGGATGAAAGCGCTCATGCCTTTAGCGCCTTTGGATTTGTCCGTGGAAGCGAATACGACAGTAACGTCAGCTTCGCCGCCGTTGGTGTTGAAGACTTTGGAGCCGTTCAAGGTGTAGCTGCCATCTTCGTTTTTCGTAGCGACTGTGGAGCCGTTCAAAGCGTCGGTACCAGCATTCGGTTCGGTGAGGCCGAAAGCGCCGAGTTTTGTGCCTTCTGCGAGGGGTTTGAGGAATTTAGCTTTCTGTTCAGCTGTGCCAAATTTCCAGATCGGCCAGGAGCAGAGCATAGTGTGTACTTCAAAGCTGAGTGCGATGGAGGGGTCAACTTTAGCTACTTCTTCGCAAGCAACTGCGAGGCTGAGGAAGTCAGCACCTACGCCGCCGTTTTCTTCTTCCCAAGGAATACCGAGAAGGCCGAGAGTACCCATTTCGTCGAGGATAGCGCGGTCAAAGACTTCTTTTTCGTCGCGATCTTTGACAGTGGGAGCTAATTTTTTTTCTGCAAAATCTTTTGCGAGATTTGCGATATCTTGCTGTAATTCAGAAAGTTTGAATTCCATGATTGAGTTTCCTCCTAAAAGATTGTATATATGGTTTTTATTTAAAAACGGCAGAGCCGTCTTTAAAGCGTCATGAACAGCCCACAGCCCGCACAACGCGGGCTGCAAGCTGCCATACTGTCTGCCGGAGCAGGCAATTTATCCTGTAGCAGGCACCTTTCGGAGTCCCGCCCAGATGGCTGATGGATCAGGCGATTCTTAGAGAATTTCCGAGAAAGCCTGGATACGGGTGCGGAGCTGTTCGAGCGACGGAGATTCGATGTCGAGGTCGAGGACGGTGTAACGGACACCGGCTGCTTCGAATTCCGGTTTGTAAATCGGATAGTCGAATTCTTCCGGATCGCAGAAGCGCATCATGCAGATGACGACAGCGTCAGCATTGTATTTCTTGGTCATGTCGATGAGCATCTGGCCACGCGGTTTGTCTTCGTTCAAAGCGAGCGGGCAGCCATCGAAGTCCTGCCACTGCTGAGCGAGCTGTTCGAGGGGATCGATGCCGGACGGTACGTCTGTACGGAACTGGCGGGATTCCTGAGCGAGGTCGTCAGCGACGACAGCGATGTTGAATTCGCTGAAGATGTCGAGGAATTCATCCGGTTCTGCCATGATACCGGAGAGGATGACTTTTTTGCCATTCCACGGCTGTACCGGTTCTTTCTTGACAGCGTCGATGAGTTCGCGGACCAAAGCGGTGTGTTCAGCTTTGTCCATGAACCAGCGGGCTTTGATGACGTCATGGCGTTTGACCGGAGTGAAGATCTGCGGGTACTGAGCAGCTACGTCGCAGAATTCACGCATAACCTGACGGTTTTCGTTGTATACTTTGATAGCTTCCTGGATAGCCAGGTCGGAGATTTTTACGTTGAGGATACGTTCCAATTCAGTGCGGACATGTTCGTATTCAGCTTTGAGGAAGTCGACAGCCGGGCGGATCTTACGGTTCTGGGGCTGTGTGAAGACGATGACCGGAGCTTTGCCGTGCCATTTCTGGCTCATGCAGCGGAGGGTATCGCAGGGAACGGAGAAGATGACAGCGTCGAGGCAGTCATACGTGCCGTTGAGCTGGAGTTCCATGTCAGCCTGCATCAAGGAACAAGCGAACGGAGGAAGGTATGTACGAGCTGCGGAGATCTGCGGGTTCTGGGAACCGAACATGCCTACCGGGAGATAGCCTGCAGCGTATACGATTTCTTCCGGAGCGTAGTAAGGCATCATGCCTACGAGGCCTTTGCCCTGTTTTTTATAATTCAAAACCGTCTTCTGGGGATGGTTGGATACTTCCTGTAATTTGCTGATAAGTTCGTCGATCTGACTCATTAGTGGTTTCCTCCTTCATTGGCTTTTTTGTCTGCCATCATTTCTGCCAAAGCTTCTACACGGGTATCGAACTGTGCTTCCGAGAAGTTACGAGCATCGGTCTGGTCGCCGTCGAAAATGACATACGGTACGCCGAGGTTCTTCTGGACGCGCTGGCCACCTTCGTTGTTGAGGAGGCTCATGTTCTTGCAGGAACGGTTCTGATGCATGATCAAGCCGTCGCATTTGCCGTCGCGGACAACTTTTTCAAGAACAGCGCCGCGCTGTTCGAGGCAGCAGTTGATGTATGTACGGGAATAAGCTTCTGCCATGGATTCGAGGTCGCCCGGTTCGTAGGAAACGTCCCACATGCCAGGATAAGCGGAACCAGTCATGAGAGCGCCCTGACCTTTGAGTTCTTTGAAGGTGTGGCCGAGAGCGATCCAGACAGCGATACCTTCCCAGGTAACACGGGATTTTTCGTTTTCACCGAAAGCCCATTTCTTATTAGCTACTTTTTCGTCCAATTCTTTGAGGAATTTGTTGAACGTGATTTCCGAGTAGTTCAAGGAGCGGGCAGCAACGGCGAGGCCCATGTAGTTGAAGAGGTCGAAGCCGTTGAGCGGCGACGGTTTGTACTGGAAGTACGTAGCGATTTTGTTCCAGGCAGCGATGGAGCGCTGTGTCTGTTTCTGTACTTCGAAGAATTTGTCATAGTCGAAGGGACGGCCGCAGAGGTCTTCGAGCTGTTTGATAGCGTGTTTGAATTCGCCGACGATGTACTGTTTAGCATGTTTCGTAACAGGGAATTCATGGTTGAACGGTACGTCGATGTTGATGAGAGGTACGTTCAATTCTTTAGCCAAGTTTTCATACCATTTGAGCAAGGTATTGCAGATGTTGTTGCAAGTGAGGACAACATCCGGAAGGGGAATCGGAGAAGCCGGGGAGTTTTTGAGGACTTCCGGCGTTTCGCCTGTCAGAGCCTGCTGTTTGAGGAGTTCCATGTAGCCCATGTTGACGCGGCAGTAGGAACAGATGTCCTGGTTGTAACCTTTGTTTTCAGCAACTTCGAGCATGGCCGGAGCACCGTGACGGGCACCGATACCAGCTGCGTGAGTTTCCGGATAGACGATGGCGATGTCCATAGCCGTGCAGAATTCCGGAGGAGCGACAGAAGCGGACCAGCAAACGAGGCGGCCTTCTTTTTTCGCTTTACGTGCGTCTTCATCGACTTTCGGCAAGAAGTAACCAAGGGCTTCCTTGGAGCTCATGCTTTCAATATCTACTGTTTTTTCTTCACTCATGATTTTGTTCTCTCCTTTGACTTATTTCTTGATTTTATCATAAGCAATCAAAGCAGCTCCGAGAGCACCCACCGCTTGGGGATGCAGAGCGACTCTGACAGGAATACCTAATTCTTTCGATACGGCATCGACGACGCCGGGATCGCGGGAGCCACCGCCGGTCATGGTCAGGTCTTCACCGACACCGACGCGGCGCACGAGAGCGCAGGCTTTGGCGGCGATGGACTGATGGACACCGGCTACGATATCTTCTTTCGGGACATTCTTGGAAAGAAGGGAAATGACTTCCGATTCAGCAAAAACCGTGCAGGTACTGCTGACGGCAGCGGGATGCTTCGATTTGAAGTACCAGTCCCCCATTTCAGACATGGGGATTTCCAGTACCTTCGACATGACGTCGAGGAAACGGCCCGTACCAGCGGCGCATTTGTCGTTCATGGCAAACTGCATGACCAGGCCCTGGCCATTCAATTTGATGGACTTGACGTCCTGACCGCCGATATCGAGGATGGTCGTCGTACCGGGGCATTCAAAGAGGGCCCCTTTGGCATGGCACGTGATTTCGCTGACTTCGCCTTTGGCGCAGTCGACATTGAAACGGCCATAGCCTGTAGCGATGATGTTCGCCATGTCTTCAATTTTTAAGTTGGTATCTTTGAAGACTTCGTCCAAAACGCGTTCCGGACCGGTCGAACCGGTGCCGATTTCAACGACGGCATGGGCGACGATCTTCTTGCCATCTTCCAGGATGACTGCCTTGGAAGAAGAAGAACCAACGTCGATTCCGAGAGTATACACAGTTTTCACCTTTCTTTATAAAAAATCAATCATTAAAAGGGTTGGGATTGCTGCGATTGATGGGAGCTACGGTCTGGACATATTCGACGAGGATGCCGGCGTCCGTGCTGGGACGGCGGAAGTTGACGATGATATCGTCCGTTCCCCGGACGGCTTTCTTTTCGAGCATGCAACCAGGCTTCTGGCTTTCCATAATCTGACGTACCTTTTCGACATCATCCACTTCAAAGGCGATATGAGCGATACCTCCCCTGCCATGATTGAAATCTTTGAGGACCCCTTCACGGGGAATAATGAATTCGATAGGCGTACTGTTTTCACCTTTTTTAGTGAAAATGAGATCCGCATGGTAGGCGTCGACGAAACCGGAATAATCCACTTCCAGACCATTGGTCTTGATGAATTCATGGGCCTTTTCCAAGGTCGGCAAGACGATGCCGATATGGTGCAGGCGCATGGGATGCCATGTTTCGTTGAGCTTCCCTTTTTCCGGGCCGAGATTCTTAACGAAAGGATTTTCGCCGCGGCCGGTGATAGGTGCTGTCGTCTGAACATATTCAACGAGGATACCCTGGTTGGTTGTCGGGCGGCGGAAGTTGACGATAATGTCGTCCGTACCCTGGACAGCTTTCTTTTCTAACATGCATCCCGGACAATCTGCTTCCATTTCCTGGCGGACAGCTTCGACATCGTCCACTTCGAAGGCGATGTGGGCAATGCCGCCGCGGCCACCATTGAATTGGGTAAGCACACCGGAGTGCGGGATAATCATTTCAATCGGGCTGGCAAATTCACCAAACTTAGTGAAAATGAGATCAGCCTGGTAAGCATCGACATAGCCGGCATAGTCGATTTCAAGTCCATTATTCTGCATGAATTCATGGGCTTTTTCTAAGGTCGGCAGGACAATGCCTACGTGGTGGAGTCGCATAGGTTTCATTTTTTCAACCCCATCGGGCCGTCCTGGAAGAGGCGGGCATCCATGAGTTTCGGATTATCAATGATCGGCTTGAAGTCCATGTGAGCGAGGATATCTTTTTCAATATCGATGCCCGGTGCGACTTCGATGAGTTTCAAGCCTTCTTTGGTCAGTTCAAATACGCAGCGTTCCGTGATGTAGAGAACGTGTTTGCCGTTGCGGGCTGCATAGGAACCGTTGAAAGTGATCTGGTCGACAGCTTTGATGAACTTCTTGGCTTTGCCTTCCTGGAGGATCTTGACTTTGCCGTCTTCGACAGCGATTTTCAAGCCGCCAGCCGTGAAGGTGCCGCAGAAGTAAACATTCGGTGTCTGCTGGGAAATGTTCGGGAAACCGCCGCAGCCGGCAACGTTAGTACCGAACTTGCTGACGTTGATGTTGCCCGAGCCATCGCACTGGGCCAGGCCGAGGTAAGCGATGTCCAGACCGCCGCCATCGTAGAAGTCGAACTGATAGGTGTGGTCGATGATGGCATCGGCATTGCGGGACGAACCGAAACGGGCACCGCCCTGCGGTACGCCACCGATAGCGCCGCCTTCGACGGTCAGGGTAATGGTATCGGCGATACCTTCTTCACCGGCAACGGAAGCAACGTATTCCGGAGCACCGACGCCGAGGTTGACGACAGCGTTTTCGGTCAGTTCCAAAGCGCCGCGGCGGCCGATGATTTTCTTAGCACTCATGGGGAGAGCTGCGTCGGCAGCGCCTTCGGGAGCACGATGTTCGCCGCTGAGGGACGGATCGTATTCGCAGTCATACGTCTGCTGATGGTCTTCCGGAGCTGCTACGACGACGTAGTCGACATAGATGCCAGGGATCTTAACCATGCGCGGGTCGAGGCTGCCGTGAGCGACGACGTCTTTGACCTGGACGACGACTTTACCGCCACAGTTGTGAACGGCCTGGGCGACGGAAGTGCTTTCGAAAGGCCCGATTTCTTCATCCATGGTGATGTTGCCCGATTCATCGGCATAAGTGCCGCGGAGGAAAGCTACGTTGACCGGGAAGGTCGGATAGAAAAGCTGTTCGTGACCGTCGACTTCGATCAATTTGACCAAGTCTTCTTTGGTTACGTCATTGAGCTTGCCGCCGAGCTGACGGGGATCGAGGAAAGTTTCCAAACCGATATCTGTGAAGACGCCGAGTTTGTGGCCTGCCAAAGCGCGGAACCAATGAACCAGCGTGCCCTGCGAGAAGTTGTATGCTTCGATTTTGTTTTCAACAGCCAGTTTACCGATAGCCGGTACTGTCTGCCAGTGACCGATGATGGCGCGTTTCAAAAGACCTGTGTGTGCCAGGTGTTCTGCAGCACGGCCATCGCGTTTACCCTGGGAACCTGCGTAGATGTAAGTCAGGTTCTGCGGCGTGTTCGTATCCAAGAACCGTTTTTCCAAGGCTTTGGTCAGGGCTTCCGGATGGGCACTGCTGACAAAACCAATAGACGTAATCGTGTCGTTGTCTTTTACGAGCTGAGCTGCTTGTTCAGCTGTAATGATTTCTACTTTTCTCATTACCGTAACTTCCTCCTGCTATGTAGAGTGTACCGACGCTGTCGTCGCTACTGTCGTACGCCTTTGTGAAAATTTTCCAAAGGTGAATTACTGACTAGAATGATATCATGGAAAATCCATAACGTCAATGAATAAATTGGGACAAATTAGTCACAAGGAATAGAAAATCTACAAATCCATTCCACTTTAGAATTATAAATTTTGATATTTATAATTATTTATCGAACAACTAATTCCAAGCGAATTACGGCGATAAAACGGCTTATATATTGATATAAATAGATTAATTCATCACGTATGATTTTTAGTTTAATCGATATTATATATCAAAAAGTCGGAAACCCCTGTAAAACAGCCATGACCAAAAGGTACTGTTAAAAATCAAGCATGATAATTCGTTATAGTATGTGAAAAACGGCACTTATTCTTCCATTCTAGAATAGTTCGTAATAGGAAGTTTAGGGGCTAGGGATTAGTGGTTCGTGGCTAGTGGCTAGTGGTTCGCCTGAATCATCTAAAAAAGCTGCCGCACGAAGCCCAGATGGCTTTATACGGCAGCCTTTTTTGCGCTGTAGGGGTCGCCACGTGGGCGACCCGTTGGATATTTGGTGGCGCTCTCCCTAAAATGAATAATCACTCATATTCTAAGACAGGCCTATCATGATTGTATAGACATAATAGATTGGAGTATATTGAACGTTTTCACGCATATCATTTGTCATGTATAACGTCTACATCACATTTCAGGCGGGCTTGCCACGTGCAAGCCCCTACAGAAAAAGGGACTGTCGCATGTGCGACAGTCCCTTTTTCCCTACCCTACCAGGACCTGTCCGAAGTAGACGATGGCCCCTAAGAGGATGATATATGGTACGTAGACTTTCATGATTGCCTGGAGGATTTCGTTATCCTTGCCGGTCAGGGAGATGGCCCCGACGGCGATGGCGATACTCTGCGGCGAAATCATCTTGCCTGCGCAGGTACCGGCCGCGTTGGCAGCAGCCAGCCAGGCTTTATTGGCGTTGATGGCGGCAGCGGCATCGGTCTGGAGGTTGCCGAAGAGGACGTTACTGGACGTACCGGAACCGGTGATGAACGTGCCGACAGAGCCGATGAGCGGTGCAATGGCCGGATACATCATGCCCGTCGCTTCGACAGCCGTGCGGGCGATATCCGATGTCATGCCGCTGTAGCCCATGACTTTAGCCGTAGCGATGACGGCGATGATGGTGATGATCGTATTGCGGAGACCTTTAATGGTGTTCAGCAAGACGAAGAACATTTCGCTAAAACGGGCCGACTGGGCCTTACCGCTGATGAAGGCTGCCAGGAGGATGAGGATGCCCGGCGTATTGACCCAGATGAAGGTATAAGGCACGCCGCCCTGACCGGTATAGATGAGGACCGACGATTTAATAGCCATGAGCGGTGCATGGATGAAGGGAACGAGTTTCGACGTCAGCAATAAGAAGACGAAGATCAAGATGAAGGGCAGGCAAGCCAGCAGACCACCGCGGAGCGGTACGTGAGCCGGATTGATGTCCATGGCATATTCCGGATTGTCTATGGGACGGAAATGGGAATAAACGACGATGAGGGCCATGATGACGATAGAAGCCCCCATGACAGCCAGTTCCGGACCGACGAAGGCCGAGACGATGAGTTCCGGCACAGCCAGGCCCAGGGCCGAGAGCAGGGTAACCATGAAAACGCCTTTGAGGGCCTTCAGCGAGCCGCCGACGATGGCGACGATGATGAACGGGCAAAGGATGTTGAGCGGCAGGAGCTGCAAGCTGATATATGTCGACAGCTGGACCGGATCGAGGCCCGTCAAGTTAGCCAGGGTGCTGGCCGGGATACCGATGGAACCATACGTCGTCGGAACGGAGTTAGCAACCAGGCAGACCAGGATAGCCTTGATGGGGTCGAAACCCAGGGCAACCAGCATCGATGCCGGGATAGCGATAGCCGTACCGAAGCCGGCCATACCTTCCATGAAGGCGCCGAACCCCCAGCCAATGAGCAGGGCCAGGACGCGGCGGTCCTTGCTGACCGTCGTCAGCATGTGCTTGACGATATCCATGCTCTTGGTGTACAAGGTCAGATTATACGTAAAGATAGCGGCGATGATGACCAGTAAAATAGGCCAGCATGCCAGGGCCACGCCTTCCAGGGCTGCCGTAGCGGCATCCATGCCCGGCATATGATACCAGGCCAGGGCGACGGCAAAAGAAATGATCAAGGCAATGGGACATGCCTTGAAGCTCTGCATCTTCAGGAAGCCCAAAGAAACGATGAGCCACAAAATAGGTGACAATGCCAATAAAAATACCATAATACAAATACCCTCTTTCTTTGTTCACTTTTGAACTTATTATATGCTCAAAAACTATTAATAATTAAATAATTAATTCCCGAACAACATGATACTATTATATAATAGAAAAAGGGCATAAATCAACAGCTTAACAATGCTATTAAAGTATAGCTCAAGCCTTAGTTAGACGAAAAACGCAAGATTATTTTTCGATTTTGGCGAATATTCTTATTTCCCATCTTTATTCTTTTTTTCACATACTATGGATAAGGTACAAAAAAATCAGCTATTTCCTAAGAAATAGCTGAAAACATGTTCAAAAAGTAATGTTTTATTGTTCATTTTTTTGTATATAAATTACGCGCTGCGGATAAGGTATATCAATACCGTTGGCATCGAAGGTATCCTTTACCTTGGACATAGTGTCGTAATAGACGGGGTAATAATTTTCCTTGGCGACCTTGGGAAAAGCGGCGATGCGCACGGAGCTTTCGGCAAATTCGCGGATGCCGATTTCCATCGTGTCGGCATTGAGGACCCGCCTGTCTTCCCGGAATATCTGCTTCAGCAGGGCAATGGCCTTGTGATGGTCGTTCTGGTAACCGATGTCGAAGAAAAAAGTAATGTACCTTTCCTGCTGGTAAGAGCTGTTGGTCACCTGGGACGAGGTGATACTGGAATTGGGGATGAAAATCGTCTTGTTGTCTTTCGTCGTAATAGCCGTATTCATCATCTGAATCCCTTTGACGCTGCCTTCTACGCCGCCGACGGCGATCCAATCTCCGGCTTTGAAAGGCTTGAAGATCAGGATCAAAAGGCCGGAAGCGAAATTCGACAGATTGCTCTGCAAGGCCAGGCCGACAGCCAGGCCAAAGGCGCCGAACGCGGCCAGGAAGGAATTCGTCGGGATACCGGCCTTATTCAGGGCCGACAACAGGACCAAGGCCATGATGGCATAATAAATCAGCTGGCTGACAAAGGTGATGACCGTATGGTCGTAATTGGCATGGGTCATCATGCGGACAGCCAGGTTCTTGAAAGCCCGGGCCACATAGCGGCCGACGATGAAGATGACGATGGCATAGATGACATCGGGACCGTGGTTGAGCAGAAAATCCTTTAAATGGTCCAGCGTCGTGACGCTCTGCGTGACCTGGTTCTGGACATCGGCCTGGACGACGTTAGCCGCCTGCTGCGCTGTATCGGCCGTATTTTCAGCAATGTTCATATTTCGCACCCTCCTCTTGTGTGTAGTTCTATTATACCCGGGATTTTGGGTAGTGGCTAGTGGCTAGGGGTTAGGGGTTAGGGGCTAGGGGTTCGTAGGGGCCGACGGTCCGGCTCTCCTGCTAGGAGAGCTGTCAGCGCAGCTGACTGAGAGGTTAACCTCTCCGGCCCTTCGGGCCACCTCTCCTATGAGGAGAGGCTTCCGACGGGTGCCTTACGCTACAGTTACCGTCATTCCCTCATTATATTAGAAGCGGGCTCGCCACGTGCGAGCCCCTACAATTGCGCAGACAGGCGATAACTAATTCACGGCCTGTAGCCTTGCGCATAAATGTATGCAAAAAAAGGGCTTGTTGCACATGCAACAAGCCCTTTTAAGTTGCTAGTGGTTAGCAGTTAGTGATTAGAAAATTTAAATTCCATTTCTACAGACTACAAACTCCATACTGCAAACTATAAAGAGAAAGGGGCCTCGCATGATGGCAGAAACCTTCGTGCGACAGCCCCTCTTTTAAGTATCAAGTTTGTAGTTTTTAGTTTGCAGTTATTGGCTAAAAATTTAACCTCTTTCTACAAACTCGGCACTACAAACTTTAAACTATCTTTTAGCCTTCGATTTCGGATACGACACCAGCACCTACGGTACGGCCGCCTTCACGGATAGCGAAGCGCAGGCCTGCTTCGATAGCAATCGGTGTGATGAGTTCGACTTCCATCTTGACGTTATCGCCAGGCATGCACATTTCTGTGCCTTCCGGCAGGGTGATGACACCCGTTACGTCAGTCGTGCGGAAGTAGAACTGCGGACGATAGCCGTTGAAGAACGGCGTATGACGGCCGCCTTCATCTTTGGTCAGGACATAGACCTGAGCCTTGAATTTCGTGTGCGGATGAATCGTGCCCGGTTTAGCCAGGACCTGGCCGCGTTCGACGTCTTTGCGGTCGATGCCACGGAGCAGTGCGCCGATGTTGTCGCCTGCTTCTGCGAGGTCCAGGATCTTACGGAACATTTCAACGCCCGTAACGACGGTATCTTTCGGTTTATCAGCGAGGCCGACGATTTCGACAGCGTCACCGACTTTGATCGTACCACGTTCGACACGGCCCGTAGCAACCGTACCACGGCCGGTGATGGTGAATACGTCTTCGACAGGCATCAGGAACGGCTGGTCCGTCGGACGTTTCGGCGTCGGGATGTAGCTGTCGACAGCATCCATCAAGTCGAGGATGGATTTTTCAGCTTCCGGATCGCCTTCGAGGGCTTTCAATGCAGAACCTACGATGATAGGTACTTCATCGCCAGGATAATCATATTCAGTCAGGAGGTCGCGGACTTCCATTTCAACGAGTTCAATCAGTTCCGGATCGTCGACCTGGTCAGCTTTGTTGAGGTATACGACGATAGCCGGTACACCGACCTGGCGGGCCAGGAGGATGTGTTCACGAGTCTGCGGCATCGGGCCGTCAGCTGCGGATACAACGAGGATAGCACCATCCATCTGAGCTGCACCAGTGATCATGTTCTTGACATAGTCAGCATGCCCCGGGCAGTCAACATGTGCATAGTGGCGTTTTTCCGTTTCATATTCGACGTGCGCCGTGTTGATCGTAATACCACGTTCACGTTCTTCCGGAGCCTTGTCAATATCGGAGTAATCTTCGAACTTGGCAAAGCCCTTCTTTGCTAATACTTTCGTAATAGCAGCCGTTAATGTCGTTTTGCCATGGTCGACGTGACCAATCGTACCGATATTAACATGCGGTTTTGTTCTTTCATAATGTTCTTTTGCCATTGTAATCATTTCCTCCTTTAGGAAAAAAACAGCTACCCACTTGTATTCTATCACACATCCATACTCTTTGCTTAAAAAAATAGGAAAATTTAAACAAAAAATATTTTTGCATATAGAAATAACCTCGTATGCACGAGGTTATTAGTGTGGTGGCGGCTCGGAGATTCGAACTCTGGACACTGCGGGTATGAACCGCATGCTCTAGCCAACTGAGCTAAGCCGCCATGTGTGGAGCTATTGACCGGGATTGAACCGGTGACCTTATCCTTACCAAGGATACGCTCTACCGACTGAGCTACAACAGCTTATGAACTGGTCAAAGCCAATTATGAAGTTGTTTTTTTACCTGACAGTAAAAAAATTTGGTAGCGGGGGCAGGACTTGAACCTACGACCTTCGGGTTATGAGCCCGACGAGCTACCAACTGCTCCACCCCGCGATGATTGGTGGTGGGGGAAGGATTCGAACCTTCGAAGGCAAACGCCGGCAGATTTACAGTCTGCTCCCTTTAGCCACTCGGGAACCCCACCATTTACTGGAGCCAACGATAGGACTTGAACCTACAACCTACTGATTACAAGTCAGTTGCTCTACCAATTGAGCTACGTTGGCTTACTGTTCCGTGGAACGTAGTCTATTATATCAAAGGACTGACGTTCTGTCAAGAACTTTTTTATCAGCTTTTCTTATTTCTTCTGACGAGGCAGAACCCCGTTTCAAAAGGCTCTGTCAGAACCGCTGACTTGATTAGTATACTATACCCCACGGAATAATGCAAGTGCTTTTTACACTTTTTTTAAATTAATTTTATCTACCCTTCATGCTGCGTGTCCAGGTTGAGGAACAGCGTGAACTCGTTCTTGAAGTAGAGCTTGACCGACCCGACAGGGCCGTTGCGGTGTTTGGCCAGGATGACTTCTGTAATGTGCTGGTTCTCCGTTTCCTTATCGTAGTAATCTTCGCGGTACAAGAAGGAAACGATATCCGCATCCTGTTCCAGGGCCCCCGATTCGCGGAGGTCACTGAGCATAGGCCGTTTATCCTGCCGGCTTTCGACACTGCGGCTGAGCTGGGACAAGGCGATGAGCGGTACTTTCAGTTCCCGCGCCAGGGCCTTGAGGGACCGGGAAATCTCGGAGATTTCCTGCTGGCGGCTTTCGGCATTGCGCCCCTGCATGAGCTGCAGGTAGTCGACGATAATCAGGTCCAGGCCGTGTTCCGACTTGAGGCGCCGCGCTTTCGATCGCATTTCGGCGACAGAGATGCCCGGCGTATCGTCGATGTAAATGGGCGACTCATAAAGCTTGTCGCAGGCATCGGTCAGGCGCGTCCACTCTTCATCGCTGTTGAGCTGGCCTGTGCGCAGTTTCTGCGAGTCGATATGGGCGATTTGGCAGAGCAGTCGCTGGACTAGCTGTTCCTGGGACATTTCCAGGGAAAAGAAGGCTACCGTCTTATGCTGACGGACGCCGACGTTCTGGGCGATGTTCAGGGTAAAGGCCGTCTTGCCCATACTCGGACGGGCAGCGACCAGGATCAGGTCCGACGGCTGCAGGCCTGACGTCATGCGGTCCAGGTCGCGGAATCCCGTCGGCAGGCCGGTGAGGCCCGCTTTATTTTCATAGAGCTTGGTGATCTTGTCCAGGGTCACTTCGACGACGGCGCCGACGGAAGCGAAATCGCCGCGGTTCTTTGTATCCGACAGCTGGAGAATGCGCCGTTCGGCATCGTCCAGGAGGGCTTCCGTTTCCTTTTGGCCGTCATAGGCTTCCGTCGTCAGTTCGGTACACGTCGAAATGAGGTTGCGCGCCAGGGCCTTCTCGGCGACGATATTGGCGTAATATTCGATATTGGCCGCTGACCCGACCAGGTTCGGCAGGTTCAGGACGTATTCGAGACCGCCTACATCGTCGAGCTTCTTCATGCGTTTCAACTCGTCCGGCAGGGTGATGACGTCGATTTCTTTATTTTCCCGATGGAGGTGTTCCATGGCCTCGAAGATGATGCGATGGACGTCGCGGTAAAAATCCTGGGACTGGAGCTTTTCCATAGCGACGATGACGGCATCATGGGATAAGAGCATCGCCCCCAGGACGGCTTGTTCCGCCTCTACGTTCTGCGGTGGAATCCGCTGTTCCATATTAGGTTCTCTCCTGTTCGACCAACATCAGTTTCAGTACGTCGTCGATGGTGACGGCATAGTGGATATTCAGGCCTAAATGGCGTTCCGGGATATCATGAGCATTTTCTTTCGGGATGATGATTCCTTTCATGCCAGCCTGACGGGCGCCATAAGCCTTTTCAAAGACGCCGCCGACGGGCTTGACCTGGCCCTGGATGGAAATTTCCCCGGTCAGGGCCATGTCCTGGCGGACCGGCTTGCCTGTGATGGCCGAGATGAGGGCCGTCGTAATGGCACAGCCTGCCGACGGGCCGTCGATATTGCCGCCGCCGACGAAGTTGATGTTGACGTCGTAATCGGACAGTTCCTTACCGGTCATGCGGCGGACGACAGCGGCTGCGTTGAACATGGAGTCCTTGGCCATGGAACCGGCCGTATCGTTGAAGCGGTAATACCCCTTCCCCGGCGCCCGCGCCGGAAAGGCGACGGCTTCGATTTCAATGGCCGAGCCGAGGTAACCGGCGACGCCGAGGCCGAAGACCTTGCCGACGACAGGCGTATCGCTGGCCTTTTCCGTCACATAAGGCACGAGGCGGCTGATCTGGGCGACGCGGCGGACGTGGTCGCAGGTGATGCGCACGTGGTCCTTGGAGCCCGATTTAAAGACAGACAGGCCATATGTATCGGCCAGGATGTTGACGGCCTTGCGGCCTTCGATGGTGAACTCACTGATCAATTTGGCCACGCCGTCTTCCAGTTCCGCCCCCAGCTGGGCAGCGGCATTGGTGACAATCTGTTCGATATCCGACGGGATGAGGGGTTCAAAGAAGATTTCAGCGCAGCGCGACCGGATGGCCGGATTGATTTCCGACGGGTCCCGCGTCGTCGCACCGATGAGGATGAAGTCGGCCGGAGCCCCTTCGGCAAAGAGTTTCTTGATATACTTCGGCACATTCGGGTCGTCTTCGTCGTAATAAGCCGATTCAAAACGGACCCGCTTGTCTTCCATGACTTTCAGCAGCTTGTTGAGCAGCATCGGGTCCACTTCCCCGATTTCGTCGATGAAGAGGATGCCGCCATGGGCTTCGGTGACCAGGCCCGGCTTCGGTTCCGGGATCCCCGTATCGGCCAGGTCGCGGCGGGCGCCCTGATAAATCGGGTCGTGGACCGAACCGATGAGGGGGTTGGTCATATCCCGCGAATCCCAGCGCAGTGTCGTCCCGTCCGTTTCGATAAAGGGCGCATCAGGGCCAAACGGTGTAAAGGGCAGCTTCTTGGCTTCGTCGAGGACGATGCGGGCAGCCGTCGTCTTGCCGACGCCAGGCGGTCCGTAGAGGAGCAGGTGCTGCGGATAGACAGACGATAACTTGCTCTGCATGGCTTCCACGGCCCGTTCCTGGCCGACAATAGCCCGGAGCTGTTTCGGCCGTACCCGTTCCATGACCGATTCCGTAAGATGGACGTTTTCCAGGTCGTCCAATTCCTTGAGCTTGCGCTTGGTCTGCGGCGTTTCGACGTCGTGCAGTTCTTCCTTGATGAGTTCCATCTTGATTTCCCGCACGTATTCCTGCTGTTTTTCATCCATGCGCTGGCTGATTTTCTTTTCCAGCCGTTCTTCTACGGCCTGACGGGCCAGCATCTCAGCCAGGACCATTTCCAGTTCATTGAGGACGTTGATGACTTCATCGTCATCGGGTACTTTATCATACGAGACGTCTTCATAGATGAGGCGCTGCAGTCCGACCAGGCGCTGGCGCGGGTCTTCGGAATGGATGTACGACAAGGCAGAGTACTTACTGGCCCGGAGGACCATCTTTTCAGACCCTATAAGACCAGTAAAAGCGCCATAAAGCACGTTAACCTGACGGCGGAGTTCTTCCTCCGCCGTCGGTTCGAGGTACTTATGGCGCTGTAATAATTTGTCCAATAATTCTTTCATTGTATCCCCTTATGGCTTATGATCAGCCTTCTACAACGTGTATTTTGATGACACTGGTAATCGTCGGATGGACGCGGATGGTAACATCGTAATCGCCGAGCGATTTAATCGGATCCTTGATTTCTACTTTTTTCTTGTCCAGGTCGATATCGTACTGGGCCTTGGCCGCTTCGCTGATAGTCTTGCCCGTAATGGCACCGAAGACTTTGCCGCCTTCGCCGACTTTAACGGGAATGGTCAGTTCGACTTTCTTCAGCTGGCTGGCCAGGATGACGGCTTCATCCGAAGCGACCTGGGCCTTATGCTTGGCAGCGGCTTTTTTCTGTTTGGCATCGTTGAGGTTTTCCGATGTGCCGGGAGCGGCTAATTTACGGGGCAGGAGGAAGTTGCGGCCATAGCCTTCCGATACTTCGATGATGTCCCCTTTCTTACCGAGTTTTTTTACATCCTGTAATAAGATTACTTTCATTTTTCATCAATCTCCTTGTCTTTATCTATGATTTCATGGAGGGCTGCCATGACGTCCCCCTGGGCTTCGACCAGGGTCCGGCCACGCAGCTGGGCACCGGCAACGGTACGGTGGCCGCCGCCGCCGAGAGCTTCCATGACTAATTGTACATTGATTTCGCCTTTCGAGCGGGCGCTGACACCGATGCAGTCATCGGCCAGATAATAGAAAGTGAAGCTGGCTTCGACGCTGTCGATGTTGATGAGCATATCCGCTACCTGGGCGGCGATGATGGTGGCATTGCGCTGACCCTTGGGGCAGCTGGCCATGGCGACGCCGTCGCTGATTTGGGCACCGGACAAGATGAGGGCCCGGTCCTTGACGGTATCGAAGTCAGAGCTGAACAGTTCGCGGACGATATCCGGATCCGCTCCGCAGCGGCGCAGATACGACGCGGCGTCGAAAGTGCGCACGCCGGTCTGGACGGCGAAGTTCTTGGTGTCGACGATGATGCCGGCATAGAGGGCCGTCGCTTCGATCTTCGTCAATTCTACATCTTCCTGGAAATATTGCAAGAGCTCCGTCACCAGTTCGCTCGTCGAAGAACTCGACGTTTCCGTATAGGTCAGCAAGGGCTTCTTGATGAAGTCCGAACTGCGGCGGTGATGGTCGATGACGACGCGCCGGTCCGTTTCGTCCAGCAAAGCCGGGGCTACGGTCATGTCCGGGCGGTGCGTATCGACGATGAACAGCAGGGTCTGGCTGTTGCAGATGTTCTCCGCCGTTTCTGCCGAAATGAGCAGGTCCTTGAAATCGGGATTATCCATGATCTGATCTTCCAGGCGCCGGATGGCGTCGGTCTGATTGCTGACGACGACATGTACTGGCTTGCCTGCCAGGCGGGCCATGTGGGCTACGCCGACGGCAGCGCCGATGCTGTCATAGTCTTCCCGTTCATGTCCCATGACCAGGACCATATCGCTCGTATCGATGAGTTCGTGGATGGCCTGGGCGACGACGCGGGCCCGGACGCGGGTATTCTTTTCGACGCTGCGCGTCTTGCCGCCGTAGAAGTGAGGCGATCCGTCCTCTTCATAGACGACGACCTGGTCGCCGCCGCGGCCCAGAGCCAGGTCGAGGCCGGCCCGGGCTTTCGTAGCCAGTTCGTTGAAATTGGCTTTGCCCGCCGCAATGACGTCGCTCGGGAAGAGGGCGATGCCCATGCTGAGCGTCACGGGGATGCGGTTGACCGTATGGATGGAACGGATTTTTTCCAGGAAAGAAAAGTTATCTTCCTTATAATATTCCAGCGTATCCCGGCTCATGCAGGCAATGTACTTCTCATTGCCGTAAGCCCAGATAAAGCAATTATGGCCGGACAGCTCGCCGATAAGGCAGTTGTTGACGTTGGTCACCAGCGTAGCCCGCTGGACAGCCGTCATCCCCTTGGCAACTTCCTCCAGGTTGTCGATCTCGATATCGCAGAAAACGGGGACAGCAGCCAGGGAATTCAGCTTCTGCCGTTCCGTATCGGTAATGTCTTCAAAATAGAGGATGAGGTAATTGTCATCGTCAGCGGCTTCGGTCTGCAGATACTTGTAGACGACGCGGTAATAGCGTTCGCCGATGTGTTCAAAGAAATATCCCGATTTCCCCCAGAACTTATCGACTTTCAAGTTCGGCATGATGTGGTCCAGCTGCTGGTCGTTGTCGATGTCGCCGACCCAGTCTCGGAAGACGCTGTTGGCCCAGCACAAGTTGGACTGCATGTCGATGATGGCAATGCCGATAGGCAGATTCTGCACGGCATACGTCGAAGCCTGGTCGACGCTCTTGGAGATGGCATCGAAGAACTGGCTGATTTCCCGGTTGCGTTCGTTATGGTTCTTGCGGGTCAGGACATAAGCCCCGCCGATGAGGATCAGGGCCAGCAAGGCGATGACCCAATTATATACGGCAATGATGATAAGCAGCAAGACGGTAATCAGGAAGAAAGGTTCTTCCGACCGCCTTGACAGCAACGTTTTAAACATGGTTCCGCCCCCTGCGTACTAAAGCGTACGACCTTTTTTTCTATAATTCGTGAGCATGTCGAAGATGCCGGCTAAAAAGGCAGCATACGAAAAAACAGGCATGACAAAAAATGAGATGAGGATCAGGGCCTGAAGGCCATTCCCTAAACGGAAACGGCTGCTGAGGAGATAAAAGACGAAGGCAATTCCCTGGATACAGATGAAGAAGAAGGCAATCTGATTGAGATTCATGCCGATGATATTGAGCCAGGTAATATCCCGTGTCACTCCCCAGTATTTCATGACCAATGCCAATATATATAAGTATATCATACTACGGGGTATTTCCCAATAACGAATAGGCAAAAACGCCTTGAGCGAAAAGCCGAGACGGCGCAGGATGACCTGGGAAATCTTGATGTTCGCGTAGGCGATGATGGCCGTCCCCAGACAGAGGAACATGGGCAGCAGCGACGGCAGCATCTCCCGGACCTGGTTGAGCTGGGCCCGCGTTTCTGCCAATTTGACGTCAGACATGCCCTGTTGCTGGTACTGGGCCATCATGCTGTCCATGAACTGCGTGAAGAAATCGTTCATCTGGGTAAAGACGTTGACGTCGAGGACAACATAGGACAATAGGGCGATGACGACGAAGACGGCGACCAGGGCCGCTGTAACCGTCCCCAAGAGGCGTACAGCCGACCATTCATAGCGAAAGCCAGCTCCCAGGGCCAGGCCGACGGCACCGAAGCTCAGGAATTGGACCAATGCCGTCACCGGGTCGATGAACAACCCCATGAGGAAGCCTACGGTCACGCCCAGCAGCAAGGTCTGGCGCAGACCGTATTTCATGAAAATGATGACCATGGGAATGGGCATGATGAAATAACCAATAAAAGAAAAAATCGGCACGTATGTACTGAGAAGCGTAAAGACCAGCATAATGGCGGCAAAACAGCCGGCCGTCGTCAGCGGGGTGACACGCCTCTGCTCCATAACAGTTCCCCCTTTCGTCGGGACTGAGAAACAGCGGAGGCACGAGATGCCTCCGCTGTCACAGTAACAAACATCAAATTATACTTCCATGATGATCGGCAGGATCATCGGACGACGCCGTGTCTTTTCATAGAGATAACGGCTCAGCGTATCGCGGACCTGGGACTTGATGACAGCCCATTCGCGGATATTACCGGCTTCGCAGCGTTCGAGGACGGCGGCGACGCGGTCATGAGCTTCGCGGATCAATTCTTCCGAATCGCGGACATAGACGAAGCCGCGGGAAACGATATCCGGGCCGGCCAGGGGATGGCTCGTCCCTTTGGCCAGGGTCATGACGACGATGACGACACCTTCCATAGCCAGCTGCTGGCGGTCGCGGATGACGATGTTGCCGACATCGCCGACGCCGAGACCGTCGATGAAGACGCGGCCTGCATTGACATGGCCTGTCTTATGGCCGGAACGGTTCGAGAATTCAAAGATCTGGCCGTTGTCGCCGATGAGGACGTGGTCCTTGGCAACGCCCATCATGACGGCCAGGTCGCCGTGCGTCTTGAGCATGCGGTATTCGCCGTGGACAGGGATGAAATACTTCGGTTTGATCAGTTCCAGCATGAGCTTCAGTTCTTCCTGGCTGGCATGGCCGGATACGTGGATTTTCTTATCCCGGCCGGCGATGACATTGGCACCGAGGCGCATGAGGTTATCAATGGTGCGGCTGACACCGGTTTCATTGCCTGGGATAGGCGTAGCCGAAATGATGACTGTATCGCCAGGCATGATGCTGACGCTGCGATGGTTGTTGGAAGCCATGCGCGACAGGCCGGCCATGGGTTCGCCCTGGCTGCCCGTCGTCAAGATGAGGATCTGGTCATCGGGATAACGGTTCAGTTCATCCGGTTCGATGAGGACACCTTCGGGAACGTCGAGATAGCCCAGTTCAATGGCAATCTGGACGTTGTTGACCATGCTGCGGCCGAGGACGGTGACTTTGCGCTTGAACTGCACTGCCGTATTGATAGCCTGTTGGATACGGGAAATATTCGAGGCGAATGTCGCCAGGATGATACGGCCTTTTGCAGCGCGGAAAGCCTTGCGGAAAGCATGGCCGACAGTCGTTTCCGATTCGGTGTAGCCCGGCCGTTCGGCATTGGTGCTGTCCGACATGAGCAGCAGGACGCCGCGGCGGCCTAATTCAGCAAATTTATGGATGTCCATCTGACGGCCATCGACTGGCGTCAGGTCCATCTTAAAGTCGCCTGTATGGACAATGGTGCCTATGGGAGTCCGGAAATACAGGGCACTGGCATCCGGGATGGAGTGGTTCGTATGGATGAAGCCGACCTTCATACAGCCGATCTGTACTTCATCACCATGATGCACTTCATTCAGTGTATAATTCGTAATGTGATTTTCTTTCAGTTTCCCTTCGATGAGGCCGCATACGAGCTTGGTGGCGTATACGGGCACATTTACTTCATTGAGCAAGTAGGACAAACCGCCGATATGGTCTTCATGACCATGGGTGATGACGACGGCCCGTACTTTGTCCCGGTTTTCAATCAAGTAACTCATGTCCGGGATGACGAGGTCGATGCCGAACATGTCGTCATCCGGGAAGGCCAGGCCGGCGTCGATGACGATAATATCATTCCCGTACTGGATGACCGTCATATTCTTGCCGATTTCACCTAAACCACCTAAGGGAATTACCATGAGTTTTTCTTTTTTAGCCAAAATATACCTCCTAAAAATAAATATAGTTGTATCCGTTCCAACCGGAGCCCGGCAGACCAGGCTGCAGGTCTATCCTATATGTAGATATAACGAACAGTAATGGATTTTCTTCCTTCTATCATATTTTCCGTTATTTCCGGGACTCTGTCAATAATCTATCGTCTCTTTTTGTGAAAACTCTTAACTTTTCATAAAAAATTTACATTTATTTTGCCGATTTGATGACTTTTTCCGGCACGGTCAGCTGTGTTCCCTGGGGCAGGGCCGTGCAATCGATGGTCAGGCTGACTTCGCTCATTTTGATGAACGACTGGGCTACGGCCTTGTCGGCGTCACTGCGGCCATATTCATCGACCAGCGTCAGGGCCAGGCTGCGCAGCTGGTCCGTCAAGGGCAGGGAGATGCGGGAAATGCGCTTCGTCGCCGGGTCGATGGTGACGACCGTCGATAAGTCGCCGCACTGCTGCAAGCCCTGGAGGACTTTGGTCATGACGCGGATCTGTTCGGCCGTCATGCCGTTTTTCTTCCACTGGGCCTGGTCGGCCGGATTATAGATATGGGAAGCGTCGAAGACGACGTTGTAATCATTGCCGCCGGCAGCGGTGACTTTTTTCACGCCAGCCAGGACATTGTAGTCCTGACGCAGGTAATCGGCCAAGGGCTTGCTGTCCTTCAAATCATAGCTCTTCTTTTCCCATTCATCGCCATCTTCCTGGTAATAGACGTCGATTTTTTTCCCGTTCTGGACGGCATAGGCTTTCCCTTCAGGGACTTTCTTCATCGTCGTCGCAGCAAAACCCGTTACCTTAGCCTGGGACTGGATGACGAAAGGCCGTTCCTGGACGTCGATATTGTTGACGACGGCCCCTTCGCCGACAAAGGGCATCTTGAGGCCCAGTTTCAGCGTATAAGAGCCCTGAGGATGGGCCGCCATGTTGCGGGCCGCTTCTTCATATGTTGCCTGCGGTGAAGCAGCCAGTGCCATACCGCCGATCGATGCAGCTGCCATGACCAGGCAGCACATTTTCTTCCAAGAATGTGTCAATCTCATTTTGTCCACCCTGCTTTCTTATATAATTCATAAAAGTGATGAATCGGGCCATGGCCCTTGCCAATGGGTTCAGCATGGGCAATGCCTTCAAAGACGTACTCTTTCGCCGCACCGACTGCGTCTGGCAGACTCAGGCCATTGGCCAGGTTCGAGGCGATGGCGCTCGATAAGGAGCAGCCTGTCCCATGGGTACTCGTGCTTTCCAGGCGTTTCCCCTTATAATAATGAAAATCATGGCCATCGAAGAGGATATCCGTCACATCGGCAATGCGATGACCGCCTTTGACCAGGACGGCTTTGGCACCCATGGCGGCAATGGCCTTGGCCGCTTCTTCCATGTCGTGCAGGCTTTCAATGGATTTCCCTGTCAGCACTTCGGCTTCCGGCAGATTCGGCGTCAGGAGATCGGCCATGGGAAGGAGGACTTCCTTCAGCGTCTGTTCGGCTTCCGGTACCAGCAGGCGATGGCCGCTGGTAGCAACCATGACCGGATCGATGACGATATACGGCGGCTGGTATTGTTTCAATTTATCGGCGATGACGCGGATCGTTTCAGGTACACTGACCATGCCGATTTTGACGGCGTCGACGTCGATATCTTCAAAGACCGCATCGATCTGCGAAGCAATGAGGTCCGGCGTGATGTCCATATAGCCGCGCACGCCCTGGGTGTTCTGGGAAACGACGGCCGTAATGACATTCAAGGCAAAGCAGCCGTGGGCACAAAAAGTCTTGCAATCCGCAGCGGCACCGGCTCCGCCAGAAGGATCCGTCCCGGCAATGGATAATACATGTTTCATCATGAGTACAACCTCCAATTTATTCTTTGTAAGAAGGTCCCAAAAATTTCAAGGCCTTCGGATGGACATAGAAAAGCAGCGATGCCGAACCGATGCGGCCGCCGTGGACGTCGAAGTCGAACAGGGCCATGCTGCCCGTCTTGAAGTCGACAGCCGTCCCCGTCCAGGCCTGAGCCCAGCGGTCAAGGAACGGCGAATGGCCGATGATGCACACGACATCAGCTGTTTCCCGGCTCAAAATCTCGTCGTATACGGCGACTAAGTCACCAGAAGCGATGGCTTTATGCGTATGGAACTGCTCAATAGGCAGATGCTTTTCTAAATAAGCGGCTGTCTGACACGTCCGCACGTATGGGCTGACCCACAGGGCCGTTTTCCCCGACGGCCACCATGACGAGGCCCATTTCGCCATGGACGAAGCCTGATTACACCCTTTTTCAGTCAGTTCACGCAGTTTATCCGGCTGATGCAGATCAAAAGGCTGGGCCTTTCCGTGACGCATTAAACAAACATACATAAACTACTCCCCTTTTATGTACCCCTTTTATTCGGCAACATGCTCCAGGCCGACGTCGAGCAGCGTAAAGACATGGGCATCGGCCAGCGAATAGTATACGGTCTTGCCGTCCCGGCGGAACTGGACCAGCCGGGCATCGCGCAGGATGCGCAGCTGATGGGACACAGCAGACTGGCCCATACCGAGTTCATCGGCAATATCCCGGACGCAGACTTCCTGATTCATGAGGACGCGCAATATGCGCAGCCGTGTCGGATCGCCGAGGACTTTGAAGACATCGGCCAAAGGCTGGATATATTGTTGTGAAAGTTCCGGTGCTCGTCGTTTCAATGCAATCGCTCCTAATGCTGTTTATCACTGTCTGTCTTAATCGTTTTATTATAGCACACTTTTCACAGATACTGCTAGAGGCGTCACAAATAAGGCCCGCACAGGGTACAGACAAGGTAAATGAATTATGAAGGAATTATAAAAAGTCCTAAAAAGGCGTGAAATGTCCTGGCAAAAGCCTTTCCTCTAAATCAAAAATGCCCTATAATGATAACAAAATCGCAACAAAATACTTTTACTTAGGAGTGAATGTCATGAATGAAACCATCCATACCCTCATCACGCGGCGCAGCGTCCGCAAGTACAAAAAGGCCCAGATCAGCGATGAAGACTTGTATCTGATTCTCCAGGCCGGCACCTATGCAGCCAGCGGTCGTGGCCTGCAGCCCTGTACCATCGTCGTCATCCAGGATACGGATACCCTGGCCCGCCTGAGCGCTCTCAACGCCAAAATCATGGGCACGACGAATGACCCCATGTACGGCGCCCCGACGGTCCTCCTGGTCCTGGCCGACATGGAAAAATCCCCCAACGCCTGGTCCGACGGCTGCCTCATCCTGGGCAATCTCATGAATGCCGCCGCTTCCCTGCACCTCGGCTCGTGCTGGATCAACCGGGCCAAAGAAGAATTTGAAACGCCCGAAGGGAAAGCCCTCCTCAAAGAATGGGGCCTGCCGGAACACCTCGTCGGCGTCGGCCACTGCATCGTCGGCTACGGCGACGGCCCGGAACCGGCCGCAGCCCCGCGGAAACCGGATTTCATTAAATTTGTTAAGTAAATAGTGGTTAGTGGCTCGTAGGGGCGCCCCGTGGGGCGCCCGCAGACCGCAGTTCGCAGGCCGCAGTTCGTGGCTCTCCTCATAGGAGAGCTGTCAGCAAAGCTGACTGAGAGGTTGCTTTTTCTTTTTTATAAATTTAATAACAACCACTACTAGAAAAGGGACTATCGTATGAAGGCTTATACCATCATGCGTAGTCCCTTTTCTAGTAAGGCCCGCCACGTGGGCGACCCGTTAGGAATTTGGGTGATGCTCCTAGCAAATGACCACTAACCACTAACCACTAACCACTAACCACTAACCACTAGCGATTATCTCCCCTTCTTACATTCCGGGCAATAGCCGTAGAGTTCCAGGTTGTGGCCGACGATGTCGAACTGTGTCTTTTGGGCCACTTCTTTTTCATAGTCGCTGAGCGGACAATGAGCTAGATCCACGACTTTATGGCATTGTAAACAGATGAGCCTGTGTGTATGGCCGGGACGGCGGAGGGAAAAGCCGTATTTCCCTTCATCGGGGAGGAATATCTTTTCTGTCAGTTTACGCTCTGTAAACATTTCCAGGATGCGGTACACTGTGGAAAAATTGACTTTACATCCTTGTTCCAACAGGGCTGCATAGACGGTTTCGACGGTCACGACACTGGTTTCCCGGCTCAGGATATCCAGGACGCCGTTGCGGGCCTTGGTACTCTTCAGGCCATGTTCGCGTAAACAGGCTTTATAATCGTCATTCATGGACGGCGCCTCTTTTCTTGCAGGGAAAAGACACATTCTTTATAGGCAATGACCAGAAGCAGCATGGCAACTGACGTCAAGGCCGTGACGCCGCCAGGCGCAGCATCGATGTAGTACGACAGCAGCAGGCCCGACAGAATGTCGATGAAGCTGAAGACGACGGAGTAAATGAGGGTCCGCCGGAAGCCTTTGCGCAGCTGCAGGGCCGTCGCCACGGGCAGGGCGATGAGGGAGCTGATGACCAGGATGCCGACGATGCGGATAGAAACGGAAATCGTCGCCGCTACCAGGACGGCAAAGATATAGTTGATGAGCTTGCTGCGGACACCGGCAATCTGCGCTCCGTCTTCATCAAAGGTCAGCATGACCAGCTGGGGATAGAGTCTGGCAATGACGGCCAGGGAGATGATGCTGAGGGCGACGACGGAGTAGACATCGCCCGTCGACACGGTGAGGATACTGCCGAACAAGAAGGATTCGACATTCGTGTGGACCAGGCCGGCACTGATGATGGTAATGGCAATGCCCACGGAGAGAGATAAGATGATGACCAGGATGAGCTCGGCATAACGGCGGAAGCGGCGGCGCAGGACTTCGATGAGGATGCCGAAGAAACTGGTCAGGCCAAAGGCGCTGAGAACGGGGTTCCAGTCAAAGAGGAGACCCACAGCCACGCCGGCCAGGGACGCATGGGACAAGGCGTCGCCAATCATGGAATAGCGGCGCAGGACCAGGAACATGCCGATGAGCGGGCAGACGATAGAAATGAGCAGGGCTACGATAAAAGCATTCTGCATAAAGGCATATTCAAACATTACTTATCCCCTCCCATCGTGGCTGATACATATTCATCGAGATATGCCTTGGGCGAGCAGAAATGGCCGCGGCCACCGACGACGTGGAACATCTTCGTCGAATTGCGGACAGCGAATTTCAGATTGTGTTCGACCGTAATGACCGTGACGCCTTTATTTTCATTTAAATCCTTGATAAACGGGTAGAGCTCTTCCTGACTGCGCACATCGATTCCCGTCGACGGTTCATCGAAGATGAGCAGGTCCGGATGGCCCATGAGGGCCCGGGCGATGAGGACCTTCTGGCACTGGCCGCCGGACAGGTTGCCGATGAGCTGGTCCTTCAGGGAATAGACATTCATCTGTTCCAGGCAGTCCCGGATGATTTCTTTATGCTTCAAGTGCAGGACCTGGCGGTAACAGTTGAGGACTTCCCAGACCGTAATCGGGAACTGGCTGTTCAGCGTCTCGAAGCGCTGGGGCACATAGGCCCGATGGCGATAGGTATTGGAAATGGACCCCCGGCTCGGCGACAACAGGCCCAGGATGAGTTTGATGAGCGTACTCTTGCCGCTGCCGTTTTCACCGACGACGGAAATATAGTCGCCGTCGCGGATGGTCATGTTGACATCTTCTAACAGGTACTGACCGTGTTCATAGGCGAAATAAACGTGCTGTAAATCAATCATAGCTTGCCTCCCTTGTCGTAGTCTCGAGCCCTTATTATAGCCCCGTGAAAACGAAAATGCAAGGCATTTGCAAATAATTGACAAAAAAAGGCGCCCGTGATACGATGGACGCCATAGGAGGTCTTATCAATGTTGTTACATACCCTCAACCGCCTGGCCCGTTACGGCATGGTCCTGGCGGCCTGCTTATGCATCATCGGCCTGGCTGGCTGTGGTCCCGCCGCCGATGTCCCCGATGACGGGAAATTAAAAGTCGCTGTCACTTTCGACGCTCTGAAAGAGTTCACTCAAGCCGTAGGCGGTGATAAAGTCGATGTTTACACCCTCATCCCCGATGGGACAGAGCCCCATGAATTCCAACCGACGACGCAGACTATTAAACATCTCGGTAAATCTCAGCTCTTCGTTTACAGCGGCCTGGGCATGGAACCGTGGGCCCCTAAGGTCGTCGAAGCAGCCAAGAATACATCCCTCCATACGGTCAATGCCTCGCAAGGCGTCACGCCCATCGCCCTGACCGATGAGGAAGATGTCAAAGAACACGGCGCCTACGACCCTCACATCTGGCTGAGCCTGGTAAACGCCCAAATCGAAGTATCTAACATCGCCGCCGCCCTGGCTGAAGCCGACCCGGCCAACGCCGACTATTACCGCAACAATGCGGCGAATTACAAAAAACAGCTCCAGGCCCTGCAAGACGAATATGCCCGCAAATTCGCCAGCGTTCCCCGCAAGGATTTCGTCACCGGCCACGCTGCCTTTGCCTACCTCTGCCGCGACTTCGGCCTGACCCAGCACAGCGTCGAATCCGTCTTTTCCAGCGGCGAACCCAGTGCCCGCCAGCTGGCCCGCCTGGCCGACTATTGCCGGGCCAACGACGTGCGGACCATCTTCGTCGAAGACATGGTCAGCCCGAAAACGTCAGAAACCCTGGCCCGTGAAGTCGGTGCCCGCGTCGAAACGATCCATACCATCGAAACGAGTGAAGATGACGAATCCTACCTGGATCGCATGCGCGACAACCTGGAAAAGATTTATGCCAGCAGCCTGCGCTAAAATGGCAAAAAATAAAGTAACCATGGAGAAGAATATGAAACATAAAACATATAAAGCCGCAATTTTTGATATGGACGGTACCGTCCTCAATACCCTGGAAGACCTGACCAGCGCCTTGAACCACGTCTTAGCCGAAACAGGTCACGACCATGCCTATGGGACAGCCCAGGTCCGCCAATTCTTCGGCAGCGGCGTCCAAGTGGCCATTACCCGCGCCTTGGCCATTGAAAAGGGGATTGCCTCTTACGAACAGCTGGAATACGTCGGCCAGGACGGCGATACGATTACACCGCGTGTCGATGCCCAGGAAGTCCGCCGCATCCAGGACATCTTCCGTCCCTACTATGCCGCCCACTGCGCCATCCAGACGGGAGAATACACCGGCATCAGCCAGCTCCTCCGCCAGCTCCGGGCCAATGGCATCCAAACGGCCGTCGTCTCTAATAAACCCGACCCGGCCGTACAGAAACTGACAGCCGACTATTTTCAGGACCTCTTCGATCTCTCCCTGGGCGAACAGCCCCAGATACGGCGAAAGCCTGCGCCGGACATGGTCCTCAAAGCCTTGAAAGACTTAGGACTCACACCGGAACAGACTGTTTACATCGGCGATTCTGAAATCGACATCCAGACCGCCAAAAACGCAGGCCTGGACTGCATCAGCGTCACCTGGGGTTTTCGTTCCAAAACTTTTTTGAAAGCCCACGGTGCCCGCTTCCTCGTCGATACGCCGGAAGAAATCGCCAGGTTCTTTTAAAAAACTAGCGATTATTCTCCCTCAGGTACGAACCAAAGGCCATTATTGTTTTTCTTCATATACTCTTTGAATTCGTCGGAATGGTATGCATCGGCAATATCTTTGACCCATTGTGCATCTTTATCTTTATCCTGGACAACGAGCTGTAACAGGAGATGCGGTAAGATATCTTCTTTAGCCAAAGCCGTCTGAGGATCGATTTTAGCATTGTAAATGATAGCGCCAGTGATGACAATGTAACTGAAATCACTGCGTACAGATGGGATAGTTAAAGATTTCATTTCTGTAAATTTCAAGTGATGCGGATTTTCTACGATATCCTGCTGGGTAACTGTCGACAAGTCTTTATTGGGATCCAATTTAATCCAGCCGATTTTCTGGAGCAGGGCATAAGCACGAGCTGTATTAGAAGCATCGTTTGGAACGGCAATCGTATCGCCATCAGCAACCTGGTCCAAAGAAGTCTTAGAACCCGGGAAAATACCGGCCGGAACAGTCGGAATCGGCGTAATAGCCGCTAAATGGCCATTTTGTTTTTGATTAAAGTTTTCCATATAAGCCGTATGCTGTTCAACGTTGAAATCTACTTCACCTTCATTCAAAGCTACATCGGCCTGCAATAAATCAGACATATCCTTACCGGTAACTTTATAGCCTTTCTTTTCCAAAATAGGCTTAATTCCCTTTTCAAAGAGGTCGGAATACGGTCCCTGAGACTTACTGTACGTCAGTTCCTTTTTGTTGGCGCTAGATGCATTATTGCTGTCGCTGCCACAACCGGCAAGAAAAGCAGCGCCCATGATGACGGCCATCGCAATGACACCAAATTTTTTCCATGTTTTCCATTTCATATGAATACCCCCTAAATGAACATCCCTATATATGATAAGTGTGCAACCTTAATGATTGCGCGTCTTATAGGCAAAATGATTGCCAATGGATTGAATGATTTGTACAAAGATAACTAAGATGACGACCGTAAAGAACATGAGCGGCGTATTCAATCGTTCATAGCCATAGGTCAAAGCTAAGTCACCGACGCCACCGGCCCCAATGACACCAGCCATAGCTGTCGCTCCGATAAGGCCGATAGTCCCAGTCGTAATCGATAGAATAAGAGAGCTTTTAGCTTCAGGAAGCAGAAAATACCAAACGATTTCAAAATAAGACGCTCCCATGGACTGCGCCGCTTCCACGATCCCCTTGCTGACTTCCAAAATGGAATTTTCAAAAAGCCGGGTCAAGTAAGGCGCAATGAAAATGACCAGTGGAACTAAAGCCGCTGTCGTCCCAATACGAGTCCCAACAATCATTTTAGTCAATGGCAAAATAAAAACCATCAAGATGATAAACGGGATACTGCGAATAATGTTGATAACTGTATTGAGAACAGTATAGACATATTTATTCTTCAAAATGCCATCATCATTAGTCAGCACCAGGACAACAGACATGATAATTGCCAAAATAGTCCCTAAGAATAACGAAACGAAGACCATATATACAGTCTGTTCTGCCGCCAAAATAATCTGCGACATAGGCACACCTAAATCAATCATTACAAATCAACCTCCTGCCACTGAACCTGCTGTTCATCAATGTATTGAATAACCTTGGCAATCTCTGCATCATTCCCAATAATCTGAAGGATGAAGATACCAAGAATCGTCTTTTGTAATTCATTGACTGATGCAAAGAGGATATTCGTCTGGACGGAAAAGGTTTTGTTGATATGATACATAAGGTGGTCTGTCGCATTATCGCCAAGGAAACGAAGTTTCAAAATTTTATAATTATCTTTTTCTTCATGAATCTTGGCAACGACAGACGGCGGAATCTGGTCGGGAATAACCGTACGGACAAATTTTTTAGTCATATCCTGCTGAGGATTACTGAAGACTTCCAGCACAGATCCTCTTTCTACGACTTTACCATGTTCCATGACGGCCACACGATTGCATAGACGCTGAATAACTTGTATTTCATGCGTAACGATAAGCATGGTAATATTTAACTCTTTATGAATCCGTTCAAGGAGCTGCAAAATCGATTCCGTCGTTTCCGGATCCAGTGCACTTGTCGCTTCATCGCATAAGAGAATAGACGGATCCGTAGCCAGTGCGCGAGCAATGCCAACACGCTGCTTTTGCCCGCCAGAAAGTTGACCCGGATAAGCATCGGCCTTATCCGCCAGATTGACGTATTCCAAAAGTTCCATGACCTTTTTATGCATCTTGTCTTTATCCGCTTTATTAAGCCGTAAAGGAATAGCTACATTGTCAAAAACGGTCCTCGAGTCGAGAAGATTGAATTGCTGAAAGACCATACCAATGGATTTGCGAAGTTTACGCATTTCATTGTGAGAAATTTTACTCAAATCTTGGCCGTTGATTTCTACATGACCTTCGGTCGGCATTTCTAGGCCGTTGACCATGCGCAGCAGCGTCGATTTACCTGCACCGCTGAACCCGATGACGCCAAACATATCTCCGTCATCAATAGTCAGTGATACATGCTGTAATGCTTGTGTCGTAACACCTTTGCTTTTAAAGGTCTTGCTGACATCTTTAAATTGAATCATCCCTTGCTGCTCCCTTCTTGCTGAATCTGTTCTACTGCCTGGCAGGCCAGTTCAGCCATATATTGTGAAGCCGGATATAGTGCGGCTGGATTTACCTTGAATTTAGCATTGTGATTCGGGTAGGAATGGCCAGTCCCGACAAAAACAAAATAACCAGGTACCTTATCGTAATAAAAGGCAAAGTCTTCGCCTCCCAGTGACGGGGCCATCGGTTGTTTATCAAAGCCCTGTTTATCAGCTACCTTACGGGCTAAGATTCCCCAATGAGCATCATTAATCAATGCCGGCGGCCCTGGAATCCAATGGACTTCGGCCTTGGCGCCATAAGCAGCAGCGGTGGAAGAGGCCAAGGATTCGATATGATTGCGAATAGCCTGCCGCCCTTCTTTACTCATACTCCGCGTCGTACCTTCAACAAAAGTTTCATCAGGAATGACATTCCAGTTGTGACCGCCTTCAATATGGGTAACGCTGACCAAAGTAGCGGCGAAGGGATCCATATTCCGGCTGACCACAGTCTGGACAGCACCGACAAAAGCAGACGCTGTTACGATGGGATCGATACCTTTATCCGGATGAGCTGCATGGACGCCCTTGCCATGAAAAGTAATACGAAAAGCATCGACAGCCGCCATGGCCGGACCATCGATGATCCCCATTTGACCGACATCGAGAAGGGGCGTGCAGTGCATTCCAAAAATCGCATCGACATCATCAATAATGCCCGTTTCAATGATTTTCAAGGCTCCGCTCGGACCTTCTTCTCCCGGCTGGAAAATAATACGGATAGTTCCTTGAATATCGGCTTCCCGTGCTTTCAATAAATAAGCTGCCCCCAAAATAGAAGCTGTATGGAAGTCATGTCCGCAAGCATGCATACAATCGGGATGTTCTGACCGATGAGGTACGTCAGCTTTTTCCGTAACCGGCAGGGCATCAATATCGCAGCGGATAGCAACAATAGGATGTTTTCCTGTTCCGACCTCTGCAACGACGCCCGTCTCCAAAGGCAGATTCAAAATATGAAGCCCGCCTTTTTGTAAGTCTTGACGGATCCGTTTGGTCGTCTCTATTTCTTTAAAAGATAGTTCCGGATGACGATGGAACCATTGAAATTCATCATGAATATATTGATTTATGTCCTGTATCATTCATAACCCCTCTTTCTCATTTTCTCTACATCCTTCTGTGGATATACAAACAGGCCACCATCTCCTATGACAGAGACGGTGGCCCGCGGTTCCACTCTGTTTACAGCCAAAACTGTATCTCATAACCGTGTAACGCCGGTCAGACGCAGCTGCATACTAAATTCCGCAGCCATGCAACCAAAGGCATTCCATCCTGTTTCCCAACGATGCAGGCTTTCAGCCCCAGACCTGCACTCTCTGACGCAGTACACAGATGTACTTGTTTTGGTTATCGCATTTCTCAATGTTTACGCCTATGGTACTATTCAAAAGGCTACTTGTCAAGTATAGTTTCATCTTTTTATATATTTTCTAATAAATTAGCAAAAAAAATTCACGTTAGCATATCATTATAACAAACATTATTTTGACTCGCTCAGATACTGCTTTTAAAGCGAAAAATCGATGACTTCCTCATTCAGTGGAAAGAGCGTCCTCAGAAAAAGCCGTTTTTCGTCGAAAAGCCCGTCTTATAGTGACATCCGCTTCGGCATCAAGCTCATCGGCGGCAACATCGGCCATGAAAACGATATTTACACCTTTCCTTATTTCTGCACGTTCTTAGTCCGCGATTTTCTCCGCCAGCTCCCACCGGCTCCGGCTCATATGGTATAATAGGAGCAGAATGATTACGTTTGTGAGGTGCGGATATGTCGACGGAAAAACGGATTTTTTACTCGATTTGCCTGATCAGTTTTGTCGGGCCTTTTCTTTCTACGTCTATCAATATCGCCATCCCCGTCATGGCCGGTCAGTTCGGCGTCGCGCCGGACCGCATGAGCTGGGTCGTGACGATTTTCCTGATGACGACGGCTGCTTTTCTCCTGCCTTTGGGAAAGGTCTCCGATGTTCATGGACGGCGGCGGACCTATTCCCTGTCGCTCATCGTCTTTGCCATGGCGACAGCGGCGGCGGCCTTCGCCCAGACCCTGACGATGCTCATCATCTTGCGGGCCATCCAGGGCATCGCCCTGTCCGGCGTCTATGTATCCTATATGCCCCTGCTCCTGGCCACGACGGATGAAGCCCATCAGGGCCATATACTGGGCCAGGCTGTCGCCCTGACCTATCTTGGCCTGTCCCTGGGTCCGGTCATCGGCGGCGCCCTGACGCAGTTCGTCGGCTGGCGCTGTATCTTCCTCTTGTCTGCCCTGGCCATCATCATTTCGTACGCCTTCATCCGGCCCATCAAAGAAGAATGGTATGCCAACGGCGCTCCCTTCGTCAACCTCGTCAGCTCTGCCTTATCGGTCAGCGGCATCCTCTGCGCCCTGTACGGGCTATCATCCTTTGAAGATTACAGTGCTTTTTTCTGGATTGGCCTGGTCTTGCTGGTCATCTTCGTCATCCATGAAGGCAAGTCCTTCCACCCCCTGCTGCCACTCTATCTGTTCCGCAACCTGACTTTTTCCATGTCCAACCTGGCCGCCCTCATTCAGTACAGTTCTACCTATGCCGTTTCTTTCCTGTTGTCCCTCTATTTCCAGGTCATCCTCGGCCTGCCGCCGGCTGTATCCGGAGCCATCCTCCTGGTCCAGCCCATCATCATGGCCTTCTTGTCGCCCCGGGCCGGCGACTTGTCGGATAAATACGGCCCGCGAGGCATCGCCTCTATCGGCCTCGTCCTGACTGCCCTGGGGCTGACGGCATTCGCCCTGTTCCCGCACATCCCCGTCAGCGGCGCCGCCATATTCCTGGTCTTCATCGGCCTGGGCGCAGCCCTGTTCGGCGCGCCCAACAACAGCGCCATCATGGGGTCGGTCAAAAAGATGCATCACGGCATCGCTTCGAGCATCCTGGCCTTATCGCGCAACCTCGGCCAGGCCCTGAGCATGGCCGTCGTCACCTTCATCATGACGACAGAGACGGCCAAACAGCCGTCTTATGCGGATGGCGTCGTGGCCGCCCTGCACGCTTCGTTCGTCATCTTGGCCGTCCTCTGTTTCCTCGCCGTCACGGCCTCGCTGGCCCGCGGCACAAGTCCCAAAAAAGTGTAAATTAGGAGGTATTTCCATGAAAAAACAACTCATCGCAGCCGTTACGGTCGCATCGCTCCTCGGCTTTGCCGGCGGCACGGCCGTCCAGGCCTTCAACCTCGGCTCTATCCTGAAAGTCGGCGGTATTTCCGTCCTCGTTTCCAAATACGGCGATTCCATCAATGATTTCCTCAACAAACTGCTCATGAAGAACGGCGTCGGCACGGACTACGCGACGAAAGTCGTCCCCATCGTCAGTGTCGGTACGGGTAAATATATCGGCGCCGTCCAGGTCATCGGCCCATCAGCACAGGTCGAAAAGGTCAAGGCCGTGGCTCAGCTGGAAGGCGAATTCAACGGCATCGCCCGGGCCAATGCCCTCATCCCAATGGCGACGACGAATGTCACCAACCTCAGCCGCGTCCAGGGCGTCGGCGTCTCGGCAACAATCGATTTCAAGTTCTGATGCCTTCCCTAAGCAAAGCGGGCGTGGTAAAATAAGACAACCGATTTTTATAAGGAGGCCCTTCGCTTGAAAACTTATCAGCCTATTACGGCAGAAATCATTGAAAAATTAAAGGCCATTACCGGTCCGACTTATGTCAAGACCGATAAAGACCTGCTCTTACAGTATCAGACAGACTATGAAACCAATCCGGCCATGTTCCATCTCCCGGAAGCAGCCGTATCACCGGCCAATGCCCAGGAAATCTCGGACATCGTCAAATTGGCCAATGAATACGACTTCCCCATTACCGTCCGCAGCGGCGGCACCAGCCTGGCCGACGGTGCCATCCCTGTCTGCGGCGGCCTGGTCCTCTGCATGGACCGTCTCAACAAGATCATCGAACTGAATGAAGAAGGCATGTACATGACCGTCGAAGCCGGCGTCCGCACGGTAGACTTGCAGAACGCCGCCAAAAAAGTCGGTCTCATGTATGCCGGCGACCCGTCCAGCGCCGAAAGCTGCCTCATCGGCGGCAACCTGGCCACCAATGCCGGCGGCCTGCGCGCCGTCCGCTATGGCGTCACCCGCGACCAGGTCTACTGCCTGGAAATCGTCACGCCTACAGGGGATATCGTCGAATGCGGCCGCATCCTCAAGAAATGCTCTACCGGCTACGACCTGGAACAGCTCATCATCGGCAGTGAAGGGACGCTGGGCATCATCACCAAAGTCACAGTCAAGCTCATCCCCCTGCCGCCGTACCGCTTCGACGTCCTGGCCATCTACACGGACCCGCGCCAGGCCCTGCACATGGTGCCGAAGCTGATGAAAGCCGGCATCGACCCGACCAGCGTCGAATACATGGACAATTCCTACGTCCGCGGCTGCGCTGACTACTGCCATTACAAGGACATGCCGCACTACGACGACGGCATTTACGTCATCATCACCGTCGAAACGTTCCACGAAGACGAATTGGACACCAAGATGGACGCTGTCTGCACGATCTGTGAAGAATCGGGCGCTGCCGAAGTCCTGGAAGCTGACGACCGCGTCTGGAATATGCGCCGTAACTGCCAGACGTCCGTCGAACTCCAGAGCAAGGTCTTCCTCACGGACGACGTCGTCGTTCCGGTACATAAAATCGCCGGGACCATTGAAAAAATCATGGACATCGGTAAGAACTATCCTTTTGAAGTCAAGATCAACGCCCATATCGGCGACGGCAACCTGCACATCGTCCTCTGCAAGATGGATATGAGCGACGAAGAATGGGAAAAGAACGTCGAAGAATTCCACCAGCAGGTCTACGCCTATGCCTACAGCGTCGGCGGCCGCCTGGCCGGTGAACATGGCATCGGTGCCAAGAAGCTGAAATATATGGAACAGTTCACGCCAAAAGGCGAACTGAAAATCATGAAGACCATCAAGCGGGCCATGGACCCGAAAGACATCCTCAACCCGGGGAAAGTGATTGAGGCGTGAAGAAAGGGCTTGTCGTCATTCGACAAGCCCTTTTTAAGTGGCTAGTGGTTAGTGGTTAGGGGTTAGGGGATAGGGGTTAGTAGGGGCGCCCACGTGGGGCGCCCGTTTACGCAAGTCGGTCACGGGATTCTTACACATCCCCGACTACAAACTACAAACTATTTCCCCCGCAAGAGCCGCATGGCCATGATGGACATGATGACCAGGAGGGCCGTGACTAAGGCGAAGGAGGCGGTCAGGCTGAAGGCCCGGCCGATGAAGCCCAGTACGGCCGGTGCCAGGAGGATACCGGCGTAGCCGATGGTGCTGACGGCAGCGACGGCATCGGCTACGGGCATGTCCTTCTGCGTCCCCAGAGAGGAATAAAAGATCGGCACGGTATTGGCACAGCCGACGCCGATGAGGATGTACGATGCAAACAGGAAGGGGCCGCCGCTGATGAGCAGGATGCCCATGAAGCCGGCAAAGGCGACGGGCAGTGACAGGGCCAGCAGCCGCCGCGGCCCGAAATGCATGGTCAGGGAGTCACCGGGCAGGCGGGCCAGGAAGGCCGACGCCGTAAACAGGGTCAGGCCCAGACCGGATTGGGAAATGTCGATGCCCTTTTCCGTCGTCATGAAGACGCCGCTCCAATCGTTGATAGAACCTTCTACCAGGAAGGCAATGGTGCAGACCAGGCCGATGAGGACGATTTTCCCCTTGGGCAGGACCAGGGAAGCGCCCTTGCCGGATGCCTGCCGTTCCTCATGGAGATGGGGCGCAAAGAAGCAGACGCAGAGGCCGATGAAGACGGCGCCGGCAATCATGACGATTTTCCAGTAAAAGCCCAGGTGGAGCATGGAAGCAAAAAAGGCAGCGCCGGCGAAATTCCCCAGGGACCACATGGCCTGCAGGCCGGACATGAGGCGCTTGTGGACTTTCCGTTCAATGAAGATACCGTTGATGTTGACGACGACGTCGAGCAGTCCCAGGGACGAACCGAGGAGGACGGCCATGACCAAGGCCGCTGCATAAGCCGGCACATAACAGAGAACGTTCAGGACGACGGCAATGGCCAGGCCGGCGATGGTCAAAGAACGGCGACAGCCCAGGCGCCCGGCAATGGAACCGGCCAGCATCATCATGATCAGGGCGCCTAAGCCGACGGCCAATAAGAGGAACCCCAGGTGGTCGTCCTGAATCTGCAGCTGCTGCCTCAGGAAGGGAATGAGCGATGCCCACGACGTAAAACCGAAACCGCCGAGGAAGTAAAAGGCTTTGGCACTATAAATCTGCCAAAGGATATCTCGTTTATTCATCAATTTCTGTCACCTCACACTAAAAAAAGCCAGACAAGAAACCACCCTGTCCTGCATCTTTATCGAAAGACGCGTTTACGTACGCGCCCTTCCTCCGCTGCAGGACTGAAGTGACATCTTATCCGGCTTTATACTATACGAGCATAAGCCTCCGATGAGCGGTATTATTTTGAACCTCTCCCGCTTATAGAAGCGGGAGATTCTTGAGAAGGTTGCTGTTTAAGTTTCCTCCTGAAATCAGGATAGCCTTATTCTCAAAGGGCTGTCCAAAAGCCCCTTACACAGTCCTTCGAAATCGAAGTTCTGCTTACTTTTACGAAGTATGTTGGCGGCGCCGTTGATATCGGCATTGGCCGTCCTTCCATCGGCAAAGCGGTACAGGCCGCGCTGGACTCGTTTCCCGCTGAACGTTCCTGTATAGGGTGTATCCGGCTGGTATACGGGAATATCATCCAAATCCAGGCAGCTGGCTTGAGAGGTATAGGACTCTTCCTGTTCCAGATAGGTTATCCCATAGCGTTCACACAGCTGTTTCAAGGTACTACGCAGATAGCTCAGGCTGATTTGAGTGAAATGCTGATTCGTCACTTTGCCCAGCTTCAGTCCTCGTTTGAAATCTCGATTATAACCGCAAACAAGGGTCCCTATCTGATGGTCAATGCAGAAATTAACAATGTAACGGGCTGTCTTGCGAAGGATGTCCTGCATCCGGAAATTGCGTTTCTTCGCTAACTGACAGAGCTGGTTCGTCGTCTTCTGGCCCTGCTTGGCAGCAATGCTTTGGAGTCTGGCTTTGCGTTTGTTCCAATACTGGTTGATAGATTTGAGTTTACGACCGTCCATGAGGAACGACGTCCCCGTATTGGTAACGCAGGCGGCCAGATTGTCCAGGCCCAAGTCAACAGCCAGGACACGGTCTGGCGAGGTTTTCACCGGTTCTGGTTCCTGTAAGTAGCAATACTGAATCTTGAAATACCGTCCGCCATGCATGGGACAGATGCGGACTTCCTGAATCGTCTTATCCTTCAGTCTGTCGGGAACAGGAATCCGAATCCGATGGCCGTGATGGCGTTTCATATATTCACGGCTCATTGGTACCGTCAGGAAGCTATTCTTAATGTTGATGGCGTTCGTCGACAAGATGAGACTGAAGAGGCCCCTTTTTTCACGATAGTATGGCAGGCGAACAGCCTTTGAACCATAGTCACCGGACTTGACTTTCTGCAAAAGCCCAAAAAAAGAACGAAAACTGCGGTCGGCCATTTTCAATATCTGCTGGGCAACACCGGCCTGCAACAAGCCATAGTTTTCATTTTCCTTGCAGATAGGGTAATTTTCTTCATACCGCAAGAATTGCTGGGTATCGAAGTAATGCTGCCGAATCATATAGACCGCTACATTGTACAGGTTATTGCTGTATTGGCACATTTCCCGGAGCATCGTATAGTCTTGTTTCGCCAAGCCGCGGATGACATTCGATTGCGTCAAGTACATCTAGGATTCACCTCCTCTGTTACCTACCATTATACCGTAGACGAAGTGAAAAGGCTAAGACAGAAATGACATAGGGTGGATTTCGCAGGCATCGAACCTGCGAAATCCATCGCCATTCATCCCCTACCTAAGAGGAAGGAGTCTTCTGGCGAAACTATGATAAAAAGAAATTTTCCTCAAGAAGCACAATATTTCTTGACAGATTCTCTTCCAGGTGATAATATGTACACCAACAACCATACATTGTCTTTCATCAAGAGCAGTCGAGGGAATGGCCCGATGACGCTGCGGCAACCCCCTATCGGGATAGGTGCCAAGTCCAGCGGTGTATACCGGCAGATGAACGAATCGCAAATTGAGCCGTCATCTGTATGACGGCTTTTCTTTTTGACCGGCAAGCCCTTATTATCCGTTATCCAGAAAGGAAATGATTACATGAACGCAACAGTAAAAAAACTCTTCGCCGCCGTTCTCATCACGACGACGTGCCTCTTTGCCGCCGGCTGCGGTTCGTCTTCCAATTCCGGTGCTTCCGGTGACAAAAAAGAAATCAAGATGGGCGTCACTGCCGGTCCTCATGCCGAAGTCATGGAAGAAGTCGCTAAAGAAGCAGCTAAACAGGGCATTACTATCAAAGTCGTCGAATTCAACGACTACGTCCAGCCGAACAAGGCCCTGGCCGAAGGCGACCTGGATATGAACTCCATGCAGCATCAGCCGTACATGGACAACGTCGTCAAGAAACAAGGCCTGAAGATTACCTCCATCGGCAAGACCATTATCCTGCCCATGGCCGTTTACTCCCATAAATTCAAAGACATTAAAGACGTCACGGACGGCGCCAAAGTCACCATCCCGAACGACCCGACCAACGGTGCCCGCGCCCTGCTCCTGCTCCAGCAGGCCGGCCTGATTAAATTGAAAAACGGCAACTCCGTCGACGCTTCGGTAACAGATATCACCGAAAATCCCAAGAACCTCCAGTTCGTCGAACTCGACGCCGCTCAGATTCCCCGCTCCCTCGACGATACGGACCTGGCCTGCGTCAACACCAACTACGCTATCCCGGCCGGCCTGAACCCGCAGAAAGATTCGATCCTCGTCGAATCGAAGGATTCGCCGTATGCCAACGTCATGGCAGTCCGTCAGGGCGACGAAAACAACGAAACATACAAGAAAGTCTTGGCAATCTATCAGTCTGAACCGATCAAGAAATTCATTGAAGAACACTTCCAGGGAACTATCCTGCCGGCGTTTTAGTGGCTAGTGGTTCGTAGGGGCCGCCCAAAGGGCGGCCCGCCTGAATCCTCTTAAAAGGGCTTGTCGCACGTGCGACAAGCCCTTTACTTATGGTATAATAATGGTTGTCATCAGATTCAGAAAGGAGACACTCTCATGAAAGCCGTATTTGTCGATTTCGAGATGAACCCTATCGGCCGGGACCAGAAGGAAGCGCGCCGCATCTGCAAAGGGGAAATCATCGAAATCGGTGCTGTTAAAATAGACGAAGAGGGGAATGAAATCTCGTCGTATAAGGAATATGTGCTGCCCGAATATACGACAGCCATGAATCAGACCTGTCAGGAATTGACAGGTATCACCATGGAAATGCTGGCCGGGAAACCCCATTTCCGCCAGGCCTTCGACCATTTCCTGACCTGGTGCAACGAAGGCTGCCCCAATGCCTACGAAATGTTCGCCTGGAGTGAAAATGACTGGCGCCAGCTGGACTGCGAACTCCGCCTCAAAGAAATCGACGAGCACGACGACCGCGTCCGCTGGATGCTCGACCACTGGCAGAACTTCCAGCAGATTTACTGCAACCTCCTGGGCCTGGATAATGTCATTTCCCTGGACAAGGCTGTCAGCACCCTGGGAGAAACCTTCGACGGCCAGATGCACGACGCCCTCTGGGATGCCCGCAACACGTCCAAACTCTACGTCTTATCGAAGAAAAAAGAAGAATTCCGCGATATCATGCAGCCTATCATCGACGCCACCAAGCCGGCAGAACCGCTGACGTTCTCCCTGGCCGACGCCTTCCGCGCTGCCCGCAAGTAAAGGGAGGGAATCCGGCCATGGAAGATACGACACTCCGGATGGTTTATATTTTCACAGACATCATCCTGCCCATGATTGCCGGATATGTCGCCAAAAGGCGGAGCTGGCTGACGCCGGACCAGTCGAACTGGCTCATCCGCTTCAACATCATCGTCATCATGACGTCCCTGACCCTGCTCAGCTTCTGGGTCCTGCCCATGCGGACGGACTTGCTCAGCCTGCCTTTCTTCGCTTTTTTCAACGGCCTCCTGCCGCTGGCCGTCGTCCTCTTGCTGGGACGGCAGCGCAAATTCTCGTCCTTCGTCGACCGAGGCAGTTACCTCATCGCCGCCATCCCGGCCAACACGGGGATGCTCGGCGGCCTGTGCAGCTACATTCTCTACGGGGAAATGTCCTATGCCTACGTCCAGATCATCGGCGTCTTCCAGAACCTGCTCATGTTCTTCGTCCTCTTCCCCATGGGCTACTACTACCAGCACGGCGGCAAGGACCGCAATTTCTTCGTCTTTTTCAAGGATAACTGGAAATCGATCTTCATCAACTGGAACCAGTTGTCCGTCGTAGCCCTGGTCATCGGCACGGCCTTACACGCCGCCGGCATCCCCAGGCCCGCTGCGGGGACGACGATTTTCCAGGCCCTGATCCACGTCAGCGCCTGGGTAGCCCTCATCCCCGTCGGCTACCTCATCGACTTTTCCCACTTCAAGGACTATGCCCGCCAGACGCTGGACCTCATTCCCATCAAGATGGTCCTGACGCCGCTGGCATCGTATTTCCTGGCCTTGTGCTTCACGTCGGACCCGGTGCTCCTGGGGACGATTGTCATCGTCATGGCTACGCCCTGTGCCATCAACGCCTTGATTACGGAGCGCCTTTACGACTTGAACGTCAATCTGGCCATGGCGCCTTTCATTACGACACAGCTCTTATATATACTTATTCTATATCCCGCTTTTTACCTGCTCGTATCCTGGGGATACCTGCCTTTCAAATAACTTTCGCGAGGTGCACTCATGACTCATACCCGAATCCGTTCCCTCTGTCTGGCTTTATGCCTGCTCATCCTTACCCTGAGCCTGACGGCCTGCTATACGATTACCCTCAAAGAACGCCGCGTCGACGGCATGGGCTCGGCCATTTCCCTGAAACTGCCGGGAAATCTCCAGAAGCTCGACTTCCCCGTCCCCGTAGACCCGCTGACCCAGCGGTACTTCGAGGGCAGCCGCCTGTACGGTGAAATGGACGGCGGCCTGTACATCGCCATCTATACCAACAGCATCGACACGCAGCAGATGTACGACGACCTGCACATCAGCCAGGGCCAGGCCATCAGCCAGCGCCTCAACCAGACGGCCGAAGCCGCAGCCGGCGCCGTATTATCGAAAATCGACGCCCAGAACGTCTCGGTCAGCCAGGACACGACGATGGTCAGCGGGCAGCACGCCGTCGTCCAGACCTTTACCTTCACGTATCAGGATAAATCCATGAAGGCCCGCCTCATCGGCTTTGCCGACGGCCCGGCGACGTGGATCGTCGTCGTAGCCTGCGACGGCAGCAAAGAAGATAAGGTAAAGCTCGCTGACGAAGTCCTCGACTCCATCCGAATCAATTAATCGCCTGATTTTCCTCTTGCATGCGCCGGTAAATGGGCAGCCGCTTCAAGTGGCGCAAGGTGAAGATAGCCGTAATGCCGATGAGGATGCCCGTTCCTGTGCCGGCAACGGCCAGGATCGGCAGGTAGAGCATAATCTTGATATTCTCTACGACCAAAGAGGCCACGATGACCTGGCCCAGGTTGTGGAAAATACCGCCAGCCGTGCTGACACCGATGATAGAGAATTTCCCCGTCTTCTGCAGGACCATCATGGCGCCCAGGCTGAAAGCCGCCCCGGCGACGCTGTACAAGAAAGCGTTGATGCCGCCGCCAAAGGCCGTGGCCAGGATGATGCGCACGAGCAGGATGAGGCAGACGTCGCGCTTACGCGGCAGGGCATAGAGGGCGATGACCGTAATCAGATTGGCCAGCCCCAGTTTCGCCCCTGGCGCGATGAAGGGCACGGGCAGCATCCCTTCGACGACGTATAAGACCAGGGACTGGGCGATGAACAGGCCCAGGATAATAATGTGAAATGTCTTTTTCATAAGTACCTCTAATGGGCCGGAATGACATCGGGTTCGTCATCGCCGGCGGACTTCACTTCGACCAGCACCTTGTGCGGCAGGCAGACGACAGTCGCACCGGGCTTGCTGACAAAGCCTTCACTGATACAGATTTTATCGGGACAATCGGCTTCGGTAATGCCTACGCTCTCGTCCTGGATGACCACGAGGTTATAGCCCTCCTCGGTCTGGATAGGGATGACATCGGTCCCATGGTGGCCCGACAAGGGAACTTCTTTATAGACCTTGCCGTCGACCTGGATGACCGCATACGTCCGGCTCACAGACGCATCGTTACCGGTCAGGTAAAAGATACCTTCCGGGATGAAAGATAAGACGAGCAGCGTAATGATGAGGACGATGTCCCCTTTTTTGATGATATGTTTCATAGGATTTCCATATTGACGAACAGGAGAATGAACATGAAGAACAAACACTTGGCCATCCTGCTCCTGCTGGCCCTGGCTGCCGGGAGCGGCGGATGCAGTACACAGCCATCCCAGCCCCAGCCGGCTCAGACGGCACAGGACGTACAGGCTCCATCGGCACCGGCCATCCAGGCCGATTCGCAGGCTTACAGCGACGAAGGCCTGAAAAAATACCAGGCCGGCGATTATGCCGGGGCCCTGAACGATTTCGACAAGGCCCTTTCCCTCGACGCCAACAACTATCAGGCCTTGAGCAATAAGGGCGTCACCCTGGCCATGCGCGGCAACAGCACAGGCAGCAAAAACGACGTCTCCCAGGGCATCGAGCTCATCGAAAAAGCGCTGAAAATAGCCCCGAAAGACGTCGCTTCTTTCTACAACCTGGCCTTAGCCTATAAAATTGACGGCCAATACGACAAGGCCCTGACGTATTTCAAGAACGTCATCGCCGCCGATCCGGGCAATACCTGGAGTTACTACGGCATCGCCACCATCTACGGCGACCTGGGCAAAGCCGACCAGGCCCTGCCCTATCTGAAGCAGGCCATCGACCTGGGCGGCGAAGACGTCCGCCAGGCAGCCCGGACGCAGAGCCATTTCGATAAGATACGGAACAACAAACAGTTCCAGCAAATCGTCGGCTGATTACATGTCTTCCTCAGCGATTTCACAGAGGATGTGGCCGATCATGATATGCATTTCCTGGGCCCGTGCCGTCACTTTGGCCGGTACGGCCAGGCAGATATCGCAGGTCTCCTTCATCTTGCCGCCGCCATAAGCGGTCAGGCCGATGACAGTGAGGCCTTTTTCACGGGCTGCATCGATGGCTTCCAGGACGTTCTGGCTGTTGCCGGACGTAGAAATGCCGACCAGGACGTCGCCTTTTTCGCCTAAGGCCCGGACCTGGCGGGCAAAGACCGTATCGAAGCCATAATCATTGCCGACGGCCGTCAGGATCGACGTGTCGACGGTCAGGGCGATGGCCGGGAACGGGCGCCGTTCCTTTTGGAAGCGGCCGACGATTTCCGCGGCTAAATGCTGGGAATCGGCAGCACTGCCGCCGTTGCCGCAAAAAAGTATCTTGTGACCAGAAGCCAGGGCCTCTTTGAACAGAGCCCCGGCTTTTTCAATATCCGGGATCAACTCCATCGTCGCCTCGAGGACGGCGGCGTGGTCTTTCATTCGTTGTGTGACCAGACTCATAATACCTCCTGTTCCTGGCCTTCTCCATCGTCGACGACGCGGATTTCACCGGTGTGCGGATGGATGACCATACCATAAATCGTAAGGGATGAAGGCAAGTAGGGATTGGCCCGCAGGCGGCGGACCGTATCGCAGACAGACGCGTCGATATCGGTAATGGGGTCGGCCCACTGTTCCAATTTGGGGCGGACGGCGGCGATGGCCTTTTCATCGATGCCTTCTTCGGCCATATGGCGGCACAGGCTGTCTGCCGTCGTCTTGAGCATGCCGCAGTCGTCATGGCCCATGACGATGATGTCGTGGACGTGCAGTTCGTAGACGGCAACCATGAGGCTGCCGATGACGCTGTCAAAGTCTTCAAAAGCCGTATTGCCGGCGACTTTGATGAGTTTGGCTTCGCCCCGGGCGATGCCCATGGCCGGTTCGAGGAAATTCAAGAGGCGCGTGTCCATACAGGTCAGGACGGCCAGGTTGCGGCTCGGATACTTGCTGACTTCATCGAAGCCGCCCTGGGACAGGGACTGTTTGACAAAAGACTTATTGGCTTTCAGTATCTGCCGTGTCAATTCACTCATAGCGGCCTCCTCATGCTTTCACAGCGGCCATGACTTTTTTGGCCTTCAAGTACTGGTCGATACCTTCAGCAGTCTTACGCCCTTCGCGCATGGCCAGGACGACGGTCTGCGGCTTGTGGACGATATCGCCGGCAGCAAAGACGCCTTCTTTGCTGGTCAGGCCGTAAGGCATATCCTTGACGGCGATGTAGCCATCGTCATTGGCATCGACGCCGAGAGCTTTGACGACGGACAATTCCGGCTTGTTGCCGATGGCGGCGATGATTTTATTGGCCGGGACGACGCCGAATTCTCCCGTCGGTACCATGGTGGCATCTTCGAGGATCTGCTGTTTTTCGTATTTCAGGCCTTCTACATGGTCCGTCCCGACGACGGCTTTCGGTGCCGAATAGAACTGGAACTGGACGCCATCGGCCTTGGCTTCTTCGTATTCCGACGGCAGGCACTTCATGTTCTTTTCAGCCCGGCGGTAGACGATTTTGACGTCCGCACCGAGGCGCAGCGACGTGCGGGCCGCATCGATGGCGACGTTGCCGGCGCCGACGACGATGACCTGGTCGCCTTTCTGTACGGGCAGGTCTGCCAGTTCGACTTCACCGGTCTGGACGCGCTGGACGTCGCGCAGGAACTGTTCCGCATCGACGACGCCGTCGATCGTGTCGTTGTCGACGCCGAGATTCCAGGCATTCATCGTACCGATGGCGATGAAGACGGCATCGAAATCACGCTGCAGTTCGTCCAGGAATTTGTCGACGCCGATTTTGACGTTATATTCGATGGTGACGCCCATAGCTGTCAGGGCCTGGGCTTCGCGCTGCAGTAATTCCTTATGGAGCCGGAAAGTCGGGATACCATAGGTCATGGTACCGCCGGGCTGGGAAGCGGCTTCAAAGATGGTTACATCATAATCGCGGCCAGCCAGTTCTCTCGCAGCTGCCATGCCGGCCGGGCCGCAGCCGATGATGGCCACGCGGCCTTCTGTTTTACGGCTGACCGGCTGCGGCAGGAAGCCGCCATCCAGGGCCATGTCCGCTACGAAGCGTTCGAGTTTGCCGATTTCGACGTGTTTGCCTTTTTTGCCGAGGATGCAGTGGCCTTCGCACTGCTTTTCTCTCGGACAGATGCGGCCGCAGATAGCCGGCAAATCACTGCGGTGATAGATATGTTCAGCAGCGGCGCCGAAATCGCCCAAGGTCATGGCATGTATGAACTGGGGGATTTCATTTTCAATGGGGCAGCCTTTGCGGCACTGCGGTACTTTGCAATTCAGGCAGCGTTTGGCTTCGGCAACGGCTTCAGCCAGCGTATAATCAGCATCATGCATGACTTCTTCATGGAAAGAAGCCAGCCGGTTCTTGGTATCGGACATGAGAGAACCCACCTTTCCGGATTGTAAAATGATTAGATTGTATTCAAGATAAAAAAATGGTGCGCCCAAGATGACTCGAACATCCGACACGCAGTTTAGGAAACTGCTGCTCTATCCAGCTGAGCTATGGGCGCACAGGGCACACAGGTCTGCTGCGTGCAGATTAATCATACCATGAAACGGCAAAAAAATAAAGGTGCTGGCTCATGAAAAAAAGCCTATTGCAAGTCTTTCAAACACTCTCTATAATTAGAGATGTGTATATTGTTCCCAAGCGGCAATAGCCACGACTGCATGAAAGAAAGGAATCAAGCATGATCAATTTAGAAACCCTGGCTACGGAACAGCAGAACAGCCATAGCCAGCATATCGACAGCGTATCGACCGAAGATATGCTGCACATCATAAATGAAGAAGACCATAAAGTCGCCGATGCCGTCGGCGCCATCATCCCGGCCATCGCCCAAGCCGTCGACACCATTGCCGATAAACTGCGCCGCGGCGGCCGTCTGTTCTACATGGGCTCGGGCACGTCCGGCCGCCTGGGCATCCTCGACGCCGTCGAATGTCCGCCGACGTACAGCACCGACCCGGAACGCATCCAGGGCCTCATCGCCGGTGGTTATGAAGCCATCTTCCGGGCCAAAGAAGGGGCTGAAGACTCGCCGGAACTGGGCCGGCAGGATTTGATAGACAAAAACCTGACGGCTGACGACGTCGTCGTCGGCCTCAGCGCCTCGGGCCGGACGCCTTATGTCGTCGGCGGCCTGACCTATGCGGCCTCGGTCGGAGCCGCTACCATCGCCATCGACTGTTCGCCTCATTCGGCCATCGGCCGTTGTGCCGACATCGACCTCTGCGCCGTCGTCGGCCCGGAAGTCGTCACGGGCTCGACGCGCATGAAAGCCGGCACGGCCCAGAAGATGATCGCCAACATGTTGTCTACAGGCGCCATGATCCGCCTGGGCAAAGTCTATGGCAACCTCATGGTCGACGTCAAGTCGTCCAATCAGAAATTGGAAGAACGGGCGCGACGCATCGTCATGACGGCGACGGGCTGCAGCCGCCAGAAGGCCATCGAAGCCCTCAGGGAAAGTCAGGGCCGGGCCAAGACGGCCATCGTCATGGTCCTCCTGCACATCCCGGCCAGCGAAGCCGAAGACCGCCTGACAGCGGCCCAGGGCTATGTCGCCGCCGTCCTCAAGGAGGCTGCCCATGGATTACGATAAACTGGCACGGGCCATCTACGATATCACCGGTCCGGCAGGCAATATCGAAAAGGCTTACAACTGCATGACCCGCCTGCGCCTGACCGTAAAGGATGAACACTTTAGCAAAGACGACCTGGCCAAACTGCCCGGCGTCATGGGCATCAACAAATCCGGTGACGAATGGCAGATCATCGTCGGCCCGGGCAAGGCGACCAAACTATACCAGGCCTTTGCCCCCCTAGTCGAAGCAGGCCGTAAAGAACAGCCGGCGGCCGCTGCGCCAGATGCCGGCGACGATAAGCAGGGGCCCTTCGACGGCCAGGCCCTTCACGAAGAAATACGCCGCAAGAACGCGACGCCGGCCAAACTGGCCCTGAAGAAAATCGCCCATATCTTCGTGCCCATCATCCCGGCCTTCATCGCCTGCGGCCTGATCACGGGCCTGCTCAACGTGGCCTTCAAGATGGACCCGTCCCTGGCGGCCCAGCCGCTGATGCAGGTCCTGGCCATCGCCGGCAACGCCGCCTTTTATGGCCTGAACATCTTCGTCGGCATCAATGCGGCTAAGGAATTCGGCGGCTCGCCCATGCTGGGCGGCGTCATGGCAGCCATCCTCAGCCATCCGAACCTGGCTCAGATCAATCTCTTCGGCGAATCCCTGGTCCCTGGCCGGGGCGGCATCATCGCCGTCCTCCTGGTCGTCTTCTTTTCATCGTGGCTGGAAAAGAAGCTCCACCGCCTCGTCCCGGATATGTTCGACCTCTTCGTCACGCCCTTCCTGGTCGTCGTCATTTCGACCTTCGTGGCCCTCTTCCTCTGCCAGCCCCTGGGCGGCTATTTGTCAGAAGCCATCGGCTATGCGGCGACGGAATCCATCGGGACCGGCGGCGCCGTGACGGGCTTCATCCTGGGCGGGACCTTCCTGCCCATGGTCATGGTCGGCATCCATCAGGGCCTGACGCCGATCCACGCGGAACTCCTGTCGCGCTACGGCGTGACCATTCTCCTGCCCATCCTGGCCATGGCCGGCGGCGGCCAGGTCGGCGCGGCTATCGCCGTCTATGCCAAGACGAAGAACAAGGCCCTGCGCAAGACCATCGCCTCGGCCCTGCCCGTCGGCCTCATGGGCGTCGGCGAACCGCTCATCTACGGCGTCACCCTGCCCCTGGGCAAGCCCTTTATCGGGGCCTGCATCGGCGGCGCCTTTGGCGGCGCCGTCCAGGCCGCCTACATGGTCGGCGCCGCGACGATCGGCATTTCCGGCCTGCCTCTGGCAGCCAGTACGGACAACATCCCCATGTATTTATTAGGACTCGTCACAGCCTACGTGGCCGGCTTCATTGCAACCTGGCTCTTGGGTTTCGACGACCCGAAGGAGGGTGAATAAATGGAAACGGGTATTTCCGTCTATCCCGGCCTGGGAGGGACGATCCAAGAAAAAACGGCCCGCATCGAACGGGGCGCTGCCCTGGGGATGACGCGGCTCTTTACGTCATTCCACATCCCTGAAACGGACCCGGCAGCCTTCCGCAAGGAACTGCAGGCCGTCCTGGACACGGCCCGGCAATGTCAGCTCGACATCGTCGCCGACGTATCGCCGGCCTCGGCAGCCTGCCTGGGCATGGACCGTTTCGATCCGGAAGTTATCGCCAAGCTGGGCATTACAACTGTCCGCTTTGACGACGGTTTCGATGCAGCCAAGCTGGCCATGTACAGCCACATCGTCCGCGTCCAGGTCAACGCGTCGACGCTGACCCGGAAAGACCTGGAAGACCTCCGGAAGAATGGCGCCCAGCTGGACCACATCGACAGCCTGCACAACTTCTATCCCCGTCCCCACACGGGCCTGGCCCTCGACTATTTCAAGACCCAGACTGACAGGCTCCACGCCTGTGGCCTGTCCGTCGGCGCCTTCGTCGCCAGCCAGGCCGGCCAACGGGCACCGCTGTATGAAGGCCTGCCGACGCTGGAATTCCACCGCCATCAGGACGTCAGCCTGGCAGCCCGCCACTTGGCCGCCCTGGGCGTCCAGTCCGTCTTCATCGGCGACGACAAGCCGGCCGATAAAGAACTGCGCGACCTGGCCCGGGCCGGCCGGGAAGAAACGGACGTCGTCGTCATCAAGGCCAAACTCCTCAGCTGGGAACCGCACATCCAGGACCTGTTGTCCTATACCTTCACGGCCCGGCCCGACCCGTCGCGGGATGTCATCCGCGCCAATGGCAGCCGGGCCCATCTGGACGGCCGCATCATCGAACCGGACAGCGACATCTTCCGCAGTCTCCACCGCGGCGACATCACCCTGGACAACGCCGATTTCCTGCGTTATATGGGCGAAGTCCAGATCGTCAAATGTGAACTGCCGCCGGAAGAGCGGACCAACATCGTCGCCAAAGTCGTGCCGAACGAAGAATTTCTCCTCGACTATATCACGCCGGGCCGGAAATTCCGCTTTGAATTCATCCGTTAGCGGATCCGGACCTGGCCAGGAGGATGACCGCCCCCAGGATACAGGCCATGCCGGCCGCCCCGGTCAGGGTCAGGGCTTCATGGAAAATAGCAATGCCGACGACGGTCGACGTCAACGGTTCCACTGAAGCCAGGATAGATGCCCGGCCCGCTTCCATATGCTTCAGGCCCATCGTATAGAGGCCAAAGGGCAGAGCCGTCGACATCAGGCCGAGAAGGGCGAAGAGGAGGCCCGTATAGGGCACGGCGGCGGCCAGGGAAAGGACCATGCCGAAATGGCAGAAAGGCAGGAGTCCTGAAGACGCGATGATGAAGGTCCAGGCCGTGACCGTCAGGGGTTCATATTTCGCCAGGGCATAGCGGCCAAAAATGGAATAGAGGGCGTAGCCGAAGCCGCTGCCCAGACCGGCCAGGATACCGGCAGCCTCGACATGACCCATGCCTAAGCCGCTGACCAGGACGCAGCCGACAAAGGCCAGGACCAGGCAGAACCCCTTGCGCCGCGTAAAGCGTTCATGGAAAAGGAAGATAGAAAAGACCATGACGATACTCGGCGCCGTATAGAGCAGGATAGCCGCGACGGACAAGGTCGTCAATTCGATGGCTGTGAAGTAGCAGATATTGAAAAAGACGATGCTCCCCAGGCCGGTCCCCAGGAACATCCAGATATCCCGCGGCGCAATGGCCAAACTGCGGGGCTGGCGGAATAGGGCGACGCCAGCCATGGCGATGGCCGTGACCAGGGCCCGGCCAAAGGTAATCTGTAAGGGCGACAGGCCATAGGCCGACAGCTGGCGGGTAAACAGGCCGATGATGCCCCAGCAGATGCCCGCTGCGACGACGCAGAAAGGCGCCATATGTTCCATTTTCACGCGTATCACCTTCTTAAAAAAAATAGGCCTGGTGAAGGATAAACGCCTTCGTTCCAGCCTTGGTTTTATTATAGCACAGTTATTATGGATGATGATATAATAAAAAAGTAATGTAAACAGAGGTAATCAAATTATGAATCAAGAAATGAAACTCGCCGTCCTCATCGACGCCGAAAATATTTCCAGCAAATACATCGACGTCATCTTATCTGAAGCGAATAATCTCGGCGATGTCATCTACAAACGCATTTACGGCAACTGGACGACGCCCCAGATGGCGTCGTGGCGCAATACCATTTTAGATAACGCCATCCAGCCCGTCCAGCAGTACAGCAATACAATCCGCAAGAATTCGTCCGACTCGGCCCTCATCATCGACACGATGGACTTATTGTACCAGAGCAACCTCGACGGCTTCTGCATCGTCTCGTCAGACAGTGATTTCACCCGCCTGGCTTCGCGCCTGCGGGAATCGCAGAAATATGTCCTCGGTATGGGCGAAAGCAAGACGCCCCGGTCCTTCATCTCGGCCTGCAACAAGTTCCTCTACCTCGACGTCCTTTGGGAAGAAGCCGAAGAACACGAAGCCGGTGACCACGAAGGCACGGACCATGAAGAAGCCCAGGCCGAACATACCAGTCCGCAGGCTAAGGCCGAAAAGCCGGAAGCCGATAATCATGCCAGCGAAACGCCGGCAGCCCGTCCGCTGACACCGCCGGAAACGATGCCCCTCCACGGCAAGACACCGGGGAAAGATTTCTCCACCATCCGTCAGGCGCTCATCAAGCTGACCGAAGAAAATTCCGACGACAACGGCTGGATTTTCTCGGGTACCCTGGGAAATCTCCTGAGCAAGCAGTTCTCCGACTTCGACGTCCGCAATTTTGGCTACAAGAAATTCGTTCCCTTCATCGAATCGTTGAAACTCTTCGACGTCAATACCTTTACAGACGAAAAGAACTGCACAGTCAAGCACAACTACTTCAAGCTCAAACAAACGCCCAAGCGGCCGCGGCGCACGTTCCGCCCCTACTATAAACAGCGAGGCCGTTAAAACCACTCGATTCACGGAGGATACCCGCCATGGATGCGAATACACAAAAGGCGCTGGAATCGCTGCGCCGGCGAAAGGTCAATTCGTCCATCGCCATCGCAGCGGACCTGGCCAACGACAACTTAAACAGTATCTGCCGCCTGGCGCTGGCCTGGATCAGCGACGGCAATGTCCACGGCATTTCCTATTTCATCAAACCCCGGGAAGGCCCGGTCCAGGCACACAACCTGACGGAAGCCATGCTGGCCGACAGCAAGCCTTTCGATGTCGTCTGGGATGAAGACATTGCCTTTCTCCTCAAAGACGCCGTCCTCTCTGCCTACCGCTCGGAACGGCTCTTTCCGGCCATCAAGGCCAGCTATGAAGCATCCGGGCGGGAACTGCCCCTGAAGGATGTCTACATCCGGGACTTGAAATTCCTGGCCTCGACGTACATGCCCAACCTGGCCAATGATTCGCTGACGTCGATTCTGCACCGCATGAAGATCCCCGTCGACATGGACAATGCCCTGAGCCGGGCCATGGCCTGCATCTGCGGCTTGAACTGGCTGGAAAACCTCTATCCCATTTCCAGCTACGGTATCCCCTTGTCGGCCATCCTGGCCGGTGCCCTCCAGGGCCAGCCGGAAGAAGTCGTCGAGACGCGGGAAGAACGGGAAGCGCGGGAAGAAAAGGAAGCCAAATACGCCAAACTGACGTATTACACGAAGATGCTCTTCCTGCCCTTCGTCATCTTCTGCCTGTTCATCACCATCTATTACGTCCACCGCTATGGAGAAGCCGAACAGACCAATGTCAACTTCTCCCGCTATTCAGCCAGCGGCGTCCCGGAACTGAGCGACGAGGAAAAAGAAGCGCAGCAGGAAAAGAATCGCCTGCCCTCGAACAGCGGCCGCTACCTCATGATGCGCGGGACCTACGTCATCCCCGACGAGACGACCATTCCCACCTTCCTCAAAGCCAGCCACGACCGCGATATGGAAACAATCCGCTCCCTCGTCCGGTCCGACAAGATACTGGTCTTTGCCAAGCCGACGCGCATCCAGATTACCGGTGACAAAGACAAGAACGGCTTCGTCCCCGTCCAAATCCTGGAAGGCGACTACGCCAATCGCACGGGCTTCGCCTCAGACGATATGATAAGTAAATAAAAAAGGCTTGTCGCATATGCGACAAGCCTTTTTTCTGTAGGGGCGACCACGTGGGGCGCCCGTTTACGCTTTTTAGTTGTTAGGGGCTAGGGGATGGTTTTAAATTTAAAGGTTTTCTCTGCAAACTACAAATGCTGTACTATAATATAAACCATAAAAGAAAAAGAACCCCGCAGGAGGGCAGAAGCCTTCGTGCGACAGTCCAAAAGGGAGGTTTTCTCATGAAATTGAAAAAATGGCAGGCTTGGGATTACCTTCGCCTCGCCGGAATGGCAGGCCAAGCACCCCTGCTTCGTCCTGGCCCCTCAATACGATACGATCATCGTCGATGACAACTATCAGTACGGGCCGGAACTGGACCGGACCATCCATCTCGTCCAGCAGCTCTGCCGTCAATATTCCATCGATACGGACCGCATCTATAACACGGGGCAGTCCATGGGCGGCATGACATCCATCGCCATGGATGTCAAATATCCGGACTTCTTCGCCGGCTCTTACCTCGTCGCCTGCAAATGGGACGAAACCGTCACTTCGCCCTTAGGTCACCAGCATATCTGGGCCGTTACCTCCCAAGGTGACCCCGGTGCCAGCCCGAGCCTGGCAAAAATCATGGAAAACTTAGAAAAAGACGGCGTCAAAGTAGCCAGCCAGACCCTCGACCCCACCCAGCCGCAAGACCAGGTCGACGCCCAGGCCGCTGCCCTCATCACGCCGGACTGCAGCCACTACCTGACCCAGTACCAAGGCGGCAGCCACCGCTCTACCTGGCAGCATGCCTACACCATGCAGCCCGCCTTAGAATGGCTTTTTGCTCAGAAAAAAACAGACCGTATTCATTGAAACATAATTCATAGCTGTCACATGAAGGCTTCTGCCATCGTACGAGGCTCCTTTCTCTTTAAAGTTTGTAGTACGGAGTTTGTAGTTTATAGAAGACGACTTTAAATTTAAAAAAAACATTCACTAAAAACTACAAACTGCAAACTTAATACTCAAAAAGCGCTGTCTTCATGCGACAGCGCTTTTTTTCTACATGGACAAGATTTTTTGGTAAATCTGGTGGTCCCGGAGTGCCGCCCGGCCGATGCCGATGAGGTCGGCCTGCCCTTTTTCCAGGAAGGCTTCCGCTTCGGCGCCGTCGGCAATGCCGCCGGTCAGCAAGACGGGAAGGGTCGTCCCTTTTTTGGCTGCTGCCGATAATTCGGCAAAATATCCCGCTTCCGTATGGCCAGGGCGGAAGAAGAAGCTCATGCCGCCGGAAAGGCTGAGCATGTCGATGCCGGCCGTTTCAAAAATCTTAGCCGCTTCGCTGACATCGCCGACGACGGCACCGCCATCCATATAATCGCTGCCGCCCAGGCGCAGGGAAAGGACAAAATCAGACCCGACCTGGCGGCGGATAGCCTGAATGATTTCAACGTGCAGCCGGGTCCGGCCAGCCAAGGTCTGGCCCGTATAGTCATCGGTCCGCTTATTGGTCACCGGTGAATAGAACTGGTCCAGCAGATAGCCATGGGCCGAGTGGATTTCCACGCCGTCGTAGCCGGCCTGCTGTGCCCGGACAGCGGCGTCGACAAAGGCCTGGACGATGCGCTGGATATCGCCCTGCGTCATTTCCCGGGGAAATTCCGGCTGGCCCTGGACCGAAGCGGCCCGCGACGGATTGGAAACAGCACTGGCACTGATGACTTCCTGCCCCGTAATGGCCCGATGGGCAGCACTGCCGGCATGGCTGATCTGTGCCAGGATGGGTACGCCCTGAGCGTGGACAGCCGCCGTCAGGCGCTGCAGTCCGGGAATATCGGCATCGGCCGCCAGCGACACCTGGTTGGCACTGGCCCGGCCTTCAGGCGAAACGAAACTGTGTTCCTGAATGATCAGGCCTGGACCGCTGCGGGCCATATCACCATAATAAGCGACCAGCCCATCCGTCACCTGGCCTTTCGCCGACTTTTCCGTCGCCATCGGCGGCAGGACCAGACGGTTCTTCAAAACCAGAGACCCAACATTCAGCGTTTCATGTAATAACGGATACATCATCAAAATCCCTTCTTTCGTAAAAATAATTTAAAGTGGTTCATGGTTCGTGGCTCGTACATTTAAGAACCCCTCAGTCCGCCTTCGGCGGCCAGCTCCCCTTCGCAGGAGAGCCTTTCGGACCGCAGGAGCTCAATGACGCGGTCAGATCCGCGCCGGATTTGCCGGGCTGGCAAGGAGAAAAACGCAGGCATAGCGGGGCTCTGTCGAGGCTTTTCGACGCAGTCAGCCCGGCAAAGACAAGCGGAGATGGCTGCACGAATTGAGCTTCTGCGGTCCGCTAAAAAGCATCCCATTCGGCGAAGCGTTCGTTCATGCGTTTTTTCTTGATTTTCTTGGTTTCCCCTTCGGCTGCAGCAAAGGGCATTTTCCCGGCCGCAATGGTCCGTTTATAAAAGAGTTCAACTGCTTGTTCTTCCGTCAGTCCCAGGCGCTCAAAGATGGCCTGGGCTTTTTTTCTCGTTTCTTCATCCATGCGTTTCATCTCCTTTGCGGTTGTCATGGCGGTCCTGGGCTTCCTGGTTGATGCCGTCCAGGGTAGCCATATGCCAGACGGCATACATCATGGTCTTCATGAGGACGACGCCCAAGACGGCCCCCGTCCCTTCACCCAGGGAGAGACCGGCCTGGATGGGCACGTCGTATTCATCGATGCCGCACAGGCGCAGGGCCTGGGCCATGCCGGGCTCCCGGGAAATATGGGACGGCAGGGCATAATCGCGGACGGCAGGCTTCATGGCGATGGCACAGGCCAGGGCTGTCGCCGTAATGAAGCCGTCGATATAAAAGGGAATCTTTTCGTCGGCACAGGCCATCATGGCGCCGCAGAGTGCTGCCAAATCAAAGCCGCCGACGCAGCGCAGGGCATCAGCCGGCATCTGGATTTCTTTTTCATAGGCCTTGACGGCTGCGGCGATGACATGGCGCTTATGGAAGAGCAGTTTATAATTGCCCCGGGCCGAACCGAAGCCAGTCAGCCAGGACATCTTTTTCGGCGACAATGCCGTAAGGACCGCGGCAGACGTCGTCGTGTTGCCAATGCCCATTTCCCCGAATGACAGGAGATTGATGCCATCTTTGGCCGCTGCCTGCACCCGTTCGCGGCCCGTCGCCATGGCTTGCGCCAGCTCTTCCCGGCTCATAGCCGGTTCGACGGCAAAGTTCTTTGTCCCCCTGGCGATCTTGCGGTCCAGTCCGACGGCATCATCACTGTCGATACCGACATCGACGACTTCATAAGGGATATCCTGGCTGCGGCAGAAACAGGTCACGGCCGACGTCCCCTGTACCATATGGCAGCTCTGCATATACGTGATATCCGACAACTGCGCGACGACACCGGCCCGGACGACACCATTGTCGGCGGCAAAGATGATGTGTTTCGGCCGCAGCTCCCGGTGAAAGGTCCCCCAGGCCAATAAAATCTGCTTGGCCTGCTTTTCCAAAAGTCCCAGGCTTCCCGGCGGCTTGGCCAGATTGTCGATTTGATGAAGGGCCTGGCGCCGGTAACGTTCTTTGCTCACTGTCATACACATCCTCTTTTCTCGTCTTAATCGCTTCTATTGTACCATGATTGCAAACGATTCGCGACTTACATAAAAATGAATATTTGTTCATCCTGTAACACAGATTTCCTTGAAAAAACGTTTAATTTATGTCAAAATAAAAGCAAGAGTGGAGGTGGCCATCGTGTCCACAATTAAAGACATTGCCAAAGCTGCTGGCGTTTCCATCGCCACCGTTTCCATCGTCCTGAACGGCAAGGGCCGGGAACGGAAAATCTCGCAGGAAACACAACAGCGTATATACAAAATTGCACAAGACCTGAATTACGTCCCCAACCAGTCGGCCAAAAAACTGCGGTCGGCTAAAAAAGACAGCTATGCCATTGCCTTCTACTGGGCAACGGACTTCCGTATCAACTACCTGGCCCGCATCACCCTCGGCATCCAGGAAGAAATCATGAAACAGGACAAAGCCATTCATCTGACCGTCGTCCCTTATAAGGTCGACCAGCTGCAAAAACAGCTCGAAGCCATGCAGAATGAATTTTTCAACGGCATCATCATCGCGAATATGTCCAATAAAGATATGGACTACCTCAATTCCATCCATATCCCCTGCCCTGTCGTCCTCTTTAACCGGGAATCGGATAAATACAGCAGCGTCACCATGGACAACTATACTATCGGCTGCAACGTCGCCCAGCACTTCCTGGACAAGGGCATCTTCGACGCCGGCGTCCTGACCCATGACACGTCGTTCCCGATCATGCGCACGTGGATGCAGGGCTTCCTCGACACCTTCGCCAAGGCCGGCCACACCGTTCCGGAAGAAAACATCATCCTCTGCGATACGTCTTCATCGAGCGCTGTGAAAGCTACGAAGAAGCTCTACGAAGAAAAGCGGATGCCCCGGGCCATGTTCTGTGAATCCGACGTCCTGGCCCACGGCATGCTCTATGCCTGCCATGAACTGGGTATTTCGATTCCCCAGGACGTTGAGGTCTTCACCATTGGGATCAACATGGCTCAGTTCAACGATTACGCCATTCCCTCCCTGTCCCGCGTCGATATTCCCATGGGCGAAATCGGTCAGCACTGTCTGCACCTCATGGTCGACCTCATTGAAAAGAAAAAACCGAATCCTACGGTCCAGTTCGTAGAAGGAAAAGAAATCATCGGCCAATCATCCCCGCGGTAGGAAATGTAAAAAGGCGCTGTCATATGAAGACAGCGCCTTTTTGAGTATTAAGTTTGCAGTTTGTAGTGAAGTTTTTTTAATTCAAAACCCTCTTCTACAAACTACAAACTCCGTACTACAAACTATAAAGAACGGCCCGCTCATACATGATGGCAGAAACCTCCACGCGACGCTCAAACGCCCAACGCTTCCCGCACGATGCGGGCGACGTCCGGGAATTCGTCGTCGCCGATGGTGCGCAGGGACAGGACGACGGCGCAGTGCTGGACGCGGGCGATGATGGGGATGTCGGCCTGGCGCAGGCGCTGTTCCAGTTTTTCCGCCGACAGGTCATAGGGATCAATGGCCAGGGCCCAGCCCGGCAGGACGGCATCGGGGCAGGCGCCGCCGCCGACACAATCGTCTACACGGCGCAGGGAAACGCAGGCCGGCAGGTCATCTGTATGCAGGGCCTGCAACAGCCGTTCCGCCCGTTCCCGCGTCTCTTTCTTCGTCTGGGCCAGGCAGTACAGTGTCGGGATCTGGCAAACGGCCGTACCGTCGCGATAGGCCTGCAAAGTCCCTTGCAAACCGGCCAGGGTCATCTTATCGACGCGCAGGGCCCGCAGCAGGGGATGGTGTTTCATGGCATCCAGATAGGCGGCTTTACCGACGATGATACCCGCCTGAGGGCCGCCCAGGAGCTTGTCGCCGCTGAAAGTCACGACATCGCAGCCAGCGTCCAACACTTCGCGGACCGTCGGTTCATGAGGCAGTCCCCATGCGGCCAAATCGACGAACAGGCCGCTGCCGACATCGTTGATGCAGGGCAGTCCGTGGTCATGGGCCAGGCGGGCCAGGTCCGAAGCGGAGACACTCTCGGTAAAACCGATGATGCGGTAATTACTGGTGTGGACCTTCATGAGGGCCGCCGTATCTTCGCCGATGGCCCGTTCGTAGTCGGACAAATGAGTCTTGTTGGTCGTACCGACTTCGCAGATACGGCCGCCGCTCTGTTCGATGACGTCGGGAATCCGGAAGGAGCCGCCGATTTCGACGAGTTCCCCCCGCGACACGACGACTTCCCGGCCGGCGGCCATGCTGGACAGGGTCAAGAGGACGGCAGCGGCATTGTTATTGACGACGATGGCATCTTCGGCACCGGTCAGCTCACAGAGAAGTTCCCGGACATGGTCATAGCGCGATCCCCGCTTGCCGGAAGCCAGGTCGTATTCTAAATTGCTGTAATGGCAGACCAGATTGGCAATGTGACGGGCCAGGTCCGGACTGAAAACAGCCCGGCCCAGATTCGTATGCAGGACCGTCCCGGTGGCGTTGATGACCCGGCGCAGATGGCCCGTTTCTTCTGCCTGCAGGCGGGAGACGACGGCCCGGTCAAAGTCATCGCCGGAAAAAGGCTGGTCCCACTGGCCGGCCAAGATGGCCTGACGCCGTTCATCCAATACGTTCCGGACGGCATCGCGGACAGCCTGGCGCGATTTCCTCTCCTGCCAGGTCAGCAGTACCGGCCGTTGCAGTAAATGGTCTACATCGGGCAGCTGACGGAGCAGCTGCTGTCGTTCTTCATCCATGGTCATTCTCCCCTTTTATTTCATATTTCCGGGCTGCCGGTCCGGCCAGGCGCCCGTCGGCAACGCGGCGGGTAATGCCACAGCGGTCCATATATTCCAGGATGAGCAGGGCCTGCTGGCGGCTGACTCCCAGGACATCGCGAAAATCGCCGAGTGTCAGCGGACAGCCTGATTGCAGATACCGGCAGGCCGCTTCAGCGGCTTTCATCATGTAGCGCTTCGACAAGATGAAATCAGGCGATAAGAAGACGAGGCTCTTGCCGTTGAGGGCATCGGCGACGGCCTGGGCTTCCCGGCCCAAAGCCCGGACGTCGCGGACCGGGACGGGCACATAGCCACTGTGGTCCAGCTTCTTTTCAATAGCCGACTGCAATTTCCGCTGAGACGGAGAAAAGGTGATACGGAATTGTTTCGCCGCTACGCACTGGCGGGACAGGCGGCAGATGCCGCCAGCCGTCAGCAGCCGCAATAGGGCCGTCCCGTCATTTTCATCGAGATGCAGGCGGCTCCGGAAGGCCGGCTGGGGAATCCCAGGCTGCAGCGGTTTCTCTCTATGATAGGCCAGGAGGACTTGCAGGGCCTTGGCCTGCCAGGTCTTATAGACGTCACCGTGGATGTAGCCCTGACGGGTCCGGCGGACAATCCCATTTTGCCGCAAATGGTCCAGGGCCAGCTCTACCTTATCCAGGGGCAGGTCCGTCGCCCCGGCAATGACGTCAGCCTGGGTAAAGGGGACCTGGCGCAGGCGCAGGAAGCCGGCGACGACGTCGTCCGTCAGACCGGCATCGCGGGCTTCCAGGCTGGTCACGACGTCGTCTTTGAAGCGGCGGTGTTTCTGCGGATGGGCGTCGAGGATTTCCCCGCCGGCTACGGTATGCATGGGCGAAAAGGTCCGCAGGATGAAACGGTCCCCAGCCTTGACATAGATTTCATCCTGCTCCAGGCGCAGCTGCAAAAAGCCCTCCGTCCCCGGCGCAATCTGTTCGGCTCCCAAGGGTACGATGCGGGCCATGACTTCCCGCGTCCCGACGAGGAGGCGCATGCGCTGCCATAGAAAAAGGGGCTGCGCGTCAGCCAGGCAGGTCACTTTGACATCGATCATCCGCGTCGCTGTAAAATCCGGCGCCGTACAGAGGACGTCACCGCGATGGATGGCGCCACAGGAAATGCCTGCCAGGTTCAATGCCGTCCGCTGCGGCGGGTCGGCCCGCAGGACATCCTGCTCGTGGACCTGCATATTGCGGATGCGCAGGCGCCGGCCGCCAGGATAAAGCCAGACTTCGCGGCCATTCATCATGGGGCCGTCGATGAGGGTCCCCGTGACGATAGTCCCGAATCCCTTGATGGAGAACGACCGGTCGACGTTGAGACGGCCCATCCCCTGAGCGCTTTCCATGGGCAGCGTCGCTGCCATGGCCTGGATTTCATCGACCAGTTCCGTCAGGCCGCGGCCGCTGACGGCATCGGTGACGACGACCGGGGCCCCTTCGGCTGCCGTATCGGCCAGATTCTGGCGGATGTCCTGCAGGGTCAGGCTGAGCAGCATGTCGTCGACGGTGTCGGCCTTGGTGACGACGATGATGAATTTATGCACGCCAAGAAGGGTCAAGATGTCGAGATGTTCTTTCGTCTGCGGCATGACCCCTTCGTTGGCATCGACGACGAGCAGGACCAGATTGAGGCCCGGCAGGCCGGCGACCATATTCTTGATGAACTTTTCATGACCCGGCACATCGACGATGCCGGCCCGCGTACCGTCAGGCAGGTCGAGCCAGGCAAAGCCCAGGTTGATGGTCAATCCCCGTTTCTTTTCTTCCGCTGTCGTATCCGTATCGATCCCGGTCAGGGCCCGGACCAGCGTCGTCTTGCCATGATCGACATGGCCGGCCGTCCCGATGACGATATGTCTGGCCATAATATCACCCTTCTCTGATTTTAGTGTACGTGACGGTCAGGCCCTGGCGGCAGGCATGATATAAAGCGACCCATGCCAGCCCCTCCTCATCGAGGAGAGCTGTCAGGGCCGCTTCATCAACCAGTTCATAGCGCAGGGAAAAGCCGCACGACGCGTCGAGCTTTCCCGGCGTCGGAATGATGCGCACGGCCAGGCCGGCTGCCTTGGCCAGCTTTTCGCCTTCCATAGCCTGCCGTGTCGACGGCACCAGGGCGACGCCATAGACTGACTCCGCCATCAGGCGCCTTGTTTCAAGGCCTGTTCGACGGCGATGGCCAGTTGATCGGCACAGGAGGTACCGCGGTCACCGCAGGGATTCCCTTTCAGGAGCTTTACGGCCCGGGCGGCATCGGTATCTTCCAACAACTTGCTGAGAGCCAGGGTATTGCCGGGACAGCCGCCTACGAAATGGACGTCATGCAGTTTGCCGTCTTCTAGGCTGAAGGTAATCTGACGGGCACAAGTCCCCTGGGTCATATAGGAATAATTTTTCATGAAAATCCTCCTCCGGCGCCAGCTGCTTATTTGAGCAAAGCGTCTAATTTTTCTTTCAATACATTGTCCGGGACGACACCGATGACGCGGTTGACCACTTTCCCGTCTTTGAAGAAGACCAGGTTCGGGATCGTGGCGACTTCATAGGCCTGGGCTACGCCCGGATTTTCGTCGACATTGATCTTGCCGATCTTAATCTTGCCGGCATATTCTTCGGCCAGATTGGCGATGACCGGTCCCATCATCTGGCACGGGCCGCACCAGTTAGCGAAAAAGTCGACCATGACCGGCTGGCTGCTGTTCAATACTTCCTGCTGAAAATTATCGGCTGTGAATTTATATTCCATGAGAGATTCCACCTTTCTTTTGACTATTTGTCTTTTATGACTATATCTATTATATATTACTATACCAAAGCAGTCAAGTTTTCCTGATGGATTGCCAGAAAATCTTACATCGCCGCAATGGCCCGCAAGGCCCGGACAGCGGCCCGGACGTCGTCAGCCGTCGTGAACTGGGAAAAAGAAAAGCGTACCGCTCCCTGGACGGCCGTCCCCAGGGCCTGATGGATGAGGGGCGCACAGTGATAGGCCGGGCGCGTCGCCATCTGGTATGTCTGCCAAAGGATGTCGCTGACGACGGCCGATTCTGCATCACCGATATTGAGGCTGTAGACGCCGACGCGGGGTCCGGAAAAGTCGCCATACAGACGGATACCCGGGATAGCCTGGACGGCGGGTACGAAAATCCGGGCCAGTGCTTCCTGATGCGCAGCCGCAGCGGTGACGCCACCATCCAGGAGCTGCTTTATCCCGGCGTCGAGGCCGGCAATGCCCGCTACGTTGGCCGTACCTGCTTCAAAGACACCGGGGACAGCCGACGGCTGCTCCCGCTCGAAGGAATGGACGCCGTCGCCGCCGGTGATGTACGGCGTCACGAGAGCATCGCGGCGGATGACGATGCCGCCCGTCCCGCCTGGCCCGTAAAGCGACTTATGGCCCGTAAAGCAGACTGCCGTGACGATGCCATCGGATAAGTCGACGTCGATGGCGCCGGCTGTCTGGGATACATCGACGATGAGCCCCAGATGGTGACGCTGGCAGAAGGCCTTGATGCGGGGCAGGTCCAAAACATTGCCGGTCACGTTCGACGCGTGGTTGCAGACGAACCATTTCGTCCGCGGTGTCAGCCGTTCTTCCAGGGTGTCATACTGCAAGGCGCCGCCGGGACTGTCGCTGGCGATGAAAGCCAGGGATACGCCTTGGGCTTCCAACTGGTAAAGCGGCCGCAGGACGGCATTGTGTTCCCACGACGTCGTCAAAACGCCGTCGCCGGGATGGATGAGCCCTTTGAGGACCATGTTCAGGGCTGCCGTCGAGTTATGCGTAAAGGCGACATCATATTCCGGGCCGCAGTGGAACAAGGCCTTTACATCATCCTTGGCCTGCAAGACGATACCATAGGCCTTCAGGGCGTAGCCATGGGCCCCGCGGGACGGGTTGCCCACGGTTCCCGATGACAGGACATTGTAAACGGCCCGGGCGACGGCCTCCGGCTTCTGCGCCGTCGTCGCCGCATTATCGAAATAATACATAAAATCACCTCCTGGGAGATTCGTGGCTCGTGGTTCGTGGTTCGTGGTTCGTAGGGGCCGCCCAAAGGGCGGCCCGGCTCTCCTGTTAGGAGAGCTGTCAGCGCAGCTGACTGAGAGGTTAACCGCTCCGGCCCTTTGAGCCACCTCTCCTGTTAGGAGAGGCTTTCGTGGATGCAGATTTCCGAGACAGCAAAAAAGGGCTTGCCGCACGACGACAAACCCTTTTTTACATATCTTCGGGGCGGGCTCGCCACGTGCGAGCCCCTACAAACTATTTTTAAATTCCGAAACGTGCGAAGATGGTGTCGACGTGGCTGAGCATCTTCTTGACGTCGAAGCAGCCTTCGATTTCTTCGGCTGTCATGTATTTCGTGACGTCTTCGTCTTTTTTCAGGTTTCCCAGGAAGTCTTCCCCTTCGAGCCAGCGTTTCATGGCATTGCGCTGAACCCAGCGGTATGCCTGTTCGCGGACAGCGCCTTTTTCAACGAGCGTGTTGAGGATGATCGGGCTGTAGATGAGGCCGCCAGTAAGGTTGAGGTCCTTCATCATCTTGTCCGGATAGACCAGGAGCTTGTCGATGACGCGGGTGAAAGTCTGGAGCATGTAGTCCAGAGCGATAGTGCTGTCTGGCAGGATGACGCGTTCGACAGACGAATGGGAAATGTCGCGTTCGTGCCAGAGGGCGACGTCTTCCAAAGCAGCCTGGGCGTTGCCGCGGATGACGCGGGCCAAGCCGCACATGCGTTCACAAGTGATAGGATTGCGTTTGTGAGGCATGATGGAAGAGCCTTTCTGTTTGGGGCTGAAGTATTCTTCGGCTTCGCGGACTTCCGTGCGCTGGAGGTGACGGATTTCCGTAGCCATCTTGTCGATGGAGCTGGCAATGACAGCCAGGGTCGTTACATATTCAGCATGGCGGTCGCGCTGCAAGGTCTGCGACGAAATCGGCGAAGCAGCGATGCCGAGATGTTCGCAGACATATTTTTCAACAAAGGGATCAATGTCGGCATAGGTACCGACAGCACCGGAGATCTTGCCGACGGAAATCGTTTCCTTGGCATGTTTCATGCGGTCGATGTCGCGTTCGATTTCAGCCATCCAGTTGCACAGCTTGAGGCCGAACGTCGTCGCTTCGGCATGGATGCCGTGGGTACGGCCGATGCACGGCGTATATTTGAATTCAACGGCGCGGCGGCGCAATACGGCGTGGAAGTTTTCCAGGTCCTTGATGAGGATGTCCGAAGCCTGTTTGAGCATGTAGCCCAGAGCCGTGTCTTTAACGTCTGTCGAGGTCAGGCCGAGGTGTACATATTTACCGGCTTCGCCGATATTTTCCGAAAGCGTCGAGACGAAAGCCGCAATGTCATGGTGTGTTTCCGCTTCGATTTCATGGATGCGGTCGACAGAAAAAGCAGCTTTTTCGCGAATTTCCTTAGCCGCTTCTTTCGGGATGTTGCCCAGTTCGGCCTGTGCTTCACTAGCCAGGATTTCGACCTGTTTCATCGTATCCCATTCATTGTATTCTGTCCAAATATGACCCATTTCCGGTTTCGTATAGCGTTCAATCACAGTTGATCTCTCCTTTGTAGTTGACATGAGTACGGTAAAAAAACTCACCAACTTTATTATACACTATCTATGGGGCTGAAGGTAGCCGTTTTTACAAGTTTTATCATAGTTTCGCCAGAAGACTCCTTCCTCTTTTTAGGTAGGGGCATCAATGGCGATGGATTTCGCAGGTTCGATGCCTGCGAAATCCACCCTATGTCTTTTCCATCTTAGCCTTTTCACTTCGTCTACGGTATAATGGTAGGTAACAGAGGAGGTGAATCCTAGATGTACTTGACGCAATCGAATGTCATCCGCGGCTTGGCGAAACAAGACTATACGATGCTCCGGGAAATGTGCCAATACAGCAATAACCTGTACAATGTAGCGGTCTATATGATTCGGCAGCATTACTTCGATACCCAGCAATTCTTGCGGTATGAAGAAAATTACCCCATCTGCAAGGAAAATGAAAACTATGGCTTGTTGCAGGCCGGTGTCGCCCAGCAGATATTGAAAATGGCCGACCGCAGTTTTCGGGCCTTTTTCAGTCTTTTAAAGAAAGTAAAGTCCGGAGACTATAGTTCAAAGGCAGTCCGCCTGCCGTACTATCGTGAAAAAGGGGGGGCTCTTCAATCTCATCTTGTCCACGAATGCCATTACCATTAAGAATAGCTTCCTAACCGTGCCGATGAGCCGTGAATATATGAAACGCCATCACGGCCATCGGATTCGGATTCCTGTTCCCGACAGGCTGAAGGATAAGACGATTCAGGAAGTCCGCATCTGTCCTATATATGGCGGACGGTATTTCAAGATTCAGTATTGCTACTTACAGGACCCAGAACCAGTGAAAACCTCGCCAGAACGTATCCTGGCTATCGACTTAGGGCTGGACAATCTGGCCGCCTGCGTTACCAATACGGGGACGTCGTTCCTCATGGACGGTCGTAAACTCAAATCTATCAACCAGTATTGGAACAAACGCAAAGCCAGACTCCAAAGCATTGCCGCCAAGCAGGGCCGGAAGACGACGAACCAGCTCTGTCAGTTAGCGAAGAAACGCAATTTCCGGATGAAGGACATCCTTTGCAAGACAGCCCGTTACATTGTTAATTTCTGCATTGACCATCAGATAGGTACCATTGTTTGCGGCTATAATCGCGATTTTAAACGAGGACTAAAGCTGGGCAAAGTGATGAATCAGCATTTCACTCAAATCAGTCTGAGCTATCTTCGTAGTACCTTGAAACACCTGTGTGAACGCTATGGGATAACCTATCTGGAACAGGAAGAATCGTATACCTCTCAGGCCAGCTGCCTGGATTTGGACAACATTCCCGTATACCAGCCGGATACACCCTATACAGGAACGTTCAGTGGGAAACGAATCCGGCGCGGCCTGTACCGCTTCGCCAACGGCAGGACGGCCAATGCCGACATCAACGGCGCCGCCAACATACTCCGTAAAAGTAAGCAGAACTTCGATTTCGAGGGACTGTGTAAGGGGCTTTTGGACAGCCCTTTGAGAATAAGGCTATCCTGATTTCAGGAGGAAACTTAAACAGCAACCTTCTCAAGAATCTCCCGCTTCTATAAGCGGGAGAGGTTCAATCGATTACGATGGACCATTTGTCCCGCTCGGTCACATAGCCGACGACGGCCGCACAGGGAATCGAGTCTTTCAAGGCTTTTTCCAGGGCCGGTGCGTCCTTTTCGGCGACAGCGATGAGCAGTCCGCCCGAAGTCTGGGGATCGTAGAGGATGTCCATGAAGCGCTTATCAGCGCCGTCCGCCTTGACGCGTCCCGCAGCAAAGTCGCGGTTGCGGTAGGCTCCAGCCGGGATCAGCCCCATGGCTGCCATGTCCAATGCCTGTTTATGGTAGGGAATGGCGTCACTCTGAAAATGAATCGTCGTTCCACTGCCGTCGGCCATTTCACAGGCATGGCCGAGCAGGCCGAAGCCCGTAACGTCGGTACAGCTGTGGACGTCGTAGCCGACCATGATGTCGCGGGCCCCTTTATTGAGCTGGGCCATCTGGTCGTAGAGCTGCTGCAGGAGCGGCTTGGCCACGAAATCGCCCTTGGCTGCCGTCATGAGGATGCCCACGCCTAAGGGCTTGGTCAGGATGAGGACATCGCCAGGCCGGGCCGACGAGTTGCGCAGCAGTTTCTGCGGATGGACGAAACCCGTGACGGACAAGCCGTATTTCGGTTCCTTGTCTTCGATAGTATGGCCGCCGGTGATGATGACACCGCCTTCATAGGCCTTCTGGTAGCCCCCTTCGAGGATAGCCCGGATGGCTTCGCGGCCCATGGACAGATTGACGCACATGACGTTCATGGCCAGTTTGGCTTCGGCTCCCATGGCATAGACGTCGCTCAGGGCGTTGGCCGCCGCAATTTGACCGAATAAATAAGGATCATCGACGATAGGCGGGAAGAAATCGACCGTTTGGACGACAGCCAGATCGTCGCTCACCTGATAGACCGACGCGTCGTCGCTCTTATCATAGCCAACGAGGAGGCGGTCATCTTTGTGTGTTGGAAGCCCGTCCAACAATTGAGCCAGTGTCCCTGGCCCTAACTTAGCGCCTCAACCGGAGCAGGACGCCATTTGAGTCAATTTCAAACGTTCATCGTTCATGATAGATACCTCCTTGGTGTTACAGTATTCAGAATAAGGTCATCGTACAAAGACGCCTTATTGTTAGCTTTGAGTTTGCAGTTTTTAGTTTTCAGTGATGGCTAAAAATTTAAAACCATCTGCTACAAACTACAAACTATAGGCTACAAACTCATTATACTATATTTATGTAATTCTTACGGCCTGGTTTAGCTCGATTTTAGATTTATCCGTTATACTGTCCTCGTAGTCAAGAATAAGTGATTGAAGACAGGAGGAATTCATCATGACCCAGGAAAAATGGCAAGATACACTCGTTTCGATTAAAAATAAAGTCTGCACGGCCCGCAATGCAAAAATCGCTGCTGCCTTCTGCGTCGTCTGCGTCGTAGCCACGGCCGGCGGCCACTACTATCTGCACCAGCAGCATCTGGCCCGTCACGCCGAACGGGTCGACGCCATGGCCCAGATGACCAAGGCCCAGGCCGACCAGCACAACATCTCCCTCATCAGCGAAGACCAGGCCTGCGCCGCTGCCGCCCAGGCCATCGGCAAAGACGAAAGTGAACTGACGTTCAAAGAAATCGCCCTCTTCGATATGAACAGTGCCAAACACGGTCCGAAAGACGGCCGCAAAGAAAAGCCGAAAGACAAAGACCGTAAAGGCGATGAAAGAGGCGAACAGCGCGGACCGGAAGGCATGAAAGCCGGTCGTCCTGGCGCAGACGCCGCTGCCGGGGCTACGGCCAAAGCCACAGCAGACGGCCAGGCCGACAAACAAGTCGTCCCCATGACACCACCCCAGGGCCAGCCGGATAGGAATGGCCAGCCGCCGCAGGGCGCTATGCCGCAAAACACCTTCCACCCCATGTATAAAGTCCGCGTCACATCCGGCTCCGTCCGCTATGACGTCCTCGTAGACGCCACTAACGGCACCGTCATCCATACAGAAATTGAAGATTAGCTTGATACAAAAGAGGCTGTCCATGAAGACAGCCTCTTTTGTAGTTTTAAGTTTGTAGTTTTTAGTTTTTAGTTTTCTACAAACTACAAACTCCATGCTACAAACTATAGAGAAAAAGGAGCCGCGCATGATGGCAGAAACCTTCGTGCGACATCCCCCTACGAATCACTAGCCACGAGCCACGAATCACTCTATAATGAAACTATCACTACGAAAGGATGGCCTGTTTATGCTGCATATACGTGATATTTCACTGCGACACCGCCTGCTCATCACTAATTTTACCATGGTCTTTGTTCCCATCGCTATTTTGACGGCCCTGGGATTCCTGCTCATCTCAGGACTCCGCTTTTCATCGCCTCACAATGATTTGACGACGTTATGGCCGGAAAAGGGGCCGGCCCTGTCCATCCAGTATACGGTTAGTTCCCTTCGCGTCAAGGCCGAACGGCCTGGGCCGTTAAAGGTCAAGGATATGCGCGAAGACTGCCGGGTCCTGGAAGACCTGGGCATTGCCACGGCCATCGTCCGCAACGACCAGGTCGCCTATATCACGCCGGGCATCGACTTTTATGGTCTGGCCGACAGGGTCCTGAAAAAAGCCCATGGCCAGCAGACGGTCATGACCTGGGACGGCGACGGTTTCTTTTTCCGCTACACGTCCCCCCACAGCGGGACGACGGTCATCGCTGCCGGCAATACGCCGTTCATTGCTAAAAGCGGCATCCGCGAAGGCATGGCCAAGGGCGTCATGCAAATGCTGCTCCTGTTCATCGTCGGCACGGCCAGCGCCATCATCATCGCCTGCGGCTTCATCCTGTCCCGCGTCTTGTCCCGCCAGATACTGACGCCGCTGGCAGCGCTTCGGACAGCGGCAGCTGAAATCGAGAAAGGCAATCTCGACTACGAGCTCCGCCTGTCGTCGCGCGATGAACTCGGCCGGACCTGTGAAGCCTTCGACCACATGCGCCGCCAGCTGCGCTCAGCCCGCCTGGCCCAGGAAAAGTATGAGCAGAACCGCAAAGAGCTCATCGCCGGCATCTCCCATGATTTGTCGACGCCCCTGACCCTGCTCAAAGGCTATGCCAGCGGCATCCTGGTCGGCATCGCCAAGACCGCTGAAAAGCGCCATCATTACGTCGAGCTCATCTACCAGAACGCCTGCACCCTGGAAAAACTCGTCGACAGGCTGTTCCTCTTTTCCAAACTCGACTTGGGCCAAGTATCCTTTATGATGGAACGGGTATCGCTGCGCGATTATTTCGCTGATTTCGCCGCCGAAAACACGGAACGCCTGGCCGAGCGGGGCCTCATCCTGCACTATTCGCCGCCAGCCGGTCCGGCCTGGACAGCTATCGACAGGATGCAGTTCCAGCGGGTCATCGACAACCTATTGGAAAATGCCCTGAAATATAAAGAAGGCCCTACAGTCACCATGGACCTGCACCTCGCCGAAACGCCGCAGGCCGTCGTCCTGACCGCAGCCGACCACGGGCCAGGTGTCCCGGCGGCAGACCTGCCCCGCTTATTCGACAGTTTTTACCGGACCGATGCCGCCCGGACGGATGTCCAAAAGGGCAGCGGCCTGGGCCTGGCCATTGCCAAACAGATCATTACGACCCTGCACGGCCAAATCCATGCAGAAGCAACACCCGGCGGCGGCCTGACCGTCGTCATCACCTTACCGCGGATAGAGGAGGAATATCATGAAACGGATTCTGATCATTGAAGATAACTTAGAAATTGCCGAACTGGAACGGGATTTTCTCGAAGCCAGTGCCATTGAGAGCGTCATCGAAACGGATGGGACGAAAGGCTTGGAACGGGCCCTGCAGGAAAATTTCGACCTCATCCTGCTGGACATCATGCTGCCCGGGACCGACGGCTTTCACATCTGCCGCCGCATCCGCGAGGAAAAGGAAGTACCCATCCTGATGGTATCGGCCAAGCGGGAAGACATGGACAAGATACGCGGCCTGGGCCTCGGTGCCGACGACTACATCATCAAACCCTTCAGCCCGACAGAGCTCGTAGCCCGCGTCAAGGCCCACATCACACGCTATGAACGGCTCATGGGCAAGGCCCAGCAGAAAGCAGCCGATGGCGAAGTCATCCGCAGCGGCGACCTGGAAATTTATGTCGATAAGCACCGGGTCTACGTCAAAGGAGAAGAAATCGCCCTGACCAACCGCGAATTCGAGCTCCTCGTCTTCCTGGCCAAGCATCCCGGCCTAGTCTTCAGCCGGGACCGACTCTTCGAGCGCGTCTGGGGCCTCGACGCCGAAGGCGACACGGCGACAGTCATGGTCCACATCAACCGTATCCGCGAAAAAATAGAACCGGACCCGGCCAAGCCCATCTACATCGAGACGGTCTGGGGTGCCGGATACCGGTTCAAAGAATGACGCTATTTACTTTTCTTCCCGCCGCAGGATTTCCTGACCGACTGTCACGCCGGCTGCCGAAGCCTGTACCAGGCCACGGGTGATGCCGGCGCCATCGCCGATGGCAAAGAAGTTGGGAATCTTCGTTTCCAGGACATGGCTCAATTCCAGCCGGTTCGAGTAGAACTTGGCTTCCACGCCGTACAGCAGGGTATGGCGCGAATTGGCACCAGGTGCTACGGCATCGAGGGCTTCCAGCATTTCCTTGATATCCTGCATATGACGGTACGGCAGGACCAGCGATAAGTCCCCTGGCGTCGCATTGGGCATGGTCGGCCGGACCAGGCCCCGCTGGATGCGTTCCGGCGTCGACCGCCGCCCGTCGAGGAAGTCTCCCAGGCGCTGGACAATGACGCCGCCGCCGAGGATATTGGCCAGGTTGGCGATGTATTTCCCGTATTTGATCGGTTCATGGAAAGGTTCCGTGAATTTCTTGGATACGAGGATGGCGAAATTCGTGTTTTCACTCTTCTTATGGGCATAACTGTGGCCGTTGACCGTGAGCAGGCCGTCGTTATTCTCTTCGACGACGAAACCATAAGGGTTCATACAGAACGTGCGGATCCGGTCGTCAAAGGATTTGCTGAAATAGATGAGCTTCGATTCATAGACGACGTCGGTAATCGTTTCCAGGACTTCTGCCGGCATTTCCACGCGGACGCCGATATCGACGGCGTTGGACGTCAGCTTGAGGCCCATCTTTTCGACTTCGTGGACGAACCATTCCGACCCTTCCCGGCCCGGTGCGCTGACCAGATAGCGGCAGGCGTAGAACTGGCCGCCGATGAGGACGCCTTTGATTTCCCCTTTTTCTTCGACGATGTGATTGACTGCCGTATCGGCCATGATATCGACTTTCCCTTCCAGGAAATCGCGCATATTGGTCAGGATCTGGGCATTGACATCGGTCCCCAGATGGCGGATGCGGGCCGGGATGAAGCGCAGGTCAGCAGCAGCCGCTTTGCGCTTGATATCGCGGATACATTCCTTGTTCTCATCGCCATAGACCTTGCGGCCAGCACCGCCAAAGCGGCAGTAGACGTCGTCGACGTAACGTATCTTATCCATGAGGTCGGCCTTGGACATATAGTCGTCGAGATTGCCGCCGTATTCCGTCGTCAGCGTCAGTTTGCCGTCACTGAAGGCACCGGCGCCGCCCCAGCCACAGACGACATTGCGCATCTTATCCTTGGGCAGGGCCTTCTTGTTCAGGCTCGTCGCAATGCGCTCCCGTATATCCTGTCCCTTTTCGACCATGAGGATCCTAAATCCTTTATCGGCCAGTTCTAGTGCCGTAAAAATACCGGCCGGACCGGCCCCGATGATAATGACATCATATGTCTTTACTGCATGCATAATCACACATCCTTTCCAGGCAGACCCTTTGCGAACAGGAGCTCACACGTGGCAAGCGCTCTAAAGTGGCTCGTGGCTCGTGGTCGCCCCTACGGCCTGCGAACTGCGGTCTGCGGGCCGCTCTGCAAAGCGGCCCTTACCCCCTCACGCTATCATATTGTGAAAAGAAAGTCAACCTATGCTATAATGAGGTAAAACGCTATAGAAAGGATGATGACTTATGTCTCGTCGTAACCGCCCGGCTGTCCCTGATGACTCCAGCCGGGATTTAAAACGCCAGGAAGGGATTTTCCTCAGCACTTTTGCCCTCATGGTCCTCTTTCTCGTATCCTTATACCTTCCCCTTCCCGTGGCTGTCCCCATCGTACTGGCCGTCGTCCTCGTCGCCTGGACTGTCGCCATGTACGTCAAATTCCATGACTTCTACAAGATGCGCGACCGTGGCCAGCGGACGTGGTGTGTCACCATTTCCATGTACGCCAGCCTCATCCTGACCCTGGCCTGTGCCTGGTATTTCACCAAAGATGCCCCTCTGACGGATGAATATGCCCTGGTCTTCCTCTTCGGCTTCATGTTCTTCACGTACATGGTCTACCGCACCCTGAGCCCGACTATGGTCGTCGGCAACCGCCGCATCCGGTATAAGTAAAAAAAGGCGCTGTCCCATAAAGACAGCGCCTTTTTTAGTGATTAGCAGTTAGGGGTTAGCGGTTAGCCAATGACAAACCCCTTTTGAGTTGTAGGGGCGACCACGTGGGGCGCCCGCTCTGGAATATATACGGTAGGTCGTTCATCGTTGATTGCATAGGATGAAAAATATCAAGCTATCACGATGAACTACGAACGAACTACGAAATTACTGCTGAGCACGTTCTTTTTTGTAGAGGTCAGCTGTGATGGCATCGGAGCAGCATACAGCAACGACGTCAGCAACGTCTTCAGACGAGCAGCCACGGGACAAGTCGAGGATAGGTTTATCCAAGCCCTGGACCAAGGGGCCAAGAGCCGTTGCGTTAGCGAAACGCTGAACCATCTTGTAGCCGATGTTAGCAGCATCGAGGTTCGGGAAGATGAGGACGTTAGCGTGGCCGGCAACTTTGGAGCCCGGTGCTTTGTGTTCGCCAACTTCCGGTACGAGAGCAGCGTCAGCCTGGAGTTCGCCGTCGAAGTCGAAGTCGACGTTGCGTTCTTTCAGGATTTCAACAGCATGGCGTACGTTGTCGACGGATTCGCCAGCGCCAGAACCTTTGGTGGAGTAGGAAAGGAAAGCGACTTTCGGGTTGAGGATCTGGACCGTGCGGCGAGCGCGTTCTACGCAGATGCAAGCGATATCAGCGAGCTGTTCCGACGTCGGATTGGGTATAACGCCGCAGTCACCGAGTACGAGGATACCGTTATCGCCATACTGCGGAGTATTGGTCAAGAGAATGAAAGCGGAAGATACGGTCTTGTTGCCAGGACGGGGGCCGATGACCTGAAGGCCTGCGCGGATAACTTCAGCAGAAGTCGTAGCAGCACCGGATACGCAGCCGTCAGCTTCACCGAGAGCAACGAGGCCAGCTGCGAAGAAGGTGTAGTTGTTGAGCATGATTTCACGAGCTTTTTCCAGGGTCATGCCTTTCTTTTCACGACGTTTTGCGAAGTAAGCGCAAAGTTCGTCCATACGATAGTAAGTTTCAGGGTCGACGACTTCGACACCGGTGAGATCGATCTGGAATTTAGCAGCATCTTTTTTGATCTGTTCCAGTTTACCTACGAGAACGATTTTAGCAAAACCATCAGCCAAAACGCGTTCAGCAGCTTTCAATACACGACGGCTGTTCGTTTCCGGAAGGACGATTTTTTTCTGTGCTTTGGAAACGCGGGCTTTCAAATCTTCTGTAAATCTCATTTGGGTACCACTCCTTGTAAGTTCTTAGAAATTAGTAGGAATATGTCCTTATGCTAAAGAAAATATCCCATCGCTACCATCCATTATAATACAAAATTTATAGGAATCAAACATATTATTACGCATATATAAAATGAGCAGAAGAAATAGACTATGCCGATTGCGCAATCCAAAGGCCAATGTGATACGTATTTTATATCGTTCATTGCAGGGGACGCCCTTTGAGCGTCCCGCCGCAGGTCGCAGTTCGCAGTTCGCAGGCCGCAGGCCGCGGACCGTGGCGGCAAATCACTCGTCATGGGTAGAACCCTTCAGACGCCTGCGGCGCCAGCTCCCCTTCACAGGGGAGCCATTAGCCACTAGCCACTAACAACGCAAAAAGACCTGTCACAAAGTGACAGGTCTTTTTTTCCTGGTGGGCGATAACAGGATCGAACTGCTGACATCCTGCTTGTAAGGCAGGCGCTCTCCCAGCTGAGCTAATCGCCCATGATTGTGGTGACCCCTACGGGATTTGAACCCATGTTCTCGCCGTGAAAGGGCGATGTCTTAGACCGCTTGACCAAGGGGCCACGTATGTGGAATGTGGTGATCCACCCGAGATTCGAACTCGGGACACCCTGATTAAAAGTCAGGTGCTCTGCCAACTGAGCTAGTGGATCATGATTGGCAGGGGTAGTAGGATTCGAACCTACGAATGACGGAGTCAGAGTCCGTTGCCTTACCGCTTGGCGACACCCCTGTATGGCTCCTCAAGTAGGACTCGAACCTACGACAAATCGGTTAACAGCCGATTGCTCTACCAACTGAGCTATTGAGGAACAATAGCTTCCCGAAGGAAATGGAGCGGAAAACGAGACTCGAACTCGCGACCCCCACCTTGGCAAGGTGATGCTCTACCACTGAGCTACTTCCGCATGACGACTTTCTAAGTATATCACATCGGGATTGATATGTCAACGCTGTATTCCGGCGGGCCGTTGTGCCCGTCACAGTGCTTAATTATAATACCATGACGTATGAGATTTGTCAAGAAAAAAAATTACCGGCTGCATATGCGGCCGGTAATTTTTTTCTGTAGGGGACGCCCAAAGGGCGTCCCGCCTGATTTCGATATCATGGCGGGAAGCCCTTTGGGACGGCCCTACGATTTACGGCCTACGATATTTCCCCTGCCTGTCCGATGAAGCCGCGGACGACGTTGGGGATAGTCAGGTCTTTCGTTCCAGCCCCGTAGGCCACGGTGTCGTAGACGAAATCCTTCGGGCGGACGCCGGCATGCGCCAGGACTTTGACCAGGGCAGCGCCGGTCGGCGTGACCAGTTCGCCTTTGATATCCGTCGCATACCAGGGAATCCCGGCCAGGAGTTCGGCCGTCGCCGGTGCCGGGACGGGCATGATGCCGTGAGCGCAGCGGACAAAGCCGCTGCCGGCATGGAGCGGCGACGTGGCGATTTGTTCGATGCCCAGGTATTTCAGGCACCAGACCGTACCGACGATATCCAGGATACAGTCGATGGCGCCGACTTCATGAAAGTGTATCTCGTCGACGGGGACGCCATGCACCTTGGCTTCGGCTTCTGCCAGGGCCTGGAATACGGCCAGGCTCTTGGCCTTGATATCGTCCTCGATAGGTGCACCTTCGATGATCTTGGTAATTTCCGGAAGGCCCCGGTGCTGATGGTGATGATGATGGCCCGTCATATCGACGAGATGGCCCTGGCCGGCCAACTCTTCCCCATGATGCGCGTGGTGTTCATGGTGTTCGTGTCCCTGTTCATGGTCGTGATGCTCATGATGGTCGTGAGCCCCGTGGTCATGACGTTCTGCATCGAGGAGGACATTATAATAGATAGACTGGATGCCCAGCTTGTTGACGCTGTGGCACACCAAGTCATAGCCCGTCAGGTTCAGCGAGGCCATGGCCTGTTTAAAGGCTTCAAAGGGGACACCGGCCTGGATGAGCATGCCGATGAACATATTGCCGCTGATACCGGAAAAGCAATCGAGGTATAAGGTTTTCATGGAAATCGCTCCTTATTTTAAATTTTCATTCATCATCTGTACCGATGCGTCGAGCATGGTCAGGCCCATAGCCGAGCCCATGCCCTGGTCGAGGTTCTGGTCCAGTTCGACGAAGGGCTTGAGGCCCAGTTTCTTCATCTGCATCTGATGGACCGGTTCCAGATAGCGCGCCGAAGCGCAGACGTAATCGTCAATCGTCGGGCATAAGGCGCGGGCAATGAGGACGGCAGAGCCGGTGACGGCGTTGTCAAAGATGACGAGCAGCTTGCGCTGGGCTGCCGACAGGATGAAGCCGACCATGGCGGCAATGTCCGGAGCCCCGGCACGGCGCAGGAGGTCCAGGGGATCTGACGCATGGAAGTGGTGCTGGTCGATGACTTCCTTCAATTTCTCTAATTTCTGACCGGACTTCATGTGCTCCGGCAGTTCTTCCAGCTGGTCCCGGAAAAAGACAGCTGTCAATATGAAAGCCGTCAGCAGTCCCCGTTCGCCGAGGTTCCCCAGACCTACAGCCGTATAGCCTTCATCGGCCAGGTTCTGTCCGATCTGCAGGCCGCTGAAGAGGGCATCCATCATTTCATCTTCGCTCATGGCATCCTGGCGGGCCCAGAAATGGCTGCCGTGCATGACTTTTAAATTCTGTACGCCCTGCGATTCCGGGATATCTTCTTCCAGGCCCATGTCAAGGAGCATGACGCCGGCACCGATGCGGTGGGCCACCTTATTGATAGGCCCTCGGCCAGTGGCGATTTCCAGGGCGTCGGCCTTGCTGTTCTTGCCCTTGGTCTTATTTTCTCCGCCATCGACGGCATGGTCAGCTGCAAAGACGACGACGGCTTTCTGCAATTTTTCCGGATGCAGCGTCCTCTGTACACCGGCAATGCGGCCTGCCAGATAGGACAACTTGCTGTCCTGGCGTATGGTCAGACTGGCCAGGCGCTGATAGCACTCTGCCGTTTTTGCCAAATCCATCGGTTCGATGGCACTGATGACTTGTTCTAATACTTGGTCCATAATCCCCTCCGTGGCGTGAAAAGTTTGAAAAGGAGCTGTCGCAATAAGACAGCTCCTTTTTGAGTTTTAAGTTTGAAGTTTTCAGTTTGTAGTATATGGTAAAAATTTAAAAACATCTTCTACAAACTACAAACTCCATACTACAAACTAATCTTATTATAAAATTCATTATACACGAAATACACGAAAAAGCCAGTTATCGCTACATCATGACGTTCATCGTAGTCCGTTCATCGTTCATCGAAGCACTTCGACCAACGGCCTTCAAGGTATTATAACGAACGGCCGAATTCGTCGGTATCCATGATGGCTTTTTTGAAAGCTTCTTTGGTCAGCGGTTCGGGGACGCAGGTCCATTCGGTCAGGGCCGGAGCAGCATCAACGATGGAATCGACTTCGTCGGCTTTGATATCGAGGTCAGCCAGGGTCGTCGGGTAATGGCACTTCTTATAGAGGGCCGCTACCTGGTCGCGCAGTTCAAACTGTTTGTCATAGGTCAGCAGGACCAGGACGCCGAAGGAAACCGTTTCGCCATGGAGATGGCCTTCGACGACTTGCGGCAGGACCGTCGACGCGTTATAGAACATGTGAGCCAGGGACGAATTGTAGTAGTAGTCGCCGCCGCCCGTCGTACAGTTGGAAACGAGGCCCGTGCTGATGATGATATCCAGGACGACCTGCTGCAGGGCATAGGTGATCTTCTTGGCCTTGAAATCTTCCAGGGCCTGTTCACCATACTGCAAGAGCGGCGCCGTGCAGGCTTTGCCGATGGCCCGGCCCAGGAGGACCGTATGGAAGTGTTCCGCCGTACGGCTGGCCAATTCCGATTCACATTCTTTACTCATAGCATCGCCGATGCCGGCCCAGAAGAACTTGAAAGGCGAGTCGGCAATGATGGCCATATTGATGAAGGTATGGACCGGCGGCTGGTCGAGATAGTAGTAGCCGGCAAAGGATTTATCGGCTTTGTACATGACAGCCAGGGCCGTCGATGGAGCACAGTTGGAAGCCAGCGTCGGGAAAGCGAACAAGGCCTTGCCAGCCCGGTCAGCGACGACTTTACAGGTATCGATGGCACGGCCGCCGCCGACGGCGAAGACCAGGTCAGCATCCTGGACGGCCTGTTCACGGAGCAGGCGGTCGACGTGTTCATACGTCGCATCGTCGCCGTACCAGAGTACGCCGAGGACTTCCAGGTCCGTCTTGGCGATGGCATCGAGCAAGGGCTGTTTTGCCTTGGACAGGGCCGTCTTGCCGCCGATGATGACGACTTTTTTGCCGAAATGACGGGTAATCTTGCCGATAGCATCATAAGCATGGACGCCAATGGTAAAAGCCGGCAGAACCAAAGTATAGTCAGTTTGAGACATGATAAAAACCTCCTGTAATAATGAAAAAAGATAAGTTCAAAAGCTATAGCCATTATAGCATTGTCCACTGGCCGTGGCTAGGGTAAAAGGTTTAACTTTTCTATTCGCAATACCTATGAAAAATCGCTATGTTGACATTTATCCATATGACTTTTAGTAATTATATGACTTATCTAGTATGTAAATTAAACGTTCATTGCTATATATAGTATGAAAACGTTTACTATAACAAATTGTAGTTTGATAATGTATTTTGAGTTATAATCAGTTAGCGTACTATGCTGAGTGTACATCTTGCAATTCGGGAAAACTGCTCTATAATAAGGGAGCGTAATGTAGTGTACACCATTTCCAAGCGTTGTACGTTGGTATCATTTTGTTTCATACGGAAAGGGTTGCACGCATACTATTTTATCAAAGGAGGTTCTTTTTGTATGAACGGTTTGTATCTCGTTATTATTTCAGCATTAGTGTTCGTACTGGCTTACCGTTTTTACGGCGCTTTCATCGCCGCAAAAGTCTTGACGCTGAACCAGTACAAAGTCACACCGGCATTCCGCTTTGAAGACGGTCATGACTACGTACCGACCAACAAGTACGTCGTCTTCGGCCATCACTTCGCAGCCATCGCTGGTGCGGGCCCGCTTGTCGGCCCGGTCATCGCCGCCCAGTTCGGTTATCTGCCCGGCGCTTTATGGATTCTCATCGGTGGGGTTCTCGCCGGTGCTGTCCATGACATGGTCATCCTCTTCTGCTCCATGCGTTACGATGGCAAGTCCATCGCCGAAATCGCAAAAGCACAGATTGGCCAGAAGACAGGCGTAGCTACTTCTTTCGCCGTCCTCTTCCTGAATATCCTCTGCATGGCTGGCATGGCCGTCGTTATCGCCAATGCCCTGGCAAACAGCCCGTGGGGTACTTTCACCATCGGCATGACCATTCCTATCGCTATCTTCATCGGCATCTACATGCAGTTCCTGCGTCCTGGCAAGATCAAAGAAGGCACCATCATCGGCGTCATCCTCACCTTGCTGGCTGTTGTCGCTGGTCCGGCAGTCCAGGCTTCGCCGGTCTTAGGGCCCATGTTCACCATCAGCCATAACGGCATCTGCATCGCCCTGATCATCTACGGCTTCATCGCCGCAGCCCTTCCGGTATGGCTCCTTCTGGCACCGCGTGATTACCTCTCTACGTACATGAAAATCGGTACTATCGGTGCCCTGGCTCTCGGCATCCTCATCGTAGGCCCGCAGATTCAGATGCCGGCAACGACGCAGTTCTGCGCTGGCGGCGGCCCGGTCATCACCGGTGCAGTCCTTCCGTACATCTTCGTTACCATCGCCTGCGGTGCTGTTTCTGGTTTCCATTCCATGATTTCCACCGGCACGACGCCGAAGATGCTCATGAACGAACGCTCCATCCTGCCTGTCGGCTATGGTGCTATGGTTACTGAATCCTTCGTCGCTATGATGGCTCTGATTGCAGCCTGCGCCCTCGTACCGAACGATTACTTCGCTATCAACTCTTCGGCTGCACACTTCCAGGCTCTGGGCATCCAGGTTGTCGACCTGCCGCACCTGAACGAAATGGTCGGTGAAAACGTCGCTCATCGTCCGGGCGGTGCTGTTTCCCTGGCTGTCGGCATGGCTTACATCTTCTCGAACCTGCCTGGCCTCGACCACCTCATGAACTACTGGTATCATTTCTGCATCATGTTTGAAGCTTTGTTCATCATGACTATCATCGATGCTGGTACTCGTGTCGGCCGTTACATGCTCCAGGAACTCGTCGGCCACGTATGGCCGAAATTCGGTGACCCGAACTGGAAACCGGGTGCCATCCTCGCATCGGCTTTGATCTGCGCAGCATGGGGTTACCTCGTACTGAACGGCAACTTGTCCACGATTTGGCCGATTTTCGGCGTATCCAACCAGCTGTTGGCTATCATCGCCCTCTCCATTTCGTCGGTTGTCATCTGCTCCATGGGCAAAGCCCGTTACCTCTGGGTTACTGGTCTTCCCTGGGCTTTCCTGATGGTCATGATTTTCTGGGCCGACTTCCTGAACATCTTCGAAATCTACCTGCCGAAGGGTGAATGGACGATGTTCACAGTCTCCATCATCATGGCCGTCCTGGTCATCATCGTAGCTATCGGTGCTATCCGTAGATGCATCTACCTGGCTAAGACCGTACCGGCCAGCTATGATACGACAGAAACTGTCGAAGCAGAAGAACTCAAACATCTCCAGGAACTCGTTAAGACGGATAAAGCCGCTCAGCGTTTCCAGGAATTAACCATTGCTCATCACTAAGAGCGAGTAAAAAAGGCTTGTCGCACATGCGGCAAGCCTTTTTTCTGTAGGGGCGACCACGTGGGGCGCCCGTTTACGCAAATCGGTTCATGGATATTCTACATATCCCCAGCGGGCTCGCCACGTGCGAGCCCCTACAGGCACGAATCACGAGCCACTGTCAATAATGCACAAAGTGCATTGTTGACCATTGATAATATACTCAAAATTCTCTTTGCGCAAAGGAAATGCCCGTTTTATAACATTTTATTATTTTTATTATGAATTTATATCATGCTGTTTTCGTAATCTTTACTATAAGTAACTTGAATTTTTCTCTCCTTTAGCCTATAGTAAGTGTATAAGTACAGTGTATACTTTATTTCTCGTGCGATACATAATTCATATTACACCAATTAGAAATAAGTATAGCTCCGGATCCGTGGGAAGTAGAGTAGCCTACACACAATTTCATAAAGGAGGGATTGTTTTATGAATGGTTTGTATTTAGTCATTATCTCTGCATTAGTATTTGTACTGGCTTACCGTTTCTATGGCGCTTTCATCGCTGCCAAAGTCTTGACGGTCAACCAGTACAAGGTCACGCCGGCCTTCCGCTTTGAAGACGGCCACGACTACGTGCCTACCAACAAGTACGTCGTCTTCGGCCATCACTTCGCCGCTATCGCCGGTGCCGGCCCGCTCGTAGGCCCGGTCATTGCCGCTCAGTTCGGTTATCTGCCCGGTGCCTTGTGGATCCTCATCGGTGGCGTCCTCGCCGGTGCCGTCCACGACATGGTCATCCTCTTCTGCTCCATGCGTTACGATGGCAAATCCATCGCTGAGATCGCAAAAGCCCAGATTGGTGACAAGACTGGCCTGGCTACGTCCTTCGCCGTCCTGTTCCTCAACATCCTGGCTATGGCCGGCATGGCCGTCGTCATCGTCAACGCCCTGCACGACAGCCCGTGGGGTACGTTCACCATCGGCATGACCATTCCTATTGCTATTTTCATCGGTATTTATATGCAGTTCCTGCGCCCTGGCCGCATTAAAGAAGGCACCATCATCGGCGTCGCCCTGACCTTGCTGGCCGTCGTCCTCGGCCCGGCCGTCCAGGCATCGCCTACCTTGGCTCCGCTCTTTACCATCAGCGCCAAAGGCATTTCCATCGCCCTCATCATCTACGGCTTCGTAGCCGCTGCCCTTCCGGTATGGCTGCTCCTGGCACCGCGTGATTACCTCTCGACGTACATGAAGATCGGGACCATCGGCGCCCTGGCCATCGGCATCATCATCGTCGGCCCGACCGTCCAGATGCCGGCTATCACCCAGTTCTGCGCCGGCGGCGGCCCGGTCATCACCGGTCCGGTCCTGCCGTACATCTTCATCACCATCGCCTGTGGTGCTATCTCCGGCTTCCACTGCATGATTTCTACGGGCACGACGCCGAAGATGCTCATGAACGAACGCTCTATCCTGCCCGTCGGCTACGGCGCTATGCTGACCGAATCCTTCGTCGGCATGATGGCTTTGATTGCAGCCTGCTCGCTCGTACCGAATGATTACTTCGCCATCAACTCGTCGGCCGAACATTTCCAGGCTCTGGGCATCCAGGTCGTCGACCTGCCCCAGCTGAACGCCATGGTCGGCGAAAACGTCGCCCATCGTCCGGGCGGTGCTGTTTCCCTGGCTGTCGGCATGGCTTTCATCTTCTCCAACATCCCCGGCCTCGACCACCTCATGAATTACTGGTATCACTTCTGCATCATGTTTGAAGCTCTCTTCATCATGACCATCATCGATGCCGGTACCCGTGTCGGCCGTTACATGCTTCAGGAACTCATCGGCCGCGTATGGCCGAAGTTCGGCGATCCCCACTGGCTGCCCGGCGCAATCATCGCTTCGGCTCTGATCTCCGGTGCATGGGGTTACATCGTCCTCCAGGGGAACTTGTCCACCATCTGGCCTATCTTCGGTGTATCCAACCAGCTGCTGGCCATCATCACCCTGGCCATCTCGACGGTTGTCATCTGCGCTATGGGTAAGGCCCGCTTTGCCTGGGTCACGGTTATCCCCTGGGTCTTCCTGACCGTCGTCATCTTCTGGGCCGATTACCTTAACATGTTCAACATCTATCTGCCCAAACAAGAATGGCTCCTGTTCACCGTTTCGGCCATCATGGCTCTCCTGGTCATCATCGTCAGCATCTCCTCCATCAGAAGATGCCTGTACCTGGCTAAGACCGTACCGCCCAGCTACGATACGACAGAAACTGTAGAAGCCGAAGAATTGAAACACCTGGAAGAACTCATCAAGACCGACCCGGTCGCCAAACGCTTCAAAGAACTTACAGTTGATCATCATTAGAAAAAAGAGGCTTGTCGCACAGCGGCAAGCCTTTTTAGGTTGTTCGTGGGGCGTCCGCTCGCGCAAACCGACCTCGGTATTCCCACATATATCGGGCGGACTCGCCACGTGCGAGCCCCTACAATCTATAAACGTTTTACCTAATCATTTAACGTTTAACCTTGTTTTATTTTAAAAATTTATGGAAAAACATCTTGACATAGACCAGCAAATTGCGTACAATGTGTTCAAGCTTCAGGAAACAAACCGTGAAGCGAAATATTCGTAAATCTAATGACGAGAGAAAGTAGTCTGTACCATTGCTTTTCAGAGAGCTGGCGGCCGGTGCGAGCCAGTACGATGATACCGATGAAGCTCCTCTCCGAAGATCGACGCTGAATTTCATTAGGCGCCGACGGCATTTCACCGTTACCAGAAACGCGTATGTTGGTACGTTGTAGAGAGTCCGGCTGCAGCAATGCGCCGGGAATCAGGGTGGTATCGCGGAATTATACTCCGTCCCTTACAGAAGGGGCGGAGTTTTTTTGTTGGCCTCTTTTGACAAATCTCTAAATCCCAACGATAAAATTCTTATTTTATATTACAAAGGAGATATGTTATCATGGCAAAAGTATTTTATGATCAGGATGTAAACTGGGATGTAATGAAAGGCAAAAAAGTCGCAATCATCGGTTATGGCAGCCAGGGCCACGCTCATGCGTTGAACCTCAAAGACAGCGGCATCGACGTCGTCGTCGGCTTGTATGAAGGCAGCAAATCCATCGCCAAAGCCCAGGCAGCCGGTCTTGAAGTTAAATCCGTTCCTGAAGCCGTTAAAGAAGCCGATATCACGATGATCTTGATTCCGGACGAAAAACAGGCTGACGTCTACGCAAAAGAAATCGCTCCCAACTTGAAAGACGGCAGCGCCCTCGCTTTCGCTCACGGTTTCAACGTTCACTTTAAACAGATTGTTCCTCCTTCGACAGTCGACGTCTTCATGGTCGCTCCGAAAGGCCCGGGCCACCTCGTCCGTCGTACTTTCACTGAAGGCGGCGGTGTTCCTGACGTATTCGCTGTCGAACAGGACGCTACAGGCAAAGCCTTCGACATCGCTTTGGCCTATGCCCGCGGCATCGGCGGTACCCGTGCCGGCGTCATCCAGACGACTTTCCAGGAAGAAACGGAAACAGACCTCTTCGGCGAACAGGCAGTCCTCTGCGGCGGCATCTGCCAGTTGATCACCAACGGTTTTGAAACCCTTTGCGAAGCTGGTTATCAGCCGGAAATCGCTTACTTTGAAACCTTCCATGAAATGAAGTTGATCGTCGACCTCATGTACGAAGGCGGCATGGCTAAGATGCGTAAATCCATCAGCGACACGGCAGAATACGGCGACTACACAGCCGGCCCGCGCGTCATCACGCAGGATTCCAAGAAAGCCATGAAAGCTGTCCTCGACGACATCCAGACCGGTGCTTTCGCTAAAGATTGGCTCCTCGAAAACAAAGCCGGCGGCCGCGCTCACTTCCTCGCTATGCGCCGTCAGCACGCTGAACATCCGATTGAAAAAGTCGGCGCTAAACTCCGCGACATGATGCCGTGGCTCCACAACAACGACCAGAACGACTAAGTAAGATCCGTTCATCGCAGGCCGTTCGTCGTTCATCGAAAAGGACGATGAATGGCCGCTTCGATGAACGAACTACGACAAACGATGAACGATATTAAGAGGTGAATGATGATGAAAATGACAGGTGCAAGGGCAGTGCTGGAATGTTTGAAACGGGAAGGCGTCGACGTCGTCTTCGGCTATCCCGGAGGGGCTATCCTGCCACTATACGAAGAAATGTATAAAGACAACTTCCGGCACATCCTTACCGGTCATGAACAAGGAGCGGTCCACGCTGCAGACGGCTACGCCCGCGTTACCGGCCGGCCCGGCGTCTGCATCGCCACGTCCGGACCAGGGGTATGCAACATGGTTACGGGCATTGCTACGGCCAACATGGACTCTATCCCCATGGTCATCATCAGCGGACAGGTCCCGACGGGCCTCATCGGCCGCGATTCCTTCCAGGAAGCCGATATTTCCGGCATTACGTCGCCCATTACCAAGCACAACTACCTGGTAAAGAACGCCGCTTCTATCCCGCGCGTCCTGAAAGAAGCCTTTTACATCGCATCGACAGGCCGGCCCGGTCCAGTCCTGATCGATATTGCCAAAGACGCCCTGGAAGCGGAAATCTATTTCCAATATCCCGATAAAGTCCATCTGCCGGGCTACGTCGTCGAAACAACTGGACAAGCTTATGACATCGACCGGGCTGTCGCCATGATCCAGCACAGCCAGAAACCGGTCTTCCTCGTCGGCGGCGGTGTCATCCTGTCGGAAACGACGAAGTATCTCGAAGACATCGTCAATACGACGAAGATTCCCGTCGTCACGACACTCATGGGCAAAGGAGCCATCCCCGATTCTCACGAACTCCATCTCGGTATGGGCGGGATGCACGGCTCTTATGCATCGAACAAAGCCATCTCAGGCTGCGATCTGCTCATCGCCTTAGGGGCCCGTTTCGACGAACGCCTGACCAGCCGAGCCGATACGTTTGCTCCCAATGCACAGATCATCCATTTTGAAATCGATGATGTCGAAATCGACAAGATCATCGACATCGACTTAGGCATCAAAGGGGACCTGCGTTGGTCCCTGCCCATTTTCGCCAAGAAGCTGAAAGAAGGCGCCTTCGATTATGGAGCCGCCTTTGCCGATTGGCGTCATGAGGTCCTGGCCATGAAGAAAAGCCACCCCTTCGCGACGCCGCCGCGTCCAGGCTGCATTTCACCCCAGTCAATCTTCGCCGCCGTCCGGGACATCACCCGGGACGACGATACCGTAGCCATTACCGACGTCGGTCAGCATCAGATGTGGGCAGCTCAATTCTTCACGACGGATGAGCCGAAACACTTCATTTCTTCCGGTGGTCTGGGCACGATGGGCTTCGGCCTGCCGGCTGCCCTCGGTGCCAAAGTGGCCTGTCCCGAAAAAACAGTCGTCGTCTTTTCCGGCGACGGCAGTATCCTCATGAACTGTCAGGAATTCGCGACCTTGTCGGAATACGGCATCGACGTGAAAGTCATCGTCTTGCACAACGATACGCTGGGAATGATCGTCCAGCTCCAGGATTTCTTCTATAACCACCATTATTCACAATGCACTTTGAATAAGCGCAAAAACCTGCCCATGCTGGCCGAATCGCTGGGCGTCAAAGGATACGCCATCGAAAAACAGGACGATTTAACCCCCGTCCTGAAAGAGGCCTTTGCCCATAAAGGGCCGGCCCTGGTCGATATCCGCATCTCGCCGGAAGAACGGGTATACCCGACAGTTCCCGGCGGCAAAGCATTGAGTGACATGATTTTAGGAGGTGACGCCTGATGAGAAAACAGCATCTGGCTATTTTGTCCGATAATAAACCGGGCGTATTGACACATATTGCTGGCCTGATCAGCCGCAAGGCCATCAACATCGAATCGTTGACCGTCGGTTATACGGAAGAACCAGATGTGTCGCGCTTCAATATCGTCATCAGCATCGAAGACGATAAAGAATTGAAGCAGACCATCAGCCAGCTGGCCAAGCTCATCGACGTCATCAAGATCATCAACCTCGATGAAGCGCCCTTCATCAGCTACGAACTGGCCATGATCAAGGTCCGCTACGACACGCCGCAAGTCCGCGACGAGCTGGCCAGCCTGGCCAACCTGTTCCACGCCAAAGTCGTCGATGTCAACTTGAACTCGCTCATCCTCCGCGTTACAGGACGCGAAGACCACGTCAATGCCCTCATCAAGGTATTGTCGCCATATGAAATATTAGAAATCGCCCGGACCGGGACCATTTCCCTATCACGAGGACTCGTACCGGTCAAGGCGATGTAAAAAAGGAGCTGTCGCATCGCGACAGCTCCTTTTTTCTGTAGGGGCGCCCACGTGGGGCGCCCGTCCACGCAAATCGACCACGGGATTCTTACATATGCCCGGCGGGCTCGCCCTCTACAGTGGTCCTTTTCAGCAACCGTCCTGCCATTCCTTGTAGTCATGGCCTGACGGGCTGAAAAGGCACGTGCGAGCCCCTACAAATTATAATGCACCTTATCAGAAACATCCATGTGCCAGCCACATAAATATGCTATAATAAGGTATCTTGTATTTGATAGAAAGGGAGTGATATGCATGTCAGCTACGGTCTTGACGACGGCTTCCCCCCGTCCCTGCCCTTTGAAATCGCCTTGGGCGACATCCTGGCCAAAGCCATTGCCATGTCGGCCCAGGCCCTCCAGTCCCTGCCGAAAGACCAGCGCCTGCTCATCATCGGGACGACGCCCATACACGGCGGCCTGCTGGTCTTCATTAAACATGCCGTATCACCGGACATCCCGGACGACAAAAACGACCTCCTCCGGGAAGCGCCCTATGCCCAGTTCGTTCCGGACCTGAATCAGTTCTCCCGGCTCTACGAGGCGACCTTCCGCTATGACCTCCACAACCACCTGGCCAGCCTGTATTTGACGATTCCCTATCAGACTTGATTGGAAGTGATACTCAGCCATGCTTTACAACATCGTGACCGTTTTCCTGATGACGACAGCCCTCATGCCGCCAGCTATCCTCCAGTACTATGCCTTTGAACCCTTGCTGAAGCATCGGCAGAAAGTCCTCGTCCTGGGTGGATATGCCGTCCTGTACCTCATGGAACTCATCTTTTTCCTCTATATGTTCGTCTGGGGTCCCTGGGAACACAGCTTCATCTTATATAAAAAAGTCTTTGTCATCGCCTAGATTCCCCATTTTCTTTGGGCCGTCGTGACGATCCGGCCTTATGTATTCCTCCATCTCTACGTCTTTTCCATCCGCGCAGCCTGTACGATCTTCGTCCACACCCTGATGGCCCTGATCCTGCTGGCCATCTTCCATGGCGACAGCTCCCGGCCGGCCCTGTCGGCAGCCATCTATCCGGCCCAATGGCTGTTCTATATCGTCTGCTACATGGCCCTTATGCCCATGCTGCGCCGTTATTTCAATGAAGTCTTCGTGAAATACCGTCATCTGACGACGCATCACTATTGGAAATACATCAGCATGCTGCCGCTCTTCCTGCTGCTGGACATGTACTTCATCATGGCCAGTTCGGACGTCCTCATCATGGACCGGATGATCCTGCCCCGCAGTATCCTGCTCCTGGCTTTGCTCATCATCGCCCAGAGCATCCGCACGGGCCTCCGCTAAACCGATCAGACCCTGAAGATGTACGAACGGACAGAAAATATGACAGCCCAAATCGAAGCCAGCTACGATTATACCCATTCCCTGCTGGAGTCACAGAACCAGATGAAGGCCATATATAAAAAACGCAAGGCCTACCTGGACGAACTGGAACAACTCATCGTGTCCCATCGTTCCCAAGAAGCCTTGCAGCTCATCGAGGAAATCGGTGCCGAGCTGAATCAGACCAAGCGCAAACAGTATTGTCAGAATCCCCTGGTCAACGCCGCCTTGTCGACGTATCTGGCCAAAGCCGAAGCCCTGCACATGCCCATTACCGTCAAAGCCGTCATCCCCAAGGAAAATACGGCTCTCAGCTCCGACCTGGCCATCGTCTTGTCCAACCTCATCGAAAATGCCATCCATGCCAGCGAAAAGCAGCCCGGAAGCCATCGCGCCCTGTCCCTGCTGACCATCTGCCAGGGCGACATCCTCAGCATCCTGGTCAAGAACCGCTTCGACGGGACCGTAGCCCTCGATGAAGACGGCCTGCCGACGACAAAGGTCAATGGCCATGGCATCGGCATGAAATCGCTGAGCCGCTTCCGCGACACCTATGACGCCAGCGTCCTCTGCACCTGTGAAGACGGCTGGTTCTCTACGTACATCCGCGTCCCCTGGGGCAAGGGCAGCCCGTCTTAGACGACGCCTGTACCGTCGAAGGCCGGGATGAAGGCGTCGCTGGCACTGCCTTTTTCCTGGACGAAGCCGTCTTCGATGCCGCTGTCGAAGAGGTACTGTTCGGCTTCATCGTACTCTTCGTCCGACAAGGGCCGGTCGATTTCGGGGTATTCCCCGGCCCGGCCGCAGGGTACATACTGGCGCATCAAACTGAATAAGACCTGGCCGTCATCGAAGTGGTCTCGCACCCAGTCGATGACGGCTTTCGTATTGTCTACGCAGCCCGGCAGGATGAGGTGGCGGATGACGACGCCCTTCTGCAGGATGCCGTCGTCGTCCATTTCATAAGGGCCGACCTGGTCGTACATGCGCAGGATGGCCGCCGTGGCGACTTGCGGATAGTCTTCGGCAGCACTGTAGCGCTTGGCCAATTTCGGGTCGAGGTATTTCAAATCGGGCAGATAGATCTGCACTTTGCCCTTGAAATCGTCAATCGTCTCCTGCGATTCATAGCCGCCGCAGTTGTAGACGACCGGTACCGGCAGGGGGGCGGCCAGACTCGCCAAGATGGCCTGTTTATACGGCGTCGGCGTGACCAGGTTGATGTTGTGCGCCCCCTGGGCGATGAGCCGGCCGTAAAGCTCCCGCAGCTTGTCCACCGTAATGGGCACGCCCGTCCCGCCCATGGAAATGGTGGCATTCTGGCAGAAACAGCAGCGCAGGTTGCAGCCCGTGAAAAAGACGGCGCCAGAGCCGTGGCTGCCGCTGATACAGGGTTCTTCCCACTGGTGCAGGGCCGCCCGGGCTACGACGGGCTGGAGCGGACTGTGGCAAAAGCCGGGCATCTTTTTTTCATCCCAAAAGGCCGCGCGGACGACGCCGCAGCGGCGGGGACAGTCATTACAATAGGTTTCCATAGTTTTCTATACCTCAGTCAAAAATTTTTCCGGGATTCAGGATATTCTTCGGGTCCCAGGCCTGCTTCACAGCCTTCATCAAGGCCAGTTCCACCGGATCCGTATACTTGGCGAACAGGGCCTTGCGGGCCTGACCGATACCGTGTTCCCCGGAAATGGCACCACCCAGCTCATAAGCTGCCTGGCAGGCCTTATCTTCAAAGGCGGCGACTTTCTGCTTTTCATCCCCTTCATCGGCGAAGCCCTTGCGCAGGACATCGAGATGGATATTGCCGTCGCCGGCGTGGCTGACACCGCGGAAGACGACGCCCAGCGCCTGTCCCAAATCCCGTAAGCGTTCCATGAAGGGCAGGAGCCGGTCCGGCGGGACGACGAAGTCTTCCATGGCCGCCACGGGGCAGTCCGCAGCCGACGCTTCCGTAAAGGCCTTGCGGGCCTTCCAGACTTTATCGGCGTCGGCCATGAAGACATCGACAGCTCCCAGGCAGCGGCAGACTTCATCGACAGTGACGCAGTCGTCATCGAGCGTTTCGTCCCGCGAGCTGTCGAGCTGGATAATCATATAGGCGCCGCCGGCCGGGCAGGGCTGTTTTTCTTTGAGCCAGTCCTGGACGACGGAAATGACGTCATAGTCCATGAATTCCAGGCACGTCGGCGTAATACCTGCCTTGGGCAGGGCCGTGACCAGGGCCAGGGCCGTTTCCGGCGACGGAAAGACGGCCAGGACGTGGGCCGTGGCCCTGGGCAGGGGTACGAGCTTCAAAGTCAGCTCCGTAATGATGCCCAGCGTCCCTTCGGAACCGATGACGATTTTTTCCAGGGGATAACCGGCCGTCATCTTGTGCAGGCGCTTGCCGAGATGGGCGATCTGCCCGGTCGGCGTGACGACTTCGATGGCGTAGATCTGATCCCGCGTCGTCCCGTACTTGACGGCCCGGTTGCCGCCGGCATTGGTCGCGCCATTGCCGCCAATACAGCAGCAGTCGCCGCTGCAGGGGTCGCCGGCATAGAGGAGGCCGCGCTTGCGGGCTTCTTCCTGTATCCGCGCCGTAATGACGCCGGCCTGGACGACCATGTACATGGCGTCTTCATTGATTTCTACGATACGGTCCATCCGTTCCATACTGACTACGATGCCGCCGCGGCTGTCGGCCACAGCTCCGCCTTCCAGGCCGGTCCCGGTCCCCCTGGGGATGACCGGGATGACGGCGTCATTGGCCAGGCGGACGACAGCCGCCAATTCTTCGGCCGACGCCGGCAGGACGACGACGTCGGGCAGACAGGCTGGCCCGGTCCCTTCGTCTTGTCCATAGGGAATCTTTTTATCCCGGTCCGTCCAGACATATTTAGCGCCGACGATGGCTTCGAGGTCCGCGACGACGGCCGGGGTTACGTGATTATACTCCATAATGACTTCCTTCTCAGGCTTCCTGCCCGAAGATAAATTTTAAATAACTTTCCTGGAACTGGCGATATTTCCGCTTGGCCAGGGGAATCTTATGGCCCTGGATTTCGATGTAATCGCTCTTGATGACGCGGATAGCCGACTGGTTGACGATATAGCCTTTCCCAGGCGATACGAACTGGCCCGGCGCAATGGCATCCAGCGTATCCAAGAGACTAGCCAGGGACTGCCGCGTTTCCAGCAGCAAGTGGTCTGCCGTATAGACCTGCTGGATGTGCCCATTGCTTTCGACGTAGAGGATGGCGTTGACTTCTTCGACCTGGATACCGCCGCCGACGAGGCGGAAGATCATCTTGCCGCTGTGGCGCTGGCGGATGCTTTCCATGACGCGGTCCATGGCCTGGTCGAACTCTTTCTGCGTAAAGGGCTTGACCAGGTAATGGGCAGCCCGGACGGCAAAGGCTTCGACGGCAAATTCTTCGCTCGTCGACAAGAAGACGATTTCCGCCCGGCTCTTCTGCTTGCGCATCTCTGCGGCAATGTCCGTCCCCAGCAGGCCGGGCATACAGATATCCAGCAGGACGATGTCGAAATTCCCTTCCTTTTCAAAAGCATCGACGAAATCCATGGTATTGTTATAGGTAAAGACTTCGGTCGGTTCCTTTTTATCGTGGAAATACTGTTGGACTGCCTTTTGAATGATGTCCAACTGTTCCTGTAAATCATCACAAATCGCAATTCGTACCATCGTGACGCCTCCTTTCAATAAACAAGTATTTTACAAGTTTATTATATCACCAGATTCGTCTCAAGCCGTCCGATGTGTCACGAAATGGCGCATTTTTGACGCGTAGCGGCGTTCAGAAGAAGGTATTTACCATCATGCATGGTCCCTTTTTCTCTATAGTAGGGGCGCCCACGTGGGGCGCCCGTCAGCATATGCAAGAATCCCGTTATCACTGATTTGCCTGAGCGGGCTCGCCACGTGCGAGCCCCTACAGAAAAGGGACTGTCGCACATGCAACAGCCCCTTTTCCCCCACTACAGTACGATGCCCCGCAGGAGCGGTACGATGGTGAACTGATATAATTTCAAAAAGCCGAAGACGCAGATGCCGATGGATGCGCCGACGATGGCCCCGTTGATACGGATCCAGGCCAGGTCTTCGCCGACTTTGCTTTCCAGGAACTGGTTGAACCGCTTCTTGTCGAAGCCCGACAGGACGTCGCGGACGGCGACGGCGATGAGCGAGTGTTCATGTTCCAGGATGACGTTGCAGGCCCGGCGTATCTGTTCATCGAGCCAGTCTTTGATTTCCGGATAGGACCGGCAGTATTCCAGGTAATGGATGAACTGTTCTTCCAATAAATCCTTCAGTTCTTCCTTGCCCTGGTCGCCTTTGGTGAAATAGTCCTTGGCCGAATTCTGGGTCGCCGTCAGCCACTGCTCGATGGGCAGGGAGTCGACGAACTGGTCCTGCCAGTTCTGGACGCCAAAGGCCAGCTGGCCGTTCATGGAATAGAGGAAGAGTTCCAGTTTGCGGCACAGCCATTCGCGCTGTTCCCCTTCGGCATGTTCCCACTGGTCGAGCCATTCGACGATGCCCATCTTGATATCCTTGGCAATCTTACGGGTATCGACAATGCCCAGGACTTTGGTCAGTGTGAGGCTGGACATGGACGAATGCTGCGATTCTTCACGCCACTGGAGGATGAGCTTTTCCAGGAGGCTGTCGAAGTCGTCGCTGTTGACCAGTTCCCGCACGAGGCCGATGGCATCGTTGAACATGTTGCTGTTCGGGTCTTCCAAAAGGGAAATGAGGCGGTCCTGGAAGAAACTGACCAGGGGCTGCTGTTTCAGGTACTTGCGGATGTGCGAGGCTATGGATGCCTGGGTCCCGCCCTTCTGAGCGTAGCGGTAAGCCCGCTGAGCCACTTCGTAGAGGACGCTGCGGAACTTTTCCCGGCCGTTCGGGCCGCGCAGCCAGCCGACGAGCTTATCGATGAAAGAAATCTGATAGAGCTTATCCTGCCACATATTGGGCTGGAGAAGCTTTTCCGAGATGATCTTGGTCATGCTGTCGATGATCTGGTCGCGATGGCGATAGAGCAGTTCCGTGTGATACGGAAAGCTCAACGGCTTTTCAAAGAGCGCCGTAACGGCGAACCAGTCGGCGATACTGCCGATGAGGGCCGATTGGATGACGAAGAACAGCAGTTCTTCCCAGACCGAGACGTCATGCGTATACCACCAGAGGAAAATGGCGATGAAGCAGACGAAAGACAGGCCTAAAATCATATTGGCACGCTGTCTGTATGTCATAAGATAGCCCCTCCCTTCACGGCGTACATGACCAGGTAAATGACGGCACCCAGGATGGCGCCGACGAGCGAACCGTTGACGCGGATCATCTGCAGGTCATACCAGACACTGTTTTCCAGCTGTTCTGCCAGGTAATTGCCGTCGTATTTCAGGATTTCCTGTTCTGCCGTCTTGCCGAACCAGACCTGGAGACGCTTCAATTCGCGGGCCGCAAAGGCCAGGGCCTGGCGGTTCATATGTTCCACCTGGTCTGGGCTCTGGCGCCACGATTCCAGTTTATTGATGACGTAATTAGCTGCGACCTTGCAGACCCGCTTCTGCCGTTCCGGGTCCTGGACGTAGCGCTGCCAGGCTTCTTTCGTGTCCGGCCGCGTGACCAGGCTGTTGTACATGCGGTTCTTATAGCTGTCGATGCGCTGGCGCCATTCGTCGTTGAATTCGATCTTTTCCGTCTGTTTCCACAAATAGCGCAGGGCCTGCTGGCGCTGTAGGGAATTGTCTTCCTTGGCTTCGGCCAGGAGGTCCAGGCACTTCGTCTGCAAGAGGCCGGCTACGTGGTCCGGCTGGAAGACTTCCATCTTCAAGGCCGCCTTGATGGCCCAGCCGAGGAAGATATTGTGCTTGGCGTACTGGCGCAGGGAGGCTTCGTAGATTTCGCCGACATAGCGCTTCATCGTTTCACTGCGTACGAGGTCTTCCAGGTTGAGGATCATGAAATCGAGGAAATCCTTCCCCGATTCACCGCGCAGGCCGATTTTGATGGCCTTGCTCATGATCGGTGCCAGGTCGACTTTCTCGATGACCTGGCCGCCGATGCCGGCAAAGGCCTTGACGACGGTCTTCATGTCGATGGTGTACAAGAAGGTATTGAGGATCTGACCGAAGACGCGTTCTGCCGACTGGAACCCCTTTTCCGTATGGAGATAATCCAGCGTCGCGCCCAGGATGGGATGATGTTTGAGGATGTTGTACATATTGGAAACGGTCAGGATTTCATATTCGATCATATGCCGGGCCATTTCGGCAATGCGTTCCTTGCTGTTCGGAATGAGGGCCGTCTTAAAGGAGATGCCCAAAGGCCGGCGGAACAGGGCCGTTACGGCATACCAGTCTGCCAGGCCGCCGATGAGGGCCGCCCCGGCCAGATGGGTCAGCAGTCCGCCGACAAAAAAGTCTTGGAAGGGGTATGCCAGAAGCAGGAGGACTGCCGCCGTAATCAGGATATAATTGGCAATCTGGCTGCGTCTGCCCCCGTGTGTATTACTTGCCATGATACCTCCTTACTGCCCGCCGATGATGACGTCGTCGCCATCATGCTGGGGAATCCACAAGGGTACGTCCGGATAAGCCTGTTTAAAAGCTGCCGACGGCGTCCAGGGCGTGCCGAAATAATGCATGGGGATGAGGCATTTCGTGACCGAAACGTCTTTCAGGAAACCCGTGACGCCCCATTCGCGGGCGCCTTCCAGGCGGGCGTCGACAGGGAAAAAGACAATGTCGAAAGTCTGTCCGGCAAGGTGTTTCATTTCCCGGTCGAAGTTGCTCTTGGCTTCGGCATTATTTTCATCCGTATCGCCGAGCCAGTGCCACCAGTTCAAGTCGCCGGCATGGAAAATCTTCAAGCCGTCCGTTTCCACCAGGAACGACCCGCCTTCATCAGTCGACCCATACTGGGTCACCGTCGTATCTCCCAGGGGCAGCGTTTCATACAACTTCATGGCATGGAACCGGTCTGCCGGAATGTCCTTGAGGCGCACATCTTCATTGACGATGTACTGGGCACCGCCGAACTGGCCGATGCTGCGGTTGAAATGGTCTTCGTGCCAATGGCTGACAAAGAACCACAACGGCTTCCTGCCGACCTGGCTGTAAGCCTTGACCGTCCCCGATGGATCCTTGTAGTAATCAAAGACCAGCACCTTGGAATCGGTCTCGACGGCAAAGCCGCTGTGATTCAAAAAGGTAATCTGTACACTCATATAGTAACCCCCTTATCGGTTGTTTAATGGCTATTGCATACTTTTTATTATACCATATATGCGTCGCCCGTGTACATGCCGGGGAGGGTTGTGGCTAGGGGCCGGTGGCTCGTAGTTCGTGGCTCGTGCGAATTTCTCCAATTTTTAGTTGTAGGGGCTCGCACGTGCCTTTTCAGCCCGTCAGGCCATGACTACAAGGAATGGCAGGACGGTTGCTGAAACGGACCACTGTAGAGGGCGAGCCCGCTTGAGGATATATGTGATTCCCCCAGCCAGTTTGCTAGGGAACTCATCCAAAGTTCTAACGGGTCGCCCACGTGGCGACCCCTACAAAGTAAAAAGGCTTGCCGCACATGCGACAAGCCTTTTTTACTTTCCCTCTGCGATCAGCCCTGATGGAATTCTACGCCCATAGCGCCTTTCGGATGTTTCCAGCTCTTTACGCCTTTGCCGCCGGAAATGACGCGGCACGTACCACATTCGAGGCAGCCTTCATGACTGAAGACCAGTTTGCCGTCATCATAGTGATACAGGTTAGCCGGACATGCCATGACTAAGCGTTTGATTTCTGCTTCGTCATGATAATCTTCGTTGATCTGGATATGAGATTCGTGTTCATCGGTCACGAACTTATCGAAACCCAGTTTATCGTCTACACTCATCTTTGCCATCTTACATCGCCTCCCAAGCTTTCTTACCTAAATCGAAGAGATTAGCCAAGCCGCCGTTGTTTGCCAAAACTGTCAGAGCAATCATGGGCAGAGCGACCGGTGCGCCGCCGTCTACTTTGTAGACCATGCCGGCAAATTCGTCGGCCATCTTCGGGAAATCGTTGAAGATAATGTGATCTTCCAAGAGGCCCGGCAGGTTCTGATACTGTTTCATGAGCTTCATGATGAAGCTTTCTTCTAACAAGGTCTTGTAAACCGAGAGGCTTTCAGCCGAGAAGTCGTTGCGGTTCTTCGCTTTGATGACGGCTTCGCCAGCCAGACGGCCCGATTCGATAGCCAGGTCCATGCCGCGGACGGTGTAACCCAGGTTAACGACCATAGCTGCTGCATCGCCAGCGACGAGGACGCCGTCACGGACGAGTTCCGGCATCATCTTGAGGCCGCCTTCGGTAACGAGGTGAGCCGAATATTCTTTCAGTTTCCCGCCTTTGAGGAAGGGAGCAATAGCCGGATGAGCTTTCATGCGTTCAACCATGTCCGGTACGCTGACATCGACGCGGCCGATATCGCTGATGGTCGTAACGATGCCCAGGGACAGGCTGTCTTTGTTGGTGTAAATGAAGCCGCCGCCGAGGTTGCCGCCCGTCGGGTCGCCAGCCATCATCCAGGCTGCGCCGTCATTGCCGCTCAAACCGAAGCGTTCGTTGATGACGTCTTCACCGAGTTCGATGACTTCTTTGACGCCGACTGCAACGTCTTTCTGTTCCAGTTCTTTCTTCATGCCGATCTGCTGTGCCAGCAGGGAGTTGACGCCATCAGCCAGGATGACGACATCAGCGTCGAATTCTTCGCCGCCCGTCATGACACCGATGACTTTGCCGTCTTCGACGACCAGTTCATCGACGAGGAAGCCTTCTGTCAGCATGACGCCGGCTTCTTCGGCTTTATCGGCCAACCATTTATCGAATTTAGAACGCAGTACCGAGTAGGACGGATATTTGAGGTTTTCCAGTTTATCCGAACCATACTGGAAGCTCAGTGCGCCGCCTTCTGTCATGAGCGACAGGCGTTCCTGCGTAATCTTACGTTCAATCGGAGCTTCTGCTGCGAAATTCGGAATCAGTTTTTCCAAGCTGTGTCCATAGAGACGGCCGCCGCTGGAGTTCTTGGAACCGCAGAATTTACCGCGCTCCACCATCATAACATCCAAACCAGCTCTGGCCATTGTCAAGGCTGCAGCAGAACCAGCTAAACCGCCGCCAACCACGATGGCATCAAATTTTTCTTCACTACTCATGTTCTTACCCTCCTTAACCATACGGTTTGCTATCTTAATTTCCGTTCGTATCTATCGTAACGTAATGTAAGTCCTTTTCATAATCCTTCATTCGACCGCAGGCTTCTTCCCCTTGTGGAGCACGCAGGCCCCAAATAAGCGGCTTTTCATCTGCCTGTCAATCAATCCGGCTTGTCCAAACAAGTCCAGGAGCTCCTTCTTCCTGAGAAAATCCTGCGTCGACTGCCACAGCCAGGTGTATTCCTGCCGATGGCGGAAGCCGCCGCCCAGGAAGGGCATGACATACCGGAAGTACACCGAATAAAAGGGCCGGATGACCAGAGAATCGGGGACAAAGGAGTCGAGACAATATACCCAGCCGCCGGGAACGACGACGCGGGTCATTTCCTGCAGGACGCGCAGGTAGTCCGATGTGTTGCGAAGCCCGAAGGAGATACAGGCTGCCGAAAAGGTATTATCCTCAAAAGGCAGGTTCATGGCATCACCTTCCTGCCAGGTAACGTTAGCAAGCGGCGCGCCTTTTTTGCGGGCTACGTCGAGCATCGCCGGCGAAAAATCGAGGCCAGTGACCTTGAGATCCGGCCGGTGCGCTGCCAGGGAAATAGCGATGTCCCCAGTGCCACTGCACACATCCAGGACACGGCTGCCCTTGGCTGCCTGCTCACAGACAGCTTCGATGAGGCAGTCTTTCCAACGGCTTTCCATGCCGAGACTGATGCGCCCGTTGGCGCGGTCATAAGTCTGGGAAATCTGCTGGAATACATGATATACCTTCTCCCGTTTTGAGAGTTCAGCCAAAAGTACCACCTCCGAAGAGGACCATCGCGAGTGCTAACAGATAGGCACCGTTGCCAAAGAGATTGGCGGCGATGATACCTTTCATCTGTTTCACCCGCCCCTGCGGTTCCAGGGGCGAACGAAGCAGGTTCATAAAGGTATGTCGGGCAAACACGATGAAGAAAGCCGGGCTGATGAGGCCCCACCAGCCGGTGTACCATACGGGCAGGATGCAGATGAGTGCCATCCAGATCCATACGGCAGCCCGGTACAGGCGGACAGCCTTAGTCCTTCCCAAAAGTGCCGGTAAGGTCCGGCGCTTGGCCTGCCTGTCCTTTTCGATATCACTCGTATTGTTGGTCATCATGATGAGACCGATACTGATGATGAAGGGCAGCGCTGCAGGCAAAACGGAAAAATCGAAGGCACTGCTTACGGCGGCGACGATTCCCATGGGGATGAGGCCGCCCATGACGAAGCCCGAAACGAACTCGCCAATCGGCAGATAGGATATCGGCAGGATACCACCGGAATAAGTCCATACGGCGATGGCTCCGATGACGCCGATGATCAGCGGCGCCGGTCCGGCTGTGACCAGTGCCGGCAAGGCCAGGAGACCGGCTGCAACTAAGTAGCCAAGTCCCAAAGCCAATGCCTGTCCAGGCTTGATGTTTTCATAAACCAGGACGGCGTCGCTCACCTCGACGTTGTCGTCGGCAGTGTCCGTGCCTTTTACAAAATCAAAATAATCATTCAGCGTATTGACGGCGGACTGCATGAAGACGCAGGCCCAAAAGAGGGTGATGGCCAGCGTCCCCGTAAGGGGGTAGCCCTTCAGGAGGCAATACAGTTCACCGAATACGGCGGGATATACAGAAGCCAGCCAGGTGTGCGGTGCAGCCAGGCGAACGGCCAGCTTAGGTGTTAAGCAATGTTGCTGTTCCATTCACACGGCCCCCAGCTTACGTACGATCTTGCCGAGCTGCAGGGAAATATCACTTGACGGCAGGGCTTCGAGGATGTCCTCAGCCCGTTTCTGGTAGGTGTGGATCTGGTTCCACGCGCCTTCCAGGCCGCCCAGGGCTGCGACGATTTCTTCCATGCGGCAGATATCCGCATGAGTCAGCGTCCCTTCGGCGCTCCTTTCCATATAGGGGTAGAGGAGCCGGCGGCCGCCGGGCTGTTCCCGTGCCAGGAGGACCGGCAGGGTATAGATCCCTTCGCGGAAATCCTGGTGGGCTTTCTTGCCAATCATCGAACTATCGGGTACGAAGTCGAGGAGGTCGTCGCGCATCTGGAACATATAGCCCAGACATTCGCCGAAGGACTCGAGCATCCGCGATACCCGTTCGTCACAACCGCTTTCCATGGCACCGATGCGGCAGCAGGCGCGGAACAAGGCGACGGTCTTGCCGTGGATGTTCTGCAGATATTGGTCAATAGTGACGTCCTCTTTATAGCGGCACATGGCCTGGCCGATTTCGCCGGCACACATTTCCTCTACAGCCTGGGCGATGACCATACCTGCCCGGTTCAATCCCTCGCGCATCAAATAGAAGGTGATGCGGCTCATCAGGAAATCGCCGGCATAGACGGCTGCGTTCTTCCCGTACTTGCTCTGCACCGACGGCTTGCCGCGCCGGACCGGTGCATCGTCGACAATATCGTCATGGATCAGTGAGGCCAGATGGGTCATTTCCACTACGGCCGCCAGTTTATACAACCGCTCCCGCACATCGTCGCGGTCTGTTCCGAACGAGCCGGCCATCAGTACCAGGCGGGGACGGATCATCTTCCCCTGCGAAGAGGCTGCATCGTCGAGGACAGCGCCAGTGGCTGTACCTTCAAAGGGATGCTGCGTATATAGTTTTATATACTCTTTCACTCTGCGGACCTGGTCATCGCTGATACCGGCAAACAATTTGGGCATAAACTTCCGGGCGCTGGTTTCTAAGAGTGTCTGTTTTATCATCATGCTCTATTTACCTTTCCGGCCAACGTTATTGCCTATTTTTTTTCGCGTTTTTCAACGACGATCTGTGCTGTGTGTTTAACCTGAATGTTGTTCAAGCCGCGAGCATCGAGGCCGCCACGGATCTGGAGCAAGCAGCCCGGGCAGTCGACAGCGACGACATCTGCGCCAGAAGCGACGATGTTGTTGATCTTTTCTTCGAGGATCGGAGCCGACATTTCAGGGAATTTAACGGAGTAAGAACCACCGAAGCCGCAGCATTTATCGCAATCGTGCATTTCGATGAGTTCGACGCCCTTGGTAGCTTTCAAGAGTTCACGCTGTTCCTTTGTGACGCCGAGGTAACGGTTCAAGTGGCAGGAGTCGTGATAGGTGACCTTCATCGGTACGCCATCGCCGGTATCCGGCAAGCCGCCGAGCATGGAAACGAGTTTGCAGAAGTCGAAGGTCTTGCTGCGGAGTGCTTCCGCTTTCTTGAGCATTTCCGGATCGTCCTTGAAGAAGTCGACATAATCGCGGAGGGCATGCGTACAAGTCGGGCAAGCCGATACGATGTAATCGTATTTTTCAGCTTCCATAGCGTTCAAGTTCATTTCAGCAGCTTTCTTGGCGTTTTCAACATCGCCCATATAGGTAGCCGGAGCACCGCAGCAAGCCTGGCCAAGCGGCATTTCTACGATATAGCCAGCCATGTTGAGGGCTTTGACGACGTCCGTTGCGATGTCGACATAGACGAAGTCGAGGAGACAGCCCGTGAAGATAGCGATCTTGCCCTTCGGATTGGGAACATCCTGTTTGATTGTCGGCAGGATATCGCGGAACGGCTGCGGAGCAACGCTCGGCAGACTGCGGCCTGCTGTCAGACCGGACAAGAACATCGGCAGATGACGGATCATCGGCTGACCTTTGGTAATCATGCCCTGAGCAACGGAAGCGATGCGCAGCATAGAGTGGAAGAGGTGACGGTCAGCAACCGTATCGAGACAGAATTTATGGACCGGATTGAGGCCATCTTCCTGAGCGAATTTCGTACGTAATTTCAGGATCATGCCGGCAATATCGAGTTTGCCGCCGCAGACTGTGTTACACGTACCGCACTGGAGACAGATGTTTTGGATATCTTTACCGCGTTCACGGCTGTTGAGGAAGCTCGTGAGCAGCGTGCCGATACCGCCGGTATAAATGGAGCCGCCATATACGTGGCCGCCGACGAGGCGGAAGGCCGGACATACATTCAGGCAGGCAGCGCAGCGGATGCAGCAGAAGATATCTTTGTAATCTTCACTGGCCATGATCTTACGGCGTTCCGGCGTATCGAGGATGATCATGTGGAAGTTCTTGTCTTCCTTCGTATCGTTTTCCGGATCCGTAACGACTTTCGTAGCGCCCGTGTAGAAGGAAAGGTATGCCGTGATGTTCTGGGCTGTACCGTTACGAGGCAGTACTTTGAAGATGTAGCGGATATCGCTCATCTTAGCGACGAATTTTTCAATACCAAAGATATATAAGTGCGTTTTCGGAAGGGTTGCGACCATACGGCCGTTGCCTTCATTCGTCATGGTAATGACTGTCCCCGTTTCAGCGACAGCGACGTTGGCACCGGAAACCCCCATTTCAGCGCTGAGGAATTTCGGACGCATGACGCGGCGGGACGTCTTGACTTCTTTCGTGATGACCGGTTCTTCTGGCTGTTTCGTATACGATTCAAAGAGGTCGGCAACGTCTTCTTTAGAATAATGAATAGCCGGCATAACCATGTGGGACGGCGTATCACCAGCGATGGAGTTGATGAATTCGCCCAAGTCCGTTTCCTGAGCCGTAATGCCTGCTTTTTCATAGTTCTGGTTGAAGTGCATTTCTTCCGATGCCATGGATTTCGACTTAACGCAAAGTTTGACGTTGTTGTCTTTTGCCAGTTTCAAAGCATAGTCCATAGCTTCTTCCGGAGAATGAGCGACGAATACGTGAGCCCCGTTGGCTTCCGCATTCTTGATGAATTCGGCCATGACTTCGTCCAGATGGTCACGAGCATAGGATTTTACTTCATGGACTTTCTCACGAAGCGCTTCAAAGTCATATCCTTTGTAAACTCTTGCACGGTTGCCAGGATAAGCTGTCGTAAAGTTCTTCAACGCCTTCTGCAGCGGCGCATTATCCATGGCGCGCTCGATTTCTTGCTTCAGTAATTCGTTAGACATGTGCTGTTCCCTCCCTTACGCATCTTCTACGACGATGACCGAATACTGACGCGGGCCATGAACCCCTACAGTACCGACACATTCGATATCAGCTGTCCGGCTCGGGCCGGTGATGATACCGGCGAATTTCGGGAACGGTTTCGTTTCGGCCATGATGTCGATCATGTCATCGAAAGTATCGACGATCTTAGAAAGTTTGACGATGCCGACATAGACGTCCGATACCGTTTCAACGATACGACAGTCGATGTCGTCCTTCATCTGGACAATGGAGCCCAAGTTGGCGATGCCGTAATCGGCTTCGGTAACGCCGCCTTTGTCGTCCGGGGCATTCTTGCGGAAGTGATCCGTATCCACTTTGATGCCTGCGGCTTTCAATGCGTCTACAGCGCCGATTTCTTTCAGGAGCGGCGTTTCAACGAGGGCAACTTCATGTGTGTCCTTGTCCTGGAAAATTTTGGTGAGAGTTGCAGCAACGTCTGCTTTTTTGGCGATGTAACTTTCGCCGTTGACGCTGGTCAACCCTTTCTGGAATGTTTCATACAATTCTGTCTTTTCCATTTTCACACCTCTTTACTTATAAATCACAACTACAACGAATACTATGAAGTAAAGTATTTAACATAAGTATACCATTTCATGCGCAAAGTGCAATAAGTATAGAAAAATGGGTAATACAAAACGAGAAACCTTGAATGGTCATCTATGCGTTTTTGTTATTAGCTCATTCATTACTAATATGGTGTTCTTTTAACACTCCATGCTTTTTATCAATAAGCCTTTCAGAAAAATGGCTTATTTACGCTATATACTTCGTTTAACCACGCTAAAGGATATGTTTTTGTAATGATATTTTTAGATTTTTTAAATTACTTTATCTCATATTAAGCTCATTTTGCTTTACAGTATACGATTGATTGTAGAGAATACAATTCATATCTACTAAACATGGATATTGTATGCAGACAAATTTAATCAAAAATAATGAGTCTTTATGAAAACATCGTTCGTCGTAGGTCGAAAAAAACAAAAGCCCTGGTTACGACGAACGATGAACGAAAAACGGCAAATCCCTTATATGGATATATAAAGAACGTGATTCTATCGGCCTTTTTGAATAAGACACCAATTTTATCATCTTTTTACAATTTTTCTATTGACAAACGTCCTGTGAAGGGGTATCATGTGTTCAACACGAAAACAAAAATGCAATGACCAAAACAAGTACACACAGGATAACGGCACAGAGAGTAAGGGCCACCGGCTGAAAGCCCCTATCGAAGTTGAATGTGATGGAATGCCTTTGGGAGCAGGATGATTGAACGTGAGTAGGTCATCCCGGTTGCCGCCGTTACGGGTATTGAGTGGCAGTCGAAAGACTGCAATCAGAGTGGAACCACGGACCACCGTCTCTGTATGACGGCAGGTCTTTTTTTATTTACTTTTTTACGACACAGGAGGGCGCTACGCCATGTTCAAATCACTTCGCAACGACATTCGCGTCATCAAGGACCGCGATCCAGCCGCCAAGAACACGCTGGAAGTCTTGCTCTGCTATTCCGGCCTTCATGCCATCTGGGCCCATCGCCTGGCCCACTTCTTCTATAAGCATCAGTGGTTCGTCACGGCCCGCCTCATTTCCACGATTTCCCGCTTCTTCACGGGCATCGAGATCCATCCCGGCGCCCAAATCGGCGAAGGCCTGTTCATCGACCATGGCATGGGCATCGTCATCGGAGAAACGACGGTCATCGGCAACAACGTGTCCCTCTATCAGGGTGTCACCCTCGGCGGGACGGGTAAGGAAAAGGGCAAACGCCATCCGACCATCGGCGACTACGTCGTCGTCGCCTGCGGCGCCAAGGTCCTCGGGTCCTTCACCGTCGGCGAAAGCTCAAAAATCGGCGCCGGTTCCGTCGTCCTCAAAGAAGTGCCGCCGTACTCGACAGTCGTCGGCATCCCGGGCCGCGTCGTCGTCCAGAAAGGCAAGCGCCTCAAGGCCAGCCACAGCGAACGCGACGTCGACCTCAACCACAACCGCCTGCCCGACCCCATCGAAGATCAGATCATCGCCCTGCAGCATCAGGTAGCCCTCTTGCAGCACCGCGTCGAAATGATGGACCACCAGCAAGATGAACGCTGCGTTGGCAAAATGCGGCCATTGAAATAATAAACTTCGTTGTCACCCTGTATGGAAATGAAAAATCCCTCTACAGGTGTACATAAAATCTATACCCATTTGGTATACCTTACTATACTTCAACATATTTTTGCATTCATCGGGGGATGAATCATAGGAAAAGGAGAGATTCTCATGAGCAAAATCTACACATCCATGTTACAGTTGATCGGCAACACACCATTATTGAAACCGGAACGTTACAACAACGCCGCTGGCGTAGCTGCTAACCTTTTGGTCAAACTCGACGCTTTCAACCCGGCCGGCTCCGCCAAAGACCGCATCGCCAAAGCCATGATCGAAGACGCTGAAAAGAAAGGCATCCTCAAAAAAGGCTCGGTCATCATCGAACCGACCAGTGGCAATACGGGTATCGGCCTGGCTGCCGTAGCTGCTGCCAAAGGCTACCGCGCCATCTTCACCATGCCGGAAACCATGTCTATCGAACGCCGCAACCTCATTTCCGCTTATGGCGCTGAAATCGTCCTCACACCGGGCAAGACCGGCATGAAAGGCGCTGTCGACAAAGCCAACGAATTGGCCAAAGAAATCCCCGATTCCTTCATCCCCGGCCAGTTCACCAACCCGGTCAATCCGGAAATCCATCGCCTGACGACGGGCCCGGAAATCTATGAAGATACAGACGGCGCTGTCGACATCTTCTTAGCTGGTGTCGGCACAGGCGGCACGCTCTCCGGCGTCGGCCAGTACCTCAAAGAAAAGAAACCGTCCGTCCAGATCATCGCTATCGAACCGAAAGATTCGCCGCTCCTCTCCGAAGGCCATGCAGGCCCGCACAAACTCCAGGGCATCGGCGCAAACTTCGTTCCGGAAACATTGGATACCAAGATCTACGACGAAGTCTTCACGGTTACGACAGAACAGGCTTATGAAACGGCTCAGAAATTCACCGAATCCGAAGGCCTCCTCATCGGTATCTCCGGCGGTGCAGCTCTCTATGCCGCTTCGGAAGTCGCAAAACGTCCGGAAAACGCCGGCAAGACCATCGTAGCCTTCCTGCCGGATAACGGCGACCGTTACCTCACGACGCCGGGCTTCATCCAGCAGAAAACGAAATAAATAGACCATCCTCCAACCAATACATGAGAAAAGAGGCTGTCGCACATGCGACAGCCTCTTTTAAGTGGTTAGTGGCTAGTGGTTAGTGGCTAGTGGTTAGTGGCTAGTGGTTAGTGGTTAGCTGCGTAGGGGCCGTCCCAGAGCCTTTCCAGCCCATCGGGTGCCGACCAACGGAAGGCGCAAGATGGCTGCTGAAACGGACAGCAGAGGATGGGCGGCCCGCTGCGAGATTTCACCACAACCTATTCGATAATGATGGTATGGCTTTATGAATTACGAACAATGGCTTTTCCTTGAAGCCTGGTAGTAAATCTGGTATACTGAACTCCATGAGATAGTTCAATGTATTCGGTTTCCCTCGCGAAAGCGAGGTGATCAGCATGAGTGTATACGAAGCATTGTCATTGATGATTGCATTCGCAACTCTTATAGTGCTGATTATTTCAGCAACGAAGCGATAAACCTTTAGCATGAAAAAAACCGCGTACTCGCGGTACACGGCCTTCTTCAAACATAAACCACAGAGGAGACCGATGTACCACCATCGGACTATCTCTGTTTTTATTGTACCATGTTCGCCTAATAAATCAAGCAAATTAATGAGTCCCTCTAAAGCACGTGCCTTTTCAGCCCGTCAGGGCATGACTGTAAAAAACGACAGGACGGCTGCTGAAGAAGATCGCTGTAGAGGACGACCCCTGCAACCTCTTTTCGCTAGCCACTAGCCACGAACAACGAGCAACGAGAAAGGGGCTGTCGCACATGCGACAGCCCCTTTCTGGTATATGTAAGAGGGAATATTGGTACCGATGCTTATTCTTTGCCCATATCGCGGCTGGCCACGATATCTACGCCGAGGCCCAGGATATCTTTGACGATGACGTCGCCTGTATGGACCGGGGCTTTGACTTCGACGCTGCGCAGGGCTGCTGCACAGTCGAGGATTTTGCCTTTCGGCAACGTCGTCTTGGATACGACCGGCAGGAGCGGCAGTTCGCCGCCTTCGATGCGGACCGTCGAGGTCAGCATGCGCTGCGGGTCGGTCAATTCCTGATGGGCATATTTTTCACCGCGCGGGCACGTATTGCCTGTGACCTTGGTAATCTTACCGTCTTCCAGGGTAACAGTAAGCAGGCAGCCCAGCGGGCAGTTGATGCAGTTCAGTTGTTTCGTTTCTACACTCATGTTATGCTTCCTCCTTTACGGAAACGGTCCAATCCGCATGATGGCCCTTGGCTTTTTCAGCCGGTACGTTGACGGCGATCATTTCACTCGGTTTGGCGACGGGGAGGACTTTCGTCAGCAGCGTATCGTCACCGCTCTTGACAGTGAGGCGGACTTTCTTCATGGGTTTGCGGACACGCATGAACAAGCGGATCGTTTCGCCTTCTGCCGTAGCGCGGACGTGCTGGGGAACGCAGGTGCGGACTTCGTCGATGGCTTCGACCTTGACGTCGGCTACGTCTTCCGGCAGCTGTTCCTGTGCCTTGAGGGCAGCGTATTTACCGGCAATTTCAGCTTCTTCCGATACGAAGTCTACCAGGTCATGGACGTGGACGACGTTGCCGGCTGCAAAGATGCCAGGGATGCTCGTTTCACGATGCTGGTCGACGATAGGACCATTGGTGAGCGGATACATAGCCAGCCCCAAGCCGCGGGACAATTCATTTTCCGGGATCAGGCCGACGGACAGGAGCAGCGTATCGCAGTCGATGTCGAATTCCGTGCCCGGAATGGGTTTCATATGGTCGTCGACTTTGGCGGCCGTAATGCCGTTGACCCGGTCTTTGCCGTGGATGGCCGTAATGGTATGAGACAGATACAAAGGAATATCATAGTCATACAGACATTGTACCATATTACGGGTCAAGCCGTTCGAGAAGGGGCAGATTTCCAGGACAGCCTGGACTTTACAGCCTTCCAGGGTCATGCGGCGGGCCATGATGAGGCCGATGTCGCCACTGCCGAGGATGACGATTTTCTTACCGGGCAGATAGCCTTCCATGTTGACCATGCGCTGCGCTGCACCGGCCGTAAAGACGCCAGCCGGACGATAACCGGGGATACGGATGGCACCGCGTGTACGTTCGCGGCATCCCATGGTGAGGATGATCGTCTTGCCCTGTACTTTCATCAGGCCGTGAGCCGGGCTGACAGCCGTAACGGTCTTGTCGGGATTGACGCTGAGGACCATGGTGTCGACGAGGATTTCGATTTCCGGTTTATCCTTGACCAGGTCATAGCAGCGCTGTGCGTAGCCCGGGCCGGTCAGTTCTTCTTTGAAGTGATGGAGGCCGAAACCATTGTGGATGCACTGCTGGAGGATGCCGCCAGCTTCGCGGTCACGTTCGAGGACGAGAATTTTTTTAGCGCCGTTCTGCCAAGCGCTGTAGGCAGCGGATAAGCCTGCCGGGCCGCCGCCAACGATGATAATATCATAAAGTTGTTCACCCATTATGCCTTACCTCCGCTTTCTTTGTTGTAGAACATGTAAGAATTACGCATTTCTTTCCGTACTTCCGTAACGGGGATGTTCAATTCACGGGACAAAATCTGTGTAACACGAGGTCCGCAGAAGCCACCCTGGCAGCGGCCCATGCCGGCACGCGTGCGGCGTTTGACACCGTCGACGGTGCGGGCACCGACGGGGCGATGGATGGCATCGACGATTTCCCCTTCCGTAATCGTTTCGCAGCGACAGATGACGCGGCCATAACGGGGATCCTTGGCGATGAGGGCTTTCTGGTCAGCTTCAGCCATCATGCGGAAGCAGGGCTGAGCCGGACGGCCTTTCTTATAGTCCGTCTTGGCTGTCGCACCGGTTTCAGCGACGATGCCGTCGACGAGGTATTTGGCGATAGCCGGAGCCGAAGTCAGGCCCGGAGACTGGATGCCGGCAGCCTGGATGAGGCCTTTCGTCTTTTCCGACGGGCCGAGGATGAAGTCGCCCGTGCTGGATACGGCGCGGACGCCGGCAAATTCCGTAATCGTAGCGCCTACAGGGATGTTCGGGACCAGGCGGCGGGCTTTGTCCAGGATGTCGTCCATGCCCGGAATGGTAACGGCCGTGTCGTCTTTTTCTTCATCTGGCATATCCTGGGCATTCGGGCCGACGAAGACGTTGCCATGCGTCGTCGCGCAGACCAGGATGCCTTTGCCCATTTTCGTCGGTGTCGGGAAAATCGGCGAGTAAACGAGGTCTTTCTGAGCCGTTTTATCAAAGAGGATGTATTCGCCGCGGCGCGGATGGATCTTAAAGGTATCGTCCCCGGCAAGGCGGCTGATTTCGTCGGCATGGACGCCGGCGGCATTGATGACGTATTTCGTTTCGATAGTACCCTTGTCCGTTTCGACGGCTTTGACGGCACCGTCTTCTACGGTAATGCCCGTGACCTGACATTCACGGATGACTTCAGCGCCGTTGATGACGGCATTTTCAGCAAAAGCCAGGGCCAGGCCGAAAGGCCAGCAGATACCGGCAGTCGGAGCCCAGAGTGCGCCTTTGATGTCCTTGCTGACATTCGGTTCTTCTTTGCGCATTTCGTCGCCGCTGACGATTTTCAGTCCCGGAACGCCATTGGCATTGCCCCGTTCGAGGAGTTCCTTGAGGACGTCCATCTGTTCATCGTCGAGGGCGGCTACATACGAGCCGGACCAGCGGATGTCCAGATCCAATTCGTCTTTCAATTCATGATACATCGCATTGCCTGCAACATTCATGCGGGCCTTCATACTACCCGTAGGCGCATCGAAACCTGCGTGAAGGATGGCACTGTTGGCCTTTGTCGTGCCGGCAGCCAGTTCCGGTTCCTGTTCAACCAGGACTGCACGAAGATTGTACTTTGCCAGTTCGTGCAAAATGGCTGTGCCGGTAATACCGCCGCCAATTACGACGACATCTGCTTGTTTTGTCATGTTCACAACCTCTTTCTCTGTAAATACCAAGTATCACTATCTTTGATGCCCTTATTATATCGGTTTGTGAAAATAATTGCAAGACTATTTTTACATATTTTCACGCAGCCAACTTATACTATTTTTTCATGCAAAAATATAGGAATATTACCTTTGATTAAGTATGAAATTATGTTCAAAATTTATAAACAAATTTATAAACTTAAGTAAAGGAGAGGGCTTGCCGATGAATGACAAGCCCTTTCCCAAAACCATATATTAAATAAATTAGAAGACATGTAAAGCCATGGCTACGACGTAGGCAGCAAAGGCACCAGCCAGCGGGCCGAAAACAGGAACCCAGGCATAAGCCCAGTCCGAACCGCCTTTACCGGCAATCGGCAGGATAGCATGAGCAATACGAGGACCCAAATCTCGAGCCGGGTTCATGGCGTACCCCGTAGGACCGCCAAGGCTCATACCCAAAGCCCAGATGAGGATGCCGACGATATACGGGCCGACTCCAGGAGGAATGGCACCGACTTTATTGGAGAAAATCATCCAGATAACGAACATCAGGAAGAAAGTAGCAATGAATTCACAAAGGAAGTTGGCCGGATAGTTGCGGATAGCCGGAGCCGTGCAGAAGATACCGAGTTTCGCCGGTTTATCTTCCGTTTCAGCCCAATGGGGCAGGTAAGCCAGCCAGACGATAGCTGCGCCGAGGATACCGCCCAGGATCTGAGCGATGGACGTGGCGAAGAACTGAGGAACACTGTAAATCCCGATCATCGTCTTGCCGAGCGTAACAGCCGGGTTCAGGTCACCCTGCGGAGCACCGAGGGTCGTTGCCGTGTAAACGCCGAGGGTTACGGCGAAACCCCATCCTGCGGTTATACAAATCCAGCCGCCGTTCTGGCCTTTCGATTTGGTCAGCGTGTTGCAGGCGCAGACGCCGGCCCCGAAGACGATGAGGACCATCGTCCCGATAAATTCTCCTAATAAGTTGTCAAACATCATGATTCCAGCACCTCTCTCTTAGTCTTCATCACTAAGCCAGTGCATTGCATGTTTGACAGCTTTGCGCCAGCCTTTATAATACCCTGCTGCTTTTTCAGGATCCATGGTCGGTTCGAAACGATTCTGGATTTTCCAGCTCGATACGAGTTCTTCTTTGGAATCCCATACGCCGACAGCCAGGCCAGCCAGATAAGCGGCGCCGAGAGCCGTCGTTTCGATGACCTGCGGACGATCGACAGGAACGCCGAGGATATCGGCCTGGAACTGCATGAGCATGTTGTTGGCAACAGCTCCGCCGTCGACTTTGAGGGCAGCCAGTTTGATGCCAGAGTCTGCTTCCATGGCGCCGAGGACATCTTTCGTCTGGTAAGCCATAGAATCGAGAGTTGCACGAACGATGTGAGATTTCTTAGTACCGCGCGTGATGCCGATGATCAAGCCGCGGGCATCCATATCCCAGTAGGGAGCGCCGAGACCGACGAATGCCGGTACGACATAGACGCCGTCCGAGTCGGGAACGCGTTTAGCGACCCATTCCGAATCAGGAGCCGTGTCGATGAGGCGCAGGCCGTCGCGGAGCCACTGGATAGCCGAACCGGCGACGAAGATAGAACCTTCCAGGGCATATTCGACTTTGCCGTCAAGGCCCCAGGCAATGGTCGTGACCAGGCCGTTCTTGGAAGGAATCGGCGTCGTGCCTGTGTTCATGAGCATGAAGCAGCCTGTACCGTAGGTGTTCTTGGCCATACCCGGTTCATAGCAGGTCTGACCAAAGAGAGCCGCCTGCTGGTCACCGGCGATACCGGCGATGTTGACCGGACCGCCGAGGATAGCCGGATCCGTGCAGCCATAGACTTCACTGGACGGGCGGACTTCCGGGAGCATGCATTTAGGAACGGTTAAATATTCAAGAAGCTGGTCATCCCACTTCAGTTCTTTGATGTTGAACATAAGTGTACGGGATGCGTTGGAATAGTCGGTGATGTGGACTTGGCCACCTGTCAGTTTCCAGACCAGCCAGCAGTCGATGGTCCCGAAGAGGAGATCGCCTTTTTCGGCTTTTTCCCGGGCGCCTTCGACATTGTCCAAAATCCATTTGACCTTCGTGCCCGAGAAGTAGGCATCGATGACCAGGCCCGTCTTTTCACGGAATTCATCGACCAGGCCGCGGGCTTTGAGGTCTTCACAAATCGGCGCGGTCTGGCGGGACTGCCATACGATGGCGTTGTACACGGGGTCGCCTGTGTTCTTGTCCCAGACGACCGTCGTTTCACGCTGGTTAGTAATACCGATAGCCGAGATTTCACTAGCCGTCATATTGGCCTGTTCCAGGGCTTCGCGCATGACTTCGACCATGCTGTGGAAAATTTCATTGGCGTCATGTTCTACCCAGCCCGGTTTCGGGAAATACTGAGTGAATTCTTTCTGGCTGACGCTGACGATATGTGATTCATTGTCGAAAATAATAGCGCGATTACTCGTGGTGCCGGCATCAAGGGCCATGACGTATTGCTTGTCTTGCATAATAACATTGCTCCTTTCATCAATTACACTGGTGTCTTCTTTCGCTACCTGCATAGAGGATTTTCTGTGATTTCATCATACATCACCTAGCACATTATTTCAACTAAATATTTACATATTTTCACTTTGCGTATAGCCTTAAAACAGGCTATAATTTTTATGCAAAATATAGTATACATAAAAGGTCATATTTCTGAATTTGTTTTCTATTTTACCTTGCATTTACATGAACAAAAATGCGATAATGGAAGAGAATATACTCGCATTCGCTACTATTTTTTCGTCAGAGGATTACACTATTTTATCATAGTTTCGCCAGAAGACTCCTTCCTCTTAGGTAGGGGCATCAATGGCGATGGATTTCGCAGGTTCGATGCCTGCGAAATCCACCCTATGTCTTTTCCATCTTAGCCTTTTCACTTCGTCTACGGTATAATGGTAGATAACAGAGGAGGTGAATCCTAGATGTACTTGACGCAATCGAATGTCATCCGCGGCTTGTCGAAACAAGAGTATACCATGCTCCGGGAAATGTGCAAATACAGCAATAACCTGTATAATATAGCGGTCTATACGATTCGGCAGCATTACTTCGATACCCAGCAATTCTTGCGGTACGAAGAAAATTACCCCATTTGTAAGGAAAATGAAAACTACGGCTTGTTGCAGGCCGGTGTTGCCCAGCAGATATTGAAGATGGCCGACCGCAGTTTTTGTTCCTTTTTCGGGCTTTTGCAGAAAGTCAAGCCAGGTGACTATGGTTCAAAGGCTGTCCGCCTGCCACACTATCGTGAAAAAGGTGGTCTCTTCAGTCTCATCTTGTCGACGAACGCCATCAACATAAAAAATGGCTTCCTAACGGTGCCGATGAGCCGTGAATATATGAAACGCCATAACGGTCATCGGATTCGGATTCCTTTTCCGGACAAATTGAAGGATAAGACGATTCAGGAAGTCCGCATCTGTCCCATGTACGGTGGACGGTATTTCAAGATTCAGTATGGCTACTTACAGGACCCGGAACCGGTGAAAACCTCGCCAGACCGTGTCCTGGCTATCGACTTGGGACTGGACAATCTGGCCGCCTGCGTTACCAATACGGGGACGTCGTTCCTCATGGACGGTCGTAAACTCAAATCTATCAACCAGTATTGGAACAAACGCAAAGCCAGACTCCAAAGCATTGCCGCCAAGCAGGGCCAGAAGACGACGAACCAGCTCTGTCAGTTAGCGAAGAAACGCAATTTCCGGATGCAGGACATCCTTCGCAAGACAGCCCGCTATATCCTCGATTTTTGCATCAGTCATCAGATAGGGACCCTTGTCTGCGGCTATAATCGCGATTTCAAACGAGGACTAAAGCTGGGCAAAGTGACGAATCAGCATTTCACTCAAATTAGCCTGAGCTATCTGCGCAGTACCTTGAAACAGCTGTGTGAACGCTATGGGATAACCTATCTGGAACAGGAAGAATCCTATACCTCTCAGGCCAGCTGCCTGGATTTGGACAACATTCCCGTATACCAGCCGGATACACCCTATACAGGAACGTTCAGCGGGAAACGAGTCCAGCGCGGCCTGTACCGCTTCGCCAACGGCAGGACGGCCAATGCCGACATCAACGGCGCCGCCAATATACTCCGTAAAAGTAAGCAGAACTTCGATTTCGAAGGACTGTGTAAGGGGCTTTTGGACAGCCCTTTGAGAATAAGGCTATCCTGATTTCAGGAGGAAACTTAAACAGCAACCTTCTCAAGAATCTCCCGCTTCTATAAGCGGGAGAGGTTCAAAATATCTATAATTAAGGATGGATTCCTATGCAACATGATAAGAATAAACTAGCCATCAGCGCTGCCAAATTGTATTACCAGTCGGGCTTCAGCCAGGCCGAGATTGCCAAAGAGCTGCAGCTGTCCCGTCCGTCGGTATCGCGGCTTTTACAGTACGCCAAGGACATGGGCTTCGTGCGCATCGAAATCTTCGACCCCATCGAAGACCAGGGCCAGCTGGCCCAAAAAGTCGCCGCCGCATACGGCCTGCGCGATGTCTGCATCGCCAACGCCCCTATCGAAGACGAAGAAGAGGTCAAGAAATATATAGGCCAGCGCGGCGCTGCCTATATCAATGAAATCATCCAGGACGGGGACATCATCGGCGTCGGCTGGGGCACGACCCTGCACAGACTGTCCCACCAGCTCATCCCCCATCCCCTGAAGGGCGCCCAGATTGTCCAGCTCGAAGGGGGCATCACCTTGTCGACGAGCGAAACCTTTGCCAATGAAATATTGGAAAAATTCGCCAAGAACTATGAAACTATCGCCCAGTACCTGCCGCTGCCGGTCCTCTTCGACTCGAAAGAGGTCAAGGAAATGGTCTACCGCGACCGCCACATCAAGCGCGTCCTGGAACTGGGCCGCAACGCCAACATCGCCATCTTCAGCGTCGGCACCGTCCGCGACAACGCCTTGTTCTTCCGTCTGGGCTATGCCGACGCCCAGGAAAAGGCCTACCTCAAGAGCCACGCCGTCGGCGATATCTGCTCCCGCTTCTTCGATAAAGACGGAAATATCTCCAGCCAGGAGCTGAACGACCGCACCGTCGGTATCGCCCTCGATGACCTGCGCAACAAAGAATACAGCATCCTCCTGTCCGGCGGCGAAGGCAAAATCGCCAGCATCCGGGCGGCCCTAAAAGGAGGCTACGCCAACGTTCTCATCACCGACCAGTTCACAGCCAAACGATTACTGGAGAAGGTGTAAAAAAAGAGGCTGTCGCATATGCGACAGCCTCTTTTTCTGTAGGGGCGACGTGGGGCGCCCGCTCCGGGATATGTACGGGATATGTACGATTTTCCAATCAGTCTGCTAAAAAATACTCCAAATCCTAGCAGGAGCGTCCACGCGGCGCCCCCTACAATCACGGGGATATCGGCCCGCTTATTAACGAACAAAGAACCACTAACCACTGGAAAGGGCGTCAGCCCTTTCCCTTACTCCCAGGCGCTATCGGGCAGGGCGGTGATGCTGGCCCAGGCGTTATTGATGGCAGCAGCCATCATTTTTTTGCCCGGCGGGTCGAGATGGAGTCCGTCCAGGGCCAGTTCGGTCTTGAGTTCGCCGCGGCTGTCGGCCATGCCCGGCGTGATGTCGATATGGACCTGCGTGTCGATGTAGTCGTTGACTTCGGCAATGGCGCCGCGCCAGTCATCGGCCGTATCCTGGTCGAAGGCAGCCTTGATGTTCTCCGGATTGAGCGGCGGAATGGTCAGGAAAACGGGCTTGATGCCATGGCTCAGGCATTTTTCCTTCAACGTCTGTAAGTCACTGATGACTTCACCGGCCGGCACGCCGGCGCGGAGGCTGTTGGAGCCGATGAGGATAATGACATACGACGGCTTGAAGGGCAGGACGTCGCGGTCGAAGCGTTCGACGCCCATGGCGCTCGTATCGCCGCTCTGGGCCAGGTTGATTGTCGGGAACATGAGATACGAAGCGTAACTGAAGTCCCAATCCGTCGGCGAATAGGAAATACTGCCGCCACCGTGGCTGATACTGTCGCCAAAGATAGCGACGACGCCCTGTTCCGCTGCCGGGTCCAGCTCAAAGGGCAGGGCATCGGAATAACCGCCGATAGGATTGTCTGCCCCATCCAGAGCCAGGACGCGCCAGTAAAAGGGCTTATCGCCCATGCGGGCCTTCTGGTCGTACTGCTGGGCATATTGCGGCGTGTAACTGTCGATGCGATGAATCGACGGCGCCGTGCCATTCGGATCTTCCGGCAAATCGTTGAGGATTTCTACTTCATACTTGGCTGCCCCCGGTACGGCTATCCAGTCGTAGACCGGATAGAGCAGGGTCTGTCCCGGTCCCTGGTTGAAAAAGGACAAGGGCGTCGGCTTTTCCGTAAAAGGCTGGAAAATATCGACATGCGCTTCTTCGATATCCGAAAATTCACTGACCGGACGGCCCTTCAAATCGAGGCCGCGGACGCGCCAGTAAAAGACCTGTCCCAGGAAGGTATCGGGCAAATCCAGTTCCAGTCCCGTCGTATAAGCCTTCTGGTCATCCATGAAAGGCTCGTAAGACGTACTGACCTTTCCGTCATCGCCTTTTTCTTCCTCTTTCTTCAAGATCTGCACGTCATACATGACAGCCCCGTCGACACGGCTCCAGCGCAGGATGGGATGGCCATCAGCCGGATCCGTCGCCGGATAATGGAGAGTGACATGCGGTTTTTCCCGCAAAGCCGGCATGTCATCACTATCGGCCTTTACATGCTGCCGCGTTTCTTCCAGGGCCACGTCGACACCGCGGGAGTCCGTCGACTGACGGGCGCCGGCAAAGATGCCGACCCCCAGGGTCAGGGCCATGAGAGCCGTGATAAAAGCTAATTGTTTACGCATTCTTCTCCTTCTTATCTTTCTTATAACCGTACTTCTGGGTCCAGGCTTTATTCTGCTTCTGGATTTCCTTCTTGCTCAACATGGCCGGCTTGGCTTCCAGGGCCGACTGGATATTCTTGACGATAGCCGGCTGATCATCACCGTCAGCACAGGTCATGATGCGCAAGTCGTTGACATAGACATCGTTACCGCGGGACGCTACGTTCCACGACGGCTGCTTCTTGTTCATCGCTTCCGTAACGACCTTGTCGTCTTTCGTCGCTTCGCCGTAGACGTCATGCGTAGCCCGGGCCAGATTGCCCGCTACCAGGAAAGCCCGGCGCCGCGACGAATACGTCCCGGCTGCAGCCGGTGTGACGACGGGTTTGGCATTGACATAGACCGTGTTGCCGCCGACCTGGACGCGGTTGCCCGACCACAAGGTCATGCGGCCGGCCAGCTTTTCAATACGGCTCGACATCTGAGGATGATTATTCGGACTGATGACGCGCTTGAAGCCTTCCTGCCACAGTTCGCCGTACTGTTCGTAAACGTACTGCATGGACGAAGCCGCGCCGCCGACATTGTAGGCCGTATTCTTGAAGACATTGAAGCCCGTCGCATCGGCCTGTTTTTCCTGGTCCATAGTGACGAATTCATTGTCGATGTAATTGACGGCCACACTGCCCAGGAGAATGTCGAGGACGTCGGCATTACCGCCAAGGGAAACGTCGATGAGCGTCGAAATACCGATACTCTTGAGGACGCCGTTGATGGCATGGCGTTTTTCGCCGTGCTGCATTTCATGGCACATGGTAAAGGCCAGTTCATCGTCGTTGAGGGCATCGAGCATCCCCTTATTGACGGAAATGACGCCGCCAATCGTTTCAAAGGCGTTCAACTCTTTCGACGGGTTGGCATAGACATCGTAATTGCGCTTGATGAGGCCCGTCGCTACGAGGTTGCGCTGGATATTTTCCAGACGGTCGCTGTAGGCTTCATTATCGACGACACCAGTCTTGGCCTGCGTATTGGCCAACATCTGCTTCTGATTGTTGTTGTCCATCTGGAGCAGCTGCTGTTTGGCCAGAGCCATAGTCGCTGCCCCATAGAGCAGGATCTGCGCCGTCGACGCAGCCGAAGCGATGGCGACAGGCGCCACGCAGAGAGACAGGCTGGCAACGAGAGTCGTCAGCCATTTTTTCCATAATTTCATCCCTATCATCCTCCCTCATCCGTTAGCGAAAGCTGTTCCCGGCAGAGCTTCTCCTTCTTCTTTTTCGTCCACTGCTTGATTTGCCATTCCCAATGCATGGCCTCGTGTTTTGTAGGAAAACCCTGGCACCAGGCCAGGGTTACAGGGCGACGGGAACGGGTATACTTAGCCCCTCTGCCGTCATTATGCGCTGCGACCCGCCGGGGCACATCCAGCGTCCAGCCCGTATATAAAGACTGGTCGGCGCAGCGCACCATATACGTATAATATAACATGAAGCCCTTAGGCTTCTTCCGTGACGATTTTCACCGTATTCAGGACAACATCTTCCAGCGGTTTATCGGCAAAATCGGTCTTGACTCTGCTGATGCCTTCGACGACGTCATAATCCTTGACGACCTTGCCGAAAATAGAATGATGGTTCTGGAGCCACGGCGTCGGGACGACCGTCACGAAGAACTGGGAACTGCCCGTATTGGGGCCGGCATTGGCCATAGCCAGGACACCGGGTTCGCTGAAATCGAGGCCCGGACCGAATTCATCAGGAATCGTCTGTTTCGAGCCGCCGCATCCCGTACCCGTCGGGTCGCCGCCTTGGATCATGAAATCGGCAATGATGCGATGGAAAATCGTGCCATCATAAAAACCGGATTTTGCCAAATTCACAAAATTTTCGACCGTAATCGGTGCCTTGTCTGCAAAAAGTTCTACCGTAAAATCGCCGCGGTTCGTCTGGAACACAGCGTATGTTTTATTGTCTGCCATAGTAACAGCCTCCTGTGTATATAATAAGGTATTGTATACGTTTATATTACCGTAGAATAGGCAATTCCGCAAGTAGTTAGGGCGCTAAAGCGCCCGCAGGCCGCCTCGGACTCAGATGCCGCTACGCGGCAACAGACTCAGAATAACGACATCGCCTCGAGTAACCCTCGGCTCGTAAAAATCGCCCCAATCGGGGCCTTTTCGTAGGGGCCGTCCCGACGGGCGGCCCGCCGCGAAATTCCACCACAGCTCACTCTGGCATGATGGCAGGTTTTTTGAACCTCTCCCGCTTATAGACGCGGGAGATTCTTGAGAAGGTTGCTGTTTAAGTTTTCTCCTGAAATCAGGATGGCCTTATTCTCAAAGGGCTGTCCAAAAGCCCCTTACACAGTTCCTCGAAATCGAAGTTCTGCTTACTTTTGCGGAGTATATTAGCGGCACCGTTGATGTCGGCATTGGCCGTCCTGCCGTTAGCGAAACGGTACAGGCCGCGCCGGATTCGTTTCCCGCTGAACGTTCCTGTATAGGGGGCATCCAACTGGTATACGGGAATATCATCCAAATCCAGGCAACTGGCCTGAGAGGTATAGGATTCTTCCTGTTCCAGATAGGTTATCCCATAGCGTTCACACAGGTGTTTCAAGGTACTACGAAGATAGCTCAAATTGATTTGAGCGAAATGCTGATTCGTCACTTTGCCCAGCTTTAGTCCTCGTTTGAAATCGCGATTATAGCCACAGACGATAGTCCCTATCTGATGACTGATGCAAAAATCGAGGATATAGCGGGCTGTCTTGCGAAGGATGTCCTGCATCCGGAAATTGCGTTTCTTCGCTAACTGACAGAGCTGGTTCGTCGTCTTCTGGCCCTGCTTGGCGGCAATGCTTTGGAGTCTGGCTTTGCGTTTGTTCCAATACTGGTTGATAGATTTGAGTTTACGACCGTCCATGAGAAACGACGTCCCCGTATTGGTAACGCAGGCGGCCAGATTGTCCAGGCCCAAGTCGATAGCCAGGACACGGTCTGGCGAAGCTTTCACCGGTTCTGGTTCCTTTAGGTAACAATACTGAATCTTGAAATACCGTCCGCCATACATGGGACAGATGCGGACTTCTTGAATCGTCTTCTCCTTCATCCTGTCGGGAACAGGAATCCGAATCCGATGGCCGTTATGGATCTTCGCATATTTCCGACTCAGCGGCACTGTCAGGAAGCCATTCTTGATGTTGATAGCGTTCGTCGACAAGACGAGATGGAACCATCCCCCTTTTTCACGATAGTGCGGCAGGCGGACATCTTTCGACTGATAGTCACCTGCCTTGACTTTCTGCAAAAGCCCGAAAAAAGAACGAAAACTGCGGTCGGCCATCTTCAATATCTGCTGGGCTACACCGGCCTGCAACAAGCTATAGTTTTCATTTTCCTTGCAAATGGGGTAATTTTCTTCGTACCGCAAGAATTGATGAGTATCGAAGTAATGCTGCCGAATCGTATAGACCGCTACATTGTACAGGTTATTGCTGTATTGGCACATTTCCCGAAGCATGGCATAGTCTTGTTTCGACAAGCCGCGGATGACATTCGATTGCGTCAAGTACATCTGGTTTCACCTCCTCTGTCATCTACAATTATACCCTAGCCGAGGTGAAAAGGCTAAGACAGAAAAGACATAGGGGGGATTTCGCAGGCATCGAACCTGCGAAATCCATTGCCATTCATCCCCTACCTAAGAGGAAGGAGTCTTCTGGCGAAACTGGGATAAATTACTAGCCGCTCGTCATAAATTCCAGCCATTCACACTATTCACGCGGGACGCCCTTTGGGCGTCCCCTACGCAATCGCATACAGGCGAAAAAAAGGGCTTGTCGCACGACGACAAGCCCTTTAAAGTTGTTAGTGGCTAGCAGTTAGTTGTTAGCGGATGGCTTTAAATTTGAAGGTTTTCTCTGCAAACTACAAGCTATAAACTCCGGCCTCTTATCCCAAAATCTTTTTGAGGTCAGCTTCCGGCGTGCTGGTCGGAGTGATGTTGAAGTTTTCTACCAAGTAGTTGAGGACATTCTTGGAGACGAAGGCCGGCAGTGTCGGGCCGAGGTAAATATTCTTGATGCCCAAGGAGAGGAGGGTCAAGAGGATGCAGACAGCTTTCTGTTCATACCACGAGAGGACGAGGGTCAAGGGCAGATCGTTGACGCCGCAGTCGAAGGCTTTTGCCAAAGCGACAGCTACCTGGATAGCGCTGTATGCGTCGTTGCACTGGCCCATATCCATGATGCGCGGCAAGCCGCCGATAGTGCCGAGGTCGAGGTCGTTGAAGCGGTATTTGCCGCAAGCCAGGGTGAGGACGACCGTATCAGCCGGGGTCTGTTTAACGAATTCCGTGTAGTAGTTACGGCCCGGACGAGCGCCGTCGCAACCGCCGACGAGGAAGAAGTGTTTGATAGCGCCGGCTTTGACAGCATCGATGACTTTGTCAGCAACGGAGAGGACCGTGCCATGACCAAAGCCAGTCGTAACGGTGCTGCCGCCGTTGATGCCGGTGAAATGCTGGTCTTCTGCATAGCCGCCGAGTTCCAGGGCTTTTTCGATGACCGGCGTGAAGTCTTTGTCTTCGCCGATATGAGTTACGCCGTCAAAGGAAACGACTTCCGTCGTGAAGACGCGGTCAATGTAGGATTTACGAGGCGGCATGAGGCAGTTCGTCGTGAACAGGAATGCACCGGGAACGCCGTCGAATTCTTTCTGCTGGTTCTGCCAAGCCGTGCCGAAGTTGCCTTTGAGGTGTTTGTATTTCTTCAATTCCGGATAAGCGTGAGCCGGGAGCATTTCGCCGTGCGTATAGATATTGATGCCTTTGCCTTCAGTCTGTTTGAGGAGGAGTTCCAAGTCTTTCAGGTCGTGGCCGGTGACAACGATGAACGGGCCTTTTTCAACCGTCAAAGGAACTGTCGTCGGAACCGGAGTACCATAAGTAGACGTATTAGCTTCATCGAGGAGAGCCATGCAGGTCAAGTTTACTTTGCCTGTTTCCATGACAATCGGGAGGAGTTCATCCATGCCCCAGTCTTCGCCGATGGCCGACAAGCCTTTGACGAAGAAAGCATCGACTTCTTCGCTCGATTTGCCGAGCATGAGAGCATGATAAGCATAAGCAGCCATGCCGCGCATACCAAAGAGGATGAGCGATTTAAGGGAACGGATATCTTCGTCAGCGTTCCACATCTGGTTCATATCGTAGTCAGCTGCGGGAGTGGACGAAAGGGCAGCGGCTTCAGCGTGAACTTTATCGATCATAGCTTGGGTCGTCGTCGTGTTGAAGTTGACGTTGGTAATGGTCGTGAACATGCCTTCGAGGATAGTACGATAGGTCTTAGCCGTCGGAGCGGCAGTCTGACAGGTGCGGGCCAAACCAACAAGGGCGCCGGTCAAAACATCCTGCAAGCCGGCTTCAACAGCCGATTTGCCACAAACACCGGCACAACCGGTACAGCCAGTACCCATAGCGGTCTGTTCACACTGGAAACAAAACATCTGTTTTTCTTTTGTCATGGGGAAAACCTCCTGTATTTCATACATATAATAAATTGAATGGGTGATTCGTAATTCTCTGCTCTCATCGAGTACACGTAAAGTATAACAAAAAGAAAGAAACATTTCTGTTGCATTTACAACCAAAAGAGAAATTAGTGGCTCGTTATTCGTGATTTGTGGTTCGTGGCTCGTAAAAGCCTGCCATTATACTCGAATAGGCTGTGATTAATCCCCACAGCGGGACGCACAAGGCTCCCTTTATAGGGGAGCTGGCCGCCAAAGGCGGTCTGAGAGGTTAAAGGCCGGTCCCTACAATTCGGCCACAGGCCGTATTTTTTGCGACCTGCGAACTGCCGTCTGCGAACTGCGTTCATTTCACGAGTCTGTCGCGGCGAAGCCGCATCTGAGTCCGAGGCGGCCTGCGGCCTGCGAACTGCGACCTGCTTTTTCCTTCATGCTATAATAAGGTTACCATGCTGAGAGAGGAGTCATCATCATGAATGAAAAGATTGAGCAATACGTACGGAATCACGGCCGTGATTTTATGGAATGGCTTTGTGATATTATTTCTATTCCTTCACCGACCGGACATGAACAGGCCAAGGGCGAATGGATATTGAATCTTTTGCATCAATGGGGCGCCGCCGGGGCGTATCGTGATGCCGCAGGAAATGTGGTCTATCCCTGCCATGTAAAAAGCGGTGAAAAGGTCGCCCTTTACACCGCTCATATAGATACGGTATTCCAGGATTTGCAGGAAATCCACATCCGCCAGACAGGTCACATTTTGTCAGCGCCGTCGTGCAGCGACAACAGCGCCAGTATCGCCGGTCTATTATTTATCATCAAAATGTTCCACGATTTACAGCTCACGCCGCCACAAGGTCTGCTCTTTGCCTTCGACGTCGGCGAAGAGGGCTTGGGCAATCTCAAGGGAATGCGGCAGGTCATGGCCGATTGGCACGGCCGCATTGCCGAAGTGGTCGCCGTCGATTGTACTTTCGATACTTTTGTGACGACAGCTGTCGGCTCCCGCCGCTATGCCGTCACCGTCGAAGCCGCCGGCGGCCACAGCTGGATGCATTTCGGCCAGTCCAATGCCATTGCCGAAGCGGCCCGCATCATCAGCCAGCTCTATGCACTGTCCGTGCCATCCCAGCCAAAGACGACGTACAATGTCGGCACCATCACGGGCGGCACGACGGTCAATTCCATTGCAGCAAAGGCCGTGTTCACTGTCGACTTGCGCTCGGAAAATGCTGATGAACTGGACAAGCTGGACCAAACTTTTCAAAGCCTCCTGGCCCATACTGAAGGGGAAACGGTCCACATCAAAACCCAGCTGCTCGGCGAACGGCCCTGCAGTCGCCTGGACACCAATCCCCTGGCAGACCGCATCACGGCCATCCGGCGGCGCCACGGCCTGCCGACGCCGTGCATTGCCGGCAGCACCGATGCCAACATTCCCATGGGCCAGGGTATCCCGGCCATTTCCTTCGGTTTCTGCCGCAGCCACGGGGAGCATACCCTTCAGGAATCGCTGGACGTCGATACCTTTGTGCCCGGCATGATCCAGATGTTGGAATTCATGGGAGTGTAAAAAAAAGGCTTGTCGCATATGCGACAAGCCCTTTTATCGTAGGGGCCGTCCCAAAGGGCGGTCCGTTGTGGCTAGTTGTTAGTGATTAGCAAATGGTAAAAAATTTAGCGAGGCCTACCGTGCGTTGGCTTCGCCACGGAAGATAGTGCCGCGGCTGGCGTCTACGGTGACGACTTCGCCGTTTTCCAGGGTATCGGCAGCATGGGCAGCGCCGACGACGGTCGGGATGCCGAGGGTGATGGCGACGATAGCCGATTCGCTAGTGAGGCCGGCTTCTTCGGAGACGATGGCGCTGGCCCGTTTCATGTAGTCGACGAAATCAGCGCGGGCCGAACGGACTACGAGGATGCAGCCGTCGGTGAAGTTCTTTTCCAGGTCTTCTTTCGATTCGGCGATGCAGACTTTGCCGATAGCCGAATTCCGGCCGATGCCGGTACCGCGGAGGAGGACGTCACCGACGACCTGGACGCGGATCATATTGGTCGAACCGGCTTTGGCAACGGGGACACCTGCCGTGAGGACGACGAGGTCGCCGGCTTTGATGAGGTCGTTGTCGAGAGCTGCAAAGATAGCATTGTCGACGACAGCATCGGTGTCGCTGGCTTCTTTACCGGTGACAGCCTGGACGCCCCAGTTGAGCTGCAGGCGGCGGACGATGGCTTCATGCGGCGATACGGCTACAATCGGGCAGGCCGGACGGAATTTAGAAATCATCTGAGCTGTGCCGCCGCGTTCAGTCGAAGCGATGATGGCTGCAGCGTGGAGGTCTTGGGCAATCTTGACGACGGCTTTGCCGATGGATTCCGTCGTCGTAGCCGATTCAGCGTCGACGTCTTCATAGGACTTCGGCGTGAAGTTGCTTTCCGTAAAGGTTGCGACGCGGGCCATGGTTTCTACCGCTTCCACCGGATAGAGACCGCCAGCCGTTTCGCCACTGAGCATGATGGCATCGGTACCGTCGAGGATGGCGTTGGCGACGTCGCTCGTTTCAGCACGGGTCGGACGCGGGTTGTTGCACATAGATTCCAGCATCTGCGTAGCCGTAATGACCGGTTTACCTGCGGCCTGGCATTTATGGATGAGGACTTTCTGGAGCATCGGCACTTCTTCTGCCGGGACTTCGACGCCGAGGTCACCGCGGGCGACCATGATGCCGTCGCTCATCTTGATGATGTCGTCAATGTTGTTGACCGCAGCCTGACATTCGATTTTGGAGATGATCTTCATATGGCTGTCGTGTTTTTCCAAAATCTTGCGGATCGTCAGGACATCTTTGCCGCGCTGGATGAAGGAAGCGGCAATCCAGTCCATGTTCATGCGGCAGCCGAATTCGATATCGTCGGCGTCTGTATCGGAAACAGCCGGCAGGTTGATGGCAATGCCCGGTACGGCAACGCGTTTACGGTCGCTCATCTTGCCGCTGTTGAGGATTTTCGTATGGATGTCTTGGCCTTCGACGCTGACAACTTCCAAGTTGACCAGGCCGTCCGACAAGAGGATGTGGTCGCCGGCTTTGACGTCCTGCGGTAATTCTTTATAGTTCATGGAGGCAATAGTTTCATCGCCTTCTACGTCACGGGCCGTCAAGGTAAAGTCTTTGCCGGCTTCCATCATGATCGAACCATTTTTAAATTTGCCCAAACGGATTTCCGGGCCTTTCGTGTCGAGGAGCAGTGCAACCGGGATACCCAGTTTCTGAGAGACAGCGCGGACCATGTCGATGCGCTGTTTATGTTCTTCATGAGAACCATGGGAGAAATTAAAGCGGGCAACGTTCATGCCGGCTTTAATCATCTTTTCGATAATTTCCGGGGTATTGGAACTGGGGCCTAAGGTGCAGACGATCTTTGTTTTTTTCAGCATACAGATTTCTCCTTTTCTACTCACGTACACGTAACGATTGACGTTTCTGTTCCTAGTGGTGCGTTTTTTGTCCCACTAGTGCAATATACGGCTATTGCTCACTGCGATTGTACCGTATTCCCCACGATAATGCAAGGATTAGTTGTGTAAATACTTTATGAGGACGCAGGCCGCAGGCCGCCGCAGCAGGACGGCCTTACGAACCACTAGCCACTAGCCACTAGCCACTAGCCACTAGCCACTAGCCACTAGCCACGAAGATTTTACCACAAATGGACGCGCTTCTGCGGTTCGACATACATGCCGTCGCCGGGCTGGATGCCATAGGCCGTATAGAAGCCATTCGTCGACGACAAGGCGCCGTTGACGCGGGCTTCGCCAGTCGGATGGGGATCATTCTGGACCAGGTAGAGCAGCAGCTGGTCGGTCATCTTGGTCGCAAATACCGTGGCAAAGGTGCGGTATAAGTCGCGCAGCATCCCTTGGTCGTCATGGGCCAGTTCCGTCGCAACCGACAGGCCGCCGCAGTCGGCAATGGCTTCGTTGCTGACGAGCTTGCCATTTTCATGGAGCCCCTTGCCGAGGGTATAGCGATCGTAATAAGGACCGAAAGCAGCCGATAATTTCTGGAAAGCTTCATAGTCTTTTGCCTTCCACCAGTTCTTCAAGCGGCCTTCGCTGTCGTACTTGCTGCCATTCGGGTCAAAAGCATGGGAAATCTCATGGCCAATGACGACGCCGATGCCGCCCAGATTGGCACCGCGTGAAGCTTTGGCATCGTAGAACGGCGGCTGCAGGATACCGGCCGGGATGGTGATGCTGTTATTTTCCGGGATATAAGCGGCATTGACATCTTGCGGGTCAAAGGCATACCATTTGTCGGGATTAAAATTCGTTCCCAATAGCGCATGGACCTGCTGTTTTTCCAGGACGCCGTTGTGCATGACATTGGCCAGCAAATCGCCGCCATCCTGTGGAGCAATGACGTCAGGCATACTTTCGATGATAGGTTTGTCATCTTCAGCCGGACCGCCGACAAAGACGCGCAGGTGGCTGAGCTTGTCGACGGCTTTGGCCCGCGTCGCCTGACTGAGCCAGTCATTGGCTTCCAGCCGCTGCTGATAGACGTCGCGGATTTCATTGATCATGGCCTTCACATCGTTGATGATGGCCGCCGTACAGTGATTCTTCATATAAATCTGGCCGAATTCATAAGACAGCATGTTCTGGACCATGCGGCTCGCCGTTTCCTTGTCATCCCGCGCCTGGGCGATGCCGAAGCGCTGGAGGGCATAATTGCGCTGCAGATCCCGCAATTTGATATCCGCACTGGGCGCAAAGCCGCTATAGACCTGATAGACAGCATAGCTCTTGAGCAGGTCGAGATTCTTAGGCACATAGAGGGCGTCGAACTGCTGTAAATACTCCGGATTCGATAAGAAGAATTGTTTTTCTTTATTCAGGCCCAGGTTGGTCAGGACCGTCTTGCCGCCCATATTGGGCATGAGTTTTTCCAGATTCCCCCGCGACATCAGGCGGTTCTGGACAGTCACGTCATTGCGCTGTTCGCTCGTCAGCAAGTGTGGCCCCAGGCCCTTTTCCATGGCGAAGATGGCTTCGCTGTGAGCCGCCGCCTGGTCCGGCGCTTCTCCGGCTTCTTCGAGGATATGGGCGACGTATTCCCGATAAGCCTTCCAGGCTCCGGGCTGGGGTTCTTTTTCCAATTCATCCTTCGTAAAGGACGGCGTCACCGTCAAGATACGCGGCACATAACGCAGGCCCGTCGGCAGGCGGTCGACGGTGTAGCCTACGAAGATATCCGTCCCGGTCTTGGCACTGACAGCCTGCAAGGCCGCCGTCAATTCCGGCAGGGTCTGGGCTTTTTCAATGGGACAGGTCAGTTCCTGCAGATGGGCGCGGGCCGTGGCGTTGCGCTGTTTATTGTCGATGGCGCAGGCGTAGAGGTCGGCGATTTTCTGTTCCGGCGTCCCCTTGGCATAAGTTCCCTGCTTGGCGGCGACCGTTTCCAGTTCCTTGCCCAGGGCTTTCTTATTTTCTAAAGACCGTTCAGAAAACCAGGACCAAGAAGCTTCCGTCGGCCGGATTTGCTGAGCTGCTAACGTCTTGCTATTGACAGCCTGATAAAAATTATCTTTTTCGGACACAGCATCGCTGGCCTGGACGGACCCAAAGGCCATGAGAGCCAACAGTACCATCGTCGTCAGCCGCGTCTTTACCTTATATTCCATATATATGTCTCCTCCCTGACTCCCTGTTTTATGACAATGCCGGGTCCTTGACCCCATTGGCAGCAAAGGCAGCCGCCCGGTCGCGGCAGGTCCCGCAGACACCACAGGGCTTGTCGCCGCCTTCATAGCAGCTCCAGGTCAATTCATAAGGCGCGCCCAGGCGCAGGCCTTCTTTGACGACGCCCGCTTTGTTCCACGATAACAAAGGCGCTTCCAAGTGGCAGGTCCGGCCAGAACCTTCATAAATGGCCGTGTTCATGGCCGTTTCAAATTCCGGTGTGCAGTCCGGATACGCCCGGCCAGCGGCATCATCGGCATGGGCACCGTAATAAATGACTTCCGCGCCGACGCTGACGGCGACGGCTGCGGCAAACGACAAGAACAGACCGTTGCGGAAAGGCACATACGTATCAACCGTCCCTTCGCCGCTCTTCTTGGCCAGCTGATCTGCATACGATTCATGGGCAATCGCCTTATGGCTGCCCTGCAGGAGCGAACAATCGCTCAGAGAAAAAGCCTGAGACAAATTGACCTCCTGCTGCTGCACCCCGTAGTAAGCCGCCACCTTGCGGGCCGCTTCCAATTCCTTGGCATGTTTCTGGCCATAATAAGCCGTCAACGCCAAGACGTCTTCCTTTTTATATTTCGTCAAAGCCATGGCCAGACACGTCGTAGAATCGACGCCGCCACTGAGCAAAACAACACACTTCATGAGGAGACCCCCTTTATTCATGATAAACCGTATACACCATAGTATAACACAGAATCAGTGGCTCGTGGTTCGTGGCTCGTGGTTCGTAAAAACATACCACCATAATCGAATGGGCTGTGAGCAAATCTCGCGGTCGTAGGGGACGCCCAGAGGGCGTCCCGCTACGCGCTGAGGGTTTCCCGAAGCGTCGTTGTCGGTTTGAGTTTGTTGCGGCGAAGCCGCATCTGAATCCAAGAAAACGCCGGCCGCCGGTCGCAGTTCGCAAAACCATGCCTCATTGACCAGTTACATATATTGGCTGACTGTTCGCGGCGGGACGCCCTTTGGGCGTCCCCTACGTAGCCCCAGTCGGGGCATTTTTAACATAGAAAAAGGCTGTCACAGAGTGATAGCCTTTTTCTGTATTGGTATTGGGTTGGAAAGCGGATTAATGGTTAGCCGGATGGCCTTCGTGGACGCCTTGTTCAGCCGGTGCAGCAGTACCCGGAATGGGAGCGGCACCGAGTTGTCCGCGGCGTGCCTGGGAGATGATGCTGTGGTTGTAGCCATAGCCGAAATAGATGGCCAGGCCTAACAGAAGCCATACGACGAAGCGGATCTGCGTAACCAGGGGCAGCATGTAGATGAGGACACCGCAGAAGGCGATAGCCAGGAGCGGAACCAGGGGAACGAGCGGACATTTGAAGGCGCGTACCTGGTTCGGGTTCTTCTTGCGAAGGACAATGACAGCAGCCGAAACGATGATGAAGGCACAGAGTGTACCGATATTGGTCATTTCAGCGACGATGTTGATTGGCAGGAACCCTGCCGTAATAGCCGTAACCACGCAAACCAGCATGGAGCTGCGGGCCGGAGTCTTATATTTCGGATGGACGTGGCCGAAGAATTTCGGCAGCAGGCCATCGCGGGACATGACGAAGAGTACGCGGCTCTGGCCAAAGCTCATGACCAGGAGGACCGAAGTCAGGCCGCAGATGGCGCCGACAGAGATAGCCGCAGCACCCCAGTGATAGCCGACGGCCTGGAGGGCAAAGGCAACCGGAGCTGCTGTCGTCTTGAATTCGAGGTACGGAACCATGCCGGTGAGGACGGCCGATACGGCGATGTACAGGACCGTACAGATGATGAGCGATAAGATAATGCCGCGGGGCAGATCTTTCTGCGGATTTTTGACTTCTTCAGCTGCTGTGGAAACGGCATCGAAGCCGATATAAGCGAAGAAGATGATGGACGCGCCGGCGAAGACACCCGACCAGCCATAGGGCATGAAGGGAACCCAGTTGGCAGCATCGACGTGGCTGAAGCCTAAAGCCAGGAACAAGGCGACGACGGCCAATTTGATGCCGACGATGATGTTGTTGACAGTTGCACTCTGGCGGACGCCGTGGATGTTGATGAAGGCGATGACGCAGAGGATGAGGACGGCCGGCAGATTGACGATGCCGCCGTTATATGGAGCCAGTGTCAAGGCTTTCGGCAGGACGAGGCCCAAGTTGGTGAGGATATTATTGAAGTACCCGGACCAGCCAATAGCGACGGCCGATACGGCAAAGGCGTACTCTAGTATCAAGTCCCAGCCGATGACCCAGGCCCAAAATTCACCGAGGGCGACGTAGCCGTAAGTATAGGCACTGCCGGCAACGGGAACCATGGCGGCAAATTCAGCATAACACAGGGCGGCACAGCCGCAAGCCAAAGCTGCGATGATGAAAGAAATGATAAGTGCAGGACCGGAATAATTGGCAGCGGCAACGCCGGTCAGAACAAAGATACCTGTACCGACGATAGCGCCGATACCGAGCATGGTCAGGCCAAAAGTACCGAGGACGCGGTTCATGCCGCCGTCTTGTTTCGTTTCCGAAATAAATTCACTGATACTTTTGGTTCTAAAGATGTGTTTCGTCATAGAACCTCTCCCCTTATGATTGTAAAGTATCGTTGACTCCCCTATGGATTGACCGGATAGTCAATCGTTCAACTGCCTTTTATTATACTCGTACATTTTAATTTGTAAATGTTTTATCCTAAATTAATTATATTTTTATATTTAAAATTAAAAATAGCAAAAATATGTTCAATCAAAAAGTTAAGGTAAACTATAATATTAATACGCTTAAATCATAATCTATTTATCCAGTGTTTTATTTAAAAAGATTAAATCATCCTGGTAATCTATATCAAATAATTCACCTTTTCTTTTGGGATAATAGACCCAGGTCTGAGGACGCTTCAGAAACTGCCGGCCTCCCGTATCGCCGCGCAGGGTCAGGAGTCCCGGTCCATAAGGGCGGCGGAAAACGGCAGGGCTGCAGCGCCGCTCGCCGTTATGCATACAGCCTACAGCTGCGCCAGAGGCCAGGAACTGCCGCAGGAAGTCGGCAATCGTTTCTGCCGTCAGCAAGGGCTGGTCTGCCGGAAAAAAAGCCCAGGCGTCGGCTTCACTATGAGCCTGGACGGCGCAGCGCAAAGACGCAGCCATACCTTCTCCCGCCTGACCGTTCCATATGACGTCAATGCCCTGAGCCTGGCAGGCTGAGGCAATGGCATCATGAGCCGTCACGACCGTCACCTGACAGTCGATACCGGAAGATGGCAAAAAAGCCTGTGCCGCCTGGCACAGGCTTTTCATTCCATACGTATATAAAGGGCGTCCATGAACGAACACTTCCAATTTATGGCTGCCAAAACGGCGGCCGAAGCCGGACGCCATCAAGACTAACTGTATTTTCATTTCGCTTCCCTCATTTCCACTGGATACGTCGTCACTATTCCTGGCCGGGACAGGCCGCTCAAAATCCGTTTCCCCGCCTGCTGCCGTTCATCGTCGGCCTGGTTGAGGACGACGGTCGTCCTGTCTTTCCAGGACCCGATGCGGGCCAGGCAGCCGGCTTCTACAATATAGGCCAGGAGGCGTTCGGTCACGACGGCTTCCGGATTGAGATGCAATAACTCCCAGCGGAAACAGACGTCCTTCACGATCCGTCCCACGGCCGACAGGCCGGCCAGGCAGTATACATCACGGCTGTTGGCCGGGATGACCGGTTCATGGGGGCCCATGACCTTCAAGGGCAGGCGCCGTGAGCCATCGCCTTCGACGAGGACGACGTCGGCAGCCGCACATAAACGCAGGTAAACATCCTCGCCGGGCCAGGTGATTTTCCCGTTCAGCCCTTCCTGGCCGACGACGATGATACCGTCGCGCTGCCATTGGCTCTGCCAGCCTGCCGGCAAAGCGGCCGGTACGAACCATCTGCGTGGCCGCTTCATATGAGTCGTCGTCACGACGGCCACGCGGCGCCCGGCAGCCCGTTCCTGCCGGGCCCGGGCAAAGATACTGGTCGTCTTGCCGCCGGCACCGATATAAGTGTATACCTCGGCCGTCATGGTTTACGGTAGCGGCTCTTTTCCCGCCCTTCCCGCTTGGCCCGGACGGCAATGAGTTCGGCAGCGATGCTGATGGCGATTTCTGCCGGCGTCACGGCCGAAATGGCCAGGCCGATAGGCGCGTGGCAGGCATCGATTTCGGCAGCTGAAAAACCGTCGGCCAGGAGTTTCTCTTTGACAAAGGCCAATTTGCGGCGGCTGCCGATGACGCCGAGATAATACGGCTTGATGGCCAGCATCTGGCGCTGGACATCGTAGTCGCCGACGTGGCCGCGGGTCATAATGCAGACATAGTCATCCTGCGTTACGCCGAGGTCCGCCGGAAGGGCTTCATAATCAGCTTGGTAAACAGCATCGGCCTGGGGGAACAGAGCCGGATCGGCAAATTCCGCCCGGTCATCGACGACGATGCAGGAAAAGCCGATACTGGCCAGGACCGGGACCAGGGCCTGAGACACGTGGCCGCCGCCAAAGACGAAGACCCGTCCCGGATAAGTCAGGGGTTCGCTGTACCAGCGCCGCTGGCCATCCGCAGCAAGGCCGGCTACATTCTGACGGCACCAAGCCGCATCGACGGCCTGCAAAGCCGCCATCTGGCCGCAGCCCTGCACCTGGCCTTCCCGGACCAGGGCCATGCCCCAATGGGCTTCATCGCTGACATCCAGGGCCAGCCACGACGCCGTCTTCTGGCGCAGGGCCTGGATGATAGCGGCCAGTACATCCAGCAGGCCCGGCAGGGCCGGGTCGAGGTATTGGCAGAAGACGGTCAATTCCCCGCCACAGGCAGCGTTGATATCTTCTTCGTCATTGGGGTGGAGGATGAGCCGGCGAAAAGCCGACTGGCGGCTCTCCAGGCATTGCCGGCCGGCCTGGATGGCCAGATATTCCTGATAACCGCCACCGACAGTACCGGCCGTCGTCCCATCGGCAAAGACGGCCTGATGGCTGCCGATGCCGCGGGGCGTCGAGCCCTGGCTGGCGACGACGGTCAGGAGGACAGCCGGCTGGCCGGACTGCAAAGTTTCATATAATCGGGTATAGAAAGCTTCCATGATATCACCTATATAAGAGTAAAATAGCCTGCCCATCGACAGTGAGGCAGTCCGGCAGGACAGCCGGCCGGTCGGGCTTGGCGAAACGCCACCAGATATCCGGCGTCCCGCCTTCCTGATGGGCATAGCGGAACTTGACGATCCATTCAAAGGGCTGCTCGATTTCCTCGGTCACGACGATGGGCCTGGCATTTTCGCCGTCGCCACCGCAAAAGGCGTGGCCGCGGATGCCGATGGCACAGAGGTCGTCGCCGACAGGCCGTCCCGTCTGCAGCGTAATCTGCCACGACGGGATGAAGACGGCTGTCGGTCCGGCCTTGCGGGCCGCTACGATATTCTTGCAGCCCGTCAGGACCGCTGCCGCCCGGGACTGGGGATCGGCAAAGAGTTCCTTTGTCGGCGCACAGGCCGACACGCGGCCGTCGTCTAGGACGGCGATGGACTGACAGAGTTGATAGGCTTCGTCGCGGCTGTGTGTCACCAAGACGACGTCTTTCGGGAATTGACGCAGCAAGTCCTTGAGTTCTGTCATGACCTTTTCTTTTAAATAACTGTCCAGAGCGCTGAAGGGTTCGTCCAGGAGCAGGATGTCCGGCTCATTGACCAGGATGCGGGCCAGGGCCACGCGCTGCTGCTGGCCGCCGGACAATTCGGCCGGTTTCTGTTTCTCCAGGCCTGTCAAATTCAGGCGTTCCATCATGGAACGGACCTGCCGGCGGGCGTCAGCCTTGGACGAAGCCGAGCGGACGCCGCAGCGGATGTTGTCTTCGACGGTCATGTTGGGGAACAGGGCATAGTGCTGGAACAGATAGCCTACGCGCCGCTGCGGGACGGGGACATTGATATGGCGCTCGCTGTCGAACAAGGTCCGCGCCCCGACGACGACTTTGCCTGCATCAGGCTTTTCAATACCGGCAATGCACTGCAGAGTCTTGCTCTTGCCACAGCCCGAAGCGCCGAGCAGGCCGAGGATGCCGCTCTCATGATGGAGCTTCACATCCAGCGTAAAAGAGCCCCAGTCCTTATGGACATCGATATCGATCATGCCAGGCGCCTCCTTTCACGGCTGCGCTTTTCAAAGAGATTGACTGTCAGCAGGACGACGGCGCTGATGGCGATGTTGACCAGGACCCAGATGAAGGCGCTGTATTCGTCATTGGTCCGCCACAACTGGTAGACCGTCGTCGAAATGGTCGCCGTATTCTTGGGGATATAGCCGATGAGCATACTCGTCGCCCCGTATTCGCCCAGGGCCCGGGCAAAGGCCAGGACCGTCCCGGCGATGATGCCCTGCTTGCAGTAAGGCATGCGGATATGCCAGAAGATGAACGTATCCGACAGGCCCAGGGTCTTGCCACTCCAGGCCAGGGTTTCGTCGAAACTCTCAAAGGCCCCGCGGGCCGTGCGGTACATGAGGGGAAAAGCGACGACAGCCGACGCCAGGACGCCGCCATACCAGGTCATGACGAAGCGGATGCCCACGTCATTGAGAAAGATGCCGACAGGGTGCTTCAAGCCGAAGACCAGGAGCAGCAGCCAGCCGCAGACCGTCGGCGGCAGGACCAGGGGCAGTGTCAGGACGACATCGAGGAGCCCTTTGAGGACCCGCGGCAGGCGGGCGACATAATAAGCCAGGGCAATGCCGCTAAAGAAGACGAGGACACAGGAAATAGCGGCAATGCGCAGGCTGTTCCAAAGGGGATACCAGTCCATAAGCAGCTATCCTTAGCCGACAGGGCTGAAGCCGACGCCCTGGAAAATCTTCATGGCTTCTTGGCCCTTGAGGTAATTGAGGAAATCCTGCGCTTCCTGCGGGTGCTTGCTGTTCTTCATGACAGCCGCCGGATAAATGACCTGGCCGCACATATCTTTCGTCGCTTCGTCGACAGGTTTCAACTTGGCACTGAAGGCATCGGTCGCATAGATGACGCCGCAGTCGGCACTGCCCTCGCGGACCTGGGTCGTCACTTCTTTGACGTTCGAGCCATAGGTAATGTGGCCGGCCTGAGCGATGGCCTGTTCATCGAGGTTGTAGAATTTCAGGATTTTCTGTGTATACTGGCCGACAGGAACGTCGCTGTTGCCCATGACCAGGCGGATGGAGCCGTCCTTCAATTTCGCCGCCATATCATTGAAATTCTGGACGCCCTTGGGGTTGCCTTCGGGCGTCACCAGGACAACCTTGTTTTCCAACAGGTCTATGCGGCTGCCGCTCTTGACGAAGTCCAGCTTATCCGGATTGGCTTTGGCGTCTTTTGAGGCGTCGAGCTGGTTCATCTGCTTCTGGGCTGCCGAAATGAAGAGGTCACAGTCGGCACCGTTCTGGATCTGCGTCTTCAGCGTGCCCGACGAATCGAAGTTAAAGGAAATTTCCACGTCCGGATGTTCTTTCTGATACTGGGCGGCAATCTGGTTCATCGTTTCCGTCATGCTGGCCGCAGCAAAGACGGTCAGGTGGACTTTATCGCCGTCCCCGGCGGCTTTGTCCTCTTTCTTGTCCGACCCGCATCCGGCCAGGGCAAAAGCCAGCGTCGCCGCCAAGACCGATGCGACTACTTTTTTCCACGTCATCACCGTACATCTCCTTTTTGTAAATCCATTTATATGCATTTACTTGCGGCCACAATCCCGGACTTCGCCGCGCAGTAAGTCGAGGCCATGGGGAATCGTATCCAGGAAGACATCCATACATTCCTGACAGGCCTTGGGACTGCCGGGCAGGTTGATGATCAAGGTCTTCTTGCGGATGACGCTGACCGCCCGGGACAGCATGGCCCGCGGCGTAATCTGCATGGAAGCGGCCCGGATGGCTTCGGCAATGCCCGGCGCCTGACGGTCGGCAACGGCCAGGGTCGCTTCGGGCGTGACGTCGCGAGGGCCAAACCCGGTACCGCCTGTCGTCAAGATGAGGTCAGCCTGGCGCTGGTCGGCCAGCCGGCAGAGCTGTTGTTCCAAGGGGCCCTTGCCATCGGGCAGGAGCAGCTGTTCCATGACTTCAAACCCAGCCCGTTCCAGCCGCTGGACAATGACGGGGCCGCTGGCATCTTCCCGCAGGCCTTTGCTTCCCTTATCCGACAAGGTGATGATCGCTGCCTGATAAGGCCGTTTCCCTTGCCGCGGGACTTCGGTCATGACATCGCCCGGGCGGATGACGCCGCCTTCAAGGACGCGGGCAAATACGCCTTCCCTGGGCATGATGCAATCGCCGACGGCTTCATAGACGGCACAATGGTTGTGACATTTCTTGCCGATCTGGGTCATTTCCAGCAGGACGTCGCCACAGCGCAGCAGCGTCCCTACAGGCAGGGCCGAGAAATTGAAGCCGTCGACGACGAGATTTTCGCCGAAAGCGCCGAATTCCACCTGACCGCCGCGGCGGCGGAAAGCTTCGATGCTTTCCAGGCCCAGCAGGCTGACCTGGCGGTGCCAGTGTTCGGCATGAGCGTCGCCTTCAATGCCCCAGTTGACTATGAAATTCCCTTCCGGTACGGCCTGTTTAGCCACGCCGCGGATGGTGCTGATGCAAACAGCATGTACTTTCCCCATTTTTTATCCTCCGATCTGATTCATCGTCTTATGTTCACTGATATGGTTCTGTTCGGCGAAGCAATGCTTGGCCGGCTTGTCATAAACCGCCCTGGCCATGGCGCGCTGCAGCTCCTGACAGATAGTTTCCTCCTCTTGGCCGCTGCGGACGATGGCCCGCAAATCGACGCCATCGTCATAGCAGAGACAGGGCTTCAAAAAGCCCGTACTCGTCAGGCGCAGGCGGTTACAGGACGAGCAGAAGCCATGGGTATTGGCAGCGATGAAGCCAATACGACCTTGCAGCTGGCCGCTCCGGTAATACGAAGCCGGTCCGTTTCCCCGCCGTTCTTCTGTGGCAGCCAAATCCGGATAGGCCCGGCGCAGGACGGCCAGGGCCGCTTCTTCCGTAAGGCCTTTCAGCGTCGTCCCGTAGCCGATGGGCATGAGTTCGATGAAGCGCACATCGACGGGAAACCGGCCGGCCAAGCGGGCCAGCGGCAGGATCTGGTCCTGCGTTTCTTCTAGTAATACGGCGTTTACTTTGACGTTTACCCGAGCAGCCGCGGCCCGTTCCAAGGCTTCCAGGACGACGGACAGCTGGCCGCCTCCGGTCAGCCCGGCATACTGCCCGGCATCGAGGCTGTCCAGGCTGATGTTGATGCCGTTGATGCCCATACGGACCAAGTCCGGCAGGGCGTCGGACAACAGCAGGCCGTTCGTCGTCAAGGTCACAGAACGGACGCCTTTCATGGCTTTGAGGGATTCCATGAAGGCCACGGCCCCTTTGCGCACCAGCGGCTCGCCGCCGGTAATCTTGAAGCGGTCGATGCCCAGGGACAGAGCAGCCCGACAGATGAGCTGCATTTCTTCATAGCGCAGGACAGCTTCGTGGCCGACGCTGGTCAGGGCTTCAGGCATACAGTAGCGGCAGCGCAGGTTGCAGCGGTCCGTCAGGGACAGGCGCAGGTAGCCGATGGTCCGTCCCCATTTATCCTTCATGGTGCTCCCCTCCGTCATATTGGAAATGGCCGCTCTTGCCGCCGATTTTTTCGACGAGGTGGATATCCTTGAGACACATGCGCTTATCGACGGCCTTGCACATATCGTAGACCGTCAGCAAAGCCACGGATACGCCCGTCAGGGCTTCCATTTCGACGCCGGTCTTGCCGTCGCACTTGACAGTACAGCGGCCTTCGAGTTCACAAGTATCGTCGTGGAAGATGAATTCGACGCCGCATTTGGTCAAATTGAGGATATGGCAGAGCGGGATGAGGTCGCTCGTCCGCTTGGCTCCCATGATGCCGGCAATGCGGGCCACGCCGAGGACATCGCCTTTTTTCACGGCACCGGCCCTGACGGCTTCATAGCACTCGCGGCTCATGGAAATACGGCCGCAGGCCACAGCCGTCCGGGCCGTCACGGCTTTACCGCTGACGTCGACCATGACGGCGTCACCGTTGTTGTCAATGTGTGTAAACGGGTTCACCAGGATCACCTACTTTCCAAAGCCACAGTTCGGGAAGGTACAGACAGGACAGCCCAGGCATAAGCCGCCTTCGCCGAGACCGGCCAGGTCATCGGTCGTCACGGGGACATCGGCCATGAGCGACGGCAGGACGAGGTCAAAGATCGTCCGCTTGGCATACATGACACAGCCCGGCAGACCGACGATGGGGCGATCGTCCCCGCTATAAGCCAGAAGGAACATGGCCCCTGGCAGGACCGGAGCACCATACGATACGATGCGGGCTCCCGTATTCTTGATGGCCAGCGGCGTCTGGTCATCGGGGTCGACACTCATGCCGCCCGTACAGAAAACCATATCCATGCCCTTATCCAGCATATCCTGGATAGCCGCCGTAATGGCAGCCGGGTCATCAGCCAGGGTCGTATGCATGGCCATGACGGCACCGTATTCAGCCAGCTTGCTTTCGATGACCGGCGTAAACGTATCTTCGATACGGCCATGGAAGACTTCATTCCCCGTCGTGACGACGCCGGCTTTCTTCTGTCCGAAGGGATGGACGTCGAGGAGCGGTGCCGGACCGGCTGCTTCCTGGGCAGCGGCCATCTTATCCTTCTTGATGACCAAGGGAATGATGCGCGTACCGGCCAGTTTATCGCCCTTGCGGACCGGGAAGCCGCCATGGCGGGTGGCGATCATCATTTCGCCCAGGGAATTGACGGCTTTCAAGCCATCCCGGCGGATAGTCAGGACGCCGTCGCAGTCGGCGATGAGTTCGATTTTCCCTTCTTTCGGCGCACTGCCGTGCATATGGGCTCCCATGCAGATGTCGCGCAGGATGGCAGCGGCTTCATCTTCATGGAACAGGGTGTCATCTTTTTCCCAAATATAGACGTGGTCCTTGCCGACCGACAAGAGGACCGGAATATCTTCTTGGGTAATGACATGGCCCTTGCGGAAGACCGGGCCTTTGGTGACGCCGCGGATGATCTGCGTAATATCATGGCAGAGGACATGGCCGACAGCGTCTTCGGTTTTCATCATTTTCATACTTATCTATCCTTCCATTTTTTGTAATTTATGGAGTTCTTCATCATTGAACCATTGCCGGAACTGGCGGTCTGCCACGTCGTGCAGGGCCTCGTTCATCTCTTCATACCGTTCCAGGATGATTTCAGCCTGCTTGGTCAGGACGGACCGGCCGCCGTCTTTGCCGCCGACATAGCGGCGGATGAGGGGAAAGCCCCAGATTTCTTCGGCGTTGCGCATGACTGTCCAGGCCTTGGAGTACGACATGCCCATATCCCGGGCTGCGCCCTGCAGGGAACCATGACGGCGGACACCTTCCAGCAGTTCGGCCACGCCGGGCCCGAAGGCCCGCTTATCGCCCATGAGGCACAGGGTCACTTTGCAATGTAGTTTCTCTTCTGCCATGGAGCCACCTCCTTCAAGCGTTATTCGCGCTTACAAATAACGAATCTACTAAGCTCATTATACATGAAAATCTGTTAGCTGGCCATACTTTTTTTGTAACCCGTAGTGAAATCATCATCGCTTATGCAAATTATGATATAATACACGCATAACATACAAAAGGATGTGATAGGATGACAAAAATACTTCGCCCTTTATCGCTGGGACTAATTATCCTGGCCGGCGGCCGCAGTACCCGCATGGGCCGCGATAAAACGGCCCTCCCCTGGCGCGATACGGACCTGCTGACGGATCTGCTTCTGCGCAGCCAGGCTTATCCCTTTACAGAGCGCTTGCTTTCCATCAACCGTCCTTATGAATCGTCCCATTTACCCGCCAAATTAGCCCGCACAGTCCGCCTGGTCATAGACAATTATCCTGACTGCGGCCCCTTGGGCGGGATGGAGGCCGCCCTGTACAGCGGCCAGTGCGACTTCTATCTGGTCTTATCTGTCGACCTTCCCTTCTATGATTTTGCCCCCGCCCCGGATTTGGTCAAATTACTCCGGCGCCAGCCCACCCTGCAGGCCATCATACCCAGGACGGAAAACGGCCAGGACCAGCCCCTGGCCGCCTTATACAGCCGTCAGCTCCTGCCAGCCATTACGGACCATCTGCAGAAGGGCAATTACCGCCTGCGCCATCTGTATCAAGACGTGCCGGCAGCCTATGTCGATGAAACCTTCCGTTCGGCCTTATATTTCAATATCAATACGCCTGAAGCCTATGAGGCTGCCAAAGGCCGCGACACCAACAGCCGCCGCCAGGTACCCGTCGTCACCCTGACGGCACCGAAATCAGGCGATGGCAAGACGACAGCCGCTGCGGCAGCCATTACGGAACTGACGCACCGCGGCTATCAGGTCGCCTATATCAAGAGCAGCCATCACACCGTGGCCCGCTGCAAGACCGGCTCCGATACGGACCGGGCCCGCAAAGCCGGTGCCGTTTCCGTCTGTCTCTGCGGTCCGGCAGATTATCCCATGGGAACGCGGAAAGAAGATTACATCCTGGCCCTGTCCCAGCAACAGCTGGCCGACCTGGTCCTCGTCGAAAGCCGCAGTCACGGTCTCTTTCCACAAATCGACGTGACCCAGGCCGATGACAACCAGCTGGTCAACAATATCTTATTCCTCACTGGCTACCGCTCGTCGGTGATATAAGCAGTTTGTTCTTTTCTGTCTTGCACCCTGCTAAAATAAGTCCTACACTGAGACTAGTAAAGCGTACCCCGTCCGTGGTATACTAAAAATCTCCAGTTTATGTAAAAGTGAGGTGTTCCTATGTGTGCCTATAAGAAAATCGACACGGTCTGTCCCTATTGTGGCACAGGCTGCGTCATCACCTGCACGGTCGACACGGAAAAAAACCAGGTCATCGAAGCCAAGGGCTCGCCGCGCGGTGTCAACAATGAAGGCCGGCTCTGTCTGAAAGGGCTGTACGGCTGGGACTATCTGAATGACCCTCAGATCCTGACCAAGCGTATCCGCCAGCCGATGATCCGCAAAAACGGCAAGGGCACGCCCCTCGTCGAAGTATCGTGGCAGGAAGCCATCGAATACGCAGCGGCCCGCCTCAAAGCCATCATCAAGGAATACGGCCCGGATGCCGTCATGGGCGCCGGTTCGGCCCGCGGTCCCGGCAATGAGGCCGCTTACATTACGCAAAAATTCATGCGCGCCGTCGTCGGCACGAACAACGTCGACCACTGCGCCCGCATTTGACACGCTCCATCGGTTACCGGACTCGGTGAGTCCGTCGGTGAAGGTGCCATGTCTTTCAGCGTTCCCGAACTCGAAGACGCAGAAGTCATCTTCGATATCGGTTATAACGCGCCGGTCTCGCATCCCCTCGTCGCCCGCCATATCGTCCGGGCCAAGAAGAAGGGCTGCAAGATCATCTGTGTCGATCCGCGCCTGACAGAAACGGGCCGCATCGCCACCATTTACCTGCCTATCAAGGGCGGCACGAACATGCTCTTCCTCAACGCCATGGCCCACGTCATGGTCACGGAGGACCTGGTCGACCACGATTTCATCGAAAAGCATACGACAGGCTTTGCCGACTATGCCAAAGAAGTGGCCCAGGATAAATACGCGCCCGAAGCCGTCGCCGCAGCGACCCACCTCGATCCCGACGATATCCACCGGGCAGCGCGCCTGTTCGCTTCGTCCAAACATACCATGACCCTCTGGGGCATGGGCATCACCCAGTTCTCACAGGGCGTCGAATGCGTCATCGCCTGCTCCAACCTGAGTCTCATGACCGGCAACTACGGCCATTACGCCACCGGCGTCGGCCCGGTCCGCGGCCAGAACAACGTCCAGGGAACCTGTGACATGGGCGTCCTGCCCAACCAGTATCCTGGCTATCAGGACGTCATGGACGATGAAATCCGCCATAAATTTGAAAAGGCCTGGGGCGTTTCCCTGCCATCCCACGTCGGCCTGCCCCTGACCTATGTGCCGGACAAAGTCCTGCGCGAACCGGACCCGAAGAAGCGGATCCACGCCTATTACATCATCGGCGAAGACCCGGCCCAGTCCGATCCGGACCTGCCGGAAATCCGCCGCACCCTGTCGGCTATCGACCTGGTCATCGTCCAGGACATCTTCTTCAACAAGACCTGCGAATATGCCGATGTCATCTTCCCGGCTACGGCCTGGGGCGAACACAATGCCGTATATACCTCCTGCGACCGCCGCTTCCAGCGCGTCCGCAAGCTCATCGAACCCCAGCCGGGCTGCAAGACGGACTGGGAAATCCTCTGCCTCATGGCAACGGCCATGGGCTATCCCATGCATTACGACAATACCGAACAGATTTGGGACGAAATGCGCTCCCTGTGCCCGAAATTCGCCGGTGCCAGCTATGAAAAGATGGTCGAGAACCACGGCGTCCAATGGCCCTGCACGGAAGACAGCCCGGATGATACGGGGACACAGTATCTCCACAAGGGCGCTCATTTTGCTACGGCCGACGGCAAAGGCCATTTCTACTACTACCCCTGGACGCCGGCCAAAGAGCTGGAAAGTCCCGAATACCCCCTGTCCCTGTCGACAGTCCGCGAAGTCGGCCACTATTCGGTCCGTACCATGACCGGCAACTGCCGCCTCCTGGCCGACCTGGCCGATGAACCGGGCTATATCCAGATGAATCCCGAAGACTGCCAGGAACTGGGCATTGCCAACGGCGACCTGGTCCGCGTCGTCTCCAAGCGGGGCCATACCATCACCCGCTGCCAGGAAACAGACCGCGTATCCAAAGGGGCGACGTACATGACCTATCAGTGGTGGGTCGGCGCCTGCAACGAATTGACGTCGGCCGCCCTGGACCCCAAGAGCCATACGCCGGAATTCAAATACTGTGCCTGCCGCGTCGAAAAAATCGACGACCAGAAACAGGCCGAACGCGATGTAAAAGCCCAGTATACCGCTATCCGCAGCCGCATGGGCATCGAAGTAAAGGAGGTGTAAACGATGTTTAAACACGTCAAGACGGACCCGGAACTGTGCATCGGCTGCAAGACCTGCATGGCCGCCTGTGTGGCCAGCCATACAGGCAAGGCCCTGTTTGCCCTCAAGCCCAAGAGCTTCGATTTCACGCCGCGGGTCCACGTCGTTTACACGTCGAAAGTCACCAAGGCCGTCCAATGCCAGCAGTGCCCGAAGCCGCGCTGTATGGAGGCCTGTCCGTTCCACTGCATTTCCCTGGGTCCCGACTCGGTCGTCATCGATGAAGAGGCCTGCCGGGGCTGCGGAAAATGTTCCCGCGCCTGTCCTTTCCAGGCCATCAACATGACCAAGATCTACCACGGCGATACCAAAGGCCGGCCCTTCCGCATCGTCGCCTACAAATGCGACCTCTGTGCCAATACGGAAACGGGGGAACCAGCCTGTATCCCGGCCTGCCCAACGGAAGCCCTGAGTCTCTTCGACCCGGCCGTCGTCGCGGCTCAGCGGGCTAAACTGAAAGCCCAAAAAGAAGCGGCCAAAACACAGGCAGCTTATGAAAAAGCATTGAAAAAAGGAAAGCCATAACTATGGAAATCGTCACAATTACCGAAGCAAGGCGCCGTCTCGACGGCGCCTTGCCTTCCTATGAAGCGAAAATAGAATATGTCACACCAAACCAGGCCCTGGGCCGCATCACAGCCCGGGACATTACGGCAGCCTGCGACTATCCGCCGTACCGTAAATCGCCCTTCGACGGCTATGCTATCCATAGCCATGAAGGAACCACCTATGAAGTCGTGGCGACCATCGGCGCCGGCATCGTCTATGACGGCCCTGTTGCAGCCGGCCAGGCCGTACGCCTCATGACGGGCTGCGCCGTCCCGGATGATTGCGATACCGTCGTCCCCCAGGAATACGTCGAACGCCAGGGAAATCATATACGAGTTACAGAAAGCATCCCGCCGGGCAGCAACATCATCCCCAAAGGCGAAGAGTGCCGTTCCGGCGCCGTCATCATCCCGGCCGGGACGAAGCTCACAGCCGGTGCCCTGTCCGTCGCCGTCGGCCTGGGAAATGAACGCCTTCCCGTTTACGCCAAAGCGAAGGTCCTCTTCCTGACGTCAGGACGGGAACTGGTCCTGCCCGGAGAAGTGCGGCACCATGGCCAGATTTACAACTCCAATGCCTATCTTTTCCGGTCTTTACTGGAACAGTACGGCGCAGAAGTCACTTTTTACCATGTATCGGATGGGCCGGACCAACTAGCCGCTGAAATGGCCGCGATCCGACGATTAGCTCAGGGCAGGGACCTCATCGTCAGCACTGGCGGCGTTTCCGTCGGTCTCTATGACACGATGCCCCAGATTTACCAAGACCTCGGTGCCGTCCAGCTTTACAACCGCATCACCATGCGGCCCGGCTCGGCCTCTTACGGCGGCGTCATCGACGACAACGGCCACCGGACAGTCATCCTCGGCCTGTCCGGCAATCCTTCGGCGTCGTTCAATGCCTTCCATCTCCTGGCCGTCCCCATCCTGCGCCGCCTCAACGGCGAAAGAAACAGCGAATTTCCCGTCGTCACCTGCCATTTAGGCGACGCGATCTATAAGAAAAATCCTGTCGACCGCTTCGTCCAGGGCCGCCTGACCTACGAACAGGGCCAGCCCATATTCACACCCAATGCGACACTGACGTCCAGTGCCCTGCTGGGCCTTGCCCACACCAACGCCCTGGCGTATATAAAAAAAGGAACGCCCCCGTTGCCAAAGGGCGCTCCCATTGAAGTAATATTCCTATAAAAAGGGCTTGTCGCACAGCGACAAGCCCTTGTTTGCACTGTAGGGGTCGCCACGTGGGCGACCCGTTAGAAATTGGGACGATTTTTTAGCAACCACTTCGGGAAATCATACATATCCCGAAGCGGGCTCGCCACGTGCGAGCCCTACATAAAAAAGCTGTCACACGAAGCCAAAATGCCTTCATGTGACACTTTTTTATATTATAATAAAATCCGTTCTGGATGAGCAAATATTTTGAAAGAATCAGGCCGCAAGCCGCAGGACAGGGTAATCTGGTACTGCTCCGCCAGGGACACGCCCAGACTCGTCGGTAAGGCCCGTGAAGCCAGGAAGCGGACGCCCAGGCCATGGACTTTTTCGATGACTGATTGCGGAACGCGGCCGCTGAAGACCAGGACGGCCTGACTGACGTCGATGTGCTGTAATTCGACGAGGCCCCGCAGGCGGTCGAGGACATTGTGGCGGCCGATATCTTCCGTATAGACGAGGACTTCATCGCCTTGGACCAAGGCCCCTTCGTGGACGCCGTGCGAGGCGTGATGTGCCGTCGATAAGCTGTCCAAGAGACCTCCATAGGAACAGAGCTTCTCTGCCGTAATCGGCACAAAAGGCGGCTTTTCTACTGCCCGTGCCGTCCCGGTTTCCGTCGTGACCCAGGCCGCCCCATCGTGCAGGCAGACACCAGCCAGCTTGCGGCCAGCCGGTATTTTCTCTTCGGCCAGACAGTAACCCACAGCCAGGACATCGATATCTTCCGGCGAAGAAATGAGCGTACTGATGCGCTGCCCATCGAGATAGAGTGGCGTCATCACTTCGACGGCAATGGACTGCTTCTTAGCTGCTGCGCCTTGGTAATAGTCGATATAGGGCAGCTCCCGGCACGACGAAAAATGTAAGTCATTCTGATTCATCTTCACGAAAATTCCCCCTTCCCCATCCAGAGCAGGGCCGTCAGGACGGCGCCGCCGAGGCTGCGGGCCTTGTCGGAAATCGTAAAGCAATTCTCCCGTTCATCATCCCGCGGGTCGATGTCGGCTATCTTGAAGCCTTGCGGTACCTGATAGCCGTCACGGATCAGTCCCCGGACGAATCCCGTCAGCGACGCCAGAATCGGCGTCCCCATACATTCCGTCACGGCCATTCCAAAAGGGATGGGCTCTTCTGTCAGGACAGCCATGGGCTGTCCTTTTTTTACTTTATCGCCGATGTGGACCAATCCGTATACGAACCCGGCCTGCTGACTGTGGATGACGCGCTCTTTGCCGTAGCCGGCAATCAATCCGGGAATCCCCGTATTGGCGATAGCCGTGCCCTGCCAAATGATACGCCCCAGCTGGTGGCCCCGCTTGGTTTCAATGACGGCATCGACATCGACCCCGGCCGTAAATCCCGGCCCCAGGGCCACGGTATGACGTGCCATACGCCGGTTCGTCCCCAAGTTCTTCTTAGCCAGGATGGCATCGACGACGGCCCAGGGCTTCAGCGCCGCAATCGACGCCCCTTCCGGGTCCACCAGCAAGGGAATGGCCTCGCCTTCCCAGGCCTTCCGGACCTCGGCCAAAGACCGACAGCGGCAGCAAGTCAGATTCTCGACGGCAGCCGTCCCATCGTAGACGGCTTCACAGAGGGCCACCTGACGCCGGATAGCCGACGGCTTCTCCACTTCCAGCAGCAGCAGGCGGAACCCAGCCTCATACAAAGACTGGGCCACGCCCGTCGCCAGGTCCCCAGCCCCGCGGATAATGACCAATTTATCTTCCATAAGACCACCTTTCCACATCGAAACATCAAACATCCCTATTATAAGAGTGCTTGTCGCAAGACGTCAAGCACTCTTTAGTTGTTAGTGGCTAGCAGACGGCTTTAAATTTAAGGCCCTCTTCTACAAACTACAAACTCTGTACTACAAACTTTTATTTCTTTTTCTTCCGGCTATACAGCGTCCCTTCTAAGGGCAATGTTGTCTGGAACTGGCCGTTCCATTTATAGTAGGCTCCGGCTACGGCAGGTGCCGTCGGGATGGAGGTGATTTCGCCGACGCCGATGGCTCCGTAGGCTACGTCGACGCCTTCTTTTTCGATGGGAATGGCTTCGACGTCAGGGGCTTTATCGGCCCGGAACAGGCCCAGGGTCCCGAATTTGGCCGTCGGTTTACAGTGGTCCAACGGATATTGTTCCGTCAGAGCATAACCGCAGCCCATGACGGTGCCGCCTTCGATCTGGCCTTCCAGGCTCTTGCGGTTGACGACGCGGCCGACGTCGTGGGCGGCGACCATTTTGCGGATGGTACCGTCGTCATTGAGGATGCAGACGTGTGTGGCATAGCCGTAGGCGACGTGTGATACGGGATGAGGGACGTCAGCGCCCATCTTGTCGGTCTTGCCCAGGTATTCGCCGATGTATTCCCGACCGTTGAGGACATCTAAGTCGCTACGGTTGAAGCGGACGGCGGCCGTAGCGGGCGATTCTTTTTCTACCGTTACGCCTTCCAGGTAGTTGCTGGCATGGCTCGTTTCTTCATAAGGCAGGCCCTTGGCGGCAAAGAGGTCGCGCCGCAGCTGGACGGCGGCTCGCCGGGCCGCTTCCCCGGTCAACGTCGTCTGCCGCGAACCCGACGTCGTACCGGCATCGGGTGAGGTCGCCGTATTGGGCATATGCCATTTGATATCTTCAATGGGAAGACCTGCAGCCTGGGATACCATCTGGACCAGGACCGTGCCGACGCCCTGGCCGATGCAGGATGCCGACGAGTAAATGTGTACCCTGTCGTCTTTGACGACCAGACGGCAGCGGCCATAGTCGGGCAGGCCGACGCCGACGCCGGAATTCTTCAAGGCACAGGCAATGCCGACATAAGGCCCGCTGTGATAGTACGCCTCTTTGACGGCATCCAGCGTTTCGGCCAAGCCTGTCGACGGGTCGGCAATCTGGCCATTGGGCAGGATGTCACCGGGCCGGATGGCATTGCGATATCGGATTTCCCACGGGTCGATGCCGACCAGTTCAGCCAGTTTATTTAAGTTTAATTCCGTGGCAAAAATGGTCTGAGTGACGCCAAATCCGCGGAAGGCTCCGGCTGGTGGATTGTTAGTGTAAACGGCTGTCCCGTCGATGTCGATGGTCTGGTAGTTATAAGGCCCTGCCGCATGGGTACAGGCGCGCTGGAGAACGGGTCCGCCCAGGGAGGCATAGGCCCCGTTGTCGGTGACGGCGACGAGCTTCATAGCCGTCAGTTTCCCAGTTTCATCGCAGGCCGTCGTCATGTCCATGCTGAACTGATGGCGCTTGGGATGGATGAGGATGCTTTCCTGGCGCGTCAACTTCACTTTACATATCCGTTTACATACATAGGCGACGAGGGCAGCCAAATGCTGGACCGTCACGTCTTCCCGGCCGCCGAAGCCGCCGCCGACGAAGCAGTTCTCGACGATGACTTTTTCTTCCGGCAGGCCCAGCATGAGTGCCGTTTCCCGGCGCGTATCATAAATGCCCTGGTCCGACGAATAAACGAAGACGCCGTCATCAAAGGGCATGGCGACGGCACATTCCGGTTCCAGGAAGGCGTGTTCCGTCCATGGCGTTTCAAAGTGGTGCGTCACCTTATACTTCGAGGCGGCAATGACGGCATCAGCGTCGCCGCGGACCAGGTGTTCATGGGCCAGGACGTTCGTACCAGCCGACGGGTGTACCAGCGGCGCCCCTTCTTTCAGGGCGTCGGCTGCACAGGTCAGGGCCGGCAGTTCTTCATATTCGATATCGACGAGCTTCTTAGCCTGTTCCAGGATTTCCGGCGTTTCCGCAGCCACCAGGGCGATGGCGTCACCCAGGAAGTGCGTCGTCGAGCCGACGGGGATGAGCGTATCCCAATCGGTCTTCAAATGGCCGACTTTGACGGACCCGGGGATATCGTCTGCCGTCAGGACGCAGACGACACCGGGCAGGGCCTTGGCCTTTTCCGCATGGATGGCCTTGACGACAGCCCGCGGATAAGCGCTGCGGATGGCACTGCCGTAACACATGCCGGGCAGGTCGACGGCGTCCAAATCATCTGTATATCTGCCGACGCCCAGGACTTTGGCCTTGACGTTGACGCGCTGGCAGGGAGCGCCGACGCCGCGGTAGCCGCCGCGGACGGGAAGAGGCTGGTCCGTGCGCAGCAAATCTGCTGCCATAGCGATGGCGTCGATGATTTTCTTATAACCCGTACAACGGCAGATATTATTACGGATGGCCGCGGCGATTTCCAGCCGCGACGGCGCCGGGTTGGCGTCGATGAGGGCCTTGCCGCACATGACCATGCCGGGGATGCAGAAGCCGCACTGGACGGCGCCGGCTTCGCCAAAGGCGTAGACGAAGACGTCTTTTTCCCGCTTGGACAGCCCTTCGACGGTCAACACGTGTTTACCAGCCATGCGGCTGACCTTTTGGACACATGTCTTGGTCGCCTTGCCGTCGATGACGACCGTACAGGTTCCGCAGGCCCCTTCACTGCAGCCATCCTTGACGGATTTCAGGCGCAGGTCATTGCGCAGGACGTCGATGAGCTTGCGTTCTCCATCGGCTTCTATTTCACGGCCGTTTACCCATAGTTTACATAATTCACTCATAATGCCACCTTCCTATAATCAAGATTATCTTTTATCGCGGAATCGATACAACAAGGTTCCATAGCCGCGTTTTCCACAGAATTGATTGTCTTTGGCGATGATTTCGCCGCGGAGCATGGTCAGGCGGATCGTCGCCTGGACCGTCATGCCTTCATAGGGCGAATAGCCGCAGGTCGTGTGCAGGTTCTCCCTGGCAAAGGTCCGCGTCCCTTTCGGATCGATGAGGACGATGTCGGCATCGCTGCCGGGCAGCAGCGTCCCTTTGCGCGGATAGAGGCCAAAGATTTTGGCCACATTGGCACTGGTCACCTGGACGAAGCGCTCCAGGGTCAGCCGGCCTTTCAGGACGCCTTCACTGAACAGCAGGGGCATCCGTTCTTCGACGCCGGATACGCCGCCGGGACAGTTCCGGAAATCGCTGACATTCTCCTGTTTTTCAGCTATCGTAAAGGGGCAGTGGTCCGTCGCTACGGTCTGGATCGTCCCGTCGGCCAGGGCCTGCCACAGGGCCTGGTTGTCTTCGGCTTTCCGCAGCGGCGGCGCCAGCATGTATTTAATGCCTTCCATAGGGCCGCCGTGACGGAATTTCTCTTCTGTCAGCAATAAGTATTGCGGACACGTTTCACTGTAAATATGACGCTGGCCTTGGCGCCGGGCCAGGCGCAGCTGGTCCAGGCTCTCATGGGCCGACGTGTGGACGATATAGACCGGCGCATCGCCACAAGCCCGGGCTGCCGCCAGGACACGGCTCACGGCTGCGGCTTCGGCCACGTTGGGCCGCGTCTTCGCCTGGCCGATGGGCTGCAGGTCCTGCGGTCCCAGGGCATTCCGCAGGGCGTTGGTAATGCCGTCGCTTTCGGCATGGACCGTGAGCAGGCCGCCATGCTTCTTGATGACCGGCAGGAGCTGCATCAGTTTCTTCTCGCCGACGGGATAGCCATACGTCGTATAGGCTTTGAAACTGGGAAAACCTTCGTCGATGAGCTGGCCCAATTCCTGCAGGACCTGGTCGTCGACATGCTGGATGACGCCATGGAAGCTGTAGTCGACCGGGCAGGGCACGGCCAGTTTCCGGTACCGTTCAAAGGGATAGCGCAGGGAACAGCCGGCCGGGCCAAAGGCCATATGATCCAGGATGGTCGTCGTGCCGCCGCAGGCCGCTGCCACGCCACCGCTGTAAAAGTCATCGCACGCGCGGTACTGCGGCGACTGCTGCAGGTCCATATGGGTGTGGGCATCGATGCCGCCAGGGCAGACATAGAGGCCGTCGGCGTCGATGACCTGTTCATGACCGCTGTGCACAGCCTGTCCCAAGGCCTGGATTTTTCCCTCACGGACGGTAACGTCGGCCCGGAAATGTTCGCCCTCCAGGCAGACCGTCCCGTTTTTGATGACGTAATCCATGGTTTTCCCTTCTTTCTCTATTCAATCAGCAGGTAATCGTAATCGCGGCAGACCGTTTCCATGAAGGTCCGCAGGTCTTCCGGGATCGCTTCATCAGCCGTCCCTAAAGTCGTCGTCCGGATTTCTCCATCCAGGCGGACTTTGCAGAAGCCGCTGGCCTTGTCGAGGACGGCAAAGCCCGAATTATCGCTGTGGTCTAAATCGTCTTCATTAGCGAAGAGTGTAAACTTATCTACATACGGCGCACCGCCCCAGGGACAGAAGGTCCGGCAGTTGCCACATTCGTTACACATGTAGTCAATATGCAGGATCTGAGCCTGCATATGGCCCGGTACCTGGATGGCTGTATTGGCCCGATTGGGGCAGACTTCCGTACAGACTTCGCAGACGCTGTCACAATGGAGGCAGCGGCCGTCACAGCCTGTTTCCGGTGCCGTCTCCAGAATACCCCGCTTCGAGTAAACGTCGTTTACATCAGCTGGAATCAGGGTATCGACACTGGCCATCTGGCCTAAAATGCCTTCCGCCGCCCGCTTGCCGTCGGCAATACATTCGACGACGGATGTCGTCTTGCCGTAATGGCCATCGCCGATGACGGTCAGGCCTTCGATGGCGCCGGCCAGGGTGTCACCGATTTTCCCTTTGACGCCGCAGGCCGCCAGGATGATGTCATAGCCCTGCAATTCGTCGAGCGAGGCGATGGCCCTACCGACGACGAGATGGACACCCATCTTTTCGATGAGGGCTACATCCTTGTCGATGGCTTCTGGTGAAATCTGCCCTTTCTTTTCACACAAGAAGGTCCGCACCAGGCCGCCAGGTTCGTCGTTCTTATCGAAGACGGTCACATCCAGGCCGCCGCGGGCCAGGAAATAAGCCGCCGACAGTCCGGCCGGACCGGCGCCGATGACAGCCGCTTTTCTCCCATTGGACGGCGTGGCCTGCAAAGTCGTCATGACGCTGGCATAGCCTTTTTCAGCAGCTATCAGCTTATTGCGCCGGATTTCAACAGGGGCATCGCAGAAATTGCGCGTACAGCTGTTCATACAGGTATGGTAGCAGACGGTCCCCGTCGTAAAGGGCAGGGGATTCTTTTCCAGAATAATCTGCAGGGCCTGGTCATATTTCCCGGCGGCGACGAGGTCCATATAGGCCGGGATATCCTGATGGATGGGGCAAGTCTGGCTGCACGGTGCCATGAAGCAGTCCATCAAGGGCAGTGCCTGGTCGTTCTTGCGCTGCTGGGCCTTCGGGTCCAGACGGGCATAGTGGGCATCATCCTGAGCCTTAGCCAGCAAGTCATCCAGGGCCTTGACGTTTACACGAGTAAACGCCTGTCCACGCTGACCTTCAAAACACTGTGCCAGCTGGGCAAAGCGTTCATAGCCACCGGGCTTGAGCAGCGTCGTCGCCACCGTGACCGGCCAGATGCCGGCCCGGACGATATTCTTGATGTTGTGGGCATCGGCACCGCCGCTGTAAGAAATACGCAGGCTGCCGTCAAAGGCTTCACTCAGCTTCTTGGCCACATTCATGGACAGGAAAAAGAGGGGCTTGCCGGACATATACATTTCCGTCCCCGGCAATTCATGGCGCGTAATGTCGACGGGGAAGGTATTGGTCAGTTTGACGCCGAACAACAGGCCTTCCTCTTTACCCGCTTCCTGCAGCCCCTTGAGCATGGGTACGGCATCACGGTACTGTAAATCCGCCTTGAAATGGCTGTCATCGAAGACCATATGGCCATAGCCCAGGTCATCCATGCATTTCCGGACGAAGTCATAGCCCAGTAAGGTCGGGTTGCATTTGACGAAGGTATTGAGGTGTTTTTCTTTCAGTAAATAGCGGGCAATCCGTTCGATTTCATCGGGCGGACAGCCGTGCATGGTCGAGACCGTGACAGAGTTGCAGATTTCTGCCGGAATGGCTTCGACGTCTTCCCGACGGAGTTTCTGGAACCGGTCCAGATGGGCCAGGAGCCAGGCTTTGCACTCGGCAAAGATAGCCGTATGGGATGCGTCTTTCAGATTTTCGATGAACGAATCGATTTTTGCCGTCTGTATCCCTGCCAGGTCGTAGCCGACGGACATGTTGAACTGCATCCCGTCCGGACTTCCTAAGCCGTATTCGACGGCCATGACGTGGACCAGGAACCAGGCCTTGACGTATTCTTCCAGGGCCTTGGGGACGGTCAGTTCCGTCGACCATTCGACATTGTAACATTCATCGTCGGCCTTGATGCAGGGTTTGGGAACGGGCAGGTCTTCGCCGTCGATTTTCTGGACCGTCTTCAGTTCAAAGAAGCGCGCTCCCGCCGCATAGCCGGCAGCGATATTCTGGGCCAGCTGGGTATGGGGACCGGCAGCCGGGCCAAAGGGCATTTCCAGCGGTCTGTCAAAGATAGTATATGTCCGATTCGGGTCGGCCTGTAGGCGATGGTGGACGCCAAAGATCGTCCCTGACGGCGCTTCGGTCAGGACCCAGTTCATCAATTTTCCAAAGGGAATGGATGTCATGCGATCACTCATGATAGATTCCTCCTTATAAGTATCCATTAATGCGTCCGGCCAGGGTCGCTGCGCCTTCGCGGATTTTAGCCATCAGGGCTTCTTCATCGACACCGGTGAGCTGGCGGTTTTCCATGAGGACTTTGCCATTGGCAATAGTCGTGACGACATCGTGGCCGCTCATGCCGAATAAGATGTGACTGTTGATGTTTTCTTCATTCATCGGCGTCGGAGCAATGTAATCCATGACGATGACGTCGGCTGCAGCCCCTTCTGCCAGTACGCCTAAGGGCTTCTTGAAATAGCGGTTGGCCATGGCTGCGTTGTTATAGAACAGCATCTGCGGTACTTCAGCCCAGGCGGCTGTAGCGTCGCAGAGATGGTGTTTGTGCAGGATATTGGCGACTTTATAGGACTCAATCATATCGTGCGTATAGCCATCGGTCCCCAAGCCGGTCAGGATACCGCGGTGGACCATGTCCATCGTCGGCGGGCAGCCACAGGCATTGCCCATGTTCGATTCCGGATTGTGGACGACCATGGTATCTGTCGCCTTGATGAGGTCCATTTCGTGGGGATTGACGTGGATGCAGTGGCCGAGCAGGGTCTTGGGCCCTAAGATATTCCAGTCATAAAGGCGGTCGATAATGCGTTTACCGTGTTTCTTCAGACAATCCTGCAAGTCTTCGATGCCTTCGGCGACGTGGATGTGGTAACCCACGCCGTCCGGTTTATGTTCGGCTGCCAGGGCCATCGTTTTGTCGCTGATGGTAAATTGGGCATGCATGCCCATCATGCCGGCAATCATGTCCGTCGTGTCGGCCTGAGCGTGGCGGATCCAGGCTTCATTTTCCAGGACTGCCTGGCAAGCTTTATCCTGACCGTCGCGGTCGGAGACTTCGTAGCACAGACACGAGCGGACGCCCAGTTCCTGCGCTGCCTGGCCGATGGCAAAGAGGCTGTCCTTGATTTCACCAAAACTGGCGTGATGGTCGAAGACTGTCGTCACGCCGTTCTTGATACATTCGACATACGTTTCCATGGCGCTCAAATAAGTCAGGTCGTTGGTCAAGTGACGGTCGATGTTCCACCACAGGCCGTCGAGGATGTCCAGGAAGCCCTTGGGCGCATAGCCGTCGATATTCATACCCCTGGCCATGGCGCTGTAAATATGCTCGTGAACGTTGATGAAAGCCGGCATGATGACACCGCCTTTGGCATCGATAAAAGCGGCGTCTGGATAGGCTCGGCGGATTTCTGCCGTCTGGCCGACGCGGCAGATTGTCGTGCCGTCTATGGCTACGGCGCCATCAGGGAAATATTGATTCTTCGCGTCGCGGGTAACGACGTGACCGTTTCCGACGATTAACATAAGTATACCTCCTCTATGCTATACAAATCATAAATCATAAGATTTCTTGCAGTTAATGCATGTTATTTGTGTCATTCTCGTATCTATCTTAATAGTAACCCGTTCCGCCTTACCTGTCAATTTTTTTTTAGTCTAAAAATTTTTTATTATCTTTTTGTTATAGCCTGTAATGGAAAGATGTTTTTTCGACATACCTTTTTTCACCAAGGGCGTTGATTTATCCCGAAAATATGCTATAGTAACAGTACCTAAAAAATTTTTAGCAGATAAGCTAATAATCTGTTTTTGATATGAGAAAGAGGTGCCCCTTATGTTAGACGACGTCGTCCTCAACTTCTTGCGTCACTTAGCCAAAGGCCTGGCAGACCAATTCGGCCCGAACTGTGAAATCGTCATCCACGACTTGAGCGATAATTATAAGGAAAATTCCATCGTCGCCATCGAAAATGGCCACGTCACCAACCGCAAAGTAGGCGATGGCCCGTCTATGGCCGTCCTCGACGCCCTGCGCAGCGATCCCGACAAGCTCCAGGACCATACGAGTTACCTGACCAAGACCAAAGACGGCCGCATCCTCAAGTCGACGACCATTTACATCCGCAATGAACAGCAAAAAGTCATCGGCATCTTCTCCATCAACTATGACATTACCGAACTGATGATGGTCGAAAATGCCATCAAGCCGCTCATCTCGGTCACGTCCAAGGAAGATAAGGTCAGCCGCATCCCGCAGAATGTCACGGACCTCCTCAACGACCTCATCGACGAATCGACGCGTCAGGTCGGCAAACCCGTCCCCCTCATGACACGGGAAGACAAGATCAAAGCCATCAAATTCCTCAACGACCGCGGGGCCCTGCTGATCACCAAGGCCGGCGACAAAATCTCCAAACACTTCGGCATCTCCAAATATACCCTGTACAGCTACATCGACAGCGGAGAAGAGTGAGATTAAGGGGCTATCGCACGAAGGCTTCTATCATCATGCAAGATTCCTTTCTCTTTATCGTTTATAGTACGGAGTTTGTAGTTTGTAGAAGCTGACTTTAAATTTAAAAGCCTTCACTAAAAACTACAAACTGCAAACTTAATACTCAAAAAAGGGCTTGTTGCACATGCGACAAGCCCTTTTTCTATGCCCAAATGTAACAGTTCTCTTTCTGTCATTGCAAAAAAAGTGTAGATACCTAACAAATTTTTAGCTCTTTTCTATTGCAAATCTGTAAGGTCATGTTATACTCTAGGTATACAAAAACTTTTAGATTTACTAAAATATTTTTTTCAGTCTATCTTTAGGAGGTACGGATATGAAGAAAGATATGAAATGGGCTATGAACCATCTGCCCAAATCAGATGATAAAAATTTGCCGATCATGTCCCTCAGCGAAGTCGCCAAGGCCCGGACATTCCACCAGAGTTTCCCGCAATACAGCGAAACGCCGCTGACCCGGCTCACGCAGATGGCCCGCTACCTGGGCGTCGGTTCGATTTTCGTCAAAGATGAATCGTACCGCTTCGGCCTCAATGCCTTCAAAGTCCTGGGCGGTTCCTATTCCATGGCCAAGTACATCGCCAAGGAAACGCACCGCGATGTATCGGACATGCCTTATGACGTCCTGACGTCAGATGAGCTCCGCCAGGAATTCGGCCAGGCAACCTTCTTCACGGCAACCGACGGCAACCACGGCCGCGGCGTCGCCTGGGCCGCCCAGAAGCTGGGCCAGAAAGCCGTCGTCCACATGCCGAAAGGCACGACCCAGACGCGGCTGGAAAACATCAAGAAACTCGGCGCCGACGTCGACATCCTCGACCTCAATTACGACGATTGCGTCCGCCAGGCAGCCAAAGAAGCCGCCGCTACGCCGCACGGCGTCATGGTCCAGGACACGGCCTGGGACGGCTATGAAGAAATCCCGTCGTGGATCATGCAGGGCTACGGCACGATGGCCATGGAAGCTGGCGAACAGCTGAAGGCCCGGGGCATCGAACGGCCGACGCACATCTTCGTCCAGGCCGGTGTCGGGTCCCTGGCCGGTGCCGTCGTCGGTTACTTCGCCAACCTCTATAAAGACAATCCGCCGAAATTCATCGTCGTCGAAGCATCGGCCGCAGCCTGTCTGTATAAAGGTGCCGCAGCCGGTGACGGCAAGCCCCGCATGGTCGGCGGTGACCTGGATACCATCATGGCCGGCCTGGCCTGCGGCGAACCGAACACGATTTCCTGGGACATCCTCAAGAACCATGTGACGACCTTCATCGCAGCCGATGACCCCATCACGGTCCGCGGTATGCGTATGCTGGCAGCGCCCCTCAAAGGAGATGCGCCCATCGTATCCGGTGAATCCGGTGCCGTCCCCTTCGGCACCCTGGCTACAATCATGTTATCCGATGAATGTAAGGACCTGCGCGCTGAACTCGGCCTCGACGACCATTCACAGGTCCTGGTCTTCTCGACAGAAGGCGACACGGACCCGGAACGCTATAAGAATATCGTCTGGCGCGGTTTGAATAAGTAAAACATTATATAAGATATAGGAGTGATTTTCATGACAGTACCGTACGAAAAAATCAAAGAAGCCGCCAAAGGCTATGAACAGGATATGACCCGTTTCCTGCAGGACATCGTTAAATTCCCCGGTGAAAGCTGCGGCGAAAAGGAACATATCGACCGCATTGCCGAAGAAATGCGCAAACTCGATTTCGATAAAGTGGAAATCGACCCCATGGGCAACGTCCTGGGCTACATGGGCACCGGCAAGACCCTCATCGGCTTCGACGCCCACATCGACACCGTCGGCATCGGCAACAAGGCCAACTGGGATTTCGATCCCTACGAAGGCTTTGAATCGGAAACGGAAATCGGCGGCCGCGGCACGTCGGATCAGCTCGGCGGCATCGTTTCTGCCGTCTACGGCGCCCGCATCATGAAGGACCTGGGCCTCCTATCCGACAAGTACACCGTCCTGGTCACCGGTACGGTCCAGGAAGAAGACTGCGACGGCCTCTGCTGGCAGTACATCATCAACGAAGACAAGGTCCGTCCGGAATTCGTCGTCTCCACGGAACCGACAGACGGCGGCATCTACCGCGGCCAGCGCGGCCGCATGGAAATCCGCATCGACGTCCAGGGTGTATCCTGCCACGGCAGCGCACCCGAACGCGGTGATAACGCCATTTACAAGATGGCCGATATCCTCCAGGACGTGCGGGCCCTCAACGAAAATGACGCAGCCGACACGACGGAAATCAAAGGCCTGGTCAAGATGCTCGACAAGAAATACAATCCCGAATGGGAAGAAGCCAACTTTCTCGGCCGCGGTACAGTCACGTGCTCCCAGATTTTCTATACCTCGCCGAGCCGCTGCGCCGTCGCCGATTCCTGTGCCGTCTCCCTGGACCGCCGCATGACGGCCGGCGAAACGTGGCAGAGCTGCCTCGATGAAATCCGGGCTCTGCCGAGCGTCCAGAAGTACGGCGACGATGTCAAAGTCAGCATGTATGAATACGCCCGCCCGAGCTACACCGGCCTGACCTATCCCATCGAATGTTACTTCCCGACATGGGTCATCCCGAAAGACCACAAAGTCACCAAAGCCCTGGAAGAAGCCTATACCTCCCTCTTCGGCGACAGCCGCATCGGCACTGCCGAAGCGGAAGCCATGCGTAAAGCCCGCCCCCTGACGGATAAATGGACCTTCTCGACTAACGGCGTTTCCATCATGGGCCGCAACGGCATCCCCGTCATCGGCTTCGGCCCCGGCGCAGAAGCCCAGGCCCATGCACCGAACGAAAAGACATGGAAACAGGACCTCGTCACCTGTGCCGCCGTCTATGCCGCATTACCTTCTGTATACACCGATAAATGATCACATCCCATAACGATTAAAAGGAGACTGCCCTATGAAAACCTTACAGGACTACATCGATAAATTAAATGCCCTCAATTTCAAAGACATGTATGAAAACGACTTTTTCCTCACCTGGGACAAGACCGATGACGAACTGGAAGCCATCTGGGTCCTAGCCGACGCCCTCCGCTTCATGCGGGAACACAATATTTCCACAAAGATTTTTGAAAGCGGCTTAGGCATTTCCATCTTCCGCGATAATTCGACGCGGACCCGTTTTTCCTTCGCCTCGGCCTGCAATCTCTTAGGCCTGCAGGTCCAGGACCTGGACGAAAAGAAGAGCCAGATTGCCCACGGCGAAACGGTCCGGGAAACGGCCAACATGATCTCCTTCATGGCCGACGTCATCGGCATCCGCGACGACATGTACATCGGCAAAGGTCATGCCTACCAGAAAGAAGTCGTCGATTCCGTCACGCAGGGCTATAAAGACGGTATCCTCGAACAGAAACCGACGCTGGTCAACCTCCAGTGCGACATCGACCATCCGACTCAGTGTATGGCCGACGCGGCCCACATCATCCACGAAATGGGCGGCCTGGAAAACCTGAAGGGCAAAAAAATCGCCATGACCTGGGCTTACTCCCCGTCCTATGGCAAACCCCTCTCGGTCCCGCAGGGCGTCATCGGCCTCATGACCCGTCTGGGCATGGACGTCGTCCTGGCTCATCCCGAAGGCTATGAAGTCATGCCGGACGTCGTCGACGTCGCCAAAAAGAACGCCGAAAAATCGGGCGGCTCCTTCCGCATCACCCACGACATGGCCGACGCCTTCAAAGACGCCGACGTCGTCTATCCCAAGAGCTGGGCTCCCTTTGCAGCCATGGAAAAGCGGACTAACCTCTACGCCGCTGGCGACCAGGCCGGCATCGACGCCCTGGAACAGGAACTCTTAGCCCAGAACGCGCAGCATAAAGACTGGTGCTGTACAGAAGAATTGATGAAGACCACGAAAGACGGCAAAGCTATGTATCTCCACTGCCTGCCGGCCGACATCAACGGCGTCAGCTGTGAAGACGGCGAAGTCGAAGCCTCTGTCTTTGACCGCTATCGCGATTCCCTCTATAAAGAAGCCAGCTACAAACCCTATGTCATCGCCGCCATGATCATGCTGGCCAAATGCCAGGATCCGGCTCAGACCCTGAAAGCCTTAGAAGAACGCGGCATTCTGCGCAAAATGAAATAATTTGACCGCCAAAGGTGCCGGTCCTCCGGACCGGTGCCTTTTTCATCTCCCTGCCATGCGTTTTACTCATCATTTATAAAACTTTTTCACACATAAAAGGAGATTTATCATGACCGAGAAAAAGAAACGTATCGTCATTGCCCTCGGCGGCAACGCCCTGGGAAATACACTGCACGAACAGATGCTGGCCGTCAAGACGACAGCCAAAGCCATCGTCGACCTCATCCAGGAAGGCTGTGAAGTCATCGTCGCCCACGGCAACGGCCCGCAGGTCGGCATGATCAACCACGCCATGGCCGCCCTGAGCCGGGAAGACCCGAACCAGCCCAACACGCCGCTGTCGGTCTGTGTCGCCATGAGCCAGGCTTACATCGGCTATGACCTGCAGAATGCCCTGCGCGAAGAAATGTACAACCGCGACATCTTCGACATCCCCGTCGCCACCATGGTCACTCAGGTCCGCGTCGACCCGGAAGACCCGGCATTCAAGAACCCGTCGAAGCCCATCGGCCATTTCATGACCAAGGAACAGGCGGAATACGCTGCCAAAGAATACGGCTACATCGTCAAGGAAGATGCCGGCCGGGGCTGGCGCCGCGTCGTCGCCTCGCCGCTACCCCAGGAAATCATTGAAATCGGCGCCATCCAGACCCTCGTCGATTCCGGCCAGCTGGTCATCGCCTGCGGTGGCGGCGGCATCCCCGTCATGCGCCACGGCAACCACCTCAAAGGGGCCAGTGCCGTCATCGACAAGGATTTTGCCAGCGAACGCCTGGCCGAAGACCTCCACGCCGACTACCTCATCATCCTGACAGCCGTGGAAAAAGTCGCCATCCATTTTGGCCAGGCAGACGAACAGTGGCTGTCGGAAATGACGACCGACCAAGCCCGGCAATATATGGCTCAAAATGAATTCGCTCCCGGCTCGATGCTGCCCAAAGTCCAGGCTGCCGTCAAATTCGCCGAATCCCGTCCCGGCCGGACAGCCTTGATCACACTGCTCCAAAAAGCCAAAGAAGGCATCCTCGGAAAGACGGGGACCCGCATTTACCGGGGCGCAAGGATCTGACTGATTCCCTGTTGCACGTAATGGATGAATTTCTTGACTGCCGGTGATGCCCCATCCCGGCTGGGAATGGCAATGCCAATGGTAATCGTATGGGGCGGATCCATGGGAAGGATAGCCACGCGGCCCTGCCACTGTGCCGTCATGAGGCGATTGTTCATACTGACACCCAGGCCGGCTTCGACCATGCGATAGGTCGTATAGTTATCGATGGCCGTATATCGCGTTTCATAAGAAATATGTTCTTCCTTGAGGATCCGGACGACATCCGTATCCTGCTGCGGCAGTGGTTCAATAAAAGATTCATGACACAACTGCTTCAACGGGTATACCTCGGCTCGTGCCAAGGGATGATTTTCCGGAAGCCACATGACCATTTCATCTTCACATAAGGGAATCCAGTCTCCGGAAAAAGGGCGCCACGTCGTGATACAACAATCGAAGCGCCCTTCTTCCAATCCATCGTACATCACTTTATTGGCGCATTCCTCGATGTGGACGTGGACTGCCGGATAGGCCTGCTGGAAAGCCTGTATGATCTGCGGCAGCCAGTTGGCGGCTACACTGAAATAAGAGCCAATGTAAATATCCCCGGCCGTCAATCCCCGGATCTGGGCACTGTACTGCAACAAAGCATCTTCATCACGGATGAGGCGGCGCAGATAAGGGAGCACTGCCTGCCCTTCACGGGTCAGATAAATGCCTTGTGCCGTCCGCCCCAGCAGGGGAAAGCCGATTTCTTTTTCCAGCGATGCAATGGACCGCATGACGCCAGACGGGGTATATCCCAATCGTTCGGCAGCTGAAGAAAAACTGCCCGCCTGGATGACTTGCAGCAAGAGCCTGCATTTTTCCGTATTCATATCTATCACCTTTGCTTTTTTATCAAAACTATATATATTATTTTGCTATTCTCTCCATACTGCTTTTATCGTATCATAAAAGCAAGAAAAAAGTAAGGAGGGACTTTTTCATGAAACAAAGAAATGCAGAAATACTGCTCATCATCGTCATCGCCTGTCTTACCCTGCAAGGCGCCGTTTTCCATCTGGCACCGGGAGAAATCATCTGCCTGACCGGTTCCGTCTTCTACGCCCTTTGGATCTGCCTGACCGCCCGCCTGGCCCGGCAGTACGACCCATTGCTGCTGGGGATCTTGCAAATGGGATTCCTCGCCGTGTACAGTACAGCAGGCATGGTCTTATTTGAAAGCCCGGCCGTTCCTGCCGATACGACGACGTGGGGTGCCATCCTGGCCCTGGTCTTCATCTGTTCCGTCTTTGGCTTCACCTTCCAGCCCGTCGCCCAAAAGTATACCAGCGCCGAAAAAGCCGGCCTGTTTACAGCACTGAACCCGCTCATCGCCGCCGTCCTGGGCGTCATTTTCCTGGGCGAAACCTTTACGCCCGTCCAATTAGCCGGAGCCATCTGTATCCTCCTGGGCATCATCATCGTCCAGCTTCCCGAAAAATATCGCTGCAAAACGCATAGCTGTCAAAATGGATGACACCTGCCTTGACAAAACACCTCCGCCCGGCCTATGCTGAATGCGGAGGTGTCTTACGGTATGGCAGGACCTGTATTACAGTCGCCAAGAAAAAAAAGACCTCATCATCAGTGCTGATGACAAAGTCCCTCATTCTTTCTACGGCCTGCAGATTGGCGACAAAAAAAGCGACGCCCTGAAAAAGCTGCGTCCAGCCTTCAAATTCATGTATGAACTCAAGGCCATCGGTAACGAATACCTCCTGTCCGACGTCGTCTACCCGGACTATTACCTGACCATCATGTTCGACGAAAAGGGCCGGGTATTCATGATAAGCTATCAAAAAAACCAAAAATACGAATTGCTGTAGAACGGCGTTCAAAGAAAACATTATTCGCAGGCCGCCGATCGCAGTTAGCAGACGGTCCACCGGACCGCTTTCGTAGGGGACATCCTGTAAGCCTTTTGGGCCCGTCAGGTGCCGACCAGCAGGAGGCGCAGGACGGCTGCCAAAACGGACAGCTGTGGCTAGGCGTCCCGTTGTGAGAATCCCGCGAAATGCTGTTCGGAGAAAACGCCATTCGCAGGCCGCAGTTCGCAAAACCATGCCTCATGGACCTGTTATGTATATCACCATTTATTCGCGGCGGGCCGCCCAAGGCTCCCTTTATAGGGGAGCTGACCGCTAAAGGCGGTCTGAGAGGTTAAAGATCGGCCCCTACGATGCGGCCATAAGGCCGCAAAAACGAGCCACGAACCATTAACAACGAACAGCAAAAAAGCACTGGCGGTTGTCCCACCTCTCCTGCCGAATCCAGGGTATCTCTGTCTGACCGCATACTTTCACTCCATCAGGTCACGAGATTCGGCATAAGCGACTCACACGGTTTTGCGCGTCGCAGAGCTCCTTCAAAACCGGTTCCCTGCTTATCCCAGGGAACCCTGGTCGGATAGGAAGCCGCCTCGTCCCACATCGCTTGTCATGTATGATGGGTACCCCCATTATTCCGAACGGGCGCCCCACGTGGGCGCCCTTGCTAGCTGCTAACTGCTGACGGCTAACAACAAAAAAAGCACTAGCCTAAGCTAGTGCTTTTTTTCTTAATCAGCGGCTTCCTATCCTCCCAGGGGGCCTCCCCCCAAGTACTTTCGGCGTTTGCGGGCTTAACTGCTGTGTTCGGCATGGGAACAGGTGGATCCCCGCAGCTATCGCCACTGAATTATGTTATTCAGGCGTCGGACAAGTCCGACATAAGCGATTCACACAGTTTTGCGTGTCGTCTCCGACTCCTTCAAAACTGGTTCTCTGCTTATCGTATCCTGACAACTGCATAAAAATGTTTCATACATCCAACGAACTATCAAGAATCTTTCCGCTCGTCTCCGAATCGTCGTTCTCTCTGTGTATCTGTTTCCAAATTCACAGCCTCCTGAGATTCGGAGTAAGCGATTCGCACATGTTTGTGCGTCGCCTTTCGGCTCCTTCAAACATGGCTCTCTGCTTAAGTCAAGTCCTCGGTCTATTAGTACCGGTCCGCTCCGTACATCGCTGTACTTCCACTCCCGGCCTATCAACCACATCGTCTTTGTGGGACCTTACTTGTTAAAACAATGAGAAACCTCATCTCTAGGCTGGTTTCACGCTTAGATGCTTTCAGCGTTTATCCGTCCCCGACGTAGCTACCCAGCTGCACGGCTGGCGCCATGACTGGTACACCATTGGTCGGTCCACTCCGGTCCTCTCGTACTAGGAGCAGCCCCTTTCAAGTTTCTTACGCCCGCGATGGATAGGGACCGAACTGTCTCACGACGTTCTGAACCCAGCTCGCGTACCACTTTAATGGGCGAACAGCCCAACCCTTGGGACCTACTTCAGCCCCAGGATGTGATGAGCCGACATCGAGGTGCCAAACCTCCCCGTCGATATGGACTCTTGGGAGAGATAAGCCTGTTATCCCCAGGGTAGCTTTTATCCGTTGAGCGATGGCAATTCCACTCTCTACCACCGGATCACTAAGCCCGACTTTCGTCCCTGCTCGACCTGTCCGTCTCGCAGTCAAGCTCCCTTCTGCCTTTGCACTCTTCGCGCGGTTTCCGTCCGCGCTGAGGGAACCTTTGGGCGCCTCCGTTACTCTTTCGGAGGCGACCGCCCCAGTCAAACTGCCCGCCTGAGACTGTCCGCAAGCTCGTTACGCTTCTCGTTAGAATTCCAATAAAACAAGGTTGGTATCCCACCAGCGGCTCCGTGAATACTGGCGTACTCACTTCTCAGCCTCCCAACTATCCTGTACATCTCTTACCGGAATCCAATCTCAGGTTACAGTAAAGCTCCATGGGGTCTTTCTGTCCAGTCGCGGGTAACCTGCATCTTCACAGGTACTTCAATTTCACCGGGTCCCTCGTTGAGACAGTGCCCAAATCGTTACACCTTTCGTGCGGGTCGGAACTTACCCGACAAGGAATTTCGCTACCTTAGGACCGTTATAGTTACGGCCGCCGTTTACTGGGGCTTCAATTCACTGCTTCGCTTGCGCTAACACTTCCTCTTAACCTTCCAGCACCGGGCAGGTGTCAGCATCTATACATCAGCTTTCGCTTTAGCAGACGCCTGTGTTTGTGGTAAACAGTCGCTTGGGCCTCTCTTCTGCCACCCATCTCCGCTCCATGCGTTTCTGCACTTCACGTACGCTGGGTTATCCTTTTCCCGAAGTTACGGATATATTTTGCCGAGTTCCTTAACGAGGGTTTTCCCGCGCACCTTAGAATTCTCATCCTGCCTACCTGTGTCGGTTTCGGTACGGGTGCCTGAGTCCTCACTAGAAGCTTTTCTCGACAGTTTAGTGCCAGCCCCTTCGCTTCTGTCTCCAGAAGCTCCCCATCGCATCTCGGCCTTACGGGAAACGGATTTGCCTATCTCCCGACCTACCTGCTTGGACGTGCTCTTCCATTCGCACGCGCGCCTTCCTTCCTGTGTCACTCCTTCGCTCAAACGGCCTCAGCCAGTACAGGAATTTCAACCTGTTGTCCATCTCCTACGCGTCTCCGCCTCGGATTAGGTCCCGACTTACCCTGGGACGACGATCGTTGCCCAGGAACCCTTAGGCTTTCGGTGGAAGGGATTCTCACCCTTCTTTTCGCTACTCATACCGGCATTCTCTCTTCCTGCCTGTCCACCTGTCCTTCCGGTCAGGCTTCTCCCATGCAGGAACGCTCCCCTACCCAATTAACTTATGTTAATTGCCAAAGCTTCGGTTCCGTACTTTAGCCCCGGACATCTTCGGCGCAGAGTCTCTCGACCAGTGAGCTATTACGCACTCTTTTAATGGTGGCTGCTTCTGAGCCAACATCCTGGTTGTTTTCGAAATTCCACATCCTTCGCCACTTAGTACGGCATTGGGGACCTTAGCTGTTGGTCTGGGCTGTTTCCCTCTTGACTATGGGCCTTATTACTCACAGTCTGACTCCCATGGATAAGTACAGCCATTCGCAGTTTGATTAGGTTCAGTAGCCGGATAGGCCCCTACCCCGTTCAGTGCTCTACCGCCTGTACTCTCGCCATGAGGCTAGCCCTAAAGCTATTTCGGGGAGAACCAGCTATCTCCACGTTCGATTGGCATTTCACCCCTACCCACATCTCATCCAAAAGCTTTTCAACGCTCACTGGTTCGGTCCTCCACACATTTTTACCTGTGCTTCAACCTGGACATGGGTAGATCACTGTGGTTTCGGGTCTACTCCAACTAACTATACGCCCTGTTCAGACTCGCTTTCGCTGCGGCTCCGCATTTCCTGCTTAACCTCGCTAGCTGAAGTAACTCGCCGGTTCATTCTTCAATAGGCACGCCGTCGACCATATAAAGGTCTTCGACTGCTTGTAGACATACGGTTTCAGGTTCTCTTTCATTCCCCTCCCGGGGTTCTTTTCACCTTTCCCTCACGGTACTATGCGCTATCGGTCCATATCAGTGTTTCGCCTTGGAGGGTGGTCCCCCCAGCTTCCCACAGGGTTTCTCGTGTCCCGTGGTACTCCGGATCCTGCTCCATGCACTTGCTTACGCCTACGAGGCTCTCACTCTCTCTGGCTGAGCTTCCCAGCTCATTCTGCTTCACTCATGCATTTGATAGCAGTCCACAACCCCGGATTGGTTTCCCATCCCGGTTTGGGCTCTGCCCCGTTCGCTCGCCGCTACTAGGGGTATCTCTGTTGATTCCTTTTCCTCCGGCTACTTAGATGTTTCAGTTCACCGGGTGCCCTTCCTCATAGAGGATGACAGCACTACTGCTGCCGGGTTTCCCCATTCGGAGATCTGCGGGTCAAAGGTTACTTGCACCTCACCGCAGCTTATCGCAGCTTATCGCGTCCTTCTTCGGCTGATATGGCCAAGGCATCCGCCGTACGCCCTTACTTACTTGACTATTTTTTCATGTATCACGCCATCCACACGGGATGTCGTGATGAACAAGAATTCAAGGTTCGTTAAGATCTCTTTTTAAAAAGAGGTATTTTCTAACATTTTTATGCAGTTGTCAAGGTACGATGATAAAAAAGTTTGGTGGAGATGAGGAGAATCGAACTCCTGACCCCCTGCTTGCAAGGCAGGTGCTCTCCCAGCTGAGCTACACCCCCAGCTTCTCTATCTCTTGAGAGGATGACCTCTCAAAACTGAACAATGAATGAATTGCCACCGTGCCGACTTCTTAGGTTTTCCCTAGAAAGGAGGTGATCCAGCCGCACCTTCCGATACGGCTACCTTGTTACGACTTCACCCCAATCATCACCCCCACCTTCGACGGCTGGCTCCTTGCGGTTACCTCACCGGCTTCGGGTGTGAATGACTTTCGTGGTGTGACGGGCGGTGTGTACAAGGCCCGGGAACGTATTCACCGCAGTATGCTGACCTGCGATTACTAGCGATTCCTGCTTCATGCAGGCGGGTTGCAGCCTGCAATCCGAACTGGGACTCTGTTTTTGGGGTTTGCTCCGGATTGCTCCTTCGCCTCCCTCTATTAAGAGCCATTGTAGTACGTGTGTAGCCCAAGCCATAAGGGGCATGATGACTTGACGTCATCCCCGCCTTCCTCCGCATTGTCTGCGGCAGTCTCTCCTGAGTCCCCGACTTAACTCGCTGGTAACAGAAGATAGGGGTTGCGCTCGTTGCGGGACTTAACCCAACATCTCACGACACGAGCTGACGACAGCCGTGCACCACCTGTTTTCTTGTCCTCCGAAGAGGAACAGGGTATCTCTACCCTTAGCAATCAATGTCAAGGCTTGGTAAGGTTCTTCGCGTTGCGTCGAATTAAACCACATACTCCACCGCTTGTGCGGGCCCCCGTCAATTCCTTTGAGTTTCAGCCTTGCGGCCGTACTCCCCAGGCGGGATACTTATTGCGTTAACTCCGGCACAGAAGGGGTCGATACCTCCTACACCTAGTATCCATCGTTTACGGCCAGGACTACCGGGGTATCTAATCCCGTTTGCTCCCCTGGCTTTCGCGCCTCAGCGTCAGTTGTCGTCCAGAAAGCCGCTTTCGCCACTGGTGTTCCTCCTAATATCTACGCATTTCACCGCTACACTAGGAATTCCGCTTTCCTCTCCGATACTCTAGCATCGCAGTTTCGGTCCCCTCACGGGGTTAAGCCCCGCACTTTTAAGACCGACTTACGACGCCGCCTGCGCGCCCTTTACGCCCAATAATTCCGGACAACGCTTGCCACCTACGTATTACCGCGGCTGCTGGCACGTAGTTAGCCGTGGCTTTCTCTTACGGTACCGTCACTTACGACGGGTATTGGCCGTCGTACCATTCGTCCCGTATAACAGAACTTTACAACCCGAAGGCCGTCATCGTTCACGCGGCGTTGCTCCGTCAGACTTTCGTCCATTGCGGAAGATTCCCCACTGCTGCCTCCCGTAGGAGTCTGGGCCGTGTCTCAGTCCCAATGTGGCCGTTCATCCTCTCAGACCGGCTACTGATCGTCGCCTTGGTGGGCCGTTACCCCTCCAACTAGCTAATCAGACGCAAGCCCCTCCTCCAGCGAAAGCTCCGAAGAGCCTCCCTTTCTTCCCTCTGCCATGCGACAGAAAGAACGTATTCGGTATTAGCAGCCGTTTCCAGCTGTTGTCCCCATCTAGAGGGCAGGTTGCTTACGCGTTACTCACCCGTTTGCCACTCGAATCGATAAGAAGCAAGCTTCTCATCTCTTCTCGTTCGACTTGCATGTGTTAAGCACGCCGCCAGCGTTCGTCCTGAGCCAGGATCAAACTCTCCATGATATATGGAAGAGCGTTTGGCTCTTGTTTATTGATTGGTATTACTCATTGTTTGACGTTCTATATAATAGAACCTCGCACGTTGGCGTTCATTCAGTTCATTGTTCAGTTTTCAAAGGTCATCGTGTCATCGCCTCATCGCGACGACTTGTATATCTTACCAGACCTTTTCCATCTTGTCAACACATTTTCCAAAAAAACTTGAAATAATTCCCATTCGTCCCTGTATATCGATGTTAGTAACAAAAAATCCGTAGTTAGTCCCCTAATACGAGAAAATTCCTATACATGGTATTATATAATATAAGCAGGCCAGTAGAACCACCTCACAACTACAACCTAAACCCTTTCACAATCATCACGGAAACAGCCCTGCCAGGTCCTCCTTCACTAGCAGGGCCGTTTTCGCACGCCGTAATAACTCTTCAAAAAAAATCAGAAAAGTTTAAAAAAAGTGTTGACAACTATAGGCCTCGTGAATATAATATAAGAGTACTTGCCACTATAGCTCAGCTGGCAGAGCATCTCATTCGTAATGAGAGGGTCGTAGGTTCGAATCCTATTAGTGGCTCCAAAAAATCAAGAGGCTGTCGCATATGCGACAGCCTCTTTTTGCGTTTGAAGTTGAAAGCTATCGCTTCAAACATCATACATCCAACTGCTCCTAAATCAATTTATTTTGTTTAGCCAGTTTTTCAATCATGGACAACGATAATTTACTATACTTTGCCACTTTTTCCAAGGCCATCCCATCCTTTAACAGTTCGAGAGCGAATTCCAATTTACCTTCTTTTCTACCTTCTTTTCTGCCTTTTTCCCATCCTTCTTGCTTGCCTTTCATCAGGCCATCTTCGTATATTCCTTCTCCTAAGTTGCACATGACTGCCAAATCCCCCTCTCCCTACAAACTCCATGCTACAAACTATAAAGCAAAAAGGGTCTCATTTTTTGCCGGAAATCGGGGATGAACGGTATGGGGGCCAATCATTTTTTCCATCCAGACGACGTCATACCAACGGTCGAATTTGTAGCCGCTGTTGTGGAAACGGCCGACCAGGGTGTAGCCAAGGCGTTGATGGAAGTTCAAGCTGCCGTTGGTGACATACGGGTCCTGATCATCACGGGGTACGGCAATGCAGGCGTTGATGTTGAGTATTCCCATGGATTTCAATTCTTCTTCCATGGCCTCGTACAGCTTGCGGCCAATGCCGTGTTTACGGGCGTTTACATCGACGTAGATGCTCGATTCAACGGACCAGGCATAGGCTTCACGGCCATAGAATGCATGAGCATAGGCATAACCGATGACCTCGCCGTCTGTTTCGGCAACCAAGTAGGGATAGTGCTGCGAAATCTCTTGGCGGCGTCGTTCCATTTCCACCATATCCGGCGCGGTGTATTCAAACGTAATGGCCGTCTTTTCCACATAGTGTGCGTAAATCCGGGCCAAAGCTGCCGCATCACTTTCACAGGCTGACCGAATCGTAATATTATCGCTCATGGCCGTATCTCTCCTTTTCAAAGAACCCCTCAGACCGCCTTTGGCGGCCAGCTTCCCTATCATGGGAGCCTAAAAAAAGACTATGGCATGCTCTCAGGATTTCCATGCCATAGTCCCTGTTCCCGGTATATGATTATTTCCAGAATTCCCACCAATGGCGGTTGTCTTTTTCGGCCAGCTGCTGGCGCAGGCTGTCTCGTTCAGCCTGGACGGTGGCCAGTGTTTCCTGGAGTTGTTTGTGTTCGTCTTCGATGATACTGCCTTCTTTTTTCAGACGGTCCAGTTCGCTCTGCAGGGCATCGGCCTGGTCCTTGTTCTGCTGAGCTTCCAGGGCTTTGACTTTGACTTCAGACAGTTCGTTCTGTTTGGCGATCAGGTTCTGCTGCAACGTGATGACCTGCTGCTGGGCCGTGTTGAGGTCCTGCTGGGCTTTGAGCAGCAAAATGCGCAGGTTGTGCGATTCTTGCTGGGCATTGGATACTTTTTCACTTTCCAGTTCGGTAATGGTCGCCTGGTCGTGGAGGCCGCGCAGCTGGTCGAGGATGCGGACAGCTTCCGTATCGAAGGCCCATTCGCCTTTCTGCATGGTGGCGTGTTCTTCTCCGTCATGATTGATTTCGTCCAGATGTTTTTTGACGAACTGGATGATGCCCTGACGGGTCTTGATATTATAGCGGTCCATTAAATCTCTTGTCGTAATCACGTGTTTTCTCTCCTCATGTTTACTATCTCTGTTTTTGCATTTACCTGGCTCATTTTTCCAATAAAAAAAGGCTTAACCATGCCAGCCAGCGCAACAGCAATTCATATAAATCAATTACCTTTAGTTTACCGTATTTCAAAGAATAATGCAACGAAAAGGGGGCTGTCACATGAAGATTCCCGTCATGTGAGGCCCCATTTCAGTCGATGTGCAATTAGTATCTATCCGATTAGATGGAAAGCTGGACGAAATTCTGGCCAAAGCGCAGGTATTCGCCTTGGGGCAGTTTATAGGCTTTGGAAATGGCGTTGGCTTCTGTCGGGACTTCCGGCGTCGTTTCCAATTCGTAAGATTTGGCATAGGCACCTGCTGTATCAGAAGCGGTCAGGCCAGATTTATCGAACTTCAAATCGCTGCCGTCATAAATGCGGATACCGATGACAATGCCGCCCTGGAGATAAGCATCCATGTGATGGTTATCATAAATCCAGCGGTCTGTTCCCTGATCTTCGGCAGTACTGCTCGGCTGGCCATAGGCAGCCGTCAGGTCTTCCTGGGTCATGCCGAGGTAGACGCCGCCAATGGATTCGTAACGGTCGGCGTTGAGGGACCGGCGTAAGGGCATCTTATTGTCTACGATGAGGTACTGATGGGATTTATGGCCCATGAGGTCCATCTTGATCGTCCGGTCGCCAGTCTGTTCATGGATGGTGAAGGTCCCGGTCCGCGGATAGTCATAGGTGCAGTCTTTCGGGTCCGTTACCGTACAGCCGTTGATGGTGTTGCCTTCGATGGTCATGACCAGGTTGCCCTTGGTGCTGTACCATTCACCGGCAGCCGGGTCGAGCCAGTCGACGACATTCTGGTCCGGAGCAGCCTGAGTCGTTGTCGTCACCGTAGCTGTTGCCTGCGGTTCTGTTGCCGTCGTTTCCGTCGTAGTCGTATCTTCTGCAAAGCAGACGGCTGATAAACTCATCGTCACGAGCGCACAAAGGATCATATTTTTTGCTAATTTTTTCATTCTCATTCGCTCCTCTTCTGTTTACTTTCTGTAACTGTTAATTATACACATCTTCCAGAAAGAAAACAACCGTCTTTACTTCTGTTTATGTTTGTTTACACTTTTCTTAGCATGTTGCTTAGCACTCTGCTTATCTTTCTTGGTCTTCGTTTCCGGCGCCTTTACGGTGTTGTCTGCGTTTTTGGAAACTTCCGCTTCCTGGTGCTTGGCCGGGATGGAAACGGTATCGATCAGGGTGCCGTCATTTTTCATGGCGCTGACGCGGAATTCATCCGGTTCGACCTGGAGCGTCAGGTACATGGGCATATCCGTTGGATTATAGTAAATGACATCAGTCGGCTTCTTGACCGAGCCATCCCAGGCTTCTGTCCCGGAGCGGCCCGTGGCAATGTAGACGGTCCCTTCCGTAGCGGCCTGGTCGTTCTTGATGGGAACGGTCCGTTCATAGCAGTGTTCATGAGCCGTAAATACCAGGGGGACGTCGTATTTATCGAAGAGCGGCATGAAGTATTTGCCGTTTACATCGAGGGTGCCGTTATACGGGCTGTCCCAAGGCGGACGGTGCATGAGGACGACCAGCCGTTTCCCGGCCTTCTTGGCCGCAGCCAAATCCTTGTCGAGCCAGGCAGCTTCATCTTCCATCATCGTCGGACGCCAGCCGTTCAATTCTTCGTAATCCGTATTGAGGGACACATAGTGGACGTCGCCATAATCAAAGGAGTAAGCCAGGCGGTTCTGATCCTTCGGGCCGCCATAGGGCACGGCGAACAGGGCTTTATACGTATACGGTTCGGCAAACTGCCAATCCATGCTATAGGCTTCGTGGTTGCCCAGGACCGGCGCAAAGGGGATATGGCTGGTCAGTACATCGGCGTTGTCAAACCAGTCCCGCCACTGGAAGTAAGCCTGACCGTTGTCGGTAATGTCCCCCATATTGATGAAGAAAGCCGCATCATCGTTCTGCTGCCAGGCGATCTGCGCCGTCTGCCCCCAGACGCTGTAATCGGTGGACTGAGAGTCGCCGAAGACGAGGACTTTGTATTTGTTTAAATCTTCTTTTGTCGTCGAAAAAGTAATCCAATCGGTCGCACCGTCAGCATTGACGATGCGGTATTCATATTCCGTCGCCGGTGTCAGTTTCTGCATGTAAGCCCCATACGTATAGGGTGCCGGATTGTCGGCGTCGTAAATGGGAGGCCGTTTCCCTTCGGTCACATAAGCCAACTGGACATCACCCTGGTCCTTGTGACGGTATTCTACACTGTAATCGCTACGGTCGCTGTCATACTGCCAGGAAATGGTCTTGCCTGTCGCACTGTCCTTGGCGACGACCTGCATCAGGTTATCCACGGACATGGCCATGGCCTGACCGGAAAATAAAGTAAACGCACTGAGGAGCGCCGCCAGGAGATGGCGCTTTCTATATTTCATGTGTTTTCACGTCCTTTCTTGTCACAAAATGTATTGTAGCACAATTCGTTGATTTGGCAATCTTTTTCGTTGACATCGATTTCCCTATCTCCTATAATAATTGAATTGTATATTGCTGCATTGATGAGGAGAGAAGAGAATGAATACACTTGATTTACTCTTGCTGGCCGTCAGCCTATCCATGGATGCCTTTGCCGTTTCCATCTGTAAAGGCCTGTCGCTGGGAAAAATCAACTGGCGCCACATGGTCCTGGCCGGCCTGTGGTTTGGCGGCTTCCAGGCTCTGATGCCGGCTATCGGCTATGGCTTGGGCAGCTTTTTCGCCGACATGATCGATGCCTATGATCACTGGGTCACGTTCATCCTGCTCAGCGCCATCGGCCTCAATATGATTAAGGAGTCCTTTGAAGCCGAAGAACACTGTGATGCCAGCATGAGTCCCTATACGATGCTCATGCTGGCCATCGCAACCAGTATCGATGCTCTGGCCGTAGGCGTCACCTTCGCTTTCATGGACATCGCCCTCGTGCCGTCTGTGACACTCATCGGCGTGACGACGTTCTTGTTCTCGGCAGCCGGGATAAAAGTCGGCAGCCTCTTCGGGATGCGCTATAAAAATAAGGCCGAACGCATCGGCGGGGCCGTCCTCATCTTGATTGGTTTAAAAATATTTCTGGAAGGCTTGGGCGTGTTGTAAAAAAAAAGGCTTGTCGCACATGCGACAAGCCTTTTTTCTGTAGGGGCGCCACGTGGGGCGCCCGTTCGCGCAAATCGGTTCACGGGCATCTTACATATACCCGCGGGCTCGCCACGTGCGAGCCCCTACGAAATATAAATTATTTAACTTCGTGGATCCAGCCTTCCGGTCCTTCGATTTCGCCCATCTGGATGCCCCGCAAGGTCTTGTACAGTTTCGTCAGGACAGGACCCATTTCGTCCATGCCGCTGGGGAGGCAGATTTCTTTGCCGTGGTCAACGACTTTGCCTACCGGGCAGATGACGGCAGCCGTACCGCAGAGGCCGGCTTCAGCGAATTCGCTGACTTCTGCGAACTTAACCGGACGGTGTTCGACTTTCATGCCAAGCATGTCCGTTGCGATCGTGATCAGGGAACGGCGGGTAATGGACGGCAGGATGGAGTCCGATTTCGGCGTAACCAAAGTGCCATCTTTCTTGACGAAGAGGAAGTTAGCGCCGCCCGTTTCTTCTACGTACGTGCGCGTAGCCGGGTCGAGGAACATGTTTTCATCGAAGCCGTTCTGATGAGCCAAAATGTAAGGATACATGCTCATGGCATAGTTCAAGCCGGCTTTGATATGGCCTGTGCCGCGCGGTGCTGCACGGTCGAAGTCAGAAATGCAGATCGTAATCGGTTTGACGCCGTTCTTGAAGTAAGAGCCGACAGGCGTGCCGAAGAGGCGGAACTGATATTCGTCAGCCGGTTTGACGCCGATGACCGGGTTAGTCCCAAAGAGATACGGACGCAGGTAGAGAGCGCCGCCGCTTTCAAAGGGAGGAATATAATCCTTATTGGCCCGGACGACTTCGTCGACAGCTTCCATGAACATATCTTCCGGAACCGGCGGCATTTCCAAGCGTTTTGCCGAGTCCATCAAACGTTTTGCGTTCTGGTCCGGACGGAAGGTGACCGTGCGGCCGTCTTTGGTTTTATAGGCTTTTAAGCCTTCAAAGACTTGCTGGCAGTATTGCAGGATGCCGGCACATTCATTGAGGACGACATTCGGGTTATCCGTCAATTCCCCTTTGCCCCATTTGCCATCTTTATAGTTGGCAACATAACGTTTTGCAATCGGCTGATATTCAAAACCTAAGGCCGACCAGTCAATATTAACATTTGACATCGCAATTCCTCCATTTCTTTTTTAAACAAAATAATTTATATCTATTTTGTAATTATAGATTAATCACTTCTTTCGCTTTTGTCAATGGGAGAAATTCTCACCGGATTATTGTTAACTAATTTATACTATTTAAAAATTGACAATAAGTCGATTATTGGCTATAATCCAGATTATCGTAAACTTTTTAAATATTATTGTGGTTTACATTTATCCAAAGGAGTGATTTCATGGTTTCTTCTGTCCTCTCAGCCCACCGCTGGGATACGCGGGATATGGTCTTATTCGCCCTGTTCACGGCGCTCATCGCCATCGGGGCCTTTATCCGCATCCCTGTTCCGTTCTGTCCTTTTACGCTGCAATTATTGTTCACCACCCTGGCCGGACTGCTCCTGGGCAGCCGCCGCGGCGCCGCCTCGGTGGCCGTCTACGTCCTCTTAGGGCTGGTCGGACTGCCGGTCTTCACGTCTGGCGGCGGTCCGTCCTATATTTTCCAGCCGACCTTCGGCTATCTCATCGGCTTCATCGGCGGTGCCTGTCTGACCGGATACATTGCCCATCAAAGCGCCATGCCATCGCTGCAGCGCCTGCTGGCTGCTGATTTTGCCGGCCTCATCATCGTCTACGCCTGCGGCATGGTCTATTTAGCTTTAATCAATAACGTATACCTGGGCACACCGATCAGTCTGTGGACACTCTTCGTCTACTGCTTCGTCCTGCCCATTCCCGGTGACATCTTTCTCTGCATCGTCGCCGCCTTCCTGACCCGCCGAATACGTCGGACCACTGCCCTCTAGAAAGGAGTTCGTTTACTATGAGTAAAGGTTTATTCATCACCGGGACGGGGACGGACATCGGCAAGACCTATGTCACAGCCCTGCTCATCAAGACACTGCGCCAGCACGGTTATGACGTCGGTTATTATAAGGCTGCCATCAGCGGCGCCCCGACCGTCGCGGCCAGTGATGCCGGTTATGTAAATGAGATAGCCGGGATTGGCGAATCGCCGGACCTGCTCTTGTCTTATCTTTACGACCACGCCGTGTCGCCTCACCTGGCAGCCCGCTGGGAAGAGAAGCCCATCGAAAAAAGCGTCATCCTCCGCGACTGGCAGCGCGTCACGGCAGCCTATCCCTACGTCACGGTCGAAGGCAGCGGTGGCATCATCTGTCCCCTCCGCGAAGATGATGCCATCAGCTTCCAGCTGGAAGATCTCATCGGCTGGCTGCACATCCCATCGCTCATCGTCTGCCCGGCTGGCCTGGGGACCATCAACGGCGCCGTCCTGACCGCCTTTTATATGAAAGAAAAGGGCCTGCCTGTCCAAGGTTTCATCGTCAACCATTATACGGGAAGCCCCATGGAAAAAGACAACATCCGCATGATTGAAAAGCTCAGCGGCAAGCCCGTCCTGGCCGTCGTCGGCGACAACGCCGAACTTTTACAGGCCGATGCCCAGGCTTTGATTCAACTATACCAGTAAGGAGTGATTTACATGAGTTTACTTGAAGCTGACTTAAAATACATCTGGCATCCGGCTCAGCAGATGAAAGACGCCGAAGTCTTCCCGCCCGTCGTCATCGACCACGGCAAAGGCTGCTATCTCTATGACACAGAAGGCAAAGAATACATCGACATCATCAGTTCCTGGTGGTGCAATCTCCTCGGCCACTGCAACGACGAAATCAATGACGCCATCAAAGACCAGCTCGACCAGCTGGAACACGTCATCTTTGCCAATTTCTCCCATCGCCCGGCCATCGAGCTCTGTCAGGCGTTGCTGCCGCTGCTGCCAAAAGGGCTGACGCATTTCAATTTCACCGACAATGGCTCATCGTCTGTCGAATGTGCCCTGAAGATGGCCTTTCAATATCAGTATCAGTCGGGCCACCCTGAACGGCAGCGTTTCATGTGCCTGTCTGAATCGTATCACGGCGAGACCATCGGCGCCCTGTCCGTCGGCAGTATGGACCTCTATGCCCGCATTTACAAGCCCATGATGATGAATAACATCCATTTCGACGGCCTCGACTGCTACCGCTGTCCCTATGGCCAAACGCGGGATACGTGTGACTGCGAATGTTTCGTCGGCGCTGAAAAGGCCTTCGCCGCTTACGGCAAAGAAACGGCAGCCCTCATCGTCGAACCGATCCTGCAAGGCGCGGCGGGTATGCGCATCTACCCGCCAGAATACCTGCGCCGCCTGCGCCAGCTCTGTGACCAGTACGGCGTCCTGCTCATCGACGATGAAGTCGCTGCCGGCTTCGGCCGGACGGGCAAGATGTTCGCCATTGAACACGCCGGCGTCAGCCCGGATATCCTCTGCACGTCGAAAGGCCTGACCGGCGGCTACCTGCCCATGTCCCTGACGATTACGACCGATGCCATTTACCAGGCCTTCTACGACGATTTCAAGACCCATAAGGCTTTCGTCCACAGCCACACCTATGCCGGCAATCCCCTGGCCTGCCGGGCGGCCCTGGCTGTGCTACACATCATGGAACGCGACGATATATTAAAAAAAGCTGCCGAAAAGAGCATCTACCTTCACGAAAAGTTAGACGCTGCTCTCGGCAGCCACAGCCATGTCGGCGAAATCCGCCACATCGGCCTGATCAATGCGATTGAATTAGTTGAAGATAAACGGAGTAAACGCGCCTTTGACCCGGAAAAACGGGTCGGCTGGCACATCTTCCGCAAAGCCATGGACCTGGGACTGGTCCTGCGCCCCATTGGCGACGTCATTTACTTCAATCCGCCCCTCACCATTGATGAGCAGACCATGGATGAAGCCGTCCGCCGCTGCCGGGATGCCGTCCATGCCGTCTTAGGTGGCGATTAAGCCTTCAGCGCCGCATCCAGGGCCGCTTTGACATGGGCCTTGATGTCGTCATAAGACTGGCCTGGCTGGGCTTCGTAGAGTTTTTCCGTGCCGATGAACATAGACGGCACATAGTAGTAAGAATGGCCCTGTACGACTTCGGGGTGTTCCGATTCTTCGTACCAGTCGACGGCTACCTGGCGGTAAGCCGGATTTTCTTCGATCAGTTCAGCCAAGGCTTCTTTGGCGCCCTTGCAATAGGGGCAGCCGTTCATATAAAAAGCGGTGATATTCTTCAAGGGAATCGTCTCCTTTCCAGGGAACAGACAGGTTACTGATGACCTCCGCAGCCGTGGGAACCGCAGTGATGTTCACCATGGCCATGCTGCTGGTCGTGATGGCTGCAAGCTACGTCGGGATTGAATTTCAGCGTACCATTGAGCAAATCCTTGACGGCTTCATCGGCACTGCCCGTAACGCCGCCATAGAGGTCAATCGAAGCGGCCGCCAGGGCCTGCTGGGCTCCGCCACCGATGCCGCCGGCAATGACGGCATTGATTTCCTGGGCCTGCAGGAAACCGACCAGGGCACCGTGGCCCTGACCATTGGTGTCGATGACGTCAGCCTTGACGATATGCCCATCTTCGACATCATAAATCTTGAATTTTTCCGAATGGCCGAAATGCTGGAATACATTCCCATTTTCATACGTAACTGCTACTCTCATCATAACAATTTCTCCTCCAATCTGCAATAACCAGACGGGTCCTCGCGGCCCGTCTTTTTTTGACATATGTCGATTAATTTGATTTTAGTATATGACATATGTCGGTATTTGTCAATGAAAAAGAGGCTGTCTCATTAAGACAGCCTCTTTTTGAGTTCATCGTAGGTCGTTTATCGTTCGTCGTAGGGGCGCCCACGTGGGGCGCCCGTTCACGCCAATCGGTGCATGGCCATCTTGCATATACCTGACGGGCTAAAAAAGCACGTGTAAGCCCCTACAAAAAAGCCATCGCATCAAACGTCAATCATTCCCGCTTCCCGGCGAGATGACGACGGTCGGTGTACTGTTGCCTTTGACGGAGTACATATTATAGACATAGTCCGGCGTCAGTTCACCTTTGAGATGGAACAGGGAGTAGGCGTCGACGGCGTTCATGTAAACGACGTCGCTCTTGACGTATCCCGGGGCGATCCCATAAGGACTGGTCAGGATGCCCTGCTGAGAATTCCACTGTAAATCCAGATTCAGCGCCGTCGCCACAGCTACGGACGGCAGGTAAATCTGGCCATTCTTGCCCAGTGCCCGCTTGGCCAGTTTATGGCCGTTTACAACTAAATCGTAAGCCTTGGCGATGTACGTGACGTTGCCATCGGAGGCGTTGATCTTATCGGAGATTTCCTGGAAATCAGCAAAATCTTCTACGCCATAGCCGGCCAGGGCCTTCTTGACCTGAGCGATGCTCAGGGACTGCCAGCCGTAGCCGTCAGGATAGATATAATAAGAAACCGTATGGTCCGGGTCGACGTCGATGACCAGGCGGTCATAGTAGACCGTAACCGGCGTCCCGACGGATACATACTGGTAGAGGTCTTCTACATCGGCTTCTTTCATGCGCACGCAGCCATTGGATACATAGCCGCCGATGGATTCAGGATGATTGGTCCCATGGATCCCATAGTTACCGTAAAAGCCGATCCAGCGGTAGCCAATAGGGTTGTCCGGACCTGAACCGATCTGGATGCTCGTGTCATCCGGGTCGACCCAGGTCGGGTTGACTTCCTTATATTGGACGGCATAGTAACCGGTCGGCGTCGGCGTCGACGTCTTGCCGACCCCGACGTGATACATCCTGACCTTCGTATCGCCTTCATAGAGCGTTAAGATACGGCTGGCCAGGTTGATACCTATTTTCTTTTCCGATTCGACCGCCTTGGCCTGCTGGCCTTCCTTGGCGGCCGTCTGGCTTTTCGTGTCCTTCTTCGCCGTTACGGCTGGCTGGGCCGGTTTCGTTTCTTCCTGCGGCGCCGCCGTCGGCTTGATTTCCACTTTGACTGCAAAAGGAGCCGGTCCAGTCTTCAGTTCCGGCGTATCGGCCCAGGCAGCTCCAGCGGTCAAGGCCAGGACGCAGGTCAGAGCCATCATTCGTTTCAGCAAAAAAATCCCTCACTTTCATCGCGCTGATGCGCCTTTATTTTGATTTACATTTATTTAATCTTCGTTTACATCATCTTCCCGGCCGCTGCCATTCAGAATCAGGTTGAGGACGACAGCCGTAATACTGCCCAGGGTAATGCCACTGTGCAGGACGATGTTCGCCCACGACGGGAAGCTGTGGAAAAAGTTCGGCGCCGTCAGGGTGATCATGCTGACGCCGATACTGACGGCGACAATCATCAGATTGTATGTCCCGTCGAATTTAACTTTACTCAAGGCCCGGATACCGCTGGCAATGACCATGCCGAACATGGCTACGCCTGCACCGCCTAAGACGGAATTCGGGATAGAGGCGACGACAGCCGCCATCTTCGGGAACAGGCCCAAAGCGATGAGGATGATGCCAGACGCGGCGACGACGAAACGGCTCTTGACGCGGGTGACGGCGATGAGGCCGACGTTCTGGGCAAAGGCCGTATAAGGGAAGCTGTTGAGGATACCGCCGATAAAGGTCGATAAGCCATCAGCCCGGAGGCAGCGTGCCAGGCGGCTGCGGCCAATGGGGCGGCCGACGATGGACCCGATAGCGATGCAGTCCCCCGTCGTTTCTACCATCGTGACGATCATGACGACGATCATCGACAGGATCGAGCCGATATCAAAAGTCGGGAAGCCGAAGGAAAAAGGCGTGACTAACCCAATCCAGGCCGCGTTGCCGACTTCGGCGAAGTTCGTCTGCCCTAAAATCATGGCAATGATCGTCCCGCCGATGAGTCCCAGCAGGACAGAAACATTGCTCAAGAAGCCCTTGCCGCAGCGGTAAATGGCGATGATGATGACCAGGGTGATGAAGGCCAGGAACAAATTCATCGGTGAGGCGAAGTCCGGCGACTTCGGATTGCCGCCGCCCATCCAGTTGACGGCTACCGGCAGCAGGGTGATACCGATGATGGTGATGATCGTCCCCGTGACGACAGGCGGGAAAAAGCGGATGAACCGGCTAAAGAAAGGAGCAATGAAGAAAGTGAACAGCCCGGCAATGAGAATCGATCCGTAAATGGCCGTAATTCCGTGTTCCGCCCCGATGAGGATCATCGGCGTGACCGACGCAAAAGTGACCCCCTGGATCATCGGGATGCGGGCGCCGATTTTCCAGAAGCCTAAAGTCTGTATCAGCGTGGCGATGCCGCAGGAAAATAAGTCGGCATTGATCAGGTGGACCAGTTCAGCCGGCGACAAGTGCAGGGCCTGGGCAATGATGATCGGTACGGCTACAGCCCCGGCGTACATGGCCAGGACGTGTTGCAGACCGTAGGCAAAGAGCCGGCCAGCCGGCAGCATTTCGTCAACGGGATGGATCCGTTTAGTCAGGTTTTCGTTCATTTCGTAAAAGTCACCTCATGTTCAAAAAAAGCCTGCACCATGGCAAGCGATTTTTTCTTAACAATATACATACCTATAAAAAATAACAATACCGTTTTTATTATACCATTGCCTCAAAAAAAATAAAACATGTAGCTAAATTTTACTCAATCTTTACATATTCTTTTCAAAACAATGATATGTCTCTCATATACTGATTTTAAGTACACAGAGGAGGAAATAACATGTTCAGTATCAGCAACAAGCACGAAGAATTCTTCGATTATCTCATGACCAACGCCGAAAATTTCCATCGCGGCGCCCTCATCGCCCATGAAGTCATGGAGGACGTTTCAACCATTTCCATGCATCTCAAGGAAATCGTCAAACTGGAACACACGTCGGACAAAATCAACCAGGAAGTCATCTTCAAATTGTCCCGTGTCTTCATCACGCCTATCGACCGGGAAGATTTTTACAAACTGACGTGTCAGCTCGAAGACTGCATCGATTCCCTGCAGGGCGCTCTCATGCGCACCAGCATGTATCACGTCACGGAAGCGCCGAAAGCGGCCATCGCCATGACCGAACAGATTGTCACTATGGGCGAAGAATTGAAAAAGATTTTCTCTTTCTTGAAGGATATCGACCACAACGAAGCCAAACTCATGCGTCATGCTGAACGACTGAACCGCCTCGAATCGGAAGTAGACCATATCTATCGCCAGGAAATTTCCAGGCTCTTCAGCGGCGATGAAACGGACCTGCTCAACGTCATCCGCTGGAAAGATATCTTAGGGACCCTGGAAGAAGCGGCCGACCACGTCGAAACCCTGGGAAATACCATTAAAGAGGTGACCATGAAATATGCTTGATATGTCGCTCATCATCATGGTCGTCGTCCTGGCTCTGGTCTTTGACTTCATCAACGGCTTCCACGATACGGCCAATGCCATCGCAACCTGCGTATCGACACGTGCCATCCGCCCTGGCGTCGCCATCGTCGGTACGGCTATCCTCAACTTCCTCGGCGCCATGATTTCGACAGGTGTCGCCAAGACGATTGGCGGCGACATCGTCGTCTCGCCGACGTTAGTCAACGAAATGATCATCATCGCCGGCCTGGTCGGCGCTATCATCTGGAACCTCCTGACCTGGTGGGTCGGCATGCCTTCCAGTTCGTCTCACGCCCTCATCGGCGGCATGATCGGTGCCATCATCGTATCGGCCGGCGTAGCCGCCCTCAACGGCTGGGGTATCCTGAAAATCGTCCTGTCCCTCATCATTTCACCGGTTTCGGCCATCATTACGGGCTTCATCATCATGAAGATCATCTTTGCCGTCTGCCATTCATTCAAACCGGCCAAGGTAAACCTGTCGGCCAACAGGCTGCAAGTCGTGTCGGCGGCCCTCATGGCTTTTTCCCACGGCTCCAATGATGCCCAGAAATCCATGGGTATCATCACCCTGGCATTGGTATCGGGCGGCTTCATCACCAGCCTGGAAGTACCGGACCTGGTCAAATTCCTCTGCGCCCTGTCCATGGCCCTGGGGACCAGCGTCGGCGGCTGGAAGATCATCCGTACCGTCGGCGGCAAGATATTCAAGATGCATCCCGTCCACGGCTTTGCAGCCGACTTGAACTCAGCGGTCGTCATCTTCTCGGCCACCTTGCTGCACCTGCCCGTCTCGACGACACACGTCGTTTCCGGGTCGATTATGGGTGTCGGTTCGGCACAACGCGTCAAAGCTGTCCACTGGAGCGTCGCCCGGCAGATGGTCACGGCCTGGGTCATGACCATTCCCTGCACGGCTGTCATGGGCGCCTTGTCGTACGTCATATTGACAAAAGTGTTCTTTTAAAAGACATAGTAAAAGGGGCTGTCGCATGTGCGACAGCCCCTTTTTGAGTTTTAGGTTTGTAGTTTGTAGTGAAGGTTTTTAAATTTAAAGCCCTCTTCTACAAACTCCGTACTACAAACTATAAAGAGAAAGGGACCACGAATGCGGGACGCCCATCGCTGCTGTCCGTTTTGGCAGCCGTCCTATGCCTTCCGTTGGTCGGCACTTGACGGGCCAAAAAGGCTTTGGGCGTCCCCTACGAGCCACTAGCCACGAGCCACTAACTGCTAACGGCTGACTGCTAACCCCTTACTTCACAATCTCGATCTGGTTTTTGAGTTCGTTTTCAAATTTGATGCGATGGGCTTTGGTGTAGAGGCCAGGCATGCCGCCGGTATGCACGAGGATGACCTGCCGGCCCAGTTTGATTTTCTTTTCTTTGATCATCGACAGGACGCCGGCAAACATCTTGCCCGTGTAGCACGGGTCGAGGAGGATGCCTTCGTGACGGGCCATGGTGTAGATGGCTTCGCGGACCCGCGGTTCCGGTTCGTTGTAGCCCTTGCCGATATAGCCCGTTTCGACGTGGAAGTCGCCGTCGAAATCAAAGCCATATTCTTCCTTGGCCTGCTTAAAGTAGGCCTTTAATTTTTCCATGTCGAAGGGCATGACGGCAATGCCTACCAGTTTCAAATTCGACTGAATGGCTTTCAAGCCGCAATACAAGCCGAGATATGTACCCATACTGCCGACGGCGACATAGACCGTCGCCCCGTCGATCTGCTGTTCCTTGGCCTGGGCGTCGAGTTCGCGGGCGCAGTCCATGTAGCCCAGCATACCCGTCGTATCGCTGCCGCCCATGGGGATGAAGTAAACTTGTTCACCCTTCTTTAATTCGGCGGCCATGACTTTCTTGACTGTTTCTTCAAGCTGAACGTCGTGGTCGCGGCCATCGTCATGCTTGAGGACGACGCGGGCGCCAAAAATACCGTCGAGGAGTAAATTGCCGCTCAGTTCGCCATCAGTATCACCGACAGCGACGATAATGCATTTCAGGCCGAATTTCGCGGCAACAGCCGCCGTCAGGCGGCCATGGTTGGTCTGCGGCGCTCCGACGGTCACAATGGTCGTCGCCTGAGAGTTGAGGGCTTCGATCATCAGATACTCTAATTTACGCAGTTTATTGCCACCGCCGCCGAAAGGCGTCAGGTCATCGCGCTTGATATAGATTTCACGGAATAATTCCTGCGACAGGCCGGACAGGTATTGGAGCGGCGTCGGATTAGGGTCTAAAATAGAAAGTTTCGGTTTCATGGGGACAGTCCTCCTTTAGTTTTCTCCATCCTATCATATTTTCCGGAAGAAGAAAAGTAAACGACCTTTACCAGGCGGCGACACAGCCATCGGCCCGGGGTTCGGTCCCACCCATGAGCGTCCCCTGGTCATCGCGCCAGATGATCTGTCCCCGGCCATAGGTCTGGATATCGTCTTTGACGACGACGTCATGGCCGCGGCGGCGCAGTTCTTCAATGACAGCGGTTGGAAAGGCCCGTTCCATTTCAATGGTCTTGCCGCCGACCCACTGCCAGCGCGGAGCATCCAGGGCTGCCTGAGGGTTGAGATGATAGTCGATGGTATTCAGCAGGACCTGGAACTGCCCCTGGGGCTGCATGAAAGCGCCCATGACGCCGAAGGGGCCGACAGGACGGCCGTCTTTCGTCAAAAAGCCGGGAATGATCGTATGATAGGACTTCTTCCGCGGCCCGACGCAGTTATCGCTGGCTGGGTCCATAGAGAAGTTATAACCCCTGTCGCTGAGAGAAATGCCGTATCCCGGAACGACGATGCCCGAACCGAAACCGCTGTAGTTGCTCTGGATGAAAGAAACCATATTGCCTTCGCCGTCGGCACTGCACAAGTAAACGGTACCGCCACAGTTTACATCGACCGGCTGCGGCAGCAGGGCCTCGTGACCGATAAGGGCCCGCCGCCGGTCGGCATAGGCTGGAGAGAGCCAATCGTCAACAGCCGTCTTCATGAAACGCGGGTCGGCAATATATTTCTTGCCATCGCAGAAGGCCAGTTTCATGGCTTCGATCTGGCGGTGAATCGATTCGGCATCATCCCGTTTACTAAAAGTAAACCCGCTGGCAATATCCAGGGCCATGAGGACGACCAGGCCATGGCCGTTGGGCGGCATTTCCCAGACATCGTAACCACGGTACGCCGTATGGATCGGGTCGGCCCACTGCGGCTGGTACGCTGCTAAATCCGCCTTTCGGATAAGACCGCCCGTTTCCCTTGACCAGTTCTCTATGGCGTCAGCCAGTTCACCGTCGTACAGGGCCCGGCAATGGCTGTCCCGCAGGATTTCCAGAGACTTGGCCAGTTCCGGCAATTTGAGGATATCACCGGCTTTGGGCGCCTGGCCATGAGGGAAAAAAGTATCGAATAAGTGCTGAAAGATTTTCTTCCCCCGATAAGGTGCAAAGGATGCCATACTGTCGGCCAGCATAGCTGCCAGGTTCGGCATGACCGCATAACCATCCCGGGCATAGGCAATGGCCGGTTCAAAGAGTTCTTCAAAGGCCAGTCGGCCAAAACGGCGATGGACTTCGGCCCACGCCGCCGGCGCCCCTGGGACCATGACCGGCTCCCAGCCCCGGAGCGGGACCTGGTCATACCCCCGCTTCAGCAATTCATCCCGCGTCAGTCCTGCCGGGGACCAGCCGCTGCCGTTGATGCCATAGAGTTTCCCCTTCGTCCATATCAGGGCGAAGGCGTCACTGCCCAGGCCGTTGCTGGTCGGCTCCAGGACAGTCAGACACATGGCCGCAGCCAGGGCGGCGTCGATGGCGTTGCCGCCTTTTTTCAGCATATCCAGCCCGGCCTGGGCAGCCAGGGTCTGAGACGTACAGACCATGCCCCGGCGGCCATAGACCACTTCCCGGTGGGAGCCATAGGGATACACAGATGCATCAAAATTCATTCCAATCTCCCCTTTTCAAAAAATTACAAGTGAACCTTACTTAAAGAGTTCGACGAAAATCAGAGAAATCCTTTGTTTACACCTTCACGAACGACTTTTTTACCGCTATAATAGTAATCATCAGTCACGTTAAGGACTTATCACAATTTACAAGTAAGGAGTAGAGCAAGTTGAAACGGTGTATGTTAATCGTCAACCCTACAGCAGGGCGTGAACGGGCAAAATATCACAAGGATAATTTAAGACAACAACTGGAAACGATGTTCGACGACGTCGAATTGCGGGAAACGCAGAAAGCCGGCGACGCGACGGAATGGGCCAAGGAAGCAGCCCTGACCGGCTTCGATTCGGTATTTTCCATGGGCGGCGACGGGACGCTGAATGAAACCATCAACGGCCTGGCACAGGCCAACAGTGCCATCCACTTCGGCTTCATCCCCCTGGGAACCATCAACGATCTGGCACGGGCCCTGAACATCCCCCTCCATCCGGAAGCTGCCATCGCCATGCTGCAGCACTGCAAGACGGTCAAAGTCGACATCGCCAAGGCCAACGACCGCTACTTCGTCAATACCATTGCCGCCGGCATCATGCCCGAAGCCGTCGGCCACGTATCCATCGAGCAGAAGACGCGCCTCGGCCCGCTGGCCTATTTCCTGACCGGCATCAAGGCCATGCAGGCCCATAAGACGTCGCTGTTCAAGATCACGACGGCCCAGGGCTCGACAGTCCACCGCTCGCCCCTCATCGTCGTCATGCTGACCAATTCCGTCGGCAGTTTCCGCAACCTGGCGCCCCAGGCCCGCGTCGACGACGGAAAAATCTGGCTGGGCATCTTCAAGGACTTCAATTATCTGGACCTCATCAAGGTCATCCCGGAATTCCTGGCCGGCCAGCCGCTGACGTCGGAACTGATGACCTTGAAGACCATGGACCGCGTCCGCATCGAACTGCTGGATGGCAGCCATCTCTCGACCAACATGGACGGCGACGAAGGGCCGGCTTTCCCCTTGGACATCGAAGTCCTGCCATCATTCTTATCCGTTTACGTACCTGCGTAAGTGATAGACAAGGAGCGTTTACATGTTCATTAAAGGAAATTTTCTCTTCACGCCGTCACGCCATGAACTGACGATCCGTGAAAATCAATATGCCCATATCGAAAACGGCGTCGTAACGGGCTTCATGACGGACCTGCCGGAAACGACAGGCCCGGAAACAGTCGTCGATTACAACCAGGATATCATCATTCCGGCCTTCGTCGACCTGCATATCCACGCCCCGCAATACATAAACCGCGGCCTCGGCTTTGACGAAGAACTCCTTCCCTGGCTGGAACATTACACCTTTCCGGCCGAAGGGAAATTCGCCGACCCCGTCTTTGCCCGCCGCGTCTATACGGCCTTCCTGAAACGCCTCCAGGCCGAAGGGACCCTATGTTTTTCCGCCTTTGCGACGATTCATAAAGAATCGACGTGGCAGCTCATGGAACTGGCCGAAACCATGGGTTTCAAAGCCTATATCGGCAAAGTAAACATGGACCGCAACGCCCCGGACTACCTCCTGGAAGATACGGACCGCTCCCTGGCCGATACGGAAGAGCTGGCCGTCCGCTGCCGCGAAGCATTGCACAAGGTCCGCTTCATCGCGACGCCGCGCTTCGTCCCGTCGACGACAGAAAAACTGATGACCGGCCTGGGCCGCCTCTGTGAAACCTACGACTTGCCCGTCCAATCCCATCTGTCGGAAAACCGGAATGAAGTCGCCTGGGTCAAAGAGCTCCATCCCGACTTGCCGTCTTATACGGACGTCTATGACGCCTTTGGCCTCTTGCGGCCCGAAAAGACTATCATGGCCCATGCCATCTATTTATCAGACGAAGAAAAACGTTTACTTCGCGATAAAGGCATTTACTTAGCACACTGCGCCCAGTCCAATGCCAACCTGACCAGCGGCATCATGCCCTTGCGGCGCAACCTGGAAAACGGCCTGACCTGCACGATTGCCAGCGACGTCGCTGCCGGCCATACACCGTCCATGAACAAGCAGATTGCCTTGACCATTGAAATATCGAAACTCTATTCCCTGCAGCACGATAGAGAAAAAGCCCTCACCATCGGTGAAGGCTTGTATTTGGCCACCAAAGGACCGGGCCGCTTCTACGGCCGGACAGGCAGCTTTGAAAAAGGCTACGCCTTTGACGCCCTGGTCATCCACATGGACGACATCGAAGGCCTGGAACGGACGCCTTTTGAAAAACTCCAGCAGTTCATCTACGACGGCGACGACCGCAACATCATCGCCCGCTATGTAGACGGGAAGTTAGTGGCTCGTGATTAGTGGCTAGTGGTTCGTGGTTCGTGGCTCGTGGTTAGCGGTCAGCAGTCAGCGGCTAGCCTTTTGTAGGGGCCGTCCCAAAGGGCGGCCCGTTGCATTTGTATGATTCGCCTAGCACCCTGACAGGAAAATCGTACATATTCCGATGCGGGTGCCCCACGTGTCGCCCCTACAAAAAAAAGACTTGCCGCAAAGCGACAAGTCTTTTTTTATTATTCAGCCGTATACGGCAAGAGTGCGATTGCACGTGCCCGTTTGATGGCAACAGTCAATTTACGCTGATGTTTAGCGCAAACGCCGGAAATGCGGCGCGGCAAGATTTTACCGCGTTCTGTTGTGAAACGGCGAAGTTTTGCAACGTCTTTGTAATCGATCTGTTCAGCATGATCTACGCAGAAGCTGCATACTTTTCTTCTCGGTTTTCTCGAGCGATCTCTTCTCATGTATAGTTTCCTCCTTCAAGAATTAGAAGGGGTGTGTCTGACCTTTTAGAATGGGATTTCTTCGTCTGTGCTGGAACCCATGCTGTCAAAGCCGGTTCCCGGTGCAGCCGGTTTGGGCTGCGGTGCACTAGCATGCGATGCCGGAGCAGCCTGCTGGTGTTCTGATCCCATTGTCTGGGCAACGAAGTCGCATACAACTTCCGTGCGATAGCGTTTCTGGCCATCCTGCGTTTCGTAAGAACGAACGGAGATACGGCCCTGGACGAATACACGGCTGCCTTTGGACAAGTTATTGCCACAGTTTTCCGCCAAATTACCCCAAGCAACACAAGGAATAAAATCAGTTAATTCCCGCGGTTCTGAACTGCCGGCCGGAATATACGACCGCGTACAGGCAACGGTAAACATAGCGACTGCCCGGCCGGTCTTCGTAAAACGGATTTCCGGGTCACGAGCTAAATTCCCTAATAACTGGACTGAGTTCATACCTTTGCGCCTCCGGTTATTCGTCGATCTTGACGATCAAGTGTTTCAGAATAGTATCGTGGATCTTGATGACACGGTCGATTTCTTTGATGACGTCAGGTTCGCCTTCAAAGTTGATCAAAACGTAGTAGCCATCAGCCTGTTTTTTAACAGGGTATGCGAGATGACGTTTACCCCAGCGATCTACTTTTTCGATAGTGCAGCCGTTCTTGGTGAGAAGGTTGGATACCAATTCAACGATCGGATCTACTTCTGCTTCTTCGAGCGGTTTTGCAATAAACATGACTTCGTACTTGTTCACGAAATCACCTCCTCTTTTGGACATATGACCCTTCCCGCAGAAGGGTTAGGAGCTTGACACAGTTCAAGCTCGTTAATTATATCATAGGTGATGGGGAAATGCAAGAAAAAGCTATTAGCAGCTAGCAGTTAGCGACTCGTAGGGGCCGTCCCAAAGGGCGGCCCGCACTAGTGCTCCTCTTTTATTTAAAGTATTCGACGCCCGATTTGAAGATCGGCTGGAGTTTGTTGCCAGCGATGTTCTGGAAGACGTCTTCGGCGCTGAAGCGTTCGGTATGCGCCATCTTGCCCAGGACACGGCCATCGGGGCTGGTAATGCCTTCGACTGCCAGGACCGACTGGTTCGGGTTGTATTCGCTGTCATAAGTCGCTTTGCCGGAAAGGTCGACGTACTGTGTGGCAATCTGGCCTTTGGCAGCCAGTTCGCGAATCTGTTCCGGTGTGGCGACAAAACGGCCTTCGCCATGGGAGATGGCGACGGTGTGGACGTCACCGGCTTTGCAGCTGCTGAACCACGGGCTCATGACGGAAACGACCTTGGTTTCGACCATGCGCGACAGATGGCGGCCAATGGTATTGTATGTCAGCGTCGGGCTGTCAGCTTTCAACGGCTGGACATGACCGTAAGGCAGAAGACCGAGTTTAATCAGGGCCTGGAAGCCGTTGCAGATGCCGAGAGCCAGGCCATCGCGCTGATAGAGCAGGTTTTCCAGGGCTTCCGACAGGACCGGGTTGCGGAACAAGGTGGCAATGAACTTGCCTGAACCTTCCGGTTCGTCACCGGCACTGAAGCCGCCAGGGAACATGATGATCTGGGCTTTGGCAATACGTTTAGCCATTTCATCGATAGATTCTGCCAGATCCTGCGGCGTGTTGTTGCGCAGTACCATGACATCCGTCGTAGCGCCAGCCCGTTCAAAGGCAGCGGCCGAGTCGTATTCGCAGTTCGTGCCCGGGCAGACGGGAATGAAGACCCGCGGCGTACCAAAGGCTTCACTGCGGCGCGGACCATACGTCGTGAACAGCGGCAGTTCGGCATCACCTGTACCGCTTTCGCTCTTGATGGGGAAGACGTGGCTCAGCGGTTTTTCCCAGGCATCCTGGAGGTCTTTCAGAGAAATCGTCACGCCATCGACGGTCACATCAGCAGCAGCCGTCGTCTTGCCGACGAGGGAAACGTGAGCCCGTTTGACCCATTCAGCAGCCGTAGCAGCGTCGGTTTCGACGAGGATCGAGCCATAGCGGAGGTTGAACAGTTCCTGCGTAGCAAAGGATGCATCAACGGCGAAGCCAATGCCATTGCCAAAGGCCATCTGGGCGACGGCAGCGGCGATACCGCCCTGACCGACGGCATGCATGGCTTTGATTTTACCATCGAGGACAGCCTGATGGAGGAAATCGCAGTGGGCTTTAAAAGTATCGAAGTCCGGCATTTCTTCAGCGTCGCGGGGCAGGTCGAAGAGGAGGACTGCGTCGTCAGCGGCTTTGAATTCCGGCGAGATGATATGGTTCGTGTGTTCCGGTGCAATGGCAAAGGAAACGAGCGTCGGCGGAACGGTGAGGTTTTCAAAGGTACCGCTCATGCTGTCTTTCCCGCCGATAGCGGCCACTTCCATGACCTGCTGGGCTACGAAAGCACCGAGGAGGGCGCTGACCGGCTGGCCCCAGGCCTTTTCATTGGTTCCCAGGCTCTGGAAGAATTCCTGCATGGTCAGATAGACTTTTTTGCGGTCGCCACCGAGGGCTACCAGTTTGGCAATGGACTGGATGACGGCGTAGAGGGCACCGTGGAAGGGGCTCCAGATAGCCAGGTCCGGGTCATAGCCGTGGGTGAAGATGCTGGCCGTCGTCGTATTGCCGTGTTCGACCGGAATCTTGGCAACCATGCCTTCGACCGGCGTCTTCTGGTATTTGCCGCCAAAGGGCATGAGGACCGTGCGGGCGCCGATGGTGCTGTCGAAGCGTTCGGCCAGGCCCTGTTCCGAGGCGATATTCAGGGTTCCCATGGTATCGAGCCAGGTCTTGGCGACGTCTTTGACTTCCGGAGCCTTGAAGAAATCTTTGTCTTCCGGAGCGACGACGACGGCTTTGCGATGCTGGGTGACGCCGTTGGTATCGAGGAAAGCGCGGGTAATATTGACGACGTTCTGGTCGCGCCAGTGCATGACCAGGCGTTTTGTATCCGTAGCGACAGCGACGATCGTCGCTTCCAGGTTTTCTTCGGCGGCATATTTCATGAATTCATCGACGTGTTCCGGAGCGACGACGACAGCCATACGTTCCTGCGATTCGGAAATAGCCAGTTCCGTACCGTCCAGGCCTTCGTATTTCTTCGGGACTTTGTCGAGGTTGATGTCCAGGCCGTCTGTCAATTCGCCGATAGCGACGGAGACACCGCCGGCACCGAAGTCGTTGCAGCGTTTGATGAGTACCGTGACTTCATGGCGGCGGAAGAGGCGCTGGATCTTGCGTTCCGTCAGGGCATTGCCCTTCTGGACTTCGGCGCCGCACGTTTCCAGGGATTCGACGGTATGTTTCTTGGACGAGCCCGTAGCACCGCCGCAGCCGTCGCGGCCGGTCTTGCCGCCGAGGAGAATGATGATGTCGCCAGGGAGCGGTTCTTCGCGGACGACGTTATTGCGCGGAGCTGCGCCGAGGACGGCACCGATTTCCATGCGCTTGGCAATGAAGCCGGGGTTGTAATATTCTTTGACTTCGCCCGTAGCCAGGCCAATCTGGTTACCATAAGAGCTGTAACCCTTGGCAGCGCCTGTCGTCAGCTTACACTGGGGCAGTTTGCCGACGAGCGTATCCTTGACCGACTGACGCGGGTCGCCGGCACCGGTGACGCGCATGGCCTGATAGACATAGGAACGGCCGCTCAAGGGGTCGCGGATACAGCCGCCCAGGCAGGTAGCTGCGCCGCCGAACGGTTCGATTTCCGTCGGGTGGTTATGGGTTTCATTCTTGAAGAGGAGGAGCCATTCTTCTTCGACGCCATCGACATCGACAGGGATGATGATCGTGCAGGCGTTGATTTCTTCCGATTCGTCAAGGTTATCGAGTTTACCGGCAGCTTTCAATTCTTTGACGGCAATAGTCGCCATATCCATGAGGGTCTGTGGTTTCTTACGGTTCAAGTTTTCCCGCGTCGTCTTATATGATTCATAAGCGCGCTGGATGGGCGCCGTAAACGTCCCGTTTTCAAAAGAAACATCCGTGAGTTCGGTCATGAACGTCGTATGACGGCAGTGGTCCGACCAATAGGTGTCGATGACGCGGATTTCCGTCACTGTCGGATTCCGTTTTTCTTCATCCCGGAAGTAGGTCTGGACGAACTTCAAATCGTCGAAGCTCATGGCCAGGCCCATGTGTGCCGACAGTTCTTTCAAAGCGGCGTCATCCATGGCATCGAAGCCGTCGATGACGGGGACGTCAGCCGGTTTTTCCCAGGGCATTTCCAGCGTCGAAATGGGGTCCAGCGAGGCTTCGCGGGCTTCGACGGGGTTGATGCAATAATGTTTGATGGCAGCGACGTCATCAGCGGATAAGCTGCCGGACAAAACGAGGACCTGTGCCGTGCGGACGAGGCTGTCGTTCTTCATGGTCAGCATCTGCAGGCACTGCATGGCCGAATCGGCGCGCTGATCGTACTGGCCCGGCAGATATTCGACGGCCAGGACCGTGTCGTCCTTGCCAACCGGCAATTCGTCATAGACGGCATCGACAGGCGGTTCGGAGAAAATCATATTTTTAGCCGCTTCAAAAGCCGCATCATCGAGCCCGGATACGTCATAGCGGTGGTAAATGTGAATATCGGTCAACCCTTTAATCAACAGGTTTTCCTGTAAATCAGTGAGCAATCGTTTTGCTTCGTCAGCAAAAACACCGTTCTTGGCAACATACAAACGTCGGATAGACTGCATGTCATGACCTCCCTCAAAGATAGATAACTTATCATTAGACAACTCATTAGACAACTTTAGTATACCTGTTTTAAAACCATAAGTAAACTTAGAATTTTATTGACTTGCCTATAAAATCGTATTAGACTAGTACTATTATAGTAGACAATGTTTACCATTTTTCATCACAGGGAGGACATGGAAGTAATGGAAGAATTGAAACAGCGAATTTTACAGGATGGCCTGGTCATCGACAACCGGATTTTGAAGATTGATAACTTTTTGAACCAGCAAATCGATACGAACCTCATCAATCACGTCGGTCAGGAGTTCGCCCGCCGTTTCAAAGACGTACACATCGACCGCATCGTCACCATCGAGGCTTCGGGCATCGCCGTAGCCTATGCGGCTTCCCTGGCCATGGGCAACCTGCCTATCGTCTTTGCCCGCAAGAAGAAATCCCTGCTCACCAAGGGCGAACAGTATACGGCCAAGATCTACTCGTATACGAAAGAAGAAGAATATACGGCAACGATCAGCAAGGCCTATCTCCACGCCGGCGAATCGGTTCTCATCATCGATGACTTCCTGGCCAGTGGAGCCGCTGCCGTCGGCCTGACGGACATCGTCGCCCAGGCAGGCTGTACTGTCGCCGGTATCGGCATCGTCGTCGAAAAGACTTTCCAGAGCGGCCGCAGGACGTTGGAAGATAAAGGCTTCCGCGTCGAATCTCTGGCCCGCATCGCCCGTTTTGAAAATAACAAACCTGTCTTCGTCGAATAAGGAGAATCATCATGCGCGCCCAATTTTTTGACGGTTTCGATTTTGCCACGTATAAATTCAGTATCGTCGCCATCGAAGAGGTGGACGACTTCTTTAACATCGAGGAATTCGGCCTCCATCCCATCATGTACAATGAAGCCTGCCTGCGCGGATATACGGCGATCTTCGGCTTCAACGATGAAAAGATGCTGACCCTCCATAAATTGCTGACCAATAACAACGGCATGGAACCGCCTGCCATCGACGGCATCCATCCCGTTTCCTTCCATTCGCCGGCAGGGGACCTGAAATATGAACTCAACCACGTCATGGATTACAGCGGGTCCATCCTCATCGCCAACAGCTTCATCGATAAATACTTCGTTCCCTTCGGTTTCCAGCTTCCTCATGCTTTCCGAAAAGTCTACGAGCTGACTTTCGACAAAGGCCTGTTTGTCAAGGTCCAGGACCACTCCCAAGAAGCACAAGAACTGCGCATCGAATACGAAGAACCATTGAATTCCAAGAAGAAGCTCCAGATCAAATGGGGTAATTTGACCCATAAGTCGGAAGAATACGGATTCGACGACGAAACGATTGCGCAGTACATGGACCTCAGTTACGATACGAAATATTTATTTGATCACGTGTGATACATAGAAATCCCGGACAGCCGGCCATTGGCTCTGCAAGATGAGGCCATGGCCGGTTGCTGCTGTCTGGATAGGCATAGCGGCGATATCGGCGATGATGGCTTTATCGCTTTCAGAGGCAGGGGCAAAGACCCGTTCAAAATGGGGTTCGGTGCCTTTGAGGATGGCTTCCTTGGAATAACCGGCATCGACCGGCGGTTCTTCGGCTAAATACTGGCCAAAGAGGTCATTGGAGAAGAGGATTTTTTCCGAAGCCAGCCAGGTGACCATATTATCCGGCCAGTGGAGCCCCGGCGTATGGATGAACTGGAAGGTATAATCGCCTAACGTCAGGCTTTCGCCATGCTGGACGACGCGGAAATCAGCTTCCGGATACGTCGGCTGGAGCCGTTCCTTCGTGGCCGGCGTGCAGTAGATGGGCAGCTGGGGATGACGGTCCAGGACGGCCTGCAGGGCTCCGCTATGGTCTTCTTCGGAATGGTTGAGAATCAGGGCATCGATCTGGCTGACAGGCAGGACACTTTCGATGTCCTGGATATAGGCATCGGCTGCTTTATCGGGAACCGTGTCGATGAGGATATTCTGTTTCCCCCGAAGCAGGTAAGATAAAAAAGAAATGGAAATCTTCGGCTTCTTGATGGTCTTGCCAAAGACAAAGATGTGTGGATTCAGCGAGTATTTCATAGTGCAGCCCTCCTGGCAGTTTCATATTGTTTTTGAGGAATATAGTAACACTTGTAAATTTCACAAGCATCCATACAGCGGTTGCAGCGCAGACATTTAGTCATATCGACGCGGGGCCGCCGGATGCCGTCGGCGCAGGTCTGCATCGACAAAGCTTCATACGGGCAGATACTGATGCAACAGCCGCAGCCTTCACATTCCTTGCGGTTAAAATAATCGGGTGTAACCAGTCGGTCAATATGCGTTTTTTCCATCATACTCCCCCCTTTTTGTACACTTATACTATAGCAAAAATATCCAAATAAAACCGTTGCAAATACAACAAAAGAGGCTGTCGCATGAAGACAGCCTCTTTTTGTTAAGTTTTACTGTAGTGGTCGCCACGTGGGCGACCCGCTGGGTATTTATATGACGCCCATGACACCTGACTGGGAAATCACATATATCCAGGAACGGGCTTGCCACATGCAAGCCCCTACGAGCCACGAATCACTATCCACTAGCCACTAATTATTTAATTTTCCCAATGTCTTGGCGACGATGCGGGTCAGGAGGGCTACCGTATCGAGTTCGACCGATTCATCGGCGCTGTGGATGTCATGCGTCGTCGGGCCGACGGAGATGATGTCCAGTTTCGGGTTCATGGAGAAGAAGTACCCTGTTTCCAGGCCGCCGTGCATGGCTTCGATGCGGGCTTCTTTGCCGGCTTCTTCCTTGTAAACGTCAGCGACGAGGGGAACGAGTTTACTGTGCGGATTTTCCGTCCAGGCCGGTTCCGGCGAAGCCAGTTCGATGTCACAGCCTGTCAACTCTGCGTAAACGGGGAGGATAGCCATCAATTCGCGCAGGCGGGCATCGGCCGAAGCGCGGGGGAAATACTGGATGGCGACATGGTCGCCTTCAGTCCGGATCGTACCGATGTTGGCCGACAGGTCCGGCAGCTTCGGCAGCAGCTGGTTCATGGCGAAGACGCCGCAGTGAAGGATGTTCAGCAGGCTGACCAGATTCTTCGTATCGTCAGCCGAGAAGGTCTGGGCCGGTACGTCGGCACTTTCGACGAGGAAGTGGGCGTTCTTTTCGACTTCACCATACACTTCCGCGATTTCGGCCTGTTCTTCGCCGACGGCTTTCTTCACCGTTTCACCTGCGTTTACATCGTCGACAACGATGACAGCCGAGGCTTCCGACGGGATAGCATTGGCAGCTACGCCACCCGTGATAGATGCCAGGACATAGGATACGCCGGCCTGGGCAATGCGGCGGAGGGCCAGGCTCAGGGCCTTGATGGCGTTGCTCTTGCCGTCGTTGATGGTTTCACCGGAATGGCCGCCTGCAAAGTCTTTGGCTGTGATAGTAAACGCCTGTTTACCTTCAGCAGCTTGCCAGTGGATGGGCCGGCTGAAATGCGTATGGACGCTGCCGGCCGAGCCGACACAGAGGACATCCATGTATTCAGAGTCACAGTTGATGATGTACTGCACATCCTGGACGTATTTCGGATCCAGATGGGTAGCCCCGGTCATGCCCGTTTCTTCATCGACCGTAAAGATGAGGCGCAGCGGGCCGTGCTGGATATCCTGCTGGATGAGATACAGCGCCAAAGCGACGGCAATGCCGTCATCGGCACCGAGGCTGGTCCCATCGGCGTGGAGGATGTTGCCTTCGCGGACCAGTTTGATTTCACTGGTCAAGGGGTCGAAATCGACGCCGGGCTTGGCGACGCAGACCATATCCATATGGCCCTGGAGGACCGTAAGCGGCCAATCTTCGCAGCCCTTGCTGGCCGGAACATTGGCGATGACATTATATACTTCGTCCTGTGTTACATCGGCAACGCCCAGTTCATGGAGACGGCTGACGATATAATCGCTGACGCCTTTTTCATGGTGGGACGGACGCGGATGCTTGGCCAGTCCTGCAAATTCGTGGATGACACCTTCAATGATTTCATGATCGTTCATATGACAAACGCTCCCTTCAAAAAGTCTCTGCGATTGACTTGCTTAATCGTTTATTTATTATACCACGGACGAGGCGCATCGGGCTACTATCCGCATGTGTATATTTTTGCTTGCGAAAAAGTAATTATACAGCTGTTTTTCCGCGTACAGTGTACAAATTGATATATGACGAATGCAAAAAAATTGAGTATAATATAAGCGTCAGTGAAGTTGTACGTTTTAGTACTGCTTAATTTTTATTTGGGAGGTTTTTCTATGAAACCACAATCAAATCTGACTGTGAACTACCCAAGTATGCCGGAATTGACGGCCCGCGGTATGATCCTCGGCGCCCTGATCACCGTTATCTTTACGGCTTCCAACGTATACCTGGGCTTAAAAGTCGGCCTGACGTTCTCGTCGTCCATCCCGGCTGCAGTCATCTCCATGGCAATCCTGCGCATGTTCAAACATTCCAACATCCTGGAAAATAACATGGTACAGACGCAGGCATCTGCTGCCGGCACTTTATCTGCAATCATCTTCATCCTGCCGGGCTTGCTCATGCTGGGGTACTGGCAGGGCTTCCCGTTCTGGCAGACCCTGCTGCTCTGCGCCTGCGGCGGCTCTCTCGGGGTCTTGTTCACTATCCCCCTGCGCCGGGCTATGGTCGTCAACAGCGACCTGCCGTATCCGGAAGGCCGGGCTGCTGCTGAAATCCTGAAAGTCGGCAGTGAAATCCGCAAGGAAGAAGCCAACGGCGAAGACACAAGCAAAAAAGAAACAGGCATGAAAGATATCGTCGGCGGCACGGCTCTGGCTGGTCTCTTCAGTCTCTGTTCCAACGGCTTCCACGTCGTTTCTTCCGAATTCAGCTACTGGCTCTCGTTCGGCAAAGCCGTCACCCAGATTCCCCTGGGCTTTTCGACAGCCCTCCTCGGCGCGGGTTACCTCATCGGCATCGCCAGCGGCATGGCTATCTTAGTCGGCACGCTCCTGGCCTGGTACGTCTTCGTTCCCTATCTGACGTCGGTCATCACGCCGGCTGAAGGCCAGAGTGCCGCCGCTTTCGCCAAGGCCATCTGGGCTCAGAAAGTCCGCTTCATCGGTGCCGGCTGCATCGGTATCGCCGCTGCCTGGACCTTGATCCGCCTGGCCAAACCGGTCGTCGACGGCATCAAGATGTCCATCAACGCATTGCGCGCCAACGATACGGAAGAAAAGAAGATACTCCATCATACGGACATCGACATGTCGCCGAAATCGGTCGGCCTGGTCTTCCTGGCCATCCTTATCGGCTTGTTCATCACTTTCTACGCCTTCGTCAGCAACGCCGGCCTTTCCATGTCGGTAACGCTCATGTTCATCGTCGTCGGCATCCTGGTCGCCACCCTCATGGGCTTCTTCGTCGCTGCTGCCTGCGGTTACATGGCAGGCCTCATCGGCACGTCGGCCAGCCCGATTTCCGGTATCGGCATCCTGGGCATCATCGTATCGTCCCTGGTCGTCCTCGGTATCGGCTCTTCGGCCGGTGTCTTTGAAACCATGCAGGGCACGCAGTTCGCTACGGCCTTTGCTATCTTCATCACCAGCGTCATCGTCAGCATCGCTTCTATTTCCAACGATAACCTGCAGGACCTCAAGACAGGCTACCTCGTCGGCGCTACGCCGTGGAAACAGCAGGTCGCCCTCATCTTGGGCTCGATCATCGGCTCCTTCGCCATCGCTCCGGTCCTGAACCTGCTCTATCAGGCCTATGGCTTTACCGGTGCCCTTCCCCGTGCCGGCATGGATCCGACCCAGGCCCTGGCAGCTCCGCAGGCAACCTTGATGACGACCATCGCCCAAGGTATCTTCAGTGCCAGCCTCGACTGGAACTACATCCTCTTCGGTGTCGGTGTCGGTATCGCCGCCATCATCATCGACCTCATTTTGACGAAAAACACGAAATCCCTGGCATTGCCGCCGCTGGCTGTCGGCATGGGCATTTACCTGCCGCCGACACTGGAAATCCCTCTGGTCATCGGTTCGGTCATGGGTTATCTCATTCATAAGTCCCTGAAAGCCCGCGCTGCCCGCCGCAGCCCTGGCCACGAAGAAGAAGACGTAGAAGCCTGCAATCATCGCGGTGTCCTCTTTGCATCGGGCCTCATCGTCGGCGAAAGCCTCATGGGCGTCATCATCGCCTTGCTCATCGTCGTTTCCGTTACTTCCGGCGGCAGCGAAAACCCGCTGGCCCTGGTCGGCAAAGACTTCCAGTCTACAGCTGATATCCTCGGCCTGCTCTGCTTCATCGCCATGATCGCCATCTTCGTCCGCCACATCTTGATTACCAAGTTCAATCCGGAAGATGCCGAAAGCAAGTAAGGAATATGCCGCTTACATTAGAATTTCATTAAAATTTCGACAAAATCCTCAAAAAAAGTCCTCGTACACAGTACATTTTTTGGTACGAGGGCTTTTTTTGCATATTTCTTCTTTTCCCCTAACGGCGTATAATAAGGGGATCCCGCAGACTATCCTGCGAGTCCACTTTAAAGGAGGTCCTTTCTTTGTTCTTTCCCAAACTCGACAAGCAATCCCTGACCGACGGTATCGTCATCCCGCAGATGGTCAAAGTCCACCAGGCTTTCCCCCATAAAGATTTAGCCGATCCTGTGGGCACATTGAAACAACAGCTCCTAGCTCTCGATGAAAAGACGACGGCCAGCCTGCCTGGTAAACGCATCGGCATCACAGCCGGCAGCCGCGGGCTCCCGCACTACAAGGAAATCATGAAAGCCCTTTGCGACCAGCTCAAGGCCTGGGGCGCCAAACCCTTCGTCTTCCCGGCCATGGGCAGCCATGCCGGAGCCACCGCTGAAGGCCAAAAGGCCCATTTAGCTCAGTTCGGCATCAATGAAGACTACTTAGGCGTCCCCGTCCTTTCCACCATGGACGTCGTCGAAGTCGCTACCTTAGACGATGGCTTCCCGGTCTACTGCGATAAAAACGCCTACGAAGCCGACGGCATCATCTTATTCAACAAAATTAAACCGCATACACACTTCAAATATAAACACGAATCAGGTCTGCTGAAGATGATCTGCATCGGCTGCGGCAAGCACAAAGGCGCTTCGACCTTCCACGGCCGGGGTTATGACGCTTTCGGGCCCAACCTGGAACGCGTATCGAAAGCCTTCTTGCAGCATGTAAACGTCGTTTTCTCCGTCGGCATGGTCCAGAGCCCCAGCGATGACATCGCCGCCCTGGAAGTCATCCCGACAGATAAATTCTTTGAACGCGATGCTGCCTTGCAGACCATGGCCAAAGCCGAAATGCCCCGGCTGAAACTGCCCCACATCGACGTCCTCATCGTCGACGAAATCGGCAAGGAAATCAGCGGTACCGGCATGGACCCGAACATCACGGGACGGACGGAACGCTTCAGTCAGGAACCGGCCTTCCGCGCCTTAGCGCCGGACATCGAACGCATCGTCATCCTGGATATAACCGAGGCTTCCCATGGCAATGGTGCCGGCTGCGGTATGGCCGACATCGTCAGTTACCGCTTCGTAAACAAGATGGATTTCGCTTCCGTTTATACCAACTGCATTACGGCCAAGTCCTTCCGCATGGCCCTCCTGCCCCTGTATGGCAACAGCGATAAAGACGCCATCGAAATGGCCATGGCCCACGCCTTCCTGACCGACCCGAACCAGGCTAAAATCGTCCGCATCAAGAATACACTGAAACTGGAAGACATCGAATGTTCCCTCTCGTGCTTAGAAGATATAAAAAACGATCCGGACATGACAGTCACATCCGAACCGTTTACATGGAAGTTTAACGAAGAAGACAATCTGTGGTAAAAAAAGGGCTTGTCGTATATGCGACAAGCCCTTTTGAGTATTAAGTTTGCAGTTTTTAGTTTGTAGTGAATGTTTTTAAATTTAAAGCCATCGTCTGCAAACTACAAACTCTGTTCCATCAGCATTTCCGCCACCAGGTCTCTACAACCGTGGCCCCGACGTGCCAATAGTAAAGGATGTGGTCAGCTAGTTGTGAACAACGTTTACTATGGTAAACGACATGGCTGGCCGCAGCTCCGATGAAGAAGCCGCCGACGACGTCGCTGACGTAATGGAGACCGCTGAGTATCCGCGACGATGCCAGGACGCCTGTCCAGGCCAGGGCCGGCAGTCCCCAGGGGTTGTGCCGGGCCAGTAGCATCAGGGAAATGGCCAGGCTGTTCATGGAATGATTGCTGGGAAAGGACGCATTGGCCTTATGCGCTACCAGCGGCGCCGCGTCACCACAGGCAAAAGGCCGGGGGCGATGCCAGATTTTACCGATGACCCAGGAAACCGAAGAGCCCACGATGACGGAAAAGAGACAGTAAACTAATGTTTTTCGACGTTTAATCTGCTCTGAAACCGGCCGCGGCCGGAACCATTCGATAAGGCCATAAAGGATGAACAGCCAGTAGCCGAACCGGGTAATCCAAGTAAGGATCCGAAGCCAGGTCCTGCGCCGGGCAATGAACCATTGAACGAATAAAAAGATAGACCTTGCCATGATAGCCTCTCTTTCAGCCGGACTCAGCCCTGTTTTGCAAAGACGTCCCGCATCGTTCCCGCTACATCGGCCAAGGAGATGCTGCGCATCTTATCCTCCATGGCATCCTGTACCTGATGCAGCCGGTCATCTAACCCTGCGTGAATCGTCTTGCCCACCGGACACTGCGGGCAGGGATGTTCGTGGAAATGGAAGAGCGAGTCGCCGCCAACGCAGTCTACGGCATGGTAAACGTCATATAAACTAATGTCAGCAATCGGTTTTTCCAACGCTGCGCCACCAGTCCCGCGCTTGACCTGGATCAACCCGGCCGCTTTGAGCTGGATGAGCAGTTTGCGGATGATGACGGGATTCGTCCCTACGCTGGCAGCAATGAAGTCACTCGTCACTTTTTCCGTTTTGCCGAAGTAATCGATACACAACAGGGTATGAACGGCCATGGTAAATCGACTGGAAATCTGCATATGAAAGACTCCTTAAATGGCTTTTAATTCACGAAGGATAGCCAGGTCAGCCGTACAAGCCGGGCAGTCACAGAATTTAGCCCCTTTGGCCTGAATATCTTTGGCATGCGCCAAGAGCTGTTTCGCTGCATCGTCCCCCATAATCTGGACAGCATGTTCCGAAGCTGCAAAGTCCAGGAGTTCATCGATGGTCGAGACGCCCTGCTTCAAGGATTCGATATAAGCCGGCGCAGCTGCGTCTTTATCGGCAGCATCGAGCCAAGTCTGGGCGGCCGTTTTCAGCGTCGGATTGCAGCTGGGAGCTGCCATCAAATCATGTGTCTTAGCCGTAACGAATTCTACTGTTTTTGCATCCATTTTAAAAACCCCCTATAAATGACGAATCAAAACATCCAGGATAGAATTATCCTGATTACATCCCTATCATACGACATTTTTATTGTAAAGTCAATGGTTACATATTATATGTTTTGTTGAACTATTTTAAACTTATTTATTTTGATTTAAATATTTGTCATCCGCTTGGTTATCACATTTTTAAAACGAGCGTATTCTCTATTTAAACGTTTTTATTCGCGTGTAAACAATTGTAAAAAAAAGAGGCTGCGCACGTGCGACAGCCTCTTTTTGAGTATTAAGTTTGCAGTTTTTAGTTTGTAGCGGACGGGTAAAAATTTAAACCATATTTCTACAAACTACAAACTCCATACTATAAACTTTTAATTCGAGCAGCCTGGACGGCAGCGATGAATTTCTTGGCCGTAGCCGTGATTTCATCGGCCGTCTTGCCGCCGCCTGTGAGGGCACCGCCAGCACCGACGGCGACGCAGCCGGCTTTGATCCAGTCACCGGCGTTTTCTACATTGACACCGCCTGTCGGCATGAGCGGAGCCTGCGGCAGGGGACCATGGATGGCCTTGATGGCTTTCATGCCCAGGATTTCCCCAGGGAAGATCTTGACGACGTCAGCGCCGTATTCCAGAGCCGTAATGACGCCGTTGAGGGTCGTCGTCCCCGGCATGACGGCCACGCGGTAGCGGTTGCAGAGCTTGATCGTTTCTACATCCAGGGCCGGCGATACGATGAACTGGGCGCCGTCGAGGATGGCGATGCGGGCCGTAATGGCATCGAGGACCGTACCGGCGCCGATGAGGACGTCGGGATTATCGGCATACTTCTTGGAAAGGGCTTCGATAACTTCATGAGCCCGCGGCGTCGTGAAAGCCAGTTCAATGGCCGTGACGCCACCTTTGATGCAGGCTTCGGACATCATCATCGCTTCTTCCGGTGTCTTGCCTCGAACGACAGCGACGACACCGATTTCCTGAATTTTCTTAACAACATCTAATTTATCCATGATTTTCTCTCCTTTTCACGACTGATGAACGTTTTGCCACCATCATTCCGGGCGGGCTCGCCCTCTGCAGCGGTCCGTTTCAGCAACCGTCCTGCCATTCCTTACAGTCATGACCTGACGGGCTGAAAAGGCACGTGCGAGCCCCTACATGTTTTTATACCCATTTTCGTAGGGGCGTCCACGTGGGGCGTCCGTTCCACACCGATCGGCCATGTCCTATTCACGGTTAATGGGGCCGTTTTGCACCAATCATGCGGATTGATGCAGGTGGCATCAACGCAGGCCGCAGCGTAGGGGGCGCCACGTGGGGCGCCCGTTCCACATTTATCGGCCATGTCCTATTCGCGGTTAATGGGGTTGTTTTGCACCAATTATACGGATTGATGCAGGTGTCATTAACGCAGGTCGCAGGCCGCAGCGGTCCCATAGGACCGCACGTAGGGGCCGTCCCAAAGGGCGGCCCGTTTGTGGGAATCCCACAACCAATATTATGCGTTCTGTTGGAATACCGCCAGTTGTTCCCGCGTCGGCAATCCTTCGTTATCACCGGCGACCTGGATGGCCATGGCCCCGATGGCAGCGCCTCGGCGGGCAGCCTCTTCCAGGCTCAGGCCATCCAGGATGGCACTGGTGAAACCGACGGCAAAACCGTCACCGGCGCCGACGGTATCGACGATGTGGTCGACGTGATAGCTCGGCACGCGGTATTCCTGGTCATCGGCCGTGTGGATATAGGTCCCATGGCTGCCGCCCATTTTGATGACGACAGTCTGAACGCCGCGCTGCAAATAATAGCCGGCGATATCTCTTTCATTGTCCATTCCCGTCAGGATCCGGCCTTCATTGAGGCCAGGCATGACGATATCGGCATACTGGGCGGCGTCGTTGATGACACGGGCCATGATTTCCTGGGATTTCCAGAGCATGGGCCGCAGGTTGGGGTCAAAGGAAATACGCACGCCCTTACCGTGAGCCCGCATCATCAGCGTATAAATCGTTTCCCGGCACGATTCCGACAGGGCCAGGGGAATCCCCGTGACGTGCAGATGGTCGACGCCGGTCCAGTCGATGCCGGCGAGGTCTGCCGGCTGGAAGTGGGAAAAGGCCGTATGCTTGCGGATATTGGCGACCGTCGGGTCCCCTTCCAGGACCTTTCCCTTCATCTGGAAGCCCGTCATATGGTCGTCATCGGTCCAGACATAATCGTCATGGATATCATTGGCCTTGAGGAAGTTGCAGATGCACTTCCCAAAGGGGTCGACGCCGACCTTGGAAATATACGATACATCATTGCCCAGCCGGGCCATACCGACGGCGTAATTCAGTTCCGCCCCGCAGACATGGCGGGAAAAATGTTCCACTTCTTCCAGCGGCCCTATTTCTTCAGCAATCAGCAAGCCCATGGCCTCGCCGATAGTAAGTACTTTAACCATATTTTTCCTCCATAAGATATGGATAAACCGTCACATCTGAATGTAACGGTTTATCCATGTTTACTATAAAGTAACTCCGTTTTTAAATATAGCCAGTTCGTGCTTGTCCAAGGCTTCCGATTTCGCATGGACACGACCTGACGCTACGTCAAGGATATATTGGAAAAGGCGGTCCGCTGCGGCTTCCCGCGATTCCCCTTCAGCAATGGTTCCGGCGTTGAAATCGATCCAATTCCGTTTGAATCCGGCCAGGTGACTATTGCTGGAAATCTTAATCGTCGGTACGGGGCAGGCAAACGGCGTACCCCGGCCCGTTGTAAACAGTACCATATGGGCTCCGGCAGCGGCCAGCGCATTGGAGGCTACTAAATCATTGCCTGGAGCCTGCAACAAGTTTAGGCCTTTTTTCGTCGCCCTGTCTCCATAGGCCAGGACATCTTCGACGAGAGCCCGGCCGCCCTTCTGGACACAACCCAGGGACTTATCTTCCAGCGTCGTGATGCCGCCGGCCTTGTTGCCTGGCGATGGATTTTCATTGATTTTTTCGCTGTAACTCATGAAATATTCTTTGAAGTGGTTGATGAGGTCGACGGTCTTGTCGAAGACTTCCCGATTGCGAGCCCGGTTCATGAGCAGCGTTTCGGCGCCGAACATTTCCGGCACTTCAGTCAGAATCGACGTACCGCCGGCTGCGATGAGGCGGTTGGAAATCTCCCCGACCAGGGGATTGGCTGTAATGCCCGAAAAACCATCGGAGCCGCCGCATTTCAAACCGATAGTCAGCAGCGATGCATCGCAGGGCTGGCGATGGAACTGAGCCGCGTAATGGCAGAGGTCTTTGACGATAGCCGTGCCGGCTTCAATTTCATCTTCCACGTCCTGGCAGACCAGGAATTTGACGCGGTCCGGATCATAGTCGCCGATGACTTCTTTCATCAGGCTGACCTGATTGTTTTCACAGCCCAGGCTCAGGACCAGGACGGCACCGGCGTTGGGATTGTGAATCAGCCCACTTAGTATCTTTTGTGTATGGACCTGGTCATCGCCTAACTGCGAGCAGCCGTGGGGATGACTATAGGCATAGATACCATCGATATTTTCCGTCTTATAAGCCTGGGCTGCCGTTTCAATGGCTCTGGCAATATTGTTGACACAGCCGACGGTCGGGATGATCCATACTTCATTTCGGATGCCGGCACTGCCATCACTCCGTTTATAGCCCTGGAATTCGTATTTTTTTTCACTTTTCCAGGGAGAACGATCAGCTTTTTCCGGTTCATAGGTATAGTGAAGTAAATCACCGAGTTTACTTTGGACGTTCTGCGTATGGACCCAGGCACCGACGGGGATATCCGTTTTAGCCGTCCCGATGGGAAAGCCGTATTTGATGAGGTCTTCGCCTTTGGCAATCGGCTGCAGGGCCACTTTATGCCCTGCCGGGATGTCCTGGCAGACCGTGAAAGTCTTACCGCCAGCCGTGACGACGCTGCCTTTGGCAACGGCATCGACAGCTACGGCGACATTATCATGAGGGTTGATTTGGAATACGTTCATCGTTTACTCCTTTGTCAATTCGGCAATGTGAGCTTTGACACCGATTTCAGCCATGCGGTCCAGATAAGCCGTAACGGCATCGGCAAAGCCGTCGATAGCCGACAGGTCTTCGCCCCACCAATCACTGCGTGCCATGATGGCCTTGACGTAATCAGCCGTCGTTTTACCGGCCTGTTCTTTGACAAAGGCCAGTTTATCTTCATCATCGTGGATTTCATAAGTATTGCCCGGCCGTGACCCGATAAGACAATGTTCACCAGCCTCCGTCGTCCGATAGAAAGCCAGGAAAGCGGCAAAGGAATAGGTCAGCCATTTCGGAAGTTTCCCCGTCGCTGCCAGACTGTCTTTAAAGGTCGGCAGGATGCGGGCTTTCCACTTGGAAATGGAATTCAGGGAAATCGAGAGCAATGCGTGTTTGACAAAAGGATTTTCAAAGCGTTCATAAACGGCCTTGGCAAAGGCAACGGCCTTTTCTTCCGGCAAATGGACGGTCGGAACGATTTCATCGAAGACGGTCTGGTCCAGAGACTTGCGGATGACCGGGTCTTCCATGCACTGGCCGACATAATCGAGACCGGCCAGATAAGCACCGAGGACCATAGACGTATGAGCCCCGTTGAGGATGCGCACTTTTTGTTCTTTAAAGGCCTGGATATGGTCCGTGAATTCAACATGGAATTTACTTGAGTTTAACGGCAGCCGCGAAGCCAGCGCCGGATCGCCGATAACCCATAAGGAGAAAGGTTCGGCCTGGTCGAGCAGGCTGTCTTCATAGCCCAGTTCGTCCTGCAGAGCCACGATGGAATCAGCCGGATAGCCGACGACGATGCGGTCGACCAAGGTATCCGTGAACTGGCAATGCTGGTCGAGCCAGGACTGGAAAGGCGCTTCCAGTTTCCACAGGGATACATATTGGTTTACACAGTCCCGAAGGAGTTTACCGTTGTTGTCATTCAATTCCGTCGGCAGCATGGTCAGGCCTTTATCGGCAGCGCCTTTATAAAAGGTATAGCGTTCATAGAGGAACTTGGTCAATTTTGCCGGGAAAGTCGACGGCGGGCAATCTGTAAAAGCATCCTTTTCATCAAAGGTGATACCGGCTTCCGTCGTATTCGATACGACGAATTCCAACGAATCTTCGTGAGCCAGGGCCATGAACGCATCATATTCATCGCGGGCGCTGAGCACGGTCTGGACGGAAGTAATGACCCGGTTTTCTTTATAGACTTTGCCATCCTGCTGGCCGCGCAGGCAGGCCGTGTAAACATCGTCCTGTTTAGCAAAGCGGTCCGTCTTGCCCGACCGGGGCATGATGACAGCGACGCTGCCATCAAAACCATTTTCTTCATTAGCTACATCGATGGCGTAATCGACGAAGGCCCGCAGAAAATTGCCTTCTCCGAACTGTAAGATACGGACGGGATGTTTGGCTTTTGTATAAAGTTCACTGACGTTTTTCATCGTTTACCCTCCGTTTACATTTGGAACTGGAAGTAGTTGGCTACGTTGTTATAGCAGATATCTTCGACGAGCTGGCGGAGTGCGTCTTCATCGTTCGGATATTCGCCGTTTTCGACGAGATTGCCGATCCAGTTGCAGAGGATACGGCGATAATATTCATGACGGGCATAGGATAAGAAGGACCGGGAGTCGATCAACATCCCCAGGATGTTGCCAAAGACGGACAAGTTAGCAATACTCGTCATCTGGTCGATCATGCCCTGTTTCGTATCATTGAACCACCAGGCAGCGCCCTGCTGAATCTTGCCGCGGGCTTCAGGACCCTGGAAAGCGCCGATAATGGTGCCGATCATGGCGTTATCGTTCGGCGTCCCGGAGTAGAGAATCGTCTTCGGCAGGATATGGCGTTCATTGAGATGATCCAGGAAGGCGATGAGGCCTTTGCAGCAATTCCCTTCGGCAACACTGTCAAAACCCGTATCCGGTCCTAACTTGCGGTACATTTCCGAATTGAGGTCGCGCAGGGTAGCGAAGTGGAGCTGCATGACCCAGCCGCGTTTGTAATATTCACCAGCCAGGTAGGTGAGGACAGCCGTCTTATAGGCTTCCGTTTCTTCTTTACTGATGCTTTCGCCTTTCAAGGCTTTGGCAATGATAGCATCGACAGTCGCTTCATCGGCTTCGCGGCAGAAGACATATTCCAGTGCATGGTCTGTAGCGCGGCAGCCCATTTCTTCAAAGAAGGCGATGCGCTTGTCCATGGCTTGGCGGATATCGGCAAAGGTCTTGATTTCAACGCCGGCAGCCTGACCGAGGCGGGCCATGTAATCGGCATAACCGGCTTTGTCGATGTTCATCAGCTTGTCCGGACGCATAGCCGGATATACCTTGGCACTGCACGTCTTTTCTTCTTTCAGCTTCTGATGCCATTTCAAATCATCGGCCGGGTCATCAGTCGTGCAGATGACTTTGACATTGGACTGTTCAATCAAGCCCTGGACGCCCATGCCTTTTTCCTGCAGCTTGGCATTGCAGCGATTGAAGATATCTTCAGCGTTCTTTTCGTTCAACGGTTCGGTAATACCGAAATAGCGCTGCAGTTCCAAATGGCTCCAATGATAGAGCGGATTGCCAATAGCTCGTGAAAGAGCTTTCGCATATTCAACGAATTTTTCCAAATCTGTCGATTCCGTCCCGGTAACCTTTTCTTCCGGTGTCCCATTGGAACGAATGAGGCGCCACTTATAGTGATCACCGCCGAGCCATACTTCGGTAATGCTGCGGAAATGGTGATCTTCTGCGATTTCCTGCGGAGAAATATGGCAGTGGTAATCAATGATCGGCATATGTTCTGCATAATCGTGGAATAAATGCTTGGCCGTAGCCGTATCCAATAAGAAGTCTTTGTCCATGAATTGTTTCATTTTGTCCGTCTCCTCCCAATATAAGGCCGCTAACTTCATCGGTCATTGGTAAATTTTATTGTAAGCTCTTACATTTATCTTCACTGAAAGAATATCATGTCATTACCTAAGTGTCAACGTAATATGATTTTTCCGTATTAACTTTGAAAAATTAATCATTTTCCATGCTTTTAACTCATAATTATGAATGGTCGATCCATTTTATTATTCTTTTTGTGCCTAGATTTTCCTGTTTTCCTATTCCGCTTGGTTAATCGCTTACATTTTGCATTTTCGTATCCCCGCCTTTTTCCAGAAAAAAGTATGCTATAATGTAAGCAATCCAGATTTTTTACATAAAGAGGAACGATCGCCATGAACATCACCATTTACGACATCGCCCAGAAATGCAATGTATCGATTGCCACCGTCTCCCGCGTCCTCAACGGCAGCACACGGGTCAGTGAAAAGACACGGGCGAAAGTCCTTCAAGTTATGAAAGAAATGGGCTATAAACCCAATCCCTTCGCCCGGGGCTTAGGTCTCGATTCCATGAAAATCGTCGGCGTCATCTGTACCGACGTGGCCGATATATTCTATGCCCATGCCGTATCCCTGCTGGAAGATGGCCTGCGGAAGCACCATTTCGACGTCATGCTCTCCAATACCGGCAGCGATACAGGGCATAACGGCAAATATATTTCCGCTATGGCCGATAAGCACGTCGATGCAATCATCACTATCGGCACGCCATTTTCTTCCGAATCCGATATCCGCCAACTCTGTGAAACGGCCCGGCAAATCCCGGTCATCACCATCAACAGCGATTACCATCAGCCCAATATGTACAGCGTCGTCTGCAATGAAAAAGAAGGCATGAAAATGGTCATCGCCGCTTTGGCTGCCAAGAACTGTCAGGACATCCTCTACATTTACGATTCCCTCACCTACAGCGGCCGCCATAAGCTCGACGGTTTCCGCCAGGGGATCCGGGAATGGAGATTGACGGAGAAACCAGAACTCATCCAGCAGATTCCCCGGACCTTGCAAGATACGGAAGCACTCATCGACCGTTTAGTCGCAGACGATATTCCCTTTGACGCCATCGTCACGTCAGAAGACATCTTTGCCGTTGCGGCCCAGCGTGCCGCCTTGCGCCATGGAAAAAACATTCCCGTCATCGGCTGCAATAACTCCATCCTGGCCCAATGTGCCACGCCGACCATTACCAGCCTGGACAATAAACTGACCAGCCTGTGCAATGCAGCCGTCCACATCGTCACCGAGCTGACCGGAAAAAAAGCTGATTCCGTCCCAGTCCGCACCGAATTCAGTGCAGACCTCGTAGAACGGGAAAGTTTCAAGAGGTGAAAAAAGAGGCTGTCGCATGTGCGACAGCCTCTTTTCGAGTTTTAAGTTTGTAGTTTTTAGTTTTCAACAAATGGTAAAAAATTTAAAGTCATCTTCTGCAAACTACAAACTCTGAACTACAAACTATCCTTACCTTTACCGGAAATACTCTGGATATTCTTTTTTCAGCACTTCTACATCACCCATGACCTTGTCAATGTGTTCGGTCATGATGCGTTTTGCCAGTTCTGTATTACCGGCAAAGATAGCGCCGACTATGCTTTTGTGCTGCTCGTAGAGAAGATTCATCTGCTCAGCGGCATCGCTGACATTGAGGACGCGGGCCCGGGCATAATCCAGGTTCGATTCCTGGACAATCTGCCAGATATGCGGTTTCCCACAGCCTTCATAGAGCAGAGAGTGCAAGGTATTATCACTCTTGAAAAATTTTTCTGCATCTTTTGAGGTGATGAATTTACCCTGCTCGAAAATACAGAATTCTAATTTCGTCCGCCACGGATCCGGAAAATCCTGGCAAGCCAGTTCTACGATAGCCCGTTCCAAGGTGACCCGGAAAAAGCGGAACTCTGCCAGTTGTTCCGTATGAATCTTAGATACGAAGGTCCCGCGCTGCGGTAAAATTTCGAGCAGTCCCTTTTGCGACAGGCGGATGAAGGCTTCCCGCACCGGTGTCCGGCTGACATGCAAGATTCCCGACAGTTCCTGTTCAGACATGGCCGTACCTGGCGGCAGCTTCAAAGACATAATGTTTTCATACAACACGCGATAGGCGTATTCCCGCACCGTTTCATTCGGCGCTTTTTCAAATAATTCCAAATTTTCCATAACAACTCCATCATTCTGAAAGTGAACCCTCACCCGACTAAAGTCGGATGCTTCCAACGACACGATTAAGTTCGTGTCATGCTGTCTTTAGGACAGCGGACTGTCTTTCTACGATAAGGCACTGAACTCAGATAACTTGATGGCATTACGCCACAAGCTCCGCATTCAGACTAAGTAACGTAGACAAGGTGCAGGTGGTTCTCTTGGTACATTGAGGAACTTTTGCCTCAATGCCCAACCTTGCCTTCGCAGGCAAGGATTTCAGGATTTCTCGAATAAAATACCGAGCACCAATGTTATAACTGGCAGACAGGTCACAATGATACCTTTTGCCAGTTTTGAAAGTACACATCGAATAATTGTGTTCGTCTCGCTCGACCTCACCAGAACCGTCGAAAGCGAGTTTTGATGTGTTCCATGCACAAACACGACGGACGCGAACTCCATCACGGTGGGTTTTGTCGGCAACGATACGCTGCACAGCTTGTGCCCGCCAATGATGGAGTTTCTGCTTCTTTGAGCCTCGCTTCTTACCCTGAGTGTCGAGATGTTCAAATACAATTACGTCAGCGGAATAGAGCATAGCTACATCAGCGATGAACTGAGCCGTCTTATGGGCAATGTCAAGGTTTACGCCTTTTGCCTTTGCCCATAACCTCGGCATTTTCCTCGCACCATGCTGATGTGCCTTCTTGATTTTGTTCAGCTTATGCCCCAGAGAGTCTTTTTCTCTCGGCAGGGAAAGAATCTTCCTGCCGATGACAGTGCCATCTGATAACATAGCGGAACAAGTACAAGCATTGTTAATGCCAAGGTCTACTCCGATGATAATTTGACGGTCAATGGGTTTGTCTTCGAGTTTGACATTTTCCTCGAAGGTAAAATCCAAATACCAGTTCTTCCCCCGTCTACGAAGAGTCGGTACGCACTCCTTGCGGGTTGCACAATGACGTTGGATATAGTCAACGTCAGATTTACGAAGCTGCACATCCAGCCAATCCCAAGTATTTCGAATCCAGACTTTTAGTCTTGCTGTATATGTGCCAATACGAACAAAGCAGTTGTCTCGATACATAGCGGGGTAGATATACCCTGCAACTGGAATCCCAGGTTCTTTACCTTGCGGATTTTCTTCCCAGTTAGCATAGTTGCTTTTGTAGGAGGACACCTTGCCGACAGCCTCGGTGATAGCCGCACGGCGAAGATAACTTGGGAATTTGCCAAATCTGGAATCGAAATCGTATTTTGGGCAAGGATTAGATTTAGTATGATGAATTACGCACTCAATCGCCCTCTGTTTTTCGAGAGAGCGTTCGATTTCTTTGAGGGCATTCCATTCTTCTAAAGCCACACCAATAAGAAAGTCTACAGCTTGACGATAGATTCCCACGGTGTTAGCTAATGCACTATGCGAATCTCTGATTTTGGTTTTGTAAGTAGTCATTATCTTCATCGCCAAGCCCTCATTTCTTAATCCTTTTTTCCTTGAGATTTGATGTATTCCCTAACTTGTGCTTCTGTGTTCTCAGAAACAGTCGTTATAAAATAAGACGGGTTCCACAAATGCCCTCCCCAGAGCTTCTTTCTGAGCGTATCACCGTACTTTTTCATAAGCAGTCGAGCAGACACGCCTTTAATAGCTTTCATTATGTCTGGGATGAAGTGCTGCGGGGAACAGTCTATGAGAATATGTACATGGTCTGTGTCTGTGTTGAGTTCCAAAATTTCGAAGTCATTGTCATTGGCTATTTTTTCTAGTATCTGAACAAGGTCTCCGACAATTTCTGGTGTCAGTACCTTATGTCTGTACTTCACACACCAAACGATATGGTAGTGTAAACAATAGACATATCCTCGACCATGATGGGTTTCTATTGTCATATTCTCACCTCCTGCATATATAATAACATATGCAGTTGGAAAGCTCAATGATTTCAAGGTTTTATTTGCGATTTTAAAATGACATATGTTATGTGTCGCCTAACTCATGACTAAAGTCACGAGTGTGCGGCGACACTTCATCAATACCTGCTTTTCTCAATTTCATCTTATCACAAAACGGGCACAAATTATATATTTCCAGAAGAAAAAAAGTACTGTTTCCAGCATCAGTAAATTAATTTATTTTGATTTACACGACTGTGAGCGGCTTAATTATCGAGTTTTTCTTTTATGTCATCACACCATTTAAACGAATTATGTGAACGTGTAAATTCATCGAGAGGTACAAACTTAAAGAAAAAAGACTGGCGCATGATGACATAGGCATTCATGCGCCAGTCCCGTTTTTAAAGCAACCTCTCAGACCGCCTTCGGCGGCCAGCTCTCCTATGAGGAGAGCCTTTCATCAAATACATTACATCAAATTTTTACTTCCGGGCAGCCTGGACGGCGGCGATGAATTTCTTGGCCGTAGCCGTGATTTCATCGGCCGTCTTGCCGCCGCCAGTGAGGGCACCGCCGGCACCGACGGCGACGCAGCCGGCTTTGATCCAGTCACCGGCGTTTTCGACATTGACGCCGCCTGTCGGCATGAGCGGAGCCTGCGGCAGGGGACCATGGATGGCCTTGATGGCTTTCATGCCCAGGATTTCCCCAGGGAAGATCTTGACGACGTCAGCACCGTATTCCAGGGCTGTAATGACGCCGTTGAGGGTCGTCGTCCCCGGCATGACGGCCACGCGGTAGCGGTTACAGAGCTTAATCGTTTCTACATCCAGGGCCGGCGATACGATGAACCGAGCGCCGTCGAGGATGGCGATGCGGGCCGTAATGGCATCGAGGACCGTACCGGCGCCGATGAGGACGTCAGGATTATCGGCATACTTCTTGGAAAGGGCTTCGATGACTTCATGAGCCCGCGGCGTCGTGAAAGCCAGTTCAATGGCCGTGACGCCACCTTTGATGCAGGCTTCGGACATCATCATCGCTTCTTCCGGTGTCTTGCCTCGAACGACAGCGACGACGCCGATTTCCTGAATTTTCTTAACAACATCTAATTTATCCATGATTTTCTCTCCTTTTCACGACTGATGAACGTTTTGCCACCATCATTCCGGGCGGGCTCGCCCTCTGCAGCGGTCCGTTTCAGCAACCGTCCTGCCATTCCTTACAGTCATGACCTGACGGGCTGAAAAAGCACGTGCGAGCCCCTACATGTTTTTATACCCATTTTCGTAGGGGCGTCCACGTGGGGCGTCCGTTCCACACCGATCGGCCATGTCCTATTCACGGTTAATGGGGCCGTTTTGCACCAATCATGCGGATTGATGCAGGTGGCATCAACGCAGGCCGCAGCGTAGGGGCGCCCACGTGGGGCGCCCGTTCCACATTTATCGGCCATGTCCTATTCGCGGTTAATGGGGTTGTTTTGCACCAATTATACGGATTGATGCAGGTGTCATTAACGCAGGTCGCAGGCCGCAGCGGTCCCATAGGACCGCACGTAGGGGCCGTCCCAAAGGGCGGCCCGCTTGTGGGAATCCCACAACCAATATTATGCGTTCTGTTGGAATACCGCCAGTTGTTCCCGCGTCGGCAATCCTTCGTTATCACCGGCGACCTGGATGGCCATGGCCCCGATGGCAGCGCCTCGGCGGGCAGCCTCTTCCAGGCTCAGGCCATCCAGGATGGCACTGGTGAAACCGACGGCAAAACCGTCACCGGCGCCGACGGTATCGACGATGTGGTCGACGTGATAGCTCGGCACGCGGTATTCCTGGTCATCGGCCGTGCGGATATAGGTCCCATGGCTGCCACCCATTTTGATGACGACAGTCTGAACGCCGCGCTGCAAATAATAGCCGGCGATATCTCTTTCATTGTCCATTCCCGTCAGGATCCGGCCTTCATTGAGGCCAGGCATGACGATATCGGCATACTGGGCGGCGTCGTTGATGACACGGGCCATGATTTCCTGGGATTTCCAGAGCATGGGCCGCAGGTTGGGGTCAAAGGAAATGCGCACGCCTTTGCCGTGAGCCCGCATCATCAGCGTATAAATCGTTTCCCGGCACGATTCCGACAGGGCCAGGGGAATCCCCGTGACGTGCAGGTGGTCGACGCCAGTCCAGTCGATGCCGGAAAGGTCCGCCGGCTGGAAGTGGGAAAAGGCCGTGTGTTTGCGGATATTGGCCACCATCGGATCCCCTTCCAGGACCTTTTCCTTCATCTGGAACCCCGTCATATGGTCGTCATCAGTCCAGACATAGTCATCGTGGATGCCATTGGCCTTGAGGAAGTTGCAGATGCACTTCCCGAAGGGATCGACGCCGACCTTGGAAATATACGATACATCATTGCCCAGCCGGGCCATGCCGACGGCGTAATTCAGTTCCGCCCCGCAAACATGGCGGGAAAAATGTTCCACTTCTTCCAGCGGCCCTATTTCTTCAGCAATCAGCAAGCCCATGGCTTCGCCGATAGTAAGTACTTTACTCATAGTAATATCACCCTTTATAAAAATGAGCCGCCAACTAAAGCAGCTCATCTAGATATAAACTTATTTCTTCAACGGCAATGGTTCAACACGTCCAACCAAGAAGAGATACGATAAGGCCCCCAAAATACATAGAATACCAGCAACAGCTAACGGAACTAAGAAGGAACCTTGCGTGATTGTCAACATAACACCTGTAAATGTAGTAATAAATATGCCAGCGAGATTCCCTGCAAAATTCATAATACCACCAATAGAAGCAACATATTTTTGTGTCGGTGCAATTTCACCAACAATAACCCAGGTATTAGATCCTGCAAAAGATAAACTAGCATAAGATAATGCAAATAGTGCTAAACAAACATATACATTATCAACAATAGCACAAAGTGCAATACAGGAAGAAAGAAACATTCCACCAACTAAACAAACTTTACGAGAAAAAGTAGCTGTGTGTCCATGGCGTAAAAGCCAGTCAGACGTAAAACCACCAAGCCATCCACCTGGAATTGCTAATAATGCCGGTAACATCCCCAATGTCCCCAATGCTTTTAGAGAAAATCCACGTGTTTCCATCAGATAGCTTGGGAACCATGTAATAAAGAAATAAATGGCAAAATTCAAACAAAATAATCCTATCATTAATCCCCATACAGTCCGATAGCGAAACAGGGCTGCCCAAGAAACTTTAGATTGATTTTTAGCTGATTCTGCCTCTTGTTCTCCTCGTTCAGCTAATAAAGCTTCAACTTGTCCAGGAGCAATATCACGATACTTTTCAGGGTCATGATAAATAAACCACCATGCTAAAGCCCAAAAATAAGACCAATAATACCCGTGATAATAAAGGAGCCACGCCAACCAAGAATAGAAATAATCCAAGCAATCAAGGGCAACGATAAGGCAGAACCAACTCTAGAACCGCTATCAAAAATACTGCAAGCAATGCCGCGTTCTTTATGAGGAAACCAATTATAAGCAGCTTTGGCAAAAGACGGCATAGCTGCCGATTCACCAACACCAAGCAATAATCGCGACCCAACCATATGACCAAAAGTATGAACCATCCCTGTTACTGCGGTAAAGATAGACCACCAAGCAACAGCAAAAGCCAAGCTTACGCGAACACCGACTTTATCAATAAACCACCCGGCCGGCATTTGACATAAAGCATATGTCCAAAAGAAAGCACTCATAATAACCCCCATCGTTGTCGGGTCTAAGGCCAATTCAGCCCGAATATGAGGTGCTGCAATAGCTAAATTAGCACGATCAATAAAGTTAATCGCATTCGCTAAAAAGCATAGTCCAATAATTACCCAGCGCATATTTTTAAATCTTTCTGCCGTCATCGTAAGTTCCTCCTTTTTATAACTGCCCGCACGTGCGGTTAATAGCATCCCATAAGCCACAGATATAGTTAGCACCAAGGGCCCGGTCGTAGAGGCCATAGCCCGGACGGCCTTCTTCGCCCCAGATCATGCGGCCGTGGTCCGGACGGATAGGGCCGTCGAACCCGATGTCATAAGCGGCTTTGACGATTTCGTACATATCGAGGTTGCCGATTTGCGATTTATGAGCGACTTCGTTGAAGACCCACGGTTCATGGACCTGGATGTTGCGGATATGCAGGAAGTTCACGCGGCCCATTTTCCCGAACTTGCGGATGATGTGGGGAATGTCGTTCTGACGGTTCGAGCCGAGGGAACCGGTGCAAATGGTGAAGCCGTTGCTCGGGCTGTCGACCATGGCTGCGATTTTGTCGAGGTCGTCTTCGTTTTTTACGATGCGCGGCAGGCCAAAGACGGAAATCGGCGGATCATCGGGATGAATGGCCATCTTGATGCCGACTTCTTCAGCGACAGGAACGATGGCTTTGAGGAAATATTCCAGGTTCTTGCGCAGGCCGTCTTCATCCATGCCTTCATACTGTTCAAACAGGTGCGACAATTCTTTCAGCCGTTCCGGTTCCCAGCCGGGAAGGACGAAGCCATTGCTGTTGTCGAGGATTTCCCGGGCCATGTCCTGCGGCGTCTTGCCGGCGATGAGATGGTAGTCATAAGCCAGGACCGTCGAGCCGTCGTAAAGGGGTTTGGCCAGGTCGGTCCGGGTCCAGTCGAAGACGGGCATGAAATTGTAGCAGACCATCTGGATGCCGGCTTTGGCAGCATTGCGCAGGGACGTGATGTAATTTTCAATATACTGGTCACGGCTGGGCAGGCCCAATTTGATGTCTTCATGGACGTTGATGCTTTCCAGATCCTTGAAGACCAGGTTGTTCGCTTCAGCCTGCTTTTTGATGTGAAGCAGCGGTTCTACTGGCCATACTTCGCCAACAGGAATGTCGAATAAAGCGCCGACGATACCGTCCATACCAGGAATCTGGTCGATCTGCTGCAAGGTAATTTTGTCATCATTTTCTCCGTACCAACGGAAGGTCATTCTCATAAGGCAATCCTCCAATTATAAATGAATCATAAAATATTTATTTTCGTTGATGTTTCTTTTATTTCTTTTCGCAGTTACATACTACCATACTAGTATCCATTAAGCAAGGTAAGACATTATAATTTGAATAAGTAGAATAGAAAAATTGAATCCATGATTTTTGTGCATAAAAAGGCATGAAAATGGCCAAAAAAAAGCGGGCCGCCCTTTGGGCGGCCCCTACGATTGCGGTCTGCGAACCGCGGCCTGCAGGCTTGCTACCAGGCAAGCCCTGTATCATTATAAAATGACGTTCTTCTGATTTCCGGCTAAGTATGCGTCGATGTTGTCAAAGACGATGACGGCGCGTTTCGCCATGGATTCTGCCGTAGCGAAAGCGACGTGCGGCGTAACGATAGTGTTCTTGGAATGGAGCAGCGGGTGATTGGTGTCGAGAGGCGGTTCGTTTTCAAAAACGTCGATGCCGGCACCGGCGATTTTACCGCTGTTCAATGCATCAGCCAAATCCTGGGATACGACGACAGGACCGCGGGCTTCGTTGATGAGGAAGGCCGTCGGTTTCATATACGACAAGGTTTCTTTATTGATCAAGCCCTTCGATTTGTCCGTAACCGGGCAATGGAGGCTGACGATATCGGCCTGTTCCATCATTTCTTTCATGGGCAGGTATTTAATCAGTTCCGTATCGGCTTTATGGGAGAAGCCGTTATAGGCGATGACCTTGGCGCCAAAGGCATGGACCAGTTCGGCGACGCGATGGCCGATATGACCGGTACCGACGAGGGCGACGGTCTTGCCTTCCAGTTCGTTGCCGACGAGGCCGGCTTTCGTACCGCCAGCACGGCAGGCTGCATCGACCTGAGGTACGCGGCGGAGCAAATCGAGCATCATGGCGATGGTCAATTCAGCTACGGCAACTGTCGAATAGCCGGACGCATTGCTGACTTTGATGCCTTTGGCTTTGGCCGCATCGAGAGCGACGTGGTCGACACCGGTAAAGGCGACGTCGATGTACTTCAAGTTCGGGCAGGCATTGATGACTTCGGCTTTGAGGGGCATATTGGCGATGATGAGGATATCGGCGTCCTTGGCTTCTTCAATCTGGACGGCCGGGTCATCATTGCGTTCATACGCAGCGAATTCATAGCCTTTTTCTTTCAAGGGTTTCACATACGAATCAAGTAATTCCTGGCTGATACCTAACGATTCCAACAAGACAATTTTCATTTGTAAAATCTCCTTTCAGCATAGGTAATATTTTGATTTAATTATACGCATATATTGGCAATTTGTAAGCTATCTATGGGAAATCAGTATAGGTATACCCTCTATATGATAAAAACATATACTATTTTTCGTCTAAGGCCGCTTGTACTTTAGCACATAGGCTCAATAATAGTTTTCGTTCCTCTGGCGACAGGCCTTGCAGAGCCCGTCGCCGATGAGCTGTCACAAAGGGTTCTGCCTGGGCGAACAAGTCCTGGCCGGATGCTGTCAATTCGATATACTTTCCCCGCCCCTTCTCCATAGGATGGCGGCTAATGAGGCCTTTCTTTTCCAGCCGGCTCAAAGTGCGCGTAATCGCTGCCGCTTCTACCTTAAAATGACGTATCAAATCGGCCTGGGCAATGCCGCTATTCAAATGGATGAAGTTCAGGACCATCCATTCCGAACTGTGAAGTCCCAAAGGCGCAACACAGCCATTTAAAGTCCGGGAAAAGATACGGGTCGTGCAAAATAACTGCCGCACTAGTTCATCATCTTGCCGGTCTTGTATATCCATAATTGTAATACCTCTCAATCTTCATGGATATCGGCGACAGCTCCTTTCCCCGCTTTCTGGCTGGCCATGACATCGCTGCCATAACGATAATGACAGAACATGAACAGGACAGCAAAGCAAATCATGAGAGCTGTAACGCTCCAGTACATGTGGCGGTAGCCTACCATGCCGGCGATGACGCCCAAGACGAGGATACCCGTGCTGGTGCCGATATCAAGCATATTATAGAAGGTCGCGCTGGCAGAACTGCGCCGTTCCGGGCGGACCATATTCAAAATCCACGTCAGCAGGGCCGGAAGCAGCAGGCCTGCACCTAAGCCATAAAAGACGGACGCTGCCAATAAGACCGTGAGCGAATGAGCTGCCATGATGAGCAATAAGCCGATCAAGTACAAGACCGATCCGGGCATGACGACGGCAAAAGCACCTTTAGCATCGAGGAGACGGCCGCCAAAAGGACGGGAAATGAAGACGAACAGCGTCCCGATGATGAAGAACAGGCCGGCATTTTCGATATGCGCTTCAGCAGCCATCATGGCGATATACGTATTGACACTGCCATAGGCGGCACCGAAGAAAATCGTCAAAACAGCGGGAAGGCCCGTACCGGTTTCACAGATGCGGTCGCGCAGAGAAGCCTTTTCCTTCACTTCTACCCGACGAACTTTCTTGCCGGCATGACAGAAGACACTGGCAAGGACAGCCAGGAAGGAAACGGCGGCCGAGGCAAAGAACAGGGCTGCTGGGCTGATGTCATTGAGTAAAAATAAACCAACAGCCGGAGCCAGGGCCATCATGACCGTACTGCCCAGGCCGAAATAACCAATCCCTTCGCCGCGGCGGCTGGCCGGGATGACATCGGCGACGATAGCTGCCGCAAAGGTCGTACTCAGGCCAAAACCGAAGCCGTGGAGGATGCGGGCAGCTACGATGGCGTGGATACTATCAAACATATAATACGACACGGTAGCCAAAATGGAAAGGGCCAGGCCCAGGTAAAGGCACTTCTTTTTCCCTAAATAGTGGACACCCGTATCAGTGAACAGACGGATACAGATGGCCGAATAACCAAAGATACCGCCGATGAGGCCGATTTCCCCACCCGTAGCCCCTAAACTGGCCGCATAGAGGGTAATCGTCGGCAAGAGGAAATGAAACCCGGCAAACAAAAAACCGTTGGCCAGGACCAGAGCCATGAAATCACGAGTCCATAATCTTTCTTTTATCACTGCAATCGCTCCTTTTATAATTGACTAGTCAAATTTGTTGACGGAATCTATCATAACACTGTTATATTGACTAGTCAATACTATGTGAGGATTTCTGCCATCATGCCGGACGCTTTTATCTCAAAAGTTGTCCGTTCCGGCAGCTGTCTCGAGTTCATTTCCACCGCCTGTATGCGATATCGTAGGGGACGTCCTGCTAAGCCTTTTTGGCCCGTCAGGTGCCGACCAGCAGGAGGCGCAGGACGGCTGCCAAAACGGACAGCTGTGGCTAGGCGTCCCGCTGTGAATTGTAGACATAGCTATTCGGGCAGATGAAGGATGTTTTCACGCATCACCCGTCATGCATTACGTGTACACCACCATGACAGACGGGCCGCCCTTTGGGACGGCCCCTACAAAGTCCATAATACAAACTCTATCACAGTGTCTTCAACTTGAGGTGCGTCGCCTTGAGGAGTTCTTCCATGGACGAAGCGCCGACGATTTCTGCGGCTTTGAGGACGATGTAGGCACAGGCGCGGGCGTCGTCCAAGGCCTGATGGTGATGGAAGGAATAGCCCAGGTGACCGGCAACGGTGTCCAGTTTATGATTGGGCAAGTCCGGCCAGACGCGGCGGGAGATTTCGACAGTGCAGGCATAGGACGCCTGGGGCTTTTCCAGGTGATACGTCTTCAGCAGGCTGCGCAGGACCCGCGTATCGAAGACGGCATAGTGGGCGACCAGGATGCGTCCTTCCAGATGAGGGCGGATGCGGTCCCACAGGGCATCGAACTTTGGTTTATGGGCGACCTGGTCCGGCGTGATGCCATGGATCTGGATATTGCCTGAATCAAAAACCATGAAAGGCGGTCGGATGAGGGTATAGCCTTCTTTGACACAGCGGTCGTCATTCATGGTGACCGCAGCCAGGGAGCAGGCACTGTTGGCGTATTTATTGGCCGTTTCAAAGTCGATAGCCGTAAAATCGAGCATAATCTACCTTCCTTTTTTTGACAAACGAACAGATTCTATTTACAATAGCTACAAATCTTATTTCTGCGAGGTATCACCATGACGAACGAACAACGCCAATTCACGGCCCAGAGCCAAACCTTCCCGGTCATCCTGGTCCGAAAAAAAGTGAAAAACATCAATCTCCACGTCCGCAGTGACGGCACGCTGTATATTTCGGCACCGGCCCGTGCCCCTTGGGAATATATCGAGGATTTCCTGGAAAAGAAGACGGACTTCATCATCCGCGCCATCCGCGAAATGGAAGAACGGAAACAGAAATTCCCCATACTGACCCTCAGCGACGGCGACACGCTCTATCTGGCAGGCCAGCCCTACAGGCTCGACGTCCGCCTGGGCCTGCACAACAGCATCCGCCGCAGCGGCCAGACGGTCTTCATGGAACTGGCCGATGACACGCCGGTCATGCGGCAGAAGCTCTATCATAAGCTGCTGCAAGCCCTGGGGAAGAAACTCTTTCCTGCCAGTTTGTCCCGTATGCAGCCCTTATTCGCCGGCCTCGCCCTGCCCGACCCGGTCCTGAAACAGCGGGTCATGCGGTCGCGCTGGGGGTCCTGCATGCCCCTCAAAGGCATCGTCACCATGAACACCTACCTGGCCATCATGCCTGAAGCCATCATCGACCACGTCATGCTCCATGAGCTCTGCCATTTTCTCCAGCCCAATCATTCCCGCCATTTCTATGACGCCATGACCATCCGCATGCCCGACTGGAAAGCCCGGCGCCAGGCCATGGCGAAGTATCTGCCTTACTGTGTCTGATGGTCAGCGGGAATCGTCGCCGCCAGTTCCGGCCGGCCATCTTGGAAGGTCATGATGAAGACGTCTTTAATGGCATCGTGATTGGCATCGAGGGAAATGGTCCCCGTCGCGCCATCGTAATCGATGGTCTTCACCAGTTCCCGGGCCACATCGGCCGCTTCGGCTGACTGACAGCGTTCAATGGCATCGGCCGTCATCATGAAGGCGTCGTACCCCAGGGCGGCATAACTATCCGGCCATTCCCCATACTTTTCATAATAAGCCTGAGAAAAGCGCTTGGCCGCATCCGTCGCGTCGTGGCCGGCATAATGGTCCGTATAATAGACCTGGGTCAAATAATCCTTGTCGACATCCCGTTCCATCTTGGGTCCATTCCAGCCGTCCGGCCCTAAGAGGGGCAGGGAAACGCCGTGACTGCGCAGCAGCTCGATAGCCGGTATCGTCCAGTCATCATAACCGGGCAGATAGATGACGTCGACCTGTTCCCGCTGCAACAAGGGCAGGTATTTAGTCAGGTCCAGTACATTTTCTACGGGAATATAGACGGGCACGTCACCGCCGCTGGCAGCAAAGGCACTGCGGAAATATTCGGCCAGGCCCTGGGCATACATCTTGTCCGGATAATAAAAGACTGCCGCCCGCTTGACATGGAGCTGTTTCAGCGCATAGTCGGCCATGGCCCGTCCCTGGGAAGCATCGATATAAGCGGCGCGGAAAATATAGCGGTACACCTCATGGGACTGGGCATCGACGGTGATATCCGGCTGTGTGCAGGCCGGACTGATGAGGGGAATCTTCACGGCTTCCACGTTGGGGATGACAGCCCGCGTACAATCGGCCAAGTCCGGGCCGATGATGGCCGACACATGGCGCACCGTGAGCTGCTGGATAGCGGCTACGGCATCTTCCGGTTTACCATGATTATCGACCGATACGAGCTGGACGGGCTTACCTAAGAGGCCGCCCCGGTCATTGACCATATCCTTGGCCAGTTCGATGCCCCGTTCCGTCGATGTCGAATAGGACATACCCTTGCCGCTCAAGGCCAGGTTCGTCCCGATGAGGACCCCTGTATTGGCTGGCATCAAAGAACAGCCACTCAAGAGAAGGATGACAAAAAGCATACAAAAGCCGAGTATCTGCATGTTTCTCTTCATAAACGCGCCTCCTTCCTGGGGGATAGTAGTAAAAAAAAGGGACTGCCGCACGTGCGACAGTCCCCTTTTGAGTTTGTAGTTTTTAGTTTACAGCAAATGGTAAAAAATTGAAAACCATCTTCTACAAACTCTAAACTTTGTACTACAAACTTTGAAGACAAAGAGACCGTGCATGATGACAAAGACCGGCATGCGCTAATCTCTACGGCAGGAACAGCAGCGGGTTGGTCGGGGTTCCATTGACGCGGACTTCGTAATGGACGTGCGGTCCCGTGCTGCGGCCTGTACTGCCGGCTAAGGCAACAATCGAACCAGCCCGGACTTCTTGTCCTACCGTAACTAACAGCATGGAGTTATGGCCATAGCGGGTAACGAAGCCATTGCCATGGTCGATTTCGACGAGGTTGCCATAGCCGTCGACCCAGCCGGCCATGGTGACTTTACCGGCTGCCGTCGCCCGGACAGGCGTCCCGTAGTCGACGCCGATGTCGATGCCTTCATGGAAGCCGGAACCGCCGCCAATAGGATTGCCGCGATAACCGAAGTTAGACGTGACTGTCCCGCTGACGGGCCAGATGGAAGGCGTCGTCGACGTGCTGCTGGCATCGCCATTATTTCCGCCGCCCAGGGCACCACCCTGATATTTATGCGTAATCTGCTGCATTTGCCGAACCTGTTCGCCTGCCGTATCGCTCAAGACCGTCTTCAAGGTGATGAAGCTGATGATGCGGGCATTACTGCGGGTTTCCAAACGCGAGGTGGCCAATAACAGGTCATTGTAGCTGGCATGAGAAAGGTCCGGAGATTTCTTCTGTCCCCCTGCTACGCCACCGTCACCTTTTGGGCTGTCACCAGCCCCCGACCCCTTGACCATTTGCCGCAGCTCCTGATCCAGGGAATCCATTTTATCCATCTTTTCCTGGAGCGATGTCGTCTTTTCACGCATCAATTCCAGCTGCTGTTCATGCAGTGCTTCCTGGGCCTTGGCCTGCTGAAGCGAAACGAACTCGTAAATGCCGATGCCTGCAGCGATTACAATGACGACCACTGCGACAGCACAGCCGCGGACGAGTTTCTTATATTGCGCCGGTGTCACGACTAATGGCTCCGTCCGGTCCGTTTTCAGGAACGACGGCCACCATGCCGGTGTTTCCCAGGCCTTCATGCGTTGGCACCATGATTGCAGGTTGCGCATCCATGGATATATCTTGATGTGGATCTTCACGCTTTTCCCCTCTTTGTTATCCTTCCAGATCCTTTTGAACAGCCTGCATGTCACCGCTGTAATTCAATGCGTTGTCCAGGCTTTCCCTTTCTTCTTCACTCATGCCATAGAGACACTTGCCCTCTACGATCGGTTTGGCAAAAATACGCGATTCATTGCGCCCATAGACACTGGAAAGACAGAAGCCATCATTTTTCCCGTCGAGGACGGTAAAGGCAAAACTCAGATTGTTGCCGATATTGTCAAAGGCATTATATTTAACGAACCCGATTTTACGGAAACAGTGATTCTGGACAGCCATGATATCCTTCTGCGTCTGGTGGATCATGTCGAGTGTCCCCTGCAGGTTATGCAGCTTATCGACATCGTCACGCAGCTTCGCTTCGACGCTGGCTCCCGTTTCGTCTTGCATAAAAAAGGTGTAATTCGTTTCTAATTTTCTGATTTTCTTGTGTAAAATGACGATATAGACGAGCAAGAGCAATAAAATCAACCCGCCAATACCGGCAAGCGCCATCGTGGCAGCCTGCATATCGACATTCAGCATTTCTTTCCTCCCATGAACATGAATATGCAAAAATATTATATATGAAACAAAGAAAGAGGTGACCGCGGCGTGTCTTCTTTTTCTTCAGTCAGTATCGACAGCAGCCGTTCAAATTCTGCTTCTGACGAAAAGGAAATCTCGATTTTCCCCTTTTTCCGGCCCTTCCCCAGCTGGATGGCCACATCGGTCCCCAAGGCCATCTTCAGCTTATCCTGCAGCCAGGCCACATGGGCGTCCGGTTCCGGGCGGGGCTTGGCCTGGGTCATCAGATGGCGGACCAGGGCTTCTGCCTTGCGGGCCGACAGCTCATGCTTCATAATGTACAGAGCCGCTTCCCGCTGCAGTTTCGCAGACGGCAGCTGCAACAGAGGCCGGGCCTGTCCCATGGATAGGCGGCCTGCAGCGATCCATTCCTTGATGTCGGCTGGAAGCTGCAGCAGACGGACCATGTTGGCTACATGGGACCGGCTTTTCCCGACTTTCTGCGCCGTCTGTTCCTGTGTCAGGCCAAAGTCCTTCATCAGCCGTTCATAGGCCATGCCTTCTTCAATAGCATCCAGGTCCTGGCGCTGCAGGTTCTCGATGAGAGCAATTTCTGCCGCTTCATCGGGCGTATAGCTTCGTATGATAGCCGGCACTGTTTTCAGGCCACAGCGTTTGGCCGCCCGCAGCCGCCGCTCACCGGCAATGAGCTCATATCGGCCGGGACCGGCCTTCTGGACAACGACAGGCTGGACAAGCCCATGCTGACGGATGGAATCCGCTAAAGCGGCCAGCCCCTGTTCATCAAAGGTCTGCCGCGGCTGCCGGGGATTGGGGACGATACATTCTACGGCGATTTCCGCCGGTGCGCCCCGTTCAGCAGGAGACTCGTCGACTGCCACCATGTCCACCTCATTTCTTCCAAAATTATTTTTGAAGTCTATATTATAGTATATCGTCTATCCACCATTTAATCAAATATTTATTGCCCTGATTTCATTGATTTTTCTAACAATTTCTATGGTATAATAAGAAGCAAATGTACAGATTCAGAAAGGATGTAAAAAATGCCAACATTTACCGACCCCTTGCGGGAAATCGACGCTGCCAGCGTCAAAGAATACGCCTTGCAGCGCGGAGCTGCTGAACTTTCCGATGATTTCGTCCAGGAAGCGTGCCAGCGCGTCATGGAACTGGCCAAACCCCAGGCTACGTGCCAGCAGTGCTTCTATGACAGCACGTCCCATATGGTCCTTTGCGACAGCCCCTTTACCATCAACAGCCCGACTGTCCACCAGCGCATCGAAGATTCGGCCATCGTCCTGATGTATGCCGTTACCCTCGGCGAAGCCCTGGAAAAAGAGGTCGATGCCCTGTTCATGAATAAAGACATCACCCGCGGCCTGGCTCTCGATTCGGCCCTGGCCGTCGCCACAGCAGGCTATACGAAACAGCTCATCGACATGCTCGACGAAGCCGGCGCCGATAAAGGCTATAAAGCCGCCTGGATCATGAATCCCGGCACTGGCGACTGGCCGTCCGGCCAGATGGCCAACATCGCCCAGGCCGTCCACGCCGAACAAATCGGCGTCTCCCTCCTGCCCAGCGGCATGCTCATGCCACGCAAAACCGTAACCGGCGTCATCGGCCTGAACTTCATCGGCGGTGGCTGCTCCGGCTCGTGCAGCTCCTGCGCCATGGCCGGCCATTGCGGGGAGTAGAGGCTAGGGGCTAGGGGCTAGGGGTTAGCCGTTAGCCAGCGGACCGCTGGCTCGTAGCTCGTAGGGGCCGTCCCAAAGGGCGTCCCGCTACACGCTGAGTGTTTCCCGAAGCGTCGTTGTCAGCTTGAGTCTGTCGCGGCGGAACGCCGCATCTGAATCCGAAAAAAACGCCGGTCGTAAAATCATGCCACATGAACCATATAATGTATTACCGACTGGTCACGGCGGGCCGCCTTTCAGGACGGCCCCTACGGATGCCCCGATTGGGGCGTTTGTTTTTGACGAACCACTAATAACTTGAAAGGGACTGTCGCACAAAGGTTTCTGCCATCATGCGAGATTCCCTTTGCTTCATAGTTTGTAGTATGGAGTTTGTAGTTTGTAGTATGGAGTTTGTAGTTTGTAGTATGGAGGGCTTTAAATTTAAAACCCTTCACTAAAAACTACAAACTGCGAACTTAATACTCAAAAAGGCGCTGTCTTCATAAGACAGCGCCTTTTCACAATTATGGTGTAATTCAGTTGTTTTTAGAAAATCTTTTTGAGGATGATCGTCTGGCTGCGGTTCGGGCCGACGGAGACGATGCCCAGGGGAACGCCTGTGAGTTCGCTGATGCGTTCGACATAGTGGCGGGCAGCTTCAGGCAGTTCATCATAGGATTTGCATTTCGAGATGTCTGCTTTCCAGCCCGGCATTTCTTCATAAATCGGTTCGACGTTTTCCAGGACGTCGAGGCTGGCCGGATATTCTTTCAAGAGCTGGCCTTTATATTTATAGCCCGTGCAGATTTTAATAGTATCCAGGTCATCGAGGATGTCCAGGCGGGTAATAGCCAGGTAATCGAGGCTGTTCAGCATGGCTGCATATTTGACGACAGCCGTGTCGAGCCAGCCGCAGCGGCGGGGACGACCGGTAACCGTGCCGAATTCATGGCCTGTGTTGCGCAGATATTCGCCGACTTCGTTGAGCTGTTCTGCCGGGAACGGGCCAGCGCCGACGCGGGTCGTATAGGCTTTGACGACGCCGACGATATTTTCCATACGGCGAGGACCGACGCCGGAACCAGTGCAGGCACCGCCAGCCGTCGGATTGGAGCTGGTAACGAAGGGATATGTACCATGGTCGAGGTCGAGCATAGCAGCCTGTGCCCCTTCAAAGAGGACTTTCTTGCCTTCACTGACATAGAGGTTCGCCGAGTAGTTCGTATCCTTGACATACTGGCGGATCTGGTCGGCATAGCCGAGGTATTCTTTGAGGACTTCATCGTAATCGAAGCCTTCGCAGCCATAATATTTTTCAAAGAGACGGTTTTTAAGGTCAATATTGATGCGCAGTTTCTTGGCAAAGACATCGCGGTCCATGAGGTCGCCGATGCGGATGCCTACGCGGTTGACTTTGTCGGCATAGCACGGTCCGATACCGTTCTTCGTCGTACCGATTTTAGCGTCGCCCTTGAGTTTTTCATCTTCTTCATCAATGCGGATATGATACGGCATGATGACATGCGCACGCGTGGAAATTTCCAATTTGCTGATCTGCACGTCTTTGGAGGTCATGCCTTCGATTTCTTCAAGGAGGACTTTCGGATTGACAACGACGCCGCTGCCGATGATGCAAGTTTTGTCGGAAAAGAGGATACCCGACGGCAAAAGACGCAGTGCAAAGGACTTATCGTCGACGACGACCGTATGGCCGGCGTTATTCCCACCCTGGGAGCGGATGACGACATCGGCCTTCTGGGCCAAATAATCTACAATCTTACCTTTACCTTCGTCGCCCCATTGGGTTCCGATTACCATTGCTGTAGCCATGTATTCAACATCCCTTCGTGAATTGTAAAATTAACAAACACTTATATTATATCATAGTCGCTTAGTGAAGCCAACTAAAAACATATTTCTTTACAAAAGGAGCAAAAAGTAGCTATCGCATGACGACAATCCTTTTTAAGGGGTTAGGGGCTAGCAGTTAGTGGTTAGCGGATAGTTCTAAACCATAGAGAAAGCCCCTGGAATGGCAGTTCCAGGGGCTTTCGTGTTTCAATTGCAAAAATTCACTACTTCTACTAGAAGTATATCATTTAAGCCCATTTTGTCAATGAACTTAAAAGGTTTTGGGGGTTATAAAGAAATCACGCTAAAGAAAGCCCTTGACTTAAAGTTACCTTTAAGGTTTATGCTTAGGCCATGAAATACAAATGAGCTATAAATTTTCTGACAGGAGGCCTATAATTATGAAATTAAGAAAACGCATCATGAAAAATATGGTATTCGCTGCCCTGTGCAGCTCCCTTTTCATCATCGGCGCAGGTGCCGGTAGCAGTTATGCCGCCCAGGCCCCAGCTCCATCGAAAGCACCGGCTGAAACCATTGACGCTGCAACACTTTCCAATAAATGGGACAAGACGTTTCCAGAAAATGCGAAGGTCGCTCACCAAAAAATTACCTTCCATAATCGCTATGGCATTACGTTAGTCGGCGACCTCTATACGCCGAAAAATATGAAACAAGGTGAAAAACTCGCTGCCATTGCCGTAGCCGGTCCTTATGGTGCCGTTAAGGAACAGGTTTCCGGCCGCTATGCCCAGGAATTAGCGGCCCGGGGATTCATCACCCTGGCTTTCGACCCGTCCTTTACCGGGGAAAGCGCCGGCGAACCGCGCAACACGACCTCACCGGATATCAACACGGAAGATTTTTCTGCCGCCGTCGATTACCTGTCCACCCGCAATAACATCGCCCCGGAAAAAATCGGCATCCTCGGCATCTGCGGCCGGGGCGGCTTTGCTCTGAATGACGCTGCCATGGATACGCGCGTCAAAGCTACGGTCACATCTACCATGTACGACATGAGCCGGGTCATCGCCAATGGCTATTTCGACTATGAAAAAGATGAAGCAACCCTAAAAAAAGAACGGATGGAAGCCCGCAAAGCCATCAGCGCCCAGCGCACAGAAGATTACCGGAATGGCACCTATAAAATGGCCGGCGGTGTCCCCACAGAAGTAACAGCCGATACGCCACAGTTCGTCAAGGATTATCATGACTACTACCAGGAAAAACGCGGCTACAGCCCCCGGTCCTTCGGCTCCACCACAGGCGCAACTCTCAGTTCCCTGCTCGATTTCATGAACATGCCCCTTCTGTCCCGGGCTGATGAAATCGAAAGCGCCGTACTGATGATCCACGGGGAAAAAGCCCACTCCCGCTACTTCAGCGAAGACGCGTTCAAGAAACTGAAAGGGAACAACAAAGAACTGCTGATCATCCCCGATGCCGTACACACCGACCTGTATTATAAAATGGATGTCATTCCCTTCGACAAAATCGAAGCCTTCTACCGGCAGTATTTAAAATAAGGGAGATAAACTATGTCTTATACGATTTCACAAGCGGCGCAGATGACTGGTATCAGTCCGTCTGCCATCCGCTATTATGACAAAGAAGGGCTGCTGCCCCAGGTAGAACGGAAAAACGGTATCCGTCTCTTCAGCGATATGGATATTCGCTGGCTCCACCTGCTGACCTGCCTGAAAAATACGGGCATGCCCATCAAGCGCATCCGCGAATATGCCGAACTGGCTCAGCGCGGCGATGAAAGCCTGAAAGAACGGCAGGCCCTCATCCGCCAGCAGCGTCAGTTTGTCCTGGATCAGATTGAACAACTGCAGTACTACATGGAAGAGCTGGATTTTAAAGAATGGTACTATAAAAAAGCATTGGAACTCGGTTCAGAAAGCAAAATTGATTTCGATGAATATGAACGAGAAACAGGTAAAAAACCTCCTGATGATCCCAATAAGTGAATAGCCAAGGGCTTGTCGCACGACGACAAGCCCTTTTTAAAATGAACTCCCAAATGTTCAAAAAACAATGCATTGGCTTATTTCCTCAAATATTGTATAATATTCGGGATAAACTGAAATTCATTTTTTATTACCAAGGAGAGATTTCTACCATGTTATTTGATACATGTCACATCGGCGGTATTGAAGCGAAGTGCCGCCTTGTCCGTTCTGCTACCTTTGAAGGAATGGGGAACTACGGCCTTCCGACAGAAAAGCTGGCCCAAATGTATGAAAATCTGGCCGACGGCGGTGCCGGTATCATTATTACCGGCATGATGGCTACTACCAAAATGGAACCGCGTCAGCACTGCCAGATCCGCATCGACGATGATGAATGTATTGCCCCGCTGTCCCAGGTCGTCCACCGCGTCCACCAGCACGGCGGAAAAATCATCGCTCAGCTCGTCGTCATGGGGTCCGCCATCCTCCTGCCGGAAATCCCGGAAGGGGAAACGCGCATTATCATCAGCCCCAGCGGCGTTACGGAAAAGGTCGGCAAGTGGACCCAGGAATCGCAGGCCCTGACAGTCGACCAGATCCACGAACTGACGGAAGCCGTCGCCAAAGCCGCTGCCAGAGCCAAGGCCGCCGGTTTCGACGGCGTCCAGTTCCACGGCGCCCACGGCTACCTGGCCAGCAAGTTCTTGTCGCCCCATTTCAACACCCGCACCGATGCCTACGGCGGCAGCCTGGAAAACCGGGCCCGCTTCCTCCTGGAATGTGTCGCCGCCATGCGCCAGGCCGTCGGCGCCGATTATCCGGTCTGGGTCAAATTGAACTGTGCCGATTTCATGAAAGACGGCAGCATGACCTTTGAAGAAAGCAAGCAGGTCATGACCTGGCTGGCCGACATGGGTGTAAACGCCATCGAAGTCAGCGGCGGCAACACATCGTCCCTGCCGCGCAAGGGCCCGATCCGGGCTATCCGCCGCACAAAGGAACCGATGTATTTCAAAGCCTATGCCTCTGAAGCCGCAGCTATGCTGAAAGACAAAATCGATGTCGGCGTCGTCGGCGGTTTCCGCAAGGTCGAAGATATCGAAGATACACTGGAATCGACAGACCTGGCTTTCGTGTCCATGAGCCGTCCCTACCTGCGCCAGCCGGACCTGCCGAACCGCTGGAAATCGGGCGATACCGAACCGGCCCTGTGCATTTCCTGTTCCCGCTGCTTCGGTGCCGAAGATGTGGACTGCATTTTCAATAAACAAGAAAAAGCGAAACAAGACGCCTAAAAAAGAGGAAATCGCCCCGAGTTCATCGAATAAATAAAAATAACGGATTATTTTCACAAAAGGGGGCTGCCCTATGGCAATCATCGTCATCCTTGCCATCTTATTCAGCTGCATACTGCTCATCCTCTGCCTGCCCGTCTCCTACGCCCTTACCATCCATATCGGGACGCCTTTCCACATCGAAGGCCAGGACCGATGGGGCCGGAAATTGGCCGATGCATCCTGGTCCTATACGCTGGGCGAGGAGCCGCATCATGAACTGCATATGTGCTGGAAGCGCAGCCCTGCCGTGAAAGAGTCTGTCGAACCGCCGCTCCCTACAGCGGAAGAGGAAGAAAAGGCCTGGGACGAACTGGAAAAAGAAAGCCAGCGCCTCACGTATGAAGACCTGCTCCGCCAGGAAGGGCCGGATGCCCCAGCACAGAGTGACGCGAAAGAAGCGAAAAAAAAGAAACCGCCCATACGCCGGTTCTTAGCCAGCTTCTTCAATGCCGACTTTTTAGCGGCTTTCTTCACCTGGCTGTCGCGCCTGCTCGGCCACGGCCAAATCCGCCGCTTCACCCTGACCGGCATCGTCGGCCTCCCTGAACCGCATGAAACGGGGATGCTGGCCGGTGCCCTCTATGCCATCTGTCCGGGGAGCGTCACAGACTTACAATTCAATTTCGTAGAGGAACAGTATGACTGTACCGTCCGTGCTTCGGGCCGTCTATATCCGGCAGTGCTGCTTCTGTTTACAGCCGCCTTTGCCGCCTCCCGGCCTGTACGCCGTTTATGGGCTGAGTGGCACGCTGTGAACAAGGAGGAACAACATGGATAACTCGTACATCAAGAACAACTTGGAACAAATTTTTGAAAGTTTCAAAGAAATGATCAAAGTCGAAACCGTCGTCGGCCAGGCCGTCCACATCGGTGACGCCATCCTGGTACCGTTCGTAGACGTCACCTTTGGCTTCGGGTCCGGCGGCGTCAACGGCAAGACCGAAAACGGGCGCAGCAGTGCCGGCAGCGGCGGCGGTGCCAAGATGGAACCAGCTGCCATCCTGGTCATCAAAGGGGACCGGGTAGAAATGTTCTCCATCAAGAAAGATGGCTACCAGGCTTCGGCCTTTGAAAAACTCATCGCCATGGCACCGGAAATCATCGACAAGATGAAAAAAGACAAATACATTTATATTCACGACGATGAAGAAGACAAAGCAGAAGGCGACGACGAAAAAGCCTGATTCTGTGCAGGTTGTACTTTATCGGTAAGTTTGTTATAATATACGAATAGAACCATAGTAAGAAAGAGTAATTCAGCCGCTCTGCGGCACAGGAGGAATACATTATGAAACTGAAAAAACAATTAGCATCCCTTGCCGTTATGGGAATGATGAGCCTCGTCGCTGTTTCGTCGGCCTTTGCTTCCGGCGTCGGTGTCGTCAACTTCGATACATTGGTACAGTCCCATAAGGACTTCCCGAAAGTCAGCGCCCAGATGCAGGCTGCCGTTAAAGACGCTAACGAACAGTTCGCTAAAAAAGCTCCGAAAATGAAGACCGACCAGGAACGCCAGAACCTCGGCCGTGAATTGGCTCAGAACTTGAGCAAATTGGAAAACAAACTGATCGTCCCCATTGAAAAAGACGTCGTTTCCAAAGTCGAACAGGTCCGCAAGGACAAAGGCCTCGACTGCATCGTAGTCCAGGGTGCCATCATCTCCGGTACTGAAAACGCTACGGATGAAACAGAAGCTGTAAAAGCATTGTTGAAATAGGAGTAAAAAAGCTGCCGCTTTGCGGCAGCTTTTTTTAGTGGTTAGTGTTAGTGGCTCGTGGCGGCCTCATGGCCGCACCGTAGGGGTCGCACGTGGGCGACCCGTTAGGAACTGGGATGATTCCCCTGGCAAACTGATTGGGATATCAGACATATTCCGGAGCGGGCGCCCCACGCGGTCGCCCCTACAGTGAAATCGCATAATCCCGGGGCGGACGCCCCTACAGAAAAAGGACTATCGTATGAGGGCTTATATCATCATACGTAGTCCTTTTTTAACAATCCGCGGTTAGCGTTCGTAGGGGTCCGTGGGCGACCCGTTAGGAATTGGGATGATTCTCCTGGCAAACTGATTAGGAAATCATGCATATTCCGGAGCGGGCGCCCCACGCGGGCGCCCCTACAAATTAAAAACCATCCGCTAGCCCCTAACCCCTAACTGCTAACCGCTAAAACACCCTTGACATATACCCCATATCGGTATATTATATCAATGTACCCCATAGGGGTATTTAAATGAAAGGAGAACTCAATTATGGACGAAAAGAAAGTCTGTCCCTGCTGCGATACGGAGAAACATAAGTATCGCAATAAAGAGGGCAAAGAGTATAAATCGCTCATTTCCCGCCTGAACCGCATCGAGGGCCAGGTACGGGGTGTGCGAAAGATGGTCGAAGACGACCGCTACTGCATTGATATCCTGACTCAGGTCAGTGCCATCCAGTCGGCATTGAATTCTTTCAATAAGGAACTCCTGGGCCAGCATATCAAGTCCTGCGTCGTCCACGACATCCGTGAAGGCAAAGACGAAGTCGTCGATGAACTCGTCTGCGCCCTTCAGAAACTCATGAAATAAAGGAGTGAGTCCGTTGAAGCACGAAAAATTCAACATCACAGGCATGAGCTGTTCCGCCTGCTCGTCCCGCGTGGAAAAAGCCGTCAACAAGCTGGACGGCATCGACAAGGCCAGCGTCAACCTGCTGACCAACAGTATGCAGGCCTCGTACGATGAAAATGTCGTCAGCGAGCAAGACATCATCCAGGCCGTCGTCGACGCCGGCTACGGAGCCAGCCCGGCCGAAGGCGGCAGCCAGAAACAGGCCGGCGCTCCGCAAAAGAGCGCCTCTGACATAGCCAAGGAAGAAATGAAATCCATGAAGCACCGCCTCATCTGGTCCATCGTCTTCCTCATCCCGGTCATGTACATCGCCATGCACCACATGTTCTACGAATGGTTCGGCATCCCCGTACCGGAAGGTTTCCAGTATGTCTTCCACGGCGATGAAAATGCCATTACCTTCGCCTTTACCCAGTTCTTACTGATCCTGCCGATCATGTACTTGAACCGCAAGTATTATGTCAACGGCTTCCGCAACCTCTTCCAGGGCGCCCCGAACATGGACAGCCTGGTCGGCATGGGTTCCATGGCAGCTGCCCTGTACGGCGTCTTCGCCATTTTCCGCATGAGCTGGGGCATGGGCCATGGCGACTGGGCCCTCGTCGCCCAGTACAGCACCAATCTGTACTTTGAATCGGCCGGTATGATTGTCACCCTCATCGACATCGGTAAATACCTCGAAGCCCGCGCCAAAGGCAAGACCAGTACGGCCATCGAAAAATTGATGGACCTGGCGCCGAAACAGGCCACGGTCCTGCGCAACGGCGTCGAAACGGTCATTCCCGTCGAAGACCTCGTCGTCGGCGATGAAATCGTCATCCGTCCGGGTGAAAGCATCCCGGCAGACGGTATCATTTCTGAAGGGACGACCAGCGTCGATGAAGCCGCCATTACTGGCGAAAGCATCCCTGTAGAAAAACAAGTCGGCGATAAAGTCACGTCGGCTACGATAAACAAGACGGGTTTCATCCACATCACAGCCCGCCGCGTCGGCGACGACACGACGATCAGCCAGATCATCAAGCTCGTCGATGAAGCCAGTGCCAGCAAGGCACCTATCGCCAAGATGGCCGATACCATTTCGGGTTACTTCGTCCCGGCCGTCATCACCATCGCCATCATTACAGGCCTCATCTGGTACTTCGTCATGGGCGTCGACGCCGAATTCGCCTTCTCGACGGCCATCTCCGTCCTGGTCATCTCCTGCCCGTGCGCCCTGGGCCTGGCTACGCCAGTCGCCATCATGGTCGGCACTGGCAAAGGGGCTGAAAACGGTATCCTCATCAAATCCGGCGAAGCCCTGGAAACGGCCCATGCCATCGACACGGTCGTCATGGATAAGACCGGTACCATTACCGAAGGCCGTCCGAAAGTCACGGATATCCTTCCCCTGAAAGGCACGAAAGAAGACCTCGTCGCCATCGCTGCAGCCCTGGAAAAAGGCAGCGAACATCCCCTGGCCGAAGCTATTACGACCTATGCCGGCGACCATCAGCTGACCGGCAGGACAGCCAGCGATTTCAAGGCCCTCTTCGGCCGCGGCGTCCAGGCCGTCATCGACGGCAAGACCTATTATGCCGGCAACACGCGCCTCATGGACGAAGCCCATATCGACACCAAAGCCATCACGGCCAGCCTCAATGCCCTGGCTGACGACGGCAAGACGCCGCTCCTCTTTGCTGACGACAAAGAAATCATCGGTATCATCGCCGTAGCCGACGTCGAAAAAGAGACCAGCGCCGAAGCCATTGCCGACTTTGCCAAAATGGGCATCAACGTCGTCATGCTCACAGGCGACAACCAGCGCACAGCCGAAGCCATCCGCCAGCGCCTGCATATTCCCCAGGTCATCGCCGGCGTCCTGCCGCAGGATAAAGAAAAACACATCGCCGCCCTCCAGGCCGAAGGCCATAAAGTCGCCATGATTGGTGACGGCATCAACGATGCGCCGGCCCTGGCCAAAGCCGATCTGGGCATGGCCATCGGTGCCGGGACCGACGTCGCCATCGAAAGCGCCGATGCCGTCCTCATGCGCAGCGACCTCCTCGACGCCGTCAGCGCCATCCGCCTGAGCAAGGCTGTCATCAAGAATATCAAAGAAAACCTGTTCTGGGCCTTCTTCTACAACGTCATCTGCATCCCCCTAGCTGCAGGCGTCCTCTATCCGGCCTTTGGCATCCGCCTCAATCCCATGATCGGCGCCGCTGCCATGAGTCTGTCGAGCTTCACGGTCTGCATGAACGCCCTGCGCCTGCGCTTCTTCAAGACGACGCACAGTACCGATGTTTCACGTGAAACATCGGCGCCGGAAACCAGTAGCCCGAAAGCTGCACAGGCAGCGACGCAAACGCCGGTTCCCGAAGTGGCAGCCGTTCCGGCTCCGTATCACTATACCCTGTCCATCGAAGGCATGATGTGCCAGCACTGCGTGGCTACGGTCACGAAAGTCCTGAAAGCCATGGACGGCGTCACCGATGCCGTCGTCGACCTCGATGGTCAAAAAGCCGATGTCTCGGCTGATAAAGCTATCTCCGCAGAGGACTTCAAAAAAGTCATCACTACTGCTGGATATACATTACAAAATCTCAGTACACCAAAGAAAGAAGAGGATGAAACGATGGAAAAAACATTGAAAATCGAAGGCATGATGTGCCAGCACTGCCAGAAACACGTACACGATGCATTGGCTGCCATGGACGGCGTCACGGCTGTCACTGTCGACTTGGAAGGTAAAAAAGCCGACGTCACGACCAGCAAAGACATCCCGACGGAAGCCTTTGCCAAAGTCATTGCCGATGCTGGCTATGAATTGGTAAAATAAAAGTAAACGTCGTCCCTCTGCCGACTTCGCTGTCCGCCCATATCCTGCCGCCATGACTGCGGACGAACTGCCGGGCTAGAGCCAGGCCGATACCACTGCCGCCGCTCTTGCGGCTCCGCGATTTTTCGCTACGGTAGAAATACTGGAAGATATGCTGTAAATCCTCTGGGGCAATGCCGCTGCCCGTATCGGCGATCTGGACCTGCACATAGGGCTGGCCCTGTACGGTGACGACCTGCGTCGAAACGGTAATCATACATCCCGCTTCGATATAGCGGATGGCGTTGTTCAGCAGATTATAAATGACCTGATTGATACGGTCTATATCGATGGATACTTTCGGTAAATCCCTGGCCAAGTCCAAATGGACGGTCAGGGATTTTTCGTCGCATAAAGGCTGGAGCATGCTCACGGCCCGTTCCAGGAGGACGTTGATATCATAAGGTTCTTTATGGAGGGTGAGCTCGTTGATTTCAGCCAGCGACAAGTCGCGCAGGTCCTGGATGAGCCGGCCCATGCGCAACGTCTCATCTTCCATGGACAGGAGGACCTTCTTATCCGTCGGGATGACATCGTCGATCATGCCTTCCAGATTGCCCTGCAAGATGGCCAGGGGCGTCCGCAGTTCATGGGCGATGTTGGCAAACAGGCGGCGCCGCATCTTATCGTTTTTCGCCAGTTCCTGGGACATATCGTTGAAAGTCTCCGTCAGGGTCCCGACTTCGTCATGACGCTCGACGGGTACGGTCTGGCCATACGTGCCGGACTTGACCTTCTGGACGGCGTCAGTCAGGGCCGACAAAGGCCGCATGATTTCCCGGACAATGAAGTAGCTGATGGTAACGCTGACGGCCAGCATGACCAGGCCGACCCACAACAGCGACCGGTGGACAGCCGATATATACGTAATTTCCGCCAGCCCATGCATCATCCCCATGCCCTGATGGCTGTTTCCCATCATTTGCGACATGTTATTCAAATACTGGGAAAAATGGCTGTCCATCTGATTATTGACCAGGATGAGCAGGATGGCGATGGTCAGGAAAATCAGGATAAAGACCATCCCGGTCAGGCGGATGACGATGCTGTCAGCTTTCTTCATGATTCCCTCCGTCGAATTTATAACCGATACCGTATACGGTCAGGATATACGTCGGATGGGCCGGGTCGGGCTCCAGTTTCTTGCGCAGATTGCGGATATGCGTGTCGATAGTCCGTTCATAGCCTTCAAAGCCATAGCCGCCCTGTACTTTATCCACGAGCTGCATGCGGCTGAATACCCGATCCGGTGCCGAGGCCAGAACCAGCAGGAGATTGAATTCCGTCGGCGTCAGGGCAATGGGCTGCTGTCCCCGCAGGACGGTAAATTTTTCCTTGTCGATAGTCAGGTCCCGTATGGTATACGACGTCGTCTGCTGCAGTACTTCACCACGGGTCCGCCGCAACAGGCTGTAGACGCGGGCAATGACTTCCTTGACGTGGAAAGGCTTGGTCACATAATCGTCGCCGCCCATGTTGAGGCCGACCAGGCGGTCCGTTTCATCATCCTTGGCAGACAGAAAAATGATGGGTATATCGCTGAACTGGCGGATGCGGCGGCAGACTTCGAAGCCATCCATGCCGGGCATCATCAAATCGAGGAGCATGATCTGCGGCTTCTGGGTGCGCAGTGTATGTAACGCCGTCATGCCATCATGGGCGACATAGACCATGAACCGCTCCTGCTCGAAATAAGACCGCAGCAGGGCACAGAGTTTTTCATCATCATCGACGATCAAAATCGAATTCGTTCGCAAAATTCCACCTCCCGATCATTTTCACAACCAATTTTTTTCTATTTCCCGCTGCAACTCTTCAAACATGGCGATGTACTTTTCCTTGCTGTCCTTGATGATATTATTGGCAATTTCTTCATTATAAGAATGGGCCACATTGTTCCGGTCCCGCAACGCCTCCAGCCAGCAATCCTCATCGTCAATCAGATTGGCCTGATAAGCCATTTTGATAATCGCCCGCGGTGACCCTATCTTATGCTGGCTATAGCCATTGTTTTCCAATACTTCTTTCATGGCTTTCCCAGCCTGTTCAAAGCAGATTTCATAAAGGGAAACCATTCCCGTTTGGACGACCGTCGAATAAGGCGGTATTTCTTTTTGTATTTCTTTGAGGTTATTCAAGGCTTTGCAGAAATTCTCATACTTTTTCATATATAACAACTCCTTCCCGTTGGATAGCGGCTCGTAGTTCGGGCTGGACCGGTTCATCTAAATCGACGACATCGAACATGAGCAGCGTCGGTATGACCTCGTCGACATCGAGAGAAAACCGCGTGAGATTTCCACCGCAGACAGCCAGGTCAATATCACTGCGTTCCCAATTATCGCCACGGGCACGGGAGCCAAAAAGAATGACTTTTTGAATATCGTATTGTTTAGCCAGAGCGATGATGCCCTCTAAAATCGGCTGCGCTAAGTCCATCGTGTTCACCCCTTTTTACATCAATTATAGCATGAAAAAAGGGCTTGCCGCACGTGCGACAAGCCCTTTTTAGTGGTTCGTGGCTCGTATAATGGCTCCCCTTATAGGGGAGCTGTCAGCTACAGCTGACTGAGAGGTTAAACCTCTCCGGCCCTTCGGGCCACCTCTCCTAACAGGAGAGGCGGGCCGCCCTCTGGGACGGCCCCTACGAAGCCACGAACCACTAGCCACTAGCCACGAAACTACATCTTGCTGTGGTCCATCTGACTGTGGTCCATAGGCATATTGCCGTTCATCTGCATCTGCATGTTCTGTTTCGGCGGGACGTAGCCTGCGAGCTGCGGGTCGGCCATGCCGAAGACCATGGCTAAATGGGTGAACAAGACGAAGAGAATCATGAGGACGATGTGTTTCTTGATTTTTGCCGTTGTATCGAGGCCCTTAAAGATGATGCCCAATTCCTGCAAGAGGATGAGGACGGCCGGGATGACGCCCAGGACATAGGCCCAGATAGAAATGTAATCAATCGGGCCGCGCCACTGGATAGTCGGCACGTAGGATGTGACGATGTATACTGTAGCTACGATGAAGAAGACACCCAGGATGAGGCCGCAGACGTGGCTCAGGCTGTCCCATTTTTCACTGCGGCTGTCCTTGTAGAGCAAGGAAAAAGCACCGGCAGCCAAAATCGTTTCGGCCAGTACCATCGGTACGAGCATGAAGAGAATCAAAAACCAAGGTTCATAGAGCGATAAGAGTTCCATGTAGTGAGTCATTACCATATTGTTTTCCCCCTTTGATTAGAACGGCTTACTGTTGAGCGCTATAGGCAGGGCAATCCTGACGGCCCTGACAACCGCGCTGGCCATCAGCCCGGCAGCCGCGGCGCGGTCCCTGGCAATAGCCATTTCCAGTATAGCAGTTATCCTGGTCATCATAGCAGGCACGCGGTCCCCGGCAATACCCGTTACCGTTGTCATAACACGTATAGCCCGGGCCGTAAGTCCCTGACGATGAACCATCTGAAGCAGCTGGTGTCGCTGCAAAGGCGGAAAAACCGGCAATCACTACGAGTGCAGCCAATCCGGCTAAGATTTTTTTCTTCATCACGAAAACCTCCTTTGTAGTACCCCTCTGTTTATGCTTCTACTATACCAGAGGGGTGCGAAAAAGATGTGGAGGAAATGTGAAGATAATGTGAAGATTTCCTTAGCCCAAGATGACGTTATCGATGAGACGCGTCTTGCCGATGCGGACGGCGATAGCCAACAGGCTTTCCTGGTCGACCGTCGCAATCGGTTTCAAGGCCGGGAAGGAGAAGAGATCGACGTAGTCGATAGAAGCCATCGGTTCCGACTGGATTTCCTTGGTCACGATGGATTTCAGTGTTTCTACATCCTTTTCGCCGCCTTCATAAGCGGCTTTGGCTTTGCGCAGGCTGCGGGACAGAACCAGGGCCGCCTGTTTTTCTTCCGGCGAAAGGTAAGCATTGCGCGAGCTCCGGGCCAGACCGCTTTCTTCGCGGACGATGGGGACCATATTGATGTGGACCGGGATATTGAGGTCGCTGACGAAACGGCGGACGACGACGACCTGCTGGGCGTCTTTCTGACCGAAGAAGGCTTCATCGGCGCGGGTAATGTTCATCAATTTCGTGACGACCGTAGCGACGCCGCGGAAATGGATAGGCCGCTGAGCCCCGCAGAGTTTATGCGTAATGTCGCCGTCGACATTGACATAGGTGCAGCAGCCTTCAGGATACATTTCCGACGGTTCCGGATGGAAAACGGCATCGACGCCGACGCTTTCCAATTTCTGGCAGTCTTCATCGAAGCGACGCGGATAAGCATCATAGTCTTCGTTCGGGCCGAACTGGGTCGGATTGACGAAGACCGAAGCGATGACGACGTCGCATTTGGCCTTGGCAGCCCGCATCAGGGTCAGATGACCTTCGTGGAGCGCACCCATAGTCGGGACCAGGCCGATAACCTTACCAGCCTTTTTCTGTTCACCAGCAAATGCCTGCATTTCTTTGACAGTACGGAAAATTTTCATGATTGTAAGACTCCTTTGAAATATGAATTAATGAGTAGGAACACTCGATTTATCGACAGACAGGGCACGAGCCTTTTCTTCGGCTTTTTCATCGCGGCGCGAGAAGAAATTGGCCACGATGGACCCGGAAATATTGTGCCATACGCTGAAAATAGCGCCGGGAATGGCCGCTGCCGGGTTGAAATATAAGACGGCCAAAGACGCAGCCATGCCGGAATTCTGCATGCCCACTTCGATGGCTACGGTCCGGGATTTACGCGAATCGAGGCGGAACAATTTGGCCATGCCATAGCCAAGGGCCAGGCCAAAGACATTGTGCAAGATGACGATAGCCGCCATGAGCAGGCCGACGTCAAAGAGACGCGATGCACTGAGGGATACAACGCAGCCGACGAGGATGACGATAGTCGCTACCGATACGACGGGCATGGCCGGCAGGACTTTTTCGACGCCGCGGGCGAAGAAATGATGAGCCGCCAAACCGAGCAGGACCGGTACCAGGACCATTTCCGCAATGGAAATCATCATGGATACGAAGGAAACATGGATCCAGGCGCCTGCCAGGAACCAGGTCAGGGCCGGCGTCACGATAGGCGCCAGGAGCGTCGTCGACATGGTCATCGAGACAGACAGGGCGACGTCGCCTTTGGCCAGATAAGAGATGACATTCGATGCCGTCCCGCCCGGGCAGGTCCCGACGAGGATGACGCCAATGGCCAGTTCCGGCGGCAGGGCAAAGAGGCGTACCAGGGCCCAGGCCACGAAGGGCATGATGAGGAACTGAGCGACGACGCCGATGAGGACTTCCCACGGCCGCTTGAAGACGGTCTTGAAATCCTGTACAGTCAGGGTCATGCCCATGCCGAACATGACAATCCCCAGCAGCCAGCCAACGTACGGGCCGACCCATTGCAAGGTCTGGGGCCATACGACGCCGACAATACCGATGAGGACGACGAAAATGGCCATGTTGTTTACCAGAAAATCACAACACTTTTTCAATAAAAAAACCTCCCTATGAGAATCTGGGGCAAAAGAAACAAAAAAAACACCTTCCGGCACAGACCGAAAGGTGTCTAAGCGACAAACGTCCATAGTGGCAGGCGAAATTGTGAAAAATCCCACGTATTTCAGCACTACCAACAAATGATGAGCCATCCTTTCTGTCTCGGTCCAAAGCAGATCCAAGCAGATGAAAAAACCATCTTGAAAAATATCCGAAAAAAGTATAACTCACGATACGTGATGTTATCTTTTGCCTCGGCCGTATCATACCATATTTAGGAACGCGATGCAATGGCGTTTCTCAGTCACATTAATATGCCAGTAAATTGTATACGGAAGCATAATAGACCTCAAGCATTTTCCAGTTATACGGAATTCGGCAAAATAAAGTGACGTTTGGAGTCAAAACTTAAATTTCATAGGATAATTACAGAATAATAGCAATGTACTTGATATTGTATAAAAAAAAATCAGGGCCTATTCCGTTTATGCCAAAAAAAGTACATTTCATGTCACGGAGGAATTTTTAAGCATCAACACGAGTTATAATACACTTGCAAAAGGATGATTGTTCCCTTACCGTGAACAGAAAGGAGGTACCTATGTTGAGAATTGCCCTCTGCGATGATTTACAAGACCAGTTGGAAATCATGAAAACAGCCGTACAGACTTATTACCAGAACAAAGCCTCGAATATCGAGATATACGCCTATAACAACGCCATGAACTTTGTAGACGCCGTGGAAGAAAGGAAAGATTTCGACATCATCTTGTTGGATATCTGCATGCCCGGCCTGCTGGGAACCGATATCGCCCGTGAAATGAGAAAACAGAAAAGTCAAGCCGAAATCATCTTCCTGTCGACAAGTGACGAATTCGCCGTCGAAGCCTTCGACGTCCGGGCCGCCCATTACCTGACCAAGCCGTTTACACAAAAACAATTCGACCAGGCCATGGACCGGGTCATGGACACGATACGCCAGCGGCACAGCAAAAAGATCCTCTTTCGCCTCGTCGGCGGCGGCATCCAGGTCGAAGAAGTCAACAACCTGCTCTTCATCGAAAGCAACGGCCATGTCCAGCAAGTCCACACCTATGACGGCTCCATGTTGGAAACGCGCCAATCCCTGTCAGCCCTGCTGCAGACCTTTGAATCCATCGTCCCCGGCCAGTTCGTCTCTCCCGGAAAAGGTTATATCGTCAACCAGTCTGCAATTCACATCATAAAGAGTGAGTACATCGAAGTGAAGGGGCACAAAATCCCCCTGGCCAAACGAAAATATCGCCCAGTTCCAGGAAGATTATTTCAAATTCATTTTCCAAAAAGACGCATAAAAATCCCAAAAATTTCAGCATTTCCGGTACCTTATTATTTTTGTACGCAAAATTAAGGTCCCTGTCAAATCTTTATACAGAAAGGGTGCGAAAATATGAATAAGATATTTAAAGTCATCTGGAGTAAATCAAGAAATTGCTACGTCGTAGCATCGGAATTAGCCAAAAGCCATACCAAGGCCTCCAGCACAGGCGATAAGACCAGACGCCTGGCCCTGGCCGCCATCACGGCCCTCATACTCCTCCCGGTCGGAGGGTTTTAGCTATGCAGCGGATGCCACCATAATGGTGGAACCGGTTGGCACTGGTTCTACTACGGCAGTAGAAGTTTATACCAAAGAAGGGATAGATAAAGGGCAAGAAAGCCTGCAGAAAGATATTCAAAAATTTAGTAAGGAAGTTCAAAATGAACTCCTTTCGATAGGTGAAAATATTCAAGCGACGGATGGGGCATATGTTGATGCTTTTAAATCTGTGGGCGAGAACCTGAATGCGCTGGATACGCAGGTCAAAGCCAATGCTGATGCCATTAATGAAGAAGCACTGAAACGGAAATACTCTGTGACGAATCTGGAAAAGGCAGATGCCGCTGAAGCTGCTGCCCGGGAAGCTGCCGATACGGCTCTGGATACCCGGATCACCAATGTGAAGGAATATCTGGAAAAACAGACATCTGATAACTATGTGAGCAAGGACGATGCCGCCGTACAGGATGGGGCTATCGTGAGAGCCGCCAATACCATTGGCGAAAACGTGGCGCTGCTGGATAAAGGTCTGGCAGACGAAACGGCTGCTCGGCTGGGTGCAGATGCAGCCCAGGATAAGGTCATCCAGCAGGTCAACCAGAATATGGTGGATGGGTTCAACGCCCTGAGCCAGGCTGATGCCAATGAATGGGCAGGCCGTGTGGCAGCTGATACCAAACTGGCAGAAGCGGTCAATGGCGGACTGAGCCTGAGTGACAACAATGTACTGCAAAAGAACACCACCACGGTGAACAAGGATGGGACTGTCAGCACTTCCAAAGAAGCGGCGACTACCCTGGTTATGAATGAAGGCAAAGAAAACCAGATTACCCTCAGCGAAAATGGCATCAAGGTTGGTACCAACAGCAGTGTGATGGATGCCAAAGGCGTCTATACTGGCGGGGATAACTATGCGGCAGCCCAGGCGGCTATGAATGCTGACGGCAGCATCAAAGGGGCCAACGGGAAGTTTACGGTGGATACTGATGGCAATGTTGCTTCTGGGAATGTGACTTCTACCGGAACGGTACAGGGCGCTACCCTGACCGATGGAACGGCCACCATCAGCAATGGCAATATCAAGACCAACGGTGGATTCATCCAGACCGGCGGCGGCAACGTGAATACCCAGGGCGGGGAAGTCCGTACCAATGGGGGCAAAGTAGCTACTTCTGGCGGCGAAATCAACACTGGATCCGGCAACATCAAAACCGTAGGCGGCGATATCCTGACAGCCGGCGGCAAACTGAATACCAGCGGCGGAGATATCGTGGCAGGGACCGGGAACATTTCCGGCCAGAATATTACAGCCAGCGGAGTACTGAGCGGTGACAGCCTTACGGTAGCCAAAGGCATGACAGGGCACAACCTGACCCTGACCGGTGGAGACCTGGATGCAGGGGCTGGCACCATCAAGACTACTGGAGAAGTTGATGCAGGTACCCTGAACGTAAGTGGTAAAGCAACTGTGAAAGATTGGGAAGTCCAGGGTGAATTCAATGCCAAGACGCTCTCCAGCAAACTGGATAAAAACAATTATACCGAAATTCATGGCGGGAATGTGACTTCTGTCAATAGCAAAGTAGATACCACGGATGGAAAAACCTATACCAGCACTTCTACTTTGACGGAAAAAGGTAAGACCGAAACAGCTTCCAATGGAATCAACAGAAATGTGGAAAAGATGAATGCAACGGAATCCAGTAATGTCATTACCAATGATGCCAATGGCAAGACTTCCACATTCGAACAGCACGTCGATGAAATCCTCAATCAGATTAATTCGTCTGATACGGTATTCTCCAAAGTGGATCAGAAAGTAGATAACATCACCAGCGAAGTCACCGATGGAACCAACACGACTTCTTCCACCCAGACTACGACGGATATTACCAATACGGCCACAAATGGCACTATTTCCAATAATGCCAAAGAACTGACAAACACAGCTTCTGACAGCATTACCAACAAAGCAGAGAATGGCAATATCAGCAACATTGCTTCCAACGGCACTATCAGCAATGAAGCGAAGACTATTTCCAACAAAGCTGCTGAAGCGATGACCAATGATGCAAAAACCATTACCAATACGGCCAGTGAATCTGTAACCACCCAGATTGGCGACGGTTCGGCAGTTCAGAGTGTGATGAATGAAAGCGGCATCACAAACAATGCAACAGATAAGACGGTCGCAACCAATGCCAAAGATATCCTGAATACTGCAACCGGTAATATTACCAACAGCGCAGCTAATGGAACCATCACCAATACGGCTAAAGACCTGGTGAACACAGCAACCGGCAATATGACCAACACCGTTGGTGGAGAATTGAAGACCACTGTCACCGGCAAGGTCACGGAAGACTACAAGTCCGACCTGGATACCAAGGTAGGCGGAAACCAGACCACGACCGTGACCGGCGACAGCAGCCTGACAGCAGAAAGCATCACCAACGAAGCAAAGAACAAGATCACCAACAAGGCTATTGATGTAGAAACGGATGCTTCCAGCTCCATTGTCAGCAAGGTTTCCAACGAGTACGGCTCCAACACTTCCACCCAGTTGTCCTATCAGACTAAAGAAGAAATGAGCCAGGTCGATGGCAAGACCGCTTCCTATCTCCGGGGCGCAGCAGAAGAAAAATCCCAGCTCACCGATGGGGATAAGAAGACCACCATCGACACCATTGCCGGCCAGACCAACACCACCGTTGTGAACCAGGATGCCATGAGCCTGGCCTCCTCCATCACTGACGGGACCAAGGCCAACAACACCAACAGCACCGTGGACAAATCGGAACAGCTGATCAAAGCCAGCGATACCCAGTACAGCGCCACCACCAAGACGGAAGATGCCCTGGTCAACGGTTCCACCCTCATCGACATCGTAAAAGATTCGACAACAGGCATGGTCAGCAGTGCCGTAACGGATGGCAACACCAGTACCGGTATCAGTCAGAGTGCCAAAGACATCAGCCTGAGTGCTGCTGGCGGAACCATTGCCAATGCTGCTCAGAACATTACCAACACGGCCAGCGAATCCATTACCAATACCGTAGGTAAAACGACGGTAACGACGACGGACAGTGGAACAACCTTTGAAAACACGGACCACAATACGGCCATTAAAGAAGGGACCGTCACAAAGACCACCATTTCTGGCAACACGATTGAAACGGGTCAGGCTACGATGGATTATGCTGATGTCATGAAGGACCTCGGTGTCCATGGCAATGCAATGGTTGATCAGAAACTGACTGTCAAAGGCGATTCGGACCTGCAGGGCAATGCAAACGTTGGCAAGAACCTGACAGTCAACGGTACGTCTGACCTGAAAGGCGACGTCACCATGGAATCTAACGCTACGGTTGAAAAAGACCTGACTGTAGAAGGTACGACAAAAACAGAAAAACTCGTCGTCAACAATGGTGCAACCGTTACTGGCGGCACGACGACGGATACACTCCACGTCACCAGCACCTCTACCTTCGATGGCCAGGCAACCTTTAAGGATATTGTCACCATGGAAAAAGATCTCAGTGTCGGCGGCAACGCTACGGTTGCCGGTAGCATGACCGCTTCTTCCTATAAGGTCGGCGACAAGACCTACATCGATTCCAACGGCATCAACGCCAACGATCAGAAAGTGGTCAACGTCGCTCCGGGCCGGATTGCCGCTGACAGCACGGATGCCGTCAATGGCAGCCAGCTCTATCAGACCAATGAACGCGTCACCGGCGTTGAAAACAAGGTCAACAAGCTGGACAGCCGCGTCGACAAAGTCGGGGCTAACGCAGCGGCATTGGCCAACCTGCATCCCCTCGAATTCGATGCTGATTCCAAGTGGAACATTGCAGCTGCTGTCGGCGGTTACAAAGGCGAAACGGCTACGGCTATCGGCGCCTTCTACCGGCCGAATGAAAACGTCATGGTCAATGTTTCGTCGTCCTTCGGAACAGGCGAAAACATGTATGGCGGCGGCATTTCCCTCCGTATCGGCCAGGGTGGCAATAAGGCAAGACGCAATGCCACGAACGGCTTGACAGAACGGGAAAAAGCCCAGCAGAAACAGATTGATTATCTCACCAGCCGCCTCGATGCCCTCCTTTCGGTCATCAATCCGAATATGTCCAAAGACTTCCCGGATGTCCCGGAAAACCACTGGGCTTATGAAGCCGTCAGCAAACTCGCTGGCAACGGCATCATCCAGGGCTACGAAGACGGAAAATACCACGGCGAACGCACGATGACCCGTTACGAAATGGCGGAAATCATCTACAACGCCCTCTCCAAAGGTGCCAAAGCCGAAAAGAAACTGGTCGAAGAATTCAAACCAGAACTCCAGGCCATGGCCGCACAGAAAAAAGCATAGATTGAAAAAAAGGGCTTGTCGCACGGCGACAAGCCCTTTTTTCTCCTCCTTGTATTTTTCTTCGTTTTAGCCTATAATAACGTTAATTATTGGCATATTATGTTCCCATAGATGGAACTAAGGTTGCAAATTTTTAAATTTATAAGTCAAAGGAGGATGGAGAGAAAATGTCGATTCAATTGTGTATTGTCATCTTATACATCATTTTATTATTTGCCATTTCTTTCTATGTCAAACGCCGGGCCAGTCAGAACCCGACAGAGTATTTATTTGCAGGGCGCCAGTTTTCTACGGGCCTGGTCGCCGTCAGTATCACGGGTATGGCCGTCGGCGCGGCTTCGACCGTCGGCGTCGCTGAAAGCGCGACGAAAATCGGCCTGGCTGCCGGCTGGTACAATGCGGCCTGGGCTATCGGCGCCATCATCATGGGCTTTGTCGCTGCCGGTAAGTACCGTTCCCTGAACTGCACGACCATTCCGGAACTCTTTGAACGGAGTTACGATAAAAAAGCCCGCATCATCAGCGTCATCGGCCTGTCCCTGATCATGATCTGCATCACGTCCCTGCAGTACGTCGCCGGCGGTTCGATTTTACACGCCCTCATGCCGGATATCTTCTCCATGCACGCCGGCATGATCACCAGTGCCGTCGTCTTCGTCGGCATCACGGCCATCGGCGGCCTCTGGTCTTCCGGTTTATCGAATATCCTCAGCGTCACCGTCATTTACCTCGGCATCCTCTATTCCCTCGTCCGCATCCTTCTCCGCGACGGCGGCATCAGCGGCATCAATGCAGCCCTGCCGGCAGCGGATTTTAACTGGTTCTCGCCCATGGGCGGCCTGTCCTTTGCCGTACTCCTGGGCTGGATCATCGTCATGACGACCCAGGCCATCACGGCTCAGGGGCCGGTCCAGATTGCCTGCGGCGCCAAGAACGCCAAGGCAGCCCGCAGGGGCTTCATCCTCGGCGGCCTGCTCATCTTCCCGGTCGGCTTCTTGTCGGCTATCCTCGGCCTGGCTGCCAAAGCCCAGTTCCCGGGCATCAATCCGACCATGGCTCTGCCGCAGATCATCATGAGTCTCGACCCGTTCTCGTCAGGGATGACCCTGGCTGCCCTCTGGGCGGCCGATGTATCGACGGCCTGCACGATTCTCCTCGGTGCCGGTACCCTCATCTCTCAGGACATTTTTAAACGTTTTATCAAACCGGATATTTCCGAAACAAGCTACATCAAGGCCAACCGCCTAATCATCCTTATCATCGGCGCCGGTACGTTGTGGCTGGCCTTCAACGCCGTCGGCATCGTCAAAGTCATGCTCATCGGTTTGAGCCTGACGACGGCCTTCACGCTGGTCTTCCTTTGCACCATGTTCTGCCCGTCCCTGTGCCGCAAGAACACGGCCTTCTGGACGACCCTGGTCGGCATCATCGGCCTCTTTGCCTGGCAGCTCTGCCCGCAGATCCGCGTCCTGCCCCACGTCATTTATTTTGAATGGATCATCTGCATCATCACTCTCCTCGTCGTCCGCCTCATCGATAAGACACCTATCAAGATGCCGGAGTTGAAGGAGTAGCAGCAAGCAGTCAGCTGCTTGCTGCTCGTAGGGGCCGTCCTGTCAAGGCGACCCGCTTCGGGATATGTCCGATTTCTCCAGCAGATTAGCCGTAGCCGGAAGATTCGTACATCCCCAGGAGCGGGCGCCCCACGTGGTCTCCCCTACGAATCATGAATCACGAACAACGATAAAGGGCTTGTCGCTTGCGACAAGCCCTTTACTTTTTCCCACAAGATGGTATAATAATAAGCATAAATTTATTTTTATTCAATTTCTGGAGGGGATTGTATGGATACGAAAAAATTAGGTGCTGCTTTGCTTACAGGCGTATTAGCCGCTTCGATGCTGGCCGGCTGCGGCAGTGACAAGAAAGATGCTGCCAACGATACGAAGAAACCGCTTCGCGTCGCTACCAATGCGACGTTTGTTCCTTTTGAATTCAAGGATAACGACCAATCGACGGAATATAAGGGCTTTGAAATGGACTTGATCCGCGCCGTAGCCAAAGAAATGGGCCGTGATGTCGAATTCAACAACATCGCTTTTTCTGGTATCATCCCCATCATCCAGCAGGGTGACATGGATATCGCCGCTACGGGCATGACCGTCACCAAGGAACGGGCCCAGAAAGTCGCCTTTGCCGCTCCGTTCTACGAATCGAAACTGGTCATCTTGACACCGAAAAACAGCGGCGTCCATTCCGTAGCCGACCTGCAGGGCAAACAGATTGCCGTCCAGATCGGTACGACTGGCGCTAAATATGCCGAAGAACAGGGCTATACGATCAAACAGTTCGACAATAACTCCGAAGCCATCATGGAACTCCAGGTCGGCGGTTCGCCGGCAGCCATTCTCGACAAACCGGTTGCCGATTACTTTCTGACCCAGGACGGCAAAGATAAATTCGACGTCATCGACATCCCCGACACGAAACCGGAATACCTGGCCTTCGCCATCAACAAAGACAACAAAGAATTGTTGAAACAAGTCAACGACGCCATGGCCAAACTGAAAGAATCGGGCGAATTCCAGAAAATCTACAAGAAATGGTTCAACACCGATATGCCTAACCTCCCGACCAGCTCGGAAGAAGTGCTGAAGTAATGGTTATCAGGTCGTAGGGGCTCGCACGTGGCGAGCCCGCTTGGGGGGGTGTACGATTTCCCGGCCAGCCTGCTGAGAGTATCATCCAAATTCCTAACGGGTCGCCCACGTGGCGACCCCTACAATGCCAAAAAGCTCCCCTTCACAGGGGAGGCCGATGGCTAACGGCTAACAGCTAAAAAGGTCTTGTCGCATCGCGACAAGACCTTTTTTATTACTTGCTCAAATCAAGAGAGCGTACTTTTTCACGGAGCGGCAGGACCGACGGTGGGCTGACGGAGAGTTCGTCTACGCCCATGCGCAGGAACGTTTCGGTCAGTGTCAGGTCTGCACCGAGTTCGCCGCAGATGCCGACCCAGATGCCGGCTTTGTGGCCATTTTCGATGGTCATCTGGATGAGTTTGAGGACAGCCGGATGATGGGGATCGAAGAAGGCATCGAGCTGGGTCTGCTGACGGTCGATGGCCAGGGTATACTGGGTCAAGTCGTTGGAACCGATGCTGAAGAAGTCGACTTCCTTAGCCAGTTCTTCACTCATGACGGCAGCAGCCGGTGTTTCGACCATGATGCCGATTTCCATATCCTTATCGTAGGCAATGCCTTTTTCATCCAATTCCTGACGGACTTCGTTGAGGATTTCTTTGCACCGCTGTACTTCCCAGACGGAAATGATCATCGGGAACATGATAGCGATCTTGCCATAAGCCGAAGCGCGCAGGAGGGCGCGAAGCTGCGTCTTGAAGAGGTCGACGCGGGTCAGGCAGATGCGGATAGCACGCATGCCCATGGCCGGGTTTTCTTCCGGGTCGAGCTGGAAGTAGTCGACTTTCTTGTCGGCGCCGATATCCAGGGTACGGATGACGACGGTCTTGCCCTGCAGAGCTTCAGCCGCCTGTTTATAGGCTTCGAATTGCTGGTCTTCTGTCGGATAATCGCTGCTTTCGAGATAGAGAAATTCACTGCGGAAGAGGCCGATGCCTTCGGCGTCGTTGGCCAGGACCTGCGGCAGATTGCCGGGGTTGCCGATATTGGCATAGAGGTTGATCTTCTTGCCATCTTTGGTAACCGTCGGGACGCCGCGTACCTGTTCCAGAGCGGCTACGCGAAGTTCTTCTTCCTTCTGTTTCTGCTTCATGGCCGCCATGGTTTCTTCATCCGGATTGATGTAGACCGTGCCCGTCGTGCCATCGATGATGGCCGTCATGTTGTCGACGTCGTTGTGGAGCTGTGTGCCCGTGCTGACGACGGCAGCGATGCCCAGGGTGCGGGCCAGGATGGCCGTATGCGAGTTCGTGCTGCCTGCTGACGTAACAAAGCCGAGAATCTTATCCGTATCGAGCTGTAACGTTTCGCTGGGAGCCAGGTCATCGGCTGCGATGATGACGTGGTCATAATTGCTGAAGTCGATTCCCGGGCCGCCGCAAAGCTGTTGTTCTACACGGCGGGAGATGTCGAGGACGTCGGCTGCGCGGGCCTGCATATAAGCATCTTCCATGGAACGGAACATTTCAGCAAATTCCTGAGCCGTCTGGTCGACAGCGGCTTCAGCATTCATTTTTTCATCGCGGATTTTGGTTTCAATACCTTCGATATAGTCATCGTCATCAAGCATCATCTGATGGACTTCAAAGACAGCGGCTTGTTCTTCACCGACTTTGTCTACAGCCTTGACATACAAATCCTTGAGCTGGCCGATAGCTTCTTCGCGGGCTTTCTGGAAACGCGCGATTTCGGCATCGACGTCTTCGATTGGCCGTACGGCCGTAGAAATCGTATTACGATGGAACAGTGCCAGCGGTCCGATGCTGATACCGGAGAAGACACTTTTACCTTTTAACGTCAGCATGTACTTTCCCCCTCAAAGAAATTAGAAGTTTTCTTTCAAGAAGGCTTCTACAGTACTAGCTGCCTGTTCTTCGTCTGCGCCTTCTACTTGTACTTTAATCGTTTCGCCCTGTTTTACGCCGAGAGCCATGACGGTGAAGATTTTCTTCAAATTGCCTTTGCGGGCGCCTTTGAATACGCTGATATTGGATTCAAATTTCTTTGCTTCTTTGACCAAAAGGCCTGCCGGACGAGCGTGGATACCCTGGGGATCAGTGACAACAAATTCAAATTCTTTCATGACAAATTCCTCCTTTTAGGAAATATAGAAGATGAGATAAAGCTACATAATATAGTGTATACGATTTATAGCGATAACGCAATCAGTCTTGCGGACGTTTTTTGCGGAAAATACCGAGCAGGATAGCTGCGACGATGACACCGGCCACTAAGGCGACGATGTACATAGGCCAGTTGGTGATGACACCGAAGACGAAGATACCACCGTGAGGAGCCGGAAGGGCGCAGTTGAAGAGCATCGACAAGGCACCGGCGACAGCGGCGCCGATAGCGCAGGGCGGGATAACGTGGACCGGATCCGATGCGGCGAAAGGAATGGCCCCTTCGGTGATGAAGGACAGGCCCATGATGAAGTTGGTAATCGTCGACTGTCGTTCTTTCGGTGTGAATTTACCTTTAAAGATGAGCATAGCCAGGGCTATAGCCAGAGGCGGAACCATGCCGCCGACCATGACCGAAGCCATGATGCCCGAGCTGACAGCCTGACCGCTGGCACTCATGAGCGAGGCCGTACCGAAGACGTAAGCGGCTTTGTTGATCGGGCCGCCGAAGTCGATGGACATCATGCCGCCGAGGATGAAGCCGAGGACGATACGGCTCGATGTGGTCATGCTGTTGAGGACGTCGAAGAGCCACGTATTGAAAACAGACGTCGGCGGATTGATGATATAAGTCATGATGACGCCGATGAGGACCAGGCCGAGGACCGGATAGAAGAGGATGGACTTCGTGCCGTCCAGCGCTTCCGGCAGATGGGCCAGGGCTTTTTTCAGGAAAATGATGAGATAGCCTGCGATGAAGCCGGCAAAGAGGGCGCCGAAGAAACCAGAACCGCCTGTCGTTGCCAGGAAACCGCCGACGATACCGGGCATGAGAGCCGGCCTTTCACCGATACTCATGGCGATATAGCCTGCCAGGATAGGCATCATCATGCTGAAGGACAGGCCGCCGACATTTTTCAGGAAGGCAGCCAGCGGCGTGCCGCTGCCGAAGTTGGCCGTACCGGCGTTATCCATGTCGCAGAGGAAAGCCAGGGCGATGAGGATCCCACCGCCAATGACGAAGGGAAGCATATGGGATACGCCGTTCATCAAGTGCTTATAAATCTGACGGCCGACGCTTTCTTTTTCAGCGCTTTCGACATCGACGGCTTCCGACGACGATTCATTGCCCTGATAAATGGGTGCTTTGCCGTCGAGGACGGTCTGGATGAGTTCTTCCGGGATCTTGATGCCGTTGGCGACTTTCGTGAAGATGACCGGTTTGCCGGCAAAACGCTGGACCGGCACGTCTTTATCGCAGGCGACGATGACGCCGACAGCGCGGTCGATATCGGCCTGGGTCAGGTGGTTCTTGACACCGCCGGAACCATTCGTTTCGATTTTGATGTCGACGCCCATGGCAGCGGCTTTGTTTTCCAGGGCTTCTGCTGCCATGTAGGTGTGGGCAATGCCCGTCGGGCAGGCTGTGACGCCGATGACGTAGGGACGATCCGACGGAGCGGCCGTTTCCGTTTCAGCCGGTGCTTCTTCGGCAGCGGCTTCAGCGGCAGCTTCTGCTTCTTCAGCTGCGACTTGTTCGGCTTCGGCCTTGTCGATGATAGCCAGGTATTCTTCCGGCGTCTGGGCCTTCATCAGGTTGTCGCGGAAATCGTCGTCCATGAGCATACGGCTCAGACGGCTCAAGACTTCCAGATGGACGTTGGCACCGCCAGCCGGAGCGGCGATGAGGAAGAACAAGTGAGCCGGTTCGTCGTCGAGGCTTTCGTAGTCGACGCCGTCGCGGACAATCATCGAAGCCAGGCCCGGTTCGTTGACGGCTTCCGTCTTGGCATGGGGAATGGCGATGCCTTCGCCGATACCCGTACTGCCTTCTTGTTCACGGGCGAGGACGCGCTGCTTGTACAGCTCTTTGTCGTTCAGGTTGCCGCCGGCGGCCATGAGGTCGACCAGGTGGTCGATGGCAGCGGCCTTGTCGGCTACAGACGCATTGAGGTCGATGCTCTGTTTCTTGAGTAAATCTACAATACGCATTATTTCTCTCCTTCTCTTCTCAACTCTCTACACAAAAATGCGTGTTTCTTTATAAGGTAGCGTATACTTCCTTGATATCGTCTTCCGTAGCCAGCCATTCATGGAAGGCCGATGCACTGCCGGCGCTGATGCTCATTTTCAAGGCTTCCTGGAGGTCGCCCTTGGACGCTTCGAAACCGGCCAGGAACCCAGCGACCATGCTGTCGCCGGCACCGACGGAGTTGACCAGCGTGCCTTTCGGGGACTGGCGGCGGTAGACCTGGCCGTCTTCGCCGAGGAGCAGGGCGCCGTCACCGCCGAGAGATACGAGGACGTTGCGGGCCCCCATGGCCTGGAGCTGTTTGGCGCAGACGATGATTTCTTCATCCGTATGGAGGTCGACGCTGAACAATTCGCCTAATTCAAAGTTATTCGGTTTGATGAGGAACGGTCTATATTTGATGACATTCTTCAAAAGGTCGCCTGTGGCATCGACGACGACGCGGATATCGCGGTCCTGGAGGCGTTTGAGGATCTGTTCGTAAATATCATCGGGAATATCGCTGGGGATGCTGCCGGCCAGTACCAGGGTGTCACCGGCTTTGAGGGTATCGATCTGAGCCAGCAGGGCTTGCCGTTTTTCTTCGGGAATATGCGGTCCCATGCCATTGACAGCCGTTTCATCATCGGCGCTGACTTTGAGGTTGATACGCGAGCAGCCTTCGTCGAGGATGATGAAATCCGTATCGCCGCCGTTGATTTTGGCCAGGCGTTCAATTTCCCGGCCTGTGAAACCAGCGACGAAACCGAGCATCTTAGAAGGAATATGAAGGTTTCCCAGGACGAGGGACACGTTGATGCCTTTGCCGCCAGGATAGATCATTTCCTGTTCGGCCCGGTTGATGTCACCGGCCGTGAAGGTCTTCATGTGGACGACATAGTCTAACGATGGATTGAACGTAACTGTATAAATCACAGGATATGCACCTCCGTAATCTGCTGATAAGGCCGGTAATCGACGTGTTCTTCATCTTTGGCCGTAATCAGCGTAACCATTGATAAGTCTGCAAATGTAATGTGCGAAGATAAACCGAATTTACTGGAATCGGCCAGGACGAAGCGGTCTAGGCACTGGCCTACGGCAGCGCGCTTACAGACAGCTTCTTCATCATCCGGCGTCGTACATCCGGAATGGGGAGCGATTCCATTGGCTCCGAAGAAGCCCTTGGTGAAATGATAGCGGCCGATCATATCCCGCATATCACTGCCGACAATGGCTTCCGTATCGCCTTTGACCCGTCCGGGCAGGATGTAGACGCGGCTGCCGCTGCGCCCCAATTTCTGGGCCAGCGGGATGCTGTTGGTCACGAAGGTCGCTTCAGATTCGGCCAGGAAATCGGCCATCTGTTCCGTCGTCGAACCGGCGTCGAGATAGACGAAGTCATCCTTCTTGATCAGGCTGGCTGCATACTGGGCGATGCGGCGTTTATCGCTCATATGAATGGAATACTTGTCCTGCAGATTTTCCATATCCGCTTCATATGAAGAATCATCGCGCAGCGTCGTGGCGCCGCCATGGACACGGCGCAGGCGGCCTTCCCGGTCCAGCGTGAGTAAATCCCGACGGACCGTCGATTCGGAAATGTTCAGAAAACTTACTAAGTCCTGAACCGAAACGGCACCACTCGTATTGACAAGACGCATGATCTTTTCATGTCTTTCTTCTGTCAACATCGTATCACTTCCCTTTTTATCCTCCTTTGGCCTCATTATACCGTTATATTCAATCATTTTCAATCAAATTCATTCATTATAATCAAAAAGCAATCATTTTCGTTCATCTATGCGTCCGGCTCATTAAGTGATTTTATTCACATATGTAGGGGCTCGCACGTGGCGAGCCCGCAGTCCGCCGCGACATCACAGATGTCGCTGTAGGGGCCGTCCCAAAGGGCGGCCCGTTGTGGGAATCCCGTGAAATGCTGTTCGTCGATATCATTATTCGCAGTTCACAGGTCACAAAACCATTTCTCATAGACCAGTTGAGTATATCTCCCATTGTTCACAACGGGACGCCCAAGGCTCCCTTTATAGGGGAGCTGGCCGCCGAAGGCGGTCTGAGAGGTTAAAGAGCGTCCCCTACGCACAAGGCCATAGGCCGTGAATGATTTGCCGTTAATCCATAACGGTTCTGCCATAACATCGCCTATGGTAATGCGTTCATCGTTTGTCGTAAATCCATAACATCGCCTGGCTGCGATTCGTTCATCGTTCGTCGTCATCGAAAAAAAAGCTGCCGCATAGCGACAGCTTTTTTCGTTGTAGGGGCGACCCGTGGGGCGCCCGCGTGCGGCCCCCTACGACGAACGACCTACGATAAACGATCATCAGGCCTACGATGAACGATCATCCCCGTGCTTCTGCGACGCGGGCGATGCCGTGGCGGGTGCGGTATTTGAGGAAGAGCATTAGGGCCAGGGCGACGGTGAAGGCGCCGACGAAGAAGTACAAGGTGACGGCATAACTATTGGTATTTTCTTTGATGAGCGACAGGACCAGGGGGCCGGCAACGCCGGCAGCGCCCCAGGCCGTGAGGATGCGGCCGTGGATGGCACTGAGGTATTTCGTGCCGAAGAGGTCGCTGAGGTAGGCCGGCATGCACGAGAAGCCGCCGCCATAGCAGGAAATGATGAGCAGGACCAGGACCTGGAAACTGAAGGCGCCCGTAACGCCAGCCAGCTGCCAGAAGGCCAGGATTTCAATGACAAAGAAGAGGACATACGTAGCCGAGCGGCCGATGTAGTCGGATATGGTCGCCCAGGCAATGCGGCCGGCGCCGTTCATGAGGCCGATGAAGCCGACCATGGAAGCCGCTGCCATAGGCGACATGCCGACGACATCCTGTGCCATGGGCGAAGCGACGGACAGCAGGGCGATACCGCAGGTGATGTTGGTGAAGAAGAGCCACCAGATGGCGTAGAACTGCCAGGTCTTCATGGCCCGGCGGACGGTGAACTGCGGCTGGGCGTCGGCGTATTCGACGGAAGATTCTTTTTCGGCCTTGGCCGGAACGTCTCCGGCTGCCGGCGGAGCCAGGTAGAGCGACGAAGCCGTCATGACGACCATATAGACGCAGCCGAGGATGATGAAGTTAGCGACTAAGCCAAAATGCTGGACCAGCAGCTGAATGGCCGGACCGGCGATGAGGCTGGCAAAACCGAAGCCCATGATAGCCAGGCCCGTAGCAAAGCCCCGATTTTCCGGGAACCATTTGACCAGTGTCGATACGGGCGTGATATAGCCCGTCCCCAGGCCGACGCCGCCGATGACGCCGTAAAAAGCGTAGAGCATGGGCAGGCTTTGGGCATAGAGAGCCGCTGCCGTGCCGAACATGGCCGTGGCGAAGCAGGTCATGGATAAGAGGCCGGACTTGCGGGGACCGATTTTCTGGACGAAACTGCCCAAAAAGCCGGCCGACAGGCCGAGGAAGAGGATGGCCAGGGAAAAGGTCCACGTCGTTTCCTTGAGGGTGAAGCCCATAGATTCCATGATGGGCTTGGTGAGGACGCTCCAGGCGTAGACACTGCCGATACAGAGGTGGAGCCCCATGGCAGACAGGGCGATGAGCCAGCGATTTCGTTTCATTTAGACAACACTCCTTGTGAGGAGCCAGACTGGCGAAAAAAAATACCGGCCGCCTGGCTCAAGAATATGTAGCATACTCTTGCCCAGACGGTCGGCATGAAAATCTCCGTACAGTTCATGTGGTTACTCCACTTGATTCCGTCAGTCCTGTACGAATCTGCTGATGTGCTTATTATACGAATATGGACGGTGATTGTCAATATCCCTTTTTTAACTTTTAAGCAGCCGGCGAGAAGGGAACGTAAGGCTGGCTGGAAACAGCCGGCTTACTGGTCTTCGCCGTATCAGCTTTGGCAGCGGTTTTCGCAGTCGTCTTGGCTGCCGTTTTAGCAGCTGTTTCCGTTGCGGTCTTTACCGTTGTAGCTGTTTTGACAGGCGCTTTGGCCGCAGCCGTGGAAGCGGCAGCCGTAGCGGCTTCCTGCTTCTGCTGCGATGCCAGTTCAGCAGCCTGGGCCTTTTTTTCCCTGATATCCGACAATGTCTGGCCTGCCGGTGCCTGACGCAGGATATAGACGTTTTCTGCCGGTTCGACCGGTTTCAGGACGGAAAAACCATAGGCCATCAATTTCTGGGCATCGCCGAAGCGGTCGTCCGAGTTCATGATGGAAGCGATGACCGTCCGGCCATCCTGGGTAGCCGAAGCGACCAGGCAGGGACCGCCGGCGTTGGTCGTGCCGGTCTTGATGCCGTTGGCACCGGGGAAGCCGCTGGTCAGGAAATAGTTCGTCGTCGTGCAGTGCTTGGACCCGCCGTTGATATAGGGCATGTCGTATTCACTGTGGCTGACCATGTCGCGGAATTCCGGCATTTTCATGCCATAAGCGGCAATCGTCGCCATATCGCGGGCCGTCGAATAGTGATCGCTGTCCGGCAGGCCATGGGGATTGGCGAAATGGGTATTCGTGCAGCCCAGGGCGGCTGCTTTTTCATTCATCTTGGCGACGAAATCGGCCTGGGTCGGCGTAACCGTTTCAGCTACGGCAACGGCCGCATCACAGCCGGATACGGTCATCATGCCGGTCAGGGCATGGCGCAGGGTAATCTGGTCGCCAGGATCGATGCCCAGAACAGACGCATCGCTTTCGATGTTGTAGACGTCATTGGTGATGTTGAGGGGCTGGTCCATTTTGCCCTGGGCCTTGCCCAATTCGACGCCGAGAATACCGGTCATGATTTTCGTCGTACTGCCCGGATAGGCCCGGTCGTCGGCATTTTTCGCATAGAGCGTGTCACCCGTATCGGCATCCATGACATAGGCGGCATGAGCGCTGATTTCAGGTGGCTGCGGCGTATCGGCAAAGACGGCGGCCGACACAGTCAGGCAGGCGGCTGCAGCCAGACAGAAGATTCTTTTCAAAGACATAGCATACACTTCTTTCTCTATAAGGGATTTTTCGCAGCCATCTTGGGCTTGCGGGGATACTTTTTGGGGCTTTCCTTCACTTTCTCGATGTAAAGGACGGCGCGGACGTCATCGAGTCCCGGCAGGTGAACAGGTCGGACTTCGGCGATTTTGCCGCCCAGGATCTGCAAGGCTTTTTCGCCTTCTGCCAGTTCGTCTTCATACTGGGCCCCTTTGAGGGAAATGAAATAGCCTCCGGTCTTCACGTAGGGCAGGGCCCATTCGGCCAATATGTTCAGGCGGGCGACGGCCCGGCTGGTGACGATATCGAAAGCGCTGCGGTATTCCAGCTTATGGGCCATTTCTTCGGCCCGGCCGTGGAGGAACGACGCCGTCAGTCCTATATCGCGGACCGTGTTTTCCAGGAAGGTCAGGCGCTTTTGCAGGGAATCGAAGAAGGTCACGTTCAAGTCCGGCCGGTAGATGAGCAGGGGCAGGCCGGGGAATCCGGCGCCAGTCCCCAAATCGAGGACACGAGCGCCTTCTTTGAAATAAGCCGGGTCATAACAGGACAGGCTGTCGGCCATGTGCTTGATGGCGACGCCTTTCGGGTCGGTAATGGCCGTCAGGTTCATGACTTTATTCGTTTCCACCAGTCTTTCATTAAAAGCGCAGAACTGGGAAAGCTGCCCGTCTGTCACGGTAAGGCCCATGGCCTTCAGGGCCTGTTCTAATTCACTGCGAAACATGATTTTTTTCCTCCCGGCTGTGCTGTTCCAGTACGATGAGCAAGGCCGTGATATCCGCCGGGGACACACCGGAAATACGGCTGGCCTGGCCTAAGGACAAGGGCCGGATTTCATCGAGTTTCTGCCGGGCTTCGGCCGACAGGGTGTCGATATCGGTATAGACGATATCGGCGGGCATCTTCTTCTGTTCCAGGCGGTTCATCTTTTTGACTTGTTCCATCTGGCGGCTGATATAGCCTTCGTACTTGATCATGATTTCGATTTCTTCTTCCACGTCGGCAGCCAGTTCCGGCAGGTCGAAGACCGTCCGCAGGGCCTCGTAGTCGACATCGTTGCGGCGCAGGAGGTCGTAGGCCGTGATGGCCGTGTGGATGGGTGCCGTGCCCAGGCGTTCCAATTTTTCCAGATTGGCCTTGGACGGCGTGACGGAAATGGCCTGGAGGGCGGCGATGCCTTCTTCGATGGCTTTTTTCTTGGCCGTGAAGCGGTCATACCGTTCCTGCGTGACCAGGCCCAGGTCATAGCCTTTCTGGGTTAGGCGCAGGTCGGCATTGTCCTGACGCAGGATGAGGCGGTATTCGCTGCGGCTGGTCATGATGCGGTACGGTTCATTCGTCCCCTTTGTGACCAAATCGTCGATGAGGACGCCGATATAGGCTTCGGAGCGGGTTAGGATGAACGGTTCTCTGCCCTGGACCTTCAAGGCCGCGTTGATGCCGGCCATGAGACCCTGGGCAGCGGCTTCTTCGTAACCGCTGGTCCCGTTGGCCTGGCCTGCCGAGAAGAGGCCGGAAATCTTCTTCGTTTCCAGCCACGGCGTGAGCTGCGTCGGGTCCAGGCAGTCATATTCGATGGCATAGCCCGGGCGCATGATTTTGACGTCTTCCAGGCCCGGGATGGTACGCAGGAAGGCGTACTGGACGTCGGCAGGCATACTGGTGCTCATGCCCTGGACGTACATTTCTTCCGTCGATTCCCCTTCCGGTTCGATGAAGAGCTGATGCCGCTTCTTATCGGCAAAGCGGACGATTTTCGATTCGATGGACGGGCAGTAGCGCGGCCCGATGCCGGTGATGATGCCATTGCACATGGGAGCCCGGTCGAGGTTGTCGCGGATGATCTTATGCGTTTCTTCGTTGGTAAAGGTCAGCCAGCAACATTCTTTGTTGCGGTCTTTCCGTTCCGACAGGAAGGAAAAGGCATGACCGTCTTTGTCGCCTTCCTGCTTGGCCATTTCATCGGTCCGCAGGGTACGGCGGTCGACGCGGGCCGGCGTACCGGTCTTGAAGCGCATAAGCTTGAGGCCGGCCTTGACCAGGGACCCCGACAAATCTTCAGCCGAGCGCTGGCCGATAGGGCCGCCGGAATAGGTACAGGTGCCGATGATGATTTTCCCTTTGAGGTAGGTCCCCGTCGCCAGGATGACGCACTTGGCTTTATAAACTTCATCCAGTTCCGTCCGGACACCGGTGACGGCGCCGTCTTCGACGAGAAGGTCTGTGATCATGAGCTGCTTGACATCGAGGTGGTCCTGGTTTTCCAGGGTCTTGGTCATGGCCATCTGGTACATCTTCTTATCGGACTGGGCCCGGAGAGAATAGACGGCCGGTCCTTTGCCGGTGTTGAGCATGCGCATCTGGAGGCACGTCTTATCCGTATTGATGCCCATTTCACCGCCCAGGGCGTCGATTTCCCGGACGAGATGGCTCTTCCCCGGTCCGCCGATAGCGGGATTGCAGGGCATGAGGGCAATATTATCTAAGTTCAGCGTCGCCATCAGGGTCTTGGCGCCCAGGCGGGCACTGGCCAGGGCCGCTTCACAGCCGGCATGGCCGGCACCGATGACGATGACATCGTATGTATCGACTACAAACATGGTTACACCCCTTTATTTACCTAAACAGAATCGGCTGAATATTTCTTCGACCATATCGTCGTGGACCGTATCGCCCGTGATCGAGCCCAAAAGCTCCCAGGCTTCGCGCAGGTCGACGACGGCACAGTCGACGGGCATACCGGCTTCGATGGAATCGAGGGCCCGCTGCAGGGCTTGCCGGCTCTGGCGCACCAGTTCGATATGGCGCGTATTGGTGAGCAGGGCACTGCCTGCCGTATCGGCATGGGACAGGGCCAGGGACAACAATTTATCTTTTAGGGAATCCAGGCCGTCACCCGTACCAGCCGACAAGGAGAGAACGGGATGACCATAGCCTGCCAAATCTTTTTCCGTAACGACTGGCATTAAATCGGTCTTGTTGAGGACGACCAGGACATTCTTATCCTTCGTGTCTTCCAGGATGGCCTTATCTTCATCGGACAAGGACCGGGACCGGTCGATGACGACCAGGATAATATCGGCTTTGTCCATATAGGCCTTGGCCTTGGTGACGCCTATCTTTTCGACGGTATCGTCTGTTTCCCGGATACCTGCCGTATCGACGAGGCAGACCGGGACACCTTTGAGGGAAATCCATTCTTCCAGGACATCCCGCGTCGTCCCCGGCACATCGGTGACGATGGCCCGGTCTTCCTGGAGCAGGCGGTTGAGCAGGCTCGATTTGCCAGCGTTCGGCGTACCGGCAATGGCGGCCATGACGCCGTCGCGGATGATGCGGCCGTCGTGAGAAGCCTCCAGCATATCGTCCAGGGCCGTCAGCTGTTTGCGGATAGCTCCGGCTACATCGGGGACGGTGATATCTTCCAAGTCTTCTTCAGGATAATCGATGGTGACTTCCAGGCGGGTAATGAAGTCCGTCAAATCATGGCGCATGGCACCGATGACTTTAGACAGCCGCCCTTCAAGCTGATTGACGGCACTGGTCAGGCCCTGGCGGCTCTTGGCCTGGATGACATCCATGACGGCTTCGGCCTGGGCCAGATCGATGCGGCCATTGACGAAGGCACGCTGCGTAAATTCTCCGGGATTGGCCATGCGGGCGCCGTGGGCCAGGACTAGGCCGAGGATTTCTTCCAAGGCCTTGCGGCCGCCGTGGCACTGGATTTCCAGTACGTCTTCCGCCGTATAGGAGTGCGGCCTTTTCATGATGAGCATGAGCACTTCATCGACAGGACGGCCGTCATCGGCAACGATGAAGCCATGCTGGATAGAACGGTCCCGGCGCTGGGCCAGGGGCTTTCCCGAAGGGCTGCGGAAAATGGCATCGCCTACGTCATAGGCATGGCTGCCGCTGATACGGATGACGCCGATGCCGCTTTCCCCCAGGGGGGTGGCAATGGCCGCGATCGTATCGGTCGTATCGTACATATGGCAATACTCCTTTCATAGCCAAGGGGCTCGCATGAAGTTTCCTGACATCATGCAAGATTCCTTTTACTTTATAGTTTGTAGTACAGAGTTTGTAGAAAAATACTCGAAAGAGGCTGTCTGAATGCGACAGCCTCTTTGTTAAGCTTCATAGGGCAAACTAAAAATTATTCTTGATAGTAAATGACGACGTGGCGGTACGGGTCCTGGCCTTCACTTTCCGTGCGGACCTGCGGGTCGTTCTGCAAGGTCACATGGATGATTTTGCGTTCATAACCGTTCATCGGTTCCAGGACGACGCGGTCGCCGTTCTTCTTGACGCGGTTCGCCAGACGGATAGCCAGCTGTTTCAGCGTTTCTTCCCGGCGATGGCGGTAATTTTCGACATCGAGCATGATGAAATGGCGCGTCGTTTCGCCCTGATTCGTCGTCAAGTTGGTCAGGTACTGGAGGGCATCCAAGGTCTGGCCATGCTTGCCGATGAGGATACCCAAGTTCTTGCCGTGCAGGTGGAGCAGGACTTTATCGGACTTGATCATCTTTTCGATGACGACGTCGATACCCATGTTCTTGAGCACTTCCTGAAGGAAGGCCTTCGCCTTGGCGGCGGCTTCTTCAGCCGTAAAATCATCGCCTGTTTCGGCTTCAGCCGGTTCTGTTTCTACCTGGGGAACCGCTTCTTCAGCTGCGCCAGCTGCGTTGGCAGCCGGTTCAGCCGCTGCCGGTGCGACGGGCTTTTCCACGGCTGCCGGCTGGCTTTCCATGGTCGGGACCGTCGGTACGCCTTCTTTTTCGGTAATGCGTACTTTCGCCGGCTTGCTGCCGAATCCGAAGAAACCGCTCTTCGGTTCTTCCAAGACTTCGATGTCGACTTCGTCCTTCATTCTGCCGAGACGGACCAGACCGGAGCGGACGGCATCTTCGATCGTTTTTCCTGTAGTTTCGATGGTACTCATGCTTCTGATCGTGCTCCTTTTTTCTTGAGGTGGGTCATGAGGAACTGCTGTGCCCACTGGAATACGTTAGAAACAACCCAGTAAATGACCAGGCCGCTGGGGAAATTCAAGCTGATCCAGCCGATGAATAACGGCATGACGATCTTCATGATTTTCTGCTGTTTAGCCTGTGCATCCGAAGCCGCTACCTGCGTACCGGACATCTGGTTCTGGATGAAGTAAGTCGAAACAGCCGACAGCACCGGCATGATATATGTGGGGTCCGGCTGGCCCAGGCTGGGAAGCCATAAGAAACTTTCAAAGGCCGGGTCGTAGGGATATTCCCGAAGAGCATAGAAAATGGCGATGAGGAATGGCATCTGAATGAGGATCGGCAGACAGCCCGACAAGGGGTTGACGCCCATTTCCCGATACAGTTTGGTCATTTCTTCCTGCATCTTTTTCTGATTGCCCTTATATTTCTTCTGTAATTCTTTGATCTTAGGCTGCAGGGTCTGCATGCCTTCCATGGAACGGATCTGTTTAGCCGTAAGCGGAGCCAGAACCAGTTTAATAATCAAGGTGAGCATGATAATGGCAGCGCCATAGCTCGGATAGCCTACATTCTGGGTAAATGCATAACAGTAATTCATGAATGTCGTCATAATGCCGCTGAGGACATCCATTATTCCACTGAAAAAGCCCAATACTCTCAACTCCTGTTCAGTTGTAAAAATAGGGATCTACGGTACCGGATCATATCCGCCTTTGTGAAAGGGATGGCATTTTAAAATGCGCCTTAGTGCCAAATAACTCCCTTTGACAGCACCGTACTTCTGCAAAGCCTCGATGGCATAGGCAGAACAAGTCGGATAAAACCGGCAGCACGGCCGGTGAAGGGGCGATATGAACAACTGGTAAAACCGGATAAGGGCTATGAAACACCGTTTCATGTGTCATCACTTCTTTTTCAATACCCTGGCATGCCGGAATAATTGCAGGATGCTTTGTTCTGCTTCTTTGTATCCGGCGTATTTTAAACTGCTGCGGCCGATGAGGACCAAGTCGAACCCGTCGCGCAGGTCGAACTGGTGCAGACGATAGACTTCTTTCATCAGGCGGCGGCAGCGGTTGCGTTCGACGGCGCAGCCGATTTTCTTACCCGTTACGAAACCAATCCGGGTCGGCTGTTTCGGTGAGCGCGGCAGGACGTACAGGACGACGCGGCGGTTGACATACGACTTGCCGCGGCGGTATACGAGCTGGTACTCACGGTTTTTGCACAGCCGTTGTTCTTTTGTTAGTTCATACATACGTAAATTGTCCTAAAAATGCCAGAAAAACAGAAAAATTCCGCCAACCGGAACTTTTCTGTTTATCTCGTAATAATTAAGCAGAAAGTTTCTTTCTGCCTTTCATGCGGCGTTTTTTCAAAACCATGCGGCCGCCTTTCGTCTTCATTCTTTCGCGGAAGCCGTGAGTCCTCTTTCTCCACAATGTATTCGGCTGATATGTCTGTTTCAAGCTAGACACCTCCTTTGTCGTCATTGACAGTAAATGAATTTACACCATAACAGGTTAATTATAGTAAGCGAAGCCCCGGCTGTCAAGCCCTATTTTCCAAGTATTATACTGTTTGCGCATACCTCATGTATAAGTATTCCGTAAAAATTTTCTTCCCTTAATTTCGGTTTTGTTGTAAAATGTGGATAGATAAATAAGTTGTCAACAATCTATCCACATTTTGTGGATAAGTGGAAAAGAACCGGAAATTCGATGATTATCGTCTTTCCGCCTTTTTGTGTCCTCTTTGTCCACGTTATCCACAATTCAGGCTATACACATATACACTTTATATGGTACACTCTATGTCTCGCACAATTTTACGCACAGATTGGAAGGATTATTATGGACCTGCTCAGCTTATGGGAAAAAATGCTGGCTAACCTGAAACAAGTCTTGCCGAAAGAGATTTTTACCAACTGGTTTGAAGGCAACATCATTCCCTACTCCTATTCCGAAGAAGAAAATCTCCTCATATTAGACACAATGACGAATTTTCTCCGCGACTACGTCAGCAAAAAATACACGGATATCCTGGAAACCGTCGCCCAGGACGCCATCGGCCGCCCGACAAGGGTCCAGCTGATTACGAGCCAGGAAAAGAAGCCCGCTCCCGAAAGCCAGCCAGAAGCCGTCGCTGAAACGATCACCCTGCCGAAAAAGCCGGCAGCGCCTCCCGCACCGGCAGCCGCTGCCCCGGCCGGAGACGCGCAGTCCGTCCCGTCAGGACAGACAGAATGGGTCCAGCCTGAATTGCCCATCAGTGACGGTCCGTCAGCCCCCATGCCCGTCGTCAAAGAAGCCGTCCCCGTCACGCCTGATGAAATCCCTTATAATAATAATTTAAATAAAGATTATACCTTTGATAACTTCATCGTCGGCAATAGCAACCGCGTCGCCACAGCTGTCGCCAAGTCCATTGCAGCCGCACCGGCCCAGAAATGGAACCCCTTCTACATCTACGGCGGCAGCGGCTTGGGCAAGACCCACCTGATGCACGCCATCGGCCACGAATTGCTGAAGAACTTCCCTAACATGCGCCTGTTGTGCATCACCAGTGAAGACTTCGTCAACGAATTCATCCAGTGTATCCAGGACAAAAACACGGAAAGTTTCCGCCGCCGTTACCGCAATGTCGATGTCCTCTTCGTAGACGACATCCAGTTCCTGGGCCGTGGGGATAAAGAAAGTTCAAAAGAAGAATTCTTCCACACCTTCAACAAGCTCTATCAGGACAAAAAACAGATGGTCTTCACCAGCGACCGTCCGCCACGGGACATCAAGAAACTGGAAGAACGCCTGCGTTCCCGCTTTGAAAACGGCATGGTCACGCAAATCGAGCCGCCTGATTTAGAAACGCGCACGGCTATCCTCCGGGCCTGGGCAGAAAAAGAAAATATCACCTGCGACCTGGATGCCCTCAATTACATCGCAGCCAATGTCAGCGAAAACATCCGAAAACTGCACGGCGCCTTCATCCGCGTCCTCCTGGAAGCATCGCAGTCCAAGAGCAACGTCACCCTGCCTTTAGTAAAACACGCCATCCATTACATTACCGACGCCCAGGATGAAAAGAAATATATCACCATTGACGAAATCACGACGTACATCTGTCAGCACTATAACATCAATTATAAAGAGCTCATGGGCAAGAAAAAGACCAAAGACATCGCCCTGCCGCGGCAGATTGCCATGTATATGTGCCGCGAACTGACAGGAAATACGTATCCCCACATCGGGACAGCCTTCAACGGCCGCGATCATACGACAGTCATGCACGCCTGCTCGCAGATTCGGAAGAAAATAGACAAAGACAGGCATTTCAAAGAACATCTGGAAAAGATGATGAATGAAATCCGCGGTGTGGATAACTAGGCTGATAAAATTGTACATACATTGTGGATAAGTCAAAAAAAGAAATCCACAGTGGAAATGTGGATAAAAAATGACGATTTGTCCACACGTTATCCACAGCTGTGGACAGCTTAAAATCGCTGTCTTTTTCCACTTATCCACAAATTCACAGCCCCTATTACTAAGACTACTATTTTTTAATTCACATTTAATTAATTTATTCAGCGCAGAAAAGAGGATACTCCATTGAGACTAAAACTGAAAAAAGAAGATCTGAACAAAGGCCTGCAGGCTGTCCAGAAAGTCGCCCAGAACAAAAGCAACAATATATCTTCTGAAAACGGCTTGCTTATCAAAGCCCTCCATGGTATCATCGAGTTCCAGGCCAATGACTACGATATGGGCATTAAGATCACCGTTCCCGGTATCATTGAAGAAGGCGGTGAAGCTTTTATTGCCAATCCTTATTTAATGGAATTGACCCGCCGCCTGCCTAGTGATGAAATCGAAATCATCAAGGAAGATGCCGATACACAGCTGCTCATCAAAGGCGGCAAACTCAAGTTTGAATGTCTGACCATGAATCCCGATGATTTCACAGAAGTCGAAATCGTTGAAAACGGCTATGCCAGCTTTACGACGACGAGCGTCGTCATGAAGGACCTCATAGACAATACGTCCTATGCCTGCGCTACTGATGTGGCCCGCCCAATTTTCATGGGGACCTTCCTGGACGTCCAGGGGAATCAGATGACCATGGTCGCCACTGACACGCACCGCCTGGCATTGAAGACGGCTACCCTCGATGCGCCTGTGGATAATCCCTTACAGGCCGTTATCCCCAGCCGATTGTTATCAGAAATTTCCCGCCAGCTGCCGACAGATATCCCGGAAACCGTCGAAATCACGGCAGTCCGCAATTACCTGGCCGTACAGTTCGGCAATGTCTACATCCGGACGCGGCTCATCGAAGGGGAATTCCCCAATTATCGGCGCGTCATCCCCAATGACTTCAAGTGCATCGTCACGGTGGACCGGGCCGAATTCACGGGCGCTGTCGAACGCGCTTCTATCGTCGCCAAAGATGCCCAGTACAATGTCATCAACTTCATCGTCGCCGACGACCAGATCAAACTCATGAGCCAGCATCCTGACTACGGTACGGTCGAAGACTACGTCCCCTGCCATTTGGAAGGCCAGGGCCTGGATATTTCCTTTAATGGGAAATTCATCCTCGACATCTTGAAGCATTGCCATGATTCGGAAGTCATCTTGAAATCCAAGGAAAACAGCCCCATGCTGGTCCAGGATAAAGAAGATACTTCCTGTGTATTTGTTGTAACGCCTATGAGGACAAAATAATGGAAACAGTAAACATTACGACACCGATGATCCAGCTCGACCAATTCTTGAAATGGGCCAGTATTTTACAGAGCGGCGGTGAAATCCGCTTTCTGCTGGACGAAAAAAAGATTTTTATAAATGGAATTTTATGCACTGCGAAACGCAAAAAACTCTATCCTGGAGACAAAGTTGAAATTAAAGGTATCGGTACGTATTTGATTAAAGGTGAATAATTATGATGATTGAATCGGTCCGGCTCCACCGTTTCCGGAATTATGATGATGAAATGATTACCTTTCCCAAGGCCATCATCCTCCTCTATGGGAAGAATGGCCAGGGCAAGACGAATCTATTGGAATCATTATATATGGGGGGCATCGGCAAGTCCTACCGGGGCATCGCCGATGCCGACCTCATCAGCTGGAACCAGGACCAGGCCAGCATCATCATCCAGTTTCAGCGCAGTGATACGCAGCAGCAGCTGAAAATCATCTTATCCCGGACGGCCAAGAAAGAACTCTGGGTCAATGAAACAAAAGTTCCCCAAAAGGAACTGGTCGGGACCCTCAACGAAGTCCTGTTCTCGCCGGACGACTTGCAGCTCATCAAGGGCAGCCCGTCGCTGCGGCGCCGTTTCATCGACATGGAAATCTCCCAGGTCAGCCGGCCGTACTACCGGGAACTGCTGCAGTACAACCGGGCCATTTCCCAGCGCAATCTCCTGCTGAAGAAGATGAAATATGAAGGCATCCATCCTCTCGAAGAATGGGACCGCCAGATTGCCGGCTTTGCAGCTTCGCTGGTCGCGAAAAGGCTCGAAGCCCTGCACAAGTTGTCCTTTTTGGCCGGCGTCCTCCACAAGCGTCTGAGCCGGGGGACGGAAATGCTGAACCTAACATATGTTCAGCCATATGGCGGCGGCGACCGGGACCATCAGACCAATCCGGAATGGTACTATGCCCTCTTGCAGCGCCATCTCGAAGAAGACGTGCGCCGTCAGGCGACATCGGTCGGGCCGCACCGGGACGACCTGGTTTTTTCCGTCGGCCCGGCGGATCTGCGGAAATACGGCTCCCAGGGGCAGCAGCGGACGGCCGTCCTGGCCTTGAAATTGTCGGAGCTGGAATACGTCAAGTCCGAGACGGGTGAATATCCGGTCCTGCTCCTGGACGATGTCATGAGCGAGCTGGACCCGGACCGCCGGCAGGCCCTGCTCGATTTCGTCCGCGACCGTATCCAGACGTTCATTACGACGACGGAACCGGGGATCTTTGCCGGCATGGCCGGCTGTCATCCCATTTGCATTGAACAAGGGAGGGTCCTGTCTCATGGAGGAACGCAGTCTTGAATTAAAAAAAGCCGGTTTAGCCATACCGAAAGTATTGGAGAAAAACCGGCTCCTTTTGCCTTATCACTTATACCAGGCCAAACGGGACTGGAAACAGATTGCTGGCGAACAGATTGCCAAATATTCATATATATTAGATTTTAAGGATAAACAGGTTATCATTGCCGTCATGAACCCGGTATATATGAATTATCTGTTTATGTATAAAAATGAAATCATAGAGGAAATTAATTCTTACGTAGGGCATCGGGCCATTGCCGATGTCCGTTTTGTCAAAAAGGGGAAAAAACCGGTCCGGCCGGTCTATGAGACCTTGCAGGGCGAAAGGGAAGATGTCTTTCCTAAAGAGACTATCAGCCAGGTCCGCCTCGATGACGATACGGTAGCCCGTATCCGCCAGGAAACGGCCCATCTGGCAGAAGGGCTGCGGGAAAAAGTGGTCCAGCTCCGTTTCGCCCAGGCCAAGCGGAAGAAGGCTTACCAGCTGGAAGGCTTCGTTTCCTGTCCCTGTTGCGGCCGCTGGATGGCGCCTGGCGAAAGGCAGTGCCTCTTTTGCCGCAGCGAGGCCCGGCATGCCTTGAAGCGGCAGATACGCGCTTACCTCGACGACATGCCCTGGCTGTCGTGGGAGGCCGTGGCCGGCTATCTGAAGACGGACGTGACGGCGGCTGCGGAAGAACAGGCGTACAATGAAGTCCGCCGCAATCTCATCTATACCTATATTGAAAAGGTATATTACGAATACGATACGGCAGCCGATGATTTTACCCTGGCCATGCTCATCACCCGCCGCGTCCCCGGCGATATCCCGCCGAAATTCATCGAGAACCTCGTTGCCAAATACAGAAAGAAGGACGACCATGTATCTCCATCTGAGCCGTAATCTCTCCATCCATGCCGGCGATGTCGTAGCCATCGTCAACCTGTCAGGCCGTCAGGGCCGCTCGGTCTGCCAGCATTGCGGCCTGCCTCTCGTCGCCGTCGACGGGATACCGGAAAAGGCCTGGCGCTGCCTGGTCGTCACAGGAAAGCAGGTCTTTGCCCTGCCGGTCACGGGAGAGACTGTGGTCCGGCGCTATCAGAAGTGCCTGCACCCGGCAAGGTATGTATTCAAAAATGTTTGATTTTACGGTATAATAAAGTGTTAGATTGCCTAAATGAATCATTAAAATTGCAAGAAACAGGAGTTGAGAATCTCTATGTCGAAAGACAAAGCTAGATATGGTGCCGAACAGATTCAAGTATTGGAAGGACTGGAAGCCGTCCGCAAACGGCCTGGGATGTACATCGGCAGTACATCGACACGGGGCCTTCATCATCTGGTCTACGAAGTCGTCGATAACAGTATCGACGAAGCTCTGGCCGGCTATTGTACGCACATCGAAGTAACCATCCAGGAAGACAACAGCATCACTGTCGTCGATAATGGCCGCGGTATCCCTGTAGCCATGCATAAGATCGGCAAGCCTGCTGTCGAAGTCGTCCTGACGGTCCTCCATGCAGGCGGGAAATTCGGCGGCGACGGCTATCCCATTTCCGGCGGCCTCCACGGCGTCGGCATTTCCGTCGTTAACGCCCTCAGCGTCTGGACGAAGGTCCAGGTCAAACGGGATGGTTATTTATGGGACATCTCCTTCACCCGCGGCGTGACCGATCAGCCGCTCCGGAAGGTACGCCCTCTGGAAGCAGGAGAAGAAACGGGGACAAAAGTTTCTTTCAAACCGGACCATGAAATCTTCCCGGACACGGTCTATGACTTCAATACCTTGAAGACGCGCCTGCGCGAACTGGCCTTCCTCAATAAGGGCCTGCACATCACGCTGACTGACAAGCGCGGCGAAGGCAAGAGCGAAGTTTACTGCTACGAAGGCGGCCTGACGTCGTTCGTCGAATTTCTCAACCAGAGCCATCAGGCCGTCAACCCGACGATCATCAACGTCGACGGCGAAAAGAATAAGGTCATCGTCGATATTGCCATGCAGTACAACGACGGCTACAGCGAAAATATCCTGACCTTCGTCAACGATATCTTCACCGAAGAAGGGGGCACGCACCTGAGCGGCTTCCGGTCCGGCCTGACGCGTACCATCAACGATTATGGCCGCAGTGCGGGTATCATTAAGGAAAATGAAGACAACTTGTCCGGCGAAGACGTCCGCGAAGGCTTGACGGCCGTCATCAGCGTAAAGGTCCGGGAACCGCAGTTCGAAGGCCAGACCAAGACCAAGCTGGGCAACAGCGAAGTCAAGGGCATCGTCGACAATATCATTTCAGATGGCTTGAAGGAATTTTTTGAAGAACATCCGTCCGAAGCCAAGGCTATCATCACCAAGACTATTTCCGCGTCCCGCGCCCGCCAGGCCGCCCGTCGTGCCCGGGAACTGACGCGCCGCAAGAATGCTCTGGAAATCAGCAGCCTTCCCGGTAAATTGGCAGACTGCTCGGAAAAGAATCCGGACCAGACGGAAATCTACCTGGTCGAAGGGGATTCGGCTGGCGGCAGTGCCAAGCAGGGCCGTGACCGCCGTTTCCAGGCCATCCTGCCCTTGCGCGGCAAGATCATCAACGTCGAAAAAGCCCGCCTCGACAAGATCCTGGCCAATGATGAAATACGTTCCATGATTACCGCTTTCGGTACGGGCATCGGCCAGGAATTTGACTTGAGCAAACGCCGTTATGATAAGATCATCATCATGACCGATGCCGACGTCGACGGCGCCCACATCCGGACGCTGCTCCTGACCTTCTTCTATCGCTTCATGAAGCCCCTCATCACGGATGGCCACGTCTATATCGCCCAGCCGCCGCTCTACCAGGTACGTAAGGGCAAACAGGTCTGGTATTTCTATACGGATGAATCGATGCAGGCCAAGCTCGATGAACTGGGCCGCGATAACAACAGCGTCGTTGTCCAGCGCTACAAAGGCCTGGGCGAAATGAACCCGGAACAGTTGTGGGAAACGACGATGGACCCGGAAAACCGGACGATGCTCAAAGTCGAACTGGAAGATGCTGCCGAAGCGGACCGCATTTTCTCGGTCCTCATGGGTGACAAAGTCGAACCACGCCGCAAGTTCATCGAAGAAAACGCCAAGAAAGTCCGCAACCTGGATTTATAAGAGGAGACATTATGCCGAAACTTTCCCGAAAAATCGAATTGTTCACAGAATCGGTCATCGCCCGGATGTCGCGCATTGCCGAAGCTTCCGGAGCCATCAACCTGGCTGAAGGATTCCCTGATTTCCCGCCGCCTCAGGCCATGTGCGACCGCCTCAGCCAGGTCGCTCAGGAAGGACCTCATCAGTACAGTATGGACCCTGGCGCAGCCAATCTGCGCCAGGCCATGGCCGACTGCCGCCGGCAGTTCACGGGACAGACTATCGACTCGGAAAAAGAAGTCGTCGTCACCTGTGGCGGGACGGAAGCCTTGATGGCAGCCATGATGACCCTCGTCGACCCTGGCGATAAAGTCATCCTCTTTTCGCCTTTTTACGAAGCGTACAGCACGGATGCCCTGCTCTGCGGCGCCGAACCGATTTACGTTTCCCTGCGGGAACCGGACTATACTTTTGATAGCGATGAACTGGAAGCGGCTTTTAAACAGAGGCCGAAAGTCATTTTCCTGTGCAACCCGTCCAATCCCTGCGGCAAGGTCTTCAGCCGCGACGAGTTGCTGGTCATTTCCGGCCTGGCTGAAAAATACGATACTTTCGTCGTCATCGACGAAGTCTATGAACACATCCTCTATGAACCGACGGAATATACGTATTTTTCGACCCTGCCCGGCATGTACGGACGGACCCTCTGCTGCGGTTCCTTGTCCAAGACGTATTCCATCACGGGCTGGCGCCTGGGCTATATCTTTGCTCCGCCGGAAATCACGGAAGCCATCAAGAAGCTCCACGTCTACCTGACCATCAGCGCGCCCAGTCCGCTGCAGGAAGCGGCTATCACGGGCCTTCGTTTCGGGCCGGACTATTACCAGGGTCTGCGGGCCATGTACACGCGCAAGCGGGATTTCGTCATGAAGCGCCTCGATGATATCGGCATCGGCCATAATGTACCGCAAGGGGCTTTCTACATGCTCGTCGATATCGGCGGCTATGGCTATGACGACGATGAGGCATTCTGCCGGGATTTGGCGGAAAAAGTCGGCGTCGCCCTGGTGCCGGCGTCGACGTTCTTCATCGAACCGGTCCATCACCTGGCGCGGCTGCAGTTCGCCGTCCGCGACGAAACCCTGGAAAAGGCTATGGAACGGCTCGAAAATATTTCTATCTTGAAAAAATGATCTGCTTTACCCTGTGTATGGGAGGGGATTTCGATGAAAAAATGGCAAATACTCTTGACCAGTCTTTGTTTCACCGTCACGGCCATGACCGCCCTGGCTGCAGAGGCGCCGGCAGCTGGCAGTACTGAAAAAACGGCAGCCATCGTCCTGACAGACCCGACGGTCAATGTCAAGAACCTCAATGACTTTTACATCCTGAAAGGGAGTACCTACGATAAGGTCACGGGACTGCTGCAGAATTTGCCGTCCCAGACGACGGGACTCGTTGGCAGCTACTATTTCCGCGTCGATAAGAACCTCGTCGGCGATTACTTCTATCATGTAAAAGCCTATGATACGGCATCCCACGTCCTCATGGGCAACTATTTCGTCGCCAAGGATGAAAGCTGTGCCTGGAAACTGCAGGCCGGCGATGATGCGGCCCTTATCTACGGCAATACGGAAAAACTCATGGACAAAGTCGAAGTCGTCGTCTATCCGAAAAAGATTCCCCTGGGCAGCTACGGCATCATCCGCGTCCACGTACCGGGCATGATTCCTTATGACGTCAAAGCGACGAGTTTGAATACCAAAATCGCCGATATTACGGAAAAAATGAATATCCATCCCCTACAGGCCGGCAAGACCGACCTGGTCATCGACGTGAAGATCGGTGATACTGTACGGACTGTGACCAAGACCCTTACCATCGTCGACGAAGCCGACCGTCATGGGAGTGAATCGTCCCACAGCGGACCCGGTGTCGGCGTCGGCATCGGCATTGGCTGGGGCGGCGGCTGGCACCACCACGGTGGCATCGGCATCGGCGTCGGTCCTTGGTGGTAGAGAGGTAAAAGGAGGGTGTATCTATTGTGGAGTTTTCCCTAGGGAAACAATTTCTCGTCATCATTTTGCTGATTTTTGGCAATGGCATCTTTTCGCTGTTGGAAATGGCCATCGTCAGCTGCCATCAGTCGCGGCTGGAAGCCCTGGCCGATGAAGGCAGCAAATCGGCGGCCATCGTCCTGAAACTGCGTGAAAATCCGAATAAGATGTTTTCCATGGTCCAGTTCGGCATTACCCTGGTCAGCCTGCTCACCGGTGTCTACGGGGGCACGGAAATGGCCGGGCCCTTGTCGAAATACGTCGCCAAGATCCCCGGCCTGGAAAATTATGCCTATACGATCAGCCTGACGGGCATCGTCGCCTTCATCACCTATTTGACGATCATCCTCGGTGAAATCGTACCCAAGCGCATTGCCATCGACAAACCGGAAAAAATCGCCTGTCTCCTGGCCCGGCCGATGCTCTATTTTTCCGTCCTCTGTACACCGGTCGTCTGGATCCTGTCCTGGTCGACGGCAGTGGTCACGAAAATCATGGGCGTCAACAAGCCGGAAGTCCTGCCCGTCACAGAAGATGAAATCAAGCTGCTTCTGGAACAGGGCGTCGAACTGGGGGCTTTTGAAAAAGAAGAGCCGGAACTGGTAGACCGCGTCTTCCGCCTGGCCGATATGGACGTCGGCGATATCATGACCAACCGGACCCAGGTCGATTGGATCGATGTCGAAGATCCGGAAGAAACAATCATGCAGGAACTGGTAGCCTTTAACCACAACACTCTGCCCGTCGGCCGGGGCTCGCTGGATGATTTCATCGGCATGATTTCCGTCAGCGAAATCTTCCAGAAATACTATGCCGCCGTCCGGAAGGATAAGACCGTTTCCCTGACGACCATCGTCGAAGAGAGCGTCCACAAGCCGATTTATATTCCCGAATCCATGGACATCATGAAGGTCGTCCACGTCTTTCGCGAACACAGTGTCCATGAAGTCGCCGTTCTCGATGAATACGGCAATTTCAGCGGCATCCTGACGCTGCACGATATCCTGGAAGAATTAGTAGGCATCATGCCGGCCGGTGAAGAAGAAAAGAAAGAAGAAGCGAACCGCATCATCCAGCGCGGTCCCAATGAATGGCTCATGGAAGGCCTGCTGACCATCGAAGAGTTCAAGGACTTCTTCGACATCGAAGAGGACCTGCCCGAAGAAGACGAGGACCTCTATAAGACCCTCGGCGGCCTCATGACGTATGGCGTAGGCCGCATCCCGCGGGAAACCGATACGTATGAATGGGAAAATTTCACTTTTGAAGTCATGGATATGGATAACCTGCGGGTCGATAAGATTTTAGTGACCCGCAAGGAAAGCCCGGATAGCGATGAAAAAGCGGAGAAGGGCAATGAAAAATAGTCAGCCTTTAAGAAAGGAAGGTTATATGGAAAGGGAAGAACGCCAGGCCATTTACCAGGTGTCTACGCTGCAGGCCCTGGCCCGCGGCAATTATTACGGCAGCACGGATATGGAAACACTGCTGCTCCATGGAGATACGGGGCTGGGCACGTTTCATGCCGTAGCCGGTGAACTCATCGTCATCGACGGCCACGCCTACCGCGTCTTAGGCGACGGATCGGCAGTAGAAGCGGCTCAGACCGATACAACGCCCTTCGCGACGGTAACGTGGCTGCGGCATCAGGAACCAGTCTTGCTGAAACATCAGCCTTCGATTGAAGCCTTGAAAGAAATCATGACGGAACATGTCCGCCGGCTGGGCATCAACGACGTCTACATCGTCCGCATCGACGGTCATTTCCGCCGTGTGTCGGCCCGGACCGAGCTGGAACAGCAGGAGCCCTATCTGCCCTTTGCCAAGGTCCTGGAAAAAGATGAACGCCGCTTCACTTTTGAAGATATCGACGGCAGCCTCATCGGCATCTACATCCCGGACTATCTGAGCGGCGTCAATACGTCGGGCTGGCATTCCCACTTCATTTCGGCAGACCGGAAAAAAGGCGGCCACGTCTTTGACCTGGATCTGGAAGAAGGCCGGGTCATCTTCAACAAAGCCGACCGCTTCATCCTCGACATGCCCCATAACAAGCAGTTCGAACGAGGTGACCTGACAGCAGCTTCACAGGAAGAAATCAAACAGATTGAACAAGGAAAATAGTTTGTAGTACAGTGTTTGTAGTTTGTAGAAGATGGCTTTAAATTTAAAATCATCCGCTAACCCCTAGCCACTAGCTGCTAACCACTAAAAAAGGGGGCTGTCGCATTAAGCCATTTCGGCTTTGTGCGACAGCTCTCTTTTTTTATTCTATTTCATCGTTCTATTCTCTTTTTTTAGCTAAACGTAAAAAAGGTACACGAAACAGACCGGCCATCCAGTCGGCAAAAAACGTGTGCCTTTGCTATGTATATGGTTATTCAAGCACTCTTTTTCACTTTTTTTAAGGAATAAAGGTATGTCCCGAAATTGCCGGATTGCAGCTTGTGATGTAAGGTCAAGACATTGTGGGCCATTGCCAGTATGATGCTGGTTGCCAGGGCGTTCTCCGTTCCATGGCTCAAAAAACGCCGGAACGACAGATTCGCCTTGATGTCGGAAAAAGCGCCTTCAGACTGGATGGAACGGTTCATTCGAAGCATCTTCCCTGTAGGAGAACTGATGTGAGCTTCCATTTCGGCCCGTTGGGCTTGGAACCTTTTAGAAAGTTCTAATTGCTTCGTCCTTTTTTCCAACGGCTTCTTGCTGCGATTGCCATGAATGCATCCTTTCTTATAGGGACAGTCCGAACAATCCTCACAGACATAATGGCTTTTGCGTATTTTAAATCCCGTGCTGGTTGTTTCGGTCTTTTTCCCAACACAGGTCAGCTTACGGTGATTGTGGCAATAAAAGACATCATTTTTCGCATCATAGTCCATATTCTGGAATTTGCCAATATCTTTTTTGAAACGGCGTTTTTTCCGCTGCTCATGGTCGGACGGTTTGATGTAAGCATCATACCCCTGTTCGGCGAGCTTCGTGTAATTTTCTTCGCTTTCATAGCCGGAATCTGCAATGATACGGGTATACTGGAAAGGGAAATGCTTGCGAAAATCTTCGAGGAAAGGCAGCAGGGTGGTACAATCTGAAGTCTGCGGTCCGACAGTGACCCAGGTAACGAATCCAGCGTCCACGCTATATTGTACATTATATGCAGGCTTGACCTGGCCGTTTTTCATGGCGTCTTCTTTCAGATGCATGAAGGTGGCATCGATATCGGTCTTGGCATAGCTGTTCCGGTCCCCGCAGTAATGAAGCTGGACGGCGTACTCTTTTGTCTTATGCAGGAAATCCTTGGCTTTTTCAATGGCCTTTTGCAATGGCGTCTTACGATGGCCTTTGCCATGGACGAAAACGATGTGTCCTTCTCGTTGAAGCCGTTTTAATTTCCCCAACAGCCGCCGTAAATGGTACCGATGGACAGCGTGTGTATGGAGCACTTGGATGCCAAAGAGTTCCTGGGTCTTAAGAATAAAGCCCGGAATTTTTGCTAATACTTTGGCCTGCCGTTTCGTGACACTCTTCTTCCAGACAAAAGTGTATTTATTGGCAACAGATTCGATTTTTGTCCCATCGATGAACAAATTCTTCAGCGATAAGGCCCCGGCCTGAGCCAAGACGGCATCCATGTCGGCAAACAAGGTCCGGCTGCATGCCGCCATATGATGAGAACGGAAACGGGCGATAGTCGCATGATCGGGAACGGGTTTCCCTTCCAGCAGATATTGGAAATTCAAATCTCTCCGGCAAGCCGATTCAATACGACGGGAACTGAAAATCTGGTTCATGCTGGCATAAATAACGATGGCCAGTAACTGGCGTGGTGAAGCCTGATTTTTCTCGATACGAGAATACGTCTGGTACAGCGGTGATAAATCCATCCTTTCTATGAGCAGCTTCACTAACCGCACGGGATCGTCATCCGGAATCTGAAATGAAATATTCAAGGGAAGTGATAGTTGATAAGGCGCTTCCCATATTGTATAATTGACATGCGTATTTAGTGTCGTCATAACTCTATTTTACGCGCAATCCCGGGCTTTTTACAGTCCGGGATTTGTTTTTTTCAGATTTTTTTGTTCAGCCCTAATGGATACGGCTGCCTGGCCCCTGGCGGGTGACATTGCGGGAACGACCTCGGTCCGGCGCGGTCCGGGTAGGCCGTGCCGGATGCCGTGCGTGCTATTTGCGTCCGGCGTGCTGCTTTGTTTGAGCGCAGCGAGTTTCAGCACGCCAGCAAATGGCACTCTCGGCAAGAGGAGTGGAGCACGCGAACCAGCTAGGGGCCAGGTGGCCGATGCCAACCTCTTCAGAAGAATCCCTCAGACCGCCGTTGGCGGCCAGCTCCCCTTCACAGGGGAGCCTTTTGGCGCTCCTGCGCCTGATTTCCAGAGTCTATTGCGGCAAAGCCGCTTCTGAGTCCGAGCAAACCGTCCACGAAGAACGACCATAAAGCTATGATGTTTTTGCATACATAAAAAGAGCCTGTGCACGATTACGTGCGACAGGCCCTTTTTTACTCGCTCTTCGTAGAACGGAGAAATAGATTTTTCAGGACCTCGTGGGGGTCCTTTTTTTCTTTGATGATGGCATGGACGGCTGCCGTAATGGGCAGTTCTACGCCGTATTTTTGGGATAAGTCGAGGAGGGCTTCGGTCGTGCTGACGCCTTCGGCCAGTTTTTTGAAGGGCCTGCCTTCGATGAAGTCCTGGCCGAAGCGGCGGTTATTGCTGTGCAGGGAAAAGAGGGTCGCTTCGTAGTCGCCGAGGTGGCTCAGACCGTAGACGGTCATGGCCTGGCCGCCCATGGCGGCGACTAGGACCGAGAGCTCGTGAGCGCCGCGGGCCATGAGGGCCCCTTTCAGGCTGGTCAGATGGGCGCCGTCGAGCATACCGGCGGCGATGCCCATGACGTTCTTGGCGGCAGCGCCGATTTCGATGCCTAACAGGTCCTGACCATAGTAGAAGCGGATGAGGGGACTGGTGAAGGTATCGACTAAGAAATGGGTCAGGCCTTCATCAGCCGAGGCGATGACCATGCAGTTGGGCATGCCGCTGATAAAATCCTGGACGTGGCCCGGACCGACCCAGACGGCCGTGCGTACGGCCGGTTCCAGTTCTTCGGCCATGACCGTCGTCAATCGTTTGCCGCTCCCTTCCTCCAGGCCCTTCATGGCCAGGACAAAGGGCAGGGATGGGGCAAAGCCGGCTGCTTTCAGCTGACGGGCAAAGGAGCGCAGCTGCTGGGCGCTGATGGAGATGATGCAGATATCGGCAGCGTCCAGGGCGGCCTTCAGGTCCGATGTCAATGAGATGGAAGCGGGAAGGCTCAGGTATTCGTTCTTCCGGGTCTCTAAAAGTTCCTGCAAGTGCTGCGAACCGGGACGGCCCCACAAGGTGACGTCATGGCCGATGTGGTCGGCGTACCAGGCGTGGAAACTGCCCCAGCGGCCGCAGCCTAAGACGGTAATCTTCATGGAATACCTCCTTTGAGCTTACAGTTTGGCAATGACGGCGTCGCGGTATTCTTCCGTCGTGGCGCTGCCGCCCAAATCCGGTGTCAGATGCTGCTTTTCGGCCAGGACTTCGTCGACGGCTTTGCGGATCTTGGCGGCAATAGCCGTTTCGCCGATATATTCCAGGAGCATGCAGGCCGACCACAAGAGAGCCGTCGGGTTGGCGATGTGTTTACCGGCGATATCCGGGGCACTGCCGTGGACGGCTTCGAACATGGCATAGTCGTCGCCGACGTTCATGGACGGGAGCAGGCCCAGGCCGCCGATGAGACCGCTGGTCAGGTCGGACAGGATGTCGCCATAGAGATTGGGCGTGACGATGATATCGAACTGTTCCGGACGCATGACCATCTGCATGCACGTGTTGTCGACGATTTTGTCGTCGCTTTCGATTTGCGGATAATCCTTGGCGATGGTGTGGAAGATGTCGAGGAACAAGCCGTCGCTCATCTTGAGAATATTGGCCTTATGGACGCAGGTAACCTTTTTGCGTCCATGGGCTACGGCGTAGTCGAAAGCGGCCTTAATGATGCGTTCACTGGCCTTGCGGGTGATGAGCTTGATGGCGTGGACCGTGTCTTCATTCATCTTGTATTCGACGCCGATGTACAGGTCTTCCGTGTTTTCCCGGAAAGTGACGATGTCGACGTTGGGGAAGGGCGTCTTGACGGCTGTGTTCGATTTGGCCGGACGGATATTGGCATAGAGGTCGTATTTGTTGCGCAGCGTGACGTTGAGCGAGCGGAAGCCCTTGCCGATAGGCGTAGTGATCGGCGATTTCAGCAGGAGATGGGTCTTTTCAAAAGAAGTGAATGCGTCGTCCGGGATGAGGGCGCCGTGGCGTTCATATTCGGCAGCGCCGACGTTGAAAATTTCATAGGAAAGGGGCGCTTTGGCGGCGTCGAGGATCTGCAGGACAGCGTCGGTGATTTCCGGGCCGATGCCGTCGCCTTTGAATACGGTAATTGTCTTCATGATTTATCTGTCCTTTCTGGGAATATAATCCATCAGGTCGCCGACATACTTGGCTGCCGGACGGACGATACGGTTATCATACAGCTTGTGTTCGATGTTGTGGGCCAGCCAGCCGACCATACGGCTGATGACGAAGAGCGGTGTGTAGAGGTCGCGCGGGATGCCCAGCATATTGTAGGCGAAGCCGCTGTAATAATCGACGTTGCTGCACATGTTGACGCCTTTTTCTTCTTTCAAGGTCTTCATGGCCAGCTTTTCGAAACGGTTATAGAAGCGGAAGACGTCGGTCATGCCCTTTTCCTTGGCCAGGATGCCGCAGTAGTGGCGCATGATTTCAGCGCGCGGGTCCGACAAGGTGTAGACGGCGTGGCCGAAACCGTAGACCAGGCCATCGTGACAGCCTTTGAATTTCTTGTTGAGTATCTGGTGAATGACGTCGACGATTTGTTCATCTGTGGCCTTAATGCCGATGGCGTCGATGACTTGTTCCATCATCAGGGAGACGCGGATGTTGGCGCCGCCGTGGCGCGGTCCCTTGAGGGCGCCGACGGAGCTGGCCATGCTGGAGTAGAGGTCCGTATCCGTCGACGAGACGACGATATTGGTGAACGTCGAGTTCGTGCCGCCGCCGTGGTCGGCATGGAGGAATAAGAGCAGGTCCAGGAGCTGCGCTTCTTTCGGCGTGAACTTGCTGTCCGGCCGCAGCATGGACAAGATGTTTTCAGCCGTCGAATAGTCCTTGCGGGGATAGTGGATGACCAGGCTCTTGCGGTTGTAATAATGGACTTTGGACATATAAGCATAGACCGCGATGGACGGCAGCTTGCTCATGATGTTCAAGCCCTTTCGGAGGGTCTGGTAGACGTCGGTGTTATCCGGGTCGGGGTCGTAGTTATAGAGGGTCAGCAGGGCGTGCTGCAGTTTATTCATTAAGTTCTTGCCGGGCAGGCGCAGGAGGTTCATTTCCAGGAAGTCGTCCGGCAGGTCGTAGCCGTTTTGTAAAACCTTGCAGAAGGCATTCAGTTCATCTTCAGTCGGCAAATAACCGAAGAGGAGGAGAAAGCTGGCTTCTTCGTATAAATAGCCTCTATAATTTTCCACTTTAGCCAGCTCGCGAATGTCGATGCCGCGATAGTACAAGACGCCGTCGCAATCGACTTTTTGGCCTTTTTCGTCGCGCTGGTAGCCGACGACATCGGCAATGCGGGTCAGGCCGACGAGGACGCCAGTATGATCTTCATTGCGCAGGCCGCGCTTTACGCCGTACTTGGTGAACCATTCGCGGGGAATCTGTGTGTAGTTCTGTGACTTGCCATAAAACTGGGCTAAATAAATATTTTTGTCCAAGATGATTCCTCTCTTTCCTGCAAGTATGAATATGGAAGAATAACTTATAAAATATCGGTTATCTACGAATATTCATAAATTTTATTTTGGGAATAATTTTTAATATATTCCTACAAAGTATAAGTTATTATAGCATAATTATGGAGAAAGTAAAATGAAAATCGCGTAAAGTATAAAACGTTTTAAGGGTAGCCATGGCCGTTTTAATTATGATATAATATTTACTGAAATGCTTAAATTTTTATATTGTGAAAATAGATTGCATTATTTTCACGATGAGAAAAGCCATCGCCCAGGCGGTGACAAAGGAGGGCTTGGAATGATTCAGTTATATGATGGAGGCGCGTACCTGGTTCACGGGACAGATGTCGTACCGGAACAGGATGTGGCCAAACTCAGACAGCTCACAGGCAAGACTATTTCGAAAGAAGAAGGGCGGAAGGGGACCATCGCCTATTCTATCTTGAAAAATCACAATACATCAGGGTCCATGGAACACTTGAAGATCAAGTTCGATGCCATGGCTTCCCATGACATTACCTTTGTCGGCATCATCCAGACGGCAAAAGCCTCGGGAATGGAAAAATTCCCGCTCCCGTATGTGCTGACAAACTGTCACAATTCGCTCTGCGCCGTCGGCGGTACGATTAATGAAGACGACCACGTCTTCGGCTTGTCGGCAGCCAAGAAATATGGTGGCATCTTCGTTCCGCCTCACGTTGCCGTCATTCATCAGTACATGCGTGAAAAGATGGCCGGTTGCGGCCGCATGATCATCGGTTCCGACAGCCATACGCGCTATGGCGCCTTAGGGACCATGGCCGTCGGCGAAGGCGGCGGCGAGCTGGTCAAGCAGCTCCTGTGCGATACCTATGATATCGCCTATCCTGGCGTCGTCGGCGTCTACTTGACGGGGAAACCGAGCCCGGCCGTCGGCCCTCACGACATTGCCATCGCCATCGTCGGTGCCGTCTTCAAGAACGGCTATGTCAAGAACAAGGTCATGGAATTCGTCGGTCCTGGCGTCGCTTCCATGACGACGGATTACCGCAACAGCGTCGACGTCATGACGACGGAGACGACCTGCCTGTCGTCGGTATGGCGGACCGATGAAGACACGAAGGCCTATTTGACCCAGCACGGCCGCGGCGATGCCTATAAGGAATTGAATCCGGCCGACGTCGCCTACTATGACGGTATGATTTACATCGACCTGAGCACGATCAAGCCGATGATTGCCATGCCCATGCATCCCAGCAACGCCTTTACTATTGATGAGCTCAATGCCAATCTGGAAGATATCCTCCACGAAACAGAAGAAGCCATCAACGGCCGCATGAGCAATAAAGATTTGAAATACAGCCTGACCGATAAGATCCAAAAAGGGAAACTCCAGGTCCAGCAGGGCGTCATCGCCGGCTGTGCCGGCGGCAACTACAGCAATGTCATGGCTGCCGCCCACATCCTGAAACAGGCTTCCTGCGGCAATGGCAACTTTACCCTCGATGTCTATCCGTCGTCGCAGCCGGTCTACCTCGACCTGGTCCGCAAAGGTGCTGTCGCTTCCCTCTTGGAAGCCGGTGCCATCTTCAAGACGGCTTTCTGCGGCCCCTGCTTCGGCGCAGGCGATACGCCGGCCAATAATGCCTTCAGCATCCGCCATACGACGCGTAACTTCCCGAACCGCGAAGGTTCCAAGCCGGGCAACGGCCAGTTCGCTTCCGTCGCCCTCATGGATGCCCGTTCCATCGCCGCGACAGCAGCCAATGGCGGCGTCCTGACGTCGGCCGAAGGTTATATGGACGACTACGTCGAAACACCTTACGATTACGATGACCAGCCCTATGCTACCCGCGTCTACCAGGGCTTCGGCCAGGCCGATGAAGGCGCTTCCCTGGTCTATGGCCCGAACATCAAGGATTGGCCGGACATGGAACCCCTGGCCGATTCGGTCCTGCTCAAGGTCTGCTCGAAAATCCTCGACCCGGTCACGACGACAGACGAACTCATCCCGTCTGGCGAAACGTCGTCGTACCGGTCCAATCCCCTGGGCCTGGCGGAATTTACCTTGTCCCGCCGCGATCCGGAATACGTCGGCCGGGCCAAAGCCGTCGACAAAGTTGAACGGGCCCGCCTGGCCGGCGACTGCCCGGCCGGTGTCGATCCGGCCTTGAAAGACGTCTTTGCCGTCTTGCGCGCTCATTTCGGCGACGTTTCCATGAAAGACGTAGAAATTGGCAGCATGATCTACTGCATCAAGCCCGGCGACGGTTCGGCCCGCGAACAGGCTGCCAGCTGCCAGCGCGTCCTCGGCGGCCTGGCCAACATCTGCCAGGAATATGCGACCAAGCGCTATCGTTCCAACGTCATCAACTGGGGTATGCTGCCTTTCCAGATGGAAGGCGAACCGGACTTTGAAATCGGCGATTACATCTATGTACCGGACATCAAGAAATCCCTTGACGGCGACATGAAAGCCATCAAGGCCTATGTCGTCGGCAAGGACTTGCGCGAATTGTCGCTGTACATCGCTCCCATGACGGACGATGAAAAGAAAATCGTCAAAGCCGGCTGCCTCATCAATTATAATAAAAACCGCTGATTCATTCATCGAAACTGTCGGGAAAAGCGCGGATTCCTTCTTTGGGTGACGTGTGGTAGTGATTTTTCCAGGCCCGGTAGAACGTCGAATAATTGGTGAATCCGCAGTCATAGCAGATTTCCGTCAAAGCCCGCCCCTCCTGCATGAGGTGGCGGGCTTTTTGCAGCCGTTTCGTCGTGATGTAGCTGGCGGCGGTCATGCCCGTTTCAGCCTTGAAGAGGTGCATGAGGTAATCGGGACTCATGAAAAAGGCCGCGGCCAGGCTGGAAATGGACAGGTCGCCGCTCAGGTTTTCTTCGATATAGGCCAGGATGCGGCGTATCTTCTCATTCTGATGGCCTTTTTGGACGACGTGGAGCTTGTCTTTCTGCAGGGCCCGCGTCAGGTGGATCATGAACTCCGTAAACAGCGTTTCCTGCAGGAGCGGGCTTTCCGGGCCCATGTCGGCCCAGGCCCGGCGCAGGCGGCACGATACATTGTATAAATTGTCCGCTTCCTGGGGCTGGCGCAGGATGGGGGCGTTTTCCCGCGTGAATATCTGCCCGGCCGGACAGCCGCGGCGTTCATAGCCCTGTAAATAAGATGGAGAAATATAGGCTATGATGCGTTCGTAGACGGCATCGCCATAGATGATGGGGCGGTGGATCCTGCCGGCCGGGATGACGACGATGTCGAAGGGCTGCAGGTCATAAGCCGTCCCTTCCACGTCATACGACACATGGCCCCGGAAGAAAAGGGTAATCTTGTCGAAGTCGTGATAATGATAGGGGCAGGTCCACTGCCGCTTGTCCGAGAGATGGAAGAGTTTCAGTTTTTCTGCTAAATAACCGGTTTTCTGAGCCATGGCCGTGTCACCTCGCCTGATATGCGTATAACAGGATTTGCAATATAAACAGCATTATTTTCATATATTTGCCACTTTCCGCTATTGTATAATAACAACTGTAAGGATTCAAGTAAGCAATGAAATCAGAAATAGATATTTTTTATGGAGGACTCAACTATGAAATTCGTAAAAATGCACGGTTTAGGCAATGACTTCGTCTTTTTGGAAGATAAGAACGGCGCTGACAAGGATTTTTCACAGCTGGCCATCAAGATGTGCGCCCCTCATACGGGCATCGGTGCCGACGGCATCATCGTCATCGTGCCGAGCGATAAAGCCGACGTCCGCATGCGCATCATCAATGCCGACGGCAGTGAAGCAGAAATGTGTGGCAACGGCATCCGCTGCTTTGCCAAATACGTCTACGACAACGGCATCATCGACAAGAAAGAATTTGCTGTCGAAACCCTGGCGGGCATCATGAAACCGAAAGTCACTGTCGGCGACGACGGCAAAGTCAGTCTGGTCACGATCAACATGGGCAAACCCTTTACCGACCGCGCCCAGATTCCCATGGAAGGCCCGTCGGGTCCGGTCATCGATGAACCCATCGACATCGACGGCAAGACCTATAAGATTACCAGCCTGCTCATGGGCGTCCCCCACACCATGACTTACGTCAAGGATGTCGATGCCGTCGATCTCCATGAATTGGGCCCGAAATTTGAAACGTATAAAGCCTTCCCGCGCAAGACCAATATGAACTTCGTCCAGGTCATCGACGATCACACCATCAAAGTCCATACGTGGGAACGCGGTGCCGGTGCCACCCTGGCTTGCGGGACCGGCTCCTGTGCCTGCGCCGTCGGCTCCTTCCTGAACGGCTTCACCGGCCGCAGCGTAGACGTCCAGCTCTACTTGGGCACGCTGCACATCGAATACAACGAACAAGACGGCAACGTATACATGACCGGCCCGGCCGCCGTCACCTTCACCGGCGACTGGCTGGAAGACTAGCGCTTTGGCAGAAAACGGTTTCTGACGTTGGCCATGAGCTGTTTTTTCCCATCGTTTGTCGTGGGTCGTGGCTCGTTTGCCGTTGTAGGGGGGCACGCGGGGCGCCCGCGGGAATCCTGGAGATATCCTCATATGTATTTACGTGAAACTTCGGCAAACGAACCACGCCAAACGAACCACGAAAAAGGGCTGCTCGCTTATGCGACAGCCCTTTTTCATTTTACCAAGGGAGGTTTTCACTATTGGAAATGCATGATATACAACGCGGCGCCTTTATCGACAGGCCCAACCGCTTCATCGCCCATGTCGCTTTGGATGGGGATATCGTGACTTGCCATATGCCCAATCCCGGCCGCATGTGGGAACTGCTCTTTCCCGGCGTCGCTGTCTATGTCCGGCCGGCAGCCAATCTCAAGCGGCGGACGGCTTACGACGTCGTCGGCATCGAGCGCGACGGCATCCCGATTCTGCTCGATACGCAGTACAATAATGATACGGCGGCCTGGCTGGTCCAGGAACACCGCATCCCCGGCTGGGAAGACTGGGACCTCATCCGCCGGGAAGTCACCGTCGGCGACAGCCGCTTCGACCTCCTCCTGGGACGGGGAGAAGAACGCTTTTTCGTCGAAGTCAAGTCGTGTACCCTTTTCAGCCGAAACGGCGCCATGTTCCCCGATGCCGTCACCGAACGGGGCCGAAAGCATATCCTGGAACTAGCCGCCATGAGTCGTCAGGGCATCCACACGGGCGTCTTGTTCCTGGTCCACTGGAATCGGGGCCGCTGGTTCCTGCCGGACTACCATACGGATCCGGCCTTTGCCCAGGCCTTTTATGAAGCGGCGCCGCACTTGGACTGGAAGGCCCTAGCCCTGCACTGGGATGGCTCGTTTTCAAGGCCCGGCGTAGCCGGCGTCCTGACCTATCCCCAGGCCATCCTGGAACGGGAAAACCATGACAGCGGTGATTATTTATTCATCCTTCACCTGGCAGATGCGAAGGATATCGCCATCGGTTCGAAAGGGGAGTTCCCTTTTCCTGCCGGCTATTACGTCTATACCGGGTCGGCCCGGAAGAACCTGGCTGCCCGTCTGGCCCGTCACAGCCGCAAGCGCAAGAAGATGCACTGGCACATCGACTACCTGCGCCAGGAAGCCGACGTCGTCGCCGCCCTGCCCGTCCGGACGGCGGATGACCTGGAGCACGACCTGGCCCGGGCCGTCGATGCCGTGGCAGACTGGCATATCGAGGGCTTTGGCTGTACCGATTGCGACTGCCCGTCCCATCTCTTCGGGTTTGCCGAAAATCCCATCCATTACCGGCCTTTCATCCAGGTCATCGAAGACTTCCGCATGAACCGCCTGGCCTCGTTGATGACCGATACAGGCGCTTTCGTGAAAAAAGACTAGTCAGGCCCGTTTTTTATGCTATAATGGGGTAAATCGAGATTTGCTAGGGGGAGATAAAGACATGGAACGCTCACAAGCATTGGCTTTATTGCAGAAATATAATCAGGAGCCTTTTCACATCATGCATGCCCTGACCGTCGAAGGCGTCATGCGCTGGTATGCCCAGGAACTGGGCTATGGCGATGACGTCGATTTCTGGGGACTCGTCGGCCTGCTCCACGATGTGGATTTTGAAAAATATCCGGATCAGCACTGTAAAAAGGCACCGGAATTACTGGCTGAAATCGACGCCGACGATGCCTTTATCCATGCCGTCGTCTGCCATGGCTATGGCATCTGTGTCGATGTCGCACCGGAGCACTTGATGGAAAAAGTCCTCTATGCTGCCGACGAATTGACCGGGCTCATCTGGGCGGCTGCCAAAATGCGTCCGTCTAAGAGCACGAAAGACATGGAAGTGAAGAGTCTCAAGAAGAAATTCAAAGACAAGCGCTTCGCTGCCGGCTGTTCACGGGACGTCATCAAGCAGGGGGCAGAAACCCTGGGATGGGACCTGAACGACCTCTTTGAAAAGACGATTTTAGCCATGCGCTCTTGTGAAGACGGCGTCCGCAAGGAATGTCTGGAACTGACAGGCGTAGAAGAATAATTAGGAGGAAAACCACTATGAAATTACGTAAAATGATGATGACCACCGTAGCCGCAGCTATGCTGACCTTCAGCGCTGCCGGCGCTTCTTTCGCATCGGGCCTGGGCACGATCAATGCCGGTGCCCTCTTGCAGCAGCATCCGCAGTACGCGAAGACCATGGCTACTTGGCAGTCCGATGTCAAATCGGCTCAGCAGGATTTCCAGAAAGAATTGAAAAAGACCAGCGATAAAAACGCGCAGCAGGCACTGGTACAGAAATACAATACGAAACTGAACCAGCAGCGCATTGCCCTGTTCTCGCCCTTGGAAAAGGATATCCTCGCTAAGACCCAGGCCGTCCAGAAAGAAAAAGGCCTGGACTACGTCGTCCTCTCGGGCTCCGTCGTCATCGGCCAGTCCCAGGACATCACCAAAGACGTCGCTGCTAAACTGAAATAATCCCAGTTTTTAAATTTTTAATCATCCGCTAGCCACTAACAACTAGCCACTAACCACTCAAAAGGGACTTGTCGCATGTGCGGCAAGTCCTTTTGCATTCATGGAATTTCCAAAACGGGCAAAAAGCGCAAAGGTTGTCTTAGGACGTTGTCTTTTATTCTCATTGGTTCTCACGTATGATGAAGATACGAAATGAGTCATTCGGAAACCAAAAGAAAAGGAGAACACGTATATGGATATTGTTGCAATCGTCCTAAGTTTATTTTTGCTCGTAACATTTGCTTATCGCGGATTCTCGGTCATTCTCTTCGCACCGATTTTCGCCCTCTTTGCCGCCAGCTTTTCGGGGCTGCCGATTTTACCGGGGTATACGGAACTGTTCATGGCTAAGGCCGTTACCTACATTAAGTCCTTCTTCCCGGTCTTCCTCCTCGGTGCCGTCTTCGGCAAGGTCATGGAAGAAACGGGCATGGCCCGCAGTATTGCCATGGAAACCATCAAGCTCCTCGGGAAAGATAAGGCTGTCTTCGCCGTCGTCTTCGCCTGCATGATCCTCTGTTATGGTGGTATTTCCATGTTCGTCTGTGCTTTCGCCGTCTATCCCTTCGCTGCTGCACTGTTCCGCGAAGCCGATATTCCTAAACGCCTGATTCCGGCCTGCTTCGTCGCCGGTGTCTTCACGGCTACCATGGACTGCTATCCTGGTTCGCCGCAGATCCAGAACATCATCCCGACGATTTATCTGGGAACTACGACTTTTGCCGCTCCTATCTTAGGCTTGATTTGCGGTACCTTGCTGATTATCCTCTGCTTCATTTATCTTGAATTCCGCCGCAAACAGATGGCCCGTTCCGGCGAAGGCTATGGCAACCATACCCTCAATGAAACGGTCATCGATCCGGAAGCTTCTCTTCCGCCCTGGCAGTTGTCCATCATCCCGCTCATCGTCGTCCTGGTCTTGAACTTCTACTTCTCCATGATTTTCCAGTGGGATGATGCCTTACTGGAACCGTTCCGCGCCATGAATGTGCCTCTCCTGGCCAAAGGCGTCCACAACGTCGTCGCTATCTGGGCCCTGGTCCTCGGCCTCTTGGCGGCTATCATCATCGCCGCTGCAACGGGCCGCAAGTTCATGTCCAAGAACACCAGCGTCAAAGCCGCTCTCAATGCCGGCGCTTTAGGTTCTCTGCTGGCTATCATGAACACGGCATCGGAAGTTGGCTACGGCAACGTCATTTCGTCCTTGCCGGGCTTCCTGGAAGTCGCTGATGCCCTCCTCGGTATCGGTCAGGGCATGCCGCTGTTCAACGTCGCCTTGATGGTCAACATCCTGGCTGGTATCACCGGTTCCGCTTCCGGTGGTCTGAGTATCGCCCTCGATATCTTTGGCCAGCACTTCCTGGCTGAAACGGCTGCCGTCGGCATCCCGGCTGAAGTCGTCCACCGTATCGCGGCCATGGCTTCCGGCGGTATGGACAGCCTGCCCCATAACGGAGCTGTCATCACGACCCTGGCTATCTGCGGCCTGACTCATCGCGAAGCCTATAAGGATATGTTCGCCATTACCCTCTTGAAAGTATTCGTCGCCTTCTTCGGCGTATTCTTCTACATGTTAACTGGTATTGTATAATTTGGTGGGACTAGCGCATGAAGGTATATGTTCATCATGCGCGGTCCCTTTTGCTTTATAGTTTTTAGTATAGAGTTTGTAGATAGGGACTTTAAATTTAAAAACCTTCACTAAAAACTACAAACTACAAACTTAAAACTCAAAAGGGGCTGTCGCACGTGCGACAGCCCCTTTTTCATTTCCCTTCTTTCAAATCATCGGCACAGACTTTGCCGATACGGGTGAGCAGGTTCAACACTTCTTCCCGTTCTTGGGGTGTGAATTCTTTGAAGACCATGTCATTCAGTTCTTCGATGCGTTTCTGGACCGGTTCTTTGATGGCCATGCCGGCAGCCGTCGGTTTGACGCGGATGCTGCGGCGGTTGTTGGGGTCGAGGATGCGGTCGATGAGGCCGCGTTTCTGCATGCGGTCGAGGACGCCGGAAATGGTGGAGTTTTCGACGCGCAGGATGTTGGCGATTTCCTTCGGCGTCAGTGTTTCATGTTTCCAGAGACAGGCCAGGACACCATACTGGCCGGGCGTGATGCCGAATTCCGACAAGTTCTCGGAGAAAATCAAAAAGACTTCGTGTTGTGAAATGGTTAGCAAAAAATTGATGCATCTCGTGTAATCCACAGGATATCTGCCTTCCTTCTAAAAATATTTCGTATTACCAATTACTATATATTTTATCATATTTTCGTATATATATCTATTGTCTTTTTAGAAAATGCAAGAAAAAACGGCAGTGTGTGGTAATTCCCTGGCAAGTGCCGTATAATGGATACGAAAACAGAAAAGGAAGGAACACCATGAAACGCAAGCAGATCTTTGGCTTTGATTATACCAACAACGAGTACATGAAGATCTTCATGTATCTCCTCGTCGGCGGCTCAGCGGCTTTATTGGAATGGACGCTCTTTTATATTTTCTTCAGGCTGTTGTCAGCCAGTGCTGTCTTTTCCATGCAGACCCAGACTGTCCTGGCGGCGACGACCCTGGCCTTTGCCACGTCGACGCTGTATCACTACATCCTCTGCAACCGCTTCGTCTTCGACAGCGGCAGCCGCTATCATCGCGGGACGGAAGTGTCCCTGGTCTTCCTGGTCAGTGCCATTGGCCTGGGCTGGAATCTCCTGCTCATGTGGCTGTTCACATCGCCGGCTATTTTAGGCCTGAATCCGATGGTGTCGAAAATCATGGCTAGTGCCATCGTCACCGTTTGGAATTATGTATCGCGTAAAAAATGGATATTTAAATAAGGGGGTGTCTCTATGGCACGAGCAGCGCGGATTATGGAAATTTTACAGGATATGATTCATATTGACAGTGAAACGAACACGCTCAAGGAAAGGCAGATGGAAGGCTATCTGCAGCAGTTCTTCTCTCACCTCGACGGCGTCGTCAGCGGCCTCATCCATGTGCCCGACGATAACTGCCAGCGGTCTGTCGTCTACGGCCTCGTCCGCGGCAGTACGGCCCATACGGTCATTTTCATGAATCATCACGATGTCGTCGATGTCGAGTCCTATGGCTATCTGCGGGACCAGGCTTTTGACCCGCAAGGGCTGTATAAGGCGCTGGAACGGGCGCCGCTCAGTGAGGAAGTGCGCCGTGACTGGGAAAGCGGCGAATGGCTCTTTGGCCGCGGTGCCTGTGACATGAAGGGCGGTGCGGCCGCGCAACTAGCCGTCTTTGAGGACTATGCCTTCCAGCCGGGACAGGCCAGCTTGATTTACTTATCCCTGCCCGATGAAGAAACGTATTCGGCCGGCATGCGGACGGCCATTACCTTGCTCAATGAACTGCGTTCTTCTTATGATTTGACCTATGACATCCTCATCGACAGCGAACCGAACCATAAGGAGCAGGGCAAGCTCGTCGCCTATACCGGTTCGGTCGGCAAGATACAGCCTGTCGTCCTAGTCCAGGGCAAGCCTGTCCACATCGGCTGCTATGATAAGGGCATCAATCCCGTGGGCATCCTGGCCCACCTCATCGCGGCGACGGAAGGCAGTCCGGACCTGACTGACTGCTGTGATGGCGAACAGACGCCGCCGCCGGCCTGGGTCTATCTGCGGGACCGCAAGGAACGCTATGACGTGACCCTGCCTCAGCGGGTGGCAGCGGCCTTGAACCTGCTGACTTACGACAAGACGCCCGATGACGTCATGTACGTCCTGCTGGAAGAAACGCGGCGGGCTGTCCACGACCTGCAGCAGACCATGGGCAGTGATTTGCCTGTTTCCGTCTGCAGTGCCGATGAGCTCTTGCAGCAGGCTTCGGCTTATCCCGGTTTCGACGTCTTCTATGAAGCGGCCAAACAGGCTTCTTTCGTCGCCTTGCAGGAAGGCAGCAGTACTTATGTCGAAGAGACGATACATCTCTTGGAGCAGATCCTCGATTTCACAGGCATGACGGCGCCCATGGCCGTCGTCGCCTTTGCGCCGCCCTATTATCCGGCGGCTGACAGCCTGTCGTTCCCGACGCCGGCCTTTACGGGCCTGCTGGAAAAAATCCCGACTCTGATGGATGTCCGCTTCGACCGCTATTTCAACGGCGTTTCCGATTGCAGCTACTGCTGCGTCGACCCCGATTTCGATGAAAGTATGGTCGAAAAGAACCTGCTCCTCTGGGGCAAGGCCTATCCCTTCGACTTGGACAGTCTGAAAAAATTACAGATTCCCTTCCTCCTCCTGGGCCCATGGGGTAAGGACCTGCACGAAGGGACGGAACGCGTCCATATCGACGGTGTGAGCCGGAAATTGCCGCATATCCTGGACGCCATCATTTCTTACGTCGGCCGGGAATAATCATAAAAGTATGGGAAATAGTCCTGATATGACTAAAAATCATGAAATAGTGTGACGCACTTGTGACAAAGATATGGTATACTAAAACATAATAATGTCATAGGTGGCACTATTAAATATCAATAGGAAGCTGGGATTATGATGAAAAAGAAATCTTTAGTACTGGCTGCAGTCATGGCAGCCTGCGCTACTTCCTTTGCTTTCGCTACGCCGCAGACGCAGTGGAACCAGGGACAGTGGCAGCTCGATTTAGGCGCTTGGAACCCGAAAGCTTCGGTTGATTAATAGAAAAAAAATCTTGCCAAACTTCGTTTTTCACGATATAATAATGTAGCTAACTTAATAAAAGTACTGGTGCGTGGTAATCCGCCGGGGCTTGTGCAATGGGAATCTATGAACCTTGTCAGGTCCGAGAGGAAGCAGCAATAAGTAGACATTTCCATGTGCCACGAGGAAACCTGGCGGGTTATCATACACGAGTACTTTTCAGTTGGTAAAAGCAGCGGTTAGCTGCTTTTTTTCGTATACGGAAGGGAAAGACTCATGGCATATATTGCATTATACCGCAAATGGCGGCCGAAGGATTTTGAAGATGTCGTCGGCCAGTCCCATATCACGGAAACCCTGCAAAAAGCGATAGATACGGACAAAGTAGCCCATGCTTACTTGTTTTCCGGTCCCCGCGGGACGGGCAAGACGAGCACGGCTAAAATTTTTGCCCGGGCCATGAACTGTGTCCACGGGCCCACGTCCCACCCGTGCAATGAATGTGAAGTCTGCCGCCACATCATGAGCGGCGAGTCCCTGGATGTCGTCGAAATCGATGCCGCTTCCAACCGCAGCATCGAAGACATCCGCACCTTGCGGGAAACGATTAAATTCATGCCGGCTGAAGGTCATAAGAAGATTTACATCATCGATGAAGTCCATATGCTGACGACAGAAGCTTTCAATGCCCTTCTGAAGACCCTGGAAGAACCGCCGGCCCATGTCATCTTCATCCTGGCGACGACGGAGCCGGAACGGATTCCCATGACTATCTTGTCGCGCTGTCAGCGTTATGAGTTCCGGCGCATTACCAGCGAGGATATTGCCAAGCGCCTGCTCTATGTGGCCGGACAGGAACAAATCGACCTGACCAAGGGGGCGGCTCATATCCTGGCCGTCCAGGCCGACGGCGGCATGCGCGATGCCTTGAGTATGCTCGACCAGTGCGTCAGCAACACGAGCGGTACCATTGACGAAGGCGTCGTCCGCGATTTGCTAGGCCTCATCGGCAAAGACTGGCTGTTTTCCCTGGCTCAGGCCATTTTCGATGGGAAAGGCGATGTCATCATCAAGGCTGTCGACGACGTCATCCATATGGGCAAGGAGCCGCGGGTCATCTTGATGGAGCTGCTGGCTCATTTGCGGGCCGTCATGCTCTGCCAGGCCGCGTCATCTTCCGATACCCTTTCGGCTTACGACGACTGCCTCGACGAGTTGCGTAAACAGGCTGGCGAATGGACGCCAGCGGCAGTTTTTCAAGTCCTGGCCATTTTACAGCAGGCACTGCTGACGGCCAAGACGTCGCCGGTTCCGCGCATTGCCGTGGAAATGGGGCTGCTCATGGCAGCGCGGCAGCTGAATCAGCCGCCCGTTGTCCCCGTCGCAGCGGCTTCTGCCGCCAAGGCTCCGGCTAAACCGGCTAAAACTGCTGTGGCAGAAAAGCCGGAAGTCGTCCCAGTTCCGGAAGAGGACGATTACAGCGGCGGCTACGGCCTGGAAGAAGCTGTTCCCTTTCCGGAAGAAGAGTTTACTTCACCTGGACCCACCGTTGGCCAGGCACCGGTACAGGAAGCTGCGGCCGCTATGCCCCAGCCTGCTCGTCCGCCTGTGCCACCGGCACCGCCCCGGCCCGAACCCGTGAAGGCGGCCGCTCCGGCTGCGAACGTACCCGCTCCGGCACCGTCCCCGGCAGCGCAGCCTGTCGCATCGGCCGAATACCAGGACGTCTGGAAAAAGATGTGCGCCATTCTTGATAAAGAAAAGAAGAAAGCCGTCTTGTCCTGTATTCGCAACGGCCGCGTCGTTTACATCGGCGAAGGCCAGGTCATCGTCGCCTTTAAGACGGCCTTCATGGTGAAAAGGGCCAACCGGGAAGATTACTATAAGTTTACCGATGCTGCCTTATCCCAGATACTGGGCGGCACGTACCACATGCAGGGCTTTTTGGAAGGTGATGCCGAACTGGATGGGTACGAAAAAAAAAAGAGTAACCTGACCCGGCCGGCGGAACCTGAACCGCTGCCCGAAGAGGATATTCCAGTTCCTGCGCCATCTCAAGAAGCAGCTAGTTCCAGCGATGAAACGGCATGGCAACCGGCTTCCATCGAGGATATGGATGAAGCCGAACGAGCCGCCTTGGGACCATTGCTTAAAAACGTAGGAGACTGTAATATATATATAGAAAATAAAAAATAAGTTTACACAAAATTAGGAGGAAAACAAATGTTTGGTGGAAATATGCAAGGTATGATGAAGAAAGTACAGAAAATGCAGAAAGAAATGAAGAAACTGCAGGAAGATTTGAAGAAACGCACTGTCGAAGCGACCGTCGGCGGCGGTGTCCTGACCATCGTCATGAACGGTGAAAAGAACGTCGAAAGCGTCCACATCGACCCGAGCATCATCGACCCGGAAGACGCTGAAATGCTGGAAGACCTCATGGTCGCTGCCGTCAATGAAGCCAACAAGAAAGTGGACGATATGATGGCTCAGGAAATGAGCAAGATCACCGGTGGCATGCACCTGCCGGGCATGTTTTAATGGATACGCCATTAGATAAGCTGACGGAAGAGTTCCGCCGTCTTCCCGGCATCGGCGTCAAGACGGCACGCAAGCTGGCTTACTATATCGTCCAGCAGCCGGCCAGCCGTGTCGACGAATTTGTCGATGCTATCCGCGATGCCAAAGCGAATATGCACTTCTGTTCGGTCTGCTTCAACTTATCGTCCCAGGATCCGTGCCCGATTTGCAGCGACATCAGCCGCGACCGCTCGACGATCTGCGTCGTCGAAACGCCGCAGGATGTCCAGGCCATTGAACGCAGCGGCGATTACCACGGCTTATATCACGTCCTGCACGGGGCCTTATCGCCTTTAGACGGCGTCAACGTCGAAGACCTGCGTATCCGCGAGCTCCTGCAGCGTCTGGGGAATACGACGGTCAAGGAAGTCATCTTGGCTACCGATCCTGATGTAGAAGGCGAAGCGACGGCGTTATACCTGGCCCGCCTCATCAAGACGGCCGGCATCCGCGTGACCCGCATTGCCCGCGGGCTTCCCATGGGCGGCGACATTGAATATGCTGACGAAGCGACGCTGGCTGGTGCCGTTGCCAATCGGCAGGAAATGTGAGGGTATTATGGAATATCTATGGATAGCCGCAGGCGTTTTTGTCCTGTTCTTAGTGCATAAGCTCATCTTGGCACCGATGCGCCATTTATTGGTCAATGTCGTCGTCGGCCTCATCGTCCTGTACGGCGTCAACCATTTTGGCTATCTTTTTGGCTTCCAGCACGTCCCCATCACCATCGGGACAGGCCTCATCATCGGCCTGTTCGGCTTGCCCGGGGTCGTACTGGTTACCTTGTATTACACGTTTTTTTAACCTACGCGAAGAGGGGATATCGTGAAATTGAAAAAATGGGCCGTCCTTGCCTGTACGGCTGCCTTGGCTGTATCAGTCCTTTCGGGCTGCGGCAACAGCGTGTCTACGAAAACTGAAACGGTTTCCAAGTCGGATCATCCTGTGGCTCTGACGCTGGATGCCAATATTACGGCTTTACATATGACCAATATCGTGCCGAAACTGTCGGGGAAACTCGTATCGACACCGTTGGCCGTCGGCCAGGAAGTCAAGGCTGGCGACGTCGTCGTCCAAGTCGATTCGGCACCGTATCAGCAGAGCGTCAGCCAGGCTGAATCGCAGCTCGTCGCTGCTTCATCGGCTGCGACGCCGACGTATAAGACCGTTACCGTACCGGCTGCCAGCAGCGGCGGCGGTGGTGGCGGCGATAACAGCGGCCACCGGGCGGAATTGAAGGCCTGGTATAATATGGGGGCCTTATCGAAAGTCGAATACAATCAGATGATGGCTGATGCTGGCGGCTCTTCAGGTTCTTCTCAGGGCGAGACGACTCAGACCGTCCAGGTCCAGGAAGCGCCGGCTGTGGACCATGAAAAAATCGCCCAGCTGCAGCAGGCCGTCCAGGCTGCCCGCGATATGTTAGGCAATACGACGATTTATTCGCCCATTGACGGCCGTGTCACGGCCGTATCGGATAATCCGTCTGTCGCCGTCGCCGGCAATGTCCTGGCTACGATTCAGCAGATGTCGCCGTTAGTGGCGACCTTTGCCATTCCTGAAATGTACATTGACGCTTTACAGGATGCCAAAAAAGACGGCAGCCTGCAAGTATCTATCATTGCCGCTTCGGGTGAAACGGAAACGGGGGAACTGACCTATCTGGCAACGACCAAGGATCCTTCGACCGGTTCTTATATGGCCAAGGTCACTTTCAACAACGCCAAGAACCTGTTCGTTCCCGGTGAATTTTATCACGTCCGCATCGCCACGCCGAAAGAAGTGTCCCAGATTACCGTTCCCAAGACGGCGGTCCGGACCAAAGACAGCGGTGACTTCGTTTACATCGTCAATGACAGCGGCCTGGCCGATGCCCGTTCCGTCCTGACTGGCGATGAAGAAGACGGCCGCGTCGTCATCCTCGACGGCCTCGACGAAGGCGATGTCGTCGTTGCCGATCCGCCGGATTCGCTGGAAATCGGCATGAAAGTTAAATCGTAATTCCAAGGAAGGTGAGAGCCAGTGGCAAAAGAAGAGCATCACAGCAGTTTATTGAAGTCCTTGGAAAAGAGCCTCGACGTCCTCGACCTCTTCGTGGAATGTAATACCGGCATGACCCTGAAGGACATTGCCGAACACACCCACTTGAATACGTCGACGGCCTTCCGCATTGTAAACACCTTGGAGCGGCGCCAGTATTTGACCCGCAACGATACGTCCAAGCAGTACCGCCTCGGTCCCCGAGCCCTGGCGCTGGGCTATTCGTCTCATTGGACAGAGAATGTCATCACTTTGGCCAAACCTTATTTACGGCGTTTACAGCAGTTGTTTAATGAAACGGTCAGCATTTACATTGCCGAAGGCGACTGCCGCATCTGCCTGGACCACGTCGAAAGCACCCATTCCCTGCGCCGGGTCATCCCCATCGGGGAGTCCCTGCCGCTCTATAAGGGGGCTGCCGGCCGGGTCCTGCTGGCCTGGACGAGCGATGACGAACGCAAGCGGTACATTGAAAAATACGGCAATATTTCTGAAGAAGAGTTCGCGGCCATCCGCCATAATGGCTATGCCATGACTCAGGATGAAAGCGAACACGGCTTATTTGCCCTGTCGGTACCTATCTTCAATTTTGAAGGCCAGGTCATCGCCTCTTTGACTATCGCCGGGCCGTCTATGCGTTTCTATGACTCGATCCGTCAGAAAATGCTGTTCACCATGAGCCAGTATGCCTATGAGATTTCCCATTCCCTGGGCTACCGGAAGAAAGCATGACCGGCCGGAAATGGAGGGCTGACGAATTTTGCGTCGATGCCAGCGTACTGGCCCCGCGCCTGCTGGGGCAGTACCTCATCCATGAAACGCCGCAGGGCCTCTGCAGTGGCCTCATCGTCGAGACCGAAGCTTATGGCGGCTGTTACGACGGCTTTGCCGACGACGGAGCCCATAGCTTTCATGGCCTTACCAAGCGGACGGCACCGATGTTCCACGCCGGCGGCATCAGTTATGTCTACCTGATTTACGGCATGTACTGCTGCTTCAATGTCGTCGCCGGTCCGGAAGGACAGGGCCAGGCCGTGCTCATACGGGCTGTTGAACCAGCTGAAGGGACTCCGCTCATGGTACGGCGCCGGAAGGCGAAGAAAGTCAGCAAGAATCTGACTAACGGGCCGGGAAAACTTTGCCAGGCCCTGGCTATTACGCGGGACCAGAACGGTCTGGATTTGACCGGTGATGAACTCTATCTGGCCCATCCGCTGCGTCAGGAACCTTTTTCTATCGTTCAGACGACGCGCATCAATATTGACTATGCCGAACGGGGAAAGCATTTTCCCTGGCGGTTCTATATAAAAGACAATCCTTATGTGTCTAAATTGTAATCCTAGTTAGGGGGAGATTACTATTATTGAATTTAGAGAAATCCGTTTGGAAGATAAACCCATTATAGATGACTATTTTCATCAGAAAAGATATGAACAGGCTGATGCTACCTTTATGACGCTCTTTGCCTGGCAGAAGCCCTATGAAATCCAGTGGGCTGAAGAAGACAATGTCCTCTACATCCGCTCGGGCCGCGGCAAGAAACAGTTCTGGATCCCGCCTTTCGCCCGCAAAGACGGCAGTTTCGCTAAAGGCGTCCTGCGCATGCATGAATGGTTCGAAGAACACGGCTATCCTTTCTTGATGAAAGGCGTCACGCCGGCTGCTGTCGAACGGATCAAAGCGCTCTGCGAAGACTGTTACGACTTCACGCCGGACCGGGACAATTATGAATACGTCTACCTGACGCAGAACCTGATTAATCTGTCGGGCAAGAAATACCGCCAGAAGAAGAATAACCTCAACCATTTCCGTAATCAGTATTTCGGCAACTGGGAATACGTCCCCATTACGGAAGATATCTTCGATGAATGTCTGGCCGCTGAACAGTCCTGGTATGACCAGCATGAAGCCGGCGATGAAGACGATGAACTCTTAGGCGAACGCCATGCCATCGAAACGGTCTTTAACAACTGGGAAGTCCTCCAGCCGACAGGCGGCGCCATCCGCATGTATAATAAGATCGTCGCCTTCTCCATCGGTGAAATGCTCAACGATGATACGGCTATCATCCATTTTGAAAAGAGCGACCCGACCATCCGCGGCCTGTACCAGGTCATCAACCATGAATTTGTCGTCCATGCCTGGCCGCACACGACGTACATCAACCGCGAAGAAGACATGGGGATTCCCGGCCTGCGCCATTCCAAAGAATCGTATAATCCGGATCACTTCGTCGAAAAATACGACGTCACACTGCGCCAGAAATAAGGGGGCCTTTCTATGTACTTCCGTTTAGCGACTGAATCGGACCGGGGCCTCGTCGAAAGCCTTTGGGACTATTGTTTCGAACACCGGGAAGATCCGTTTTTCCAGTGGTATTTCAATCATTTTTATCGGCCTGAAAACGTCCTCATGGGCTTTGAAGGCGATGATATGGCCTGCCTGACCCATCTCAATCCGTATACGCTGTGCCTGCGCGGCAAAGCCATCGACACGTCGTATATCGTCGGTCTGGCAACGCATCCTGCAGCCCGGCGCAGCGGTGTCGGCGGGAAACTGTTGACGGCAGCCCTAAAGGAAATGAAGCGCCGCGGCCATTACATTCACATCCTCATGCCCAGCAAGGCCGGTTTCTATCAGCCTTATGGCTATGAACTCTATTGTCATCAGTGGAAGGAAACGATGCCCCTGGAAGCCTTGCGGCCTCTGACGGACCGGACCGTGCGCTATGCCTTTGTCAACAGCCCGGATCAGTGGCCTTATCTGGCCACCGTTTATGAAGGCTATACGAAGGGCCTGTCCGGCTATGCCCTGCGCGATGAACAGAGCTGGCGGAGCCATATCGAGGCCCAGCTGTCCGAAGGCAATATCGCTGTCTGCTTCGATGGGGACGAACCGATTGGCTATGCCTTCTATCAGCTGGGAGAACCTACCATCATCAGCGGTGAATTTGTTTACACCTGCCGCAAAGGCAAGCGCGGCCTCTTAGGCTATATGTACAACCACCGTTCTCAAGGCGAGGCCTTCCAATGGAACGAAGGCATCCATGACCAGTCCTATCGCTTTTATCCCGATGGGAAACAGGGCCATGAAACGATGCCCTTCATGACGGGACGCATCGTCGATGTCAAAGGGGCCTTGGAACAGCTTCCCTACCAGACCGACGGTACGGTTACCTTCCATACGGAAGACCCCTTGGCGGATTGGAACTGCGGGACCTTTACCTTGACAGTAAACAATGGTAAACCCGTAGTTACCCAAGAGAAGAATGAGCAGGCCGACGTTACCCTGCCCATCGGTACCCTGGCTTTATTAGCCTTTGGCGCCATGGATGTAAACGACCTGGTTTTCAATGAAAAACTACAGGGAAATGAACAGGCCCTGCAAACCCTGCAGGCCCTCTTCCCGACCGAAAAAAACTGGATCAACGAGTGGTATTAGTGTCTTTTGTGGTTCGTTGTTAGTGATTCGTGGCTCGTAGGAGCTCGTACGTGGCTCGTAATCCGTAGGGGATTATACAAATCCATGGCGGGCCGCCCTTTGGGACGGCCCCTACGAAACCATTCACTAGCCACTAACCACTTAAAAATAGGCTGTCGCATAAGCGACAGCCTATTTTTTTACCGATAAACAGTGTAAACGACCACACTGGTTACGAGGAACACGGCGGTATACACCAGGAAGAGTGTGATCAGGGTATGGCGGCCGATGTTGGCGACGACCCGCCAGCCGCTCTTCATGCCGCCGGCCAGCATGACGTACAGGGAGTGGCCTGTGCTAGCCGGGACGTGAGCTGCTTCTCCAGGAAGAGCTTGGTACGTTCCTTCTACGACGGGATGGTTTCCGTGATAGGACAGGTTGTTTTCTAAAATGCCGTCCGGGTTGGAGCGGATGTAGTCGTGGACATATTCCGTATGGCCGTCTGGGGCGATGCGGGTATAGCCGTTTACATGGTGGTAACCGGACGGCGCTTTGACTAAGCCTTCGTGGCTGACGACGCCGTCATGGGCAAAGGCGCCATCGTGGGCGAAGCCGTCGGCCATGCCGCCGTCGACGACGCCGCCGGCAGCGGCTTTCAGGAAGGGCAGGACCAGGGCGATGATGACCAGGGGGATACTGCCCATGATGTTCAAAGCACCTGACGAGGAGTAACCATTCCGATAGAGCCAATACAACAAGAGCTGGAAGACGAAGGCGATAAGGGCGGCTAAGGCTGTCAAGGCCAAGACCCGAACCAGGAGAGACGCGTGAACGACTGTAAAGAAAACGTGAGGAAACGTGTTTACTATCGTTGCCAAGCCTCGGTAAATCGGCCGGTATAAGGTATTGAGCCAGTCCATGCGGAAGTAGAGGACAAAGGCCAGGCCGTAGACCATAAGACCGGCAATGACAGCCCGCCAGTTCTTCAAGATGAAACCGATGCGGGCGATGAAGAGGACGATCATGATGATGAAGGCGACAGGCGCCAAAAAGGGAAATATGGCACAGAGGCCGCCGGCAATCAGGGAAAAGGCGAGCATCATGTAAATCATCTGCCAGGCCGTAACGATAAAAAAGCCGACGAAGCCGCCGATGATGACCCAGGGATTAAAACCGTGGATAAAAGTATACATGAGGATAGCGAAAATCCAGATGGCACTCAAAACATTCTGCCAAGTCGTGAGTTGTGCCGATACCCACTCCCGGCGCGTCATTTGCTGTCTGTCCATAAAACACCTCGCATACGTAGTCGTTACTTTTTATAGTAGAGAAAAAGCTGTAAAAAATCAAGAACATTACAGCCCCTTTTCCTTTTCGTCAAATAGGTGTAACATGAAATTATAATTCCCCTTATTGGCACGGAGGTGTTTCTATGGATTCTTTAGGTTATTTTGGCAAGTGGTTCCCGACAGAACACAAGAAGTATACCGCTATCATCGCCATGATGTATCTTGGCGTGGTAACGACGGTACTGGGTGTGTTGTTTGAATTGGCTCTTCGGGGACTGGAAATGATCGGCCTCTTCGGCGGCCCTGTTGGGATACGGCGGACCATGGATGTCCTGACCTTTTTCAGCGGCCTCAATACGCTGGTCACGCTGGCTCTTCTGGTCATCATGATTTACCTGCTCTATAAGACGCGGGCTCTGGCTTATCTGCTCAAGATGGCCCTGGGCTATTTCGTTGTAGACCTTTTATTGATTTTGATTGCCGACCTTTTCAGTGGGACTGTCGCTGCCATTCTCTGTATTCTGGGTATCATCGCTACTATTTATGTGAATCGCAGACGTTGGCATTATATCAGCAAATACCGCCGCTATATTTACTACGTCGTCCTCAGCTGGCTCATCAGTGCCCTTTGTACGGCGGCTGTCGTCGGCCATATCGTCTATAGTATGACCCAGCTGATGTTCGGCATGACCCGCGGCGGCTATGGGACCTTTATCGGCTATGCCGTCCTCCTGGTCCTGGTCTGGATGATTCCTGTTTTCTGCCAGCATTACATCTATCGCCGGGAAGAACGGCTGGGGACTTCCTTCTATCAGGCATTTCGCCTCATGTGTACCGTTCCCATGACAGCCCTGTTCTTCATCTTCGGCATTTCTTCCCTGGCGTCGATTGGCACATTGAGCGGTGAAAACATGTTTACATCATTTAACTTTGACGATACAGGCGATAACCAAGCCAATCATCAAAACGATGAAAATGCAATGTCAACGCAAAATGTAAACGGAGTAAATGAAAAATACTGCCCTCATTGCGGCCGTCCCGTAGCGGCTGATGCGGCCTTTTGCAGTCATTGCGGCAAACCCGTCCATACGTGCCCGCAATGTCACCAGCCCGTCGACCCGTCGGCAAAATTCTGCCCGTCCTGCGGGGCCCCGCTGCAGGTTCTGCAAGCCCAATACGGTCATCTGACCAATCGGACAGCCGTACAGCAGGAGGAAAAGGTAGTGCAGCCTGAAAGCCGGCCGGCAGTACATCCTGTAGTTATGCCGCAGCGGGAGAAAAAAGAAGTTCCTTTAAAAGCGCAGCTCCAGGAGCATCGCAATCTCTTCATCGCCCTGGCCTGCGTCCTCGTCGTGGCCATTGCCGGCGGCATCTGGTACGCCCATGAACAGAAAGCCCTACCGGCCCAGGGGAGTACCGTATCGTCGCAGCTTGTCAAGACGGCTGATTCGGAACTCTCTTTAAACGGCGTTTACCTGGACCAAAGCTGGGATGAAGCTAAAGACGGCCTGGGCCGGGAACTCAGCACGTCGGATAGTAAAGACGGTGCCGTTCATCATAAGTTTACCGATATGGATGTCGTCGTCAAAGACGATAAAGTCATCATGCTGACATCCTCCTCGCCGGCAGCTCAGAGCAAGCGGGGCATCCATCAGGGCAGCTCTTTGGATGACGTCGTCAATGCCTATGGTGACGATTACCAGGCCTCGGAATACGGTGCCCAGATTCATTATGAATATACCTTTAAGACCGATGACGGGAAACAGGGAATCCTGCGCTTTGCCGTCAGCAAGAACAGCCAGACCGTCGAATATATCAGCGTCCGCCTGGCCGATGAAAAGACAGATGGCGCGAAGCAGGCTTTCCTGGCTTACCATAAGGCCATTTCCAATCACGACCTGCAAGATGCCTTCCAGATGCTGACTGGGGAATTCCAGAATTCTGTCGGCGGCTATGATGGTTACGCGCCGGGCTACGCCAACACCTTGTCCAGCGACGTTTCCAATCTCCGCAAAATCGCTTCCGGAAGCGATAAGACGACCTTTTCCTTCACCTTGAAAGCGCGGGACCGTATCCCAGGCAGTGCCAAGGTCAAAGTCCAGTATTTCAACGGTCAGGTGACGATGGTAAAAGACGGGAACACCTGGAAAATCAGTGATATGAGTGCCAAGAAGACGGGAGAACATGTGGAATAAATGGTATGTCCGACATAAACGAAAACTGAAACGCATGGGGGCGATTACCTTGATCGCCGCCGCCGTTCTTTACGGACTCTGTTTCTACATGAGCTACAAAGCGGCGGATATCTTCAACCAAGTCGTCGCAGAACGCCAGCTCTTTCCCGGTACGGTCACGGTGGAACGCCTGACGGCGACGCCAGGCGGAACCGTGTCCTTTGAGGGCCTGGTATGGCACGATGAAGATGGGGATACGCTGGTCCAGATACCGGAAGGCCAGTTTACGGTCAAACTGAGCGATGTCCTGACCGGTCATATCGGTACGCAGACTGTCGAAGACGTGACTTTGAATAATGCCTATATTCATTTGATCTTTAATGATAAAATGGAGTTACAGCATATCAAGAAGGCCAGTGACCATCACAGCAGCGGCCCGAAGGATTTGGTCAAGGTCACAGGGCCTAAGAGCAACCGCCCCTTTAACTGCCACGTCGCCCTGCATCAGAGCGTCATCGAAGCTGAAGCGCCAGGCCGTTATTTCAAGATCGGCGATGTCGAATTCTCTTCGGCCATCCATACTAAAGGCAAGACGAAAATCGACTTGCGGGCCGGTCACTTTTCCGGCATGATCGATGCCAAGTCCCTGCGCATCCGCGGCAGCCTGGATTTCAAAGAAGAAACACCGCAGTATAACCTGTCGCTCTTGCTGAGCGACTGCAATCCCCGTTCTCTCGGGGCCGGCCTGGATATCGACGACCCGGCGACAGTTTCGGCCGACATCCGCGGCCCTTTATATGCCCCGGTCATCGACGGCACTTTGAAGATGGACCGTCTGGATATTACGGCCCTGGTCTTTACGGATGTCGTAGGACAGGTCCATTATGAACAGGGCCTGCTCGATATAAACGAAGTCACGGCCGGCGTCTTCGGCGGCTCCATGAAAGGTCATGGACAGGTAAACCTGGACGATAAATCGTATACGGCGGACATGACCGGCTCCCAGCTCAAAGGCGGCATTGCGGCCCATGACCTCTTCCTGCGCTGCAACGTCGACTTGAATCTGCACATGGAAGAAAATAAAACGACCGGCACCAAGGCGATTTACGGTGATTTCCGTTCCGGTCCGGGCCGCTATCACAACGTACCGTTCCGGGGCATTTCCGGTTCCTTTGCTCAAGATGGCAAGACCTTGAACTTCCGGGACGTCGTCATTTCCATGTTCTTTGGCGACGTATCGACGGATGCCTTTTCCATCGTCAACGGCAAAGTCAAGATAGGGGCCATCAACATCGACTATAAAAACGGCAAGCGGAGCCGCTGGGGAAAGGGCGGCCCGCAGACCATCCGGTGAACATAGATAGAGAAAGGAGTTTTCATCATGGATATTTCACGCTATTTAGCGAAATCAGGCGAAAAAGTCGATTTGGCCCAATGGCCGACGGCCTGCGATGTGGATATCGACAAGAAGAAGGTCAAAGGCGAACTGCTGGACCAGACGATTTCCGAAATGCAGGATTTACAGGAAAAACTCTTTGCCGATAACCATTACGGCTTGGTCATCGTCCTGCAGGCTATGGACGCTGCCGGGAAAGACGGGACGGTCAAGCACGTCTTTGCCCGCCTCAATCCGGCTGGCGTCAAGGTGCAGAGCTTCAAGAAGCCGAGTTCGGAAGAAATGGACCACGACTACATGTGGCGCATCAACAAGGCCCTGCCCGGCCGGGGAGAAATCGGCATCTTCAACCGCTCCCATTACGAAGAAGTCGTCGTCGCCCGCATCCACAACCTCATCAAGAGCGACGGCATGCCGGAAGAACTGGTCCGCAAGGATATCTGGGAGAGCCGCTATCGCCAGATACGCGACTGGGAACGGTACTTGTCGGAAAATGGCTTTCCTATGGTCAAGATATTCCTTCATTTGTCGAAAAACGAACAGAAGAAACGCCTGATCGACCGCATCGTGACCAAGCAGAAGAACTGGAAGTTCGACATGTCCGATATTGAAGAACGGAAATACTGGAACCGATATCAGAAAGTCTATGGCGAAGTCCTGACAGCGACGTCGACGAAGTATGCGCCCTGGTATATCGTCCCGGCTGACGACAAGTGGTATACGCGCTATGTCGTCGCCCAGATCGTCCTCAAGGAACTCAAGGCCATTAACCCGAAATTCCCGAAATTGTCACCGGAAGTCGAAAAACAGCTGGCCCGGTTCCGCCAGCTCCTGAAAGAAGTCGATATCAAGGACTTGAAGAGCATCAAGAATGCCATTGATGAGCAAAAAGTCAAATAAGAAGTGTTCCTGATAGGGTCAAATGTGATATAATAAGGACGGTTCAAGAAAACCGATGAAGTTCTGTACACGTTTTGAGACATATCTCAAGGAGGTACCGTTATGCTCGATGCAAAAGTAAAAGAATTAATTAACAAACAGATCAATCAGGAATTCTATTCGGAATATTTGTATTTAGCTTTTGCCAACTATTTCTATGACAATGGCCTCGACGGCTTTGCCAACTGGTATGATGTCCAGGCCCAGGAAGAACGGGATCACGCGATGCTCATGCGGACCTATCTGCACAACAACGGTGAACGCGTTACCTTCTCGGCCATTGCCGAACCGCAGAACGACTTTGACAGCATCAAAGCGGTCCTGAAAGCCGGCCTGGCCCATGAACAGTATGTCACATCCCTGATCAACAAGATCTATCAGGCCGCCGATAAAGTCCACGACTACCGGACCATGCAATGCTTCGACTGGTTCGTCAAGGAACAGGGTGAAGAAGAAAAGAATGCCGACGATTTGATCAAGAAATACAAGATGTTCGGCAGCGATGCCAAAGGCCTGTATTCTCTGAACCAGGAATTGCTGGCCCGTACCTATGTTGCTCCGACATTAGTCCTGTAAGTTTTACGATAATTCCATAAGCGCAATCAGGTGCGTAAGCTCAATAGAGAAGTCCGGTGCAAAACCGGCGCGGTCCCGCCGCTGTAAGGAGGAGCCAGGCTGCAATGATGTCACTGTACGTCCGCGTATGGGAAGGCGCAGCCATGGCCATGAATCCGAGCCAGAAGAACTGCCTGATTAGGATCACCGGTTGACCTGCGAGCGATGGGGATGGCGATTTTTACGGCGAGCCGCTTTTTATGAGCTGCTGGCCGTGAAGGACTCGTATGTAAGGGACTGTCGCATGAAGGCTTATGCCATCATGTGACAGCCTCTTTTTTTATATTTTTTATCAAAGGAGAGATGATTATGTTCCACAAAAAATTAAAGACCGCGCTGATTTTATCTTTGGCCCTGACGTCGTTTGGTGCTTTTTCGGCGCCCTCTTTTGCTGCCGGCTATACGCTGAACCCGGAAGTCAAGGACGCTACGCCGGCTTTGAAAAAGGCCGCGGAAATCGGGGTCCGCACGTACAACAACCCGGACATGCAGAACGAAGCCAATAAAGACGCCATCCTGGTATTGAGCTTCGGCACGACCTATAAGGACAGCCGCCAGAAGACCATCGACCAGACTGTATCGGCTATCAAGGCGGCCCATCCGGATCAGAAAGTCGTCGTCGCCTTCACGTCGCATATCATCGTCGACCGCATCAAGGCTAAAGAAGGCGTGACCGTACCGACGCCGGAACAGGCCATGGCCCAGCTGAAAAAAGAAGGCTATACGCGCGTGGCCATTACCTCCCTGGACATCATCCCGGGTATGGAATATGCTTATGATACGGCTATTTTCGACCTCTACAAACATGATTTCAAGAAATTGACCCTCGGCACGCCGCTCATGTATTGGATGGGACAGGAAGACCAGCGCGACGACATCGCTGAATTCGTCAAAGCCTTCTCGACACAGTTCCCGAAAATTGGCAAGAAAGACGCCATCCTGGTCATGGCCCATGGCACGCCGCATCCGGCCAATGCTTATTACTCCGTCGTCCAGAACCGCCTCGATGCAGCTGATCTGGGCAATGTCTACATCTACTCTGTCGAAGGCTGGCCCCATCTGGATACAGTCATTCCCCAGCTGAAAGCCAAGGGCATCAAGCACGTCATCCTCATGCCCATGATGATGGTCGCCGGCGACCATGCCAATAACGACATGGCCGGTGCCGATGCCGATTCCCATAAGAGTATCCTGGAAAAAGAAGGCTTCACGGTTACGACCTATATCCATGGCCTGGGAGAAAATGAAGCGGTCCGCCAGATGTTCGTCGAACGAGCTGATGAAGCCTGGAATGCCCTGGAAGCCCAGTAATTTGACTTCATGGAATTTTTTCCTACCAAATTAGTCCATCCTTTTCGTCTATCATTCCATATGCTTCCTTTGTATAATGAATTCACGAAATGCATATAACAAACGTGAAGAAATAGGAGATGGAAGACATGAAACAAGTGAAAATAATTACAGCTCAAGAAGCAGCTCAGCTCGTCAAAGACGGTGACGTCGTCACGACCAATGGTTTCGTCGGTTCCGGACAGCCGGAAGCGCTGACCAGCGCCCTGGAAGAACGCTTCCTCAATACGGGTTCGCCGAGAGATTTGACGCTCATCTATGCCGCTTCCCAGGGGAATACGGATGGCCGCGGCGGCGACCACTTCGCCCACGAAGGGATGTTGAAAAAAGCCATCCTCGGCCACTGGAACGCCGTTACGGCCCTGCAGAAATTAGTCAATGAAAATAAGATCCAGGCCTACAACCTGCCCCAGGGCACGCTGTCCCAGTATTTCCGTGACGTCGCAGCTCATCGCTTAGGCACGATTACCCACGTCGGTCTCGATACCTTTGCGGACCCCCGCATCAGCGGCGGCCGTCTCAATGACGTCACCAAGGAAGACTTCGTCAAAGTCATCAACATCGAAGGCCATGACCAGCTCTTCTATCCGCGTATGGATATGAATATCGGCTTCATCCGCGGGACTTATGCCGATGAATGGGGCAACATCGTCCTGACCAAGGAAGTATCGCCTTTCGATGCCACGCCGCTGGCACAGGCCGTCCATAACAGCGGCGGTATCGTCGTCGTCCAGGTTGAAAAAATCGTCAAAGGCGGCACGCTCGACCCGAAACTGGTCAAAGTACCGGGCATCTACGTCGACTACGTCGTTCAGGTCGATGACGAAACGAAACGGCAGCAGTCCTTCGACTGCGAATATGACCCGTCCCTGACGGGCGAAACGACGATTCCCGTCAAAGCCCTGGATCCGGCTCCGCTCAATGCCAAGAAAGTCATTGCCCGCCGGGCAGCCCTGTTGCTTCTCAATATGAGCAGTGAAGCCGTCATCAACCTGGGCATCGGTATTCCGGAACTCGTCTCGTCCGTAGCCAACGAAGAAGGCATCGGCGACAGCTTGACCATGACTGTCGAAGCCGGGGCCATCGGCGGCGTACCTCTCGGCGGCGTCCGCTTCGGGGCTTCTGTCAATGCCGAAGCCTACATGGACCAGGCTACACAGTTCGACTTCTACGATGGCGGCGGCCTGGACCTGACCTGCCTGGGCCTGGCCGAATGCGATAAAGAAGGCAATATCAACGTATCCAAATTCGGTACGCGCATTGCCGGCTGCGGCGGCTTCGTCAACATCACCCAGAATACGAAGAACGTCGTCTTCTGCGGGACCTTTACGACAGGGAAACTCCGCGAAGAAATCAAAGACGGTGAACTGCACATCCTGCAGGAAGGGAAAGTCAAGAAATTCGTTCCCGAAGTCGGTCACATCACCTTCAGCGGCAACTATGCCCGTAAACATAAACAGCATGTCCTCTACATCACAGAACGTGCCGTATTCGAAATGAAAGAAGACGGTGTCCACCTGACCGAAATCGCCCCGGGCATCGACCTCCAGAAAGACGTCCTCGACCAGATGGGTTTCACGCCGATCATCGACGAAGTCAAAGTCATGCCGGCCTTCCTCTTTGAAGATAAACCCATGGGTTTGAAAAAGATGAAAGAAGAAATGAACAAATAATAGTTTGTAGTACAGAGTTTGTTGTTTGCAGAAAAGCTCCCCTGATAGGGGAGCAGGCCGCCGAAGGCGGCCTGAGAGGTTTTGACACAGCCGCGGACTACGCTGTGAGTTGCGGACTGTAAAAAAAGGGCTTGTCGCATTTGCGACAAGCTTCTTTTTTTGATTGTAGGGGCTCGCACGTGGCGAGCCCGTCAGGTATATGTTATGATGCCTGTAGCCGATTTGCATGGGCGGGCGCCCCACGTGGGCGCCCCTACAGAAAAAGAGGCTGTCTTAATGCGACAGCCTCTTTTTTTACTTCGACAAGGACAAGGTCCTTTCGATGAGCGGTTTATACGTTTCGTATTTTTTCTTTAAGGCTTCTAAATCATACTGGCGGTATGACGGCTGGTTCTTCATGTTCTGGAAGGCATTGAGCAGGATGGAGTGGAGACGGTTGCTGCTGATGACGTAGAACGAATCGGCGTCGTTGTGGATATTCCGCTTGTTCTTTTTCAGGAAGCCTGTCTTGTAGTTGGAATAGAAGGACAAGTCCTTGCCCGTGTACATGCCGTCGCTGACGGTCGGCAAGAGGACGCCAGTCGTTAAGTTGGGATTCTTTTCCAGGCCTTCAAAGATACTCTTGATATGCGCTTTCCGTTCTTCCGCAGTCAAGCGGTATTCGATGTCGGTCAGGTAGATGTAGCCCGATTCGACGTAGCGCAGGAGCGATGTCGTCGGCATGATGAAGGTGATTTCCGAAGCATTGAGGATTTCTTCCCACGTGACGCAGAGGCGCTGGATGGCAAAGGCCTGTTCCGGCGATACGGTTTCGCTGATGTGGTCGAAGACTTCGTGAGGAAGGAGGAATTCAAAGCCGATGGTCAAGTAGAAGAAGAATTTCGTTGTCGCATAGAAGGCCGTGCGATAGCCGAGTTCTTCCAGTCCCAGAGAGCTGACCGTCGACATGAGCGGTTTCTTTTCAGCTCCGTTGAAACTGAATTTTTCATAAATATCACCGACTAAGGATTCGTCGAAAATATAGGTACACATCTTGAAGCGGGGCTGTGTGTCCAGGGCATATTGAACGACGAACGCGCCCTTGAGGATGATGAGGTTGGCATTGGACGTATCCTGGATGTCATAAAAGACGAAATCGATATCCAAAAAGTTATCTAGCGTACGATAGACCGTGATTAAATCATCGAAGTTGCTTTCAATTTTATCTAAGTCCAGGCCGACACGGATGGTCAGTCTGTGCTGTAATTCGAGGCCTTCGAAATATTTCCAGAACCCTGTTTTGTATAAAGTACAAAATTCACCGAGGACCAGGAGCTCACCATCACTTTCGAGGCTTTGAATGCCCTTTTGCAGCAAGTCCGACAAGAAAGCCGACGTATCGTGATGACCGGTGACGACCTGGATGGACGGGCGGTTTTCTTTGCCCTTGGGAACCCGGTTCTGGTTCAGCGTCGTCCGGTAGGCGGCGCAGAGGTACTGGCCGATTTCAAAGCCCAGGTCATCCGTATTTTCGGAAATGGGGAAGGTTTTAAAGAACTTGGCCTCTTTCTTCTGCTTAGTGATCAGTTCGGCAAAGTATTGGCCCATTTCTTCGTTGATCCGTTCGACATAACGGGAAGACGGTAATTTCGTACCGTTGCTCCATTTATTGACGTAGGACACATCGTAACCGACGACATCGGCCAGGGAAATGAACTTGGCCTGTGTGAAGGTAATGAGCCGTTTTAACGTTGAAGCATATCCATCTGAAATCACGTTGTAACCTCCTTCAATACGAAACTATCATATTTTTTATATGGAACACATATAGTTTTTAATATATGAAATACATTCATTCTCTGTATAAATTTAATTCAATCAAGCACGTACATTTTATCACATGCCTTAGTGAATCACAACGATTTTGACAAAAAAATTCACATGGACTTAATTCTATGCAAAAAAGGTCAAGCCTTTCCTGTTTTGTTCCAACTTGGTCATTTGTATACTGTAGTCACAAGGTTGGTTCAAGGCAAGGCCAATCAATAAGACATAGTTGATAATTTTTATAACTATATTAGGAGGTTTTTCATTATGGCTTACAAAAATATTAAATTCGTCAACGAAGATGGTATCGGTATTTTAACGATCAGCCGCCCGAAGGCTCTCAACGCATTGAACACGGAAACAGTTACGGAACTGAATGACTGCGTTGGCAAAATCGAAGCTGACGAATCGGTAAAAGTTGTCATCATCACTGGTGAAGGTGCTAAATCCTTCGTCGCCGGTGCCGACATCGTTGAAATGTCCACTAAGAACCCTGTCGAAGGCCGTAAATTCGGTAAGATTTCCCAGGATACTTTCACACGCATCGAAAACCTGCCCCAGCCGGTCATTGCAGCTGTTAACGGCTACGCTCTCGGCGGCGGCTGCGAACTCGCCTGCGCTTGCGACTTCCGTTATGCTGCTGAAAACGCTAAATTCGGTCAGCCTGAAGTTGGCCTCGGCATCACACCGGGCTTCGGCGGCACTCAGCGTCTCCCCCGTGTCGTAGGCCGTGGCTATGGCAAAGAAATGATTTTCCGCGCTAACATGATCGACGCTCAGGAAGCTCATCGCATCGGCTTGGTCAACAAAGTCGTTCCTCAGGAAGAATTGATGGATACCTGCAAAAAGGTAGCGAAAGAAATCATGGGCAACGCTCCTATCGCTGTACAGCTCGCTAAGACGGCTATCAACCGCGGCATCAACTGCGACGTCGTCACCGGTATCGCTTACGAAGACGAAGTATTCGCCCTCTGCTTCTCCACGGCAGACCAGAAGGAAGGCATGGACGCATTCGTCAACAAACGCGCTAAACACTTCCAGGGCAAATAATAGAGCACGCTTCATTGTTAGAAGGAGGGGCTTCGCATGGCAGCTGAAAGCTTCGTGCGACAGTCCCTTTCCTATAAACCTTTAGTATGTAATAAGAATTATTTTTAGGAGGAATATTTACTATGGATTTCAAACTCAGCGAAATGCAGCAGGATATTGCTAAACTGGCTAAAGATTTTGCAGAAAAAGAATTGGCACCGACTGTCAAAGAACGCGATGAAAAGGAAGTCTTTGACCGCGCTATCCTCGACAAAATGGGTACCCTCGGCCTTCTCGGTATCCCCTGGGAAGAAGAAAACGGCGGCGTAGGCGCTGACTTCCTCAGCCTGGCTGTCGCTTGCGAAGAAGTCGCTAAAGTTGACCCGTCCATCGCACTCAGCTTCGAAGTACACACCATGCTCTGCTCCTGGCCAATCTGGAAATTCGGTACGCCGGAACAGAAAGCCAAATACTTGAAACCCTTGGCAGAAGGTACGAAACTCGGCGCTTTCGGCCTCACCGAACCGAACGCTGGTACTGACGCTTTGAACGGTTCCACAGTCGCTACGAAAAACGAAGACGGCAGCTACACCTTGAACGGCTCCAAAGTCTTCAACACCAACGGCGGCGAAGCTGACGTTACCGTCGTATTCGCTTCGACGGACAAATCCAAAGGCGCTAAAGGCATGAGCGCTTTCATCCTGGAAAAAGGAATGGAAGGCTTTACCTATGGCAAAGAAGAAGTTAAAATGGGTATCCGCGCTTCCGTACAGCGTGAACTCGTATTCCAGAACGTAAAAGTTCCGGCTGAAAACCTCCTCGGCAAAGAAGGCGAAGGCTTCAAAATCGCTATGATGACCCTCGACGGCGGCCGTGTTGGCGTTGGCGCACAGGCTCTCGGCATTGCTGAAGGCGCTTATAATGCAGCTGTTCAGTACGCTAAAGAACGTACGCAGTTCGGCAAACCGATCGCTAAATTCCAGGCTATCAGCTTCATGCTGGCTGACATGAAACTCAAGATTGAAACGGCCCGCCTCGCAGTTTATCAGGCTGCTTGGAAAATGGCTCAGCCCGACGTTAAATCCTACTCTGTAGATGCAGCTATCGCTAAGAAATACGCTTCTGACGTAGCTATGCAGGTCACCACCGATGCTGTCCAGGTATTCGGCGGCTATGGCTTCACTCGTGAATACCCGGTTGAACGCTACATGCGCGATGCTAAGATCACTCAGATTTACGAAGGCACCAACCAGGTACAGCAGATGGTCATTTCCGGCGCTATCCTCCGATAAGCCGGCTCACCGTCTTTCTTCCTGAAGTACATATAGAAGTACATATAATAGAACAATAGTATATAAGATAACGCTCCAGAGAAAGGGACCTCACATGAAACTTCCGCCCATCATGTGAGGCTCTTTTCTTTTTTTTTTGATTTATGAATAAGTAATAATTATTTGTTGATTATTTCTTGACAAAAACGGCTAAATCATGTAAGATATATACATAACAAAGAACCAATATCAATTAAAGGTACAAAAGATTTTATTACCACCTATGAACGACATATAATATATAATCCTTATATATGCACTTGAATTTTTTGTTAGAGGAGGAGTTATCATGAAAGACGTAAAATTCTATCAGCTCGAAGGTAAAAACGTATTGGCTTTGCTCAGCGGCAGCGTAGAAGGCGCTGAACCCATTGCCGTCGGTTCCGTTGATGCAGCTAAAGAAAAACACATCCCCGTCGTAAAACGCGTCGGCGATAAACTGGAAGTCACTGTCGGCTCTGTCATCCACCCGATGTTGGAAGAACACCACATCGAATGGATTGCCTTGGCAACGGATGATAAACTGGAAGTCAAATTCCTCAAACCCGGTGAAGAACCGAAAGCCGTATTCGCAGCCGTCGACTCCGGCGTCGTATACGAATCGTGCAATCTCCACGGTATTTGGAAAGCGGAATTTTAAGGGATAAAAAAGGGCTTGCCGCACACGCGGCAAGCCCTTTTTTTGCAGGCCGCAGGCCGGAGCCCATCGTCATTGGCGATGTCGTTCGTCGTAGGCCGTTCATCGTTCATCGACGACGATTCAGATGCGGCGTCCCGCCGCGACTGACTCGGACTGACAACATCGCCTCGAGTAACCCTCGGCTCGTAGAGGAGAACCCCTCCACCGCAAGCGGTCCCCCTCTTCTTCGCAGGGGCGGCTTACGCCCCAACCGGGGCCATCGTAGGGGACGTCCTTTAACCTCTCAGACCGCCTTTGGCGGCCAGCTCCCCTATGAAGGGAGCCTTGGGCGACCCGCTGTGAATAATGGGGAAAATACTTGTCAAGTCAATGTAGCATGGTTTTGCGACCGGCGATTTCGCTACAAAGCATTTCACGGGATTCCCACAACGGGCCGCCCTTTGGCCGGCCCCTACAGCGACATCTGTGATGTCGCGGCGGCCTGCGTCAAGGATTTTAAAAAATCCTTGACAATTCCTTTACACAGTAGTATACTGAACAAGCTGTCGGGGCAAGGCCCTGACACAGCAGGAGTTTCATCCTGCCGTGGTCTGCGCCATGCAGGCCGGGGTGATTGAACTTTGAAAAAAGTTCAAAAACATCCTTGACAAGCTCTTCTGAGTTTGTTAAAATAAACAAGTCGTCGCCACCCGGTGATGACAACGATGACCTTTGAAAACTGAACAATGAACTGAATGAACGCCAACGTGCGAGGTTCTATTATATAGAACGTCAAACAATGAGTAATACCAATCAATAAACAAGAGCCAAACGCTCTTCCATATATCATGGAGAGTTTGATCCTGGCTCAGGACGAACGCTGGCGGCGTGCTTAACACATGCAAGTCGAACGAGAAGAGATGAGAAGCTTGCTTCTTATTGATTCGAGTGGCAAACGGGTGAGTAACGCGTAAGCAACCTGCCCTCTAGATGGGGACAACAGCTGGAAACGGCTGCTAATACCGAATACGTTCTTTCTGTCGCATGGCAGAGGGAAGAAAGGGAGGCTCTTCGGAGCTTTCGCTGGAGGAGGGGCTTGCGTCTGATTAGCTAGTTGGAGGGGTAACGGCCCACCAAGGCGACGATCAGTAGCCGGTCTGAGAGGATGAACGGCCACATTGGGACTGAGACACGGCCCAGACTCCTACGGGAGGCAGCAGTGGGGAATCTTCCGCAATGGACGAAAGTCTGACGGAGCAACGCCGCGTGAACGATGACGGCCTTCGGGTTGTAAAGTTCTGTTATACGGGACGAATGGTACGACGGTCAATACCCGTCGTAAGTGACGGTACCGTAAGAGAAAGCCACGGCTAACTACGTGCCAGCAGCCGCGGTAATACGTAGGTGGCAAGCGTTGTCCGGAATTATTGGGCGTAAAGGGCGCGCAGGCGGCGTCGTAAGTCGGTCTTAAAAGTGCGGGGCTTAACCCCGTGAGGGGACCGAAACTGCGATGCTAGAGTATCGGAGAGGAAAGCGGAATTCCTAGTGTAGCGGTGAAATGCGTAGATATTAGGAGGAACACCAGTGGCGAAAGCGGCTTTCTGGACGACAACTGACGCTGAGGCGCGAAAGCCAGGGGAGCAAACGGGATTAGATACCCCGGTAGTCCTGGCCGTAAACGATGGATACTAGGTGTAGGAGGTATCGACCCCTTCTGTGCCGGAGTTAACGCAATAAGTATCCCGCCTGGGGAGTACGGCCGCAAGGCTGAAACTCAAAGGAATTGACGGGGGCCCGCACAAGCGGTGGAGTATGTGGTTTAATTCGACGCAACGCGAAGAACCTTACCAAGCCTTGACATTGATTGCTAAGGGTAGAGATACCCTGTTCCTCTTCGGAGGACAAGAAAACAGGTGGTGCACGGCTGTCGTCAGCTCGTGTCGTGAGATGTTGGGTTAAGTCCCGCAACGAGCGCAACCCCTATCTTCTGTTACCAGCGGTTCGGCCGGGGACTCAGGAGAGACTGCCGCAGACAATGCGGAGGAAGGCGGGGATGACGTCAAGTCATCATGCCCCTTATGGCTTGGGCTACACACGTACTACAATGGCTCTTAATAGAGGGAAGCGAAGGAGCGATCCGGAGCAAACCCCGAAAACAGAGTCCCAGTTCGGATTGCAGGCTGCAACCCGCCTGCATGAAGCAGGAATCGCTAGTAATCGCAGGTCAGCATACTGCGGTGAATACGTTCCCGGGCCTTGTACACACCGCCCGTCACACCACGAAAGTCATTCACACCCGAAGCCGGTGAGGTAACCGCAAGGAGCCAGCCGTCGAAGGTGGGGGCGATGATTGGGGTGAAGTCGTAACAAGGTAGCCGTATCGGAAGGTGCGGCTGGATCACCTCCTTTCTAGGGAAAACCTAAGAAGTCGGCACGGAGGCCAATTCATTCATTGTTCAGTTTTGAGAGGTCATCCTCTCAATCGTACCTTGACAACTGCATAAAAATGTTAGAAAATACCTCTTTTTAAAAAGAGATCTTAACGAACCTTGAATTCTTGTTCATCATGACATCCCGTGTGGATGGCGTGATACATGAAAAAATAGTCAAGTAAGTAAGGGCGTACGGCGGATGCCTTGGCCATATCAGCCGAAGAAGGACGCGATAAGCTGCGATAAGCTGCGGTGAGGTGCAAGTAACCTTTGACCCGCAGATCTCCGAATGGGGAAACCCGGCAGCAGTAGTGCTGTCATCCTCTATGAGGAAGGGCACCCGGTGAACTGAAACATCTAAGTAGCCGGAGGAAAAGGAATCAACAGAGATACCCCTAGTAGCGGCGAGCGAACGGGGCAGAGCCCAAACCGGGATGGGAAACCAATCCGGGGTTGTGGACTGCTATCAAATGCATGAGTGAAGCAGAATGAGCTGGGAAGCTCAGCCAGAGAGAGTGAGAGCCTCGTAGGCGTAAGCGAATGCATGGAGCAGGATCCGGAGTACCACGGGACACGAGAAACCCTGTGGGAAGCTGGGGGGACCACCCTCCAAGGCGAAACACTGATATGGACCGATAGCGCATAGTACCGTGAGGGAAAGGTGAAAAGAACCCCGGGAGGGGAATGAAAGAGAACCTGAAACCGTATGTCTACAAGCAGTCGAAGCACTTTTTAGGTGCGACGGCGTGCCTATTGAAGAATGAACCGGCGAGTTACTTCAGCTAGCGAGGTTAAGCAGGAAATGCGGAGCCGCAGCGAAAGCGAGTCTGAACAGGGCGTATAGTTAGTTGGAGTAGACCCGAAACCACAGTGATCTACCCATGTCCAGGTTGAAGCACAGGTAAAAATGTGTGGAGGACCGAACCAGTGAGCGTTGAAAAGCTTTTGGATGAGATGTGGGTAGGGGTGAAATGCCAATCGAACGTGGAGATAGCTGGTTCTCCCCGAAATAGCTTTAGGGCTAGCCTCATGGCGAGAGTACAGGCGGTAGAGCACTGAACGGGGTAGGGGCCTATCCGGCTACTGAACCTAATCAAACTGCGAATGGCTGTACTTATCCATGGGAGTCAGACTGTGAGTAATAAGGCCCATAGTCAAGAGGGAAACAGCCCAGACCAACAGCTAAGGTCCCCAATGCCGTACTAAGTGGCGAAGGATGTGGAATTTCGAAAACAACCAGGATGTTGGCTCAGAAGCAGCCACCATTAAAAGAGTGCGTAATAGCTCACTGGTCGAGAGACTCTGCGCCGAAGATGTCCGGGGCTAAAGTACGGAACCGAAGCTTTGGCAATTAACATAAGTTAATTGGGTAGGGGAGCGTTCCTGCATGGGAGAAGCCTGACCGGAAGGACAGGTGGACAGGCAGGAAGAGAGAATGCCGGTATGAGTAGCGAAAAGAAGGGTGAGAATCCCTTCCACCGAAAGCCTAAGGGTTCCTGGGCAACGATCGTCGTCCCAGGGTAAGTCGGGACCTAATCCGAGGCGGAGACGCGTAGGAGATGGACAACAGGTTGAAATTCCTGTACTGGCTGAGGCCGTTTGAGCGAAGGAGTGACACAGGAAGGAAGGCGCGCGTGCGAATGGAAGAGCACGTCCAAGCAGGTAGGTCGGGAGACAGGCAAATCCGTTTCCCGTAAGGCCGAGATGCGATGGGGAGCTTCTGGAGACAGAAGCGAAGGGGCTGGCACTAAACTGTCGAGAAAAGCTTCTAGTGAGGACTCAGGCACCCGTACCGAAACCGACACAGGTAGGCAGGATGAGAATTCTAAGGTGCGCGGGAAAACCCTCGTTAAGGAACTCGGCAAAATATATCCGTAACTTCGGGAAAAGGATAACCCAGCGTACGTGAAGTGCAGAAACGCATGGAGCGGAGATGGGTGGCAGAAGAGAGGCCCAAGCGACTGTTTACCACAAACACAGGCGTCTGCTAAAGCGAAAGCTGATGTATAGATGCTGACACCTGCCCGGTGCTGGAAGGTTAAGAGGAAGTGTTAGCGCAAGCGAAGCAGTGAATTGAAGCCCCAGTAAACGGCGGCCGTAACTATAACGGTCCTAAGGTAGCGAAATTCCTTGTCGGGTAAGTTCCGACCCGCACGAAAGGTGTAACGATTTGGGCACTGTCTCAACGAGGGACCCGGTGAAATTGAAGTACCTGTGAAGATGCAGGTTACCCGCGACTGGACAGAAAGACCCCATGGAGCTTTACTGTAACCTGAGATTGGATTCCGGTAAGAGATGTACAGGATAGTTGGGAGGCTGAGAAGTGAGTACGCCAGTATTCACGGAGCCGCTGGTGGGATACCAACCTTGTTTTATTGGAATTCTAACGAGAAGCGTAACGAGCTTGCGGACAGTCTCAGGCGGGCAGTTTGACTGGGGCGGTCGCCTCCGAAAGAGTAACGGAGGCGCCCAAAGGTTCCCTCAGCGCGGACGGAAACCGCGCGAAGAGTGCAAAGGCAGAAGGGAGCTTGACTGCGAGACGGACAGGTCGAGCAGGGACGAAAGTCGGGCTTAGTGATCCGGTGGTAGAGAGTGGAATTGCCATCGCTCAACGGATAAAAGCTACCCTGGGGATAACAGGCTTATCTCTCCCAAGAGTCCATATCGACGGGGAGGTTTGGCACCTCGATGTCGGCTCATCACATCCTGGGGCTGAAGTAGGTCCCAAGGGTTGGGCTGTTCGCCCATTAAAGTGGTACGCGAGCTGGGTTCAGAACGTCGTGAGACAGTTCGGTCCCTATCCATCGCGGGCGTAAGAAACTTGAAAGGGGCTGCTCCTAGTACGAGAGGACCGGAGTGGACCGACCAATGGTGTACCAGTCATGGCGCCAGCCGTGCAGCTGGGTAGCTACGTCGGGGACGGATAAACGCTGAAAGCATCTAAGCGTGAAACCAGCCTAGAGATGAGGTTTCTCATTGTTTAACAAGTAAGGTCCCACAAAGACGATGTGGTTGATAGGCCGGGAGTGGAAGTACAGCGATGTACGGAGCGGACCGGTACTAATAGACCGAGGACTTGACTTAAGCAGAGAGCCATGTTTGAAGGAGCCGAAAGGCGACGCACAAACATGTGCGAATCGCTTACTCCGAATCTCAGGAGGCTGTGAATTTGGAAACAGATACACAGAGAGAACGACGATTCGGAGACGAGCGGAAAGATTCTTGATAGTTCGTTGGATGTATGAAACATTTTTATGCAGTTGTCAGGATACGATAAGCAGAGAACCAGTTTTGAAGGAGTCAGAGACGACGCGCAAAACTGTGTGAATCGCTTATGTCGGACTTGTCCGACGCCTGAATAACATAATTCAGTGGCGATAGCTGCGGGGATCCACCTGTTCCCATGCCGAACACAGCAGTTAAGCCCGCAAACGCCGAAAGTACTTGGGGGGAGGCCCCCTGGGAGGATAGGAAGCCGCTGATTAAGAAAAAGGGGCTGTCGCATTAAGCCATTTCGGCTTTGTGCGACAGCTCTCTTTTTTTATTCTATTTCATCGTTCTATTCTCTTTTTTTAGCTAAACGTAAAAAAGGTACACGAAACAGACCGGCCATCCAGTCGGCAAAAAACGTGTGCCTTTGCTATGTATATGGTTATTCAAGCACTCTTTTTCACTTTTTTTAAGGAATAAAGGTATGTCCCGAAATTGCCGGATTGCAGCTTGTGATGTAAGGTCAAGACATTGTGGGCCATTGCCAGTATGATGCTGGTTGCCAGGGCGTTCTCCGTTCCATGGCTCAAAAAACGCCGGAACGACAGATTCGCCTTGATGTCGGAAAAAGCGCCTTCAGACTGGATGGAACGGTTCATTCGAAGCATCTTCCCTGTAGGAGAACTGATGTGAGCTTCCATTTCGGCCCGTTGGGCTTGGAACCTTTTAGAAAGTTCTAATTGCTTCGTCCTTTTTTCCAACGGCTTCTTGCTGCGATTGCCATGAATGCATCCTTTCTTATAGGGACAGTCCGAACAATCCTCACAGACATAATGGCTTTTGCGTATTTTAAATCCCGTGCTGGTTGTTTCGGTCTTTTTCCCAACACAGGTCAGCTTACGGTGATTGTGGCAATAAAAGACATCATTTTTCGCATCATAGTCCATATTCTGGAATTTGCCAATATCTTTTTTGAAACGGCGTTTTTTCCGCTGCTCATGGTCGGACGGTTTGATGTAAGCATCATACCCCTGTTCGGCGAGCTTCGTGTAATTTTCTTCGCTTTCATAGCCGGAATCTGCAATGATACGGGTATACTGGAAAGGGAAATGCTTGCGAAAATCTTCGAGGAAAGGCAGCAGGGTGGTACAATCTGAAGTCTGCGGTCCGACAGTGACCCAGGTAACGAATCCAGCGTCCACGCTATATTGTACATTATATGCAGGCTTGACCTGGCCGTTTTTCATGGCGTCTTCTTTCAGATGCATGAAGGTGGCATCGATATCGGTCTTGGCATAGCTGTTCCGGTCCCCGCAGTAATGAAGCTGGACGGCGTACTCTTTTGTCTTATGCAGGAAATCCTTGGCTTTTTCAATGGCCTTTTGCAATGGCGTCTTACGATGGCCTTTGCCATGGACGAAAACGATGTGTCCTTCTCGTTGAAGCCGTTTTAATTTCCCCAACAGCCGCCGTAAATGGTACCGATGGACAGCGTGTGTATGGAGCACTTGGATGCCAAAGAGTTCCTGGGTCTTAAGAATAAAGCCCGGAATTTTTGCTAATACTTTGGCCTGCCGTTTCGTGACACTCTTCTTCCAGACAAAAGTGTATTTATTGGCAACAGATTCGATTTTTGTCCCATCGATGAACAAATTCTTCAGCGATAAGGCCCCGGCCTGAGCCAAGACGGCATCCATGTCGGCAAACAAGGTCCGGCTGCATGCCGCCATATGATGAGAACGGAAACGGGCGATAGTCGCATGATCGGGAACGGGTTTCCCTTCCAGCAGATATTGAAAATTCAAATCTCTCCGGCAAGCCGATTCAATACGACGGGAACTGAAAATCTGGTTCATGCTGGCATAAATAACGATGGCCAGTAACTGGCGTGGTGAAGCCTGATTTTTCTCGATACGAGAATACGTCTGGTACAGCGGTGATAAATCCATCCTTTCTATGAGCAGCTTCACTAACCGCACGGGATCGTCATCCGGAATCTGAAATGAAATATTCAAGGGAAGTGATAGTTGATAAGGCGCTTCCCATATTGTATAATTGACATGCGTATTTAGTGTCGTCATAACTCTATTTTACGCGCAATCCCGGGCTTTTTACAGTCCGGGATTTGTTTTTTTCAGATTTTTTTGTTCAGCCCTAATGGATACGGCTGCCTGGCCCCTGGCGGGTGACATTGCGGGAACGACCTCGGTCCGGCGCGGTCCGGGTAGGCCGTGCCGGATGCCGTGCGTGCTATTTGCGTCCGGCGTGCTGCTTTGTTTGAGCGCAGCGAGTTTCAGCACGCCAGCAAATGGCACTCTCGGCAAGAGGAGTGGAGCACGCGAACCAGCTAGGGGCCAGGTGGCCGATGCCAACCTCTTCAGAAGAATCCCTCAGACCGCCGTTGGCGGCCAGCTCCCCTTCACAGGGGAGCCTTTTGGCGCTCCTGCGCCTGATTTCCAGAGTCTATTGCGGCAAAGCCGCTTCTGAGTCCGAGCAAACCGTCCACGAAGAACGACCATAAAGCTATGATGTTTTTGCATACATAAAAAGAGCCTGTGCACGATTACGTGCGACAGGCCCTTTTTTGTTGTTAGCCGTCAGCAGTTAGCAGCTAGCAAGGGCGCCCACGTGGGGCGCCCGTTCGGAATAATGGGGGTACCCATCATACATGACAAGCGATGTGGGACGAGGCGGCTTCCTATCCGACCAGGGTTCCCTGGGATAAGCAGGGAACCGGTTTTGAAGGAGCTCTGCGACGCGCAAAACCGTGTGAGTCGCTTATGCCGAATCTCGTGACCTGATGGAGTGAAAGTATGCGGTCAGACAGAGATACCCTGGATTCGGCAGGAGATGTGGGACAACCGCTAGTGCTTTTTTTGTTGTTCGTTGTTAGTGGCTCGTGGCTTGTTTTTGCGGCCTTATGGCCGCATCGTAGGGGCCGATCTTTAACCTCTCAGACCGCCTTTGGCGGTCAGCTCCCCTATAAAGGGAGTCTTGGGCGGCCCGCTGTGATATTTGACCACAGCCTATTCAAAATGATGGTGAGCTTTTACGAGCCACGAACCACGAACAACGAGCCACGGCTTTTTTTATAGTGATATACATAACAGGTCCATGAGGCATGGTTTTGCGAACTGCGACCGGGGAATAGTATATTTTTTTCACATAACGGATTGACTTTTCTTATTGTGAAATATATAATGGATACAAAGAATAAAAGCAAGGACAAAGATGTCTTACGAGTACACACTCTGCCCTTGCTCTTTTTTTACTCTTTGTCAAATTTAAACGAAAGGATGGATGGTTATGCTTTCACGGACCTTGTTGGGAATGAGATGGGGCGACTTATCGGAAGATACGCGCCAGATGTTATTGGACCGCGCCGATATCGACGGTTTTAATGGCGCTGATGGAGACCGTTATAGTCGAGGGACGCTCCATTTCCGCAATACGCTCATGGGAATCCAGGCCTCAGTGGAAACAGACCGTTTTTCCGGTGATATGGGAAACAACGGCATTTTCATTGATGATGATGCTGTCATTTCCCGCATCTAACAATCATTTGAATAAGAACACCTTGCATAAGCCGATAATGATAAAGGCTGCAATGATGATGACACTAATAACCCGAGTCTTAGTAAAGATTTTCGGGTTATTTTGTATATTTTTGGGCGGGACTGGCGGTGGTACTTCCTGTTTAGTGCCGCAAATCGGGCACATGAGGACGCCGTCGCGCAGTTCCGTACCACATTTGGGACAAATCATAAGCTCAACTCCTGTTCTTCTTTTATGTATACTATAGAAGGCTGTACCCGCTGTGTCAAGAAGTTATCTTTTTGTGAGGAAAATATACATATAAAACCTTGTGTATTTGGCGAAAATAGCATACAATTTTATTTATCTGCTGTTTTTTATTACCAGAGAAAAGGAGATACAGCCTTGAAGAAAAAAATTGGCTTGAGTTCCCAAATTTTGATCGGCCTGGCCCTTGGTGCCCTGGTCGGTTATTTGTTCCCCGATTTCGGCGATAAGCTGAAACCCTTCGGTGATGCCTTCCTGCGCATGATCAAGATGATTGTCGTGCCCCTTATTTTCAGTACCCTGGTCATGGGTATTGCCGGTACGGGCGATTTTAAAAAGCTCGGCCGCTTAGGCGGCAAGGCCATCATTTGGTTCGAGTTCGCTACGACCATCGCCCTGGCCATCGGCCTGTTGTTCATGAATATTGCAGAACCCGGTGTGGGCGTCACTTTATCGGCTTCGGCAGCGAATGCTTCCAATGCCGCAGCTGCCAGCCAGCACAGTGTCGACCTCGTCGACTATGCCGTCCACATCATCCCGACCAACATCGTCGATGCCATGGCCCGGCAGGATATGCTGCAGATCATCTTTTTTGCCTGCTTCTTTGGCGTCGCCGTCGCCCATATCGGCGGCAAAGGTGAAACCATTGTCGATATCTGCCAGAGCGTGGCTGAAGCCATGTTCAAAGTAACGGGCTATGTCATGCACTTTGCGCCTATCGGTGTCTTTGCCATGATTGCCTATACCGTCGGTAGCTATGGCATTGCCATGCTCATCCCCTTGGGCAAGCTCATCTTGTCCGTCGCCGGTGCTACGGCGCTGTTCATCTGTGTCGTCGCCCTCATTGCCAGCCTTTTTACGGGCATCAATTTCTTCCACGTCATCCGGGCCTTGAAGGACATCCTCTTCCTGGCTTTCTCGACGGCCAGCAGTGAAGCCGCCCTGCCCGGCGCCATGAAGCGCCTGGAAGAATTGGGCGTTCCCAAGACGATTGTCACCTTTGTCATGCCGACGGGTTATTCCTTCAACCTCGACGGCTCGACGCTGTACAGTTCAGCCGGTATCTTGTTCATTGCCCAGCTCTACGGTATCCAGATGCCCATTGAGCAGCAGCTACTGGTCATGGTCACGCTCATGCTGTCGACCAAGGGCATTGCCGGTGTTCCCGGTGCGGGCATCATCGTCGTCGCTGCGACGGCAGCGGCCTTCAATCTGCCTACAGAAGGCGTCGCCATCCTCCTGGGCATCGACCGCCTCCTCGACATGATCCGCACGATCTGCAACGTCTGTGGCAACTGCATGGCTACGGTCGTCGTCGCCTGCTGGGAAAAGGAATTGAACAAGGCCACGTTCAATGAAAAGTACCGCGCTTTTTTGGGCGGAAAAAATAGGTGAGTATTCGCCAAAGTAGACTAAATCTGTTATAATAATAGGGTAAATAAGTGCTCCGTAAGGATTGCCTGACGGAAAACTTCATCTATGAAGCAACCGTGCTCCTCTGCAAAGACTTGACTGCGCAGATGAGGCGAAAGCACAATTATCCGAAGGGACTGTCGCACGGAGGCTTCTGCCATCATGCGTGGTCCCTTTTGATTATAGTTTGTAGATGAGGGCTTTCAATTCAAAGACCTTCACTAAAAACTACAAACTGGAAACTTAAAACTCAAAAAGGGGCGTCGCACGTGCGACAGCCCCTTTTTTCTTTAGGAGGTACGAATATGGAAACGAGAGTCGCTTTAATCGGTATTATCGTAGGGAATCGCCAGGAATCGACTAAATTAAATGAGATCCTGCATGAATATGGCCAGTATGTCGTCGGCCGCATGGGGGTCCCTTATAAGGATAAGGATATCAACGTCATCAGCCTCATCGTCGATGCGCCGCAAGACGTCATCAGCGCTTTGTCGGGGAAATTAGGGATGCTCCCGGAAGTCAGCACCAAGACGATTTACCCGCCTATGCCGCAGTAGGAGGCGCGTATGCTGAAAATTGCGATTTACGGCAAAGGCGGCATCGGGAAATCGACGATGACCAGTAATCTGGCCGCTGCCTTCGCCTATTTAGGCAAGAAAGTCATCCAGATCGGCTGTGACCCTAAGGCCGATTCGACGTTCAATCTGCTCGGCGGCCATCCCGTCCAGCCGGTCATGAATTATCTGCGGGAACACGACGAAGATCCAGAATCCATCGAGGATATTTCCCGCATCGGCTATGGCGGTGTCCTCTGTATCGAAACGGGCGGTCCTACGCCGGGCCTGGGCTGTGCCGGCCGGGGCATTATCGCCACTTTTTCTCTGTTGGAAGATTTAGGCCTCTTTGAAAAATATGAGCCCGACGTCGTCCTGTACGATGTCCTGGGCGACGTCGTCTGCGGCGGCTTTGCAGCGCCTATCCGCGAAGGCTATGCGGAACAGGTCCTCATCGTCACATCGGGCGAAAAAATGGCTCTCTACGCAGCCAACAACATCAATACGGCTGTGGCCAATTTTGCCGACCGCAGCTATGCCAAGGTCCGGGGTGTCCTCCTCAACCGCCGCAACGTCCCCGACGAAGAAGCGAAGGTCCGGGCCTTTGCCGAAAAGGCTCACCTTTCCATCGTCGGCGACATTCCCCGCAGCGACGACATCAACCGCTATGAAGATCTGGGCCAGACCGTCATCGAAGGCGATCCGGACCTGCCTATCAGCCATATCTTCCTCGATTTGGCCCAAAAATTATTACAAGACAAGGAATGATTATGACAGAACGAAAACCTTATGCTATCACCGTGCAGGACCTGGTGACGCGCGGCCGCGATGATATCCCGGCTGAACTCGTCACGTCGACGCACCTCATCTATAATTCTCCGGCTGCCCTGGCCTTCAACTCGCCTGGGGCCCAGGGCTTCGGCGTCAAACGGGCAGGCCTGTCCATTCCCGGATCGGTCATGCTCCTGGTCGGACCGGGCTGCTGTGGCCGCAATACGACGATCCTCAGCGAAATGGGCGGGTACAGCGACCGTTTCTTCTTCTATATCATGGATGAAACGGACATCGTCACGGGCCGCCATCTGAAGAAAATCCCCCAGGCCGTCTGTGAAGTCGTCGACAGCCTAGCTGAAAAGCCGTCAGTCGTCATGATCTGCATGACCTGTGTCGACGCCCTTCTGGGGACCGATATGGAACGGGTCTGCCGCAAAGCCGAAAAGGAAGCGGGCCTGCCCGTCGTGCCCTGCTACATGTACGCTCTGACCCGGGAAGGCCGCAAGCCGCCGATGGTCGACGTCCGCCGGGCCATTTATTCGCTGCTGGAAAAACAGCCGCGCCGCCGCCGGACGGTCAATCTCCTGGGCTATTTCGCGCCCTTGCAGGACGATTGCGAGTTGTACGACATCCTGAGAGGCGTCGGCTTTAATCAGATCAATGAGATTTCCCGCTGTCCCGACTTTGCCGCCTATAAGGCCATGTCCCAGGCCAACGTCAACATCATCCTCAATCCGGAAGCGCGCCTGGCTGCCCAGGATATGGAAAAGCGCCTGGGTATTCCCAGCATCGAACTGACCCGTCTCTACCAGGTCGCCCAGATCCACAAACAGTATCAGGCCCTGGCTCAGGTACTGGGGACGACCATCGATGACAGTGCCTGGCATGAACGGGCCCAGGCCGTCGTTCGGGCTGTGCGGGAAAAATGCAGCGGCACGACCGTGGCCATCGGCGAGATGCAGAACGGCAACGCCTTTGAAATGGCCCTGGCCCTGACCCGCTACGGTTTCGTCATCCGCGAAATCTACGCCAACCTGGGGCCGGACGATTTCGTCTACCTGCGCCACCTGGCCCAGCTGAGCCCGGATACGCAGGTATACTCCAATTTGTCGCCGTCCATGCTCTATTACCGGGGACAGGACCATCCTGTCGACGTCACCATCGGCAAAGATGCCGCATATTATCATGAACAGGCCGCCCATCTCTCGTGGGATGAAGATATCCAGCCCTTCGGTTATGCCGGAGTCATTTCGCTGTTACAGCGGCTGGAGCAGGCCTTGTTGGAAAGGAAACATCCATGAAAGGTTTATGGAAATATATTTCACCCTTTGCACCGGACGACTCCGGCGCGGCGGCCGTCCTCTACGGACTGAACGGCATCGTCGTCATTTGCGATGCCGGCGGCTGTGCCGGCAACATCTGCGGTTTTGATGAACCGCGCTGGTTCAGTGGGAAAAAGAGTGCCGTCTTCAGTGCCGGCCTGCGCGATATGGACGCCATCCTCGGCCGCGACGACCGCCTGGTCGATAAACTCTGCCAGGCTGCCGAAACGATTGATGCCGACTTTGCCGCCATCGTCGGGACGCCGGTCCCGTCGGTCATCGGCACGGACTATAAGGCCTTGAAGCACATGGCTGAAAAGAAGCTGTCCATCCCAGTCGTCACAGTCGATACGACGGGCATGGATTACTACGACAAGGGCATCGAAAAGGCCTACGACGCCTTATTCCCGGTCCTGGCCGACTCGTCGCAGCAGGCCGAAGCCGATACAGTCGGCGTCCTCGGCGCTGTTCCCCTGGAACTGATGCACCCTGGCGATATCGAATGGATCAGCCAGTCCCTGGTCGAAGACGGCTGGCAGCAGATTCTCTTGTTCGATGAAATCGACGATTACCGCAAGGCCGGCAAGGCCTCCCTCAATCTGGTCCTTTCGCCGGCCGGCCTGAAGGCCGCTCAATATCTGCAGAAGACCTTCGGGACACCTTATGAGCTCCATTACTTCGGCCTCGATGCCGTCGTCGATTTTGACGACAATCTCTTTTCTGGCAAGAACGTCCTCATCATCCATCAGGCTGTCGCTGCCTCGGCTATGGCCGCCATGGCCGAAGAAGCCGGTGCCGCTTACGTGACGACGGCTTCGTGGTTCATGGGGCTCCCTGAGCCGCAGGGGACGGACTGCGTCCGGCTCCGTGAAGAAGACGACCTGCGCCGCCTGGCCGACAACGACCAGTTCGACATCATCCTCGGCGATGCCTATTTCCGCCGGGCCCTGCCGAACTTCCATGGCCAATACGTTGATTTTCCGCATTTTGCCGTGTCCGGGAGGGGATAAGATGCATACGGAACGGATTTGTGTCTTTGGCATCGTCCAGGGCGTCGGCTTCCGGCCCTTTGTCAGCCGCATCGCGGCGGCTCATGCCATTCACGGGACGGTCTGCAATAAGGGCTCTTATGTGGAAATCCTGGCCCAAGGTTCCCCGGCGGCCCTGATGGCCTTCCACGATGATTTGGAAAGCAAGGCGCCTGAACGGTCGGCTATCCTGAAAGTCGTCACGACGACGGAAGACCGGCCGCCGTACGAGAATTTTTCCATCGTCGAGAGCGCCAGGGAAAAAGGCGATATCTTCGTGTCGCCGGACATTGCTATCTGCGATGCCTGCAAAGCGGAGCTCTTCGATAAGACCAACCGCCGCTATCTCCACCCCTTCATCAACTGCACGGCCTGTGGCCCGCGGCTGACCATCCTCGATGCCATGCCTTACGACCGCGAACGGACGAGTATGGGCGAGTTCCCCATGTGTCCCCAGTGCGAATATGAATATACCCACGCCGAAACGCGGCGTTACGATGCCCAGCCGGTCTGCTGCAACGACTGCGGTCCGGAAGTCTATCTCCTGGACCGGCCCGAACGGCGCCGTCAGGCCATCATTGCGGCCAGACAGGCGATTATTGATGGAAAAATCATCGCCGTCAAGGGCATCGGCGGCTTCCACCTCTGCTGTGATGCCCGCAATGAACAGGCTGTCCAGACCCTGCGTCAGCGCAAGCGGCGGCCTGTAAAGCCTTTTGCCGTCATGATGAAGGACCTCGACGCCGTGCGCCGGCAGTGCATCATTCCCGACGGGGCGGAAAACGTCCTCGACGGCCATCAGAAGCCGATTATCTTACTGCCCAAGAAAGGCAGTCAGACCCTGGCGCCGTCCATTGCGCCGGGCAATCCGTCTGTCGGCGTCATGCTGCCCTATACGCCGCTCCATCTGCTGCTCTTTACTTATGACGACGGCCTCGCCGTACCGGATGCACTGGTCATGACCAGCGCCAATGAGTCCGGTGCGCCTATCTGTCACGATGACGACGAAGCGCGGCAGGAACTGTCCGGCCTCTGCGACCTCATCCTGAGCCACAACCGCCGCATTCGCCTGCGGGCTGATGATTCGGTCATGGACTGGTATGACGGCAAGCCCTATATGATACGCCGCTCTCGGGGCTATGCGCCGCTGCCTTTCTTTTATGGAAAGGGAAGCGGCAAGGATGTCCTGGCTATCGGTGGGGAATTGAAGAACTGTTTCTGCATCGGCCGCAATCACCTGTTCTATCCTTCGCCGTACATCGGCGACATGGCCGATATACGGACTGTCGAAGCCTTGCGCCAGTCCATCCGGCGCATGACGACGCTCCTCGAAGCCAAGCCGTCTGTCGTCGCCTGCGACCTGCACCCGCGCTATAACACGACGGCCGTAGCCCATGAACTGGGCCTGCCCGTCGTCGCCGTCCAGCATCACTATGCCCATATCATGTCCTGCATGGCTGAAAACGACTGGGAAGAACCGGTCATCGGCATCGCCTTTGACGGTACCGGCTACGGGACAGACGGGACGATTTGGGGCGGCGAAGTCCTGGTCAGTGACGTCCATGGCTTTCAGCGGTCTGCGTCAATCCAGCCTTTCTGGCAGCGCGGCGGCGACGCATCGGCCCGCGAGGGCTGGCGCATTGCCGTCAGCCTCATCGACAGCTTGCAGAAGGACCGGAGCCAGGCGGCGTCCATGATCGAAGCCCTGCACCTTTGCAGTGAAGCCGAACGGCAGGCCCAGTTCTTCCTGGCTGACCAGCAGATCAACAGCGTCTTGTCGACCAGTGCCGGCCGCCTCTTCGACGGCATCAGCGCTATCTTGGGGATTTGCCGGGCTTCGACCTTTGAAGGCCAGGCGTCGATGGCCCTCCAGTTTGCCGCTGAGGCCTGGGAAAAAGACCGTCCCGCACCGGATGTGACGCCCATGGCGCCCATCCATGGCCAAGAGCGGCTGCTCCTGCCGACGGGTGTCCTGGTCCGGCAGATACTGGAAGGCCGCCTGGCCGGAGAAGCGGCCGGCTGCCTGGCCTATGCATTTCATCGGGGCCTGGCCGCCATGATTGCCGGGGCCTGCCTGGCCGTGCAGGAAGAAACGGGACTGCACGCCGTGGCCCTGAGCGGCGGCGTCTTCCAGAACCGCCTGCTCCTGCGCCTTTGCGACCAGACCCTGCAGCACCTGGGCTTCACCGTCCTCAAGCACAGCACGGTCCCGCCCAACGACGGCGGCATCGCCTTAGGACAGGCCGTTTACGCCGCGTATGCGTAGGGGCGCCCACGTGGGGCGCCCGTCTGGAACGATGGTGATGACGTTATGCATGTCTTTGTAGGGCCGCAGGCCGCAGTTCGCAAGGCTCCCCTGATAGGGGAGCTGGCCGCCGCAGGCGGTCTGAGAGGTTGCCCGTTGTTCGATGAACGAAATTAATTGATTATACATAAAGGAGGAATTATCATGTGTGTAGGGTTACCGGCACGTGTTATGAAAATACAGAATGGAATGGCTCTCGTCGATGCTTCCGGTGCTAAACGGGAAGTATCGGCAGCTCTTATCGACGAACTCGATCCTGGCGATTACGTCATGGTCCACGCCGGCATGGCTATCGCCAAGATTACCGATAATGATGCCGACGAAACAGACGATATCCTGGAGGACCTGAACTGATGGCAGAAGCAAAGAAGCGGACGGCCCTGGATATTATCCGCAGTTATGACGGGCCGAAAATCCGCATTATGGAAGTATGCGGGACCCATACGCATGAAATCTTCCGCCAGGGCATCCGCCAGATCCTGCCGCCCCAGGTCGACGTCATCTCCGGGCCGGGCTGCCCGGTCTGCGTCACGCCTGTCGGTTATATCGACCAGGCCATCTGGCTGGCCCTGGAAAAAGGCGTTACGATCTGCACCTTTGGCGACCTCGTGCGCGTACCGGGCAGTACGATGAGCCTGGCCGATGCCCGCAGTCAGGGAGGTCATGTGGAAATCGTCTATTCGCCCCTCGACGCCTATGATTATGCCAAGGCGCATCCGGACGAAGACGTCGTCTTCCTGTCTGTCGGCTTTGAAACGACGACACCGCCGTCGTGCCTGGCTGTCAAGCAGGCCGTCGCCGACGGGATGACGAATTTTTCCCTGCTCACGGCTAACAAGACCATGCCTATGGCCTATGAAGCCATGAAGGACAGCGCCGACGCTTTCCTCTATCCCGGCCACGTCGACGCCGTCATGGGGACCCGCTCTGGCGAAGCCATGCTGAAAGAAGGCGTATCCGGCGTCGTCGCCGGCTTTACGGCCAAAGAACTGCTCACGGCCTTTGCCGTCATCCTGGTCAAATTCCCTCAGGGGAAGCCCTTCTTCAAGAACTGCTATCCCCGTGTCGTCAAGGCTGAAGGCAGCCCGGCCGCTCAGGCCCTGATAAAAGAAGTCATGGAACCGTGCGATTCGGAATGGCGCGGCTTAGGCGTCATCCCCCAGTCGGGCCTGCAGCTGCGGCCTGCCTTTGCAGTCTGTGACGCCCGCAAGAAATACGGCGTGCCGGCTATGGAAGGGCGCGCCAATCCGGCCTGCCGTTGCGGCGATATCCTGCAGGGGAAATGCACGCCGCCCCAGTGCCCGCTCTTTGGCAAGGTCTGCACGCCGGAACATCCCGTAGGGGCCTGCATGGTTTCCCACGAAGGGGCCTGCTCGGCTTATTATTTATATGGAGGCAATTTACATGAGTGATGTCATTACCTTAGCCCACGGCGCCGGCGGCAAACAGACTGCCGAACTCATCGACCGTGTCTTTAAAGCTCATTTTTCCAATCCCCAGTTCACCGGGGACGACGCCGCTGTCCTGCCCATCGGCGGGACTAACCTGGCTTTTACGACAGACGGCTTCATCGTCTCGCCGCCGGAATTTCCTGGCGGCAATATCGGCAAACTGAGCATCTGCGGGACCGTCAACGACCTGTCCTGCATGGGTGCCAAGCCCTTATATCTGTCGTGTGCCTTCGTCATCGAAGAAGGCTTCCCCCTGGCTAAAGTCGAAGAATATGCGGCGGCTATGGCCAAGACGGCGGCTGAAGCCGGTGTGCGCATCGTCGCCGGCGATACGAAAGTAGCCGGGAAAGGCCAGGTCGACCACCTGTTCATTACGACGACGGGTATCGGCCAGATCGTAGACGGCGTCCATACGTCGGGGACCCTGGCCCGTCCCGGCGATGCTGTCATCGTCAGCGGCGACGTCGGCCGCCATGGCTGCACGATCCTCCTGGCCCGCAACCAGTTCGGCATCGATGCCGATGTGACCAGCGACTGCGCGCCTTTATGGGGGACTGTCGAAGCCATGCTGGATACGACCAAGGACATCCACGTCATCCGTGATGCGACCCGCGGCGGTGTCGGTACGGTCCTCTATGAAATCGCCGGCCAGAGCCACGTCGGCATCCACTTGGACAGCCAGGCCATCCCGGTCGACCCGGCCGTCCGCGGCGTCTGCGGCATGCTCGGCCTGGAACCGCTTTACCTGGCCTGCGAAGGCCGGCTGGTCATCTTTGCGCCCAAAGCCGTAGCCGGCGATATTGTCGCCACCCTGCGCCAGGGCAAATATTCGAAAGATGCGGCCATCATCGGCGAAGTTACAGCCGACCAGCCCGGCCGGGTCATCATGCGTACGGAAATCGGCGCGGAAACGCTGCTGCCGCCGCCAGGCGGTGAACTGCTGCCGCGCATCTGCTAAGGAGGAGGGAGAGCATGATTTACGAAAATGAAATTCATCCACCCCAGGTGCCGCGGTATCACGTCACACCAGACGGCGCCGAAGTCGCCATCAGCCAGGCGTCGTTTCCCAAACCTTTCCACATCGGCCTGAAATATGCTTCGCCAGCCCGGGGCCATTGGACCATTGCCCATTCGCCCATGCTCATCCCTGGCTGCCACGAAGTCTACGTTTGCTGCGCCTGCTGCCTTCACGGCGTCGTCTTGTCGGCTGATGAAGTCCCGGACGGGGCCGGCCGCTTCTCTACCGTCACCTTGACGAACGAGAACCTGATAAAGGGCAACCTGGAAGAAATGATGATCGACGGCATTTCCCATATCATCGACGATATGCCCGAGCGGCCGAAGTGCATCGAAGGCTTTACCAGCTGTATGCAGCACTTCCTCAATATCGACCTGCGCGTCGTCTACGGGACGCTGCGCCAGAAATATCCCGACATCGATTTCATCGACGGCTATATGATTCCGACCCTGCAGCGGCGCTATACGCCGGACATCCTCGGCCGGCGCCAGCTCGTGCGGGCTGTCCAGCCCCTGCCGAAACAGAAGGCCGTCAATTATGTCGTCAATTACTATCCCGTCGACGAAGACAATGAATTGACGGCTATGCTCCGCCAGGGAGGCTATGCTATCCACGATTTCGCTGCCTGCCAGACTTATGAAGAATATAAGGCCATGGGTGAATCGGTGGCCAACATTTACTTCCTGGAAAATGCCGGTCCGGCAGCTCAGGATATGGGCAAGCGCCTGGACCAGCAGGCCCTGTACCTGCCCTATGCCTATGAGTACGGCCGGATGCGCCGCAACCTGCAAAAGGCGGCGGATGCCCTGGGCCTGACCATGCCCGATTGCGACGCCTATGAACAGGCTATCGAAGAAAAAGTCCAAACCCTGCGGGAACAAGTCGGTGATACGCACATCGCCATCGACTATACGGCGACGCCGCGGCCCTTGGAACTGGCTGCGTTCCTCTTGACCCACGGTTTCAACGTCTACGCCATTTATCTCGACGAAATGTCGCCTGATGAAAAGGAAACGTTCCAGTTCCTGCGGGAACAGTATCCGGACCTGTCCCTGCGTTCGACGTCGCATTTCAAGCGCCGCCTCCTGCCGCGTGACGACAGTAAGAAGTACGGGAAAGTCCTGGCCATCGGCCAGATGGCGGCCTATTTCACGGATACGAAGTATTTCGTCAATCTCGTTGAAAACGGCGGTTTCTATGGCTATACGGGCCTGTTGAAGATTTTAGATTTGATCGGCCAGGCCAATGCCGCCGAAAATCCCAAGATGCGGGATATCATTCAAATAAAAGCATGGGGGTGTCATGGTTGAAACAAGCACAACGCGTCTTATCGACGTATGCCGTCGACATGTTCGGCATTGCATCGTCGCTCTTTGAATTAGGCGGCCTCATCGTCATGCACGATGCTGACGGCTGTAATTCGACATACGATACGCACGATGAACCGCGGTGGTACGATACGCCGAGCATGGTCTACGTATCGGGCATCAATGAAATCGATACCATCCAGGGCAATGACCAGCGCCTCATCGACAATATCGCCGAAGCCGTAGAAGCGGCCCATCCCCGCTTTGTCGCCATCGGCGGCAGTCCCATGCCGAATGCCATCGGCACGGACTTCAAGGCCATCGAGCGCCTGGTAGCGGCCCGGACGGGCCTGCCGACGCTGGGCTTCCGGACCGACGGTATCCACAGTTACCTGCCCGGTGCCGGCGGCGCCTATATCTGGCTGGCCAAGACCTTTTTGAAGGCGCCTCATCGCAAGCCGCAGAAACCGGCGAAACGGGTCAATCTCCTGGGCCTGACGCCGCTGGACTTTTCCGTCGTCGGCAATGCGACGACGCTCAAGCAAATCGTCACCGATGCCGGCTTTACCCTGCAGAGTTCGTGGTCCATGGGCGATACCCTGGACACGTTGGCCGAAGCGGCCAATGCCGACGTCAACGCTGTCCTGTCGTCGACGGCCTTCTACCTGGCCCAGTACATGCGCGATACCTACGGCATCCCTTATGTCGTCGGCATCCCCATGGGTGAAAAGGGGACGGCTGACTGGCTGGAAGCCTTGCGGAACTGCGATTCGTCGTATCTCACAGGCTTTACGGGACAGGAAAAGTACATCAAAGCCCAGTATGCCCTGGCCGACCTCAACGCCTGGAAGACGGAGCCGGTCTACGCCGATACGCCCTGTGACGTCCTGGTCATCGGCGAACCGGTCTACCTCTTGTCGATGAAGGCTATGCTCCAGCAGGAAATGGGCATTTCCGACGTCCGCATGCTCTGCCCCCTTGCCGATGCGCCGCGGTGGCTCCTGGAACAGGTCGAAGTGGCCAGCGTCGAAGATGTCATCCGTCAGGAATGCCGCAAAGCCCGCCGGGTCATTGCCGACCCGATTTACGCCCGGCTGCTGCCGGATGAAAAAGAAAAATTCATTTCCATGCCCCATGAAGCCTATTCGGGACGGCATTATCACGCCGATATGCCCATCTTCGTCGGGCCGTCCTTTTCGGCATGGCTGAAAAATAAATTGACGTGAGGAGGAAGTCTTATGAGAAAATTTGCAATTTATGGGAAAGGCGGCATCGGCAAGTCGACGACGGCAGCCAACGTGTCGGCCGCCCTGGCCATGATGGGGAAAAAAGTCGTCCAAGTCGGCTGTGACCCTAAGGCCGATTCGACGCTGAACCTCCTGCACGGCCATCCCGTCACGCCGGTCATGGACTACTATCGGGAACATACAGAAGGACCGGATTTCGACCATATCGGCCGGGAAGGCTTCGGCGGCGTCTTCTGCATCGAAACGGGCGGCCCTACGCCGGGCCTGGGCTGTGCCGGCCGGGGCATCATCGCCACTTTCGACCTCATGGACGAACAGGAAGTCTTCCAGAAGCTCCAGCCTGACGTCGTCTTATATGACGTCTTGGGCGACGTCGTCTGCGGCGGCTTCTCTGCGCCCATCCGCGATGGCTATGCCGATGAAATCTTCATCGTCACGTCCGGCGAAAAGATGGCCCTCTACGCAGCGGCTAATATCATCAAGGCCGTCGAAAACTTCAAGAGCCGCGGCTATGCCCAGGTCAAGGGCATCATCCTCAACCGGCGCAATGTCGATGATGAATACGAACTGGTCAAGGCCTTTGCCGATGAACACGGCCTGCCCATCGTAGCCGATATTCCCAGAAGCAAGGAAATCCAGTATTATGAAAATAAAGGCATGACCGTCGTCGAAGGCGACCCGGACCTGCCGGTCAGCCAGATTTATCGGGAGTTAGCTCAAAAGCTGCTCCAGGTTTAGGAAAGGAGCGATATCTATGGGGATGAATGATACGCCGTCAGGCGAACGGGTCCATATCGGCTTCTTTGGCCGCCGCAATGCCGGCAAATCGAGCGTCGTCAACGCCGTGACCGGCCAGGACCTGTCCATCGTGTCGGCGACGAAAGGGACGACGACGGACCCGGTCTACAAGGCCATGGAACTCCTGCCCTTAGGGCCAGTCGTCATCATCGATACGCCGGGTTTCGACGACGTCGGCGCCCTGGGTGAAGAACGGGTGCGGCGGACAAAACAGGTCCTCAACAAGACGGATATAGCCGTCGTCATCATCGACGTTGCCGAAGGGCGGTCGCCGGCTGACGACGAAGTCCTGGCTCTCATCCGGGACAAGAACCTGCCTTACCTCATCGTCTATAATAAGGCGGACCTGCTGGACCAGCCCTTCAAGGCGCAGGACCATGAAATCTACGTCAGCGCCTTGAAGGGAGAAGGCATCCACGAACTCAAAGAGCGCCTGGCCCGCCTGAAGCCCGTCGAAACGGCATCGCCTATCGTGAGCGACCTCATCCAGGGCGGCGATTTCGTCGTCCTCGTCGTCCCCATCGATACGGCAGCGCCGAAAGGGCGCCTCATCCTGCCGCAGCAGCAGACAATCCGGGAAATCATCGACAACGACAGCGCCGCCATCGTCGTCAAGGAATATGAACTGCGCCATACGCTGGAATGTCTGGGCCAGAAACCGGCCCTGGTCATTACGGACAGTCAGGTCTTTGCCAAAGTGTCGGCCGATACGCCTATGGACGTGCGCCTGACGTCGTTCTCCATCCTCATGGCCCGGCACAAGGGCTTGTTGGAAACGGCCGTCCGCGGCGTCACGGCCCTGGAAAAGCTGCAAGACGGCGACACGGTCCTCATTGCCGAAGGTTGTACCCATCATCGCCAGTGCGACGACATCGGCACGGTCAAGATTCCCCGCTGGCTTCGTAATTATACGCATAAGGATATCCGCATCGAAACGGCCAGCGGCCGCGATTTCCCCGACGATTTATCGGGCTATGCCCTGGTCATCCACTGCGGCGGTTGTATGCTCAACGGGCGGGAAGTCCAGTACCGCATGAAATGCGCTGCCGACCAGCAGGTGCCGATTACCAATTACGGCATCGCCATCGCCTATATGCAGGGCATCTTGAAACGCAGCCTCAGCGTCTTCCCGTATTTGCAGTCGCTGGTGTAAAATAGTTTGTAGTTTGTAGGGGCGATTACTTTGGGAGGGATTCGGATGGAACACACGCGTATCGAACGCGATGTACTAGGTGAAGTGGATTTGCCGGAAAATGCGATGTACGGTATCAACACGGCCAGGGCTTTGGAAAATTTCCCCTTAGGCCACAAGCGGACGGCTATGCCGCTCATCTATGCCATGGTGACGGTCAAGAAGGCCGCCGCCCTGACTTACGCCCGCCTGGGTGTGCGCGAAGACGGGATTTACCAGGCCATTGCCGCTGCCTGTGATGCCATCCTGGCCGGTCAGTACGACGACGCTTTTGTGACCGAGGCCCTGCAGGGCGGCGCCGGTACGTCGACGAACATGAACGTCAACGAAGTCATCGCCAACGCCGCCTTGGTCATATTGGGGAAAAAGCCGGGCCAATACGACGTCATCCATCCCCTGGATGACGTCAACCGCGGCCAGTCGACGAACGACGTCTATCCGACGGCCCTGCGCATTGCCGCCATCCGCCAGCTGCGGGAGCTGAGCAAGGCCTGTGCCGACTTGCAGGAAGCCTTCCAGCACAAAGAACAGGCCTATGAGAAGACATATAAACTGGGCCGGACAGAGCTCATGGATGCCGTCCCCATGACGGCAGGCGAAGAGTTCGGCGCCTATGCCCAGGCCCTGTCCCGTGACCGCTGGCGCCTCTATAAAATCGAGGAACGCCTGCGCATGGTCAACCTCGGCGGCACGGCTATCGGCACGGCCGATACGGCGTCGCGGCAGTACCGCTACGAAGTCATCGAACAGCTGCGCCAGCTGACGGGCATCGGCCTGGCCGCGGCAGAATATCCCGTCGACCTGACCCAGAACAACGACGTCTTCGTCGAAGTGTCGGGCCTACTCAAGGCCTTGGCCGTCAATCTCATGAAAATCGCCAACGACTTGCGCCTCATGAATTCCGGCCCTCATGGCGGCATCGGCGAAATCCGCCTGCCTGCCCGTCAGCAGGGCAGTTCCATCATGCCGGGCAAGGTCAATCCGGTCATCCCGGAAATGGTCATGCAGTGCGCCATGAAAGTCATGGCTGACGACAGCGCCATTGCCATGGCCGCCGCTCACGGCGAATTTGAACTCAATGCCTTTGAACCGCTCATCGCCGACTGCCTGCTGGAAAGCCTGCAGCTCCTCATCCGGTCAGTGCGCATCTTCCAGACGGCCTGTGTCGAAGGACTGGAAGTCCGGGAAGACTCGTGCCGGCAGCACCTCCAGGCTTCGGCTGCCTTTGGCGCAGCCTATATCGGGGCCCTGGGATATGATACGGTGAGCCGCATCATCAAAGACCACGAACCGGACGAAGCCCATCGTATCTTAGAGGCTATGGTGAAAAAATAATTCTTTACGTGAAAGAGGCGTGTCATGTCGAACTTATCGTTGAAACTCGAACAGAAAGCGAAAATATTGCAGGTCCAGCGCCTGACCATCCATATGCTGGCCCTCCACGCCCAGGATCTGGCCGATTTTTTGCAGGAACAGGTGACGGACAATCCCTTGCTGGATATCCGCTATCACGATGTCCGGCCGGCCGGCGATAAGGGGGATAAGGCCATCGACAATCTCCGCAGCCGCAGTGATTCCCTGGAAGCCCGGCTCATGGCCCAGCTCCGCGTCCAGTCCCTGCCCAGGCCGCAGCTGATGGCGGCAGGCCTGGTCATCGGCTCCCTCGACGATAAGGGCTTTTTCCAGGGCGACCTGGCTTCCCTGGGCACGGCTTATCATCTCACTCCGGAAGACATGAAAAAAGGGCTGGAACTCGTCCAGTCCTTTGACCCGCCGGGCATTGCCGCCAGGAATCTGCGCGAAGCCCTGCTCATCCAGACCCGGCGCAGCCGCAAGGCCCCTGCCAAGACGGAAGCCCTGCTGGCGCAGCATTATGAAGACTTCCTCCAGGGGAAATGGCAGAAAATCCAGGCTTCCCTGGCCCTGTCTGAAGCGGGCCTGCAGGCTATCCGCGATTTCCTCAAGACCCTGTCCCTCCAGCCGGCCGGCCAGATTACCCAGGAAGAAGTCTATATCCGGCCGGACGTGGAGATTTATTGCGACGAGAAAGGCCAGCTGGCCCTGCGCTCGTTGGAAGAGATACCGGATGTCTATTTTCGCGATGACTTGTATGACCAGTACGCCGCCCAGGGCGACAAGGAGACCCTGGTCTATATCCGCAAAGCCCGCCGTGATTTCAATGACCTGGCCTCGGCCCTGGCCTATCGCCATCATTCCATCGAACAAGTCGTGACCTGCCTGATGAGCCACCAGAAAGACTATTTCTTGTACCATAAGCCCTTGCAGCCCTTGCGGCAGAAAGACATCGCCGAGGAGACGAAACTCAGCACGGCTACGGTCAGCCGCGTCTGCCGCCACCGCTACGTCCTCTTTGAAGGCCAGGTATATCCACTGCAGTCCTTTTTGGCTACGGCCTATGCCGTCGATAAAGAAGATGGGGCCAGCGTATCCGATAAAGCTATCATGCGGAAAATCGCGGATCTCGTCGAAAGCGAAGATAAGGACCACCCCTATTCGGACCAGGACTTGGCCGAATATTTTGCCTCCGCCCAGATTTCCGTAGCCCGACGGACGGTGACCAAGTTCCGGCAAAAATTGAACATCCCCAACAGCCGCATCCGGCGCCGCTGGAGGCCGTAAAGGCTAAGGCCTCATCTTATTGAAAATCGTCTGCCGCGATACGTTGAGCAATTTGGCTATATCCTTCTGGCTATAGCCTTTTTCTTGCAGTTCTTCAATGAGAATCTGCTGGATCGTCTTTTCCAGGCTCTTCATGTTCAGCTGGAGGGACGCCGTATCCAGCAGGGCGTTCTTTTGGGCCTCGTCCGGGATATCGAATAAGGTATCGTAGTCATCGTCCAGAGTATCGCCAAAAATATAATAGCGCAAGGCGACGCTGTGCAGCTCGCGGATATTGCCCCACCAGTCATGCTGGATGAGGGCTTTTTTTAATGACGCCTTGAGGGGCTGCCGGCGATGGGTGAAATTTTCCAGGAAGTAAGCGAAGAGGTAGAGGATGTCGTCAGGCCGTTCGTTCAGCGGCGGCAGGCTCAGGCGCAGGGTGTTGATGCGGAAGAACAGGTCGCGCCGGAAGCTGCCGGCCTGGACAGCGGCGATGATGTCGGCATTGCTGGCCGAGATGATGCGGATATCCAGGGGGATGACGTAGTCCGAACCGAGGCGCATGACCTGCTTCGTTTCCAGGACGCGCAGGAGCTTCGACTGGATGCTCGGCGCCATGCTGTTGATTTCATCGAGGAATATCGTCCCGTTGTGGGCCATTTCAAAGAGGCCGGCCTTGCCTTCTTTGCGGGCGCCCGTAAAGGACCCGCCAACATAGCCGAAGAGCTCGCTTTCCAGGAGGTCTGTCGGCAGGGCGGCGCAGTTGATGGCCACGAAAGGACCGTGACGGCGGTCGCTGGCATTGTGGATGCTCTGGGCAAAGAGTTCCTTCCCCGTGCCGCTCTCGCCCTGGATGAGGATGGGCGCGTTGTACCGGGCCATGACTTCGGCCTGGCGGATGACGTGCTTCATGCCTTCGTCGACGGTCTTGATGTCCTCGAAATGGTGCGTCGCCGTCAGTCCCGTCTTGGAGAGTTTGTAGCGGATATTCTTTTCCAGGCGCTGCAGTTCCGTCACGTCGCGGATAGTCAGGATGTATTGGGACCTACTGTCCATGAGGAAAAAGTCAGAATTGGCGATGAGCGTATACGGCGGCCGCTGGAGAATCGTCTCGTGGAAAGATGGGCTCGACCCTTCGGTCCAGTCGGGAAAGATGTCGCGCATGTTCTTCGTCGTCACCGGAATCCCCAGGAAGGACGCAGCCCGTTCATTGATGTGGGAAATGGCGCCGCCCTTGGCATAGAGGATGATGCCGTCTGTGACGTGGGATAAGATGGACGACATCATGGACAGCTGCTTATTGTCCTTCCTTTGAAAGACCAGGAGCTCCTGGGCGTAGAGCAGGACGGAGAGCATCGTCGATTCGCTGGGCCTGATGGAATAAATCGGCATGGGACTGGGATAGGCAATCTGGGGCAGCAGGGGACAGCCGACGATGGCCGTATCCGGCGTGACCGGAAGCTGACGGACCCGCGCTAACAGCTCTAAGTGCGTCTTATCCAGGCTGTAGCGGGGATAGAAGACGATTTTTTTGCGAAGCTCTTCCGGACAGGCATCTTTGTTGAACATGAAGTTCTCATTGAGCAGCAAGTGGATCTGCTTGTATTTCGGAGCAATAGAGCGCAGTGTATATAAGGCGTCGTTGGTCGAACTGAAAAGGCAGAGAATCGGCACGTTGTCGATGGCCTTGGTCAGTATCTGGTGGGAACCGCTGTTGGTGATGATGACTTTGGCGCCCTGGCGTATCAGGCCGCGGGCCTGGTCGATGAGATGGGGGAAGTCGATGATCGTGACTGTCGTCGTGATGTCATGGGCTTCCAGTTTATCTTTATAAATGTGCAGTATCGTATAGACAGACTGCTGCATCAACTCGTCAGCAATCAAAAAAGCGATGGTATCCATTTTCTTTCCTCCTCCGTTTCTCTTTCCATCATAAAGAAATACGAAATAAATGTAAAGAAGGTAAAAAGTATTTTACCTAATGAGCCTATCGTCGAAGGCCCTCTTCGGGAAAATGGCTTATATACCTCATGGAATGAATTGGCATGGATATTACATATAGATTAGTGAATAGATAATGAACCGATCGAACGATGGAGGAGGTATGGAGTATGAAAAAGTTATTGACCGGTGATGAAGCCATCGCCAGAGGCTTGTATGAAGCCGGCGTGTCCTTTGCTTCGGCTTATCCGGGAACACCGAGTACGGAAATTTTGGAAAATGTCGCGAAATATGATGATATGTATGCCGAATGGGCACCAAATGAAAAAGTGGCCATGGAAGCGGCCATCGGCGCCTCTATGTCCGGCGTCCGCTCTTTTGCAGCCATGAAGATGGTCGGCGTCAACGTCGCAGCCGACCCGCTGTTCACCTTTGCTTATTTAGGCATCAACGGCGGCTTTGCCTTCGTTTCAGCTGACGACCCGGGGATGCATTCATCCCAGAATGAACAGGATAACCGCAATTATGCCAAGTTTGCCAAAATCGCCATGTTCGAGCCGTCGGATTCGCAGGAATGTATCGACATGACCAAAGAAGCCTATAAAGTCAGCGAAACCTATGGCGTCCCGGTCATGATACGCATGACGACCCGCGTCTGCCATTCCAAGAGTCTCGTCGAAGAACAGGACCGCCAGGAAGTGCCGCCTGTCCTCTATCAGAAACAGCGGGAAAAAATGGATGCCGTACCGGCCATTTCCAAGAAACGCCGCTATGTCGTCGAAGAACGGGAAGAAAAATTGAAGGGTTATTCCGAAATCTGTCCCTTCAATGAAGTAGAGATGCATGATACGAAAATCGGCATCGTCGCCGCTGGGGCAGCCTATATGTATGCCAAAGAAGTCTTGGGCGACCAGGCTTCATATCTGAAGCTGGGCTTTACCTATCCCCTGCCGATGCAGAAAATCAAAGCTTTTGCCGATAAGGTCGACGAACTCTACGTCATCGAAGAACTGGATCCCTTCATGGAAGAACAGATACGCCAGGCCGGGATTCCCTGCCACGGCAAGGATGTCATCCCAAAAATCGATGAGCTGAACCCCAATATCGTATCGGCCGGTGTCCTCAAGAAACAGCAGCACGGTGTGGACGTCCCCGATTCCTGTTTCGTTCCCAGACCGCCTGCTCTCTGTGCCGGCTGTCCGCACCGCGGTTTCTTCTATGAACTGGGCAAGCGGAAAGATACGGTCATGATCGGCGACATCGGCTGCTATGCCTTAGGCGGGTCGGCGCCGCTCAACGCCAAGGACCTGGCCGTCTGTATGGGCAGTGCTTTCTCCGTTGCTCACGGCTTCAGCCATGGCCTCCAGCTCGGTGATCAGAAGAAGCGGGTTGTCGCCTGCATGGGCGATTCGACGTTCTTCCATACGGGCATCAACTCCCTGACCGAAGTGGCCTACAACGGTTCCAATGCCATCTGCGTCATCCTGGACAACCGCATTACCGGCATGACCGGCCATCAGGACAACCCCGGGACGGGTTACAATATCAAAGGCGAACCGGCGACACTCATCGACGTCGAAGCCGTCGTCAAAGCTTTGGGCATCAAGCACGTCCGCACCGTCAATCCCCTGGACCTGAAGGCCATGAAAGAGACGCTGGACTGGGCCTTTGCCATCGAAGAGGAACCGTCGGTCATCATCACCAAATGGCCCTGCGTCCTCAAGAAGTTCTCGAAAGAAGATAAAGCCCAGTTCAACCTCGACAAGACGCCGTGCGTCGTCGATAGGGATACATGCATTGGCTGTAAGAAATGCCTTTCTACTGGCTGCCCGGCCCTGCGTTATGACAGTGAAAGTAAGAAATCCAGTATTGCCCAGTCTGACTGCATCGGCTGTACGGTCTGTATGCAGGTCTGCCCGGTTCAGGCCATTTCCAGAAAGGGGGATAAATAATATGTCAGATGTCAAGAGTGTACTCTTCGTCGGTGTCGGCGGCCAGGGTACGATATTAGCCAGTAAGATCCTCACCATCGGCCTCATCGAACACGGGTACGATGTCAAGATGTCCGAAGTCCACGGCATGAGCCAGCGCGGCGGCAGCGTCAGCACGCAGGTCCGTTTCGGCAAAAAAGTTTATTCGCCCATCATCGGCGAAGGCTCAGCAGATATCCTCGTCTCCTTTGAAGAAATGGAAGCGGCCCGCTATGCTCGCTTCCTCAAGAAAGACGGCAAGATGGTCGTCAATACGACACAGATCCCGTCCCTGCCCGTCCTTTCCGGCGCCTGCCAGTATCCCCAGGGCATCCTTGAAGAACTGAAGAAACACGTCCCCGTCCGGGACCTCGATGCGACGAAGATCGCCACCGACCTGGGCAATCCCAAGAGTGCCAACGTCGTCCTCCTGGGCGCCCTCATCGAAGCCCTGGGCCTCCATGATATCGACTGGAAAGGAATCATTGCCAAAACAGTGAAACCAGCCTTTGTCGACATCAACTTAAAAGCCTTTGACGCCGGTATGGCTGCGGCCAGACAGTGAGGTGACCGGTCATGGACGTATATCAGGAATATAAAGGGAAATGCTGTACGGCTGACCAGGCCGTGCAGGTCGTCAAGGATGGCGATTGGGTCGATTATGGCATGAGCTGTGCTTATCCGACGGCCCTGGACAAGGCCCTGGCCCGGCGCCAGGGGGATTTGAAGGACATCAAGGTCCGCAATGCCATTTCCTGCCACCCTGTAGCTATTTTGGAAGCCGACCCGGAAAACGAGACCTTTACGTATAATCTCTGGCATTGTTCCGCTATCGACCGGAAATATCTCGATGCCGGCCGGGCCTACCATGAGCCGATGCTGTTCCGCGACTGCGGCTCCTATTATACGCGGGGCTTTGCGCCGGTTAACGTCGCCATGATCACCGTAGCTCCCATGGACAGGCACGGGAATTTTTCCTTTGGCCTGACCAATGGCTGTACCCAGGAAATGCTCGACGCGGCGGAAACGATCATCGTCGAAGTCAATCCCAACATGCCCGTCGTCTTTGGCATGGGCAGCGACCACATCCACGTTTCGAAAGTCCAGGCCATCGTCGAAAGCCAGGAAGCGGTCAGCCTGGCGCCGAATCGGGAACCGAGTGCCATCGACAAGCAGATCGCCGAGAATATTTTCCCCTACCTGCACGACGGCATTACCCTGCAGCTCGGTATCGGCGGCATGCCCAATGCCCTGGGTATCCTCATTGCCGAATCGGACTTGAAGGACTTAGGCATGCATACAGAGCTCATGAGCGACGGCTATCTCAACCTGTATAAGGCAGGCAAGATTACCAACGACAAAAAGCCTTTCCAGCGGGGGAAAGGCGTCTTCTCCATTTGTATGGGCTCGAAGGAACTCTATGAATTTTTGGACCACAATCAGGATGTCCTGTCAGCGCCTATGCATTACGTCAACAATCCGGAAACCATCCGCCAGCTCGATGATTTCATTTCCATCAACAGCTGTATCGCCGCCGACCTTTACGGCCAGGTCTGCTCCGAATCGGCCGGTACGCGGCACATCAGCGGGACTGGCGGCCAGTTGGACTTCGTGACCGGTGCCTATGCCGCCGACCACGGCAAAGCCTTCCTGGCCATGCCGTCGAGCCGGGTCGATAAAAAGGGAGTCCGCCATTCCAACATCCTCCCCAAGTTCACTGCCGGCGATATCATCACGACGCCGCGGACCCAGGCGCCATACATGGTCACGGAATACGGCGTAGCCAACCTGTCCGGCCTGGCCACGTGGCAGCGGGCAGAAGCCCTGATAAACATTGCCCATCCCGATATGCGTGAAGACTTGATCAAAGCCGCCGAAGCCCAGCGCATCTGGCGGCGGAGCAACAAAATTTAATGAATTTTTTTCGCTGCTGCTTATGTCAATCGACATAGGCAGCTTTTTTTTGAGAATTTAGAAGAAAAATATTATACTTCAAAATATTATATTTTGAAATATAATATTTTCAAATATAATTTAATTCTTTTGACGGAAAGAGAGATGTGGCAGGGGAATCTGTGCTAAGATGACGGCGGCGAAGACGAGGACGCAGCCTGTCAGTTCTTTGGCCGTCATGACTTCTCCCAGGATGAGCCAGCCTGCCAGGGCGGCGAAGACCGATTCCAGGCTCATGATGAGGGTCGCCGTCGTCGGTTCGGTATATTTCTGGCCGACGATCTGCAGGGTGTAGGCGACACCGCTGGACAGGCCGCCGGCGTAGAGCAGGGGCCATTTGGCGGCCCACAGGGCGGACCAGTCGGGCTGTTCGAAGAGGACCGTCAGCGTACCGGAGAAGAGGAAGGCCGTGGCGAACTGGACCCAGGACAACTTGATGCTGTTGGCTTTTTTCAAGAGGAAATGGTCGATGACCAGGATGTGCAGGGCGAAGAAGACGGCACAGCAGAGGACCAGGAAGTCGCCGAAAGAAACCTGGAAATCGCCGTTGATGCATAAGAGATAAAAGCCGGCAATGGCCAGGGTGACGCAGATTACGATGATCCGCGGGACTTTGTGGCCCATGAAATGGCCCATGAGGGGGACGAGGATGATGTACAAAGCCGTGATGAAACCGGCTTTCCCAGCCGTCGTCATGGAGATGCCGACCTGCTGCAGCGTATCGGCGGCGCCCAGGACCAGGCCGCACCAGGCACCGCCGATGAGGGTGATGCGGTCCGGTTTCAGCTGTTGCAAAATCGGCGGATAGGTCCCGTCTGTCCCTTTATCGGTAAACAACAGGATGACGGGAATCAGGACGATGATGGCGATGACATCGCGGGCGGCGCTGAAGGTAAACGGGCCGATATAGTCCATGCCAACGCTCTGGGCGACGAAGGCAGCGCCCCAGATGAGGGCCGTAATGAGCAGCAGTATCGTGCCTTTAGCTTGTGAATGATACATAGCATAATCCTTTCTCTAAACGAAAAATAACCAGAATATTTTCATTTTATACTGCCTTGAAGAAAATGTAAACAAAAATAGATTGCCCTGGGAAAGAGCCTGCGGGAATTCAAAGAAGCCGTCAACACGGCGGATGTCAAGGCCGACGAAAAGAATAACGATGAAAAAATAAATGCAGGCCGCAGGTGGCAAGTGGCCGGTCGTAAATAGACGGCCTGTGGCCTTGTGCGTAAGGGCTGTCCCCCTAAAAGGCGGCCTGTTAGGGAGATTTCATCACGGACTATTCTGGTATAATAGCATATTTTGTAATATTTTTCACAAAATATGATTGCAGTCGCCGCGGGAAAGTTTTATACTATATATAAGGTTATCTCATACTACTATTGCAAAGTCATGAAGGAGGAGACTTTAGAATGTACAAACTTTCACAAATTCCTGAAGAGTATAAGAAGAAATTGATCACGGCTGAACAGGCTGCGGCTCTCGTCAAAGATGGCGACCGCGTTTCCTACGGCCTCGGCTGCGCTGCTCCGTATGATATCGACATCGAAATCGGTAAACGGGCGAAAGACCTGCATGGCGTCGAAATCGTTGCCACGACCGTCGTCAAAGATGAACCCTATGCGGCTTATCTCAACAGTGACTCGAACGAACAGATCCGCTTCGCAACGGCTCATATGAACGGGTTTGAACGCAAGATGTCCAAAGCCGGCCGCTGCTGGTTCATTCCTATTCTCTTCAACGAATTGCCGAAGTATTGGGAAAACATCGATAAACTCATCATCCAGGTTCATCCTATGGACCAGTGGGGCAACTTCAACCTCGGGCCTCAGGCATCGGACCTTCGCGGTTTGATCCGTGCTGCTAAGACGATCATCCTCGAAGTCAACCAGAACATGCCGAAAGCTCTGGGCTATGAAACGGAACTGAACCTCTGCGACGTCGACTATGTCGTCGAAGGCTCGAACCATCCCATGCCGCAGATCCCCAACCGCGCCGGTACGGAAGTCGATGACAAGATCGCCGATTACATCATCCCCATGATCGAAGACGGCAGTACGCTCCAGCTCGGCATCGGCGGTATCCCGTCGGCTGTCGGCTGCAAACTGGCTGAATCGGATGTCAAAGATTTGAGCGGTCATACGGAAATGCTCGTCGATTCCTATGTCGACCTCTATGAAGCCGGCAAGATTACGGGCAACAAGAACCGCGATAAAGGCAAGATCATCTATGCTTTTGCCGGCGGCACACAGCGCCTCTATGATTTCATCAACGACAACCAGATCGTCTTCAACGCTCCGGTAAGCTACGTCAACAACGTCGGCGTTGTCGCCAGCATCGATAAATTCATCTCCATCAACGGCTGCATCGACCTCGACCTCTATGGCCAGGTCAACGCGGAAACGGCTGGCTATCAGCAGATCAGCGGCACCGGCGGCCAGCTCGACTTCGCCCAGGGCGCATTCGCATCCAACGGCGGCAAGAGCTTCATCTGCGTCCATTCGACGCGTAAATTCAAGGACGGCCATGTCGAATCCCTGATCAAACCGACCCTCCCGGCTGGCACGGTCATCACGACACCGCGTTCGGCTGTCCACTACATCGTCACTGAATACGGTACAGCCCTGCTGAAAGGCAAATCGACGTGGGAACGCGCCGAAGCCCTGATCAACATCGCTCATCCGGACTTCCGTGAAGAACTCATCAAAGACGCAGAAAAGATGGGTATCTGGACTAAGACCAGCAAGATTTCCATGTAAAAAATAGTTTGTAGTCCGTAGGGGCTTGCACGTGGCAAGCCCGTCCAGGATAGTTACCGAATCCCCGGCGGGTCGCCCACGTGGCGACCCCTACAACTTAAAAAGGCTTGTCGCACGGCGACAAGCCTTTTTTCTATGTCCCAGCCAAGCTGGTGATTTTTTCCAGCATGTGTTGGTAGACCTTGATTTTTCCTTCCAGCTCCTGGCCACTGCACGGATGGCAGTAGGTGGATTTCGTCATGTTGTCGAAGAAGTCCAGGACCATGGCGTCCAGGTCCTTATCGACGATGATGTAGAACGGGTCGGTCCGGCTGTTCATGGCCAGGGTGTTCTTTTTGAAGAAGCTCATGCGGTAGTTGGAATAGAAGGACAGGTTCGCTTCTTTATAGGCCAGGAAGGCCGGCGACAAGTGCATGGTCCCCAAGGTGATGCCCTGGCTCTGGGTCAGAGTCCGGGCGATGGTCTTCAAGTGGTCTATTCGTTCGCCTGGCGTCAAGGTGTACTGGACGTCGGTCAGGTCAATGTGGCCCGTTTCCAGATAGCGCATGAAGGACGGCGTCGGTACGATGAGCGATACGCGGGCCTTGGCGATGATTTCTTCCCAGGTAATGCGCAGGCGTTCGATATTGCCGGCCCGGTCAGCCGGCGATTCGGCGATGAGCCGGTCGAAGACTTCCTGGGGCAGGAGGTATTCGATGCCGTTGGTCAGGAAAAAGCAGAACCGCGACGTTTCATAGAAGGACGTGCGGTAGCCGTAGTCGTCGTTCCAGGGACTCTGGATGTGAGTTAGGAGTTTCGGCGTATGGTGGACGCCGAAGCGCTCGTAAATGTCGTGGACGACGGCCGGGTCGTCGATGTAGGAACACATCATCATGCCCCGATGGCTCTGGAGCGAATACTGGATGACGAACTGGTCCTTGAGGATGATCAGATTGGCATCGCTCAAGGCGGAGAAGTCGTAAAAGGTGAATTCCGCATCCATGAAGCGGTTGAGGACGGCGTAGAGCCGGGCTACGTATTCCGGATGGCGGCGTATCTTCTCTTTATCCAGGCCGACGCGGATGCGCAGGCGTTTATAATGGGACGGCACGTCGAGGTAGGACCAGAAGCCGTCGTCGTAAAAATCGAAGAAATCCCCGTAGATGACGAGTTCCTCCTTGCCCGTCAGGGTCGGGAGTTTTTTTCGGAATAAGTCTTTTAAAAAGTGGGCTACCTTCTGATGGCTCGTGATGATGCGGACGGGCCAGGACTTTTTGGCCTTTTCCGTGCGCCCGCTCTGGAGCGACGTGCGGTAAGCCCGGCTCAGATAGTCGCTGATGGCAAAGACCAGGTCGGGCGTATCGGCGGGAAACGAAAAATAGCGGCAGCAGTCTTGGCGGCGATCGAGTTTTTCAATCGTTTCGGCAAAGAGTGCAGCCGCATCTTCATTGACGCGTTCAATGGCCCGTGACGATGGCAGCTTGGCCCCGTTGATCCACTTGCTGATATACGATACGTCGTAACCGATGTATTCGGCCAGGGTCACGGACTTCATTTTCGTGAATTTCATGAATTTTTTCAAAGCAATCGGGTAGGTTTCTACAATCATGCACATTCCCCCTCTATATGGCAGCCATCTTTTAATATATCCCCTCAGACGGCTATTTATCTTATTTTAACACAAAACGATGCCATAAAGAACAAATAAATTTAAGGAATAAATGATGAATTCATGAAAATTTCAAATTTTCCTGTTTTTTTCAAGATAGGCTGGGACTATACTAAGGCCATGCTTGAGGACATCAAGCGGAGCAAGAATTTAGACATCATGATTATAGGAGGTGGACGGACGTGAGACCCTTTGTTTTTCCTCTTTCACAGCATATCGGCGCTCCATCGGTCCCGGTGGTCCAGCCTGGAGACAGGGTACAGCGCGGCCAGTGCATCGCTGAGGCTGGGGAAGGATTAGGAAGCCCGGTATATACGAGTGTATCCGGGACGGTCCTGGAAGTGACGGATGATGCCGTCATCGTTCGAGCTGACGACGTCCAGCCGAAAGAGTACGTGCCTCTTACGGCACAGACTCCATTGGATTATATCCGCCAGGCCGGGATCGTCGGCTTAGGCGGCGCCGGATTCCCGACGTATCAGAAACTGGCCGTTCCCTTTTTGAACGGCGGCGTCGTCATTGCCAATGCTTCGGAATGTGAACCCGTCCTGACCCATAATATCAAGGCCATTGAGCGGGACTGCCGCCCGATGATACGGGGCCTGCAGCTGGCCATGGACCTCGTCCATGCCGATAAAGGCGTCATTGCCATCAAGGCCATCCACGGCGACGCCGTCCGAGCCTTACAGCAGGCCATCGCCGCTGACGACCGCCTGGCCCTTCATTTTCTGCCCAATGTCTATCCTGTCGGCGAAGAACGGGCTGTCGTCCGGGAAGTCCTGGGGACGCTCCTCGATGCGGGCAGTCTGCCGTCGAAAGCCGGCGCCGTCATCATCAACGTGGAAACGCTCCAGCGCGTGGCCGAAGCCGTCGATGACAAGAAACCGCTCATCGATAAAGACGTGACCGTAGCTGGCAAGCTGAACGGTCCGGAAGTCCAGGTCTTCCACGACCTGCCCTTGGGCATGGCCGTCAGCGATGTCCTGGAAAAGGCCGGCGGCCTGGGCAAAGAATATGGCGAGCTCATCATGGGCGGGCCTTTCATGGGCAGGCGGACGAGCCTGGACGCACCCATCGTCAAGACGACAGGCGGCATCATCGCGGCAGAAACGTTCCTGCCAGGGCCTGAAAAAATCGGCCTTCTCGTTTGTGCCTGCGGCGCCGATGAAAAGCGCCTCCGGGAAATAGCGGCTTCCATGGGGTCGGCCGTAGCCGGCGTAGCCTTTTGCAAGCAGGCCCATGAAGTCAAACCGGGCGTCCGCAAATGCGACAATCCCGGCCACTGTCCGGGACAGGTCCAGCGGGTCATGACGCTGAAGAAAGAAGGGGCCCAGGCCCTACTCATCAGTAACTGCACAGACTGCACCAACACGGTCATGGCCTGTGCGCCGCAGCTTCATCTGCCGGTCTACCATTGTACCGATGGCGCCCTGCGGGCAGTCCATCATAAATTAATCCGCCGCATCAAGGCGTAACTCATACTACACAGGGGGAGTGATTGTATGTCTATTACCAAAGATACCTTACAGAAACACCTTACAGATCCTGCCGTTTTCTGCTGCCGCCGGGCCAAGGGGACGGTCATCGGAGCCGATGACCTGGAAGACCCGACGCTGTTCGATGACATGGTCGATGCCGGCCTGCTCACGCTCAGTGACGATGGCCTGACCATCGAAGAAGTCCTGGGCAGCACGCTCTTGCAGGATGTCGAAGCCTTGACGCCGATTACTAAAGATGTCCTGGATAAAGTCAATGCCAAGTCCGTCCCGGCCGAAGCACCGGCAGAACCGGTCAAAGCCTCGCCAGCTGCACCGGCCGCCCCGACAGCCGCACCGTCGGGAACGATTCACTTGAAGATAGATAAACTGGAAGGCCTGAGCCTGGATATCCCGGCCGGTACCATCCTGGGTGCCGCTGGCCCGCTGCCGGCAGGGCCGACGGAAAAGACGGGCGAAAAGAAGGTCATCCGCAAGCTCATCAAGAAACACATCAAAATCACCGATGTCGAAATCAGCGACAAGACGGCCATTGAAGACGGGAAAATCTTCATCGACGGGTCCATCGTCGAAAAGGCCGTCAAAGAGGACCCGCTCTGCGTCAGCATGAGCCTCGACGTCATTTATCCCGATAAACGCCACGTCTACACCGATACCATCATGGACGTAGCGCCCATTGCGACGAAAGTCGAAGGCGAACTCGGTGAAGGGGTCACCAAAGTCGCCGACGGTGTCGTATTCATGCTCACCGGCGTCGACGAAGACGGCGTCCAGATCCATGAATTCGGTTCGTCTGAAGGCTTTCTCGATGAAAAGATGTATTTCGGCCATCCGGGCTGCGCCGATGAAGGCGACATCATCATCCGCTGCCATGCCGTCATCAAACGCCTCACGGGCATGACCCGTCCGGGACCTTTTGCCGCTCATAAATGTGAAGACTACATCATCCAGGCCGTCCGCAATGAATTGAAGAAATACGACGGCGAAGTCGTCCGCGAAGAAGTCTGCGAAGACCTGCGCCGCAAGGGCAATCCCCGCGTCGTCCTGGTCAAGGAAATCATGGGCCAGGGAGCTATGCACGACAACGTCCTCTGCCCGAACGAACCGTGCGGCGTCATGGGCGGCCAGAAGAACGTCGACCTCGGCAACGTACCGATTGTACTGACACCGAACCAGGTCCGCGACGGTTCCATCCATGCCCTGACCTGCATCGGGCCGGCTACGAAAGAAATGACCCGTCATTACATCCGTGAACCCTTGGTAGAAGGCCTGGCCAAGGACGATGAACTGGACCTCATCGGCGTCGTCTTCGTCGGCTCGCCGCAGGTCAATGACGAAAAACTCTGGGTTTCCGACCGCCTAGGCTCGCTCCTGGAAAGCCTCGACATCGATGGCTGCATCATCACGACCGAAGGCTTTGGCAATAACCACATCGACTTCATCCAGCACATCGGCCAGGCTGGCAAGCGGGGCATCCCCGTCGTCGGCGTTTCCTTCTGTGCCTACCAGGGCCAGCTCGTCGTCGGCAATCCCTATGCCGATGCCATGGTCGAAGAAAATATGGACCAGGGCGGCTTTGAAAACGACGTGGCCGGCTGCTCGTGCGTCACTAAGGAAGTCGCAGCCCGCGCTATCCAGATGCTCAAGAATAAGATGGCCGGCGTCCCCATTGCGGCTGCACCGAAGAAATGGGACAACGCCGTCATCAACGCCAACAATAAACTCCTCGGTCTCCCTGAAACGGTCCTCCTCAATAAAGGGACGCTCCACTGATGGCCAAACTTGATTATCAGCTCAACCCGGTACTCATGGAAGGGACGGTCACCAAGACCGCTGCGGACGACGTGGCTCTCAACCTGAGAGGGAGACTGGGCGTGATCCACGCTGCACCGTCTTTGTTCCTCCACCAGCCCCGGGAAGGCCGGAAATTCCGATTCTATTTTAGTTACATGCAAATCGTAGAGGCCCCGCTCGATTACGATTATGGGCCGCTCGAAAAAGACCGGGAATTCACGCCGGTCCTGGCCGGCGGCGTCCTCAGCGAAGTCAACGATACGGCCATCAAAGCCGACTGCCTCGGCGGCCTGGCCACCATTGCCGTACCGCGGCGCTGGGTCTTTACCGATGTCGCCCTGAAAGAGGGAGAATATACTGAATTTTACATCAGCCCCATGGCGGCTGTAGATGAACTATAGGAGGGGTAGTTATGAATTTAACGACTGTAGAAGGGATGCGTTCGGAAATCTTCGTTCCCGTTACACCGAAACCGGTATTCACAGAATTAAAGAAACCACTGAGTGAATGTAAAGTCGCCTTCATCACGGCTGGCGGCATCCATAAAAAAGACCAGACGCCGTTCAATACGTCCGGGGATTTCTCGTACCGCGTCATCCCCTTCGACACGCCATCGTCGAACCTGATGGTCACCCACGGAGGCTTCGACAACTCGGATATCAACAAAGACGTCAATGCCATGTTCCCCATCGACCGCCTGCACGAACTGGTTGCAGAAGGCTTCATCGGCTCCCTGCCGGAAGAAACGTATACTTTCATGGGCGGCGGCGGCAACGTCGAAAAATTCCGCAATGAAACGGGGCCGGAAATTGCCAAGAAGCTCAAAGCCCAGGGCGTCGACATCGTCCTCTGCACGGGCGGCTGCGGGACCTGCCACCGTTCGGCGACGATCGTCACCCGCTGCTGCGAAGCCGAAGGCATGAGCTGCTGCGTCATCGCCGCCCTGCCTCCCATCGCCCGCCAGCAGGGGGCACCGCGCATCACAGCGCCGCACGTCCCTATCGGCTCCAATGCCGGCGAACCGAACAATATCCCCATGCAGACGGCTATCCTCAAGGAATCCCTGGAATGGGTCCGCGACTGCCCGAGCTATAACGGCCTGAAAGTCCTCCCCTATGAATACCGCCACAATGTGTAATAACGGCACGTAATAAAAATGTAATAAGGTTAAACGTTGCATATGTGTTAAAATGATAGTATAATAAATTTGTTCTTAAAGATATTAAACAAATAAGAATATAAACTTAAAATAAACAATGGCGTTTATCTCCGTGAGAGATGAACGCCATTGCTCGTTTTAAGGAATGAAAGGGGAGATTCGATGTGGCATGCTAATCAGGAGCGCCTGATGGAAAAACTGAGGGGAGAAGAACAATTCCTGGTCATCGATTCGCATACCATGGGAGAACCGACGCGTATCGTCGTCAATGGATTTCCTCACGCGCCAGGCAGGACGATGATGGAAAAGAAGCAGTACATCGCCAAGCACTACGATGCCTATCGCAAGGCCATCTTGCTGGAGCCGCGGGGCCATACGAATATGTTCGGCGCCATCCTCATGACGCCGGTCCACGAAGAAGCTGATGTCGGCGTTGTCTTCATGGACAGCGGCGGCTACCTGAATATGTGCGGCCACGGTTCCATCGGCGTGGCGACGGTGCTGGTCAATGAACAGATGATACCCGTCCATGAACCCTATACGGACATCTGCCTCGATGCGCCGTCAGGCCTCATCAAGGGCCACGTCAAAGTCGAAGCAGGCCGGGCCGTAGAAGTGACCATTACCAACGTGCCCTGCTTCTTGTACCGGACAGGGGTCACGGTCCCTGTCGACGGCTTAGGCCACGTTGCCCTGGACATCGCCTTTGGCGGCAGTTTCTTCGCCCTCGTCGACGCCGATGCTTTGGGGATGCGCTTAGAGCCTGAAAATATCCGGACTATCATCGACACGGGCATGAACATCCTCCGGGCCGTCAACAATCAGGAAGTCGTAGCCCATCCGGAACTGGACATCCACAGCGTCGATTTAGTCGAATTTTACGGTCAGGCCGATCGGCCCGAAGCGACCATGAAGAACGCCGTCGTCTTCGGCAACTACCAGATCGACCGCAGCCCCTGCGGGACCGGCACGAGTGCCAAAGTGGCGTCGCTGTACTTGCGGGGGAAATTGAAGAAAAATGAACTATTCGTTTATGAAAGTATCATGGGAACCTTGTTCAAAGCCCGCATCGTAGATGATGCCGAAGTCGGCGGCATGGCCGCTGCTATCCCGCAGATTACAGGCAGTGCCTATATTACCGGCATCAACTGCCTGGTCCTCGATGAGACGGACCCGTTCCGCCACGGCTTCCAGATTCAAGCCTGAATATACAGTTCCGGTCATGAGACCTGAATGATAGATTCCAGTCATACATGTGAAGAGGGGTGCCTGATTATGATGATGAACAGTAAGGTAAAAAAAGCAATCTTAGCCGGCCTGAGTGCCGTCGTATCCATATCTGTCTTAGCTGGCTGCGGCGGAGGTAGCGGCAGCAGCGATAAGGCCAGCCTGAAAGGGAAAGAGCTGAAAGTAGCGACCGGGATCTATGCGCCCTTTGCTTTCAAAGATGAAAACAGTAAGCTCGTCGGCTTCGACCTGGACCTGCTCGATGCCATGTCCAAGAAACTGGGCTTTACCTATAAAGTCACGCCGACGGAATATGACAACATGTTCATGGCCGTCGCCAACGGTGAGTACGATATCGGCATGGGCCAGGTCTGCATTACCGAAGACCGCAAGAAGAAGATGGACTTCACCGAACCCTATGAAAACGCAGGTTTGCAGTTCGTCGTCCGCAAAGATGAAAACCTTACGTCTGTAGATCAGTTGAAAGGCAAGAAAATCGCCGTCGAAAAGGGGACAGCTGCCCACAAATACGTAACGGAACACTGTAAGGATTCGGAAATCGTCGTCTTCCCGGCTATTTCAGCAGCCTTCATGGAAGTCGAACAGGGCAAGGCCGACGCCCTCATGCAGGATAAACCGAATGCCGTCTATTATTTGAAGAAGCATCCTGAAAGCGGTCTGGCCCTCTTGGGCGATGAAACGGCCAAGATTCCCGATGGCTTCGCCCTGCCTAAGGACAGCCCGTATAAAGCTGAATTCGATAAGGCCCTGAAAGAATTGCAGGAAGACGGGACAATCAAGAAGTTAGAAGATAAATGGCTGAATGTCTAACGGCAGCAGCCAGTCAGCAGTGGCCCGGCAAGAGTCGTACTTTTGCCGGACTTCTTGCTATAAGGGGTCTTTTATTAAGGGGGGAATCTTATGTTTAACTGGGAACACTTGGACATCATCGTCGGTGTTGTTACGAAAGGCCTGTTCTGGACTGTCGTCATTTCCGTGACGAGTATCATCATCGGCTATTTCATCGGGCTGGCTACGGGGTTTTCCCGGGCCCGCAATATACGCATCCTCAAGAGCATCAGCGCTTTCTACGTCTGGATCATCCGCAGTACGCCGATCCTGGTCCAGGCCTTGTACATCTATTTCGTCATGCCAAAACTCTTTGGCATCCATTTATCTCATGAAGCGGCAGGCATCCTCTGCGTTTCCCTCAATGCCGGGGCGTATATATCGGAAATCGTCCGCGGTGCCATCCTGGAAGTGCCTAAAGGTCAGTGGGAGGCGGGCATGTCCCTGGGGATGACGAAGCTGCAGATCGTCATGAAGCTCATCCTGCCCATGGCCTTCCGGACCATGCTGCCGGCCCTGGGCAACCAGTTCATCATTACCGTAAAGGATACGTCCATTTTGACGGTCATCGGCGTCGCCGAAATGACCTATCAGGCTGGCCAGTACGCTTCGTCGAACTTTGAATTCGTCGAAAGCTATACCGTCCTGGCCGTATTCTACTTAGTCCTGATTTCGCTGCTGACCGTAGCCGTCAATATTTGTGAACAGAAGATGGGAGCTGATATAAAATGATGCGAATTGAACATTTAAAGAAACAGTATGGTGATAACCTGGTCCTGAATGACATCAGCCTGTCCCTGGACGATGAAGTCACCTGCATCCTCGGGCCGTCCGGCGCCGGCAAGAGCACCTTCCTGCGCTGCCTGAACCTGCTGGAATCGCCGACAGGCGGCGACATCAAGTACAACGGTCAGAGCATCCTCCAGCCGGGCTACGATATCCGCAAGATGCGCGAAGAAGTGACCATGGTCTTCCAGCACTTTAACTTATTTCCCCTGCGCAACGTCGTCGGCAACGTCATGCTGGCCCTGCAAAGCGTCAAGCACATGAAGAAAGCCGATGCCCACGATATTGCCATGGAAATACTAAAAAAGGTCGACATGGCCGATAAGGCCGAAAAGATGCCGGATATGCTCTCCGGCGGCCAGCAGCAGCGCGTTGCCATTGCCCGCGCCCTGGCCATGAATCCCAAGATGATCCTCTTCGACGAACCGACGTCGGCCCTGGACCCGGAACTCGTCGGCGGCGTCCTTGACGTCATGCGCGACTTGGCCCATAACGGCATGTCCATGGTCATCGTGACCCATGAAATGGCCTTTGCCCGCGACGTATCAGACCGCATCGTCTTCATGGCCGACAGCATCGTCCAGGAAGATACGACGCCGGCTGAATTCTTCAGCCACCCCAAGACGGAACGGGCCCGCAATTTCCTGAGCCGCTTCTTATCGTAAGGGAGGGAGTACGATGGAAAAATTCATCATTACCATCAACCGCCAGTTCGGCAGTATGGGCCGGCCCATTGCCAAAGAAATGGCCGAAGCCCTGAACGTCGAATTTTATGACCGCGACCTCATCGAAGCTGCAGCGAAGAAGATGAATATGTCCTTGTCTATTGCCAGCGACCTGGAGGAATCTGCCAGGCCGAACCGCTTCTGGCGCATGTGCTTCCCACTGGGGCACGACGAATCGCGGAAACAGGACGAACTCTTCCAGGTGGAAAAGAAAATCATCCTGGACCTGGCCGATGCCAAGTCGTGCATCATCGTCGGCCGCTGTTCCGATTCCATCCTGAAATGTTCCAAGCACTTGCTGCGCATCTTTATCTATGCGCCCTATAAAGAACGCCTCAAGAACTGCGTCGAACGCCTCAAGATGGACGAACGGACGGCCAAGGAAATGATACGCAACGTCGACCGGGCCCGCGATGCCTACCAGGTGCGCTACGCCGGCTATCTGCCAGGCGACTTCCACCATACGGATCTGCTCATCAACAGCAGCTTCCTCGGCGTCGAAGCGACGGCCCAGTATCTGACCGAACTGGTACTCAAAAAATACGGTTCCCATCATATCGAAGAAGTATGAAAAGGCTCCCGCCAGGGACATGCTGTCTTGTTATTGACAAATGAGATTACCTATTGCATGATAGTGATAATACTAAGAGGTATCAGACAAAGGAGATGTCTTATGGGCGGGAGCAAAATCTGTTATATCTATTTCGTGCTGAGTCAGGCCATCTGGGGCGTACTGCCGGCCTTCTGGCTGCTGTTGCGGCAGCTGCCGCCGCTGTATACGCTGGCTTCGCGGATTGTCTGGGCATCGGTCTTCTGCTTTTTACTGATATTGCAGAAAAAGCTCCTGCCCGACCTGAAAGGGGTCCGACAGGAGCGCTGGCAATGGCCTTATATTGCCGGGGCCTGCATCTTTATCACCCTGAATTGGGGGGCTTATATTTACGCCACGACACAGGGCTTCATCCTCCAGGCCAGCTTGGCCTATTTCATCAATCCCATCATCCTCGTCTTCTTTGGTGGTCTGATCTTCCATGAACGGCTGCGGCCGGTCCAGAAACTGTCCGTCGTCGTCGCCGCTACCGGCCTGGTCCTGGCCTTCTGCCTGTACGGCGTCGTCCCCTGGCTGTCGTTCTTCATCTGCCTGAGTTGGGCGATATACAGCATGTTGAAAAAGAAAGTCCGCCTGGACAGCCAGGTTTCGGTCTTCATCGAATCCTTTTCCATGGTGCCCCTGTCCCTGCTGTTCATCGCCTTCAGCGAATATCATGGCATGGGGGCTGTCGGGACTTTCCAGGGCTGGCAGTGGCTGCTCCTGCCGGCGACGGGCATCGTCACGGCCATTCCGATGATGCTCTTTTCGGCCGGCGTCAAAGGCGTCCCTATTACGACAGGCGGTATGCTCATGTACCTCTCGCCGAGCATCACTCTGGTCATCGGTCTCTTGAGCGGCGAAACCATCACGCCGCCCCTGCGCCTGACCTTCTGCTTCGCTTGGGTTGCCGTCGCCCTGTATATGTACGGCCTTTACCAGACTATCAAAGGGCTCCGGGAAAGCGGATACCATTAGGTACGATCCTTGCTCCTGAATGACGCTGTAGGGGCTCGCACGTGGCGAGCCCGCTCCAGGATATGTACGATTTCCCGGTTAGTTTGCTAAGAGAACGATTCAAATACCCGGCGGGTCGCCCACGTGGCGACCCCTACAGAAAAAAGGGTGTCGTACGAGGTTTGTGCCACCATCCTCTAACCCCTAACCCCTAACAACTAACAACTAGCCACTAACAACTTGAAAGGGCCTGTCGCACGTAATCGTGCACAGGCTCTTTTTATGTATGCAAAAACATCATAGCTTTATGGTCGTTCTTCGTGGACGGTTTGCTCGGACTCAGAAGCGGCTTTGCCGCAATAGACTCTGGAAATCAGGCGCAGGAGCGCCAAAAGGCTCCCCTGTGAAGGGGAGCTGGCCGCCAACGGCGGTCTGAGGGATTCTTCTGAAGAGGTTGGCATCGGCCACCTGGCCCCTAGCTGGTTCGCGTGCTCCACTCCTCTTGCCGAGAGTGCCATTTGCTGGCGTGCTGAAACTCGCTGCGCTCAAACAAAGCAGCACGCCGGACGCAAATAGCACGCACGGCATCCGGCACGGCCTACCCGGACCGCGCCGGACCGAGGTCGTTCCCGCAATGTCACCCGCCAGGGGCCAGGCAGCCGTATCCATTAGGGCTGAACAAAAAAATCTGAAAAAAACAAATCCCGGACTGTAAAAAGCCCGGGATTGCGCGTAAAATAGAGTTATGACGACACTAAATACGCATGTCAATTATACAATATGGGAAGCGCCTTATCAACTATCACTTCCCTTGAATATTTCATTTCAGATTCCGGATGACGATCCCGTGCGGTTAGTGAAGCTGCTCATAGAAAGGATGGATTTATCACCGCTGTACCAGACGTATTCTCGTATCGAGAAAAATCAGGCTTCACCACGCCAGTTACTGGCCATCGTTATTTATGCCAGCATGAACCAGATTTTCAGTTCCCGTCGTATTGAATCGGCTTGCCGGAGAGATTTGAATTTTCAATATCTGCTGGAAGGGAAACCCGTTCCCGATCATGCGACTATCGCCCGTTTCCGTTCTCATCATATGGCGGCATGCAGCCGGACCTTGTTTGCCGACATGGATGCCGTCTTGGCTCAGGCCGGGGCCTTATCGCTGAAGAATTTGTTCATCGATGGGACAAAAATCGAATCTGTTGCCAATAAATACACTTTTGTCTGGAAGAAGAGTGTCACGAAACGGCAGGCCAAAGTATTAGCAAAAATTCCGGGCTTTATTCTTAAGACCCAGGAACTCTTTGGCATCCAAGTGCTCCATACACACGCTGTCCATCGGTACCATTTACGGCGGCTGTTGGGGAAATTAAAACGGCTTCAACGAGAAGGACACATCGTTTTCGTCCATGGCAAAGGCCATCGTAAGACGCCATTGCAAAAGGCCATTGAAAAAGCCAAGGATTTCCTGCATAAGACAAAAGAGTACGCCGTCCAGCTTCATTACTGCGGGGACCGGAACAGCTATGCCAAGACCGATATCGATGCCACCTTCATGCATCTGAAAGAAGACGCCATGAAAAACGGCCAGGTCAAGCCTGCATATAATGTACAATATAGCGTGGACGCTGGATTCGTTACCTGGGTCACTGTCGGACCGCAGACTTCAGATTGTACCACCCTGCTGCCTTTCCTCGAAGATTTTCGCAAGCATTTCCCTTTCCAGTATACCCGTATCATTGCAGATTCCGGCTATGAAAGCGAAGAAAATTACACGAAGCTCGCCGAACAGGGGTATGATGCTTACATCAAACCGTCCGACCATGAGCAGCGGAAAAAACGCCGTTTCAAAAAAGATATTGGCAAATTCCAGAATATGGACTATGATGCGAAAAATGATGTCTTTTATTGCCACAATCACCGTAAGCTGACCTGTGTTGGGAAAAAGACCGAAACAACCAGCACGGGATTTAAAATACGCAAAAGCCATTATGTCTGTGAGGATTGTTCGGACTGTCCCTATAAGAAAGGATGCATTCATGGCAATCGCAGCAAGAAGCCGTTGGAAAAAAGGACGAAGCAATTAGAACTTTCTAAAAGGTTCCAAGCCCAACGGGCCGAAATGGAAGCTCACATCAGTTCTCCTACAGGGAAGATGCTTCGAATGAACCGTTCCATCCAGTCTGAAGGCGCTTTTTCCGACATCAAGGCGAATCTGTCGTTCCGGCGTTTTTTGAGCCATGGAACGGAGAACGCCCTGGCAACCAGCATCATACTGGCAATGGCCCACAATGTCTTGACCTTACATCACAAGCTGCAATCCGGCAATTTCGGGACATACCTTTATTCCTTAAAAAAAGTGAAAAAGAGTGCTTGAATAACCATATACATAGCAAAGGCACACGTTTTTTGCCGACTGGATGGCCGGTCTGTTTCGTGTACCTTTTTTACGTTTAGCTAAAAAAAGAGAATAGAACGATGAAATAGAATAAAAAAAGAGAGCTGTCGCACAAAGCCGAAATGGCTTAATGCGACAGCCCCTTTTGTATCACTTACTTTCAAAAAATGCTTTGTATGCCAGGTAGCCGCTGTAGGCATCGGCTTTGGCGACGATTTCTAAGGGAGCGTGCATGCTGTGCATGGCTACGCCGCAGTCGACGACGTCGCAGCCCCAGTCGGCCATGATGTAGGCGATGGTACCGCCGCCGCCCTGGTCGACCTTGCCCAGTTCCCCGACCTGCCAGGGAACTTCTTTTTCGTTGAAGATGCGGCGGATCTTGGCCATGAATTCGGCGTTGGCATCGTTGCTGCCGGCCTTGCCACGGGCACCGGTGTATTTGCACAGGCAGATACCGTAGCCGAGCTTGGCCGAATTCTGTTCTTCATAGGCGTCGGCAAAGACCGGGTCAAAGGCGGCGCAGACGTCGGCCGACAGGACTTCGCTGTTGCGCAGGGTCCGGCGCAGCCAGATTTCTTGGTCATGACCCTGGAGGGACAGGAGTTCGGCGATAAAGTCCGGGAAGTACGACGATTGGACGCCCGTGTTGCCGACGGAACCGATTTCTTCTTTATCGGCAAAGAGGGCGACCTGTGTCTTTTCCCCCGGTGCGGCATCGAGGATGGCGGCCAGGTTGGCATAAGAGCAGACGCGGTCGTCATGGCCGTGGGACATGATCATCGACCGGTCCAGGCCGACGTCGCGGCTCTTGACGGCCGGGATGATTTCCAGTTCTGCACTGGTGAAATCTTCTTCTTCAATACCGTATTTTTCCTTTAACAAGGTCAGGATAGCCGGTTTCGTCTTTTCTCCTTCGCCGTTCGTGCCGGCCAAGGGCATGAGCATTTCGCCGCTGATGGCTTCAGAGAGCTTTTTGGCGGCCTGGTCCTTGCCCAGGTGGGGCAGAAGGTCATTGATGAACAGGACCGGATCGCCCGGGTCTTCGCCGATAGAGACGTCGACGCGGCTGCCATCGGCTTTATAGACGACGCCGACCAGGGACAGGGGCAGGCAGACCCATTGATATTTCAGCAAGCCGCCATAGTAATGGGTCTTGAAATAGACGATTTTATTCTTTTCGACGACAGGCATGGCCTTGACATCCAGGCGCGGGCAGTCGATATGGGAGCCGACGATTTTCAGCCCTTTTTCGATGGGGGCCGAGCCGATGACGGCTAAGATGACCGATTTCCCTTTCTGGTCCCAATAGACCTTGTCGCCGGCCTTCAGGCTGGTGAAGTCAGCCAGGGGATGGAACCCGGCGTTTTCAGCCTGGCGGATGATTTCTTTATTGGCCAGCCGTTCTGTCCGGGCTGTGTCCAGGAACTGACGGTAATGGACGCTGTACGCTTCCATCTGGCCGCGCTGTTCCGGTGAGAAGCGGGACCAGACGCTGTTTTCTGTATCAAATGCTTTCATGATATAAGCCTCCTCTGTAAATGATGATGTGTGACACTGCATCCTTATTATAACGCACTTATGGGAGCTGTACTAGTTCTTGAAAAAGACAGGAGAAACCGTTGTATTTCTTTATATTGTGTGGTATTATTAATCATACTTTATAAATAATAATTCATACATGGGAGGGTTTGCCATGATCGATAAAATGACTATCAAAGACTTAGTGAAGCGGACTGTGCCTGATATTTGTGCCATGCGCCGTCATATCCATGAAAATCCGGAATTATCCGGCGAAGAAGTGGAAACGGCTGCCTTTATGGCAGCCAAGCTGCGGTCTTTCGGCATCGATGTACAGGAGCACGTCGCCGGAACGACGGCGGTCCTGGGGACGCTCAAAGGCGGCAAGCCGGGGCCGGTCATCGCCTTGCGGGCCGATATGGATGCTCTGCCCATGACGGAAGAAACAGGCTTGCCCTTTGCGTCCAATTTCGTCGGCAAGATGCACGCCTGCGGTCATGACGGCCACATGAGCATCCTCCTCGGTGCCGCTGAGGTCCTGAGTCAGGTGAAAGACGATATCCCCGGCACGGTCGTCTTCATCTGCCAGCCGTCTGAAGAAAAATCGCCTGTCGGCGGAGCCAAGGGCCTGGTCGCCTCCGGCGTCCTCGACGGTGTCGATGCCGTTTACGGCCTTCACGTCTGGCCGACACTGCCCAGCGGCAAAATCGGTGTCCTGCCCGGGCCGATGATGGCCGCTTCGGACCATATCCGCATCGTCCTCAACGGCAAGGCCAGCCATGCCGCCATGCCGCATAAAGGCGTCGACACCATCGTCGCAGCCGCCCAGTTCCTGACGGCGGCCCAGACCATCATCAGCCGCCGCGTCAATCCCCTCTATCCGGCTGTCCTGACTTTTGGCAAAATCACTGGCGGCACGCGCTACAATGTCGTCGCCGATACGGTCGAAATCGAAGGGACCTGCCGGACGTACCATGCGGAGGCCCAGGATGCCGTCGAAGCCCATCTCCAGGATACGCTCAAAGGCATCGATGCCATGTACGGGACGGTCAGCCATCTCGACTATGAACGGGGCTATGCGGCTGTCCGCAATACGCCGCAGCAGGCGGCTTTCGTCGCTGGCGTAGCCAAAGACTGCTTTGGCCCGGACGTTCTGGCAGCTGTCGACGAACCGGCCATGACGGCCGAAGACTTTTCCGGTTATCTCCAGAAATTCGATGGCGGTTTCTTCTGGCTCGGTGCGACCAAGCCCGGCGACACGGTTTGTCCCCTGCACAATACCCATTTTGCCGTCGATGAAGCCTGCCTGCCAGTCGGCGTCGAACTGATGGTTTCCCTGGTCCTGGCCAAAATGAAAGAAAAAGCATAATTATTTTTGAAAAAATGCAACTTAAAAAAGGAATCTGCCCCCTTCATCTCGAATATATAATATTAACTGAGATTCCATAGGAGGCGATTGTTTTATGAAAGAATACACAAGTGATAAAATTCGCAACGTTGCTGTACTTTCGCATGATGGCGCCGGCAAAACGGCTGTTGTTGAATCATTACTGCTTGCCTGCGGTGCTGTCGATGCTGTTGGCGTCGGTAAAGACAACAAGCATATTATGGACTATGAACCGGAAGAAATTAAGAGAAACGTTACGATCCAGCTCGGCATTGCGCCCTGCGAATGGGAAGGCTACAAGCTGAACTTCCTCGATACGCCGGGGTATTCCGAATTCTGCGGCGAAGTCCGCGCTGCCCTGCGTGCCAGTGATGGCATCCTGCTCGTCGTTTCGGCCGAATCGGGCGTCGAAATGGATACGGAACGGGCCTGGGACTACGGCGTCGAATTGAAATTGCCGCGCATGGTCTATGTCAACAAGATGGATGCGGAACACGCCGATTTCTTCGGCTGCCTGGAAAAATTGCGCGCCGTCTTCGGCAAATCCATCATGCCCCTCCAGATCCCTATCGGTGAAGGCAAGGATTTCCGGGGCATCATCGACGTCTGCAAGATGGTAGCCTGGGAATGGAATAACGGCGAATGCACGGAAATCAAGGTGCCGCCAGAATACATGGCCAAAGCCCGTGAAGTCCGCGAAATGTGCATGGAAGCCGCTGCCGAAGGCGACGACGAATTGCTGGAAAAATACCTCAACGGCGATGAACTGACCATCGAAGAACTGCGCAAAGGCCTGCGCCAGGGCATGCTGACGGGCCGCGTCTGCCCGCTCATGTGCGGCAGTGCCATCAACCATATCGGTACGGCAGAACTCCTGCGCCGTATCATCACCTACATGCCGGATGCTTCGCAGAAAGTCATGATGGGCACGGATAAGAAGACAGGCGAACCGGTCCTGGTCTATCCCAACAAGCCTTTCACGGCCTTCGTCTTCAAGACCCTCATCGATCCCTTTGCCGGCAAACTGAGTTATGTCCGCATTTTCTCGGGCGAACTCAAGGAAGGGGACAAGTTATACAATATGTCCCAGGATAAAGAAGAAAAGATGGGCAAAGTCCTGACCCTGGTCGGCAAGGAACAGATTCCCGTCCCGGCGGCTATTGCCGGCGACATCGTCGTCCTGCCGAAATTGCCGAATGCCCGGACTGGCGATACCTTTGCCGCTCCTGATTTCCCCGTCGTCTATGACCCCATCCGCTTCCCGAACCCGCTGCATACGGTAGCCCTGGTCCCGGAAAAGAAGGGCGAAGAAGAAAAATTGATGAACGCCCTCCTGCGGGTCAGCGAAGAAGACCCGACGTGCCAGGTCGAAAAGAGCACCGAAGGCAAGCAGCTCATCGTCCGCTGCATGGGCGATGTCCACCTCGACCACATCCTGACCAAAATCGAACGGAAATACGGTGTCAAAGCCAAACAGGAAGACGTTTACATCCCGTATCGTGAAACCATCAAGAGCAAGGCGACAGCCGAAGGCAAACACAAGAAACAGAGCGGCGGCCACGGTCAGTTCGGCCACGTCTTCCTGGACATCGAGCCGCTGACGACAGGCGAACCCTTTGAATTCGTCGATAAGATCTTTGGCGGCGCCGTACCGAAACAGTACATCCCGGCCGTTGAAAAAGGCGTCCGTGAAACCTTGGAAAAAGGCCTCGTCGCCGGCTTCCCCATGATCAACGTCAAAGTTACCCTGACCGATGGTTCCTATCATCCTGTCGATTCGTCGGAAATGGCCTTCAAAGTCGCTGCCGCTCAGGCCCTCAAGAAAGCCGTACCTGAAGCCAAGCCGATCCTCCTGGAACCGATTTACAACGTCGACGTCGTCATCCCTGAAGATTACATGGGCGATGTCATGGGCGACTTCAGCAGCCGCCGCGGCCGCATCCTCGGCATGGAACACCATCGCAACCGCAAAGGCATCATCGTCGTCAAAGCCCAGGTCCCGCTGGCAGAAATGAAAGACTACGTCACCGTCCTGCGCTCCATGACCCAGGGCAAAGGCACGTTCAACATGGAATTCTTCGACTACGAAGAAGTACCGAAAAAAATCATGGACGAAATCATCGAAAAAAGACAAAGTGAATAAGACTAGTGGCTAGTCGTTCGTAGTTTTTAGTTTGTAGAAATGGGCTTTAAGTTTTTAAACATCCGCTAACCACTAACAACTTAAAAGGGCTTGTCGCATGTGCGACAAGCCCTTTTTTTTACGAACCACGAATCACGAGCGATGAACCACCAGGCGTCACGGATGTAGGGGCTTGCACGTGGCAAGCCCGTTCCAGACTATGAGTGATTTCCCAGCTCGGAGCGAATGCCACCCAAGGTCCGGCGGGTCGCCCACGTGGCATATGCCAAAACGGCATATACCTGTTTACCTAAACGCCTTGCCAGGGCGCCTTCAGCGTCGTATAATAAGAATATAAGCAAACGTAAAACGTCGTACTAAAGAAAATACATACAGATGAAAGGGTGGTTTTTATGTCCCAATGGACAGATATGTACAGACAGAAATTAATGACGCCGGAAGAAGCGGTAAAAGTGGTCCAGTCCGGAGATTGGGTCGATTACGGCATGGGCACGACCCAGCCGATCCTCCTCGACCAGGCCCTGGCAGCGCGCCGTGATGAACTGCAAGATGTCAAAGTCCGCATGTGCCTGAGCGTGGCTCCGCGGCAGATTATTGAACAGGACCCGGAGCGCAAGGCCTTTACGGCCATGAACTGGTATATGAGCGGCTATGACCGGAAGAAGTGCGCCCTTGGCCAGATGAATTTCATCCCCATGTGTTACCGCAACAAGCCGTCCATGTACCGCGACCTCCTCGACGTCGACGTAGCCCTGATTACTGTCGGTCCCATGGATAAACACGGCTTCTTTAATTTCGGCCCGGCCGTTTCGGCAACGGAAGCCATTACCAAGAAAGCGAAGAAAGTCATCGTCGAAGTCAATGAAGCCATGCCCCGCGTCCTCGGCGGCCGCGGCGAATGTATCCATATCAGCGATATCGACGGCATCGTCGAATACGGCAATCATCCCTTGGCGACCATTCCCTTTACGACAGGCGACGATATCGATGCCCAGATTGCCAAGACCATCGTCCAGCAGATTCCCGACGGAGCGACGCTGCAGCTCGGCATCGGCAGTTTGCCCAACACGATCGGCGCCTTATTGGCCGAATCGGACCTGAAAGACCTGGGCGTCCATACGGAAATGCTCGTCGACGCCTTCCGACTCATGTATGAACACGGCCAGCTCACGAACCGCCGCAAGACTTTTTGCCGCGATAAGATAAGCTGGGCCTTCGCCCTGGGGACGCAGGACCTCTATGACTGGATGGACGACAACCCCTTCCTGGCAGCTTATCCGGTAGACGTCATCAATGATCCTTTCATCATTTCTCAGATGGATAATTTCATTTCCATCAATAACTGCATCGACATCGACCTCTTCGGCCAGGTATCGTCCGAATCAGCCGGTACCCATCAGATAAGCGGCAGCGGCGGCCAGTTGGACTTCACCGACGGCGCTTACCGCTCCCGTGGCGGCAAGAGCATCATCGCTTTGCGGTCGACGTTCCACAACAAGAAGACCGGCCGCGATGAATCGCGCATCATCCCGACGCTGGCCCCGGGCACGACGGTCACGGACCCGCGGTCCCAGGTCAACTGGGTCGCCACGGAATACGGCATAGTCAACCTCATGGGCGCTTCGACATGGGAACGGGCCGAACGCCTCATCAGCATCGCCCATCCGGCTTTCCGCGAAGACCTGATCAAAGAAGCTGAAAAAATGAAGATCTGGAGATACAGCAATAAGAAATAAAGGGATACGCTATTATTCTGGTAAGTGTTCCCACGGTATGCTCTCGTTCGTCGTAGGTCGTTCATCGTAGGTCGAAAATTAAAAAGTAATTACGATGAACTGCCAGCCCCTAACCCCTAACCCCTAGCCACTAGCCACTAAAAAACTTGTTTCCCTCAGCCTAAAAAGGCAGGCGGAAACAAGTTTTTTTGCGCCTCTAGAGAAAAATGGAAATATTTGTTATAATATAATCGTATGCGCCCATTTGTTCATTTGACGGGCTGCCATATAGACGACAACGATTCGGACTGCGGGTCTTTTGCTGGCCGGCAGTTATTTTCAGTTTGTATATGAGGTGAAATTTGTGGACGAACAACAAGTAGATAAAATTGTGCCGGTTTGTCTGGAAAGCGAAATGCAGACGTCGTACATCGACTATGCCATGAGTGTCATCATCACTCGTGCCCTGCCGGATGTACGCGATGGGCTAAAGCCGGTCCATCGGCGTATTCTCTATGCCATGCATGAAGCGGGCATGACGCCGAACAAGCCCTATAAGAAATCGGCCCGTATTGTCGGCGAAGTTTTAGGTAAATATCACCCCCATGGTGACAGCTCCGTCTATGATGCGACCGTCCGCCTGGCCCAGAATTTCTCGACGCGCTATCCTTTAGTCGATGGTCACGGCAACTTCGGTTCCGTCGATGGTGACTCGGCTGCGGCTATGCGTTATACCGAAGTCCGCATGGCGAAGATTACCGGCGAAATGCTGGAAGATATCGACAAGGAAACGGTCGATTTCATGCCCAACTACGACGGCTCCCTGCAGGAACCGACGGTCTTGCCGTCGAAGATCCCGAACCTCCTGGTCAATGGCTCGGCTGGGATCGCCGTCGGCATGGCGACGAATATTCCGCCTCATAATTTAGGCGAAGTCATCGACGGCTGTGTCCTGCTCATCGATAACCCTGAAGCCAGCCTGGAAGAAATCATGACCAAAATCAAAGGCCCTGATTTCCCGACGGGTGCTAAAATCATGGGCCGCGATGGCATCATCAAAGCCTATTCGACGGGCCGGGGCAGTATCAAGATGCGGTCCTGTGCGACTATCGAACCGATGAATAAAGGGAAGCACCGCATCGTCGTGACGGAAATCCCCTATCAGGTCAATAAAGCGCGGGTCATCGAGTCCATTGCCGACTTGTCCCGCAACAAGGAAATCGACGGCATCACGGCCCTGCGCGATGAATCGGACCGCAAGGGTATGCGCATCGTCGTCGAACTGCGGGCCGATGTCAATCCCGATATCGTCCTGAATAAATTGTATAAACACACGCAGCTCCAGGAAACGTTCGGCGTCATCATGCTGGCCCTCGTCAACGGCCATCCGCGCGTCCTGACGCTCAAACAGATCCTGAACTACTATCTCGACCATCAGAAAGATGTCATTACCCGCCGCAGCAAGTTTGAACTCGACAAGGCCCTGGCACGGGCTCACATCTTAGAAGGCCTGCTCATCGCCCTGGACCACATCGACGAAGTCATCAAGACGATCCGCGAATCGGCGACAGACGACATTGCCAAACAGTCCTTGATGAGCAAGTTCGGCCTCAGCGAAAAACAGGCCATCGCCATCCTCGACATGCGCCTGCGCCGCCTGACGGGTCTGGAACGAGAAAAAATCGAAGAAGAATATGCTGAATTGGAAAAACGCATCGCTTACCTGCGCAGCGTCCTGGCTGACGAACATAAAGTCATGGAAATCGTAAAGACGGAACTCCTCGATGCCAAGAAGAAATTTGGCGACGAACGGCGCACACAGATCGTAGCCGACTCGTCGGATTTCTCCATCGAAGACATGATCCCCAACGAACGCATGGTCCTCACCTTGACCCGCCGAGGCTACATGAAGCGTATCAACGCCAATGTATACCATACGCAGAATAAAGGCGGCCGCGGTATCAAGGGCATGGGGACGAAGGACGAAGACGCCGTAAACCACCTGCTCTATACGTCGGCATGGAATACAGTCCTGTTCTTCACCAACTTCGGCCGCGTCTATCGCCTGAAGGCTTACGAAATCCCGGAAGCCAACAGCCGTAACTCCAAGGGCATTGCCGCCATCAATATCCTGCCCTTGTCCAATGGCGAAAAAGTCAACGCCCTCATCGACCTCGACCAGGTCGACCCGTCGATGAACCTGTTCATGGTCACCGAAAAAGGGCTGGTAAAGAAGACCCCTCTTCATGAATTCAAGAACGTCCGCCGCAACGGCCTCATCGCTATTTCCCTTATGGAAGGCGACCACCTGGCCAAAGTGCGCCTGACCAACGGCGACCAGACGATCATCTTGGCGACGAAACTGGGCATGGCCATCTGCTTCAATGAAAACGATGTCCGTCCTATGGGCCGGAATACCCGCGGTGTCCGCGGCATCACACTGGCTGAAGGCGATATGGTCATCGGGGCTGACGTCCTCGAACCGGACTGCCAGGTCCTGACTGTCAGCGAAGAAGGCTTTGGCAAGCGCAACAACATCGACGCCTACAAAGTCCAGCTCCGCGGTGGCAAAGGCATCAAGAACTTCAAGATTACGCCGAAGACCGGCGACATCGTCGGCGTCGAAGTCGTCCATGAAGGGCAGGAACTGATGCTCATCACGTCGAATGGCATCGTCATCCGCACGGATATCGAAAGCATTGGCATCAAGAAAGGCCGCAACACCTCGGGCGTCAAGATCCAGAAACTGGAAGGCGACGACAAAGTAGCCGCCCTCGATACCATTGCCATCGAAGGTAACGACGAAGAAGAAAAAGAACAGACGAAATTGTTTAAATAAAAAAAGAGGCCTGCGGGCCTCTTTTTTTTGCGCCGACCGCAGTTCGCAGGCCGCAGGCCGCCTCGAATTCAGATGCGGCGTTCCGCCGCGACAGACTCAGACTGACAACATCGCTTCGAGTAACCCTCGGCTCGTAGAGGAGAACCCCTCCACCGCAAGCGGTCCCCCTCCCCTTCGTAGGGGCGGCTTACGCCCTAACCGGGGCCATCGTAGGGGACGTCCTTTAACCTCTCAGACCGCCTTTGGCGGCCAGCTCCCCTATGAAGGGAGCCTTGGGCGGCCCGCAGCGAATAATGGGGAAGATACTTGAACGGAATATGTGGCATGGGTTTGCGACCGGTGACCGGCGGCCGGCGTCAAGGATTTGAAAAAAATCCTTGACAATTCCTTTACACAGTAGTATACTGAATAAGCTGTCGGGGCAAGGCCCTGACACAGCAGGAGTTTCATCCTGCCGTGGTCTGCGCCATGCAGGCCGGGGTGATTGAACTTTGAAAAAAGTTCAAAAACATCCTTGACAAGCTCTTCTGAGTTTGTTAAAATAAACAAGTCGTCGCGATGAAGCGATGGCAACGATGACCTTTGAAAACTGAACAATGAACTGAATGAACGCCAACGTGCGAGGTTCTATTGTATAGAACGTCAAACAATGAGTAATACCAATCAATAAACAAGAGCCAAACGCTCTTCCATATATCATGGAGAGTTTGATCCTGGCTCAGGACGAACGCTGGCGGCGTGCTTAACACATGCAAGTCGAACGAGAAGAGATGAGAAGCTTGCTTCTTATTGATTCGAGTGGCAAACGGGTGAGTAACGCGTAAGCAACCTGCCCTCTAGATGGGGACAACAGCTGGAAACGGCTGCTAATACCGAATACGTTCTTTCTGCCGCATGGCAGAAGGAAGAAAGGGAGGCTCTTCGGAGCTTTCGCTGGAGGAGGGGCTTGCGTCTGATTAGCTAGTTGGAGGGGTAACGGCCCACCAAGGCGACGATCAGTAGCCGGTCTGAGAGGATGAACGGCCACATTGGGACTGAGACACGGCCCAGACTCCTACGGGAGGCAGCAGTGGGGAATCTTCCGCAATGGACGAAAGTCTGACGGAGCAACGCCGCGTGAACGATGACGGCCTTCGGGTTGTAAAGTTCTGTTATACGGGACGAATGGTACGACGGCCAATACCCGTCGTAAGTGACGGTACCGTAAGAGAAAGCCACGGCTAACTACGTGCCAGCAGCCGCGGTAATACGTAGGTGGCAAGCGTTGTCCGGAATTATTGGGCGTAAAGGGCGCGCAGGCGGCGTCGTAAGTCGGTCTTAAAAGTGCGGGGCTTAACCCCGTGAGGGGACCGAAACTGCGATGCTAGAGTATCGGAGAGGAAAGCGGAATTCCTAGTGTAGCGGTGAAATGCGTAGATATTAGGAGGAACACCAGTGGCGAAAGCGGCTTTCTGGACGACAACTGACGCTGAGGCGCGAAAGCCAGGGGAGCAAACGGGATTAGATACCCCGGTAGTCCTGGCCGTAAACGATGGATACTAGGTGTAGGAGGTATCGACCCCTTCTGTGCCGGAGTTAACGCAATAAGTATCCCGCCTGGGGAGTACGGCCGCAAGGCTGAAACTCAAAGGAATTGACGGGGGCCCGCACAAGCGGTGGAGTATGTGGTTTAATTCGACGCAACGCGAAGAACCTTACCAAGCCTTGACATTGATTGCTAAGGGTAGAGATACCCTGTTCCTCTTCGGAGGACAAGAAAACAGGTGGTGCACGGCTGTCGTCAGCTCGTGTCGTGAGATGTTGGGTTAAGTCCCGCAACGAGCGCAACCCCTATCTTCTGTTACCAGCGAGTTAAGTCGGGGACTCAGGAGAGACTGCCGCAGACAATGCGGAGGAAGGCGGGGATGACGTCAAGTCATCATGCCCCTTATGGCTTGGGCTACACACGTACTACAATGGCTCTTAATAGAGGGAAGCGAAGGAGCGATCCGGAGCAAACCCCAAAAACAGAGTCCCAGTTCGGATTGCAGGCTGCAACCCGCCTGCATGAAGCAGGAATCGCTAGTAATCGCAGGTCAGCATACTGCGGTGAATACGTTCCCGGGCCTTGTACACACCGCCCGTCACACCACGAAAGTCATTCACACCCGAAGCCGGTGAGGTAACCGCAAGGAGCCAGCCGTCGAAGGTGGGGGCGATGATTGGGGTGAAGTCGTAACAAGGTAGCCGTATCGGAAGGTGCGGCTGGATCACCTCCTTTCTAGGGAAAACCTAAGAAGTCGGCACGGAGGCAATTCATTCATTGTTCAGTTTTGAGAGGTCATCCTCTCAATCGTACCTTGACAACTGCATAAAAATGTTAGAAAATACCTCTTTTTAAAAAGAGATCTTAACGAACCTTGAATTCTTGTTCATCACGACATCCCGTGTGGATGGCGTGATACATGAAAAAATAGTCAAGTAAGTAAGGGCGTACGGCGGATGCCTTGGCCATATCAGCCGAAGAAGGACGCGATAAGCTGCGATAAGCTGCGGTGAGGTGCAAGTAACCTTTGACCCGCAGATCTCCGAATGGGGAAACCCGGCAGCAGTAGTGCTGTCATCCTCTATGAGGAAGGGCACCCGGTGAACTGAAACATCTAAGTAGCCGGAGGAAAAGGAATCAACAGAGATACCCCTAGTAGCGGCGAGCGAACGGGGCAGAGCCCAAACCGGGATGGGAAACCAATCCGGGGTTGTGGACTGCTATCAAATGCATGAGTGAAGCAGAATGAGCTGGGAAGCTCAGCCAGAGAGAGTGAGAGCCTCGTAGGCGTAAGCGAATGCATGGAGCAGGATCCGGAGTACCACGGGACACGAGAAACCCTGTGGGAAGCTGGGGGGACCACCCTCCAAGGCGAAACACTGATATGGACCGATAGCGCATAGTACCGTGAGGGAAAGGTGAAAAGAACCCCGGGAGGGGAATGAAAGAGAACCTGAAACCGTATGTCTACAAGCAGTCGAAGCACTTTTTAGGTGCGACGGCGTGCCTATTGAAGAATGAACCGGCGAGTTACTTCAGCTAGCGAGGTTAAGCAGGAAATGCGGAGCCGCAGCGAAAGCGAGTCTGAACAGGGCGTATAGTTAGTTGGAGTAGACCCGAAACCACAGTGATCTACCCATGTCCAGGTTGAAGCACAGGTAAAAATGTGTGGAGGACCGAACCAGTGAGCGTTGAAAAGCTTTTGGATGAGATGTGGGTAGGGGTGAAATGCCAATCGAACGTGGAGATAGCTGGTTCTCCCCGAAATAGCTTTAGGGCTAGCCTCATGGCGAGAGTACAGGCGGTAGAGCACTGAACGGGGTAGGGGCCTATCCGGCTACTGAACCTAATCAAACTGCGAATGGCTGTACTTATCCATGGGAGTCAGACTGTGAGTAATAAGGCCCATAGTCAAGAGGGAAACAGCCCAGACCAACAGCTAAGGTCCCCAATGCCGTACTAAGTGGCGAAGGATGTGGAATTTCGAAAACAACCAGGATGTTGGCTCAGAAGCAGCCACCATTAAAAGAGTGCGTAATAGCTCACTGGTCGAGAGACTCTGCGCCGAAGATGTCCGGGGCTAAAGTACGGAACCGAAGCTTTGGCAATTAACATAAGTTAATTGGGTAGGGGAGCGTTCCTGCATGGGAGAAGCCTGACCGGAAGGACAGGTGGACAGGCAGGAAGAGAGAATGCCGGTATGAGTAGCGAAAAGAAGGGTGAGAATCCCTTCCACCGAAAGCCTAAGGGTTCCTGGGCAACGATCGTCGTCCCAGGGTAAGTCGGGACCTAATCCGAGGCGGAGACGCGTAGGAGATGGACAACAGGTTGAAATTCCTGTACTGGCTGAGGCCGTTTGAGCGAAGGAGTGACACAGGAAGGAAGGCGCGCGTGCGAATGGAAGAGCACGTCCAAGCAGGTAGGTCGGGAGACAGGCAAATCCGTTTCCCGTAAGGCCGAGATGCGATGGGGAGCTTCTGGAGACAGAAGCGAAGGGGCTGGCACTAAACTGTCGAGAAAAGCTTCTAGTGAGGACTCAGGCACCCGTACCGAAACCGACACAGGTAGGCAGGATGAGAATTCTAAGGTGCGCGGGAAAACCCTCGTTAAGGAACTCGGCAAAATATATCCGTAACTTCGGGAAAAGGATAACCCAGCGTACGTGAAGTGCAGAAACGCATGGAGCGGAGATGGGTGGCAGAAGAGAGGCCCAAGCGACTGTTTACCACAAACACAGGCGTCTGCTAAAGCGAAAGCTGATGTATAGATGCTGACACCTGCCCGGTGCTGGAAGGTTAAGAGGAAGTGTTAGCGCAAGCGAAGCAGTGAATTGAAGCCCCAGTAAACGGCGGCCGTAACTATAACGGTCCTAAGGTAGCGAAATTCCTTGTCGGGTAAGTTCCGACCCGCACGAAAGGTGTAACGATTTGGGCACTGTCTCAACGAGGGACCCGGTGAAATTGAAGTACCTGTGAAGATGCAGGTTACCCGCGACTGGACAGAAAGACCCCATGGAGCTTTACTGTAACCTGAGATTGGATTCCGGTAAGAGATGTACAGGATAGTTGGGAGGCTGAGAAGTGAGTACGCCAGTATTCACGGAGCCGCTGGTGGGATACCAACCTTGTTTTATTGGAATTCTAACGAGAAGCGTAACGAGCTTGCGGACAGTCTCAGGCGGGCAGTTTGACTGGGGCGGTCGCCTCCGAAAGAGTAACGGAGGCGCCCAAAGGTTCCCTCAGCGCGGACGGAAACCGCGCGAAGAGTGCAAAGGCAGAAGGGAGCTTGACTGCGAGACGGACAGGTCGAGCAGGGACGAAAGTCGGGCTTAGTGATCCGGTGGTAGAGAGTGGAATTGCCATCGCTCAACGGATAAAAGCTACCCTGGGGATAACAGGCTTATCTCTCCCAAGAGTCCATATCGACGGGGAGGTTTGGCACCTCGATGTCGGCTCATCACATCCTGGGGCTGAAGTAGGTCCCAAGGGTTGGGCTGTTCGCCCATTAAAGTGGTACGCGAGCTGGGTTCAGAACGTCGTGAGACAGTTCGGTCCCTATCCATCGCGGGCGTAAGAAACTTGAAAGGGGCTGCTCCTAGTACGAGAGGACCGGAGTGGACCGACCAATGGTGTACCAGTCATGGCGCCAGCCGTGCAGCTGGGTAGCTACGTCGGGGACGGATAAACGCTGAAAGCATCTAAGCGTGAAACCAGCCTAGAGATGAGGTTTCTCATTGTTTTAACAAGTAAGGTCCCACAAAGACGATGTGGTTGATAGGCCGGGAGTGGAAGTACAGCGATGTACGGAGCGGACCGGTACTAATAGACCGAGGACTTGACTTAAGCAGAGAGCCATGTTTGAAGGAGCCGAAAGGCGACGCACAAACATGTGCGAATCGCTTACTCCGAATCTCAGGAGGCTGTGAATTTGGAAACAGATACACAGAGAGAACGACGATTCGGAGACGAGCGGAAAGATTCTTGATAGTTCGTTGGATGTATGAAACATTTTTATGCAGTTGTCAGGATACGATAAGCAGAGAACCAGTTTTGAAGGAGTCGGAGACGACACGCAAAACTGTGTGAATCGCTTATGTCGGACTTGTCCGACGCCTGAATAACATAATTCAGTGGCGATAGCTGCGGGGATCCACCTGTTCCCATGCCGAACACAGCAGTTAAGCCCGCAAACGCCGAAAGTACTTGGGGGGAGGCCCCCTGGGAGGATAGGAAGCCGCTGATTAAGAAAAAAAGGGCCTGTCGCACGTAATCGTGCACAGGCTCTTTTTATGTATGCAAAAACATCATAGCTTTATGGTCGTTCTTCGTGGACGGTTTGCTCGGACTCAGAAGCGGCTTTGCCGCAATAGACTCTGGAAATCAGGCGCAGGAGCGCCAAAAGGCTCCCCTGTGAAGGGGAGCTGGCCGCCAACGGCGGTCTGAGGGATTCTTCTGAAGAGGTTGGCATCGGCCACCTGGCCCCTAGCTGGTTCGCGTGCTCCACTCCTCTTGCCGAGAGTGCCATTTGCTGGCGTGCTGAAACTCGCTGCGCTCAAACAAAGCAGCACGCCGGACGCAAATAGCACGCACGGCATCCGGCACGGCCTACCCGGACCGCGCCGGACCGAGGTCGTTCCCGCAATGTCACCCGCCAGGGGCCAGGCAGCCGTATCCATTAGGGCTGAACAAAAAAATCTGAAAAAAACAAATCCCGGACTGTAAAAAGCCCGGGATTGCGCGTAAAATAGAGTTATGACGACACTAAATACGCATGTCAATTATACAATATGGGAAGCGCCTTATCAACTATCACTTCCCTTGAATATTTCATTTCAGATTCCGGATGACGATCCCGTGCGGTTAGTGAAGCTGCTCATAGAAAGGATGGATTTATCACCGCTGTACCAGACGTATTCTCGTATCGAGAAAAATCAGGCTTCACCACGCCAGTTACTGGCCATCGTTATTTATGCCAGCATGAACCAGATTTTCAGTTCCCGTCGTATTGAATCGGCTTGCCGGAGAGATTTGAATTTTCAATATCTGCTGGAAGGGAAACCCGTTCCCGATCATGCGACTATCGCCCGTTTCCGTTCTCATCATATGGCGGCATGCAGCCGGACCTTGTTTGCCGACATGGATGCCGTCTTGGCTCAGGCCGGGGCCTTATCGCTGAAGAATTTGTTCATCGATGGGACAAAAATCGAATCTGTTGCCAATAAATACACTTTTGTCTGGAAGAAGAGTGTCACGAAACGGCAGGCCAAAGTATTAGCAAAAATTCCGGGCTTTATTCTTAAGACCCAGGAACTCTTTGGCATCCAAGTGCTCCATACACACGCTGTCCATCGGTACCATTTACGGCGGCTGTTGGGGAAATTAAAACGGCTTCAACGAGAAGGACACATCGTTTTCGTCCATGGCAAAGGCCATCGTAAGACGCCATTGCAAAAGGCCATTGAAAAAGCCAAGGATTTCCTGCATAAGACAAAAGAGTACGCCGTCCAGCTTCATTACTGCGGGGACCGGAACAGCTATGCCAAGACCGATATCGATGCCACCTTCATGCATCTGAAAGAAGACGCCATGAAAAACGGCCAGGTCAAGCCTGCATATAATGTACAATATAGCGTGGACGCTGGATTCGTTACCTGGGTCACTGTCGGACCGCAGACTTCAGATTGTACCACCCTGCTGCCTTTCCTCGAAGATTTTCGCAAGCATTTCCCTTTCCAGTATACCCGTATCATTGCAGATTCCGGCTATGAAAGCGAAGAAAATTACACGAAGCTCGCCGAACAGGGGTATGATGCTTACATCAAACCGTCCGACCATGAGCAGCGGAAAAAACGCCGTTTCAAAAAAGATATTGGCAAATTCCAGAATATGGACTATGATGCGAAAAATGATGTCTTTTATTGCCACAATCACCGTAAGCTGACCTGTGTTGGGAAAAAGACCGAAACAACCAGCACGGGATTTAAAATACGCAAAAGCCATTATGTCTGTGAGGATTGTTCGGACTGTCCCTATAAGAAAGGATGCATTCATGGCAATCGCAGCAAGAAGCCGTTGGAAAAAAGGACGAAGCAATTAGAACTTTCTAAAAGGTTCCAAGCCCAACGGGCCGAAATGGAAGCTCACATCAGTTCTCCTACAGGGAAGATGCTTCGAATGAACCGTTCCATCCAGTCTGAAGGCGCTTTTTCCGACATCAAGGCGAATCTGTCGTTCCGGCGTTTTTTGAGCCATGGAACGGAGAACGCCCTGGCAACCAGCATCATACTGGCAATGGCCCACAATGTCTTGACCTTACATCACAAGCTGCAATCCGGCAATTTCGGGACATACCTTTATTCCTTAAAAAAAGTGAAAAAGAGTGCTTGAATAACCATATACATAGCAAAGGCACACGTTTTTTGCCGACTGGATGGCCGGTCTGTTTCGTGTACCTTTTTTACGTTTAGCTAAAAAAAGAGAATAGAACGATGAAATAGAATAAAAAAAGAGAGCTGTCGCACAAAGCCGAAATGGCTTAATGCGACAGCCCCTTTTTTTGTTGTTAGCCGTCAGCAGTTAGCAGCTAGCAAGGGCGCCCACGTGGGGCGCCCGTTCGGAATAATGGGGGTACCCATCATACATGACAAGCGATGTGGGACGAGGCGGCTTCCTATCCGACCAGGGTTCCCTGGGATAAGCAGGGAACCGGTTTTGAAGGAGCTCTGCGACGCGCAAAACCGTGTGAGTCGCTTATGCCGAATCTCGTGACCTGATGGAGTGAAAGTATGCGGTCAGACAGAGATACCCTGGATTCGGCAGGAGAGGTGGGACAACCGCCAGTGCTTTTTTGCTGTTCGTTGTTAATGGTTCGTGGCTTGTTTTTGCGGCCTTATGGCCGCATCGTAGGGGCCGTCCCAAAGGGCGGCCCGCCTGAAATGTGATGTACACGCCATACATGACGGGCTCGGACTCAGATGCGGCGTTCCGCCGCGACAGACTCAAACTGACAACGACGCTTCGGGAAACCCTCAGCGCGTAGCGGGACGCCTTTCAGGACGTCCCCTACGGATGCCGCTGCGCGGCGACAGACTCAAACTGACAACATCGCTTCGCGTAACCCTCAGCTCGTAAAAACGCCCCGACCGGGGCCTGCGTAGGGGCCGTCCCAAAGGGCGGCCCGCCGCGAATAAATGGTGATATACATAACAGGTCCATGAGGCATGGTTTTACGAGCCACGAACTGACAACGACGCTTCGGGAAACCCTCAGCGCGTAGCGGGACGCCTTGACAGGACGTCCCCTACGAAAGCGGTCCGGTGGACCGCCTGCTGACTGCGACCGGCGGCCTGCGGCCTGCGAATGGCGTTTTCTCCGAACAGCATTTCGCGGGATTCCCTCAACGGGACGCCTAGCCACAGCTGTCCGTTTTGGCAGCCGTCCTGCGCCTCCTGCTGGTCGGCACCTGACGGGCCAAAAAGGCTTACAGGACGTCCCCTACGAAAGCGGTCCAGTGGACCGCCTCGATTCGGCAGGAGAGGTGGGAAAATAGTGGCTAGTGGTTCGTGGCTCGTGGGACGGCCGTTGCTAACGGCTAACTGCTGACCGCTAACCGCTAACTGCGACCGGCGGCCTGCGAACATACTCAATTATAATAACAGCGATTCTCATAAAGCATTATGCGAAAGGAGACTAATATTGTATAATATAGCTGTAAAGATACTGAAATTATGGTATTCGCTATATATTACTTTCGACAGGGGAGGTTTTACTATGAAAGATATCCGTATTGAACAAGTCGTTGGCCGGGAAATCCTTGATTCGCGGGGTAATCCTACGGTACAGGCCGATGTGTTGTTATCCGATGGGACTTTGGGCCGCAGCGCGGCTCCCAGCGGCGCTTCGACGGGGCAGTTTGAAGCCCTGGAATTGCGCGATGGCGATGCTCAGCGCTTTGGCGGCAAAGGCGTTAGCCAGGCCGTCAATCATGTCAATACAGTTTTACAGGATGTCTTGAGAGGGCAGAATCCTTTTGATACTTACGGTATCGACAACCTGATGATTCGTGCCGATGGGACGGAAGATAAATCGCGGCTCGGTGCCAATGCCATCTTAGCCGTATCGCTGGCCTGCGCCCGTGCGGCAGCTGCGTCCCTGGGGATTCCCCTCTATCGTTTCCTCGGCGGCGTCAATGGTAATTATCTGCCCGTCCCGATGATGAATATCCTCAACGGCGGGGCTCATGCTGCCAATACCGTCGATGTCCAGGAATTCATGATCATGCCGGCAGGCGCTCCTTCCTTCCGGGAAGGCCTGCGCTGGTGCTCCGAAGTCTATCATGCCCTGGCCGGTCTCTTGAAAGCCAAGGGGCTGGCTACTTCCGTCGGTGACGAAGGCGGCTTTGCTCCTGATTTGGCCAGCGACGAAGAAGCTATCCAATATATCCTTCAGGCCATTGAAAAAGCCGGCTATGAACCGGGCAAGGATTTCGTCCTGGCCCTCGATGCCGCTGCCAGCGAATGGAAGGGGCCCAAACCGGGCGTTTACGTTCTGCCCAAGAGTGGCCAGTCCTTTACGACGGACGAACTCATCGCCCACTGGCAGAAATTGTCCCAGGCTTATCCCATTTATTCCATCGAAGACGGCTTGGATGAAGAAGACTGGGATGGCTGGACGGCCTTGACGAAAGCCTTGGGCCAGCGCGTACAGCTCGTGGGCGACGATTTATTCGTAACCAACACGAAGCGTTTGGCCAAAGGGATTGCCCAGGGCTGCGGCAATGCCATCCTCATCAAGCTCAATCAGATTGGCTCCGTATCGGAAACGCTGGAAGCCATCAAGATGGCGCACCGTGCCGGCTATCGGGCTATCGTTTCTCACCGTTCCGGTGAAACAGAAGATACATCCATTGCCGACCTGGCCGTCGCCTTGAATACGGCTCAGATCAAGAGCGGTGCGCCGAACCGCAGCGAACGCGTAGCGAAATACAACCGTCTCTTGCAGATTGAAGACGAATTGTGCGGCCAGGGCATCTATCCCGGCTTCCAGGCTTTCGGGATTCAGCGCTGAACGTAGTGATTCTGTCCCCACGTACAAACTTCATGTAGAATAGGCATCAAAGATTTCCCCAGTTCCGTCAGTCCATATTCGACTTTTGGCGGTACCTGGGGATATTCTTTTCTATAGAGAATGCCGTCGGCTTCCATTTCTTTCAAAAGAATGTGATATCGATTATGAAATTTTCCAGTTAGGGCCCCGGCCGATTTGCGACTGCATCGGCCCGCCGCGGCGGCACGACGGCATCCATTGATGCTCTGAATAAATACTTCGGCATCGCCAGCATGCCCATCGTTACCTCGACATATTGGAACATGGTCCATGGCATGACGCCGGACGAAGTGCGCAAAGATTTGGAAGGGATGCAGACCATGCGCAACATCGGCCGCAACATGGCCTGGATGTTGAAGGGCTTTGCCAAACAGGAAAAAGAAACATCCTTTGCTGACCACGTAGAAGCAACACATCGCACGGACTTCCACCATTAAAATATAGATGAGATGCAGTTCGCAGGCCGCGGTTCGCTCGGATTCAGATGCGGCTGCGCCGCGACAGATTCAAACTGACAACGACGCTTCGGGAAACCCTCAGCGCGTAGCGGGCCGCCCGCTGGGCTTGCTCCTACGGATGCGGTTGTGCGGCGACAATCTCAAACTGATAACATCGCTTCGAGTACCCCTCAGCTCGTAAAAAATGCCCCGACCGGGGCCTGCGTAGGGGCCGGCCGGGTAAGGCGGCCCGTAGCGAACAGTCGATGATATACGTAACGGGTTAATGAGGCATGGTTTTGCGAACTGCGGTCTGCGGGCCTGCGAATGGCGTTTTCTCCAAACAGCATTTTACGGGATTCCCACAACGGGACGCCTTATCAGGACGTCCCCTACGATATCGCATACAGGCGATGGAAATGGTATGATGTTTGATGTAATAGCTTTAAATTTAAAACCAGCCACTAACAACTAGCCACTAGCCACTCAAAAAGGAGCTGCCGCGATGCGACAGCTCCTTTTTCACTTCCCTTTATTCTCTTACAATGCTGTGTTTACGGCTGTAGGCGTAGTAGACGATGAGGCCTAAGAGAATCCAGCCTGCGAACAGGATGTGGGTCAGTGTCGACAGTTCATAGATGAGGTAGAAGCAGACGATGATGCCGACGGGAGCGATGAGGTAGAGCAGGGGGCAATGGAATTTCCGCGGGATTTCCGGGTGTTTGCGGCGCATGACGACGATGCCGATGAAGTTGACCAGGAAGACGGCCAAGGTCCCTGTATTGGACAATTCGACGATGTGCATGAGCGGGACGAAGCCGGAAATGACGGCGATGAGGATGGAGCCCCAAATGGTGATCAAATACGGTGTGTGGAAGGTCGGATGGATCTTGCAGAGCTTCTGCGGCAGCATGCCGTCGCGGGATACGGCAAAGAAGACGCGGGACTGACCGAAGAGATAGACGATGAGCGTCGTGATGATACCGGCCAGGACGCCGACGGCGATGAGGTTAGCCATGCCGGGCCAGCCGAGGAGACGCAGGGCATAGGCAACCGGTTCCGGTGTATCGAGCTGGGTGTAATTGATGGCAGCTGTCAGCGACAGGGATACGGCAATGTACAAGGTCATACAGATGACGATGGAGGAGATGATGCCGATTGGCAGGTCACGTGACGGGCACTTACATTCTTCGGCTGACGTTGCGACGGCGTCGAAGCCCATGTACGAGAAGAAGACGATAGCCGCCCCGCTGCAGACGCCGCGGACGCCGAAGGGCATGAAGGGCGATAAGTTAGCTGCCTGGGCGTGAGGCGCTGCGATGACGACGAAGGCGATGATAGCGGCCAGGGCGACGAGGATAAGGGCAAAATTCAATTTCGCACTCTGTTTGGTGCCGCGGATGAGGACTAAGCACAATAAAAGGATAATGATGATGGACGGCAGATTGACCAGGCCGCCTTCAGCCGGCGTCTTGAGGAGATAATCCGGGATTACCAGACCTAAAGAGGCCGTCATCCCCGACAGGTAGCCTGAGAAACCGACAGCGACGGCACTGGCTGTGACCGTATAGGCCAGGAGCAGGGACCAGCCACAGAGGAAGGCCATGCCTTCGCCGAGGGAGGCAAAGGTGTAGGAATAGACACTGCCCGAAGCCGGGATGAAGGAGGAAAATTCACTGTACGTCAGGCCGACGAGGATACAGAGGATACCGGCAATGACAAAGGATAAGGCTACGCCCGGGCCGGCATAGCGGGCGGCGGCAATCCCGGTCAGGACGAAGACACCGGCCCCGATGATACCACCGACGCCGAGGAATGTCAGGTCAAAGACGCTGAGGTTTTTGCTCAGCTTTGAGTTTTCTGCATCGCTCTGAAGCTGGGCAACGGATTTCGTATGGAAAAACGACATAAAACACACTCCTTTTTTTTAATAAAAACAATGAAAAAGTTAAATTGTATAAACTTTTTGTTAAATACAGTGTACTATGATACAGTAAGTATCGTCAATATGTTTTATAAATATAGATTTGTGTATACAGTATCCTTTATCACCAATCTTGCAATATCGGCAAGATACGCTATAATATTGATGATGAGAATTCATAATAAAATGAAACAGAGGGGGCGTGACTTATGGGATTTTTCAGCAATCTCTTCCATCACGATGATATTCAGGGGACGAAAAAATATATCTACATTACCGGCATGGTTTGCCAGAACTGCTCTAAGCACGTGACTGAAGCCCTTAAAGCCGTCGACGGCGTGGGCAAGGTCAAAGTTGACTTGATGCGCGGCCAGGCAGAAGTCGTCGTCGCTGATTCCGTGAGCGATGACACGTTGTTAAAAACCGTTGTCAATGCTGGCTATGGCGTAACGGAAATTTCCTTGCAGCCAAAGAAAAATTAAAATATAAAATAGTCAGTTGATAAAAATAAAATATTATAGTATAATCGGCTTGTAAATTAAATTTATTCATGACGATGGAGTCTTACCCGCAAGTGGATAAGACTCTTTTTTATTCCCAGTATAGGAGTGGTGTTATCGTGTCTTTTCAGATGTTTGTCCCTACGAAAGCGTTATTTGGTGCCGGTCAGCTCAATCATTTGCATGAACAGGCCCTTCCCGGCAAGAAAGCCCTGCTGGTCATTTCCAACGGGAAATCGACGAAAGTCAATGGCTATTTGGACCGGACGGAAAAGGAACTGCATACAGCCGGCGTCGAAACGGTCCTCTTCGACCAAGTCGAAGCGAATCCCTTGAAATCGACTGTCATGCGCGGCGGCGCCATGGCCAGAGAAAATCAGTGTGACTTCATCGTCGCCTTAGGCGGCGGCAGCTGCATCGATGCAGCCAAGGGGATTGCCGTCGTCGCCACCAATGACGGCGATTTGTGGGACTACATCACCCAGGGCACGGGCAAGGGCAAACCCATTGCCATCAAGCCCCTGCCTATCGTCGCCATTACGACGACGGCCGGGACCGGCTCGGAAACCGATGCCGGCGGCGTCATCACCAATGAAGACACGAATGAAAAGACGCCCGTCAAAGGACCATCCCTCTTCCCGGTCCTGGCCATCATCGACCCGGAACTCATGGCGACGGTACCACCGAAGTTCACGGCCTACCAGGGTTTCGATGCCTTGTTCCACAATATCGAAGGCTATCTGGCCAATAAGGCCAATCTCATGAGCGAAATGGTCGCCTTGGAAGCCATCTCCCAGATTAGCGCCTACTTGCCGACAGCCGTCCAGAATGGCATCGACATGAAGGCCCGGGAACGCGTGGCTTTCGGCAACTATCTCGGCGGCTTGGAAATGTGCCTCAGCTCCAACATGAGTGAACACTCGCTGGAACATGCCCTCAGCGCCTATCACCAGGCCTTGCCCCACGGCGCCGGCCTGATTATGATCAGCCTGGCTTATTTCTCGCACATGATCGACATCCACGTCTGTGACGACCGTTTCATCATCCTGGCCCGCCATATGGGGCGTCCGGATGCGGCCAAACCGGAAGACTTCCTCGACGCCTTGAAAGAATTGCAGGAAAAATGCGGCGTCGCCAACCTCAAGATGTCCGACTACGGCATCAGTCCCGATGAATTCCATAAAATGGCCCATAATGCCAAGACGGCCATGGCGGGATTATTCATGGCCGACCGCATGCCCATGAGTGAAGAAGACTGCGTTGCTATTTATCAGGCATCGTATCGCTAATTTGCTAAAGCGTTGTAAATACAACGACCCTTTGGCCGAAAACAGGGTATACTATAGGCACAGTAAGGAATGACTTACTGGACTAAGTTTTCCGGATAGACGGTCCGGACAAAGGAGTGACTCATTATGAAATATAAAGTAAACGATACGTGTATTGCCTGTGGTATGTGTGCTGGGACTTGCCCGGAAGTGTTCCGTATGAACGATGATACGGGTATGGCTGAAGCCTATGCTGAATCGACGGAAGCTAACAACGATGCTGCTCAGGAAGCCATGAACTCCTGTCCGGCTGGGGCCATCGAAGAAGCCTAAGGCTGCAAGAAGTCTAAATAAAACATAAAGTGGCGGAATAAATATTGACATCTGCCCATCTATGCACTATGATATAGGTAAATTCATAGTACGTACGGCAAAGGCGCTGTTGAAAGCAGTTTCAACAGCGCCTTTTGTGTATGTAACGGCGTGGGGACGCCGGAGGGGTATGAATTTAATTACGAAAGTATTGCTATAATTATTACTTGAATACTGTATACAAAATATTTAATGCATCTATTGCAAGATTTGGTATTGGGGAGGATATTATGAGAACAGAACATGACTTTTTAGGTGAAATGAATGTACCGGACAATGTTTATTATGGCGTACAGACCATGCGGGCTATGGAAAACTTCCATATTACAGGTGAACATCTGGATCCGGACTTCATCCAGGCCATGGCCATTGTCAAAAAAGCAGCTGCTCTCGCCAACATGGAAACGGGACGGCTCGACAAGAAAATCGGCAATGCCCTGGTACAGGCTGCCAGTGAAATCATCGACGGCCAGTGGCTGGACCAGTTCCCTGTTGATCCGATCCAGGGCGGTGCCGGTACTTCCGTAAACATGAATATGAACGAAGTATTGTGCAACCGGGCCTTAGAAATCATAGGCAAAGAAAAAGGCCGTTACGACATCATCTCGCCGAACAATCACGCCAACATGGCTCAGTCGACGAACGACGTCTTCCCGACGAGCATCAAAGTCTCCCTGAGCATGAAAGGCAAGAAGCTGACAGAAGCACTGAAGGAACTGGAAACGGAACTGGATGTCAAAGCCGATGAATTCAAAGATGTCATCAAGATGGGCCGTACCCACTTGCAGGATGCCGTTCCCATTACGCTCGGCCAGGAAATGGGCGCCTATGCTTCGGCTGTCGCCCGCGGCCGCAAACGCATTTCCCGGTCCCTCGAAGGCGTCCACGTCATCAACATGGGCGGTACGGCCGTCGGCACGGGCCTCAACGCCGAACCGGCTTACATCAAAGCCGTCGCCACGAAACTTTCCATGCTGACCGGTGATATCTTCGTCACGGCCCGCAACCTCATCGATATGACCAATAACACGGATATCTTTGCCGAAGTATCGGGCAATATGAAAGCTACGGCTCTCATGCTCATCAAGATGGCCAACGACTTCCGCCTCATGGCTTCCGGTCCGCGCTGCGGCCTCAACGAATTGAAGCTGCCGGCCCGTCAGCCCGGTTCTTCCATCATGCCGGGCAAAGTCAATCCGGTCATGGCTGAAGTCCTCGACCAGACGTGCTACCAGATCATCGGCAATGACATGGCCATCAGCCTGGGCGTCGAAAACGGCCAGTTCGAATTGAACGTCATGGAACCGGTCATGGCCTTCAACCTCTTCCACTCCATGCAGTATTTGACCAACGCTATCCACGCCTTCGTCAAATACCTGCTCAAAGGCGTCAAGGCCAACAAAAAAGCCTGCCAGTCCTGGGTCGACCACAGCGTCGGCATCGTCACGGCCCTCTTGCCGCACATCGGCTATGAACGGTCGTCCATGCTGGCCAAGGAAGCCTATGCCACAGGCCGCCCGATCCGGGAAATCATCCTCGAACACGGCTATCTGACGAAAGAACAGATGGACATCATCCTGTCGCCGCAGGAAATGACCCAGCCGGGTATTGCAGGCAAACAGGTCCTGGAAGAAACCTATCTGGCACAACAGAAAATCTCTGGCTAAATTCCCAAGCCATTTATCGTGAAGCAGCCCTGTCTCCTCCTGACAGCAGGGCTGCTTCTTTTTTTGCCGGAAATCCATTATAATAGGTTTGATGTTTGATATTTGATGTTTGGGGAGGCAGCTATGGATTGGCAGGATAATTTCCAAGAACATATACAGCTTTTGCAGCAGGCTCGGGAAGCGGATTTGACGAACCCCTTCGTCTGCCATGGCATCGTCCACATCTTCCAGGAAGCCTTTGATTTGGGCTTGATGGCCTTTCGCGAAGCCCTGAAGCGGGACGGCCAGGGCATGGCTGCCATGGGCTCCGCCAAGGAACTCATCGCCGCGGCCTATGAACAATACCTCTTCGTCGATGAAGACATATGGCTGGCCATGCTCCGCGACCGCCACGGCAGCCACGACGCCATAGAAGCACAGGTGGGGCGCATCTTGGGAACATACCAGGACGCCCTGGCGGCGTTGTACGATTCAGATGCGGATGCGCCGCGATAGACGCAGGCCACAAGTCACAAAAAAATGCACGGCCAGCGGCCTTGTGCGTAGGGGCCGTCCCGCGCCTTTCTGGCCCGTCAGGTGCCGACCTACGGAAGGCGCAGGACGGTTGCCAGAACGGACAGCTGTGGCTGGGCGGCCCGCTATGGAATTATGGGAAATCTCTTGACAGGACGGTCGTTACATGTTAGAATAATCGAAGTTAGGCGTTCACCAACGCCTGGCTTTTTTTAGTTACAGAAAAATTTCCTTGACTTAGAGGGGACTGTTGTGATACATTATAAAGGCAGTCTTACGTAACACTAGGCTTGTGACTATTTTTAAGAGAGGTGTAAGGAATGCGTACAGCTATCACTTTGGCATGCACAGAATGCAAACAGCGTAACTACCGGACGAACAAAAACAAAAAGAACAATCCGGACCGTTTGGAACTGAAAAAATACTGCCCGTTCTGCAAAAAAGAAACATTACACAAAGAAACGAAATAATTGATTGAATAAGATTGTGCTAATCTTATTTGGATGTGAGAGGTTATATGGCACTTTCAGCTAAAAAAGCAGCACAAAAGAATAAGAACAAGAAAAAGAACCCGGGCAAATCATTTTTATCTGGCGTAAAGGTAGAAATGAAAAAAGTCATCTGGCCGACGAAGAAGGAATTGATCAACTACACGGTTATGGTCATTGTCGCTACCATCGTCGTAATGGTAATCATTGGCGTAGCTGATGGTGTATTTTCACAGCTGTTCAAGTTACTTCAGCTTGTTGTCGGATAGGAGGCTTGTGCTTAAATGGAAGCAGATATGAAATGGTATGTCATCCATACGTATTCCGGTTATGAAAATAAAGTAATGCAAACGCTGGAACAAAAAGTCAAATCCATGGGGTTAGAAAACGTCATTAACCGTATTCTCATTCCAATGGAAGATGAAATTGACATCAAAGACGGTAAGAAACGGACTGTCAAGCGGAAAGTATTCCCTGGCTACGTTCTCATCGAAATGGAAGTCAATGACCGTTCCTGGTATGTCGTCCGCAATACACCGGGTGTTACCGGTTTTGTCGGCTCGGCAACCAAGCCTATCCCGCTGGAAACGAAAGAAGTCGAAAAGATTCTGAAGACCCAGGGCATAGAAAGCGAACCGAAAACGCATATCTCTGTCGAAGTTGGCGAAGAAGTGCGTATCACCGAAGGTCCTTTTGAAAATTGCATGGCCGTCGTAACGGAAATCAATGAAGAAAAAGGGACTGTCAAAGGCCTCGTCAATATGTTTGGCCGAGAAACTCCAGTAGAAGTCGACTATTCTCAAATCGAGAAGGGTCTGGAATAAATACTTCTAAATGCGGCAACTCGCCGCGAGTGGGAGAATCGCAAGATTCGTTTGACCACATCTTGTAATGTAAGGAGGTGTAACTCACCATGGCAAAAAAAGTAGCAAGAATGGTAAAACTCCAGTGTGAAGCTGGTAAAGCAACTCCGGCGCCTCCGATTGGCCCTGCATTAGGCCAGGCTGGTGTCAACATCATGGCTTTCGTCAAGGAATTCAATGAACGTACAGCTAAACAGGCTGGCTTCATCATCCCTGTCGAAATCACAGTCTATGAAGACCGTTCCTTCACTTTCATTACGAAAACACCGCCGGCTGCCGTCCTCTTGAAGAAAGCAGCAGGTTTGGACAAAGCTTCGGGCGAACCGAACAAGAAAAAAGTAGCTAAATTGGGCCGCGACAAAGTCCGCGAAATCGCAACGACTAAGATGCCGGACCTCAACGCCAACGACGTTGAAGCTGCTATGAAAATGATTGAAGGCACCGCTCGCAGCATGGGTATCGAAATCGTCGACTAATTCGATGATGCTCTGCCCGTGGAAGGGGTAACCCGCTAAACCACATAAGGAGGAAGAAACATGGCAAAAGTAGGCAAGAAATATGCTGAAGCTGCAAAACTGTTCGACAAACAGAAACAGTATGATGTTGCAGAAGCAATCGACATCTTGAAAAAGATGGATACTGCTAAATTCGACGAAACTGTTGAATTGGCTGTAAACCTTAACGTAGATCCGAAATACGCCGACCAGCAGGTCCGCGGCGCCTTGGTACTGCCCCACGGCACTGGTAAATCCAAGACCGTCCTCGTATTTGCTCAGGGCGATAAAGAAAAAGAAGCTTTAGCTGCTGGCGCTGACTATGTCGGTGCTGATGATCTCGTAGAAAAGATCAAAGGTGGCTGGCTCGACTTCGACGTAGCAATCGCTACTCCGAACATGATGGGTAAAGTTGGTCGTCTCGGTAAAATCCTCGGTCCTAAAGGCCTCATGCCTAACCCGAAGGTTGGTACTGTCACGATGGACGTCACAAAAGCTGTTAGCGAAAGTAAAGCTGGTAAAGTTGAATACCGCACGGATAAAGCCGGCAACATTCATTCTTCTATCGGCAAAAAATCTTTCGACGCAGATAAATTGGTTGACAACCTGACTGCTTTGGTTGATACGCTCATCAAAGTTAAACCGTCGGGTGCAAAAGGCCAGTACATCAAATCCATCACGGTTAGCTCCACGATGGGCCCTGGCATCCACATCAACCAGTACAGCATCAAAGGTGCTGCAAAGAAAGAAGAAAATTAATATCTCTCTTAGCTGTAGACTGAAGGTATGTATAATGGACGTATGTCCGCCATCTGAGGCTATGAAACTAGCAGATATCTGACTTTGACTAGTTCGGCCTCGTGGTTTCCATGAGGCCGTTTTTGATTGCTAAGACGATATAAATCCCAGTTCAAGGAGGTGTATCGAACTCATGTCCACATATGCAAATCATCCGGTTTCTCCGGCAAAAGCTGCTGTCGTTGAAGAAATGAAAGAAAAACTGCAGTCCGCTCAGGGCGCTGTTTTCGTTGGTTTCTCCGGCCTCACCGTAGCTGATGTCACGAAACTTCGCCGTAAGTTCCGCGAAGGCGGTGTTGAATACAAAGTCATCAAAAACACGTTGACCCGTATCGCCGCTGACGAACTCGGCTATAACGCATTAGATGCAATTCTCGAAGGCCCGACGGCTCTCGCTTATTCCACGGAAGACGCTGTAGCTCCGGCTAAGATCCTCAAAGAATTCATCAAAGAAACAAAGACTGAAGCGCTGACTGTAAAAGCAGGTCTCGCTGATGGTCAGGTCATTGATGTTGCAGCTGTTGACGCTCTGGCAAGCTTGCCGAGCCGCGAAGAACTCCTCGCAAAATTGGTTGGCAGCATGCAGGCTCCTATCTCTGGCCTTGTCAACGTACTCCAGGGCAATATCCGCAACATGGTTTATGTGCTTGACGCTGTACGCGCTAAAAAAGCAGAACAGGAAACTGCTTAATTTAGCTTACATAACTTAAAAATTAAACTCAAAAATTGATACTATGGAGGTATTTCAAAATGACTAAAGAAGAAATCATGGAAGCCATTGAAAATATGACTGTTCTCGAACTTTCCGAACTCGTAAAAGCTATGGAAGACAAATTCGGCGTTTCTGCTGCTGCTCCGGTTGCAGTTGCTGCTGCTCCGGCTGCTGGCGGTGCTGCTGCTGAAGAAAAATCCGAATTCGACGTCATTCTCCAGTCCGCTGGCGACAAAAAAATCGGCGTTATCAAAGTTGTCCGTGAAGTTACGGGCCTCGGCTTGAAAGACGCTAAAGCTCTCGTTGACGGCGCTCCGAAAGCTGTTAAAGAAGGCGTTGCTAAAGCTGACGCTGAAGCTCTCAAAGCTAAACTCGAAGAAGCTGGCGCTACTGTCGAACTCAAATAATTTCACAAGGGAAATTATCGGACCTGTGTACGATTACGTACACAGGTCTTTTTTTGTTGCCCGGACTCAAAAGTGGCTTTGCCGCAATAAACGCTGAAATATAAGGCGCAGGAGCGCCAGAGGCTCCCATGTGAAGGGGAGCTGGCCGCCAAAGGCGGTCTGAGGGGTTCTTATGGTTGTAATCAGGTCATAAGCCTGTAGCGGCGCAGCCGCATCGTAGGGGCTCGCACGTGGCGAGCCCGCATGAATTCTGTACATAGCCGGATCCATGATAGGTGGTTCGTTGCTCGTGATTCGTAGTCCGTAAAAGCCTGCCACTATGCCAGACTGGGTTGTGGAGAAATCTCACAGCGGGCTGCCCTCATCGGGACAGCCCCTACGCATACGGCCGCAGGCCGTGTTTTTTTTGCGACTGGCCGTGAACGGTGTATTATTTTTATCGCCTATATGCGATAATGTAGAGGATAGCCTGGTAAGCCTTTTTGGCCCGTCATTAGGATTGAATGGGGTGTGGCCGTGTTTCTAAAAAAAGGAGAGATTGACGTGGATTTAAAAGAAGTATCGGAACGTTCGGCTGCTATCAGAGCAGCTTATCATGCATTGGAACGGGAGTATCATGGCTCCGAATGGTCCGTCGAGGAAGATGCCCTGGCTTTTTTGACCGATGCCGGCCTGGTAGGACGGCTGACTATGAGTCATGAAGGGCGCTGGCCATCTGATGAAGAAGGCAAACTCCCGTCTAAAATTGGGGAATGTGTATGGTGGCTGGCTGTTCTGGCCGACCGGACTGGGCTGGACTTTGCCGATTGTGTACAGCAGTTTCTGGCAGATACCGAACAGGCCTTGAAATAACAGGCAGAAAAGTGGGGTGAACGGTCTGGTTCCCAGCTGCTGAAGTGGGCAAAATCGCATTGACGAAGACGACAGGATATGTTAGAATAATGCTAATTTCATAAGAACACCGCTTCTGTCACCGGACAGGAGAAATGAGGTGTCTGGGAGTTGTCGTAGGTACGGCATGGATTACATGCTATAAGACAATTCCTGGGCACCTCTGTTTTTTTAGGCGGGAATATCATGATTCAAATACGTATGCAGCAGGGACTTTCACAGGACGCCCGGATTATCCGGCAGGAGGTATTTGTCGAAGAACAGGGTTTTCATCATGAATTTGATGAAACCGACCAGACGGCATGGCAGCTGGTGTTATATGAAAATGGACATGCCGCTGGCTGCTGCCGGCTCTTTACATCAGACAATCCGGATGTGTATATACTGGGCCGACTGGCCGTACGGAAATCATGTCGGGGCCGGCAGTTCGGGGAGCGCTTGGTACGGGAATCAGAAAGATGGCTGCGCGGCTGTCATGTGAAACGGCTGGCTCTGTCGGCACAGGTCCGGGTGCGTCCGTTTTATGAAAAATTGGGATATACCGCATCAGGTGACGAATATCTGGATGAATATTGTCCTCACATCCATATGGAAAAGGAGTTGACAGAATGAACCTGACATACTGGATTCCTTTTTTCATCATCGTCACTGGCAATATAGGCTATCACCTGGTCGCCAAGGCAACACCATCGGCAGATTATGCGAGGCCCTTTTTTCTCTATAGTTTGTAGTACAGCGTTTGTAGTTTGTAGAAGTTGGGTTTAAATTTTTTACCATTTGCTGCAAACTAAAAACTACAAACTAAAAACTACAAACTTAAAACTACAAACTTAAAACTCAAAAAGAGGCTGTCTTCATGGGACAGCGCTTTTTTATCCTGTGTTATAATATATTACAGCACTTTACAACTTTTACGCTACCTCGGAAGTTGACGAAACCAGTTTACAGAAGGCCTGCACTAAGTCCGTTGGATTTTTTGCGGTTTGGGCTTTAGAGACCAAAGTGCCTAAAAATATTTCACGCTGTATTTGCCAGCTTATATGGCTTCGCAGCTCTTGTGGACTGGCGTTTTGGTACTTTGCAAAATGCTTGTCCAGATACGGCAGCATTTTCAGGCTGCTGTGAACGAGGTTTACCAGGTTCACCCTATGTTCAATACCATTTTGGCGGCGAATCCGGTAGGCATTCAGCGACCAGAAGGCCTTCTGCTCATAGTAGTTGGTTTCGATGGCCCAACGCAGCTTGTACAGCTTCAAAGGATAATGGTCCATGCCTTCTGCCGGTGCGTCCCGTAGGATCTTTCGTTCCTGCCAGGCGCAGCTCATATGCAGGTCACTGGGATTCAGGGTGCTGAAGAAAAGCCGCCGGGAGCCAGATGTAGTGTAGCTGACATAAGCATGGATGCGGCGATTCCCGCAGATATGGGTCAAAACAATCCGATGGCCGACCTGCATGCCATCCATATCCCAGGACAAGTTGAAATCATCCAGATGAAGCCGCTTTCCTCGTTTTTTCGGGCGTCCCGGCTTGCCGTTAGGCAATGGCGGTAGTTCATACATTGCCGAATCACTGCGGACATTACAGATGATGTCCAGTCCGGGATACTGCAAAGCCCGTTCTATCAGCGAGCTTTTAGCGTACCAACTGTCAAAGAGCAACAGTACCTGCCGGTCTTTCAGTAAGGGCATCACCTCCTCGATGAGGTCACCAGCTAATTCAAGTTTGGTCTGCTCTTTCGTCCACATCCGGTACCCTACGGGAACCGCCAGATAGCGGATAAGCGGAGCTTTTCCTTCATGCTGGTTCAGGACAGGGACACTCAGTGTCAAACTGACGAAGCAATGACCGTTTACGTAAGGCTTGCCTGTATGGCAGGCATGGTCATGCAACAGAGAAACAGCATCGAACTTCTTGCCGAATTTCGGTACCGTCGTATCATCGACACTGAGAAAGACCGGTTCATTCTGTAAGGCCGCCGGAATCAGGCTGCAAGCCAATTGTGCTGTTTGCAGGCGGAGAGAATGGCTCGTCACCGTTTCGTTCTGAAGCGCCCGGTAATAACTATTTAAGCAGCGATGCGTCACCTGGGACAAAAAATTCCGATGAAGAAAGCGAAGAGATGGGAAGGCCTGCAAGGCTACCTGAGCGATGACCAACCAGGTCAGTAGGAATCGCGTTGGCCGTGTCGCCGTAGAAAAATATGGAGAAAAGAAACGAAACAGACTACCAATAATCGAATTTTCGAGGTATAATGAATTCATCGCGTAACTCCTTTGAGATGATGTGTTTTAGCAGATTCATTATACTTCAAAGTGTGGTTACGCGATATTTATTTGTTCAAAAAGTTGTAAACTGCTGTTATATACAATGATTATATTTTTTATTATAAACGTTTTTGCAGAAAAGGGTGGACTTTATGGATGTGGCATCGATACAAGCGGAATTGCATCGCTATTATGATAAACTGATTGCCGGCGTCTGTTTGATCGGTATGGATGAATCAGAACCGATTCTCTTCGTTAACCGCGGGCTGTTGAATATGTACCATTGCGGTGATGAAGGGGAGTTCTATCGCCTCACGGGGAAAGTCCGCAAGGGTATGATCGAAGCCGCTGATTACCGGCCCCTGGATAAAGCCGATGATGCAGGGCGTCCGAAGTTCATCACCTTCCGCTTTCGGACAGCTGATGGCAGTTACCATTGGACCGTCTTTTTAGTCCTCCTCCTCCGCGTCGACAACCGGCAGGATCTCCTGCTGTGCTGCCGCGAAGACGTCTGGGAAACGGCACGGGACCGCAAGAGCCTGCTGCCCATACTGGCCACCTCTTTTGGCATCCACGAGCTGGAACCGGCCCGGCAGCCTTATTTCCGCCTCTTGCGGGAACTCTGCCAGTCTATGATTCACTATTCGGGCATCAAGTTTTTCTGGAAAGACAGGGCCCGCCGCTTTGCCGGTGTCAGTCAGTCTTTCCTCGACTACTATGGCCGGAAGGACGAAAAAGCCCTCATCGGCAAAACCGATGAGGACTTGGGCTGGATTGTCAACGACTGTGTGTACAGAGAAGCGGAGATGGCCGTCCTGGAAAAGGGCCAAGTCACGCGCGATGTTCTGGGTCAATGCCTGGTCCAGGGACGGCTGCGCCAGATTGCCTCTACGAAATTCCCCATTTACCGGGGCAAGCGTATCATCGGTCTGCTGGGGTATTTCGAGGATGTCGACGAAAGCAGCCGGCACCAGGCACAGCTCCATACGGTCAGCCTCATTGATGCCGAAACGGGGCTGCTCAATTTCCGGGGCCTCCTGCTGGTCGGCGAAGATTACATGGAAGCTTATCGGCGGTACGGGACGGATTATGTCTGTGTCGTACTCGAAGTGCCGGAATATGAACAAGTCTTCCGGGATTACGGCGACGAAGTGGCCGGAAAGTTATTGCAGGCCATTACGGACCAGCTTTTGACGCTCCACTCTTTGAAAGGCTCCCTGGCCCATCTGAGCGGCTGCCGCTTTTTCTATATCACCCATCAGAGCCTGGATCGGGACTTCCGCAATACCCTGCTGGGCCTGACCAACGCCATCCACAGCCTTACCGATATCGGCGGCTACAGCTGCACCCTCTATTTGCAGTATGCCATCGTCCAGGGCTCAGAAGGCCGGGATTTCGATGAAATCATGCAACTCCTGAGGGAGCGCCTGAAAGATGCCGAAGAACAGCGCTACGGCCAGGCCGTCTACATCGGCGACCGCCTGGTCTTCGACAAGGAAAAATTCGATAAGCTTGATGAAGAAGTGTCCATCATCGACCCAGATACGTATGAACTGGTCTATGTCAATGACTATATGCAACGGGCCTATGGCCTTTCTGATAGCAGCAGCTGGGTCGGTGAGAAATGTTATAAAATCCTGGCTGACCGGGAGACTCCCTGCGATAATTGCCTCAATGACAGGCTGCGCCGCGATTGTTTTTATACGGCAACGCGCCGCAACCGCAAGACAGGGCAATACCTGTTCATGCGGACGACGCTCATTCCTTGGCAGGGGAAGAATTACCGTTTTTCTATGGCTTTCGACCTGAGCCGGTATATTTTCCGCGACCGGGAAGAAATTGATGTCGTCTTCCGGGAAGTCATGGCCAACGACGTCATTGCCATCGGCATGCGTGAAGCCGATCCCCATACAGGCCTGCAGAAAATGCTGGAAAAAATCGGTCATAGCCTGCAAGCTGAACGGGTCCTGATTTTTGAGGAACAGCCGGACCAGACCGTCAGCGCTACCTATGAATGGTATCAAGAGGATTTGCAGCCGATGGCTCCTACGGTCCAGCACATTCCCATGGACTCCCTGCGACCGCTGTATGCGGCCTTTGATGCTAAACAGATGGCCATTATTGAAGATGCACAGGCTTTCGTCCGGGCTCATCCTGGATTTACGCCGCATCTTTCCGGCGTCCGCCGCCTCGTATCGGGACATCTGACTCAATCGGGCAAGTCCCTGGGCTTTACGGAAGTCGTCAACCCGTCGGCATTGGCCTTTAAATCGGCCAGCCTCCTGTTGTCGACGCTGACCTTGTTCCTGGCCAGTATGCTGCGCAACCGCGATACTTTCCGTTCGCTGGAACGCCTCAGCACGACGGACCAGCTGACCGGCGCCGGCAATCGCCGGGGGTTTACCGAATATATCCGGGCTGTGCCCGATGGGATTTTCCTGGCCTTTATTTTTGGCGACCTCAACGGCCTCAAGCGAATCAATGATACGCAAGGCCATGAAGCCGGAGACCATCTCCTCCAGCAGGCTGTCCGGCATATGAAAGCCTTGAGCGGCGATAACGCCGTATTCCGCATGGGCGGCGATGAATTCATGGTCATCGCCAGGAATGCCAGTGAACAGCAGGCTCAGCAGCTCGTCCGCGAGCTGCTGGCCCGTTACCGTTCCAGCGGCATCAGCATGGCCTTAGGCGTTGTCGTCTGCCAGACGCCTATTGCCAATATCGACGAGGTGTTATCCCAGGCAGATCGGGAGATGTATACTGACAAAGAACGGATTTACACAAGCTGGCGTCATTCGTGAGATACGGTTTTATTTATGGCCAATAAGGGCCGTGCCAGAGCGGCAGCGCAGAGGCTCTTGACGATGTCCAAGGGGATGAAGGGGACGACGCCGCTCATGATGGCTGCTTCCCAGGGCATCCCCGTAATGCCTTTGAGCTGCAGGACGCCGCCGAGGTAGATGACGGGGATGCCAATGGCGACGGCTGCCAGAGAGTAGCGACGGAAGTTGTATTCCTTCCCTTTGAACCAGGACATGAGGAAGACGGCGGCGACATAGGCCCAGATATAGCCGCCTGTCGGGCCGAACATCTTGCCAGGACCTGCCGTACCGCCTGTGAAGACGGGGACGCCGATGATGCCGATGCCGATGTAGGCCAGCATGGTGATGGCCGCGTCTTTCGGCGGCAGCAGGAAGGCGACCAGGTTGACGACGAGCGTCTGCAGGGCAATCGGCGACTGGGAAAAGGGCAGGGGAATGATCAAATAGGCAGAAATACAATTCATAGCGATCAACAAGGCGATGCGTGTCAGGCGCATCGTCTTTTCTCTTGAATCAGACATGATAAAAGCGCTCCTTTGCTTACGGACTTCTTCCGTATTATAGCAAAAAAGCGCTTATGAGGTCAACCTTATATGATTTTATATAAGTTGACAATAAAGCTTAGAACAGCTTTTTCAGGCACGGTTCGACCTGAACGCCTTCGCGGGGATCGCTGCCGGACTGGTAGGTGTAGCCGATGGCGTAGTTCAGGAACTGCGTGGCCTTTTTGACGCTGTCGTGCAGGGACTGGCCCTGGAGCAGGGAACCTGTGAGGACGCTGGTGAAGAGGTCGCCTGTGCCGCAGGTGCTGAAGGGGATGCGGTCGACGGTACATTCGTCGAAAGACGTCGTTTGGGCATCGTAGCTGACGACGGTAATCGTTTCGTTGTCCGTGGGGACACTGGTGATGATGATTTGACGTGGTCCCATGGCGGCCAGCTTTTGGCAGAGTTCGAGCATAGTCTTCATGGATGGCGCGCCCTGGGCATAGGGGATGTCGGCCAGCAGGGCAGCTTCGGTATAATTCGGTGTAATGATGGTCGCTTTGGCGATAAGCTTGCGCATTTCCATGACAATATCGGGCTTGAAGACCGGGTAGAGCTTGCCGTCATCGGCCATGGCCGGATCGACGACGACGAGGGTATCCTTCTTGGCGAAGCGGGCGATGGCGTCGAGGACGATGGCAATCTGGCCGGCGTCGGCGAGGAAGCCGCTGTAAATGGCGTCATACGAATAGCCCAGTTTCTGCCATTTATCCATGAATTCCGTCATGTGCGGCGTAAAATCAGAGAAGGTATAGTCGCCATACGTCAGGTTGTTGCTGAAAATAGCCGTCGGGAAGGGGCAGACCTGGAAGCCCATGGCCGAAATGACCGGGATGGCGGCTGTCAGGGAGCAGCGGCCGAAAGAACACATATCGTGGATTGCGAGGACGCGTTTAGTTGCCATAGAAAAAACCTCCTAAAAGTAAACTGTACTATTATTTTATCCCAAGATATAGACCATGTAAATAAGACAGATTGCGGCGATTCTGTCCTGCCTGCTGATTCTCGCAGGGACATAAATATGGTATAATAAAGTTTAACCTGATTCTGCAAGAAGTTTCCTGCCTCTTTAGGCGGTGAGATGAATTGCAGGTTTTTCTGAGGGTTCGATGCCCTCAGAAAGACAATTTCTTCATAATTTGTTTTGCAGTATAATCAGTAGTAAGAGAGAAAGGACTGATTATACTATGGAATTAGACAGTAATAACCATTCAGTGTTCTTGCTCTATTACCATCTTGTTTTAGTGGTGAAGTACCGACGCAAAGTATTTTCTGACCCAATGAGCCAATATGCAAAAGATATATTCGTCCGCATAGGTTCATCATATAATATCACTTTGGAAGAATGGAACCACGACCAAGACCATGTACATATTATGTTTCGTGCCCATCCTAATACAGAGATATCGAAATTTGTCAACGCTTATAAAAGTGCCAGCTCAAGGCTCATAAAGAGATACTTCCCCGAGGTTAGGTGTAAGCTATGGAAGGACATGTTCTGGTCAAGAAGCTATTGTCTGCTGACAACCGGAGGCGCTCCTATAGAGACAATTCGCAAGTATATAGAAAGTCAAGGCAGGTGATGATAGTGAATAAGGCATACCGTTACAGGCTCTACCCGACAAGGGAACAGAAAATGATGTTTGCCAAGACCTTCGGCTGTGTCCGATTCATCTACAACAAGATGCTGAGTGACCGCCTTGACTATTATAAGGAAACCGGCCAAAAGCTGAATAACACGCCTGCGCAGTACAAGGAAGAATTCCCTTGGTTAAAGGAAGTAGATAGTTTAGCCCTTGCCAATGCCCAAATGAACCTGAATAAGGCCTACAGCCACTTTTGGAATGACAGCCAGCATTTCGGCAAGCCGCGCTTCAAGTCAAAGAAAAATTGTCGTGCTTCGTATTCTACGAACAACCAGAAGGGTTCTGTCCGAATCGAGGGCCATAAGGTGAAACTGCCGAAAGTCGGCTGGGTGAAACTATGCCAGCATCGTCCCTTGCCGGAGAACAGTATCATAAAGACCGTGACCATCAGCAAGACGCCATCCGGAAAGTACTATATCAGTATGCTGGTGGAGTATGAAAACCAAATACTCCCTGTCATACCGAAGACCTTCCTGGGCCTGGATTTTGCGATGCACGGCTTGTATGTGGCTTCCGATGAGGATGAGGCTAAGTATCCCGATTTCCTGCGAAAGGCAGAGAAGAGATTGGCTAAGGCACAGCGGAAGCTATCCCAAAAGCAGAAAGAAAGTCATAACAGAGAAAAACAAAGGCTGCGTGTAGCTATTCTCCATGAGAAAGTGGCCAATCAACGGCAGGATTTCCTGCATAAGAAGGCTCGCTACCTTGCAGACCGCTATGATGTCATTGGCATTGAGGATATTAGCGTCAAAGCGATGGCAAAGCGGAAAAAGGGTGGCAAGTTCAGTTTTGGCAAATCCGTAGCTGACAATGGCTGGAATCTGTTCACGAACATGCTGGAATATAAGTTGGCTTGGCAAGGCAAACAGCTTATCAAGATAGACAAGTGGTATCCCAGCAGCCAACTGTGCCATGTTTGCGGATATCAGAACCACGAAACCAAGGACTTATCTGTAAGGGAATGGGATTGCCCTAAATGTGGCAGTCACCATAATCGCGATAAGAACGCTGCCATAAATATCCGAGAAGAAGCCAGGCGGATATCTGCCTGACGTAATCCATAAAATACCGTGGGTCGCACGGGAATCTACGCCTGTGGAGAGAGTGTAAGCCGCCGCAACTCTTTGGAGTCCGTGGCGCTGTTCTCGTTGAAGCAGGAAGCTCCCGCCTCTATAGGCGGGAGTACGTTCACTGCAATGAATTTGTATAGATGGGAGATTGGGGTTATGGCGCAAGAAGCAAATGTATTGATGGGGTTGAGTGTCAAAGCGATGATTTTTCATGAAGGGAAGCTGCTGCTGTTGCAGAAGAACGATGCCGAAGGGCTGCATCATTGGGAATTCCCTGGCGGCGGCCTGCGCTTTACAGAAGATTTTGAAGCCGGCCTGCGCCGGGAAGTCAGCGAAGAAACGGGCCTTTCCATCACCTTAGAGGCTCCGGCAGGTATCTGGAGTTACCAGAAGAAAGACGGCCAATTCCTGAATGGTGTCATCTTTACGGCCATGACCACGTCCGATAACGTTACATTATCAGAAGAACATCTGGCCTACCGCTGGGTCACGCCGGCCGAACTGCCGTCGTACCGCCTGCACGGCTCTCTGCAGCGCTCGCTGAAGCAGATGAAACAGTTCTCTTATGAAAAGAGCCACGCCTTGCTGCGCGGCTTCCTTTCGGCTATATGAGGTGGCCCATGGATAGAGAAAAGCAGCAAAAGGCGCCTTTCGTCGAAGCACTGGAAGGGTATTGCCAGCAGCACATGAAGGCCTACCATACACCGGGTCATAAACTGGGACAGGGCATTTCTGCCTACCAGGCCAATCTCTTTGGCGACGCCCTGCGGCGGGACCTGGGCGTCATGTATGCTTTGGATGACTTGTTCCAGCCTGAAGGGGCGCTGAAGGGAGCCATGGAACTGGCCGCCGACCTCTATGGCGCCGGGCGGACTTTCTTTTCCATCAACGGCACGACGGCCTGCATCGAAGCCATGATCCTGGCTGTCTGCGGCGATGGCGATGAGCTCATCATCCCCCGCGAAGCCCACAAGAGCGTCATCAACGGCCTGGTCCTGAGCGGCGCCGTTCCGGTCTATATGGAAAGCCGCTTTGATGCGGCCCGTCAGGTATCGCTGGGACCGGACCTGGACAGTCTGAAGCGGGCTGTCGCCGCCCATCCCCAGGCCAAAGCCGTTGTCTTTACCTATCCGACTTACGATGGCATCGCCGGCAACCTGAAGGCTCTGGCGGCCTATGCTCATGAACAGGGGCTGTACGTCCTCGTCGATGAAGCTCATGGGGCCCATCTGGGCTTCCACCGGGACCTGCCTGCCGAAGCTCTGGCCTGCGGTGCCGACTGCGTGGCCCAGAGCACGCATAAGATGGCCGGTTCCCTGACCCAGACATCGATGCTGCACTGCCGCCAGGGCTTTCCCCTGACGGACCGCGTCGCCGCGGCGATGGCTGTCGTCCAGTCGACGAGCCCCCATTACTGGTTCCTGGCCTCCCTGGACAGCGCCCGCCAGCAGCTGGCCCTGGAAGGGCCGGAACTCATCGGTCGGGCCCTGGGACTGGCCCGATTCGTGCGGGACGCTATCAACGCCATTCCCGGCTTGACCGTCTTTGGCCGTGACATCATCGACGGACAGGTCGTCAGCGGCTTCGATGAAACGAAGATTACCATCGACTTTTCCGGCGTCGGTCTCGACGGCGTGACAGCCGAACGGCTCCTGCGCCAGCAGGGCATCGAAGTCGAGCTCGTCGCCGGCAATCACGTCCTGGCCCTGATCACCTTGGGCGATACGGAAGAAACGGCGCAGGCTTTGGTCGATGCCTGCCGGGCTATCGCCGAAGGGCGACGCCTCTGCCAGATCGGCTCAGTGGATGAGCAGGCCCTGCCTGTGCCCCATGTCGTCATGGCGCCGCGTCAGGCCTGGAACTGCCCCGTAGAAGTCGTGCCTTTCCATGAGGCACGCGGCCGCATTGCTGCGGAAAATGTGACCTTTTACCCGCCAGGCATCCCGGTCCTGACCTTAGGCGAAGAAATTACGGCGGCCTGCCAGGACTATATCCGCCGCAAGATGGCTGGCGGCTATAAGCCCAACGGCCCGGCTGACGGGACCTTGGCGACGATACGCGTCTTGAAGGAGGATTTCCATGAAAGGTAGATTATTCATCATCGAAGGTGGTGACGGCAGCGGCAAAGCGACGCAGACCCGCCTGCTGACGGAACACTTGCAGCGCGACGGCTATGACGTGAAGTCCGTCAGCTACCCCGACTATGACAGCGACTCCAGCGCCCTGGTCAAGATGTACCTGCGCGGCGACTTCGGCAGCGATGCTGATGCCGTCAATCCCTATGCGGCGTCGGCCTTCTTCGCCGTCGACCGCTTCGCGTCGTATCAGATGAAGTGGAAAGCCTTCTACGAACAGGGCGGCATCGTCATTGCCGACCGCTATACGACGAGCAACATGCTCTATCAGATGATCAAGATCGACGACCCGGCCCAGCGCCGGGCTTATCTGGCCTGGCTCGAGGACTTTGAATTCCGCAAGATGGGCCTGCCGGCACCGGACAAGGTCTTCCTCCTCGACGTCCCCCTGGCTGTCACGGAGCGGCTCATGGCGGACCGGACGGGCAAGACCGGCGGCCAGACCGGCGATATCCACGAAAAGAATGAAGACTTCCTGGCCAAATGCCACGCCGCTTATGATGAGCTGGCCCAACGCTATCACTGGCAGCGCATTGCCTGCACGGAAGGCGGGGCCATGCGCACGCCTGAAGCCATCCATCAAGACTTATATGGCTGCCTATTTACTTTGTAGGGGATTTTTTCTATAATTAATTGTTAAGGTATTTTATTGGCGTAAGGGGGCGACATGATGGACAGGACACTGTTTGATCCGATTATCGGCCACAGCCGCCTGAAAGAACAGTTCGCCCGCCTCATCGACGAAGACCGCATCCCTCATGCCATGATTTTTGCCGGCCCGGCTGGTATCGGCAAGACCCTGATGGCCATCGCCGTCGCCTCGGCCCTGGTCGGACGCCGTGTCTTTCCCGACCTGGCCAGCCGCGAAGGCGAGGCCGTAGCCGGCGATAAAGACGATGCCTTCTATCTGGCGCCGATGGGGGCCATGCTGAAAGTGGACCAGTTCCGCCAGCTCCAGGGCGAACTGGCCCTGCAGGGCGAAACCGGCCGCCGCCGGGTCTGTATCATCGACCATGTGGAGACGATGAATACAGAATTTGCCAACCGCATGCTGAAGATTTTAGAAGAACCGCCGTCGGGCGTCTGCTTCATCTTGATTACGGACCAGCCCGATTTGCTGCTGCCGACCATCATTTCCCGCTGTGCCCGCTTTACCTTCGACCCCGTCGGCGACGACGAAATGCGCCAGGGACTGCGGCGCCTGCGGGGCGACGGCGGGAATTGGGACGAAGCCATCCTCTGGGGTGGCGGCATCGTCCGGACTGTATTGTCCTATCTCGACGGCCAGGGGACGGATAAGGCCCATTTCGCCCTGGATTTTTTGACGACTACGGCGAAACATGCCTGTCCCTATGCCAAATGGCTGGCCCTGTCCGCGGCGCTGACGGATAGGGAAACGACGGAGATACTCGGCTGGATCAGCCTTTTTCTCCGCGACATGGCCGTCCTGCGCAGCGGTGCCGGCCGGGACTATATACGTTTAAAAGGATATATCCATGAAATGACAGAATTACTGCCGTATTGGACGGATGACGCCGTCTTTGGCCTTTCCCGGGTGCTCGATGAAGGGCTGGAAGCCGTCTCGCGTCACGTCAACGTCCGCCTGGTCTGGGACTATGTATGCCTCCAGGCCATACGGCTTAGAGGAGGAATTCAATGATCGTTGTAGGTGTACGCTTTAAACCTGCCGGAAAGATATATTATTTCGATCCCGCCACTATCGAACTCAAGCTGGATGACGGCGTCATCGTCGAAACGGCGCGGGGCATGGAATTCGGCCATGTCGTCATTGCGCCGCGCAGTGCCGATTCGTCGGAAGTCGTCCAGCCGCTGAAGCCGATCATTCGCAAGGCGACGGCCAAGGACATTCGCCAGGTGGAAAAGAACAAGGAACGGGAAAAGAAAGCTTTCGCCATCTGCCTGGCGAAGATCGCCAAGCACAAACTGCCCATGAAACTCATCGACGTCGACTATACCTTCGACATGGGCAAGATTATCTTCTTCTTTACGGCTGACGGCCGCATCGACTTCCGCGAACTCGTCCGCGACCTGGCGTCGGTCTTCCGCACGCGCATCGAACTGCGCCAGATCGGCCTGCGCGACGAAGCCAAGATGATCGGCGGCATCGGCTGCTGCGGCCGGCCCCTGTGCTGCTCTACGTTCCTGGGCGATTTCAAGCCCGTTTCCATCCGCATGGCCAAGGGCCAGGGCATGTCCCTCAATCCGACCAAGATTTCCGGGATCTGCGGCCGCCTCATGTGCTGCCTGCGCTATGAAAACCAGCTCTATACGTCGGGCGAGCTGAAGTGCTGCAACTGCCAGCAGAAGAGCTGTGAACAGCAGAAGCCGCCGGCTGTGGGCAAACGGGTCATGACCGACGAAGGTGTCGGCACGGTCCTGCGCGTCCACATGAAGGACCATACGGTCAAAGTCCAGCTCGAATCGGGACACAACATCAACGTGCCCTGGTCGGACATAGGGGAAACGGAACATGAACATTGAGTTAGGCCCGCACGAACGGCTGGACGACCTGGTCCTGGACGGCATGAAAGTCATTCAGCGCGATGACCAGTTCTGCTTTTCTCTGGATACGGTCCTTCTGGCCCACTTCGGTGCCGTGCCTCACGGACCGGCTTTGGACCTGGGGACGGGGACGGCGGCTATCCCTCTCATCCTGACGGCCCGCGGTGCCAAGGCGCTGACGGCAGTGGAATTCAATCCCGTCATGGCCGACATTGCCCGCCGTAACGTCGCCCTCAATGGCCGGGACGACCGCATTACCATCGTCGAAGGCGACTACCGCCGCATCCGGGAGTGGGCGGCGAGCGGCGCTTTTGCCGCAGTCTACGCCAACCCGCCGTACCGGGAAAAGAGCCGCGGTGCCTATAGCGACGTCGACGGCATCCGCCGGGCCTGCCATGAAGAGACGGCGACCCTTGGCGACGTCCTCGATGCTGTAAAATACGCCTTGAAATATCACGGCCGCTTCCGCATGGTTCATATTACGGAACGACTGGCCGATATTTTAGAGGCCATGCGCGCCCGAGATATCGAACCGAAAGTATTGCAGATGGTCCACGGCCGGCCTGACAAGAAGGCCAAGCTCTTCCTCGTCGAGGGCATCCGCGGCGGCAGCAAGGGCATGGACGTCCTGCCGCCGCTCATCGTCCACAACCCCGACGGCAGCTACAGCGATGCCGTCCTGCGATTATACGGGAAACGATAACTAGGGAGGAACATGATGCCGGAAATCTTTCAGAAAGGGACGCTGTATCTTTGCCCGACGCCTATCGGCAATCTCGAAGACATTACGTACCGCACGGTCCGCTGTCTCCGCGAAGCCGACCTCATCGCGGCAGAAGATACGCGTCATACGAAACAGCTGCTCCTGGCGTATGATATCGATACGCCGTTGACCAGCTATCATGAACACAATAAAGCTGAAAAAGGGCCGCAGCTCATTGAAAAATTGAAAGACGGCCTGATGATCGCCCTGGTCAGCGATGCCGGCATGCCGGCCATCTGCGACCCGGGCAGCGATATGGTCCGCCTGGCCCTGGAAGCCGATATCCCCATCGTACCCCTGCCCGGCGCCAATGCCGGCCTGACCGGGCTCATTGCCTCCGGTATGGATACGACGCGCTTTACCTTTGTCGGCTTCCTGCCGAAGACCCAGAAACACCGCCTGCCCGTCCTGGAATCGGTGAAAGCCTATGAAGGGACGCTCATCTTTTACGAAGCGCCTCACCGCATCCAGCAGGTCCTGGGCGAAATGTTCGAAGTCCTGGGCGACCGCCGGGCCGTCCTCTGCCGGGAACTGACCAAGCGGTATGAACAGTACCTGCGCGGCAGTCTCAGCCAGCTGCGGGCCGACCTGGCTGAGCAGGGGACGCGCGGTGAATTCGTCATCCTCGTCGAAGGGGCGGCGCCTGCTGCCGAATCCGCTGCCTCAGGCGACGTCGATTACGCGTCCCTGGTCCGGGAACTGATGGAACAGGGCGTCGATAAGAAAGAGGCCATCCGGACCGTCGCCAGACGGTGCGGCGTGCCTAAACGTAGTGTATACCAGGCTGCGCTTAGTTTATAACATCCGGCTCATTTGCCGGTATAGGAGGAAAATCCCATGTCTGAAAAAAGAAAGTATTACATTACAACACCTATTTACTATCCAAGTGCCAAACTTCACATCGGGCACACGTACTGCACGACTATTGCCGACTCGCTGGCACGGTTCCACCGTCTGCGCGGCGACGACGTCTTTTTCCTGACCGGCTCGGATGAACACGGCCAGAAAATCCAGCGTGCAGCCGAAGCAAAAGGCGTCAAACCGATTGAATACGTCGACGAAATCGTCGCCCTCTTCCAGCAGCTCTGGAAAAAACTCAACATTTCCAATGATGACTTCATCCGCACGACAGAAAAACGCCATGAAAAAGTCGTCCAGGCTTTGATGCAGAAGTCCTACGACAACGGCGATATCTATAAAGGTGAATACAAAGGCTGGTACTGTACGCCGTGCGAAACGTTCTGGCCGGAAAACAAGCTGCCCGAAGGCAAACACGTCTGCCCGGACTGCGGCCGTCCGCTGGAACTCGTTTCGGAAGAAGCGTACTTCCTGAAGATGAACAAATACGCCGACCGCTGGCTGAAATTCATCGACGAAAACCCGGACTTCATCCAGCCGGAATCGCGGCGCAACGAAATGATTTCCTTCGTCAAGAGCGGCCTGGAAGACCTCTGCGTTTCCCGTACGTCCTTCGACTGGGGCATCAAGGTCCCCTGGGACCCGAAACACGTCGTCTACGTCTGGTTCGACGCCCTGGTCAACTACGTCACGGCTGCCGGCTATCTCGATGACCCGGAAAAATTCAAGAAATTCTGGCCCGCTGACCTGCATCTGGTCGGCAAGGAAATCGTCCGCTTCCACAGCATCATCTGGCCAATCATGCTCATGAGCTGCGGCCTGCCGCTGCCGAAGAAAGTCTTCGGTCATGGCTGGCTCATCGTTGACGGCACGAAGATGAGTAAATCTTTGGGTAACGTCGTCGACCCGATCCCCCTCATCGACCGCTACGGCGCCGATGCGCTCCGTTACTACCTCCTGAAGGAAATCCGCCTCGGCCAGGACGGCAACTTCTCCCTGCCGTCGTTCATCAACCGCATCAACTCCGATTTGGCCAACGACTTGGGCAACCTCTTGCAGCGTACCCTGGCTATGGTCGAAAAATACGAAGGCGGCGTCGCTGCCGGCCCGACGGTCAAAGAACCGGTCGACGACGATTTGGCAACGTGCGCTGTGGAAACGGCAAAACGTTTTGAAACCTACATGGACGACATGAAGATCAACGATGCCATCAACAACGTCTGGGCCCTCATCCGCCGCAGCAATAAATACATCGACGAAACGACGCCGTGGGTCCTGGCCAAAGACGATGCCAAAGCCCAGCGCCTGCAGACGGTCTTGTACAATCTCCTCGAAGCCCAGCGCATCATCGCTACCCTGGTCAGCCCCTTCATCCCGGCCAGCGCAGCGGAAATGTGGAAACAGCTCGGCTTAGGTGACTTTGCCGAAGCCAACCTGCCGGCTGCCCAGGAATGGGGCCGTTATCCGGCTGATACGAAGGTCTGCAAAGGCCATGCCCTCTTCCCGCGCTACGATTTGAAGGAAGAAGTCGCCGAAGCGGAAGAAGAAAAGAAAGCCGCTCAGGCCTGCCCGGCTGCCCAGGAACCGACGAAGCCGGAAATCACTATCGACGATTTCAGCAAGATCGACCTCCGCGTCGGCAAAATCGTAGCCTGTGAAAAAGTACCTAAAGCCAAGAAACTGTTGAAACTGCAAGTCGACCTCGGTACGGAAACGCGCCAGATCGTCAGCGGTATTTCCCTGTACTATAAACCGGAAGACCTCATCGGCCACTGCGTCATCGTCGTCACCAACCTGAAACCGGTCAAGCTCTGCGGTGTTGAATCGAAAGGCATGCTCCTGGCTGCTTCCGATGGCAACGATAACCTGCAGGTCGCTTTCGTCGACGGCATGGCACCGGGAAGCCGGGTCCGCTGATGCTCTTCGATACCCATTGCCACGTCAATGACGGCGCTTACGCTGAAGACCGTCCGGCCGTATTCGACCGGGCGGCCGCAGCCGGCGTAGGCCTCATGATCTGCCCGGCGACGGATATGGAAACGTCAGCCCAGTGCATCGCCATGGCCAGGGAACACGACGGTCTTTATGCCGCCGTCGGCATCCATCCCGAAGAAGCGGCCAAGGCCCAGGACGGCGATGTCGACAAGCTGCGCCAATGGATACAGTCGGAAGAGAAAGGCGTCGCCGTCGGCGAAGTCGGCCTGGATTATCACTGGCCTGAACCGGCCCGGGATGTCCAGCAGGCCGTCTTCATCGACATGGTCAAACTGGCTGTGGAACTCGACGTACCCATCATCATCCATGACCGCGAAGCCCACGGCGACACGCTGGACATCCTGCGCCAGTACGGCAAGGGCATCCGCGGCGTCTTCCACTGCTATTCAGGCAGTCTGGAAATGACGGACGAACTGCTGCGCATGGGCTTCTATTTCGGCTTTGACGGGCCCTTGACCTATCCCAATTCCAAACGGGCCAAACGCGTCGCGTCCCATTTGCCGTTAGACCGCATGCTCATCGAAACGGACTGCCCGTACTTGACGCCCCAGGCCCACCGCGGCCAGCGCAATGAACCGGCCTATGTCCACTACGTCGCCGAAGAAATCGCCGCCCTGCGGGGCATAGACGCCGCCGAAGTGGCCCGGGCGACCACAGAAAACGCCAAGCGGCTGTTTGCGATTCCGTAACCTGCAATCTTGTAGGGGCTTGCACATGGCAAGCCCGCTCCGGAATATGAGCGATTTTCCAGCTTGGAGAGAGCGTCACCCAATGCCCAACGGGTCGCCCACGTGGCGACCCCTACAGTGTGAAACAGAGTTGCCGCACGAAAGCCGATAGCTTAATGCGATAATTTCTGCTTACTTATCCACAAAGGAGAACACCATGTCACGAGGAAAACGTCCCGCTATCCAGCTTACGATTACGGGGAAACTGGGGACTATGGGCTGCCATCGCGGCCATCACATCGGGGAAACCTTTGATTACGATACGGACCGGGGAAAAATCTGTCCCATGGCCCTGCACTGTGCCTTTCCCTATGTCGATATCCTGCGCTATGGCGGCCAGCTTCCGGGACAGCCGGAAGGAGAAGCCGAATTCTGCTGTTCCGACGCCGACGTAGCCCTGGTCTTCAAGGCGAAAGTGATTAAGGATTAGCAGTTAGGGGCTAGGGGCTAGCAGTCAGCTGTCAGTAGCTAGCGGGTCCGCCACGTGCGGAAAATCCTTTAAATTTAAAACCAGCCGCTAACCCCTAACCACTAGCCACTCAAAAAGGCGCTGTCTTCATGGGACAGCGCCTTTTTTATTTTTTTTCAAAAAATCCCTTGACAGAATCCTTCTGATTTGGTATTATAATCAAGTCTTCTGAAACAGACAACACACATGCGGAAGTAGCTCAGTGGTAGAGCATCACCTTGCCAAGGTGGGGGTCGCGAGTTCGAGTCTCGTTTTCCGCTCCATTTATTCCTCAATAGCTCAGTTGGTAGAGCAATCGGCTGTTAACCGATTTGTCGTAGGTTCGAGTCCTACTTGAGGAGCCATACAGGGGTGTCGCCAAGCGGTAAGGCAACGGACTCTGACTCCGTCATCCGTAGGTTCGAATCCTACTACCCCTGCCATTATGATTCACTAGCTCAGTTGGCAGAGCACCTGACTTTTAATCAGGGTGTCCCGAGTTCGAATCTCGGGTGGATCACCACATTCCACATTATGTGGCCCCTTGGTCAAGCGGTCTAAGACATCGCCCTTTCACGGCGAGAACATGGGTTCAAATCCCGTAGGGGTCACCACTTGGGCGATTAGCTCAGCTGGGAGAGCGCCTGCCTTACAAGCAGGATGTCAGCAGTTCGATCCTGTTATCGCCCACCAAACTCTATTCAAGGAACTGGACATGAAGGTCTTCACCTTCGTGCACGGTTCCTTTTTATTTTTACGCGCAGCGCCTGTACCAATATCCATATTTTGTACTACCGTCCATTGTCGTGTTACGGAACCGAAAGGCCATAAAAGAGTTGTCTTTATGGCCTTTTTTCATTATCATGAGAATATAGATGTTTTTGCGTACAGACAGGAGGCCGACAATCATGGCAGATACGATAAAAAATTGGGAAAAAATGAGACAGGCATTGCAGTTATCCGGCGCAGAGCTGCGGGAACTGGCACAGCACTTCCGGAAGAGTGCCGAAGACGCTCTGGAAGGGAAGGAGAGCTCCCTTTCGGCGCTGCGCACCTATCTGGGCTTGCCGACGGGACGGGAAACGGGGACCTTCCTGGCCCTGGATTTCGGCGGCACGAACGTCCGGGCTTCGCGCATCCGCCTCATGGGCGAACAGGGCTTTGCCGTAGAAAGCAAGGTGGCCAAACCCTTGAAATGCGCTGACTACGACTACACGGCTTCGTCGAAGACGGCAGACGAACTTTTCGACTTCATCGCCGCCATCGTCAAGGAAGCGGCTGACGGCAATCACGACTATAAACTGGGCTTTACCTTTTCCTTTGCCGTCGACCAGACGTCGGCCAAGGATGCCAGCCTCATCGCCTGGTCCAAGGAAATCGCCGTTCCCGGCGTGGCCGGCCAGTCCATCAATGGCCTGCTGAAAGAGGCCCTCGTCCGGGCCGGCCTGGACCGCATCGAACCGGTGGCCCTGCTCAACGATACGACGGCGACCCTCCTTTCTTCGGTCTATCAGCACAACCCGTCGCGCATCGGCATCGTCTGTGGCACGGGCTTTAACATGTGCTATTATGAACCGGCCCTGCAGATGATCGTCAACCTGGAAGCGGCCGGCTTCGACGGCGGCCCGGCTACGGTCTGGGACCGCCTCGTCGATGAAGCGTCTCAGCTGCCTGGCGACCATCCCTTTGAAAAGATGATCGGCGGCCGCTATTTGAGCGAAGTCTGCCGCGTCGTCTTTGGCGAATACCTCAAACGGGACATCCCGTATTTTACGACGCGCGACATGAACGAACTCATTTCCGGCCAGCAGACGGCAGAAGAACTGCTCGGTTTCGCCGTCAGCGAAGAAGAGCAAGAAGGCCTCTGTGCCCTGGTCCGGGCCGTCTTTGCCCGGGCAGCCCAGCTCATCGGGGCGGCCAGCTTCGGCCTTCTCAGTCACTTGGCAGAGGATAAGGGCTTTACGGAACAGTCCATCGCCATCGAAGGCAGCCTGGTCGAAAAGATCAAAGGCGTTCCGTCGCTCATCGAAGATGCCATCTGCGTCTTCTGCATGGCTCCGACCGAAAATACGCGCATCCACGTCATCCCCAACAGCAACGGCGCCTCCGTCGGCGCTGCCATCGCTGCGGCACTTTGTAGATAATAGTCAGCCAGCGGAAGTGCTATTCTATACAGACAGCTTCTTATGGAGTTTTGAGTTTGTAGTTTGTAGTAAAATGGCAGCCTTTTTCTGTGCGGCACAGCGCCCACCAGCTTGACGTCCGTCCCTGGATTCCTTATAATGAAACTATGACCCGGCCCCTGCGGATTTTTCCGCCGGGGCCTGTTTCGTGAAGGGGGAACCAGCCATGCAACTTGCCGAACTCATCAACGCCCATCGCCAGAAACTCAACAATACGGATATGGGAATCTGGAAGTACATTTTGCAGCACCGCGCTGCCGTCCGCCACAGCTCGATCCATGAACTGGCCAAGGCCTGTCACGTCTCGACGACGACGATTGTCCGCTTTGCCCAGAAATTAGGCCTCGACGGCTTCGGTGAATTCAAGATGCTCCTCAAGCGGGAAGAACCGGAAATTTCCTGCTATGATACGAATGTCATGGACGAACTCCAGCGCTTCTATGAACAGACCGTGGACAAGCTGTGCAGCCGTAACTTCGATAGCGCCAGCGCCCTCGTCCATGAAGCCAACCGGATTTTCACCTATGCGTCGGGCTACGTCCAGAATAACGTCGTCCAGGAGCTGAAGCGTCTTTTTTTCTACGATAACGTCATGCTCTACGACGTACCGGCACGGGAAGAGTTCCGCAACCTCATCCGGACCATGACCAAAGACGACTTATTCATCATCGTCTCCTTTTCCGGCGAATCGCCAGCTGTCAAGGAATTGGCCCAGGCTTTGAAGATGCGGGATATCCCTTTTATTTCCATTACCCGCCTGCACGACAATACCCTGGCGTCGCTGTCGACGGTCAATTTTTACGTCTCGCCGGCCCGCTTCCAGCTCTATGACAAGGAAGACGACCACGTCGCCTTTCAGTCCATGATGCCTTATTTTGTCCTGGCTGAGATATGGTATGTGAAATATTGTATGTATCTGCACCATTTGAAACAAGAACAAGAGGCTTCCCGATAGGCTGTACCAAAGTACAGGAAATGTACCAGGTTACAGGCCGGGGGCCGTGTGCCAGAACGCCGCGAATCTATTGTATTCGCGGCGTTTTTTTTATATCCTGTTACTAAAGAAAACTTATGTACTTTGTTTCACAAACGGGAGGAATTGTCTATGTCATTCAACAAGGACCGCGTGATGCAGGAACTGCAGCGTTTTGGCGGCGCTATGTACACACCGGTCATCTTATTCGCCTTCTTCGGGCTGACTGTCGCCTTGTCGATCATCTTCAGCAATACGGGCCTCTTCGGCAGCCTGGCAGAAAAAGGGACCCTCTGGTATGATTTCTGGTACGTCGTCCAGCAGGGCGCCTGGACCGTCTTCAATCAGATGCCGATCCTCTTTGCCATCGCCGTTCCCATTGGCTTTGCCAAGAAAGAACAGGCCCGCTGTGCCATGGAAGGTTTCGTCATCTACATGGTATTTAACTATTTCATCGCCGGTATCCTGACCCTTCACGGCAGCTACTTCGGCGTCGACTATAGTCAGAACGCCGGTGCCGGCACGGGCCTGGCCATGATTGCCAACATCAAGACCCTGGACATGGGCATGCTCGGCGCTATCTTCATTGCCTGCATCTCGGCCTACCTGCACAACCATTTCTATGATACGGAAATCCCGGACTGGCTCGGCATCTTCAAGGGACCGGCCTTCGTCGTCGCCGTCGGCTTCCTAGTCATGCTGCCCATGGCGCTCCTCTTCTGTTACATCTGGCCGCCTATCCAGCACGGTATCGAACAGTTCCAGTTCTTCCTCAAGACCAGCGGCATCTTCGGCGTCTGGGCTTACACCTTCTCGGAACGCATTCTCTTGCCGGCAGGCCTGCATCATTTTATTTACCTGCCCTTCATTTACGGTCCGGCTGTCTGCGACGGCGGCATCCAGGCTTACTGGCTGCAGCACCTCAATGATTTCGCCACCAGTGCTCATTCCCTGCGGGACATGTTCCCCCAAGGCGGCTTTGCCCTCCACGGCAGTGCCAAAGTCTTCGGCCTGCCCGGCGCAGCCCTGGCCATGTACTATTGTGCTAAACCGGAAAAACGCAAGAAAGTCGCAACCCTGCTCATTCCGGCTACGATTACAGCCGTCCTCTGCGGCATTACCGAACCGATTGAATTTACCTTCTTGTTCGTCGCTCCGCTCTTGTACGTCGTCCATGCCGTCTTAGCGGCTACCTTGTCGGCGACGCTCTATTTCATCGGCCTGTCGGGCAACTTCGGCGGCGGCCTCATCGACTGCTTCGTCCAGAACTGGATCCCCTTGTTCCGCTATCATGCCTGGACCTACATTTTGCAGATTGCCATTGGCCTCGGCTTTACGGCCATTTACTTCGTCGTCTTCCGCTTCCTCATCCTTCACTTCGATTTGCCCACGCCGGGCCGTACCGATGATGGCGGCGAAGACAAATTGTTCACCAAAGCGGAATACAAAGCCAAGAAAGAAATGGAAAAGAAAGGCATTGCCGGCGGTGCCGATGCCCTGAAAGCCCAGGTCTTCCTCGATTGCCTCGGCGGTCCGGATAACATCCGCGAAGTCACCAACTGCGCAACCCGCCTGCGCGTCACGGTCAACGACCCGGATAAGGTCGCTGCGACCAGCAAGTTCACCAATGCCGGTGCCTTTGGCCTGGTCAAGAACGGCCACGCCATCCAGGTCATCGTCGGCCTGTCCGTGCCCAATGTCCGCGGCCACTTCGACGCCCTCATGAAAGGGGAAATGCCGGCAGCCGTAGAAAGCACGGTTACGGAAACGAAAGAAGCCTCGGCAGAAACGCCGGCAGCTCCGGCTGCTGAATCCATCGCTTCCGTCGATGAAGACGACCGTTCCATGAAGCTGAAAGCCTTTGTCTCCGGCGACCTCGTCGACATCAGCGAAGTACCGGACGATGCCTTCTCGCAGAAGATGATGGGCGATGGCGTCGCTATCAAACCGTCGGGCGATACCATCGTCGCCCCGGCAGACGCGACCGTTTCCATGATCATGGAAAGCTCGCTCCATGCGATTGGCCTGGAACTGAGCAACGGTGCCGAAGTGCTCATCCACATCGGCTTGGATACAGTCAATATGAATGGCGACGGGTTCACGCTGCTGACCCAGCAGGACGCCCAGGTCAAAGCCGGTGACCCCTTGATCCGCTTCGACCGCGATGCCATCGCCAAAGCCGGCTATAACGACATCGTCATCATGGCCGTTACCAACTCGACGGAATACCCGCAGATGAAGAAGGAACCGGACCAGCCTGTCGTCGCTGGTGAAACACCGATTGTCATTTTCTAGGAGGATTTTATGGATACTTTGAAATGGTGGCAGCAGACGGCTGTCTATCAGATTTATCCCCGCAGCTTCCAGGACACGACGGGCAGCGGCGAAGGCGATATTGCAGGCGTTACGCGCCACTTGGATTATCTCAAGAAGCTCGGTGTCGGGGCCATCTGGCTGACGCCGGTCTACCCGTCGCCCATGGTCGACAACGGCTACGATATCAGCGATTATACGGCCATCGACGGGCGCTACGGCACGATAGAAGATATGGATACCCTCATTGCCGAAGGGAAGAAGCGGGATATCCGCGTCGTCATGGACCTGGTGTACAACCACACGTCGGACCAGCACGCCTGGTTCCAGGAATCGAAGCGCAGCCGCACGAACGACAAAGCGGACTGGTACATCTGGCGCGATGCCAAAGAAGACGGCTCGGCGCCGACGAACTGGCGCTCCATCTTCGGCGGCCCGGCCTGGACGTGGTGCGAAGAACGGCAGCAGTATTACCTGCACACCTTCGCCGTCGAACAGCCCGATTTGAACTGGGAAAATCCGGCCGTCCGCCAGGCCCTCTATGATGCGGCCAATTTCTGGATAGCCAAAGGCGTCGGCGGCTTCCGCATCGATGCCATCGTCTACATCAAGAAACCGGCCGTCTTCACAGACGGCCCCGTCGACGGCGCCGACGGCCTGTCGTCCATCCACAAGATGATCGCTAATACGCCGGGCATCCTCGACTTTCTCCACGAATTCCGCCGGAAGGTCTTCGACGGCCACGATATCTTCACCGTCGCCGAAGCCAACGGCGTCACGCCGGCTGACCTGCCCCAGTGGGTCGGTAAGGACGGGGCTTTCAGCATGCTCTTCGAGTTCAGCCATGTGAACCTGGAATTTCCTGACGATGAAGTCTGGTGCCGCGCTGAAAAATGGCCCCTGACCAAGCTCAAGAAGGCCCTGTCCGACAGCCAGCAGGCGACGGCAGCCAATGGCTGGTATCCCATCTTCTTCGAGAACCACGACCAGATACGCTGTGTCAACCGTTATTTCCCGGAAGGGACGGATAAGAAGAAGGCGGCCAAAGCCATGGCGACCATCTTGTTCAGCCTGCGCGGGACGCCCTTCATTTACGAAGGCCAGGAATTAGGCATGGCCAATACGGCTTTTGCCCGTATCGAAGACTACAATGACATTTCGACGCACGGCCAGTATCAGCTGGCCCTGGATGAAGGCTTTGCACCGGCAGAGGCCCTGCGCCTCGTCCAGGCCCACAGCCGCGATAATGCCCGGACGCCCATGCAGTGGACGACGGCAGCCCAGGCCGGCTTTACGACGGGGACGCCGTGGCTGCCCGTCCATGACGATTACCTGCAGTGCTGTGCTGAGAGCGAAGAACACGATGCTGATTCGGTCCTCTGGTACTACCGCCGCATCCAGGCCGAACGCTTCCAGGGGGAAGCGGCAGCCATCCTGCAGCGAGGGCGCTACGAAGAGCTGCTGGCTGATGATGAACGCATTTACGCTTTCAAGCGTATCTTAGACGACCAGGCGACATTGACGCTGGTCAATTTTACCAACGAAACCATCGATTATGACGCATCGCTGACGGAAGGCGCAACGGCCCTTCTGGGCAACTATGACGCCCAGAAAGCCGGAAGATTGCGCCCGGCCGAAGCCGTCATCTATCGTGTATGAGGAGGATTATTATGTTAAAAGTTGCTGCCAGCGATTATGACGGAACCCTGTTCCGCGACGATATCATTACGGCCCGCGATGCCGAAGCCATCCGCAGATGGCGGGCTGCAGGCCATAAATTCGGCGTCGTGTCCGGACGGGACCACGGCATGCTCATGCCCCAGCTCAAACACTATGGCGTCGAATATGATTACCTGGCCTGCAATAACGGCGGCCTCATCAGCGATGACCAGGACCGCGTCCTCTGGGAAGCCCGCATCGAACCGGCCGTCCTCAAGGCCGTCAGCAAGCTGGAGCTGGTCCGCAAGTCCTTCCATTTCTCCTTCTCTTCGCAGGACCGGACCTATCTCTGCCATGATTTGCCGGGCACCTGGGTCTGGCGGGAAGCGAAAGAATGGGACTATCCCATCGTGCCGATAACGGAAGATGACATCGACCATCTGCCCCAGACGATTCACCAGTATTCCCTGGGCTTCACCGATCCCGACGATGCCCTGGCAGCGAGCGAACAGGTCAACGCCCATTTCGGCGATACCGTCCATGCCTATCCCAACCGCTGCGCCGTCGACATCATCCCCTCCGATATCAGTAAACAACAGGCAATTGCCCACACGCTCTCCCTCTTTGGCTGGGACGGTGCGGACATCCTGGCTATTGGCGATGAAATCAACGACCTGCCCATGATCCTGGGCTATAACGGCTATACCGTCGCCACGGCCCGTCCGGCTATCCAGGACCAGGCTCGTAAAGTCTATGACAGCGTAGGGGCCATGCTGGAAGATAATTTATAAGAAAAGAGGTCCTTACCATGGATTTGAATAAAAAAGCCCTGGTTGTCCTGGCTGCCGTGACTCTCGGCACTGCCGGCACGGCCCTGGCCGCATCGGCTGACAGCTTCTCCGATGTCCCCCAAGACCACTGGTCCTATGAAGCCCTGGATTACCTGGCAAAAGAAGGCGTCATCGAAGGCATGGGCAACAGCACCTTTGAAGGCGGCCGCACCATGACCCGCTACGAAGTCGCCAGCATCGTCGCCAAAGCCATGCAAAAAGGCGGCGGCAACTTCGGGGACAAGACGGTCCTGGAAAAACTGCACGCCGAATATGCCGACGAAATCAACGTCTTGCAGCAGCAAGTCGCCAAGAACACCAAGCAGATCGAGCAGAATACCAAGGATATCCAGGAAAACAAGGAAAAAATCGACCGAGTCAAATTGTATGGCTTCATGCGTACACAGTACGATTATGACAAAGATACGACCTCCGGCACTATTGATAAACAGACGAATCGTTTTTACATGGACTTACGCGGCGACTTTAAGGTCAACGATTACTGGACGGTCAAGTTCCAAAGCGAAACGAACCGCCATTATAATGACGGTCATCGGAGGGCTAATGAAGGCGGCATCAATAATTATGGTAAAGATAATTACACTGGTCAAAAAACATGGTCTGGCCACGATGGCAATATGCAGAGAATCTGGGTTGAAGGTAAGAAAGATGGCCTGGGCTGGATTAATATAGGCCGTGCCTGGCGCGGATTAGGCTTCCAGAATGTCCTCGTCGGCAATGAAACCGATGGTTTGCAATTCGGTGTCCCCATCAAAGGAACGAACTTGACGGCCAGTGGGTTCTGGTTTGCTTCAACCGGGGATGGCAACAAAGAAAGCCTCTATGGTGCCGCAATTTGGGGACCTGTAGCTAAGAATTTGGATATCAATCTTGCCTATGCAAAGAGCAGTCTGGACAAAGGAGAAATTAATAATTCGGGCAATATTGACTATTACTATGCTGATTCCAATGATAAATATAAAATCAAGCCCAAATATGGTTACGGCGAAAAGAATCTAAGAAGTTATGGCTATGTCCTCAGTATGTCTACGAACATAAATAAAGACTTGCGCTTTATTGCCGACTATGCCAAGACCGATGCCGATTTCCAGAACAACAGCATCGCTTTGCGTTTGAATTACAAAGATGCTGATTATAAAAAGCCTGGCAGTTATGGTCTTTATCTGCGTTATATTAAATACGGCAAAAACGGCTGGCTCGCTGGGGATGACGAATGGAACTCCACTTGGTATGGTACCAAGGGTTGGATTGCCGGTGTCCGTTATGCCCCGTGGAAAAACATTATCTGGGAAACGATGTATTCCAAACAGAAACGCCACTGGAGTACGTCGGATGAATACGACCGAAATCTCTTCCGGACTGAACTGGACTTCCATTTTTAAGGCTTTTCATCGGACTCAGATGCGGCTGCGCCGCGACAGACTCAAACTAGCAACGACCTTTCGGGAAGCCCTCAGCGCGTAGCGGGCCGCCCGCTGCAACTGTCCGTCCGGGGACTATCCTGTACTGGACAGACCAGAAAAAATCTGGGCGGCCCCTACGGATGCGGCGTTTCGCCGCAACAGACTCATTGATTGTATTACGACCATGTGACATCTGTCATAAATTCCGTTCATTTACAGGATTCACGCGGCCTTTTTGACCCGGCAGGTGCCGACCAGCGGAAGGCGCAAGACGGTTGCCAAAACGGACAGCAGAGGCTGGACGCCTTAACAGGCGTCCCCTACGGAATCGCATACAGGCGATGAAAAAATAAACGCAGGCGGCCGGTCGCCGGTCGCAAAAAATACACGGCCAGCGGCCGTATACGTAGGGGCCGTCCTGAAAGGCGGCCCGCTGTGAGATTTTACCATGGCCTATTCGGGCATAATGGCAGGCCTTTACGAGCCACGAACCACGAGCTACTAACCACTAACCACTCAAAAAGGCGCTGTCTTCCTGTGACAGCGCCTTTTTATCTTTTATTCACGGCATACTGATGTCTTCCTGGTGGTTCATGGAGAAGCCGCCTTTTTCTACGTCGTCGAAGTCGAGGGACGGGTCGTATTCTGGAAGTTTGGTCAAGCGTTTGACCAGGCCGAAGGGCTTCTTCAGAGAGAGTTTATCTCCTTTGCCCGAGAGGACCCAGAGGACTTTGTAGCCTTTGGGCGGTGTCTGGAGTTTTTCTTCGCCTTTGCCGTCGGTGAAGTAGACGACGAGGTCGACGCGCTGGGTATTGGCGTAGGTGAAGACCGGGGAATAGGCCGTGCCGCCGCGGATGTCCAGGCGGCCGCGGACGTCGTCCATGGTGCGGATGCGGTAGGTGCGGCGGATTTCGTCGTCACATTCGGCGACGATGATTTCATGGTTGTAGCAGCGGACCAGGTGCAGGACTTCGCCGATGGCCTGGCGGAATTCGGCGTCGGTGATGCTGCCGCTGATGTCCAGGCCGATGAGGATTTTGGCCGTATGGGAGCGCAGGCAGCCCGGCAGGTCCAGCCGTTCTGGCTGGCGGCGGTTGCGGCGCATGGTCGTCTTTTTCCAGGTGCTGGTGACGGAGCCGACGAGCTTCTTCAGGTACCAGTGCCAGGGCAGATCTTCCTGGGCATCTTTCAGGGCTGCAATCATGCTTTCCAGATAGTTCGACAGTTCGCCTTTGCATGACGCGTCGATGTATTTTTCTGTGAATTTGCGCAGCGTCTCTTCGTCGATGTCGTCGCCTTCGTCCCATAAATCATGGGTCTTGGCCGGGTCGTAGGACACGGCGATGGATTCGTCGGAATCGCTGTCCGATTCGGGCAGGTCCTTCTTGTCGGTCCGCAGGTCCAGGGCGCCTTGAATCTTATCGACGTAGTATTCCAGGCTTTCAAAGGGCTTTAATAGCAGGGCATAGTTCATGTTCACCCATTCCAGGGTCGTCGAGAAGGGCGGCAGGTGGTCGAGGTAGGTGTTGACGACGACGTCCATGGCCAGATTGACGGCCAGCTTGCTGTATTGCTGCCGCAGTTCTTTGGCCCGGATGAGGTGGAGCGATACGACGTGGAGGATTTCGTGCTTGATGGTGCTCTCCATCTGTTCCGGCGACAGGGGCAGGAAGAGCATGGGGTTGAAATAGAGGTGATACCGCGTCCCCTTGAAGTTGGTCCCCGTCGGTGAAGCCATGTCGAAGCGGATTTCCTTGACCATTTGGAAGAGGAAATAGCCGAAGAAATTGTCTTTGTCTTCCATCAAGTGGCCGGTGATGCGGTCCAGGAAGGCGTAGAATTTCTTTTGGAAATCGGCTGGCACGTCCGGGACGCTCCCTGTCCGGCGCTGTTCGGCGAGGACGGCGTCGGCTACGATAGATGCCTGCTGATAGAGTAGATTGGCCGCAATGGGCAGTGACTGTTCCATAAGCTGTTATCGCAGGGAGCGGAAGGCGGCGAAGTAGCTGTCGATGAAGTCGTCGTTATCCAAAGCGCAGGCATAGACTTTGGGGTTGGCGGCTTTCATGTCCTTCATGACGCCGAGGCGCAGGTCGACCGGGTAGAGGGCCAGGAAGGCTACGAAGCGGGACAGGAGCGCCTGGGCCTGGCTGTCGTCGAGGCGGAGTTCATGTTCCAGCTGTTTAAGGATATTCTTGGCAGCCAGATAGAGGCGGGTGTGGCTTTCGCTGGCAATCCGGCTGGACAGGGCCGGGTCCAGGGACGGTCCGCCGAAGACGTCGTCATAAGCGATGAGGGGCTGGGCGTCGGACGTGACGAAATGGACGAATTCCTGGGCGATGAGTTTGCCGACGTTGCCGCGGATGACATTGTAGAAGACGCCCTGCGGGATGGCCGACGGGTCCTGTTTATAAATGTGGTACAGCTTGGAAATGCGTTCGTAACTGCGCGGCGTCGCATTGATATCGTCTTCGTTGGTCTTGTCCAGGTATTCCGGGAAGGTGGAAATGAATTCCATGACTTTTTCTTCGATGCCCGCTGTCGAGGCCCAATCGAGCCACTGCAGGTAATCGGCTTCCATATACAGCCAGACGAAGCGGTTCTGCTGGGCCGCATCCATTTCGACGACTTCGTAGTCGTAGGAATCGGCCGGGTTCATGGCGGCGATGATGTGGACCGACGGTGATAAGACGTAACCGTTGATTTCACGGTTGAGGATGAGGTTCATCAGTTCCTGCTGGACGGCGTGGTCGCAGCGGTTGATTTCGTCGATGAACAAGAGGACCGTCTTGCCCTTGGCAATTTCTTCGTCGATTTTGCGGAGTTTATGGTGAACGGCGTAAATCGTCGTGCCCGCTTCGACCGTAGGCAGGCCGCCGATTTCCCCTTCTTTGAGGAGGTTGCCGTCGATGCCGACGAGGCTCCAGTCGTTCTTAGCAGCCAGTTCCCGGGCCAGGGAGGTCTTGCCGATACCCGTTTCGCCGACGAGCAGTGGGACTTCGCCGGCTTTGAGGACTAATTCTACGCTTTTGAAAGTATCTGTAAAGTTCATGATTTCGCTCCTATTTCAATGTCAATTTTTCATCTACTGTGATGCGGCGGGCCTTCTTGCTGCCGCAATCGTCGACGAGGAGGACTTTATCAGCCGGCGTCAGGTCGACGGCGCTGCAGGTAATGAAGTTGCGGACGTAGTCTTCCGGCACGTCATCCCGGGACAAGACGGCCTTGAAGGTGTTGCGCCAGTCATCGGGCGTCAGGGAAATGCCCTTGGGCATATATTTGCTGACCAGGACGTTGCGGCTGAGGAAGTGGAGGAACTCTTCTTTGCTGATGTCCGGGATGAGGCGGATGGCCTGTTCATTTTCGCTGATGGCCAGTTCTTTCGCTTCTTCTGTCGGTTTTTCGATGTAGCGCAGGGCTTCGTAATTGCCGCGGATGGCAGCCAGCTGGACGGCCGGTGTCGGATGCTGGATGTATTTGATGGCGTCGTAATTCTTTTCTACGGCCCGCAGCTGCAGGTCTTCGTCCGGGTCTTTGACGTATTTGATGGCCCAGCCGGACTGTTCCAGGGCGGCGTCGATGAGTTCCGGTGACGGATTTTTGATATAGCTCAAGTTGTTCCAGCCGGACTGGACGGCTTGCAGGAGCATGTCTTCCGAGGGATGGTCGATGAATTGGATGGCCCGCGCCGTGTTGGCGACGGCGGCTTTCTGGACGGCTTCGGAAGGATGCTTGATGTATTGCAGGGCCAGGCCGTTCATCTGGACAGCCAGGAGCTGCATTTCTTCCGACGGATTTTCGATGCGGTCGATTACATAGGGATTGTTGCGGATCATATTCATATATTTTTCATTCGTCATGTCAGGTCCCCTTCATTTCATATAATAAAGATTCATTGCCTCTATTATACAATAGCTGCGGGCCGGAGGGAACTATTTTAAGTGGCTGGTGGTTAGCAGCTAGTGGCCAGGGGATGGTTTTAAATTTTTTACCATTTGCTGCAAACTTAAAACTCAAAAAGGGGCTGTCGCACATGCGACAGCCCCTTTTCTGTAAACGATGTTGATAGAGAAACCTCTCAGTCAGCTTCGCTGACAGCTCTCCTATAAGGAGAGCCACTGCGAGCCACTAGCCACGAGCCACTAATCCTTCTGCGGCGTGAGGGCGGCAAAGTGATGCAGGGCCGTGTACATGTCGCGGACGTTTTTGAACTGGACCGTGTCGATCTTGACGGCATAGTCTGTTCCATCGGGCCGGTAGACCTTGGTCAGATCGGCTTTCAGGTCGTATGTCCCTTTGCGCTTGTTGGCGTGCAGGGCCGCTTTGTATTCGTTGATCTGGTGGATTTCCTGGCCCATCTGGAAGACCAGGTCGTCGCGGATGCCGGCGTATTTTTCGACGTACAGCGTCAGGTTCATGTTTTCGATGCTGTTTGGATAGTCCATGGTCTGCATGGCCCGGAGGGAATCCATATCGGCATAGACGATGCCGTCCGGGCTGGTGCTGATGACCCGGTAACGGCTGGGATTATTGACTAGGGTCTGGGAATCCATGGCATTGGCTGTCAGGCAGCCCAGGGCCAGGAGCAGGGACGCGCAGAGTGTCGTCATTTTTTTCATCATAATGATTCATCCTTTCTTGTATTTGATAAGTTAATCGTTTATCCTTATTATACCATGAGGGTCTCGTCTACTACAAGCGGACGGAAACGGGCCGGCATCGAAATCGATGGGAGCGAAGTCGTCCCATGTGTATACATAAAATGCCCACTTTTTTCTTGATAAAAATTTTGAAATATCATAAAATTATCTTATGGGAAACGCAAAGAAAGGAAAGGGTGCTATGTTAGATTTTCGTATCCATACATTTTTGTGCGTTTGCCGTCACATGAACTATACCCGGGCTGCTGCGGAACTGCACATCACACAGCCTGCCGTTTCTCAGCATATTCGCTATTTAGAACGCGAATACGGGACCAAACTCTTTAGTTACAAGGGGAAACACCTGCAGCTGACCCAGGCTGGTCACATCCTTTGGAATGCCGTGACTGCCATCAGCCATGACGATGCCATCTTGAAAGAGCATCTCCGTGATTTGCAGCATAACCGCTCCTTGTCTTTTGGTGCGACGCCAACGGCTGGCGTGGGGATTCTCGATAAGTTGGCTGACCTGCTCAAGCATAACGACGATATGAATCTCCGCATGGAAATTGCCGATGCTGAAAAACTGCTCCAGTCCCTGGATGATGGTGCCATTGATTTCGCCATCGTCGAAAGCTCCTTTGACCAGGGGTGCTATGAATCGCTCTTATTTTCTAATGAACCGATTGTCGCTGTCTGCGGCACAGGCTATGAAGCGCCGGAGGAAATGATACTGTCTGAACTCATGCGCTATCGGGTCATCGTCCGCGAACGCCATGCCGGCGCCCGCCGGATTTTAGAACATAAGCTGGCAGAACAGGGGTACACACTGGAACATTTCCCGGCCCGCTATGAAGTAGGCAGCTTGTCAGCCGTCAAAGGGCTGGCCTGCCGCGACTGCGGTATTGCATTTCTATATGAAAAATCGGTTCAGAAAGAACTGGCTGACGGGACGCTGCGGCGCATTGTCGTCAAGGATTTTTCCGTCATGCACGCATTTTCATTCTTGTGGCGCAAAGGCAGCATGTATCGCGCTTTATTCACACAGATATACGACCAGTTGAAGGACTGAGTCCTATACGTGCTACTTTTTATTTCTCATACATTTTGAAAGGGTGAAGAGAACATGTTATATTCAACAGAAGTTAAGAATATGTGTCCCGTCACGAAAGGCGCATATCACGGACCGGCACCGATTCCGGAAGAAGGCGAATGGGTACAGGTAAAGGAAATCAAAGATGTAAGCGGTCTGACCCACGGTGTAGGCTGGTGTGCTCCGCAGCAGGGCGCCTGCAAGCTGACCCTCAACGTCAAAGACGGCATCATCGAAGAAGCCCTCGTTGAAACTATCGGCTGTTCCGGCATGACTCATTCTGCTGCTATGGCTTCGGAAATCCTTCCGGGCAAAACGCTTCTTGAAGCCCTCAACACCGACCTGGTCTGCGATGCTATCAACGTCGCTATGCGCCAGCTCTTTCTCCAGATCGTCTATGGCCGTACCCAGACGGCATTCTCCGAAGGCGGTCTCCCCATCGGCGCCAGCCTGGACGACCTCGGCAAAGGCCTGCGCAGCCAGACCGGCACCATGTTCGGTACGAAAGCCAAAGGCACGCGTTATCTGGAAATGACCGAAGGCTATGTCACCCGCATGGCACTCGATGAAGACAACCAGGTCATCGGCTATGAATTCATCCACCTCGGCAAAATGATGGAAGCCATCAAGAAAGGCGTTGAACCGGCAAAAGCCATGGAAGACGCAAAAGGCCATTATGGCCGCTTTGAAGAAGCAGCTTCGTATATCGATCCGAGACAGCAATAGGAGGGCAAAAACATGGAATTATTTGAAAGCTACGACAGAAGAATTGATAAGATCCTCGGCGTACTGAAAGAATACGGTATCGGCAGCGTTGAAGAATGTCGCGATATCTGTGCAGCTGCCGGCTTGGATCCCTATAAAATCGTCAAAGACGTACAGCCTATCGCATTTGAAAATGCCGGCTGGGCATACACCGTTGGCGCCGCTATCGCCATCAAGACCAATGCACGCACGGCTGTAGAAGCTGCGAAAGCTATCGGCATCGGCCTCCAGTCCTTCTGCATCCCCGGTTCGGTTGCTGAAGACCGCAAAGTCGGCCGCGGCCACGGCAACCTGGCAGCGATGCTCTTGCAGGATGAAACGAAATGCTTCTGCTTCCTCGCAGGCCACGAATCCTTTGCAGCTGCTGAAGGTGCTATCGGCATCGTCCGCAATGCCAACAAGGCTCGTAAAGTGCCTCTCCGCGTCATCCTCAACGGCCTCGGCAAAGACGCTGCTCAGATCATTTCCCGTATCAACGGCTTCACCTATGTTCAGACCCAGTTCGATTACAAAACGGGTGAACTGAACATCGTCCGTGAAATCCCGTATTCCAAGAGCGAACGGGCCAATGTCCGCTGCTTCGGTGCCGACGATGTCCGCGAAGGCGTCGCTATCATGCACCACGAAGGCGTCGACGTTTCCATTACGGGCAACTCGACCAACCCGACCCGCTTCCAGCACCCCGTTGCCGGTACATATAAGAAAGAATGTATCGAAATGGGCAAGAAATACTTCTCCGTTGCATCCGGCGGCGGCACAGGCCGTACACTCCATCCGGACAACATGGCTGCCGGCCCGGCTTCTTACGGCATGACCGATACCATGGGCCGTATGCACAGCGACGCACAGTTCGCTGGTTCTTCGTCCGTACCGGCTCACGTAGAAATGATGGGCTTCCTCGGCATGGGCAACAACCCCATGGTTGGCGCGTCCGTAGCCGTAGCTGTAGCCGTAGAAGGCGCTGCCAAAGCTGGCAAATTCTAATAAAATCCGTATGTAAAAAAAAGAGGCTGTCGCATTAAGACAGCCTCTTTTTGAGCTTTAAGTTTGTAGTTTTTAGTTTGCAGCAAATGGTAAAAGATTTAAAGTAATCTTCTACAAACTACAAACTCCGTACTACAAGCTATAAAGTGAAAGGAATCTCGCATGATGGTATAAGCCTTCGTGCGACAATGGCCCCATACTATAAATGTGGCGAAAAAAATGGTATAATTAATTATCTATGTTACAAATTTGGGAAAGGGGTATTCCATGGATACGACAAAGAAGATAGCCGTTATGCTGGGGGTGTGCTTCATGACGTCCCTGTCGGTGGCTGGTGCGACGTTCCATCCCGGTGACAAGGGACATCAGATTACTGAAATCCAGCAGGCTTTGACGGCGCATGGTTATGATACGGATGCGGATGGCGACTATGGCGATTCGACCCAGGCCGCAGTCCGTCAGTTCCAGGCAGACCACGGACTGGATTGTGATGGCATCATCGGCGCCGCTACGTATGAAGCCCTCATGGGGGAAGCCATGCCGGAAAACAGGACTTCGCAGGGAGGGGCGGCTTCGGACGCTTTGCCGGCTGTTACGGCAGACAATGAAGTCCGCGTGATCCAGCAGGCACTGGCCAATAATGGTTATACCGTCGATGTCGATGGCGTTTTTGGCGTCGGGACGGAACAGGCCATCCGCCAGTTCCAGGCCGACCATGGGCTGAAAACGGACGGCATCGTCGGCCAGTCGACTTTTTATGCCCTTACCGGGCAGGGCCTGCCCAACGGTCCTATCCGCCGTTTCGGCAATGGCGGATATAATGGCCTGGCCCGCGTCGAAAGTCCGGCGGCTACGCATATCCTCGACATTGCCAACCAGTATATCGGCGTTCCCTATATCTTTGGCGGTTCGACGCCGTCCGGCTTCGACTGCTCCGGCTTCACGCGCTACGTCTATTCGGCAGCCGGCATCGACTTGCCGCGCAGTGCCGACGAACAGTATGGCGTAGGTTATTCCGTTTCCATGGCTAACCTGCAGCCTGGCGACCTGGTCTTCTTCTCGACGTACGACTCGGGCATTTCCCACGTCGGCATCTATATCGGCAATCACCAGTTCATCAATGCCGCCAGCGATGGCGTCAGCATCTCCGATATGGACAGCAGTTATTGGGCTGCCCGCTACATCGGAGCCAAACGTGTCATGTAATGTCAGAAAAACTCCTACAGAAAAATCAGAATTTTTCGGCTACCGTCAGCAAAATCCGTTCCTTATAATAGAAACCGTAAATTGCGGAATTATGATTACGGATTTTTGCAACGGAAGGAGTTTTTCACTATGTTCAACCTGATTTGGAATTTTTTCAAGACCGCTCCGGATGCTCCGCAGATGACGGATGCCGCGGCGATTAAGAAGAAATTCAATGCCATGCGCTGGCGCGTCTTTGCGTCCATTACCATCGGCTATGCCTTTTACTACATCATCCGCCAGAGTTACTCGGTCATCAAGAAGCCGCTCCTGGCTTCGGGGATCGTCACGCCGACGGAAATCGGTATCATCGGTTCTATTTTCTTTGTGACCTACGGTCTTGGGAAGTTCACCAACAGCTTCCTGGCAGACCGGATGAACAATAAACGGTTTTTCTCATTCGGCCTGTTCATTTCCTCGCTTACCATGGTCGGCATGGGGCTGGTCAATTCCTTTGTCCCCCTGGCCGTCTTGTGGGGCTTTAATGGCTGGTTCCAGTCGTATGGTGCCGGGCCGTCTATCGTTTCCCTTAACCAGTGGTTCAGCAATAAACAACGCGGGACCTTATATGGCATCTGGTTCACGAGCCACAATCTCGGCTCTTCTTTCGCTTACTTTGCCATTGCTGCCATCGTCTCCATGTATAACTGGTCTATGGGATTCATTTCGGCCGGCATCATTTCCCTGGTCGGTACGGTCTTCATCTACTTTGGCATGAGTGACCGCCCGGAAACGCAGGGCCTGCCGAATGGGGCTGTCTACTATGGGGAAAAGACACAGGAACAGATCGACGAAGAAAAGAAAAAATCCGTCGGTGCCATGCAGTGGAATGCTGTCGTCAAGAATCCGGCCGTCTGGATCCTCGGCTTGTCCTCGCTCTGCGTCTATATTGCCCGCTATGCCATCGAAAGCTGGGGCGTCGTCTATCTGACCTCGCAGAAGGGCTATGACATCATGGGCGCTGCCGGCGTCATGGCTTACATGCAGGTAGCCGGTATCTTCGGGGCTCTGTTGTGCGGCGTCATTTCTGACAAATTCTTTAACCACAAGCGCAACATGCCGGCCTTGCTGTACGGGATTTTCTACTCCCTGTCGATTGCCGGTTTCCTCTGGGCACCGCAGTCGTTCACCATGGATATGCTGTGCATGACCTTCTACGGCTTCACGATGGGCGCCCTGGTCTGCTACATGGGCGGCCTCATGGCTGTCGATATCGTACCGAAGCGCGTCACCGGGGCAGCCATGGGCATGATCGGCCTGCTCAGTTATGCCGGTGCAGCTATCCAGGAATTCATCACTGGGAAGCTCATGACGATTACCGTCGTCAACGGCGTCAAGACCTATGATTTCGGCATGGCTACGGAATTCTGGGTCGGTGCCGCCATCGCTTCGACCGTATTGGCCCTCCTCGTATGGAACGCCAAACCGAAAGAAGATTGATTCGTTAATTTGAAAGAGGTTGTCTTAATGTGACAACCTCTTTTTGCGCATCTCCATCCTGTATGATATAGTAAACGTAATGATTTATGGAGGTAACAGATGAAACGGGTCCTTTCACTGATCGTGCTGGTCATGCTTTCTTTGTTCTGCGCAGCCTGTGCCCGTCCGCAGGGCTATATCGACTTCACCCAGCCTCAGGATACGCATCCGGCTGCAGAGGAACCGGATACGAAGCCGCTGCGCATCGCCTTTGCGTCGGTCATGTCGCCGAAGGAAACGCGGCAGGTATACCAGCAGATCGTCAATTATATTTCGCAGCAGGAAAACCGGCCGGCCATCCTCATCCAGCGCCGGACCTATGAAGAACTGAATACGCTGCTGGCCAATGGCGATGCCGACGTGGCCTTTTCTTCGACTGGGGCCTATGCGGCTTATCAAGGTCATGAGCCCATTGAACTGCTGGCCATGACCGAAACGAATGGCTCGTCGTATTATCAGACGTACATCATTACGGCCGCAGACAGCGACATCACCGATAAACACCAGCTCCAGGGGCGGGTCTTTGCTTTTACGGACCCCTTGAGCTATTCTGGCTGCCTGGCCATTACTTTCCGCCTGGCCCAGCAGGGGACGACGCCAGAGCAGTTCTTTAAGCGCTTCTTCTTCACTCACGGCCATGACAAGTCCATCTGGGCCGTGGCCAATCACTTGGCCGACGCGGCTGGCGTGGACAGCCAGATTTATGAGCTCATAGAGCAGACGAATCCCCAGCTGGCCCGGCAGGTGCGGGTGCTGGAAAAGATGCCGGAAGCGCCGACAGGGCCTATCGTCGTGCGCAGCAGCTTGGACTCGGAAGAAAAGGCGTCCTTGCGGCGGATATTCTATACGATGCACGAAAACCCCGATTTATCGCGGTCCATGAAGACTATTGTCATCGACCGCTTCGTAGCTCCCGATACGGCGGCTTATGAGCAGTTCAAGCGGCAGTATGCGGAACAGAGACGATTGGCAGGGACTTGATATGAGAAACTATACACTCTATGTAAAATTTAACGCCCTCATCGTCGGCACAATCTTTGTCTGCGGCCTGCTGGCTGCTTCCCTGTTCCTTTACTCGACGAGCACCTATATGAATTACGAACTCGATACATCCGGGCGGGAACTGGCGGCCTCAATCAGTCAGGTCATCAGTAACGATATCCTCGTCGATGACCGCTTTGCCATGACGGAACAGCTGCTCCATGCTCAGCAGACGAATGACCAGGTGCGGTATATCCTGGTGACTTATCCCGATGGCCGTATCCTGGCCAGCACGTTTACGGACGGCCTGCCAAAGGGCTTGCCGGAACGGTGCGACGTGCAGCACGACGGAGCCGATAAGACTGTGACCTTCGACAGTACGGAAGGATATATACGGGAAGTCGTCTATCCCATTGATGGCGGCCTGGTCGGCTATTTCCGCATCGGCTTGTCGGAACGGCCGATGATGCAGCTCATGTGGAAGCGCTTCGTCCAGACCATGCTGGTCATCCTGGCCATCTGTCTGGCAGCTTCCGTACTGGCTACGCGCTATGCCCGGGCTTTTTTGCGGCCTGTCCAGACCCTGGCCCAGGCCATCCGCCAAATCGGCCGCGGGAATTATAGTGTCCGCGTGCCCGTCGAGACGAAAGATGAAGTCGGGCGCCTGGCGAAAGCCTTCAATGTCATGAGCAACCGCCTGGCTGTAAAAGACCGGGAGAACTCGAAATTGCTGACCGCCCTGCGGGAAAAGGAGAAGACCCGTATCTGGCTCATCGACCAGCTCTTTTCTGCCCGTGAAGACGAACGGCGCCGCATTTCGCGGGAACTGCACGATGAGACGAGCCAGTCCATGGTATCGATGCTGGCCTATTTGCGGCTCATCATGGACCAGACAGAAGAGCCAAAGGTCCGGGAACTCGTCGCCGGTGTCCGCGATTTGACCCGCGAGACTTTGGAAGGCCTGCGCCATCTCGCCGTCAATCTCCATCCGCCCCTGCTGGATGACCTGGGCCTGGTCGTAGCCATTGAAAAGTACCTGGACACGTATCGCCAGACACAGCCGGGGCTGACCGTGATCTTCCATCATGACGGCGACATATCGCGCGTGTCCCGGCCAGTGGCCTTGTTTTGCTATCGCATGGTCCAGGAGGGGCTGACCAACATTGCCCGTCATGCCCAGGCCCATACCGTGACCATCGGGCTCCACGTCCTGCCGTCGAAGCTGACCTTGTCTGTCCGCGACGATGGCATCGGCTTCAGTGCGGACCGGGCCGAACGGGCTCGCCTGGATAACCATTTAGGACTGGTCAGTATGCGCGAGCGGACAGATGTATTGAACGGGACCTTTGCCATCGACAGCCATCCTGGTAAAGGGACGACGCTGACCATTTCTCTGCCGTTGTATTTGAGTGAGGAGGAAGAACATGAACATTCTCTTGGCTGATGACCACCGTATCTTGCGGACGGGGTTGAAACTATTGCTGGCCTCTCAGGACGACTGCCATGTCGTCGCCGAAGCCTCGAACGGACAGGAAGTCCTGGAGCGGCTGGAAGACACGCCTGTCGACGTCGTCCTGCTGGACCTTTCCATGCCGGTCATGAATGGCATCGACTGTCTGCGGGAAATCCGGCGCCGCCATTATGATGTCAAAGTCCTGGTCTTGACCATGTACAGTGAGCAGCAGTACGTCACGGAACTCATGCAGCTCGGTGCAGACGGCTATCTCTGCAAGGACACGCTCGATGCGGAACTTTTCAAAGGGTTGCGCTCTGTCGTTTCCGGACACCGCTACCTGAGTGAACGCGAAGCCCGGAGCCTCCTCGATGGCGTCCTCGATGGTGCCGGCCAGCATCCGGCCCTGTCGGCGCGGGAGCAGGAAGTCCTCGTGGCCCTGGTCCATGGCCATTCCCTGTCGGCCATTGGCGACACACTGCACCTCTCGGTCAAGACCGTGTCGACTTATAAGACGAGACTCATGCAGAAATTGAACTGCAAGACCAAAGCCGAACTCGTAGACTACGCCTTGAAACACCATTTAACCTGATTCTGCAAGAAGTCTCCCGCCTCTTTAGGCGGCGAGATGAATTGCAGGTTTTTCTGAGGGCTCGATGCCATCAGAAAAACAATGGCTTCACAAGTTGATTTGCAGTATAATCAGTGGTAAGAGTGAAAGGATTTGGAAAGTCAAGGCAGGTGATGATAGTGAATAAGGCATACCGATACAGAATATACCCGACAAGGGAACAGAAAATGATGTTTGCCAAGACCTTCGGCTGTGTCCGATTCATCTATAACAAAATGTTGAGTGACCGCCTTGCCTATTACAAGGAATCAGGCCAAAAGCTGAATAACACGCCTGCGCAGTATAAAGAACAATTCCCTTGGCTAAAGGAAGTAGATAGTTTAGCCCTTGCCAATGCCCAAATGAATCTGAATAAGGCTTACGGCCACTTTTGGAATGACAGCCAGCATTTCGGCAAGCCGCGCTTCAAGTCAAAGAAAAATTGTCGTGCTTCGTATTCTACGAACAACCAGAAAGGCTCTGTCCGAATCGAGGGCCATAAGGTGAAACTGCCGAAAGTCGGCTGGGTGAAACTATGCCAGCATCGCCCCTTGCCAGAGAACAGTATCATAAAGACCGTAACCATCAGCAAGACGCCATCAGGAAAGTACTATATCAGTATGCTGGTGGAGTATGAAAACCAAGTACTCCCTGTCATACCGAAGACCTTCCTGGGCCTGGATTTTGCGATGCACGGTTTGTATGTGGCTTCCGATGAGGCGGATGCTAAGTATCCCAGTTTCCTGCGAACGGCAGAGAAAAGATTGGCTAAGGCACAGCGAAAGCTATCCAACAAGCAAAAAGGAAGTCACAACAGAGAAAAACAAAGGCTGCGCGTAGCTATTCTCCATGAGAAAGTGGCTAATCAACGGCGGGATTTCCTGCATAAGAAGGCTCGCTATCTCACAGACCGCTATGATGTCATTGGCATTGAGGATATTAGTGTCAAAGCGATGGCCAAGCGGAAAAAGGGTGGCAAGTTCAGCTTTGGCAAATCCGTAGCCGACAATGGCTGGAATATGTTCACGAACATGCTGGAATATAAGCTGGCTTGGCAAGGCAAACAGCTTATCAAGATAGACAAGTGGTATCCAAGCAGCCAGCTGTGCCATGTTTGCGGATATCAGAACCACGAAACCAAGGATTTATCTATAAGGGAATGGAATTGCCCTAAATGTGGCAGTCACCATAACCGCGATAAGAACGCTGCCATAAATATTCGGGAAGAAGCCAGGCGAATATCTGCCTGACGTAATCCATAAAATACCGTGGGTCGCACGGGAATCTACGCCTGTGGAGAGAGTGTAAGCCGCCGCAACTCTTTGGAGTCAGTGGCGCTGTTCTCGTTGAAGCAGGAAGCTCTCGCCTCTATAGGCGGGAGTACGTTCACAATGTTTTCTCAATAATCGCGATATCTTCATCAGTGACGGTCAGGTCTGGTCCTTGGCGCAGGGCTTCGATGGCCTGGGTATCGACGACCCAGAGGGCCGGTGCCAGTTCGGCGGCGTGGTCTTTCATCCACGTTGCGATGGCCCGGGCGCCCTGGCTATAGGGCAAGGCGGCTTTGACGTAGCGGAAGTGGGAGCGGGGAACGGCTTTCATCGGCTGTTTCCATACTTCTTCGATTTCCAGGGTATAGTCACATTCGTGATAGCCGTTGGATACGGCTTCGCGGCCGATGTCTTCCGTGTTCTTCTGGCCCATGTCGAGGAGCAGGTAGTCGTAGAGCAGGACTTGTTCCCATTTTGCCTTAAAGATATCCCGTTCAGGGAGAATCTGGCACGGATCTTCGCTGTACAGGCGCAGCAGGTCCAGGACGAAGCAGAAGCGGTGGCGCTTGAAGGTGAAGTTCACGGCGTCGACATAGATTTCCCGCATGCGGATATACTGTTTCGTCTGTTTGCGGAAATCGCTGTCAAAATAGCTGATCGGCGTCTCGTGGCGGATATACTCGAACAGTTTCTCTTCCAGGGCCATCCCCTTTTTAAGGGCTGCCCGGCGGTCGGCCGGGGCTGCCAGGGGATTGCGGAAGGTACGGTTCAGCCGGTCCAGATAGTTCAGGCAGGCCGTTTCCAGGGCCAGGGCGCTGAAAGGGCCGTTATCATGCTGATGTGAAAAAATTTCGTCTTTTTCTGCTGCCGATAGCAATGATGTGGACATCGTGATCTACTCCTCTGAAAGGTAAGGATGTTCGGCTGCGGCACTCTGGATGGCCGCGTTGGCATCCTTGAAATAATCTTTAAACGACTGTACCCATGTCCGGGATGGGTGCGATAAATAGCCCTTGCTTTTCCAGATCAGGGCCAGGGTCCAATAGAGATGGGGCTGGACGAGGGGGACGGAGACGGCAAGGTCCGGTGAAATCCGCTGACAGATCGTGTGCGGCATTAGGGAAATCCCCAGGCGGCCGGCAACCATCTGGGCCAGGAAGTCCCAGTTGCTGGAACGGCAGACGATCTTCGGATGGGCCATGATTTCCTGGAAAGCCGAACGCAGGTAGGGATTCAGGGAGAATCCGCTTGGGTAGAAGACGAACGTTTCGTCTTTGATATCCGACAAGGTCAGCGATGGCTGGGAGGCCAGGGGGTGATCCGGCCAGAGAACGACGTCGAGAGGTTCTTCGTGGAAGATGAAAAATTCATAAGGAATTTCTGTCGTAATCGGCAGGGCGACGAACCCGACCTGGATGAGGCCGTCATCAATGGCGAATACGACGTCTTGGGAACCGACTTCCTTCATTTCCAGTTCGATTTTGGGATATTTGTTGATGAAATGGGCGATGAACGGCGCGATGACGGAAGAGCCGATCATAGGCGGTACGCCGACGGACAATTTACCGGCATTGAGCAGCTGTGGCGACTCCATTTCTTCATTCAGCTGGGTGAATCCCTTGATGAGTTCTTCGATTTTAGGAAGCAAATAGGAACCCGTTTCCGTAAGCTCTACATTTTTCCCCTTGCGGTCGAAGAGCTGGACACCCCAGTGTTCTTCCAGGGCTTTGATCCCTTTGCTGATCGACGGCTGGCTGATGTGCAGCGATTTTGAAGCTTTGGTAAAGCTTTTTTTGTGAGCGACTTCGATGAAGTATGTCAGTTGGAATAAATCCATGATATAATGTTTCACCTCTCTTTAGTATTCTTATAGTTTACCATATTACGGAATGAAAATCCAATGATGTATACTTCTTTATAAATGGCGGTACTAAGCTGTTTTAAAGCAATCTGTGTTTCTGTAGACTGTCTAATTGTTAACAATAATTTGTACGAATTAATGCGCCCCTCTATATTTAGGGCGGCCAATCGTTGTATAATATAAAGTAGAATGGAGGAGGGATGGTTATGGCACGGCGATGGATCATGCATGTCGATATGGATGCGTTTTATGCTTCTGTAGAACAACGGGATAATCCGGCCCTGAAGGGCCTGCCGGTCATCGTCGGCGGCCTGATGGAGCGGGGCGTCGTCGCGACGGCGTCTTATGAAGCCAGGGCTTATGGCGTCCATTCGGCCATGAGCATGAAACTGGCCCGCAGGCTCTGTCCGAATGGCGTCTTCCTGCCTGTGCGCATGTCCCATTACCGGCGTATTTCCCATCAGATACGCCTGATCCTGTCCCATTACTCGCCCTTCATCGAACCGCTGGCCCTGGATGAGGCCTTCCTCGACGTCTCCGGCATGGAGCGCCATTATCCGGATATCGTCGACATGGGTAAAGCCGTAAAGGAAGAAATACGGCGGACGACGGGCCTCGTCGCATCGGCTGGGATAGCACCGAATAAGTTCCTGGCCAAACTGGCATCGGACCTTCGCAAACCGGATGGCCTGGTCTGGATTCCCTATGGGACTGAGCGGCAGATATTGGCACCCTTGCCGCTGAGCCGCCTGTGGGGCGTCGGCAAGGTGACCGAAGAGGCCCTGCAAAAAGCGGGCTATCATACTATCGGCGACATCGCCGCGGCCAGTCCCGAAACGCTCCAGCCCATCGTAGGCAATCAGGCCCAGCGGATTTACCGCTTGTCCCTGGGCCAGGATAACCGGCCGCTGGAAGTACGGCGGCGGCCCCAGTCTGTCGGCAATGAGCATACGTACAGCCATGACCTGACGCGCGACGCCGAAGTGGATGAACAGTTCCGCCTCCTGGCCAACGAAGTGTCGTGGCGGCTGCGGCAGAACCGGCTCATGGGACGGATCATCACCATCAAGATACGCTATACCTCTTTCAAGACCATTACCCGCTCTTTGACGCTGCACAGCATAGGGACCTGTTCGGAAGAACAGTTATATTTTTCGGCAAAAAAATTGTATAATAAGAGCAGAGGTCATGAGCCCATCCGCCTCCTGGGCCTGACGGTCAGCCAGCTCCAGGCCTATCAGGTGCAGGGCGACTTGTTCTCGGAAGATGAAGAGACGAAGGCGAAAGTGACGGAAGCCATCGACAAGCTGCAGAAACGCTTTGGCCGCACGGCCATCATGAAAGGATTTCTTTGGGAAATGTCCCATGAAAAAGATACATAAGAACGATAAAGAAGGAGTTTTTGTTATGGCAATTTTTAAAGTAGCTGCCCACACGGGTGATAACAACAACGGGTACATCGAATACGATACAGAGACGAAAGAACTCGGCGTCCACTTGAACGACGACGTCATGAATGAACGGGCCCGCCAGTATTTGACGACAGAAAAAGTCTTGCACCAGTATACGGATTTAGCGCAGTATAAGACCATCAGCACCGTCCCGACATCGAGCCTGGAAATGCTGAAACTGGCCTTGTGCTATATCTGGCGGGCTACGGGCATCCACATTGACTGGAGCCGCCCTGTCGATTAAGGGATAAGACTCCACCATAATCTATGAACAATTTATCCACATTTCATGTGCACAAGGGTGACAGAAATGTGGATATTTTTTTTGTGAAGCGCACGGTTATGCTGATTTTTTCAGGTGCATACTTTTTGGGGATTCGCAGGGGAAATGTGGATAACTTTCGTGGATAAATGTGTACCTCCGGTGAAAACGGCCTGAAAACGGGATGATTACGCGATTTATAATGGACGAACAAATGGCGCAGATAATGTGCATAATTCCTGAGAAAATGTGGATAAATGTTCTCGGCAAGTTATGCACAATATGTGGATACATTGTGAAAAGGTATACACAGGTGGACAAAGCATAAAATAGCCATTCTGACAGTGTGTACACAACTTATCCACTTCATTTATCCACAATTTCCACAGCCTTGCCGTTTGTGGTATACTGGAGGCAATGAACACAATTAGGAGGAAATCAACATGAAAGCTATCATCGACGGACTCATTGTCCTGCCGAACGAAATCATTAACGGTCACGTCATTATGTATGAAAAGGATATCTGGCGCATCGTACCGCGCAAGCAGTTCCGGGCCGGCATGTGCTCGGAATTCATTGATGCCAATGGCGGCTTCGTCGTACCGGGATTCATCAATGAACACATCCACGGCTGTGCCGGTGCCGACACTATGGATGACGATGACCAGGCCCTGAAGACCATGCAGCAGGCCCTGCCGGCGACGGGCGTTACGTCCTTCGTACCGACGACGATGACTATGGAACAGGGACGCATCGAGAAAGCCCTCAGCCGGATCCGTCAGGCCCGGGACGACTATCAGGGCGGCGCCCAGGTATTGGGCGCTCATATGGAAGGGCCTTTCATCAGCCCGGCCTACAAAGGCTCCCAGGCGGAAGAAAATATCCAGACTGCCGATTTTTCCTGGCTCGAACCATATGCCGACGTCATCAAGATCATCACCTTGGCACCGGAAACATTGAAGAACAAGAAATTCCTGAAGGACTGCCAGGACCACGGTATTATCGTGTCCATCGGGCACACGGCGGCCGATTTCGACCAGGCCATGGACTGCATGGACGCCCTCGGCAGTTGCCATGTTACGCATTTATATAATGCTATGACGCCGTTCCACCATCGCAGACCCGGTGTCGTCGGCGCAGCCCTGCTCCATAAGGGCGCCTGCTGTGAATTGATTTGCGACGATTTGCACGTCCATCCGGCAGCGCAGAAACTGGCCTATCAGATGAAAGGCCGCGACGGCCTCATCCTGGTCACCGACTCGTTGCGGGCCTGCCTGCAGGGCGATGGCGAATCCAGCTTGGGTGGCCAGAAAGTCTTCGTCAAGAATGGTGAAGCCCGCCTGGCTGACGGGACCCTGGCTGCCAGTATTGCCCCCATGAACGAAGTGGTCCTCCATTTCCTCATTAATTCCGGCGCCTCCATTCCCGATGTCGTCGCCATGGCTACGGTCAACCCGGCCAAAGCCCTCGGTGTCTACGACCGCATCGGTTCCCTGGAAGAAGGGAAGCAGGCGGATATTACCATCCTGGACAGCAACGATTTCCATGTAAAACAGACGGTCATCGCCGGGGAGCTGGCATATAATGAAGAAGCCTAATACGAAGAGCGGCATTTTCCTGGCCCTGGCTATCCTGGTGCTCGTGGCCATTGGCGCCTGGTTCTTCTGGGACCGTTCGCCGTCGCCAGCGGGCCCGGCAGGGCCATCTAAAGGCGCTGTACAGGAAGACGAAGCATCACGGCTCGTCGCCAAGATGTCACCGGAAGTAAAGATCGGGCAGCTCATGATGATCGGCCTGGCCGGGACGACCATCGACGACCAGGGCCAGCGCCAGCTGGAATACTGCCATGCCGGGAATGTTATCTTATTCGACCGCAATATGGATACACCCGAACAGGTCCAGCATTTGACAAAAAAAATAGACACGACGATCCGCAAGAAGAGCGGCGTCATGCCTTTCATTGCCCTCGATCAGGAAGGGGGCCAAGTCCTGCGCATGCGCAAGGCCTTCCCGCCCGTACCGTCTGAACAGTCCATCGGCCAGAGCGGCCAGTCGGCCCAGGCGAAACAGTGGGCCGTCACGACGGGCGATGCCCTGAAAAAGCTGGGCATCAACGTCAACTTTGCGCCTGTCGTCGACCTAGGTTCTCAGGCTGAACGGTCGTACAGCCTCGACCCTGGCGTCGTGACCCAATTCGCCCATGAAGCCATTGCCGGCTACGAACAGACGGGAATCTGGTGTTCCCTCAAGCATTTCCCGGGCATCGGCAAAGTCAAGACGGATCCCCATATCGACGGCGACAGCGTCAACAGTTCCAAGGATGACTTGATGAAGCAGGATTTGAAGCCTTTTGAAAACCTCATCAAGAGCGAAGACAATCAGAAAATGTTCATCATGGTCTCGAACGTCACCTTCCCGGCGCTGGACCCCAATCTTCCGGCCTGTGTCTCCAAACCGATCATGACCGATTTATTGCGCAACACTTTCGGCTACCAGGGACTCATCGTTTCCGACGATATGGAAATGGGCGCCATGGCCAAGCACTATGCCTTTGCCGACATGGGCGTCATGGCCATCAAGGCCGGTGCCGATATGGTCCTGGTCTGCCATGAATATGCCCACGAACGGGAAACGTATGACGGCCTCTTGAAGGAATATAAGAGCAACGCGGAATTCCGGGCCTTAGTCGATGAAAAAGTAACCCGCATCGTCCGCACGAAACTGAATCATTAATAGCTGCCTTTTCGATGCAGCAATAGATACAACGCGCCCAGCATACCGGCGTCGTTCTGCCGTTTGGCGAAGGCCAGTCCCTTAGGCGGCAGCATCATGGCCGGCAATCGCGCCGCCAGGGCTGTTTCCAGCTTCGGCCTCAGGATATCCTCTTGGGCCATGATGCCGCCGCCGAGGACGATGCCGTCGGGATTGCACAGGCAGGCGATATTGGCCAGGCCATCGGCCAGATTCTGGCAGAATGTATCGAGGACAGCTGCTGCCGTGGCATCTCCCTGACGGACCCAGGCAAAGCAAGTACGGCCGTCGACCTTTTCCGGGTCGGCGGCTTTTTTGCATGCCATTTCCCGGCAGAGGTATGTCGCCGAAGCGACGTCGTGGAGGCGGCCGGCAGGGACGCGCATATAGGCGATTTCCCCGGCAGACCGGCAGGCTCCGTGAAGGATATGGCCCTTTTCGATGAAGGCCCCGCCGATACTGGTGCCGACGGTCACGGTGAAGAGGGAGTCCATGTCCCGGCCGGCGCCGAGCCACCATTCTCCCAGGGCGGCGCAGTTCGTGTCGTTTTCGACGATACAGGGGAGCTGGAATTCATTTTCCAAGAGCGATTTCCAGGCCGTCCCCGTATAGTCCGGGATGGACAGGGCGTAGTCGACGGCCCCTCTTTCCGTGTCGATGATGCCGGCTGTCGAGATGCCGATGCCCGCTAAGGGATGGTCGGCCAGCTGGCGCTGGATGAGCGAGCGGACTTTGTGGACAATGCCCGGACCGCCGCCCGTCGCCGCTTCTGTCGGCAGGCTGCCTTTCTTATGGAACCGGCCCGTTTCGTCGATGAGGCCGAATTTGATGGCTGTACCACCGATATCTATGCAGCTGTAAATCATGAGTATACACTCCTTCCTGAGATTATACATAAATTATACATAGATTTGACCTTTTCTATGTATAGGGACTTTATACTTATCGTGTCGAATATGTTACAAAATTCAGGAGGTCACGATATGAAACGACAATGGTTAAAACGAGCAATTCTTTCCATGGTAGCCTGCGGCTCATTAGCAGGATTCATTCCCGGAGTACAGGCGGCAGATGTCCGCATCCTTCCCGTCGATAATGCGAAATTCCTGGCTGGTGCCAAATTCGATTTCGACATCGAAGTATCGAAAGCAAAGAATCTGAAGAATGTCGACATTACGGTCAATGGACAGAAGGCTGATAAATTCTTTGGTCAGAAATTAGATGCTAAAGATTTAGGCAACGGCGTCATTTCATATCGTGCCAATCAGGTCAATTTCCCCAAAGCCGGTGCCTATACGGTAAAAGCGACGGCTACCGATGCCGATGGCGCTAATTCGGCCGATGCCCGCTATACCGTCGTTCAGGACAAAGCTCAGCGCCAGGCCAAGAACGTCATCCTCTTCGTCGGCGACGGCATGTCCCTGCAGGCCCGCGAAATGGCCCGTATTATTTCCAAAGGCATGACTAACGGCAAGTACAATGACTTACTGGCCATGGAAAAAATGCCCCATAACTGCCTGATTACGACCAGCGGTTACGATTCCCTGACGACAGACAGTGCCAACTCGGCGTCTACCTATGCAACAGGTCATAAATCCGTCGTCAACGCCTTGGGCGTCTATGAAGACTCCACGAAAGACCCCTTCGATGATCCGCGCGTCGAAAATATTTCGGAAATCGTAAAACGCAGCCGCGGCATGTCCGTCGGCATCATCACCCAGGCTGAATCGACAGACGCCACGCCAGCAGCTATGGTCGGTCATACGCGCCGCCGTGCCACCCAGGATTACCTCGCTTCGGAATACCTCGAAGATTATCATCGCCCGGACGTCATCATGGGCGGCGGTTCGCGCCGTTACATCCCGCAGTCCGAACAGGGCTCGAAACGCCATGACAACCAGAACGTCATCCAGGAATTCAAGGATAAAGGCTACACCTTTGTCAGCAATTCTAAGGAAATGATGGCCGCTCCGGATAATAAACCGCTCCTGGGCCTGTTCCATCCGAGCACGATGAATGTCTGTGTCGACCGTGAAATGCTCAAGAACCCGGAAGTCCTCGGCAAATATACGGACCAGCCGAACCTCATTAACATGACCAAGAAATCCCTGGATATCCTCAGCAAGAACCCGAAAGGCTTCTTTGCCATGATTGAAGGCGCTTCCATCGACAAACAGCTCCACGCCATGGATTGGCAGCGCGCAACGTATGATACCATCGAATTCGACAAGGCCATCGAATACGCCCAGAAATGGAATAAAGAACACGGAGACAACACGCTGATCATCGTCGTCGCCGACCATGCTCACGGCGCTTCCATTACCGGGACCTACCATGAACGGGATGGCAAGAAGGGCCTGGCAGCTGTCCGCACTTATGCCGACTCCATCTTCCCGACCTTCAAAGATGCCAACCACGATGGCTTCCCGGATAATCCGGATCCCGATGTCACCCTGGCCATCCAGTATGCCAACCATCCGGAATATTACGAAAACTTCCACTTCCAGCAGAAACCGACGCTGCCGACTGTTTCTCAGACCGTTACCAAACAGGAAGCTCAGCAGGCTGGCGATAAGACCGAATACCATCAGGTATCGACAGTCGTCGAAAAAGCCAATCCGTCCCGCCATCACGACGGCGATCCCTGGGAACTCGTACCGGCCAACATTCCCGATACCATCGGTGACGAATGCCATGCTGCCGACGACGTACCGCTCAACGCTGAAGGTCCTGGCTCGGAATACTTCCAGGGCGTCATGGACAACACCGAAGTATTCTTTGGCATCATGAGAGCCCTCGGCATCGATGCTACGAAAAATGTGAAATAATTAGTGGCTCGTGGCCCGCAGTGGCTCTCTTCATAGGAGAGCTGTCAGCGAAGCTGACTGAAAGGTTGCTCTTTTATAGTTTGTAATTCGGAGTATGTAGGGGGCGCCACGTGGGCGACCCGTTAGGGATTTGGATGATTCTTCTAGCAAACAGGGCAGGAAATCGTACATATCCCAGAGCGGGCGCCCCACGTGGCGCCCCTACAAGAAAAGGCGCTGTCTTCGTGCGACAGCGCCTTTTTATTATTTCCCTAACACGCCTTCCAGGAAGGAAGCGGTATCTGCCATATAGCTGGCTTCATAGCCTTCGATATCGCCTTTATCGCAGTGGGCTGCGAATTCCGGGTCGATCGGCAGTTTTGCCGTATGGGGGATATCATATTTCTGTGCCGATTCTTCGACGTGGCTCTTGCCGAAGATGGACAGTTTTTCATGACAATGAGGACATTCAAAATAGCTCATGTTTTCGATGAGGCCCAGGACTGGGACGTGCATCATTTCCGACATGTTCAGTGCTTTTTCGACGATCATGGAAACGAGTTCCTGCGGCGATGTGACGACCAGGATGCCGTCCATTGGCAGGGACTGGAAGACCGTCAGCGGGACGTCGCCCGTTCCCGGCGGCATGTCGACGAACATGTAGTCGATATCGCCCCAGATGACATCGGTCCAGAACTGCTTTACCGCACCGGAAATGACCGGACCGCGCCATACGACAGGAGCCGCTGCGTCTTCGAGCAGGAGGTTCATGGACATGACCTTGATGCCCGTCTTGGTCGTTACCGGATAGATACCGTTTTCATCGCCCGTAGCGTGGTCGGTCAGGCCGAAGACTTTCGGAATCGACGGGCCCGTGATATCGGCGTCGAGGATAGCCGTCTTGAAGCCGCGGCGCTGCATTTCAACGGCCATAAGGGACGTTACCAGGGATTTACCGACGCCGCCTTTGCCGCTGACGACAGCGATGACATGCTTGATGTGCGAGCCGGCATGAGGGGCGGCCTGCAGGCTCTGGGGCTGTGTGCGTTCAGCGCAGGAGCTGCCGCAGCTGGAACAGTCGTGTGTACAATTTTCACTCATTGGGATCATTCTCCTTTGTATTCTTTTTTCCGGCGCGGCAGCAGGTATGACAACACGTGCCGGAACGTTCACAAACTTGGATATGGCCGCCTTCGATGACGAGGCGTTTGCCATGGATGAGGGCGTCGGCCAACTTGTGTCGGGCCGAATCATAAATGCCGGTTACCGTCGTGCGCGCCACATTGATCTGAGCGGCACACTGTTCCTGCGTCAGGCCGACCCAGTCGATGAGGCGGATGACTTCATACTCATCAATGCCCATGATAATGGCATCTGTTGATTGTCCTCCGTCTACAGGTCCAAAGACAGAAGCCGCCGGCAATGAACAAACCCGCCGGCACCGCGGTGGTCTCGGCATAATACCCCCTCCTTTACGCCTTTTATTATAGATTTATAGATGACATATGTCAACATTGTAAGGGGGCTATGACGCATTTTCGGATTTTGGGAGCTGCCCTGGGGAAGGATTGTGAAGTCGTCCTTCATGATCTGCGTTATCCCGATGAATCGGTCATCGCCATTGCCAATGGCGACATCAGCAGCCGGAAAGTGGGGGCGCCGGCGACGGATTTTATTTTGAAACTCATGCAGGTCGGTAAGAAAAGGGACCAGGAATATATGACCAATTACTACGGGAAGAGCGTCAACGGCCATACCCTGCGGTCTTCGACTTTTTTTATCCATGATGAGGAGGATAATATTATCGGGGCCCTCTGTCTGAATTACGATGTCCAGCGCTATCTGGACGTGCGGAAACAACTGGATGCCTTCATCTTGATGGACCCGGGGAAGCATATCGACGGCATGCCTCAGGATAACGCTAAGAAGGAAGATGACCATTTCCTGAGCGTCGAAATCTCAGAAAGCATGTATCCGACCGTAGACGATGCCATCCAGCATCTCATCCAGCGGACCCTGGCCCCTTACGGGACCGAGGCCGGTAGTGTCAAGATTCTTTCGCAAATTCATTTCATCCGCCAGTAAATATCGTAATCAGATATATGGATTTTCCTCGTCATTTGGCTGCTCAATTTCCATCTTGAATAGATGCTCCATATCCATATAGCGTTTTGAGCCCCATTCCGAGGCGGCAACATGACGAAGTCTGGCACAGACGAGCATCAAAGCACTGTTGCCGTCAGGAAAGGCACCAATGGCCCGTGTACGGCGGCGTATCTCGCGATTCACCCGTTCTGTTAGGTTATTCGTGCGGATCCGGCTCCAGTGTTCTGTTGGGAAATCCATATAGGTCAAGGTTTCGCCCACGCTGTCCTCGACTTTCTTGGCTGCGGATAAAAGCTTCATTTCACGGAGCTTGGCGGCAATGGAGACCGCCTTTTCCTGTGCAGCTTCCTTGCTCTCCTGCGCGTGGATTGCCTTGAGCATTAAGGTAACCTGCTTCATCTTAGTCTTTGGCGTCACTGTGAAGACGTTCCGGTAAAAATGGACCGTGCAGCGTTGGTATTTGGCTTCAGGAAAGACTACAGGGATGCTTTCCAGCATGCCAAGGCATTTATCGCCGATAATGAGACGCACGCCTGCAAGGCCACGGCCTTTGAGCCAGGTGAAGAAGTTCAACCAGCTTTCCCTGTCTTCTTTCATGCCTTCTGCTGCTCCGAGAATCTCACGGAACCCGTCTTTATTGACGCCAATAGCGACTAAAACGGAGACATTTTGAATCTCGCCACCCCAGCAGCGCTTGAGGTAAATGCCGTCGACGTAAACATACGGATATTCCCCCGTTAAAGGACGCTGACGCCATTCCTCGATGTGCTTGTATGCCTTCTGGTTGAGATTGCTGATGGTGCCAGAGGAGACCTTTGTGCCCCAAAGCAATTCGGTAATATCTTCGACACGGCGCACGGATACGCCGGCCAGGTACATCTCAATAAGGGCTTCCTCGACAGAGCATTCACGGCGTTTATAGCGCTCGATGATGGCCGTCTCAAACTGGATGCCCTTGAGCTTCGGCACGCGTAATCTGACTTCGCCGGAAGTCGTGCCAAAATTCCGCTCGTAATGACCGGAACGGTAGCCCTTACGGTCTCCCGTTCGCTCATACTTGCCAGCGCGGACGAGTTCATCCGCCTCGTGGTCGAGCAGGGCGTTCAGTGTTTCCTCTACACTGTTGCGTACAAGATCCTTTAAATTATTCTTTATAAGATCCTCATTAAGTTGTATAATATTACCAGACATGGTCTATTGCCTCCTTACGAATTTTGTGTGGTAACTTAATTGTACTAGCGGCAATAGACTATGTCTATTTTTTATGAAATTGAATTTGCGAAATATATTTTACCTTATCTACTTATCATGCATGTTGCTTCTATTAGCTTCTCAGAAAAAATTAATTTCTCGGAAAACGGGCATGAATGAAGAAGAACTTCTAAGTCGTTGGTGTACTATTTTTAAATATGATGACCAAGATAAAATTTATTTTAATGATCTTTTACGGATTGTCCGCAAAGGCGAAGAAGGTGTGATGGAAATTTTTGAAGACCTCAACAGTATTTGTCATGATAATCTGAATGGTGGAAAAGAATCTAATATTCCTTGTACGGATGAAAATCGTGATTTACTCGTTTATCGGGTCGGAGAAGATGTCTACACACTGGTTTGCCGTCTTCAGGAAATGCCTGATTTCTCTTCATAATTGGTATGTGTTGCGTAGAACCTCTCCTGGTAAGGGTAGCTTAGTACCCCGGCTGGGAGAGGTTTTTTAGAAAGGTGGTATTGAGTCATGACGATTGGAATTAAAGCACCGGGATATTATGTGCAAGGCAATGGAGAGCTAGATAAATTAGGGAAATATGTTAAGAAAATGGGCAATAGCTTCTTGGTCTTACTATCGCCTAATAATAAGCGAAGAATCGGTGACCGCATTGATAACGCTTTGAATAGTGCGAATAAATCTGTATTTTATGCTGAATTTCAAGGGGAATGTTCTAAAAAGGCCATTGCCGATGCACAGGATATGGCCTACCAGCATGGCTGTGATGCTATTATTGGCATTGGCGGAGGCAAGGCACTGGATACGGCTAAAGCCGTGGCCACTAATTTAGGCGATTTACCGACAATTATTATTCCTACCATTGCTTCCAATGATGCACCGTGTAGCAGTGTGGCTGTTATTTACAATGAACAAGGTGTCGTTATCAAGGCTTTAATGATGAAACACAATCCGGATCTCGTTTTAGTCGACACTGGGATTATCGCTCAAGCGCCTAAACAATATTTAGTTTCTGGTATGGGGGATGCCTTATCTACCTATTTTGAAGCACGCGCCTGTCAGCGAAGTGGTGCAAAGACGATGGCTCGGGGGACTTGTTCGGCAACGGCACTGGCTTTGGCTGAATTATGTTATAAAACTTTATTAAATGATTCACTGGAAGCACTTAGTGCTGTTGAAAAACAGGAGGTAAACCCTACTTTAGAACGAGTCATTGAGGCCTGCGTCTATCTCAGCGGTGTCGGATTTGAGTCGGGAGGCCTTGCGGCAGCACATGCTATCAATGATGGATTTGCTCATGTTCCACAGGCCCATGGAGCTTCTCATGGTGAAAAAGTTGCTTTTGGATGGGTGTGTCAAGAGTTTTGTGTAAATCGATTCAATAAGCAACATCGTATTGCTGCATAAGCTGAGACATCCTGTCGTCCATGAGCAGCTGGTTCCGGACCATCGCCCAGTTTGCGACGTGACGACCCTTCCATTTTTTATAGAGCTCTTGGATGCGTAGGTAGAAAATCTTGAAGACTGCATCCTCGTTGGGGAAAGCGCCTTTCTTGGTCACCTTGCGGAAGCTAGAGTTGACGCTCTCGATGGCATTGGTCGTGTACATGATCTTGCGCACGGCACTGCCATAGTTATAGAGCTGCTCGACGTGTGAGAAATTGTTTTCCCATACGCTGACCGCGCCTGGATAAGCCTGCCAGTCGGTCTTGAACTTCTCGAATTCCTGACGGGCCTGCTTGACGTTGATGGCACCATAGATGAGCTTCAGCTGCTTCGTGAATGCACTCCACTGCTTGCGTGGGATGTAGCGGATGGAATTGCGGATGAGGTGTACGATGCAGCGCTGAACCGTGGCATGCGGGAATACAGCCTTGGCGCCTTCCTCCAATCCGCTCACGCCATCCATGGACAGGATGCCAAGATCCTTAACGCCGCGAGCCCGCAGCTCGTCGAAGATCTGCATCCAGGCATGCTTGCTCTCCGTCTCGTTGATCCAGAGGCCAAGGACATCCTTGCAGCCGTTGACGTCATAGGCAAGCATGACATAGACGGCCACCTGCTGGACGCCATACTCCGTGCGCAGCGATACGTAGATGCAGTCGACGAAAGCAAATGGATAGAACGACTGGAGCGGACGATTCCGCCATGCCTCGACCTCTTCCATGACGCAGCCTGTGATGGTGGAGATCTGTTCATGTGACATCTGGAAGCCGTAGATGTCTTCGATGGTTGCAGCGATGTCGCGTTGGCTCATGCCACGGGCATACATCGCCAGTACCTTGCCCTCGATGGACGAAACGTCGCGCTGGTGCTTCTTGATGATCTGCGGTTCAAACGTACTCTGGCGATCCCTAGGGACGCGGATAGGAACCTCGCCCAGAGAGGTCTTGAGCGTCTTGGATGAATAGCCGTTCCGGACATTGTCACCGTCTTCGGAGCGCTCATGCTTCTTATGGCCGAGATGATTTTCCATCTCACCTTTGAGCATGGACTCAAAAATGGGGCCAAAAATCTGCTTCAGGACGTCCTGTACGTCTTCCGCGCTCTTGATGTCGTAGTTGTTGAGGATTTGCTGAGCAATCTGCTCGCCTGGGGTAGTTGGTGGAGTTTTACACTTTGCCATTCTGTTACCGTCCTTATCTTTGTTTACCCCAGTATGGGGCATAAAGTAGATTCATGCAATACCGATTTACACAAACTATTTTACACTCCCTTTTGGATTATTATCACAGCTTATCTTAGAAAAAGCACCAAAAGATGAGTGGGACACAGTATTGCACTATATAAAATCGGTAGGACTTCCTTCATGCTTAGCTGATTTAGGAATTACGGATGTAAAAGAAGACGAAATCCGTTTGGTTGCGGAAGCAGCTACCGTGCCAACTCAGTTCACAAAAAATGTGCGTGCTGACATTACGGCAGATGAAGTGTATGATGCCATTATGAAAGCAGATACATTAGGACAATCGTGAGGATTTCAACATGTTTACCATAACAGAACAAGCAAAACAATATATTCACGCGCATGGCGGTCATGTCATTATTACCTTGACCTTTGAACCGTCTGGAGGGAGTTGTTGAAAAGGCGATTTGATTTGGGGCAGTTATGTTCCCGAAATCGGTTTAGGTAAACCGGGTCAACAAATGGACTATCCTTTTGAATTAGTTGATGATATTGTCGTTTGGTATCATCCTAAATTACAAATTCAACAAGGGTATCAATCTATTGTTATCCATATGAAGCGATTTTTATTCCATCAATGGCTGACAATAGAAGGGGCGCAAGGAATGGCTATAACACGTGAAAAAGGGTTTGAATAAAGAGATAAGCTGCCTTATGAAGGAAATCTTTATAGAGGCAGCTTATCTTTTATGGACGATATATTATAATTTTGTTATACTTTTTATAGGTGCTACCAAAACGGTAGGCGGTTATCCCTCTTCGGAGGGCGCTCTACCCTCCACCCAGATTAGAAATCCGTATTCACATAAAGAAAAATAACCGCCTCGCTCCCAACGCAACGGTTATTTTTTCTTTAAATAATCTTTGAGGGCTAACCGTCTATCGGTAGCGCTTTTTTCTATATGTTTATTTTGCCAGCGTATGGGCGGCTTTGATGCGGTGCGTGATATAGGTGCTCAGCAGGACGCCGAGGATGGTAAAGACGGTCATGACGGTGAAGACAATCTGGTAGCCGTCGATACCCTGATGGCTATCGAGGATGGAGCCGTAGACGGCGTACATGAAGGCGCCGGGCAGATAGCCGATGAAGGAGGCCATGGACATGGCAGAGCCTGTGATTTCGCGGGGGACGTCGACTTCATCCATGGGGGCGAAGAAGACGGCGCGCATGCTGTAGACGCCGATGAGCCTGAAATACATGAAATGCCATGGCGGCCACTGAATGCGGATTCCTATTTGACAGATTTGAAGTATAAGAAAATTTAGGAAGTCCGCATCTGTCCCAGGTATGGTGGACGGTATTCCAAGATTCAGTATTGCTTACTCTCTCAATCCACTCTTGTCCCAGCTCTATCTGGGACGGGCTGAAGTCTATCATTCCGAGCCGTTGTGCCTGGAAGTGACGCCGTGCCGCGTCGATAAATCCTTTGGCTTGAAAAAACTCTTCTCCTCCCGCGTTCATTGACATCTTTTCTGGATAAGGGTATCATGAAGGCATGTGAAGAAGTAATGGCATTATAGGAGGAAGGACATGTTTGGCTTAGGCGCACCGGAATTACTGCTCATTTTAGTCATCGCCCTGGTCGTATTCGGACCGGGGAAACTGCCGACCATCGGCCGGGCTTTGGGGAAGAGCCTCCGTGAATTCAAGGAAGCCGTCAATACGGATGAAACAAAGCAGATAGAGGAAAAGACGGAAAAAACAGATGAGAAAGCGACGAACCGCTAGCTGGTTTATAACGCAGAGTTTGTAGAAGCCGGCTTTAAATTTTTTATCATTTGCTGCAAACTAAAAACTACAAACTTAAAACTCAAAAAGGGGCTGTCGCACGTGCGACAGCCCTTTTTCGTTTTCTGGCGGGAAAGTGTGGGAATCGAACCCACCTGAGAAGCTGTTAACTCCCCATGCTGGTTTTGAAGACCAGAGGGAACACCAGAACCCATCCTCCCCCAGGACAGGTTTATTATATCACGGGCATCCTGTCTCTTGCAAAACTGTTTCCATCTTTGTTACACTAAAGGCGGTGAGTGCATTACCCATTAGAAAGGAGTTAATGAAATGATTGAATTACAGTTGAAACCGACGATTTACTCTTACGATACGTGCCGGGAATTTGTGGAAGACCTACAGGTCGGGGCCGATGACCTGATTGTTACCAATCAGTATATCTTTGACCCGAATTTCAAGGATTTAGGCCTTATGTGCCATGTCTTGTTCCAGGAAAAGTATGGCATGGGTGAACCGTCTGATGAAATGGCAGAAGCCATTTATAAAGATATGCCCAAGGATGTGAAGCGCATCATCGGTATCGGCGGCGGCACGGTCATGGACTTGTGCAAGTTGTTCATCTTGAAGCAGGTCAGCCCGGTCCTCGATTTGTTCGATGGCAAGATTCCTGTGGAAAAGGAAAAGGAACTCATCCTCATCCCGACGACGTGCGGGACGGGCAGTGAAGTCACCAATGTATCGGTCATGGCTCTGGTCAGCCGCAACACGAAGAAGGGCATTGCCGACAATGCGCTCTATGCCGATAAAGCCGTCCTCATTTCGCAGCTCTTGAAGACCCTGCCTTTCAAGGTCTTTGCGACCAGTTCCATCGATGCCCTGGTTCACGCTGTCGAATCGGCCTTGTCTCCGGATTCCAGCGCCAGCTTCCGCGTCTTCAGTTATAACGCCATCGAACTCATCCTCAAAGGGTACTTGCAGATCCGCGACCACGGTCCGGAAGCGCGCATCCCGCTTATGAAGGATTTCCTCCTGGCCAGCAACTGGGCCGGCATCGCTTTCAGTGTCCCTGGCTGCGCCGCTGTCCATGCCATGAGCTATCCTCTGGGGGCAAAGTATCATGTACCTCATGGTGAATCGAACTACGCCATGTTCACAGGCGTCATGAATTGCTACATGTCCATCAAATCGGACGGCGAAATCGCGAAATTGAACCGTTTCATCGCCGACATCCTAGGCTGCGAACCGGAACACGTCTATGAAGAACTGGAAAAACTGCTCAACGTCATCCTGCCCAAGAAAGCGCTCCATGAATACGGCGTCAAAGAAGAAGAATTGCCGGAATTTGCTGAATCGGTCATCGAAAATCAGCAGCGTCTCATGAAGCATAGCTTTGTGCCCCTCGATTATGATAAGGTGTACGGCATTTACAAGAAATTGTATTAGTGGCTCGTGGCTCGTGGTTCGTCGCAGGGGCCGCACGTGGGCGGCCCGTCTCGGGCCATGTGGGAATCCCGGGAGAGCCATTAGCCGCTAACTGAAGGGTTCAACCTCTCCGGCCCTGCGGGCCACCTCTCCTATCAGGAGAGGCTTGCCTGCGGCCTGCGGTTTTACACATTAGAACCAGACGGCCTGGTCGCCGGCTTTTACGTTGCCTTCGGCTGCCAGGTGTACTTCTTTGCCTTCTTCGAGATCGGTGAAGATGCACAGGCAGGCGTCAGATGGGGCGTTGGCCTTGATGAATTCGTCGTCGAATTCCATCAGTTTATCGCCTTTCTTGACTTCCTGGCCGTTTTCGACGAAGACATTGAAGCCTTTGCCTTCGAGTTTGACCGTATCGATGCCGATGTGCAGGAGGTATTCTACGCCGTCTGCCGTGGTCATACCGATGGCGTGTTTCGTATCGAAGACGAAGGTGACTGTTCCGTCTTCCGGCGCATAGACCGTGCCGTCTGTCGGATAGACGAAGAAGCCGTCGCCTGTCATTTTGCCGGCAAAGGCTTCATCCGGGGCTTCCGTAATGGGATGGAGGCTGCCGGTGAAGGGCGAATTGAAGTAATGCTTTTCAGCATCTGTTTCCGGTTCAGTCTGTGTTTCCTGGGCTTTCGGCGCTTCTTCAGCCGGAACCGTTTCCGCTGCCGGTACGGCTTCGATAGGGCCGTCTGCCGGGTTGGTTGCCAGATAGCTTTCCAGGTTGGCCTTGATGACGGCGACTTGCGGGCCGTAGACGACCTGGACGCCCTGGCCTTTCTTGATGACGCCTACAGCGCCAGTGGCTTTCAGAGCTGCATCGTTGACCAAGGCCGAATCGGCTACGGAGCAGCGCAGGCGCGTAGCGCAGCAGTCGACGGAAGTGATGTTCTTGGTGCCGCCCAGGGCGCGGGTGATGGCCTGGCTGACGACGTCCGTGGCAGCCTCGCCGTCGCCGGCTTTGGCTGCGGCGTCACGGGCTTTGACGTCGGCTTTGGTGTAGAGTTTCGTTTCCACATCGTCGTCTTCACGGCCCGGTGTCTTGAGGTCGAACTTCTTGATGAGGAAGGTGAAGATGAAGTAGTAGAGGAAGAAGTAGATGATGCCGACCGGGATGATGTACATCCAGTTGGTCTTGGCTTCACCCTGCAGGATACCGAAGATGAACAGGTCCAACAGGCCGCCAGAGAAGGTCAGGCCGACGGCGATGTTCAGCATGTGGGCGATCATGTAAGCGGCACCGGCCAGGACGACCTGGACGTAGAAGAGCATCGGTGCGACGAAGAGGAAGGAGAATTCAATCGGTTCCGTGATGCCCGTGAACATGGACGTCAGGGCTGCCGATAAGAGCAGGCCGCCGGCGACTTTGCGTTTTTCCGGTTTTGCCGTGCGGTACATGGCCAGGGCGGCGCCGGGCAGACCGAAGATCATGAAGATGAATTCGCCCGAGAAATACCGGGTTGCATCAGCACTGAAGTGAGTGACGTTAGGCGAAGCGAGCTGGGCGAAGAAGATGTTCTGGCCGCCCTGGACGAGGTTGCCGTCGATCATCATCGAACCGCCGACGCCGGTCTGCCAGAAGGGCAGGTAGAAGACGTGATGCAGGCCGAAGGGGATGAGGGCCCGCTTGATGATGCCGAAAATCAAGGTGCCGATGTAGCCCGTACCCGTGACCAGGCCGCCGAGGGCGAAGATGCCGCTCTGGACGACAGGCCAGACGAAATACATGGCAATGCCGACGAACATGTAGACGACGGTGGAAATGATAGGGATGAAGCGCGACCCGCCGAAGAAGGACAGGGCATTGGGCAGTACGATTTTATGATAGCGGTTGTGCAGGTAGGCGACGCCGATGCCGACGATGATACCGCCGAAGACGCCTTCCTGGAGGGACATGATGCCGCAGACATTGGCAATCGTACCTTCCAGGACATCGGGAGATACGGTGTTATTGGCCAATACCTTGCCAGTCAGTTTGAGGACGGCGTTGGTCGAGGCGTGCATGACGAAAAAGGCGATCATCGCCGATAAGGCGGCGACTTCCTTTTCCTGCTTGGCCATGCCGATGGCGACGCCGACGGCGAAGATGATGGGCAGGTTACCGAAAATGATGTTGCCGGCATCGCTCATGATGGTGAGCAGTGAATGGAGTATCGTGCCGTTTCCGAGGATGCTTTCCAATCCATAGGTCTGGATGGTCGTAGCATTCGTGAAAGAAGCCCCGATACCGAGGAGTAAGCCGGCAATCGGCAGGATGGCGACAGGCAGCATGAAACTGCGGCCGACAGCCTGCAAGATGGAAAAGACTTGGTCTTTCATAAAATTCCTCCTTTTACTATAGGAATAAATAAGTATGAGACAGTACGTTCCTATTTTAACATACCCTAGGCAAATGAGAAGGATGAGAGTTACGTCTCATCGTGCCTATCTAGCATATATACTTGACAAAAAGTAAAGGAGTGATAGTTTGCAGCATGGAGTTTGTAGTTTGTAGAGGATGGCTTTAGAAATTTTTGCTATTTACTGCAAACTAAAAACTATAAACTGAAAACTCGAAAAGAGGCTGTCTGTGACGACAGCCTCTTTTCGTTAAGAGGAGAATGAATGTGAAGTTGTTTTCTGATTTTTATGCTTTGGCAGCGGCTTCGCCCAATTCTTTGCATTCAGGAGCGTTGTCCGGTGTTTCGTTGACGATGGCCGTACCAATGACGATGGCACCGGCATCTTCTGTACGCTGTTTCCATGCGTCCATCCATTCGCCGGAGCCCCATCCATAAGAACCAAAGAGGCCGACTTTTTTGCCCTTCAATTTCGGAGCCAAGTCGGTAAAGAACGGTTCGACGACGGAGTCTTCGAGTTCTTCCGACCCCATAGCCGGGCAGCCGAGCAGGATGACGTCTTTGCTAGCTACATCATCAACATTTGTATCTTCAAAGCGGACTGATTCTACGTCAGCACCGGCAGCTTTAGCAGCTGCTTCAATTTCATTAGCCATTGCTTCTGTATTACCTGTACCACTCCAATAAACGATTTCTACCATGATTAATCCTCCTTATGCTACAATGAGCGATTCTAATGTTGTCCCAATGGCAAAGCGGTTCAAATAGTCTTGCCGGCAGCATGTATAGCGATGGAAAGTACGGGCGGCGGTATGGGCGTCGCCGTATACTTTCCATTCGCCACAGAGCTTGGCGTGGCTTCCCTTGTTGGCGATGAAACCGCACACATCCTCTAGGGGATAGCCGAGGAAAATGCCTGATTCATGAGGGAAACAGCCGCCTTCTGCAAAGCGCGCGGCAAGATGGTCCAGCAGGGCCGATACGTCCTGGCAGTCTTGATAGCCGAATTGCTGCAAAAATGAAGCAATGTCCCGCCGCTGTGCGTACGCCCAGACCCTGGCCGGCCGGTATACATACAGCAGGGTGCGTTGGGGACAGGCATATAAGATGCGGAAATACAAGCCTTTAGGGTTGTATTTATGATTATATTTTTCAATTATTTTATCATAAGTGCAGCCGTTGCCTAAGCGGGGCAGACAGAGAAGGGATGCCTGTTTAAGCCCTGCAAGAGTAGGCGAACAATGGGTTATTAAGACGTAATCCAGGTTCATATCCAATTGTCGCTCCTTTCGCTTTGATATTGTAAGTATAAGATATTTGATATTGATTGTCAATGCTAATATGATAATTAATTTCAAATACATAGGAGGGCTTGCCAAGTATAGTATAATAAGGATAGAACGAAGAATATACGGAGGGTGATGTTATGGAAACCGCGTATGAAACCAATCATTGTTTTGGCTGCGGCCGCGATAACCCGATTGGCCTGAAGCTGGACATGAAGCTGGACGGCGATCGCTGCGTCGCTTATTTTACGCCGAAAGCCGAACATGAAAGTTACGGAGACCGCATGCATGGCGGCCTGACGAGTACCCTGTTAGATGAAGTCATGGGGGACTACGTGTTCCGCAAGGCCGGGAAACCGGCTTATACGGCGCGGCTGGAAATCCGTTTCCGCAGTGCTATCCGCATCGGGGAAACGGTCAAAGTCGAAGGCTGGCCGGAAGTCCATCGCGGCCGCCTGTTCATCATGAAAGGGAAAATCACCCATGCCGATGGTACGCCGGCTGCCGAAGCGAAGGCAGAAATGATGCTGGCAAAGTAAAGGAGGAGTTATTATGGATAGAACAGATATGATGCACCGCATGTATGACATCAAGGGGCCCTTAGTGGCCAAGAAATTCGCAGCCCGCGGCTTTGAAGCCGTGTACTGTCCGACCAAGGAAGAAGCCTTGAAACAGGCCATTTCGTATATTCCCGAAACGGATGTCGTGTCCTGGGGCGGTTCCGTATCCATCAATGAAATCGGCTTGCGGCCCTACGTATTGGAACACAATCCGGTCATCGACCGCGATTCGGCCAAGACGCCGGAAGAACGGGTCGAACTGATGCGCAAGGCCCTGCTCTGCGATACGTTCCTCATGGGGACCAACGCCGCTGTCCAGGACGGGCAGCTCATCAATATCGATGGCAACGGCAACCGCGTCGCCGCCCTTTGCTATGGGCCGAAACAGGTCATCGCCATCGTCGGCATGAATAAAGTCGTCCCGACCGTCGAAGCGGGCATCGAACGGGCGCATACCGTCGCTTCGCCGCAGAATATCGGACGCTTTCCCGGCGTCGGCACGCCTTGTGCCAAAACCGGCATGTGTGGCCACTGCATCCGGCCGGACAGCGTCTGTGCCCAAGTCGTCCGGACGCGGATCTGTAAGCCCCAGGGCCGCATCAAGGTTATCCTGGTCGGAGAAAATCTGGGCTTTTAGTCCTGAAAAGAGAGGTATTTTATTATGAGAACTGGAACGGGCGTCGTCGAAGAAGTTTGCCCGAATGGCCTGGCCAAAATCCAGACCAACCGCAATAATCTATATTCGCCGTGCAGCGACAGCATGTGCGCGGACAATGTCGTCATCGATGCTGTGAACCCCATCGGGGCCAAAAAGGGACAGTATGTACAGTTCAACATCCCCGACGCCGGCATGGGCGTCAAGGGCATCATCTGCTTCGGCGTCCCCTTGCTGCTCATCATCGTCTGCGGCGTCGCAGGCTACCTGCTGGGAGAATCATGGCAGGTCAAACCGGAAATGACGGCCTTTGCCGGCATGATTGCAGGCGGCATCATCGGCTGCCTGGTCCTGAAAGGCTATGAAAAGAAAATCAACAACAACCAGACCAAAGCCGAAATCACGGGAATCATCAGTTAAGAGGCTGCAGGTTCGTAGGGGCTCGCACGTGGCGAGCCCGCCAGATATATGTAAGAATTCCGTGAACAATTGGCATGAGCGGGCGCCCCGCGTGGCGCCCCTACAGAAAAAGGCTTGTCGCACGTGCGACAAGCCTTTTTTTATACAATATCGATTTGGCAGGCTTTCATGGCCTGTAATGCTCTTTCGTGGTTTTCTGGTGTCGAACCGGCACAGCATGTGCTGTCGACGATGATTTCCTTTTCCGGGTAGAAGGCTTTGAGCAGCATGGCATTGGCGATGACGCAGATGTCCGTGCACAAGCCCATCAATACCAGCCGGTCGTAGTCGCGTACTTCATCGACCAGGGCCGGACAGCCAAAGGATGGCTTTTCCAGGATGGTGGCCCACATGGTGTACGGCAGGAGCTGTTTGCAGATGCGCCAGCCCCGCGTGTCTTTCAGGCAGTGTGGAACGGGAAGTTTCCGGCCTTCCTGGGTTTCGCTGTAGGCCTCGTCGTGGGTGTCCTGGGTGAAAATCAGGTCCGTTTCCTGGTCGGCATCCTTTTTGCTGGCCACGATCTTGGCCTCGATGCGGGGGACGACGGCTTGAGCCTGAGCGCTTCCCAGGGCGCCGTCGATGAAATCATTCTGCATATCGATGATGATATAAGCCTGGGTCATTACGGTCATCCCTTCTCTTTAGGCACGCAATTCTTTTAAATATCCCGGTACGTCCGGGCAGGTCATGAGGCCCGACATGAGGGCGACGCCTTTGATGGGGACGTCCTGGAGCTGAGAGATGGTCTTCGGCGTAACGCCGCCTAAGGCATAGACCGGAATCTTGACGGCCTTGCAGATGGCTTCGACCGTGTCGACGCCGATAGGCGGATCCGACGGCTTGCAGGCTGTCGGGAAGACGTGGCTGGCCATGAGGTACGTAGCGCCGAGCTGTTCGGCTTTGACGGCTTCTTCGACGGTGTGTACGGAGACGCCGAGGGTCGTCATGTAATAGAGCAGGGACGAATGGGTTTCCAGATAAGGCAGAGAGCACTGGAAACGGGGAATATGAAGACGGATAGCAGCCTTTCCGAAATGCTGGAGGACACATGTTTTCTGATGGATGCTGCACAGGCGCAGGGCCCGTTTGGCATAATCTGTGTATTCTTCTTCAGAAAGGTTTTTTTCACGAAGGACGATGAAATCTACATCGGATGCGGCGATTTGCTCGAGCTGATCCCAGTAGTTCGTCGAAGCCAATTCGTGATTTGTAATTGCAGCTACTTTTAACACGATTTATCACCTGAATATTAGAGTATTTTATACCTATAACTATACATGAATCTCATACTAACGTCAACAATTATACCAATAGAATATAATAAATGTTCTATATGAGTTTAACGCCCTAAAACGAGAAGATATATGACAAAAACGGTTCGGGGTGGATTGGGTCCCGGACCGTTTTTGTCATATACATTTTATAGGATTGGTAATGGATTACGTTAGATGGTTTACAAATAAATATACTCACTGGTGACAGGCTGCAGGCCCATGCCCTTGATGTCGGAGTACATCTGGTCAAAGGACCGGCCGTCAGTGATTTCGAACTGTTCGTCACCCATTTCGGAGCCGTCATTTTCCAGATGGCCGCCGATGCCGACGCAGACGCTGGCCGATACTTTGGTAGCGGCGATTTTCATGATGGCGTTGCGGTAGCGGGCGCTTTCACGGCTCGATACGACGATGCAGGCGTAAGGCATGAACAGACGGTAGGCGCAGATGATCTGCGTCAGTTTCCGTTCGTCTACGTCCTTCGGGTTGATCTTATCGTTATTGATGATCGGGCACAGGCGCGGACAGGACAGGGAAATTTCGGCATGCGGGTACTTACGCTGCATGAGCCATGCGTGCATCCCCGTTGCCAGGGCATCTTTCTGGTAGTCGTCCAGGCCTAAGAGGGCTGCGAAGCCGACGCCGCGCATGCCGCCGAGGATGGCCCGTTCCTGGGAGTAGAAGCGGTACGGGAAGATGCGCTTGTGACCGGCCAGGTGAAGGGTAGCGTACTTGTCTGAATTGTACGTTTCCTGGAAGACCGTGACGTAGTCGGCGCCACATTCGTGGAGATATTTGTAGTCTTCCGAATTGACCGGGTAGATTTCCATGTTGATGACCCGGAAATACTGGCGGGCGATCTTGACGGCGTTGCCGATGTATTTGATATCGCTCATCTTCGGGCTTTCGCCGGTGAGCATGATGACTTCTTCGATACCCGTATCGGCGATGTTCTTACATTCGCGGTGGAGTTCTTCGTCCGTCAGGCGGGCGCGCTTGATCTTGTTGTGCGAGTTGAAGCCGCAGTAGATGCAGTAGTTATCGCAGTAGTTGGCGAAATAGATCGGCGTCAGGATGGTGATGTTGTTGCCGAAATGGCGCCGCGTGACCAGATGGGCTTTCTGGGCCATTTCTTCCAGGAACGGTGCAGCGGCCGTCGATAAGAGGGCCATGAAGTCCCGCGGGTCCAGATGTTCTTTCGACAAGGCCAGGCGGACGTCTTTATCAGTGAAGTCGTCATTGTTGAAGGAATTGCGGATGGCGACGACCTGGTCGAGCATATCCGAGTCGATGACTTCCATGCCCGGTAAATATTTCATGTGGTCGATGAGTTTGCTCTGATCGATAGTTTTAGTTTCTTCCGTCATGTTCGATTCCTCCTCAGTCTCCTAAGAATCCCGTCAGCGGATCCGAAGCCGAAGCCGTTTCGCGGACGCGGCCCAAGCCGGCAAGGTAAGCATTGCGGCCGGCACGGATGGCTTCACCGAAGGCTTTGGCCATGAGAGGCAGGTCGCCAGCCGTAGCGACGGCGGTGTTGGCCATGATAGCAGCGGCGCCCATTTCCATGGCTTCGCAGGCCTGGGACGGACGGCCGATACCGGCGTCGACAATGACCGGCAGGTCGACTTCGTCGATGAGGATCTGGATGAAATCTTTCGTCGACAAGCCTTTGTTGGTGCCGATAGGCGAAGCTAAGGGCATGATGGCAGCGGCGCCGGCGTCAGCCAGGGCACGGGCTGCATAGAGGTCCGGATACATATAGGGCAGGACGACGAAGCCTTCTTTGGCCAGGATTTCCGTGGCTTTGATGGTTTCGTTGTTGTCCGGCAGGAGATATTTGGAGTCGCGCATGACTTCGATCTTGATGAAGTCTCCACAGCCGATTTCACGGGACAAGTGGGCGATGCGGACGGCTTCGTCTGCCGTGCGGGCGCTCGACGTGTTCGGGAGCAGGGTGACGTTTTTCGGGATATAATCGAGGATGTTATCTTTCTGACCGGCTTCGACGCGGCGCAGGGCCATGGTTACCATCTGGGCACCGCCTTGTTCGACAGCGGCCTTGATGAGGTCGACAGAAAACTTACCGGAACCTAAGATGAAGCGCGATGTAAATTCGTGGCCGCCGAGGACCAGGGTATCTTTTTTTTCCATTGGGAAAACACTCCTTTTATGATGATTGATAGGTCTGTATGTTTCGCTTGGTCAGCAGGAATCAGCCCCCGCCGACGAAGTGGACGATTTCCATAGAATCGCCGTCTTTCAAGGTCACTTTGTCATAATCCCTGCGCGGTATGATGGTGCCGTTCAGCTCGATGGCGATGCGGTCTGTACGATATTCCTGGTCGGTCAGGTAAGCGAGCAGGTTCTGGCCGGCCGCTTCGATGTCTTTGCCGTTGATCCGTACCATGGAGGTCCTCCTTTCTCTCAAATGAAAAAAGGGTCGCACGAAGAATTACACCCAAGGTGGTGTACCCCTTCGTGCGACCCTTGTGATTCGGTCTCACTCTGCCTATGATTATAGCCTATTGTCACAAAAAGTCAACCGTTGATAATGAACTGTCTTGAGAGAAATGACCGGGGAAGACGACAAAGGCCGAAAAACTATAGTATAATAAAGTTATGATTTTACGAGAGGTGTGATCACTGCCATGGAAGAACGGATGGACTGGATGAATATTGCCCGCTATTTTTATTTGACCGACGAGCGGCTGCAGCAGATTTCCCGCGATTTTGCCGCCGATATGGAACGGGCCCTGTGCGGCCAGCCCGGGGCGACCGTATCGGCCCTGAAATCGCATGTTTCCCTGCCTGGCGGTGATGAGCGCGGCGTCTATCTGGCCCTGGATTTCGGCGGTACGAACGCAAGGGCTGCGCGGATCCGCCTGTTGGGCCGGCACTGTTACCTCATCGAAAAGAAGGTCTGCCAGCCGCTCCGGCTGCCTGGCCAGTACGACTATCTCTCTTCGGCGACGACGGCTGGGGAGCTTTTCGATTTCCTGGCCCGCCTCGTCGGTCAGGTTGCCCATGGGCAGCAGGCCTATACCCTGGGCCATACCTTTTCCTTTGCTATAGAGCGGCAGGACCTGCGCGATGGCCGGCTCCTGTCGTGGTCGAAAGAAATTGCCGTTCCCGGTGTGGAAGGCGAATGGGTCAACGCCATGCTCAAACAGGCCCTGGCCCGTCAGGGCTTTAGGGCTGTCGAACCGGTGGCCCTGGTCAATGACACGACGGCCCTGCTGTTGTTGGCAGCGTATACGCTGGAACGGGTCCGCCTGGGCCTCGTCTGCGGGACGGGCTTCAACGCCTGCTACTATGAGCCGGCCTGGGATATGATCGTCAATCTGGAAGCCGGCGACTATGGCGGCCTCATACGCAATCGCTGGGACAAGGCGGTCGACGCCCTGTCGGCCCAGCCCGGTCAGCATCGGATGGAAAAGATGACAGGCGGTGCCTATGCAGCGGAAATCTTCCGGCAGACCTTGCTGTCTTATTTCAAGACTCGCCAGCTCCCGGTGTTTTCCACAGCCGCTATGAATGACATCATCAGCTGCGACAATGATTTGCAGTGCCGGCTCAAGATGGGCCAGCTGTGGAAGCGCATCGTGCGGCCCGATGAGGTGCGGCCTGTCCGCAATATCGGCGCCGCCATTTTCGTCCGCGATGCCCAGCTGGCCGGCGCCGTGAGCTGCGGCATCCTGCGCCATCTTTATGGCGGCGAGGCCGTTCCGGCCCAGTCCGTGGCCGTCGACGGCAGCCTCTTGGAACACGTCCGCGGCGCCTTGTTCATGATGGAAGATGCCATGCAGGCCTGCCAGAATGAAGGCGTGAGCCGGGACAAGCAGATCCCCGTCGACCCGGTACTCATCCAGGACGGCCCCTTAGTCGGCGCCGCCGTCGCAGCGGCCATGGCGCATTAGCCACGAGCCACGAACCACGAACCACTAGCCACGGCCACGTTTTTTCGGTACAATATAATATTGCAGAGATATTTCCACCATATCTGTAGTTCAGGGAAAGGAGACGGCGCCAGGTCACGATGCTGCAACTCGATAAATCTATCAGCAAACCCTATTACGTACAAATCTATGAATATTATCGCCGGGAAATCGAAGAGCACCGGATGATAGCCGGTATGCGCCTCGACTCGGTCCGTGAACTGGCCCAGGCTGCGGGCATCAGCAAGATGACTGTCGAAAAGGCCTACTACCAGCTGGCCAGTGAAGGCTACATCCTGCGCCGCCATAAGGCCCGCTATGAAGTGGCCTCCCTGGGTGGCCTGGAAGCGCGGACCGAAGAGGCTGCTGCGCCCGTATTGCGTGAAGCCAGCCGTCGTCCCGTCTATGCCTATGACTTCGCCAGTGGCGACATGGCTTTAGAACGCTTTCCCCTTGACATATGGCGGAAATATATGAATCGGATCTTATCGGAGCCAGACCGGCTGCTGGCGGCCAATGATGACCAGGGCGTCCCTGACTTGCGCCGGGCCCTGAGCCGTTACGTCTATGAAACGCGCGGTGTCCATGCAGAGCCGTCGCAGATCATCATCGGTGCCGGGACGATTTCCCTTCTCGGCGTCCTGACCAACCTGCTTCACGATAAATATGCCTGCATCGGCGTCGAAGACCCGGGCTTCCGCCTGGGCCGGGAGATTTTCCGCAACAGCGGCTATTCCATCGTGCCCATTCCCATCAGCGGCGGACTGCTCCACGTCGATGCCCTGGAAGCCAGCGGCGTCCGCCTGGTCTACGTCAGTCCGTCCCATCAGTTCCCGACGGGGACGGTCATGCCCGCCGGCATCCGCCATCGTCTGCTGCATTGGGCTGAAAAGACGGATGGACTGATCATCGAAGACGATTACGACAGCGAGTTGCGCTATTATGGCCGCCCCGTCCCGGCTTTGCAGGGCCTGGACCGCCACGGCCGCGTCGTCTACATGGGGGCCTTGTCCAAAGTATTGCCCTTTTTCATCCGCCTCAGCTATATGGTACTGCCGCCTCAGCTCATGCCCCTTTACGAACAGCGGCGCAGCCTGTTCCGCCAGGGCGCGTCGGTTCCGGAGCAGTGCGTACTGGCGGAATATATCGAGAGCGGCGAACTGGCCCGTCAGGTACGGCGCCTGCGCAAGGAATACCAGGAAAAAGGGGAGCTCTTAGGACGGCTCTTAGTCGAAGCCTTTGGTCAGGATATCGTCGTAGGGCGGCTGGTTTCCGGCGTATACTGCCATATCCGCCTGCACAGCCGCTTATCGGAAGAAGAACTGCGCCGCCGGGCGGAACGGCAGGGCTGCCGTGTCTTGTCCATGCAGTCTTTTTATGAAACACCGTCGCAGGAAACGGATAAAGAATTTCTCCTGTCATTTTCAAAAATTCCCACCTGCAGGCTCCGCGATGCCGTAGCGGCGTTGCATGGAGCGTGGTCAGAGAAAGAAGGATACTAATGGCGAAAAGTTTGCGTTTTATTCAATGCGGGGATCTCCACTTAGGGAGCCCTTTCCATAACCTCTCCGCTATTGATGAACGGTGGCAGCGCATCGTCGGGAAAGCGCCGGTCCGGGCGTTCCAGAAAATCGTCCAGATGGCCATTGATAAACGGGTCCACGCTGTCCTCATCACCGGCGATGTCTACACCAGTGCCGATCACAACTTGACGGCACAGCTCGATTACGTGCGCCTTTTACATAAATTAGCACAGAATAACATCCAGGTCTTTGCCGTCCTGGGGAATCACGACCCGCTCGAAGCGTGGAAGGCGAAGATTCCCTTTCCGCCGAATGTCCACGTGTTTCCGACCGATGCTGTCGAACGGGTCCCCCTGGTCGTAGATGGCGAAGAAGTAGCGGCCATTTACGGGCAGAGTTATGCCAAGAGCGAACAGCGGGACAATCTGGCCTGGAAATTCAACCGTGCCGCTGGTGACCGTTTTTCTATCGGTATGCTCCATACTCAGGTCGGCAGCCGGGAATCGACGTATGCGCCATGTACCTTGGAAGATTTAAAGGAGTGCGGCATGGATTACTGGGCCTTGGGACACATCCATAAGCATGAAATCCTTTGTGAAAAGCCATATATCGTCTATGCCGGCAACCCGCAGGGCCTGGATTGTACCGAAACGGGGCCGCGGGGCTGCTATTACGTTGAAGTCGGCCCTTATGGGACGACGGACCTGGAATTTATCGATACGAGCATCGTCCGCTGGGAAAGCATTGACCTTGCTATCGACGGCATCGAATCGGTGTCGGAATTGCGCGAGTCCGTCCGCTTTGCCAAGGAAAAAGTGCGCCGCAATATCGGCAAGCCGACCTTCCTGACAGTCAATTTCACCGGCTCCGGCAGCATGTACCACGTCCTCAACAATCCCGAAGCGACGCAGTACTGGCTGGACAGCTGGCGCGAAGAAGAACAGGGGAAATACGCTTTTGTCATGGTCGAACGCCTGCGCAACCTGGCCCGTCCCAAGATGAATATGGACGAACGAAGTAAACTGCCCGACTCCGTCGGCGACTACTTGAATGTCTTCGACAAGCTGGAAAAGCTGGCTCCTGAAGAAAGGGCCAAGGCGCTGCGGGATATTCTCATGAGCCGCCCGGAATTTGAACGCCTCGGGGCCTATGGAAGGGCCCTGACGGACCAGCGCCTGCTGGAAACGTTCGAGAAAGCCAAGTGGCTGGGCGTACAGAAATTGCTGGAACATAGAAGAGGTTAAGCAGTATGAAGATTACAGAGATGCATTTGGATGATTTCGGGATTTACCATAATGTGAGCTGGAATCCGCCGGAACACGGCCTGATCGTCATGCATGGCCGCAACGAAAGCGGCAAGACGACGCTCATGAAATATGTCCGCTCCATGTTCTTCGGCTATCTGCGCGGAGACTGGAAGGGCTATTTCGGCAGCATGGGCATCCGTCGGGAAGACGGAAAGGAATACCGCATCGTCCGCAATGAAAAAGAATATTTCCTGTCAGACGGCCAGGAAAAAGTACAGGAAGAGCCAGCGAATCTGTGGTGGCACGGCCTGGACCGTCAGACGTATGATACGATTTTTGCCATGGGCCTGGAAGACCTGCAAGGGTTCAAAATCCTGTCCAATGAAGCCGTGCGCAGCCATTTCTTCAGCATCGAAGGCGGCATCGGCATGGGCCTGGCCCGCAGCGAAGTGACCAAGCATATGGGTGACCTCCTGGTCGCTTCGCCGCAGGGCAAGAAACCCATCAATGCCCTGCTCAACGAGCAGAAGGACTTCGACCGCCGCATCAACGGCATGGCTTACGATGAAGATGAATTCGCCAGCCTGCAGGAAGCGGAACAGACGACCCACGAAATCGAAAACCGCATCCGCCTGGACATCGAAGAATCGAAGCAGCAGATTGAACGGATTTCCATGCCCATTGCCGCCTGGGATGTCTATAAGCGCGGCCAGGATGCCTTGCAGCACATGCAGGCCCTGGCAGACGTTTCCCAGTTCCCCGCTGATGGCGCTCAAAAGTGGGCCGAACTGGAACAAAATATCAAAGCCATCGACGACCAGGTCCGCAAACTCAAGGCGACGAGCCGCAAAGGCCCGGCTTTCCAGGAATCGTGGAACCGCTGGCTGGCCTGCGGCCCCCAGCTCGATGAGATGTATCATCACGTCGGCGAATGGAAACAAGGCCTGGCCGAACTCTCGGACCATGAAGATAAGGAAATGGACTGGGAGTTTGAAGGCACGAAACAAGCCGATTTGCTCAAAACCTGGACCGATGGTAAGGATATTCCGACCGCCGTCAACTGGACCCAGGGGATTTCGGCAGCCGCCGCCCTCGACCACAGCCGGCAGGATCTAGAAAAATGGAAGGCCGATAAGCCGAAGAACGTCTCGTCCCAAGACGGGGAAGACGGAGCGGCTGAAAAGACTAAAGACGAATGGGAAGTCATCGGGACGGCCGTAGCGACGATCCAGAATGTCGTCATGGAACGCCAGAAGATACAGGAACAGCTGGAATGGCTGAAAACGGAACCGGCCAGTTCGTCGAAGGCCTTTACCTTCGTCGGCGTCGCCTTCCTGGTCTTGGCCGCCCTGTGCGTCGCTGCCGTCTACATGGGTCACTTCGATTCGACTGTAGGCCTCGGCGGAGCGGCAGCCTGCGTCGTCATCGCCGTCATTTCTTTAGTCCGCCAGAGTACCGGTGCCGACCGGATTCCCCGTAAAATCGCGGAAATCGAAGGCCGGCTGGCCAGCGTCAACGGGAAAATCGGCGACCTGGCCAAGGAAGCGGAAATTACCCTCAGCACGGATGAATCGAATGAACGCTGGCTCCAGGAACTGGATGCCGTCCGCAAACAGTACCTGGATTGGCAGACGCGGGAAACGAAGAATGCCTGGCAGAAAGAACAGAAAGTCATGTACGACGCCATTTATGAAAAATGGCAGTCCGATGGCAATACCTGCAAAAAACAGCTCCTGGCCTGTGAAACGGCCTGGGACGGCTGGCGCGATAAAAATAGTTTCAGCAAACTGGATACGGCCGATGTGGCCAAAGCCAAAGAAGCTTGGGATACGTGGCATGAAGTCACGACGGCCGCTGCCGATTGGAAGCGGCGCAAGTTGGAATTGAAAGGCGCCATTTCCCGCTGGAGCGATACGGCAGAACAGATTTTCCGGGAAGTCGGCGTCAAGAAGGCCGTTTCCCCGGATACCGTCGAAGACGTCTATAAGCAGTGGCAGGACATCCGCGTCCAGGCTGAAGTGGCCAAAGAACAGGACCGTCAGCAGAAAGAACGGGAAAGTCAGATTGCCAGCCTGGGAGAAGAACGGCAGCAGCGCGTCCAAGAACAGCAGGAACTGCTCAAGGCAACCGGCGCCCAGACGGAAGGCGAATTCCGCAGCAAAGTCCTGCGCTTCCGCCAGTTCCACCAGTACAAAGAAGTCTATGACCAGACGGAAGCCCATATCCGCCTCATCGCCAAGACGCCGAAGAACCTGGCCGAACTGCGCCATGAATTGAAAATCCATACCTTGAAGACCTGGACAGATGAACGCGACTACTACCAGAAAAAAATCGCCGATGCCGAAAAGAAACTGGCTGAAGTCGCAGAAAAACGAGGCAGTATCATCGAACGCCTGAGCCAGATGGCCAAGAGCGACGAATACGGTAAGCTCCTGCAGGCCAAACAGAACCGCAAGGCTGAACTGGACCGGGCTGTCGACGATTGGCTGACCAATATGTACACCCAGTACATGCTGGAACAGGCCCAGGAATACTACGAACGGGTCCGCCAGCCTATCGTCATCCGCCAGGCCGGCGAATACCTCAATCTCATGACCCAGGGCCGCTATACCCTGCAGGCCAGCCTGGACGGAAAACAGCTCTTTGCCGTCGATGGCAGCCAGCGCCGCGTCCCGGAAAAACAGTGGAGCAGTGGCCTGGGCGACCAGATTTACCTGGCCATCCGCATCAGCCTGGCCATGGCCTTCTCCAAACAAATCGAACCGATGCCGCTTATCCTCGACGACATCCTCGTCCGCTTCGACGAACAGCGCCAGAAAGAAGCCATCCAGTTCCTGGCATCCCTGGGCAAAAAAGAACAGATATTCCTGTTCACCTGCTCCGATGCCACGTTGCACCTGGCCGAAGAAGTCCAAAAACAACTGTCTGGAGAAACAGATACAATCCATCTCTTTGAAATCGAAAAAGGGACGATACGGGGAAAGGAAGGCTTATGTTAGAGTATGTAGTTCGACAAACGGCGGCCTACATGGAATCCATGCCTAAACAGATTCGCAAAAAAAGTGGTCAATTCTTTACCAGCATAGAAACAGCCCGGTTCATGGCCGGGCTGTTTACTATCCCTGCACAGCCTGAGATTACCATATTAGATCCCGGAGCTGGCACGGGTATCCTTACGGCTGCTTTATTGGAGCGTATTTCGGCAATCCCATCAGTGGAACGAGTACACCTTATATGTTATGAAACAGACGAAAAAATCATTCCTGTTTTAGAGGATAATCTTCGTTATGTTACCGCTCATTGTTTGAAAAAAGCTGACTATGAGCTCCGCACTTTGAATTATATTACAAGTCAGGAAAATGCTTTCAATGGAGGATTGTTCCCAGAATCAGGCGTCACTTGCGACCTCTGTATTGGCAATCCGCCGTATATGAAAATCGGAAAAGATGCGCCTGAAGCTAAAGCTATGCCGGCAATCTGTTACGGCGCCCCTAATTTATATTTTCTCTTTGCGGCTATGTCGTTATTTAATGTCTGTGACAGCGGAGAAATGGTTTACATCATTCCTCGATCTTGGACAAGTGGCATGTATTTCAAGCGCTTTCGCCAATATTTATTCAGTCATGGCGTGATTGAACAGATTCACTTGTTTACCAGTCGGGATAAGGTCTTTGATACCGAACAGGTATTGCAAGAAACGATGATTGTCAAGATACGGAAACAGCGTCAGGTTCCTTCGGATATATTGGTCACTTCTTCTGAATCTAATTGTGATTTCCGTCATTTACAGCAGATTTCATTGCCTTATTCGGCTGTAGTTTCCGGAGCGGACCAGTATGTCTTTTTGATGACTAATCATCGGGAAGTGGACGCTATCTGCTTGTTAAACACATTTCCCTATACCCTGCCAGATTTCGGTATGAAAATGAAAACGGGATTGACTGTTGATTTTAGGGAGAGGGAGTCTTTGCGGAATACTGAAGTCGATGGGGCCGTACCGCTCTTTTTTGCCCAGCATATACAAAACGGTCATATTTGCTTTCCGATTGGTAAAGAAGGGGAATATTTAGTACCATCCCGGAAAAGTTTGGTACAGCCTAATACTAATTATTTGTTTATCAGGCGGTTTACGGCAAAGGAGGAAAAGCGCCGATTACAATGTGGTATTTATTTGGCAGAACAATTTCCGCAATATCAGACCATAAGCACGCAGAATAAAATCAATTTCATTGATAATGCGGACCATACATTGTCTAAAGATGTAGTATATGGGCTATATGTTTTATTCAATTCTACCCTTTATGATGTATATTACCGGGTACTCAATGGTTCTACGCAGGTCAATGCTACAGAAATCAATCATATGCCTGTTCCAGCTATTTCGATTATTGAAGAACTAGGGCGAGCATTGTTGAAGCAATCCGATATAACAGAAAAAACGTGCAATCAGATCTTGGAGGGATTTTTACATGGGAAAAATCAGCGAAGCTCAAGCCATTCTTAGAGCTATTGGGATGCCCGAACGCCAGCAAACGCCTATTTGTGCGTTGAGTTTGCTGGCTTTGGCTCATATACGGCCTGATGATGACTGGTGTCAGGCTAGCAATGAGTGGATTCGTATTCACGATATAATTCAGTTCGTTAATCTGAATTATGAAGTTGATTATGCAGAAAATAGCCGGGAAACTTTTCGTAAGCAGGCTATGCACCATTTTCGGAATGCCGCTTTGATTGAAGATAACGGAAAAGCGACGAATAGTCCCAACTATCGCTATCGACTGACGCAGGAAGCCGTCCATCTTTTACAGAACTTTCATACCGATTTATGGAAGAAATCTTTAAAAGAATTTACTGATGTTCATGAATCACTGATTTCCATTTACGCATCGAAAAAAAACGTTCAGAAAATGCCAGTCATGATTAATGAGACGGCCTATACTTTTTCACCAGGTAAGCATAATGCCTTACAAAAAGCTATCTTGGAAGAATTTGCACCGCGCTTTGCACCAGGGGCTATTTGCTTGTATGTTGGTGATACGACTAATAAAAACTTAGTGGAAAACCAGACGTTACTGAAACAATTAGGAATTGCTCTGACAGAACATGATAAGTTGCCCGATGTCATCCTGTATTGCAAGGACGTCGACTGGATTTACTTTGTTGAAGCCGTGACCTCCGTGGGTCCTATGAGTCCTAAACGCTTACAAGAATTGGAAGCTATGACTCAGCAGGTCACGAGCGGGAAAATCTATGTTACCGCTTTTCCTGATGTAACCGTCTACAAACGTTTTGTGGCGGACTTAGCTTGGGAAACCGAAGTTTGGATTGCCGATGAACCAGATCACATGATTCACCTTAACGGCAATCGGTTTATGGGGCCGCGTTGAATTTATAAAAGGGGCTGTCGCACGAAGAATTTTGTCATCATGCGAGGCCCCGTTTACTTTATAGTTTGTAGCACAGAGTTTGTAGTTTGCAGAGAAAACCTTTAAATTTAAAACTATCCGCTAACCCCGAACCACTAGCCACTAACAACTCAAAAAGGGCTTGTCGTATGATGACAAGCCCTTTTTTCACGCCCAGACGAATCCGGTCATAGCCATGGATCCTAAGGTGCAGGTATTATTGAATGGTGTAGCTTTATCCGTTCCGGCGGCGCCCAGGCAATAGAGCAGGGGCAGGTAGTGTTCCGGTGTCGGCACGGCGTAGGCTGCGTGTTCGTGGTTTTCGTAGTGGATGATGTTGTCGATGTTGCCGGCGATGACATTATCGACGATATCCTGGTTGAAGTGTTTGGCTGCTTCGGAGCCGCCGCGCTTGTTCCATTCGACGCGGCGCAGGTTGTGGACGATGTTGCCACTGGCCCAGATGAGGTAGCCTTTTTCTCGGAGCGGGGCGAGTTTCTGGCCGAGTTCAAAGCATTGGTCCGGTGTAAACGTGCTGTTTACAGAAAGTTGGACGACTGGGATGGGCGCGTTGGGGAACATGTGGACCATAACACTCCATGTTCCGTGATCGATACCCCATGAATCGTCGATAGAAACGTCATTGCCCAAAAGCTGGCAGACGTCCTGGGTCAGTTCCGAACAGCCCTTGGCTGGGTATTGGAGCTGATAGAGCTCTTCTGGGAAGCCGTACATGTCGTAGATTTGACGCGGCTTGTCGGCACTCTGGATATACGTGCCTGGGACATACCAATGGGCCGAGATGGCCAGGATGGCTTTCGGTCTGTCCTCACTGGTTAGAACGTCTGCGCCGACGCGCTGCATTTCGCGCGTCAAGTCGTTTTCATCGATAGCCAGCATCGGACTGCCATGACCGGTGAAGATAACAGGCGTTTTTTTCATTATGATGAATCCCCCTTTGCATAGAAACCATAAAGATAAAACCATCTTTAGTATATCATGAAGTTACTTTACGTCAACAAACTGCCATTTTTCACATATTTAATAATCACGAGGGAGTCGCAAAAATTTACGAATATTATAGTGCTGGATTCCATCCTGGCTAAAGTCGAGTTCGTCCATAGAAACGACGTATTTGGGATAATTGTCTTTTATGTCTTTATATACACGGAATTCGCGTTCGATAGTTTCTGGTGAAGCGAGTAAATATGTGACCTGGACATAACATTTTCGATTTCCTTTTTCGGCAATGAAATCGACTTCAAAATTTCCTGCTTTGCCAATCGTTACCGTATAGCCGCGGCGCAATAATTCCAAGCAGACAATGTTTTCTAATATTTGGTCGATATCGCGGGCATTGTGGCCATATACGGCTTCTCGCAGGCCATGGTCAACGACATAGTACTTTTCATTGATAGAAAGCAGTTTCTTCCCTAATAAATCTTGGCGGGGGATTTTATAGAATAAATAAGCTGTTGTACAAGCATTCAGGTAATTCAATACGGTATCGTTGGAAACTTTTCGATGTTCACTTTTCAAGTATTTTGTAATGTTAGAAGCACTGAAAACGTGGCCGATACTGCTGAGGGCATATCCGATGATGCGCTCTAATAAATCGACGTCGCGCAGATTATTCCGTTGGACAATATCCTTTAAAATTACGGAATTGTACATATCCTGCAAATACTGACGAGATGGGCCTTCTTGGAAATGGAGATTCATTAAGAAAGGCATCCCGCCGAAGAGTAGGTATTTTTGGAAGGCTTGCGGGGTATCGTCTAATTGATTTGCTAATATAAATTCTTGATAAGAAAAAGGATAAATGACGAATTGAACATAGCGGCCGGCTAAATAGGTGGAAAGTTCCCCAGAAAGCAGCTTAGCATTTGAACCGGTAAGATAAATATCGACATCGAAAGCGACACGCAGGGAGTTGATGACCCGTTCCCAATTCGTCACTTCTTGTATTTCATCTAAAAAAATGTATATTTTTCCTTTTATGGCAGCTGCTTTGTCTGCAATCCATTGATAGAGTGCCATGGGTTGGCACAAGGGGAGATTGGCCAAATCTTCAAAATTTAGGCTTATCATTTGATCAGGACGGACTTGTTGAGATAATAGTTCTTCCTGGATTAATTGCAGCATGACTGATTTTCCGCTGCGGCGTATTCCTGTCAATACCTTTATGAGATCCGTGTTAATGAACGGTCTGATTTGTTTCATGTAATATTCGCGCTGAATCATGGTATCCCATCCTTTCTGAAAAACTATTTATACTATTATACCAGTATATTTTACAGTTTTCCATAATTCATACTATTATAATAGTATGAATTATGGAAAATAGGAATTCTAACTAGTATAGTAGTTGGATTTTTCGTTTACTTGTGAGGATACGCTTCTTTTGCTATAATGAACGGGTAACGTACAGGTTACGGACTTGATTTTTTAGAGATAACGACTGTGCGTCCTTTTGGGCGCCTTCGTTATCTCTTTTTTTGTTGGGAGGAATTATTGTGGAAGTTCGTCATTATCATTGGAAAGATGGAAAATCCCTGACTGTCGGGGAACGGACGCTGGTCATGGGCGTCCTCAATTATACGCCTGACTCTTTTTCTGATGGCGGGAAATGGAATAATGCCGATGTAGCCTTGAAGCACATGGAAGAAATGGTAGCCGAAGGGGCGGATATCATCGACATCGGCGCCGAATCGTCACGGCCGGGTTTTACGCCGATTTCGGCAGCCGAAGAGATTTCCCGGCTGGAAACGATTTTGCCGCGCCTTGTCAAAGCCTGCCCGGTCCCCATTTCTGTCGATACGTATAAGGCTGAAACGGCAGACTATGCCATGCGTACGGGTGCCCATATCATGAATGATATCTGGGGCCTCCAGTATGCGCCGGAACCGGGACAGATGGCCGCTGTAGCCGCAAAATACGGCGTTCCTGTCGTCGTCATGCATAACCAGGACGGTACAGAATACGGCGACATCATCGAGGATATGAAGCGCTTCTTCATCCGCTCGGCCATCATTGCAGACCAGGCCGGCATGAGCCAGGACCAGATCATCACCGACCCGGGCATCGGCTTTGGCAAGACCTTTGACCAGAATGTCTACGTCATGAAGCACTTGCGGGATCTGACAGGCCTGCCGTATCCCATGCTCCTGGGGACGAGCCGCAAGGGCTTTATCGGCAAGATCCTCGACCTGCCGGTTACGGAACGGATGGAAGGGACCGGGACGACCTGTGTCGCTGGCGTCCTGGCCGGCTGCGCGATTGTCCGCGTCCATGACGTCAAACCCATCGTCCGCATGTGCCAGATGGCCGATGCTCTGCGTTAGATAAATTAGTCAGGTAAAACCTTTTACTGTATAAATATGACGGAACTTCCTTGACTGCCGTGGCCTGGCGGCGGTATAATGGCTCAAATGTATATAAGCTGATAGGGAGGTTTCTACATGGAAAATAAAAGTCTGCGCGGCCTCGTCGTATGCCGCAATTTTTTACAGGATCCCGTCATCAAGGCCCTGCTGGCCGTCCAGGAACAGGGGGATAATCCCTTTGGCAAGCATGAAGCGGCAGCGGTCCTCTTGGAACGGGCGGAACAGCTGGGCCTCAGCGGCAATATCCTGCGCCAGTATTTCCTCTATCTCTTGGGGGAAGGCGATACGGTCGCTGCCGAAGCCATTGAACGGTCGGGCAAGGCCGGCACGGGCATGACCAAGGCCCTGCTCTTGGATATGACTCTGCTCTGGCCGTATCTGCAAAAGGCCGCTTCCGACTTCCTCGGCGTCGATTTCCTCGACAACTACGAACCGGCTGTCCCCAAAGTTTACGGCTATGTCCAGACCCTGGAAACGGCCCTCATGGCAGCGTCGACGCCAGAAGAAGCGACGAAAGTCTTACTGCATCATTATGCAGTATACGGCCGGGGCAAACTGGCACAGTTCATGGCCTTCCGCATCGGTGAAGACGGGGACCTCGTAGGCATCGAGAATTTCCCCCATCTTGCCTGGGATGACCTCATCGGCTATGCGGCTCAGAAAGAAAAGCTCCTGGCCAATACGACGGCCTTTCTGGCGGACCGGGCGGCCAATAACGTCCTCTTGACGGGTTCCCGCGGGACGGGCAAGTCGACGGCCGTCAAAGCCCTGGTCTGCCGCTACCATGAACAGGGCCTGCGCCTCATCCAGGTCCAGCGCGGCCAGCTCCACAATCTGCAGCAGCTCATGGAAAAACTCGGCGACATCGGCAGCAAGAAGTTCATCCTCTTCTTGGATGATTTGTCCTTCGATGAAAATGAAAAAGAGTATAAATACCTCAAGTCGGCCATCGACGGCGGCGTCACGCCACAGCCGAAAAACGTGCTTATTTATGCAACATCGAACCGTCGCCACCTCTTGAAGGAAACGTGGCACGACCGCAACGACGAACTGGACGAAGTCTACCGCGATGACAGCACGAACGAGTCGATTTCCCTGTCGGACCGCTTCGGCCTCATCCTCCATTACTCGGCGCCGACGCAGGATGAATACTTGCAGATCATCGCCCATGAGCTGAAAAAAGCCGGCATTACCCTGGACCCGGAAGAGCTTCGTGTCGAAGGCGTCCGCTGGGAAATGGAACATTCCGGCCGCAATGGCCGCATTGCTCAGCAGTTTGTGAAATGGTATCTGGGCAATCGCAAGGCTTAAGAATCTTAGGCAAGTAAACGTTTAACCAAACTTTTTTCGGAAAAATTCCAAAAAAGCATTGACAAACAGCACGGCATTTTGTAGAATGTGTTCAAGCTTTTCAAACGGGCCACAACGATAAAGGCTCGCAAAAGCATATAGTGAAATCTGATGACGGGAAAGAGTAGTTCGTCCGGACATTCCCAGAGAACCGGCGGCTGGTGCGAGCCGGTAATGAATGGCGATTGAAAATCATCCCCGAAGAGAAGTGCTGAAGCAAGATTAAGCACTGACGATTTTTCCACGTTATAGGAAACGCGTATGTTGGTACGTTGTAGAGAGCCTGGCTGCAGTAATGCGCCGGGAATCAGGGTGGTATCGCGGAATAGTACTCCGTCCCTCAGTGAGGGGCGGAGTTTTTTTGTTGGCCTCTTTCGACGAATCTCTAAATCCCAACGAGAATAAATTATTTTATACTCACAAGGAGAGATGTTATTATGGCAAAAGTATTTTATGATCAGGACGTAAATTGGGACGTTATGAAAGGCAAAAAAGTTGCCGTCATCGGTTATGGCAGCCAGGGTCATGCTCATGCATTGAACCTCAAGGACAGCGGCGTCGACGTCGTCGTCGGCTTGTATGAAGGCAGCAAATCGGTTGAAAAAGCTAAAGCAGCCGGCCTCGAAGTCAAGACCGTTGCTGAAGCTGTCAAAGATGCTGACGTCACGATGGTCCTCATTCCGGACGAAAAACAGGCTGACGTATATGCAACGGAAATCGCTCCGAACTTGAAATCCGGCAGTGCCCTCGCCTTTGCACACGGCTTCAACGTTCACTTCAAACAGATCGTCCCGCCGGCTGATGTCGACGTATTCATGGTCGCTCCGAAAGGCCCGGGCCATCTCGTCCGTCGTACATTCGTAGAAGGCGGCGGCGTCCCCGACGTATTCGCTGTCGAACAGGATGCTTCCGGCAAATGCTTCGACCTCGCTTTGGCTTATGCCCGCGGCATCGGCGGCACGCGTGCCGGCGTCATCCAGACGACTTTCCAGGAAGAAACAGAAACAGACCTCTTTGGTGAACAGGCAGTCCTCTGCGGCGGCATCTGCCAGCTCATCACCAACGGTTTTGAAACCCTTTGCGAAGCTGGTTATCAGCCGGAAATCGCTTACTTTGAAACCTTCCATGAAATGAAGTTGATCGTCGACCTCATGTACGAAGGCGGCATGGCTAAGATGCGTAAATCCATCAGTGATACCGCTGAATACGGCGATTACACGGCTGGCCCGCGTGTCGTAACCCAGGAATCGAAGAAAGCCATGAAAGAAGTCCTCAACGACATCCAGTCCGGTGCCTTCGCCAAAGATTGGCTCCTCGAAAACAAAGCCGGCGGCCGCGCTCACTTCCTGGCTATGCGCCGTCAGCATGCGGAACATCCGCTCGAACAGGTCGGTGAAAAACTCCGTGCCATGATGCCGTGGCTCCACAACAACGACCAGAACGACTAAGACATAGTTTGAAGTTGGATGTTTGGAGTTTGAAGTTGGAAATAACTTTTAACATCAAACTTCAGACATCAAACCCAAGAAGCAGGTTGATTGAAGAATAGCTTCTTTGTAAGTATGAGTCATGTTTTATGATGAGGTGAATGAGATGAAAATGACCGGAGCACAAGCAGTGATCGAATGCTTGAAACGTGAACAGGTACAAGTCGTCTTCGGCTATCCCGGCGGGGCTGTCCTGACATTATATGATGAATTATATAAAGCCAAATTTCCCCATGTCCTGACAGGCCACGAACAGGGAGCTGTCCACGCCGCTGACGGCTATGCCCGCGCTACGGGCAAGCCCGGTGTCTGCTTTGCTACGTCCGGTCCTGGCGTCTGCAACATGGTTACAGGCATTGCCACGGCCAACATGGATTCCATTCCCCTCGTCGTCATCAGCGGCCAGGTAGCAACGCCCCTTATCGGGCGCGATTCCTTCCAGGAAGCTGATATCTCCGGTATTACCACGCCGATTACGAAACACAACTATTTAGTGAAGAACGTCAAGGAATTGCCCCGGGTCTTGAAAGAAGCCTTTTACATCGCAACCACAGGCCGGCCCGGGCCGGTCCTTGTCGATATTGCCAAGGATGTATTCGATACACCTTTTGAATTTGAATATCCCGAAGAAGTCCATCTGCGCGGCTACCAGGGCCATCACGTCGGCAATGAAGCCGATGTCGACCACGCCGTCGAAGCCATTGAAAAGGCAAAGCGCCCGGTCATCCTCACCGGTGGCGGCGTCGTCCTTTCCAACATGTCGGACCGCTTGAAGCACATCGTCCAGCAGATGCATGTCCCTGTCGTCACGACCCTCATGGGCAAGGGCTGCGTCCCCGATACGTATGACGCCCACCTGGGCATGGTCGGCATGCATGGCTCGTACGCTGCCAATATGGCCGTTACGAAATGCGACCTCCTGGTCGCCATCGGCGCCCGATTCGATGACCGCGTCACTGGCGACGTCGAAAATTTCGCGCCGAACGCGCAGATCGTCCACTTCGATATCGATAAAGTAGAAATCAATAAAATCGTCCACGCCGACATCAGCGTCAACGGCGACCTCCGCTGGTCCCTGCCGCTCCTCGACGAAAAGCTGGCAGCTCATGAAACGCATCTGGCGGACCGCTATGGTGAATGGCGGACTTTCGTCCTCGATATGAAGGCCGCTCATCCCTTTGCCACGCGGGACCTTCCCGATGCCGTTTCGCCGCAGAAGCTCTTTGAAGAGGTCCAGAAGTGGACCGACGACGACACCATCGTCGTTACCGACGTCGGCCAGCACCAGATGTGGGCAGCTCAGTTCTTCGATTTGAATAAGCCCCGCCGCTTCGTTACCTCTGGCGGTCTGGGTACTATGGGCTATGGCCTGCCGGCTGCCCTCGGTGCCAAGCTGGGCTGTCCCAAGTCGAAAGTCGTCTTATTCACTGGCGACGGCAGTATCATGATGAACTGCCAGGAATTCGCCACTCTTCATAAATATGGCGTCGATGTCAAGACCATCGTCCTCCACAACAACGTCCTGGGCATGGTCAACCAGTGGCAGCGCTTGTTCTACAACGGCCACTGCGCTGAATCGCTGATTGGGGATAACCCCGATTTGACAGCCGTATCCGCGTCCATGGGGGTTCCCGGGACGGCCGTCCATAAGCCGGAAGACCTGGCTAAAGCCGTAGAAGCCCTGTTCAAGACGGAAGGGCCGGCACTGCTCGACGTCTTCATCCCGGCTGATGAAAATGTCTATCCCATGGTTCCCGGCGGCAAGCGCCTGGACCAGATGGTATTGGGAGGTGAAGGGAAATGATGAGACAACATCTCGCTATTCTCTGCGACAATAAACCGGGCGTCCTGACGCACGTCGCCGGCCTGATCAGCCGCAGAGCCATTAATATTGAATGTATCAATGCCGGTTATACGGAAGAAGCTGACGTAACGCGTATCAACATCGTCGTTTCCGTTGAAAACCGCTGGGAACTCGACCAGGCCGTCAACCAGCTGGCCAAGCTCATCGACGTCATCAAAGTCGTCAACCTCGACGATGCGCCGTTCATCAGCTATGAACTGGCGATGATCAAAGTCCAGAGCCCGACGCCGCAGACCCGCGAAGAACTGACCAATATCGCCCAGCTCTTCAACGCCAAGATCGTCGACGTCCAGCGCCGTTCCCTGGTCCTGCGCCTGACAGGCCGGGAAGACCATATCGAGGCTCTTTTGGAAATGCTGAAAGATTATGATATTATTGAAATCGCCCGGACCGGGCAGATTTCCCTGTCCCGCGGCGAAATGGCCGTCAAGGATATGTAGAGAAAGGATGAATACCATGCGCAGTGATGTTGTTAAAAAGGGCGTTACCCGAACCGCCCATCGTACGTTATTCCATGCTATGGGCTATAGCGATGAAGATTTGCAGAAACCGTTGATCGGTATCTGTAATGCCTTCAATGAAATCATTCCCGGCCATATCCATTTGCGCGATATTGCCGAAGCAGTCAAGCTCGGCGTTGCCGCTGCCGGCGGTACACCGATTGAATTCCCGTCCATCGGCGTCTGCGACGGTATCGCCATGGGTCATCGCGGCATGAGCTTTTCCTTGTCCAGCCGTGAACTGATCTGTGACTCCATTGAAGCCGTAGCGACAGCTCATGCCTTTGATGGCCTGGTACTCATCCCGAACTGCGATAAAATCGTCCCGGCTATGCTCATGGCTGCCGGCCGCCTCAACATCCCGACAGTCGTCGTCAGCGGCGGCCCCATGCTCGCCGGCCGTCACAACGGCAAGAACATCAGCGTCAGCACCATGTTTGAAGCCGCTGGCAAAGTCGAATCGGGCCAGATGACACCGGAAGAAATGCACCAGATGGAATTCCAGGCCTGCCCGGGCTGCGGTTCCTGTTCCGGCTTGTTCACAGCCAACACCATGAACTGCATGACCGAAGTCCTCGGCATGGGCCTTCCCGGCAACGGCACCATTCCCGCTGCCTATACGGGCCTGCGCCGCATGTTGGCTAAGAAAGCCGGCCAGGTCGTCATGGATTTGGTCCGCAAAGATATCAAGCCGCGCGACATCATGACCCTGGAAGCCTTTGAAAACGCCATTGCCGTCGACATGGCTATCGGTGGTTCGACCAACACGGCCCTCCATTTACCGGCCATCGCCCACGAAGCCGGCGTCGACCTCTCGCTCGATGAATTCGACGAAATCAGCCGTAAAGCAGCCTATATCTGCAAGATGAGCCCTGGCGGCACGTATCATATGCAGGACCTCGATGAAGCCGGCGGCATCTGCGCTGTCATGAAAGAGGTCTCCAAATTGGGCCTCATCCACACCGACGCCAAGACCATTACCGGCACGGTCGGCGACCGCATCAAAGATGCGAAGATCCTCAACCACGACGTCATCCATTCCGTAGAAAACGCCTATATGCATAAAGGCGGCATTGCCGTCCTCAAAGGCAACCTGGCGCCTCTCGGCTCGGTCATCAAGGAAAGTGCCGTCGAACCGGACCTCCTGGTCTATAAAGGTACGGCCAAATGCTATGACTCGGAAGAAGCTGCTATTGCCGCTATCATCGGCGGTGAAATCAAAGAAGGCCACGTCGTCGTCATCCGCTACGAAGGCCCGAAAGGCGGTCCGGGCATGCGTGAAATGCTCAACCCGACAGCTGTCATCACCGGCATGGGCCTGAAAGTCGCCCTCCTGACTGACGGCCGCTTCAGCGGTGCCAGCCGCGGCGCCTGCATCGGCCACATCTCGCCGGAAGCTATGGAAGGCGGCCCCCTGGCCCTGGTCCACGACGGAGACACTATTTCCATCGACATTCCCAACCGTAAATTGGAACTGGAAGTCAGCGATGAAGAATTGGCAAAACGCAAAGCTGAATGGAAGCAGCCGGAACCGAAGGTCAAGACCGGTTACTTGTCCCGCTATGCGAAACTCGTCACGTCTGCCAATACCGGCGCTGTCATGAAATAATTAGTCTTTCAACGAGCCTCTTGCCCTGGCCGGGCCTCTTCGGAATGGCGGAGAATCCCCATCGGGGCAGGAGGTTCCTTTTTTTTGGACTTATAAACATATTGTTTTAAAAAGAGGTATTCATCATGAAAAAAGTCTGTGCCCTTATCGGTAAATATTTCGGCGTCATCGCCGTCATCTTCCTCATCATCGGCATGACCCTGCCGACGAGCTTTTCTTGGGTCCTCGGCAAGGTGGGCGGCATTTCCGTTCTCTCCGTCCTCCTCGGCGTCATCATGTTCGGCATGGGCATGACCATGAGCGTCCACGATTTCGCCCTGGTCCTCAAGCGGCCGAAAGATGTCTTTTTTGGCGCCTGCGCCCAGTATTTCGTCATGCCTTTCCTGGCCTACGTCCTTTCGACGATTTTCCAGCTCGACCCGGCCCTGACGGTTGGCGTCGTCCTCGTCGGGACCTGCCCGGGCGGTACATCGTCTAATGTCATCACCTTCATGAGCAAAGGCGACGTACCCCTGTCGGTCACGATGACCAGTGTATCGACGTTAATTTCGCCGATCATGACGCCGCTTTTGACGTATCTCATCATCGGTCAGCGCATCTCCTTTGACCCGGTCGGCATGTTCTTATCGATCCTGCAGATCGTCATCGTCCCCATCGCTCTGGGCCTCATCGTCAAGAGCTTCCTGCCGAAGCTGGCTGATACGGCTGCGGATTACCTGCCGGCTGTTTCGGCCCTGGCTATTTCCTTCCTCATCGCCGGCATCATCGGAGCCAGCCGCGATGCTATCCTCAACAGTTCGGGCATCATCCTGCTGGTCGTCATCCTGCACAACTGCCTGGGCTATGCCCTGGGATTCTTTATCGGCCATCTCTGCGGCATGAGCTGGAAGAAAATGGTCGCCTTGTCCATCGAAGTCGGCATGCAGAATTCCGGCTTAGCAACGGGCCTGGCCAAAGCACACTTTGCATCCCTGCCCATGGCCGGCGTCCCCGGTGCCGTCTTCAGTGCATGGCACAACATCTCCGGTGCCGTCTTGGCCTATCTCTACGTCAACTACCTGAACAAACGCTTCGACTCCAACTACGAAACCGACCAGAAAGCCGCTGCCAGCGTATCGCCCACAGCAGCCCATTAAATTCGATTCCATCCACTAACTGCTAAAAGAGACTATCGCACGAAGGCTTCTGCCATCATGTGCGCTCCCATTCTCTTTATAGTTTATAGTATGGAGTTTGTAGTTTACATAGAAAGCCTTTAAATTCAAAGCCATCCACTAACTGCTAACGGCTAGCTGCTAACTGCTAAAAAAAGGCGCTGTCTTCGTGCGACAGCGCCTTTTTTCTGCTATAATGGATACAAATTCACTTGTCAGGGGGAAAGTACATGTTCGCTGTCATCGTCAATGCCGTGACGTCGTCATTAGGGGCATTGCTGGGATTTCTTTTGAAGCGCGGCATACCGGAGCGCTTTACCAAGGCCATTTTTGGTGTCATTTCTCTGTGCGTCGCCATCATGGGCATACAAGGAGCCGTCCAGAGCCAGAATCTGCTCCTCGTATTGGCTAGCATGATTATCGGTACCCTCGTCGGGACGGCTATCGGCATCGAAGATGGCATGAACCGCTTCGGCGAATTCCTCAAGAAACGCATGGGCCACGGCGATGATTCGCGGTTCGTCCGGGGCTTCGTCACCTTATCCATCATGCAGGTCATCGGCGCCATGGCCATCCTCGGCCCTATCCAGGCGGCCCTGGGGAGTCATGACCTTCTCTATTTCAAGAGCGCCCTGGACTTTACGTCTTCTTTCATTTTTGGGACCCTTTACGGCTTGGGCGTCGTTCCCGTCGGCATCGTCCTCTTCATCTATCAGGGCTTTTTCTATCTGTTGGCGACCTTCATCATGCCCCTCATGACGCCCGATGTCATCCGGGAATTGAATGCCGTCGGCAGTGTCATGATCCTGGGTATTGCCCTCAACATGTTCCAGTTGACGAAGCTGAAAGTAGCCGACTTCCTGCCAGCCCTATTCATACCTATTATTTATTATCATTTAATCGTCTGATGATGGTATTACGACAATGTGCCACTTGTCATATATTCCAATCATTTACAGGATTCACGGCGGGACGCCTTAGACAGGCGTCCCCTACGGCATCGCATACAGGCGATGAAAAATAACGCGGCTATCTGCCGCCTACGTAGGGGCCGTCCCGGCCAGGGAGGCCCGTGGTGATGTTCGACCACAGCTTATTCGTGTATCATGGCAGGCTCTTTACCATTTAGGAGGCGTTTTTATGCATTTGCAGGAGATCATTGATCAATTAAAAACGGACGAACGGAACGCGTCGTATACGGCCCGCGGCATCGGTCCTATTTTTCAGATCCACGAGAAAGCGAGAATCTTGATCATCGGTCAGGCTCCGGGCAAGAAGGTCGAAGAATCGGGGATTCCTTTCCATGACAAGTCCGGTGAAAAGCTGATGGCCTGGATGGGCATTGACAGCCAGACTTTCTATTCGCCGGCCATTTCCATTATGCCTATGGATTTCTACTATCCGGGCAAAGCCAAAACGGGCGACAAACCGCCGAGACGGTTCATCGCCCAGGAATATCATCGTGAAATTCTGCAACTCATGCCGGACCTGGCACTGACCATCCTCGTCGGCAAGTACGCCATCGACTATTATTTGAAAGGCCGGACGGAACGCAACCTGACGGAGACTGTGCGGAATTATCAGGCTTACTTGCCGGACTATTTCCCCATCGTTCATCCCAGTCCGCTCAACTTCCGCTGGCAGGCCAAGAATCCCTGGTTCGAGGCCGACGTCGTGCCGGAGCTCCAGAATCGGGTCCGGTCTGTACTCCCGTAAATCAGCCAGGCACTACGTTTTGGGAACCGTCAAGGCATCGAGAGTCTTGAAGAAGTTTTTCTTTAAGTGCTGGATGAATTCTTCCTTTGGATAGTGGACGGGCAGAGCCTTGATGACCGGGCTGTTCTGGGCCAGGAAGGCCAGGGTGAACGGCGCGATGAGGCTGAGGTAGGCACTGTAAAATCCGATATCCGCCGTGTCATAGCCCAAGGCCTGCTGCAGGACGCCTGAGGATACGTAGAATTTGGGCAGGCCCTTTTGGGAAATGATATTCTGAATGTACGGCGACGGGTGCAGGAGTTCCTGGATCCAGACGCGGACGTGCCAGTCGTTGCGGCGAAAGGCATCTTCTATAAAATAATCGACAAAACGTTCTAATTTCTGGCGCGGCGAGCCTTCTTGCTGCGCCAGTTTTTTGAGTACGTCCACATTGACCAGGTAATCCTGGACTTCTTCGAGGACGGCGACGTACAGGCCGTCGCGGCTGCCGAAGTGATAGTTGACAGCCGCCATATTGACACCAGCTTTTTGGCAGATTTCCTTACTTGTCGTACCGTCGTAGCCGTGTTGGGCAAAGAGCGGGCCTGCAGCTTCGATGATGCGTGCTTTTGTTTCCCGGCCGTCTTCGCGGCTCGACGTCACAGGCGCTTTATGAGGCATAGCAATCCCTCTTTCTATGATAATTTATGGCGAAACAGCCAGGCAGCCAGGGGCAGGGTGACGGCGGCAACGGCCAGCATGGGCAGATAAGTATAGGCAATTACAGGGATACCGGCGCCTTCCAGGTAGATGCGGCGTATGGCTTCGATGGCAAAGCGCATGGGATTGATATAGGTCACGTACTGCAGGACCTGCGGCATGTTGCGGACTGGTGTCGCCAGTCCTGACAGGAGTATCATGGGCATGAGGAATAAGAAACAGTATACCATGACTTGCTGCATGTTCTTGGCTACGGCTGAAATCGACAGGCCCAGGCCGACACAACTTACGAGGAAAATGAAAATCGTAAGGTAGAGAGCGGCCAGGGAACCGACTAATTGTATTTTAAACCAAAACACGGCGATGCACAACATGAGCGTCGCCTGGACGAGGCCGATGAGGATAGGCGGCACGGCTTTGCCGATGAGGATTTCTGGCGGCGTCAGCGGCGTGACCAGAAGCTGGTCGAAGGTGCCATTTTCCCGTTCCCTGGCGACGGAGAGGCCGGCCAGGATGAGGACCTGTGTCAAGGCCAGCATGGGGATGAGCGATGGCAGGAACATGCGGCGTGTAATGTTATTGGGGTTATACCAGATGCGCGAACGGATTTCGATGAGTGGCTGATGGCCGCTTCGCTGGACATTCATGGCTGAGACGATAGAGGCAGCATAACTGGCCGCCAGGCCGGCTGTCATGGGATTGCGTCCGTCGGTGACCGTCTGGATCGGCGCTTCCTGGCCGCTGTTCAGTCGGCGGGCAAAGTCCGATGGGATGGTAATGACGATCATGGCCTCGCCGCTGTCGATGGCCTGGGCGATCTGCTGTGTCGACGACAAGGTCTGGACGCGCTGGAAGATGCCGGTCCCATCGAGATGGGCGATGAAATCGGCCGATTCCCGGCTGTGGTCTTCATCGACGAGGGCATACGGTACATTGTCGAGGTTATACGTCGCCGTATACCCAAATAGGAGTCCTTGGACGAGGACGGGGATGACCAGGATGACACGGCTCTTCGGGTCTTTCAAGGTCGTCAGCAGTTCTTTGACGATGAGCTGGTAGATTTTATAAAAAGTCAGTCGGAATGTGTCCATCAGGCAACCCCCTTTTTGGTGACGCGCAGGGACAGGAAAACGAAGAATACGGCATAAGCGCCGAGGATGGCACAGTCCTTGATGACCAGGGGCCCCGTCGTGCCGGCCAGGAACAAGGATTTCATCAATTCCATATAATACGTCGCTGGCAGGACGTGGCCGATGACGGCAATGGCTGTCGGTACGCTACGCAGGTCAAAGAGGAAACCACTGAGCATGATCGTCGGGAGCAGGCTGACGACCAGGGCCATCTGGCAGGCCAGGAACTGGTTCTTGGTCAGCGACGAAATGGTGAGGCCCATGCCGATGGCGACGAAGATGTATTCAATAGATGATAGAAGAATCAAGGCCAGAGACCCGTGCATGGGCACGCCGTAGCCGTAATAAGCGGCGACGAGGCAGAGAACAAGGCCGACCAGGGCGATGCAGAAATAGGGTATCATTTTGGCGGCAATGATTTCCAGCGGCCGGACGGGTGTGACGAAGAGGGATTCCAGTGTGCCCCGTTCCCATTCCCGGGCCATGACCAGGGAGGTCAGGAAGACGCCGACCAGGGTCATGACGATGACGATGAGTCCGGGGATGAACATCCATGAACTCGTATTGGCGTCGTTGAACCATTGCCGCGACACCAGTGTAATCGTACCCGTCCGGGACGCTGCGCCGTGGCTTTTGGCCCAAGCGGCCTGCCAGGCCTGGAAGCCGCTGGAAATATAGGTATTGGCCGCATTGGCCGTCGTCGCATCGATGCCATACAAGAGGACCTGCACCGTCGCATGGCCTTGTTCCAGGCGGTCCGTGAAATCCGGCGGGATGACGATGATGGCATCGGCCTGGCGGGCATCCATCAGGGCGGCGGCCTCACTTATGGAAGATACGTAGTGCGGTGAGAAATATGGCGAGCCGTCGAGGAAGTGAAGGGTGCTGCGGGCCGTCGGCGAGCTGTCTTCCAGGGCGACGGCGACGGGCAGGTCCTTGACATCGAGGGATAGGCCGGATCCCATGAGGATGATGAGCATGAGAGGGATGACGATGCCGATGAGGAAGCTGCTGGGGTCGCGCAGCATCTGACAGAATTCTTTATGACATAAGGCGAGAAAACGATGCAGGTTCATGACGATACCTCCTGATGATGGCGGCCGGACTCGACGATATGGATGAAGGCGTCATTCATAGTCGGACTATTACCGCCCTGTTTCCGGATGGCCGACGGCGTGCCGATGGCGATGAGCTGCCCCCGGTCCTGTATCATGATGCGGTCGCAGTATTCGGCTTCTTCCATGAAATGTGTCGTGACGATGATCGTCGTTCCCTTGGCCGACAGGTCCGTGATCTGCCGCCAGAAGAGACGGCGGGCCAGCGGGTCGATGCCGCTTGTCGGTTCGTCGAGAAAGAGGATAGGTGGTTCGTGGAGCAGGGCCGCTGCCATGGACAGGCGTTGTTTGTAGCCGCCAGGAAGGCTGCCGGCCGGCATATGGCGGAAGCCGGACAAATCGAATTCTTCGATGACCGCTTCGATGCGCTGGTCCAGCCGGCGGCCGCGCAGGCCGTAGGCACTGCCGAAGAAGCGGAGGTTCTCTTCGACGGACAGCGTCGTGTAGAGGGAGAATTTTTGCGCTACGTAGCCGATATGGGCCCTGGCCTGGGCTCGGGCGGTTCGCAGGTTGACGCCGGCTACGGAAATCTGGCCGGACGATACGGGAAGCAGGCCGCAGAGCATGCGGAACGTCGTCGATTTCCCGGCTCCGTTCGGGCCGAGGAGGCCGAAGATTTCCCCTTCGTAGACGCTGAACGACGTATGATTGACGGCGATGAAATCGCCGAAGCGGCGGACAATGTCCCGGACTTCGATGATTTTCCGTCCTGTTTCTACTCTTTTGGCAGCAGTCATATCGGGGCGGCTGTAGTGGGAGGGAAGGGACGGTTCCTGCTGGCGCAGGAGGCCCATGAAACTATCTTCCAGTCTGGCCGGGACGGCCGTTACTGTCAGGCCGGGCAGGGCGAGGTCCTCCAGGCTGGCCTGGGGCGTCAGACTGAAACGGACGGCCCCGCCTTCGGGAACGGCATCGGCTACGGCTTCCGTTTCGTCGATGAGGGCAGCCTGTATGAGCCGCGGTGGGACATTTTCCGGCGGCCTGACGACATAACAGCGGCCCTGGGCATAGTGGCAGAGCGTGTCCGGTGCGCCCTGGGCCAGGATATGCCCTTTATGCAGGATGTATACGTCGTGGCAGTGTTCGGCTTCTTCCAGGTAGGCCGTTGCGACCAGGACGGTCAGGGACCCCGACGCCGACAGGGTGTCGAGGATTTGCCACAGTTCCCGCCGCGATAGGGGGTCGACGCCGACTGTCGGCTCGTCGAGGAGCAGCAGCGGCGGCATGGAAACGAGGGTGCAGGCCAGCCCCAATTTCTGCTTCATACCGCCAGAGAGCTTGCCGGCCATGCGCTTCGTGAACGGGCTCAGACCGGTCAGGTCGAGCAGTTTCTGGAAGCGCTCCTGGCGCACGGCTTGAGGGACCGCGTGGAGGTTGGCGTAGAGGTCCAGGTTTTCCTGGACCGACAGGTCTTCATAGAGACCGAACTTCTGGGGCATATAACCGATATGGTCCTGGACGGCCTGAGGATGGCTGGCCACGTCCATACCCAGGACCGACAGGCTGCCGGCATCGCTTTTCAACAGGCCGCAGACGAGGCGCATGAAAGTCGTCTTGCCAGCCCCGTCAGGGCCGATGATAGCCGTCAGACTCCCGGTGCGGACGGTCAGTGAAACCCCTGATAAAGCCGTGACCGGACTGGACTGACCAGGGCGGATGAATTGTTTTACGATCCCCTGGGCCTCGAGGGCTGGGGAGGTCGATGCAGGCTGACAGTTCGTCATGGGAATCCTTCCTTTCTGCCTCAGAAGGTGACTGTCGCCGGCATGCCCAGGCGCAGGACGTTGTCGGGGTCGGTGACGTAAATCCGGACTTCATAGACGAGGGATGTCCTGAGGTCATCGGTTTCCACGGATTTCGGCGTAAACTCTGCCGTGTCGGAAATGTAACCGACCTGGCCCGTCAAGGGCGTGTCGACGCTGTCGATAGTGACCGTTGCCGACTGGCCTTCGTGGATTTTTCCCAGTTTATCTTCCGAAATGTAGGCCCGGATCCACTTGGTCGTATCCAGGCTGAGCGTATAGACCGGTGTCGACGGTGAGGCCATGTCGCCCGGTTCGACGAGGCGCGAGCGGATGACGCCGTCCTGCGGGGCGACGAGAGTGGCCTGGCTCAGGTTATACTGGGCGGTCTGCAGCTCGTTCTGCAGAGACTGGAGCTGTGCCTGTGCGGCGTCGATGTCTTCCTGGCGATAGCCGTTGCTGGCCAGGTCGTGGGCCGACTGAGCATGGGCCAGGGTAGCCGCTGTCGATTTGGCCTTGGCTTCCGCTGCATCCAAGGTCTGCTTGCTGATGGCGTCGCCGGCATAGAGCGTACTCATGCGCTGATAATCGGCGGCGGCATTATCCGCTTCGGCCTGAGCCGATTGAACAGAAGCCGCAGCTTCGGCAATTTCTTCGGGCCGCGAGCCGTTGTTCATCTTAGCGACGACGGCTTCCTGCTGGGCGATTTGCGCCTGGCAGCGGGCAATCGTCAATTTCAGGGGCGTCGTATTGAGCGTCGCCAGGACCTGCCCTTGGTGGACACGGTCGCCTTCTTCGACATTCATCGAGGCGATGCGTTCACTGGCATTGAATGTGAGCGAAACCTGACGGACATCGACATTGCCATGGAGCGTAAGCGGCGCTGCTTTAGGCTGCTGCCAGTAGCACCAGGCCCCGGCGGCAGCGGCCAGGAGGATGATGAAAATGAAGAGCTGTTTCTTATGGGCTTGCAGGGAAGCGGAGAGCATGGATATTCCTTCTTTCTTAGGACGGTATGCAGATTAGCAGAATTTTCTCTTTCTATTATATATAATTCAAATTCAAATTTCAACTATAAAATATAGAAAAGATGACCATGACATATGTAAATTTTTGACGGTAAAACGTACAACTAACTTAAAAGCTTATTGACTTCACGGGAGTGACACGGTATAATAGACCTCAACAAATACAGAACAGTGTTGAATGGAAATAGTAATGTTTGGGAAACCATGACAGAGACCTGCTGGCGGCTGAGAGGCAGGATGGAATCCCGGCGTGAAGTCGTCCAGGAGCTGCTGCCCGAACGTATTTCGCTAGTAGACGCAGCCGGCAGGCAACCGTTACCTTGCCAGGCATTACATGGGCTGTCCCGGAGATGCTGGAAAAGTGGTCATTACGACAATGAGAGTGGTACCGCAGAGTGAATACTTTGTCTCTTTTTAGAGGCAAAGTTTTTTTTTGCTCCATCAAAACCGTTTGCGTATTTGTATTTGTCAGGTCTTATTTTAGAAAGGATGTGCGTGACTATGATGGATTTCATTGGAAAGTTGAGCGGTTTTGTTGGGAAAAATTTGACGTATATCGTCTTTCTCGTCGTCATCTGGGCGTATTTCATGCCCAATGCCTTTCTCTGGGCGGTTCCTCATACGGTCCTCTTGTTAGGCGTCATCATGTTCGGTATGGGTATGACGCTCCATGCCCGGGATTTCAAATTGATCGTCCAGCGGCCGAAGGAAGTCCTCATCGGCTGTACGGCTCATTATACGATTATGCCGCTGCTGGCGTATGCCCTGGTCCTGGCTTTTGAAATGCCGCCGGAAATCGCCGTCGGCATGATCCTTCTCGGTTCTTGTCCCAGTGGGACGGCGTCGAACGTCATGGGGTTCCTGGCCAAGGCGGATGTCCCCTTGTCCGTTTCCATTACGACTTGTTCGACGTTGTTGGCGCCCATTATGATGCCTTTCATCGTCTGGGGCCTGGCCGGCCAGTGGGTCGAAGTTTCCTTTATGGCTATGGCCATGACGGTCATGAAAGTCATCCTGGTTCCCCTGGTCCTCGGCTTGTTGACGCACCGCCTGATGGGGGAAAAGCATATTACCTCCCTGTCGAAGGTACTGGTCCTCGTATCCGCTTTTGGTGTCCTGGTCATCGTCGGCGGCGTTATTGCCATCAATGGGGCTAAAATCCTGGACATGGGCATCTTTATCATTCTCATGGTCCTCCTGCACAATCTCGGTGGTTTCCTCATCGGCTATTTCGTTACAGGCAAGCTGGGCTTGGGCAAGAAACAGCAGCACTCGGTCACGTTGGAAGTCGGCATGCAGAACGACGCCCTGGCCATTTCGCTGGTATCGGTCTTCTTTGCCCCGGCCGTCGCCATTCCGGCAGCCGTCGGAGCGGCTATCCATCAGGTAACGGGTTCTATCCTGGCCGGCATCTTTGCCCGCCACATGGATGCTCATGAAGCCAAAGAAAAAGCGAAGGCTCAGGCCGAAACGCTCATGGAAGCCGTACCGGGCAGTCATTGAGGTCATCGAGTAAAACTTGCAAGCCCTCATTTGTTTTGATACTATAAGTATAGACAAATGGGGGCTTTTTCATGAGATTTGTTATATATTTACGAAAACATGTACATAAAATATTTCATCGTAAATTGCAAGTTGAAATTGAACACACCTAATCAAGACACGCTGTCAATAGCATAGACTTCATCGAGAAATGCATCGAATAGCTCCGCCGGCGTATGGTAGCCCAAAACACGGCGTGGACGCTGATTCAGCACATCTGCTATGTGCAGGATATCCGCCTCAGAGAATCGCTCCATGGACATGCCCTTGGGGATAAAATCTCTTAACAAGCCATTGTGACGTTCGTTCTGAGGTCGTTCCCATGAGCTGTACGGATGCGTAAAATAAATCTTGGTGCCAAGGCTCTCGAACTTCGACAAGGTCTCAAACTCAGGACCATTGTCTGCCGTCATCGTCTTAAAAATCTGGCTGAAGCGTTCTATACCATAGAAATCCTGCAGCTGTGCAAGGGCTGCTTCAACGCCGGAACTGGTACGTCCTGGGATGCGGATAGCAATGTAGTTACGCGTGACCTTTTCCACAGCGGTAAAGATTACCGCCTCACGGCCTGCGCGCTGACCGACTACCGTATCCACTTCCCAGTGGCCAATCTCCGTACCGTCATTGACGATGGCAGGCCGTTCATCAATGCAGCGGCCTTTTATGCGCTTGTTCTGGCGCACCCATTTGCGGTGACGCTTGTGTCTTAAAGCACGCGGTACTTCGAAGAGTGTCAGCGGAAGCTTGTTAGCCCATAGCATGTTGTAGAGCGTCTTGGTACAGGGGATTTGCTCCGGCGCGAACAGCTGGTTCCGTTTGGCATAGCCAACACAGGCATCCAGTGACCAGCGTTTTTGGCGGACTTGTTCTACCATCCATTGGATGAACAGCTCGCAGTCGTCATGATCGATTTTACAAGGCTTCCTGGAATTCTTGCGATGCTCTGTGTAAGCTTTCTGACCACGCTTGGCTGTGTACTGTGGGGCACGACCACGATTGCCTTTTCGTTCCGGCGTTCCACGCCGAAGCTCGTATAAAACGGTCGTGTGGGCGCAACCTACCTCAGCAGCGATGGCGCGAAGGGAAAGCCCCTGACGATGCAGAGCCTGAATCATACCCCGTTCTTCCAAAGAAAGATGGCGGCCGGGTGTACGTACGTCCTCGATTATGTTAGAATGGTTGTGATCCATAGTGATTGCTCCTTTGTTGATGATTTCTCGCAGAACCATTTTAACATGAAGCGTCACTATGGATTTTTGTTTTTTGATTAACTGTTCAAGTTCATTTTACAACGGACCTAAAATATTTCATGGGCCATTTGGTGATATCCAGGCTATTTTGGCGGATCCGGAATTCAGGAAACGGAAAATACGGGATAATCTCTATGCCTGCAGTTTCATTTCCTGCCTCCTGTGCATCATCGCCCTGACCGGGGTCATCGGTACGTATGCGCCCAATGCAGCCGGAGCCGTCTTGCCGGCTATCAATGCAACGGCAGTCTATGGAATCATTTTTAGCGTCAATGTCCTCTTTTTTGCCGGTTTCTACCGATGTCTGCACGGAGCGGTCCGCAATGAAAAGATATTAGAAAATCTGGTCTATATCTTTTTGTTCATCAATTCATCCCTGGCGTGCCTGACTTTTTTCAGCACCCAGGACGGGAGCAGTTTCTTCTTTGAATACCTGCTCATGCTCATCCTGGTCTATTTGCTGCCCATTTACGATAACCTCAAGGTTTTGTTTCCCATCGTCGCCGTCAATCTGGTCACGACCTTGCCGTCATCGCCATGACAGGTCATCAGATTGCCTGGCAGGACCAATACGATATCGTCCTCTTTTATCTGGTTTGTCTGGTCATCATCTTTTCGCGGCGCCATCTGGCCCTGGCTTTTGCCCAGATACGCATGCACCTCCGGTCCAGTAATGAAGAGAGTTTTACCAGCGGAGCCGGACCGATGAGCTGACCGGGCTGCTGAACCGCGAAGCCCTGCGGGAAGATTTTGAACAGTATTTAGGACAGACGATTTGTGTCATGATTTGCGACATCGACCGGTTTAAATTTTTCAATGATACCTATGGCCATGTACTCGGCGATGATATCCTGTCCGGCATCAGCCGGCTTTTGTGCCATATCTTCCCGGATGATTGTGTCTACCGCTATGGAGGCGATGAATTCCTGATTTTGTCATTTCGGAATCAACCTTCGTTCCAGGACGATGTAGAGCGGTTCCAGCGGCACTTGAAGGACTTGCCCTTTGACGATTTGACCCGCCAGCCGACGATGAGCGGCGGCTATACGTGGGGCCTCTGCCAGGGTGCCGTCGACCTGCGGAAGATGTTCGCCTTAGCCGACCGTTTCCTCTATCAAGCCAAAGAAGCCGGACGCAACCGCGTCCACTGCGAACCCTTCGATAACCAAAAAGCAGAAACCAGCCTGCATGAAATAGGAAACCTTTGGGATAAAAGTTCGTGAGGGATTGTCGCACGAAGGTTTTTGCCATCATGCAAGGTACCTTTTACTTTATAGTTTGTAGCCTGGAGTTTGTAGTTTGTAGAAGCAGGTTTTAAATTTTTTACCATTTTCTGCAAACTAAAAACTACAAACTTAAAACTCAAAAAAGGGGCTGTCGCACATGCGACAGCCCCTTTTTTTACGAGCCACGAGCCACTAAATTCAAATGGCCTGCGGGAAGGTGTTGGTCAGTATCTTAGCCCCGCCTTCGGTCGTTTTGGTCTGCAAGGATGTTCCACCCGTTGCGACGTCTTCGATATCCGTCGGGATGCGCTTATAGGGCAGCTTTTTCATAATGCGGTCCATAGATTCCGTCAGGATTTCCTTGGGGTCGTTCAGGATAGATGCCGATTCGATTTCACGGCCTTTGTCGCTGTAGCTCTTGAAGGTATCGGTCCGCTTATCGTAGGCGTATACCATCAGGTGATAGAGACATTCCGTGATGATTTCGTCATCATCATAGCGCCAGAGCCCGGCCATGTGCTGCCGCCAGTACCAGGTCTGGACGACGGGGACCAGGACGACGTCGGCTTTATACTGGGCCGAAAGGGCGCGCATCGTGTCGATGTTGACGTCAGACGGCGACAGAGCTGTATCCGTTTCGATGCGGTCCCAGTAGGGGATGCGGAACGGCTGTTTCAGCCGGTTTTTCATGAAACGGGCGGCGTAGCTGTCCTGTGTCGTATCGGCAATGACGACAGTGCGCATGTTATTGAAGCGCGGGCCGTCGGCAAAGACCGTTGTAATCGACAGGATGCAGAAGAAGAGCAAAAGACAGAGTTTTTTCACGAGGCAACACCTCCAGCAAAAAATCAGAAATTGCCGTTATCGTTTAAGAGCGGCAGCGTGTCGTCGACTTGCGGGATGTAGCGTTCCAAAGTGGCCAGCATTTTTTCCTTATCCATCGGCAGGGTGCCGCCGACAGGCAGGAGATTGGAAACGTGGTTACTGCGGAAGATGCAGGGCTTGGTCATTTCCGTATGGCGCAGGATCATGTCCAGTTCCTGGAGGAAGCCTCGCGCTGTCAGGGGGGTAAACGTTCCATTGACGACATCCTGGTAGAGCGGTACTTCGCGGGGAATAATGAGCGACAAGGCGCTGAGCATAGTCGGGTTGATGGCCGATACGACCTGGGCCGTATGCAGGGCATGTTCCTTGGTCCGTTCCTGGCCGCCCAGGCCGAGGAGAATCATCGTCGACAGCTTCATGCCTGCTGCCAGGGCTTTTTTCCCGGCTTCGATGGTCAGGGCTGCCGTCGTCCCTTTATCGACGAGTTTCAAGACTTCGTCGTCTCCGCTTTCAATGCCCATGTAGACGATGGCCAGGCCCGCTTCGCGGAGGCGCTTCAATTCTTCCGGCGTCTTGCGGACCAGGTCAGCCGGAGTCGCATAGGCACCGATACGGTTCAGATTGGGGAATTTTTCGTAGCATTTCTGCATGATAGCTACGAGTTTGTCCGTCGGCAGGACCAGGGCATCGCCATCAGCCAGGAAAATCCGGCGGATGAAGGGCATGGCATAGGCGCCGCGCTCGATGATCCCTTCTATTTCTTCCATGGGACGGATGCGGAATTTAGACGCTTTGTACATATCGCAGAAACGGCAGGTATTGTGGGAACAGCCGATAGTAACGCGCAGGATGAAGCTGCGGGCTTCACTGGGCGGGCGGAAGACGAGGCCGCCGGCATCATCAATAATCATAGTAACACACCTTTCTCAAAAGATGAAAAAAACATTATTCATTCATCTCTTATTATACACGAAAAGTACGTATTACGAAATAGCTGGTTTCTTCTGCAAGATGATAATGAAGACCGTAGCGATGATACAGGCATAGCCGATGAGTTCAACCGTATGGAACGTCGTACCCAAGGCGATGGCCGAAGTCACTGAAGCGACGACCGGTTCCAGCGTGCCCAGGAGAGTCGCCTTCATCGGCCCGATTTCACTGATACCCGTGACAAAAGCCGTAAAAGACAGGGCCGTGCCGATGATGACGATAAAGGCAACAGCCAGCCAGCCCGTCAGGTCCAATGCGGGCCAGATCGTCCAGACCTGCAGGGTCAGACTGAGAAAAACGCCGCCGATGATCATGCCCAGGCCGTTGGCAACGGCCGCTCCCCAATGAGCTGCCAGCCCCTGGGACAGGATAGGTGACACAGGCGATGGCGCCGATGAGGCCCCAGGTCAGGCCTAACGGAGAAATGACCATCGTCGACGGGTTGCCGTTGGTCGCAGCCAGGTAGACGCCGCCAAAGGCCAGGAAGACCGACAGGATTTCCCGCCCTGTCGGCCGTTTATGGAAGCGGACGGCTAAATAGAGCGACATGAGGACGACACTCAGGGTCTGCAGGACCGTCTCCGTGCCGGCGTTCGAGTTCTTTATGGCCGATAAATACGAGAACTGGCTCAAGATGAGGCCGAATAGGGCAAACAGGACCAAGTGGCGCAGACTGACCGGGTCATGCAGCATCTGGCGTATCTCGGCCCGCTTCGTCGGCAGTACCATGAGCGTCAGGAACAACCCGGCCAGGCACATGCGTATCGACGCCAGCCAGGACGGCTCGACAGGATAATGAGAGAGCAGGAACTGACTGACAACGCCATTGAACCCCCACGTCGTCGCACCGATGACACAAGCCACAATACCATGCTGCGTTTTTGTCATACTAAGACCTCCTCTGCCTGGGGCAATCATATTATCCTAAGTATACACGAGGTGAGGAAGGGGTGCAAGGGAATACCGCTTTCAAGCGGTATTCCCTGTAGGAGCGCCACGTAGGGCGCCCGCTGTCGAAAAAGGGGCTTGTCATCATGCGACAAGCCCTTTGAGATACATCATATCAATTTATTTTTTTGGGCAATTTCAGCAACTGCTTTGATAGAAAGTTTCATGTACCGGGCAATTTGCTCAAAGGACAACCCGTCTTTAATCATTTCGAGCGCTGCTTCCCGGTCTTTCCGCTCAGAATTTCGCTTTTCTTGTTCAACGCCTCTTTCCATGCCTTTTTCCATGGCTCTTTCATAGAGTCCTTCACCTAAGTTGCACATAGTGGTTACATCCTCCTTCCCTTTAGCCGTCAAACCAATGTTAGCTTAATTTGAAATGGATGATGTTAAGGAAAATAAGGATAAATAATATGAATCAGAATAAGTCACGGCCACAACAGTGGCAAACAATAGCTTCTGGACGACTGTATTCACCGCAATATGGGCATTTATGCCATCCATTTGCAATTTTTATGGCGTCATTGTCCTTGATAACTATACTATGAATTATTGCAATAATCCACAAGAAGAACCCATAAGCGAACCATTTCCAAAAATTACGGCCCTTTCGATAAGCGATATTAGCAGGTATTAAGGCTAAAGGACCTGATACTATTGTTATAGTTAAAGCGTCTTCACCTAAAAATGCTCCAATCAAGCATAATACAACACATACCCATACGCCCTTCAATGTTTTACGTAACGGAGTATCCATAATTACACCTCGCAATCAATTTAATGGTTTACCACAACAATGGCAGACAATAGCTTCTGGTTTACTATATTCACCGCAATAAGGGCATTTACGCCATCCCTTTATTTCCTTAGCGATATCGTTATCTTTAATAATTAGACAATGAATAAAAGCTATCAACCAAAAACATAGTCCGTAAATATACCATATCGCAAAATCGCGGCCTTTCCTGTAGGCAATATTAGCTGGAAGTAGAGCCATTACTGAAAATAGCCAGTATAAAATATAAAAATCAGCACCTTTACTTACCTGCGCTTGAGATAATACCATAGGTACGATAATGGAAAATATAAGAAATGCCATTAATGAGTACTTTAAATTATGGAATTTTTTCATAAAATCTTACCTCTTTTCTTTATCGATAAGTATAATAAAGCCATTAACGAATTAGGGAATCAACGTCTTACCACAACAATGGCAGACAATAGCTTCTGGGCGACTGTATTCACCACAATATGGACACTTGTGCCATCCTTTTTCCTGTTTTGCTTTGTCGTTATCGCTGATGATACAGCTGTGGATTAAAGCGATTAGCCAAAATACCATACTATATACTAGCCAGGGGATAAAATCACGGCCTTTGCGGGCTGCTTTGATAGATGGAATTAAAGCTAAGAATCCGTTAATAGTCCAAATAGCAGCCCCACCTGTGCTATTTGGCCATATGAGAAAAGCTGGGCCAGCTATTAATATAACAGCGATAAGTGCATTTTTGTTTATGTTCATGGCAGTCAACTCCTTTATTTTAATTATAGATAAAATATTCAATTATCTCAACTTAGTTACATAATAAAAACAATGATTTGTATTCTGTCTTATTAGTATTCATTATATTTTATAGTATATAGTTCAGTTTTCGGAATGATGAAGCAATCGGCTGCCTGGCCCCTGGTGGGTGACATTGCGGGAACGACCTCGGTCCGCACGGTCATTATTGACCGTGCAGGATGCCGTGCGTGCTATTTGCGTCCGGCGTGCTGCTTTGTTTGAGCATAGCGAGTTTCAGCACGCCAGCAAATGGCACTCTCGGCAAGAGGAGTGGAGCACGCGAACCCACCAGGGGTCAGGCGGCCGATGCCAACCTTTTCAGAAGAACCTCTCAGACCGCCGTTGGCGGCCAGCTCCCCTATGAAGGGGAGCCTTTGGGTGCTCCTTCACTTTATCACGAACCACAACGGGCCGCCCTTTGGGACGGCCCCTACGAAAAAAAGGCTTATCGCGCGTGCGACAAGCCCTTTTTTTTATTTCTTTCCGTGTTTCTTTTCAAAAGCAATCATGTGTGCTTCTTGGTCGGTATGGCCTTCGGCTTCTGCCTGGGCGATGAGGGCGACCATTTCTTCATAGGCTTCAGGAATGACTTTGGTCAGGTGAGTGACGGTGTCGTCCCAGTTTTCCAAGAGGATGTGGCCCAGATTGCTGTCCGTGTAGTGGACGTGTTTTTCCAGCATGGCTTTGACAGCCGCTTTTTCGTCGTCGTCGGTGAGCGGTTCCAGTTTGACCAGGTCGGTGTTGCATTTATTCGGGTCCAAGTCGTAGACGTAGGCGATGCCGCCGGACATGCCGGCTGCAAAGTTGCGCCCTGTCTGGCCGAGGATGAGGACCCGGCCGCCGGTCATGTATTCGCAGCCGTGGTTGCCGACGCCTTCGACGACGGCACTGATGCCGCTGTTGCGGACGCAGAAGCGTTCACCGGCTGTGCCGTTGATGTAGGCTTCGCCGCTGGTGGCACCGTAGAAGGCGACGTTGCCGATGATGATGTTATCTTCGGCAGGGAATACCGATTCCCGCGGCGGCGATACGATGATCTTGCCGCCCGACAGGCCTTTGCCCAGGTAGTCGTTGGCATCGCCTTCCAGGGTCAGCGTCAGGCCACAAGGGATGAAGGCGCCGAAGCTCTGGCCGGCAGAGCCGACGAAGGACAAGATGATCGTGTCTTCGGCCAGGCCTTTTTCGCCGTAGCGCTTGGTGATTTCACTGCCCAGGATGGTCCCGGTGACGCGGTCGGTATTCTTGATGCGCAGGCGGGCCCGGATATGTTTCTGTTCTTCCAGGGCCGGCCGGCACATGCGGATCAGTTTGGACATATCCAAGGTCGTATTGATCTTGTGGTTCTGGGGCGTCGTGAAATGCTGGCCGACCGACGCATCCGTGTACGGACGGTACAGGAGGTTCTTCAAGTTGACCGTCTTGGCTTTCCAGTTGCCGAAGTGATCGCGCTGTTTCAGGCAGTCATAGCGGCCGACCATTTCGTCGATGGTATGGAAGCCCAGGCGGGCCATGATTTCCCGCAGGTCCTGTGCGACGAAGCGCATGAAGTTGATGATATATTCCGGTTTGCCCTTGAAGCGTTTGCGCAGTTTTTCATCCTGCGTGCAGACGCCGTACGGGCAGGTGTTGAGGTGGCAGACGCGCAGCATATGGCAGCCGATGGCCAGGAGCGGTGCCGTACCGAAGCCGAAGACTTCAGCGCCGAAGAGGGCGGCAATGGCGACGTCGCGGCCTGTGAGCAGTTTGCCGTCGACTTCCAGGGTGACGCGGTCGCGCAGGCGGTTGAGGAGCAGCGTCTGCTGGACTTCGGACAGGCCAATTTCCCAGGGCAGGCCGGCATGGCGCAGGCTCGTCCGCGGCGAAGCGCCGGTCCCGCCGTCGTAACCGCTGACAACGATATCGTCGGCCTTGGCTTTGACGACACCGGCGGCAATCGTGCCGATGCCGGCTCCGGACGTCAGTTTGACGCCAATCGTAGCCTTGCGGTTGGCATTCTTGAGGTCAAAGATGAGTTCGGCCAGGTCTTCGATGGAGTAAATATCGTGATGCGGCGGAGGCGAGATGAGGGCGACGCCTGTCGTAGCATGACGGGTCTTGGCGATATCCGGATAGACTTTATTGCCCGGCAGATGGCCGCCTTCGCCCGGTTTAGCCCCTTGGGAGCACTTGATCTGCAATTCATCGGCGTGGATGAGGTAGTCGCTGGTGACGCCGAAACGGGCCGATGCGACCTGTTTGATGCGGTCGTTCGTTTCCGTATCGAAACGGGCCGAGTCTTCGCCGCCTTCGCCGGTATTGCTCATGCCGCCCAGGCGGTTCATGGCCGTAGCGACACATTCATGGGCTTCCTTGCTGAGGGCGCCGTAACTCATGGCACCCGTGCGGAAGCGCTTGACGATGGAATCGACAGGTTCGACTTCTTCGATAGGGATGCTGCTGCCGGCAGGATATTCAAAGTCCAGGAGGTCGCGCAGGCGGAAAATGGTCTGACGGTTGACATGGTCGGCGTATTTTTTATACGTTGCGTAGTCGCCGGTCTGGACGGCTTTCTGCAGGAGCTGGACCGTTTCCGGGTCGATGATGTGCGGCTGGCCGCCCTTGTGGTACTGGTAGAAGTCGCCCCGTTCCAGTTTATCTCCCGTGCTGTACGCTTCTTGGTGGCGCAGGACGTTTTCCTTGGCGATTTCAGCGATGCCCAGGCCTTCGATGCGGGACGGCGTGTTGCAGAAATATTTGTCGATCAGGTCCTGTTTGATGCCGACGGCTTCAAAAATCTGTGCGCCGTGGTAGCTGTGGACTGTCGAAATGCCCATCTTGGACATGACGGCCAGGATGCCTTTGACGGCGGCGTCGATGTAGTTCTGTTTGGCCGTTTCGTAATCGATTTTCTGGAGCTTCTTGTTGGCAATGAGTTCCTTGATGGATTCCAGGGCGATGTACGGGTTGATGGCCGTAATGCCGTAGCCGATGAGGGTACAGAAATGATGGACTTCGCGCGGTTCGCCCGATTCCAGGATGAGGCCGACGTCGGAGCGGACGCCCTTGTCGATGAGATAATGGTGCAGGGCTGCCGAGGCCAGGAGGGCCGGAATGGCGGCCATGCGCGAGTTGACTCCGCGGTCGGACAGGACGAGGATGTTGGCGCCGTTCTTGATGGCCTTCAAGGCATCGATGCAGAGCGATTCGATGGCCGTTTCCATGCCTTCAGAGCCGCTGTTGACGGGATAGAGCATGGACAGCGTAGCCGCCCGCAGTTTCGGCGTCATGAGGGACTTGATGACCGACATCTGTTCGTTGGTCAGAATCGGGCCTTTGAGGTACAAGGCTGCCGTCGACGCTTCGTTCGGTTCCATGATGTTGGCGACGTTGCCGGCCATGACAGCTGACGACATGACCGTCTTTTCGCGGACACCGTCGATAGCCGGGTTGGTGACTTGGGCGAAATTTTCCTTGAAGTAATCGTAGAGGAGCTGAGGTTTGTCGTTGAGGACGGCCAGGGGGACGTCGACGCCCATGGAGTCGATGGCGTGCTGGGCATCGCGGGCCATGGGCAGGATGACCTTGTCCATATCTTCCTGGGTATAGCCGAAGACTTTTTCCTGTTCCTTCAGGTCATAAGGGATGATGGCATCGCTGTTGGCGATGTTCTGACCCGTCATGAGGTCGTCGAGGTTGACGATGTGTTCTTTATACCATTCGTCGTAAGGGTGTTCCGTCGCGATTTCGTGCTTGATTTCGTCGTCGTCGATGATGCGCTGTTTCTGCGTATCGACGAGGAGCATCTTGCCCGGTTCCAGGCGGCCCTTGTAGAGGACGTCTTCCGGCGGGATGTTGACGACGCCGACTTCAGAACTTACGATGACCCGGTCGTCGCGGGTGACATAGTAACGGGCCGGACGCAGGCCGTTGCGGTCGAGCATGCCGCCGATGACCGTGCCGTCGCAGAAGCCGATGGCAGCCGGGCCGTCCCACGGTTCGAGCATGAAGTTGTGATAGCGGTAGAAATCGCGCTTTTCGTCGCTCATGAGCGGATCCCGTTCCCACGGTTCCGGAATCATCATCATCATGGCATGGGGCAGGGAATGGCCTGTCATGTACAGGTATTCCAGGCAGTTGTCGAACATGGACGAGTCGCTGCCCGTATCGTCGACGACGGGGAAGACTTTTTCCATGTCCGGGAAGAAGTCCGATTTCGATTTGCCTTCACGGGCGTTGAGCCAGTTGATGTTGCCCTGGATGGTGTTGATTTCCCCGTTGTGGACGATGTAACGGTTCGGATGGGCCCGGGCCCAGCTGGGGAAGGTATTGGTACTGAAACGGGAATGGATGAGGGCCATGGACGTGACGAAATCCAGGTCCGACAGGTCGAGGAAGAAGTGGCGCAGCTGCATGGACGTCAGCATGCCTTTATAGACGATGGTCTTCGATGACAGGCTGGCGATGTAGAAGTCCGTGCCGTTTTTCTGGCTTTCCGGGACGATGGCTTTTTCTGCCAGCTTGCGGATGATGTATAATTTCCGTTCAAAGTCCATCTGGGTCTTCATGGTCGGGTCCTTGCGGATGAAGACCTGCAGGAAATGAGGACACGTCTGTTTGGCAATGTTGCCGATCAGGCTTTCATCGACAGGGACATCGCGCCAGCCGAGGATGGACAGGCCTTCGGAGCGGACGATGTCTTCAAAGGCTTCCATCTGTTTATGACGGAATGTTTCATAACGATGGGCAAAAATCATGCCGACGCCGTATTCACCTTCGTCAGGAAGGGAAAAGCCCAGGACTTCACATTCGCGCTTGAAGAACTGGTGTGGAATCTGGACCAGGATGCCGGCGCCGTCGCCACTGTTGGCGTCAGCCCCTTCGGCACCGCGGTGACGGAGGTTTTCCAGGATCGTCAGGGCATCGTCGATGATGCCGTATGATTTTTTCCCCTTTATATTGGCAACGATACCGATGCCGCAGGCATCGTGTTCATAAGACGGATCATACAGGCCTTGCGGGCGCGGCAGATCGCGCATTTCTTTATTCATACGTAATCCCCCTTTGGGTATACAAAAACGAGCCGTCACTGTATGAGAGAGAAGGCTCGTATATACTGTGGTGTACCTATGATTATAAACAATTTGTGAAGTCGATGCAATGATTTTTCTGAATGTTTTTGCTGAAACGCCGACAATTTTAATGTAAAAATCGAATTTTACCGATTTTTTAAAGGAATTATCGAGAAAAACGTGTGAACTGTTCCCGAAAAAGACCGGCTCCGCCGTTGGCCGGGTGGCGCATGGCGATGGCCGGGAAGCCGGCATTCTGCAAGGTTTCTGCTGACTTCCTGCCGATGGCGGCCAGGCGTATATCCGGCCGGCAGTAGCTCAGCAGGGCTTTGGCGTACACGAGGCCGTCGGCCAGCTCACTGTCCGTCGGCGTGCGGTTGGAGAAGGGCGAGGTCTTGTGGGGATGGAAGGGGAAGATATTCCATAATAAGACGTCGCGCGGGTCCAGGCCGTTGTCGACGATGGCTCCCCAGACGTAGGTATCTGTCGGCTCGTTCATGCCTTTTTCCCGCTGAGGACGGCTGGTCATGAAGGCGCTGTCGGGCCGGCTCGTGCGCTGGCCGCGGTGGCCCAGGATGACGTCAGCATGTATCTGTTTGTGTTCGTCCAGGAGCATGCGTTCGCAGGTAATGGGGATGCCTGTGAAGCGGCAGCCCTGGTATCCGGCGGCTTCGGCGATGAGGACGATGCGGGCCCGGGTCAGGCGGGGCGCCAAATATTCCCGCAGCTGCTGGCAGCGGATGGCTGGCGCGTCCGGACTGATGTCGCAGGAGACGTCATATTCGGACCAGGGATTGAATACGCCGGGATGATGGTAGGCACAGAGTTTGTCGATGAGTTCTTCCATGGAAAATCCTCCTATCCTAAGGGCTGGGCTTGAAGATATAATACGGGCCGATCCGGCCTACTTTCCGGGTCAGGCTGAAAAATTCCGAGGCTTTATAATCTTTATATTTCCCTTCCGGGACGACGAGGGTCAGGTTCTGGTGCTGATTCAGGCTGGATAACACCTGGTCTTCGGAAGCTGTCGGGTAGACGTGTTTCTTAGCCCATACGGCATCGCGCCGGAGCCGGGCATTTTCGTCGTAGTCGGCCGGTGCCGTCCAGTATGCCGTCTGTCCCGTATAATAAGGATAGGACGTGCGGTACTCTTCAAAGAAATAGACCGGGGCCGCATCGTTCAGGACGGTCAGGGATTGGGCGGACCGGTATTGATAAAAGGGGACCAGGACCTGGAAGGTCACGATCAGGTAGGTGATGACTGTCGTCGTAATCAGGAAGAAGGGCAGGGCCAGATAGGCTTTCTGCCACCACGCCAGCCAGGTCAGGATAGCCATGATGGCCAGGAATACCGTCAGCAGCAACAGGCCTTGGACGGGGAAAGGCGCTTTATCCGCAAAGGCCACCAATACGGCGAAGAGCAGGCTGTAGACGGAGGCCGGGATGAGGGCTGCCAGCCAGGCATAGCGGGCGTCCTCGTCGAGCCAGGCCTGCATCGTGCGGGCGCCCAGGTATAAGAGAGGCCAGTTGGCGATATAGGCATAGGTTGGGTATTTCGTTGCCATGAGGCTGTAGAACAGGATTGTCCCGAGGGCCCAGATGGCCATGAATACGTACTCATCGTGATGACTGCGCCGCCGCCACAGGGCGTAGAGGCAGGGGCCGGTCCAGGGCAGGAGACTGATTGGGACGAGGACGAGGTAGTAATACCAGACGTCGTATTCGGGATGTTCCGATACGGTCGCCCGGACGACGTTGTTGAAGCCCAGCAGGCCATCGATGAAATCCATGCCATGGCGGCTGTACATGGGGCCATACCAGATCAGGCAGAGGAGCAGGAAGAGCACGATGCCTGCCGGCGGGAACAGCCTTTTAAGGTAATCGGGCCGGCGCTGGATGGCGGTAAAGAGAAGCAGGAACAGGCCGGGCAGGACCAGGCCGACCGGGCCCTTGGTCAGGACGGCACCGGCAGCCATGACGTAAGCCCCTGTCATATAGCCTTTCTTCCCTTCTGTCAGGCCGATATAGGCGAAAAACAAGGTAGCGCCACTGAAGAAATACAAGGGCTGGTCAGTGATGACGGAGCGGCTGACGAACCAGAAAATCAGGGATGTCACGGTCATGGCGGCGAAGAGGATGGCTGTCGTGCGGCGGCCCGTCTGGCGCAGGGCGAACCAGGCAGCCAGGGTGCAGGAAGCGGTGCCGAAGAGGACAGCTGGCAGGCGGGCTGCCAGATCCGTCGTCCCCAGGAGGCTGTAAGACAGGCTCAGGAGCCAGTACAGGAAAATGGGCTTATCATACCAGTACGTGCCGTAAATCTGCGGGGACAGCCAGTTGCCGCTGCGGACCATTTCCAGTGCCGTCAGGGCGTAATTCGATTCGACCGGGTCCGTGACGGCCAGCTGAGATATGCCGACGGCCAGGAAAAGGAATGCTGCCACGAAGATGATGGTCAGGAATGTGCGCTGTTTCATGGGGACACCTCCTAAGGATGGTTGATGAGGATGACTTGTGTCGGCGTTTCGGCGGCGATACCGAAGCGGTCAATCAATTGCTGGGATTTGGCCAGCTTATGGAAGGTCGATTTCGACATGACCAGGAAAATCTTATCCTTCTCTGCGAGCAATTCTTCCAGGTCCGGGTCCTTGACGGGGCCCCATTCCGTTCCGTACATGCCGCTGTAATAGGCGATGCCCGGGCGCAGGAATTTTTCGATATAGAGTGGGGAATGGCCGTCATAGACATCCGGCAGGATTTGGGCTGTCTCGTAAGATGTGACGTGGCCTTTGAACTGGGGGATGATGAAGCCGAAAGCCGCCCAGGAGAAACAGATCATCATCACGATGCCTGCCACGAAAGCCGACCGGTAGCGGCGGCGCCACAGACACCAGGCCGGGAGGAATAATGCCGCTGCCAGCAGGCCCGAACCCCAGGCGATGGCCGGTCGGAAAAAGGCGGCGTTTTCGTGGAGCGGGATGGCATTGCTGGCGAGCAGCAGCAGGCCCAGGATATAGAAGGATACCAGCAAGGGCCGCGAAAATTTCCTCTCGATATAGCAGCGGTACCAGTACCAGCCCAACAGATATGCCGTCGGCGGGAACATCGGGGCGATATACGTGACCAGCTGGGTCTTGGAGAGGGAGAAGAAGACGAAGATAAAGGCCGCCCAGACGAAGCAGAACCGGAGTATGTCGCGGAAGGGGTCCCGCTTGTGGAACAGCCGCCGGATTGTCGGGAACAGGGCCGCCGTCCAGGGCATCATGGCGGCGAAGAGGATGGGGATGAAGAAGAAGAGACTGTTCTGTCCCGGATGTTCCGGCGCCGCGAAGCGGGTGATGTTGTGATAGCCGATGAAGGTGTCCAGGAAGACTTCGCCGTGGACCCGGTACATGAGGATATACCAGGGGAGACCGACCAGGAAGGCCAGCAGGATGCCCTGGGGAATCTTCATATGCTTCAAGAGCGGCCACTGCCGCGTCCAGGCCAGATAAATGAGCATGATGAGCGCCGGGAACGCGTAGCCGACAGGGCCTTTAGCCAGGAGCGACAGGCCGCAGAAGATATAGGCTATATAATAGTTTTTACGGTAAAAGGAAACCATGGTCACGGTCAGGGTGAACATGAGGGTCATGTCCGTGACGGCAGCCTTGCCGATATACATGAAGCCGGCACTGGTCACCAGGAACAGGGCCGACAGGAAGGCGATGGGTTTATTGAATAATTCCTTCCCCTGGACGTAGACGTACATCGTCGTTGCCATGGCCATGATGACGCTGGGCAGGCGGGATGCGATGTCAGAGACGCCGAAAAAGCTGTACGACAGCATTTCCAGCCAGTAGAAGAGCGGTGGTTTATCGTACCAGTACTGGCCGAAGATGCGCGGTGACAGCCAATCCCCAGCCAGGAGCATTTCCCGCGCCGTTTCGCCGTAGACCGGTTCGTCCGGGTCCATGAGCGGGGCAGCACCTAAAAATGGCAGCAAGATCATTGCTGCCACTAAGGCGACGGTCAGGCCGTAACGATGTGTTAAGAACCATTGTTTCATGATGCATTTCTCCGGCGGCGTCTATGCCATACGAATACGACGGTGGCGACGACACAGACGGCGATGACGGCCATGAGGAAGATGTGGTTGTACTGTATGAGGTCCCGCCAGTGACTGCCCAGGAGGGAGCCGGCCCATACGAGGAGCAGCGTCCAGGGGATGGTGCCGATGACGGTGAAGATGGCGAATTTCCAGAAAGGATAGCGGGCGACGCCGGCCGGGAAGGAAATAAACGTGCGGACGCCGGGCAGGCAGCGGCAGATGATGACGGCAATGCCGCCGTACTTGTTGAACAAGTCTTCGGCCATGCGGAATTTACGTTCGTTGAAGAAGATGTATTTGCCATACTTTAACAAGAGCGGCCGGCCGCCATAAGAGCCGAGCCAGTAACTGATGACCGAGCCGACGAGGCCGGCGACGCAGGCTACGGCAAAGGTCGTCCAGAATGAAAAGATTTGCTGGGAAATGAGGAAGCCTGCAAATCCGAGTACGACTTCACTGGGGATGGGGATATTGGCGTTTTCCAATGCCATTGCCACGAACATCGCGATGTAGCCGTACGATTCCATGAGTTGTAATAATGTATCCAAGTAGGCACACTCCTTATCGATAATGTAAAGAAACAAACTTGCTATCTATCATAGCACAGATGGCCTGCCGGGGCTAGTGTCCGCCAGCTATTATCCCTTGCTTTTAAAGCATGGGATGTGGAACAGGGCGTAACGGCAGAGCAGATAGCCGTAGATGGCCAGGACCAGGGCCGTAATGACGACCTTGAGCCATACGGCGACGGCCAGGGGCTGTAAGAACCACATCGAATGGAGGATGATCGGTTCGCTGACGAAGAACAGGCCGTAGGAAATGCGGTGCAGCGTGTGGGACCAGGCCGAGTGCTTATCGAACTGCTGATGGAACCAGGCCGTCAGGCCAAGGACGGCGGCGACGAGCAGTAAAGCCGGCGTCAGCGCTGTCAGGATAGAGGCTCCCTTGCCGGGCATCCAGGCGGCATAGACGCCGACCATGATGGCGAAGCCGAAGAGGCTGCTGCTTTTAGGCTGATAGCCAGACGGCGTGAACCAGCGATGGCGGAAGGTGTAGACCCCTAGGGCAAAGGCAAAGAGGGACAGGACCAGCCAGTCCGGGCGGATCCGGGCGATGTAAGGGATGGCCAGGGACTGAGGCAGGAAGGCCTGACAGAGGAAGAGGGCGGCTGCCAGCAAGACGAGGAAGCCCAGCAGGAAAGGAACTGATGGCTTCGAGGCGATGCGGTGCTGCAAGACCTTATGGTTGACATGCTTGATCAGGGACAAGCCGGCAAAGAGCAGGAAGAGCCAGAGCGGGACCCACGACGTGACCGGCAGGGCTGATGTGACCAGCTGTTCTTCGATGCCGAAGAGGACTAAGACGAGGCCCGGCCAGCCCAGACGTTTCCATTTATCTTTCAAGAAGAACGATATCGTGCGGATGCGCAGGGCCGAAGCTCCGAAGTAGGCACTGATGAAGAAGACGATGGAAATGGCGACGACGGCACTCTCTTCGTAAAAGGCTGTCCAGGATTGTAGCAATAAAGCGGCCAGCGTCAATACGACGGCGGCACTGCGCAGATTATCAAAGCAAATGAAGCGGTTCATGATCATGACCTTCTTTCTCCGATGCGGGGAGAACATTTTGCTTGTTCTCTGCTGCATCTATATATTATAATACCATTATAACGTTTTCTTAACGGATGTAAAAATTATTTTGAAAGAAGTTGAGCCTCTATGATTTCTACGGAAGACAGCATCATCCGCCTGATTATGGCCCTCATCCTGGGCGGACTCATCGGTTATGAACGACAGGCCCAGAGCAAGTCGGCAGGCCTCAGGACACATACCCTGGTCTGTGTCGGCTCCTGCCTGTGCATGATCATATCTATCAATATTGCCATGGATTATTACTTCACCTTTGGCTATAATAACTCCGACCCGGAACGGATTGCAGCTCAGGTCGTATCCGGCGTCGGCTTCATCGGGGCCGGTACGATCCTGGCCAACCAGAAAGACCGCAGCGTCCGCGGCCTGACGACGGCTGCCGGCTTATGGGCCGTATCGGCCATCGGCCTCGTCGTCGGTGCCGGCTATCTCGTCATAGCCTGTGTGGCGACGGCGCTGATTTTCCTGGTCCTGACCGTCTTCGTCCGCCTCGATGCCCGCCTGGAAGGGCACTTCCGCAAGCGCTATGCCATGCACCTGGTCATGAAGAACAACATCGGCCAGGCCCGGAAACTTTCGACTTTTATCCATGACCACCACATGCATATCAAGACCTTCCATTCCCATAATGATGACGATGCACCCTTGGCCGACATCGACCTGGAACTGACGGCGGCTCATTACATGGATGAAACGGAAATCGTCAGCCAGCTCCTGGCCATGAAGGGCATCAAACAGGCGACGTTCCACGTCGATGCCGGTGCCAGACACGACAGCGAAGACCACAAATGAATATTGTATACAATATTCATGCTGTGTATACAGTATTTTAGGCTTTTCGCTATATAAAAACTCTTTTCACAGTGCTATAATGTAGGACGTCAGGACATTTGGAGAGAACAAGTGTCCACTAAACACGAACTATTATGCAGAGAGGGGTTTTTTACGATGACGATTATGGCAGCAGCAAGCAGAGAAGGTAAGACATTACGTGACGTGGTATTCGCCGCTGGAGCGGCAGCCCGGGAAGCGGCAGCGCAGTACGGGGCGGATAAGGTCGTCAATGCGACCGTCGGCTGTTATGCCGGCGACGATGAAAAACTGGCTTGCCTGCCTGTGGTAGAACAATTATACCGCTCTCTGCCTATGAGCGATTTCATTACCTATGCACCGCCGCTGGGCCTGGAAGGCTATCGCCAGGCCGTCATCGACGAAACCTTTGAAGGCTGTCGTCCCGATGGCTATGTCGATGCTGTGGCTACGTCCGGTGGTACCGGTGCCATCCATATCGCCATTGCCAACTATTCAGAAGTCGGCGATGCCGTACTGACGACGGACTGGCGCTGGAACATTTATGACTGCCTGTGCCAGGAAATCGGCCGCGACCTGCACACCTTCTCGATGATGGACGACCAGGGCCATTTCAATACGGCGGCGTTCTCGGCTGCTGTTTCCAACATCCTGCGCCGTCAGGATTCGCTGCTCCTCATCCTCAACACGCCGGCCAACAACCCGACGGGCTTTGCCCTGTCCGATGCCGAATGGGCCGATGTCCTCGAAGTCTGCCGCCTCCATGAAAAGAATGGCAAGCGCATCAGTATCCTCGTCGATATCGCCTATATCGCCTATGCCGGGGAAAAGGACCGCGTCCGCTCGTTCATGAGACAATTCGCCGGCCTTCCGGAACACATCTTTACCATGTTCGCCTTCAGCATGTCCAAAGGCTATACTATGTATGGCCAGCGCGCCGGCGCTCTCGTCGGCTTGTCGTCGAGCAAAGCCGTTATCGAAGAGTTCGCCAATCTGGGCAAATATTCGGCCCGCACGGCCTGGTCGAACATCAACCGCGCGGCCATGACGCTCCTGACCAAGATCCGCAGCGACCGCGACCTCATGGCCCAGCTCGAATTGGAACGCATGAGTTTTGCCAAGAGCCTGCGCCGCCGTGCCGACATCTTCACCTATGAAGCCGACCGCTGCGGCCTGCCGTATGTGCCCTATAAAGGCGGCTTCTTCATCTCCATTCCGACGCAGCAATCGGCTGCCGTCTGTCAGGCCTTGGAAGCCGACCTGGTCTTTGCCGGTCCCCTGGCCCAGGGCGTCCGCCTCGGCGTCTGCTCCATCCCGGAAATCAAGATGCAGGGCCTGGCCGCCATCGTAAAGAAAGCCCTCGACCGCGTAGAAGGCAGAACCGACCTCCTCGCAGCGGGGAAATGAGTTAAAATGTTGGTGGCTCGTGGCTAACTGCTAACCACTAACAACTTAAAAGAGGCTGTCGCATTAAGACAGCCTCTTTTTGAGCTTTAAGTTTGTAGTTTTTAGTTTGCAGCAAATGGTAAAAAAATTAAAGTCAGCTTCTACAAACTACAAACTCCGTACTACAAACTCCGTACTACAAACTATAAAGTAAAAGGGGCTTTGCATGATGGCAAAAATCTTCGTGCGACAAGCCCTTTTTTTATTTGCAAATTCCTATCATAACCTGTATAATGAATGTATAAGCTTTTTATTATATACTACTTGAACGAAATTGTAAAGTTTTTTGAGAAAAAAAGACTCGGACGACAGACGAGGATAGGAGGATGCTACATGGATGGACTAGATCGGTTTATGGGTTGCATGTTTGGCGGCGCCGTAGGCGACGCTTTGGGGTTTGTCATTGAATTCGACGATTTGAAGACGATTCATAAGAAATACGGCCCTTATGGATTGCGCACTGTTTTAAAATCGGCTAAAAATGGCAATAAGAGCCTTATCTCAGACAATACGCAGCTGGCGTTGTTCACAGCTGACGGCATGCTCTGGGCCGACCACGACGGATTGGAACCTTCAGATGGCCTGTACCGGGCGTATATGCGCTGGTATTATACGCAGACCGAACGCATCATCCATCCGGAACAGGAAAAATGGATGAAGCGCCAGCCTCATGAAGTCGATTTCGACTACGACATCATGGGGGAAGAGGCCCTCTTTGCCCGCCGCTCTCCGGGCAAGACCTGCCTGACGTCGCTGGCGTCGGGGAAAAAATTGACCCGTCAGGAACCGCTGAACCACAGTTGTGGCAGCAGTACGGTCATGCGGGCTGCGCCTATCGGCCTGTTTTATGCCGGCGACCCGGAAAAAGCCTTTGCCGTCGGCTGCCAGGCTGCCAGCCTGACCTACGGTAGTCCGGAAGCCTATTTATCGACGGCCACGCTGAGTGCCATGATTGCCTCCCTGGCAGCTGGTAAGGATATCAGCGCTGCCCTGGGAGGGGCCCTGCGCATCCTCCAGGCTGATCCGGAAGGGACACCGCTCATGAAGACTATCCTGCGGGCTGTCGACGAAGCCGTCACCGACTGCAATCCAGTGCGCTCCATGAAGAAGCTGGGCCTGGGCAAGAAAGCCGATGAAGCCCTGGCCCTGGCCGTATACTGCGTCCTCAAGACGGGCCATCTGAAAGACGCAGTTCTCATGGCCTGCAACCAGGATGGCGATAGCGATACGTGCGGCGCCATCTGCGGCAATATCATGGGTACCCAGGATGGGGTCCAGGCTATCCCCAAGAGCTGGCGCGGCAATTTGGAATGTGACGATTTGATCCGCAAGCTGTCGCAGTGCCTGTACGACCATCATCAGACGTCCCAGGAAGAAAGCGAAGCGGTCAGCCACTAGCACTCTCCGGCTGGGGCCTGGCGTTTCCCTCTTGACATTATGCCTGTATTCCATATAATAAAGTATATTAATTTCTTGGCGTCGTGACGATGCCGGATCGGGGGAACGAGGATGATTGAATCGATTGACCGGGCCCTGGCCGTTTTACAGCTTTTTTTAAAGGAAGAAAGGCCCCTCAGTGTGACCCGTATCAGCAAGCTGATGGACCTTCATAAGAGTACTGTCAGCCGCACTATGGATACGCTGGAGCGCCGCGGCTTTGTCCAGAAAGACAGTGAAACAGGGAAATACTGGCTGGGGCTCCAGGTCTATGCCCTGGGGATGCTCTTCCGGGAAAAGGATGCCTTCCCTAAAGTCGCCTATCCGTATGCCAAGGCCCTGTCCCTGCAGTGCAATGAAGGGGTCCATATTACGACCTTTGCCTATAATGGGGCTTCCTATCCGCAGCACATCATTTTAGAGAAGATCAAGTCGCCCAGGACGATTGATACGGCACCGCCTATCGGTGCCGTCCGTCCGGCGTATTGCTCGGCCTCGGGCAAGTGCCTCTTGGCTTTTTCACCGGAATACCTACACACTTATACGGGCTGCACGCTGCAGAAGTTTACGGAATATACCGTGACCGACTGGACCGACCTGCTCCAGGAACTGGAGAAGATCCGCTGCCGGGGTTATGCCGTGGAACGGGAAGAAGTCGAACTCGGCATGGCATGCATTGCCGCGCCGATTTTCCATCATGGAATCATTACGGCGGCTATCAGTGTATCCGGGCCGGCAGACCGGCTAACGGCGGAAGGACGGGACCTGGCCATCGAAGCTGTCAAAAAGACGGCGGCCGACATTAGCCGGGCTTTAGATTCAAAGGAAATGTAAGGATTTCTTTAGAAAAATAAAATAATGTTTATGATGAATTGTTTGGTATAAAAATTATGCAAAATGGGAATACGCAACATGCATTTGCAGAAATGGACTTTTATGGTACAATAAGCGTGGATACTACATTCGGGTCACAAGATTGTCTGCTGTGAGGTGAAAAAATACTTTCCTTTCCATCTTACTGCAGTGTGGGAACAGCTTGGGATCTTATCCACGATTCGAGGCGAAAAAAGAATGAAAACAACAATCAGCATGGCCGCAACGACTGTACCGCGTGTGGTCCACCCGTATAAGACACGGAACGGCGGCGCTACCGTCACGGTTTTCGTGCCCTATAATTGTCACAACCATTGCCCGTTCTGCATCAACAAGGCGGAATATGAAGATATGACGGGTTTTTCTGAAGAAGCCATCTGCCAGAGCATCCGCCTGATGGACAGCTTGACGCCGTTCTGTGATTTCGTATTCACTGGCGGTGAACCTTTTGCCAATATGGAATCGCTGCAGCGCATGCTGGACTGTATTCCTGTGACACACAAGGTATATATCAATACGACGCTGCCCGTCTTTGAGAATCAGTCAGAAGACGACATCGTCGCTTTTACGGAACGCAACCGTCATAAGATCACCTGCATCAACGTATCGCGCCATATGCAGCACTATGTACAGGAATCGAATGATGGCCTCCTGAGCCGCCTGGCTGTTCCGTTCCGCATCAACTGCGTATTGTACAAGAAATATCCGGCAGACCAGCTCAAACCGTATCTGGAACGGTTCCGCAAGATTGATGGGGCATCAATCCAGTTTCGTTTCGACTATACGGAAACGACGCCGGATAATTTATATGAAGAAGGCCATGACCATATCCTTCATGACCTGAAGAAAATCGCCGATTATACGGGCCTCGACGGCTGCCGTATGCGCTGCGGTTTCCATTTCGATTACAAAGGCATGGAACTGACCTATCATAAGACCCTGCCGTACAGTACGGTCATCGAACGGGATGAACGGGACGATAAGGAATACGATATCCTCTATGATATTCTCATCAAGCAGACCGGGGCCATCCATTCCGATTGGGACGGGACGCCCTTGGACATCGAAGCCTACCGCAATGTCGTCTTTGAACCGTATGACCTCAAATGGATCCAGCGGTCGCGGACGGGCCTGAGCAAACGCCTGCCCTTCCTCAAGACGGCCTGCGCCATTTTCCATTGATTTTTTGCCGCGTGAAGGCGTTGGCCGGCATGCGTGGTTCTTTTAATTTTAGTTTGTAGTGCGGAGTTTGTAGTTTGTAGAAGATGGCTTTAAATTTAAAACCATTCGCTAAAAACTACAAACTTAAAACTCAAAAAGAGGCTGTCTTCATGCGACAGCCTCTTTTTTACTGTTCTTTTCCAGTGGAAATCGGGTATAATAGAGATAATCGATTTTTTATGTAAGGAGGTACGTTCATGGCCGTTACAGTATTATTGGGCAAGGCGGGAAGCGGCAAATCGACGCAGTGTTATCGGGAGATACAGGCCTGCGCGGCTGCCGGTGGCAAGACCCTGCTCCTTGTCCCGGACCAGGCGACATATGGTGCCGAACGGCATCTCGCCGAAAGTTCCGATGGACAGGGCTTTTTAGGGACGCAGGTCGTCGGCTTTTCCCGGCTGGCTTATAAAGTCTTCCAGGAACGGGGCCTGGAACACGCGTCGCTGTCGGAGTTAGCCCGCAAAATCATTTTGCAGCGCCTGCTGCACAAAGGGGAGAAAGAATTTTCCGTCTTGCAGACGGCGGCCAGGCAGCCGAATTTTGCCGATACGGCAGGCCGCTTCTTATGGGAATGCCGGTCTTTCTGCGTTACGCCGGAAGCCCTGCGCCAGGCGGCTGAAGCCGTCCCCAGCCCGACCCTGTCGCACAAGCTGGAAGATATTTCCCGGCTCTATGAAGCGTATCAGGCCTTTCTGGCAGACCACTTCGGCTCGGCAGATGATACGATGACTCTGCTGGCCCGGGAAATCGGGCATTATTCCTTCCTCCAGGGCGCCCATGTCTGGGTCGATGGCTTCCAGTGGTTCACACCGCAGCAGATGGAAATCCTGCGGCAGATAGAGCGCGCAGCCTCGAAGGTGACGATTACCCTGACCATCGATGAAGCGCATCTGGCACAGCAGCTGCGGGAAACGGCCTTGTTCCACCGGGCTTACGAAGTCTATCGCGATATAAAGACACTCTTTCCCCATATGGAAACGGCTGTCGTCGAAAAGCGGCCGGCCGGCCCGCTGACGGCCTTTCGCGATGCTTTTTTCCAGACCGTCCCGGCCAGCATGGACCGGCCCGTATCGGCCCTGGAAATCTGGGAATGTCCCGACAGGGATGGAGAAATCGACAGCGTTGCCCGGAAAATCGCAGCGCTCTGCCGTCAGGGCTATCGTTATCGCGACTTCCTGGTCCTGGCCCGGACGAGTGACTTGTACCACGACCGGGTCGAACGCATTTTCCGGCGCTATGGGATTCCCTGCTTCAGCGACTATCGCCGGCCTATGACCAGCCATCCCGCCGCCGAGGCCATTTCCGCCCTGTTCGGCGTCTTCCGCAGCCGCTGGTCTCATGAGTCGCTCTTCCGCCTGCTCAAGACGGACCTCTTTCCCGTCAGCCGCCATGACGTCGACGATTTGGAAAACTATTGCCTCGCTTACGGCATCCAGGGGCGTCACTGGCTGAGGGATGCTGAGTGGACTTACGGCCGCCGGCAGGAACAGCCCCAGGTCATCGACGAACGGGAAGAAGCGCACCTCCAGCGCATGAATGCCATACGCCAGCGCGTGCGGGACATTTTGTTCCCCTGCTGGGAAGAAGCCCAGGAAGAACATAGCCTGCGCGACTGGTGTACCTTGCTGTATCACTGGCTGTGCCGGCTGGACATCCCGTCAGTACTGCGCCAGTGGCAGGAAGAAGATGAGCAGTCGGGCCTTGCCGAAGAAGGCAAGGAGCACGAGCAGGTCTGGAAGCGTATCGGGACGTTCCTCAATGAAATCGTCAGTCTTTGCGGTGACGATGAAACGGACCTCGATGAATTTTCCCAAATCGTCGAAGATGGCCTGGCCAATTTGAAGTTCAGCCTTATCCCGCCGACGCTGGATCACGTCACTTTGACGGCTGTCGAACGAGGCTATACGATGCAGGCCAAGGTCGTCTTTCTCTGCGGTGTCAATGACGGCGTCTTCCCTCAGCATAGCCAGGAAGAAGGGCTGTTCAGCGATAAAGAACGGCACCGCCTGGCTGATCTGGGCATCGTCCTCGGACCGGGGAGCCGCTTCCGCTCTTTCCAGGAACGCTTCTTGTTCTATTTAGGGGCGACCCGGGCTGCGGAACGGTTCATCATATCCTACGTCGTCGCTGACGATGACGGCAGTGCCATGGAAAAAGCGTCGTGGATCCATCAGCTCCGGGATAAAGGCTATGTAGCTGACATCATCCGCCAAGAGGCCAAGGTACAGCCCGGCCGGGAAAGGGATTACCTGCTGGCCCTGCCGGCGGCTCTCGATTACCTTCCCGGTCACTTGCGGCCGGCTGCCAATGGCGAAGCTGTCGGGGATATATGGTGGGCCCTCTATGACTGGGCCTGGCAGCATGGCTGGCGCCATCAGGCCGTGCGCGCCGTCCAGGGCCTGTTCCATACGAACCTGCCTGTCACCCTGCCGGAATCGTTGGTGCGCCGCCTCTTTGCGCCGGACGGGACGCTGCGCGGGTCGGTCACTAAGTTCGAGCAGTACCGCAGCTGTCCCTTTGCTTATTTTTCCCGCTATGGCCTTGGCCTGGAAGAACGGCCGCGCTATCAGTTCGCTGCACCGGACCTGGGCATGCTGGTCCACGGCGCCCTGCGCATCATCGGGGAACGGCTGCTGCGGGAACAGAAACAGTGGCATGACATTCCCGACGCAGACGTCCCGGCCATCTGCCGCCAGGCGACGGATGAACTGGCGCCGCAGGTCCAGCACGATATCCTCATGTCCAACGCCTATTTCGCCCAGATAAAGGAACGGCTCATCCAGACCCTGACCCGGACGGTACGACGCCTCAGCGCTTTCAGTGCCGTTTCCGATTTCCATATGGAAGGGCTGGAAAAATCCTTCGGCCGTCCGGGCAGTCCCTGGGAAGCCCTGCGCTTTACCTTGAAGAATGGCCTGCAAGTCGTCGTCACCGGCCAGATCGACCGCATCGATACTTTGCGCCAGGGGGACCATAAATACGTCGTCATCATCGACTATAAGTCCGGCCGGAAACAGCTCGACATCAGCCAGATTTTCACGGGCCTGGAACTGCAGCTTTTGACGTATATGTTCGTGGCTTTGCTGAATATTGGCGGCGATGCCATTCCGGCTGCCGCCCTATACTGTTACGTCCGCAATGATAAGGTATCCCTGGAATACCGCGTCAGTGAGGAAGACAAGAAGAAACTCTACGATGCCAAAGGGAAGCTGACCGGTTTCTACCTCGACGACGGCCAGGTCATGCAGCAGCTGGATACGTCGATGCAGGGCTTTTCCGATTTCCTCAACTTGCGGCTGAAAAAAGACGGGACCCTGAGCGATTCGTCCCACACGCTCTATAATGAAGCAGGCTGGAGCCACCTGCTCGACTGGGCGGCCCGGCAGATACGCGATATTGCCGGCCATATCGGCGACGGTGATATTTCCATCCATCCCATCCTCATGGGCCAGCAGGCGCCGTGCAGCTATTGCCCTTACCGGCCGGTCTGCCGGTTCGATGTCGCCGTTGCCGGCAATACGTATGACGCGGCGGGACGGGAAGATACAGACGAGATGATTCAAAAGATGTTTGATGAAGGAGATGACGAACATGGCCTGGACGAATGAGCAGCAGGCAGCCATCGACAGCCGGGGGCAGACGCTGCTCCTGTCGGCGGCGGCCGGTTCCGGGAAGACGGCTGTCCTGGTGGAACGCATCATCCGCCGCCTCCTGGACAAGGAATATCCCATTGATATTACGGAATTACTGGTCGTCACCTTTACCAAGGCCGCCGCGGCCGAAATGCGCGACCGCATCGGGACGGCCCTGATGAAGGCCTTGTCGGAAACGAAGGATCCCCGCGTCGAACGCCAGCTGGCCTTATTGCCATCGGCCCAGATTTCGACGCTCCATGCTTTTTGTCAGCATGTCATCCGTAAGTATTTCTATACCATCGACCTGGATCCGGCTTTTTCCATTGCCGGTGAAGAAGAATTGAACCTCTTGCGCCGCCAGGTCCTGGAAGACGTCTTCTTGTCTTACTATGAAGACGATGAGAAAGCGTCCATCCTCTATCCGCTGGCCGATATGTTTGGCAGCGACCGCGGCGATGACATCCTCATGGATACAGTAAGCCGCATGTATACCTATGCCCGCAGCCTGGCCTGGCCGGAACATTGGCTGAAAGAGGCGGCCCGAGCTTATGACGTGGCGCCGGACGCCGTCATCGACGATATGGTCTGGGCCGGCCCCATCAAGGATGCCGTCCGCCGTATCCTTGAAGAAGATGCCCACCTCTATGACGGCGTGCTCTATCACCTGCGCCAGCGCGAAGCCTTTGCGCCGGCCTGCGATACCTTCGTGGCTGAACAGGCAGCTCTCCGGCAGGCCGCCCAGGCCCGGTCCTGGAATGATTTGAGCCGCTTTGTCCGGGCCATCGACTTCCCGCGCCTGAAGTCACTGCGGAAATTATCGGATGACGATAAAGCCGTCTGGGAACGGTGCAAGAAAGTGCGCGACGATGTCAAGAAAGACGTGATCAAGACCTTGCAGTCCGTCTATTTCTCGGCGACGCCGGAAGAATGGCTCGACGGCATGCGGGCCATGAAACCCGTCATGGATGGCCTGGTGACGCTGACCCTGGATTTTGCCAAAGCTTATGGGGCGGCGAAGAAGGAAAAGGGCTGGATCGATTTCAGCGACTTGGAACATTTCTGCCTGCAGATCCTCCTCGCCCCCGATGCCTCGCCGGAACATCCCGTGCCGTCGGCGGCAGCCGAAGAGCTGCGCAGCCAGTATGAAGAGGTCTTCATCGACGAATACCAGGATACGAACGGCGTCCAGGAACTCATTACCCGCCTCGTTTCCGGTGAGGACAACCGTTTCATGGTCGGCGACATCAAGCAGAGCATCTATCGTTTCCGCCTGGCCGACCCGACGCTGTTCCTGGAGAAATACCAGTCTTTCAGCCGCGATGAAAAAGCCGTGCAGCGCTGCATCGACCTGGGGCGGAATTTCCGCAGCGTTCCGGTCGTCCTCGACGCCGTGAACGCTGTCTTCTCGCGGGCCATGACGGCAGAAGCGGCCGGCATGGATTATGGTGAACGGGAAAAACTCTACGCCGGCCGGCAGGCTCCGGACGATGAACGCTGGATCGGCGGGCCTGTCGAAGTCGACATCGTGCCGACGCCGAGTGACGAGGAAGACGACGACGGCAGCACGGCCTTTGAAAAGGAATGCCGCTTCATTGCCGGCCGCATCGGCGAGCTCCTGGCCAGCGGCCGCATGGCAGCCCGCAAAGACGGCACGCTGGAGCCCTTGTCTTATCGCCATATCGTCGTCCTCCTGCGCTCCATGGCCGGCAAGGCCGACGTCCTCATCCAGGCCCTGCAGGAAGGAGGCATCCCGTCATATGCCGAACAGAGTGGCGGTTATTTTGCCGCCGTCGAAGTCCAGGTCATGCTGGCCCTCCTGCGCTGTATCGATAATCCCGAACAGGACCTGGCCATGGCGGCTGTCCTGCGGTCGCCTTTGGTCGGCCTGGATGAGACGGCCCTGGCCGGTGTCCGCCTGGCCGGTGACGGGACGCTGTGGCAGAACCTGCCGGCCTTTGTTGCTTCGCTGCCCGACGGCGTAGATGAAAAAGAGGACCTGCAGCAGTTCATGGCCGCCTTTGATTCGTGGCGCACGTACAGCCGCCGCCACGGCGTGGCAGAACTCTTGCAGCGCCTGTATGATGATACGGCTTATGTCGACTTCGTCGGGGCCATGCCTGGCGGCGACGTGCGCCAGGCCAATCTGAAAGCCCTGTACGACCGGGCCCGGCAGTACGAAGAAGCCGGCTTCCGCGGCCTCTTCCGCTACCTGCAGCTCATGGATAAGATGAAAGAAGACGGCCTGGACCTGGCGCCGGCTAAAGTCGTCAGTGAAAAGGAAGACGTCGTGCGCATCATGAGTATCCATAAGAGCAAGGGCCTGGAATTCCCCGTCGTCTTCGTCGCCGATATGGGCAAGGCCTTCAACCGCCGCGACACGCAGGACCAGATACTCTTTCACAATCGCCTGGGCATCGGTCTCAAGCAGTATGACCCGGAATGGCGCATGTCCTATCCGACGCTCATCTGGAGCGGTATCGCCGCCCAGCTGCGCTGGGAAGGGACGGCCGAAGAAGAGCGCATCCTCTATGTCGCCATGACCCGCGCCAGGGACCAGCTTATCCTGACGGGCCACAGCAGCCACATCGACCGTGACTGGCAGCGCTGGACGAGCCGCCTCAATCCGGCTCAGGCCAAATCGTATTTCGACTGGGTCATGCCGGCTGCCCTGGCCCCCTTCGGGGCCAAGGCCGATGCTGATTATGCCCGTCCCGGTGCGGCCTGGCAGGATGCGGTCTGGCAGGTGCGCATCGCCAAGGCCGTCCCGGCAGGGACTGTTGAAGAAGGCGCCTATGATGGGGAACCGCGGCTGGAAGCCCTGCGGTGCGGCGACTTGACCGGCACGCCTGTCCCGTCCTGGCTGGACGAACAGTTATCCTGGCAGTATGCCTATCCCCAGGCTGTCCGGACAGCGGCCAAGTTTTCCGTATCCGAAGTCAAGCGGCGATATCAGGAACTGCACAGCGATGAACTGCAAGACGAAGCCGCCCTGTCTGTCCCGGCTGCGGCCGTCATCCCGCCGGCGCCCGGTGAGGACGATGCCTTTGCCGCCCTGCCGCCCTGGCTGGCCGGAGAAGAAGCGGCTGTCAGCGGAGCTCAGCGCGGGACGGCCCTGCACAAGGCCTTGCAGTATATCACGCCGGCTGCCGATCAGACGACGGCGACTTTGCGTCGTGAAATCGACGCCTTTGTCCGCCAGGGCCTGTTGAGCCGGGAAGAGGCCAAGCTGGTCTATGTGCCGGTCCTGGCAGCTTTCTGTCAGTCCGATATAGGCCGGCGCATGGCCGAATCGCCGGAACTGCATCGCGAATATCCCTTCACTGTCCTGTTAGCTGGCGGCGATCCTCTGCCTGAGACAGAAACGGGCGAACAGATTTTGATCCAAGGGGTCATCGACTGCCTTTTCCGCGAAGATGATGCCTGGATCCTCGTCGATTATAAGTCGGACCGGCTGGAAACGGCAGACGCCTTCCGCAGACGCTATGCCGTCCAGCTGGCATTATACAAGCGGGCTGTCGAACAGATTACGCACCGGCCCGTCGAAGAAACGTACATTTATAGCTTACATCTACAACAAGAAATCAGACTATAAAAACTGTAAGGAGGTTTTCTCATGGGAGTTTTTGATGTGGTCGGCCCTGTCATGATCGGGCCGTCCAGTTCCCACACGGCGGGTGCCGCCCGGATTGGCCTCATGGCCCGGGAAATCCTGAAAGATGAACCGAAAAAGGCGGTCATCACTGTCTATGGTTCTTTTGCCAAGACCTATAAGGGTCACGGTACGGACCGGGCCCTCGTCGCCGGCCTGCTCGGCTTTTCTGCCGACGATGTCCGCCTGCGCACGTCCTTTGCCATTGCCGCAGACCAGGGCCTGGCTATTGAATTCCACCGGTCCGATGAAGAAGTGGACCATCCCAACACGGTACGCATCGCCATGACCGGCGCGTCTGGCCGGAAGATGGAAGTCCTCGGCGTCTCCCTGGGTGGCGGTAAAATCGAAATCCGCGAAATCAACGGGGCAGAAGTGGCCCTGAATGGGGAAGAACATACACTGATTACGGTCCACAGGGACCAGCCGGGCATCATCGCCCAGGCGACGACGGTCCTGGCCATCGGTCATATCAATGTATCGAATATGCGCGTCTTCCGCAGTGCCAAGAACGAAACAGCCGTCATGATCGTCTGCACGGACAGCCCTGTTCCCAATGAAATCGTCCACATGATACAGAATATTACAGCCATTGAAAGCGTCGTCACGCTGCTGCCGCTCTAGGAGGAATAAGATGTATAAATATGAATATAAGACCCTTCATGACTTATTGGCCCTGGCAGAAAAAGAAAAGACGACTCTGTCAGACATCGTCGTGCGTCATGAAGTAGAGTCGTCAGAAGAACTGGAAGAAAAAGTACGGGCCATCATGGCCAGCCGTCTCGATGTGTTCCAGGAATCCATCGATGCCGGCATGAAGGACCCGGGAAAATCGGTCAGCGGCCTCGTCGGCGGCGATGCCCATAAACTGGCTGAAAAGGCGCCGAATTTACTGGGCCCCTTGGCGCATAAGGCGGCTGTCTATGCCCTGGCCGTCAGTGAAGCCAATGCCAAGATGTTCAAAATCGTCGCCTGCCCGACAGCCGGTTCCTGCGGCATCGTGCCGGCCGTCATGATGGCCGCTGCCGAAGAAATGCAGACGCCCCGTCCCGTACTGGTCGATGCTTTGTTCACGGCAGCGGGTATCGGCGCCGTCGTTTCCCGCAATGCCTCTGTCGCCGGTGCCGTCGGCGGCTGCCAGGCCGAATGTGGGACGGCTGCGGCTATGGCGGCAGCGGCCGTAGCCGAAATGGCCGGCGGCGATAACGATACGATCCTCCAGGCCTTTGCCCTGTGCATGAAAAACACGCTGGGCCTGGCCTGCGATCCCGTAGCGGGCCTGGTCGAAGTGCCCTGTGTCAAGCGCAATGCCGTCTTTGCCGTTGAAGCCCTGGCGGCTGCTGAAATGGCCCTGGCCGGCATCAAGAGCGTCATCCCGCCAGATGAAGTCATTGCGGCCATGGCGGAAATCGGCCGCCTCATGCCAGTCGCCCTGAAAGAAACCTCCGATGGCGGCCTGGCCCGGACCGAAACGGGGAAGGCCATCGCCGCTCGATTAGAAAAAGCGATGGAAGAGTGAGGCTGCCTTTTACGCCTCCCCGTCCTGGAGTCCCGGCTGGTTCTGTGCCAGTGCCGGCTGGCCTTCGAGACGGCGGTATATCATACGGCACAGGCTGGCAGAAACGGGAGCATCCTTGGGCTGGCAGGCGAATTCGAGGATCAGTTCAGCTTCAAAACGGTTTAATTCTACCCAGCGTACCTTCAATGTAGTCATCCCTTTGCGGTTAATATAGTGCGTTCCATTCTCCTTTATTCTACTATACCGTCCTGCCTTTTACAAGGCGCGCCGAAGGCGCTGTGATTTGACAATTTCCCTATTTATTGATATGATATATCCCGTCAATTGAACAGGCGATGAGATTCAGTGAATCCCTCCGGCACGAACCCTGAGGGCTAAAAAGTCTATCGTCATGATAGTGGAGAGGGGCTTCGCGTTCGCGGCGCCCCTTTTTGGTTGCCCAGAGCGGGCTCATTTATGTTATAATGAAGCTGAATATAACGAAAAGGGGGGATTCGATGAGTACCTTACCGATTACGTCCTATCGATGGCCTCGCTTTTTTTCCTTGATGGACACCTTGAAGATACAGCGGCCTCACGAGGAATATGGCCGCGCCGTCCAGGCTTATTTCCACAGCCTCTTTCCTCATCGGCAGTGGAGTGTCTTCCAGGACCCGGACGGGACGCCGCTGGCAGTGGACGTAGATCTCTTATATCCTACGGTAGAAGAACCCTTCTATCTCCTTCATACCATCGGCATGAGTGCCGCGCCCATGCATTACCCGGCTGGCGAATTTGTGACCGGGAAAGAAGGCTACGGCGAACTCTGCCTCATCCTGCCGGCTGATTGGCCCTTCCGCAAGGACTGGGATATTTCCCTAAACGACGAAGAAGCCTGGCCCATCTGGCTGCTCATGGAGCTGGGGCGGTTCCCGCACGTCCATGATGTGTGGATGTCCTATGGCTTTCTCCTGCCCAACTCGGAAAGCCATGAGCCTTTTGCCAGGGATACGGCTCTGTCCGGCCTGGTCATCGTCCAGTTTGAAGGTCAGCTGGGCGGCGTTTCCATGGCCGATGGTACGACGGTGGAACTTCTCATGCCCATCCTTTTATATAAAGAAGAAATGGATTTGTGCAGCGACATCGGCGTCGACGCCCTTGTCGATGCTGTCGTCGATGAATGTGGCGGGTCTTTCCTGCTCAACAAGGACCGGCCGAACGTGGCCCTGGAAGACTGGTTCTTCGACGACATCCCTTAACTAGGCAGAAAGGAGATTTTCAGTATCGTGATTACCAGTACGACGACCCTGGTCCCGGATAATCCGGCCGCAGCCTACGCTGCTTATCGGCAGGCTGCGTCGGCTGTTTTCCTGGCGGGAACGCAGGGCTTGAAATATAAAAAAGACCATTATGACCTGGCTGTCGATTTGTCGAAAGCCGGGATGCAGTATATCGAAGAACGGGAAGACGACATCGTCATCGGCGCCATGACACCGCTTTGGCAGATCAAGATTTCCCCGGTCATCCAGGAGTTTGCCGGCGGAGCCATCAGCAAGGCCATCAGTGACGTAGCCGATAAAAACGTCCAGCGCTACGGCACGCTGGGCGGCGTCATTTCGGGGAAAGCGCCTTTTTCCGTCCTCCTGCCGATCCTCCTGTCCCTCCACGTCGATGTACAGCTGCAGGATAAAGGCTGCATGAGCCTGGATGACTATTTGCACTGCCCGCCCATGGGTGAACTGGTAACGGGCATTTCCATTGCCAAAGAAGCTGTCTATACGGCCTATAAAGCCTATCGCAAGCTGCCGGCAGATGAACCGTATCTGGTCGGTGCCGTCGCCATGCGGGAAGATTCGTGGTGCATCGTCGTCGGCGGCCGTCCCGGCCTGGCTGCCATTGCCCGCTCGGCCAGTGAAGAACTGACGGAAAAGGGCATGGCCGTCAAAGAAAATGTGGCCCATCTGGCCAGTGAAGAACTCGATTTCGGCAATTTCGGCACCTGCTCCGAAGAAGAACGGCGGGCCCTGACCATCGATATGGTCCGCGGCCTCATCAAATCGGCCTGGAAAGGCTATAATCGTTATGTTGTGAAGAAGTGAATTCCAGAAGGGGGTACGTTCATGTTTGAAGATAATCGTTGGCGACGTATGTTGAAACCCGGCATTACGGCTATTGTCGGTGCCGGTGGTAAGACGACCGTATTGGAACGGCTGGGGACTTACGGCCACGGCGGTCATCTGCCGATCATGGTCAGCAGCATCGTTCCCATGGACAGCACGCGTGTCGATAATGTCGAACCCTTTGACGTCATCTGCACGGAAGATATGGAAAAGGGCGAAGCCTTCTGCGCTGAACGCATTGCCGCCGGCCACGTCCCGGCGTGGTTCGCCGGCCTCGACGACCAGGACCGCTATATCGGCCTCGACCCCAAGGTCATCGATGACATCAAGATGCGCCACCCGGCCTGGTACATCCTCATCGAAGGCGATGCAGCCGGCAATAAGTGGCTCAAGGCCCCGCTGGCAGACGATGTACCCCTGCCGGCTTCCTGCGATACCGTCATCGGTGTCCTCAATTTACAGATGCTGGGCAACGTCATCAGCGCCGAAAAAATCGAAGGCGTCGAAACGGCAGCGGCCATCATGGGCCGTCCTTGCGGCGCTGTCATTACGCCGGCCATGCTGGCCAAGCTCATCAAGCATCCGCGGGGACTGTTCCGCGGCGTGCGCTGCCCGCGGATCCTCTTCTGCACGGGCTATAATGCCGTCCAGCACCGCATGACCGAAGCCCTCCTCGACGATTTGGAAGACTTCGACCTGACGGCCAGCGTCCTGGCCGATGGCTATCGGGAAACGTGTACGATACGCCAGTATATTCACTATGGTAATGTCAAAAAGAAACGGATGTAAGCAAAAATGAAACAAAAAGGCAGACTGTTTTTGGGATGTATCTTACTTTTCTTCCTGGCTTCGCTAGGGCTTTTCCTGAATTTCGACCGCGACCGCGTCATGGCAGCGGCCGAAGCCCGGCATATCCCGGTGCCGCAGGTCCTTTCCAGCAAGCCTGACGTAGCTCTGATCGGCGATGATTTCTCCCTGCCTCCTGTCGATAATGATAAACCGGTGTACGATAAATATACGACCCGGCAGCGTCAGGAAAAGGGCCTGCCCACGACATACGGCAAGACGCGGGATTATTATTATGGTGACAACGTCGTCTATCTGACCTTTGACGACGGCCCGAACGATAAGAATACGTCGCGCATCCTGGATATCCTGAAAAAGGAAAACATCCATGCTACCTTCTTCCTGACCGGCCAGAATGTCATCCGCTACCCTGATGTGGTCAAGAAAATCTACCAGTCTGGCAATGCCATCGGCGTCCATTCGTATACGCATGATTATAAGAAAATATACGTTTCGCCCAAGGCTTATACGGACGAGCTCTTGCAGACAGAAGAAGAAATTTATAAGATTCTCGGCGTCCGGCCCATCATTTCTCGCGCCCCTGGCGGTACGGAAGGGCACTTCACCAAGGACTTCTGGACGGCTATCAACAACATCGGCTATATCGAAGTCGGCTGGAATGCCTTGACCGGCGATGCTGACGGGATGGGCAAGACAGCCGATAAAGAAGTGGAAAACATAAAGCAGCAGCTGCAATTGCGGCCCTATCTCCATCGCCATCTGGTCATCCTCATGCACGATGCCTATGGCCACGGTGCGACCGTCGACGCCCTGCCGGACATCATCCATCTCCTGAAAGGGCAGGGCTATACGTTCCGCGTCGTCACGACAGCCATTCCGCCTTCTTGGTAAAAGACATAGATGATATGCGAAAATAGTATACAATATATCCGTCAGTAAAACGATTGTCCACGGGGATTCTCATATCTATACAGAGAATCCCTGCTTTTTTACCTTGACAATTATTTCCCCGGGGTATACAATGACGACAACGAATTTTTAAATGTTGCACAAGGAGATTCCTATGAACACGTCATTCTTACATCAGGTAATTGAATACGTCTTTACTTATTTTAGCTGGGGCTACCTGTATTTTAGCGCTGGTTATTTTTGCTACGACGAATTCAATAAAACCGATGTAAGCATGAGAAGACTTCCACCTTTTCCGTGCCAGCCGGCTATGGCTGCCTAAGCAAGACGCGAGGAAAAGGCGATAAACGAGAATCTTAGAAGCAGGCTCATGTGAGCCTGCTTTTTTTGTTGCTGGAATGGAGGAAAAAGTTATGATCATTGTATTGAAAGCAAACACACCGAAAGAAGAAGCGAAAAAATTAGTCGATGCCATCAAGGCCAAGGGCCTGCAGGTCGATATCAGTAAAGGCGCCCGCCAGACTGTCATGGGCCTCGTCGGCAATACGGAAGTCGTCGATGTCGAACAGATACAGAGCTATGAATGTGTCGACAAGGTCATGCGCGTCGAAGTCCCGTACAAACGGGCCAGCCGGGCGTTCCATCCCCAGGATTCGGTCATTCCCGTCGGTAACAGCGGCGTGACCATTGGCGGCAAGAAACTGGCCGTCATCGCCGGTCCCTGCTCCATTGAAACGCCGGACCAGATCGAAGGCGTCGCCTACGACGTCGCCAAGGCCGGTGCCAACATCCTTCGCGGCGGTGCTTTCAAGCCGCGTACTTCGCCGTACTCCTTCCAGGGTTTAGGCAACAAGGGCCTCGACATGCTCCGCGACGCCGGCCGCAAGGCGAAACTGCCGGTCATTACGGAAATCATGTCGGCCGACAAACTGCCGGTCTTCCTCGAAGATGGCGTCGACATCATCCAGATCGGGGCCCGGAACATGCAGAACTTCGACCTCCTCAAAGCCGTCGGTAAGACGCGCAAGCCGGTCCTGCTCAAGCGGGGCCTGAGCGCGACCATCGAAGAATGGCTCATGTCGGCTGAATACATCATGGCCGAAGGCAACCACAACGTCATCCTCTGCGAACGGGGGATCCGGACGTTTGAAACGTACACCCGCAACACCCTCGACTTGAGTGCTGTCCTGGCCGTCAAACGCCAGAGCCACCTGCCCATCGTCGTCGACCCGAGCCATGCGACGGGCAAGCGCTGGATGGTAGCCGACCTGGCCAAAGCCGCCGTCGCTGCCGGTGCTGACGGCCTGATGATCGAAGTCCACAACGACCCGGACAGGGCTTGGTGCGATGGCGCTCAGTCGATTACGCCGGCCATGTTCGCCGACCTCATGGATTCGCTCCGCAAACTGGCACCCGTCGTCGGCCGGGAAATATAAGGGATACAGGGGGAGACAATCATGGATAAGGAAGCTAGTGGTTTTAATACGAAACAGACTGTGGCCATCGTCGGCCTGGGCCTCATCGGCGGTTCCTATGCCCGCGGCCTGCGGCGCATCGGCGTCGGACATATCATCGCCATCGATCCCGATGAAAAAGCCCTCCACCAGGCTAAGCAGGAAGGCATGGTCGATGAAATCTATACGGCTGGCAGTAAGGCATTGAAGCAGGCGGATCTGGTCATCTTTTGTACGGCCGCCGATGTGATGATACGGTTCCTGGCAGAGAATAAAGCCTTCTTTGCACCGGGGGCGGTCTTGACGGACGTAGCCGGTATCAAAGGGGATACGGCGACGGCTATTGCCGCTCTTCTCCCGGAAGGCGTTGATTTCGTGCCCGGTCACCCCATGGCAGGCCGTGAAGGCCGGGGGTATGCCATGGCCAGTGCCGATATCTTCAACGGTGCCAATTATATCCTCGTCCCCATGGCGGGCAACGACGAAGACCATATCCGGGCTGTGAAGGATATGGCCATGGCCCTGGGCTGTTCCCACGTCGTCCGCGTGACGCCGGAAGACCACGACCGCTTCATCGCTTATACCAGCAGCCTGCCCCACGTCCTGGCGACGGCTCTGGTCAACAGTGAATCCATGAATACGCTGACCAAGTATTTTGTAGCCGGCAGTTTCCGCGATGGGACGCGGGTTGCCGACATCAATGCGCCGCTGTGGACCAAGCTGTTCTTATCCAATAAAGACAACCTCTTGTATGAAATCAACCGCTTCAGCGCAGCCCTGCAATCTTTCTCGACCATGCTGGCCGAAGAAGATGCCCAAGAGATGACCCGTTTTTTACAGCAAGCCGCTATGCGGAGAAGGGAATTGGTTCATGAAACACATTCACGTTGATTTAGGAAAAGACTCTTATGATATCCATATTGAAAATGGCCTTCTCGACCGGGCTGGCGATTATATCCGCAACCTGACGAAATCGCAGGACCTGGCTGTCATTAGTGATTCGAAAGTCGATGCCCTCTACGGTCAGCGATTGGAAACGGTTCTAACAAAGGCTGGCTTCCGCGTTCACCGCCTGGTCTTTCCGGCCGGGGAAGAACACAAATGCGCAGCGACCCTCCTAGACCTCTATCAGCAGCTCTCTGATGCTGGCATTACCCGCAGCGATTGTATCCTGACTTTCGGTGGCGGCGTTACCGGCGACCTCGGCGGCTTCGCGGCAGCGACCTTCCTGCGCGGCGTTCCCTTTATCCAGATTCCGACGACGATTATTTCCCAAGTCGACAGCAGCGTTGGAGGAAAAGTTGCCATCGACCTGCCCAGCGGCAAGAATCAGGCCGGCAATTTTTACCAGCCCAAAGGCGTCCTCATCGATCCGGCACTGCTATCGACGCTGCCCAAGCGCTTCATCCACGACGGTATGGGGGAAGTCATCAAATACGGCTGCATCCGCGACCTGGCCCTCTTTGAACTCCTGGAAAAGCTCGATGACCAGTCTATTTTCGAGCATTGGGAAGAAATCATCGAACGCTGTTGCCAGAGCAAGGCCGATATCGTTGAACACGATGTCTTTGATATGGGCGAACGTATGATGTTGAACTTTGGTCATACTATCGGCCATGCTATCGAAGGCTGTTATGGTTTTGGCCACTACACCCACGGTGAAGGCGTCGCTGCCGGCATGTCCATGCTGACCGGTGTCACCGAAGCCATGGGGCTGACGAAAGCCGGGACGACGGCGCGGCTGCGCAAGGTCCTCGAACAGTATGGCCTGCCGATCGATGTCGATGCATCGGCTGAAGAACTCATCCCTTACATCAGCAATGATAAGAAGATGCGCGGCAACCATATTACCCTGGTCATTATCGAAGAAATCGGCAAGGCCCGCCTGCTGCCGCTGGCTGCGGAAGACCTGCCGAAATACATCCGAAAGAAGGACGCCCAATGAATGTCATCATTACACCACATACCTTACAAGGGACGGTAGAAGCGCCTTCTTCTAAAAGTATCGGCCACCGCGACCTCATCTGCGCGGCCCTGGCCGAAGGGGAAAGCCTGGTCGACAACATTTCCTTATCCCAGGACATCGAAGCGACGTGTGATATCCTGCGGGCCTTAGGTGCCGCCATTACACCTGTCGTATCGCCTCATCCCGGACGGGCTGCCTATCGCGTCCAAGGCGGCTTGAAGCCTCAGGGCCAGCCGCTGGCCGTCGATGCCAATGAATCGGGATCGACCTTGCGCTTCCTCATTCCCGTCGCCATCCTCAGCGGCAATAAGGTTACTTTTTCCGGCAAAGGCCGCCTGGCCAAACGGCCGTTGACGCCGTATTATGAACTCTTTGATGAAAAGGGCATCACTTATGAAACGACGGAAGGCGCCCTGCCCCTGACCGTATCGGGGACCTTGCAGCCCGGGACGTATTCCCTGGCCGGCGACGTCAGCTCTCAATTCTTCACGGGCCTGCTCATGACCTTGCCCCTTCTCGACGGCGACTCGGTCCTGCGCAGTACGACGCCGCTGGAATCGGCCAGCTATGTCGACATGACCCTCGACTGCCTGCGCCAGCACGGCATCGTCATCGATAAAGAATGGGACGGCTCCTACCGGATTCCTGGCAACCAGCACTATCGGCCAGGGACCTACGTCGTCGAAGGCGATTATTCCCAGGCCGCTTTCTGGCTCTCTGCCGGCAGCCTGGGCCGGGCTATCTGCTGCACGGGTCTGCGGTCGAAATCGTCTCAGGGCGACGAAGTCATCGTCTCTCTCATCCGCGACATGGGCGGCCAGGTCGAAGGCAAGACGGAATTGACGGCCTGCCCGTCAGAACTGACTGGACGAGTCATCGACGTCGAAGACTGCCCGGACCTGGTCCCGGTCCTGACCGTCCTGGCGTCCTGTGCCAAGGGCATTACCCGCATCATCCATGCCGGCCGGGTCCGCTTGAAAGAATGTGACCGTCTGCACGCCATGGCCACAGAGCTCAACAAAATCGGCGGCGATATCGAAGAAGAAGACGAAGGCCTCATCATCCACGGTGTCGGCGGCTTTACCGGTGGTACGGTCAACGGCTGGAACGACCATCGCATCGCCATGGCCCTGGCCGTCGCATCCCAGCGCTGCAGCCAGCCGCTGCGCATCGAAGGCGCTGAGTGTGTCCGCAAATCGTATCCGGAATTCTGGCAGGATTTCCAGGCCTTAGGCGGCATCATCCAAAAGGAGGGGGAGTAAAATGAATACCTTTGGAAAGACGATCGGCCTTACGATTTTCGGTGAATCTCACGGCCTTTCTATCGGCGCCGTCCTCGACGGCCTGCCGTCGGGCGAGGCCATCGACTGGGACGCCGTCCGGGCTGAAATGGCCCGCCGCGCGCCGGGGAAGAATAAAATGTCTACGGCCCGCTCGGAAAAAGATGCCTTTGAAGTACAAAGCGGCTTTTTCAACGGCCATACGACGGGGACGCCGCTGTGCGCTATCATCCGCAACAGTGACCAGCACTCGCGGGATTACGACCAGCTGCGCCACATCATGCGGCCTGGCCATGCCGATTATTCCGGCAAGATACGCTATGGCGGTTTCAACGATTACCGCGGCGGCGGCCACTTCTCAGGCCGTCTGACGGCGCCCCTGGTCTTTGCCGGGGCCGTGGCTTCCCAGATCCTGGCCCGCCACGGCATCACTGTAGGCTCCCATATCCTGCGCCTGGCCGGCATCGCCGACAAGCCCTTTGATGCTGCCGGGGAAACAGCAGAAACCCTGCAGGCGCTGAAAAAAGAAACACTGCCCGTCCTCGATAAGGCCCAGGCCGGCCCGATGGAAGAAAAAATCCTGGAGGCCAAGAACGACCTCGATTCCGTCGGCGGCGTCATCGAATGTATGGTGACAGGCCTTCCTGCCGGCATCGGCGACCCGTTCTTCGACTCTGTCGAAAGCCAGCTCAGTCACATGATGTTCTCCGTACCGGCCGTCAAGGGCATCGAATTCGGCGACGGCTTCGCCCTGGCTGACCTCCGCGGCTCCCAGGCCAACGACGCCTTTTATTACGATGGCGATGTCGTCAAGACCCGGACCAACCACAACGGCGGCATCAACGGCGGCATCACCAACGGCATGCCTGTCGTCTTCCGCCTGGCCGTCAAGCCGACGGCGTCAATCAGCCAGAAACAGGAAACCATCGACACGGACACGCAGGAAAACTGCGACCTCGTCATTAAGGGCCGCCACGATCCCTGCATCGTCCAGCGCGCCATTCCCGTCGTCGAAGCGGCCGCTGCCTGGGCTATCCTCGACGTCTGCCTGTCGGAGAAAGGGCGGTGCTGGTAATGGATGCGTCTGAAGATATGCCCTTGAACATCGCCTGTTTCGGCCAGCCCGGTTCTTATACGTATGAAGCCATGAAGTCCTATTTTGCCGGCAAGAATATTTTGCCTGCTTATGGCTCTCACTTTGAAGACGTCGTTCAGGCCGTTGCTACCCGGCAGGCCCGCTACGGCGTCCTGCCCATCGAGAATTCGTCGACTGGCGGCATCACCGACGTATACGACCTCATCCACCGTTACGACTGCTGCGTCGTCGGCGAAAAATACGTCAAAGTAGAGCATTGCCTCTTGACCCTGCCGGGGACGAAACTCGAAGACATCCGCGAAGTCTATTCGCATCCGCAGGGCCTGAACCAGTGCCGCAGTTACCTCAAGCACCACGGCGAATGGCAGCTCCACCCCTATTTCAGTACCTCTCAGAGTGCCGAACAGGTTCAAAAAATGGAGGACCCCCATATCGCTGCCATTGCCAACAAGACGGCAGCTGATATGTACGGCCTCGATGTCCTGGTGGAACATATTAATGACAATACCATGAATTATACGCGGTTCTTCATCATCGCCGCCGATATGGAACAGTCGCCAGAGGCCGACAAGATTACCCTGGTCCTGACGACACAGCACCGGCCAGGCGCCTTGTATCACGTCCTGGGCTACTTCTTCTATAACGGCATGAACATGACTCATCTGGAATCGCGGCCCCTCAAGGGCCGGCCCTTTGAATACTTTTTCCACATCGACGTCATGGGCAACCTGCGCAATCCGGCGACATCCCGGGTCCTGCGCAATTTGGCAGAACACTGCAATTATTTTAAAATCTTAGGGAATTACGTATCCGACCAAGGAGGAAATGTAGATGAAATTAGGCGTCATCGGGGCTAAGTTAGGTCATACGGCTTCCCCGGCTATCCACGAAAAATTATTCAGGATTTTACAGGTCGAAGGGCAGCATCAGTACGGCGTCCTGGAAATGGACCGCAGCGATATCCCAAATGAACTTCAGCGCCTGCGCGACGAAGGGTATACGGGAGCCAATGTCACCATTCCCTACAAACTCGACGTCATGCCGTACTTGACGGATATTTCCCGCGAAGCCCGCATCATCGGAGCTGTCAACACGCTCCATTTTACAGATAACGGGATTTTTGGCTATAATACAGACTACAGCGGCTTCGGTCGCTCCCTGGAACATGCCGGTATCGGCATCCAAAAGAAGGACTGCGTCGTCCTCGGTTCCGGCGGCGGTGCCCGGGCCATCATCCAGTATTTGTCCGACAGCGGAGCCAAGTCGATTACCGTCGTATCCCGCCATCCTCACTCGAAGACAGAATTCGACGCCTTCACGAAGACCGTCGGTGCCGATACCATCGATTATCAGGACTTTGAATATTCTCAGGGCGGCGACGTCCTGGTCAACTGCACGCCAGTCGGCATGTTCCCTGACGTCAACGGCTGCCCTGCATCGGAACGTATCATCGCCGCCTTTCCGGCTGTCGTCGATATCGTCTATAACCCGAAAGACACGCAGATTTTGCAGGCCGCCCGTCGCCACGGCGCCAAGACCCTGAACGGCATGTACATGCTCGTCGCTCAGGCCATCGGTTCGGAAGAAATCTGGATGGGCCGGACTATCGATTCGTCTGTGATTGAACAAATTGCCAAGGAGATGGAATCTTATTATGAATGATAAGGTCAATATTGTCCTCATCGGCATGCCTGGATGCGGTAAGAGTACTTTAGGGAAAGCTTTGGCGAAACGCTTAGGACGTGATTTCTACGACGCCGACGACGTCATCGTCGAACAAGAAGGCAAGACCATCCCGGAACTCTTTACCGTCAGTGAAGACTGCTTCCGCGATGCCGAAGTCCGAGCCAGTCGTACGCTGGCTGCCAAGCAGGGCGTTATCATTGCCTGTGGCGGCGGCGTCATCAAACGTCCGGAAAATATGGCTATTTTAAAAAAGACGGGCAAAGTATTTTTCATCGACCGTTCACCAGATGATATCGTCTCCGATGTAGATGTAGCTGTCCGCCCCTTATTAAAAGAGGGCCGGCAGAAAGTCTACCGGCTCTACGAAGAACGCATCACACTTTACCGTGAAGCGGCTGATTATTGCATTGTCAATGATAAAAGCATGGAAGAAGTACTCTATGCCCTTGAAGCACTTATCAGAAATATATGAAGGCCTCAGTGAAGGGCCCACAGGATTTGTTGCAATGTCGTGACGTCCAGCTGGCCCGGTGCAGAGGCTTTTTTAGCCGAACCGAAGGTCAGGGCAGAGCCGAAGATTTCCCCGCTGATGCGGCTGATGGCGCCGAGTTTGCCCATGGACATGGTGATGATCGGTTCATCGGGATACTGGGATTTGACGGCTTCTGTTGCCGACAAGAGGGTCAGGACGTCTTTAGCCGAGTTCGACATGCAGGCCAGTTTGGCCACATCGGCGCCGAGTTTCTTCATGCCCATGAGGCGGCCAGTGATTTCATCGAAAGACGGCGTCTTGTCGAAGTCGTGGTTGCTCATGATGACCGTTACGCCGTGTTCTTTCGCGACGACCAGTGCTTTTTCGATGCTGGCGCGGTCGCGGAAGTATTCGACGTCGACGGCATCGACTTTACCGCTTTTAATAGCGTAGCCGATGAGGTCGAAATAGTAGCTTTCAGGAACTTCCGTTTCGCCGCCTTCTTCTTTAGTACGGAACGTGAACAGGATAGCGCCGTTTGGCAATTCCTGGCGGACAGCGGCCAAAGCTTCGCCGACAGCGTCGAGGGACGTGACGTCTTTCAAGAAGTCGATGCGCAGTTCGACGACGTCGTAGATTTTATCCTGGAGATAGCGGCATTCCTGGACGAGTTCGTTCGTAGAATGACCGACAAGGGGGACACAGATTTTAGGCATGCCATTGTCGAGGGCAACATTGCCGATTTTGACCATACGTTGAATTCCTCCTCTTGTGAGTAGTTGCAGTGGATTTTTCTTTCATGACGCTATTATAGCGCAAAAATGATAAGTTGTTAGCCCCTAATAACAAAAAGCGGGGCCGTCATACGAAGATTTATATCATCATGCGAAACACCTTGTGCTTTATAGTTTGTAGAAAAGACCTTTAAATTTAAACCCATCCGCTAACAACTAACAACTAGCCACTAACAACTTGAAAGGGGCTGTCGCGATGCGGCAGCCCCGTTTGTACACTCACTTTTCGTCCATGATGGCGATAGGTCCTCGTTCGCCTGTCCGGATGCGGACGGCATCGTTCAGGCGGTAGATGAAGATCTTGCCGTCGCCCGGTTTGCCTGTCTTGCAGACTTTCTGGGCGACTTCGACGACTTTGTCGACCGGCACTTCACAGACGACCGTTTCGACTTTAATGCCTGGCAGGAGGTTGATGTTGTACCGCTGGCCGCGGTAGACTTCGACGTAGCCTTTCTGGAGGCCGCAGCCGAAGACCTGGCTGACAGTCATGCCCATGACACCGATGTTGTTCAGGGCTTCTTTGAGCTCTTCCAATTTACTCGGACGAGTGATGATTTCTACTTTTGTAATCGGATGTTCTTCCATTCGTATCACCTCTATAAGTTACGACCGTTAATGCCTGCGTTGTTGACGGCGGCATTGTCCAAGGATGCATTGCCGAGCGGCGTCGCCGGCGTTTCGCCGAAGGGGCTGCCGGACATGATAGCATAATTATAACCCCGTTCGCCGTGTTCGCCAATGTCCAGGCCTGTGATTTCTTCATTCTTATCGGTGCGGACCGTCATGAAGAGGCTGATGATCTTGAAGATGATGAACGTGCCGACAATGGCCAGGGCGTAAGCGACGACAGTGGAAATAATCTGAGCGACGAGCAGATCCGAGCTGCCGTAGAAGAGGCCGTCAGCCCCGGCCGGGTTGACTTCCGTCGTAGCCCAGAGGCCGGTGGCGATGGAGCCCCATGTACCGCCGATACCGTGGATACCGAAGGCGTCGAGGGAATCGTCGTAACCGAGTTTGGCTTTGACGACGGCGACGGCGAAGTAGCAGATGACACCGCCGACAGCGCCGATAATCAAGGCCGGCAGGGGAGCGACGAAGCCGGCTGCCGGGGTGATGGCAACCAGGCCGGCGATGCAGCCCGAAGCGGCACCGAGGATGGTCGGTTTACCCTGGACAATCCATTCGACAGCGACCCAGGTGACCGTAGCGGCAGCGGCAGCGGCCTGAGAAGCGATGAACGCGCTGGCAGCCAGTGCGTTGGCGCCGAGAGCACTGCCGGCGTTGAAACCGAACCAGCCGAACCAGAGGAGGGCTGCGCCGAGGACGGTCATAGGCAGGTTATGCGGAACCATGGGGATTTTCCCATAGCCATAGCGTTTGCCCAGGAGGACGCAGAGGGTCAGGCCCGAAACACCGGAGAGGATGTGGATGACCAGGCCGCCGGCGAAGTCGAGGGCACCGAGTTTAGCCAGGAAGCCGCCGCCCCAGACCCAGTGTGCCATGGGGTTGTAGATGAAGATAGCCCAGAGCAGGATGAAGACGACGAAAGCGTGGAACTTCATGCGTTCGGCGAAAGCGCCGGTAATCAGGGCCGGTGTGATGACGGCGAACATGCACTGGAAGGCGACGAAAGCCATTTCCGGAATCGTCCCGTTTTCCAGGACAGCCATGCCGACGCCGGTAAGACCGACTTTATCAAGAGAACCGATGAAACCATTAATATCCGTACCGAAAGTCATGGCATAGCCGATGAGGATCCATTCTACGGAAATCATGGCGACGATGAAGAAGCTCTGCATGATCGTCGTCAAGACGTTCTTGTTGCGGACCATGCCGCCGTAGAAGAAGCCAAGGCCCGGTGTCATGATGAATACCAGGGCTGCGCTGATGAGGACCCAGGCCGTATCGCCTGTATCGATCGTCCCCGGATCGGAAGCGAAGGCTGCCGGCGCTGCCATGAGCAGACACGGGAGCAGCACTCCTAAACGTGACCATAATTTTTTCATAATTCCCAACCTCCTGACAAATAAAAAAGATGCCTTTCCTGATGGAACCATCGGGGAAAAGACATCATTGTCTACTGTCATATTTTATTATCGCCAGAATATACGAAAAGCCTGGAAAGATAGTTTATGCTCTCTCTTTCCAGGCTCCTTTGCCGCTGCTATTCTGTTGATGAAATTATTATATAAGTAAAAACGCGTCATGTCAATAACTTTTTTTGAAATTCTTTTAATAAAAGTTAGGATATATCGATTTTAGTAACGAACAGATAAAAAGTATATCATTCAGACGAAAAGAATGTGCCCCAGGAAAATATAGAAAGTCAGGGATACGGCGCTCAGGGCCGTCGTGTTCATGACGACCTGCGTGGTGTAATCGGGGTTGTTGTCGAACTCGATGGCAAACAGGGCCGTATTGACGGCCGTCGGGATGGCACAGTAGATGAGGAAGACCGTGGCACTGACGGCTGTGAACGTGCCGGGCCGGAAGGCATTGGCCAGGTAGATCATGGCCAGGCCGATGAGGGGCAGGACCGTCATCTTGAGGATGCTGACAATCCAGACGTCCTTGTCGAGCCATTGGATCTTCGTCTGCGACAACTGGGCACCGATGCTGACCATGGCCAGGGGCAGGAGAGCCTTGCTGGCCATATCCATGATAGGACAGGAAGAAGTCCTTGGCGTCCCAGCCGACGTAGCGGGCGATGAGGGCCGCAGCCAGGACATAGAGCAGGGGCATGTGGAACATAACAGATAGCGTATCCCTGGCCGTCAGGCGGCCCCGGCCGGCCTGATAGAGGCCGAGCGTGTTGAGGGAGATGCTCTGGATCATGAAGATGATGATCTGTACAACCATAGCTTCGGCCAGATACGGCGTCTGGCCGTTGACGACGAAGGGGTCGTGGGAAAAGACGAGGATGATCAGGGCGACGCCGAGATTTCCCGTGTTGTTGAACATGAAGGCATTGCGGCACGATTCCAGCATGGCTGCATCGTAGTGGCGGATACGGCCGACGATGTTGGCGATGACGAAGCAGATGACCATGAAGATGGCGATGGCCGCGATGATGTTGATGCTCGTCGCCGGGAATTGCGTCGTATAGATATTGGTAAAGATGAAACTGGGGATGACCAGGAAAAACATGAGCTTCGATAAGGTCTTTACGTCGAGGTGGAATTTCTTATCGAGGAAATAACCGAGGACGACGAGAAAGAAAATGGGAAGCATCGTGTGTTCGATGATGAACCAGAATACCATGAGGGGTATCACTCCTTTTTCAAGATGGATACCCCTCATTATACGCTCAATATGGAATTAGACAACTGGGAAGCTCAGGCATAACTTTCAAAGTAATAGACGATGGTGAGCATCGTTTCGCACATGTACTTCAAGGCGTTGCTGTCCCAATGGAATTCCGGTGAATGGCCGATGACCGGTGCGTCGCTGTAGACGCCGACGTAGTAGAACGAGCTGGGCACGGCGGCGCTGAAATAAGCGAAGTCTTCCGAGCCGGAGCCGCGCTTCAAGGGGACCAGGTCGACGCGGTGGGAACAGTGGGCCTGGAGGATGTGGACGACCCGGTCGGTGACGCCGTCGTCATTGACGCAGACTGGCGAGAAGGGGACGACGTCCAGGTCGAAGGTGCCGCCGTAAGTGGTAGTGACATTTTTCAGGATGGCCTGAATGGCGTCGAGGATGCGTTTCCGCTTTTCTTCGTTATATGTCCGCAGGGTCCCTTTCAGTTCGGCCGTTTCCGGGATGACGTTCGGGTTGTGGCCGGCCTGGAACTGGCCGAAGGTGAGGACGACGCCGTCGCCGTCGGCATGGCAGTTGTAGACGAAGCTCTGGATGGACTGGATGATGTCGATGCCCATCTGGATGGGGCTGATGCACAGGAACGGCTGGGAGCCGTGGCCGCCGCGGCCGTGGAGGGTGATGGTGAAGTCGTCACAGGACGCCGAAATCTCACCGCGGCCGATGCCGACGTACCCCTTGGGCAGGCTGCCGGCGACGTGCAGGCCCAGGGCATAGTCGACGCGGGGGTTGTTGAGGATGCCGGCGTCGATCATGCGGGCGGCGCCGCCGTTGCCTTCTTCTGCCGGCTGGAAGGCCAGGCGGATCGTGCCGCGCAGGCAGTCTTTGTGCTTGTTGAGGATTTTGGCGACGCCCAGGAGATTGGCTGCATGGCCGTCATGGCCGCAGGCGTGCATGACGCCGTCGACGAGGGACGAATAAGGGCAGTCGAATTTTTCCGTCAGCGGCAGGGCGTCGATATCGGCCCGCAAGAGGATGACTGGACCGGGCAGGGCGCCGTGGATCAGGCCGGTGACGCCTGTGCCGGCGATGATTTTAACGTCTTCGATGCCCATGAGGGACAGTTCCTGGAATATCGTCTTGCACGTATCGAATTCTTTTTCACTCAATTCCGGATGGGCATGGAAATATTCGCGCATTTCCATCATATAAGGTAAAGTCTTGCGCACGGCTTCGTGAATATTAAATGTCGGTGTGTATCTATCGTTCATAGGTCAGTCCTCCTTCATTGAGCCCGATGCATTTTCTATATATGTATATATTATTCTATAATAAAACAAAAAATCCTGCCATCAGGGCAGGACTTTTTTTAGGCACTCTTTCGTCGGAACAGGCTGTGCTTTTCCATGAAGACGAAAAGAATCGGGATAATGACCAGTGTGAAGACTGTCGATGTCAGCAGGCCGCCGATGACGACGACGGCCATACTGGCCCGCGTTTCCGCCCCGGCCGTCATGGACAGGGCCGTAGGCAGCATGCCGACGACCATGGTCAGGGTGGTCATGAAGATAGGACGCAGCCGGACGCGGCCGGCCTGGATGACGGCGCTGCGCGGGTCCAGGCCCTGTTCGTGCATGAGGGTCAGCGTATAGTCCAGGAGGAGCGTCCCATTCTTGGCGACCAGGCCATCCATGACCAGGATGCCGATAAGGGAATAGAGGTTCAGCGTATTATTGGTCAAGAAGAGCAGGAACAGGGAGCCGATGAGGCCCAGGGGCAGCGAGAACATGCGGATGAATGGCGTCTTGACCGATTCATAGAGGATGGCCAGGATCATGAATATCAGGATGAGCGACAGGAGCAGGGCTTCGCCCAAGTCCGTGAAGGTCGTCGTCATCTGGTCGGCCTGGCCGGTGAAGCGGAAAGTCACGCCGTGCAGGTCCATGGCGTTCAGGTGATTCGCCACGTCCTGGATGACCTCGTTCAGCGGCCGTCCCTGAGGCGAGCCGCCGAGGGTGATGCTCCGTTCCTTGTCGGTCCGGCGGATCGTCACCGGTCCTGTCCCGGCCTGGACCTTGGCTACGTCGGCGATGTAAATGATGTGGCCGTTGGCGTTGAGGGGAATCGTTTCCAAGTCGGACAGGCGGAAGGCGTCGGCCCCTTTGAGGCGGACGTAGATATCCGTGTCGTTGTTGTCGTTTTTGGCGTCATTGGCCAGGACGCCGGCTTTCTGGCCGCTGATGGCATTGGAAAAGGTGTCGTTCAGATCGCTCAGGGACGTGCCGTATTGTTTCAGCTTATTACGGTCGACGACGAGCTGGTATTCGGGCATGCCGTCCTGGTAGGAGCTGCTGATGTCGCGCAGGCCGGCGATGTCGGTCTTCATCATCTGTTCGATAGCCCGTGACTGGGCCAGCAGGGCCTCGCTGTCCTTGCCGCGCAGTTCCAGGCGAAGGTTGCCTGAACCGCCGCCGAAGCCGCCTGTCGTCCCGGATACGGAAGCCTGGGCTTCTTTGACCCGGACGTCGCCGTCATAGATGTGGTCCGCAGCAAAGCGGCGCACGTCGTTGGTGACTTGCCATATCGTCCGCGACCGGTCGCGCCGGTCTTTCAGCGTTACCTGGATATTGGCCTGGTTCAGGCTCTTGCCGCCGATCATCGACGTATAGTACGTGACTTCCGGGACCGTCTTCAAGTAATCTTCGAGCTGGCGCGCTACTTTATCTGTCCGCGTCAGATTGGCATTGGTCGGCAGTTCGACGGTGATGCGGAAACTGCTTTCGTCAGTCTGGGGCATGAATTCCGAACCGACCAGGCCCGTCGGGATCAGGGCCGCTGCGGCGATGAACAGGACCAGGACGGGGATGACCAGCTTTTTGGCGTGATCCAGGCTCCAGGTCAGGATAGACGTATAGTGGTTGCGGGCGCTTTCTTCGATGGCGTCCATTTTATGCCAAATCGGTTTGTCCGGGATTTTCAGGCCCAGGCGGAACAGGCGCGATGCCAGCATCGGCGTCAGCGTAAAGGAAACGAAGAGGGAAAAGAGTGTGGCAAAGACGATGGTCAGGCCGAACTGTTTGAAATACTGGCCGACCATGCCCGTCATGAAGGCAATAGGCAGGAAAACGACGACATCGCAGAGGGTGATGGCGACAGCAGCCATGCCAATTTCCGACCGGCCGTGAAGGGCTGCTGATTTTGGTGCTTCGCCCTGCATGAGGTGGCGGTGGATGTTTTCCAATACGACAATCGAGTCGTCGACGAGGATGCCGATGCACAGGGCCATGCCCATGAGGGACATCATGTTAAAGGTGAAGCCGGCCAGGTACATGGCAAAAAAAGTAGAAATCAGGGATGTCGGAATGGCAATCATGACGGCCAGCGTCGATCGCCAGCCCCGGAGGAAGAAGAACAGGACCAGCCCTGTCGTGCACAGGCCTTCGATGAGGGTCTGCAGGGTATTGTGCAGGGAATTGCGGATATACGAAGCCGATTCATTGGTAATGGTAAAGGTATAGTCCGGATTGTCCTGGCGCAGTTCGTCCAGCTTTTTGGTCACATTGTCGACCGTGTTGACGACGTTGGCGTCGCTGTTCTTGTAAATGGCCATGACGACAGCATCGTCGCCGTTGACACGGGCATAACGCGTGACTCGCTGGTCCTGGCGCTTGATGGAGGCGACCGCCGTAATGGGAATCTTGGCACCCTTGGCATTGGTGACCTGGATTTGGGACAGTTCGCTTTCATCGGCGTACTGGGCTTTGACGCGGACGTCCGTCGTCGTGCCTGACGAATAAATCGTCCCCGACGGCATGAGGACGTTTTCCGCTTTCAAGGCTTTGACGACTTCTGCCAGGGTCATATCGTAGTGGATGAGCTTGTCCTTGTCGATTTCGACGGCGATTTCCTTATCACGGCCGCCGTTGAGCTCGATTTCCGAGACGCCATCGGCCTGCTGGAGGACATCTTGGAAATCATTTTCTGTCTTGCTGTAGATATCGTCCAGGGAGTGGGAAGATTGGACGGCGACGTACATGATCGGCGTCGCGTTGACGTCGCGCTTGATGACGACTGGCTCGTCGATATCGTCAGGCAGGCTGCCGCGGATGGCATTGATTTTTTTCGTAGCGTCAATGGCTGCCGCATCGGCATTGGCCGAAAAATCAAGCTCCAGCGTAATCCGGGCCTGGCCGTACGATGCCGTCGACGTCATATGTTTTAAATTAGACACAGAAGACAGAGCGTCTTCGGCAGGCTTGACGACCTGCTGTTCGACGGAATCGGCATTGGCACCGGGGTAGGAAATGGACACGGTGACGTACGGTGTGTTCAAGGCCGGCAGCAGTTCAACGCCGATGCGGTAGAAACTGAACAGGCCGAGGACGACGAAGAAGGCGATGACCATAGTGATGCCGATAGGGCGGTCGATAGAAAACTTAGTCAAATTCATGACGGTCACTGCCTTTCTTCGATGGATACGGTCGTACCGTCTTTGAGGCGGGCCAAGTTGGTTGTGGCGATGACGTCACCGTCATCGAGGCCGTCCGTGATTTCGATATAATCGTCGTTGCGCAGGCCCGTCGTGACCGTGCGGAGTTCAATCGTATCGTCAGGCCTGATGACGCAGACCTGAGCCTTCCCATCCTGTTCCGTCAAGGCGTCTTTGGGGATGAACAGGGTATCCGGTTTCTGCAGGACGTCGATGGACGACTGGGCGAACATGCCGCCGCGCAGCTTCGCGTCCGGCTGGGCCAGGGTGATGCGGACGACGTAGGTCTTGGTCGTATCGTCCATGGCCGGGCTGACGTAGGTAATATAGCCGTCGTAGTCCTGGGCTAGGGACTCGATGGATACGCTGACGGGCATCCCCTGCTGGATGGCGGCGACGTCGGCTTCGGACAGGGAACAGTCGATGTATACGCCGCTCGTATCGGTAATGGTCATGACTTTCGTGTTGGCCGCGGCCATGGCGCCGACTTCGGCGTTGCGGTAGGTGACGACGCCGGCCCGCGGGGCCCGCAGGGTCATGTCGTCGAGCTGCTGGGTCAGGCTGTCGACGGTATAGCCGGCTTTGGCCTGGGCGGCATATTTACTGGCCACACTGGCCGGGACGTCGCCGACATTCTGCGACTCCAGGTTGTCCAGGGCCGATTTGGCGACGATCAGGGCCTGATAGGCTGTATCCAGTTCCTGCTGGGAAATGGCGCCTTCGTTTTTCAGGACGGCATAGCGGTTGTAATTCATCTTGGCCGTGTCGTATTCGACTTCTGCTTTTTGCAGGTCTGAGCCGAATTGCGATTCCGCAGCCTTGGAATCGGCGACGGCCTGTTCCAGGGCTGCTTTATCCTGATTGAGGGTCAGGTTCGTGTCGACCGTATCCTGGATGAGCAGGACCTGGCCCGGCGCGACGACATCGCCGAGGTTGACGGCGACATCGGCGATTTTACCGGCGTATTTCGTGGAAATGTCGACCTGGGCGACGGGAACGGTCTGGCCGGACAGGGAAATCTTGCGCTTCATATCCTGGCGGGTCACGGTATACGCCGTGACCGATACGTTCTGGGCCGTGCCTTTTACTTTTGGGACGGCACTGGAATGGCTATAGAGATAAATGGCTATACAAGTCAGGAGAAAGATGAGGCCAAAGGCGATGGCCTTGGCCCGCGGGCTTTTTGGGAAATGGAAAGATGGCTGATTCATGGACAGGACTCCTATCGATGTGTTGTTTCTATCATAATGAGTCATTCTTTAAATAGCAACGATTTTTAGGAAATGCTTGCGAAAAATTTACGAAAACTTATATTTCGCCTTCTCTATAATACTATAATAGGGGATACCATCAGGAACCTGCGAAAGTTACGGGACTATGATATAATTTGGACATATGAATAGAAAGGATTGTGAAAGATATGCATGTCGATACACAGTTAGAAGCGGCTCTGCGGGCCCTCGACCATTGGCCTCGGTTCCGCCTGCGCCTTTTTTTTGAAGGCATCGTCGTCGGGATATTATCAGGAACGGTTATCAGCTTTTTTCGCTGGGGCCTGGAAATGGGGACGGTCTGGCGCCAATGGATCTATGCCAACGTCCTGGCCAGCGGCGGCGTACTCCTGAACCTGTCCTGGTTCGGCGTCTTATTGGCGGCGGCCCTGCTCTTATGGCGCCTGGGGATTTATGAACCCAATGCCGGCGGCAGCGGCATCCCCCAGGTAAAAGGCGTCATCTTGGGGGCCATCCGCATGCGCTGGCTGCGCATCCTCTGGGTCAAGCTCGTCGGCGGCATCGTCGGCATCGGCCTGGGCCTGTCCCTGGGCCGCGAAGGACCGTCCATCCAGATCGGTGCCGTCACCGCCCAGGGCTTGAGCCGGGATTTCGGCCGGACGCGGATGGAAGAACGCTATCTCATCACGGCCGGTGCCAGCGCCGGCCTGGCGGCGGCTTTCAATGCGCCGCTGGCAGGCGTCATGTTTGCCCTGGAGGAACTGCACCGCAATTTTTCCGGTGTCGTCCTGGCACCGTCCATGGCAGCGGCCCTATTGGCTACCATGGTCAGCCGTTACGTCTTTGGCCGGGCGCCGGTCTTCCATTTCGGCATGCTGCCGCCCTTTCCTCTCCGGTACATGTGGATTGTAGTTATTTTAGGAATTATTATCGGTTTTGCGGGCGTTATTTTCAATAAAGGCTTGCTGAATATTCATTATTTTTATGACTTACCCGTTTTTCGCAATCAATATATGCGCATTGCCTTTGCCTTATGCATGGCCGGCGTACTGGGCTATGTCTTCCCCGAAGTCCTTGGCGGCGGCAACGACCTGGTCAACAGTCTTTATACGCTGCCCTTGTCGCTGAAACTCTTTGCCGGCCTGCTCATCGGGAAGTTCCTCTTTACCCTGGTCAGCTATGGCTGCGGCGTTCCTGGCGGCTTCTTCCTGCCCATGCTGGTCCTGGGGGCTTTGACGGGCGGCATTACGGGCATCGTCTTCGTGCAGCTGGGCCTCATCTCTTCGTATTACTTATCTAACATCGTCGTCATCTCCATGGCTGCTTTTTTTGCGGCCTCGGTACAATCACCGGTTACGGGAACGATTCTCATCATGGAAATGACCAGCTCTTATGAACACCTGCTCGTCCTCTGTACGGCGTCACTGGTCGCTTTGGTCGTAGCCCAGCTCTGTCAGGGAGAACCGATTTACGAAGCCTTGCTGCAACGGAACTTGGCCAAGAATAAGCCTGTCTTATCGTCGGAAGAACGGCGGAATCTCTTGGAATTGACCGTATCCAGCGGCAGTCAGGCCGATGGGAAATATATCGGCCGCATCGCCTGGCCGGCTCATACGGTCATCGTCGATGTCAAGCGTGGCAGTGGTGACATCATCCCCGATGACGATACGTGTCTGCGCGCAGGGGACTACCTTTATGTCCTTACGGATTCTGTCGAAGGGGCCGAATCCATAAGAAATATTGTGGAGAAGACAAAGTCTTGAAATAGGTAAAAATGCATAATAATTATAAAAAACTAGCACCAGGTACTAAAAAACACAACTCAAAGTTGAGTATTAACGGCCATATACTGATTGGATAACGTGCAGAATAGAGTATAAAATCATCGGAAATGAATTATAATTATCAATTTTTTTGACTTATGGTGGGAAGTTTGCTATAATTCAGGACGTACTTGATATTGTGTTCGTTCAAAGAGGTGGTTTTTTGAGAAATCGTATACTGATATTAATGACAACAATCTGCATGTTCGCGTTTACATCCCTGGCTTGTGCTAGCGTTCAAATGGGTATGAGTGGCTCTGTCGTACAGAGCGTTCAATATATGCTTCAGGATACGGGCTATCTGTCCGGTAGTGCTGATGGTGATTTTGGTCCCTCGACAGAAGCTGCTGTCGAACAGTTCCAGGCTGACCACGGCCTCACGGCAGACGGCGTCGTCGGCTCCCAGACCATGGAAGCCCTGTCGGAAGCCAGTGGCCGTCCGATCCCTGAAGAATCGTCTTCGACGGAAGGCTATCAGCGTCGTCTTGTCATGGAAGCTACGGCTTACACCGCTGAAGATGGCGGCGGTGATGGCTACACGGCAACGGGACAGTATCTCCAGCGCGGCATGGTTGCCGTCGACCCCGATGTCATTCCCCTCGGCTCGCAGCTCTACATTGAAGGCTATGGCTATGCCGTAGCTGCCGATACGGGCGGAGCTATCGTCGGTGACCGCATCGACCTGGCCATGGATTCGACCAGCGAAGCCCTGGACTTCGGCCGTCGTGATGTCGTTGTCTATGTATTAGGTTAATACGAGCTATTGGATAAAAGAGGCGTCTTTATGTGACAGCCTCTTTTTTTTCGCCCCGTTTTGTGTTATCCTTAAATGGACATTATATAGTTATGGAATTCAGGGAGGCTATAACTGGATGAAAAATACTATTGCACTTATCCTCGCTGCCGGCAAGGGGACGCGTATGAAGTCGAAGTTCCCCAAGGTTTTGCACAAAGTCGGCGGCGTCCCGATGGTCGAACAGGTACTGCGGGCTGTCAAAGCAGCCGGGACGCAGCGCCAGGTCGTCGTCGTCGGGTTTGGCGGTGAAACGGTCCGGGATTACCTCGGTGATCAGGCCGAAACTGTCATGCAGAAAGAACAGCTCGGCACAGGCCATGCTGTCCTGCAGGCCGAACCGCTGCTCCAGGGTGAAGCTGGCACCCTCCTTGTCACCTGTGGCGATACGCCGCTGGTCACGAAGGAAACGTTTACAGCCCTTATCCACTGTCATGAACAGAGCGGCGCAGCTGCGACGGTCCTGACGGCACATATGCCGGATCCGACCGGTTACGGCCGCGTCATCCGCGATGAAAAAGGGCAGGTCGTCAAAATCGTCGAACAGAAAGACGGCACGCCGGAAGAACTGGCAGTCGACGAAGTAAACGCCGGCATTTACTGCTTTGATATGTCTCTCTTGTGGGATATGCTTCACAACGTCACCAATGACAACGCGCAAGGTGAATACTATCTGACCGATATCATCGGCATGCTCGTATCGGCAGGCAAAGTCGTCAGTGCCTTTGCTGCGCCGTCCTATGCGGAAACACTCGGTGTAAACTCGCGTCAGCAGATGGCCGAAGCCGAACGGGTCCTGCGCCAGCGTAAACTGGATGAACTCATGACCGATGGCGTTTCCATCATCGATCCGAATAACACCTATGTAGATACGACGGTCACCGTCGGCCGCGACACCGTCCTTTATCCGGGGACGATCCTCGAAGGCGATACGGTTATCGGCGAAGGCTGCCAGGTCGGCCCGTACGTCCGCATGACTAACGTCAAGATGGGCGATGACGACCATGTCCAGTTCATGTATGCTCATGACTGCGAAATCAAGAACGGCTGTGAAATCGGCCCATTCGTCCATTTCCGGCCCAATACGGTCATCGGCAATCAGGTCAAAGTCGGCAACTATATGGAAGTCAAGAACTCCACCGTCGGCGATGGCACGAAACTGCCGCACCTCAGCTACATCGGCGACAGCGATGTCGGCAGTGGTGTCAATATCGGCTGCGGGACGATCACTGTCAATTACGACGGCAAGATCAAACACCGCACGACCATTGGCGACCATGCCTTCGTAGGCTGCAACAGCAACCTGGTCGCACCGGTCAAAGTCGGCGACTATGCCTATGTCGGCGCCGGTTCGACGATTACCAAGGATATTCCGGCCAAAGCCTTATCCGTTGCCCGGGCACGGCAGCGCAACATTGAAGGCTGGGTCAAGGAAGATACATATAAAAAATAACAATTAATCACTACTTACACAGGGAGGCTCACTATGAGTTACGAAGACGGGAAAAAGCTGAAGATTTTTACGGGGAATGCCAATCCGGAATTGGCCAGGGAAATTGCCGATTACCTCGGTTTGGAACTGGGCAAAGCCTTTGTTGGCAAATTCAACAATGGTGAAATCCAGGTCATGATCGACGAAAGTGTCCGCGGTAAGGACGTATTCGTCATCCAGCCGACTTGTCAGCCGGCCAATGACACCCTGATGGAACTGCTCATCATGGCAGATGCCCTCAAACGCGCTTCGGCTAAACACATTACCGCCGTTGTTCCGTATTATGGTTATGCACGTCAGGACCGCAAGACCCGCGGCCGTGAACCGATTACATCCAAACTGGTTGCTGATTTGATGACGACAGCCGGCATTACCCGCGTCGTTACCATGGACTTGCATGCCGGCCAGATCCAGGGCTTCTTCGACATCCCTGTCGATCACCTCGGCTCGGCTTCCATCATTGCCAAATACATCAATCAGAAAAAAGAAGAAACGGATATGGGCGACATCGTCGTCGTATCTCCTGACCTCGGTGGCGTAACGCGTGCCCGCGATCTGGCTGACCGCGTCAATGCACCTATCGCCATCATCGAAAAACGCCGTCCCCGTCCGGGCGTTGCTGAAGTCATGAACATCATCGGCGACATCAAAGGCAAGACCTGCATCCTCGTCGACGATATCGTTGATACGGCTGGTTCCTTGTGCGGTGGCGCGAAAGCCCTGAAAGAAATGGGTGCTTCCCGTGTCTTCGCTGCCTGCGCTCACGCTGTCCTCACCGACCCGGCTGTCGAACGCATCCAGAAATCAGTCATTTCCGAACTGATCATCACCAATACCATTCCTTTGCCGCAGGAAAAACAGATCGATAAGATCAAAGTCCTTTCGGTCGCACCGCTCCTCGGCGAAGCTATCATGCGCATCTTCCACGACGTTTCCGTAAGCCGTCTCTTCGATAAATAAGGGACCTGTCGTGCATATGATCGTAGGCCTGGGCAATCCGGGCCGCCAATATGAAGAATCGAAACACAACACGGGTTTCCGTGTCGTCGATGAATTAGCCAAGCGCTGGAACGTGACCTTGTGGCAGGATAAGATGGACGCCCTTGTGGCCCAGACCACGGTGAACGGCGAAAAGATCATCCTGGTCAAGCCGCAGACGTACATGAATGAAAGCGGCCGCGCCGTCGGCCCGCTCATGCGGTGGTATAAAATCGATCAGCCCGATGTCTACGTCGCCTATGACGATATGGACTTGGCCGTCGGCCGTCTGCGCATCCGCAAGAGCGGCAGCGATGGCGGACATAACGGCATCAAGAGCCTGTTTGCCAACGGCTGTACCGATTTCACCCGTTTCCGCGTCGGCATCGGCCGGCCCTTGCCGCACCATGACGTCGTCGACCACGTCCTGACTCCTTTCCCGGAAGAACTCCGTGAAGCCTACCAGCAGGGCATTGAAGACGCAGCGACAGCTATCGAAGGCTGCCTGAGCCTGGGCGTCGACAAAGGCATGAACCGCTATAATCCTAAAAAGAAGAAATGAGAAAAGAGGCTGTCATCTGACAGCCTCTTTTTGAGTAGTAAGTTTGCAGTCTGTAGTTTTTAGTGAATGGTTTTAAATTTAAAGGCCTTTATTCGTAGGGCCGTCCCAGAGGGCGGCCCGCCTGATTCCTTTAAAAGGAGGTCCCATGATCCAACAAGTTCATTCTCATCCCGATATATACCGTATCCGCGTCAATTTGCCTGACAATCCCCTGCAGTATCTCAACGCCTATGTCATCAAAGGAGTGTCTGGCAATCTAGTCATCGACACGGGTTTCAACCGGCCCGAATGTAAACGCGCTTTGTGCCAGGGTTTACAGGAATTGGGTATTCGTTTACAAGCCGATACAGCCCTGTTCATCACCCATCTCCACGCCGATCACAGCGGTCTCGTCGGCCTTTTTGCCGCTGCCGGCTGTCCTGTTTACATGCACCCCGTCGATTACCAGTACCTCGTCGATTCGGAAGACGGTTCGACGTGGAAAGCGGCTGAAGATAACTTCATGCGCGAAGGCATGCCGCCGGCCGAAATCAAGACGCAGTTCTCCAACCAGGCCCGGACCTTTTCGCCAGACCCGCATTTCCCGGTGAACCCTGTCCATGACGGCGACTGCCTCCACCTGGCCGGCTGCGATTTACAGGTCATTCACACGCCGGGCCATACGCCGGGCCTGTGCTGTCTGTACCTGGCGAAAGAGCAGGTCTTCTTTACCAGTGACCACATCCTCTTCGACATTACGCCGAACATCCAGGTCTGGTATCATATGAAACAGGCCCTGCAATGCTATCTCGAAAGTTTACAGAAAGTGCGGGACCTCCCCGTCCGACTGGCCCTGCCGGGACACCGTGAAGGCGATACGTCCATTGCCGGCCGCATCGACGAAATCGTGGCCCATCACGACCGACGCCTGGCGGAAATCTGCCATCTGGCAGGGCTCTATCCGCACAGCACGGCCTACGACATCGCCCCGCATATGACCTGGTCCATGCGCGGCAAGCAGTGGAAGGACTTTCCGCCGACGCAGAAATGGTTCGCCCTGGGGGAAACGCTGGCCCACATCGAATATCTCGTCGACCACGGTGTCCTGTGCTGCCGTGAAGAACAGGGCTGCCGCCATTATGATTTAGTAAGGACGGAAACATAAGTCCTCGAAGGAGGTTTTTATGAAATTCAGTCTGCCTGGTTTGCGTAATTGGATAATCGCTTTTTCGCTCCTGGTCTGTCCGGCCGGAGCAGCTGCTGCAGGAACGGCGGACTGGTCGTCTGCCGGCCGGTCTTTGGCAGCGACACAGGCTGGGACGGCTTCTTTTTATGAAATGGCGTCGGACCTTTTCTGGCGGCGCAGCGATGATAATCGTTTCGCTTCTTATAAAGACTTGGCCGAACCGTCAGAAGATACGGGCTGGTGGGTCAAGACCGATTATCGCAGCTATACCTTTCCCGATTACGGCAGCCTGTCTTTCAGCCAGGACTACAGTGCGACCCTCATCGGTTATGATTCGCCGCATGCCATGGCCCGTTGGGGCGGGACCCTGCATCAGGGCGCTTTTTATACGATGAGCACGTCGAATGTATATACTAATGGTCAGGCAGGAAGCCAGCCCTATGGTGGCGGGTCTGACTCTATCAAGGAATATGGCGGCGGTTTTGCCATGGAATGGAGCGATAAGCACGACCGTCACGGTGATGCCGTCATCCGCCTGTCCCAGTTGCAGCATACTGTCTCTTATAGCGATGCCGATGGGAATAGCGATTTGGTCAACTACCGGAACTGGCTGATCGCTGCTGGTATACGCTATTATGAAACGCGTCTCTTGCCCAAGCAATTCTTTTGGGAACCCCAGGCCGGCCTGTCCCTGAGTTATGTCTTCCCTTACACGGTCAGCGGAGACGACGTGACCTATCGGTCCGGGAATAAACCCTATGTCACCGGACGCCTGGGCATTATGGCCGGCAAATCGTATAGCGTCAACGGCCATGCCGGCCTGCTCTATGGCCGCTTTGGCGTTCAGCGGGAAATGAATGGGACTACGACGGGCAGTCTCCATGGCGATGGCCAGGCACCCCAGACGGCCGATGTCGGTTCCAGCCATTACACCTGGTATGACATGACTTTTGGGACGTCCCTGTCTTTGGGGAAGGGGAATTCCGTCTGGGGCGAATTGACAAGGCGGTCCGGCTCCAATATGACGTCGACGTGGAGTGTAAACGGTGGACTGGTCCTCAAATGGGGCGGTGCCAGCCGGACGACGCGGGAACGGATGAAGGCCCTAAAGAAAGACCCGCACAGCATTGAGCTGGATATCAAGAAAAAATAATAAAGAATAATTATTCTCCATTATTGATAAGCGTACCGATTTAGTCTATAATGAGCACATAAAGAAAAATAATTATTAAGGGGCCAAGCCCTGAAGGAGGAACCCATATGAAACACGTAGAATTTTACCGTAACGATAAAGATGGCAGCGTTTTAGTATCTGTAGGCACGCAAGTACCGGAAAAACTCATCTATGCCGGCCAGGAATTGACTCATCTCGTCGCCGACACTGTCGATGCAGCTAAAGAAAAACACGTACCGGCTATCCAGAAAATCGATGGTCATCTGGAAGTCCACGTCGGCTCAGTGACACACCCGATGGAAGAAAAGCATTACATCGAATGGATTGCCCTTGTCGATGACAACGGCGTCGACATCCGTTACCTCAAACCAGGTGAAGAACCGAAGGCTGAATTTGAAACAGGCGATGCCGGCGAAGTCTATGCATACTGCAACCTCCACGGCCTGTGGAAGGAGTCGTTCGCTGTCAAAGAAGCGCCGTCCCTCGACGGGGCCACCTGCTCGCCGGAATTTGGCGGCTGCGTTATCCAAAAATTATAAACCATAAAGAGGTCACGTCATGAACGTATACGATTTCACTGTCAAAGATATCCAGGGTCACGATGTATCCCTGAGCCAATATAAAGATAAAGTCCTGCTCATCGTCAATACGGCCAGCAAATGCGGCTTTACACCACAGTACGACGGCCTGGAAGCCTTATATCAGAAATATAAGGATAAAGGCCTGGTCATCCTCGGTTTCCCGTGCAACCAGTTCCTGGAACAGGACCCGGAAGATAACCAGCACATCGAACAGTTCTGCCGCCTCAACCATGGCGTCACCTTCCCGCTCTTTGCGAAAATCGACGTTCGCGGTGATCAGGCAGCTCCGCTTTATCAATACCTCACGGGAGCCGCGCCTTTTAAAGGCTACGAAACCGATAAAGAAAGCGGCCAGCTCATCCAGAAGGTCGTTTCCGAATACTATCCGGACAATGCCCAGGGCAACGGCATCAAATGGAATTTCACCAAATTTCTCATCAACCGGGACGGCAGCCAGGTCCAGCGCTTTGAACCCAGCACGACACCGGAAGAATTAGACCCAATCCTCGAAAAACTACTCCTCTCCTAATAAGAAAAGGGACTGTCGCACATGCGGCAGTCCCTTTTTTGTAGGGGTGCCACGTGGGGCGCCCGCTTCGGGATATGTATGATTTACTGCCCCGTTTGCTGGAAGAATTATCCCAATCCCTAACGGGCCGCTCACGTGGCATCCGTATTACAAACTATAAAACCATCTGCTAATCACGAACCACTAGCCGCTAACCACTTAAAAAGGGGACTGTCCAACCTTATGGGTACAGTATAAGCTGTGAACGTACTCCCGCCTATAGAGGCGGGAGCTTCCTGCTTCAACGAGAACAGCGCTACTGACTCCAAAGAGTTGCGGCGGCTTACACTCTCTCCACAGGCGTAGATTCCCGTGCGCCCCACGGTATTTTATGGATTACGTCAGGCAGATATCCGCCTGGCTTCTTCTCGGATATTGATGGCCGCGTTCTTATCGCGGTTATGGTGACTGCCACATTTAGGGCAATCCCATTCCCTTACAGATAAGTCCTTGGTTTCGTGGTTCTGATATCCGCAAACATGGCACAGCTGGCTGCTGGGATACCACTTGTCTATCTTGATAAGCTGTTTGCCTTGCCAAGCCAGTTTATACTCCAGCATGTTCGTGAACATATTCCAGCCATTGTCAGTTACGGATTTGCCAAAACTGAACTTGCCACCCTTTTTCCGCTTGGCCATCGCTTTGACGCTAATATCCTCAATGCCAATGGCATCATAGCGGTCTGCAAGGTAGCGAGCCTTCTTATGCAGGAAGTCCCGCCGTTGATTGGACACTCTCTCATGGAGAATAGCTACGCGAAGCCTTTGTTTTTCTCTATTGTGACTTCCTTTCTGCTTTTTGGATAGCTTCCGCTGTGCCTTAGCCAATCTCTTCTCTGCCTTTCGCAGGAAATCGGGATACTTAGCCTCATCCTCATCGGAAGCCACATACAAGCCGTGCATCGCAAAATCCAGGCCCAGGAAGGTCTTCGGTATGACAGGGAGTATTTGGTTTTCATACTCCACTAGCATACTGATATAGTACTTTCCGGATGGCGTCTTGCTGATGGTTACGGTCTTTATGATACTGTTCTCCGGCAAGGGACGATGCTGGCATAGTTTCACCCAGCCGACTTTCGGCAGTTTCACCTTATGGCCCTCGATTCGGACAGAGCCTTTCTGGTTGTTCGTAGAATACGAAGCACGACAATTTTTCTTTGACTTGAAGCGCGGCTTGCCGAAATGCTTGCTGTCATTCCAAAAGTGGCTGTAGGCCTTATTCAGGTTCATTTGGGCATTGGCAAGGGCTAAACTATCTACTTCCTTTAACCAAGGGAATTCTTCCTTGTACTGCGCAGGCGTGTTATTCAGCTTTTGGCCGGTTTCCTTATAATAGTCAATGCGGTCACTCAGCATCTTGTTGTAGATGAATCGGACACAGCCGAAGGTCTTGGCAAACATCATTTTCTGTTCTGTTGTCGGGTAGAGCCTGTAACGGCATGCCTTATTCACTATCATCACCTGCCTTGACTTTCCAAATCCTTTCATTCTTACTACTGATTATACTGCAAATCAACTTGTGAAGCCATTGTTTTTCTGATGGCATCGAGTCCTCAGAAAAACCTGCAATTCATCTCACCGCCTAAAGAGGCGGGAGACTTCTTGCAGAATCAGGTTAAATTTTTAGCTGTCCATTCACTAAAAACTGAAAACTACAAACTAAGGACTAAAAAACAGGCTGTCTTTGTGTGACAGCCTGTTTTTTTATGACTCTTTTTCATGAATATATACGCGTTTAGACAAAATCGGCATAAGATGAACGTTTTACTAGAAAGGCCTTGCATAAATTTTTTCGAAATAGTACAATGAAGATAACAAATAGTCATCTAAAAAATACCTTAGTCATATAGTGAAAAAAGATGATTTTATCTGCGCAATGTTAAAGATGACTCCTAAGTGTACACGGATTCTTTCAGTTACCAGGTTTTACAGAAAGGGGAAAAGTACTATGGCAAAGAAAATCTTCAAGACAATGGATGGCAACGAAGCTGCGGCTTATATTGCCTACGCCTTTACGGAACTGGCTTCCATCTTCCCGATAACGCCGTCGTCGCCGATGGCTGAACACGTCGATGAATGGGCTGCTCATGACCGTAAGAACTTGTTTGGCACGACCGTCCAGGTTCAGGAAATGCAGTCTGAAAAAGGGGCTGCCGGTGCTATGCACGGCGCTTTGAATACCGGCGCATTGACGACGACCTTTACATCTTCCCAGGGCATGATGATCATGCTCAGCAACATGTTCAAGATTTCCAGCGAACTCCTGCCCGGTGTCTTCCACGTCGCATCCCGTACAGTTGCCACCAACGGCTATACGATTTTTGCCGGCCATGACGATGCTATGGCTATGCGCGGCACGGGCATCAGCATGATGTGCGAATCGAGTGTCCAGGAAATCATGGACCTGGCAGCTGTCGTCCATGCCACGGCTATTTCCTGCCGCATCCCGATCATCAACTTCTTCGATGGCTTCCGCACGTCCCACGAAATCCAGAAAATCGAAGTCCTGCCGTATGAAAAACTCCGGCCTCTCCTCGATATGGATGCCGTCCGGGCCTTCCGCAAACGCGGCATGAATCCGGATAATCCGGAAGCCATTTCTTTCTGCGAACCGGCTGAAACGTTTATGCAGCACCGCGAAGCCCTCAATAAATTCTACGACCGCGTTCCCGATGTCGCTGAAGGTTACATGCAGAAAATCAGTGAAATCACGGGCCGTGAATACCACCTGTTCAACTATACCGGCGCTCCTGATGCTGAATTCGTCCTCGTTGCCATGGGTTCCGGCGCCCAGACCATTGAAGAAACGGTCAAGATGCTCGTCGATAAAGGCGAAAAGGTCGGCTGTATCAACGTCCACATGTTCCGGCCCTGGTCGGAAAAGCATTTCCTGGCCGCTCTGCCGAATACGGTCAAGAAGATCGCTGTCCTGGACCGCACCAAGGAAACCGGCGCCAACGGCGAACCGCTCTATCACAGCGTAGCTGCTACCTTTGCCGTAGCAGACAATGCGCCGAAAGTCTACCACGGCCGCTATGGTATCGCATCGAAAGAATTCTTGCCGGGCGACGTCGTCGCTGCCTTTGAAAACCTCAAGGCCTTCGAACCGAAGAACGACTTCACTTTGAGCATCGTCGACGATGTTACCTATAAATCTCTGCCGCGCGTCAAAGGCATCACGACAGGTGGCAAAGGCCTGAAAGCCTGCAAATTCTGGGGCTTCGGTTCCGACGGTACAGTCGGCGCCAATAAGAGTGCCATCAAGATCATCGGCGATAACACCGATATGTATGCTCAGGCTTATTTTGCTTATGACTCCAAGAAATCCGGCGGCGTCACCGTATCGCATCTGCGCTTTGGCGATACGCCGATCAAGATGCCGTATCTCATCAATAATGCCGACTTCATCGCCTGCCACCGCCAGTCCTATGTCCATGGCTTCGACCTCCTGCGGGGCATCAAAAAGGGCGGTACGTTCCTGCTCAACACGGTCTGGAAACCGGAAGAACTGGACGAAAAACTGCCGGCTAAATTAAAACGTGCCATTGCCCGCAACGACGTCCAGTTCTATATCATCGACGCCGTCGGCATTGCTCAGAAAATCGGTCTCGGCGGCCGCATCAACATGATCATGCAATCGGCCTTCTTCAAACTGGCAGATGTCATCCCCTTGGACCTGGCTATTGCGAAACTGAAAGAATCCGTCGTCGCATCGTATGGCAAGAAAGGCCAGAATATCGTCGACATGAACAATGAAGCTATCGACCAGGGCCTGTCTGCTATCGTCAAGGTCGATGTACCGGCCGCCTGGGCTGATGCTGTCGATGAACCGGTCGACATGTCGAAACATACGAAATTCTTCCGCGAATTCTCCATTCCTGTCAATGCCCTTGAAGGCGACGACCTGCCGGTCAGCGCTTATGATGGCATCGAAGACGGCCGTTGGCCGACGGGGACCTGCGCCGAAGAAAAACGCGGCGTCGCCATGTTCGTACCGAGCTGGGATGCTGAAAAATGTATCGGCTGTAACCAGTGTTCCTTCGTCTGCCCCCATGCTGCTATCCGTCCGTTCCTGATGACGCCTGATGAAGCCGCTAAGGCTCCGAAAGGCTACCAGGACAAGGAAATCAAAGTGGCTCCGGGCTACAAGTACAATATCGTCGTATCCGTCATGGATTGCCTGGGCTGCGGCAGCTGTACCCATGTCTGCCCGAAACAGGCATTGACCATGAAACCTTTCGACGGCGAAGAATATAAAGCGGCTCTTTGGGATTACGTCATCGGCCTGCCGGTCAAAGCCAACCCGATGGATAAGAATACCGTCATCGGCAGCCAGTTCGAACAGCCGCTCCTCGAATTCACCGGCGCCTGCGCAGGCTGTGCTGAAACGCCGTATTGTAAAGTCGTCACCCAGCTCTTCGGCGACCGCATGATGATTGCCAACGCTCACGGCTGCTCCAGCGTCTGGGGTGGCAGTGCACCGGACTGTGGCTATACCAAGAACGCTCAGGGTCACGGCCCGGCTTGGTCGACATCCCTCTTTGAAGACAACGCAGAATACGGTTTCGGTATGATGCTGGCTGAAAAGACGGAACGGAAACTGCTGGAACAGTACATCGATGCCGCTATGGACGTCGCCAGCCCGGAACTGCAGGCAGCCTTTACGGAATGGAAAGAACACAAGGCTGAAAGCGAAGGCACCCGCGAACGTTCGGATAAGGTCATTGCCCTCCTGGAAGCTGAAAAAGACGGCAAACCGGCACTGGAACAGGTCTATGATATGAAACAGTTCCTGGTCAAACGCAGCCAGTGGATCTTCGGCGGCGACGGCTGGGCTTACGATATCGGTTATGGTGGCTTGGACCACGTCTTGGCTCAGGGCGAAGACGTCAACGTCCTGGTCTTCGATACGGAAGTTTACTCCAATACAGGCGGCCAGGCTTCCAAAGCTACGCCGACGGCAGCTGTTGCCCAGTTCGCAGCTTCCGGTAAGAAGACGCGCAAGAAGGACTTGGGCATGATGGAAGCACAGTACGGCTACATCTACGTCGCTCAGGTCGCTATGGGCGCCGATAAGAACCAGTTCATGAAGGCTCTTAAAGAAGCCGAAGCCTACAACGGCCCGTCCCTGATCATCGGTTATGCACCGTGCATCAACCACGGCCTGAAAGTCGGCCAGGGTCAGAGCCAGCTCGAAGAAAAACGGGCAGTCGAAGCCGGCTACTGGCATCTGTGGCGCTATAATCCGGAATTGAAGAAACAGGGCAAGAACCCCTTCATCCTCGATTCAAAACCGCCAACAGCCAACTTCCGCGACTTCCTCATGGGTGAAACACGTTTCTCGTCCTTGCAGCGCACCTTCCCGGATACGGCAGAAGCACTCTTTGAAAAGACCGAAGAAGATGCTAAGGACCGCTACGAAGGCTATGTCCGCATGACAAAAGCCTATGATGACAAATAAATAAGTTCGTTGTAAGTGAAAAAAGGAGCCGCCCCATTAAGCAAGAACACGCTTAATGGGGCGGTTTTTTTGCACTGTAGGGGTCGCCGCGTGGGCGACCCGTTAGGAATCTGGAAGCTTCTCCTAGCAGACTGGTCAGAAAATCACATGTATCCTGGGACGGGCTCGCCACGTGCGAGCCCCTACGGATTATGAGCCCCTTCGTGAGACAGCCACTACAAGCCACGAACTACGAGCCACTAGCCATGCTCCCGTCCTTCTAAGAGGCCGGCCAGGATGGTGATGTAGTGGCGGGCTTCTTCGGGCAGGGGTTCTCCGGCAATCTTGATCCAGCCTACGGTCATCGTATCCAGGGGATTTTCGATGGGAATGGCCTGGATATGGCGGCCGATGATCGACGGGGCTACATGGCCCGTGCCGATGGTGTAGGCATCGGTAGACCGTATGACGCTGAACAGGGTGGAACGGTCGGTGACGTAGATGCACTGGCGGCTGGCCGGATTGGGCAGGAGCAGTTCTTCCGAGAACTGGGACTTGTCATGGCCCTGTTCAAAGCGGACACAGGGATATTCCGCAAATTGACTGGGAACGACGTGCTGACACGCTGCCAGGGGATGGCCGCTGCGGACGTAAAGACAGGGCGTAAAGGCGCAAAGAGACGTGAATTCCAGCTTGTTTTTGTGGAATAAGTCCTGCAGGAAGCGCTCGTTCATATGGGACAAGAAGAGGATGCCCAGATGGCTCTCGCGGGTGACGACGTCGTGGATGACCTGCGACGTCCGCCCTTCGCGCAGGGTGAATACGCAGGACTTGCCCGGCTGGACGTGTTGCAGGGCATGGATGAAGGCTTCATCGGCAAAGGGATAGTGCTGGGAAGAGATGGACAGGATCTGGGGCAGGTCCTGTCTTTTTTCTGCCTGGAAATGGTCGTGCATGGCCGCTGCATGGGAGAGGATGTGACCGGCATAGTGCAGGAATTCCAGCCCTGCCGGTGTGAACATGATGCCATGGCGGTTGCGCTCGACCAGGGTCAGGGAGAACTCTTTTTCCAGGTCCCGTATGGCCGTGCTCAGGCTGGGCTGGGAGATGTTCACAGCCTGTGCGGCAGCCGAAATTGAATTGTGCTTAGATAACTCTAAGATATAACTAAGTTGCTGTAAAGTCATAATTAAACACCTCGAATATCAACCGTACCTATAGAATCGCATATCGTACTTTTATTGTATCAAAATAAAAAAATAGAGGAAAGTTATGAGTTTTTGATACAATAAAGGAATATTTAAAATGAAAATAAAGAATAAATAAAAACGAAAAGCTAAAAAGAGATGTCTAGCCATGACTTACAAATTATAAAGAAAATATATCGAAATTTGACTTTTTGGAAAGGACATTTCTTCATAGAAATGCTGGAATCGTGAGAACAAGTCATTCTCAATATATGAAAAACCTAGCAAATGATGAAGAAAATTTAAAGGAAATAAGTCGTTGATATAGGAATTTCCTATAAAAGTAAATTGCGCAATGAATATTTTACAGCATATACCTTCCATGTTATACTTTAAGTAAGAAATAGAACGTTTTAGTAAAAGGTGAAACGCCGACATATACATTAAATTTTACGGTTTTTGGAAAATAGACCATAACTGATATAGATAAAATGTATATGAACAGAAATTGAGAAAGGGGAGCCGATGACATCGACAAACATGTAATGTTAAGAGAGACACTTTATTTTCAAATGTATCCATCATAGGAGGTAATTCATATGAACCCAACAGCAGCATTGGCCCGGCAGGCGGGCATGACAGATGCACAATGGAAAGAAGCCGTCAAGTTCGACAGTACGGACTGGGGCTGGATTATTATGAGTATCGGCATGGCCATCGGCGCCGGTATCGTCTTTTTGCCCGTTCAGGTAGGCCTGGTCGGCGTATGGGTTTATTTATTCTCAGCTATCATCGCCTATCCGGCTATCTATCTCTTACAGTGCTTATTCATCAATACCCTGGCAGATTCGCCGCGGTGCGAAGATTATCCCAGCGTCATCAGCGGTTACCTCGGTAAGAACTGGGGCTTCCTCCTGGGGATCCTCTACTTCCTGAGCATCCTCATCTGCGTCTTCATGTATTCGACAGCCCTGACCAACGACAGCGCGTCCTTCCTGTTTTCCTTCGGCGTAACGGACACGCTCCTGTCGGATAGCCCCTTCTACGGATTGGCCATCATCTGCGTCATGGTCCTCATCGCCTCCCGGGGTGAACAGCTCCTGTTCCGCGTATCGACGCTCATGGTCCTGACGAAATTGTTAGTCGTCATCTGCTTGGGCGGCATCATGATCCAGCATTGGAACCTGGCCAACATCGGCGTCTTCCCGGACCTGGGCTACCTCGTCAAGAATACCATCGCCATGCTGCCGGTCACGCTGACATCGATCCTCTTCATCCCCAGCATCAGCCCGATGGTCATTTCCTACCGCTCTCACAACAAGTCCATCCACGTCGCCCGTTATAAAGCCATGCGGGCTATGAAAATCGCTTTCTCCGTCTTGTTCATCACGATTTTCTCGTACGCTATGTCCTTCAACCTGGCCCTCGGTCATGACCAGGCCGTCCTCGCTTACTCCCAGAACATTTCGGCCCTGGCCATCGTTGCCAGAGGGTTTGATGGCAGCGCCGTCAAGATCTTCAGCCTTATCCTCAACATCTTCGCTGTCATGACGGCTTTCTTCAGCGTCTTCCTCGGCTTCCGTGAAGCCTGCCAGGGGATTGCTATGAACATCCTGCGCCGCTTCATTCCGGAAGAAAAAATCAGCAAGACCGTCGTCCGTCACGGCATCCTCATCTTCGCCGTCGCCGTCGCCTGGGGCGCCATCGTCCTCAATGCACCGGTCCTCAAGCTTTTGACCCTGCTCGGCCCGATCTTCGGTATCATCGCCTGCCTCATCCCGGCCTACCTGGTCTATAAGGTCAATGCCCTGCACAAGTATAAAGGCATTTCCTTAGTCCTCATCGTCTTCGCCGGTATCCTGCTCATCATCTCGCCGGTCATCGCGATGATGTAGTTTCCTAGCAGTTAGCCGCTAGGGATTAGCAGTTGGTGGCTCATGGTTCGTAACGCCATGTGAGCCACTAATCCCTGACCACTAGCCACTAAAAAGCTTGTCGTGTACGCGACAAGCTTTTTTTATTAGTAAAACGATTGTCTTTAAATAGTGGACAAAAATGGCCTTGACAGGTTACATAATGCGGTGTATCATACAACCATCAACCGAACATCGTCCATGAAACCATTGAGGCGGAAGTAAAAACGATGACGTGCACGTACAGAGAGCCGGGGTGCTGAGAGCCGGCCGACGCAGCTCGTTAAATGGACCGCTGAGGGCGCAGTCAAAGGCCGTAAGGCTGAGTATTCTGCGACGTGTTGGCATACGTCAGTTGCCGGGAATATGTTGGTATTCCGTCGAGAGTAGGGCTCGATCCCTGAAACAAGGTGGCACCGCGGAACTTAATCCGTCCTTGACAAGTAACATTGTCATGGACGGATTCTTTTTTTAGGAGGCTCATATGGAAACGCTCAGTCTGGAACAGGTAAAAGCATATCAAGGTGAATATAAGGTCGTGCCCATCTGCCGCAGCATATATGCCGACGTCCGCACGCCCATCGAAGTATTGCGCATCGTCAAGAACATCAGCTCTCATTGCTATTTGCTGGAAAGCATGGAAGACTCCCAGCGCTGGGGCCGCTACACTTTCATCGGCTATGACCCGCAGATGGGCCTGTACTGCAAGGACAGCACGGTCCACATCAAGACCGGCGCCGAAGTCCAGATCCATACGGACCATCCGGAACAGCTCATTTCCCAGATCCTGGCAGATAATAAGGCGCCGCGCCTTTCGGACCTGCCTCCCTTTACGGGCGGCCTGGTCGGCTACTTTGCCTATGATTTCATCAAATACGCCGAACCGTCGCTGAAGCTCAATGCCGTCGATGATGATGGCTTCAACGATTTCGACCTCATGTTGTTCGACAAGGTCATCGTCTTCGATAACCTGAAACAGCAGATTTACCTCATCGTCAATGTCCGCCTCGACTCGGTTGAAGAAAATTACAACCGGGCCCTCCTGGAAATGAAGCGCATGGAAAGCCTCATCTGCGAAGGCAAGAAGGCACCGGACGTACCGCTGCAGCTCAAGAGCGATTTCAAACCCTTGTTCAATGAAGAAGAATATTGCCAGATGGTCGAAAAGGGCAAGAACTACATCCGTGAAGGCGATATTTTCCAGGTCGTCCTGGCCAACCGCCTGAGCGCCGAAGCCGAAGGGAGCCTCCTCGATACGTACCGCGTCCTGCGGACCATCAATCCGTCGCCGTACATGTTCTTCTTCTCTGGTGACGATATCGAACTGGCCGGTTCTTCGCCGGAAACGCTGACCCGCCTGGAAAATGGCGACCTCTTCACCTTCCCTCTGGCCGGCTCGCGGCCGCGGGGCAAGACGCCGGAAGAAGACCAGGCCTTGGAAGACGAACTCCTGCACAATACCAAGGAACTGGCCGAACACAACATGCTCGTCGACCTGGGCCGCAATGACCTGGGCCGCATCAGCGAATTCGGCAGCGTCCACGTCGAACGCTATCTCGACGTCCTGCGCTTCTCCCACATCATGCACATCGGCTCGACTGTCCACAGTACGATACGCAAGGACAAGACGGCTGTCGATGCCATTGCTTCGGTCCTGCCGGCGGGCACCCTGTCGGGGGCGCCGAAGATCCGGGCCTGTGAAATCATCGACGAACTAGAAGGCCACAAACGCGGCGTCTACGGCAGCGCCATCGGCTACATCGACTTTACCGGCAATATGGACTGCTGCATCGGCATCCGCCTGGCTTACAAGAAAGGCAATCACGTCTATGCCTGCTCCGGTGCGGGCATCGTCGCCGACAGCATCCCCGAACAGGAACATCAGGAATGTCTGAACAAGGCCAAAGCCGTCGTCATTGCATTACAGCAGGCTAATGGAGGAATCGACAAATGATAGTTCTCATTGATAATTACGACAGTTTTTCTTATAATCTCTACCAGCTCCTCGGTCAGTTCGACCCGGATATCACGGTCATCCGCAACGATGAAAAGACCGTCCAGGATATTGAAGCCATGCATCCGGATCACCTCATCATTTCACCCGGTCCGGGCCGTCCCGCCGATGCCGGTGTCTGCGAAGAAGCCATCAGCTACTTCGCCGGCAAGGTCCCCATCCTGGGCGTCTGCTTAGGCCATCAGGCCATCTGCGAAGTCTACGGCGGAACCATTACCTATGCCAAGCAGCTCATGCACGGCAAACAGTCCGTAGCGACGCTGAAAACGGACAGCCCGTTGTTTAAAGGGCTGCCGGAACAGGTCGACGTCGGCCGTTATCATTCCCTGGCCCTCGACCCGGATACGCTGCCCGAAGAATTGGAAGTCCTGGCCCATACGGAAGACGGCGAAATCATGGCCGTCGGTCACAAGCAGTATCCCGTCTACGGCCTGCAGTTCCATCCCGAATCGATTTTGACGCCCCAGGGGCCGATGATGGTAGAAAATTTCCTTACATTATAAAGTAATATAGATGACTCTTTGAATGGAGGTACTTACGATGATTAAAGAAGCGATTATCAAGATTGTCAATAAAGGCGATTTGACTTACGACGAAGCCCATCAGGTCATGATGGAAATCATGAAAGGCGAAACGACGCCGACTCAGAACGCCGCTTTCCTGGCTGCCCTTTCGACGAAGAGCACCAAAGCCGAAACGATCGATGAAATTTCCGGCTGTGCCGAAGCCATGCGCTCCCTGGCGACGCCCGTTCCCCATCCGGGCATGGAAGTCCTGGAAATCGTCGGCACCGGCGGTGACGGCGCCCATTCTTTCAATATTTCCACGACGTCGGCCATGGTCCTGGCCGCAGGCGGCGTCAAGGTCGCCAAACACGGCAACCGGGCCGCTTCGTCCCTGTGCGGTACGGCGGACTGCCTGGAAGCGCTGGGCATCAACATCCAGCAGGACCCGCAGCTGGCCTTGAAGATGCTCGAAGAAACGAATTTCTGCTTCCTCTTTGCCCAGAAATACCACGCTGCTATGAAATACGTCGGCCCTATCCGCAAGGAACTGGGCTTCCGGACGGTCTTCAACATCCTCGGCCCTCTGACCAACCCGGCCAAGCCGGAAATGTTCCTCCTCGGCGTCTATGACGGCTATCTCGTCGAACCGCTGGCCAAGGTCCTGGCCTCCCTCGGCGTCAAACGGGGCCTCGTTGCTTACGGTCAGGAAAAACTCGACGAAATCTCGCCGAACGGCCCGACGACGATCTGTGAACTCCGCGACGGTTATTACCGGACATCGGTCATCAAACCGGAAGACTTCGGCCTCACGCCGGGGACGAAAGAAGACCTCGTCGGCGGGACGCCGGAAGTCAACGCCCAGATTACCCGTGATGTCCTGTCCGGGAAAATCCAGGGGACGAAACGCAATGCCGTCCTCATGAACAGCGGTGCAGCCTTCTTTGTCGCCGGCAAAGCCGATTCCATCGCCGACGGCATCCAGCTCGCAGCCAGCCTCATCGACAGCGGCAAGGCGACGGCAGCCCTGGAAAAATGCATTGCCGTCAGCGACGAGTGAGAAGGTGCCCTATGATATTAGATGATCTTACGGCAGCCGTTGCCAAGCGGCTGGTCACGGATAAACAGCAGGTCCCGCCGGAAGTCATGAAGCAGCGGGCCCTGGCAGCTCCGAAGAAAGAAGGATTCCCCTTTGAAAGGAACCTGAAGAAGCCGGGCTTATCCTTCATCTGTGAAGTCAAGAAGGCCTCGCCGTCGAAGGGCCTCATCGCTCCCGATTTCCCTTACGTCGCCATTGCCAAAGAATATGAACAGGCCGGCGCCGCAGCCATTTCCGTCCTGACTGAACGGGATTACTTCCTGGGCAGCCCGCAGTATTTGCAGGAAATCGCCGCTGCCGTCGATACGCCGGTCCTGCGCAAGGATTTCATCATCGACGAATACCAGATTTACGAAGCCCGGGCCTTGGGCGCGTCGGCTGTGCTCCTCATCTGCGCCGTCCTCGACGACGACCGGCTGCGGACCTTCTTCCAGCTGGCCGATTCTCTGGGCCTGTCGGCCCTGGTCGAAGCCCACGATGAAGACGAAGTGCGCCGGGCCATCGCCATCGGTGCCCGCATCATCGGTGTCAATAACCGCAACCTCAAGGACTTCACGGTATCCCTCGATACGAGCTGCCGCCTGCGGCCGCTGGTACCGAAGGACATCCTCTTCGTCGCCGAAAGCGGCATCAAGACGGCAGCCCACACGCAGGTCCTGCGCGAACACGGCGTCGACGCCGTCCTCATCGGCGAGACCTTCATGCGCAGCCCCGATAAGAAGGCCATGCTCGACGAGCTGGCCGGAGGCAGCCGTGGTTAAGGTCAAGTTCTGCGGCCTCAAGCGTCCCTGCGACATCACCTGGACCAATGAACTGCATCCTGATTATGCCGGTTTCGTCTTTGCCGGCAAGAAGCGCCGCGTCAGCGACGACCAGGCCGCAGCCCTGCGCAAGGCCCTGGACCCGTCTATCCCGGCCGTCGGCGTCTTCGTCGATGACAGTCTGAAACACATAGGGCAGCTGGTGACGGCCGGGACCATCCAGATCGTCCAGCTCCACGGATGCGAAGACGACGCGATGATCGAAGCTGTCCAGCAGACCTTGAAGGTACGGGTCATCAAAGCCTTTTCCATCGCCAGCGAAGCCGATGTCCGGCAGGCCCGGTGCAGCCGGGCCGACTACATCCTGCTCGACCACGGCGCCGGCGGGACCGGGGACTGTTTCGACTGGGCCCTGCTGGCCCATATAGACAGACCGTACTTTCTGGCCGGCGGCCTCAATCCCGACAATGCCGCCCAGGCGGCAGCGCTCCAACCCTTTGCCCTGGATGTGAGCAGCGGCATTGAGACAGACGGCGTGAAAGACAAAGAAAAAATGAAACGATTCATGGCACAAGTACGTGCTTACAGGAGGTAACTACATGAGTACAGGAAGATTTGGCCCCTTCGGCGGTCAATACATACCGGAAACATTGATGAATGAAATCCAGCGCTTGGAAAAAGCGTACAGCCATTATAAGAGTGATCCCGATTTCCAGGCTGAATTGAAAGACTTGCTCGACAATTACGCCAACCGTCCGTCCCTGCTCTACTATGCAGAACGGATGACGAAAGATCTGGGCGGCGCCAAGATTTACTTGAAGCGCGAAGACCTGAACCATACGGGCGCCCACAAGATCAACAACGCCCTGGGCCAGTGCCTGTTGGCCAAGAAAATGGGCAAGACGCGGGTCATCGCCGAAACCGGTGCCGGCCAGCACGGCGTCGCGACCGCCACGGCTGCGGCTTTCCTCGGCCTGGAATGTGAAGTCTTCATGGGCGAAGAAGATACGATCCGCCAGGCCCTGAACGTCTACCGTATGGAACTCCTGGGCGCCAAGGTCCACGCCGTCACGTCGGGCTCGCGGGTCCTCAAGGACGCCGTCAACGAAGCCATGCGCGAATGGGTCAGCCGCGTCGACGATACGCACTACGTCATCGGCTCGACCATGGGTCCTCATCCCTTCCCGATGATGGTCCGCGACTTCCAGTCCGTCATCAGCAAGGAAGCGCGTCAGCAGATCCTCGAACGGGAAGGGAAACTGCCCTCGGCTGTCCTGGCCTGTGTCGGCGGCGGCAGCAATGCCATGGGGATGTTCTACCACTTCATCGGCGATAAAGACGTCAAGCTCATCGGCTGCGAAGCTGCTGGCAAGGGCATCGACACCAAGATGCATGCCGCTACTATGGCCAAAGGGGAAGTCGGCATTTTCCACGGCATGAAGTCCATTTTCTGCCAGAATGAAGACGGTCAGATTGACGAAGTCTATTCCATTTCGGCTGGCCTCGACTATCCGGGCATCGGGCCGGAACACGCTTATCTCCATCAGACCGGCCGTGCTCAGTACGTCCCCGTCAAGGACGACGAAGCCGTCGCCGCTTTTGAATACCTGGCCCGCACGGAAGGCATCATCTGCGCCATCGAAAGCGCCCATGCCGTCTATGAAGCCATGCAGATCGCACCGAAAATGAGTAAGGACGACAGCATCATCGTCTGCCTGTCCGGCCGCGGCGACAAGGACGTAGCCGCCATTGCAAGATACAGAGGGAGGGACTTACATGAGTAAGATCGGCAACGCATTCAAGAACGGCAAAGCCTTCATCGGCTTTTTGACCGCCGGCGATCCGTCGCTGGACAAGACGTATGAATATATTCTGACCATGGAAAAAGCCGGCGCAGACCTCGTCGAAATCGGCATTCCTTTTTCCGACCCCATCGCCGAAGGCATCGTCATCCAGGAAGCAGACCTGCGCTCGTTGAAGGCCGGCACGAAAATCGACGATGTCTTTGAACTCGTCAAGCGCGTCCGCCAGACGTCGCAGATTCCCCTGGTCTTTTTGACCTATCTCAACCCGGTCTTCCACTACGGCGTAGAAAAATTCTTTGCCCGCTGCGAAGAAGTCGGCATGGACGGCATCATCATCCCGGATATGCCCTTTGAAGAACGGGACGAATGCGCAGCGTCCGCTAAAGCGCACGGCATCGACATCGTCTCGATGATTGCGCCGACGTCGAAAGATCGTATCCAGAAAATCGCTAAAGTCGGCGAAGGCTTCCTGTACATCGTTTCCTCCCTGGGCGTCACGGGGACGCGGACGGAAATCAAGACGGACCTCAAGGAAATCATCGATACGGCTAAAGAAGTCACAGACGTACCCTGTGCCGTCGGCTTCGGCATCAACACGACGGAACAGGCCAAGAACATCGGCCGCGTCGCCGACGGTGTCATCGTAGGCAGTGCCATCGTCAAGATCATCGCCAAATACGGCGGCGACGCAGCACCGCACATCTACGACTACGTCAAAGCCATGAAAGAAGCGACGATCAGCGGTTAAAGGACGTTCGTCGTTGGTCGTTCATCGTTTGTCGAAATAGACGCGGTCCGCAGTCCGCAGTCCGCAGTCCGCAATTCGGGACTCGCTGCTGACGCAGCATCGTAAAATGAAACGGGCTCGCTGGCGCATCGCTGTGTGAAGAACCCCTCCGGCCCTTTGGGCCACCTCCCCTTCGCAGGGGAGGCATAAAAAGGCTCCCCTGCGAAGGGGAGCTGTCAGCGAAGCTGACTGAGGGGTTCTTTCAAAGGCGATGCGTAAGCGAGCCTGTTTTTTATACTGAAAAAAGGGACTGTCGCATAAGGCGACAGTCCCTTGTATTATATATGGCTTCAGGTTTGGAGCGTTGTTTATCAAGGCTTATTTACGGAAGAGGCCGCCGGAGATGACGAGTTTCTGGATTTCGTTGGTGCCTTCGTAAATTTGTGTGATTTTGGCGTCACGCATCATGCGTTCAACATGATATTCTTTCATGTAGCCATTGCCGCCGAGCATCTGGACGCATTCCGTAGTGGCTTTCATGGCCACATCTGTGCAGGTTAACTTGGCAACTGCAGCTGCTGTGGTGAAGGGTTTGCCTTCTTCTTTCAGGCAAGCTGCTTTGTAGAGGACGAGGCGGGCTTTTTCGATATCTGCGTAGAGTTCAGCCATCTTGAAGGCAAGGTACTGTTGTTTACAAATCGGTTTACCGAATTGTTCACGCTGTTTCATGTAGTCGACAGCAATCTTAAAAGCGCCTTCGGCAATGCCGAGCGCCTGAGCGCCGACGCCGATACGGCCGCCGTCGAGGGTCTTCATTGCCAGTTTGAAACCTTCGCCAGGCTTAGCAATCATCCTATCTTTGTTGACGCGGACATTGGAGAGGACCATTTCCGAAACCTTGGCCGAGCGGATGCCCATTTTATTTTCAATCTTACCGACATGGAAGCCTTCCATGCCTTTTTCGACGACGAAAGCGCACATACTCTTCGTGCCAATTGAAGGATCAGTGAGAGCATAAATGACGGTGTAATCTGCGAGTGGACCGTTGGTGTTGAAAATCTTTGTGCCGTTCAAGATGTAATCGTCGCCGTCCTGCGTAGCAATCGTTTTTTGGCCAGCCGCATCAGAACCTGCGGAATGTTCAGTGAGGCCGAAGGAGCCAATGGCCTTCCCGGAAGCAACTGGAGCAAGGAAGCGTTTTTTCTGTTCATCAGTTGCTGTAGAATACATTACGCTGCCGCCGTAGAGGGAGGTATTGACTGAAAAAGCAATACCGAAAGAAGCGTCGACTTTGGAAACTTCTTCAACTGCAAGAATGTATGGCAGATAGCCGATACCTGTGCCACCGAATTCTTTCGGATAGCAGAGGCCGTACATGCCCATTTGGCCGAATTCCTTAAAGGCGTCTAAAGGGAATTCTGATGCTTCGTCGCGTTCGATGACGCCTGGGGCCAAGCGCTTTTCCGTAAAATCACGAACCTGATTGATGATGTCCTGCTGCTGCTGAGTAAAATTAAAATCCATGATAAAGTCACTCCTTTTATGAAAAAATAAAATACTTAACATGAATTAATACCAATAGTTTAACTAATATTTCGTTTGCAGAACTATTGTGAGTACATAATAGCATGGAAAAAATAGAAAGTCAACGAAATACAAAATTTAGCATAGACAAACTGTTCGCAATGCGAAATAGTAAAGATACATCGTTTGCAACACAAAAAAGGGATTGTATATGATGGCTTTTGCCATTATATACAATCCCTTTTCGTAATTGCTATTTAGTTATCAAAAACTCGCACTAATGACAGAATAGGCGGTGCACAGGATTCGCAGCGGGCGCCCCACGCGGTCGCCCCTACGGGATGGCCGCAGGCACATCCGCAGACTGCGAACTGCGGACTGCGGACTGCGTCGGCCGCCAGGCCGATTAGTGTCCTGCCGGTGCCGGCTGGGCGTCGAGTTCGTGTGCCAGGTCGTGGTCGGTCATGGCGCAGACGGCCGAGTCGGACCAGACGTTTTCAGCCGTTTCGATCATGTCGATGATGGTGTAGATCGGCAGGATGATGCCCATGATGCCGATAGGCGCACCGATGCCGGACATGAGGGACAAGGTCAGGAAGTAGCAGCCCATGGGGACGCCGGCGTTGCCGACAGCCGCGAGGACAGCGACGAAGAGCCAGGCAATCATCGTGCCGAGCGAGAGGTCAAAGCCGCCGTTCTGCATGAGGAAGAGGGACGTGACCAGGATGAAAGCGGCGCAGCCGTTCATGTTGATGGTCGTGCAGATCGGCAGGACGAAGCGGGAGACCTGCGGATGGACGTTGAGGCGTTCTTCTGCCGAAGCCAGGGTGACCGGCAGGGTGCCGGCAGAGCTCTTGGTGAAGAGGGCGACGGCGATGGCCGGTGCCATTTTACGGAAGACATGGACCGGATTGAGGCCGCGCAGGACGAGGAAAATCGGCAGGACGATGAAGAACTGGATGAGGTTGCCGCCGAGGATGACCAGGGTATATTTCCCTAAAGCACCGACGATGACACCGGCTTCAATCTGTGCCGACAGCTGTGCCGAGAAAGCCAGGATGCCGACAGGCAAAATCCAGAGCAGGGCACGGATGAGGGTGAACAGGACTTCCTGTAAGCCCAGGAGGCCTTTCAGGAGGACGGCGCGGTTTTCTGTCTTAGGCATGAAGGCCAGGGCCAGGCCGACAGCAGCCGCGATGAGCATGACCGAGAGGACGTTGCCCGACAAGAACGGCTGGAGCATGTTATTCGGGATGACCGACAGGAAGTGGTCGTAATAGGTGACTTTTTCCAATTTCTGCGGGATATTGGAAACGCCGGAATTGATGAGGTCTACCGGCAGGTTGCCCGGGGCAATCCAGAGGTAGAGTGCCAGGCCGATGGCGGCGGCACAGATGGTCGTCAAGAGTGTGTACGTGACGGCATGGGCGAAGATGCGGCCCGTTTCTTTTTTGGCTCCCAGCGCCGATAAAGTAGTAATGACGGCTAAGGCGATAGTCGGTACGGCAATGAACTGGAATAAGCGCGTGAAAACTGTTGCAATGAAATCAAATAATTGGTTCAGTGCCGGAATGCCGAGCCAGCCTAAGATGGCGCCGATGATCAAGGCGCCCATCCACAAGGCGAATTGACGGCCGCGATGCTGGCCCTGGCTGCCGCGGATGGCTTCCCGGGCTTGTTCTTGGACCCGGTCTTGAGATTCGTTGGACATAATTGTCTCCCCCTTTGATAAATCTAAACGGTATTCTATAGAATACCGTTTTAGTATATTATAGAAGAGGGGACGGTTTCTGTCAATGGAGAAGGGACAAGTCAGGTAAAAAAAACACGTAAAAGGACCGATACACACGCGACATATGTCTACCGGTCCTCTACGTTATAGGATTCATATTCATCTCGTTTTTGGTTCTGGTTACTTTAACCTCGTACAAAAATGTTGAAACAATAATCGTTCGTTGCGCTTGGATTTACTAGACTAACCTATTTGAAAAACATCACACCCATTCGAAAAGTTCGAAGCACTTCAATCAAGATAAGTTAATTCGTAATGTTCATCGACGAACGCTTGCTGATCCTATGGACATTATTTAGTTGTTAATGATCAACGCAATGAAAACTAAATCGTTCTGACTTTTGTTTTCCAAGCTGTGACCCTTACCATCTGATGTGTAAGTAACGTCTCCTGGTTTAACGGTCCGGATTTCTCCGTTGTCGTCATATTCTCCCTCTCCGGAAAGGATGTAATATGCTTCTGCGTTGTCACTGTGAACGTGATAGCCTAAGGAACATCCAGGTTTCAATGTGATTTCGGCGAACATACCTACCTTGTCTTTCAGCTCGGTGGCGCTCAGAAGTTTTCTCTTCAAGATGTACCCCTTACCGCCGGCGGCATGTTCTACTTTCTCTATTTCCACTGGACTCACCCCTTTCTAATGCGCTTACAAAGGAAGCAACTTACTTGCGATTCCTTTCGCATCTCTTGGCTATATTATAGCATAGGATTTTACGCTTGTCATGAGGTATACGAAAATATATTATGTTATTTGCGCGTTAAATAATAGATGCGTATAGCCTTTGGGAATAATGGGGGGGCGCGGTCCGCAGGTCGCAGTCCGCAGGTCGCAGGTCGCAGTCCGCAGGCCTCCCCTGATAGGGGAGGTGGCCTGAAAGGCCGGAGAGGTTGCATTTTCGAACCCGCTTGTGAAAATCCCGTAACCTGCACGGTGATTCAAAAAGCAATCTCGCAGTCAGCTGCGCTGACAGCTCTCCTATGAGGAGAGACTTGGGATAGGACATCAAAAAAGGCGCTGTCGCATAAAGACAGCGCCTTTTTGAGTATTAAGTTTGTAGTTTTTAGTGAAGGCTTTTAAATTTAAAGCCCTCTTCTACAAACTCTGTACTACAAACTTTCAGGAGAAAGGGGCCTTTCATGATGGTAAAAGCCTTCGTGCGACAGCCCCCTGCGGGATTATGGAATCAGGCGGGACGCCCTTTGGGCGACCCCTACGGGATTGTGGAATCAAGCGGGACGCCCTCTGGGCGTCCCCTACGGGAAAAATAACTTCGTTATTTTTCCTGCAAAATCGGCATGACTTTGGTGGCATGGGGCATGATGTTGATGGTGTAATCTTTATCTTTGCCCTGTTCTTTCAGTTTTTGCTGTGCCAGGTCCCAAGCTTCCTGGACGGTGGCGACCGGAATCTGGCCAGTGCGGCGGATGTCGTCGAAGTTGCGCGGCAGCGTGACCAGGATGACCGTGTCTTTATGGGTCAGGCAGAAGAGGTTGAAGGCGACGAAGAAGGGGATGGTGAAGTGTGCCCGCAGGGCCGTTTCCATTTCTTCCATCGTATCGTATTTGAAGCTGTCCATGTAGATAGCCGGTTCTTTGATGTCCCGGGCTTCCATGATGGCGATGATGACGCCGCCGTCTTTGACAGCCATTTCAGCCGGGTCATAGCATTTGCAGCCCTGGTAGAGGCTGACGTCGCTGGGATAGCCGCCGGCACAGGCGATGACGACGTCTGCTTTTTCTTTCATCGGGACGCGCTGGATGTCGAGGACGGCTTCGGTGCCAGCCCGCCATGCGTCGTACCAGTCACCGCCGACCATGCGGCAGATTTCGCCGTCGCCGTTGATGACGGAGTGGACGAGGAAGCACGGATTGATCTTGCTGCAGGCTTCGACCATGTCGTCGTTGAGCGGGTTGTCGTCAATCTTGAGGGCCCGCGTCTTGGGGTTGATGCCGTGACCAAATTCGTCAGCCAGAGCGTGGCAGTGGTTGCGCTGGATCGTTTCGAAACCGGAAACGCCGGGCAGGATGAGTTTGCGGCCGCCGCCGTAACCGGCAAAGAGATGGGTCGTAATGCCATCGACGATGATGACTTTGTCGGCGTCGACAACGTGTTTGTTGAGTTTCAACGGCGTGCCGAGCTTGGTCGTGCCGCAGTCGACGAGGGTCGGGTCCATGCAGTCATGCTGATAGGTTTTGATGCGGCGGATGACTTCTTCACCGCAGACGCGGACGTCTTCTTCCGGCGTCTGGGCGCGGTGCGAACCCTGAGCGAAGACAATGCAGATGTCGTCATCGGGGATGCCGGCCAGGTTCAGTTCGTCGATGATATAGATAAGGAATTGATTGGAATGGTTCCACGTGCGGGTGACGTCGGCGACGACGAGGCAGACCTTATCGCCTTTCTGGACTTTTTCCTGCAACGGGGCGCTGCCGATAGGATGACGCATGCAGTCGATCGTCGCCTGTTTGACGTCGACGGCAGGGACGTGTTTGCCTTCCATGACGCCGACGATGTGTTCTTCCGGGAGCATGACGGATTGTGTATTTTCACCAATATTGAACGTAAATTCTTTTAATGCCATTTTGTACCACCACTTCTTTTTAAAAATAAAAAAACAAATTGTACCTTATTATATCATGCCATGGCCAGTATACAAGTTTAAAGTTGACAATAATCGTTTAACGTATGGCGACCAGCCTATACATTGCCCAAATGGACACAATGGAGATGCTGGCGGGCTATTGATTGCAGCTGTTCCATCGTCTGTAACGGCGTCATCGGTGCGGACCAGTGGTACTGCGGGAAATAGCGGGTCAGGTGCAGCGGGATGTCCGGCGAGAGGGCGGCCAGCCAGCGGGCTTCGGCGTCCATCTGGGCCGGGTCATCGTTTTCGCCGGGAATGACCAGCGTCGTCACTTCGACATGGCTTACGGCAGCGGCCGCTTCGATCGTGTCCAGCACAGGCTGGAGAGATGCGCCGCAGAGGGACTGGTAGAAGGCCTGGGAAAATCCCTTGAGGTCGATGTTCCAGGCGTCGATATAGGGAAGCAGGGTCTGGAGTGGTTCTTTTTCGATATAGCCATTGCTGACCATGACGTTTACCAGGCCGGCTTTGTGGACGAGGCGGGCCGTCTGGATGATGAATTCATAGCTCAAGGTCGGTTCGTTGTAGGTGTAGGCCAGACCGATGCTGCCGTCGGCCCTATAATGCCGGGCCAGGGCCAGGGCCTGCTCCGGTGTCAGTTCCCGAAAGGGCGCTTCCTGCTGGGAAATCTGCCAGTTCTGACAGAAGGGGCAGGTGAAATTGCAGCCCCACGAACCCAGGGACAAGATGGCAGAACCGGGATGGAAGCGATAGAGGGGCTTCTTTTCGATAGGGTCCAGGGCGATGGCCGTGCATTGGCCGTAGTTCAGGGCCTGGAGGTTCCTGCCATCGTAATAGCGGGTCTGGCAGCGGCCGCGATGGCCCTGGGCGATGTGGCAGTGATGGGGACAGAGACGGCAGCGCGCCTGGCCGGACGGGTCGATTTCATAATAAGCGGCTTCCATGGTCTCACCTACTTATAGCGCGTGACTGTGAAGCGGTAGAGGTCAGGCTGGACCTGAGGCGGGATGCCGGCTTTTTCCTTGGCAATGGCGATTTGCTGCTGGACCGTGTCGACGCCTTCCAGGTCGGGCAGTAAGAGGCCCGTCTGGGCATGGCTCATGACGATGACGCCGTACTTCTTGGAATCCAGGTCGGCTGGTGAAGCTACGGCTTCGGGCTGGCCCAGGACGTCGACGGAAATATCGATGTCTTTCAGTTCGTCCAGGCTGACCGGGTAGAAGCGCGGGTCCCGCGTCGCAGCCGATACGGCGTTGTGGATGATTTCACTGGCAATATTCATCTGCATGGGCAGGAAGGTGCCGATGCAGCCGCGCAGGCGGCTTCCCTTGTGGAGGGACACGAAGGCGCCGGCCTTGTCCTGCAGGTCTTCAGGCAGGTATTTGGGTACGTTCATGAAGGCATGGTGCGTCAGGTAGTACGAGATGCTTTCCCGGGCCAGGCGGACGCGGATGTCGGCGACAGCCGGTTTTTCAGCCCGTTTTTCCTGGCCTTCCGGCAGGTACAGGGCGACGCCATAGCCGACGCCGAAGGGCCCTTCATAGGAATAAATCGGCATGACCGGGCGGAAATGGCGCAGGGCGCCGAAGAGGAAATACACCGACGGCAGGCCGCACATGCCGGCTTCGTCGATGAGGCTGCGGCTCATAGTCTTTAAGATGGCCGGGTCCTGTTTTTGCAGGGCCTCCATGACGGTCTTGTCGAAGATGGCCCCTTTCGGCGTGTAGCCGTTCGGCGAACCGGGCAGGAGACGGTGCGACAAGTCGCCCGATGCGATGATGGCGATGCGCCGGCCCAGTCGGGCAGCGGCCTGGACGACGAGATCGCCTAAGAGGCTCATGCTGTCATAGTCGTCGAAGCGCGGCGCCATGAGGACGACCTGGCCCGTGAAGCCGGCCTGGCGAAGGTAATATAAGGGGACGAAAGTGCCCTGGTCGACGTAGAGGGGATGGCCGAAGCGGTCGCTCCAGGCGGCATCGAGTCGGTATACGTCGGTCTTGGGCGTGGCTGTTTCAAAGATTTCTTCGGCCAGGTCCATATCGGTGCGGACATCCATGGCCAGCTCCGGATAGCCGAAAGCGTCGAGGTTGCCGTAGAGGCGGGGCGTTTCCACGAGCGTTGCCCCGTCGGGGAAGACGTAGTTATGAGGCGACATGATGACCAATGTTTCCGGTTTCTGGCTGATGATCAAGCGGGCAGCCGCCTGTACGGCCCGGACCGTGGCGTCTATCTTTCGCAGTTCATCGCCGCCGATTTCCGGCAGCATAATCGGCGGATGGGGAAATAACCCCGCTGCGACACAAGCATGTTCCATAAAAAAACCTCCCTCATAATGGTATATGTCTATTATACCATTATGAGGGAGGTTTGACTAAGGGGCTTGTCGCACGACGACAAGCCCTTTAAAGTGGTTAGCGGCTAGCAGTTAGTTGTTAGCAGATGGCTTTAAATTTAAAGCTATCGCTTCAAACATCATACATCAAACATTAAAGAGAAAGGAATCATGCATGATGGCAGAAACCTTCGTACGACAGCGGCCTGTGAAAGCGGTTCAGGGGATTCCCGCAAGCGGGACGCCCTTTGCGGCCTGCGAACTGCGGGCCGCCTTAACAGGCCGGCCCCTACTAGTATTCCGTGTCTTCCATGAGGCTGGTCTTGCCGAAGCGGGTCTTCAGGTCTTTCCGTTCCATGCTCCATTTGGACGAGGCGATGGACATGGTCGGGTCGTAGTTCGGCGATTCCATGTTGAGGACGCCGCAGATGAATTCGTATTCCAGGTCGTTGGTGAAATACTTGTCCTTATTGGCCTTGATGGCTTTGACGACGTCGGGATTGCGCTTCTGGTAGCCTTCAGACAAGTAGCAGAACATGGGGATGCGCAGGACTTTGAAGCTGGCACTGTCAGGCTGGCGGGCGACGTCGGGATCGCTGCCGTGATCGGAGAAGTAGATCATGGCGTCGAGGTTGAGGTTATCCCGGGCGTAGTCGTAAATCTGCGACAGGACCCAGTCCGTATAGAGGACGGTATTGTCGAAATCGGCTTCCTGGTTGATCTTGCCGTCATTGAATTTCTGAAATTCCTTGGGGTAGCGGTTGCGGTATTCGATGTGGCTGCCCATGATGTGGAGGACGACGAAGTTCTTTTCCTTGGGATCGACGCGTTTGAGGAACTGCAGGAGGGCGCCGTCCAGGGTCGATTCTTTCAGGTCCCGGTCGACCCATTCGGAGACGTCGGCCGTGTTGGCAACCAGCGTAATCGGTGTATCGGCGACGCCGACGGAGCCCTGGTTGCTGAACCAGTAGGTCTTATAGCCGGCCTTCTTGGCCATGTCGATGATGGAAATGGATTCGTTGAAAGGCTTATCGTTGTAGAAATTCGATTCCGTCAGGGCGTGTTCCAGGACGGGGACCGTGTACCAGACGCAGCTGTAGGCGTTGGTGAACAGCGTGAAGTCCGGATTCGATTTCATCGCCGTCAGCCACGGTGTATTGGGCACGTGGTCCGGATTGTAGGCATTCATCAGCGTCCGCGTTTCCGATTCGCCGATGACGACGATGACCGTGTTGGGATAGTCGGCCGGATGGAGCTGGACGGCCTGGAGGGCATTGTATTTTTCGTCGTGGTTTTCGGCATATAAAGCCGAGCGCTGCATGTAGTCGTGCGTGTCGATGAAGGTCCGGATCGGGAAGGCTTCCGGGAAGATTTCTTCGCTCAAGGCGCCGACAGACGGGGCGATGATGAGCAGCAGCGAAGCCAGGGGGATGATCTTGCGGTAGACGTGTGTCCGGGGCAGGATGTTCTGGCGATAGTTCAAGAGGAACAGGGCTCCCAGGATCAGGGCCAGGGCGACGGCGATGGCGGCTACCTTGAACAGACCCAGGGAGTGGAAGTATTCCAGCGTTTCTGCCGGTCCCGTCTGGAAGATGAGCAGGGCGCCGGACGTGGTGATCGACGAATTGTAGAGGAAATAGTAGACCCACTGCAGCAAAATGATGAAGAACGCTGCGAACTGGACGAGGGTCATGAAGACGGCCCCGATTTTGTGGGGGAGATACTGCCGGACAATCATGTTCAGGCAGAAAAAGATAGCAAAAAAGTATAGTCCTACATATATATCATATATATTGTTCAAGTAAATCGTATTCGTATTGATCAGGGAAATGTAACTCAAGTAAGGGCCCGTAATGATCCAGCCCAGGCCGATGAGGGCCGGCGGGATGATGGCGCCTGGTGACAAGTGCTTCCAGTACAGGGCCAGGGACAGGACGACAGCACCGACGCCGGGCAGCAGGCCGAACGTCATGTCTTCGATATTGTCGGGACCCATGCCCAGGGAGACGAGAAACTGCCATTCAAAGCAGAAGCCGTAGACTACGGCGAAGATGATAAGCAGCGGCAGGAGCCGATGCCGACATTTGCTGATTGCCTTCGTTGCATGAACCATGTTGTTTGTTCTATCCTCTCTTAATCTCTTTGTAAAAACGGTGTAAACAAAGCATACCGGCTATATTATACATCAAATGTAGCCGATAACATAGAGGGATTTTCGGAATTATTGGAAAAAAAGATAAAAAAAGACTTGCCAAAAATGCCGTGTCATGGTAGAATAGTTTTCGTTGAGGCACTCCGTGCTGATACAATGGTGAAACGGCCCCGTGGTGTAGCGGTTTAACATGTCGCCCTGTCACGGCGAAGATCGTCAGTTCAAATCTGATCGGGGTCGCCACTTTTTTTGCTCAGGTAGCTCAGTCGGTAGAGCAGGGGACTGAAAATCCCCGTGTCGGCGGTTCAATTCCGTCCCTGAGCACCAACATCAATTACCTATCATGCGGTTGTGGCGGAATGGCAGACGCGCTACTTTGAGGGGGTAGTGAACGAAAGTTCATGGGGGTTCAAGTCCCCCCAACCGCACCATAGCTTCTCACAAGAGGAGCGCTGAATAGAAACGGCCCCGTGGTGTAGCGGTTTAACATGTCGCCCTGTCACGGCGAAGATCGTCAGTTCAAATCTGATCGGGGTCGCCATATTCTTTTTTTAACAATTTTATATGCGGTTGTGGCGGAATGGCAGACGCGCTACTTTGAGGGGGTAGTGAACGAAAGTTCATGGGGGTTCAAGTCCCCCCAACCGCACCATGTAAAAAGGGCTTGTCGTATGACGACAAGCCCTTTTAAGTGATTAGTGGCTAGTTGTTAGTGGTTAGCGGATGGATTTAAATTTAAAGCTTTTCTCTGCAAACTACAAACTCCGAACTACAAACTATAAAGAGATAGGGACCACGCATGATAGCAACAGCTTTTGTGCGACAGTCCCTTTTTTAGCAGTTCGTGTTTCGTAGGGGCCACGAGTCACGAGCCACGAACCACGAGCCACGAACCACGAGCTACTGCTTACTATAAAATCAAAAAGGGGAATCCCTATGGATAAGGAACATATATTTTTTGAAAATTATGCCAGGAACTGGGACCGCGACCGCAAGGCCGACGCCAAAATCTTGTCGTCTTTCATGGAGCTGGCAGGGATACGGCCCGGTTCGGTCATACTCGATGCCGGCTGCGGGACAGGCGTGCTCCTGCCGTATTTGTCGGCGGCTGCCGGTGATGATGGGACCGTCGAGGGCTTCGATTATTCCCAGCAGATGATCGATGTGGCCAAAGAGAAATTTTCTCACCTGGCCAATGTCACTTTTACGACAGGCGATGTCCTGAAATACCATTTCCCGGAAAAACATTATGATGTCGTCTGCTGCCTTAATTTTTATCCCCATATCGCCAGTCACAGCCGCGACGTCATCCGCCGCCTCTATAAGGCCATGGTGCCGGGTGGGACGCTGCTCATCATGCACGATATGCCCCGCAAGGCCGTCAACGCCATCCACGGCGGCCAGCCTGTGCTGCCGCCGGTCGATGTCCTGGAAGAGAAATTGATCAGCGCCGGGTTTTCCGTCGTCATCGCCATGGATACGGACCGGTTCTATCTCATCAAAGTCGTCAAGGAGGCTGACGAAGCCGATTTCGTCTACGACGACGAGGAACAGCCGGCCGGCGTGGCGTCCCATCCCCTCCATCACGGCCATCACCATACGGAAACGAAGCGTGTCCTCAACCGCCTGTCGCGCATTACGGGCCACGTCGAAGCCATCAAGCGCATGATCGAAGACGGCCGCGACTGCAGCGACGTCCTGGTCCAGCTGGCCGCCGTCCATTCGGCCGTCGCCGGTGTGAGCCGGGTCATCCTCAAGGACCATATCGACCACTGCATCATCGATGCCATCCGTGAACACGACGCAGATGCCGTAGAAAATCTCAAGAAAGCTATTAATACCTTTGTCAAGTAATGGTATAATAAGACCAGAGTATCCATTTGGAAAGGGTGTGACCACGATGCAGTTTCGTGTAGTATTAGGTGATTTATCGGAGTGGAAGGCCGACGGGATCGTATATTCTGCCAGCTCGACCCTCTTGCCAACGAATAGCGTCAGCAGTAAGATTCATCAGAAAGGCGGCTTGTCTTTTTCCGCCTCGTGCCGTACGATCGGCATGTGCCACGTCGGCAGTGCTGTCATGACCAAGGGTTATAAATTGAAGGCGCCTTTCATCATCCACGCTGTCGGGCCGTACTGGGTAGGCGGCAAGCGCGGTGAAGAAGGGGAATTGTTGTCGGCCTATAAGAAGGCCATCCATCTGGCCGATGAAAAGCATTTGAAGCACGTCGCTTTTGCTTCGCTGAGTACGGAAGAAAAACGCTACCCCCTGCAGCGCGCTGCCGCTGCCGTCGTCCCCTTGCTCCTGACCGACGGAACCGGCTTCGACCGCATCGACATGGTCTGCACGAGCCCGGAAGAACAGGAAGCCTATACGAAAGCGGCTGTCTTCTTCTGGCTCCGCCATCTCGGAGACGCTGCCGGCAATGAACAGGCGGCCATGATGGAAGAAGCCGGCGCTGCCCTGGCCCTGCTGCAGAGCCGCGATGATGCACCGGACCCGATTGCCTTGTCGGAAGAGGTCAAGAAAATCGAAGCCATCGTCCATCCTTTCTTGAAGTTGAGGAAACGCAGCCTCGTAGACATCGAACAGGCTGCATCGCAGATCATGGCCTTGTATCCGGCCAGCAGTGCGGAAGGAGTGTAACCCATGGCAAAAAGAAACGGAACCCATGACCTGGACGTCACCGTCCAGTGCCCGGCCTGTCATGAATACGGCGTCTTCCATACGTGGGATGTCATCGACACGGCTGATGCGAAATTGAGCGAACGCGTTCATTTCGACGAAAATCTATTTTTCTACACGTGCCCTCATTGCCACGCCAAGATCCACATGGAAAGCAAGTGCCTCTACATCGACCGGGACAAGAAGCTCCTGGTCTGGCACATCCCGGATCCGAAAGAACGGGTCACGTCGAAGGAAGTCCAGGATGCCCTGGGTTCGCCGTCCTTCACGACCTATACCTGCCGGGCTGCCCTGACCTGGGGCGAATGGCGGGAAAAGATCATCGAACTGGAAGGCTCTTATGATGACCGCCTCTATGAAATTATCAAATACGGCGCTTATCAGCTCCTGAGCCAGGAAGACAAGGAACGCCTGCCCCTGGAAGCCTATCACATCGACTATGCCGACGATAGCCACGATCCGGACAAGCTGGCCCTGGTCTTCATGCAGGAAGATGCCAAGGGCATGGCCTATGTCTATCCCATTACAGAACATTTGAAAGAAGTGACCAAGGATATCTTCCTGCCCATCATCGAACAGATCGCCGATGCCAACCGCAAGGCCCAGTTCGACCGTTTCGGCTATTCCTGGGCCCGCCAGTTCACGACGTACATCATCAAGGCCGCCGAAGAAGACAAGAACCGCGAAACCTATGGCAACCTCATCGGTTTCTGGGTCAAGACCATTGGCGACGAAATCTTCCGGGCCGAAGTGAAGCCGGAAAAATAATGGTTTGCGGCGGGCCGCCAGCCACTGCTGTCCGTTTTGGCATCCGTCCTGTGCCTTCCGCTGGTCGGCACCTGACGGGCCAAAAAGGCTTTCAGGACGGCCCCTACAAGCCACTAGCCACTAAAGAGGCTGTCGCATGACGACGGCCTCTTTTTATTGACAGATGTTTTAATTAAAAATATAATAAAAATAATGGGTTATTGTAGGATTTGTATTCCCTGGCAATTCATAATTTTGTTAGATAGGAAGGAGACATTGGATGTTTTCTATTTTAAAGCGTATTATGCTGACGACGGTCATTGCTGTCGGTTTTATGATTGGCTCCATGACGGTGACGGCTCAGGCCGATATGCCGCCGACGATTGCTGAATCGGCCTGCATGATCGACGTCGATACAGGTAAGGTATTATATCAGGTCTATCCGACCAAGTGGGTCCACCCGGCGAGCACGACGAAAATCGTCACCCTCATTACGGCCCTGGACCAATATAAGGATAAGCTGGACCAGCCCTTGCAGATTTCCTGGGAAGCTGCCAATACGGAACCTTCCTGCCTGGGGATTGCACCGGGCGATCCCATTTCTATCCGTGAAGCCCTGCGGGGCATGATGGTCGTTTCCGGGAACGATGCCGCTGTCGCCGTCGCCCAGACTTTAGGGGGTTCTGTCGCCGGCTATGCGGAAAAGATGAACCAGGAAGCGGTCAAAATGGGAGCTACCCATACGAATTTCGTCAATCCCAACGGCTTGACGGCAGCCCATCACCACACGACGGCCATCGACATGGCCAAGATGGCTGCGTACGGGATGAAGAACTTCCCTGAATTTCGTTATATTGTAGGACTCAAATCCTATGATGTAAAATACATGGATGGTCGGGAACCGAAGCACGTCACGACGACGAACCATTTCCTGACCAGCGGCTATCCCGGCGCGAACGGCGTCAAGACAGGCTTTACCAATGCTGCTGGCGAATGTCTCGTTGCTTCGGCAACGCGCGACGGCCATACGCTGGTCTTGGTCCTGTACAACGACGACAACCGCTGGACCGATGCACCGACCATTTTAGATTACGGCTTCCGGAGATTGCAGACGGGGAAATAGCCTGACCGGGAGCGCGACGAGGGGGTATAGTTATGGCGCACGTTTTGATTATTGAAGATGACAGTATGATCGCTGCCATCGAACGGGACTTTCTTGAGGCCAACGGCTTTGAAGTATCCGTAGCCATGACGGGAAAGGAAGGCCTGAAGATCTTTGATGGCGGAGCCATCGAAGCAGTCCTGTTGGACATCGGCCTGCCTGACACGGATGGCTTCCTGTTGTGCCGCAAACTGCGGGACATCAGCAACGTCCCCATCCTTTTCATCACCGCTCGGGGGAGCGACGACGATAAGATCAAGGGATTGGGACTCGGTGCTGACGATTATATCGTCAAGCCTTTCAATCCATCGGAAATGATGGCCCGCCTGAAGGCCCATCTGGAAATCCATCAGAGACTGTTAGGGGGACGTTTCCAGGATGCCGATGACAACAAACCGGATATCCAAGTCGGCGACTTGCGCATTTTCATCAAGCGCCACCAGATTTTCCGGGGAAAAACAGAAATCAATCTGACTGGGAAAGAATTCAATCTGCTCTTGTTCCTGGCCCGTCATCCCAACCAGGTCTTCTCCAAGAAGTACCTCTTCGAGATGATATGGCATCTCGATGCCCTGGGCGAACTGGCGACGGTGACGGTCCACGTCAACCGCCTGCGGGACAAGCTCAACGAAGTCGAACCGGAATTCACGGCAATCGAAACCGTTTGGGGAAACGGTTATCGCTTCCGCGTAGAAGAATAAAAAAAATAGGCTGTCGCAAATGCGACAGCCTATTTTTTACTGTAGGGGTCGCCGCGTGGGCGACCCGCTGGATATTTGGTGACAACCTCTCTGGCCGGAAAATCGCTCATGTTCTGGGGCGGGCTTGCCACGTGCAAGCCCCTACGAAGCTAGCCACCAGCCAGAGCTGCCAGCCAGAGCTACTAACCACGAGCCACGAACCACGAGCCACGAACCACGAACCACTAAAAAAGGAGCTGTCGCAATGCGACAGCTCCTTTTTTCACTATTAGTAATTAACGTTGCGGAGTTCGAAGAAGGACTGGGGATGTGCACAGACCGGGCAGACTTTCGGAGCTTCGACAGCTTCTACGATGAAGCCACAGTTGCGGCAGATCCAGGTCTTCTTGTCGGATTTCTTGAAGACTTCCTGTTTTTCGACGTTAGCCAGGAGAGCGAGGTAGCGTTCTTCGTGGTGTTTTTCGATTTCAGCGACTTTTTCAAATAAGAAGGCGATTTTGTCGAAGCCTTCTTCACGGGCTTCTTTAGCGAAGGTCGGGTACATTTCCGTCCATTCGTAATGTTCGCCGGCAGCAGCGTCTTTCAATGCGTTGATGTCGTTGGGCAGTTCGCCGCCGTTGAGGAGTTTGAACCAGATCTTAGCGTGTTCTTTTTCGTTGTTAGCTGTTTCTTCAAAGAAAGCTTTGATCTGTTCGTAGCCTGCTTTTTTAGCTACGCTGGCATAATAGGTGTACTTGTTGCGGGCCTTGGATTCACCTGCAAAGGCAGCCTGTAAGTTTTTTTCTGTTTTCGAACCTTTTAATTCCATAATTCATTTCCTCCTTGACAAAAAAGTCATATTTGAAATTATTTTTTAGCACCTCTTTGGGTTGATTTCATTGTAGCACTTTTTAACTCTGATGTCAACGGATAATTATTATTCGTTAGTAGAAAACTTTTAACGGGCCCGGTTGTTGTCGTGGCCGTCTGCCGTATGGTCCCGGTCGCCAGCATGGCTGCTGTTCTGACTGCTGCTGCGGCTGTTCTGGCTCTGGCTGCTCCGGGAAGACGACGACTGGCTGCTGCGGCTCTGGGATTGGGAGCGGCTGTGGCTGGTGCTGTCGTCGCGGGTATAGGAATCCCACTTCGATTTGACCGTGTCGCCGGCATCTTCGGCCGAGTCCTTGAGGCTGCCGTATTTCGCCTTGAACTGGGCTTCAATCTGGTCCGCTTTTTCCGGGTACATGGCCTTCAGTTTAGCCAGGAGTTCGGCCTTGCTGGCATTTCCCTTATCCAAGGCACCCTGGATTTCTTTATACTCTTTATAATAGGCCATCCAATGCTTCAACGGGCCGTAATCGTTGCTCATGAAGGATGTGTAGCTGCCGAAGGCGCAGGCCAGTGTCAGGATGAGGAAGATGAGGACGCGCTTCATTTACTGCGCCCCCTTCCCGCGGGCTGCGGCGTGGCAGGCCTGGCTGGCCGAGCTGGCCGTCATGGCGGCGAAGAGGACCGTCAGGACGACGAGGACCCGCGTCACCAGGGAGAGCGTCGGCAAGGGCAGGAGGTCCGTATAGGCATAGGCCGGGATGAAGGAAATGCCGATGGCTGCCAGGATGACGATGGCCAGGGCCAGGTAAAGGAAACCGCTGAGGATACCGAAGAGGGTCCCCAGGACGTCCATGAAGGGGCTGGCGACGGCTTTGGCCGCTTTGCCCATCTGGCTGTCGCCGTCGTTCCAGTTGAAGTCCTTGCCCGTCTTGGCGGCTTCGGCGGCGTAGCGCTGGCGCATGACCTGTTCCCGGTCGTAACGGCGCTGCTGCTGGGCCAGCTGCTGCTGACAGTAGTATTCGTCGTCCCGGTCTTGGTCATAGAAGACGCGGTCTTCCACGCCCGGCCCGAAATCGCCGTAGGCGCCGTATTCGTCGCCGGGCATACGCGGGTTGTCTTCGGGGACGATGGGTTCGCCGATATAATAGCGGTAAATGTTCTTGGGATGTCCCAGTTTACAGCAGATTTCTTCTTCCGACCTGCCTTCTTTGGCACCGATGCGGAACTGTTCTTCGCAGTCTTCGATGATGCCTTTTAAATCATTTTTGTCGCTCTTGCGAAAATAGTAGCGCAAGAGGTCCATAAATTCATTCTTTCTCATGCTTTACTCTGTCAGGCCCTTCCTTTCCCGTGAGTGCTTCATAGCGCTGGTGAAACGTCGCCCCGTACTGCCAGGCAGCGACGCTGATGGCGGCGATGGCGATGATGACGATGAAGATGGCAAATACCGGCATGTCCGGCAAAAAGGCGACCGATGCCAGGGGCTCTTTTTCCAGGGCGATGCAGATGGCCACCCAGGCCAGGAGCGCGATGGCGCAGACCGTGCAGATCGTGCCGATGATGTAACAGCTGAGATAGGACCGGCGCAGGCTCTGCCGGCTCATCGATGATTTCAAAGCAATTCCTCCTCTTCAATTCATTACCTGTTATCTTAACACAGGCACTATAGCAGGTCAATCACGGCGGCCCATTCCCTTGCGAAGGGGGGCCTGGGGCTATATAATGATATATAATTCTATTTGTCTTTTGAAGGAGGAATTTTGATGGCTGATTTTGTCCGTTACTATGTAGGTGATGTCGTTCAGATGAAGAAGGCCCATCCCTGCGGCTGCAATGAATGGGAAGTGCTGCGCATCGGCGTCGATTTCGTCATCCGCTGCACCGGGTGCAGCCACCGGGTCATGATTCCCAGGCCAAAATTTGAAAAGTCTGTAAAGAAACGATTAAAATGCGCTGGTGATGAAAGTGAAAAAGCGTAAAAAGTTAGAAAAAGGTATTTTTATTTTTAGGACTTTGTGGTACAATATTCAACAGCCGATATTTTAACACTTTACTAGAATAAAGAACTAAAGAAAGGGAGGTCATAGGATGAACAACAATACCTTGGATGGAGTGAAGATGCTCCACCATGATGAAATGCGCAATTATGACCGGATCCAGGGGAAAATCATTTCTGTCATTATGAACCACGGCTGTAAGATTATTGAAACGCCGAGTTTTGAAGATTACGATGTATACCAGCACTTCTTTCCACAGCTCCGCCAGCAGATGGTCAAGACCATCGATACCGATGGCCGTGTCCTGGTCCTGCGGCCGGATGTGACGCTGCCTCTCGTCGAAACGGCAGCCCGCGAATTCCCGCGCTCGAACCAGCTGCTCAAGTTCGGTTATGTCAGTACAGTCTTCCGCGAATACTACGGCCGGTCGACGTATGGCAAGGATTTCCTGCAGGGGGGCATTGAAATCCTGGGCGACTCCAGCCCCGAATGTGACGGCGAAGTCATCGTCACGGCGGCTGAGATCCTCAAGGCCGTCGGCGTCGAAAACATCCGCATCGACATCGGTACGGCAGCCTATACGCAGGCATTGTTCGATGGCCTTCCCATTTCGGAAGAAGAGAAAGAAACGCTCAAAGGCTATATGGCCGACCGCAACCTCGTGGCCTGCAAGTCCTATATCGCCGCCCTGCCGGTATCGGCCGATGCCCGCAAGGCCCTGGAAGCCCTGCCGGTCCTCTTCGGGCCCTATGCCCAGACCCTGAGCAAGGCCCGAGATTACTCTATCAACAGCGGCATGCTCAACGCCCTGTCGCGGCTGGAACGGGTCTATGACTACATCCTTTATGCCGGCTATGCCGATAAGGTCCAGCTCGACTTCGGCTTTGCCAGCCGCCTGGGCTACTATGTGGATACGGTCTTCAAGGTCTACGTCGACGGCGCTCTGTACGACATCATCGACGGCGGCCGCTATGACCAGCTGTCGTCGCGGTTCGGCGTCGACCGCCCGGCCTGCGGCTTCGGCATGAACATCAATTTATTGTATGAATACATGAACGATGCCGGCCTGTTGGAAGATACGGAACCGTCGTTCCAGATGGCCGTATCCTATACAGCCGGCGACCAGACCCTGGTCCGGGACCTCATGAACTGGCGCAGCCGCGGCTTCCGCGTCGCCGCCTATCCCGATTCGTCCTTCATCGACAGCGGCGATTACAGTATCCACGCTATTTACCGCAACGGCTCGTACTATAAGGACGGCAAGGCCATGACGGCCGAAGAATTGGAAGCACTCATGGGGAGGTTGTAACATGGCGATTCATATTGCACTGGCCAAGGGCCGTATTCATAAAGTGGTCATGAAGTATTTAGCCGAAAGCGGCTATGATTTCCCGACGTATTCCGAAGAGAGCCGCAAGCTCATCTTTGAAGACGCCAAGGGCCAGCTCAAAGTGACCCTGGTCAAGTCGCCTGACGTCGCTGTCTACGTCGAACGCGGCGCCGCTGACGTCGGTATCGTCGGCAAGGACGTCCTCATCGAAGAAGCGCCGGGCGCCGACGTCTACGAAGTCATGGACCTGGGCATCGGCCGCTGCCGCATGGCCGTCGCCGGTATCGCCGGCAAGAAGGTCGACATGACCAAGCGCATCACTATCGGCACGAAATATCCGCGCATTGCCCGCAGCTATTTCGAGGCCAATCATCACAGCGTCGACATCATCAAGCTCAACGGGTCCGTTGAACTGGCACCGATCGTCGGCTTGTCCGATGTCATCGTCGATATTGTCGAAACGGGCAATACTTTGAAGGCCAACGGCCTGGAAGTCCTGAAATACTTCATGGATTTCAGTGCCCGCATGATTTGCAATCCCGTTTCCTTTAAGATGAAATATAACGAAATCCAGCAGCTCATGGATGTCATCCGTGAACACAGCATGAAGGCATAACTAAGGGGGAGTTAGAGTGGAATGGATAGATGCACCCAGTGAAGGGTTGACCTTACGCGACATTCGCCGCATTACTAAACGGGACCAGGCAGAAAGTGAAGACATCCGCAAGGCTGTCGAAGCTATCCTGGCCGACATCGAACAGCGCGGTGACGCCGCTGTCCGGGAATATACGAAACGCTTCGATGGCGTCGACCTCGACAGTTTCCTCGTTTCGCCGGAAGAAATCGACGATGCCGTCGACATCGTCGGTCCCGATTTCATGGCCATTCTGGAAGAAGCGGCCGCCAACATCCGGGCCTATCATGAACGCCAGGTCGAACAGACCTGGATCGACACCTTCCGTCCCGGCGTCCGCCTGGGGGCCAAGTTCACGCCTATCCAGCGCGTCGGTGTCTACGTCCCCGGCGGCACGGCGGCCTATCCGTCGACGGTCCTTATGGACACCATCCCGGCCCACGTCGCCGGCGTCCCGTCCATCGCCGTCTTTACGCCGCCTGCCAAAGACGGGTCGGTCAATCCCTACATCCTGGCTGCGGCCCATGTCGCCGGCGCTACGGAAATCTATAAAGTCGGCGGTGCCCAGGGCATTGCCGCTGCCGCTTACGGTACGGAAAGCATCCCGCCGGTCTTCAAGATCGTCGGCCCGGGCAACGCTTACGTCGCCATGGCCAAGCGCCTGGTCTTCGGCACTGTCGGCATCGACATGATCGCCGGCCCCAGTGAAGTCGGCGTCCTGGCCGACCACGACGCCAATCCGGTCTGGGTCGCTGCTGACCTCCTGGCCCAGGCCGAACACGACCGCCGGGCCGCCGTCTTCCTGGTCACGCCCAGCGCCGCCTTTGCCCGCGAAGTCGAAGCTGAAGTCCGGCGTCAGCTGGAAGAACTGCCGCGCAAGGACATCGCTGCCGAATCCATTGAAAAACACGCCAAGTTCTTCATCGTCAAGGATAAGGACCAGGCCGTAGATATTATGAACCTCATCGCGCCGGAACACCTGGAAATCGCCTTCAGCGACGCCGAAACGTGGGCCAAGAAAATCGTCAATGCCGGTGCTATCTTCATGGGGCCCTATACGACGGAACCCCTGGGCGACTACTTCGCCGGCCCCAACCATACCCTGCCGACTATGGGGACGGCGGCTTTCTCGTCGCCCCTCGGCGTCTATGATTTCGTCAAGCGCAGCAGCCTCCTGGAATACGATAAGGACGCTTTCACAGCTGTCGCCGACAAGGTCATGCGCTTCGCCAATGTAGAAGGATTGCAGGCTCACGGCCTGGCTGTAAGGAGGAGAATCGATGAATAATAACTGGCTTCGCAATACCATCCGCTCTTTTGAACCCTATGTCGTCCCGGAAATCCGGGAGCATACGGTCATCAATGCCAATGAAAGTCCGTACAACCTCTTTGATTTCCCCAAGGTCAAAGCCGATTTCCTGGAACGCATGGCCAAGACGCCGTCGTACCACTATCCGGACCCCTTTGCCGAAGAACTGCGGGCAGCCCTGGCGAAATACGTCGGCTGCCAGCCTCAGGAAGTCCTCGTCGGCAATGGCGGCGATGAAATCATCAGCCTCATCATGAATACCTTCCTCAATCCCGGCGATACGCTCCTGACCCATACGCCGACCTTCGACATCTACGGCATCGACGCCGAAGTCCTCGGTGCCAAGGTCGTCACCGTGTCCGATCTCGACGGCTACCGCCGCAATCGCGACGGCCTCCTGGCCAAAGTGGAAGAACTCCAGCCGAAAGTGACGGTCCTCTGCAACCCGAACAACCCGACAGGGGAACTGCTGCCCCTGGATTACGTCGAAAGCCTGGTCCAGGCTGCCGACAATATCGTCGTCGTCGATGAAGCGTACTTGGAATTTGCCGGCGCGCCGAGCATCATTACCAAACTTGCCCAGTACGACAACCTCATCGTCATCCGCACCTTGTCCAAGGCCTTCGGCCTGGCCGGCTGCCGCGTCGGCTATGGTGTGGCTCAGAAGGAAGTCATCGACGCCCTGGGATTGACCAAGCTCGTCTATAACATGAACATCCTCTCGCAGAACGCTGCCCTGGCCGCCATGGACTATGCCGATGACATCCTGGCCCACAACATCCCGCCGACCCTGGCAGCGCGCCAGCATTTCATGGACGCCTTAAAGGACGTGCCGAATCTTACGGTCTATCCCAGTGCGACCAACTTCGTCCTGGTCCGCGTCCCCGACGGCCCGGCCATGGTCAAGGCCCTGCACGACGCCGACATCTGCGTCCGCTCCTATAAGGCGGCAGACCTCAAGAACTGCCTGCGCATCACCATCACCACGGACGACGTCGTCCGCCGCGTCGTCGCCGTCATGACCGAGGAGGCGAAGAAATATGCGTAGTGCCCAGGTCGAACGGGAAACGGCAGAGACGCAGATCGCCGTCTCCCTCAACATCGACGGCTCCGGTACCTTCGGTGGCACGACGGGCATCGGTTTCTTCGACCACATGATGAACCTCCTGGCCTGCCACAGCGGCATGGACATTACTCTCCACGTCCACGGCGACCTCGACGTCGACACGCATCACACCATCGAAGACCTGGCCATCGTCTTTGGCGACGCCTTGACCCGGGCCCTGGGCGACAAGAAGGGCATCAACCGCTACGGCATGTTCTACTGCCCCATGGACGAAGCCCTGACGCGGGTCGTCATCGACCTCAGCGGCCGGCCCTACCTGGTCTACGACGTGAAACTCGCCGTCGAACGCATCGGGACCTTTGAAACGGAAATGCTCAAAGAATTCCTCTATGCCCTGGCCGTCCACGGCCGCATGAACCTGCACGTCACCAATCTCTATGGCGAAAATGCCCACCACATCGTCGAATCGGTGTTCAAAGGGCTGGGCCATGCCTTGAAGGAAGCCGTCCGCATCGAAGGCGACGAAACGAGTGTCTTGTCGACAAAAGGGGTGTTATGATGAAGATTGCGATTATCGATTATGAAGTTGGCAACCTGGCCAACGTATACAATGCCTGGAAACGCCTGGGCATCGAAGCGGCCATTACCCGCGACCCGGCTGTCATCCGCGACGCTGATTTGGTCGAACTGCCCGGCGTCGGTGCCATCCGCGATGCCATGGGGAACTTACAGAAATTCGACCTCATCCCGCTCCTGCAGGAACAGGTCCAGAGCGGCAAGTTCTTCATGGGCGTCTGCCTGGGCATGCAGGCCCTCTTTGAAAAGAGCTACGAAGGCGGCACCTACGACTGCCTGGGTTTCCTGCCCGGCGACATCGTGCCCTTCCACACGAAACTGAAAGTGCCCCACATGGGCTGGAATGAGTTGGAATTCCGCCAGGAACACTGGCTCCAGAAAGGACTGCCGGCTCATCCTTACGTCTATTTCGTCCATTCCTACCATAAATCGCCAGTGGATACGCCCGACGTCATCGCTACGGCCGATTACGGCCAGCCCGTCCCGGCTATCTGCGGCAAAGACAATGTCCTGGGCTTCCAGTTCCATCCGGAAAAGAGCGGCCGCGTCGGCGAACAGCTCCTCCGGAACGTCGTCGATTACGTCATGAAGAAAGGGTGAGACTATGATCGTATTTCCCGCTATCGATATCCAGAACGGCCATGCTGTCCGCCTGCGCCAGGGCGTCAAGGACGACAGTACGACCTATTTTGAGAACCCCGTCGACGCTGCCGTCAAATGGTGCGACGAAGGGGCCATGTTCCTCCACGTCGTCGACCTGGACGGCGCCTTTTCGGGCAAACTGACCAATGCCTCGATCATCGGCGACATCTGTGAAGCCGTCGATATCCCCGTCGAAGTCGGCGGCGGCATCCGCAGCGAAGAAGCTATCGAAACGTATCTGGAAGCCGGCGTCAACCGCGTCATCATCGGGTCCAAAGCCGTCGAAGACCCGGAATTCATTACGGCTATGGCCAAGAAATACGGCTCGTCCCTGGCCGTATCCATCGACGCCAAGGGCGATGTCGTCGCTACCCGCGGCTGGGTCGACGGCAGTGACAAGAAGGTCCTGCCCTTTGCCCAGTCCATGCTCGACATCGGCATCAATACCCTGGTCTATACGGACATCAGCCGCGACGGCATGCTGACAGGGCCGAACTTTGAAATGCTCAGCCAGCTCCAGCAGCTGCCCTTCATCCGCCTCATCGCGTCCGGTGGCATGAGCAGCATCGCTGATCTGAAGAAATTACAGGCCATGGGCGTCTACGGTGCCATCACCGGCAAGGCGCTCTACGAGGGGAAAATCACGATGGCCGAAATCCGCGCATTAGGGGGAATGTAAGATGTTGGCAAAACGTATTGTACCGTGCCTGGACGTCCGCGATGGCCGCGTCGTCAAAGGCAAGCAGTTTAAACATATCCAGGACGTCGACGATCCCGTCAAATTGGGGAAATTCTATTCCGACCAGCTCGCCGATGAACTCGTCTTCTACGACATCACGGCGACCCATGAAAAGCGCCATATCTTCATCGACGTCGTCCGCGCCGTAGCCGAAGCCATTACCATTCCCTTTACCATCGGCGGCGGCATCAGCAGCATCGACGACTTCCACCAGGTCCTGCGGGCCGGTGCCGATAAGGTATCGGTCAATTCGGCTGCCGTCCGCCGTCCCGAACTGATACGCGAAGCGGCCCAGCGCTTCGGCAGCCAGTGCGTCGTCCTGTCCATCGATGCCAAGCGCGATAACCACGGCAGCTGGCAGGTCTACGTCGAAGGGGGCCGCAAGAATACGGGCATCGACGCCATCGCCTGGGCCAAACAGGGCGTCGCCCTCGGTGCCGGCGAAATCTGCATGAATTCCATGGACGCGGACGGCGAAAAGGCCGGCTTCGACCTGGAACTGAACCGCCGCCTGGCGACGGAACTGCCTGTGCCCATCATCGCTTCCGGCGGTGCCGGCACGATGCAGGATTTCAAGGATGTCTTCGACGTCGGCGTCGATGCCGCCCTGGCCGCTTCGGTCTTCCACTTCGGCCAGATCGACATCCCCGATTTGAAGACCTATTTACAGGGACAGGGAATTCCCATGAGAGGGGCAGAAAAATAAATGGAAAGTGTATCGATGAAAGACATTAAATTTGATGAAAAGGGCCTCGTGCCGGCCGTCGTCCAGGAAGGATGCAGCGGCAAGGTCCTCATGGTGGCCTATATGAACGCCGAAGCCCTGAAGCGCACCGTCGAAAGTGGCGATGCCTGGTATTACAGCCGCAGCCGCCAGGAATTGTGGCATAAAGGCGAAACGTCGGGACATTTCCAGCACATCCGCTCCATCGCCGTCGACTGCGATGCCGACACGATCCTCCTGACCGTCGACCAGGTCGGCGCCGCCTGCCATACAGGCCACAAATCGTGTTTCTTCCGGTCCATGACGGAATGGGAAAAGACCTATACGGGCAACTTGTCCATGCTGTCGGACCTGCGCGAAGAAATCAAGGAAAAACGCATCCATCCGACAGAAAAATCCTACACGGCTTACCTCCTGCAGACGGGCATCGACAAGATCTGCAAGAAAATCGGCGAAGAATCGTCGGAAGTCATCATCGCCGCCAAGAACGCCGACCCCGTCGTCAAGGATACGTCGGAAGCCGCCGACAACCTGCGCCTGGAAGTCTGCAAGGAATCGGCCGACCTCTTGTATCACCTGTCCGTCCTCTGGGAGGACACGGGCGTCACCGTCAACGATGTCATGAAGGTCCTGGAAGAACGGTCCCATGTCAAGGGCAATAAGAAGACTGTCGGCCATTTGGACAAGACATTTTAAGCAAGAGGAGGAAGGCGCGATGAAGAAGGTGATTTTTGACGTCGATGGCGTCTTGCTCAGTGAAAAACGCTATTTCGACGTATCGGCCCTGGTAGTCTGGGAATGGTATTACAGCCCGCGCTACATGCACCTCAAACCGGAACGGATCACGGCCGACCTTGACGATGATACCATCGCCGCCCTGCGGGCCCGCTTCTGGAGGAACGACGATATCTTATTGTGGCTCAAGAAACACGGCGTCAACAGCAACTGGGACATGGTCCACGCCCACATCGTCGTCACCTTGTGGCTCATGCTGGAAAAGTATGTCGCCGACCACGGCGGTCTGGAAGGGAGCCTGAAGAAAATCGACGATATCCAGTACCTGGGCTCTCTCCTGCGGGGCTATCCCGTACCGACGGCCGACGACGTCTATCGCCGCCTGAGCAATGTCATCCCCGAACGGGCCGGCAAGGACGAAGTCTTTACCTATCTGGCCAATGCCGTCCAGTCGTCCCTGGGACCGGGCTCCAAGCAGTGGACGCCCCTCGATTCGCCCTTGTGGCAGCTGGAATTCGAGGCCTTCCAGGACTGGTATTTCGGCGACGAACTCTATGAACAGACGTATGGGAAAAAGCCTTATGCACCGGGGAAACCGGGCTTTTTGACGCGGGAAGAACCACTGGGGACTGTTGACGGCATCCGCAACATGTTCCGGGAATTGAAGAAACGGGGCTATCAGATTGCCATCGCCACGGGCCGGTCGAAAATGGAAATGGAGATTCCCTTCCGGACCTATGGCTGGCTCGACGAATTCGACGAACACTACGTTGCGACCTACAGCGACGTCGAAGAAGCCGAAGCCATGCTGCACATGTCCCTGGACAAGCCCAACCCCTTCGCCTATTACCTCGGGGCTTTCGGCAAGAATAAGAAGCATTACCTCGACTACGTCAGCCATCCCGACGACTTCAAGAAGGGAACCTACTACGTCGTTGGCGACTCCCTGGCCGACGTCTGGTGCGCCCGGGCCATGGGAGCCACCATGATCGGGACCCTGACCGGCATCGACGGGCCGGCGGCCAAGCCCATGTTCCAGAAGGAGCACGTCCGCTACATCGTCGATTCAGTCGAAGAGATTTTAGATATTTTACCGTAGGAATTATCATGAAGATTACAGCTATTGAAATCGGGAAGATCGCCATTCCCTTGAAGACGCCGTTCATCACGGCCCTGCGCCGCGTCGACGTCGCCGAAGACCTGGTCGTCAAGGTCCATACCGACGACGGCCACACGGGCTACGGCAACGCACCGGCGACGGTCGTCATCACCGGTGACAGTCACCAATCGGTCGCCGCTGCCATTAAATATACCATCGGGCCGAAACTCATCGGCCGGGATATCGACGACCGCGAAGATATCCTCGACACGATCCATCAATCTATGGTCCACAACACGTCGGCCAAGGCCGCCCTGGACATGGCCGTCCACGACCTCTTCGGCCAGCGTTACGGCCTGCCCTTGTACCGCTTCTTCGGCGGCCGCAAGACGCGCATCGCCTCGGACCTCACCATCAGCGTCAACGCGCCGGACACGATGGCTTCCGACGCCGTCCAGGCCGTTTCTCGCGGCTACAGCCACTTGAAACTGAAAGTCGGCATCGACCCGGCCATGGACTTCCAGCGCGTCGCCGCCATCCGCAAGGCCGTCGGGCCGGACGTCACTATCCGCCTCGACGCCAACCAGGGCTGGAAGCCGAAAGAAGCCATCCGCCTCATCGGCCGCATGGAAGACGCCGGCCTCGCTATCGAACTGGTCGAACAGCCCGTGGCAGCCGCTGACTTCGACGGCCTGAAACAGGTCACGGACCACGTCGCGACGGACATCATGGCCGACGAATCGGCCTTCAGCCCGCGCGACGTCTTCCGCCTCCTGGCCATGCGGGCCTGTGACCTCATCAACATCAAACTCATGAAGGCCGGCGGCCTGGCCCCGGCTGCCCAGATCGCCGCCATGGCCGACGCCGCCGGCGTCGCCTGCATGATGGGCTGTATGCTGGAAAGCAAAGTCGGCATCACCGCCGCCGCGGCCCTGTCTGCCGGCAAGGCCGTCATCACCAAGAACGACCTCGACGCCGCCGACCTCATGGCCGCCGACCCCGTCCGGGGCGGCATCACCTATGACAAAGACCACCTCGTCGTCCCCGACGCACCGGGCCTGGGCATTACGGCCATTGATGGCTGGCTGCCATTAAAAGATTGACACCGGCGCCGACATTTTTTATAATTAAATAAGTCTGAAAAAGTTAGTCATGGAACCCTTCGGCTTGTACAGCAGGTCTGAAGGGTTCTTGTACGATGAATCGTTTTTTACATAGGAGGTATAATGCGTTTACGAAGAAAACCGTGGATTGACGAGGCTATCAAGGATTATAGTGATTTTCTCCATCTGGAAAGCTGCGAAAGCTATAAGGGAAAATGGCGTTCCCTCTTTAAGAATCCCGATGCGCCGCTGTGGGTCGAATTGGGGACGGGGAAGGGGAATTTCATTTCCCAGATGGCCCAGATCCACAAGGATGTCAATTTCATCGGCATCGAGATCCAGGTCGGCGTCCTCTATTATGCCGGCAAGAAGTGCGCCGCTGCCGAAGTGGACAATGTCCAGCTTCTGCGCTTTGACGTAGCACGCCTGGAAGATATTTTTGCCCCAGGGGAAGTGGACCGCTTCTTCATCAACTTCTGCGATCCCTGGCCCAAGAAGCGCCATGCCAAACGGCGCCTGACGTACCGCGGTTTCCTCGACCGCTACGCACGGCTCCTGCGGGAAAATGGCCAGATTTACTTCAAGTCCGATAATGCCGGTCTCTTCGATTTCACCCTCGACGAGTTCCGCGAATGTGGCTGGCCCTTGTCGGAAGTGACTTATGATCTGCATAACAGCCCGATTTTGAATGAAGCCATGACGGAATATGAAGCGAAGTTCAGCGCCAAGGGACAGCCCATTTTCCATTGTGTCGCTACGCGTCCCAAGGAAGTGATTGCTCATGTTAAAACCCAGACTGACCGTCCGGACCCGGCGCCGGAGGACTAACGTCCTCTGGCTGGTGGGTATCTTTTCGTGCCTTGTCGTCATCGGCATGGAAAATATCCTCAGCTCGACCTTTGTCCTCGATGGCGGCAGTACGGTCTATGGTTATCTCTTGAAACAATTGGGCTTCCTGGTGATGGGCCTGCTGGCGTCTGCCGGCGTCTGGCACCTGGGCTATCCGTGGCTGCGCCGCTGGTGCGGTACGCTGGTCCTGATCAGCGCCGTGCTGCTCTTTGCCGTCAAGGCCATCGGCATCACCGTCAACGGTGCTCAGCGCTGGCTGGGCTATGGGGCCGTGTCTTTCCAGCCGTCGGAATTTGCTAAGCTGGCAGCCATCATTTGCACGGCTGCGGCGCTGACTTTCTTTTGGGAATGTCACGGTGACCAGCAGACTGTCGTCGAACGATTCACTAAAAAATGGCGCATCGAGCACTTGGCGCCGTCGTTATTGGCAAAGAAGAAGCTCTTCAAGAGCTATGGTCTGCTCTGCCTCTTGCCGGCTCTCTTCCTCTCTGCTATTATCTTGATTCAGCCTGATGCCGGCACGGCTATCGTGCTCTTTGTGCCGTCGGCGTTCATGCTCTTTTGCAGCGGCATCCCACTCTATGACCGGCACTGGTCGTATAAGAAAATCGGCCTGTGGACCCTTGCGGCAATCGTTATCGGCGTCCTGGCTTTTTATTTCTTTGGTCATGATTACCAGAAAGACCGCATCCGGGCCTGGATATACCCTGAGGACTACAAGAAGACCATCGGCTATCAGATAACCCAGAGCCTCATCGCCATCGGTTCCGGCGGCGTCTGGGGCCAGGGCATGGGGACGGGCATCAGCAAGTTCAGTTACCTGCCCGAAGCCCATACGGACTTCGCTTATGCTATCCTTTGCCAGGAATGGGGCTTTTTGGGCGGTGTCCTGGTCTTATTCCTGTTTTTCGCCCTGATTTATTTTGGCGTCCAGGCGGCAGGCTCCTGTCAGGACCGGTTTGGCATGTTCCTGGCCATGGGAATTACCTTTTCTCTCGGCGGCCAGGGCCTGGTCAACATGGCTATGGTTACGGACCTGTTTCCCGTCGTCGGTGTCCCGCTGCCCTTCATCAGTTACGGCGGGTCATCCCTTATTTTGAACCTGATTTCTGCGTCGCTCCTGCTGCGCGTCAGCTATGATAATTACATGGCCGCGGCCAAGGCGCAGGACTTGAGTGCCCAGCAGGCCCGGCAGGCTTTGCGTCCGCCCTTTATGGGGCATTGAATTTAGGAGGATTTTGATTTTATGGAACAACGAAGAATTATACATGTGGAAGAACGGCTGCCTATCTTGCCGACGATTCCCCTGAGTTTACAGCATCTCTTTGCCATGTTCGGCTCGACGGTCCTGGTCCCGTTCCTGCTCCACGTCGACCCGGCGACGGCCCTGTTCATGAACGGCGTCGGTACGCTCATTTATCTGACCATTTGTAAATGGCGCCTGCCGGCCTACCTCGGTTCGAGTTTCGCCTTCATTTCGCCGGTCCTGGCTGTCTGCGCGACACCGGGCATGTCCTATGGCGACGCCCAGGGGGGCTTCATCGTCTTCGGCCTGTCCTTCATGATCCTGGCGGCCATTGTCGACAAGGTCGGCACCAAGTGGATCGACGTCCTCTTCCCGCCGGCTGCCATGGGCTCCATCGTAGCCATCATCGGCCTGGAACTGGCGCCGCTGGCCATGAATATGTCCGGTTATATGGGCGAAGTCCAGGGCATGTCCAATGAAACGGCCATGATCATTTCGACGTTCACCCTGGTCGTCACCATCCTGGCCACCGTCCTCGGCCGGGGCTTCATCGGCATCATCCCCATCCTCATCGGCGTCATTGCCGGCTATATCCTGTCGTTCTTCATGGGCGTCGTCGATTGGACCCATGTCCAGGAAATGCCCTGGTTCGCTTTTCCGACCTTCTATAAGCCGGAATTCAATCTCAGCGCTATCATGATGATCATGCCGGCCCTGTTCGTCGTCCTGGCCGAACACCTGGGCCATCTCTTCGTCACCAGCGATATCGTCGGCCGCGACCTCATCAAGGACCCGGGCCTGCACCGGTCGCTCTTTGCCGACGGCTTGTCCAACGTCCTGTCCGGCCTGGTCGGTTCGACGCCGAATACGACGTATGGTGAAAACATGGGCGTCATGGCCATTACCGGCGTATACAGTACGTGGGTCATCGGCGGCGCTGCTGTCTTTGCCATCCTCTTTTCCTTCGTCGGCAAGATCGCAGCCCTCATCCACGCCATCCCGACGCCGGTCATGGGCGGTGTCTGCATTCTCCTGTTCGGCTTCATCGCCGCTTCGGGCCTGCGCATGCTCGTCGAAAAGAAAGTCGATTATACGCGCTCGAAGAACCTCATCCTCACGGCAGTCACCATGATTTCCGGCCTCAGCGGGGCGACTATCGTCCTCGGTCCGGTCCAGCTCAAGGGCATGGGTCTGGCTACGGTCGTCGCCATGGTCATGAGCCTCATCTTCCTTTTCTTTGAAAAGATTCATTGGGCCAACGAATAGCAGGCCATCTGAAAGGAGTTCCGTCTATGACTATTCCACAACCGAAAACCCGCGACGATTTGATCGCGCTGCTCTCGATTACCGATCCTGATGAACTCCAGGCGCTTTATGATGCGGCTTATGCCGTCAAGGCCGCCGGTGTGGGACGCGTCGTCTATTACCGGGGCCTCGTCGAATTTTCCAATTACTGTATCAAAGACTGCAAATACTGCGGCATTCGCAAGAGCAATGACGAAGTAGAACGCTTCGATACGCCGCGCGAAGACATCCTGGCCATGGCCCGCTGGGCCTGGGAGAACCGCTACGGCTCCCTGACCCTCCAGTCCGGCGAACGGCAGGATGAAGAGTTCATCGACTACGTCGAAGGCCTAGTCCGCGACATCAAGGCCTTGAGCCACGGCGAACTGGGCCTGACCCTCTGCGTCGGTGAACAGACGGAAGAAACGTACCGCCGCTGGTTCGACGCCGGCGCCCACCGCTATCTCCTGCGCATCGAAACGAGCAACCCCGACCTCTACGCGACGCTCCATCCCCAGGACGGCCATCACCGCTGGCAGGTCCGCAAGGACTGCCTGGACAGCCTGCGCCGCATCGGCTACCAGGTCGGGACAGGGGACATGATCGGCCTGCCCGGCCAGACCCTGGGCGATTTGGCCGATGACATCCTCTTTTACCGGGACATGGACATCGACATGATCGGCATGGGTCCCTACGTCGTCCATCACAATACACCGGTCGGCAAAGACGTCATGGCTGCCGGTATGGACAGTGCCGAAGAAAAGAAACGGCGCCTGGAACTGGGCCTCAAGATGATTGCCGTCACGCGCCTCTTCCTGCCCGACGTCAACATCGCCGCTACGACGGCCCTCCAGGCCCTCCATCCCCTGGGACGGGAACTGGGCCTCAAAGCCGGGGCCAACGTCCTCATGCCCATCGTCACGGTCCCCAAATATCGCCCACAGTACCTCTTATACGACAACAAACCCTGTGTCGACGAAGTACCGGACCAGTGCAAGAACTGCCTCAGCGCCCGCGTAGCCTCCGTAGGCGACACCATCGGCCTGGGACAATGGGGCGATTCGCCACACTTTTTCCATAAGAAATAGTAGAGGGCGCCCAGAGTGCGCCCTGCCGGACATTTGAACGGTTCTCTAAAAAACTAATTGGATAATCGCACATATCCTGAATCGGGCTTGCCACGTGCAAGCCCCTACAGATTGTAAATCATAAAAAGGCCCCGATTGGGGGCCTTTGCTAATTCCTAGCCACTAAGCTGCTAACCACTCAAAAAGCCCTGTCACCTACGCGACAGGGCTTTTTGGAAATTGGCGGAAAGGGTGGGATTCGAACCCACGGTGCGTTGCCGCATCACTAGTTTTCAAGACTAGCTCCTTAAACCACTCGGACACCTTTCCATAACGAAACTATTATAGCAGAGTTTTCACAACTCCGTCAAGGACGGCACAGGGACTTGCTAATTGACTTTTATATGGTATATAATTAAGTGTATCTTTATGTCTAAATCTTTTGTTTATAGAAAAGGGGCAGTGATAATGTATCACATAAGTGTTTTGACAGGACGTCAGGATGAAGATGATTTTGGAGAGAGACTGCGCGATGTAGCGCGCGTTGAATATTGTCCTCCCGGAGATGAAGAAGAATTGGCCGACAGGCTCGAAGATGCAGATGTCATCATCTGTAAGTCCGAACCGATTACGGCATCCCTTCTGGAAGAATTGGACGATCTGAAATTGATCGTCGTCTTATCGACGCGGTCGGATAATGTCGACTTGGCGGCTGCCCAGGAAAAGGGCGTCATGGTCATCAACAATACGTCGTACTGTGTCGACGATATTGCCGACCATACGTGTGCCATGATCCTGGCCCTCATCCGCCAGCTGCCGGAGTACCAGAGCGATATCCGCACCAACAGCCGTTGGGAATACGGGTCCGTTCCCTGGCCTATCCACCGTGTCAGCAGCAATCTCATCGGCCTCGTCGGGTTTGGCCATGTCGGTCGTGCCGTCGCCGCCCGTCTCCAGGCTTTTGGATGCAAGATCCAGGCTTATGATCCGTTTGTCAGCGAAAAGGTCATGATGGAACGCAGCGTCCGTCCCGTCGACTTCGACAAACTTCTCCAGACCAGCGACGTCGTATCACTTCACATGCCGCTCAACGAAACGACACGCTACATATTCCAGGACGAACAGTTCGAGGAAATGAAGGAAGGCTCCATGTTCGTCAACTGCTGCCGCGGCGGCCTGGCGGACGAAGCGGCTCTTTATCATGCTGTCGACGACGGCCATATCCGCAGTGCCGCCCTCGACGTATTGTCCATGGAACATCCGAGCCCGATGCTGCTCAAGATGATCGCCCGGCCGGAATTCCTGCTCACGCCCAGCGTCTGCTTCCATTCCGTCGAAGCCGACAAGGCCGTCCGCGATGATGCCGAACGGTACATCCGCCTGTTCCTGGCTGGCCATTACGATGAGCTGCCCGTTGTGACCTTGCGGGACAACGAAGAATCTTAACGAGAGGGGCTGTACAATTTGCGTATATGGAAACTGGCCTGCCTGGCCATCCTGTGCTGCTTCCTGCTGGTCGGCTGCACGCCGACGCAGAGCGGCGATACGGCCAAGGCCGACAAGGCACCGCAGGCGCAGGTGGAAATGGCCGTGCCCAAGCAGGGTATCCCGGTCCTGATGTATCACATGATAGGCGATGTCCCCGATAACGATGCGGTCCTCTTGGAATCGCACTTCCGGGAACAGATGAAGTTCCTGAAGGATAATGACTTCCATCCCATTACCCTGGACCAGCTCTATGACTATATGGTGCATAACAAGCCCGTACCAGTCCGGCCGGTCGTCCTCACTTTTGACGACGGCTATCCCGATACGTACAGCATCGTCATGCCTGTTTTGAAGGAATACGGCTTTGCCGGGACGGTCTTCGTGCCGACGTATGACACGGACCAGGGAACGCGCCTGAACTGGCAGCAGGTCAAGGAAATGCAGGCTGCCGGCCTGACCATTGCCTCCCACAGTTATCACCATGAACGGGCGACGGAAATGACAGGGCGCACCTTTGCGGATGAAATCAAGAAGAGCCAGGCTGAACTCAAGGAACAGCTGGACATTACCAACGAATATTTCTGCTATCCCTATGGCGGCTATACGAAAAGCGCCGGCGACGCGTTGAAGGCAGCCGGTATCAAACTGGCCTTTACCATGGATCCGGGCTGGGCCAAATACGGGGACAACCCCTATGCGGTCAAGCGCATCTGGATCGGCAATGCCGTCGATATAGAAAACTTCAAGCAGCGCGTCACGACACCGCAGTATGAAGAACGCTAACTTTATTATTTTCGAGGTTACTTATGAGGAAACACGTAAAAGAAATCGGTAAGTTTTTTGTCTTTGTCGCCATTTTCTTTGCCTTGACATCGCCGTTTGTCGTCCTCTTCGGCCCCTTCGACAACCTGAAGCGCACCGTCATCGGGGCTATCCTGAAGAGCCGTCATCCCCAGTACATCACCTGGCTTTTTTCGCAGGAAGAAATCGACGAAATCCTGGGCGGCATCAGCTCGACGCCGAAGCAGGAACTGTTCAAGTTCAAAGCCCGGACGGACTCGACACTTACCCTGAAGAATATTGATTCCAGCCGTTTCAAGGGATTCCTCCTGGAAATCCCGGACCCGCACCGCGTACAGGTCGCGACGGCTGAAAATATGGATGAAAAAGGCGACACGACCAGCGGTATTGCCGAACGCGTCGGCGCCGTAGCGGCCATCAATGCCGGCGGCTTCTATGATGCCAACGGGACCGGTACGGGCCGCCAGCCTTACGGTTTCATCCTCCACGATGGCAAATATCTCCTCGGCCAGGATGCGTCCGATGAGGAAGAAAATGAATTCGTCGGCTTCACCAAGGACGGCAACCTCATCGTCGGCAACTACTCCAAGGCCGAACTGAAAGAAAAGGACGTCGTCGAAGGCATTTCCTTCGGGCCGGCCCTCATCGTCAACGGTGAAAAGATGATCACCCACGGCGACGGCGGCTGGGGCGTCGGTCCCCGCACGGCCATCGGCCAGCGCAAAGACGGCACGGTCCTCTTCCTGGTCATCGACGGCCGCCAGCCTGGCTATTCCGTCGGGGCGACACTGCGCGACATCCAGAACATCATGTATGAAGAAGGCGCCGTCATTGCGGCCAACCTGGATGGCGGGTCTAGCTCGACGCTGTATTATAATGGCAAAGTCATCAACAAACCGGCGGACCTCTTAGGTGAACGCATGATTCCGACGGCGTTCGTCGTCAAGTAGGAGGCAGGCTATGAAATTACGAAAGTTCATTGCAGTCTTTCTGGCCGGCATCGCCGTCCAGGCTGCTATTTATCTCTACCTGGACCAGGTCTTGTTCGCGCCGACGTCGGATTTCCAGATCGGCGGCACGAACCAGCAGGAAGCCATGGGCGAAGGGACAGAACCGAACGGCCGCAGCTTCTATTCCTATGACAAGCGCTTCATGGCGACCATCGTCGACGACAGGGTCACCATTTACGAAGCCGGCAAGAAGAACGATCCCCAGCGCATCAATCTCCACGGCCGCAAGGTCTCCTTCTTTGAATGGCTGCCCGACCGCAACCTGGCTATCTTCGCCACCTATGGCCGCGACAGGAAGACCGGCAAGTACGGCGTCTACATCGCCCAGTACAACCCGATTTATCCGGACCGCGAACTCGATACGCCTATCGAAGATGCCCCGGTCGACAGTAAGATCACCGATGTCGCCTATTCGACGGCGACCAATGTCGTCTACATGAAGCTCCAGGTCGGCGACAATAAATACCGCATCTACCGGACCGACGCCAACTACGACACGCGCCGCATCCACGTCCAGGCAGAAAACATCGGCCGCATCGCCGTATTCTACGATTCGGATACGTTCTTCTACGACAACCTGCGGACCGGCGTCGTCTACATGTTCGACGGGGCGACCAGCAGCTGGCGTGAAATCTCGCCGAGCGGCAATTTCCGTCTCATCGGTATCGATGGACAGGAAATCTACATCGCCGAAATGAACCACGACGACAAGGTCGTAGCCGCCTACCGCGGCCGCCTGCGGGTCGGCTTCAAGAAGATAGCGACGTACAAGACGCCGGAAGACTTCAATAAGATTACCCTTAACAGTATGCACGAAGCATCGGAAAAATCCGATAAAATGGAAAAGAAGTAGGTGATTGTCATGGCAAAACATAAGATTCCCAAGAATCGCTCTATCGAAGACATGTTCCAGGGCGTCGAAGAAGAATCGACCTTTGAAACGACGGGCTGGGAAGACGACGAAGTGAGCGTCCGCCGGCCGCAGGCCAAAAAGACGGCTAAGAAGCAGACCGCCTCGGACTTCCGCCGCCAGTTCTTCACGGACGACCTCCAGGAAAAAGTCGGCTCTATCCTCCTCGATATCAAGATGGCTTACTTCAAGGACGGCGTCGGCGACATCTCCCTGGAAGTCGTCAAGGACGGCCGCAACGTCGTCATCAAGACGGCACCGAAGACGAGCAAAAAACTGAGAAAATGAAACAGGCAGACCTGGAAAAGCATTTCCGCTGTGGTCCCGTCGAGGCGGCCTATGAGAACTCGAAATGGTTTTCCGGCTTCATGAAGGTCCTCTTCCTCATGGTGGCCATCTACTTCTTCTGGCTCATGACGGGGGAAGCGCACCTGGTTGAACACCTCGACAACTGGGCCGTCCTGGCCTTTTGCCTGTGGCGCATCCATCGCCAGGACGACGTCATGTGCTACGTCACCCGGAAGGGCCTCATCGTCCGCCGCCAGTTCCGGTCGCTCCATGAATTCTACGACGACCAGTTCCATGAGGAGCGGAGCCTCATCTTCCTCCCGTATAAGGACATCTTCGTCATCAGCGACAACTGGCAGGAAATCCAGCTGGGCGAAGCCGAAGAAGGCGGCCTGGCCGTCCTGCCCGTGCACCTGCAGTTCCTGTCCAAGCGCAACAAACAGCGCATCATCGACCGCATCAAGCAGGCCCATGAAACGGACGATGACGAAAGCGCCCATTGACAGGACCTGTCCTATGTGCGATATGCATGAATCGGCATGGAGACATGCCGATTTTTTATACCCAAAAGCCTTTATCTTTTTAACGAAATAAAGTAAAATAGGGCATGTACACAACGGTACGCCTAGATGATCTCAAGGGGAGAGCGATAATCATGGAATGGAAAAAATACGCAGCTGCCGGTATGGCGGCAATTCTGACAGCAACTTTCGTCGCCGGCTGCGGCGGGGACAAACAGGCCGACAAGGGGACGGCTGCCAAGAGGGATAAGATTGTCATCGGCCTCGATGACAACTTCCCGCCTTTTGGGTTCCATGATGAAAGCGGCGAGCTCGTCGGCTTTGACATCGACATGGCCAAGGAAGCCTCCAAGCGCCTGGGCATGGAAGTCGAATTCAAGCCCATCGATTGGGACAGCAAGGAAACGGAACTGAAGAGCAAAAAAATCGATGCCATCTGGAACGGCCTGTCCATCACGCCGGAACGGGAACAGAACATCCTCTTCTCCCGGCCCTATGAAAACGGCCCGCAGATCCTGTTGGTCAAGAACGACTCGCCCATCCAGGGCAAGGCCGACCTGGCCGGCAAAATCGTCGGCACCCAGCAGGGCAGCACCGGCCTGGAAGCCATCGAAGCCGAACCGGAACTGCGCGATTCCTTTAAGGAACTGAAACAGTATTCGGACAACGTCACGTCCTTCATGGACCTGGAAGTCGGCCGCATCGATGCCGTCGTCGTCGCCCAGACGACAGCGGCGTACTTCATCAAGAAGAACAACGCGCCGTTCCGCATCATCGACGTCGGCTATCCCGACATCCCCAGCGGTGTCGGCATGCGCAAGGACGATACGGCACTGAAGGCCCAGCTCGACAAGGTCCTGGAAGACATGCACAACGACGGCACGTCGAAGAAGATTTCTGAAAAATGGTTTGGCATCGACGTCACGATGTAAGGAGGAATTCACATGAATTGGAAAAAAGCACTGGCTGCGGGTACACTGGCCGTAGCAGCCGTTACCATGGTCGCCGGCTGCGGCGGTAATGCAAATAAACAGGCAGAACAGAAACTGCCCGATAAGATCGTCATCGGCCTGGATGACAACTTCCCGCCCATGGGCTTCCGCGATGACAGCGGTCAGCTCGTCGGCTTCGACATCGACCTGGCACAGGAAGCGTCCAAGCGCCTGGGCATCCCCGTCGAATTCAAGCCCATCGACTGGGACAGCAAGGAAGCAGCCCTCAAGAGCAAACAGGTCGACATGCTCTGGAACGGCCTGACCATCACCGATGAACGGTCCCAGCAGATCGCCTTCTCCAAGCCCTATATGAACAACGCCCAGCTCCTTGTCGTCCGCGCCGATTCGCCCATCAATGACCGGGCCGGCCTGGCAGGGAAGGTCATCGGCACCCAGGAAGGGAGCAGCTCCATCGACGCCCTGGAAAAGAACGCCGAATTCAAGGATTCCCTGGCAGAAGTCAAGAAATACGGCGACTTCGTCAACGCCTTCATGGACCTGGAAATCGGCCGTACTGACGGCATCCTCGTCGACAGCGTCGTCGGCCGTTACTACATGGCCAAGAAACCGGGCAAGTTCAAAGTCATCGACGACAAGATGGGCGACGAAAAATTCGGCGTCGGCATGCGCAAGGAAGATACGCTCTTGCAGGATAAACTCAACGACGTCTTGAAACAAATGAGTGAAGATGGTACAATGACTAAGTTGTCCCAGAAGTGGTTTAACGAAGATATTACCATTAAAGTACAGTAAGCGAAGCGGGATGTAACGACGATTCGTAGGGGCCGCCCAAAAGGGCGGCCCGCCTTGCGTATATACGTATCCTATGCTGTATATGTGTCAATCCGCCCACCGTAGGGGCTCGCACGTGGCGAGCCCGTCACAGGATTTGGGGGATGTCCCACTTCTATATATGTGTCAATTCCAAAAAAGGAGCCAACATGGATTATTTATTTCACATCGTGCCTGCCGTTGCCGTAGGCCTGCAGATTACCCTGAAAATTTTCATCATCACCATCGTCCTGAGCCTGCCCTTGGGCATCCTCATGGCTATCGGCCGTATTTCCAAGATCGCCATCCTGCGTAAGGCCATGTACGCCTATATCTACGTCATGCGCGGCACGCCGCTCATGCTGCAGATCCTCTTCATCTACTACGGCCTGCCCTTCATCATCGACGGCCTGAAACTGCCGGCCTTCCCGGCGGCCATCATCGCCTTCGTCCTCAACTATGCCGCCTACTTTGCCGAAATCTTCCGCGGCGGCATCCAGTCCATCGACCGCGGCCAGTATGAAGGTGCGAAAGTCCTGGGCATGACTTACGTCCAGACCATGCGCCGCATCATCCTGCCCCAGGTCATCAAGCGCGTCCTGCCGCCGGTCTCGAACGAAACGATCAACCTCCTCAAGGATACGTCCCTGGTCTACATCCTGGCCATGAACGACATCCTGCGCATTACGCGCTCCATCGTACAGCGCGACTTCGACACGACGGCCTTCCTGGTCGCTGCCGTCTTCTACCTGTTCTTTACCTTTATCCTGACCAAGGTCTTTGGTTATCTGGAAAAACGCTATGCCGTTTACGATGAATAAGGAGGATTATCATGAGTTTTATTGAAATGGACCATATCCGCAAGAGCTTCGGCAGTCTCGAAGTCTTGAAAGACGTCACCCTCCACGTTGAAACGGGGGAAGTCATTTCCATTATCGGCCCGTCTGGCAGCGGCAAGAGTACCTTCCTGCGCTGTCTCTGTCAGCTGGAAACGATCAACAGCGGCTCCATCGTCGTCGACGGCCAGACCATGGTCAGCACGCCCGAAGGGAGCAGCCGTGCCGTCTACGCCCCGGCAGCCGACGTCCGGACCATCTGCCGCCGCATGGGCATGTGCTTCCAGCACTTCAACCTCTTCCCGCACATGACCGTTTTGGATAACATCCTGGAAGCGCCGCGCATCGTCAAGAAGATGAAGACCGAAGAAATCATGCCCAAAGCCGAAGAACTCCTGAAAAAAGTCGGCCTCTGGGATAAACGCGATGCCTATCCGTCGCGCCTCTCCGGCGGCCAACAGCAGCGTGTGGCCATCGCCCGCGCCCTGGCCATGGACCCGGACATCATGCTCTTCGACGAACCGACGAGCGCCCTGGACCCGGAACTGACCGGCGAAGTCCTGCGGACCATCAAACAGCTCGCCGACGAACACATGACCATGATCATCGTCACCCACGAAATGGCCTTCGCCAAAGAAGTCGCCGACCGGGTCATCTTCATGGCCGACGGCATCATCCAGGAACAAGGCAAACCGGAAGACGTCTTCGAACACCCGCAGAACGAACGGACCCAGAACTTCCTCAAATCAATGCTGCATTTTTAGGGCCTGCGGCCCGTGGGTCGTTTGCCTGATTCCTCGCCAAACGAATCACGGACCACGAACCACGAGACCGCCTGCGTCTAGCCCGCAGGCGGTCTTTTATGTTATAATGACCTTATACGTGAATCAGACATTATTCTATCGAAAGGTAGGGAACTTACATGACTCAATTAAAATTACGTTCTGGTTTTACTTTTGACGTAACCAACCTTTATGGTCCCAAGGCCGTCACTGAAGAAGAAGTCAAGGCTTTTGAACCCGTTTACACCAAGGCTCACGAAGCCGTTATGAATATGCGCAAGACCGGCATCATGCCGGGCCATCTCTCGAAAGACGGAGAACCGGAAGAAGTCCTCTTCCCGCAGCTGCCGTACATCGAAGAAGGCAACATCAACAGTCCGGAACGCATCTTTGCCCTGGAAGAACTGGCACGGACGACGCGCAACCGCGTAGACACCGTCGTATTCCTCGGCATCGGCGGTTCCTATCTCGGCGGCAAGGTCCTCTTCGACGTCCAGTGCGGCGAATTCTGGAACCTCAAGAGCACGGAAGAACGCAAGGGCTTCCCGAAAGCCTTCTTTGCCGGCAACAACGTCGACTCCCATAAGATGACGGGCCTCATCAATTTCCTCAAGGCCGACAGCCACACCAAACCGAACTACACGGTCATGGCCGTCGTCATTTCCAAATCGGGCTCGACCATTGAACCCATGTCCAACTACATGGTCCTCAAACAGGCCATGAACGATGCCGGCATCGCCCTGGAAACGGTAGCCGTTACGGACCCCCACGACGGCGGCGAAAAAGAAACATTGCTCCACGGCCTGGCCAAGAAATCGGGCTGGCCCATCTTCTACGTTCCCGATGGCGTCGGCGGCCGTTTCAGCGTCTTCTCCGAAGTCGGCCTCATCGTCGGTGCCCTCACGGGCTTCGATATCCGCCAGTTCCTCGACGGCGCCCGCGACATGGACCACGCCTGCCAGAATCCGGATATCTGGCAGAACCCGGCCCTGCTCAACAGCGTCCTCAAATTCCTGGCCGGCAAGAACCACGGCCGCGACCTGGAAGTCCTCATGCCCTATGCGGACAACTTGAAATCCCTGTCCGAATGGTATATCCAGCTCCTGGCTGAATCCCTGGGCAAACGACTGGACAAACAGGGGAACGTCGTCAATTACGGCCGCACGCCGATTGTCGCCGTCGGTACGACGGATATGCACGCCCAGACTCAGGAACACCAGGAAGGCCCGCAGGACAAAGTCGTCCAGTTCGTCTCCATCGAAAACTGGCCCGACGACGTCACCGTTCCCCATCTCTATGACGAATACCCGAAACTCGCTGCCTTCAGCGGCCTGCCTTTGAGCCAGATCCTGGAAGCAGCCCGCAGCTCCAACGCCGAAGCCCTCGCCGGTGACGGCCGTCCCAGCGCCAACTACATCCTGCCGGCCCTGACCCCGTATCACCTGGGCGAATTGATGTTCATGCTCTGCCTGTCCATCGCTTACGAAGGAGAATACGCCAACGTCGACGCCTTCAACCAGCCCGGCGTCGAAGTCTACAAGAAATTCCTCGGCGGCCGTCTGAAAAAATTGCAGGAAAAATAATTTATAATCCGCATCGTAGGGGCTCCCGCGTGGGGAGCCCGCTCAATAAATAACGAAAGGCAGACTCTCAATGAATATTCTCGTTACCGGCGGCGCCGGCTACATCGGCAGCCATACGGTCAAAGCCTTATTGGCTCAGGGCCACAACGTCGTCGTCATTGATAATCTTTCGCGCGGCCATCGGGCAGCCGTCCCGGAAGAAATCCCTTTTTACGTCGTCGACATCCATGACATCGACCGGGTACGGCACATCATGGAAGACATGAACATCGACGCCGTCATGCACTTCGCCGCCCATAGCCAGGTCGGCGAATCCATGGAAAACCCGACAATTTATTACGACAACAACGTCGTCGGCTCGTACTGCCTCCTGGAAGCTGTACGCCGGGCCGGCGTCAAATACTTCGTCTTCTCGTCGACGGCCGCCGTTTACGGCGAACCGGAACAGACGCCGATCACCGAAGACATGCCCTACCATCCGACCAATGTCTACGGCCAGACCAAGCTCATGATCGAAACCATGCTGGCCCAGTTCAGCCGGGCCTATGGCCTGCGCTACGTGGCCCTGCGCTACTTCAATGCCGCCGGGGCCGATGGAAGCGGCACCATTGGTGAAGACCACACACCGGAAACACACCTCATCCCCTTGATCCTGCAGACGGCCCTGGGCCAGCGGGACAGCATCAAGATTTTCGGCACCGACTATCCCACACCCGACGGCACCTGCATCCGTGACTACATCCACGTCACAGACCTCGCAGACGCCCACGTAAGGGTCCTCAAGTACCTCGCCGAAGGGGGAGAATCGCAATACTTCAACTTAGGCTCTCAGAATGGCTTCAGCGTCCGTGAAATGATCGAAGCCGCCAAGAAAGTCACGGGCAAAGACTTCAAAGTCGAAGAAGCACCGCGCCGCGCCGGTGACCCGGCCATCCTCATCGCCGGATCCGAAAAGATCCGCCGCGTCACAGGCTGGCAGCCGACACACAGTAAGGTAGAACAAATCATTGCCGATGCCTGGAACTGGCATCAGCATCATCCGCAGGGCTATGGAGATAAGAAATAAGGTCTTGTCCGCTCTGCAAAAGGTAAGGAACGGTATCGTTCAACATCGCAAGACATGGCTTCCCTATATAGGGATACTTGTCTGCCTTGGCGCCATCTGGACGTGGTGGGACGAGCCGTCGCAAGGACAAGAACACATGAAACGGGATGCCGCTCAGCATGAAGCTGGGTCGCATCCCGTTTTTTCTGCTTCTGACGAAGCGGAACGGGGAAACGGTAAAGGAAACCTCGTCTATGATGTCCGACCGGCCTTGCGCTATAAGCCCTTACCGGATTTGTTTGCCGGCAGTCTGCCGAAGAAGACTGCTGCGCCTGAAGCGGTACCGCTGACCGTTCCGGCGGCTGCGCCTGAAGAAGTCAAGGAACAACCGGAAAAAGAGAAAAAAGAAGGGACGCTGCCCGTCGTCTGTGGTGCCGTCCATGAAGGAGATATTCACCTGGTCATTTTGAAGTGGCAGGGACAGACGGCGACTTGTGCTGCCGGGGAATGGTGGAACGGCTGGTACATCGCCTATGTCAACCGTCAGGCCGCAGGCCTGCAGCGGGACGGACGAGTTTTTGAAATCCCTTTGTAAAGAAAGGCAGGGAACATCATGAAGGAGTGGAAGAAATGGCTGACTGCCGGTATCTGTTGTCTTTGTCCCTGGACGGCCGGGGCTGTCGATGTCCAGGTCCGGGATGTGCCGACACGGACGGTACTGGAAGGGCTGGCCCGGTCAGGAAATATCAATCTTGTCGTCGATGACAGCGTGCAGGGCTCGTTGACGATGAACCTCCACGACGTCACCTTGGAAGAAGCCTTGCAGGCCATTGCTGACAGCCAGGGCTTGTATTACGAACAATCCGGCCCTATCCGTACGATGAGCGGGGCGAAATCGGGAAAAGGGGTCAAGACTTTTCATACATGGTCGCTACGCCATGCCGACCCGGCCGTTTTGAAGGAGGCCGTCCAGGCAGCGGTACCGGAAGCCGATGTGCGCTGCCATGGCGATACGAATACCCTCGTTGTCGGCGGAACGCATCAAGTCCAGGCGGCTGTCCAGTCCCTGGTGAAGCGTCTCGATGTGCCGGCACGGCAAGTCGATGTTTCCGTAGAGGTTGCCTCCGTCGATGACAGCTTGCTGAAGCAGACCGGTGTCGAGTGGAACTGGTCGACTGTAGAAGGCGGGGCGGACCACGGCGTCTTTTCCCTGGCCGGGACGATCCACGCCCTCGAAGAAAAGGGACGGGCCCATATTTTGGCTTCGCCGCACATGGTCGCTACTAATGGCCGGGAAGCGCATATCCTCATCGGCGATAAAGTCCCCGTCCAGACAGAGCATCTGTCCGGCAAGGAAACGGCTGTGAGCACAACATACGAAGAGGCGGGCATAAAATTGACCTATACTCCGCAGATCCATCCCGATGATTCGGTGACGGCCCAGTTGGTGGCAGAAGTGAGTACGCCTGTGTTTGTGCCGGAAATGAAGGCCTACCGCATTGCGACGCGCCAGGCCCGGACGGTCGTGCGTCTGCGCGATGGCGAGCCTTTGGTCATCGGTGGTCTGATTCGCCGGGAAGAGGTCGAGCATTTCCGCAAGGTGCCGATTCTGGCGTCATTGCCAGTGTTGGGGAAATTATTTCGCTATCACTATAAGTCGCATAAAAACACAGAGATTGTGTTGATTCTCAGGTCTCACGTTTTACCTAATTCGTAGTACGTTTTACGTGATTTTCTTTCGATTTTTTCGTCAGATTTTTCTTGACTTTATTTTATTTTCCTGTATAATCATGGTCAACAACAGATTTCCTGATAACAGTTGTGATGGAAAAAAGTAGTGTCTTTGAGCTTTTCAGAGAGTCTCCGGCCGGTGTGAGGGGACAGGGGAAAGGGCATGAAGTTCATTCCTGAACTGTACGGCTGAACGTGAGTAGGCTGTACCGGGGCGGCTGCCGTTATACGGCCATGAGTTGATCGATTCGAGATAATTAGGGTGGTACCGCGGAATCTTCCGTCCCTGGCGTACCACTCTTTTTTTTATCCATATATCGATAAATTGGGTGGTACCGCGACTGAGTCGTCCCTTTTGTGAGGGGCGGCTTTTTTTCGGGAAATTATTTTAGAGAGGAGTTTTTACTATGGGAACTACAGGGATTCAAGTCTTCATTATTTTAGTGTACATCGGCGTTCTCTTCGGTATCAGCTGGTACGTCAAGCATAAGGCTGCCGCATCGGCAGAAGCGTATGTGTTGGCTGGCCGCAAATTGACGACGCCCCTCATCATGGTATCCATCGTCGGCCTGGCTGTCGGCGGGGCTTCGACCATCGGCGTTGCCGAACAGGCTTATAAAGTCGGGCTGTCGGCCGGCTGGTATACGGCGGCCTGGGGCATCGGCGCCATCGTCATGGGCCTGACGGTCGCCAAGAAGTATCGCCAGCTCAATATTACGACCGTACCGGAACTGCTGGAACGGTATTATGACCGCCGCAGCATGATCGCCGGTATCGGCTGTCAGGTCCTGGTACAGCTGGTCATCATGAGCCTGCAGTACGTCGCAGGCGGCGCTATCCTGGCTGCCTTGATGCCGAATATCTTCACGCCGGTCACAGGGATGCTCACCAGTGCCGTCGTCTTCATCGGCATTACTCTTATCGGTGGTATGTGGTCGGCCAGCCAGTCTAACGTCCTCAATGTTACCTTGCAGTACATCGGCATTACGGTTGCTGCTTTCCTCATCCTGGGCATGGCCGGCGGCATCGACGTCGTCGCTATCCAGGCTCCGTCCATTACGTCCATGGACCTCATCAGCGGTGTCGGTCCCATGACCATCATCACTTGGATCGTCGTCCTCATTACGGTCAATGTATCGCTCCAGGCTATCATTCAGATTTCTCTCGGTGCCAAGGATGTCCAGACGGCCCGCAAAGGTTTCATCATCGGTGGTCTGGTCATGCTGCCTGTCGGTTTCATCGCCGCTCTCCTCGGTGTCATCGCTGCCGAAATGTATCCGGCTATTTCGCCGACGACGGCACTGCCGAAGCTCATCATGTCCCTCAATCCCTGGATTGCCGGCGTGACACTGGCTTCGCTGTGGGCTGCTGATGTCAGCACGGCTTGCAATCTCCTGCTGTCGGCTGCGACGCTGTATTCCCATGATATTCATAAACAGTTCATCGACCCCAATATGTCCGATAAGAAATACATGACCGTAACCCGTATTTCCGTCCTGCTCCTGGGCCTGCTGACCTTGGGCTTCGCCCTGACCATCAGCGGCATCATTTCGACCCTCATGGCCGGCTTGTCGCTCATGACGGCTTTCGCAGTCATCGTCCTCATGACCATGTATGCGCCGAAATACTGCTCCCGTCAGGCTGCGTTCTACACCATCCTGGCTTCCATCATCGTCCTCGTCGCCTGGATGTTCGTACCGGCTGTCCGCGTACTGCCGCACGTCATTTATGCCGAATGGATTGTCTGCGCCGTCACCTTCTGCGGCATCAGCTTCGTATCCCAGAAAGCCATCGCAACGGACGGACTCGTAGAAGAAACGAAACCTGTCGGCGCACCGGCACAGCATTAGGAGTATCGGCCGGCCGTCTGCTTATTGCGCAAATCTGACCGGCTCTGCACGCTGGGACTGCGTTGTCGTCAGTCGACGTAGCTATGGCTACGCCTCCTTCCTCCGCCTTGCCCCAGCGCGCATATCCAGCCATCTTAGCGCAAACGCAACCGGTCGGCCGATACGGCGATTAAACTAAAAACTACAAACTTAAAAAGAGGCTGTCTTAATGCAACAGCCTCTTTTTTTGCTCCCCTGAGGGGTTGTTTTTAAATCACCGCGTGGAAATTCAACCTCTCCGGCCCGTTGGGCCACCTCCCCTATGAGGGTAGGCTTGCGACCTGCGACCTGCGGGCCGCTCTGGCGGCCCTTCTCTCATCCCCACAAGGCGTTGCCGGTGGCGAAGCCAAGCCAGCAGCAGACGAAGCCGCCGATGACGTTGAACGAGAAGTAGGCCAGGGCTGGGAAGACGGCGCCAGTACGGACGAAGGTGAGGAGTTCCATGTTGTACGTCGAAAAGGTCGTGAAGCCGCCCAGGATGCCTGTGACGAAGAAGAGTTTGACGATGGGCGACAGGTCGCTGCTTTCGGAGAAGAAGACGAAGAGGATGCCGATGCAGAAGGACCCGATGAGGTTGGCCAGGATGGTGCCGTATGGGAAGAATACGCCGCCGTGGAGGTTGGCCAGTTCTGTGAGTAAATAGCGCAGGGCTGCGCCGATGCCGCCGCCGAGGGCGACGAAGAGGACTTTTTCCATGAATAGGACTCCTTTTTTATGAAATAAGCGGGCCGCCCTTTGGGACGGCCCCTACGGAAGCGGTCCGTGGGACCGCGGCGGCCTGAGGGGTTCTTTCAAAAGGCTCGCCTCATAGGAGAGCTGTCAGTGCAGCTGACTGAGAGGTTGCTTTTGAAGTAGTATGTGGTAATTCAACCTCTCCGGCCCGTTGGGCCACCTCCCCCTATAAGGGGAGGCTTTGCGACCTGCGGCCTGCGGCCTGCGAACATCAATTAATACCATAACACGATGGGAGCGGCGATGCAAGACACGGCTGGCCCATCGGGACATTCTGTGATACAATATAGGATACCTAACGAACGATGAATGAAAGGAGGGGGATGCATGAGCTGGCAAGTAGAGAAAGCGCTGGATGATCTGATGGCCCAGGAAACGGGGGCTGTACAGTATCCTTTCGGCACGCGTCATGCCATGGCTATCTGTTATCCCAATACGTATGACGTGGCCATGAGCAATCTGGGGATGCAGATCATCTACCGCGAAGTGAACGGCCGCGAGGACTGGCTCTGCGAACGGGCTTTCCTGCCGGACAAGGACCTCATGAAGGTCTTCGAGAAGACAGGGGAACCGCTCATTTCCCTGGAGAACCGCCGGCCTCTGTCGGATTTCGAGATTCTCGGTCTGTCGGTCAGTTTTGAAATGGATTATTTTAACGTGCCGACGATCCTGGAAATGGGGCGCATCCCCGTCCTGGCCGCTGACCGCGATGATGACGATACGCTCGTCGTCATGGGCGGGCCTGTCGCCTTTTTCAACGCCGAACCGCTGTCGCCTTTTGTCGACGTCGTCCTGGTCGGCGAAGGGGAGCGATTCATCCATACCTTCCTCGACGCCTATGGAGAAGGTAAGGCCCAGGGCCTGTCCCGTCACGACCTGCTTCGCTATCTGGCTATCCATGTCCCCGGCGTCTATGTGCCGTCCCTGTACCGCCACGAATACGATGACGACGGCCACGTCGTGCGCATTGTCCCGGAAGAGGGCATCCCGGCCAAGGTCGATCGCCAATGGCACGAGCTGACCCAGCCGGCGGAAACGGTCATCGCCACGCCGAATACGGAGTTCGGCGCCATGTACCTCATCGAGATTGCCCGGGGCTGCGGCCGTCACTGCCGCTTCTGCATGGCCGGCTACTGTTACCGCCGTCCCCGCGTCCGTCCGCTGGAATACGTCAAGTCCGCCGTCCTGCGCGGCAAGGCCCTGGGCAAGAAAATCGGCCTCATGGGCGCGGCCATTTCCGATTATCCCTATATCGACGAACTGGTCACGTTCATCCGCGACCAGGGGCTGGCCTTTTCCTGTGCGTCCCTGCGGGCCGACTCGATTACGCCGGCCATCGTCAAGGGCCTGGCCGAAAGCGGCCAGAAGACGATTACCCTGGCGCCGGAAGCGGGCAGCAAGCACATGCGGGACATCATCAACAAGGGCATCACGGAAGAGCACCTGCTCCATTCCATCGACCTGGCGACGGCAGCCGGTATCCGCCACGTGCGCATGTACATCATGGTCGGCCTGCCTATGGAAACCGATGATGATATCCAGGGCATCGTCGATATGACCCGCCGCGTCCAGCAGCACATGGCGGCCATCGGCAACCTGAGCCGCATCACCCTGAGCATCAACCCCTTCATCCCCAAGCCCTTCACGCCTTTCCAGTGGATGGCCATGACGGAAAAGAAGGTCGTCGAGAAACGGCTGAATTTCCTCAAGAAGGCCTTGAAGGACAAGCAGATCGAGCTGCTCATCGAGCCCCTGCGCTCGGCCTATATCCAGGGCGTCCTGTCCCGGGGCGACCGCCGCGTCGGCGACCTCCTGGTCAAGGCCCATGAATACGGCGGCGTCAAGGGCTGGAAACGGGCGGCCAAGGAGCTTCATTTCGATATTAAAGGATTTTTATATGACCAGCGGCCGACAGACGCCGTCATGCCCTGGGATACGATCGACACGGGACTGGTGCCGACGTACCTGACGGACGAGCTGAAAAAAGCCGAAGACGGGGAATTCACCATCCCCTGTTTCGACGGCTGCCGACGCTGTCACATTTGTGGAGGATATCATGACTAAGTGGGTAGAACATGGTAATGGAATCTGTTGGGAAGAGAGCACCCTCCTGGCAGATGCCGGCCTGCGCCATGGCGTGACCGGCAAGAGCGGCGGCGTCAGCGAGGCACCGTTCACGTCGCTGAACCTGGGGCTCCACGTCGGCGACCAGCCCAAGGCCGTCCTGGAGAACCGGCGCCGCCTCTGTGCCCTCCTGGGCTATCCCATGCAGAAGCTGACGACGGCTCAGCAGACCCACGAAGACCACGTCGTCGCCGTGGGACCGGCAGAGATCGGCTGCGGTGCCGGCAGTTATGCCGATGCCCTGGCCCATACGGACGCCATCATGACCAACCTTCCCGGCGTGCCGCTCATGCTCTGCATCGCCGACTGCGTGCCGGTCATCGTCTACGATCCGGTGAAGCGGGCCGTCGCCGTCATCCACGACGGCTGGCGCGGTACGGTCCAGCGCCTGGCGGCCAAGACGGTCTTTGCCATGCGCCTGGCCTACGGGTCGGACCCGAAAGACCTCCTGGCCTATGTGGGGCCTTCCATTTCCCGGGCCCATTACGAGGTCAGCGAGTCTACGGCCATGGCCTTCCGCCGCCTGGGGACGGCTTATGGGAACTGCGCCGGCGAAAAAGATGGCGTCTGGTCCGTTGACTTGTGGCAGGCCAACCGGCTGCTCCTGGAGGAAGCGGGCCTTCGGCCGGACCACATCGAAGTCACGACGAGCTGTGCCTTTGCCGAGGAAGGGAAGTTCTTTTCCTATCGCCGCGACGGCGGTCATACGGGCCGCATGGGGGCCTTTGCTGTCCTTTGAAAAGCAGATGGGACAAATTTTTAAATATGACTAGCTTTTATAGCCTTAACTATATATAATAAAAGAAGTGTAATGTTTTATAAATATATGAATATATATAATCACATGCACTACGGAGGGATAGGCTTGATTAAGGAAAATCTTGAGGCAGTAAATAAGAGAATTGCCGATGCAGCTGCCCGCGTCGGCAGGACTGACAAAATTACGCTTGTCGCAGTCACGAAGAATCATCCCGTAGAAATGATGGAAGAAGCCGCTAAATGCGGTGTCACCGACGTCGGTGAAAATCGGGTCCAGGAAGCACTTCAGAAGCTGGAAGCGTTCCCGGATAACCATTTGACCTGGCACTTAATCGGTCATTTGCAGACCAATAAGGCCAAACATGCCGTCGAACACTTCGACCTCATCCACTCGATCGATTCCGAACACCTGCTCAAAGCTGTGGATAAGGAAGCCGGCAAGATCGGCAAAGTACAGGATATTCTCCTGCAGGTCAATGTGGCCCGCGAAGAAAGCAAATTCGGCATGGAAGTGGAAGACTTCCCGGCTATGTGCGAAATGGCCAAGACCATGGAACACGTCCGCGTCCTGGGCCTCATGTGCATCGCCCCGAATTACGACAACGTAGAGGATGTACGGCCTGTATTCCGCATTGCCCACGCTTTGTATGAAGACATGAAGCCGAAGTTTCCGGAAGGTCAAATCCGTTACCTGTCCATGGGCATGACCCATGATTTTGAAATAGCAATCGAAGAAGGCGCCAATGTCGTCCGCGTAGGTACGGCAATCTTTGGGCCCCGTAATTACTAAGGAGGAGTATTCACCATGGGAGTAAAGAAAGTTTGGGATAAATTAGTAGGTACTGTAGGCGGCGTCAACGAAGACGACGAATTTGAAACGGACGAATACGAGGATGAAGAAGAAATGGAAGAAGAACGCGCACCGCGCCGCACGCCGGCTGTAGCCCCGCGCCGTTCCGGCGTCAATTATGCAGCACCCCAGGAAAAACCGCTGCGCATGGTCATCGTCGAACCGGAAACCTTTGACGATTCCCAGAGCATCGCCGATTATATCCGCGACCGCAAACCCGTCGTCATCAACTTTGAATCGACGCCGGACGACATTGCCAAACGCGTCGTCGATTTCGTCAGCGGCGCTACGTATGCCCTGGACGGCAACATCCAGAAGGTCGGCAAGGAAATCTTCCTTTGCGTACCGAGCAATGTCACCGTCGACCACGGCAAGCGTGACGACTACGGCGATTTCAATACGCCGCCCCTGGCCTGGAACAGCAACAACAATAACAACAACGGCAGCAGCACGCCGCAGCACTAGTAATTGAGGGATTATCTTGAAGAACAGAGATCGGATTATCCGTTATTATCAGGGGACCGATAATGGCGAGCTCGCTGCCCGCCTTATCGATCTGGCTGACAGCACGGCCAAGGGCCGTCCTTATGCGGTCAGCGAGTTCGTATCTCCCGGTGCCGTCCAGATCGGCGAGACCATCCAGGCCCATGTGCCGTCCCTGGTCCTCCGGACCTTTGGCGGCTATGAAGGGGCAGAACGGGTCAAGCTGGCTTTCGTCAGCGCCGATTACGACGGGCCTGTCGATTTCGGCATCACCGCCTGCCGCCTGTCCTGGGATGACCGCTACCGGCTCCTGGGGCACCGCGACGTCCTGGGCTCGCTCATGAGCCTCGGCGTCGGCCGCGAACGCTTCGGCGACATCATCATGCAGGATGCCGGCGCCGTCCTCTTGGCCGATACGAAACTCGTCCCGTATTTACAGCAGAATTTCACTAAAATTGCCATGGTATCCATTGCCATCGAAGAGATGCCCCTGTCGGACATTGCGCCTCGCCAGGAAAAAGTCAAGGAAATCAAGACGACCGTCGCATCGCTCCGCCTCGATGCCATTGCATCTTCGGGCTTTGGCATTTCCCGTACCAAGGCGGCCGAAGCCATCAAGGGCGACCGGGTCCAGGTCAACTGGCAGCCTGCCAAGGGACCGAGCCAGGACGTCAGTCAGGGCGATGTCATTTCGCTGCGCGGCAAGGGCCGGATGGAACTGGCCGAGATCACGGGTACGTCCAGGAAGGGCCGTATCGGCGTCTTGCTGAAGCGGTATATGTAATTCCCTTTCACACGGAGGAAATACCATGCTTACACCAATGGATATTCACAACAAAGAATTTAAACGCGGCTTCCGCGGGTACAGCGAAGAAGACGTCGATGCTTTCATGAACAACATCGCCGGCGACTACGAAAAGGTATACCGGGAATACTGCGAATTGAAGGAACGCTGCGACAGCCTGCAGGACAAGCTGACGCAGTATGAAAAGATGGAAGCTACCATGAACAGTACGCTCATGCTGGCCCAGCAGACGGCGGAAAACGTCAAGTTCTCGGCCCGCAAGGAAGCCGACCTCATCCTGCAGGAAGCGGAAAGCAAGAAGAAGCAGATGCTCGACGAAACGATGATGAATCTGCAGCAGTCCCGGCAGGAATGGGAAAAGCTCAAGGCCCAGACCGGGGCATACCGCGCCAAGTGCCGTGCCATCCTGACCAGCCAGCTCAAGCTGCTCGACGACATGGCCCTCGATGGCGAAGGTGCGGCACCTGTCGCTGCGGATAAATCGGTCGCCGTCAAACCGGCAGCCCCGGCTGTCGCCGTTTCGACCGAAGCCGCGCAGAAAGCCGTACCCGATCATGGCAGCCACGATGACAGTGATGCCAAAAAGGACGCTAAAAAAGCCCAATAATACGTATTTTATGGATATGCTCTCTTTCAGGTATGACGCACGTTAGACCCGGCAGGGAGTATATTTGTTTATAGAGGGGGACAACGATGAAACGATTCTTTCTTTTGCTGGCAGCCTGGTGCTGCCTGGGGCTCAGCGCGGCCCTGGCCTATAATCCCTATGCGCCGAACCAGTTTGACGCCGTAGACCGCAATACCTGGGAATACAAGGCCGTCTACGACCTGTCCAAGGCCGGCCTGACGGGGGTGCCGATGACGCGCTTTGCGCCGTCGTACAACCTGACGCGCTATGAAGTGACGGAAATGATCGCCGCTGCCATGAAGAACCGCAGCAAAGCCACGGCAGACCAGCAGCGGGAAATCGATAAACTGGCCCAGAGCTATGCCGACGACCTGCAGTACGTCAGCGACGCGCCGAAGGAAGCCGAACCGTCCAGTCAGGGCGTCGTCTTCGACTGGAAGGGGGACAAGGCCTGATGAAGCCGGTAAAGATGATCACCATCGACCTCGATGGGACGCTCCTGCGCAGCGACGGCAGCGTGTCGGACCGGACGGTCCGCACCTTGCAGGCAGCCCGCGATAAGGGCGTCGTCGTCGCCATCGCCACGGGACGCATGTACCAGACGGCCCGGCCTTACGGCGACCGCCTGGACCTCGGCGACAGTCCGCTGCTGCTCTTTGCCGGCGGTCTCATCGAGACGCTGGAATCGAAGAAAATCCTCTTCCAGCAGGCCATTCCGCAGCAGACGGCACAGGAACTGGTCGACCTGGCCCGGGAAAAGGGCTGGCAGATGCAGACTTATATCGACGACGTCCTGCGCACGGCCAAGGATGATAAGTGGATCCGCGGCTATGAAGAAATCACGCACAGCAAGGCCTGTATCTGCGGCGACGAATTCTACCGCGTCCAGGGCGACTGCAACAAGCTTCTCAGCCGGGGCGAGCACGACGACCTGGTGGCCCGCAAGGCCCTCATCGAGGAGCGTTTCCCCGGTCAGTTCAACATCCTCTTTTCCATGCCGACGTTCCTGGAAATCATGCCCAGCGGCGTCGACAAGGGCAAGGGTATCCGCCGCCTGGGCGAGCTCTACGGCATCACGGCCGATGAGATCATGGCCCTCGGCGATTCCCAGAACGATTTGGATATGCTCAAAGCCGCCGGTTTCCCCGTGGCCATGGCCAATGCCGCTGACGAAGTGAAGGCCGTCGCGTCTTACGTCACGGCGTCCAACAATGACGACGGCGTCGCCGCGGCGGTTGAGAAATTTGTATTGTAACATTGTCTATATAGGAGGTTCTTATGGACCATTTTCATTTGATCATTGTCACCGGCATGTCCGGTGCCGGTAAGAGCCATGCTGTCCAGGTATTGGAAGACATCGGCTATTTCTGCATCGACAATATCCCGCCGGTCCTGATTCCCAAGTTCGCGGAATTGTGCATCAAAGGCGGCGAACGGGTCCGCCACGTGGCCCTCATCGCCGATATCCGGGGCGGTGAATTCTTTGACGCCATGAGCCAGTGCCTGAAAGACCTCAAGGCCGAAGGCATTTCCTACGAAATCGTCTTCATCGAGGCTTCGGATCAGGCCCTGGTACGGCGCTATAAGGAAACGCGCCGCGTCCATCCCCTGGCCCCGCATGGCCGCATCAGCCAGGGCATCGCCGAAGAACGCAAGCGCCTGGCCTCGCTGCGCCAGAAAGCGGATTTCATCATCGACACGTCGAATCTCAAGCCGAAGCAGCTCAAGGAGATCCTGGTCAAGCGCTATGCCATTACGGACAGCAAGAAGAGCATGACCGTTACCGTCGTGTCCTTCGGCTTCAAGCACGGCATGCCCATCGATGCGGACATCGTCGAAGATGTGCGCTTCCTGCCCAATCCTTATTATATTGAAGAATACCGACATAAATCGGGCCGTGTACCCTGTGTGCGCGACTATGTCGAAAGCTTCCCCATTACCCAGACGTATAAGGAAAAGTGGTTCGATATGATCGACTTCCTCCTGCCCAACTATGAACGGGAAGGCAAGAGCCAGCTGGTCATCGCCGTCGGCTGTACGGGCGGGATGCACCGCAGTGTCTGTATGGCCGAAGCCATGTATAAACATCTCAGGGATAACGGTGTCGACGTATCCATCGAACACCGGGATATCCAGAAGAACGACGTCGAAGAAGATGCGCCGGGGTACGAAGGCGAAGCGTAGGAGGTGCTGTCATGCGTTTTATGAAATGGCTGCATCCGGGCTTGCACATCAAGCGATGGCTCTTTCTCTTCGGCCTGGGCATGATGTGCTCCAGCTTCGGCATTATCCTGACCTTTAACTACCAATGGCTGGGGTCGCTGGAAGAATGGGCTTTCCGCCTGCTCTATGAAGTGACGGGCCATTATAACTATACCATCCTGGCCAGTATGGGCATCCTGGTCATCCTCCTGGGGTTGGTCGTCATGGCCTGGGCGACGCGGCGCCTGATCCGTACCATGATCGGCGTCGTCATGCCCGGCGAATCGGATAACCTCAGCGACCTGATCTTTTCCAACCTCCAGCTGTCCAAAGGGCCGAAGGTCGTCGTCATCGGCGGCGGCACGGGCCTGTCGGTCATGCTGCGCGGCCTCAAGGCCAAGACATATAACCTGACGGCTGTCGTCACCGTCGCCGACGATGGCGGTTCGACAGGCCGCATCCGCCAGGACCTGGATATCATCGCCCCAGGGGACCTGCGCAACTGCCTGGTCGCCCTGGCCGATAAGGAAGGGCTCATGGAAAAGCTCTTCGCCCACCGCTTCGGCGGGTCCGGCAACCTGACGGGCCACAGCTTCGGCAACTTGTTCATCGCCGCCCTCATCGAAGTCCTGGGCGACGTCGAGGAAGCCATGGACGCGACCAGCAAGGTCCTGCGCGTCCGCGGCAAGGTCATCCCATCGTCGGCGGAAAAGCTTCGCCTCAATGCCGAAATGACCGACGGCCGCATCGTCGAAGGGGAATCGCAGATTCCCCATGCCCACGGCAAGATCAAGCGCGTCTTTACGACGCCGGAACACCCCAGGGCCATCCAGTCGGCCGTCGACGCCATCAGGGAAGCCGACGCCATCGTCCTCGGACCGGGCAGCCTCTATACGAGCATCATGCCCAATCTCTGCGTACCCGATATCGTCCAGGCCGTCCGCACCAGCAAGGCGCCGAAGATCTATATCTGCAACGTCATGACCCAGCCCGGGGAAACGGATGATTACACCGTATCCGACCACATCCGGGCCATCAACCGCCAGGCCGGCGGCAAGGTCATCGACTTCGTCATCGCCAACAACGGCGATGTCGATCCGGCCGTCCTCCAGCGCTATGTCGCCCACGGGTCCCATCCGGTCATGATCGACAAGAAGGAAGTCAGCCAGACCGGGGCGACGCTCATCCTGTCGAATTTGATCAACAAGGAAAACAGTGCCACTCACGATACGAAGAAGCTGGCCAACGTCCTCTTTGATCTGATCAACGCCTTGCGGACCGATTTGTCGCCGGAGCTCTTGCATTACTATTTGAAGCGTTACACATTCAACCATCGTTAGGAGGCGGCGCCCTTTGTCATTTGCAGAAGAAGTGAAGAATGAAATCGCCCACTGCAAGCCCGAAAATGCCGCCTGCCGTTTTGCCGAACTGGCAGCGCTGCTCTGCATGGGCGGCTCCCTCATACTCGGCTCGCGCGGGACTATCGGCATCGAATTCAGCACGTCCAATAATGCCGTCGCCCGCAAGGCCCTGAAGATGTGGATGGAATCGTTCCCGGTCCGGCCCGAAGTCCGGGTCCGCCAGGGCCTGCGCCTGCGCAAGAAGAATTACTATATCCTGCGCGTATCGCCGTCGCCGGAAAGCACGGCCATCCTGAAGGATTTGTCCCTGTTTCCGACAGATACGGAATTTTCGGCCATCGACCTCAAGAAGACCGACTGCCAGCGGGCTTTCCTGCGGGGAGCCTTCATGGGCGGCGGGTCCGTCAATCAGCCCAAGGGCGATTATCACCTGGAACTGGTGACGGGCAATGCGGCCTTTGCCGAAAAATTGTTGAAAATCATGCGCCGTTTCCGCCTGCCGGCCAAGACGACGGACCGCAAGGGCGATTATTTGGTTTACATCAAAGAAGGCAATGGCGTGTCCCAATTCCTGCAATACATCGGCGCAGCCCAGGCGTATCTCAAGTTTGAGAGCGTCCGCGTCGTCAAGGGGATGCGCAACAATGTCAACCGCGTCGTCAACTGTGAAACGGCCAATCTCCAGAAGACCGTAGACGCCGCCGTGCGCCAGCGCCGGGCCATTACCTGCATCCAGGAATCGGGCCTGTACCAGCGCATGTCGCCGAAGCTGCGGGAAGCGGCGGAATTGCGCATGGCCAATCCTGAAGCTTCCATGAGTGAACTGGCGGCCCAGTCGGGATTGACGAAATCGGGCTTGTCCCACCGTTTTAAAAAAATCGCTGATATAGCGAAACAGATAGAAGGTCAACGAGAAGATGAAATTTAAGAAACTATGTACCTATATAGCCGGCCTGCTGACGGCCTGTCTGCCCCTGGCCGGCGCCCTGGCAGCGGATCTGCCCGCTGTCGACGACCCGGACGTCATGGACCGCGTCGTCGCCCAGCGTATGCTTCCTATTTCCATGACAGCTCCTGTCGATACGGGGACGCTGCTCCTCTCTGATAGCCCGGAATACGCCGATGGTGACGGGATCCTCTATGGGGATACGGTCAGCGGCGACGTGCGCCTCTATTTCTATCATGTCAACCAGCACCAGTATAACCGGAAAATCGTAGCCATGCTCTACAATCCGCACCCGTATCCGCTGGAAGCGGTCCTCCGAGGTTATCAGTATACGCGGCCCAGTACGGACTACTACCAGGTCGGCAAGGAACTGTCGACCATGTATTATGAAGGCAACATGACGGTTAATAAGATCACCGTCCCGGCCCATGACTATGCCATCGTCGGTCAGCGCCTCAATGAAACTGTCGTCCGGCCGGACCAGCTCTTTTCGGGCATCGTCAACGTCAGCCTGCCGGAACCGATGATCCTGTCGTCCATGATCCTGCCGCCCCAGGAAGACCCGATTGCCTTCATCCGCAAGCAGCAGTACCTGGCCAGTGACTCCGTCCAGCTGCGCGGCACTTTCCACGGCAAGGACCGTTACCTGAGCACGCTCATTCCCTATTCGACGGACAGCGGCATCGGCTATATCCTCCTGGCTGACGGCGTCTGGGACCGTTTCCTCCAGGGCCGTGACGTCATGGACAACCGGGCCTCGGAAGATACGGGCAACTACGGCGTCGACTACACCATCCACCTGCGCACGACGGGGACCGGGAACATCCACTTGTATTTCAATCCCCAGGGCGGCGAATATGCCGGCGTGACGGAACTCATCTACAGCGATCCCCAGCGGGGCGAAGACAAGAAAATCGTCGAACTGCCGCGCCATCGCCACTCCATGGGCCTCAATGACCCGTATGCCATGGAATACGTCGATACCTTCCCGGCCGGGACGGACATGACCATCCACATCATGCCGCCGGGAGCCGCCAACCTGCCGGTCCGCTTCCTCGTCGTCCCGGACAATAAACTCCAGCCCATCCGCGAAGCCGTCCAGAGCGAACGGACTGCAAAAGAACGTCAGGCCGCAGCCGCTGCCGAAGCAGCCAAACGCAAAGCCGCCTATAAAGACCAGACCATCCAGCCCGAAACGGAACTCCAGTCCGACAACCAGGGCGAGTTCATGTCCTTAAAAGACCGCCTGGCCAAACTCCAGAAGAAGGATAAAAAATAGTGGTTCTCAAAGCCTCCCCTCATAGGGGAGGTGGCCCAACGGGCCGGAGAGGTTCTTTGGCTTTATAGTTTGTAGTGCGGAGTTTGTAGAAGATGGTTTAAATTTAAAACCATCCGCTAACCACTAGCCACTAACCACTAACCACTTAAAAAGGCTTGTCGCATGTGCGACAAGCCTTTTTTTTACTGCTTCGGTTCTTCGCCGAACCATTTCTTATAGATTTTAGCGTACGTTCCGTCTGCCTTGATTTCCTTCAAAGCTTCATTGACTTGTTTGCTCAGTTCCGGTTTATCTTTGCTGATGCCCATGGCTACGCCGCGGGACGTAATGGGTTCGCCGACGATCTTGAGCTTATCTTTGCCGCCCTGCTGGAGGTAATACTGGGCGACGGCTTTATCGATGGAAACGGCATCACACGTACCGGCTTCCAGTTCCATCCAGCCCTGGGTGTTGGTGTCGAATTCCTTGACGTTGGCCCCGTGTTCTCTGGCGTAATCGGCTGCCTTGGAACCGACCTGGGCGCCGACGGTCTTGCCGGCGATGGAGTCATAACCGGTGATGTCCGTATTGCCCGTCGGGACGACGATGGTGTAGCCACCCTGGTAATAGACGTCCGTGAAGTCGATCTGTTTTTTCCGTTCATCTGTCGCATCCATGCCGGCGGCGATGAGGTCGATCTGGCCGCTCTTCAGGGCCGGGATGAGGGCGTCGAAGCCGAGGTTCTTGACTTCCATCTTGTAGCCCAGCTTATCGCAGACGGCCTGGGCCAGGTCGATGTCGAAGCCGACGTCCTTTTCATTTTCCGTGAATTCAAAAGGCGGGAACGTCGGTTCCGTGCCGACGATGAGGGTCTTGTCGCCTTTGGCTGCGCCATCTTTTTTATCGGCTGTGCCGTTGGAGCCGCAGCCGGCGAGAAGGGTCAGGGCTGCCAGCGAGGCAGCGACGAGGGTCGTAACTTTTTTCTTCATCATAATGAGTTCCTCCAATTAGGGAATAGTAAGGATTTCGCTGAGATCCTTCATGATTGCCACATGGGGCAGGCGGGCGAATTCCTGGCTCGTCGTCGTTCCCGTCGTCACGGCGGCAAAGGCGACGCCGGCATTTTTGGCGGCTCTGGCGTCGATGGTATTGTCACCGATGTAGAGGACGTCCTTTTTATCCAGGCCGAAGTGGCGGCAGACGGCGTTGATTCCGTCCGGTGCCGGTTTGGCCTTGGCGACGTCTTCCACGCCGACGACGAGGTCGATGAGGCTTTCCATCTGGTATTTCCGCAGGGTTTCGCCAATACGCGACCGGGTCTTGGTCGATGCGATGCAGCACAGGGCGCCGGCGTCTTTCAAAGCATGGAGCGTCGGCAGGGTCTGCGGATAGAGATGGGTGTTGGCCGTCATGTACTTGTCGGAGAAGCGGACCTTGTATTCCCAAATCAGGGCGTTGACCCGGTCCGGGTCCGTTTCCCCGGTCAGGAGGGCCATGGCGTCGTACATGGTCATGCCAATCGTGCGGCGGATAGCTTCTTCAGGGATACCGTCATAGCCTTCGGCCTCGAAGAGGAGCTGGAAGCACATGACGATACCCTTTTCCGAATTGGCCAGGGTGTAGTCGAAATCGAATACGTAGGCTTTATACATCGATTATGCCTTCGGATCGACGCCGAACCATTTCTTGTACAGTTTGGCATAAGTCCCGTCGGCTTTGAGGTCGGCCAGGGCTTTGTTGACCTTTTCCAGGAGTTCCGGTTTGTCCTTGGAAACAGCCATAGCGATACCGGCATCAGCTTTCTTGGCGTCGCCGACGATCTTCAGGTCTTTATCGCCGCCTTCTTTCATGTAGTAGAGGGCGACCGACGTGTTGATGACGACGGCATCACACGTGCCGCTCTGCAGTTCCATCCAGCCCTGGCTGTTGGCGTCATACTGCTTGACCGTAGCGCCGGCTTCCGTAGCCAGGTCTACGCCCTTCGTGCCGACCTGGGAACCGACCGTGCGGCCTTTGAGGTCATCGAAGCCGTTGATGTTGGTGTTATCCTTGCGGACGACGACGGAATAACCATCCTGGAAATACGGTTCCGTAAAGGAAACCTGTTTCTGCCGTTCCGGCGTAGCGTCCATGCCGGAAGCAATCATGTCGATCTGACCGCTGCGCAGGGCCGGGATGAGGGCGTCAAAACCGAGGCTCTTGACTTCAACTTTCGTGCCCATTTTTTCGCCGATGGCATTGGCCAAATCAATGTCGAAACCGATGTATTTGTCGTTTTCCGTAAATTCGAACGGCGGGAACGTCGGTTCCATACCGACGACGAGGGTCTTCTGATCTCCCGAAGCGCCGTCCTTTTTGTCTGCCGAAGAACCACAGCCGGCGACCAGTGTCACAGCCGCCATGGCAGCGGCTGCCAAAGCTAAACATTTCTTGTTCATGTGTAACAACTCCTGTTCATTGCCTAATAAGGAAATATAAAATACAACTACTCGACATAATTATACTATATATAGCGCGAAAAATATAGCATAAAATATAGCGCGAAAAATATAGCATAAAGTGCATAGGGGCTCTTTAACCTCTCAGACCGCCTTTGGCGGCCAGCTCCCCTATGAAGGGAGCCTTGGGCGGCCCGCAGCGAATAATGGGGAAGATACTTGAACGGAATATGTGGCATGGGTTTGCGACCGGTGACCGGCGGCCTGCGTCAAGGATTTGAAAAAAATCCTTGACAATTCCTTTACACAGTAGTATACTGAATGAGCTGTCGGGGCAAGGCCCTGACGCAGCAGGAAGTTTGAATTTAAAAAAAAGTTCAAATTAATCCTTGACAAGCTCTTCTGAGTTTGTTAAAATAAACAAGTCGTCGCGATGAAGCGATGGCAACGATGACCTTTGAAAACTGAACAATGAACTGAATGAACGCCAACGTGCGAGGTTCTATTATATAGAACGTCAAACAATGAGTAATACCAATCAATAAACAAGAGCCAAACGCTCTTCCATATATCATGGAGAGTTTGATCCTGGCTCAGGACGAACGCTGGCGGCGTGCTTAACACATGCAAGTCGAACGAGAAGAGATGAGAAGCTTGCTTCTTATTGATTCGAGTGGCAAACGGGTGAGTAACGCGTAAGCAACCTGCCCTCTAGATGGGGACAACAGCTGGAAACGGCTGCTAATACCGAATACGTTCTTTCTGTCGCATGGCAGAAGGAAGAAAGGGAGGCTCTTCGGAGCTTTCGCTGGAGGAGGGGCTTGCGTCTGATTAGCTAGTTGGAGGGGTAACGGCCCACCAAGGCGACGATCAGTAGCCGGTCTGAGAGGATGAACGGCCACATTGGGACTGAGACACGGCCCAGACTCCTACGGGAGGCAGCAGTGGGGAATCTTCCGCAATGGACGAAAGTCTGACGGAGCAACGCCGCGTGAACGATGACGGCCTTCGGGTTGTAAAGTTCTGTTATACGGGACGAATGGTACGACGGCCAATACCCGTCGTAAGTGACGGTACCGTAAGAGAAAGCCACGGCTAACTACGTGCCAGCAGCCGCGGTAATACGTAGGTGGCAAGCGTTGTCCGGAATTATTGGGCGTAAAGGGCGCGCAGGCGGCGTCGTAAGTCGGTCTTAAAAGTGCGGGGCTTAACCCCGTGAGGGGACCGAAACTGCGATGCTAGAGTATCGGAGAGGAAAGCGGAATTCCTAGTGTAGCGGTGAAATGCGTAGATATTAGGAGGAACACCAGTGGCGAAAGCGGCTTTCTGGACGACAACTGACGCTGAGGCGCGAAAGCCAGGGGAGCAAACGGGATTAGATACCCCGGTAGTCCTGGCCGTAAACGATGGATACTAGGTGTAGGAGGTATCGACCCCTTCTGTGCCGGAGTTAACGCAATAAGTATCCCGCCTGGGGAGTACGGCCGCAAGGCTGAAACTCAAAGGAATTGACGGGGGCCCGCACAAGCGGTGGAGTATGTGGTTTAATTCGACGCAACGCGAAGAACCTTACCAAGCCTTGACATTGATTGCTAAGGGTAGAGATACCCTGTTCCTCTTCGGAGGACAAGAAAACAGGTGGTGCACGGCTGTCGTCAGCTCGTGTCGTGAGATGTTGGGTTAAGTCCCGCAACGAGCGCAACCCCCATCTTCTGTTACCAGCGGTTCGGCCGGGGACTCAGGAGAGACTGCCGCAGACAATGCGGAGGAAGGCGGGGATGACGTCAAGTCATCATGCCCCTTATGGCTTGGGCTACACACGTACTACAATGGCTCTTAATAGAGGGAAGCGAAGGAGCGATCCGGAGCAAACCCCAAAAACAGAGTCCCAGTTCGGATTGCAGGCTGCAACCCGCCTGCATGAAGCAGGAATCGCTAGTAATCGCAGGTCAGCATACTGCGGTGAATACGTTCCCGGGCCTTGTACACACCGCCCGTCACACCACGAAAGTCATTCACACCCGAAGCCGGTGAGGTAACCGCAAGGAGCCAGCCGTCGAAGGTGGGGGCGATGATTGGGGTGAAGTCGTAACAAGGTAGCCGTATCGGAAGGTGCGGCTGGATCACCTCCTTTCTAGGGAAAACCTAAGAAGTCGGCACGGAGGCCAATTCATTCATTGTTCAGTTTTGAGAGGTCATCCTCTCAATCGTACCTTGACAACTGCATAAAAATGTTAGAAAATACCTCTTTTTAAAAAGAGATCTTAACGAACCTTGAATTCTTGTTCATCACGACATCCCGTGTGGATGGCGTGATACATGAAAAAATAGTCAAGTAAGTAAGGGCGTACGGCGGATGCCTTGGCCATATCAGCCGAAGAAGGACGCGATAAGCTGCGATAAGCTGCGGTGAGGTGCAAGTAACCTTTGACCCGCAGATCTCCGAATGGGGAAACCCGGCAGCAGTAGTGCTGTCATCCTCTATGAGGAAGGGCACCCGGTGAACTGAAACATCTAAGTAGCCGGAGGAAAAGGAATCAACAGAGATACCCCTAGTAGCGGCGAGCGAACGGGGCAGAGCCCAAACCGGAATGGGAAACCAATCCGGGGTTGTGGACTGCTATCAAATGCATGAGTGAAGCAGAATGAGCTGGGAAGCTCAGCCAGAGAGAGTGAGAGCCTCGTAGGCGTAAGCAAGTGCATGGAGCAGGATCCGGAGTACCACGGGACACGAGAAACCCTGTGGGAAGCTGGGGGACCACCCTCCAAGGCGAAATACTGATATGGACCGATAGCGCATAGTACCGTGAGGGAAAGGTGAAAAGAACCCCGGGAGGGGAATGAAAGAGAACCTGAAACCGTATGTCTACAAGCAGTCGAAGCACTTTTTAGGTGCGACGGCGTGCCTATTGAAGAATGAACCGGCGAGTTACTTCAGCTAGCGAGGTTAAGCAGAAAATGCGGAGCCGCAGCGAAAGCGAGTCTGAACAGGGCGTATAGTTAGTTGGAGTAGACCCGAAACCACAGTGATCTACCCATGTCCAGGTTGAAGCACAGGTAAAAATGTGTGGAGGACCGAACCAGTGAGCGTTGAAAAGCTTTTGGATGAGATGTGGGTAGGGGTGAAATGCCAATCGAACGTGGAGATAGCTGGTTCTCCCCGAAATAGCTTTAGGGCTAGCCTCATGGCGAGAGTACAGGCGGTAGAGCACTGAACGGGGTAGGGGCCTATCCGGCTACTGAACCTAATCAAACTGCGAATGGCTGTACTTATCCATGGGAGTCAGACTGTGAGTAATAAGGCCCATAGTCAAGAGGGAAACAGCCCAGACCAACAGCTAAGGTCCCCAATGCCGTACTAAGTGGCGAAGGATGTGGAATTTCGAAAACAACCAGGATGTTGGCTCAGAAGCAGCCACCATTAAAAGAGTGCGTAATAGCTCACTGGTCGAGAGACTCTGCGCCGAAGATGTCCGGGGCTAAAGTACGGAACCGAAGCTTTGGCAATTAACATAAGTTAATTGGGTAGGGGAGCGTTCCTGCATGGGAGAAGCCTGACCGGAAGGACAGGTGGACAGGCAGGAAGAGAGAATGCCGGTATGAGTAGCGAAAAGAAGGGTGAGAATCCCTTCCACCGAAAGCCTAAGGGTTCCTGGGCAACGATCGTCGTCCCAGGGTAAGTCGGGACCTAATCCGAGGCGGAGACGCGTAGGAGATGGACAACAGGTTGAAATTCCTGTACTGGCTGAGGCCGTTTGAGCGAAGGAGTGACACAGGAAGGAAGGCGCGCGTGCGATTGGAAGAGCACGTCCAAGCAGGTAGGTCGGGAGACAGGCAAATCCGTTTCCCGTAAGGCCGAGATGCGATGGGGAGCTTCTGGAGACAGAAGCGAAGGGGCTGGCACTAAACTGTCGAGAAAAGCTTCTAGTGAGGACTCAGGCACCCGTACCGAAACCGACACAGGTAGGCAGGATGAGAATTCTAAGGTGCGCGGGAAAACCCTCGTTAAGGAACTCGGCAAAATATATCCGTAACTTCGGGAAAAGGATAACCCAGCGTACGTGAAGTGCAGAAGCGCATGGAGCGGAGATGGGTGGCAGAAGAGAGGCCCAAGCGACTGTTTACCACAAACACAGGCGTCTGCTAAAGCGAAAGCTGATGTATAGATGCTGACACCTGCCCGGTGCTGGAAGGTTAAGAGGAAGTGTTAGCGCAAGCGAAGCAGTGAATTGAAGCCCCAGTAAACGGCGGCCGTAACTATAACGGTCCTAAGGTAGCGAAATTCCTTGTCGGGTAAGTTCCGACCCGCACGAAAGGTGTAACGATTTGGGCACTGTCTCAACGAGGGACCCGGTGAAATTGAAGTACCTGTGAAGATGCAGGTTACCCGCGACTGGACAGAAAGACCCCATGGAGCTTTACTGTAACCTGAGATTGGATTCCGGTAAGAGATGTACAGGATAGTTGGGAGGCTGAGAAGTGAGTACGCCAGTATTCACGGAGCCGCTGGTGGGATACCAACCTTGTTTTATTGGAATTCTAACGAGAAGCGTAACGAGCTTGCGGACAGTCTCAGGCGGGCAGTTTGACTGGGGCGGTCGCCTCCGAAAGAGTAACGGAGGCGCCCAAAGGTTCCCTCAGCGCGGACGGAAACCGCGCGAAGAGTGCAAAGGCAGAAGGGAGCTTGACTGCGAGACGGACAGGTCGAGCAGGGACGAAAGTCGGGCTTAGTGATCCGGTGGTAGAGAGTGGAATTGCCATCGCTCAACGGATAAAAGCTACCCTGGGGATAACAGGCTTATCTCTCCCAAGAGTCCATATCGACGGGGAGGTTTGGCACCTCGATGTCGGCTCATCACATCCTGGGGCTGAAGTAGGTCCCAAGGGTTGGGCTGTTCGCCCATTAAAGTGGTACGCGAGCTGGGTTCAGAACGTCGTGAGACAGTTCGGTCCCTATCCATCGCGGGCGTAAGAAACTTGAAAGGGGCTGCTCCTAGTACGAGAGGACCGGAGTGGACCGACCAATGGTGTACCAGTCATGGCGCCAGCCGTGCAGCTGGGTAGCTACGTCGGGGACGGATAAACGCTGAAAGCATCTAAGCGTGAAACCAGCCTAGAGATGAGGTTTCTCATTGTTTTAACAAGTAAGGTCCCACAAAGACGATGTGGTTGATAGGCCGGGAGTGGAAGTACAGCGATGTACGGAGCGGACCGGTACTAATAGACCGAGGACTTGACTTAAGCAGAGAGCCATGTTTGAAGGAGCCGAAAGGCGACGCACAAACATGTGCGAATCGCTTACTCCGAATCTCAGGAGGCTGTGAATTTGGAAACAGATACACAGAGAGAAGGACGATTCGGAGACGAGCGGAAAGATTCTTGATAGTTCGTTGGATGTATGAAACATTTTTATGCAGTTGTCAGGATACGATAAGCAGAGAACCAGTTTTGAAGGAGTCAGAGACGACGCGCAAAACTGTGTGAATCGCTTATGTCGGACTTGTCCGACGCCTGAATAACATAATTCAGTGGCGATAGCTGCGGGGATCCACCTGTTCCCATGCCGAACACAGCAGTTAAGCCCGCAAACGCCGAAAGTACTTGGGGGGAGGCCCCCTGGGAGGATAGGAAGCCGCTGATTAAGAAAAAAGCACTAGCTTAGGCTAGTGCTTTTTTTGTTGTTAGCCGTCAGCAGTTAGCAGCTAGCAAGGGCGCCCACGTGGGGCGCCCGTTCGGAATAATGGGGGTACCCATCATACATGACAAGCGATGTGGGACGAGGCGGCTTCCTATCCGACCAGGGTTCCCTGGGATAAGCAGGGAACCGGTTTTGAAGGAGCTCTGCGACGCGCAAAACCGTGTGAGTCGCTTATGCCGAATCTCGTGACCTGATGGAGTGAAAGTATGCGGTCAGACAGAGATACCCTGGATTCGGCAGGAGAGGTGGGACAACCGCCAGTGCTTTTTTGCTGTTCGTTGTTAATGGTTCGTGGCTCGTTTTTGCGGCCTTATGGCCGCATCGTAGGGGCCGATCTTTAACCTCTCAGACCGCCTTTGGCGGTCAGCTCCCCTATAAAGGGAGCCTTGAGCGACCCGCTGTGATATTTGACCACAGCCTATTCAGAATGATGGCTCGTAGGACTGCGGCTGCTAACGGCTGACTGCTAAGCTGGTAGGGGCGCCCACATGGGGCGCCCGTTCGGAATAATGGCATATCCATCATACATGACAGGTGATGCAGGAAAACACGCACATATATTAGTATACGTTATGCTCACATAGTCATAGCGGGCTTGCCACGTGCAAGCCCCTACGGTGTAGTCCGCAAGGCTGCGGACAATTAACTGCTGACCGCTAACTGTCTCGGATTGTGGATATGCTACTAAATCCCCTCTAGTCTTTCACCAGCAGAACGTCTATAATAGAAACAGCAAAATGACAAAGGTGGTAATAATATGACTGAATCTGAAATCCGCGATGCCGTTAGGGAAGCCGCGAAACTGGCTAAGGCATCGAATCCGCTGACGCCGTCTATTACGAATACGGTGACCATTAATTTCGTTGCCAATGCCCAGCTGGCTGTCGGCGGTTCGGCCGCTATGGTCTATTTACCGGACGAAGGCGTCAGTATGGCCAAGGCCGGTGCATCTATGTATATCAACGTAGGGACGTTATTCCCGATTTATGCGGAAACACTGCCAAAAACAGCAGTCGTACTCCATGAAGAAGGCAAACCCTGGGTCCTGGATCCCGTGGCCATTGGCATGGGACAAATGCGGACGGAACTTTTGACGACCTTCAAGGCCTATAAACCGTCTATTATCCGGGGCAACGCATCTGAAATCATTGCTTTAGCCGGATTATGGGGCTTAGAAGGCGGTTCTGATACTTCGGACGTTCGCGGTGTCGATTCTACCGATTCTGTTCGTTCTGCCGCTCCGGCTGCCGTCGCTGTAGCCCGCTGGACTGGCGGAGCCGTAGCCATTTCGGGAGAAGAAGATTTGATTACCGATGGCCGGCAGCTCGTCTTTTCCCAGGGCGGTTCGGAAATGATGCCCTGCATTACCGGGACAGGCTGTTCCCTTGGCGGTGTCATGGCTGTCTATGCAGCCGTAGCAGATCCGTTCATCGCCGCCATTACCGGCTCTGCCGTCTATAACCTGGCCGGTACACGGGCCGCAGCTCATGCCAAAGGGACAGGTTCTTTCCAGACGGATTTCATCGACGAACTCTATGTGGCAACGCCCGATGCGATTGCCCAGAACCCATTGACTGTAGAGGAGGCATAATATCATGAATACCTTAATTGCTGTAGCTATTGCCCCGTGCGGGACTGGCGATGAATTCGCTCCGTATGTCGCTGAAATCGTGCGTATTATCCGGGAATCAGGCTTACCGAATCGGACCAATTCCATGTTCACCGAAATCGAAGGCGAATGGGACGATGTCATGGCAGTCGTCAAAAAAGCGACGCAATACCTGACGGACCAGGGTCTGCGGGCTGAAGTCGTCTTGAAAGCCGATATCCGACCGGGCTATACGAATATGATGAACAATAAAACCAAGGCCGTAGAAGATATATTGAAAAAATAACTTGACAATATCGCTCCATCGTAGTATACTGACATAGTCAGTTGACGCATGGAGTGATACTCAAGAGGCTGAAGAGGACGGTTTGCTAAATCGTTAGAGGTCGTAAGGCCTGCGAGAGTTCGAATCTCTCTCACTCCGCCAGATTACTGGACAGAGAGCACCTAGGAAAATTTCCTGGGTGCTCTTTTTTTGCCATGAATGTGGATTGTACAAAAAAACAAAATTTGGTACAATGAGGCAAAATGGGTATCATCAAAGGACGCCAGTGAAAAGATTACGACCCTGCATAATGATTTTGGAATTGATTTGACACAAGAAGGAGAGGGGGATTTGGCAGTCATGTGTAACTTAGGAGAAGGAATATACGAAGATGGCCTGATGAAAGGCAAGCAAGAAGGATGGGAAAAAGGCAGAAAACCTTTAAATTAAAAAACATCCGCTAGCCGCTAACAACCTTAAAGGGCTTGTCGTTGTGTGACAAGCTTTTTTTAAGCTACGCAGGAACCTGTTTTTTTGGTACAATATTCGTGGAATCTTATTTTCACGAGGTGTCTGACATGGATATAAAATATTATGATATTGGGCTCAATTTATTTACCCGGTCTTTTCTTAAACCGGAAAAAATCATTGCCGATGCGGCGGCGGACGGTATCTGCTGTATCCTGACTGGGTCGGAGGCCGGGGAGAACCGTCTGGTCAATCAGTTTGTCCGCCATCACACGGCTTTTGGCACGGCCGGTATCCATCCTCACGTGGCCGATGAAGCGACGGAGGAGGATTTGGAGGAAATCCGGCGCATCATCACGACGAATCCGAAAGTCGTCGCTGTCGGTGAAACGGGGCTCGATTACGACCGCATGTATTCTAAGAAAGAGAACCAGCTCCACTTTTTCAAAGCCCTCATTGCCATGGCGGAAGAATTAGGTAAGCCCATGTTCCTCCATGAACGGGACGCAGCTGATGACTTCCTGGCTTGTTTCAAGGGGCATGAAGGGCTTTGCCCGCAATCGGTCGTCCACTGTTATACAGGCGACAAGAAGACGCTGGAAAAGATGCTCGATTTAGGCTTTTATATCGGTATTACCGGTTGGATCTGCGATGAACGGCGGGCGGCTCCCTTACGCGATGCTGTATCCATCCTGCCTTTGGACCGGGTCCTCATCGAAACGGATGCACCGTATCTGACGCCGCGGGGCTTCCACCTGCCCCGGACCAATGTGCCCAACAACATCACCTATGTGGCACAGACCCTGGCCGGGTATATGGGCGTATCTGTCGAAGAATTGACAGCTCATGCCAAAGCAAATACAGAAAGACTTTTCAAAATACAGCCATAATGCAAGGGCCTTTCTCTTTATAGTTATAGTACGGAGTTTGTAGGGGTCGCCCGTGGGCGACCCGTTAGGGATTTGGATGGCTTTCCTAGCAAGCTGATTGGGAAATCGTACATATTCCAGAGAGGCTGCCCTACGTGGTAGCCCCTACAAGAAAAGGATTTGTCGCACGTGCGACAAATCCTTTTTTTATGCCTCATACAGTCTCTTGCGGCCCGCCCTTTTTTGCTGGTATAATAAACTTGATGGACTATGCATAAAATTTATTTTTTGCCCTGCAAAGGAGTGTTTTTTATGAATATTGCGCAATATACGAAAGCGGCCTCTCTGGAAGAAGCGTGGGAGCTTAACCAGAAACGGTCCGCTGTCGTCCTCGGCGGCTGCTGCTGGCTCCGCTTGTCGCCGCAGCGGCGCATTGCCCAGGCTATCGACTTGTCGGCGCTGGGGCTGGACCAGATCGAAGAAGGGGAGGACTCTTTCCGCCTGGGTGCTATGGTCACGTTAGGGCAGCTAGAAGGCCACGACGGGCTGGCTGCTTTCACTCAGGGCGCCATGAAGGAAGCGGTCCGCCATATCGTCGGGACCCAGTTCCGCAATATGGCGACCGTTGGTGGCAGTATCAGCGGGCGCTTCGGCTTTTCCGACATTTGGACGCTGTTCCTGGTCCTGGATGCCCAGGTCGAATTGTACAAGGGCGGCATCGTCAGCCTGGCCGATTTCGGTCAGACCGGGCCGGGGAAAGACATCGTGACTCACATCATCATCCCGAAAAAGGCCTGCCAGACGGCGTATGATTCGCTGCGCCTCAATGAAACGGACTTCCCTGTCATCGCCGTGGCCGTATCGGCTGACGCAGAAAACGTGCGCTGTGCCATCGGCGCCCGCCCGGCCCGGGCAGAAGTCGTCCGTCTGCCGGCAGCTGATGTGCGCCGCCAGGGCTTGGAAGGGGCTGCCAAACAAATTGCCCATTCCATGACTTATGAAAGCAATATGCGCGGTTCCGCCGATTACCGCCAGGATATGGCTGTCGTCCTCTGTCGGCGCTTATTGGCAAACGTTCTGGGAGGTGACCAGTGATGACCATTACGTATTGGCTGAATGGCCAGAAGGCGACGGCTGACGTCGCGCCGGGCCTGATGCTCTATGATTTTCTCCGCAGCCAGGGCTGTTACAGCGTCAAATGCGGCTGTGAAACGACGAACTGCGGCCTCTGTACGGTCTGGATCGACGATGTGCCTATGTTGTCGTGTGCCCTGCTGGCTGTCCGCATCGACGGCCGCCATGTGACGACCCTCGAAGGTTTGCAGGATGAAGCCAAAGAATTCGCTTTCTATATGGGCCGCGAAGGCGCCGACCAGTGCGGCTTCTGCAACCCCGGTTTCGTCATGAACGTCTTGGCCATGGTCCGCAAGCTGGATGCGCCGACAGAAGAGGAAATCAAGGAATTCCTGTCAGGCAATCTCTGCCGCTGCACGGGCTACATGAGCCATATGCGGGCTATCAAGGCCTATTTCAAAGCCAAGGGGAAGGAGGTCCGGGCATAATGGAATACAAAGCTATCAATCACGTTGTCGCCAAGAAGGATTCTCAGGCCCTGGTCACGGGCCAGCCGGTCTATACGGATGATCTGCGGCCCAAGGACTGTCTCATCGTCAAGGCCCTGCGCAGTCCCCATGCCAGAGCCATCGTCAAGAAGGTGAATAAGAGCGCTGCCGAAAAGGTGCCGGGCATCGTCTGCATCGTCACGGCTGAAGACGTGCCTCAGTCGCGTTTCACCATTGCCGGTCAGACCTATCCGGAACTGAGCCCGTATGACCGCCTCATCCTGGATAAGCAGATCCGCTTCGTCGGCGATCCCGTCGCTCTCGTCGCCGGTACGAATGAAGACGCCGTCGACAAGGCCCTCCGCGTCCTCCGCGTTGAATACGAAGTCCAGGAACCGCTCCTCGATTTCACCAAAGCTCTGGACAACGATATCGTCGTCCATCCCGAAGACAACTGGAAGCCCCTCGTCGATGTCGGCGGCGACAACAAGCGCAATCTCGTAGCCCAGGCCTGTGACGAACACGGCGACGTCGATGCCGTCCTGGCTTCGTCGGACGTCGTCATCGACAGGACCTATCATACGCGTCAGAATCAGCAGGGCGCTATGGAAACGTTCCGGGCCTATGCCTATAAGGACGCCTTTGGCCGCCTGACCATCGTCAGCTCGACGCAGGTCCCGTTCCATGTCCGCCGCGTCGTCGCCAACGCCCTGGAAATCCCGAAATCGAAGATCCGCGTCATCAAGCCGCGTATCGGTGGCGGTTTCGGCTCCAAGCAGACTGTCGTCATGGAAGTCTATCCGGCTTATATCGCCTGGCTGACGGGCAAGCCGGCGTACATGGTCTACAGCCGGGAAGAATCGATGACCGTATCGACGCCGCGTCATGAATCGCAGATCCGCGTCGTCCTCGGCGCCAGCAAAGACGGCCATATCCGCGGCATTTTCCTCGATTCCCTGTGGAATGCCGGCGCTTATGGCGAACACACGCCGACGACGGTCACCTTGTCAGGCCATAAGTCGATTCCTTTATACAATGCAGCCGAAGCCTTCCGCTTCAGCTATACCTGCGTCTATACCAATACCATTGCGGCCGGCGCTTATCGCGGTTACGGTGCGACTCAGGGGCTGTTCGCCCTGGAAACGGCCGTCAACGAACTGGCTGCGGCTCTGCACATGAGCCCTGTCGCCCTGCGCCTGAAGAACATGGTCCGCCAGGGGCAGGTCCTGCCGGCCTATTTCAATGAAACGGCCTTGAGCTGTACGCTGGATAAATGCCTGGAACGGGTCGTCCAGATGTCAGGCTGGAAGGATGACTGCCCGCGCCAGGTCCTGTCCAACGGCCATATCCGGGCCATCGGCATTGCAACGGCCATGCAGGGGTCGAGCATTTCCAATGTCGACGTCGCTTCGGTCACCATCAAGGTCAATGACGACGGCTTCTATTCACTCAATATCGGAGCTACCGATATGGGGACGGGCTGCGATACCATCCTGGCCCAGATTGCCGCGGAATGTCTCATGTGCCCTGTCGACAATGTCGTTACTTATGGCGTCGATACGGATACATCGCCGTACGACAGCGGATCCTATGCGTCGTCGACGACATACCTCACGGGCAATGCCGTCGTCAAGACCTGCCAGAGCCTGATACAGCGCATGAAAGAACGGGCAGCTGTCAAGCTCGGCGCAGCTAACGTTGACGATTTGGAATTCGACGGCAAAGCCATTACTGACTTGTCTACTGGCAAGAAAATCACCCTCAAGGACTTGGGCAATGACGCCATGTTCATGAATGACATCGCCCTGGAAGCGACAGAATCGTGTTATTCGCCGACCAGTCCGCCGCCGTATATGGCCGGTGCGGCAACGGTCGACGTCGACCCGGAAACGGGGCACATCTCCCTGGTGCAGTATGATGCCGTCGTCGACTGCGGTACGGTCATCAATCCGGCCCTGGCCAAAGTCCAGACCGAAGGGGGCATCGTCCAGGCCATCGGCATGGCCCTGACCGAAAATATCCAGTATACGCCGTCGGGCCGCCTGCAGAATAACTCCTTCATGCAGTACCGTATGCCGACGCGCATGGACCTGGGCCAGATCAACGTCGAATTTGAACCGAGCTATGAACCGAACGGGCCTTTCGGCGCCAAGTCCATCGGCGAACTGGTCATCGACTCGCCGGCACCGGCCATTGCCCACGCCATCTATAACGCTACGGGCATCTGGCTGCGCGACCTGCCCATGACCGCCGAAAAACTCTACAAGGCTATGCAACTGTAGGGGCCGCCCAAAGGGCGGCCCGCAGGTCGCACTCCGCACTCCGCAATGCGGGAGCCGTCCGGTACGGCCTGCCCTGGCTCCCTTTATAGGGGAGCTGTCAGCAACGCTGACTGTGAGGTTGCTTTTTCTCAGAAATTTCAATGAAAAAGGGCTATCGTATTAAGTGTTTTTGCTTAATGCGATAGCCCCTTTTTATGTATTCGGGTGTAGTCGGAGTGCATTATCCCCGCCTTAGCAGGATGGCCCCTACGGATACGGTCCATAAGACCGTTGCGACCTGCGGCCTGCGAACCACGAACCACGAACCACTACTAGGCCGAAGGCCGAAGCCACGAGCCACGAACTCCTCACTTCACAATCATGACGGGCAGGCCCGAATGGGTCGTGATGTAGCGGCTGACGCTGCCCAGGAGAATCGAGGCCAGGCCGCTGCGGCCGCGGCTGCCCATGATGAGCAGGTCCGAGCCGTCTTTTTCGGCTTTTTTGAGGATTGTCGGGCCCGGACGGCCGATGTTGGCGACGAAGTGGATGTCGACGCCGCCTTTATGGTCGGCAATGGCGGCCTTGCACAGGGCGAAGACGCGGTCGGCGCTCTGGCGCAGGCGGTCGGTCAAGTCTTCGAGGCCGCGTTTTTTCTGGTCCAGTGCCGTTTCTTCGGCGATGAGGTCGCGCATGTTGGCGACGTGGAAGACCGTGACCGATGCGCCGTCGGCTTTGGCGAATTCTACGGCGTAGCGGACGGCTTTCAGTGATTCTTCCGAGCCGTCAGCCGGGACGAGGATGCGCTGGTATGGCCCTTCTTTTTCGTTGTGTGCCAGGAGGACCGGGCATTTGGCATGGGCCAGGACGTAGGTGCTGGCACTGCCCAGGAGCTGTTCCGACAGGGAATGGCTGCCCCGGCGGCCCATGACGATGAGGTCGGCGTCGCATTTGTCGGCTTCGCTGAGGATGCCGATTTCCGGCGTACTGACCAGCTGGACCGTGTGGACCGTCAGGTTTTCCGGAACGGCGTCCATGGCTTTTTCCAGGACGTAGCCGCTCTTATCCTTGGCCAGTTTGGTCAGGTCCTTGACTTTTTCATCGGTCATGTCTTCAAAGACATCGAAGCTGTCCAGGACGGCATCGGCATTGGTGATATTGACGATGGTCAATTCGGCACTATATGCGTTGGCAATGTCGATGGCATGTTGCAAGGCGTTGCGCGACGGCTGGGAACCGTCAATAGGAACTAAGATGTTTTTCATGATACATACCCCCTTTTATTGGAACTATTTTTCCAGTGAGCTGTTGATGCGGACACCGCTCATGAAGGGCATGACCGGCTTGGTGTCTTCCTGTACCAGTTCGCGGATGCCCTCAAAAGTCGTCGTCAGCATCAGTTTCAGGCGGTTTGTCTGATTGACCGAGCTGGCACTGGGATCATAGTCGATAGCGACGATATTCGTTTCCGGGAAGGCGGCTTTCAAGGTCTTGATCATCCCTTTGCCCGTAACGTGGTTCGGCAGGCAGGCCCAGGGCTGGAGGCAGACGATGTTCTTGGCGCCGCGGTGGATGAGGTCGATCATATCCCCCGTGAGGAACCAGCCTTCACCGGCTTCATGGCCCAGGGACAAGTATTTCTTCGCTTCGTCAGCGATGTCGTAAATGGATGTGATCGGGTCGAAATGGCGGCTCTTGGCGACGGCCTGTTCGTAAGGCTTGCGGTACCATTCCAACAGGCGGACGGCAGTCTTGCTGAGGAAGGAATCCTTCCAGCTGCCCGACAGGTATTTATGGCGGAACTGGTTGTCCAGCTGGCCGTAGAGGAAGAAGTCTGCCAGGCCGGAGACGATGATTTCGCCGCCTTCTTCTTCAATCATGCGGACGATGTGGTTATTGGCGATGGGGTGGAACTTGACGTAGATTTCACCGACCAGGCCGATGCGCGGCTTCATGGTTTCACTCATGTCGATGTGGTCGAATTCGTCGATGAGGTCGCGGATATTTCTCTTGAACGATTTGAAATCGGCCTTCTTCAGCTGTTCGGCGCATTTCTTCTGCCACTTGTGGAAGAGGGCTTCGGCTGTCCCCTTGACCTTTTCATAAGGCCGCGTGCGGTAGAGGACCTGCTGCAGGGCGTCGCCGTAGATCATGCCCATGACCAGGCGATGCCAGAAGCCGATGCCGGGCTGGAAGCCGGGCTGCTTGTTCATGCCCTTGAGGTTCAGCGACAAGATGGCGACCTGGGACATGTTGGCGTCGTTCAGGGCCTTGCGGATCATGCCAATGTAGTTCGTCGCCCGGCAGCAGCCGCCGGTCTGGGAAATCATGACTGTCGTGTGGTCCAGGTCGTATTTGCCCGATTTGAGGGCCGTAATGATCTGGCCCAGGCTCATGATGGCCGGATAGCAGGCGTCGTTGTGGATATAGGCCAGGCCCGTGTCGATGGCCTTCTGGCCCTGGTGGGGCAGGAGTTCGACGCGGTAGCCTTCGTGTTCAAAGGCGGCGCTGAACAAGGGGAAATGAATCGGTGTCATCGACGGAGCCAGGATGACGTTCTGCTTGGCGTCTTCCTTGGTGAAAATCGTCTTTTCGTAAGAATACGGTTCGACGACGTGATCTTCTTTGGGACGGTGATTCATGACAAAGAGCAGTGAGCGCAGGCGGATGCGGATGGCACCCAGGTTGGAGCCTTCGTCGATCTTGAGCAGTGTATGGATCTTGTGGCCGTGGGCCAGGATGTCCTGGACCTGGTCGGCGACGATGGCGTCAAGGCCGCAGCCAAAGGAATTGAGTTCGACCAGTTCCAGGTTCGGATGCTGTGTGATGTACTGGGCAGCCCGGTAGATACGCGAATGGTAGGACCACTGGTCGACGACGCGCAGGTGGCCCGGGAACTGGCCCAGGGGAGCGACGCCGTCTTCGGTGAGGACGGCCAGGCCTAGGATGTTGATGAGTTCCGGGATGCCGTGGTTGATTTCCGGGTCGATGTGGTACGGACGGCCGCAGAGGACGATGGCCCGCTGGCCCGTCTTTTCCAGGTTATCCAGGATTTTTTTGGTAATGTCGTATATCTTCTGTTTATATGCTTCTTCTTCATCCCAGGCGGCAGCGGCAGCGGCTTTGACTTCGTGAGCCGGCAGGTTCCAGGCCTTCAATTCTTCGGCCAGGCGTTTGCCGATGCGTTTCTTGTCATGGAGGGGCAGGAAGGGGCAGAGGTAGGGCGTATTGGTTTCGGCCAGGCGTTCGCCCATGTTGTTGCGGATGACTTCGGGATAGCTCATGACCATGGGGCAGTTGAAGGTATTGTCTTTGCTGCCTTCGCTGGGGCCGTTCTGGATGCACGGATAGAAGATGCGGTCGACGCCCTTTTCCAGTAGGTTCTCAATGTGGCCGTGGACCAGTTTGGCCGGGTAGCAGGCCGAGTCCGACGGGACCGTGTCCATGGCCTTTTCAAACAGGGCCTTCGACGACGGGTCCGAGAGGACGACGGTGTAGCCGAGTTTGGTGAAGAACGTGAACCAGAAGGGATAGTCTTCGTACATATTGAGGACCCGCGGGATACCGACGGTGCCGCGCGGCGCATTTTCTACGGGCTTGTAGCCGAAGAGCAGGTTATATTTGACCTTGTACATGTTGGGCAGGGGCTTCTTGCGGGCTGCTGTCGAGCCGGCGGCACCTCGTTCGCAGCGGTTGCCGGTGATGAAGGAACGGCCGTCGTTGAAGGTATTGACCGTCAGCAGGCAGCTGTTGGTGCACAAGCCGCAGTGGCGGATGGACGTCGTGACCTGCAATTCTTCCAGGGCTTTCGGGCTGACGATGGTCGATTTGGCATGGTCTTCGTGGTAGGCCGTGCGGCAGATGAGGCCCATGCCGAAGGCCCCCATGAGGCCGGAAATGGCCGGGCGGATGACGTGGCGGCCCAGGAGTTTTTCAAATGCCCGCAGGACGGCGTCGTTGTAGAAAGTACCGCCCTGGACGACGATGTGCTTTCCTAATTTGGCCGGATCTTTGACTTTGATGACTTTATAAAGGGCATTCTTGATGACCGAATAGGAAAGGCCGGCGGAAATGTCGGCCAGCGTGGCCCCTTCTTTCTGGGCCTGCTTGACTTTGGAGTTCATGAAGACCGTGCAGCGCGAGCCCAGGTCAATGGGGCTCTTGGCCAGCAGGGCGGCCTGGGAGAAGTCCTGGATGGACATTTTCAGGGATTTGGCAAAGGTATCCAGAAAGGAACCACAGCCCGACGAGCAGGCTTCGTTGAGCAGGATATCTTCGATATGACCATCTTTGATGCGGCTGCATTTCATGTCCTGGCCGCCGATATCGAGGAGGAAGTCGACGTCCGGGCAGAAGTGGGACGCTGCCTGATAGTGGGCAATGGTTTCGACTTCGCCCAGGTCGAGGTGCAGCGCTTCTTTGAGCAGCGATTCGCCGTAGCCCGTGATGCCGGCCTTGGCGATGAAGGCCTTTTCCGGCAGGCGGCGGTAGATTTCAGCGACGATTTTCTTGGCTGCCGCCAAGGGGCTGCCTTCGTTGTTCTGATAGTGCGAATAGAGGATCTTCATGTCTTCGCTGAGGACGACGGCTTTAATCGTCGTCGAGCCGGCGTCGATGCCCAGGTAGCACGGGCCGCTGTAGGTGGTGATGTCCGCCTGGGGGACGGTATGCTGGCTGTGGCGGGCCCGGAATTCGTCGAGCTCAGCCTGATTGTTGAACAGCGGTTCGACGCGGTCCGATTTGGCCAGCGTCGATTCGTCGACGCTCTTCAGCTGGCCCATGAGGTTCATGAAGGACACGGGTTTCGTGTCTATACTGCCCAGGGCGGCGCCGATGGCCACGTAGACCTGGGCGTTTTCCGGGGCGATGACCTGTTCCGGCGTCAAGTGGAGCGTCTTGGCGAACTGTTCCCGAAGCTGGGACAAGTAGGTCAGCGGGCCGCCGAGGAAGCAGACTGTCCCCTTGATGGGGCGGCCGCAGGCCAGGCCGGTGATGGTCTGGAAGACGATGGACTGGAAGACCGACGCCGCGACGTTTTCCTTGCTGGCCCCTTCGTTGAGCAGAGCCTGGATATCGGTCTTGGCGAAGACGCCGCAGCGGGCGGCGATGGGGTAAATTGTGTCGGCTTTCTTGGCCATTTCATTGAGGCCGCCGGCATCGGTGTCGAGGAGGGTCGCCATCTGGTCGATGAAGGCCCCGGTCCCGCCGGCGCAGTTGCCGTTCATGCGGTGTTCGTTGCCGCCGGTCAGATAGGTGATCTTCGCATCTTCACCGCCGAGTTCGATGATGACGTCCGACTGGGGATAATACGTGCGGACGGCTTTGGTACCGGCGATGACTTCCTGCAAAAAGGGGATGTGCAGGTAGTCTGCCAGGGCGATGCCGCCAGAGCCGGTGATGGCCATGGTGATTTGACGGTCGCCAAAGATTTCATAGGCGTTTTGCAGTAAATCCCAGACTTTTTGGCGTATATCCGTATAGTGGCGGACATAGCATGCGTGGAGGCACTGTTTGGCATGATTGAGGACGGCGATTTTTACCGTCGTCGAGCCGATGTCAATGCCGATATGTAAGAGATTTTTCATGTTTTGTCACCCTATCGGTTTACCAACCGATTCTTTCTTATAAATTTCTATATGATAAAGACTATATATAAAGAGTCTACTTTATATTGTACCATATTCCTCTTATTCTGTAAGGGGTGGGGCAGAGGATTTTTTTACGACCCAAAATGAGTTACGACAAATGGTGGTAAATATGGTAGAATAAAAGTGTCAATGTCTTAATGAAAACTATACTTTATATGATAAAGGAGCCTTGTCATGAGAAAATTCGTAACGGAACATCAGTCCCCCTACCTGGATTTGACGACGGAAGTGTCGGATATCCTCTACCGCGGCCATTCACAGTTCCAGGATATCATCGTCGCCGATTCTAAGGAATTCGGCCGTATGCTCGTCCTGGACGGCGTTTTCCAGACGTCCATCAAAGATGAATTCATGTACCATGAAAGCATCGTCCACATCCCCATGTTCCTCCATCCCAATCCCAAGAAAGTCCTCATCATCGGCGGCGGCGATGGCGGCGCTGCCCGGGAAGCCGTCCGCCATCCGGAAGTCGAATCGGTCACCATGGTCGACATCGACGGCAAGGTCATCGAATTATCCAAGCAGTATTTCCCGGAAATCGCCAAGGCCATGATCGAAGGCGACCCGAAACTGACTGTCAAAGTCGGCGACGGCATCGCGTTCATGCGGGAAGCAGAAAATTACTACGACGTCATCATCGTCGACTGCTCGGACCCTGTTGGTCCCGGCGAAGGCCTGTTCTCGTATGATTTCTACAAGGATACCTTCAGGGCCCTCAAAGACGACGGCCTCTTCGTACAGCAGACCGAATCGCCGTTCATGCACCGCAAGCTGGTCAAGGATATCTTCGACTGCGTGTCGGACATCTTCCCCATCACCCGCCTGTACACGGCCTTCATCCCCCTCTATCCGTCAGGCATGCACTGCTTCACCATGGGCTCGAAGAAATACGACCCCCTTACGTGGCAGCCGAACCGCAAACGGACCTTCCCGACGCGGTACTATAACGAAGGCATCCAGCAGAGCGCCTTCGTCCTGCCGAATTTCGTCAAAGATTTATTGTACGGTGAAAAAGACCGCTAAGAAATTGAGGGTTGTCATACCTGGGCAGTCCTTCTTTGTTTAGGAGTGATTCCATGAGATTCCCAATCATTGCTATTCTGATGGCTAGTGTGGCCTGGTTTAGTACATCCTTGTTGGGGCAGATGAGCTTTGCGGCTGATATGACACAAGCCGCTTCGATGCGTAATCAGGCTGTTGCCCTGGCCCGGAGCAATAAATATGAGCAAGCCCTGTCTTTATGCCAAAAGCTGGCAGAGGCTGGTTATGAAGACCCCGGCTTTTGGGCAGATTATTTGACCATTCTGTCTTGGGCTGGGAAAGAAAAAGACATGATTGTATTGGCTGAAAAACATTATCCCCAAGGCTTTACTTCGTTGCCGGACTATGCCTTGAAACCATTGGCCCAAGCTTATGCTCATCAAGGCATGGCATCCAGGGCCGACGTGGTTTATGCCATCTTAGCTGATCGCAATGGTGCGGACAGTGGTAAAGCATATGAACTCGATTACCAGCGGGCTCTCGATGCTATGGCCCGTAAAGATTATGTTGAAGGAGAACGTTATTTTAGCCAGGCCAAGACCGAAGCGCCATCGTGGCTCACGGAGTACAGCCGCGACGTTGATGCTAAGCGGGCCGCTTTGTACATCCAGCAAGGTGAAGCTGGCCGGGCTGTTCGTATCTTGCAACCTTATGTGAAACAGAAACAAGCCTTGCCCCATATGTTCAGCGATTATCTCATGGCCTTGCGTTTGGATAACAAGATGAAAGAGGCTGTTAAGGCTTTTGAAAATTATCCGGATTGGCAGCAGCTGCCGGCGTATGGTCAGCAAACCATGGGGGATATTTATTTACGCAGTGGGAAATACCGTCAGGCCCATAAAATATACGACTACGTTTTACGGCATAATCCGTCGGAGCCGATGTCCTATGTCCTGCTGGGCGACGCTTACGCCTTGGTCATGATGGGGCGTGAAAGCGAAGGGGTGGCACAATATGCCCAGGCCTTGAAGGTACGCCCGGCAGTGGCTGGCCTCATCGCTGGTGATGGGGCTGCTTTTTTGCGCAGTGGTCAGCTTCACGCTGCCCGTCAAGTCTATTCTTTACTTGGACATACGCCGACTGAACGGCAGAATTGGGCTCTCCAGTATGGACAGGCACTGGTTCGTGTTGATCGGGATTTAGACAACAGTTTGAGCAACTTTTTCCGTGACAGTGCCCTTGATGGACGAGATTATTATTTTGAAGCTCATCGGGTCCTTCAGCCTCTGATCCAAAGTGCTGATTCGGATATCCGTATTTCCGCTCAGGCCGCACTGGCACAAAATGAATTGCAGAAAGGCCGTTTTGCCACAGCAGAAAAGAAAATCATCAATCTTCTCCAGCAAGACAATGATGCTCCGGATGTCCTTGATGTTAGTGCTAAGAATGAAGTGCGTGCGAACAATTATCTCTCCCTCTACTATGGGAGCCATATAGATAATAAACGTAATCATGAATCTAATCTGGGCTTCGATTACAGCGGCTATGCAGGTCGTAATTTCTATGCCTTGGCAGGTATGGGATGGAACCGCCTGCAAGATGGCGCCCTGCATTCGTCGTATACCCACCGGTATGGCGGGGCCTACTGGGAACATCCGCATGGGCAAGTCAAGGCGCTGTACGATGATTTCGGCAGCGACTGGAAAGATGGGTACACCCTGTCGACATCGTATGATGTCAATGATATTTCCAGCTGGACCTATGCTATGGGACGGCGGCCGCATGATGCAGCCGGAGCTGTTGATGACCGCATCATGGAAGATTTCCATAGCCTGCGCTGGGACTTCATCCCGGCAGCCCGCTGGCGGCTGGGATTGGAATACGACTGGTCCCGCTTGACTGATGGCAATCATTACTGGCAGGCTGGTCTGGACGGGTCTTATGCACTCGGTGGTCATCATAATTATTGGGATACGATTCCCTTTACGTTCAGCCGCAGCCACTATGATGACCAATCGGATACGTATGATTCGCCCTATCGCAGCGTAAACTACGGAATCGGCTGGAGCCGTTCATGGTATGACAAAGGAAAAGACCGTATCTGGCGCTGGACGAATATGGTCAATGTCGGACACGATAATGATGAACGGCAGGGGATTTCTCCGTCGAGCCGCTTGGAAATTATTCAGCATTTGCCACATAATCAGAGCTTGCGGGCTGCTGTCCAGTATAATTGGTATTTCCATCAAGATCCGGATGCGGCTTGGAACCGACGAAATCATGGCTATCTCTTTGAAGCCGGATATGAAATAGGATGGTGAACATCGTGAAAAGAATATTGCGTACGCTCCTGATACTGGGATGTCTGTTGCTATTCGCGGTACCAGCTGTCATGGCTAAGGTAGCCATCTTCTGTTATCATGAAGTCGATCGTCCGAATGATGCTTTTGCTGTTTCATCAGGACGGTTGGAAGCGCATTTGAAATACTTAAAAAAAGAAGGCTATCATTTTGTAACGTTAAATGAGTACTTGGCGTATACGGACGGGAAACTGAAACTTCCCGATAAAAGTGTAATGATTACTTTTGACGACGGGTATCGGTCTTTTTATACTAAGGTCTATCCGCTCTTGAAAAAATATGATGTACCGGCCATGCTGGCTATCGTCACTAGCTGGACCGATGGAGAAGGACTGCCGACAGATGTACGTGCTGTCGCAACGTGGGATGAACTGAAAGAAATGGAAAAGAGCGGCTTAGTCACCGTTGTTTCTCATAGTCATGCCCTGCATAAACAACAGGTCTTGGATCCTCAGGGAGACCGCAATGGCATTGCCGGAGCCCGCTTATATCTCAACGGCCGTTATGAAACAGACGAAGAATACATCCGCCGTTTGGACAATGATATGGCTCAGACCCAGGCCGAATTCCGTCAGTATCTAGGCCATCCGTCGAAAGTCATGGTATGGCCTTATGGTATTTATTCTGGTCCAGCGATTGATGCGGCTGCCCGCCATGGAATGACGGCGACGTTTCTTCTTGATGGCGGTGTCAATCCGGCAGACAAAGCGCATCAAGTCTATGCCCGACGCATGATTATGAGCAGCGATACAAATGTCCGCATTTTAAAGAAGTTACTTACGAAAGACCATGATACTTGGAACAGCAAGCCATTGCGGATGGCTCAAATCGATATCGACAATCTTTATGATGCCAACCCGTTGATATTTCGCCGTAATATTACTAATACCTTGTCGCAGCTTCAGGCCAGCAAGGTCAATGTTGTCGCCTTGCAGGCTTTTGCCGATCCCGATGGGGATGGCAATGTCGATGCCGTTTATTTTTATAATCATGAATTACCTGTGGTCGCTGACATCTTCAATACAGTGGCAACGGCGATACAGCAGCAGAATATCACTGTCATTGCCTGGATGCCCGGATTAGCATATACACCGTTTTTAGCTGCTGATGATTCAAATATGGTCCAGGGGTTGCAGGGAAAAACTGGTTGGTATCGCCGCCTCAGTCCTTTTGATGAACAAGGACTGCAAAAAGTCCAGACTTTGTATGGTGATTTAGGACGTTATACGACGGCGCAAGGGGTACTTTTACAAGATGACCTTTACCTCAATGACTTTGAAGATGCCTCACCTGTCGGACAACAAGCCTATCAAAAAGCCTTTGGCCAGACTTTTACAGCCCAGAAGGGGCAGCAAGGTGAAAAATGGGTTGATTTGAAAACGGAACGCCTCAATGAAGCGGCAGATAAAGCACTGAAGGCCTTTCGTCAAACCCGCCCCAATGCCATTACCATGCGCGATGTCTACTCTGCGCCGGTACTGAACCCGAAGTCACGGGAATGGTTTGCCCAAGACTATCGAGATTGCCTGAAACGCTATGATTATACTGTTGTTATGGCTTATCCTCAGATGGACCATCAAGCCGATGTTCAGTTGTATTTACAGGATGTAGCCCAGGCCGTAAAAAAAGCGGGCGGTACCGATAAGACCATCGTCAAGATTCAATCCTATGATTGGGAAAAAGAAAAATGGCTTGATAAAGACACGTTCCAAGACGAACTAAAGACATTGAAAAAATCAGGTATTCGCAATGTCGGTGTATATCCCCAGACTTTCCACACTTGGGGGAAATAGAGGAGGTGCGTTCCGTTGGCTGTTGTGTTGGAAACATGGCTGGTAAGTTATGTCTTTTACTATCCTGTCATTATGAGCCTGGTATGGCTTTTTGGTGGTATTTGTTTCTATGTCCGGCGGGAACGCCATGTATCCAAAGAACCGCCGGTTTTGAAACGACACCCTTTAGTATCCGTCCTTATTCCAGCCCATAACGAAGAAGAAACGATTGCTGATGCGGTCCATTCCATTTTTTCCAATCGCTATGATAATCTGGAAGTCATCGTCATCAATGATGCCAGTACGGACGGTACGGAGACTGTTCTCCAAGAACTATTGCAAGAGTATCCGCACCTGCGCCTGCTTCATTTACGCAAGAATATGGGCAAAGCCCACGGTCTTAACTTAGCATTGGCCATGAGTCATGGCGAAATTATCGTTACCCTCGACGCCGATTCCATGCTTGACGATAGGGCTATTGAATGGGCTGTCTGGCATTTCATTACCTTTCCCCGCGTCGGTGCCGTTACGGGTAATCCTAGAGTGCGTAATCGCAGTACACTTTTAGCCAAGATACAGACAGCGGAGTATTCCAGCGTCATAGGCCTCATCAAGCGGGCCCAGCGCCTCATGGGTAAAGTCATGACTGTATCCGGCGTTGTTGCAGCTTGGCGCCGGAGTGCTATCGTTCATGTCGGTTTATGGGATACTGTAGCGATCACAGATGATATTGAAATGACCTGGAAGCTGGAAACTCATTTCTGGGATATACGTTATGAACCGAATATGATTTGCTGGATGCTAGTCCCTGAAAGCATCCGTGGGTTGTGGAAACAGAGAAAACGTTGGGCTCAAGGTGGTATTGAAGTAATACGTCGTCATTATCATGTTTGGACAGATTGGCGACAACGGCGGATTTGGCCTATTTATGTTGATTATATTCTCGGTGCCTGTTGGGCATATGCCTTTTTCTTATGCTTGTTTCTCTGGCTTACCCGGACAGTCTGGTCCTGCTTAATGACATCGTCTCTCACCCACCATTTTTTCGCCACCGCGGCTTTGGGAAACCCCTTTTGGGGATGGAATGGCGCCGTCGTAGCTGTCATTTGTCTCTGCCAGCTTTTTGTCAGCCTATGGATTGATTCTCGGTATGATGAGGACTTGTGGAAAATTGCCATATGGGTTTCCTGGTATCCCGTATTCTATTGGATGTTTAATTCCTTTGCGACGGTGGCGGCGACGCCAGCAGGCTTATTCCGTAATATGGACGAACCGGCTACATGGGTTAGCCCGGACAGGGGGCTGCGGAAATGAATAAAAAGAATCACGGTTCTAAGCATTCATGGATTATCAATATCAATAGCCGACGTAAACGATGGGCTGTATCCTTGGAGTGGCTCGTTTCCATTGCTTTGACTCTGCTTTTGTGGGTTGTTCTGTATAAAGAAATCGTTAGCCAGCTTTTGGGCCGGAAACTGCAACAAACTCTGGAGATGCTATCATTTTTGTTCGTCGTCAGCCTGATTATTTTCATCGTCATGGGGGGATGGCAGTTTTATAATTGGTATCGATTCCATGGAAAAGATCGCCGTAAAGCTTTTAAACAGCAACCCCTGAGTGAAGTGGCTGCCCTTTATGGAATGAGTGAAAACGATATGAAGATCATACAAGGCAATTTTCGCCAAGCTTCTGTCCAATATCAGTATGGTCGCTATTGGTATGTACTTCCCGATGAACAATCTGTCGAGATTAAGTCATTAAGAGAAAAATAAAAAAAGTTTGAAAAAGTGCTTGACTTTGTGAGCGACTCGTGGTAAGATTATCTACGTTGACGGCGCTAATGCGGCGCGGCCGACGCAGATAATCTAATATGGCGGGTATGGTGAAGTGGTTAACACGGCGGATTGTGGCTCCGTTACGCTAGGGTTCGAATCCCTATACTCGCCCCATAGGGGTATAGCCAAGTGGTAAGGCACCGGACTTTGACTCCGCTATGCGCTGGTTCGAATCCAGCTACCCCTGCCAGCCATGATTCATTAGCTCAGCTGGTAGAGCACCTGACTTTTAATCAGGGTGTCCCGAGTTCGAATCTCGGATGGATCACCAGTTAAAAAGCTGTCGCGTTTGCGACAGCTTTTTTGTTGCTCGTAGTTCGTGGTTCGTGGTTAGCAGGCGCTGTTACAGGAGGGGTTCTGCCATCATGCGAGGCCCTAATCTCTTTAATCAAACTTTCAACTTCAAACTCAAAAAAAAGAGGCTGTCGCATTATGCTTTTTTTGCTTAATGCGACAGCCCTTTTTTGGAGTTCCAACAAAGAAGAGGCGGGCCGCCCGCTGGGACGGCCCCTACAAATGCGGTCCATGGGACCGCTAGCCACTAACCACGAGCCACGAGCCACTAACCACGAGCCACTAGCCACAACTTACAGGAAGAAAACGACGGTGTCGATGATGAACAACGGGATGAGGATGGCGACGGACCAGCCCATGTAGCCGAAGAAGCTCGGCATTTTGATTTTGTTTTCTTCTGCAATGGATTTAACCATGAAGTTCGGTGCATTGCCGATATAGGTATTGGCGCCCATGAAGACGGCACCGGCCGAGATGGCTTCCAACATGATCTGGGAGACCGTCCCGACGGACGTCGTAATACCCTGGGTAGCACCGAGGGCACCGGCTGTCTGGAGGAAGACCAGGTACGTCGGCGTGTTGTCCAGGAAGGACGACAGGGCACCGGCTGCCCAGAACATCTGCCACGGATGGGTCAGACCCAGTTCAGCGCCATGGGCCTTGAGCAGGATCAGGGCCGGGATCATGGTGATGAAAATGCCGATGAACAGCTTAGCGACTTCCAGGATAGGGGCATACGTGAATTCGTTGAGTTCCCGCGTCGACGTCTTCGTCGTCTTGATGGAGAGGAAGGCTGCGACGAGGATGATGACGATTTCTGCCAGTGTAGCATAGGGGAAGACGATTTCGTCGTAAATGTGCAGGCCAGCGCCGTTGGCGAAAGCCGGGAACATATCCGGCAGGAGGCCGTTGGCCAGGACGCCGACGATGATCATGGCGATGAAGATGAGGTTGTGGGCCCCTTCCAGGCGGAGGGGCTGCTTGTCGTTTTCATCGATCAAGTCGAGCGGCGTACGGCCTTCTTTTATTTCCTTATTATAAAAATGCTTGTCGATGACGGCGAATAAGGCGAACATGAGGACCAGGTTGAAAATCAGGATGGGCAGGAGATGGAAGGTCCAGGTAAAGGGGACGCCGCGCTGGAAGCCCATGAACAGCGGCGGGTCGCCGAGCGGTGTCAGACAGCCGCCCATGTTGGCGACGAGGAAGATGAAGAACACCATGAGGTGTACTTTGTTCTTGCGCCAGGCATTGGCCCGGATGATAGGACGGATGAGCAGCATTGCTGCGCCGGTCGTACCGATCCAGCTGGCCAGGAAGGTGCCGATGAAGAGCAGGAGACAGTTGATTTTCGTCGTCCCGGCTAAGGTCCCGCAGACGGCGATACCGCCGGCGACGACGAACAGGCCGAAGAGGAGGACGATGAAGGGGATGTAGTCGAGGAGCACCGATTCGAGCAGGCGGAACCACGACTCACCGACGCCATAGGCAGCGGCGAAGGGGATGAGGAATAAAAGAGACCAGGCGAACGCAGCGCCGAGCATGTGTTTTTCCCACCATTCCGGACGGACGAGGGGGACGATGGCGATGGATAAGAGCATCCCGGCGAATGGGATGATACTCCATACGGGCAAGGTCGCACTTACGAGTTCATGTGTCATAAAAACCACCTTTCTTATTATCTGATTGCAGAGAAACTTAAAAATTTTACAATCATATTCAGTATTATAGCATAGAGACATGAAAGTTTATACTCATTTTTCAGATTTCGCATGGTCATTTAAGTATAGGCCGGATAGATTTCTAAAAATAAAAAGCGGACATTTTCTGAAAAAATTTTGGATGACAAAGAAGGAATCCATAAAAGTCATGGCGAATATATATATCAAGGATAAGTACAGGCCTTAATAAGGAGGGATTCATATGAAAAAATATAATAACATCATCGTACCGACGGACGGTTCGGTTAACTCGAAACGTGCGCTGGAACATGCCGTCGTCATCGCTTCGTCGTTAGGGGCTACGATTACACTGGTCTATGTCGCCAATATCGTATCGGTCATTTCTAACTTCGACCAGATCCCCAATGCCAGCGGCTATGTAACGGAACAGGTCGCACTGGACATGGAAGAAGAAGGGAAAGGTATCCTCGACGAATTCGCCAAATCCATTCCCCAGAACATCGAAGTCAAGAGTGTCTTTGAAGTCGGTTCTCCGGGACCGGCCGTCTTGTCGGTAGCCAAGAAGTACAATGCTGACCTCATCGTCATGGGCAGCCGCGGCCTCGGGCCGTTGAAAGGCTTGTTCATGGGTTCTGTCAGCAGCTACGTCGTCACCCATTCTGTCTGCCCTGTATTGATCGTTAAATAAGTAATTAGTGGTTCGTAGTTCGTGGCTCGTGGTTCGCGGAGAGACGACCTGCGTTACTGACCCCTAACCACTAGCCGCTAACCACTAACCACTAAAAAGTAGTATGAAGTTTGTAGGGGTCGCCACGTGGGCGACCCGTTAGGAATTTGGATGATTCATCTAGCAAACTGATTGGAAAATTTTACATGTCCCGAAGCGGGCGCCCCACGTGGCGACCCTACAGAAAAAAGGCGCTGTCTTCATAGGATAGCGCCTTTTTTCTGAAAATTTTACGTTACGCCATAGGGGAATCGTTCTTTTTGTGGTATACTGAGTACACAGGTATGCCTTTTTTTGCCTGATTACACAAAACCTATTCATGAGTATAGGGTCCCGGACTGCCTCGTTCCGGGATAGGTGCCTGGGAGGCAAGTATGAAACGAAATACCAACGAATGGCTCGACCGCAAGGTCGCTGACTGGGTTTCTAAGGGCTGGATCAGTGAAGAATCCCAGCAAAAAATACGAAAATCTTACGGCAGGGACGAACAAAGGAACCCTCTTTTGACGACCCTGCCTTTATATGCCCTGCTGGCCGTCATCGGCCTGGCCGCTGCCGGTATCGCCCTGATTTGGGGCCTTTCCCAGTTCTGGTACTATGTATCACTTACGGTCCGCATGGGCCTGGCCTGTGGCCTGCTCCTGCTTACTCAGATCGGTGTCGGCGCCGCCATGTTCCAGGAACGGCAGGGGAGCCTCGTCGCCGAAGGCGTGGCCCTAGTCCATTGCCTGGGCGTCTTTGCCGTCCTGGCAATGGCCGAGCAGTCTTTCTATATCGGCTGGGATGTGACGGCCTACGTCGCCGTCTGCGCCATCCTCTGCCTGCCCGTCGTCTATCTGCTGCGGTCCATTGCGGCCCTCGTCGTCTATGACCTGGCTCTCTTGTACTGGACGGCTGCCGGCGGGCCACTGAATACGCTGGGCGGGACGGCGCTGTTGTGGATTTTCCTCCTGTTGGCCGTGCCCTTTTATGATACCCTCATCACCATGCGTGATGAACGGCGCCTGTCTATTTTTTCCTGGGTCATGACGATTACCATCTTTGCTGCTTTTGGCCTGGCAGCCAGGTCGACGGACTATATCCCTTTCCTCATGCTGGGGAGTTTGGCCGTCACCATCATGCTCGTCGGTTATTCCATCGACATCCATCAGTCCTGGGGCGTACCCTTCCGCTGGTTCGGCCGCTTTGCCGCTGCCGGCTCGCTGCTCATTTCCTGCCTGCCTGCGGCTTGGTATGGCATTGCCCGGGTCCATGCCTTTCACTGGGTCACGGCCTTGGTGACGCTCGTCCTCTTTGCCGTCATGATCGCCCTCATGGCCCAGACCGTAAAGAATCGCTTGTGGGGACCGGTCCTGTACCTGGCGGTCCCATTTATCCTGGCTTTTGAAACGATCCTCGTCCGGGCCGGGCTCTATTCGTCGATTCCCCTGGTCCTTTCGTCGCTGTACATGGTCGTATTAGGTTTCTTTGAAACGTCTCAGGGCTTCAAGCCGGGACACAGCCTCCATATGAAATTTGGCGTCGTCATCTTCATCAGCCTGGTGCTGGCCTTTATTTTCGGGACGCAGTTCTCCCCGCTGGCACCGCTCCTGGCCATCGTCGTCCTGGCCCTGATCATCTTCCAGTTCAAGCGGACCCGCAAGGATAAGGCGGCTGCCGCCTTGCGCGCTGCCCGGCGGGCAGGTCTGCGCCATTCGTCGACGCGCGTCCGCCGTGAAGGCGAAGAAAAACAGGACGAACTTCCGCCTAAAGAGACACCGTCCTGGCAGGCTCAGGATGCCGCCAGCGATGTCGACACCCTGGCCGAGTGGATGAAAGAGGTACGCATCCCGTCGCCGGCTGAATTGGGACTGCCTGCCGAACCGGCAGGGGAAAAGACGTCCGACGATTTGCCCAAAGCGCCGCCCGTCCCGGCCGAGCCGGAAGAAGCACCGCCGGCATTTACTTTCACGGCACCCGCTGATGACGTAAAGAAAGAAACGCCGGAAACGCCGGCGTCGCCGGTCACACCGACAGTCCATGAAAAGACGGAAGCCGTGCCCCAGCAAATGGCTGTTCCTCAGGAACCGGAAGCGGAAGAAAAGCCGCGGGTTACGGAATCGCCGTGGAGCTCGATGAAGTCGGCACCGAAACGGAAAAAATACTTTACCCACTCGCCGTGGTCTCACCAAGGAGGCGATATGAAATGAAATTTCCATTGCCTTTGCAGGGATTCCACTTTTCCTTTTCACTGGATGGCCGTTATCGCTGGATCTTTTTCGTCTTCGTCGTTCTCGTCCAGTTCGCCGTCGTCGCCTATATGGGCTGGCGCTGGCATAACATCGCCGTCGATGGCATCCCCTATCAGTGGCGCTGCGTCCCGCGGCTGGAAGTATCCGCCTTTGGGACGGACTACGTCCGCGTCGTTTTTCCCGAAGACACGACGCAGTGGAAGGACGATACGCCGCCTGAAAAGGGACAGCAGATTTACGTCTATATTTCACGGGATACGTCGGGCCTCATGGAAATCCAGGGGGCTTCGGCGTCGAAGCCTTTCGTCGGCGGCGACTATATGCAGGCCACTGTCGTGTCCTATCAGGATGGCTTTGTCCAGTTCCAGGTTGGCTTTGACCGCTATCGCATGGCACCGGAGCTGACCGATGGCATCTACAACCTCCAGCCCGATGACAGCGTCATCGCCAGCATCCGCATGAAGCGGGGCGAAGGCGTCATCGAAGGCATCTTCGTCAATGGAATCCCGTTGGAAAATATCAGCAATGGCGCCGCCATGGCCAAGGCCCGCCAGGAAAAAGAGGCCCAGACCTTATTTGACCGGCCTCACCTCGTCGATACCGGCATGGTACCGCCGAAAGAAGAATGATGGCACAGAAAGAAAGCGAGAATTTTATGAAAGCGTACGCGAGAATTGCCAAGATTGCTATGACAGTCATGCTGTTGGCAGCGTTCTTCCTCTTATCGGGGTTCCGGGCGCAGACCATCATCCACGACGATGGCAGCGAAACACAGGATGTCCTGAAAGTCTCCGATTCGGCTAAGGGGCAGAAAGATTTGAAAGCCGATGCCGATGAATTCCAGAAGCGCAATTATACCATTATGGATTATAACAATGATAATGGCGAAGGCTTCCGGGCTATGAAAACGATTACCAAGGATGGAGCCAGCAAGAGCTCTGTCGACCACATTGTCCACAAGACCCACGATGGCCTCATCTGTTCGACTTATTACATTGATTATAATTTTGATGAAAATAGTATCCAGACCCTGCGCTTAGGCGCGCCGATGCCGGAAAATGGCGTCGACCTGGAATACATCGTCTCCTTCCCGTCGGGGACCCGCGTCGTCAGCAACAGCGATAAAGCCGATGACCAGGGCAGTACCTATTTGTGGAACCTGTCCAATTCCAATCCGACGGAAATCAAGCTCCAGGCCACGGTCTGGCATAAATTGTTCATCTATATCGCCCTGTTCCTGGTTGTCCTGGTCCTGATCATCGTCCTCATCATGGAACACCGCCGCAAGAACGTCATCAGCTGGAAACGGGCAGCGCATATGCGCAAACTGGAAATGATGCTCCTCTGTATCCCTATCATCATCCTGGGCTACATGGGCTATGAATATTACGTCGGGACCCATGTGACGGCAGCGTCGCTGGATAAAGTGGCCGAACAGCAGCAGGAAGAACTGCTGGAAAACCGGGAAGAAGACAAGCGCCTGCAAGATGCCGATGCCCGTAAGCAGCGCAGCGGCGAAATGGCAGCGGCCCGCATCCGCAGCAAGGCCAATGACATTTCCAATGAACTGCGCAATTTGAAGGTCCAGTACCGCAACGGCTCCATCAGCCGCAGCTCGGCTCGTTCCCAGGCCCAGAGTCTGGCCCAGCAGGCCAAGGACATGCTCAGTGAAAGCACCAATCTGTCCCAGGCCGACCGCGATGTCCTGGAACAGCTCATCGACAATGTCGTAGCCGAAGCGGATTCCATCGGCGCATCGGCACCGAGCCGCAGCTCCTCTCAGGAAACGCGGCGCAGTGAATCGGCTTCCGAGTCCCAGAGCACGACCCGCAGCCGGTCTGACGATAAGTCGACGAATGCGACCAAGAGTTCCGATTCGTCGAAGAGCCGCCAGTCGTCCGATAACAATCGCGATACGGGTAAAACAAATAAACAATAAAGATTTTTAATTAACTTTTTTTCTTGTTAGTATTTCCTGTTTGTCCAAAAGATGGTATGATATGGGTATGAGAATTGACATTACAGCATGAATGCTGCTTGTACTTTTTAAGGAGGTCATATCAGTATGCATTGTGTAGAAGAAATTAAAAATGGTATTTATTGGATGGGCTGCAACGATTTCCGTACGGAATTGTTTGAACGGATTTTCCCGATTCCCGAAGGCGTTACGTACAATTCCTATTTCATCGATGACGAAAAGACTTGTGTCGTCGATGCCATGGATAAATCGTGCCGTGACGAATTCCTGGAAGACGTCGAATACCTGCTCAAAGGCCGTAAACTGGACTACTTCGTCCTCCAGCATATGGAACCGGACCATGCCAGCTCGGCTTTGGCTCTCCTGGAAAAATATCCGGACGCCAAGATTATCGGCCAGCCGCAGACCTTCAAGCTCTTTGAACAGTTCTTCCGTCATCCCATGACGGACCGCTATGTCGCCGTCAAGGAAGGGGACCAGCTGGCTCTGGGTAAACATACCCTGCAGTTCGTCAAAGCGCCGATGGTCCATTGGCCGGAAGTCATCATGTCCTATGACTTGACGGATCACGTCCTCTTCAGTGCCGATGCCTTTGGCCAGTTCGGTACGGTCGGCAACGTCTATGCAGACCAGGTCGACTTTGAAGAAAACTACCTCGATTCGGCCCGCCGTTACTATGTCAACATCGTCGGCAAATACGGCCCGCAGGTCGTCAACGTCCTCAAGAAGGCATCGGGCCTTCCTATCGACTTCATCTGCCCGCTCCACGGCTTCGTATTCCGCACGCCGGCTACGATTAAGTATATCATCGACAAATACCTCCACTGGGCTAAATACGTACCGGAAAAGAAAGGCGTCGTCATCGCTTTCTCGTCCATCTATGGCAACACCGAACGGGCTGCCTGCGTCCTGGCCCATAAATTGAGCCAGCGCGGCATCCAGGATATCCGCCTCTACGACGTCGCCAAGATCCATTCGTCGTACATCACGGCTAAAGCCTGGGAATACAGCCACCTCGTCCTGGCAGCTCCGACGTACAACCTGAACCTCTTCCTGCCCATGGAAAACTTCCTCCACGACTTGAAGACCCTCATGTTCCAGAAACGCACGATCGGCGTCATCGCCTGCCACAGCTGGGCATCGGCTGCCTATAAGACCATGGTCGACTACGTCGAAAATCAGTTCAAATGCTGCGAACTCCTGGAACCGACGATGGATATGAAATCGTCTCTCCGCGACGACCAGGAATGTGAACTCGACGAACTGGCCGATAAACTGGCTGAAAGCATTAAAGACTATCCCGATCCGGAAACTTTGATCTAAGGTGGTGTAAGCGTGATCATCCGTGACGACAGCGCCAAGAGCGGCGATAAGCACGAACAGGACAAGGCCCGCAGCAATGGGGAAGAACTCCACATCGACCTGGGCCGCGACCTGACCGAAGACGAACAGAAAATCTTTGAAAAATTACGCGAAGGATTACATATGTAAGGAAAAGGACTTGCCCTATGGGCAAGTCCTTTTTCCGCTGTAGGGGCGCCCGCCGTTCGCAGTCCGCAGACCGCAAATGTAGGGGCGCCCATGTGGGGCGCCCGCTTTTGCCTAGTGGCGAGAAAATTTTCATATTCCGGACGGGCTCGCCACGTGCGAGCCCCTACGAAAGACAGATGTGCCCTGCGACCTGCGACTGGCGACCGGCCAATCAAAACATACGTTTGCAATAGGGCCGGCCTTATGCTATGATAAAGGAAAAGAGGGGGGCTTTATCATGGATTGGGACCGGATTCAACAGAAACTGCATATTCTCAGCGACGCGGCCAAGTACGACGTGTCCTGTTCGTCCAGCGGCAGCCGGCGGGCCAACCAGGCCGGGGGCATCGGCAATGGGGCTGTCTGCGGCATCTGCCATACCTGGTCGGCTGACGGCCGCTGTGTGTCGCTCCTCAAGATCCTCATGACCAACCGCTGTATCTACGACTGTGCCTACTGTGTCAACGCGGCCAGCCGGGAAGCGGAACGGGCCATCCTGACGCCGGAAGAGATCGCCGACGTGACCATCGCCTTTTACCGGCGCAATTACATCGAAGGCCTGTTCCTCAGTTCCGGCGTCTATCGTTCGCCGGACTATACGACGGAGCTCCTCATCCGGACGGCCCGCATCCTGCGGGACGAAAAGAAATTCAACGGCTACATCCACATGAAGGGCATCCCCGGGACGAGTGCCCAGCTCATCCGTGAACTGGGCCGCTACGTCGACCGCCTGAGCGTCAACATCGAACTGCCGTCGGCGCCGAGTCTGCGCCTGCTGGCGCCGCAGAAGACGAAGGAAAACATCCTCGGTCCCATGGGGCACATTCGCCAGGGCATCCTGGAGCGGCGGGAAGAGAAGAAACATCATAAGAAGGCGCCTTCCTTCGTCCCGGCCGGCCAGACGACGCAGCTCATCGTCGGTGCGACGCCGGACAGCGACCGGACGATCCTGCGCCTGAGCCAGGCCTTATACGATAAGGTGGAATTGAAGCGCGTCTATTATTCGGCTTATGTCCCGGCCGTGACCGGCCCAACCTGCCGGCCATCGCCAAGCCGCCGCTCCTGCGGGAGCACCGCCTCTACCAGGCTGACTGGCTGCTGCGCTTCTACCAGTTCAAAGCCGATGAGATATTGACTGACGAGGCGCCTGATTTCGACCTCGACCTGGACCCCAAGGCCTGCTGGGCCCTGCGCCATCCGGAGTTTTTCCCGGTCGAAGTCAACCGGGCGTCGTACCACGCTTTGCTGCGCGTCCCCGGCATCGGCGTCACCTCGGCCCGGCGCATCTGTGCGGCCCGGAGCCAGGCTTTCTTGTCGTATGACACACTGCGCCGCCTGGGCATCGTCCTCAAGAGGGCCCAGTATTTCATTACCTGCAAGGGAAAATATTATGGAGCGACGACGGACCCGGTCCGCATCCGCCAGCTGCTCCTGGCCCGGCCGTCAGCCCAGACGGCTTATGAACCGATGAGTCTGTTTTAGGAGCGGTAGCGATGATTTACAGTTATGATGGAACTTTTTTCGGCTATTTGTCGGCCGTCATCGACCGGGACGAAGCGCTGCTCAGAAAAGACCAGGCCCAGCCGGCTGTCCGGGCAGATATCTTCGACCTGGGCCAGGCCATCGTGCCGCAACGAGGCCCTGCGCCGCAGTTATATGCCCAAGAAGTATTGGTCTTTTCTGATTGAAATGAAGTGAAAAAAAGTATTTCTTTTTCCCAGCACTTGTTATATAATAGTAACATTGGATTTGTGATAGGAAAGGTGGAATACATTGAAACCTGTCTTAGTAAGTGTAAAAAGTATCCAACGTAACAAAGAGGGAGAAGAGCTGAAAATGGAGCTCGTTTCCGAAGGCAAGTTTTACGTCAAGGACGGGACGCAGTACATCGTCTACGAAGAAAGCGAGCTGACGGAAATGAAGGGCGTTACGACGGTCATCAAGGTGTTACCCGGAGGGTCCGTCTTATTGTTGCGCCTTGGGAAGCTCCGCCAGCGTCAGGAATTCCGCAAGGGAAAAGTGACGCGCTCCCAGTATGACACACCGGTCGGCACGTTCGACGTGCAGATGAAGACCTATGAATGCCGCGCCGACTTGCTCGATGGAGTCGGTACGATTCAGTTGGGCTACGACGTCCATATCGAAGGCGTCAGTGCCAATTATACACAATTAACCATAACCGTGCAGGAGGATCAAGCGTAATGGAAATGAAGGATTTATTGAAGCAGGGCATTACGGAAGCCCTGAACAAGGCTATTGCAGCCGGCACTCTTCCAGCCGGCGACTATCCCGACGTCGCACTGGAAGTACCGCCGCAGAAGGAATTCGGCGACTTCGCCAGCAACATTGCCATGCAGTCGGCCCGCGTCGCCCATAAAGCACCGAGACTCATTGCCCAGGCCATCGTCGACGGCATGGATTATCCCTGGCTCGACCATGCGGAAATCGCCGGTGCCGGCTTCATCAACTTCTTCTTGAAGAATGACGTCATTTACGATACGCTCAAACAGATCCTGGCTGCCGGCGATGCCTATGGCCATGCACCGCTGCGCAAAGAAGACACGATCCAGGTCGAATACGTCAGTGCCAACCCGACAGGGCCGCTCCACGTCGGTCACGGCCGCGGCGCCGCTTATGGCAGTGCCCTGGTCAATCTCCTGCGGGCTGCGGGCTATAACGTCCAGGCCGAATACTACATCAACGACGCCGGCAACCAGATGAACAACCTGGCCGCTTCCGTCAATGCCCGCTACCTGGAACTGTTGGGCAAGCCGGCAGAAATCCCGGAAAACGGCTATCACGGCCACGACATCATCGAAACGGCCCAGGCCATCATCGACCAGGACGGTGACAAATACCTGGACATGCCTGAAGAAGAACGGCTGGAACTCTTCAAGGACCGGGCCTATGCCGAAAAGCTCAAGGCCCTCAAACGCGACCTGGCCCATTTCAACGTCCATTATGACAACTGGTTCAGCGAACGGACCCTCCATCCCGATGCCATCCAGGCAGCCTGCAAGGTCCTGGAAGAACGGGGTAAGATTTATGAAAAGGACGGCGCCCTGTGGCTGAAATCGACGGATTACGGCGACGACAAAGACCGCGTCGTCATCCGCGACAACGGCGTGCCGACTTATCTGGCTGCCGATATCGCTTATCATAAGAATAAATACGACCGGGGCTTCAAGAAGATGATCAATATCTGGGGCGCCGACCACCACGGCTATGTAGCCCGTGTCAAAGCGGCCATGGCGGCCCTCGGCTATGACGTCAATCAGCTGGAAGTGCTCCTCTTGCAGATGGTCAGCCTCTTCCGCGACGGCAAACCGGTCAAGATGAGCAAGCGCACGGGCCAGGCCATTACGCTGAACGAACTCATCGAAGAAGTTGGTACCGATGCAGCCCGTTACTTCTTCATCATGCGTTCCCTGGATACGCAGCTCGATTTTGACCTGGACCTGGCAAAATCGCACAGCAACGAAAACCCGGTCTATTATATCCAGTACGCTCATGCCCGTATCTACAGCATTTACCGTCAGGCCAAGGAAGCCGGCGCCGACCTCAGCACGGACTGGTCCGACGTCAAATGGGATACGCTGACCAACGAATACGAACTGGAACTCATCAAGAAGATGGCCGTCTTCCCGGAAGAAGTCCAGCGTGCCGCCCGCGAACGGGCACCGCACCGCATTGCCCACTTCGTCCACGAACTGGCCGGTATGTTCCATACGTTCTACAACCACTGCCGCATCATCCAGGAAGACAAGAATCTGGAAAGAGCCCGTCTGGCCCTGGTCACGGCAGTCCGCATCACTATCGCCAACAGTTTGGCTATTTTAGGGGTTTCTGCTCCTGAAAAAATGTAATATAATAAAATAAAAGTTATTGATTGATTTTTGATTCGATGAGCAGAAGCTCAACAGGGAGGAAATATGGCTAAATACATCTTTGTCACAGGCGGCGTCGTTTCTTCGTTAGGGAAAGGCATTACAGCAGCATCGCTGGGCCGTTTGCTGAAGAACCGCGGCTACAAGGTCACGATCCAGAAGTTTGACCCCTATATCAATATCGACCCGGGCACGATGAGCCCGTACCAGCACGGCGAAGTCTTCGTCACCGACGATGGCACGGAAACGGACCTCGACCTCGGTCACTATGAACGCTTCATCGACATTAACCTCGGCAAGAACTCCAACGTCACGACCGGCAAGATCTACTGGTCGGTCCTGCAGAAAGAACGGCGCGGTGACTATTTGGGCCATACTGTCCAGGTCATCCCGCACATCACCAATGAAATCAAGAACCGCGTCTACCGCGTCGGCGACGATGACAATGCGGACATCGTCATCACCGAAATCGGCGGTACTGTCGGCGACATCGAAAGCCTGCCGTTCCTGGAAGCTATCCGCCAGATCAAGAAGGAAGTCGGCCGCAATGATGTCTTGTACATCCACGTCACACTCGTACCGTATATCGGCGCTGCTGGCGAACTGAAGACCAAACCGACCCAGCACAGCGTCAAGGAACTGCGCAGCATCGGCATCCAGCCGGACATCATCGTCTGCCGGACGGAACGCCCCTTGTCGGATGAAATGAAAGAAAAGCTGGCCCTGTTCTGCGACATCGACAAAGATGCCGTCATCGAAAACAAGACCTTGAACAGCATCTATGAAGTACCCCTCCTCTTGTCGGAAGAAGGGATGGACCGCATCGTCCTGGAAAAACTCGACCTGCCCAATCGTCCCTGCGATATGGAAGACTGGAAGAAAATGGTCCATGCCATTTACAATACGGAAAAGACCCTGGAAATCGCCTTGGTCGGTAAATACGTCGCCCTCCACGACGCCTACCTCAGCGTCGCTGAAGCTCTGAACCATGCTGGCATCGCCTATAAGACGAAAGTCAATATCCACTGGATCGATTCGGAAACCCTGGAAGACCCGAACCTCTCGATGGAAGAAGTCTTCAAAGGCATCGACGGCATTGTCGTTCCCGGCGGCTTCGGCAACCGCGGCGTCGAAGGCAAGATCCGTGCCGTCCAGTATGCCCGTGAAAACAACGTGCCTTACCTCGGCCTCTGCCTGGGTATGCAGTGCGCTGTCATGGAATTCGCCCGCCACGTCGTCGGCCTCGAAGGCGCTACGTCGTCGGAATTCCATGAAGATGCCAAATTCCCGGTCATCGACCTCATGCCCGACCAGGTCGACATCTCCGATAAAGGCGGCACCATGCGCCTCGGTCTCTATCCCTGCAAGCTGACCGAAGGTACGAAGGCCCATGAAGTCTATGGCACCAACCTCATTTACGAACGCCATCGCCATCGCTGGGAATTCAACAATAAATACCGCACGGAAATGGTCAACGCCGGCCTCGTCCTCTCGGGCACATCGCCGGACGACCGCCTGGTAGAAATCGTCGAACTCAAGGATCACCCCTGGTTTGTAGGCTGCCAGTTCCATCCGGAATTCAAATCCCGCCCGACCAAAGCCCATCCGTTATTCAAAGGCCTGATCAAAACGGCTTTAGAATTAAAAGGGGAATAATTAGTGGGGGCCGCCGCATGAAGGGTTCTGCCATCATGCCAGGCCCCTTTTAATTTATAGTTTGTAGTACGGAGTTTGTAGAAGATGGCTTTAAATTTAAAAACCTTCACTAAAAACTACAAACTGCAAACTTAATACTCCCAAAGGCGCTGTCATAAGACAGCGCCTTTTTCGCGTCTATGCGGCAGACGCATATAGGATGCATATATATGTGATTTATTGAACGTATGGCAAATTGTTCTAGAGCCGTCAAAATACGATAAAAGTTAGTTACGGCGACATGAAAAATAAACTATTTTTTGTTATTATGCATCCTTATAAAATAGGGTAAGAACGGCCTTTATACTATACAAAACAGGTGACGTATACGGAAATGTAAACTACGTTATCTCTTTGTATCCGGACAATTTTTGACTTCTTTTTCCTGCGCCCGGCAGGTCATAAAAATAAGTTAAATGTGTAACTTTGCTCTGATTTTCACATTGAATAATATGCTACATAATGATATAATGTAAGCGATTGAAAGCATGATTCATGTTTTTATTATTTTTCATTATATAATAATGAGGTGATTTTTGATGTTGAATACCTTTAAAAGAGGTGGGGTCCATCCTGACGATGGCAAGATCTATGCAAAAGACAAAGCCATAGAAACCCCGGCAGTACCGGCTCAAGTCGTCATTCCCATGAGCCAGCACTTTGGTGCGCCTTGTACGCCGACCGTCAAAGTCGGTGACCTGGTCAAGAAAGGCCAGCTTATCGGGACGAGTGACGCATTCTTGCATGCCGACATCCATGCATCTACGTCCGGCAAAGTCATCAAAGTTGCGCCTATGCCGCACAACATGATGGTCAAATGCATGGCTGTCGTCATCGAAGCAGATGGCAAAGATGAATGGGCAGAAGGGATTCCCCAGGCTCACGACTGGAAACAGCTCGACAGCAAGGAAATCCTGGAACTCATCAAGAAAGCCGGCGTCGTCGGCTGCGGCGGTGCTACTTTCCCGGCTCATGTCAAATTGGCTCCGAACAAACCGGTCGATACGTTCATCGTCAACGGTGCCGAATGTGAACCGTATCTGACTTGTGACTATCGTGCCATGGTCGAAAAGGAAACGACGGACAAACTCGTCACGGGCGTCCAGATCTGCATGAAAGTCCTCGGCGTCAAGAAGGCTTTCATCGGCATTGAAGACAACAAACCGGAAGCCATCCAGAACCTGACCGAAGCTTTCAAAGATATTCCTGAAGTTACGGTTCTCGCTTGTAAGACGAAGTACCCCCAGGGTGCTGAAAAGATGATGATCGAAGCCTGCACAGGTCGTCAGGTCGAACCGGGCGGACTTCCTATGAACGTCGGCTGCGTCGTCAGCAACGTCGGTACGGTCATTGCCATCACCGATGCTGTCTGCCAGGGCATCCCCTTCATCGAACGCCTTACGACCGTTACCGGTGACTGCATCAAAGAACCGAAGAACCTCCGTCTCCGTATCGGTACGACTTTCCAGGAAGCCATCGACTACTGCGGCGGCTTCTCCAAACAGCCGGATCGCCTGATCGCCGGCGGCCCGATGATGGGTCTGGCCCAGTATCAGCTCGATGTGCCGATCACCAAAGGGGCTTCCGGTATTCTGGCTCTCTCTCCGGAAAAATGCCAGGTCGGCGAAGAATCTCCGTGCATCCGCTGCGGCCGTTGCGTAGAAGCATGTCCCATGGGCCTCATTCCGAGCCAGCTCAGCATCTTCTCGTCCTGCCAGGCATGGGATAAATGCATGGAATACGGCGTCATGAACTGTGTTGAATGTGGCAGCTGTGTCTATACCTGCCCGGCAAAACGTAACATTGTCCAGTATATCCGCAATGCGAAAGGCCAGTGCAAAGCTATCCAGCGCACAGCGCAGGCTAAAGCTGAAGCACAGAAAGCCAAGAACTAATTGGAAGAAGGGATATCATGAGTCCAGAAGCTAAAGGACAAACAAATGGAAAGGATGCTAAAGACATGCAGGAATTTAAACTTACCGTAGCATCTTCACCGCATGTTCGCTGTAACGAAACCATTCCTAAGATCATGTGGAATGTCGTCGCCGCCCTTGTACCGGCTGCTGCGTTCGGCGTCTACTATTTCGGTGTCAATGCTCTCGTCAATATCATCGTCGCAATTGTCTCGGCAGTTGTATTTGAATTCTTATGGGAAAAACTGATGCACAAACGCGTCACCATCAAAGATGGTTCTGCCGTCATCACGGGCCTTCTCCTGGCTATGTGCTGCCCGCCGAGCCTTCCCTGGTGGATGAGCATCATCGGTTCCTTCCTGGCAATCGTCGTTTGTAAACAGGCCATGGGCGGCCTTGGCTACAACATCTTCAACCCGGCTCACGTCGGCCGTGCTGGTTTGATGGTTTCCTGGCCGATCGCCATGACGACCTGGACCCAGCTCAATGGGACCGTCATCGACGGTGTCGCTGGGGCTACACCGCTGAACGTCTTCAAACACGGCGGCGTAGATGCTCTCTTCAATCTCTTCGGTACCAACGATTGGGGCAGCATTTATCAGAGCTTATTCTTCGGGTTCCGCAACGGTTCCCTCGGTGAAACGTCGACAGTCCTCCTCATCCTCGGTGGTCTGTGGCTGATCCACAAAGGCTACATCAACTGGCAGGTTCCGGTCATCATGATCGCTACCGTCGGCGTCCTCATGGGTGCTTTCTATGGCGTCAACGTTGCAATCTTTGAAATGATGGCTGGCGGCCTCATCATCGGCGCCTTCTTCATGGCAACCGATATGGTCACGGCTCCGATTACCCTGAAAGGCCAGATGATCTTCGCATTGGGCTGCGGCCTGATTACGGTCCTCATCCGTACTCTCGGCGGTTATCCGGAAGGGGTTTGCTACTCCATCTTGCTCATGAATACCTTGACTCCGCTCATCGACCGTCTGGTCAAACCGACCGTCTTTGGCGCAGTAAAAAAGGGGGCTAAATAAAATGGCAGACAAAAACGAAAGCGGAATCTTCAAGGTTGCGATGAACCTTATCCTGACCTGCCTGGTTTCCGGCTGTATCATCGGCGTCGTCTATGCTGCTACCGGCAAGATTGCCTATGAAAAAGCTGAACAGATGAAACAGGATTCCATGAAATCCCTCGTTCCGCAGGCTGAAAAATTCGATCCCGTCCCTGGCGAAAAAGATACCTTCGTCGCTGAACAGGGCGGCAAGAAAGTGGCTTATATCATTCCGACGGCTCCGAAAGGTTACGGCGGCGCTATCAAGATGCTGACGGCTGTTTCCATGGATGGCACGGTTATGGACTACACGGTCCTCGAAGCCAACGAAACTCCGGGCCTCGGCGACAGAGGTGCTAAATCTCCGTTTAAAGATCAGTTCAAAGGCAAAAAACTGGAAAACTTGGAAGTCACCAAGAGTGCTAGCGAAAAGGATAAAATCCAGGCTATGACCGGTGCTACCATTTCTTCCCGTGCTTTCACTTTGGGCGTTAAACAGGCTGTTCAGAAAGCAGCAGAGTTAGGGGGTAAATAATAATGAATCTTTGGAAAGTATTTACTAGAGGCATTATTGAAGAAAACCCGTACTTCGTCCTGGCCTTGAGCCTGTGCCCGGGCCTTGCCGTTACGACAAGCATCGTCAATGGCCTGACCATGGGCTGCACAGTATGGTTCGTCATCACGGCTAACAATACGGTCGTTTCCATCATTCACAAGCTGATCAACAAAAAAGTCCGTATCCCTGTTTACATCACCTGTATCGCTACTATCGTAACGTGCGTACAGCTGTTCTTACAGGCTTTTGCTCCGGATCTGTACAAAGCCCTGGGCGTATACCTCGACCTGGTCGTCGTATTTGCTATCATCCTGGCTCGTGCTGAATCGGTTGCATCGAAAAACGGCGTCGTCGTTTCCTTCCTCGACGGCATGGGCATGGGCATTGGCTTCACCATTGCTATGTTCCTCATTTCCTTCGTCCGTGAAATCCTCGGCAACGGTACCTTCTTTGGTATCCCTGTCTTCGGTCCGTCCTATCAGCCGGCTCTGATCATGGCCTTGCCGCCTGGAGCCTTCATGCTCATCGGTTTCATCATGGCTGGTTTCAAGATCTGGAATGAACATGTTGAAAGACAGAGACAACTGAAAGGGAGTGAAGGATAATGGAATACTTTACGCTGTTCATCGGGGCTGTCTTGATTAACAACTTCGTATTGACCAAGTTCCTCGGTTTGTGTATCTTCTTCGGCGTTTCCAAGAACCTGAACGCCTCTGTCGGCATGGGCTTCGCCGTCACTGCCGTCATCACTATGAGTACTATCCTGGCATGGTGCCTGTACAACTTAGTCCTGGTACCGCTTCATTTGGAATTCCTGCGCACGATTTCCTTCGTTATCTTGATCGCAAGTTTCGTACAGTTACTGGAAATCGTCATCAAGAAAGAATCGCCGACCTTGTATAACATGTGGGGCATTTACCTCATGCTGATCGCTACGAACTGTATCGTCCTGTCCGTCCCGGTCATCAGTGTCACCAGTGGTTATAACTTCTTGGAAAACATCGTCTTCGCTGTTGGCGCAGGCCTCGGCTTCGCCGTAGCTCTGATCCTCATGGCAAGCTGCCGTGAAAAATTGGACTATGCCGCTGTTCCCCACGCTCTGAAAGGCACACCAATCGCTTTCATCGTCGCCGGTATGATGTCCCTGGCCTTCCTCGGCTTCTCCGGTATGATTTAAGGCAAAGGAGTGAATTAGATTATGTACGATTATACAACGATAGCTATGTATGCTGTCGGCGTCATGGTTTGCATCGGTATCGTCTTCGGCTTTATCCTTGCAAGTGCTGATAAGAAATTTGCCATGGAAGAAAATCCGCTCATCGGCGAAGTAAAAGAAGCACTTCCTCAGGGCCAGTGCGGTGCCTGCGGTTTCGCCGGCTGTGCAAAATATGCGGAAGCCGTCGTCCTCGACCCGAACGTTCCGCCTAACCTCTGTGTTCCTGGTAAAGCTGAAGTCGCTGCTGTCGTCGCTAAGTTGACAGGCAAAGTCGCTGAAGCTACGGAACCGAAATACGCTCACATCAAATGCCGCGGCGGCAATGGCATTGCCAAACTCGCTTATGAATACAAAGGTGTTCATGACTGCGCGGCTGCTAAGATCGTCCAGCAGGGCCCGAAATTCTGTAAATTCGGCTGTCTCGGCTTCGGCAACTGCACGCGTGCCTGCCCGTTCGGTGCTATGAGCATGGACGAAAATGGCCTGCCTGTCGTCAACAAGACGCTCTGCACAGGCTGCGGTAAATGCGCTTCTGTCTGCCCGAACCACGTCATCGAACTCCTGCCGATCAGTGCCAAAGTCAGCATCAGCTGCAGCTCCAAAGATTTCGGCGCTCCGGCTATGAAGAACTGCAAGGCCCTGTGCCTCGGCTGCGGTTCCTGCATGCGTAACTGCTCGCATCAGGAAGAAGGGGCTATCAAGATCATCGACCATCTGGCCGTCGTCAACCAGGACATCTGCCATACCTGTGACAATGCTACCTGCCTGACCAAGTGCCCGACTGGTGCCATCAACGAAATGATCAAAGGCTCTTTCAAGAAAGAAGAAAACGTAGGTTAATACATGGATAAGAAACGGTATGTATGGGTTCTTCTCACCATGGCGTTCCTCATCATCCTTAGTTGCTCCGGATGCAGTCTGCATCCGGAGTCTTCTTTTGATAGGAGCGGTGTCGCCATGGATACGACGGTCTCCCTGCGGGCGTCCGGGAAAGAAGCCAAAGAAGCAGTCGATGAAGGCTTTGAACGCCTGAATCAGCTGGACAAACTGGCAGGACAGAATGAAGACAGCGACGTAAGCCGTATCAATGCCGCTGCCGGCAAAGCATACGTCCAGGTCGACCCGGCCATTTATGAAATGATTGAATACGCCAAGGATTATTCGGCCAAGAGCCAGGGCGAATGGGACATTACCGTTGGCGTCATGACCAATTTATGGCGCATCGGCAACGACGACCAGCACGTGCCGTCAGCCGATGAGATTTCCCAGGCCCTGATGAAGGTCAACTATAAGGACATCCTCCTGCGGCCGGAAGACCACAGCGTCATGCTGGCTAAACCGGGCATGGCCATCGACCTGGGCGGCGTGGCCAAAGGCTATGCTGTCGATGAAATCCGCAAGATTTATGAAAAACACCACATCGAAAGCGGCCTCATCAACCTCGGCGCCAGCTCGATGTATGCCGTCGGCAAGACGACCAAGGGCAAGCCCTGGCGCATTGGTATCAAACATCCCCGCTCTGACGACGACAAGAGCTTCCTGGGCATCGTATCCATCGAGAACCAGGCCCTGTCCACATCAGGCGACTATGAACGCTATTTCATCCAGGATGGCGTCCGCTACCACCATATCTTCGACCCCCGCACGGGCTATCCCGCCCGGTCCGGCGTCATGAGCGACTCTGTCGTCATCGACGGTTCCGTACCTCATGCAGGCATGCTCAGCGACATGATGACGACTATCGTCTTCGTCCTGGGACCGCAGAAGGGGATGGAACTGGCAAGCAGCATGGAAGGCGTCAACTGTGAAATCACAGGCAGTGACAATGCCGTCTACATGACCCAGGGCTTTGCCGATAATTTCTCTGATTTGAATAGTGATTTCCATCTTTCCGATTCGGAATAAACCAGCCTCCATAGAAGTAAAAAGTATAGCAGAAAAAAAATTAATATCTTTAAGTCTATTTACTTTTTCATTCGTTTGTAAGATAATAGATATGTAAATTTTAGAAATTATGGAGGGTAGTATCTACATATGGATCATATCGATGACAAAATTTTAACGATACTCAAACACAATGGCAAAGCTTCGGCTACGGAAATCAGCAAGGTCGTCGGCCTGTCCATTCCGGCTGTTGCCGAACGCATCCGCAAGATGGAACACAACGGCATCATCGAAGGCTACGGTGCCAAAATCAGCCGCCGCAAGACCGGTTACAACGTGACGGCTTTCATCATGGTCAATCTCGAACGCTCTGGCGATGTCGAAGAATTCCGCTCGAAAATCGTCCAGTACCCGGAAGTCCTGGAATGTCACCACGTCGTCGGCGCCTTTGACTACTTGCTCAAAGTGCTGGTCAAGACACCGGATGACCTGGAACACTTCCTCATGCAGGTATTGAACGAAATCCCGACGGTCGCCTCGTCCCAGACCTTCATGTGCCTGTCGACACTGAAGGAAGAATGGAATGTGTAAAGAGCGTCGTGCCTCGTAGTTCGTAGGGGATGCCCCAAGGGCGTCACGCAGACATTGACGAACCGCTAACAACTAACCAGAACGGGCCGCCCTTTGGGACGGCCCCTACGATAAAAAGGCTTGCCGCTACGCGGCAAGCCTTTTTACTATCCTTTTATTATCTTCCCGTCGAGGCTGATGATGCGTACCTCGAAGGGGATATCTTTGCCGCTCTGTGCGAGGGCTCTTTTGGCAGCCATTTCCAGACCGCCGCAGCACGGGACTTCCATGCGGACCAGGGTGACGTCGTGGATGTCGTTCTGACGGAGGATTTCTGTCAATTTTTCGGCATAGTCGATGTCGTCGAGTTTAGGGCAGCCGATGAGGGTGATGCGGCCCTTGATGAAATCTTCGTGGAAGCGGGCGTAGGCATAAGCCGTACAGTCGGCCGCGATGAGCAGGCTGGCACCGTTGAAATAAGGCGTATGGGGTGGTACGAGCTTGAGCTGGACCGGCCACTGGCTCAGGCGGGAGATGGACGGCCCGGCAGGAACGTCGTCAGCCCTTTTCTGCGTTTCGCCGAGGCTGCGGGCCTGGCTGCCCGGACAGCGGCCGGTGTAGGTCCGTCCCTGGGCGGCCATGTGCTGTTTCACGGCTTCTTCATCATAGGCAGCGGCTTCGCGTTCGACAAAGGTGATGGCATCCGTCGGGCAATGGGGCAGGCAGTCGCCCAGGCCGTCGCAGTAGTCATCGCGCATGAGACGGGCCTTGCCGTCGACCATGGCGATAGCCCCTTCGTGACAGGCCGTGGCGCAGGCGCCGCAGCCATTGCATTTTTTCGAATCAATCTGTATAATTTTACGTATCATAATTTCCTCCATCGTGGTATATGCATCAAACTGGTTTGGGACCTTTATGGTCTAAGTATAGTCGATGGAGCAAAAATAAGCTGTTGTTTTTCCAACTATCATCTTTTTTTTGGAGGTCTTTCCATGGAACAATATCTTTCCCTCATTGAAACGTCGCCGCTCTTCCACGGCGTCGCCGAAGCCGATGTCCTGCCGCTCTTGCAGCGCTTGAAGGTACGCAAGAAAAAATATGAGAAAGGGGAATTCCTCTTTTATTCCGGCGATGCCGTCCCCTATATCGGACTGGTCCTGGAAGGGGCGGTCCACATCATCCAGGAAGATTACTGGGGGAACCGCAATATCCTGTCCCAGATCCCGGCAGGCTTCTTTTTCGGCGAAGCCTTTGCCTGTCTGCCTGACGCGCCGGCGACGGTCGACGTCGTCGCCGCCTCGGATGCGGTCATCATGCAGGTCTATGTCGGCAACATCCTCCATGCCGGTCAGGTCCTGACGCCGGACCAGGCTCGTTTTACAGGCAATCTCCTGGCTCTGATGGCCGAAAAGAACCGCCTCCTTACGGAAAAGATACGCTACCTGACCCAGCGCTCGACGCGCCAGAAAATCATGCTCTACCTGTCCGACATGGCCCGGAAAAAAGGGAAGGCCACCTTCGTCCTGCCTTTCAACCGCCAGCAGATGGCCGACTTCCTCTCCGTCGACCGCAGCGCCTTATCGGCCGAACTGAGCAAGATGAAAAAAGAAGGCCTCATCGATTACCACAAGGACAAATTCACCTTGCGGCAGGAACATTAAGGAAATCGGCGGGCCGCCAGCTAAGCTGTCCATTCTGGCAGCTACCCTATCGGTACCTGGTGGGCCAGAAAGGCTTTCAGGACGGCTCTTACAAACCACGAGCCACGAGCCACTGCTAAAAAAGGCGCTGTCTTCATGCGACAGCGCCTTTTTTACTCGCTTTTAATGCAGATGGGGGAGGATGTGGCCCATTTTATTCTTTTTCGTTTCCAAGTAGAATTCGTCGAATTTCTGGGGTTTCATTTCGATGGGGACGCGTTCTACGATTTCGACGCCGAAGCCTTCGAGGCCGTAGACTTTTTCCGGGTTGTTCGTGAGCAGGCGGATTTCTTTAGCGCCCATGTCCTGGAGAATCTGGGCACCGATCCAGTATTCGCGAAGGTCCGGAGCGAAACCGAGTTTTTCGTTGGCTTCGACTGTATCGTAGCCCTGTTCCTGGAGGACATAGGCTTTGAGTTTATTGATGAGGCCGATGCCACGGCCTTCCTGGCGCATGTAGAGGAGAATGCCCCGGCCTTCGGCGTTGATCTGTGTCAGGGCAGCGGCCAGCTGTTCACCGCAGTCACAGCGGCGGGAGCCGAAGACGTCGCCTGTAAGGCATTCAGAATGGACGCGGCACAAGAGGTTCTTGCCGTCGCCGATTTCGCCTTTGACCAGAGCGACGTGATGTTCGCCCGTCAGGTCGTTGATGTAGCCGTAGATCTTGAAATCGCCGTATTTCGTCGGCATCTTGGCGACGGCTTCGCGGATGACGTGTTTGTCATGGCGGCGGCAGTAGTTCTGGAGATCGTGGATGGTGATGAATTTCAGGCCGTATTCGTCGGCGATTTTCCAGAGGTCCGGCGTGCGCATCATCGTGCCGTCGTCTGCCATGATTTCGCAGCACAGGCCGACCTGTTTGAGTCCGGCCAGGCGCATGAGGTCGACCGTGGCTTCCGTGTGGCCGTTGCGGGTCAGGACGCCGCCGCGTTTGGCGACGAGGGGGAAGTTGTGGCCAGGACGGCGGAAGTCTTCGGGACGGGCCGATTCTTCAGCGCATTTGCGGGCCGTCAGGGCGCGTTCGACAGCCGAGATGCCCGTCGTCGTGTCGACGTGGTCGATGGAAACAGTGAAGGCCGTTTCGTGGTTATCTGTATTTTCGCTGACCATCTGGGGCAGGCCGAGCTTATGGGCATATTCGATGCTCATGGGCATGCAGATCAGGCCCTTGCCGTGGCTGGCCATGAAGTTCATGTTTTCTGTCGTGCAGTACTGGGCGGCGCAGATGAAGTCGCCTTCGTTTTCGCGGTCCGGGTCATCGGTGACGATGATGACGTGGCCGGCCTGTAATTCTTCCAATGCTTCTTCGATAGTGTTGAATTTACGTTTTTCTGTAGTCAAAATAAAGACCTCCTTAAAGTCTGTATTGTCCATAGTTGGTGGTACTCAAAAAGCCCTGGCGATGAGGCACAGGGCTTTGACATGCAAGGAAAGGCACGCTGCAGAAACAGCACGCCACATCTTCTTCCATCCAGACTATACTGTCGGTTTTGGAATCGCACCAAATCACGAGCCAATGGCTCCTACGCCGTAGCGTTCGCGGACTATACCGCCGATCGGGAATTTCACCCTGCCCTGAAGATATACGTTTTATTCAGTTCTGTTATGTATTATACACGGTAACTTTCATTTTTGCAAGTTAGTCGACGTCGAAGATTTTCCCCGGGTTGAGGATGTCGTTCGGGTCGAGGGCTTTCTTGATGGCCTTCATCATTTCCAGTTCGCCGGGATCGGTGAATTCTTCCATCAAATGCTTGCGCTTGTAGCCGATGCCGTGTTCGCCGGACAGGCGGCCGCCGTGGGCATAAATGAATTTGTACAGTTCCTGCTGGTTGGCCTTGACCCGCTGGTCCCAGTCTTCGTAGGTGGCATCTTCATTCTTGAGGATGTTCAAGTGAATGTTGCCGTCGCCGGCGTGGCTGGCGATACGTGTGACCAGGTTGTATTTCTTGGCCAGGCGCAGGATTTCGTCGAGGAGGGCCGCTTCCTGGTCGACAGGGACGACGACGTCTTCTTTGCAGACGATGAGGCTTTCGGCGCGGACGGCTTCGGCAAAGGCCTTGCGGGCCTGCCAGATCTTATTGTGGTCAGCGACGAGGACTGACGACGCGCCGTTTTCCGTGCAGACTTCGTCGAGGATGACGGCCTTGTCGTCCAGGTCGTCTTCGCTGGTCCCTTCGACTTCGACGATGACGTAGTTGCCGTTGTCGCTGCCCTGGAGATTTTCATTGAGGTATTTTTCGACGGACTTGATGGTGATGTTGTCCATGAATTCGACGCACGTCGGCGTGATGCCGGCCTTGATGATTTTGGTGACGACGCCCATGGCCTGGCGGCGGTCGTCGAAGATGGCCAGCAGGTCGAGGGCGTACTTCGGCTTGGGCAGGAGCTTCAGCGTCGCCTTGGTGATGATGCCCAGGGTCCCTTCGGAGCCGATGACCAGCTGGTCCAGGGAATAGCCTGTCGACTGTTTCTGCAGGCGCGCGCCGAGGTTGACGATGCGCCCTGTCGGGTTGACGACTTCCACGCTGTAGACCTGGTGGCGCGTCGTCCCGTATTTGACGGCCCGGTTGCCGCCGGCGTTGGTGGCGATGTTGCCGCCGATGAAGCACGAGTCGCCGCTGCACGGATCGCCGGCGTAGAAGAGACCTTTCTTTTCGGCCGCTTCCTGCAGGTCCGACGTGCGTACACCCGGTTCGACGACGGCATAGAGGCCGTCTTCATTGATTTCCAGTATCTTGTTCATCTTTTCCAGCGACAAGACGATGCCGCCGTATTCCGGGACGGCGCCGCAGGCCAGACCCGTGCCGGCCCCGCGGGGGACGACAGGGAAGTGGCAGGCATTGGCCAGCTTGATGATGGCGCTGACCTGCTGGGCTGTTTCGGCAAAGACGACGGCTTCGGGCATGTGATGGTAAGCCGGGTCGGTCACTTCGTCATGGGAATAAGGCTGCATGGCGTCGGCGTCGGTGACGACGTCTTTCGGGCCGACGATGGCCTTTAATTTTTCCAGGATTTCTGTCGTTATTTTTTCATAGTGCATACGTGTTCCCCCTCGGATAAGATACAAAATGTCGTGCCTCTATTATATATAACTGCCGCCCATTTTAAAAGGAATTTTACAAAAAAACTTTATCTTGCCAGCAAAGCACGGTATACTATAGGGTAAGACTTTTTCAGTCTCTTGTTCTTAGAAAGGGTGATTGGGTGGAAACCAAGCAGTATCGCCAGCCTCGGCGCCGAAAGAAGCGCCGCAAGGTCCCCCGGAAGCGCCGTACAGGGCTGCTCATCCGGCTCCGGCAGATGAGCTGGTATAATCTTATTCTCGTGGCCATCATCGTCGCCGGCTTCTATCTCATCGGCGTCCGCCTCTACAGGCTGTGGGAAATCCATGACGACATGAACCGGACCCTGCAGCAGGAACAGACCTTGCGGGACGAAAATCTTCGCCTTCGCGAACGGCGTGACAAGCTGAATGATCCCGATGAAATCGCCCGGGAAGCGCGCGAACAGTTCGGCCTGGCCAAGCCCGATGAAATTCCCTATAAGCCGTGATTCCCTATATTTTGTATTTTGATGATTGAATTTTTTGGCATTTATGAGTATAATGGCTTTATACGTTTAGCAGTAATGCTGATATTACAAGGAGGAAATCAAAACAGCATGACAATCGAAGTAGGCAGTGTGATGGAAGGTACCGTTACAGGAATCACAAAATTTGGCGCATTCGTAGAGCTTCCGGATAAGAAGGTAGGTCTTGTACATATTTCTGAAGTCGCTAATGAGTATGTCAAAGATGTAAATGATTTTTTGAAAGTTCGAGACAAGGTCAACGTCAAAGTGTTGTCTGTAGACGATAAGGGAAAAATCGCCCTGTCTATCAAACAGACCCAGCCGGCGCCGGAAAAGAAAGAATTCCGTCCGAAACGCGATTTTCGGCAGAAACATGAATTCCGCCAGCATAACGGCTTTGATTCGCGCCGTTCGTCGGGCTCGCTGTCTTTTGAAGACCGGCTCAGCAAATTCCTGAAGGAAAGCGATGAACGCCTGATGGATTTGAAGCGCAATACGGAATCGAAACGCGGCGGCCGCGGTGCGCGCCATGCTGATTGAGTGCGTATTGAATAGCGGAAGGTAAAAAAAGAAGGGCGCTGTTGCACAAAGACAGCGCCTTTTTACGTTTACAGGAAGGAGCAGATATGGAGTATCAGAAGTATGCAGTCATCGACATCGGCTCCAACTCCCTGCGACTCATGACGGGCTGGCAGGAAGTCCCGGGCACGTGGATCTTTTCGCCGAAAGAACTGGCGACGACGCGGCTGGGGAAAGATATCGATGAAACACACCATTTGTCACCGGCAGGGATGGAAGCGTCCTTTGCGGCCATGGAAGGCTGGCAAGAACAGCTGACAGGCGTACCGGTCTGTGCCGTCGCCACCAGTGCCGTCCGCGAAGCTATCGACGGCCAGGCCTTCCTGGCAGAAGTGCGGGCCCGTTTCGGCTGGCACTGCCGGGCCATTTCGGGCCTGGAAGAAGCGTCGCTCAGCTTCACTGGAGCTACGGCCTCGCTCAGCCCCGATGTGACGGCAGCCGTCATCGACATCGGCGGCGGCAGCAGTGAAGTCGCCGTCGGCCGCGGCGGTGACCTGTGCTGGTCCCACAGCTACCCCATGGGGGCTGTGCGCTTTACGCGGGGCGAAGTCATGAGCCATCAGGCCGTCGCCCATCTGGAAAACCGCTGCTATCAGGAATGGCTGCCCATGCAGGTCCAGCCGGACCTGCTCATCGGCGTCGGCGGGACGCTGACGACGCTGGCGGCCATGGACTTGCAGCTGGCCGTCTACGATGCAGAGAAAGTCGAAGGCCATCGCGTTTCCTATGATGCCCTGTGCGGCCATATCGAACGCCTCCGGGCCATGACGCCGGAAGAACGGCGCCACGTACCGGGCCTGCAGCCCAAGCGCAGCGACATCATCGTCGCCGGCCTGCTCATTGCCAAGTCCTTTCTCCAGCGCTATCACATCCCGGCCATCACCGTCAGCGAACGGGATCTCATGGAAGGCGTCTTTTTCCGCCATTCCTTCCATGATGCGGCCTGGAACTCCCGGGACCGCCAGTCGTGAACCTTGTCGACCGCGTAGACGCTTACGGCAGGCAGCACGGCCTGTGGCAGCCGGGGAGGGCCCTGGTCGTCGCCTGCTCCGGCGGGCCCGATTCGCTGGCTCTGCTGGATATACTGAGCCGCCTGGCCCCGTTATATAGGCTGACCTTGACGGCCTGCTACGTCCACCACGGCATCCGCCGGGCGGCCGATGAAGAAGTCAGCCTGGTACGGCGCGAAGCCGTGCGCCGCCATTGCGGTTTTGCCTGGCAGTACGTCGACGTGCCGGCCCTGGCCCGGCGGGAAAAGGCGTCGGAAGAAGCCGTAGGCCGGCGCGAACGCTACCGCATCCTGCGGGAAACGGCCCGGGCCTGCGGGGCCGAACGCATTGCCGTGGCCCATCACGCCGATGATCAGGCCGAAACGGTATTGCTCCATCTCCTGCGCGGCAGCGGCCTCGACGGCCTCTGCGGCATGGCGCCCAGGCGGGGCGACATCATCCGGCCGCTGCTTATGGTGACCAAGGCGGAGCTGGCAGCCTATGCCGCGGCCCGGGACCTTCCGGTCTGTCACGACGAAACCAATGACAGCCGGCGCTACAGCCGCAACCGGATACGCCTGGACCTGCTGCCGCAGCTGCAGGCTTATAACCCGGCCATTACGGCGGACCTGAACCGCCTGGCCGATATCGTCAGGGCCGACGAAGCCTTTCTGGACGACGCTGCCGAAACACTCTATGGGCAGCTCGTCCTTCCCGAAGACGTACCGGCTTTAGACAAGAAGCGCTTGCTGGCCCAGCCGCTGGCTATGCAGCGGCGCCTCATCCGCCGCTTGTGGCAGGAGGCGACGGGCTCTCGTCAGGACCTGCCTTTTCATTATGTTGAAACGATACGGGACCTGGCCGCCAAAGGAGCTGGAAAACAGTTCCAGTGCGGCCGGGCCTGTGCTTATACGACCCGGACAGCCCTCTGCCTGGGTCCTGCCGTTCCCCGCAGGGGACGGCAGGGGTAATTCACTTTTTCACGGAGGAAAACAAGATGCATCAGGATATCAAAGAAATTTTATTTACAGAAGAACAGATTGCTGCCCGCGTCCGCGAACTGGGTGCGCAGATTACTAAAGATTATGCCGGCAAGACCATCCTCATGTGCGGCATCCTCAAAGGGGCCGTCACCTTTTTCACCGACCTGGCCCGCTGCATCGACGGCCCGGTCTACTTCGATTTCATGAGCTGCTCCAGCTACGGTTCGTCGACGACGTCGTCAGGTGTCCTCAAGATCCGCAAGGACCTAGATAACGACGTCAAGGATAAAGATGTCCTCATCGTCGAAGACATCATCGACACGGGCGTCACCTTGAGCCATCTCGTCCCCATGCTCCAGGAACGGGGTGCCCGCTCGGTCAAATTGGCAACCCTCCTCAGCAAGCCGGCCCGCCGCCAGGTCGAAGTCCCTGTCGATTACAACGGCTTTGAAATCCCCGATGCCTTCGTCGTCGGCTATGGCCTCGACTACGACAGCCGCTACCGCAACCTGCCGTACATTGGCATTTTGAAAGAAGAAGTATATTCCAAGTAGTTGTTACTTTAGAAGAAGTGTGGTAATATAAGACTGTATTGGTTGGAATAAAAAAGCATTATCATAAACTAAGTGAAAGGAGCCATATTTTGAGTAAATTTGTGCGGAATGTAAGTTTATACTTACTCATCATCATCGTCGCCGTATCGATCATAGATGCCTTTACCAGCAGTAAGACAGATAAATCGGAAATTTCTTACACGAATTTCATGAGTCAGGTGCAGCAGAAAAAAGTCGATGCCGTCCAGATCACAGCCGACCACGCTATCGTCGGACAGCTGAAAGACGGAACCTCTTTTACTTCTTATGCCCCGACCGATTCGGCACTCTTGCCGGCACTGCGCGATGCTGATGTCAACATCATCGCCAAACCGCCCGAACAGCCTTCGTGGTGGATGAACATGCTGACAGCAGTCCTGCCAATCCTGGTCCTCATTGCCATCTGGTTCTTCATCATGCAGCAGACCCAAGGCGGCGGCGGCCGGGTCATGAACTTTGGCAAGAGCCATGCCAAGATGCACGGGGAAGGTAAGATCAAGGTTACCTTTAAAGACGTTGCTGGTGAAGACGAAGCGAAGGAGGAATTGGCGGAAATCGTCGAATTCCTGCGCAACCCCAGCAAGTATAATGCCATTGGCGCCAAGATACCCAAAGGGGTGCTCCTCTTCGGCCCTCCGGGGACCGGCAAGACCCTCCTGGCTCGTGCCGTAGCCGGCGAAGCCGGTGTCCCCTTCTTCAGCATCAGCGGTTCCGACTTCGTCGAAATGTTCGTCGGCGTCGGTGCCTCCCGTGTCCGTGATTTGTTCACACAGGCCAAGAAGAACGCGCCCTGCATCGTCTTCATCGACGAAATCGATGCCGTCGGCCGCCAGCGCGGTGCTGGCCTTGGCGGCGGTCATGACGAACGGGAACAGACATTGAACCAGCTCCTGGTCGAAATGGATGGCTTCGGTTCCAACGAAGGCATCATCACCATCGCTGCGACCAACCGTCCGGATATCCTCGACCCGGCGCTTCTCCGTCCGGGCCGTTTCGACCGGCAGATCACCGTCGACCGGCCGGACCTGCGCGGCCGCCGGGCTATCCTCGACGTCCACGCCAAAGGCAAGCCCCTCGGCAAGGATGTCGACCTCGACGTCATCGCCAAGAAGACGCCGGGCTTCACCGGTGCCGACTTGGGCAACCTGCTCAATGAAGCAGCCCTCCTGGCTGCCCGGGCTAATAAGAAAGTCATCAACATGGCTGAACTGGAAGAAGCCAGCGAAAAAGTCTGCTTCGGTCCGGAACGCCGCAGCCATGTCATCAGCGATAAGGAAAAGCGCCTGACGGCAGTCCACGAATCGGGCCACGCCCTCATCGCCTATCTCCTGCCTGATGCCGACCCGGTCCACAAGGTCACCATCATCCCCCGCGGCCGGGCTGGCGGCTATACCATGATGCTGCCGGAAGAAGACCGGTCGTATGAAACGAAGTCGTACTACCTGGCCCAGATCCGCGTCGCCCTCGGTGGCCGGGCTGCTGAAGAAATCGTTTTCAACGAAATCAGCAGCGGCGCTTCCGGTGACCTTCAGAGCGTCACCCGTATCGCCCACCAGATGATCACCCGCCTGGGCATGAGCCCGAAACTGGGCCCCATGGTCTTTGGCGAACAGCAGGACCAGGTCTTCCTCGGCAAGAGCCTGGGTCACGAACGCAACTACAGCGAAAGCGTAGCCGAACTCATCGACAAGGAAATGCACGACACCGTATCGGAAGCCTATGCCGACGTGCTCCACATGCTGCGGGAACACCTGGATACGCTGAAAAATATGGCCAATGCCCTGATGGAAGTCGAAACGATCAACCATCAGCAAGTCGATAACCTGGTCAAATACGGCACCTTGGAAGGGCCGCAGGGCGTTAAAAAAGAAACTGCTGAAACACCGGCAGAAACGGCAGAAGCCGAAACACCGGACACAGCAGCCGTTTCCGAAGCCGCTCCGACAGCCAAGGAAGAAGCACCTGCACCGGCAGCTCCCAAAGCCGAACAGACAGAAGTACAGATCAGCCCCTGGGGAAACCCTGTCCCCAAAGGCGGCCTGACCACAGGCCTGACCGATAAGGACGAAGAAGAAAAAAAGGCTGACGAAGAAAAATAGAGAGTGAAAAAAGGCGCTGTCGCATGAAGACAGCGCCTTTTTGAGTATTAAGTTTGCAGTTTGTAGTAGGGGTCGCCGCGTGGGCGACCCGCCTGGGATTTGGCGGTGCTCTCCACGAGCCACTAACCCTAACCTCCCCTTGACAGGGTTATCGTTTATGTTACAATTTCTACATAGAATAGGTGAGTTATGCGCTAGGGAGTAGCGCTTTTTTTTGAATGGATGCTGCCAGGGGCAGCGGCAGAGGTGATTGCTATGAGACAAGACATTCTCGATTTTTTGATACAGCACAAGGACGAATTCGTATCGGGCCAGCAGATTTCTGAGCAGCTCGGGATTTCCCGGACGGCCGTATGGAAGCATATCCGCGTCCTCAAACAGCGGGGCTATGTCATCGAGTCGTATACCAAGAAAGGGTATTGTCTGCGCGAAGCGCCGGAACTGCTGTCGGAACAGGCTATCGAAGAAGGGCTTTCGACGAAAGTCGTGGGACGTCATATCGTCTACCGGGAACGCGTCGATTCGACGAACAACGTCGCCAAGAAGCTGGCCGATGAAGGCGCACCGGAAGGGACCATCGTCGTCGCCGAAGAACAGACCGGCGGCCGGGGACGCATCAACCGCTCATTCTTGTCGCCTTTTGCCAAGGGCGTCTGGTTCTCCCTGATCCTGCGGCCTAACATCCCGCCCATGGAAGTCTCCAAGATGACCCTCCTGGCTGCCGTCGCCGTGGCCCGGGCCATCCGCCATCACGGCCTGACGGACTGCGGCATCAAGTGGCCTAATGACATCCTGGTCAAGGGCCGCAAGATGGTGGGCATCCTGACCGAACTAAACGGTTCGGCGGAAAAGGTCAATTACATCATCATGGGTATCGGGGTCAATACGGGTATCACCGCTGAGGATCTGCCTAAGGATTTGCAGTCCATCGTCACCAGTTTTGCCCGCGAAGGCGTCCGCGTCAGCCGGCTGGCCCTGCTGGAAACGCTGCTGAAGGAAATCGAAGGGCTGTACCAGACCGTCTGCCGTGACGGTTTCGCCCCAGTCCTGGCCGAATGGCGGGCCCTGTCCTGCATGTTGGGCCAGGACGTAACGGTCACATCCATCGACAAGACCTTTTCCGGCAAAGCCGTCGATATCGATGAGAACGGCAATCTCCTCGTCGCGACGCCAGAAGGCGTGGAAGTCGTCATGGCAGGGGATATTCATGTCCGTCCGGCTTAATTTAGCCGTAAAGACTATTCAAGACAGGCAAACTCTGTTATTATAATAGGCGTATTATCAACTTAAAGTAGGCAGGAGATAAAGTTATGCTATTAGTCATTGATGTAGGGAATACAAATATTGTCCTGGGCATTTTCAAGGGAAAAGAGCTCATGGACCACTGGCGCGTATCGACGAACCGCCTCCGGACGACCGATGAATACGGCGTCCTCATTCGCAACCTCTTTTATTTGAACGGCGTCAACTCCGATGAAATCGATGCCATCATCATTTCGTCGGTCGTACCGCCGGTCATGCCCACGCTGGAACGCATGTGCCAGCGCTATTTCGGCCTGACGCCGCTGGTCATCGGACCGGGTGTCAAGACGGGCATGGACATCAAATACGACAATCCCCGTGAAGTCGGTGCCGACCGCATCGTCAACGCCGTCGCAGCGTATGAAAAATTCGGCGGCCCGGTCATCATCATCGACTTCGGCACGGCGACGACCTTCTGTGCTGTCGACAAGAAAGGGACGTACCTCGGTGGCGCCATCTGCCCGGGCATCGGCATCTCTACGGACGCCCTGGTCCAGCGCACGGCGAAACTGCCGCGTATCGAAGTCGTCCGCACGGATAAGGTCATCTGCCGCAATACCGTCGAAAGTATGCAGGCCGGCGTCTTCTATGGCTTCGTCGGCCAAGTCGACGGCATCGTCGCCCGTATGCGCAAGGAACTGGGCTGTAAGGCTAAAGTCGTCGCCACCGGCGGCCTGGCCGTCCTCGTCGCTCCGGCTACGGATGCCATCAACGTCGTCGAACCCATGCTGACCCTGGAAGGGTTGAGAATCATTTATGACCGCAACCGTTAAGCCCTTTGCCATCGGCAAGGTCGAGCTCGATGCCCCGGTCATCCTGGCCCCTATGGCCGGCGTCTGTGATGCGCCGTACCGGGTCATCGCCCACCGCTATGGGGCGGCCCTGGTCTGCGCGGAAATGGTCAGTTCCCAGGGTATCCGCTACCGCAACCAGCATACAGAAGAACTGCTGCACATCGAAGACGGGGAACACCCCCTGTCCATGCAGATTTTCGGCTCGGACCCGGACGTCATGGCCCAGGCAGCGGCCGTCGTCGAAGAAGCCGGTGCCGATATCGTCGATATCAATATGGGCTGTCCCGTCAAGAAAGTCGTCAAGAACGGCGACGGCTCGGCCTTGATGAAGAACCTGCCCCTGGCAGAGAAAGTCATCCGTGCCGTCGTCGGCGCCGTGTCCATCCCGGTCACGGTCAAGATGCGCACCGGCTGGGATGACGCCTCTTTTACGGCGCCGGAACTGGCCAAACGGGCTGAAGCGGCTGGTGCCGCTGCCGTCACCGTCCACGGACGGACGCGGGAACAGTTCTATAGCGGCAAGGCGGACTGGCAGAAAATCAAAGCCGTCGTCGATGCCGTATCCATCCCGGTCATCGGCAACGGCGACGTCGTCGACGGCCCGTCGGCGGCAGCCCTGATGGAACAGACCGGCTGCGGTGCCGTCATGGTCGGCCGCGGCGCTCAGGGCAATCCCTGGATTTTCCCGCAGATACGCCATTATTTGGCGACGGGCGAAGTCCTGCCGCCGCCGACGGCCATGGAACGTTATGAACAGATGCTGTCCCATTTTGAAGCCCTGCTGGCCTATAAAGGTGAATACATCGGCGTCCGGGAGATGCGCTCCCACGCCTCGTGGTATACCCACGGCCTCTATGGCTCGGCGGCCCTGCGCGAACGCATCAACCGGGCCGGTTCGGCTGACGAATTCCGAGCCATCGTCCGCGACATGATGGACAAGGCGCGCCGGGCAGGGACATAGCTGTTTTATTGACACAAGGGACGGATGTGCATATAATTAAGAGTACGGTATAAATTAAAGATATGATATTGAAACGTGATTATATCGCAGGAGGAGCAGGAATATCATGACCAACGAAACGCTGATTACCCAGGAAGGGTTACAGAAATTAAAAGATGAATTGAATGAACTGAAATCGGTCCGCCGCATTGAAATTTCTCAGCGCATCAAAGAAGCTATCGCCCTCGGTGACTTGAGCGAAAACGCCGAATACGATGCCGCCAAGAATGAACAGGGCATCATCGAAGGCCGTATTGCCGAATTGGAAGCCAAGATCCGCACGGCTAAGATCATCAAGGAAACCGATGATGGCTCGGATAAAGTCCGCCTCGGTTCCAAAGTCATCCTGGAAGATGCCGAAACGGGGGACCGCTTCGATTACACCGTCGTCGGTACGGCAGAAGCCGATCCGTTCAACGGCCGCATTTCCAATGAATCTCCTGTAGGGAAAGCCATCCTCGGCCAGGTCATCGATGCTGCCAATCCGGCTATCGTTACCGTCAAAGCACCGGCAGGTGAAATCAAATACCGCATCTTGCCGCCTGATGCAGAATAAATCCTAGGAGGAATATCATGTCGGACACGAAAGAAAAAGAAACGCCCATTATTGAAGAAGAAAAATTGAATGACCAAATGAAGGTCCGCCGCGAAAAGATGCAGGAATTCATCGACGCCGGCGTCTATCCCTTCGGTCAGAAATACAACTGGGATCATCATGCACAGGAAGTCAAAGATGACGCCGTTGAACTGGAAAAGAATGAAACCGTCGTCAGCGTCGCCGGCCGCCTCATGGCCATCCGCCGCCACGGCAAGACTGCATTCTGCGTCCTCCGCGACTTGAGCGGCGAAATCCAGCTCTATTTCCGCAAAGACGTACTCGGTGAAGAATCGTACAATTTATTCAAGCTCCTCGATATCGGTGATATCGTCGGCGTCGAAGGGACAGTCTTCGTCACCCATACGGGCGAAACGACGATCCGCGTCGAAAAATGGACCCTCTTGTCCAAATCGCTCCGTCCGCTGCCGGAAAAATTCCATGGTCTGACCGATAAGGAAACGCGGTATCGCCAGCGCTACCTCGACCTCATCGTCAATCCGGAAGTCAAAGACACATTCATCAAACGGTCGAAGATCATCAAGGGCATCCGCAAATACCTCGATGACCGCCACTTCCTGGAAGTCGAAACGCCGATGCTCCATACCATCGCCGGCGGCGCTGCAGCCCGTCCGTTCAAGACCCATCACAACGCCCTCGATATGGACATCTACCTGCGTATCGCACCGGAACTCCACCTCAAACGCCTCCTCGTCGGCGGCTTGGAACGGGTCTATGAAATGAACCGCTGCTTCCGCAACGAAGGCATCGATACACGGCATAACCCGGAATTCACGACGGTCGAATTGTACCAGGCTTATGGCGACTTGGAAGACGTCATCAACATTACGGAAGACATGGTCTCCAAACTGGCAGAAATGCTCTATGGCACGATGAAATTGACCTATATCGACAAGGAAATCGACCTCACGCCGCCGTGGGACCGCATGACCATGATCGAAGCCGTCAAGAAATTCAGCGGTGCTGACTTTGAAGGCATTACCGATGTCGAAACGGCCCGCAAGATGGCTGACGAACACGACGTTGAATACGGCCAGTACGATGGCGTCGGCAAGATCATCAACGCTTTCTTTGAAAAATTCGTCGAAGAAAACCTCATCCAGCCGACGATCATCACCGGTCATCCCCTGGAAATCTCGCCGCTCACCAAACAGGACCGGGACAATCCGCTCTTGACCTATCGTTTTGAAGCCTTCATCTATGGCCGCGAACTGGCCAATGGCTTCTCGGAATTGAATGATCCCATCGACCAGCGCAACCGCTTCATCGAACAGATGAAGGAACGGGAACGCGGCGATGACGAAGCGCATCAGATGGACGAAGACTACTGCCGCGCACTGGAATATGGCCTGCCTCCGACAGGCGGCCTGGGCATCGGCATTGACCGACTGGTCATGTTCCTGACCAACAGCCCGTCTATCCGCGACGTTCTCCTCTTCCCGTTGAGCCGCCCGGAACAGCATAAATAAGATAAGGACGGTTCCATGAAGGTTTCTGCCATCATGCATGATTCCTTTGACTTAAAAGTTTTTCGTTCGTCGTTCATCGTTCATCGCGATGGCTTGTTATTTTTGCTCCCTTGCGACAAACGATGAACGGCCTGCGACCAACGTAAAACGGAGCTGTCTTCATTGGACAGCTCCGTTTTCTCAATCCTACGAAGGAGGAACGCTATGAAATGTACAGCCATGGCTGCGCTGGTCTTCGCTGCCTGCCTGGCCTGGGGGCCGGCAACGGGGGCGGCACCAGCTGAAAAGCCGGAAAAGGCCCTGACCGGGACTGCCACTGCAGCCGCAGTGGATGCCGGCGGGAAAGCCGGGACCGTTCCGTCTGCCCAGAAGGACGCCGATAAGGCCATCAAGGCCGTCGCGCCCCAGTCCGATGACAAAACCGGCAAAGCGGATAAATCCGATAAAGACGGCAAAGCGGATAAATCCGATAAAGACGGCAAAGAGAATAAAGACAGCAAAAAAGAAACGGCCCATGTACCGACGGATGATGACTGCGTCCTCCTCGATTCGCTGGATACGCTGACCATTCCGCCCCTGCAGGCCAGTGATTTTTACATCGGCAGCATCCATCACGGCGACAGACCGGCCAAGGTCAAGCGCATTTTTGGGCCGCCGGCGAAGTTTTCCCGCAGCACCCACTATACGACCATGCAGTACAACGACAAGGACTTGAAGATGCGCTTTACTTTCCGCAACAAGACGGCTGACAGCCTGCGCCACAGTGCCGATACGCGCAAAGCCGTCCTGCCCGGTGCGGAATCGATGTTCCTGTCGGCTGGGACGAACATCCTAATCGGCCGGGACGTACGCCTGAAATATCCGGCCGAAGTGCTGCTGCGCCAATATGGCCTGCCCGATTCGGTCCTGCGCGATGCCGATGCCAATGTCTATTACTTCACTTATGAAAGTCCGCGGAAAGATGTCATGTACGTCTTTGCCATCGGCAACCGCCGCATCGAACGCGTGGCCCTCATGCCCGTGCGGCCGCCGTACATTACGGGGGACGAACCGGCGGACCGCATGAAACTGGGCGAACGGGACTTTACCCTCATGGGTTTTGGCCTCAACCAGCCTTTCGAGCCGAACAAGTACAACATGTGGACCAACCTGGTCAAGCGCAATAACAGCAACTTCTGGCTCTATGGCGATTACGGCGTCGAAGTGGACCGGCGCAATATCGTGCAGAAAGTCTTCCTCTTGACGAATAATGCCTATACTGGCCGCGGGGCGACCCTGGGTTATCATGTCTCGACGATCCTGGCCTTATATGGCCGGCCGGACCGCGTCGAATGGGGGCCGGACAAAGAAAAATCCGTCGACGCCTATTACTATGACAGTCCCTATCAGAAAGGCGTGTCCCTGGTCATCGTCGTGCGTCACAACGAGCCCTATGTCGATGACATCATCCTGACGTCGACGCCGATCAAGAACATCCAGGACCCGATGGAACGGTATGGATTGAAATGATGATACATATTGTTTTTTCATATGTCAAAATAAAATAGCAAAAATGCTTTACTTATATGATGAAAGTTAGGTATAATAAAATAAATAATATAAGAAAACGAAGGTGATTTTCATGGTTACAGATGCAGATGTTTTAAAACGGTGGAAGTACATTGCCCAGGACGATGAAAAATTGTTGATTCTCATTGGCGGACCCGGTTCCGGCAAGAGCAGCTTGATTCGTGAACTGACATTCCAGGATGGCTGGAAAATCTGTGAAGCCCGGGAACTCTTTGATGACGAATTCCTGGAAATCCCCCGCGCTGACCGCCCGGATAAGGCCATTGCCCTGGTGTCGGCAGCCATTCATCGTCTCAATGCCCGTGTTGTCATGATTGATAATGTTGAATTCCTGTTCGCACCGATCCTGAACCTCGACCCCGTAGCGATGCTGAAGAAGTTGAGCCGCGAATGCCCGATTATCGTCAGCTGGCGCGGCAGCCTGGAAGGCAATACTTTGTATTTTGAACACAATGGCGATCCGAAATATGCTAAATTCGTCATCGATAACCCGAATCACGTCATTTGCCTCGACGAATAAAAATAGGCGTAATTTAAAGATTCGTTATTTTTTCGCAATCGTTTTTTCATAGATACTTGTTAGAATGAGTGCTGTCCCGCAAAGAAAAGCTCTTTGCGCGGCAGCACTTTTTTTTTACCTGCCATTGTGGTATACTTTCTAGTATTGTTGTAAACATTTCATCAGGTATTCAGCGAAAAGGAGTTAAAAACATGAGTGATTATATTATTGCCGTCATCCTGGGTATCGTCGAAGGGGTCACGGAATATTTGCCAGTTTCATCGACAGGCCATATGATTCTCGTCGGCGATATGCTCGGCTTTACCGGTCCCCGGGCCAGCGTCTTTGAAGTCTTCATCCAGCTCGGCGCTATCTTGTCGGTCATCGTCATCTATAAAGAGAAGTTCATCCGCATGCTCCATCAGTACCGCTGCTGGGACCTCTTCCGCCGGGAAAACTGGTTCCGCACCGATACGGGACTGACCCTGGCCCACGTCGCAGCCGGCATCGTGCCGGTCATGGGCATCGGCTATCTGGCCCACCACGCCATCAAGACCTATCTCTTTTCGGCAGGGACGGTCATCATCGGCCTCATCATCGGTGGTATCTTCATGCTCGTCGCTGAAAAGTCCCATACCAAGACGGTCTGTAACGACGTCGAAAAGATGACTATTGCCCAGGCCTTCCTGACGGGCATGTTCCAGATCCTGGCCTTATGGCCCGGCTTTTCCCGTTCCGGTTCGACCATTGCCGGCGGCCTTTTCCTGGGCCTCAGCCGGAAAGCAGCAGCTGACTTTTCCTTCATCATCGCCGTACCGGTCATGATCGTCGCCTGTTTCTATGACCTCTTGAAGAGCCTGAGCGACCTCAGCGGCAACGACCTGGTCATGATCGTCATCGGCTTCATTACGGCATTCATCGTCGCCTACATCTCGGTCCTCTGGTTCCTGAAATTCATGAACAAGTCGACGCTGGCATCCTTTGCCTACTACCGTTTCGTCGTAGCCGTCATTTCCTTCGTCTACTTCTTCATCCTGTAGGGCGTTGGCCTGCCATCATGCGAGTATGGTTTGTAGTACGGAGCTTGTAGTTGTCAGAGAAAACCTTTAAATTTAAAGCCATCCCCTAACCACTAGCCACTAGCTGCTAACCCTAAAAAGGGGCTGTCGTACGTGCGACAGCCCCTTTTTTTGAATCAGGTTGGCGGGATCCCCATGGCGGGCGCCCCACGTGGTCGCCCCTACGGATGCCGATGGCGGGATTCCCACAACGGGCCGCAACCACGAGCCACTAGGCCACAGACGCCATCACGATCCGCTGCCGGCGAGCTGGCGGAATTCGTTGGCCAGTTCGTCCAGGAAGGGGATGATCTTGGCGTCGTCGATGTCGGCGTTGAAGGCTTCCATCATGTTGGGGAAGAAGATGTACAGGCCCTGCATATAGACGTAGTAGTAATACTGCAGGTCGTCATGGCTCATGATGGCCAAGGCCAGGGCGTCGTTGACGGCGAAGTTGAGGTCGTAGAAGTCGAGGATTTCATCTTTGAAGCGGCCTAAGTCGAGCTCGCCGCGCTGGTAGTCTTCCATGAGGTGGCTGCCCATTTCTCCCAAGGCATCGGCAATGTCGCCGACGTTGTCCGGAACGGCAAGGCCGGCGTCTTCCATGACGTGCGTCAAGGTGTGGAGCGACGTGATCAGGGATTCACAGAAAAAATTAAAGGTCAGGGCTCCTTCAGAGCCGCGCAGATTCGTAAAGACAGTAGATTCCATAAGGACCTCCTTGAAGTAATTTTTTCTATTATAGCATATTTTGCCGGAAATGAATTGAATCGAGGCCATGAATATAGTAGGATAATACTAAGAGTATTTTATAGGAGGTAATCGTTGTGTCTCAACGCAATCAAAAAATTAAATTGAAGAAGCGGTCCCGCCAATCGGCACGTATCCATCGCGGCTTTGCCATGCCTGTCGGTCCGGGCAGTGAAAACAGCCTGGTCAGTTTCCGCGACTTTGCCGATCTGAAGGCCAAGTATTTCCGCTTTACCGGCCGCATCCAGCGCCGGCCTTTTATTTTCCGGACGCTGATCTTGATGTTCGCCCAGTTCATGTTTTCCATCATCCTCTACAGCAAGATCGTCGAATCTATTTTAATCAATCATATGGAATATGCCATCATCTTCGGTATCATCTTCGTCCTGCTGTCCATTCCGGCTATTTGGTCCCAGATTTCCCTGGGCGTCCGGCGCTGTCACGACATCAATAAGCCCGGCCTCATGTTTGCCGTTCCCTTCATTTGTTACCTGGCCAGCTATGTCCTGCCCGTCCTGGGACAGGATACGGCGGCGACGGCAGCCCAGTCGATCATGGCTGTGTCATATTTAGGCTTGTTCACGGTCAAGGGGACGTCCGGCGATAACGCTTACGGTCCGGAACGGGCACGATAGGGGGCGGCAACATGACCTTAGCAGAAGGAAAAATCGGACACGACTATATCATCGAAACATTGGATTTGCCGGACCAGACGGAAAAGCGCCTCCAGGCCCTGGGCATGATTGAAGGGACGGAAATCTCCGTGCTCAATAATAAGAACGAAGGGACGGTCATCATCAAGATGCGCAGCACCCGCCTGGCCTTGGGCAAGGGCATTTCGTCGCATATCGGCATAAGGGGGAAAGACCATGACTAGCGAAGTAAAAATAAAGGCTGGCCAGCCGCAGGTCCAGAAGGCACCGGTCAAGGCTGAAAAAAAGGAAATGACCGTCGCTTTCATCGGCAATCCGAACTGCGGCAAGACGACGCTGTTCAACGCCTATACGGGGGCCAACCTCAAGGTCGCCAACTGGCCCGGCGTTACCGTCGAAAAAGTTGAAGGCGCCATCAATGCCCACGGCTATCACATTCATCTCGTCGACCTGCCCGGGACGTACAGCTTGACGTCGTACACCATGGAAGAACAGGTTTCGCGGAATTTCATCCTCAGTGACGATGTCGACGTCATCGTCGATGTCATCGACGCGTCGGCGCTGGAACGCAATCTCTACCTGACCTTGCAGCTCCTGGAACTGGGGAAACCCGTCGTCGTCGCCTTGAATATGATGGACATCGTCGAAAAACGGGGTATGGAAATCGACTTGCACCGCCTGCCGGAAATGCTCGGCGTGCCGGTCATCCCCGTATCGGCCCTGAAGCGCCGTGGCCTGAGCGTCCTGCTCCATGCGGCCGTGCACCACAAGGACCACGTCCATCCGGATCGGCTCATCCACAACCATTCAGACCATACCCATCATCAGCATAATCATCACAGTGAATTCGCCATGGTCTACAGCGACGCCATGGAAGACCGCATCGACGCCGTGCGCCAGCTCCTGCATGACAAATATCCCGATTTGTACAATCACCGCTGGCATGCGCTGAAGCTCCTCGAAAGGGACCCGGAAATTACGGCCAAGTATCCCGTCGACGACGTCCATCACGTCCTGGACCGCAGTTATGAAACGGATATCATCACCGAAAAATATGCCTTCATCGAAGAAATCATCCATGAAGTCGTCGTCAACCAGGCGTCGAAAGCAGCGGCAACGGATTCCGTCGACCGCTACTTGACCGATAAATGGCTGGGCATCCCCATCTTCCTGGCCATCATGGCCATCGTCTTTTTTCTGACCTTCTTCATCGGCGATATGGTCCAGGATTCCTTCCAGGGCTCCATTGATACTTTATCGGCCCTAGCTGAAGGCGGCCTGACTTCGCTGGGGGCTGACGATATGCTCATTTCCCTGGTCTGTGACGGCATCATCGCCGGAGTCGGCGGCATCCTGACCTTTTTGCCCAACATCTGTATCCTCTTCTTTGCCCTGGCCATCCTGGAAGACAGCGGTTACATGTCCCGCGTGGCCTATGTCATGAACGATATCATGAACCGTTTGGGTTTGTCGGGCCGGGCCTTCATCCCCATGATCCTCGGCTTTGGCTGCAGTGTGCCGGCCATCATGGCGTCGCGTGCTCTGGAGGATAAACGCGACCGCTATCGGACGATGCTGGTTACGCCTTTCATGTCCTGCAGTGCCCGCCTGCCCATTTACATCCTCTTTTCGGGCATGTTCTTCCCGCACAATGCCATGATTGTCGCCTATTCCATGTACCTCATCGGCATCGTCGTCGCCCTGGCAGCCCTGAAGGCGATGAATCTCTTCAGTCATGAGAAAAAGGAAAACGACCTGCTCATCGAGCTGCCGGAATATAAGCGGCCCAGTGCCCATACGGTCTACGTCTATGTCTGGGAAAAAATCAAGGATTACCTGAGCCGTGCCGGTACAGTCATCTTTGCTGCTTCCATCCTCATGTGGTTCATCCTCAACTTCGGCCCTGCCGGCTATGGCGATATGGCCGACAGTTTCGGGGCCATCATCGGCAAGGCCATCGTGCCTTTCTTTGCGCCCATCGGCCTGGGGTACTGGCAGATCTGTCTGGCCCTCATCGCTGGCATTTCGGCCAAGGAAGTCGTCGTATCCAGTTTCGCCGTCCTCTTCGATGGCGTCAACATCAATTCTCCGGCAGCCCTGGCGGCTTTGGCCTCTATGATGAGCCAAGGCGGCTTTACTCAGCTCAATGCCTACTGCATGATGCTCTTCTCGCTGCTCTATATTCCCTGTGCCGCCACGATAGCCACGATCCACGCCGAATCGCACAGCTGGAAGTGGACGGCTTTCTCCGTCTGTTTCCAGATTGCCGTTGCCTGGGTCCTGACCTTCGTCGTCTATCAGATCGGAAGTCGGATTTTTTAATCACTAATAACTAAGGAGTGCAGTATGACAGAACCTATGATAAAAACGGATCATCTCAGCCATACCTATGAAGACGAAGACGGCAAGGTGGTCTATGCTTTGAAGGATATTTCCCTGGAAATCGGCAAGGGCGAGTTCGTCGCCATCATCGGGACCAACGGTTCGGGCAAGTCGACGCTGGCCAAGCATTTCAACGTCCTCCTGACGCCGACGTCCGGCACGTGTGAAGTCTGCGGCATGCGGACCGATGACCCCGACAATATCTGGAAGATACGCCAGCACGTCGGCATGGTCTTCCAGAATCCGGATAACCAGATCGTCGCCGCCGTCGTCGAAGAAGACGTGGCCTTTGGCCCGGAAAACCTCGGCGTCCCGTCGGACGAGATCAAGACCCGCGTCAGCGAGGCCCTGCGCCGCGTCAACATGACCATTTATGCCAAGCACGGACCGCACCTCCTGAGCGGCGGCCAGAAACAGCGCGTCGCCATTGCCGGTATCCTGGCCATGCAGTGCGACTGCATCGTCCTCGACGAACCGACGGCCATGCTCGACCCTGTCGGCCGCAAGGAAGTCATGGATACGCTCCACCAGCTCCATGACGAAGGCATTACCATCATCATCATCACCCATTTCATGGAAGAAGCCGTCCAGGCCGACCGGGTCGTCGTCGTCGACCAGGCCGAACTGAAGATGGACGGGGCGCCGCGTGACGTCTTTACGCACGTCAAAGAGCTGAAGGCCATGGGCCTCGACGTACCGGTAGCGGCGGAACTGGCCGAACGGCTGCGCCAGAAAGGCCTCGACCTGCCGGACTCCATCATTACCGAGGAAGAATTAGGAGATGCATTATGTCAATTAAGTTAAGCAACGTGACCTATACCTACGGCATCGGGACGCCTTTTGAAAAGACGGCCCTCTACGATACAGATGTCGAAATCCATGAAGGGGAATTCGTCGGCATCATCGGTCATACCGGATCGGGCAAGTCGACGCTGGTCCAGATCCTCAACGGCCTCATCAAGCCGACTTCCGGAACGGTGACCGTCGACGGGACGGATATCGGCAAGAAGACGAAAGAAGCCATGGCCGTGCGCCATAAAGTCGGTATGGTCTTCCAGTATCCGGAGTATCAGCTCTTTGAAGAAACTATTGCCAAAGACATCGCCTTCGGGCCGCGCAATTTCGGTCTGAGCGAAGAAGAAATCACGGAACGGGTCAAAGAAGCCATGGACTTCGTCGGCCTCGATTATAAGACCTATGCCGACCGTTCGCCGTTCCGCCTGAGTGGCGGCCAGATGCGCCGCGTCGCCATTGCCGGCGTCATCGCCATCCATCCGTCGTATCTCATCCTGGACGAACCGTCAGCCGGCCTGGATCCTATCGGCCGGCGGGAAATCTTTTCGGAAATCCAGCGCTGGCACCAGGAAAAGGGCATTACCGTCATCTTGGTATCGCACAATATGGACGATATTTCCCGCCTGGCCAGCCGCCTCCTGGTCTTGTCCCACGGCCATATCGTCCTCGACGGCGAACCGCTGGACATCTTTGCGACTCAGCAGCAGGCCCTGCACGATGCCGGCGTGTCCGTGCCGCCTGTAACGGGTGTCCTCCAATATCTCCAGGGCCGGGGCTTTGCCGTCGACGACCGGGTACGGACGGTCGAAGAAGGGGCACAGGCTATTTTTGACTGCCTGAAAGGAGGCAAGGGCCATGCTCACTGATATTACTTTGGGCCAGTATTTTCCTGGCACGTCTTTTTTGCATAAACTCGATCCGCGCATCAAAATCGTCGCTACGATGATCTTCATCGTCGCCATCTTTTTTGCCCATTCCCTGGCATCCTATGCCATCGTCACGGCCTTCGTGGCCTTGAATTTCGCCATTTCCCGCCTGCCGGCGAAGTTCATCGTCAAGTCGCTGAAGCCCTTGTGGGTCATCATCATTTTCACCATGGGCGTCCATATCTTCACGACGCCAGGCGATGTCCTCTGGCAGTACGGCATTTTCCACATCACCAAAGAAGGCCTGTATCAAGGGGCCCTCATGACGGCCCGCCTGGTCTTCCTCATCGTCTTTTCGTCGCTGTTGACGTATACGACGTCGCCTATCGTCCTGACCGACGGCATCGAACACCTGCTCAATCCCTTTAAGCGCATCGGTGTGCCGGCTCACGAACTGGCCATGATGATGACCATTGCCCTGCGCTTCATCCCGACCCTTTTGGAAGAAACGGACCGCATCATGAAGGCCCAGACGGCGCGGGGTGCCAATTTTACCAGCGGCAGCCTCTTGCAGCGCGGCAAGAACATGATCCCCCTGCTGGTACCGCTCTTCGTCAGCGCCTTCCGCCGGGCCGATGACCTGGCGACGGCCATGGAAGCCCGCTGCTACCGCGGCGGTGAAGGGCGGACGCGGATGAATGAATTGTCCTATACCTATCGGGACGGCATCGCCATGGCGGCTGTCCTGATCGTCACGGCCGTCCTGGCCGCTATGCGGTGGTTATGATGAAGAAGAATATCTGCCTCGTCGTCGCCTATGACGGTACGGATTTCCACGGCTTCCAGCGCCAGACCAACGCCGAGTCGATCCAGGGCTGCATCGAACAGGGCTTGTCGGCTATTTTCCAGACGCCCATTACGATTTATGGCGCCGCCCGCACGGATGCCGGTGTCCACGCCCGCGGCCAGGTCGTCAATTTCTATGGTCAGGGATCGATTCCGACGGAAAAGATTCCCTATGCCATGAAAGGCTATCTGCCGCCGGAAATTGCCGTCCTGTCGGCCCGGGAAATGCCCGACCGCTTCAGCGTCCGCCACGATAATGTGGGCAAGCATTACCGCTATTCCATCGACAACAACCGCATGCATGACCCCTTTCTCCTGCGCTATGCCTGGTTCATCCGCAAGCCCCTGGACCGGCAGGCCATGCGGGAAGGGGCGGCCATCCTCTTGGGGACGCATGATTTTTCTGCTTTTGAAGGCCAGAATACGACGCCCATGAATCCTGTGAAGACGATGTATTCCATTACCCTCCATGAGCGGGGCCATGTCCTCGACATCGACGTCGTCGGCGACGGCTTCCTCTACCATATGGTGCGGAACATTGCCGGCGGCCTCGTCGACCTGGGCCTGCACCGCCTGACACCGGAGCGCTTCCGGGAAATCCTCGCCAGCGGCGACCGGACTCAGCTCGGGGCGACGGCACCGGCCCAGGGCCTGTGCCTGGAGACCGTCTTTTATGATGAAGGAGAGCTGAAAGGGCGCATTGCCGAATTAGAAGGAGAATGAGCCTTTTTACAGCGCTGATGGGCATAATATGCTATAATAAAAGAGAATAGTATAGTTCCGTTTTTTTCAGGCGGAGGTGAGGAACATGCTGACCAGCTTACTGAAAACCATTACTAAAGGAAAAGACCTTAGCGAACGGGAAAGCGCTATCGTCATGGAGCAGATCATGGAAGGGACGATTTCAGACGTCCAGTTGGCTGCTTTTTTGGCAGCCTTGACGACGAAAGGCGCTTCAGAGCGGGAAATCACGGCCTTTGCCCGGACCATGCGGAAATACAGTATGCATGTTCCCTGTACGATGGACGTCTTCGACATCGTCGGGACTGGCGGCGGCCGGACCAAGACCTTCAACATCTCGACGACGGCGTCTTTCGTCATCGCCGCCGGTGGCGTCCGCGTCGCCAAGCACGGCAACCGGGCCAAGACGTCGCGCAGTGGTTCTGCCGACGTTCTGGAAGCCTTAGGGGCCAATATCTTCCTCAGCCCCGAAAGCTGCCTGGATATGCTGGGGCAGATCGGCCTCTGTTATTTCTATACGCGTTACTACTATTATATGATGAAACGTATCGATGCCGTCCGCGAACAGTTGGGTATCTATACGGTCTTCGATGTCCTGCGGCCCTTGACCAATCCGGCTCATGCAGTCTATGAGATCCTCGGCGTCAATGCGCCGCACCTGGTCGAACCCATGGCCCATGTCCTGGCTGCCCTCGGCGTCCGCCACGGCATGGTCGTCTATGGTCAGGACGGCAGCGATGAAATCTCGGCATCGGCAGCGACGACGATTTGCGAATTTACGCCAGAATCGTTTTCGACGTATGAAATCAGGCCGGAAGATTTCAACCTGCCCAGGGCTTCGCGGGACGAACTGCGCGGCGGCCTGCCCAAGCACAATGCTGCCATTACCCGCGCCGTCCTCGACGGCCGCAAGGGCGGGGCCCGGACAGCCGTCCTCCTCAATGCCGGCGCCGGTCTCTACGTCGGCGGCAGTGTCCTCAACCTCTATGCCGGCGTCCGCAAGGCAGCCCGCCTCATCGACAGCGGCCTGGCCCGGCAGAAACTCGATGACTTCCTCATCCTGAGCCAGCGCCTGGGACAGGCGGAAAAAGTGAAGCTCATAGCAGACAGGGACCCGGAAGATATGGTATAATAAAGGGTACGAAAAAATTCATTATTACGTGAGGACCGCATTTCTATGAATGATAAATATTTAGGCTGGCTCCTTCATATCGGCGGGGGCATCTTAGTCGTCTTGATGTTTTTATCGATTCAGCTCATGGCACCTGATTTTTATTCGATCATGTGGCATCTGACCGTCAGTGGTGATCTGGATGGGTTAGCCGATTACATTGCCTCTTTTGGCTTCTATGCCATCGGCATCAGCGTGTTCATGATTGCCTTTGTCAATGCCATCGGCCTGCCGTCCATTCCCTTCCTGACCGTCAACGGCATCATCTTCGGCCTCATTCCGGGCATCATCATTTCCTGGATCGGCGAAGTCATCGGCATTGAAATCAGCTTCCGACTGACTCGGACGCTGCTCCGCAAGCAGGCCCAGAAGGTCATTTCCAAGAGCAAGATGCTGGAAAAACTCGATTCTTACAGCTGTATCAAGACAGTCATGATGGGCCGGGCCATCCCGTATGCACCGAATGTCGTCGTCACGGCGTTCAGTGCCTTGAGCCATATTTCTTACCGCGACCACTTCATTGCCAACTTCTTCGGCAAGATGCCGGCCGTCCTGGTCGAAGTTTGGCTGGGCCATGACCTCCTGCGCATCCAGGAACACTGGGGCCGCCTGCTCATATTGGTAGCCGTCGTTTCTTTCATTTATGGCATCATCTGGTGGCGCAAGCGTCACATAAAAAAAAACCGATATCATAGGGTGAAGTAAAAAAAAGGAGCTGTCGCATCGCGACAGCTCCTTTCAGGTTGTTAGTTGTTAGCGGATAGGTTTAATTTTTTACTTTTTTACGAGATTTCCTGTTCTGACGATTTTTTATCGTCCTGGACGATATCAGTCCATAACTTATCGGCTGTCGGCTGCCAGTGCTTGGCATAGGCTTTGCATTTAGCACAGAGGTGTTCAACCGATTCTGGTGACTGCATGTCCGTCGATTTGGCTCCCGTCCGTTTGACCATATCGACGAGGGATTGGGGATTTTCCAACATCGGGCAGGGGCGGAGATGATTGTGGTTGAACGGCTGCCCTTTTGCGTATTCCTTAAATAAGGGCTGCTGGAGACAGGTGATGAGGTCCTGGTCGTTGATGTTGGCACTAGAGTAGTGGATAAAGACGCACGGTTCGACGTCGCCGTTAGGATTGATATGGCAGTAGTTGCGGCCGCCAGCGACACAGCCATCAATGAACTGGCCATCGTTCTGGAAGTCGATAGCAAAAATGGGTTTGCCGCCCTTTACGCTGCGGATTTCACGGATACGCCGTACCATATAAGCACGCTGTTCCGGTGTGGGCAGTAAATCGACAGAGGCATCGTTGCCGACGGGCATATAGTGGAAGTACCAGGTAAACCAGGCTCCCTTGCTGATGAGGAGGTCGAGGAAGGTATCGGATGTGACGGTCTGGATGTTCTTACGGGTATAGCAGATGGAAGTACCGAAGACGATACCGTACTGGCGCAGTAGGTCCATGGCGTGCATGACCTTGTCGAAGACGCCTTCACCGCGGCGGCTGTCGTTGACTTCGCGGAAGCCTTCGACGCTGAGGGAGAAGTTGAGGTTGCCGACCTTGACGACTTCCTGGCAGAATGCATCGTCGATGAGGGTCCCATTGGTAAAGGCGTGGAATTCGCAGTCCGGATGTTTCCGACAAAGTTTCAGGATGTCCGCTTTGCGGACCAGCGGTTCGCCGCCAGTGAGGAGGTAGAAATGGCAGCCTACTTCTTTGCCTTGGCTTACGATTTTATCCATGACATCGTAGGACAGGTTCAGGGTGTGACCATATTCGGCAGCCCAGCAGCCGATGCAGTGCAGGTTGCAGGCGCTGGTCGGGTCGAAGAGGATGGCCCAGGGAATATTGCAGTGATATTTGGCTTTGGCTTCGTCCCGCGTACGCAGACCGTAGAAGCCCGATTCAAAGCCCAGGTCCATGACGGCTGTACGGACTACGTTGGGGTTGAGTGTATCCAGGGCTCGGTTGAGGAATTGGAACCACTTGCCGCCTTCGTCAATGAGCTTGCGGGCATTGGCAAAAGATTCTTCTTCAAATAAGTCACCGAAGAAGGTTTCCATAATCGTGGTCAGTCGTTTCAAAGTCTTCTTACGGGTTTCTGGATTTTTTTCGGCCATGATGCGGTTGACCAGGAGGGCGACCGATTCTTTTTGGGCTTTATACATGAGTTTATTCAAGGGAATCATCTCCTGAGGAGTTTAATGAAGTAATGATTAGCGGATGATGAGGACGGGAAGGCCTGAATGGGAGGATACATAGCGGCCGACGCTGCCCAGGAGGACGCTTTGGATACGGCTCAGGCCGCGGCTGCCCATGACGATGAGGTCCGTTTCCGTATCGGCTGCGGTCTGTAAGATGATCGGACCGGGCGAGCCGATTTTATACAGGCATTGCAAGGGGACTTGAGATGACAATTCTTCCTGGCAGCGCAGGAAGACGTTATGACCCTTGGTCCGCATGTGAGCGGCTAATTCCTGTAATTTATGCGGTTCCAGCGTATTGGGGATGGCCGTATCGCGCAGGCTGTCGCTGACGCTGGCGACGTAGAGGACGGTCAGGGAAGCGCCATCTCCTTTGGCCAGGACTTCGGCTTGTTTCAGGGCCTGTAAAGACGATTCAGACCCGTCTACGGGCACCAGGATATGCCGGTATGGGCCTTTCTTTTCATCGCGGGCCAAGAGGACCGGGCAGGGTGCGTGGGTGATGACGTAAGTGCTGACGCTGCCGAGAAGAAAATTCTTGAGGGCCTGGCCGCCGCCGCGGCCCATGCAGATGAGGTCTGCCGATTGGGATTTCTGTTCTGCCAGGATGGCCGCTTCCGGGGCGCTGAGTTCAAAAATAGACTGGACTGACAGGGAAGCGGGTATCATGGCGGCAAATTTTTTTAACAGTCCTGTGCTGTTGGCCTGGGCCGAAGCCGTCATTTCATCCATAGTCAGTTCACTCGTATTTTCCATTTGCCCGAACTGGTTGATGATATCGGCCATATTGGCGACGCTCAGCAGGGTAATGGCACCGCCAGTGATCCTGGCGATGTCGATGGCGTGCTGCAAGGCTTGTTTAGAATGATCGGATCCGTCGATAGGGACGAGGATATGCTGATATGATTTCATAAAAATACCTCCTTCAAGGGTACCTTTAGGATAGCCTTGAAGGAGGCTGGCGTCAAAGTGGTTTTGCCGTATACGAACTATAGCTCTTGTGTTATAATTAGGTATACGAATATTTTTTGTTACATAAAGGAGCTTTTATGGAGTTGGAAAGACGTGAATATGAATATATCCGTAAAATTGCTGAGACAGGGAGTTTCATAGCGGCAGCCGAAAAATTATACATCACCCAGCCGTCGTTGAGCCAGTTCATCCGCCGCATCGAGCGCCATGTCGGTGCGGAACTCTTTGACCGTTCCCATCAGCCTGTGACCTTGACCGAAGCCGGGCGTATCTATCTGGACATCGAAGGGCAGATCCAGGACTTGTGCAAGGTCCGGGAACAGCGTATCCAGGATTTGGGGCAGACCGTTGGCGGCACCGTGCGCATCGGCAGTTCCAATTATCGCAGTTCGACCATCCTGGCGCGGGCTATTCCCATCATCAACGAACGCTATCCGCACATCGATATCTGCCTGGAAGAAGGGACGACGCGGGAATTGGAAGATTTCGCCATCCAGGGAAAGACGGATTTTTCTATCGTCGTTAAGCCTACAGGGCATAGGGACTTGGATTATATCGAACTTTTCCGGGAAGAATTGCTCTTGGCTGTCTCGCCGGACTGGGGCCTGGGGCGGGAACCGCTGCATGACGAGGGCCTCCACTCCCGCTATCCTGTCTTTGATTATCACAGCCTCGACGGCCATCCCTTCCTGGTCATGAAAGAAGGCCAGGAACTGCGCCATTCCTTTTTTGCCCTTGTCGAAGCCCTGGATATATCGCCGACAGTGGCCCTGGAAACGACGGACATGGCCACGGCCCAGACCCTGGCCGGCATCGGCGTCGGCGCGGCTATCGTACCGGGTGGCCTGGCTCTGGCCAATATCCCAGCTGTGGAACCGAAGTATTTTTCCCTGCGGGCCTATCTGGACGACTGGGATATCGTCCTGGCCTATAAACGGGGACGTTACTTGTCCAAGGCCGATAAAGCCGTCATCCGCGTCATCTGTGACGTCGCTGGTTGAAAAGCGCTGTCGCGTAGCGGCTTCTGCCATCCCCTAACCACTAGCTACTAACCACTAACCACTAAAAAAGGGGCTGTCGCATTAAGCCATTTCGGCTTTGTGCGACAGCTCTCTTTTTTTATTCTATTTCATCGTTCTATTCTCTTTTTTTAGCTAAACGTAAAAAAGGTACACGAAACAGACCGGCCATCCAGTCGGCAAAAAACGTGTGCCTTTGCTATGTATATGGTTATTCAAGCACTCTTTTTCACTTTTTTTAAGGAATAAAGGTATGTCCCGAAATTGCCGGATTGCAGCTTGTGATGTAAGGTCAAGACATTGTGGGCCATTGCCAGTATGATGCTGGTTGCCAGGGCGTTCTCCGTTCCATGGCTCAAAAAACGCCGGAACGACAGATTCGCCTTGATGTCGGAAAAAGCGCCTTCAGACTGGATGGAACGGTTCATTCGAAGCATCTTCCCTGTAGGAGAACTGATGTGAGCTTCCATTTCGGCCCGTTGGGCTTGGAACCTTTTAGAAAGTTCTAATTGCTTCGTCCTTTTTTCCAACGGCTTCTTGCTGCGATTGCCATGAATGCATCCTTTCTTATAGGGACAGTCCGAACAATCCTCACAGACATAATGGCTTTTGCGTATTTTAAATCCCGTGCTGGTTGTTTCGGTCTTTTTCCCAACACAGGTCAGCTTACGGTGATTGTGGCAATAAAAGACATCATTTTTCGCATCATAGTCCATATTCTGGAATTTGCCAATATCTTTTTTGAAACGGCGTTTTTTCCGCTGCTCATGGTCGGACGGTTTGATGTAAGCATCATACCCCTGTTCGGCGAGCTTCGTGTAATTTTCTTCGCTTTCATAGCCGGAATCTGCAATGATACGGGTATACTGGAAAGGGAAATGCTTGCGAAAATCTTCGAGGAAAGGCAGCAGGGTGGTACAATCTGAAGTCTGCGGTCCGACAGTGACCCAGGTAACGAATCCAGCGTCCACGCTATATTGTACATTATATGCAGGCTTGACCTGGCCGTTTTTCATGGCGTCTTCTTTCAGATGCATGAAGGTGGCATCGATATCGGTCTTGGCATAGCTGTTCCGGTCCCCGCAGTAATGAAGCTGGACGGCGTACTCTTTTGTCTTATGCAGGAAATCCTTGGCTTTTTCAATGGCCTTTTGCAATGGCGTCTTACGATGGCCTTTGCCATGGACGAAAACGATGTGTCCTTCTCGTTGAAGCCGTTTTAATTTCCCCAACAGCCGCCGTAAATGGTACCGATGGACAGCGTGTGTATGGAGCACTTGGATGCCAAAGAGTTCCTGGGTCTTAAGAATAAAGCCCGGAATTTTTGCTAATACTTTGGCCTGCCGTTTCGTGACACTCTTCTTCCAGACAAAAGTGTATTTATTGGCAACAGATTCGATTTTTGTCCCATCGATGAACAAATTCTTCAGCGATAAGGCCCCGGCCTGAGCCAAGACGGCATCCATGTCGGCAAACAAGGTCCGGCTGCATGCCGCCATATGATGAGAACGGAAACGGGCGATAGTCGCATGATCGGGAACGGGTTTCCCTTCCAGCAGATATTGAAAATTCAAATCTCTCCGGCAAGCCGATTCAATACGACGGGAACTGAAAATCTGGTTCATGCTGGCATAAATAACGATGGCCAGTAACTGGCGTGGTGAAGCCTGATTTTTCTCGATACGAGAATACGTCTGGTACAGCGGTGATAAATCCATCCTTTCTATGAGCAGCTTCACTAACCGCACGGGATCGTCATCCGGAATCTGAAATGAAATATTCAAGGGAAGTGATAGTTGATAAGGCGCTTCCCATATTGTATAATTGACATGCGTATTTAGTGTCGTCATAACTCTATTTTACGCGCAATCCCGGGCTTTTTACAGTCCGGGATTTGTTTTTTTCAGATTTTTTTGTTCAGCCCTAATGGATACGGCTGCCTGGCCCCTGGCGGGTGACATTGCGGGAACGACCTCGGTCCGGCGCGGTCCGGGTAGGCCGTGCCGGATGCCGTGCGTGCTATTTGCGTCCGGCGTGCTGCTTTGTTTGAGCGCAGCGAGTTTCAGCACGCCAGCAAATGGCACTCTCGGCAAGAGGAGTGGAGCACGCGAACCAGCTAGGGGCCAGGTGGCCGATGCCAACCTCTTCAGAAGAATCCCTCAGACCGCCGTTGGCGGCCAGCTCCCCTTCACAGGGGAGCCTTTTGGCGCTCCTGCGCCTGATTTCCAGAGTCTATTGCGGCAAAGCCGCTTCTGAGTCCGAGCAAACCGTCCACGAAGAACGACCATAAAGCTATGATGTTTTTGCATACATAAAAAGAGCCTGTGCACGATTACGTGCGACAGGCCCTTTTGCATTCCCAAACGGATTATTTTGCGAAGTAACGAGCCAGGAGGCCATCGAATACACGGCCATGACGAGCTTCGTCTTTTGCCATTTCATGAACAGTGTCATGGATAGCGTCGAGGTTGAGCTGTTTAGCGAGGGTTGCGATTTCTTTCTTGCCTGCGCAAGCGCCCTGTTCAGCAGCAGCACGCATTTCGAGGTTGGTCTTGGTGTCGTCCGTAACGACTTCGCCGAGGAGTTCAGCGAATTTAGCAGCGTGTTCAGCTTCTTCGAAAGCGATGCGTTTGTAGGCTTCAGCGACTTCCGGATAGCCCTGGCGGTCAGCGACACGGCTCATAGCGAGGTACATGCCGACTTCGGAGCATTCGCCTGTGAAGTTGAGGTGGAGGCCTTCGAGGATGCGTTCGTCGACGCCTTTAGCGATGCCTACGCGATGTTCGTCAGCGTATTCTTTGACACCAGCGACGAGTTCCGTGAATTTTTCTTTCGGAGCGCCGCACTGAGGACACTTTTCCGGAGCTTCCGTACCTTCATAAACAAAACCGCAGATACCGCATACAAATTTTTTCATCATTCATTCCTCCTGATATTATAATACATTTTGAATAAAATGGATATTAACTGAATACTAACAAATAACTTTTATTTGTTATGGCTACATTGTAACAGACTGATGGGGGAAAATCAAGAGTAATTTTGTAAAACTTTTAATTGAAAATAATTATTGATTAAAAAATAAGGCCTTGGAGGGGCGAGGCGGCACCATTTTATTGCAATTTATACATGAGTCTTATATAATGGAGGTAGTATTCAGAAAAAGCCAAGACGATACGATTAGCATAGAAAGAGACTGAATTTTGGAGGTTACGCCTATGTGGAAGAAAAAAGTAGCATGCATCCTGGCTGTCATGGCCTTGTGTGGGACCATGGCTGCCGGTGCGGCCGATTATACGGTCCTGGAAAAAGCGGATAAAGTCGAAACGACGGTCTACGGGACGACCCAGACCGGTTCCCTGAACGACCGCATCGCGGCGCTGGACAAGCTGCTCAACGGTCAGTCGACGGTATCCGGCAGTCTGCAGGATAAAACTAATGCCCTATATAAAGATGTATATGGGAATTCCGGTTCCGATTTGTCCCTGTTGACGGCAGTCAACCTCATGCAGTGGCAGTATTCCGGCCAGATTACCGATGAACCCCTGCTGGTCCGCATCGAATCGCTGGAACAGAGCATCGACGGCAAGACCATGAGCGGCTCCCTGGAAGGCCGTGTCCTGGCCCTGCGCCGCACGCTCCTGGGCAATAAGAAGTACGTCTCCCAGACCGTGACCATTCCGGCCAATACGCTGGTGACGATGACCAATATCGACGCCCTCAACTCGAAGACCATTCAGGAAGGCGACGTCGTCCGCTTTGCCGTGGCTGATGATATCTGCGTCGGCGACGTCATCGCCATTCCCCGCGGCATGGAAGCGACGGGGACCGTCACCAAGGCCCGGAAGTCCGGCCGCTTTGGCAAGGACGGCAAAATCGAAATCACCTATGACAACGTCCGCGCTGCCGACGGTTCGCCCGTAGCCCTGACGGTCGGCGATAAGACGAAAGAAGAATATAAGCGCATGGCCGGTGCTGTCGGCGCGTCTGCTGCCGGGGCCATCATCCTCGGACCAGTCGGCCTGGTCGGCGGCCTTTTCGTTCATGGCAATGAAGTCGATATCCCGGCAGGGACGACGATGTACGCCGAAACCAAGGAAAATGCCGAAGTCGTCGGTTTCAAGGAAAATGGCGTCATGGATGACATGAAGACGGCCAATATGGCTGCCAGTGGCGTACAGGTGCCGACCTTTGCGCCTGTCACCAATAGTGATGTCGACAACAGCGGGGCTGGCGATGCCGGTACGTACACCGACACCGATACGGCGCCTCAGAGCAGCAACGGCGATTTGCAGGCCGGACTGAAAGATGGTACGGTTACGCCTGTCGACCTGTACAACAGCAAACACAATGACGACCAGCAGGCCGTCGTAACCATTCAATCCAATACAGCAGGTGACGCGAATGAATAAAACGTGGACAGCGGCGATGATCGCAGCCCTGCTGCCTCTGACCTTTTCGGCCAGTGCAGCTGATACAGCGAAACTTCATACAGATAAGGTCATGGCCGTTCCCGTGACAGAAAAGAAAATCCTGCCCGTCGATTTGGACCAGGCTTCTGCTTCGCAGGACGTCGTCCTGCCGCAGCAGCCTGTCCACATGACGGCTAATACATTCGTCGCCCGCAACTCCGACGGCTATGTCAAGAGCCGGGGCAATGTCGACATCAAGCAGGGCATGGATGAAATCCATGCCAACTATGTCGAAGGCAACATGAAGAGCGGCGTCTACCATACGAAAGGACCCGTAGTCTACGTCAACGAAACCAATGCCCTGACGGGCCAGGACGTGACCTATAACAGCCAGAACGGCAGCATGACCATGGATAAGGTCGAAGGCTTCGTCGGCCCGACGACATACGTCCGCGGGACCGATGCCGAAATGTACGATAATATCGGCTATATCAAGCATGGCCTGATTACGACGCCTCACGCCGTCGCCAAGACGCCGGACTATTATATTACCGGTGATGACATCCGCATCTATCCGGGCGAAAAGTTCACGGCAGAAAATACGGCCCTCTGGTTCAAGCACATCCGCCTGTTCACATATGGCCATTATGAAGGCCGCCTGGACAGTGAACATACGAAATCTTCTTTATTCACGCTGCTGCCGCGGCCGACCTACAACAGCGATGACGGCATCGGTGTCCGGGGCTATGCCGATGTGCCCCTCAACCAGTCCGGCGACCTGAGCTTCCATGCCAGCTATGCCCTGAATAGCAAGAATGGCTTCAAGCCGGCGGCCCAGCTCCAGAAGAATACTAAAATCGGCACTTTCCGTTTTGGCTACAGCAAAGAAGAAAGTACCGATAACGACAATAATATCTGGGCTACGAAGTGGCCGGAACTGGAATACTTTGCACCGCGCATCCATCTCGGCGATACGGGTATCTATATCGATTCCAGTGCCAACTGGGGCCGCTGGGCTGAAGACGGCGTCAAGACGGGGACGCATAAGGGCTTCCGTACGGAAATCACTCATACGCCCATTCCCTTGTGGCAGCGGGCCAATGTCCGCTTCTTCGCCGGCTATCGTAAGGATTTATATTCTACCAATGATGCCCAGCGCCGCGATCCCTATTCGGGCGTCATCCTCAACCAGGGCATCAACGACCGCCTGTGGACCAGCTTCTGGTATAAGAAACACAATGTCAGCGGCTATACGCCGTACCGCTTCGATACCCTCGATGACCCGCGCCAGCATGGCATGTCCATCGGCTACGTCCTGACGCCGCGGGATACGGTCATCTTCACTTGGGCTCAGGACCTCGACGATGACCATATTTCGGACCGCAATTACACCTGGGTCCGCGACCTCCACTCGTTCATTGCTACCATCACGTATAAACAAGTCGATAAAGAATGGCAGGTCAAAATAAAGGCCAAGGACTTCGATTTCTAAAAGGGGAGAGGACAGGAAAACTTTTTGCTATCATGCGCAGTCCCTTTCTCTTCCGCGTTTGTAGGGGTCGCCACGTGGGCGACCTGTTAGGATTTGGAGGATTCTTCTAGCAATCTGATTGGGAATCGTACATATCCCCAGAGCGGGCTCGCCACGTGCGAGCCCCTACAATGTAAAAAAGGGGCTGTCGCATTAAGCCATTTCGGCTTTGTGCGACAGCTCTCTTTTTTTATTCTATTTCATCGTTCTATTCTCTTTTTTTAGCTAAACGTAAAAAAGGTACACGAAACAGACCGGCCATCCAGTCGGCAAAAAACGTGTGCCTTTGCTATGTATATGGTTATTCAAGCACTCTTTTTCACTTTTTTTAAGGAATAAAGGTATGTCCCGAAATTGCCGGATTGCAGCTTGTGATGTAAGGTCAAGACATTGTGGGCCATTGCCAGTATGATGCTGGTTGCCAGGGCGTTCTCCGTTCCATGGCTCAAAAAACGCCGGAACGACAGATTCGCCTTGATGTCGGAAAAAGCGCCTTCAGACTGGATGGAACGGTTCATTCGAAGCATCTTCCCTGTAGGAGAACTGATGTGAGCTTCCATTTCGGCCCGTTGGGCTTGGAACCTTTTAGAAAGTTCTAATTGCTTCGTCCTTTTTTCCAACGGCTTCTTGCTGCGATTGCCATGAATGCATCCTTTCTTATAGGGACAGTCCGAACAATCCTCACAGACATAATGGCTTTTGCGTATTTTAAATCCCGTGCTGGTTGTTTCGGTCTTTTTCCCAACACAGGTCAGCTTACGGTGATTGTGGCAATAAAAGACATCATTTTTCGCATCATAGTCCATATTCTGGAATTTGCCAATATCTTTTTTGAAACGGCGTTTTTTCCGCTGCTCATGGTCGGACGGTTTGATGTAAGCATCATACCCCTGTTCGGCGAGCTTCGTGTAATTTTCTTCGCTTTCATAGCCGGAATCTGCAATGATACGGGTATACTGGAAAGGGAAATGCTTGCGAAAATCTTCGAGGAAAGGCAGCAGGGTGGTACAATCTGAAGTCTGCGGTCCGACAGTGACCCAGGTAACGAATCCAGCGTCCACGCTATATTGTACATTATATGCAGGCTTGACCTGGCCGTTTTTCATGGCGTCTTCTTTCAGATGCATGAAGGTGGCATCGATATCGGTCTTGGCATAGCTGTTCCGGTCCCCGCAGTAATGAAGCTGGACGGCGTACTCTTTTGTCTTATGCAGGAAATCCTTGGCTTTTTCAATGGCCTTTTGCAATGGCGTCTTACGATGGCCTTTGCCATGGACGAAAACGATGTGTCCTTCTCGTTGAAGCCGTTTTAATTTCCCCAACAGCCGCCGTAAATGGTACCGATGGACAGCGTGTGTATGGAGCACTTGGATGCCAAAGAGTTCCTGGGTCTTAAGAATAAAGCCCGGAATTTTTGCTAATACTTTGGCCTGCCGTTTCGTGACACTCTTCTTCCAGACAAAAGTGTATTTATTGGCAACAGATTCGATTTTTGTCCCATCGATGAACAAATTCTTCAGCGATAAGGCCCCGGCCTGAGCCAAGACGGCATCCATGTCGGCAAACAAGGTCCGGCTGCATGCCGCCATATGATGAGAACGGAAACGGGCGATAGTCGCATGATCGGGAACGGGTTTCCCTTCCAGCAGATATTGAAAATTCAAATCTCTCCGGCAAGCCGATTCAATACGACGGGAACTGAAAATCTGGTTCATGCTGGCATAAATAACGATGGCCAGTAACTGGCGTGGTGAAGCCTGATTTTTCTCGATACGAGAATACGTCTGGTACAGCGGTGATAAATCCATCCTTTCTATGAGCAGCTTCACTAACCGCACGGGATCGTCATCCGGAATCTGAAATGAAATATTCAAGGGAAGTGATAGTTGATAAGGCGCTTCCCATATTGTATAATTGACATGCGTATTTAGTGTCGTCATAACTCTATTTTACGCGCAATCCCGGGCTTTTTACAGTCCGGGATTTGTTTTTTTCAGATTTTTTTGTTCAGCCCTAATGGATACGGCTGCCTGGCCCCTGGCGGGTGACATTGCGGGAACGACCTCGGTCCGGCGCGGTCCGGGTAGGCCGTGCCGGATGCCGTGCGTGCTATTTGCGTCCGGCGTGCTGCTTTGTTTGAGCGCAGCGAGTTTCAGCACGCCAGCAAATGGCACTCTCGGCAAGAGGAGTGGAGCACGCGAACCAGCTAGGGGCCAGGTGGCCGATGCCAACCTCTTCAGAAGAATCCCTCAGACCGCCGTTGGCGGCCAGCTCCCCTTCACAGGGGAGCCTTTTGGCGCTCCTGCGCCTGATTTCCAGAGTCTATTGCGGCAAAGCCGCTTCTGAGTCCGAGCAAACCGTCCACGAAGAACGACCATAAAGCTATGATGTTTTTGCATACATAAAAAGAGCCTGTGCACGATTACGTGCGACAGGCCCTTTTTTTACCCTCTTTTTACAGGGCGTATTTGCATTTTTGCGCTATAATGGAATAAAGTGAGAAAACTAGATTTTACATGAAAGGACTGTCGCTTTATGCCTTTGATTTACTGTGTAGAAGATGATGAAAATATTCGTGAACTCGTCGGTTATGCCCTGCGCAGCCAGGACTTCGAGGTGGAAACCTTTGCTGACAGCAAGGAATTCTGGCCGGCTTTGGAGAAGCGGACACCGGCTTTGTTCCTCTTGGATATCATGCTGCCCGGTGAAAGCGGCAATGATATCCTTGACAAACTGCGCAAGACTCAGCAGTACAAGACACTGCCCGTCATCATGCTGACGGCCAAGACCAGCGAATACGATATCGTCAGGGGCCTCGATGGTGGCGCCGATGACTACGTCTGCAAGCCCTTCGGCATCGTCGAGCTCATTTCCCGCATCCGCGCCGTCCTGCGCCGTTCGGGCCGGCAGAGTACGGAAACGAACCTCTATACGTATGGCACCGTTTCCCTGGACCAGGAAAAACATATCGTAACCGTCGACGGCAAGCCCTGCCACTTGACGGTCAAGGAATTTGAACTCCTGCGCTACCTCCTGGTCAATACGGATATCGTCCTCAAGCGGGAACAGATCATGGAAGCCGTTTGGGGCTTCACGTATGAAGGCGAAAGCCGGACCATCGATATGCACATCAAGAGCCTGCGCCAGAAACTGGGCGACGGCGGCAAGATTATCCATACTGTGCGCGGCGTGGGCTATGTCATCGGAGGGAACGTATGAAGCGGAAAGTCTACCTCAGCCTGCTGACCATGGGGCTGGCCTGTATGGCCGTGACCCTGCTCATTTCGACGTGGTTCTTCTGGAACTCCACGCAGCACCAGATACAGCAGGAACTGGTCATGGCCATGGACGTCGTCGAGACGACGATCGAGGAAGGGAAGGATACGTCCGTGTATTTGAAGAAACTCGGCGTCCACGAGACGGATGGCCTGCGCATTACCTGGATCAATACCGATGGCGATGTCCTCTTTGAATCGGACTATGACAAAGGGGTCATGGAAAATCACCTGGCCCGGCCGGAAGTCCAAGAGGCCATCGAGAACGGCAAGGGGACGGCCGTCCGCGATTCCCAGACCGTATCCAAGGCCCTCTATTATTATGCTAAGAAACTGCCCGACGGGACAATCCTGCGGGTCAGTCTGGAACGGGATGCTTTTTACGCCCATTTCCTCAGCCTCCTGCCCTGGGCGCTGCTGCTCCTGGGCTTGTCGGCCCTGGCCTGCATCAAGGTGTCGCGCTTGCTGACGACGAGCCTCCTCAGCCCGCTCCGGCAGACGGCCCGGTTCATCCGCCAGATCAACGACACCGACGTGAAGATGGTGCAGCCGCCGCGGGTCGACCATGAATTGCAGCCTTTGGTCGATAAGATTTTTTTGCAGAGCCAGACCATTACCGACAATATGCGCAGCCTCGAACAGCAACGCAATATCATGCGCCTCATCATGGAAAATCTCCAGGAAGGCGTCATCCTGACGGACCAGGCCTGCGGCATTGCCGGTCTCAACCTGCGGGCCGCCCATTTCCTCGGCGCCGGCCAGACCCAGGACGTCTTGCAGCGCAATCTGAAGGAACTCCTGCCCGATGTATCCTGGGATACGCTGCAGCACATCGACAGTGCCTGTGACGTGAAACTGACCCGGGCCGACCGACTGTACCTGCTGACCATCCAGCCTGTCTATAAAGATGATGATTTCTATGGCATGCTCTTCATCATCGACGACGTGACCGAACAGGAGCACCGGGAACAGCTGCGCCGGGAATTCACGTCCAACGTATCGCACGAACTGAAGACGCCCCTCACGTCGATCAGCGGCTTTGCCGAAGTATTGTCGACGGGCATTTTCAAGAATAAAGACGATGTCATCCATTTCGGCACACTTATCCGCAAGGAAGCCCTGCGCCTCTTGCAGATGATTGAAGAAATCATGCACCTGGCCCGCATCGAAGACGGCAAGCGCCAAATCCATCCCGAACGGCTGCGCCTCAGCGGTTTGATTCAGGATATCGTAGAATTCATGGAACCGGTCCTGATGGAAAAGAAAGTCACTGTCCACTGTACCATGGACGATACGGAAGTATGGGCGGACCGCGGCCTGTTCCGGGAAATGATCATGAACCTCCTCGATAATGCCGTCAAGTACAACCGGCCTGGCGGCCATGTCTACATCGATGTCCGCCACGACGGCCACAAGGCCTTCTTCGTCATCCGCGACACGGGCATCGGCATCCCGGAAGATAAACAGCAGCGCGTCTTTGAACGCTTTTACCGGGCCGATTCCAGCCGTTCCCGCAAGATCAAGGGGACGGGCCTGGGTCTGGCCATCGTCAAGCACATCGTCGAACAGCATCACGGTACCATTGCCTTGAACAGCAAAGAAAACGAAGGCACGACCATCACCGTCACCCTGCCGATATAGGGGAGTGTATGGAGGTATCTACCATCATGCAAGGTTCCTTTTGCTTTATAGTTTGTAGAACTGAGTTTGTAGTTTGCAGAAGATGCTTTAAATTTAAAACCATTCACTACAAACTGCAAACTAAAAACTCTAAAAAGAGACTGTCTTAGGACGGTCTCTTTTTTTACAATATTTTACAATACATACATAAAGTCCTTACATCTCCTTGGTAGGATAAAACTGTATTCAGAATCAGGAACATCTCAGATTCGTTTATTTAAAGGAGAGGATTTTTTATGAAGTGGAAAAAGTTAGTTCTTGTCGCCTTAGCTGCTACCATGGCCATTGGGGCTGCCGGTTGCGGAAGTCAGCAGAAAGCTGATTCCGGGAAAGGCGCTGCCGTTTCCGGAAGCATTACCGGTTCTGGTTCTTCGGCTTTGCTGCCGTTGGTCAAAGATGCTGCCGAAAAATTCAAGGCCAACAATAAGGACGTTACGATCACTCTTAATGCCGGCGGTTCTGGCACGGGTCTGAAACAGGTTTCCGATGGTTCTGTCGATATGGGTAACTCCGACGTACCGGCTGAAACGAAACTGGACAAAGCTAAAGCTGAAAAGCTGGAAGACCACAAAGTCTGTGTCATGACAGTCGCTACGATCATCAATAAAGACGTCGGCGTCAAGAACTTGACCCGTCAGCAGTTGCAGGACGTATTTATGGCCAAAGTCACCAACTGGAAAGATGTCGGCGGTAAAGATATGCCTATCGTCCTGGTTACCCGCCCGAAGACGTCCGGTACGCGTGCCCTGTTCAAACAGTACGCTATCAACGGTGCTGAAGAAGCGGACAACAAATCCCTGGAAACGGATAACTCCGGTATCCTCATCCAGAGCGTCGCTCAGAATCCGGGTGCTATCGGCTATGTCGCTCTGCCGTATCTGCTCAATAACGACACGGTCGATTCCGTTTCTATCGATGGCGTAGCTCCGACACTGGAAAACACCTATAACAGTACATACAGTGTATGGGGTTATGAACACATCTACACCAGCAAAGAACCGAAAGCTGCCGTCAAGGCCTTCATCGAATACATCACAGGCGCTGATTACGGCAAACGCATCGAAGAACTCGGCTATGGCGTAAGCTCGAAGATGCAGACCAAAGAAGTTCACTAATTTACTGGAGGAGCGGGTATGAATACAATCGAAACGGTAGTCCAACGGGCTCACCGCAACGAGAAAGCAGCCAAAACGTTCATCACTATTTGCGGCATCGGTATGGCACTGGTGCCGCTTCTCATTGGCGCTTTTCTCTTCATTAAAGGTACAGATACATTTTTCACATTTGGCCACAGCGTGACGGAATTCCTTTTTTCCGGTCAGTGGAAGCCTAGCGATACGGCAGAAGGTAGCGGTCAGGTCGGCGCAGCTATGTTCCTGGCTGGCTCGCTGGTCACCTGTCTCTTGTCGCTGATCATTTCCCTGCCTTTCAGTCTGGCATCGTCCATTTACATGACGGAAATCGCGACGCCCCAGCGGCGCCGCCTCATTCAGCCGGCTATCGAATTGTTCACGGGTATCCCGTCGGTTGTCTATGGCTTCGTCGGCATGACCGTCCTCATTCCGGCACTGCGTCATATTTTCCCCATGCCTTTTGGCTTTTCCGTTTTAGCTGCCGGCATTGTCCTGGCTATCATGATTTTCCCGACCATTACGACCATGGCCGCCGATGCCATGGCCGCCGTGCCCAAGTCGTGGCGTGAAGCTTCTTATGGCCTCGGCGCGACGCGCTGGGAAACGATTGCCCACGTCGTACTTCCGGCCGCCAAGAGCGGTATCTTCACCGGCATCATCCTGGGCCTGGCCCGCGCTTTGGGCGAAGCCCTGGCTGTCGCCATGGTCATCGGCCAGATGAAAGTCTTCCCGACGTCCCTGTTCCTGCCGGCCTGCACGCTGACGACGGCTATTTCGGCCGATATGGGCGGCGCCATGGAAGGCGGCGAATACAACGCTGCTTTGTGGACGATGGCTCTGGTCCTGTTCCTGCTGTCGTTTCTGTTCATCTTTGTAATCCACCAGATCAATGCCGCTTCCGAATTAAAAGGAGGACGGAGTTAATATGACAAGTATTGAAACGAAAAAACAGAAAGATAAAATGATGACGGCCATCTTTACCGGCGGTGCCGCCTTTGCCGTCATCCTGCTCATCGCCTTTGTCCTCTACGTCGTCGTCAGCGGCGTCAGCGGCATGACCCCGCAGCTCCTGTCCTTCAGCCCGACCGGTCTGGGGAACATGTTCTTCAATACGATTTACCTCGTCGTTCTGGCCCTCGTCGCCAGTACCATTACGGGGATCCCGGCCGGTATCTTCCTGGCCGAATACGCCAAGAAAGGGCGCATCACTCATTGGGTCCGCATGGCCGTCGAAACCCTGGCCTCCCTGCCGTCTATCGTCGTCGGCTTGTTCGGCTACCTGGTCTTCATCGTCATGACCGGTTCTCAGTGGAACCTCATGGCCGGCGCCCTGGCCGTATCCATCCTGACCCTGCCTTTGGTCACGTCCGTTACCGAAGACGCCCTGCGCAACTTGCCGCCGAGCTACCGCAACGGCAGCCTGGGCCTGGGTGCCTCTCATTGGCAGACTATCTGGCACGTCCTCTTGCCGGCCTGCTTCCCGCGCATCATGACCGGCCTCATCCTGGCCGCCGGCCGTGGCTTCGGTGAAGCCGCTGCCCTGATGTTCACGGCCGGTATGTCGACAGACATCGACTGGACGAACTGGGATATTACGGCCACGTCGTGTCCGCTCAATCCCTTCCGTCCCGGCGAAACACTGGCCCTTCACATCTGGGCCCTGCGTACGGAAGCCCTTCATGCAGACGCTGCCCAGCAGGCTGCTGCGTCGTCGGCCATCCTGATGATCATGGTCCTCGTCTTCAGTCTGGCTGCACGCTACTTCAGCTATCGAATTGACAAGAAAATGGGAGGAAATAAATAATGGCAGAAATGACTACGACGCTGACCGGCTTTGCCGCAGCGACGATTGAAAAGAAACGGGCTGCAGAAGCCGTACAGGAAGGCGCACAGGCTGCTACGGGTACGGCGGAATATACCTTTGATGTCAGCCACATGGACCTCTTCTATAATGAGTTCCAGGCCTTGAAAGACATTAACATGAAAATCAGGAAAAATGCAATCACAGCCCTCATCGGCCCGTCGGGCTGTGGCAAGTCGACGTTCCTCAAGACGCTGAACCGCATGAACGACTGGGTCGAAGGCTGCCGGGTCACTGGCGATATCCGCTTTGAAGGCAAGGATATCTTCAAGGAAGTCGACCCCCTGGCCCTGCGTTACCGTGTCGGCATGGTCTTCCAGCAGCCGACGCCGTTCCCGAAGAGCATCTATGAAAATATCGCTTATGGTCCGCGTATCCAGGGTATCAAGGATAAGAAGCAGCTCGATGCTATCGTCGAAAAGAGCCTGCGCCAGGCTGCCTGCTGGGATGAAATGAAGGACCGCCTCAATAAGAGCGCTCTCGGTCTTTCCGGCGGACAGCAGCAGCGTCTCTGCATTGCCCGTACCTTGGCAGCGGATCCGTCAGTCATCCTCATGGACGAACCGACATCGGCATTGGACCCGATTTCGACGCAGAAAATTGAAGACCTGGCCTTGGAACTGAAGGAAAAATATACCATTGTCATCGTCACGCACAGCATGCAGCAGGCTCGCCGCATTTCCGACAAGACGGCATTTTTCCTCTTAGGCGAACTCATTGAATACAATAATACCCTGGACATGTTTACCAATCCGTCTAATCCTAAGACGGAAGAATACATTACCGGCCGTTTCGGTTAAGAGGAGGAAAGGGACTTATGCTGGAAGTTTACGAAAAATCCGTAGCAGAATTGAAACACGATATGATTAACCTGGGCATGAAGGTCGAACAGGCCGTCGAAAATGCCTGGAAAGCGCTGGAAGACAAGGACATCGAATTGGCTCAGCGCATTTACGATGGCGACGATGTCATCGATGATTTGGTCAAGAACTGTATGAAGAAAGACTTGACCATCAGTATGATGCAGGGTCCCGTAGCGGCTGACTATCGGAGCTTGATGGCGACGTTGAAAATCCTCTCCGACTTAGAACGGATTGCCGATCACTGCGCCGACATCAGCCACTACGTCATCCATTTGGAACAGACCCATCACAACGTGCCCTTGCCGCAGGGCATTAAGGAAATGTACGGCGTCATGGCCTCCATGGTCAGCGATGTTATCGATTTCTACAAGGAACGGGGCACTTCGTCTCAGACCAGCCTCATGCGTGATAAAGACGATATCGTCGACCAGGCTTTCAATAACCTCATGGAAACCTTGGCTGCCGAAATGGCGGCTCATCCGGAAAACTCCAAGGATTACATCGACCTGGTCCTGGTCATAAAATACATCGAACGCATGGCCGACCACGCCAACAATATCGCCGAATGGCTCATCTACCGCGATACCAACGAAATCCGTATTTAGTAATTTGTAGGGGCGCCCACGTAGGGCGCCCGCTTTCGTATATGTGGGAATTTCGTACAGTGCCAGGTTCGTGATATGTGATATGTGGGGCCGCTGCATGATGGTTTATGCTATCATGCGGCGGCCCCTTTTTGGCTCCCATCATAGGGGAGCTGGCCGCCAAAGGCGGTCTGAGAGGTTGGTACGAATCACTAGTTCCCTAATATTCTGGCGGCATGTTCTTTTTCGTATGCGGCATGGAGAGGGCATCGCCGGGATACTGGTGGTATTTGACGGGTGATGTCGTGAAGCCGCGGCCTACGACTTCCGAGGCGTCGCTGATGATCATGAAAGCCTGGGGGTCGAGTTTGTTGACGATTTCTTTGACTTTGGCCACTTCGGTCAGTTTTATGACGGCGTAGATGACCCGTTTATCCTGCATGGTATAGGCGCCCTGGCCGTGGAGATAGGTGGCGCCGTGGCCGACGTAGCGCATGAGGACCTGGGCGATCGGCGTGGCCCGGTTGGAAATGATGATGACGCTTTTACGCTGTTTCAGGCCGATGACGACTTTGTTGGTAATGAAGGCGGCGATGTAGATGGCGACGAAGGTCAGGACGGCTCGTTCCAGGGAGAAGAGCCAGGCTGCGGCCAGGAGGATGACCAGATTGAGAATCATCGTGACCGTACCCATTTCCAGGGAATAATATTTCTTGACGATGGCACCGATGACGTCCAGGCCGCCGCTGTTGCCATTGTATTTGTAGATGATGCCGAAGCCGATGCCCGACAAGATACCGCCGGTAATGGATGACAGCATGGCGTCGTGCATGATGTTCCACGTCGACAGGAAGGACGTGACATCGACCAGGACCGAGAGCATGATTGTACCGACGATGCTTAGGACTGTATAGCTGCGGCCCATGAATTTGTAGCAGGCGATCATGATCGGGATGTTGAGGATGAAGATGCCAATGCCGACGGGGAGGCCGGTCAGGAAGTAGAACATGATAGCTACCCCGCTGAGGCCGCTGCTCAATAAGTGGAAGGGGATGAAGAAGGCATTCATGCCGATGGCGACGACCAGACTGCCGACAAAGGACGCCAGGTAGGGGACGGCTAATTCCCAAAGGGTAGGTGAAGTCAGGGTTTTCATAATTTTTTTTCCTCCGTGTTGAATGAAGAATTGTAAAGTAAAGGAAAAAACGGTATAATCATTATAGTATAATGATGAAAGTGTGCATTCACAGAGGATGCGCAAAGGGCGCTGTTCTCTGCTGTCGTCTCATTATAACATAGGGAAAATTTTAATCAATAAGACAATGCACATTTTATGCACGGAGTGAAAGTATGATGAATATAGTAGAAAAAGGATATGGGAAAATTAATCTGGCCCTGGCCATAACTGGCCGTCGTGCCGATGGTTATCACAATATTGATACTATCTTTCAATCGATAGGCCTTTGCGATACCGTGACCGTGAGCGAAGCCGATGCGTTCGAGCTCACTTGTTCGCAGCCGTCGCTGGCCTGCGACGAAACGAATCTGGCCTATAAGGCTTGGAAGGCACTTTGTCCGTATAAAAAGGACAATCAACAAGTGACCATCCATATCGAAAAGCATATCCCCATCGCCGCCGGACTGGCCGGCGGCAGTACCGATTGCGCCGCTGTCCTGCGCGGCCTCAACCGCCTCTGGGGGCTGGAGCTGCCAGAAACAGAACTCTGCCGTCTCGGTGCCGGTCTCGGTGCCGACGTGCCTTTCTGCATCTGTGGCGGCACCATGCGCGGCACCGGTATCGGCGAGGAAATGAAACGCCTGCCGCCCCTGCCGGCGTGGTCCGTGGTCATCGTCCATCCCCGCGTGCCCGTACAGACCAAACAGGCCTATGCCCTGTTCGACAGCCGGATCCAGACGGCGCCCGTCGCTGTCGATGCCGTCGAGCAGGCCGTCCGGGCCGGCGATTTCCAGGGATTGACGGCGGCCATGGGGAATACCTTTGAGGAACTGATCATTCCCAATGTGCCGCAAGTCGCCGATTGTCAGCAGCGCCTGACCGCGTTAGGCCTGCAGCCGCTCATGGCCGGCAGTGGGCCGACGGTGTTCGCCCTGGTCCCGCCTGGACAGGAAGAGACCGTCCGCAGCCAGACGGCGTCGTGGCATGATGTCGACGTATACATGACGGCCATAGTGAAATGAGTGGAAGGTGAGAGATAGAACGATGAAAACCACGAAAAGACAACATGCATTAGAACCGATTAAATTAGATGCTTATAAGCCGCTGCGCGAAGTCGTCAGCGAAACCCTGCGCCAGGCCATCAAGGACGGCGTACTCAAACCGGGGGAACGGCTCATGGAAATCCAGCTGGCCGATGAACTCGGCGTCAGCCGGACGCCGATCCGCGAAGCCATCCGCAAATTGGAACTGGAAGGCTTCGTCGTCATGGTTCCCCGGCGCGGGACGTATGTCGCCGATATTTCCTTGAAGGATATCGCCCAGGTCTTCGAGATCCGCAGCGCCCTGGAAGAACTGGCAGCCGGCCTGGCAGCTGAACGGATCACGCCGGACGAACTGGAATACCTGGAACGGATCCTCGTCGAAATCAACGAATATATCGACAACGACGAATTCGATAAGATCGTCGATGCCGACGTCCGTTTCCATGACGTCCTCTATCATGCCAGCCGGAACCAGCGCCTCGTCGATATACTCAATAATCTGCGCGAACAGATGCTGCGCTTCCGCTCCATTTCCATGCACTATCCCGGCCGCCTGGCAGCGACGTGGGAAGAACATCGGCAGATGGTGGAAAACATTGCCGATCACAACAGTGCCATGGCCCGCAAAGTCGCCAAGAAGCACATGGAAAATTCCGAACGGACCCTGCTCAAGGGCATCAGCAAAGACGAAGAGTCGGCCCGGCGCGTTCATGAATTATTTCCGCACGGCGGAGAATAAGGAAAGGAAGCGACCATCGGATGGGACATTTTCTCTTGAACCATTTCCGCCATGTCCACGAGAAGTCGGAACATATGGATGACTTTGAAAACTTTTTGTATATCCTGACCTACATCTTGTTCGTCTGTCTGTTTATCCGCTCCCTGGTCGCCTTGTACATGGGACGCTGGAACTTGTTCTAAAACTATATTTATATTAAAGAGGGGTATTTTTTATGATGAAGACTTTTTCTCTTCCCTTTGGGAAGGGTACACAGACCGTTTCGCTCGATGAAGCACACGTATTGTATGACCTGCACGGCAATCCCGTCGATGCCGTAGCCGATGAACAGGAAGCCATCCGACAGGCTCTGCGCCACCCTATCGGCAGCGCACCGCTCAAAGACGTCGTCCAGGCCGGCGATACGGTAGCTATCATCGTCAGTGACATTACCCGTCTGGTCCATACGGCACAGATGCTGCCGGTCATCGTCGATGAATTGAACCAGGCCGGCGTCCGGGACGAACAGATTACCGTCGTCACGGCCCAGGGGACGCACCGGGCCCATAGGCCGGAAGAAGACGTCATCGTCTGCGGCGAAGACATGGTCAAGCGCGTCAAAGTCGTCAGCCATGACTGCCGCGATGCGTCGCAGCTGACCCAAATCGGGACGACGACGCATGGCAATGACGTCTATCTCGACTCGCACGTCGTCCAGGCCGATAAAGTCATCTTGACCGGCGCCGTATCCTTCCATCCCATGGCCGGTTTTGGCGGCGGCCGCAAAGCCGTCCTGCCCGGCGTTGCCAGCTATGAAACGATCATGCGCAACCACGCCATGGCCTTGACCGATACCTTTGGCGGCGGCTGCAATCCCCGATGCGAAACGAGTCTGTTGGAAGACAATCCCCTCCACGACGATATGAAACAGGCCGCAGCCCTGCTCAATCCCTGTTTTCTGGTCAACACCGTCTTTTCTGCAGACGGCGATCTCTATGAAGTCGTCGGCGGCCATTGGTACGATGCCTGGAAAAAAGGCTGTGACGACTTGCTGCACATCGCCAGCGTTCCCATCCAGGAACTGGCGGATATTACCATCGCATCGGCCGGCGGCTATCCCAAGGACATGAACCTCTACCAGAGCATGAAGGCGCCCATGAACGCCGTCTTCGCCACCAAGCCGGGCGGCACGATGATCCTGACCCTGGACTGCCCGGATATCAAAGAACCGGCCATCTTTACGGACTGGTTCTTCCGCAGCGACATGGAAGCCTTTGAAAGGGACTTGCGGGCAGACTTTTCCATTCCCGCCTTCGTCGCCTTCAAGTCGCACTGCATTTTCCGCTCCATGAAGGCGGTATACGTCGTCACGCGGCCGGAAAACTTCGACATCATCCGTCACAGCGGCCTCATCCCGGCAGCAACCCTGGAAGAAGCCTGGGAAAAAGCGCAGGCCGATCTGCCGGAAGACTACAAAGTCACTGTCATGGGCCACGCCGCCGCCACTTTCCCCGTTCGGCAGTAGGGGCTTGTCCTGTTCGGCACGTTTGTGGGACGATCGTGTTCGTGGTTCGTAGCATATACCCAAATGCTCATACCCACGATTCACAGCGGGTCGCCTTTTAGGCGACCCCTACGGAAAAAGGTACTGTCTTCATGTGACAGTGCCTTTTATGCTCTACGGTTATACGTTTACCATATTTATTACGTTTGTGCATGTAGTGAACGTACTCCCGCCTATAGAGGCGGGAGCTTCCTGCTTCAACGAGAACAGCGCCACTGACTCCAAAGAGTTGCGGCGTCTTACACTCTCTCCACAGGCGTAGATTCCCGTGCGACCCACGGTATTTTATGGATTACGTCAGGCTGATATTCGCCTGGCTTCTTCTCGGATATTTATGGCTGCGTTTTTATCCCTGTCATGATGACTGCCACATTTGGGACAATTCCATTCCCGTACAGCCAAATCTTTAGTTTCACTAGTTCGGTAGCCACATACGTGACACAGCTGGCTGCTCGGATACCACTTGTCTATCTTGATAAGCTGTTTGCCTTGCCAAGCCAACTTATATTCCAGCATGTTCGTGAACAGATTCCAGCCATTGTCCGCTACGGATTTGCCAAAGCTGAACTTACCACCCTTTTTCCGCTTTGCCATCGCTTTGACGCTGATATCCTCAATGCCAATGGCATCATAGCGGTCTGCAAGGTAGCGGGCCTTCTTGTGCAGGAAATCCCGGCGTTGATTGGCCACTTTCTCATGGAGAATAGCTACGCGCAGCCTTTGTTTTTCTCTGTTGTGACTTCCTTTTTGCTTGTTGGATAGCTTTCGCTGTGCCTTAGCCAATCTTTTCTCTGCCGTTCGCAGGAAACTGGGATACTTAGCATCCGCCTCATCGGAAGCCACATACAAACCGTGCATCGCAAAATCCAGGCCCAGGAAGGTCTTCGGTATGACAGGGAGTATTTGGTTTTCATACTCCACCAGCATACTGATATAGTACTTTCCTGATGGCGTCTGGCTGATGGTAACGGTCTTTATGATACTGTTCTCCGGCAAGGGACGATGCTGGCATAGTTTCACCCAGCCGACTTTCGGCAGTTTCACCTTATGGCCCTCGATTCGGACAGAGCCTTTCTGGTTGTTCGTAGAATACGAAGCACGACAATTTTTCTTTGACTTGAAGCGCGGCTTGCCGAAATGCTGGCTGTCATTCCAAAAGTGGCTGTATGCCTTATTCAGGTTCATTTGGGCATTGGCAAGGGCTAAACTATCGACTTCCTTTAGCCAAGGGAAGTCTTCTTTGTACTGCGCAGGCGTGTTATTCAGCTTTTGGCCGGTTTCCTTATAATAGTCAATGCGGTCACTCAGCATCTTGTTGTAGATGAATCGGACACACCCAAAGGTCTTGGCAAACATCATTTTCTGTGCCGTTGTCGGATAGATTCTGTATCGGTATGCCTTATTCACTATCATCACCTGCCTTGACTTTCTATATACTTTCACTCTTACTACTGATTATACTGCAAATCAACTTGTGAAGCTATTGTTTTTCTGATGGCATCGAGCCCTCAGAAAAACCTGCAATTCATCTCACCGCCTAAAGAGGCGGGAGACTTCTTGCAGAATCAGGTTAAAATGACTAAACTGTATATCTTTTTTTTACAATTTCCAAGACAAATGGCACCTTGTGTACTATAATATTCATAATTCACGAGAAATAGTTGCAATAAGTGAAATGATGGTTCCATTTTTCATTAAAAAGTAAAGGGGTTCTTACAATGAAAGAATATAATCCGGTTACAGCTGAAGTCATCGACGCTTTGAAAGCCGTCGTCGGTGATAATTATGTAAAGACCGATGCCGATGTCCTGGACATCTATAAATCCGATGAAAGCCTGGCACCGTCCTTCTGGAAGACGCCGGAAGTCGTCGTCCTGCCGGCTAATACCCAGGAAGTTTCGGAAATCATGAAGATCGCCAACCGCTTCGACGTCCCGGTCACGCCGCGCAGTGCCGGCACCAGCGTCAGCTGCGGCGCCGTTCCGGCTTATAAAGGCATCGTCCTGCTCATGGAACGGATGAACCACATCATCGAATTGAACGAAGATGGCATGTATATGACCGTCGAAGCCGGTGTCCGCACTATCGACATCCAGAATGCAGCCCGCGAAAAGGGCCTGCTCTACGCCGGTGACCCGTGCAGCTCCGACAGCTGCCTCATCGGCGGCAACTTGGCTACCAACGCCGGCGGCAACAAAGCCGTCCGCTATGGCACGACGCGCCACCAGGTCTACTCCATCGAAGCCGTCCTGCCGACGGGCAAGATCGTCAACCTCGGCGCTACTTTAAAGAAATGCTCGACCGGCTTCTGCCTGGACCAGCTTATCATCGGTTCCGAAGGAACCTTGGGCATCATCACCAAGGCAACGTTGAAGCTCGTTCCCTTGCCGCCGTATAAACTCGACGTCCTGGCCGTCTTCACGGACCTGGCCAAGGCGACGGCTCTGGTACCGAAACTGATTAAAGCCGGCCTCAACCCGACATCTGTCGAATTCATGGATAACAACTTCGTCCGCAGCGCCAGCGATTACAGCGACTTGAAACTGCCTCACTACGAAGATGGCTGTTATGATATCATTTCCATCGAAACCTTCAATGAAGACGAATTGGACGATAAAATGGAAAAATTGGCCGCTGTCTGTGAAGAATGTGGGGCTACGGACATCGTCGAAGCCGACGACCGCGTCTGGAAAGTCCGCCGCAACTGCCTGGAAAGCACGCGCGTCTTCTCGAAAGTCGCCACGTCGGAAGACTTGGTCGTTCCGGTCACGAAAATCGCCGACTGCATCCAGACCCTGGTCAAGGAAAGCAAGAACTACGATTTCCGCGTCTTCTGCCTGGCCCACGCCGGTGACGGCAACCTCCATTTCCAGATCCTCAAATGCGATATGAGCGACGAAGACTGGGAAAAACAGCTGAAGGAATTCCGGGCCAAAGCGTATAAATACGTCTACGGCTTGGGCGGCCGCCTGTCCGGTGAACACGGCATCGGCTTGAAGCGCCTGAAATACATGGAAGAATATACGGATCCGGCCGAATTGGACCTCATGAAGACCATCAAACGCGCCGTCGACCCGAAATGGATCCTCAACCCGGGGAAAGTCATCGAAGAAAACTAAATAAGTTTAAGTTGTAGGGGCGCCCACGTGGGGCGCCCGTTTACGTTATCATGCGACAGGACGAAAGGCTCCCCTGATAGGGGAGCTGGCCGCCGAAGGCGGTCTGAGAGGTTTACTTAAACGTATTACTTTAAACTATAAAGAAACAGCTTAAAATTATAAATTAACTATTGGACAATGGCAGCCTTTTTATGTTATACTAGTAGTACATAAAACGATAATTAGTATCAAAATATAAAAAGGAGGTGTTATGATGAACGCCATTGTTGTGTATTCTTCTCAGACCGGACGTATTGAACAAATTGCACATGCCATCGCCGCAGGCCTTCCGCAGGGGACGCCCTGCGTCAGTGTCGACGACATGCCCGATGACTTTTCATCGTATGACTGCGTCTTTGCCGGTTTTTGGATCGACGAGAACCAGGCGGACCCTAAAGGGCAGGAAGCGTTGAAGAAAATCGGCAACGACCACGTCGCCGTCTTTGCCACGCTCTACGACGATCCCTATTCGGATCAGGCCTCCAAGCACCTGCGCAGTGCCGTAGAGCTCCTCAAGCCTGGCAGCGGCGTCATAGGGACGTACGTCGCCTGGACGGACAAGGACAAGTACATGCATCGGCCGGAAGCGGGGGAAGACCTGCACCTGGACCGGGCCAAGGCCTTTGCCCAGGATACACTGAGCCGCCTCAAAGGCCAGTAAGCTGCAGAAAAGGCGCTGTCGCATGAAGACAGCGCCTTTTTTTTGCTGTAGGGGACGCCCATAGGGCGTCCCGCCTTGAATTATGTGCATTCCCTTACCATGACGAATGACTCGCGGTAAAAAAGCTTGCCATCATCCTAAATGGCCTGTATCTGAATCTCACAGCGGGCCGCCCTTTGGGACGGCCCCTACTACAGACGGCGGATGCTCGTTACGAGGGCGTCCCGCCTGATAGCAGCTACTTTCGTTCGAGAATCTCTTTTTTATAAGCTTCTGCGCCTTGTTCCGGGCTGATATAGCCTTGTTCTGCCATCAAGGTCAGGACTGTTTTCTGCCGGGCTTTGGCAGCGTCGTAATTTTTCAGGGGATTATAGTAGGTCGGCGCCTGTACCAGGCCGGCCAGCATGGATGCCTGGGCCAGGTCCAGTTTTTCCGGCGTCGTCGTGAAATACGTCCGGGCCGCGTCGTCGATGCCCGTGGCGTTGGCGCCGAAATAGGCTGTATTCAAATAGATTTCCAGGATTTCATCTTTGCTGTAGTAATGTTCCAGCAAGAAGGCCATGACGAATTCCTGGGCCTTGCGGGCCATGGTCCGGTCCTGGGAAAGGAAGACATTCTTGACGACCTGCTGGCTGATGGTGCTGCCGCCTTCGACGGTCTCACCGGATTCGATGTTGACCAGGACGGCCCGGATGATGCCGATCGGGTCGATGGCACCGTGGTCGTAGAAGCGGCGGTCTTCCGTGGCGACGACGGCATGCTGCATGGGCTTGGAAATGGCGTTGATGGCTACGTAGACGGGGATTTTCTTGATCTTGTTGTCCATAGCTTCGTGGAAGTGCAGGTACGGATAGATCCGGATTTCCAGCGGCCGCAGCGGTGCCGGCCAGCTTCCCTGCGGTTCCTTTTCTTCTTGGAGCTTGGCCGCCGTCTCGACGGCAGGCTTGGCCGTTTTCGGCGCGTCGAAGAGCAGGTTCCAGCCGGCACAGATGGCAAAGGCCAGGGCAAAGATGGCGATGTATTTTAGTTTCATTGAATTCCTCCTACTAAACACTTTTATTATACTATACTTTGCAGGGCGAGGGAATTGACAGGCCTGTAAAAAAAAGTTTGCAAATTTTTTATGCAAAATACTTGCATAATATTTCAACTGGGTGTATACTGTCAAACGTAGACAGAAACAAACACAAATCAATCGCTTTGGTTCATCAGATAGAGGAGGAAATCATCATGAGTAACACGAAAAAAGATATTAAAAAAATTGTCCTGGCTTATTCCGGCGGCCTCGATACGTCGGTCATCATTCCCTGGCTGAAGGAAAACTATCCTGGCGCCGAAGTCATCGCTGCCTGCGCCGACGTCGGCCAGCCGGACGACTTTGAAGCCATTGAAAAGAAAGCCTATGCTTCGGGCGCTTCCAAAGTCTATGTCATGGACATCAAAAAAGAATTCATGGAACAGTACGTTTGGCCGACGGTCAAAGCCGGTGCTGTCTATGAAGGCAAATACCTCTTGGGCACGTCCTTCGCTCGGCCCCTTATTTCCAAGAAACTCGTCGAAGTCGCCAAGAAAGAAGGCGCCGATGCCATCGCTCACGGCGCTACAGGCAAGGGCAACGACCAGGTCCGCTTTGAATTGACCGTCAAAGCCCTGGCTCCGGAAATGACCCTCATCGCTCCCTGGCGGATGTGGGACCTCAAATCCCGTGAAGACGAACTGAAATACGCTGAAGCCCACAACGTCCCCATCGACTATCAGTCCGAAGAAAATCCCTATCCCTACAGCATGGACTGGAACATCTGGCACCTGAGCCATGAAGGGGACGACCTGGAAAACCCGGCCAATGCCCCGAAAGACATGGTCTACATGGTCACCAAGACGCCGGAACAGGCTCCGGATGCTCCGGAATACGTCAAGATCGACTTTGAACAGGGCGTCCCTGTTGCCGTCAACGGTCAGAAACTGGGTGCTGTCGAACTCATTACGGCCCTCAATGAAATCGGTGCCCGCAACGGCGTCGGCATCGTCGATATCGTCGAAAACCGGCTGGTCGGCATGAAGAGCCGTGGCATCTATGAAAACCCGGGCGGTGCCATCATCATGTATGCTCACAGAGAATTGGAATACCTCTGCCTCGACCGCGACACGTATCACTATAAAGAAAATGTGGCCAACAAATTTGCCGAACTCGTCTATGACGGCAAATGGTTCTCGCCGCTCCGCGAAGCCCTGTCGGCTTTCGTCGATGAAACGCAGAAGACCGTTACCGGCCAGGTTACATTGAAACTCTATAAGGGCAACATCATCAGCGCTGGTTCTACATCGCCGTACTCCTTGTACAACGAAGAATTCGTCACCTTCGGCGAAGACGACGTATATGACCAGACCGATGCCGAAGGCTTCATCAACCTCTTCGGCCTGCCGCTCAAGATGCGGGCCCTCATGAAACAGCACGTAGAAAAACAGGGTAAATAAGGAGCGATTCGTATGAAGTTATGGGGCGGCCGTTTTACCAAGGCCACGGATAAAAGTGTAGAAGAATTCAATGCGTCCATCCAGTTCGATTGCCGCATGTATGCTGAAGATATCTGCGGCAGCATTGCCCATGCGACGATGCTGGCCAAACAGGGCATCATCTCCCAGGAAGACAAAGACGCCATCGTCAAGGGCTTGAAGGCTATTTTCCAGCAGATCGAAGACGGGAACTTCGATTTCTCCGTCGAGCTGGAAGACATCCACATGAACATCGAAAAACGACTGACCGATGCCATCGGCGAAGCCGGCAAGCGCCTGCATACCGGCCGCAGCCGCAACGATCAGGTCGCCTTGGATACGCACATGTATGTCCGCCGCGAAATCGCCGCCGTCGCCAAGCTCCTGGTCAAGCTCCAGGAATCGCTGGTCAAGGCTGCAGAAAAGTACAGCGACGTCATCATGCCGGGCTATACCCACCTCCAGCGGGCCCAGCCGATCCTCTTCAGCCACCACCTCATGGCCTATTTCTCCATGCTGTCCCGTGACTTCATCCACTTGAAATACGCCTGGGACATGGCCGATATCATGCCCCTCGGTGCCGGTGCCCTGGCTGGCACGACGTATCCCCTCGACCAGCCTTTCGTCGCCAAGACCCTGCATTTCGGCAAGATTTACGACAACAGTCTCGATGCCGTCAGCGACCGGGACTACATCATCGCCTTCCTGGAATTCGCAGCCGTCCTGATGATGCACCTCAGCCGCTTGTCGGAAGAATTCATCCTCTGGTCCAGTTCGGAATTCAAGTTCATCGAACTCGACGATTCCCACTGCACGGGCTCGTCCATCATGCCCCAGAAGAAGAATCCCGACATCTGCGAACTCGTCCGCGGCAAGACGGGCCGGTTCTACGGCCACCTCATGGGCGTCCTGACCATGATGAAGGGCATCCCCATGGCCTACGACAAGGACATGCAGGAAGATAAAGAAGGTGTCTTCGATGCCATCGATAATTTGAAATTCGCCCTGACCATCTATGCGGCCATGATCGACAAGATGACCGTCAATGGCAAACATATGCGGGAAGTGCTGGAAAGCGACTTTTCCAATGCGACGGATATGGCCGACTACCTGGCCAAGAAAGGCCTTCCTTTCCGGGAAGCCCATGCCGTCGTCGGCAAGGCCGTCCACTACTGCATCGAACAGGGCAAGGTATTACAGCAGTTATCGCTGCAGGAATTGCAGGCCATGAGCCCGCTCTTCGCAGAAGACATCCATCACTACTTGGATATCGAAACCTGCGTCAAGCAGCGTAACACGTATAACGGCACGTCGCCTCAGTCCGTGGCCCGCCAGTGTAAAGCCGGCAAAGCCGCCATGGATGGGGAACAGGCCCAGATTGAAACCTGGAACGACGTCGTCGCCTCTGTCTATGAACTATTGAAGTAAAAAGCGATTGAACGAAAAGGAGCTGTCCCCTGGGGCGGCTCTTTTTCGTTTGCAAGGAATTAGGTGGGCCGCGAACCACGGACCACTAGGCCGCAGGCCGAAACCACGAACAACACCCTTGTCATACACCCTATAAATAAGGTATAATAAAAAAGTATGAAAAAAATTATCTTACTCGTAACAGGAAAGGAGGGGCCTGCCTATGTCAATAGTAGCACAAACGACGCTGGCTCATGACGTTTCATATAACGGCATCGGCCTGCATGCTGCGAATGAAGTTCATATGGTATTGCGCCCGGCTCCGGCTGATACAGGCATCGTCTTTATCCGGACGGATTTGCCCGGCAGACCGTCTGTACAAGCCCATCTCACGAATGTAACCAATACAATGCGGGCGACGACGTTGGAAAACGGGGAAGCCAAGGTCTTCACAGTAGAACATCTGCTGTCCGCCTTGAGCGGCATGGAAGTGGATAACTGCTTCGTCGAAATGGATTCGGTCGAACCGCCCGTCGCCGACGGAAGCAGCCTGACTTTTGTCAAGCTCATCGAAGAAGCGGGAATCCGTGACCTGGACGCACCGCGCCGCCTGCTGGCCGTCCAAAAACAGCATCTCGTCCAGGAGGACGATAAATTCATCGCCATCGTGCCCTATGATGGCTTCCGCATCACCTTCACTTCGATCAACCCGCACCCCATGCTGGGCGTGCAGTTCCTGGACACGACGATTACCAAGGAATCGTATGTCCGCGACATTTCCTTTGCCCGCACCATCGCCTTTACGGAAGAATTGGAAATGCTCAAGAAATTAGGCCTCGGCAAAGGGGGTACCATCGAAAACGTCGTCGTCTACGATAAGACGTCGTGCCTGTCCGTTCCCCGCTGTGACGACGAACTGGTCCGTCATAAGGTCCTCGATATCATCGGCGACCTGTCCCTGCTCGGCCGTCCTGTCCGAGGGCACATCATCGCCGTCAAATCGAGCCATAAACTGAACAACCTGCTGACCCATAAAATATTTGAAGAAATGCAGTGATTTAAGGAGGAATTCTCATGACTTTGGAAGTAACTGATATTATGGAAATTTTGCCGCATCGCTATCCCATGCTGCTCGTAGACCGCATCATCGAACTTGAACCGATGAAATATGCCATCGGCATCAAGAATGCGACCTTCGATGAACAATTTTTCCAGGGCCATTTCCCGGGAAAACCGGTCATGCCCGGCGTCCTCATCGCCGAAGCCATGGCCCAGGTCGGCGGCGTAGCCCTGCTCTATCCGGAAGAAAACCGCGGCCTCATCCCGTTCTTTACAGGCATCGACAAACTGCGCTTCCGCCATCCCGTCATCCCTGGCGACCAGCTGGTCATGCGGGCTGACATCGAAAAGATCAAAGGCCGCATGGGCAAGGTCAAGGCCCAGTGTCACGTCGGCGACACACTCTGTGCCGAAGGGGAATACCTCTTTGCCCTCATGCCGGGTCAGAACACGAAAAAATAAGTTAAGAAAAATTTAAAAATCTTTACTGCATGTTAAATAACGGCCTAAATGGGCGTATTTGCGAGTATACAGAGGAATATAGCGGGAAAAGGCCTGATTTTGCCCGGCAAAACCGGACTGGTATTCTGCGAGTGTATATAATATGTGATTTAGGTTGAAAATAAGCGCCTGCCGCTCAGGCAGGGAAGCGAGGAGTGACTTTAATGACCGAGGAAACGAATAACATGCCTCAGAGCATGATACATCCGACGGCTATTATAGACCCGCAGGCAAAAATCGGTGCCGGTGTCAAAATCGGGCCGTATGCCGTTATCGGGCCCCACGTTACCATTGGCGATGGTACGGAAATCATGGCCCACGTTACCATCGACGGCTGGACCACGATCGGTAAGGACTGCAGGTTTTTCCCGAGCTGTTCCATCGGTTCGGAACCACAGGATTTGAAATATCACGGTGAAAAGAGCTACCTGATCATCGGCGACCGCTCGGTGTTCCGGGAATTCGTCACCGTCAGTACGGCCACCGGTGAAGGCGAAGAAACGCGCATCGGCAACGACTGCCTCTTCCAGGCCTGCACTCATGTAGCTCATAACTGCGTCGTCGGCAATCACGTCATCATGAGCAACTGCGCCGGCCTGGCCGGCCACGTCACCGTCGAAGACCGCGTCGTCATCGGCGGCATCGCCGGCGTCCATCAGTTCGTTAAGATCGGCCGCAACAGCATGATCGGCGGCCTGGCAAAAGTCGTCCAGGATATTCCGCCCTTCGTCATCGCCGACGGTCAGCCGGCCCGCTGCATCGGGCTGAACAGTGTCGGCCTTTCACGGGCCGGGATTCCGGAAGAAGTACGCCGGGAACTGAAGAAGGCTTTCCGCATCCTGTACCGTTCCGGCCTGAACCTGCGCCAGGCCATTGCCGAAATGGAACAGGAACTGGACAGCTATGAAGAAGTAGAACATTTCCTCCGCTTCCTCCGCAATGCCGACCGCGGTATCTGCAGAGGGACGAAAGATTAGGCAGCCGCTATTGGCTAAAAAGGGGTTCGCGTCTGCGATGGCCCCTTTTTTTGCTGACAGGGGGCCTGTTTTTTTGTTATAATATAAAGATGAATATTTCTCTTTATGAATAAGGATGATTGCTATGGAAAAAGTAGGATTGCTTGCCGGTGTCGGCAAACTGCCTGTAGAATTTATGCGCGCTGCCAAACAGCTGGGTCACGAAGTCGTCGTCATCGCCGTCGTCAGTGATGTCGAACCGGAACTGGCTGCCGAAGCAGATGCTTATTATGAAATCAACGTCGCCAAACTGGATAAGGTCATCAAGACCCTCAAGAAGAATGGCGTCGCCAAAGTGACCATGATTGGCAAGGTCACTAAGGAAATCCTCTTCAAAGGCTTGAAGTTCCCTGACTGGCGGGCTATCAAGCTGCTGGCGAAACTGCGCAACCGCAAGGACGATACGATCATGCTGGCCATCGTCGAAGAACTGGCCAAAGATGGCCTGGAAGTCGTCGACCAGACACTGTACCTGAAACCCCTCATGCCGTCTTGCGGTGTCTTGTCGCGCCGTAAACCGACGGCGTCGGAAGAAGACGATATCCGCTTCGGTTTCGTCACGGCCAAGGCCATGGGCGGCATGGACATCGGCCAGACTGTCGTCGTCAAGCACAAGGCCGTCATGGCTGTCGAAGCCATCGAAGGGACCGACGCTTGCATCCGCCGCGGCGGCGCCCTGGGACGGGAAAAATCCGTCGTCGTCAAAGTGGCCAAGCCCAACCAGGACCCGCGTTTCGACGTGCCTGCCGTGGGCAAGCAGACCATCTTGTCCATGATTGAAAGCCATTGCAATGTCCTGGCCATGGAAGCCGGCCGGACGCTCTTCGTCGAACAGGACGAAGTCCTGGACCTGGCCAACCGCCACGATATCTGTATCTGTGCTGTCGATAAGAATTTTTAGGAGAGCCTATGAAAATCATGTTTTCTGCCGGTGAGGCGTCGGGCGACCTGCACGGGGCCAATTTGGCCCGGTCCCTGCGCGAACTGGATCCGCAGATCGAACTGCTCGGTATGGGCGGCAAGGAAATGGCAGCGGCCGGCGTCGACATCGTCTATGACATCAAGAACTTAGGCGTCATCGGCGTCGGGGAAATCATCCGCAAGATTCCCTTTTTCTTCCGCCTCCGCGACTTCCTCGTCGATACGATGCGTAAAGAAAAGCCCGATGTCCTGGTCTGCATCGACTATCCGGGCTTCAACATGCGCCTCATCAAGGTGGCCAAAGCGGCGGGCATCCCCGTCGTCTATTATATCCTGCCGACCATCTGGGCCTGGCACAAGAGCCGCGGCAAGACCATTGCCAAGTATACGGATCTGGCCATTTCCCTCTTTCCCTTTGAAGCCAAGATGTATGAAGACATGGGGACGAATGTCATCTATGCCGGCCATCCCCTGGTCGATACGGTCCATGCGACCATGAGCCGCCGCGAGGCCTGTGCTCATTTCGGACTGGACGAACGGAAGAAGACGGTCCTCCTCATGCCGGGCAGCCGGGTCCAGGAAGTACGCGGCCTCCTGCCGTGTATGCTGGAAGCGGCCAAGCTCATCCGCAAAGAGGCAGGGGACGTCCAGTTCATCCTGCCCAAGGCGTCGACTATCGACGAAGGCCTCCTCGATGAGATCATCCGGGCTTCAGGCGTCGCCGTCACGGTCGGTGAAGAAAAAGTATACGATATGATGAATCTCAGTACGGCAGCCATCGCGGCTTCGGGGACGGCGACGCTGGAAACGGCCCTCATGGGCCTGCCGACGCTCCTGGTGTACCGCGTCAACCGCCTGACTTACTGGTTATCGAAAGTCCTGGTCCATATCGACAGCATCGGCCTGCCGAACATCATCATGGGCCATCGGGTCATCCCTGAATTGTGGCAGGATGAGGTGACGCCGGAAAACATCGCTGCCGCCATGGTGCCTATGATCACCGATAAAGTGCACCGTGAAGCATTGCACAAATCCCTGGCGGCCGTCCGCCGCACGATGGGGGAACCCGGCGCTGTCCAGCGGACGGCCCAGGCTATCTTAGATTTTGCAAGAGAAAGAGGTGCCCATGAAGCAATACAATAGTTGGCAAAGTTATAAGAGATTATTAATGTTCATCAAGCCGTACAAGATGCGCCTCGTCGTCGCCGTCATCTGTATGGCCCTGTCCGGGGCGAGCGACGTCGTCGTCCCGTGGCTCATCAAGGACGTCATCGATAAGGTCCTGGCCAATAAGGATATCTACACGCTGAACCTCATCGTCATCGGTATCCTGGTCCTCTTCCTGCTCCGCGGGTTCTTCTATTTCGGCCAGAAATACCTCATGAGTTTCGTTGGCCAGAAAATCGTCAACGATATCCGCGAAACCCTGTATCGTCACTTGCAGACCCTGTCCCTGTCGTACTTCGACAAGCACAAGACGGGCAATATCATGAGCAACCTGACCAATGACGTCACGGCTTTGCAGACGGCCATTGCAGGCAACCTCATTTCCTTCGTCCAGGAAGCGGTCATCCTCGTCGGCTCCCTGGGGTCCATGCTCTTCCTCTACTGGAAGCTGACCCTGTTGACCTTGGTCATCGTCCCCCTCGTCGTCTTTACGATCAACTTCTTCGGCTCCCGCCTGCGCCGGGCCGGCCATGACGTCCAGGGCAAGATGGCTGACATTACGTCGCTTTTGGAAGAGGCTATTTCGGGGATCCGCATCATCCGCTCCTTCAACCGGGAGGACTTTGAAATCCGCCGCTTCATGGTCCAGAACGACCGCAACTTCTGGGCTCTCATGACGACGACCAAACTGACGGCCCTGCTGACGCCGTTCATCCAGTTCTTCGCAGCCATCGCTGTCACGGGCATCATCTGGTACGGCGGCATGAGCGTCATCGACGGCGAAATGACGGCCGGCGCCCTCATCGCCTTCCTCATCTACGCCATCAACCTGGCCAACCCGGTCCGCCGAATCAGTGAAATCTACGGCGATATCCAGAAATCCCTGGCCGCTGCCGACCGCGTCTTTGAAACCATCGACACCGAACCGGATGTCAAGGAAAAGCCGGACGCCATCGTCTTGCCGCCGGTCAAAGGGGAAGTCGAATTCAACCATGTCTCCTTTGCCTATGACAAAGACCACCCGGCCCTTACCGATTTCAATTTGAAAGTCGCCCCTGGCGAAGTCGTCGCCCTCGTCGGCCCCAGCGGTGCCGGCAAATCGACGGTCGCCAACTTGCTGCCCCGTTTCTACGATGTCACGGGCGGCAGTCTGACCATCGATGGCATTGACGTCCGCGACGTCACCTTCTCGTCCCTGCGCCAGCAGATCGGCCTGGTCCCGCAGGAAACGATGCTTTTCAACGCTACGGTCCGGGAGAACATCCTCTACGGCCACCTCGATGCGACGGACGAAGAAGTCGTCGCCGCTGCCAAAGCCGCCAATGCCCATGACTTCATCCGGGAACTGCCCGGCGGCTACGAAGCCCTCGTCGGCGACCGCGGCAGCTCCCTGTCCGGCGGCCAGCGCCAGCGCATCGCCATTGCCCGGGCCATCCTCAAGAACCCGCGCATCCTCATCCTCGATGAAGCGACGTCGGCTCTCGATACGGAAAGCGAAAAGATCGTCCAGGCTGCCCTGGACCGCCTCATGGAAGGCCGCACGGCCGTCGTCATCGCCCACCGCCTGAGCACGGTCCGCAATGCCGACAACATCGTCGTCATCGACCACGGCCGCATCGTCGAAGAGGGGACCCATGATGAACTACTGGCAAAAGACGGCCTCTATGCCCATCTCTATGCCGTACAGTTCAACGATACTACGGAAGAAACAGCGTCAGAAGGTTGATTGTGATGAAGAATCTAAAATCGCACCCCATGTACTGGCTGTATAATATCCTGCTCCTCATCTATTGGGCTACGCTCATTCCCATGCTCATTTACCGGCTCATCAGGGAAGAAGGATTTTATCAGCGCATCAAACAGAGCATCGGCTTCTTGCCGGAAGAATTAAAAGATAAAATATCCAATCGCCATGCCATCTGGGTCCATGCCGCGTCGGTCGGGGAAATCGTCGCGGCCAGCCCGATTGTCCGGGAAATGCGCAAGACCCATCCCGACGAAGTCATCATCGTCTCTGTCGTCACGGCGACGGGCTTCCACATGGCCCATCAGATCATCAAGGGCGCCGACGGGATCCTCTATTTCCCGCTGGACCTGCCGTATCTGACCAACCGCATCCTGACCATCGTCAATCCCCAGGCCATCGTCCTGGTAGAAACGGAAATCTGGCCGAATTTCCTGCGCATCGCCGCAGATAAGCATATTCCGGTCATGATGATGAACGGCCGCATCAGCCAGCGCAGTGCTGTCCGTTACCGCATGATTACCTTCTTTACGCGCCGCGTCTTGTCGACGATACGCATGTTCTGCATGCAGAGCCGCATCGACGCCCAGTATATCATCGACATCGGCGCCGATCCCAACAAGGTCATCGTCACGGGCAACACCAAGTACGACCAGACCTATGGCATCGTCACGGAAGCCGAAAAGAAGCGCTTCCTCCACGAACTGGGCTTTGCCGAAGGGACGTATCCCATCATGATCGCCGGCAGTACCCACAAAGGGGAGAACGGCTCGGTCTACAAGGCCTTCGTCAAGATACGGGACCATTTCCCGGAAGCCAAATTGATCATCGCCCCGCGCTATATCTATCAGGCCGATCTCATCATCGACGAAGGCATCAAGCACGGCGTCACTATGGTCAAGCGTAGCGATATGAAGGCCGGGAAACCGATCCGGTCCGAATACGACGGCGTCATCCTCGATACCATCGGCGAACTGGGGCGCGTCTACAGCCTGGGCGACCTCATCTTCGTCGGCGGCAGCCTGGCCCATATCGGCGGCCATAATATCCTGGAACCGGCAGCTCATGGCAAGCCCATCGTCGTCGGTCCCAATATGTTCAACTTCGTCGAAATCTTCGATCTCCTCAGCAGCCGCGGCGCCTGCGTCATGGTCAAGAATGAAAAGGAATTCATCGACACCTGCCTGGATATCCTCATCCATCCCGACCGGGCCGAAGCCATGAAGCGCAGCTGCATCGAAGTCGTCCAGGAAAACCAGGGGGCTACGCGCAAGAACCTGGAACAGCTGCAGAAGATGCTGGACGACGTCCACGGCGGGAGGTGAGCCCATGGCTTTGCGAAACTGGGCTGCCGCCTATTTCCATTATTTGACCGGAAGCGGCGCCCATCACTGCTGGGACTGGCCGGCCCTGGCCCTGCTGCGCGGTGCCGCCTGGCTCTACCGCAAGGGCGTCCTGGTCAAGTATCACGCCATCGCCGACCATCCGGAACGGCAGGAACACGCGCCGGCCGTCGTCATCAGCCTGGGCAACATCACTGTCGGCGGGACGGGCAAGACGCCGATGGCGTGCATGCTGGCCCGGCGCCTGCAATCCCAGGGCTGGCGCGTGGCCCTGCTCAACCGGGGCTACCGCTCTCAGCGCGAAGATGGCGGCGCTGCCGTCATGTCCGATGGACAGCGCGTCCTGCTATCGGCCGAAGAAGGCGGCGATGAAGCCTGCCTCATGGCCCGCAGCCTGCCTGGCATCCCCGTCCTGGTCGGCCGCAAGCGGGCCCTCGGCGGCCGCCTGGCCGTCGAACGCTTCGGTACACAGGTCCTCATCCTCGACGACGGCTTTCAGCACTGGCAGCTGTACCGTGACCTGGACATCGTCCTCGTCGACGGGACCAATCCCTTCGGCAACGGCCATGTCCTGCCGCGGGGCATCCTGCGGGAGCCCATGGAGCAGCTCGGCCGGGCCGATGCCTTCATCATCACTAAGGGCGACCAGATTACGCAGGACCGGGCCGAAGCCATCGCCGCCAAGCTGCGCCAGTACAACCCGGCCGCGCCGGTGGCCATGGCCATCCACAAGCCGTCTTCGTGCCTGGCCTTTGCCGCCTGGCATGACGGAAAGGGCCATGGCTCCGGGGCCTTACAGCCTGACGGCCAGTCCGTCCTGGCCATATCGGCCCTAGGAAACCCGGCTTCCTTTGAACGGACCCTGGCCGATGCGGGCTTCACCGTCGCCGGCTCTCTCCGCTATGAAGACCATCACCATTACAGCCGCGACGATATCCGCCACATGGCCGCCAGGGCCGCCGAAACGGGCTGCCTTTTGGTGACGACGGAAAAGGACGCCGTCAAACTGCCGGCGCCGCTGATCAAGGAATACGACCTGCCGCTGTACGTCTTGAGCATTACTATTGAATTCACAGCAGGGCAGGACCAGATAGATACGATTTTGCAAGCAGTATTGGAGGATAAACTATGAACTTTGTATGCATCATCCCATCGCGCTATGCATCGACGCGCCTGCCGGGCAAGCCGCTGTGCGATATTGCCGGCAAACCGATGGTACAGCGTGTCTATGAACAGGCTGCCAAGGCCTCGAAACTGACGGCTGTCGTCGTCGCCGTAGATAACCCGAAAGTCTATGATACGGTCGTCACCTTCGGCGGCCATGCCGTCATGACCCGCGAAGACCACGCCAATGGCACGGACCGTTTGGCTGAAGCCGTCGGCCATTTTCCCGATGCTGACGTCATCGTCAACGTCCAGGGCGACGAACCGCTCATCGCACCGGACGTCATCGACGACTTGTGCCGGGCCTTTGAAGCAGAACCGGACCTGACCATGGCGACGGTCGCTGCGCCTTTGCAGGAAGACGAATACGATGACCCGAGCGCCGTCAAAGTCGTCCTCAACCAAAAGGATGAAGCCATGTATTTCTCGCGTTCCCTCATCCCGTATCCGCGCCATTCCTTTGAAGAAGGGGGCATCCAGCCGTATAAGCATATCGGTATCTACGCCTATCGCCGCGATTTTCTCCTGCAGTACGCGGCCATGGAACAAACGCCGGCAGAAAAAGTCGAGTCCCTGGAACAGTTGCGGGTTCTCGAAAATGGTTATAAGATAAAAGTGATAAAGACTCATCACCAATTCATCGGCATCGATACGCCGGATGACCTGGAACACATCCGCCGTTATTTTGCCGAATCTGCTCATAAAGGGGAATAGACTATGGAAAAAGTGAAACGAATTCAGGTTGGCAGCCAGACTGTCGGCGGCGATGGCAAACTTTTCGTCATGGCCGGCCCGTGTGTCATCGAGGATCCCGAACGGACCCTGGCTATTGGCAAGACCATGAAGGCTATCTGTGAAAAACTGGGCCTGACGTATATCTTCAAAGCCTCTTTCGATAAGGCGAACCGCTCGTCTTACACGTCCTACCGTGGACCGGGCCTGAAAGAAGGCCTGCGCATCCTGGCTGACATCAAGAAGGAACTCCAGGTTCCCGTCGTCAGCGATATCCACGAAACCTGCCAGGCCGAAGCGGCTGCTGAAGTCCTGGACGTCATCCAGATTCCGGCCTTCCTCTGCCGTCAGACCGATTTGCTAGAAGCTGCTGCGGCTACGGGGAAATGTGTCAACGTCAAGAAGGGTCAGTTCCTGGCCCCGGAAGACATGAAGAATGTCGTCGCCAAGATCGAACACGCTGGCAATGAAAATATCATGCTCACCGAACGGGGCATCAGTCTGGGCTATCACAACCTCGTCGTCGACATGCGTTCCTTCCCGATTATGCGCAGCTTCGGCTATCCCGTCGTCTTTGATGCCACCCACAGCGTCCAGCTGCCGGGCGGTGCCGGTACGAAATCGGCAGGCCAGCGCCAGTTCGTCGGCAACCTGGCACGAGCCGCTGCCGGTGCCGGTATCGACGGCGTCTTCATGGAAGTACACGATAACCCGGCAGAAGCCCTCAGCGACGGGCCGAATATGCTCTACTTATCGCAGGTCGAAGATGTCCTCCGCGATATGATGGCTATCAACGAAATCGCACAGAAAAGCGTAAGCACGGACAGGTAAGGAGACGAGACCATGATGGATATTTTAGAAGAAGCAAAAGACGTGCTCCATCAGGAAGCACAAGGCATTGAAAAGTTGATCCCTACGCTCAACCAGAACTTCGTCAATGCTGTCAACATGATTATGAAATCGAAAGGCCGGGTCATCGTCACGGGCATGGGGAAATCCGGCCACATTGCCCGCAAAGTATCGGCAACCTTGTCCAGTACGGGGACGCCGTCCATTTTCCTCCATCCGGCAGAAGCCATCCACGGCGATTTGGGCATGGTCACGGCAGACGACGTCGTCCTGGCCTTCTCGAACAGTGGGGAAACGGTGGAAATACTCAATATCCTGCCGTCGCTCAAGCGCATCGGTGCCAAACTCATCACCGTCGTCGGCAATCACAATTCGACCTTGGCCAAACATGCCGATATCATCCTCGACGCATCGGTCGAAAAAGAAGCCTGCCCCCTGGGCCTGGCGCCGACGACGAGTACGACGGCGGCTCTGGCCTTAGGCGATGCCCTGGCTGTCGTCCTCTTGACGCAGCACCATTTCACCAAGAAACAGTTCGGCATCTTCCATCCCGGCGGAGCCCTGGGCAAGAAACTCCTGCTCACTGTCGACGATGTCATGCATAAAGGCCAGGACAACCCGGTCGTCAGCGAAGACAGCATCGTCCAGGATGCCCTGTTCCTCATGACCGAAAAGGGCCTGGGTGCCGTATCCGTTGTCAATGAAGACGGCAAACTCGTCGGCCTGGTCACCGACGGCGACGTCCGCCGCGGCCTGGAAACAGGGTCCAACTTCCTCCAGTGGCCTGTCGACGCCATGATGACCAAGAACCCGCGGGTCATTGCCAACCATAAGCTGGCTACGGAAGCCCTGCACATCATGGAAAAGAACCAGCCCCGTCCGATTACGGTCCTGCCTGTCGTCGACAAGGATGACAAAGTCGTCGGCATGATCCATATTACCGATTTGCTGCGGCAGGGAGTGGTCTGATGAGCTTTTTGACACATATCAAGATGCTGGCCCTCGACGTCGACGGCGTCATGACGGACGGCATCATTTACTACAGCCCGTCGGGCGATGCCATGAAAGGCTTTTCTGCCCGCGACGGCATGGGCATTTCCCTGATCCGGGCCGCCGGCATCCAGACGGCCCTGGTCACAGGCCGCCGCTCACCCATGGTCGAGCAGCGGGCGAAGGATCTGCATATCGACTACGTCCTCCAGGACTGCTCGCGCAAGCTTTTGGCCATGCAGCAGTTGTGCAGTGAAATCGGCCTGTCCCTCGACGAAGTGGCCTACATGGGTGACGACCTGAACGACGTCGAACTCATTGCCAATGCCGGTTTCGGCGCAGCGCCCCTCGATGCCTGCGAAGAAGCCCGTCGGTCGGCCGCTTTCGTATCGGCCTATCCCGGCGGCCACGGGGCCTTGCGGGAATTCGCCGAATATATCTTGAAGAGCCAGCATGTCTGGGATAAGGTCCTGCGCCAGTACTTTGGCGACGCGACCTTTACGTTGCGCCAATAAGAAAGGAGAGTCTGTATTGTGAGTAAGGAATGGCAGTATCATGCTGCACGCGGATTCGGCAAGATTCTCTGTCATCTGCCCTATCCGGTTATCATTTCCTTGGGTCGCAAACTAGGCCCTTTCGTAGGAAAACTGATGAAGAAGCAGCGCGAACGCGGTATTTTCCAGATACAGCGCGGCATGGAGTGCAGCCGTGAAGAAGCGGAACGCATCATGACCGACGTCTTCCGCAATCTCGGCCAGTCGCTCATGGAAATCCTCTATACGCCCAATCTCAATCCGGAGAATATCCGGGACTATGTGACATTGGACCATCCGGAACGCCTGGACGAAGCCATGAAGGAAGGCAAAGGCGTCATCGTCCTCACAGCCCACATGGGCAACTGGGAATGGCTCGGCGCCCTGGCCATCTACGGCTATCCGGCGACGACGATCGTCAAGAACCAGGCCAACGACGCCGTAACGCGCCTGCTCAACGAAAACCGTGAGAGCATGGGACTGGAAGTCTTCGCCCGCGGCGGCAATGAAATGATCATCGCTGCCCGTGCCTTGAAGCGCAAGAAACTCCTGGGTTTCCTGGCCGACCAGGACGGCGGCTTCCACGGCGTGCCTCAGCCTTTTTTGGGCAAGATGAGCTCGACGCCGAAAGGACCGGCTATGTTCGCCCAGAAGTTCCATTCACCTATCGTGCCGATTTTCCCGGTCCACGACGAAAATCATCATACCCATTTGATGATCGGTGAAATCATGCATTTCGAAGACACAGGCAACAAGGACGAAGACATTGCCCGCATGACCCGCAAGATGGCCGTCGTCACGGAGAATTTCATCAAGGAACACCCGACAGAATGGCTGTGGTTCCAGCATCGCTGGAGTACAGAACCGGAAGAAATCATAGCACTGCAGCAGAAACCGGAGGCGCATACCGATGATAGCCGAAAAGCTGAAAAAGAATAAAATCTCCATCATTGCCGTCATCGCCGTCATCGGCTTTGCCGTCATGCTCTATAGTTTCATGCATCCCCAGAAGACGGAAGACCCCATGGTCAGCCCGGATAAGCTCGTCGAATTCGAAGGGACGGAGCTGGAAGAAAAGAAAGACGGCCAGCTCGTCTGGCGCTTGACAGCCGATAAGATCCAGATCGACCCGGACACGCAGATCATGTATTTCACCAACCCCAAGGCCCTGGTCGTCGCCGAAGATGGAACGCAGATGACCATTACGTCGGACAAGGGCATCGTCGACCGCCAGAAGCGGACCATCGAAATCAAGCCGCCTGTCAAAGCAGAAACCGATAAGGGCGATACGTTGCAGACCGACGGCAGTGTGTATTATAATATGGATACGCGTATGATCAAAGGCGGCAAGGTCGTCATGGACCGCCATGACAAGACGTCGCTCAAAGCCGATGCTTTTGAAACGGACAGCAGCCTGACCAAGGTGACGCTGACCGGCCATGCGCAGGTGACAAAGGGAGAATAACTATGATGGATTTACTTGGAAAGAAACTGGCAGCTGCCGCCCTCCTGGGGACCATGATCCTGCCGGCTGCCGGCGCCCTGGCAGCGGATAATGACGGCAACCCGGCCGTATCCGTCACGGCAGACACGCTGGAATATAACGGTAAGACCCAGGTCGCTACGGCGACGGGCAACGTCGTCATCGTCCGCGACCAGGCTACGATGACCGGCAACAAGGCCGTCTATAACTTGAAGACCGCCGAAGCAGACATGGAAGGCAACGTATCGGTCCAGCAGCCGGACATGCAGCTCAACGCCGATAAGGTCCATTCGACCAACAAGAATTACGTCGTCGCTACAGGCAGCGTCCGCGGCGTCTACGGCGACAAGAAGGTCAATGGCGACAAAGTCGAATACTATCTCGACCAGGATTACGGCATCGTCACGGGCAACGGCTATCTTGAAGCCCAGGGTTCGCAGATGTGGGCCGATCACATCGACGCCTGGTTCAAGCAGATAAAGGCCATCGGTACGGGCAACGTCCATATCGAATCGCCGGCGGAAAACCTCATCGCCTATGCCAATCAGGCCGTCTACACCCAGACGCCGGGGCAGAATGACGGCGTCATCCACTTGACGGGGAATGTCAATGCCACGCAGAACGGCAATTCCCTCAACGGCGACAACGTCGATATCCGCCTGGCCGATAATTCCGTCCAGACCCGCAGCCGATCGACCATCGTCATCGTACCGGGCAGTAATCCGTAAGAGTAAGGGGTACCTATGTTTATTCAGACTGAAGATCTCGTAAAAGCGTATAAAGAACGGAATGCCGTCAACGGCGTCAGCATCCGCGTCGACCAAGGGCAGATTGTCGGCCTCCTGGGGCCGAACGGTGCCGGCAAGACGACGACGTTCTACATGATCGTCGGCATCGAACGGCCGACGGCGGGGAAAATCACCATCGACGGCAAGGACATCACCCGCCTCCCAATCCATAAGCGGGCCGCCTATGGCATCGGCTATCTGCCCCAGGAAGCGTCGATTTTCCGCAAGCTCACCGTCGAAGATAACCTCCTGGCCATGCTGGAGACGACGAAACTCAGCAAGAAGGAACAGCGTGAAAAGGCAGAGGCCTTGATGGAAGAATTTTCCATCACCCAGCTCCGCGACCGCCTGGGTATCCAGCTTTCCGGCGGCGAACGGCGCCGCGTCGAGATTGCCCGCTGCCTGGTCATGGACCCGGCATTCATCCTCCTCGATGAACCTTTTGCCGGCATCGACCCCCTGGCCGTCAACGATATCCAGGGCATCATCAGCCATTTGAAACGGCGCGGCATGGGCGTCCTCATTACCGACCACAACGTCCGGGAAACGCTGAGCATCGTCGATAAGGCCTATATTTTGAGTGAAGGGAAGATCCTCCTCGAAGGCAGCCCGGAAATGATTGCCAATGACCCGATAGCCAAGAAATTCTACTTAGGCGAAGAATTCAGGATGTAACAGGGAGTATGGAATGCGAATATTAGATAAGTATATATTAAAAGAATTTATTGGCCCCTTTTTGTTTGGCGTCTGTGCCTTTACAGCGGTCTTCGTCGGGACGGGTACGCTCTACCGTATTGCCAACTTGATCAACCAGTACGGGGCTTCGGCCTGGGCCGCCTTCCGCGTCTTCGTCCTGGCTATGCCGTCGATCATCGTCGTCACCTTTCCCATGTCCGTCCTCTTGGGATCGCTCATGGCCTTTGGCCGCTTGTCCAGCTCCAGTGAAATGATCGTCATGCGGGCTGGCGGACAGAACTTCATCCGCCTGGCCATGCCGATCTTCGTGGCGGCTTTCTTCATTTCCATCGGGGCGACGGCCTTCAATGAATACGTCGTGCCTAAGGCCAATAATGCCTACAATACGATCATCAATGAAGAAATCAAGCACAACGTCGCGCCGACGACGCAGGACCATATCATCATCAAGAATACCAAGGGATCGGATATCTCCAGCCTCATGTATGCCCGTCAATATGACGCTAATACGAAGCAGCTCAAGGATATTACCGTCCAGGAATTTGAAAATGATACGCTCATGCGCGTCGAACAGGCTGACCGGGCCGACTGGAACGGCCAGAAATGGATCATGCACGAAGGCATGATCTACGACGTATCGGCCAATGAACAGACGACGCGGTCCTTGAAGTTCCAGAACCAGGCCCTGCCGATCACGCAGAAGCCGAATAAGATCAATGCGTCCCAGAAGAAACCGGATGAATTGACGATTCGCGAATTGCGGGAACAGATCAAGCTCCTGGACCAGAACTCGGTCAATACCAATAAGATGAAAGTCGAAATGTACAACCGCTTCGCCCTGCCTCTGGCCAGCCTGGTCTGCGCCATCGTCGGCGCGCCCCTGGGGATGCAGAAACAGCGCGGCAGTTCGTCCATCGGCTTTGGCATCAGTGTCGTCGTTATCTTTATTTACTATTCCATCATGACCCTGGGCAACGCCCTGGGCAATGGCGGCAAGATACCGGCCTACCTCGCCGCCTTCCTGCCGGACATCATCTGTGGCGTCGCCGGCGTCATCTTAGTCTACAAAAAATCGAAATGAGGGAAAAGGCGCTGTCGCATGAAGGCAGCGCCTTTTGAGTATTAAGTTTGCAGTTTGTAGTTTTTAGCGAATGGTTCTAAATTTAAAGCCATCTACTGCAAACTACAAACTCTGTGCTACAAACTATAAAGCGAAAGGGGCCTCGCATAATGGTAGAAACCCTCGTGCGACAGCCCCTTTTAAGAGGCTGGGGGCTAACAGCCAGCTGCTAACGACTAGGGCAGGACGGCCCTTGCAGTACACGGTAGTTATGGGCTATAATATAATGATATAAAGGAATGAGCAAAGGTGGTGTCTTATGGAATATGGATGGGTCATGCTGATCGTCTTGTCTGTTATGGGCGGGATCATTGCCTATCTCGGCGATAAGATCGGCTCCCGTGTAGGGAAACGGAAAATTAAATTATTCGGTTTGCGGCCGAAGTATACGTCCATCCTGGTTACCATCCTGACGGGGATCAGCATTGCCGTCATCACTTTAGGCGTCATGTCTATCTTGTCGGAAAATGTCCGCATCGCCTTGTTCGGTATGCACCAGCTGCAGATGCAGAAGGCCCAGCTCGAAGCCCAGCGGGATGAACTGCTGCAGCAGGCCAAGGACCTGGGCAAGGAACTGGACGATAAGAACGAGCTCATCGCCTCCAATAAAGAACTCCTGAAGAAACAGCAGGAACAGCTGGACGGCAAGAATGAAGAAATCCGGACGACTCAGCTGGACCTGCAGCAGGCCCAGGCCGCCCGCGACGACAAGGCCCGCCAACTGACGGTCATCCAGGTTGCCATGGACGAAGCCAAGAAGCAGCGCGACTCGGCCCTGGCCGATAGTGAAAAGGCCCGTCAAGACGTAGCTATGCTGGAAGAAACGAAGCAGAAGATGATGGGCACCATCGACGTCCTCGACAAGCACATCAAGCTGCTCAATGAAACGATGACCAATATCCGCGAAGGGACGGTCGTCTTCCGCGTCGGCGAAGTCCTGTCCAGTAACATCCTCAACGGCGGCCTGAGCCAGGCCCAGACGCGGGAAGAACTGAGCCGGGCCATGAGCCAGACCAATACCATGATCTGCCGTCATCTCGGCGTCCGCGATGAAAATACGGTCCTCCTCTATATTGCGCCAGACGAATTCAACGCTACTGTCGACGCCCTGCAGAAAGCCGGGAAGTCGCAGAAACTGGTCCGTATCATCGCCGCTGGCAACATCATGCTCGGCGAACCGGCCCTGGTCCACGTGGAAATGTATGACAACAACCTCATCTATCACCGCGGCGACGTCGTCTATGAAGAACGGCTGACGGCTCAGGAATTGTCGAACAATGCCGAATTACAGGTCATGCGCTTCCTCCATAACGTCAACCAGCAGGCCCAGGCGAAAGGCCTCCTGCCGGACCCGCTGACGGGGAATGTCGGGGCCCTGACGGCCACGGAAATGTTTGAAACCATCAGCAAGATAAAGAATCACGGCGGCTCCGATATCGTCCTCAAAGCCGTGACTGAAACCGATACCTACACGGCCGGCCCGTTGCAGATCGATATCCGCGTAGAAGCCGATGAATAAGGGGGAGATATTTTGATCTTTGCTATTGATCCTGGTTCGGAAAAGACGGGGACTGCTGTCGTCGCCGATGACGGCAGTCTGGTCACGAAGGCCATCGTGCCGACGCCGGAACTGGGCGACTATTTGAGTCACATTTATGAAAACTATCCTTTTTCCCATATCGTCATGGGCGATGGGACCAATCATAAAAAGCTGCAGCCCCTGGTCGAGCAGTGGATCGCCAGGAACCACGGGGATATCACTTTTTCCCTGACAGATGAAAAATTCACCACTGTCGAAGGGCGCAAGCTCTATTTTAAATATACCCCGCGCAAGGGCTGGCGCCGTTTCGTGCCACTGTCCTTCCAATATCCGCCAGAACCGGTCGATGACTTCGTCGCCTGGATCATCGGCCGCCGTTATTTAGCGAAACAACGAGGAGAAAAAATATGAAATACATCTTGCGTGCCCTGGGCCTGGCCTTTGGCGCTCTCATCTACACCATCGGCCTGGACGTCTTCCTGGTCCCGAACCACGTCATCGACGGCGGCGTCGTCGGCATTGCCCTCATGGCAGCGCAGCTGACAGGCATCAGTTTCAGTGTGTTCATCATCATCCTGAACATTCCTTTCTTTATCTTTGGCTATAAGAAGATAGGTGCCTTTTTCACCATATCTTCGCTCTTTTCCATCCTCTGCCTGTCCGGGTGGAGCACGTTCATCCATTACGAACGGGTCACGTCGGATCCTTTCTTGTCGACCATTTACGGCGGCATCATCATCGGCCTCGGCGTGGGCCTCATCATCCGCTGGGGCGGTTCCCTGGACGGGACGGAAGTCCTGGCCATCATCGCCGACAGGCGCACGCCTTTTTCCGTCGGCGAGACGATCATGTTCTTCAACCTCTTCATCCTGGGCAGTTCGGGCTTTGTCTTTTCCTGGGACAGCGCCATGTATTCCCTGGTGGCATACTTCATCGCCTATAAGATGATCGACGTCGTCACCAACGGCCTCGATGAAATGAAGGGGATGCTCATCGTTACGGGCAAGCACGACGAAGTGGCCGACTGCCTGACCAGGGATATGGGCCGCGCCGTGACCCTCATCAACGGCGAAGGCGCTTACAAGCGGGAAAAGACGATGATCCTCTACTGCGTCGTGTCGCGCCTGGAGATCACCAAGATACGCGATGCCATCACCGGCGTCGACCCCAACGCTTTCGTATCGGTCTTCGATATCAGTGAAGCACATGGCGGCCTCTTCAAGCGGCATAAAATGCATGGATAAAAAGTCAAAAAAAGCTTGACATAATTGGCGAATCTGCTGTATTGACATACAGCTCATATTTGCTATTATATAAAATAATTGGGTTATAGCGTTAACCTGAAAAAATGACAACACAGGTGATAGAACACCTATTGGGAGGTATACAATGGCACAGTTAAATTTCAATATCGAAGACATTTGCGGCACTTTGTCGGAAAATAAAGACGGCTGGCGCAAAGAACTGACGTACATCAGCTGGAATAATCGGGCACCGAAATTCGACCTCCGCTCGTGGGATCCGGATTATCAGGCCATGACCAAAGGTATTACCATGACCAAGGAAGAACTGGAAAAACTGCGTGATGTATTGAACGAAATGGATTTCGATAAATACTAAGGAGTGATTAAGTATGCTTTCGGCAATTCAATGAGATGAATGGAATGAAAGCATACTTTTTTGTTTTCCTTGCCAAATTTGCCAAAACATTATATAATCTCTAGTTGTATGTGCTGTTAGTACTTGGTAATAATTTCAAGGGTGAATGAAATGGTTCGTATAGCGAGAGATAAGCGACATGCTTTATTAAAGAAGCGGATTGAAGAAAATCCTTTTATAAACGACGAAGAATTGGCTGAAGAATTTTCCGTCAGCGTGGCTACTATCCGCTTGGACCGCATGGCCTTGGGAATCCCCGAAATGCGTATCCGCATCCGCCAGAAGGCAGAAGCGGCGCAGCCGAAACTGCGTAACGCCCCTGTCGTCGGGGAGCTCGTAGACTGTATCATCGGCAAGAATGCCATTTCAATCATGACGGCAACAGACGATATGGTCGACGAAGCACACATCGTGCGTTCCCAGTGCCTATATGCCCAGGCCAGTTCCCTGGCGCGGACGGTATTGAATCTTCCTGTCTGCATTACAGCCGTAGCCAATATTAAATATAAACAGCCCGTCACTGTAGGCGATAAACTGATCGCCAAGGCCGAAGTCATGCGCCAGCGCGACCAGAAATACTACGTATGGGTCACGATCCGGAAGATGCGGAAAGAAGTATTCCGGGCAAAATTTATCATAGAATCTTTGGAATAATGGAGCGGTAATAGAATGAAAATAGCTGTAGATGCTATGGGCGGTGATTACGCACCCGAAGAAATCGTCCTCGGTGCCGTAGAGGCCGTCAAAGCATATGATTTTGATGTCGTCCTGGTAGGTGACGAAAAGAAAATACGCGGCGTACTGAGCAAATATGGCGCCAAAGAAAGCGACCGCCTGTCCATCGTACACGCCAGCGAAGTCATCGAAATGGGCGAACATCCGGCTCAGGCCATCCGCCGCAAGAAAGACGCATCCATCGTCGTAGCGACGCGGCTGGTCAAAGACGGCCTCTGTGATGCTGTCGTCGCCGCTGGCAGCACTGGCGCCGCTGTGACGGCGGCTCTCTTTGGGCTGGGACGCATCAAAGGCATCGAACGGCCCTGCATTGCGACGCCTATCCCGTCGAAGAAGGGGATCACGGTGCTCCTCGATTCCGGGGCTAATGCCAACAGCAAGCCGAAACACCTCGTCGAAGGGGCCATCATGGGATACCACTATGCAAAATACATCCTGGGCGTCGAAAAACCGACGGTCGGCCTGCTGAACATCGGCGAGGAAGCGTCGAAGGGCAATGAGCTCTGCCAGAAGACGTATCCGATGCTGGAAAATTTGAAAACTATCTCTTTCTATGGTAACGTAGAAGGGAGAGATATACCGAAAGGCACGGTCGATGTCGTCGTCTGTGATGGCTTCGTCGGCAATGTCATCTTGAAATTTGGCGAAGGCATGGCCATGTTCATCATCCGCCTCGTCAGAGATACGATCAAACAGAGCGGCTTCATCACTAAACTGGGGGCCTTAGCGGTCTACCCGGCCTTGAAATCGCTGAAGAAACGACTGGATTTCACCGAATACGGCGGTGCGCCGCTGCTCGGTGTCGATGGCAGCTTTATTATCTGTCATGGCAGTTCGAAAGCCAAGGCCATCAAGAACGCCGTCCGCGTTGCCGGTGAAATCGCCGAACAGGACGTCGTCGGCCATATTCGTAAAAGTATAGAGGAAGAAGAGGTAGAACAGTATGATAGTGAAAGCTAATCCCGCTGGGATTCTTGGTACAGGTCACTGTGTACCTGATCAGGTATGGACGAATAAAGATTTAGAAAAAATGATGGATACATCCGATGAATGGATCCGCAGCCGTACAGGCATCGGCGCCCGCCACGTTGCGCCAGAAGGCGTCACGACGTCGGACCTGGCTACCAAAGCCGCCGAAGAAGCCTTGAAGAACGCCGGCATCAAAGCGGAAGACCTGAATTTGATCATCGTCTGCACCTTGACGCCGGACCGGGCCTTGCCGTCGACGGCCTGCAAAGTACAGGCCAACCTCCATGCGGTCAATGCCGCTGCCTTTGATTTGGAAGCGGCCTGCTCGGGCTTTGCCTACGGTTCGATCATTGCTTCCCAATTCATCGAAAATAAGATGTATAAATATGTTCTGGTCATTGGTGCGGAAATCCTGACCCGCGTCGTCAACTGGAAGGACCGCTCGTCGTGTGTACTCTTCGGCGATGGCGCCGGTGCCGCTGTCATCGGCCCCGTACCGGAAGGCTACGGCATCCTCGGCGGGGCTATGGGAGCTGACGGAACGGGCGGTGATTTCCTGACGATTCCGGCCAGCGGTGTCGAAATGCCGCCGACCGATGCCCTGCGCGAAAACGGCATGGCCTATGCCAAGATGGACGGCAAGGAAGTCTATAAATTCGCCGTCAAAGCCATGCCCCATGCCGCAGAATTAGCCCTCAAGCGGTCGGGCCTGACGAAGGAAGACATCGATGTCCTCGTACCGCATCAGGCTAATATCCGCATCATCCAGTCCGCCGCCAAACGGCTCCACGTTCCGATGGAAAAAGTATTCGTCAACATCGAGAAATACGCCAACACGTCGGGGGCTTCCATTCCCCTGGCTTTAGATGAAGCCATCAAAGCAGGGATGATCCACCGCGGTGATATCGTCTGCCTGGATGGCTTCGGCGCCGGCCTGACCTGGGCCAGCTTAGTTATGAAATGGTATTGATTTTTTTACGAGAGGTGTGACTGATGATGAAAAAGGCATTTGTTTTTCCCGGCCAGGGTGCCCAGAAAGTTGGGATGGTCAAGGATTTATACGACGCATATCCCGTTGTCAAACAGCTTTTTGAAGAAGCCGACGACGCTTTGGGTTTCTCCCTGACCAAGCTCTGCTTTGAAGGTCCCGATGAAGAACTCATGAAGACCTATAATACACAGCCGGCTATCCTGACGGCCAGCACGGCCTGCTGCCGCGTCCTCGCCCAGGAAGGACTGACACCGGACATCGCTGCCGGCCACAGTCTCGGCGAATATTCGGCCCTCGTCGCTGCCGGCGCCCTGACCTTTGCTGACGCCGTCCGCACGGTCCGCCTCCGCGGCCAGTTCATGCAGGAAGCTGTACCCCTCGGTGAAGGCGGCATGGCCGCTATCCTCGGCCTGGCTGAAGATAAGATCAAAGACATCTGTGCTCAGATTTCGGCCCAGGGCGGCACGGTCCAGGCCGTCAACTTCAACTGCCCCGGCCAGATCGTCATCGCCGGCAGTACCAAAGCCGTCGAAGAAGCTGCCGCTGCCATGAAGGAAGCCGGTGCCAAACGGGCTATCCTCCTTCACGTCAGTGCTCCTTTCCACAGCACGCTCATGGAACCGGCTGCCAAACGGTTGGCCGAAGTGCTCGATGACATCACCATTTCCGATGCCAAGATCCCCGTCGTAGCCAACGTCAACGGCCAGATCGAAACGAGTGCTGCTGATATCAAAGCCAACCTGGTCAAACAGGCTGCCAGCCCGGTCCTCTGGATCGACTGCACCAAGACCATGCAGGCTTTCGGTGCCGAAACCTTCGTCGAAGTCGGCCCGGGCAAGACCCTTTGCGGTTTTAACCGTAAAATCGACCGCAAAATCCACAGCGAAAATGTAGAAGATATTCCTTCCTTACAGAAAACGCTTGAATTTTTCCAGGAGGTTCGATAAAATGCACTTAACAGGGAAAACTGCTATCGTCACCGGCGGCTCCCGCGGCATCGGCCGCGCCGTAGCCATCGCCCTGGCTGAAGCCGGTGCCAGCGTCGCCATCATTTATGCTGGCAATACGAAAGCTGCTGAAGAAACGAAGCAGGCCATCGAAGAAAAAGGCGCTCAGGCTATGGTCATCCAGTGCGATGTCTCTGATGAAAAAGCCGTAGCCGACATGGTGAAGGCCGTCAAGAAAGAACTGGGCCGCGTCGATATCTTAGTCAATAATGCGGGCATCACCCGCGACGGACTGCTCATGATCATGAAAGAAGAAGACTGGCAGGCCGTCCTCAATACCAACCTCAATGGGGCGTTCCACTGCACCAAGGCCGTATCGCGGCTGATGATGAAACAGCGCAGTGGTTCGATCATCAACATTACGTCTGTCGTTGGCGAAACGGGCAATGCCGGCCAGGCCAATTACGCCGCTGCCAAAGCCGGCCTCATTGGCTTCACCAAGTCCGTAGCCAAAGAACTGGCTTCGCGCAATATCCGCTGCAATGCCGTAGCACCGGGATGCATCGCCACGGATATGACGGCTGTCCTCGGTGAAGACGCCGTCGATGCCATGGTCAAGACCATTCCCATGGGCCGCGTCGCCCAGCCGGAAGAAGTGGCCAAGGCCGTCTTGTTCCTGGCATCGGACGATGCCAGCTATATTACCGGCCAGACCCTCAACGTAGACGGCGGCATGGTAATGTAATACAAAAAGCATACTCCACTGAAAGGGGGTGAATGGACATGAGCGAACAGGATACTTTTGAAAAAGTTAAGAGCATTGTTGTTGAACAGTTAGGCGTTGACGAAAAAGAAGTCAAAATGGACGCTGCTTACATCGATGATTTAGGCGCTGATTCCTTGGACATTGTTGAACTTATCATGGCTTTCGAAGAAGAATTCAATATCGAAATCCCTGATGATGTGGCTGAAAAAATCAAAACTGTCAAAGATACAGTTGATTACATTGAAAAGGAAAAGAAAGCGTAAGTACGCAATAAGAGCCCGAAGGGGGAGGCATGTTGCATGTCTTCCCCTCCCGGTATCTTGAATGGAGGAAAACAGAGTGAAGCTGCCAGAATTAAGAATAGGTAAGCTCGTAGCAAAGGTGCCAATCATTCAGGGCGGCATGGCCATCCGTTTGTCCACAGCCCGGCTGGCTGCAGCCGTGGCCAATGAAGGCGGTATCGGCCTTATTGCGGCATCTGGCATGCCTTTTGACGAATTGCGACATGAAATTAAGTTAGCCAGAAAATTGTCTCCTCATGGAATCATAGGTATAAACGTAATGGTTGCAGCCCGTGAATTCAAGGGCATCGTGACCACTGCTATTGAAGAAGGAATCGATCTGGTTGTGGCAGGCGCAGGCTTTTCCCGGGACATGTTCGCCTGGGGCAAAGCATCGGGCACGCCTATTGTCCCTATTGTGTCTTCTGCCAAACTAGCTAAAATATCCCAATCCCTGGGTGCTTCGGCCGTCGTCGTCGAAGGAGCTGAAGCAGGCGGGCATTTGGGGACCAACCGTTCGAGCCGCCTCATCGTGCCGGAAGTCCGCGCTGCCGTCGACATCCCTGTTATCGGTGCCGGCGGGGTACTGCATGGTGAAGACATTGCGGAAATGCTCCGCCTCGGCGCCAATGGCGTCCAGATGGGCAGCCGCTTTGCTGCCAGCGTTGAATCGAATGGTTCTGAAGAATTGAAGAAAGTCTATCTCCGGGCCAATAAACCGGAAGACTTCATCCTCATACACAGTCCTGTCGGCCTTCCCGGCCAGGCTATCCGCACGCCTTTCTCCGAACGGATCCTCCTGGGGACGGCACCGAAGCCGGAAACATGTGACCAGTGTCTCAAGAAGTGCAGTCATAAATACTGCATCATCCGGGCATTGACGCGGGCTCAGCAGGGCGATGTCGAAACAGGTCTGGTATTTTCCGGCAGGCGCATGATGGAAATCCACGACATTCTGCCGGTCAAGGATATATTTGCCAACATCAAACGGGAAATGGAAGCCATTCCCGACTGATAGTACGTTACTTTTTATAATGAGGTGAAAACTTTGGAAAAACGCGTAGTAATTACAGGGTTAGGTGTCATTTCTCCTGTTGGCATCGGTAAAGATGCTTTCTGGAATGCCCTGCTCAACGGCGAAAACGGCATTGGCCCCATTACCCACTTTGACGCAACCGAATATGCTGCCCGCATTGCCGGCGAAGTCAAAGATTTTAACCCCGCTGACTACGGCATCGACCGTAAAGAAGTCCGCCATATGGACCCGTCCACGCAGTTCTCCGTAGCTGCTGCCAAACTGGCTCTTGACGATTCCAAAATCAATCTGGATGAAGAAGACCGCGACCGCATCGGCACCATCATCGGTACGGGCATTGGCGGTATGGAAACGCTCCACAACTTGTACAAAGGCTTGTTCGCGAAAGGTCCGTCTCGCGTCAACCCCTTCGTCGTACCGAAGATGATTGCCAACATGGCATCGGGCCAGGTATCCATCTTCTTCGGCCTCCAGGGCCATTGTGCCAGCGTTGTCACGGCTTGTGCCACAGGCACGAACTCCATCGGCGCTGCTTACCGCATGATCCAGCGCGGCGAACTCGACGCCGCTGTTGCCGGTGGTACCGAAGCCGCTGTATCTCCCGGTGCCGTAGCTGGCTTTGCCGCTATGAAAGCTTTGAGCACGCGCAACGATGACCCGGCTCATGCATCGCGCCCCTTCGATAAAGACCGCGATGGTTTCGTCATGGGCGAAGGCGCCGGCGTCGTCTTCCTGGAAGAACTGGAACACGCTAAGAAACGCGGCGCTCACATTTACTGTGAAATCGGCGGTTATGGCAGCAATGCCGACGCTTATCACATCACGGCTCCGGCTCCGGAAGGCATCCAGCAGTCCAAATGCATGGCTCTGGCCGTCAAAGATGCCGGCCTCCAGCCGGAAGACGTCGATTACGTCAATGCTCACGGTACGTCGACGCACCTCAACGACCTCAACGAATCGAAGGCCATTGCCCGCGTCTTCGGCGACCATGCCAAAGACATGCTCATCAGCTCGACGAAATCCATGACCGGCCATCTCCTCGGCGCTGCCGGCGCTGTCGAAGCCATTGCCTGCGCCATGACCATCGAAACGGGCAAGGTCCATCCGACGATCAACCTCGTCGAACCGGAAGATGAATTGAAAGAACTGGGCCTCAATTATGTACCCAATAAAGCCGTAGAAGCTGACGTCAACGTCGCCATTTCCAACTCCTTCGGTTTCGGCGGCCATAATGCAACCCTGCTCTTCAAGAAGTACGCTGAATAATAAAGAAGACTGACCTGATGGATACCGAACGAAAACAACAGTTAGAACAATTCATACAGGTCTTGGGCCTCAAGGAATTCCACAATCTCCTCATTTTGGATCAGGCCCTGACCCATTCATCCTATGCCAATGAAAACAAGGCCAGCCACGGCTATTACAACGAACGCCTGGAATTTTTGGGCGATGCCATCCTGGACCTGGTCGTAGGTGAATATCTATTCCTTCATTATCCCAACATGCCCGAAGGGGAACTGTCCAAGGCCCGGGCCAGTGTCGTCAGCGAAACGCCGCTGGCTTCGGTCTGTGCCAAGTTCCACATGGGGGACTATATCCTCCTGGGCAAGGGGGAACTGGCTACGGGAGGACGCACGCGGCCGAGCATCATGGCCGACGCCTTTGAAGCCGTCGTCGGTGCGATTTATATTGACAGTTCCTATGAAGAAGCCCGTAAATTCATCCTTCACCAGCTCAAGGGCTACTTGGACTTGGTCAAGAGCGGCCATTATGAAAAAGACTATAAGACCCTCTTCCAGGAATACGTCCAGCAAAAGGGCCCGCAGCACATCGAATACGAACTGTGCCGCAGCGAAGGACCGGACCACGACAAGACCTTCTACATAGAAGTCAAAGTCAACGGCAAAGTCCTGGGCGAAGGATCGGGAAAAACAAAAAAAGACGCCGAACAACATGCAGCCCATACAGCGCTCATGGATTTGAAAGGCGAAGAGTTTTGAGTGGCTAGTGATTAGTGGCTAGTGGCTAGTATTACGAACCACGAACAACGAACCACTAAAAAAGAGGCTGTCGATGAGACAGCCTCTTTTTTTCACAGGAGGCATCATGCAAACGTCTATCATCCCTATTTTCATTCCCCATATCGGCTGTCCCCACCGCTGTGTCTTCTGCAATCAGTGGCAGATTACGGGACACCAGGGCTTGCCGTCGCCCGATGAGGTGCGCCGTCTCATTGCGTCCTATACGGCGTCGGCCCGGACGCCGCGCTACTGGGAAGCAGCTTTCTACGGCGGCAGTTTCACGGCCATGCCCGGGGAGGTACAGGAAGGCCTTCTGCAGCCGGCTTACGAAGCCTTGGAGGCCGGTACGATTGACGCCATCCGCTGTTCGACCCGGCCGGACTGCATTACGCCGGAGATATTGCAGCGCCTGCAGCAGTACGGCATGACCTGCGTCGAACTGGGCGTCCAGTCCATGGACGATACCGTTCTCGAGCAGGCCCGGCGGGGCCATACGGCAGGGGATGTCGTGGCGGCGACAGCCCTCTTACGGCAGTACGGCTTCACCGTCGGCCATCAGCTCATGCCTGGCCTGCCCGGCGAAGACTGGCCGAGCCTGGTCCGGACGACAGCGGCTATCTGCCGGCTCCAGCCGGACCTGGCCCGTATCTATCCCGTTGCCGTCCTCGCCGGGACGGACCTGGCTGCCAGCTGGCGGGCCGGCCGCTACCAGCCCTTGACCATCCATGAAGGCGTCGTCCGGGCGGCCTACATGAAGCAGCACTTCCTGGAACAGGGCATAAATTGCATCCGGACGGGCCTGCAAGCCACGGAAAACCTGGATGACAACACGCAGGTCCTGGCCGGGGCCTACACGCCGGCTATGGGCGAATTAGTCGATACTCGCCGCTATGGTCGGCAGCTCCTGTCCTTCCTCCGCAGCCTGCCCGATGAACCGGCTATCACCATCGGCTATAACCGGCGCGATACGTCCCGCGTCCGGGGCTATCGCAACGTTACCGTCAAGACGGCCTGCTGGAGCCTGCCTCAGCACCTGACCTGGCATCAGGATGAGGTACCCCTTGGTCATATCCGTGTCTGCCAGGGCCGGACTGTGTATGACCTCGATGTGAATAGCAAAACCGGGCCTACTATGATATAATAAAATAGTACGTATGATTTTCGCATCCAACCTTTGAAGATAAATACAACATTGGAGGAAATAGAATGGCAAGAGTAAAAATCACAGAAACGGTCCTTCGCGACGGCCACCAGTCCATTGCGGCCACGCGTATGCGCCTGCGCCAGATGCTGCCGGTCCTGGAAGCGATGGATGAAGTCGGCTATAATGCCCTGGAATGTTGGGGTGGCGCTACCTTTGATACGTGTATGCGCTTCCTCGACGAAGACCCGTGGGAACGCCTGCGGACCATCAAGAAGCACGTCAAGAAGACGCCCTTGCAGATGTTGTTCCGCGGCCAGAATATCTTAGGCTACCGCCATTATGCCGACGACGTCGTCTACGAATTCGTCAACCGCGCCGTCGATAACGGTATCGACATCATCCGCGTCTTCGACGCCCTCAACGACCCGCGCAACCTGGAATCGTCCATCAAGGCGGCGAAAGACACGAAGTCCGTCCACGTCCAGGGCGCCCTGGTCTATACCATCAGCCCTATCCATACGATGGAATCGTTCACCAAGGTCGCCAAGGAACTGCAGGACATGGGCGTCGACTCCATCTGCATCAAGGATATGTCCGGCCTGCTGTCGCCGTATGACGCATACAACCTGATCCGCATGCTCAAGAAGCACTTGTCCGTGCCTATTGAACTGCACACGCACTGTACGTGCGGCCTCGGTGAAATGACCTATATGAAGGCCGTCGAAGCCGGTGTCGACATCATCGACACGGCCTTGTCGCCATTCGGCGAAATCACCAGCCAGCCGGCGACGGAATCGATGGTCATGGCTCTGCAGCACAGCATCTATGATACGGACATCGACGTCGACCGCCTGTGGCCCATCGTCGACCACTTCAAGCATGTCCGCAAAGAACTGGAAGACGAATTCAAATTGACCATGCCCAGCCAGATCAATCCGGCTGTCCGCAAATATCAGATTCCTGGCGGCATGCTGACCAACCTCTATAACCAGCTAAAAGCCCAGGGCGCCGAAGACCGCTTCGACGAAGTCCTGGCCGAAATGCCCAACGTCCGCCGCGACCTCGGCTATCCGCCGCTGGTTACGCCGACCAGCCAGATCACCGGCTCGGCAGCAGCCCTCAACGTCCTCTATGGCCGCTATAAGATCGTCACCAACGAAGTCCGCGACATCGTCCGCGGGAAATACGGCCGCGTCCCCGGCAAGATCGATGAAAAGTTCCGCAAAATGTGCATCGGCGACGAACCGGTCATCACCCACCGCCCGGCCGACGACTTGGAACCGGAACTGGAAAAATCGAAGAAAGCCCTGGCTGACGAAGGATTCCCCGATGCCAGCCCGGAAGACGTTTTGAGCTATACCCTGTTCCCAGAAGTAGCCCTGCCGTTTTTCCGTAAAAGAGATAACAAATAGACTATTGACAAGTCCTGTCGAATCAGTTAAAATAGAAAAGTCGACGGGACGTGGCGCAGCTTGGTAGCGCGCTTCCTTGGGGTGGAAGAGGTCGCGAGTTCAAATCTCGCCGTTCCGACCAAGACAAAAAAAGGGTTTGTCGTTATGCGACAAACCCTTTTTGTTGTTAGTAGCTAGCAGTTAGTTGTTAGCGGATGGCTTTAAATTTAAGGGCTTTTTCTGCAAACGACAAACTCTGTGCTACAAACTGTAGAGTAAAAGGGACTGCGCATGATGACATAATCTTCGTGCGACAGCCCCTTTTTTGTCATTGTAGGGGCTCGCACGTGGGGAGCCCGTTCCGGAATTTGGATGATTCTTCTGACAGACTAGTTGGGAAAAATCACACATATCCTGAAGCGGGCCGCCCTTTGGGACGGCCACTACGAAATGCTAACCACTAACCACTAACCACTAACCACTTCTCACGGTTGCTTTTTCGGCCATTTCTGATAGAATGATGATAAATAGTATAGTATATATCCGTTTGTCATCCGCTTATTTTCTGTCAGAGGAGGTTTTCATCATGGGTTACATTTTAAAGAAAGACCAGCAGGACCTGGTCAATTTGGCTAAAGATTTTGCTGAAAAGAAAGTCGCTCCTTTTGTTCATGAATTGGATCAGGCTAAGGAACCGGGCCAGAAGTTACTGGACATCTATCAGGAAGCCGTCGACATGGGCTTCTGCGGCCTGGAAATCCCGGAAGAATACGGCGGCCTGGGCCAGGATTATTATACCGTTGCCGCTGTCTATGAAGAACTGGCAAAAGTCGACGCCGGTGTCGCTACGGCTATTGCCGCTTCCGGCCTGGGCCTGAAACCGGTACTCCAGCACGGCACGGATGCCCAGAAGAAGCTCTATGCCGAATACCTGACCGGTGAAAAGGGCAGCGGTTTCTGCGCTTTCTGCCTGACCGAAGCCAATGCCGGCTCCGATGCGGCAGCCGGGACGACAGTCGCTGTCAAACAGGGCGATGAATACGTATTGAACGGCACGAAATGCTTCATCACCAATGGCGGCGTCGCTTCGGTCTACACGGTCTTTGCCATTACCGACAAGACAAAGGGCGTCAAAGGCATTTCGGCTTTCATCGTCGAACGGGACCGCCCAGGCGTTTCTGTCGGCAAGGAAGAAGATAAGATGGGCATCCGCCTGTCCAACACGACGGAAGTCATTTTCCAGGACGTCCATATCCCGGCTGACCACCTCATCGGTCAGGAAGGGAAGGGCTTCATCTATGCCATGCAGACCCTGGACCTGGCCCGGCCTATGGTCGCATCCCTGGCCGTCGGCATTGCCCAGCGGGCTATTGACGAATCGGTCAAATACGCCAAACAACGCGTCACCTTCGGCAAACCGATTATCAAGCACGAAGTCATCGCCTTTAAACTGGCTGACATGGACATGAAGACCGAAGTCGCCCGTGCGGCAATCATCAACTTCCTCAACACCTACTATGCCGTACCGAAACGGAACTATACCCGCGAAGCTGCCATTGCCAAATGCTTTGCCGGTGACATGGCCGTCCAGGTCGCATTGGAAGCTGTTCAGATCCTTGGCGGTTTCGGTTACAGCCGGGAATATCCGGTAGAAAAACTCGTCCGCGATGCCAAGATCATGCAGATTTACGAAGGCACCAACGAAGTTCAGCGCATGGTCATTGCCGGCTTCGTGGCGAATAAATAACACTCATCAATGAAGGGGGAACCAATTCATGAGGGATTTGAACATTATACGTTCTAAAAAAGGTTTTATCAGTGATATGGACGGTGTTTCTACCAAGGCAGCACCTTGATTCCGGGGGTAAAGGATTTTGTGAACTGGCTCCAGAAAGAAAAGAAGCAGTTTCTGTTCCTTACCAATTCTAGTGAACGGACCCCGCTGGAACTTCGCAAAAAGCTTCAGTCTATGGGACTGGATGTCGAGGAAAGTCATTTTTATACGAGCGCCCTGGCGACGGCTCATTTCCTGAAAACCCAGGCTCCAGGCTGTTCGGCTTACATCATCGGAGCCCATGGCCTGATCAATGCTCTGTATGAAGTTGGTATTCCTTTCAATGATGTCAATCCGGAATACGTAGTCGTCGGCGAAACGACAGGCTATAATTATGAAATGATCATCAAGGCAACCGAGCTGATCAACAAAGGGGCCAAGCTTATTGGCACCAATGGCGATATGACCAGTCCTAGTGACCGGGGCGTTATCCCGGCCTGCCGGGCCTTGATTGCACCGATTGAACTGGCTACGGGGAAGAAAGCTTACTTCATCGGCAAGCCGAATCCATTAATGATGCGCACTGGCTTGAAAAAGCTGGGCGTCCATTCCGAAGAAGCCGTCATGATTGGCGACCGGATGGATACGGACATCATCGGTGGGGTAGAATCAGGTATGGAAACAGTCTTGGTCATGAGCGGTGTCTCTAATCGGGAAAATATCCAGCAGTTCTCTTACCAGCCCCATTATATCCTGGACCGGATCGGTGATTTAGTGCCGAAAAAAGCAAAAGCTTAATTGAAAAAAGACCACGCACGAAGGTTTCTCTGCCATCATGCGTGGTCCCTTTTGTCTTATAGTTTGTAGTACCGGGTTTGTAGTTTGTAGAAGATGGTTTTAAATTTAAAAGCCTTCACTAAAAACTACAAACTGAAAACTTAAAGCTCAAAAAGAGGCTGTCTTAATGCGACAGCCTCTTTTTGGCATACCCGCATATCTGCCAGGCAATATTTCCGATGATAATCCCCAGGACGGCACCGGTCAGGACGTCGCTGGGGAAATGCATGAACAGGTACATACGGGAAAAGGCGACGACACAGGCCAGGCCGTAGGCCGCTATGCCCAGGCGCCGGCAGGACCGGAATAAGACCGTGGCCCCGGCAAAGAAGAAGAACGAATGGCCTGACGGAAAAGAGTAGCTGATCGGGTACTTCAGCGTATCCAGCGTCGGCGCACCGGGGATGACCAGATACGGCCGGATACGCATGACGAAGTGCTTGATGGCCACATCGCCGACGAGGATGGCCAGGATGACGGCGACGATGATGGTAAGCGTGACCCAGCGGCTCCGCCGTTTCCAAAGACCGGCGGCCGCTAGGATGGCCCAGAGCCAAAGCGTATTGATCACCGTCGTGAAGTAAGTGATGAAAGCATCCATGTGCGGCCCGGCCAGGCGGTGCAGCCCAAAGAGGATGTGAATATCCGTCGTCGTAATCCATTCCATAATAAGACTCCTTTCGTAGAAACAAAGGTCAGTATATCATGAATTGTACGATTAGGAAAATATATATATCGTTATCTTCCCATATGGAAAACATATTCTATGAGGTGTTGTAAATACAACAGCCTCCCGTCTTTTTCCATGGTATAGTACAGACATAGAAAGTGATGTCCATCCATAGGAAAGGAGCGTGGAAACTATGAAAGCCTTAGTACTGTATTCCTCCCAGACAGGGAGAGTTAAAAAATTAGCCGAAGCTATCCGTTCGGTCTTGCCTGCCAATACAGATTTCCTGCCCATGGAACAGGCCCCAGAAAACTTTGACGATTACGATATCGTCTTTGCCGGCGTCTGGTTCCTGAACCTGAAATTAGATAACGTCTCCCAAGCCGTCCTGCCGCGGCTCAAAGCCGGAAAAGTCGCCCTCTTTGCCATCATGCACCGCGACCTCTTCTCCGACGACATCTCCAAGAACCTGCGCAGCGCCGTAGAACTCCTGCCAGCCGGTGTCTGGGTCGCAGGGACCCATGTCGACTACGTAGCTGAATCCATGGCCAAGACGCCTTTGGGAGACAATGAATTATTTAACGTAGAATCGGTCAAAGACTTTGCCGAAAATACCTATTACCGTACCCAAACTGATAAGGTTGCCTGATTCGTTTACCAGAATCCCACTCCGGTAACATAGTCAGATGCAAAGGGACCATCGCATAGCACTTTTGCTACTATGCGTGGTCCCTTTTCCTTAAAGCACGAATAAAAAAAACGACAGTTCCTGTTGCTGGTTACTGTCGTTTTTTTTATTGCTAACCCTAGTGCTAACCTTCTTCAGTTTTTCATGTAATAAAAAATAACCACGCGGCTCATGAACCGCGTGGTTATCGTATTTTTTATGGTGGAGATAAGGAGGATCGAACTCCTGACCTCTTGCATGCCATGCAAGCGCTCTCCCAGCTGAGCTATACCCCCATGTGTCTGGTACGGAAAACATTATAGCATGGACTATGGATTATTGTCAAGTTTCAAAGACCTTTTTCTTATTCAAGAAATTCCCATAATATGTTGGCACCGTCCTAGATACTCCATTTTTGCTATACAAAATCGTTCATGCTATAATACTCATAGTTAGAGTAACCCGGATTAACATAAGAATATAGCGTCTCCTTCGTTCCCAAGGAAGAAGGTCCGCCTAGCAGATTGACAATGAATGACAGGAGGTAGACAGATGTCAGGTATTTTCTCCATTTCACGGTTCAGGATGGCAACAGATGGCCCTGGTATATCCACCCTCATTGGGTTTTCCGGCTGTCCCTTAAATTGTCAGTATTGTCCGAATCCTATTTGCCATACTGATCGTAGTCAGTGGCCTGATTATAGTGCTCGTGAACTGATTGATTTTGTCAGACGGGATGAGCTGTATATGCGTATGACAGGTGGGGGCATCGTCTTCGGCGGTGGTGAGCCTCTGGGCCAAGAGTATTTCGTCAAAGAATGTGCTTTGTATAGCCAAAAAACACTGCCAGATATCCCTCTCCGTATCGAGACATCATTGCAGGCATCCATAAAGAACGTACAGGAATTGCTGTCTTATATTTCATTGTGGATCATCGACATCAAAGATTTGAATCCTGATGTTTATTACCGGTATACCCATGGGCAGATGGACCTTATGTGGAACAATCTGATGTATCTTGTACAACATGCTCCCTATGGGCAGGATTCTATATGGGTCCGGGTTCCCCGTATCCCGGGATATAATACAAATCGCGATATCCAGAAAAGCGTCCGCAGGCTCCAACCCTATGTAAAGCATATTGAAGTTTTTTCCTATCGGAAGCCACCAGAAAAGAGGGAGGGGACGACAGAATGAAAGATGCCCATCCATATGAGTTAAAAAACTTTTCCAATATTCAAAATAGTGCTATACAAAACTGGATTCAAAAAGGGTATGCCTATTTTTTAGGCTTAGGGTGTATTCCGGATTTAAAAAGAGCCTGTTTCTATTTTAAGAGAGCCGCTCAAGCAGGAAATCAGCATTGTCATTATCTGGTGAATCAAATAAAACACTATCACTACTATTGGAAACTTGAGTCATGGAATTCATCTTATTACGATTATGATGATGCAGATCCACTTATCCTCGGATTATATCTGGCCCAGGCGGGCTGGATTGAGAAGGGAATCCGGAACTGCCCTGGCAGCATATACTGGTTTAAGAAAGCTTTTAAACGGTCGTATCGGCAAGAGGTACAGCCGTTTGCACGGGAATTTCTGAAACGCTACACTGCCGGCATGGATGCCACTCTTCCTGTCATTCAGTTTATAAAGCAGAAGGCATTAAGTGATGATGTTTACTATTCCTTCGTTTGGGGAGTTTGTCTCGAACGGGGGCTGTCCGTTGAACAAGATGAGCAAGCCGCTTTTCGTTGGTATATGAAGGCTGCTGATGCCGGACAATGTCTGGCATTTGCTGCCCTAAGCCGATGCTATAGCGAAGGGATTGCTGTACCGGTAGATCCCCACATGGTCTCTGTCTATAAAAAGAAATACTACGAAGCAAGTACTGAAACATATGCAACAATGGGCATTATAGATGTATTTGACCCAACGAGTTTCGAAGAAACAATTTACACAAAAAAGAGTATCCAGAAACAGCCAGTACGTTCCGATGGTAAGGATATCTGCCGTACATTACGAGCATTACGGGCTCGATTTGCCGCCGCTAACCACATTCCCTGGAGCGAACCGGATTGCCCTCAGAAAACGCCCTGTTCCGGTACTTGTCCGGCTTGTGAAAAAGCGCTCCGCAAACTAACGAAATTGGCCCAGAAACACCCGGACTGTACGTATCCGTTTTTCAAGCTTATTTCCCATGAGCCAGATGTGACTGTTAACCCAGTGAAACTAAAATCACTTACTCCAAGTGAGCAGTATGTCGACCTACTTGCAGACTTTTGTGGCTATATCGATTTTACAAGATTGCCTGAACATATCACAAACGTCTTAAAGCAGTATTATATCTATGTAGAGAGTGATTTATACTACTATCTGTCACTGGAAAATGCACCTCTGCTTCCAGGCCTGACGGAAGCGGATTTTGAAATACTAAGAGAGTATGCATCTTCAAGATCCATTCGATTACAAAAAATACATGTATCACAACAGGCAATAAAAAAATTTTTTACTTCTTTACCCCAAAAAATGGGTGTGTCAAGAGTTTTGTGTAAATCGATTCAATAAGCAACATCGTATTGCTGCATAAGCTGAGACATCCTGTCGTCCATGAGCAGCTGGTTCCGGACCATCGCCCAGTTTGCGACGTGACGACCCTTCCATTTTTTATAGAGCTCTTGGATGCGTAGGTAGAAAATCTTGAAGACTGCATCCTCGTTGGGGAAAGCGCCTTTCTTGGTCACCTTGCGGAAGCTAGAGTTGACGCTCTCGATGGCATTGGTCGTGTACATGATCTTGCGCACGGCACTGCCATAGTTATAGAGCTGCTCGACGTGTGAGAAATTGTTTTCCCATACGCTGACCGCGCCTGGATAAGCCTGCCAGTCGGTCTTGAACTTCTCGAATTCCTGACGGGCCTGCTTGACGTTGATGGCACCATAGATGAGCTTCAGCTGCTTCGTGAATGCACTCCACTGCTTGCGTGGGATGTAGCGGATGGAATTGCGGATGAGGTGTACGATGCAGCGCTGAACCGTGGCATGCGGGAATACAGCCTTGGCGCCTTCCTCCAATCCGCTCACGCCATCCATGGACAGGATGCCAAGATCCTTAACGCCGCGAGCCCGCAGCTCGTCGAAGATCTGCATCCAGGCATGCTTGCTCTCCGTCTCGTTGATCCAGAGGCCAAGGACATCCTTGCAGCCGTTGACGTCATAGGCAAGCATGACATAGACGGCCACCTGCTGGACGCCATACTCCGTGCGCAGCGATACGTAGATGCAGTCGACGAAAGCAAATGGATAGAACGACTGGAGCGGACGATTCCGCCATGCCTCGACCTCTTCCATGACGCAGCCTGTGATGGTGGAGATCTGTTCATGTGACATCTGGAAGCCGTAGATGTCTTCGATGGTTGCAGCGATGTCGCGTTGGCTCATGCCACGGGCATACATCGCCAGTACCTTGCCCTCGATGGACGAAACGTCGCGCTGGTGCTTCTTGATGATCTGCGGTTCAAACGTACTCTGGCGATCCCTAGGGACGCGGATAGGAACCTCGCCCAGAGAGGTCTTGAGCGTCTTGGATGAATAGCCGTTCCGGACATTGTCACCGTCTTCGGAGCGCTCATGCTTCTTATGGCCGAGATGATTTTCCATCTCACCTTTGAGCATGGACTCAAAAATGGGGCCAAAAATCTGCTTCAGGACGTCCTGTACGTCTTCCGCGCTCTTGATGTCGTAGTTGTTGAGGATTTGCTGAGCAATCTGCTCGCCTGGGGTAGTTGGTGGAGTTTTACACTTTGCCATTCTGTTACCGTCCTTATCTTTGTTTACCCCAGTATGGGGCATAAAGTAGATTCATGCAATACCGATTTACACAAACTATTTTACACTCCCCAAAGGAAAAATCACCGAATGATAGAACATAGTAAAGGGAGGAGAAACCGTACATGCAGGATAAGATGACTTCGCTGATTACAAAGATAAAACTTGATGCTTCAACGGAAGCATCTACTTTTCATGATGAGGAAGTCTGTCCGATGGAGGGCGAGCAAGCTTAATGAAGGTATTTGATAATGTCACGAACATCGTTCGAGACGACATGGAAAAAACGATAAAGCGGAATAGCAAGGTTTCCGTGGCAGCGGCTTGCTTTTCTATGTATGCCTATAGGGAATTGAAGAAGCAACTCGAAAACATTGATGAGTTCCGCTTCATCTTCACATCGCCGACCTTTGTAACAGAGAAAGCGAAAAAGCAAAAGCGCGAGTTTTACATTCCTCGGCTCACTCGTGAGCAGAGCCTTTACGGCACGGAATTTGAAATTAAGCTGCGTAATGAAATGACGCAGAAGGCAATCGCAAAAGAGTGCGCCGACTGGATCAGGAGAAAGGCCACATTTAAATCAAATACAACCGGCGAGAACATGGCGGGATTCATGGTTACCGACTCCGGAACTGAAAAAACAGCCTACATGCCTTTGAACGGATTCACGACGGTAGATATTGGATGCGAACGCGGCAACAATAGCTACAATATGGTGAACAGCCTCGAGACTCCATTCGCGGCGCAGTACTTGCAGGTCTTCGATTCTCTTTGGAACGATAAAGAAAAGCTGCAGGACGTCACTGATGTTGTTCTGGAAAACATTACGACTGCTTATAACGAGAATTCTCCTGAATTGATTTATTTTATCACGCTCTACAACGTATTCAGTGAGTTTCTGGAGGATGTATCTGAGGACGTACTGCCTAACGAAGCGACAGGTTTTAAGAACAGCAAAATCTGGGATATGCTCTACGACTTCCAGAAAGATGCAGCGCTTGCCATTATCAACAAACTCGAAAAGTACAACGGCTGCATTCTGGCCGACAGTGTCGGTCTTGGTAAAACCTTCACGGCTCTCGCTGTCATTAAATACTATGAAAACAGAAATAAATCTGTCCTTGTACTTTGTCCGAAGAAGCTGGCAGAAAACTGGAATACATATAAAGATAACTACGTCAACAATCCCATCGCTGCAGACAGACTCCGCTACGATGTTCTTTTCCATACCGATCTTTCGCGCGATCATGGTACATCAAACGGGCTTGATCTCGACCGGCTCAACTGGGGAAACTATGATCTTGTAGTTATTGACGAGTCACATAACTTCCGAAACGGCGGAGAACTTTCCGGCGAGGACCAGAAGGAAAACCGCTATCTAAAACTTCTGAATAAAGTTGTGCGCGCTGGAGTGAAGACGAAAGTACTCATGCTGTCAGCAACTCCTGTCAATAACCGGTTTAACGATCTTAAGAATCAACTTGCTCTCGCATATGAAGGAACGCCGGAGCTGATTGATGAGAAGTTGAATACGTCAAAGTCGATTGACGAGATATTCCGTCAGGCCCAGACTGCATTCAATGTTTGGAGTAAGCTCCCAGCTGAGGAACGGACAACGGATAACCTGCTGCGCCGACTGGATTTTGATTTCTTTGAAATGCTCGACTCTGTAACCATTGCACGGTCACGAAAGCATATCGAGAAATATTACAACACGGAGAAAATCGGCAAGTTCCCGGAACGGCGCAAGCCAATCTCACTTAGGCCGAGCCTGACGGATCTTCCGAGCGCCATTAACTACAACGAGATATACGAACAGCTCTCTCAGCTTCAGCTGGAGATTTACACGCCTTCTGCCTATATCTTCCCGAGCAAGATGCAGAAATATATTGATCTGACACACCACAAGGGAAACAATCTGACGCAGTCTGGACGTGAAGAAGGTATCCGCAGGCTGATGAGCGTCAATCTTCTCAAGCGGCTGGAAAGCTCGGTCTCATCCTTCCGGCTTACACTGGAACGCATCCGCGAACTCATTATGGAGACAATCGACGGAATCACTCAGTACGAGAAATATGGAGAAGCCAACATCGACATGTATGAAGCTGATTCCGACGACTTCGACATGGAGGACCAGAACACCGACTACTTCACTGTCGGACGTAAAGTAAAAATTGACCTTGCCGATATGGATTACAAGAGCTGGAAGGACGTGCTACAAAAAGATGCGGATACGCTCGAACTTTTGATTCTCATGATTGCAGATATTACACCGAAGCATGACACGAAGCTGAAGGAGCTCTACAAGCTCATCTCACAGAAGATCGAGAACCCGATTAACCCCGGCAACAAGAAGGTGCTGATCTTCACAGCATTCTCCGACACGGCAGAGTACCTGTACGATAATGTCAGCCGGTACGTCATGGACAAGTACAGCCTGAATACCGGCATGATTAGTGGCACGGTCGACGGCAGAACCACGCTGAAGAACTTCAAGGCGACGTTCAACAACATCCTCACATGCTTCTCGCCAGTTTCTAAGGACCGAGACGTCCTTATGCCGGGAAACAAGAAGGACATCGATATCTTAATCGCAACCGACTGCATCTCCGAAGGCCAGAACCTGCAGGACTGCGACTACTGCGTCAACTACGACATTCACTGGAATCCCGTGCGTATTATCCAGCGGTTCGGACGTATCGACCGCATCGGCAGCAGGAACAAGCAGATCCAGCTCGTGAACTTCTGGCCGGATCTGACGCTTGACGAGTACATTAATCTGAAAGCCCGTGTTGAAACAAGGATGAAAATATCCGTTCTGACGTCTACTGGTGACGACAATCCTATCAGCCCGGAAGAAAAAGGAGACCTGGAATATCGCCGCGAGCAGCTTAAGAAGCTGCAGACCGAAGTGGTGGATCTGGAAGACATGTCAGGCGGGATATCCATCATGGATCTCGGTCTTAATGAATTCAGACTTGATCTTCTCGAATACATTAAAACGCATCCGGATCTCGATCACATGCCATTCGGTCTGCATTCCGTGGTGAAGAAGACGGAAGACCTGCCAGAAGGAGTGCTTTTCGTACTGAAGAATCGTAACAACGGTGTGAACATTGACAGCCTGAATCGCATTCACCCGTTCTACATGGTCTATATCAGTCTGGAAGGTGAAGTCGTCTGCGACTATCTGAATCCGAAGAAGCTGCTTGATGATATGAGGCTTCTGTGTCGTGGAAAAGCTGAACCGATTGTGGAGGTCTACGACCGTTTTAATAAAGAAACCGATGATGGCAGGAACATGAGTGAAATGTCAGCGCTGCTGTCCGATGCCATCAATTCAATCATAGATACCAAGGAGGAAAGCGACATCGACAGCCTCTTCAAGAGCGGCGGCACATCCGCCCTGCTTTCGGAAGTGAAAGGTATCGACGACTTCGAGCTGGTGACCTTCCTCGTGGTAATGTAAAGGAGGAGCCTATGCTGGGATTGCCAAAATCTACGGAGTTTAACAAGCGAATTCCGAAACAGAAGTTTTATGATAACCTGACCGTCAGCCCGACACTCAAGCGGAGCTTTGTCGACCAGATACGAATTATTTACTGGGCGAATAAAATTGCGCCGTCAACTGTCAATCTGGCAGAAGGAAAGAATGTCACTGAGATAGAAGTATTCCATATCCGGCTCAATCAGGAAACACTCGACGAGAATGTGCTGAAGCAGATTGACCGGGAGATCCCGTATCATATTCTCTTTGTACTGGAGTACGACGGAAAGTACAAAGCTGTGATGGGTTACAAGGAAGCATCAGGCAGTGGCAAAGCTGCGTTCAAGGTTGACAGATATTATCAGACTGAATGGATGCCGGAAGAGAAACTGCCGGTGCATCTTGATGGGCTGAACATCGACACGGTCTACGAGAACTTCGTACGGCAGATTGCGGGAGACGTTCTGCAGGCCGCTAGGCCGCAGGAATCACTGAAGGAATCAGTTGCAAGAGACGACCGCAGAGATGCTTTGCAGAAGCAGATAAACAAGCTGCAGGCGAAGATCCGGAAGGAAAAGCAGCTGAACCGGCAGATGGAAATGAATGCGGAGCTGAAGAAGCTTAGAAAGGAACAGGAGGATTTGAATGGATGAACATGAACAAGAAGTAATGAAAATCCTTTCTCGCAGGACGTCAAATGGAAAGCTCAGGAGTCGTGAAAGCAATACTGTGGAATTCAAGAAGTCGTTCAACATGGGGAGCGCAGCTGCATATGCAAAAACCATGGCTGCCTTTGCCAATAATACAGGTGGATACATTATTTTCGGTATCGAGGATTCTCCGAGAAGCATACTGGGGTTGAAGAATAACAACTTGGAAAATCTAAAACAGGAAAAGTTAACAGAAACCATTAATTCATATTTTGCTCCCGCCATAGACTGGGAAACAGGTACATTTGATATTGATGTTGAAAAGGTCGACGAGAATGGCGTGTCTGTAACAGAGCGTAAAAAAGTTGGCTGGATATACGCTTATGAATCTGATATTAAGCCAGTTATTGCGCTCAAAGACCATAGTGGAGAAAGCATAACCGCTGGAGACGTATTTTATAGATATCGGGCAAGAAATGGAAAAATAAAGCCTGCTGAAATGGAGAAAATCATTTCTGAGCGTATAACTCGTGAGCGCGAGAATTTATTGAAGGTGCTGGAAGTAATACGTAAAAGCGGCACAGCAAATCTCGGCATAGTCAATTATAGCAACGGCCATTTTTCAACTCCATATGGAGTCGATGTGGTTTGCAATCGGAAATTGGTAACGCAGGTGTTAAAGAAGGCAAAGTATATAAAGGAAGGAAGCTTTAATGAGACAGATGGTATCCCGGTATTAAAGGTTACTGGCAATATTGATCTTGCCGAAGAAGTTCCAGTGCCTGAAGGAAATCCCGATGATACACATCCGTACATTCAAAAACAAATGGCTGAGAAGCTTGGAATTTCAACCTATGATCTCTATGCACTTATCTGGTATTTCAAGATGAAAGAATCGAAGAAATACCATTTGGAGATAACCGTTTCAAAAAACGGCAAGACTCATAAGTTCTCCAATTTTGCACTTGAGTTTTTACATGAAAAGCTCAAGGAATTAGAAAACAACGAAGAGGAATTCAACAGAATACGTACTGCATATAAGAATCGTAACAAACAGGAGGGAACGAACAATGGATAAGATGAGAATGGAATCAGAGGACATCCAGCAGGACAACGTCGCTAAGATAGCCGCGCTGTTCCCAAACTGCGTTACCGAGGCACGGGACGAGGACGGACATCTGAAGAAAGCAATCAATTTTGAGATGCTCAAGCAGATGCTCTCTGATTCTGTCATAGACGGCGATGAGGCTTATGAATTTACCTGGGTAGGGAAGAAGGCGTCCATTGTGGAGGCGAACCGTCCTATCCGCAAAACCCTACGTCCGTGCAAGGAAGAAAGCGTCAACTGGGACACGACGGAGAACCTCTATATCGAAGGTGACAACCTCGAAGTGCTCAAGCTCCTGCAGGAAAGCTATCTTGGCAAGGTCAAAATGATATACATCGACCCGCCCTACAACACGGGCAACGACTTCATCTACAACGACGACTTCAAAATGTCAGGCGAAGAATATACCGATGAGTCGGGCGAGGTGGACGAGGAAGGCAACCGCCTGTTCAAGAACACGGATTCCAACGGGCGCTTCCACTCCGACTGGTGCTCGATGATTTATTCACGGCTGATGCTGGCGAGAAACCTGCTGAGTGAGGATGGGGTTATCTTTATCTCCATTGATGACAATGAACAGGAGAATTTAAAGAAGATATGTGATGAGGTGTTTGGAGAAAGCTGCTTTATAGCTCAAATTGCATGGAAAAGAAAGAAAGAAATATCAAACGATTCAAAGAATGTCGCAATACAAGGTGAGTATGTACTGTGTTACGGATTGGAAAAAGCAAAGTTAGCATTAGAGCCTCTTTCAGGAGAATATGTTGATAAATCATATAAAGATCCAACTGATGAATTTCCTTGTGGTAAATGGAGACCGGTTCCTTTAACAGTGTCTAAAGGTCTGAGTGGCGGAGGTTATACATATACAATTACAACTCCTTCTGGCGTTCAGCATACAAGACTATGGGCCTACCCGGAATCAAGTTATAAGAAATTAGTCGATGAGCATAAAGTGTATTTTGGAAAGGATAATAGCGGTGTACCTCAACGTGTTATGTATCTTTCCGAGAGCAAAGGACAACCAATATCTAATTATTGGGATAGTGTAGCTACAAATAAGGAAGGAAAAAAAGACATATTAAGCCTTTTTGGCGATAATGCCTTTGATACACCGAAGCCTACTGGATTAATTAGAAAGATGTTACAAGTAGCCACATCTGAAGATGACATTATCCTCGACTTCTTCTCCGGCTCCGCCACCACCGCTCACGCCGTGATGCAGCTCAACGCCGAGGACGGCGGCAACCGTAAATTTATCATGGTTCAGCTGCCGGAAGAAACGGATGAAAAGAGTGAAGCCTACAAAGCCGGATACCAAAACATCTGTGAGATTGGCAAAGAACGTATCCGTCGCGCGGCAAAGAAAATCCACGAGGATAATCCCGACGCCAACTTTGATGACGGTTTCCGTGTTTTAAAGCTCGACGATACAAATATGAAAGATGTTTACTATGCGGCAGGGGATTATACGCAAGATCTTGTTTCAATGCTTGAATCTAACGTGAAGCCTGACCGAACCGATCTTGATCTTTTATTTGGATGCCTGCTTGATTGGGGACTTCCTCTGTCATTTCCTTATACTTCGGAAACAATTGACGGCTGCATGGTGCATACCTATAACGATGGGGATCTGATTGCATGCTTTGATGAGAACGTGCCGGAGTCGGTTATCAAGACCATTGCCAAACGTCAGCCGCTGCGCGCCGTGTTCCGTGACTCCAGTTTTGTCAGCAGCCCGGAGAAGATCAATGTCGGCGAGATTTTCAAGCTACTTGCGCCGGATACAAGAGTCAAGGTCATTTAAGGAGGTGGCAGGATGAAGCTGCAATTCAAGCATCAGAAGTTTCAGGCTGACGCCGCCAAAGCCGTCGTGGATGTTTTTGCCGGGCAGCCATACCTCACGCCCACCTACATGATGGACAGAGGAACCGGAATCTATCAGCCCGGCATAAACGAGGACGATGACTTCACGGGCTGGTCGAACGCAAAGATCGTGCCAGAACTGTCCGACGGACAGATACTTGAGCATATCCGGAAGATCCAGCGTGATGGGCAGATCGAGCCTTCCCAGAAGCTCGAAGGCAAATACAACCTGACCATCGAGATGGAGACCGGCGTCGGAAAAACCTATACCTACATCAAGACCATGTACGAGCTGAATAAGGCCTACGGTTGGACGAAGTTCATCGTGGTCGTGCCGTCTATCGCCATCCGCGAGGGCGTTTACAAGTCGTTTCAGGTGACGCAGGACCACTTTGCCGAGGAATACGGGAAGAAGATACGCTTTTTCATCTACAACTCCTCTCAGCTTACTGAGATAGATCGTTTTGCCTCGGACAGCTCCATCAATGTGATGATTATCAACTCGCAGGCGTTTAACGCCCGCGGAAAGGATGCGCGACGCATTTACATGAAGCTCGACGAGTTCCGTTCCCGCCGACCGATTGATATCATCGCCAAGACGAATCCGGTTCTGATTATCGACGAACCACAGTCTGTCGAAGGCAAGCAGACGAAGGAACGTTTGAAGGAATTCCATCCGCTTCTGACACTGCGTTATTCTGCCACACCGAGGGAGTACTACAACCTGATTTATCGTCTTGATGCGATGGATGCCTACAACAAGAAGCTCGTCAAGAAGATCGCTGTCAAGGGCATCACAGAAAGTGGTACAACAGCCACAGAAAGTTTCGTTTATCTGGAAGGGCTGAATTTGTCAAAGTCTGCACCTACTGCGACGATTCAATTCGATTGCAAGCGGGTCAAAGGAATCAAGCCAATGAGTGCCACAGTGACGGAAGGTTACAACCTCTTTGATCATTCCGGAGAACTGTCAGAGTATAGGAATGGCTTCGTTGTTAAGCACATCGATGGCAGAGACGACTCTATCGAGTTCCTCAACGGTATCAAACTGTATGCTGGAGATGTGATTGGGAAGGTCGACGAGAACCAGTTACGCCGCATTCAGATAAGGGAAACTATCCTCTCGCATATCGAACGCGAGCGTGAGCTGTTCAATAAGGGCATAAAGGTCCTTTCGCTGTTTTTCATTGACGAAGTAGATCACTACCGGATTTATGATAAGAACGGACAGCCTCAGAACGGTATCTTTGCCGACATGTTCGAGCAGGAATATGCGGATGTGGTCAAGAATATGCAACGGGAGTTTGAAGATGATGAATATATAAAGTATCTGGATTCAATTCCTGTAGAAAAGACTCATGCAGGATATTTTTCAATTGATAAAAAAGGACATATGATTAATGGAAAAGTAAAGAAGAAAGAGAAAACTTCAGACGATATAGATGCCTACGATTTAATCATGAAGAACAAGGAATTGTTGCTTGACCGCGATCCGAAGCGTTCGCCCGTACGATTCATTTTCTCTCATTCTGCGCTGCGAGAAGGATGGGACAATCCGAACGTCTTTCAGATTTGTACACTGAAATCGTCAAGCAGTGAGGTTCGCAAACGTCAGGAAGTAGGACGCGGCATGCGTCTTGCCGTTAATCAGGATGGCGAGCGTCAGGATGCAAGCGTTCTTGGAAATGATGTACAGAACGTTAATGTGCTGACCGTAATTGCGTCTGAAAGTTACGAGAGCTTTGCCAAGGGACTCCAGTCTGAGATTGCCGAGGATATCGCAGACCGTCCTCGTGCTGTTACCAGAGACCTGTTCTTGAACCGTGTTGTCACGGGCGATCACGGCAACGAGATGGTTATCGATTCCGATACGGCATCGGCAATCATGTACGAAATGACCGTGAACCGCTATGTTGACCGCAAAGGGGTCCTCACAGACAAGTACTACGAGGACAAGGCAAACGGCGAGCTCAAGATGGCCGAGGAGGTCAATGGTTTTGAAGCCGCCGTTGTGGACATCATTGATTCTATCTACGATCCGAAGGCAATGACGCCTGAGAATGCCCGCAGCAACAACGTGGAACTGCAGGTCGACGAAGAGAAGCTTAACAGCAAGGAGTTCAAAGCACTCTGGTCGCGGATCAACGCAAAGTCCGTCTACGTGGTGGATTTCGATACGGACGAGCTTGTCCGCAAATCTATCGCAGCACTCGACAGCAGACTGCGCGTGGCGCAGATCTACTTCAAAGTCGAATCCGGCTCGATGGTTGAAATACAGTCCAAAGAGCAGCTGCGGTCTGGTGCGGCGTTTGTCCGGGATTCGTCTTCTACAATCGGCACCAAGCAGGCCATAGTCGCCAGCAAGAGCGTTACATATGACCTTGTTGGAAGAATCGTTGAATCCACCGGGCTTACCCGGAAGGCTGTCATTCAGATCCTCACCGGAATTAATAAGGCTACGTTCGACCAGTTCAAATACAATCCTGAGGAGTTTATCCTCAAGGCATCGCAACTGATTAATGACGAGAAGGCTACGGCAATCATCGAGCACATCACCTACAGCGTGATGGACGACCACTACGGCACGGACGTCTTCACCGAGCCTACCATCAAGGGCAAGCTCGGCACGAACGCCATGAAGGCAAAGAAGCATCTGTACGACCACATTGTCTACGATTCGACGAACGAGCGCGACTTCGCCACAGAGCTTGATACAAACACGGATGTGGCGGTCTACGTAAAGCTGCCGGACGGATTCTACATCTCCACTCCGGTCGGCCACTACAATCCTGACTGGGCGATTGCCTTCTATGAAGGAAGCGTCAAGCACATCTACTTCGTTGCGGAGACGAAAGGCTCCATGTCTTCGATGCAGCTACGGCTGATTGAGGAGTCGAAGATCCACTGCGCCCGAGAGCACTTCAAGGCAATCTCCAGCGACAATGTTGTCTACGACGTAGTAGACAGCTATAAATCATTGATGGACAAGGTAATGAAGTGAGGGGTTTGATATGGCAGCGCATGGAAAGAATATACAGTTGTATTTGATGGACGGAGATGCCAGTGGACGTATTAAGTGCTCCCTTGTTAACTGGACCGGTGTGGCATACAAAATCCCTCGGACTGAGCTGGATAAGTGCAAGGATCGTGAGGACCTTAAGCAGAGCGGCGTGTACTTCCTTTTCGGAAAATCTGATGAAACTGAAAAGGAAGTAGTCTACATCGGGCAGGCAGGCGCACGTAAAAATGGTGAAGGTATTCTGAATCGTTTGATGGAGCACAAGCGCAATCCAGAGAAGGACTATTGGACGGAGGCAGTTGTATTCACTACTTCCAACAATTCATTAGGACCGACAGAGATAAGCTACCTTGAAAATCGATTTTGTAATCTCGCTATTGAAGCAAACCGTTATGAAGTGAAAAACGGCAATGATCCGAACCACGGGAATACTACCGAGGAGAAAGAAAGTGAGATGGAGGAATTCATCGACTATGCAAAAGTAATCATGGGGACGCTTGGGTACAAGGTATTTGAGCCCGTCAAAAAGCCAGCTGCCCAGAAATCAGACAATACGACGGCCACTGTCAGTGATGAAATCGCAAATCTTCATTTGGAGCGCACAATAAAGAACGTCGGTAAAGTCGAAGCCAACGGATCACAGACTTCAGAAGGATTTGTGGTTTTCAAGAACAGCCATATAGCAACTGTCGATGATGACACGATTCCGAATGTAATAAAAGAACGCCGGAAGAACGCATCCGTTGATGAGGAGGGAATTCTTCAGGAGGACATGCTGTTCACGAGTCCATCTTATGCAGCAATGTTTGTTATCGGTAAGAGCGCTAATGGACTTACAAGTTGGAAGAATGAACACGGAAAGACACTCAAGGCTCTCGAATCTTCCGACAGCGTCGATTAAACGTAAGCGGAAAATAAATCGGCGGATTTCATCTCCTGGCTGTTTGTGAGACAATAGGTTCATCAATCGTTTACAGCCTGATCGAAACAGCCAAAGCCAACAACCTGGATTCCGAACGGTATCTGAAATACCTCTTTGAACAGCTGCCAAATACGGCAAACTTCAAAAATGCCGAAACCTTGGCTCAGTACTTGCCCTGGGCAGTCAAGGTCCAGGAGAAGTGCAAAGTGTAAATAAACTTAAAGCCCCAGATTTATGGTAAGCGGAAAATAAATCGGTGGATTTAATCTCCTGGCTGTTTGTGAGACAATAGGCTCATCAAACAGGATGAATTAGACCAATTAGAGTTTCTCCCATTTTGTCTAAAAACTCTAATTTATCCTATTCAGTAAGGAGGATGTTTTTGGATACTCAAAAAATTACACACGAAATAAGAATGAAACACTGGATGCAGATCATCGCGCAGCGCCAGCAGAGTGGCTTAACGGTGAAGGAATTCTGTGCGCAGCAGGATATCCCTATCAAGCAGTATTACTACTGGCAACATAAACTCCGTATTCGTTTCGCACCGGCACAGGCGCCGGAAACTAAAAAGGAAGAAGTCCCCACACTAGTCCCTCTTTCGGCGGCGATTCCCGTTCAGGATTCCCTTATCGTGCAGTGTGGTGCGTTTTCCCTGGAAGTGACGGAGCATACTTCTGAAAGACTGCTGCAAAAGACGCTGCAGCTACTGCAGAAGGTGAATGCTTGATGGATTTGCATATTTCAGCAGAACATGTCTTCATCGCCTGTGGCTATACGGACATGCGCAAGTCCATTGACGGGCTCAGTGCCATCATCGCCCAGCAGTTCCAGATGGATCCGTTTCAGCTTTCTCTTTTCCTGTTTTGCGGCCGTCGCCGGGACCGGTTCAAGGCCCTGCTCTGGCAGGGTGATGGTTTCCTGCTCCTCTACAAACGCTTGGAAAAAGGAAGGCTGCAGTGGCCAAGGACACCTGATGAAGTCCGGGAACTCACACCACAGCAGTACCGCTGGCTCATGGAGGGGCTGTCTGTTGAACAGCCTCGGGCCGTGCAAAAGATTACGCCGAAAACGGTTTTGTAAAATAGCCGAAACACTGCATAAACGCTAGGGTTTTCGGCTGTTTTATGGTATAATAGATTTATCACAAATCCGTAAGATTGAGGTGCCGTATGACAGATATCCGTGAACAGGAAATGCAGGGGAAAATCGATGAACTGACCGCGCAGAAAGCGTCTCTGAAAGCAGAGAACAAACAGCTGCGCAAGCAGGTCGAATGGCTGCGCAAGGCTCAGTTTGGCCGCAAGTCGGAAACCAAGAAAGTCGTGTACCCGGAAGAACAGATGAGCCTGTTCAATGAAGCAGAAACAGAAGCGAAACCCAGCGCTCCGGAACCGGAAATTTCGGTCAAGCCGCACAAACGCAAGAAAAAGGTCGGCCATCGTGAAGAATTACTGGCCAAACTGCCTCATCAGAAAATTGTCGTCGAACCGGAAACGACGGTCTGCCCGGAATGTGGCAGCACACTTTCGCCGGTAGGCGAAGAATTCATTCGTTCGGAAGTCGTCTACATCGCAGCCCGCGTGGAAGTGAAAGATTTCTATCGTAAAAGCTATGAATGCCGCGAATGCCGCAAGCAGGGACAGCCTACGATGCTGAAAGCAGCCATGCCCCAGCCGGTCATCCCGCATTCCATCACCTCGCCATCGGTGGTCGCCCATGTCATGATGCAGAAATACGGCTATGCCATGCCGCTGTACCGACAGGAAAGCGAATGGAAACACATCGGCCTGGCCTTTTCCCGGGCCAATCTTGCCAATTGGATCATCATCGCATCCAATGAATGGCTGATGCCCATCTATGACCGGATGCATGAGTTGTTATTAGAGGAACGCTGTCTCCATGTTGATGAAACCCCGGTGCAGGTACATCACGAAAAGGACCGCAAGAATAAGAGCAAGTCGTACATGTGGGTCTATACCAGTACGGCTTTGAACCCTCAGCGGCATATCCGTTTGTTTGAATATGCGCCGACGCGCAGCGCCCATTGTGCAGAAACCTTCCTGGAAGGCTTTGCAGGCTACCTGCTGACGGACGACTACGTCGGCTACAACCGCGTAGAAACGGCTGTCCATTGTCTTTGCTGGGCCCATGCCCGACGGAAATTCGTCGATGCCGCCCCGGCTTATGCCAAGGAAACTGACGGGTTCGGGGACTCTTTGGTCAAAAAAGTATCGATCAGATTGGTGACCTATTTAAAAAAGAAAAAGAATATAAAGCACTCTCGCCAAAAGAACGGTATGAACGACGCCTCGGGGAAGAAAAGCCTATCCTGAAGGCGCTCTTCGAGTGGGCAGAAGACAATGTTGACAAACTGCTGCCCAAATCGCCGCTGACAACGGCCATGAATTATCTCCTGTCGAACCGTGACGGGCTGACCTGTTACCTCAAAGACGGACACTGTGACATTTCCAACAACACCGCGGAAAACAGCATCCGACCTTTCACCGTTGGGCGGAAAAACTGGCTTTTCAGTAACAGCCCCAAAGGAGCCAAAGCCAGTGCCATCGTCTACAGCCTGATTGAAACAGCCAAAGCCAACGGCTTGGACCCCGAACGGTATCTGAAATACCTTTTTGAAAAGCTGCCGAATACAGCAAACTTCAAAGATACCGAAACCTTGGATCAATACCTGCCTTGGGCAACAAAGCCCCAGGAAAAGTGCAAAGAATAAATAGAATCAAAGCCCTAGACTTATGAAAAAAGGATAGCATAAGTCTGGGGCTTTTTCTATACACTGATTTATTTTCCGCTTACTTTTATCCGTGCTTACTGTACTAATTATATGAAATGATGTCATCTCATTCGCTCTAAATGGCATAACTAACCCATTCTTGTTTTTCGATTTTAATTGGAGTTTCTATACTATGGATGGCATGCAAGAGGTCAGGAGTTCGATCCTCCTTATCTCCACCATAAAGAATACGATAACCACGCGGTTTATGAGCCGCGTGGTTATTTTTTTACGGCCTGCTACCTGCGAACAGCGGCCTGCGTTCATTTTTCATCGCTTCTATGCGATATCGTAGGGGACGTCCTGTTAAGGCGTCCCGCGTGAATCCTGTAGACAGCCGGAATTTATGACAGATGATACGCGGTCGCAATCAAATAATGAATTTGACGCGGCAAAGCCGCATCTGAGTCCGATTAGATATGACGATTCATCAAGGGAAGTCAATAGTTTGGAGTAGGCAGCTTTACCAATAAGCAGAGCGCGTTTTCCTTCAGATTTATGACAATGGATTCCCTTAATCCATTGACCATTCCCTTATTTTTATATAGAATTTAAGGGAATAGATGGGAGGTAAGGGAATGAGATCATTCAATTATTCAAAAATCCGAGATAACAAATGGGATTCTGAGTTGTTGGGATTGATTGCAGCTATTTATAAGGAAATGGGGAAACAGGAACTCTATTTGAAACAGCGGCCGGAAGAGTTAGAAAAACTGGTTGAGATTGCTAAAATCCAGAGTACAGAAGCATCGAATGCTATTGAAGGCATTGTTACTACGAATACGCGTATCCGGCAGCTTGTTGAAGAAAAAACGACGCCTAGAAACCGCGACGAACAAGAAATTGCGGGTTATCGGGATGTGTTGGAAATCATCCACGAAAACTTTGATGCAATCCCGATTACACGGAATTATATTCCAGCAGTTTACAACTTTTTGAACAAATAAATATCGCGTAACCACACTTTGAAGTATAATGAATCTGCTAAAACACATCATCTCAAAGGAGTTACGCGATGAATTCATTATACCTCGAAAATTCGATTATTGGTAGTCTGTTTCGTTTCTTTTCTCCATATTTTTCTACGGCGACACGGCCAACGCGATTCCTACTGACCTGGTTGGTCATCGCTCAGGTAGCCTTGCAGGCCTTCCCATCTCTTCGCTTTCTTCATCGGAATTTTTTGTCCCAGGTGACGCATCGCTGCTTAAATAGTTATTACCGGGCGCTTCAGAACGAAACGGTGACGAGCCATTCTCTCCGCCTGCAAACAGCACAATTGGCTTGCAGCCTGATTCCGGCGGCCTTACAGAATGAACCGGTCTTTCTCAGTGTCGATGATACGACGGTACCGAAATTCGGCAAGAAGTTCGATGCTGTTTCTCTGTTGCATGACCATGCCTGCCATACAGGCAAGCCTTACGTAAACGGTCATTGCTTCGTCAGTTTGACACTGAGTGTCCCTGTCCTGAACCAGCATGAAGGAAAAGCTCCGCTTATCCGCTATCTGGCGGTTCCCGTAGGGTACCGGATGTGGACGAAAGAGCAGACCAAACTTGAATTAGCTGGTGACCTCATCGAGGAGGTGATGCCCTTACTGAAAGACCGGCAGGTACTGTTGCTCTTTGACAGTTGGTACGCTAAAAGCTCGCTGATAGAACGGGCTTTGCAGTATCCCGGACTGGACATCATCTGTAATGTCCGCAGTGATTCGGCAATGTATGAACTACCGCCATTGCCTAACGGCAAGCCGGGACGCCCGAAAAAACGAGGAAAGCGGCTTCATCTGGATGATTTCAACTTGTCCTGGGATATGGATGGCATGCAGGTCGGCCATCGGATTGTTTTGACCCATATCTGCGGGAATCGCCGTATCCATGCTTATGTCAGCTACACTACATCTGGCTCCCGGCGGCTTTTCTTCAGCACCCTGAATCCCAGTGACCTGCATATGAGCTGCGCCTGGCAGGAACGAAAGATCCTACGGGACGCACCGGCAGAAGGCATGGACTATTATCCTTTGAAGCTGTACAAGCTGCGTTGGGCCATCGAAACCAACTACTATGAGCAGAAGGCCTTCTGGTCGCTGAATGCCTACCGGATTCGCCGCCAAAATGGTATTGAACATAGGGTGAACCTGGTAAACCTCGTTCACAGCAGCCTGAAAATGCTGCCGTATCTGGACAAGCATTTTGCGAAGTACCAAAACGCCAGTCCACAAGAGCTGCGAAGCCATATAAGCTGGCAAATACAGCGTGAAATATTTTTAGGCACTTTGGTCTCTAAAGCCCAAACCGCAAAAAATCCAACGGACTTAGTGCAGGCCTTGTGTAAACTGGTTTCGTCAACTTCCGAGGTAGCGTAAAAGTTGTAAAGTGCTGTTATATTCTTCAACTTCATAAAATTCTCTATAGCCATATGAATAATCCGGCAGCAGGCAAGACGAAGACGGTGCAGAATTATATTAGTGCCACTTATCCTGATGGGCATACGGAAACACTCTTTACACCACTTGCCCCGTATGAGACACCAGAGGCTCTGGATCGGCTGTGTGAAGCATATAATCGAGTTATCGGAAATTTTGAATTGGAACCGTTGTTGGCTGTTCCTATTTTTATTCATGATTTTCTTTGTATTCATCCATTTAATGACGGAAACGGACGAATGAGCCGGTTGCTGACTACACTGCTTCTGTACCAAAATGGCTTCTATGTAGGAAAGTACGTTTCTCTGGAAGCGAAAATTGCTAAAAATAAGGACTTGTATTATGAAGCCTTGGCCGCTTCACAAGACGGCTGGTATGAAGGCAAAGAGGATCCGGTACCGTTTATCAAATATCTCATCGGGACTATTTTGGCGGCATATAAGGATTTTGAAGATCGCTTTGCCTTGGTGGAAACAAAACGACCTGCCTTAGACACGGTACGACTGGCTGCGCAGAACAAAATTGGCCGTTTTACCAAGCAGGATATCTGGGAGCTTTGTCCATCACTTAGTGTCAGTTCAATAGAAGGGGCTTTGAGAAAATTGGTGGCTTCAGGTGAACTGAAACGAGAAGGACGGGGGAAAAGTATTCGTTATTATCGTTTGAAATAATCAATCTACCTGTGAATGAGGTGAACTGTGTGCCGTTTTTATACGTCTTAAAACCAATGGTTATATAAATTGTTTTTATCAAGAACTTGCTCGATACATTCTACAACGGAAGCAGAAAAGAATTCTTCTCCGCATTGAGTACATTTCTTACAAGGCACGTTCTCAATAATTACATAGCCAGAGGAAACCTGTGCAAAGTAAGTTGTCGTAGCATCGACCATCGTATCGGATTTACAAGCCAGACATCTCATAGTATCACCCCTTTTTTCGTACTATGGTTAGATAAGTCCATTATACTTGAAAATATAGTGATTACACTACTTGGCAGAAAGAAAAATACAAATCTCTATTCTGAAAAAACATGATAAGCACGCGGTTTATGAGCCGCGTGGTTATTTTTTTACGGCCTGCCACCTGCGAACAGCGGCCTGCGTTCATTTTTCATCGCTTCTATGCGATATCGTAGGGGACGTCCTGTTAAGGCGTCCCGCGTGAATCCTGTAGGCAGCCGGAATTTATGACAGATGATACGCGGTCGCAATCAAATAATGAATTTGACGCGACAAAGCCGCATCTGAGTCCGATTCAGCTAAATTATCTTCTATGGAGCGATTAGCTTGACGAAGATTAACTGATAACGGTATAATAAACGTGAAAGAGGTCCTGCCGATAGACGGTTGGTCCCCAAATAATGACTACAAAAGTAGCCGCTTACGAGTGGGATCGAGGGCGGCTATTTTTGTGTTCTATTTGAAGCGCATCCGATGGCATACCCAAGCGCGAAAGCACCTAAGCAGAGGCCGAGAATACCAATAAAAGTATCTACAGTCAGAAGCATACAAATCCCCTCCTTTCCCATGGATTGGAGGGTTCACACAAAATCCCTCCTTAGGAAGCAAGGGACCAACCGCCTACCGTTTTAGGCAGAACCTCGAAGTAGTATATCATAGGCATACCTTATCGTCTACCTTTGAGTGACTAGTACTAACAGAATAAGAACCACAAAAATAGTCGCTTACGATGGGGAGTCCTGGGCGGCTATTTTTGTTTTTTATCGTCTGTATGCGATGCCGTAGGGGCCGCCCAGAGCTATTCTGGCCCGTCAGATGCAGGAGACGATTTCCTGGATAGATGACAGCGGCGGGCGGCCCGCTACGCGCAGAGAGTTTCCCGAAGCGTCGTTGTCAGTTTGAGTTTATAGCGGCGAAGCCGTATCTGAATCCGAGAAAAGACCGTAGCTCGTTGTTCGTAAAGACCCGCCATCATACTCGGCTAGGCTGTGGCGAAATCTCTCTAGCGGGCTTCCCACGTGGAAGCCCCTACGAAACGGCCGCAGGCCGTGGATTTTTTTGCGGCCTGCTTATTATTTTCATCGCCTCTATGCGATACCGTAGGGGACGTCCTGTTAAGGCGTCCCGTGTGAATCCTGTACATAGCCGGAATTTATGACAAATGGGATGAATTTGACGCGGCAAAGCCGCATCTGAATCCGAGAAAAGGCCGTAGATGGTTGTTCGTAAAGCTCCGCCATCATACTCGGTTAGGCTGTGGCGAAATATCACAGCGGGCCGCCCTTTGGCCGGCCCCTACGCACAAGGCCGCAGGCCGTGTATTTTTTTGCGGCCTGCGGCCTGCCGCCTGCGACCGGCGTCTTATTATCATCGCCGTCTTGACGATGCTTGAGGATTGACGGTATAATAGATATGTGAAAATAGGCAGCCGCCCAAGATGGGGATCCGGGGCGGCTCTTTTTTTGTTTTGTCGTCAGTATGCCAGGGAGGGCAGGTATCATATAGATGGGTAGTATTAAAGTACAGAAATTGAGTAAGTCTTTTGGGGTACATACGGTATTCCATGATGTCAGTTTTGAAATCCGCCGGGGCGAACGGATCGGCCTCATCGGGGCCAATGGGGCCGGGAAGTCGACGCTGCTCAAGTGCCTCATGGGCGAAGAGGAGTATGATAACGGGGCGTTTGTCGTTTCCGAAGGCGAATCTATCGGCTATTTGCAGCAGGATATCACTTACGCCGACGACGTAACGTTGCGCCAGACGATTACCGAGGCCTGGCAGGATGTCATGAAGCTGGAAAAGGATTTGAAGGCTGTCGAAAAGGACATGCAGGCCCATCCCGACGATGAAGGCTTGATGAACCGCTATGCCCGCATGCAGGAACGGTTCGAGTGGCTCGGCGGCTATGAATACGAGTCGATGTCGCGGAAAATCGTCCAGGGCCTGGGCTTTTCAGAAGCCGATATGGATCGGCCGGTCCAGAGCTTTTCCGGCGGTCAGAAGACGCGCATCAACCTGGCCAAGGCTCTCGTCCGCCGGCCGGACTATTTGTTCCTCGACGAACCGACGAACCATCTCGACGTGGACATGCTGGAATGGCTGGAAAGCTATCTCTTGTCTTATGGCGGCGGCATCCTCATCGTATCCCATGACCGCTATTTCCTCGACCGCGTGGCGACGGGCATCCTCGAACTGTCCCACGGCAAGGTGACTAAGTACAAGGGAAATTATTCGCGCTACGTCGAGCAGCATGCCCAGCAGCAGAAAGCCCTGGAAAAAGCCTATAAGAAGCAGCAGGAGCACATCCACGAAACAGAAGAATATATCCGCAAGTACAAGGCCGGCATCAAGGCCAAGCAGGCCCGCGGCCGTCAGTCCCAGCTGGACCGGCTGGAACGCATCGAATGGCAGCCGGAAGATGAATCGCTGCATTTCAATTTCAAGCCTGTCGAAGAGTGCGGCCAGAAAGTCCTGGTCCTGGACAAGGTCAGCGGCGGTTTTGCCGACCGCCAGTTGTTCGACCATCTGTCGCTCCTCCTGCGCCGCGGCGAAGCAGCGTCCCTCATCGGCCCTAACGGGACGGGGAAGACGACGCTCATCCGCATGATCATGGGCGAAAAGGAACCGACAGACGGTCATATCACCTTGGGCAGCCGCGTCCATATCGGCTATTTTGCCCAGGAACACACGGACCTGCACGGAGCTTGGACGGTCCTCGATGAAATCATGAACGATTTCAGTTATGGCGAAGAAGAAGCCCGGTCCGTCCTGGGGCGCTTCATGTTCCGCGGCGACGATGTCTTCAAGGTCATCGACAGCCTCAGCGGTGGCGAACAGGCCCGGCTGGCCCTGTTGAAGCTCTTCCTGCAGGGGCCGAATTTCCTCATCCTCGACGAACCGACGAACCATCTCGACATCCCGACGCGGGAAGTCCTGGAACAGGCCTTGCTGGAATTCGGCGGGACCTATCTGGTCGTATCCCATGACCGCTATTTCCTCGACAAAATCACCCAGCGGACGCTGGTCCTGGAAAATAAGCAGCTCACGGAATACGTCGGCAATTACAGTTATTACCGGGAAAAGGTCCGCGAAGCCCAGGAAGCGGCAGAAAAGGCGGCAGCCGAAGGGCAAGGTTCCTCGCCGGCTCATGAAAAAGAAACCGCTCCGGCAGCCAAGAAGGCGGAACCACCAGCCGCTCAGGCCGTGAAGGCACCGGTTAAGGCTCCGGCGTATGGTCAGGCAGCCAAGCTGGAAAAAATCGAGATGAAGATTGCCGAACTGGAAGCGACCATCAAGATGTACGAAGTGCAGATGAACATGCCTCAGAATCAGACCGATGCCGACGCCATGATGGAATTGACGCGAGAATATGAAGCGGCCCAGGCTCAGCTCGATGAAGCCTATGAAAAATGGGAAGCCCTGTCGGAATCGTGACGCTGTCCGCACATGACAGATATGAAAAATAAATTTGAACCTCTCCCGCTTGTAGAAGCGGGAGATTCTTGAGAAGGTTGCTGTTTAAGTTTCCTCCTGAAATCAGGATAGCCTTATTCTCAAAGGGCTGTCCAAAAGCCCCTTACACAGTTCCTCAAAATCGAAGTTCTGCTTACTTTTACGAAGTATATTGGCGGCGCCGTTGATGTCGGCATTGGCCGTCCTGCCGTTGGCGAAACGGTACAGGCCGCGCCGGATTCGTTTCCCGCTGAACGTTCCTGTATAGGGGGCATCCGGCTGGTATACGGGAATGTCGTCCAAATCCAGGCAGCTGGCCTGAGAAGTATACGATTCTTCCTGTTCCAGATAGGTTATCCCATAGCGTTCACACAGCTGTTTCAAGGTACTACGCAGATAGCTCAGGCTGATTTGAGTGAAATGCTGATTCATCACTTTGCCCAGCTTTAGTCCTCGTTTGAAATCGCAATTATAGCCGCAGACAAGGATCCCTATCTGATGACTGATGCAAAAATCGAGGATATAGCGGGCTGTCTTGCGAAGGATGTCCTGCATCCGGAAATGGCGTTTCTTCGCTAACTGACAGAGCTGATTCGTCGTCTTCTGGCCCTGTTTGGCGGCAATGCTTTGGAGTCTGGCTTTGCGTTTGTTCCAATACTGGTTGATAGATTTGAGTTTACGACCGTCCATGAGGAACGACGTCCCCGTATTGGTAACGCAGGCGGCCAGATTGTCCAGGCCCAAGTCGATAGCCAGGACACGGTCTGACGAGGTTTTCACCGGTTCCGAGTCTTCTAGGTAGCAATACTGAATCTTGAAATACCGTCCGCCATACATGGGACAGATGCGGACTTCCTTGATTTTCTTCTCCTTCAGCCTGTCGGGAACAGGAATCCGAATCCGATGGCCGTTATGGGTTTTCGCATATTCCCGGCTCATCGGTACCGTCAGGAAGCCCTTTTTAATGTTGATGGCATTCGTCGATAAGACGAGAGGGAACCGTCCCCCTTTTTCACGATAGTGTGGCAGACGGACATCTTTCGACCGATAGTCACCGGATTTGACTTTATGCAGAAGACTGAAAAAAGAACGAAAACTACGGTCGGCCATCTTCAATATCTGCTGGGCAACACCGGCCTGCAACAAGCCATAGTTTTCATTTTTCTTGCAGATGGGGTAATTTTCTTCGTACTGCAAGAATTGCTGGGTATCGAAGTAATGCTGTCGAATCGTATAGACCGCTACGTTATACAAATTATTGCTATATTGGCACATTTCCCGGAGCATCGTATACTCTTGTTTCGACAAGCCGCGGATGACATTCGATTGCGTCAAGTACATTTGGGATTCACCTCCTCTGTTATCTACCATTATACCCTAGCCTAGGTGAAAAGGCTAAGACGGAAAAGACATAGGGGGGATTTCGCAGGCATCGAACCTGCGAAATTCATCGTTATTGATGCCCTACCTAAGAGAAAGGAGTCTTCTGGCGAAACTGGGATAAACTTTAGGACCAGAATAGCGTAAAACGTAAAACTTTACGTAACCATCCCGATGTGCAGTTTTAAAAAGCCCGTTTTCTTGATGAAATTTTTAAAAATATCAAGAAAACGGGCTTTACAAGTTTCTGCTACGTGGTATACTATGCTCAACTCCCATTCGGAGGATAAACTTATTATATCTTTAAAGCATACGGAAAGATTCCGATAGAAGGGAAGCGTTTATATATGGCAACACAGTTCAACCCGGTTACGCCGGAATTATTAGCAGAATTACGTCAGGTCGTCGGTGATAAATACGTCAAGACGGACGAAGATTATTTGGAAAGATACCAGACAGACGAAGAAGGGAACTCCCATTATTTCCATAAACCGGAAGTCGTCGTCTTCCCGGGCTCGACGGAAGAAGTGGCCGCTATCGTCAAATTGGCCAATAAGTACCTCGTTCCGATTACGCCGCGCTCGGCTGGTTCCGGTGTTGCCTGTGGTGCTATTCCTGTTTATCACGGCATGGTCGTCGAATTGGAACGGATGAATCAGATCCTCAAATTCGATGCCGACAATATGTATGCCGTCTGCCAGACTGGCGTCATCACTGGGGACTTGCAGCGTGAAGCTGCCAAACACGGCCTCCTCTATGCCGGGGACCCGTCCAGTGCCGACAGCAGCATGATCGGCGGCAACGTCGCCAACAATGCCGGCGGCAATAAAGCCGTTAAATACGGCACGACGCGCCATCAGATCTACAGCCTGAAAGTCGTTACGCCGACAGGGGACATCCTCGACGCCGGTGCCCGCCTCAAGAAGAGTTCTACCGGCCTCTGCCTGGAACAGCTCTTTGCCGGTTCCGAAGGCACGCTGGGCATCATTACGGAAGTCACGGTCAAACTCCGTCCCATGCCGCCGTATGCCTTCAATATGGTCTGCGTTTTCAAGACCGATGAAGAAGCCTTTGCCCTGCCCAATAAGATCCTCAAAGCCGGCATCGACCCGACGAGCATCGAATTTATGGACAATGAAGCCCTGCGCATGACCTGCAAATTCCTGGACATGAAAATGCCTCATGTCGACGAAGGCTGTGATTACGTCATCGTCACGGTCGAATCGTTCAGCGAAGACGACTCGGACCGCAAGATGGAACAGCTCTGCGACTTGGCGGAAGCCAACGGCTCGATCGACGAATTTGAAGCGGATAAACGGATTTGGACTCTGCGCAAGCAGTTCGCCGAAGCCGCCCGCGACGTTGACAAGATGTTCCAGACGGAAGACTTCGTCGTCCCCTTGGACAAGATTCCGGAAATCACCAAACAAATTCCGGAACTGCGCGAAAAATACGACCTCTACTGCGTCACGGTTGCTCACATCGGCGATGGTAACATCCACGTCCTGCCTCTGAATGCCAAAGGCTTGTCGCCGGAAGAATGGTTCCAGAAGATCAAGGCCTTCCATCGCGACCTCTTCCCGCGCGTCTATGCCCTGGGCGGCAAGATGTCCGGTGAACACGGCATTGGCTATAAGAAATTGGAAGAATTTGCCCTTTGCACACCGCAGGCGGAACTTAACGTCATTAAAGCCATCAAGAAGGCTTTGGACCCGAATAACATCATGAATCCTGGAAAATTAGTAGAAATCGGCTAATTATTTCATAGAGGGGAAGTCAAATTGCAAAGACGGCAACGATTATATTCATAATAATCGTTGCCGCCTTTTTATATATTTACTATAATAGAATCAAGGAATTTACTAATGTACTTATTATAGTCCTAGATCTATGAAAACAGGTGATGACATGAAATACTACAGCCGCTTAAAGACGCTTCGGTTGGAAGCAAGGCTTTCTCAGGCCGACGTGGCAAAAATCTTGAAGTGTTCACAAGTTGGATACGGCATGTATGAATTGGGGAAACGGAAGATCCCCGTAGAAAAGTTGATCCAGCTGGCAAGGCTGTACCACACCTCACTCGATTACATTGCCGGATTGACAGATGAACGGGAACCACGCCCAAAACATCGGGAGGACGATACTAGTTTGTAGTACGGAGTTTATAGTTTGTAGCAGATGGTTTTTAAATTTAAAACCCATCCGCTAACCCCTAACTGCTAGCCACTAACCACTTAAAAAGGCTTGTCGCATATGCGACAAGCCTTTTTTTCCTATACATTAAAGCGGAAGTATGTGACATCTCCGTCTTGCATGACGTAATCTTTCCCTTCCAGACGAACAAGGCCTTTTTCTTTGGCAGCCTGTTCGCTGCCGCAGGCGATGAGGTCGTCGTAGGAAACGATTTCGGCGCGGATGAAGCCGCGTTCGATGTCGGTGTGGATCTTACCGGCTGCTTTCTGGGCTTTCGTGCCGTTGACGATGGTCCAGGCGCGGACTTCGTCAGATCCGGCCGTGAAGAAGTTGATCAGACCCAACAGGGAATAGCTGGCTTTGATCAGCTTGTCCAGGCCCGATTCGGGCAGGCCCAGTTCTTCCAGGAAGACTTCGGCTTCGTCGTCCGGCAGTTCGGCGATTTCGGCTTCAATCTTGGCCGAGACGGCGACGACCTGAGCGCCTTCCTTGGCGGCGTATTCTTCGACGCGTTTGACGTTGGGGTTGGCATCGGGATTGCCTGCTTCGTCTTCTGCGACGTTGGCGATGTAGATGATCGGCTTCAAGGTCAGGAGGTTGAGTTCTTTGACCTGCGGCAGTTCATCTTTTGTCAGGCCGGCTTTGCGGGCCGGGTCGCCGTTTTCCAGGCAGGCCAGGACTTTTTTCAGGACGGCGTATTCGACTTTGGCGTCCTTGTCGCCACACTGAGCGACTTTGGCGATGCGGTCCGCCCGTTTCTGGGCCGATTCCAGGTCGGCCAGGCACAGTTCCGTATTGATCGTTTCGATGTCGCGGATCGGGTCGATGGAGCCGTCGACGTGGGTGATGTTCGAGTCTTCAAAGCAGCGGACGACTTCAGCGATGGCATCGGTTTCACGGATGTGGCTGAGGAACTTGTTGCCCAGGCCTTCGCCCTTGGAGGCACCGGCGACGAGGCCGGCGATATCGACGAAGCGCATGACAGCGGGAATTGTTTTTTTCGGTTTGTACATGTCGGTCAGGACCTGGATGCGTTTATCCGGGACTTCTACGACACCGACATTCGGTTCAATCGTGCAGAAGGGATAGTTTGCCGCTTCTGCGCCGGCCTTGGTAATCGCGTTGAACAGCGTGCTCTTACCGACATTCGGCAGGCCGACGATGCCTACTTCCAGATTGGTACTCAATGGTTAAACCACCTTTATTTGAATAATTTTAAATCAGCAATGCGTTTGACAGCTTCGACGGTGTTTTCTTTGGTGCCGAAAGCGGTCAGGCGGAGGTAGCCTTCGCCGTGGGGGCCAAAGCCCGAACCCGGTGTCGTGACGACGTGGGCTTTTTCCAGGAGCAGGTCGAAGAAATCCCAGCTCTTCATGCCGTTCGGCGTCTGTACCCAGGCGTACGGCGAGTTGGTAGCGCCGTAGACGGTGAAGCCGGCTTCGGTCAGGCCGTCGCGGATGATGTGGGCGTTTTCCATGTAGTATTCGACGTCAGCCAGGCACTGTTTCTGGCCTTCCGGGCTGTAATAAGCTTCAGCTGCGCGCTGGACGATGTACGGCGTGCCGTTGAAGAAGGTGCACTGACGGCGGTTCCACAAGGGATTGAGTTCGACAGCCGTGCCGTCTTTCTTGTAAGCGACGCAGGCATGGGGGACGACGACATAGGAGCAGCGCGTACCCGTGAAGCCGGCGCACTTGGAGTAGGAGCGGAGTTCGATGGCTACTTCTTTAGCGCCTTCGATTTCAAAGATGCTGTGGGGAACGTCCGGTTCGGTGATGTACGTTTCATAAGCCGAATCATAGATGATGATGAAGTTGTTTTCTTTGGCAGCTTTGACCCAGTTGGTCAATTCTTCTTTGCTCATGGCCGTGCCAGTCGGGTTGGACGGGTTGCAGAGGTAGACGATGTCGACTTTTTCCTTCGGCGGTTCGGCTTTGAAGCCGTTTTCCGGGGTGCACGGGAGATAGACGACGCCGTCGTAGATGCCTTTTTCGGCATTCCAGTCGCCTGTGTGGCCGAACATGACGTTCGAGTCGAGGTAGACCGGGTAGACCGGATCGGCTACGGCGAATTTGAGGTCGTCGCCGAAGATTTCCTGGATGCAGGCGACATCGGTCTTGGCGCCGTCACCGACGAAGACTTCGTCTAATTCGAGGTCGATGCCGCGCGTCTTGTAGTCGCCATCGATGATGGCCTGGCGAAGGAAATCATAGCCCTGTTCCGGACCGTAGCCGCGGAAGGTTTCAGCTTTGCCCATTTCGTCGACGGCTTTGTGCATGGCGTTGATGATAGCCGGGGCCAGGGGACGGGTGACGTCGCCGATGCCGAGGCGGATGATATTGGCTTCCGGATGTGCTTTGGAATAAGCATCAACTTTTTTTGCAATCGTTGCAAAAAGATAGTTGCCGGGGAGTTTTAAGTAGTTTTCATTTACATGAGCCATAAAGGGACCTCCTTGTATTACTTAGCATAGTAATCTTTTGACAAACTCTATTTTACTACATTATATGGGCCTTGGAAAGATACAGGGCAGCTGGCAGGCATGATAAAATAAAATCGCCGTCATTCATGATAGTGATTGAATGGCGGCGATTTTTGCCGTATAATGAAAACTGTATCGGGACTTTTTAGGTCAAACATATCAGGGAGGTTTGATTGACTTATGGATTATCAAGGTAAGAAATGCCTCATTGCATATTTTTCTCACGCCGGCATGAACTATGTCAGCGGCAAGATCGTCGACCTGCCCGTGGGCAATACGGAACGGGCAGCCCAGATGCTGCGCCTGTTCACGGGCGGCGACCTCTTCCATATCCGCACGGCTTCGGTCTATCCCAATGACTATCAGGAAGTCGTCAAGATCGCCAGGAAAGAAAAGGCCGACAATGCCCGGCCGGCCCTGGAAAAGGATATCCCCAGCATCGACGACTACGACGTCATCTTTTTGGGCTACCCCAACTGGTGCGGCACCATGCCCATGGCCTTGTGGACGTTCCTGGAAAACCATGACTTTTCCGGCAAGACGATTTATCCCTTCTGCACCCACGAAGGCAGCGGCGTCGGCCACAGCCTGGAAGACATCCACGCCCTCTGCCCGGATGCCAAACTCGGCAAGAGCCTGGCCCTCCTGGGTACGACCATCGAAGATGCCGAAGACGACATCCGCCGCTGGCTGAGAGATTAGGGGTTCGTGGTTAGTGGCTAGTGGCTCGTGGTTCGTGGCTCGTGGCTAGGGGTTCGTAGGGGCGGCCCGCCGATTGCAGGGCGCCAAGCCTCCCATGATAGGGGAGGTGGCCCAACGGGCCGGAGAGGTTGAATTTCCAGACTCTCCTATAAGAATCCCATGAACCGTACGACGATTCAAAAGCAACCTCTCAGTCAGCTGCGCTGACAGCTCTCCTGGCAGGAGAACCGGGACGTCCGCTACAGCTGTCCGTTCTGTCAACCGTCCTGTGCCTTCCGAGGGTCGGCACCTGACGGGCCAAAAAAGCTTTGGGCACATCCCCTGCGAACCACGAATCACGAACAACTAAAAAGGGGCTGTCGCACGAAGATTTTTGCCATCGTGCAAGGCACCTTTTACTTTATAGTTTGTAGTACGGAGTTTGTAGAAGTGGGTTTAAATTTTTTACCATTTGCTGCAAACTAAAAACTGCAAACTTAATACTCAAAATGCGCTGTCTTCATGCGACAGCGCATTTTTTTTATTCATACCGCAAGGCTTCGATGGGGTCGAGTTTGGCTGCTTTCCGGGCCGGGTAGATGCCGAAGAAGAGGCCGATGCCGACGGAGAAGCTGAAGGAGATGATGATCGGTGCTGCCGTGATGACTGTCTGGAAGAGGCCCGACTTGGCGATAGCCAGGGCGATGCCGACGCCGCAGGCGATGCCCAGGAGGCCGCCGATGACGCCGATGACGACGGATTCGATGAGGAACTGCATCATGATGTTCTGGAAGGTCGCGCCCAGGGCTTTACGGATGCCGATTTCCCGCGTCCGTTCAGTGACGGAGACCATCATGATGTTCATGATGCCGATGCCGCCGACGATGAGCGAAATGGCGGCGATACTGCCCAGGAAGAGGGTCAGCATGGTCGTCGTGCTGGTCATGGTTTCCATGAGGCTCGTCAGGTTGCGGACGTTGAAGTCGTCTTCCTTGCCGTTCATGATGTGATGGCGCTGGCGCAGCAGCGTTTCGACTTCGGACTGGACCTGTTCGATTTTATCGGCGCTGGAGACCTGGATGTTGATGGAGCGGACGTAGGTAATGCCCATGAGGCGTTCCTGGGCCGTCGTCAAGGGGACGATGACGATATCGTCCTGGTCCTGGCCCATGGAGGACTGGCCCTTGCTTTCCAGGACGCCGATGATCTTGTACGGCTGGTTGTTGATGCGGATGTTCTTGCCGACCGGGTTGGCTTCGTCGAAGAGGTTGGACGCGACCGTCGGTCCGATGACGGCGACGCGGTTGCGCGAGTTGAGGTCGCTCTGTGTGATGAAGGAGCCCGACTGGACGACGAGGGAGCGGATGTGCAGGTATTCCGGCGTGACGCCGTAGACCGATGTATTCCAGTTCTGGTTGCCGTTGACGATCTGATAGGAACTGTTGACTGTCGGCGATACGTAGTCGATGTTCTTTATCTTGTTCTTGATGGCCGTCGCGTCGTCGTATTTTAATTTCTGGTTCGACCCGGCTGCCGAGCGGACACCGCCCTGATTGGTCGAGCCGGGCATGACGATGAGCATGTTGCTGCCCAGGCTGGCGATGGAGTTGGTGACGTTCTGCTTGACGCCCATGCCGATGGAAATCATGGCGATGACGGCACCGACGCCGATGATGATGCCCAGCATGGTCAGGATAGAGCGCAGTTTGTTGGACAACAGGGCCGTGACGGCAATCTGTACGCTTTCACTAAATAACATCCATGACGACCCCCTTTCCGGCGTCTTTGGTGATCCTGCCGTCCGAGAGCAGGAGCTGGCGGTTGGCACAGGCGGCGATTTCCGGTTCGTGCGTGACCAGGATGATCGTCTTGTGCTCTTCGTGGAGTGCCTCGAAGAGGCGCATGATATCTTTCGTCGATTTCGTGTCCAAGTTGCCTGTCGGTTCGTCGGCCATGATGATATGCGGGTTGTTGACCAGAGCCCGGGCGATGGCGACGCGCTGGCGCTGACCGCCGGACAGTTCGTTGGGCTTGTGGTGGGCCCACGTTTCCAGACCGACGGATTTCAGCTTTTCCATGGCCCGTTCTGCCCGTTCCTTGCGGCCGACGCCGGCGTAGACCAAGGGCAGGGCGACGTTGTCCAGGGCGGAAATGCGGGATAAGAGGTTGAAGTTCTGGAAGACGAAGCCGATGTGCTGGTTGCGGACGACGGCCAGTTCATCGTCGCTGAGGTGGGCGACTTCCTTGCCGCCGAGCTTGTACGAGCCCGACGTGGGGCGGTCCAGGCAGCCCAGGATGTTCATGAGCGTCGATTTCCCGGAGCCCGACGGCCCCATGAGGGCGGCGAATTCGCCTTCTTCTATGTTCAAGGTAATGCCGGCCAGGGCGGCGAAATCTTCACCGCCGATGTGGTATATCTTTTTGATATCTTTCAATTCGATGACATGCTTCATGGCGATGCTTCCTTTACATGGGCGGCGGTCCCTGGCGCCGGTTGTTGTTCGATGACGAAGATTTGCTGGAGGCCGTATAGGTGATGGAAACCTTGTCGCCCTGGGTCAGGCCTGAAAGGATTTCCACGTATTCATCGCTGTAGATGCCCGTCGTGACCGGGACCTGTTCGGTCTGGCCGTTGGCATCGACGCGGATGACATAGGAACCGGAATCGTTGGTCTTCAAGGCGGCGATGGGGACGACGAGGGCATCGTCTTTTTGCGATGTCGTAATGTCGACGCGGGCTGTCATGCCTAGTTTCAGGACGTCGTCCGGGTCATCGACGTCGAGGGTGACGTAATAGTAGATGACGCTGGCCGAGGAGCTTGAAGAGGAGCTCGATGTCGAACTCGTGCCATTCGTGTCCCACGTGTTGCTCGTATCGGTCTTGGCGATTTTCGAGACGTGGGCCGTGAAAGTCCGGTCCGTAAAGGCGTCGACCGTGAAGGTAGCATCCTGACCGACTTGAATCTTGCCGATATCCGTTTCATCGACTTTGGCCAGAATCTGCTTGGTCGACGTGTCGGCAATGCGCATGATGACTGTCGGGTTGCTGTTGCCCTGGACGGCCATGGTGCCGACCGCCTTCGGTTCGCCGACGACGACGCCGTCCATAGGTGCTGTGATGACCGTTTCAGCGACATCTGATTCGGCTTCTGTCAAGGTGCTGATGGCCGTATCATAATTGAACTTGGCTGTATCCAAAGCCTGTTTCGTGCCGGCACCGAGATCATAAAGCTGCTGGGCCCGGTCGTATTCGACTTTGGTATTCGTGACTTTATATTGAGCCTGGCCGCGCTTGGCTTCATAGTCCTTGCCGTCGAGGATAGCCACGGTCTGGCCGGCTGTGACCCGGTCATTTTCTTTGACCAGGACCTGGCGGATGCGGGCCGTGATTTTCGGTGAGACTTCTACGGAATCGACAGGGCTGATGGTCCCCGTCGCCGAAACCGTCGAGCGCAGGTCTTTGCGGACGACGTCGGCCGTTTCGATGGCCTTGGCCTGCTTCGCCGTTTGTTGGGACTGGTAATATGTATAGCCGCCAAAGGCACAGGCAGCCAGGATGACAGCGGCAATGACGATTTTCAGGCGCTTGTCAATTTTCATGGTATCACTCCAATTTTCATGGTATCACTCCAAACGTATAAATTTAAAAAAAAGACTATATAGTTATTATATTGTTAGCTAAGTATAGCATGAGCCTAAAAAGGAATAAAGCTAAATACCCTTTTTCTTAGTAAAGTGAGTTGAAATTGTGACAAAGTGACTGTCCTGCATAGGGTTTTCCCGGCAGATATGCTATACTAATAGAGCTAATGATTTATATGCAGAAAGGTTGGTATCATATTGTGAATGAACGTAAGACATCTGTCTTTTCTAACGGCCTGTTATGGTTCGGCGCCGGCATTTCCATCGCTGAAATCCTGACGGGCATGCTTCTGGCACCGCTGGGCTTTGCCAAGGCCTTTGCGGCCATCATCCTGGGCCACCTCATCGGCGGGACAGTCATGTATCTGGCCGGCCTTATCGGCGGGCGGACCGGCGGCAGCGCCATGGAAACGGTGCGCATTTCTTTCGGCACTCAGGGTGCCAAGCTCTTTGCCGGGCTGAATGTCATCCAGCTCGTCGGCTGGACGGCCGTCATGGTCGCCAGTGCCGCCTTGGCAGCCAATACCATCGCCGCCATTGGCGTGTCCTGGTGGAGCCTCATCATCGGCGCCTTCATTGCCTTGTGGATCGTCATGGGCCTGAAGAACCTGAGCAAGGTCAACGTCGTCGTCATGGCGGCGCTGTTCATCTTGACCATCGTCCTCAGCCTGGTCGTCTTCAAAGGCGGTACGCCCCAGGTACCGGCTGGCGACCTGACCTTTGGCGGCGCTGTCGAACTGGCCGTCGCCATGCCGCTGTCGTGGCTGCCGATCATTTCGGACTACACGCGGACGGCTGAAAAGCCGGGCCTGGCTACGGCGGCCAGCTGTAGTGCCTATTTCATCGCCAGCTCGTGGATGTTCCTCATCGGCATGGGCGCCGCCCTGTTCACCGGGCAGGACGATATTGCGGCCATCATGGTCCAGGCCGGCATGGGCGTGGCCGGGATCCTCGTCGTCCTCTTGTCGACAGTGACGACGACCTTCCTCGATGCCTTTTCAGCCGGCGTCAGCTGCCAGAGCCTGGTTCCCAAGGTTTCGGATAAGGTCCTGGCTCTCATCGCCACCGTCCTGGGCGTCATCCTGGCCATCTTCGCCGCGCCGGACCAGTTCCAGGACTTCCTCTACCTCATCGGTTCGGTCTTTGCGCCGATGACGGCCATCCTCTTGTCGGATTTCTTCATCCTCAAGCAGGACCACACGGCAGACAGCGTCAACTGGCTCAACCTGGTCCTCTGGGTCCTGGGCGTCATCTTGTACCGCTTTCTGCTCAACGTCGATACGCCAGTGGGCATTACGGTCCCTGTCGTCGTCATCCTCATGGTCATCAGTGCTTTGGTCCATAAGGTATTGAATAAAGCATAAAGAGATTCTAATATTGAATTGATGAAATGCAAAAATGATTCGTAATTAGCATTGACAAAAAGGCATTGAAAAGCGTAAACTTATGCTCAAGCAAGATAATAATGATTGAAGTCTTAAGAGGAGGCTTTTCAGATGGATAAACACTTTACTTTCGATGATATGATCAATACCATGATGCCCCTGCCCATCAGCGGCAACGCCAACGGCGAAGGCATCTACTGCCGCGGTCAGGAACTCGTCGCTTCCATGGACCAGCCGAAAGAAACGGCCCATCAGGAAAAAGAAAACCGCGGATTCGACCTCCGCGGCATCTTCTGCCAGTATTGCATCGATTAATAAAAAGCTAGTGGTTAGTGGCTAGTGGATGGTTTTAAATTTAAGGGGATTTGCTGCAAACTAAAAACTATAAACTTAAAACTCAAAAAGAGGCTGTCTTCATGCGACAGCCTCTTTTACGTTGTTAGCAGCTAGCGGTTAGGGGCTAGCGGATGGAAAGGATTTAGCCTCTCCTGCTAGGAGAGGTGGCCCGAATGGGCCGGAGAGGTTTAACCTCGTAGGGGCTCGCACGTGCGGGGATATGCAGGAATCCCGTGACCCATTTATCTGAAGCGGGCGCCCCACGTGGTCGCCCCTACGAGCTACGAACCACGAACCACGAGCCCCACGAGCCACGAGCCACGAGCCACTAAAAAGGCGCTGTCGCGAGACAGCGCCTTTTTCATGCCTTTCGCCTTTTTCATGCCTTTCAAGTATAGGTTTTTTACTAAAATATATGTTATGGTCCGTTGTAAAATGAACTTGAACAGTTAATCAAAAAACAAAAATCCATAGTGACGCTTCATGTTAAAATGGTTCTGCGAGAAATCATCAACAAAGGAGCAATCACTATGGATCACAACCATTCTAACATAATCGAGGACGTACGTACACCCGGCCGCCATCTTTCTTTGGAAGAACGGGGTATGATTCAGGCTCTGCATCGTCAGGGGCTTTCCCTTCGCGCCATCGCTGCTGAGGTAGGTTGCGCCCACACGACCGTTTTATACGAGCTTCGGCGTGGAACGCCGGAACGAAAAGGCAATCGTGGTCGTGCCCCACAGTACACAGCCAAGCGTGGTCAGAAAGCTTACACAGAGCATCGCAAGAATTCCAGGAAGCCTTGTAAAATCGATCATGACGACTGCGAGCTGTTCATCCAATGGATGGTAGAACAAGTCCGCCAAAAACGCTGGTCACTGGATGCCTGTGTTGGCTATGCCAAACGGAACCAGCTGTTCGCGCCGGAGCAAATCCCCTGTACCAAGACGCTCTACAACATGCTATGGGCTAACAAGCTTCCGCTGACACTCTTCGAAGTACCGCGTGCTTTAAGACACAAGCGTCACCGCAAATGGGTGCGCCAGAACAAGCGCATAAAAGGCCGCTGCATTGATGAACGGCCTGCCATCGTCAATGACGGTACGGAGATTGGCCACTGGGAAGTGGATACGGTAGTCGGTCAGCGCGCAGGCCGTGAGGCGGTAATCTTTACCGCTGTGGAAAAGGTCACGCGTAACTACATTGCTATCCGCATCCCAGGACGTACCAGTTCCGGCGTTGAAGCAGCCCTTGCACAGCTGCAGGATTTCTATGGTATAGAACGCTTCAGCCAGATTTTTAAGACGATGACGGCAGACAATGGTCCTGAGTTTGAGACCTTGTCGAAGTTCGAGAGCCTTGGCACCAAGATTTATTTTACGCATCCGTACAGCTCATGGGAACGACCTCAGAACGAACGTCACAATGGCTTGTTAAGAGATTTTATCCCCAAGGGCATGTCCATGGAGCGATTCTCTGAGGCGGATATCCTGCACATAGCAGATGTGCTGAATCAGCGTCCACGCCGTGTTTTGGGCTACCATACGCCGGCGGAGCTATTCGATGCATTTCTCGATGAAGTCTATGCTATTGACAGCGTGTCTTGATTAGGTGTGTTCAATTTCAACTTGCAATTTACGAAATATATGTTATAATATGAATACAAGGAAAGATTAACTTTCCGTTTTGTTATAGTTGCGAGGAGGAATTCATATGAAGCTCAAAAAATTGCACTATACTGTCGAGGACGGTATTGCTGTCGTTCAGCTCGATTATCCCAAGAATCTCAATGCCATCGATGAAGAAATGGCCGATGAACTGCTCTACGTCGTCCAGGCGGCTGAAGCCGATGAATCGGTGAAAGTCGTCGTCTTCAAAGGTTCTCCCCGTGCTTTTTCGGCTGGTGGCGACATCGGCTACTTCTACCAGCTCATCAAGGCCGGCGGTGACGTCAATATGGACGGCCTCATCGGCAAGGTAGGCAAGGTCACGGACGGCCTGAAGAAGATGAGCAAGATGGTCATCGCCTCGGTCAGCGGTGCCGCAGCCGGTGCCGGTGCCAGCCTGGCACTGACGGCAGATTTTATCATTTGCAGTGAAAACGCCAAGTTCATCATGGCCTTCGTCAACCTGGGCCTGGTCCCCGATACGGGTGGTTCGTATTTGCTGGTCAAACAGCTGGGGCCGAAACGGGCCATGGATATCTGTGCGACCGGCCGGCCGGTGAGCGCTCAGGAAGCCAAGGACCTGGGCATCGTCTACCGCATCGTGCCCAACGAGGACCTCGACGGTGAAACGATGAAGTTTGCCAAGAAATTGGCGTCAGGGCCGATCATTTCCTACAAGAATATCAAGCGCCAGATCTATGCAGCCGCCTTTGCCGAATACCAGCACTACCTGGAAAATATCGAAGTCCCGTGCCAGCGCGAATGTGCCCGGACCAAGGATTTCGCCGAAGGCGTCTGCGCGTTCATGGAAAAACGGCGTCCCCATTTTACCGGCCAGTAAGGCTGCTTTGTGAAGGGAGTGAGTACGGTGTTATCGAAAGTATTTTCTCTCCAAGATATCCTGGAACATATCCACGATGGCCAGACCATCATGTTCGGCGACTGGCACGGCCAGTTTGCAGCCGATGAGATCATCGACGGCATGCTGGAAAAAGGCGTCAAGGATATCAAAGCTATCGCCGTATCGGCGGGCTATCCCGGCCAGGGCGTAGGCAAACTCATCGTGGCCCATCGCGTATCGTCCATCATTACGACCCATATCGGCCTCAACCCGGAAGCACTGAAACAGATGCTGGCAGGTGAACTGGCCGTCGAATTCGTTCCCCAAGGGACCTGGGCCGAACGGGTGCGCTGCGGCGGTGCCGGATTGGGCGGCGTCCTCACGCCGACGGGCGTCGGGACGAGTGTCGAAGAAGGGAAACAGAAGCTGGTCATCGACGGGAAAGAATACCTCCTGGAATTGCCGCTCCATGCCGACGTGGCCCTGGTCAAAGCGACCAAAGCCGATACGGCAGGCAATCTCTATTTCCGCATGAATTCACGGGCGACGAACAGCACCATTGCCTATGCTGCTGATTTCGTCGCTGCCGAAGTCGAAGAAATCGTCCCTGTCGGACAGCTTTCGCCGGAAGAAATCGCCATTCCGGCGCCCGTCGTCGATATGGTCTATGAACGGCAGGGCGAAAAACGCTATGTCTGCCCGATGTGGAAAAAGGCCAGGGCCCGTGCCGAAGCTAAAGCGCGGGAACGGCAGGAAAGGGGATGAGGTCATGGTCGAACGGAAAGGAAGAGCTTTGATTGCCTGGCGGTGTGCCCAATTCTTCAAAAATGGGGATTTCGTCAATTTAGGAATCGGCCTGCCCCTGATGTGCGTCAACTACCTGCCTGAAGGCGTAGACCTCTGGCTGGAAGCGGAAATAGGCACGGTCGGCAGCGGCCCGTCGCCGGATTGGGACCATGTCGACATCGACGTCATCGACGCCGGCGGCCAGCCGGCCTCAGTCATTACCGGCGGCAGCGTCTATGACCACGAAACGTCCTTTGCCTTCATCCGCGGCGGTCATATCGACGCGACTGTCCTGGGAACGCTGCAAGTCGACCAGGAAGGGAATATCGCCAACTGGACCATTCCTGGGAAATTCGCTCCCGGTATGGGCGGGGCCATGGACCTCTGTGCCGGTGTCAAGAAAATCATCGTCGCCACGGACCATTGCGAAAAGAGCGGCCATTCCAAGATACTGAAGAAATGTACGCTGCCCCTGACGGGAGCCCATTGCGTCACCGATATCGTAACCGAACGCGGCTACTTTGAAGTCACACCGCAGGGCCTGGTCCTGCGGGAACTGGCACCGGGCTATACCGTAGAAGATATCCGGGCCTGCACGGAAGCAGACTTCATCGTCCCCGAAACCATCGCCGTCATGGGCGGATGAGGGGAGGTCGCACGAAGGCTTCGTAAGCCTCTCCTACTAGGAGAGGTGGCCCAAATGGGTCGGAGAGGTTTAACCTTGTAGGGGATGTTTTTATACATCACCCGTCATGTATAATGTGGGCATCATTATTTCAGGCGGGCCGCCCTTTGGGACGGCCCCTACGAATACTGCAAACTCAATACTCAAAAAGAGGCTGTCGCACATGCGACAGCCTCTTTTTCACTATTCCTTATTATTGCGGTCGGCTTGTTGTCTGGCCGGCTGCTGGGTCTGTTGTTTGGATTTTTCTTTGGTCGTCGTTTTTTCGGTCGTCGCCGATTTTTTCTTCGGTTCTTCCCGGTCGTCGCTGCGGACGCTGTTACTGGAAGATGAAGACGACGTCGTTTCTTTACGGCGTTCCATGCCTGACGGGGCGGAGAAGTCGCCACCCGATTCATCGGACGTAGCCGACGACATGTAATCCTTCCAGATTTCTGCCGGGATCGTGCCGCCGTAGATTTCGCCTAAGCTGTGCGAACCCGTATCGTCGCCAATCCATACGGCTGTGACGATGTCCGGCGTGTAGCCGACGAACCAGGCGTCTTTGTTGTCGTCTGTCGTACCGGTCTTGCCGGCGGCCGGACGGCCGATGGCGGCGGCTGTCCCTGTGCCGTGGTCGATGACGCCTTCGAGCATAGTCGTCATTTCATAGGCTTCCCGTTCGGACATGACGCGGGTCTTCGTTTCTTCTTTTTCTAACGTCGATGCGTCTTCCAGGACGTTACCGTCGCGGTCGAGGATTTTGACGATAGCCGTCGGTTTGACGTGGACGCCCTTATTGGCAAAGGTGCCATAAGCACTGGCCATTTCCAGCGGCGTGACGCCTTTGGTCAGGCCGCCCAGGGCCATGGCCAGGTTGTCGTCTTTGGCGTCGAGGGTGGTAATGCCCATCTTCTTGGCATTGGCGATGATGTTCTTCGTGCCGACTTTGTCAGCCAGCTGGACGGCGATGGTGTTGACCGAGTGGGCCAGGGCATCGCTGAGGGTCATGGTACCGCTGTAGGAGCCGCCGGCGTTCTTCGGGCTCCAGCTGCCGTAGGTGACGGGCTGGTCGTCCATGGTCGTATCCGGCGTCATGTCGTGCTGCAGCGCCGTCAGGTAGACGAAAGGCTTGAAGGCCGAACCAGGCTGGCGGACAGCCATGCTGGCGCGGTTGAAGCTATCCTGTCCGCGGCCGCCGACCATGGCCAGGATGTGGCCCGTCTTGGGGTCGATGGAGACGATGGCTGCCTGCGGCTGAGTCAGGCCGTTTTCGTCAGTGTAGTTGTTGGGCAGGTTGCGCATGGCCCGGACGGCGGCGTGCTGCTTGTCGACGTCCATGGTCGTGTAGATCTTGAGGCCTTCCTTATAGAGGGCATCGTCGCCGTATTTCTTGGCGACCTGCTGGGAGACGTAGTCGATGAAGGATGCATATTCGTCGGCTTCTTTGGACTGATGGCTCTTGGAGAGGCCCAGGTCCTGGTTCTTGGCGTCTTCCGCTTCGGCAGCCGATATGTAGCCGTATTTGACCATCTGGTCGAGGACGACGTTCTTGCGCTTCTTGGCTTCGTTCAAGTTGTTGAAGGGCGAGTAGTAGTTCGGGCTCTTAGGCAGGCCGGCCAGCATGGCGCACTGCGTCAGGGTCAGTTCGTTGACGTCTTTGTTGAAATACGTCTTGGCCGCTGTCTGGATGCCATAGGCACCCTGGCCGAAGTAAATCTGGTTCATGTACATTTCCAGGATTTCTTTTTTACTGTATTTGTGTTCGATTTCCAGGGCCAGCATGGCTTCCTGTATCTTACGCTTCAATGTCTGTTCCTGGGACAGGAAGGCGTTCTTGGCCAGCTGCTGGGTGATGGTACTGCCGCCCTGGGCGATGCCGCGGTTGGTCAGGTTGGCAAAGATGGCGCGGAAGATGCCGATAGGGTCGATGCCGATGTGTTCATAGAAGCGGTTGTCTTCGGCAGCGATGAAGGCATTCTGCAGATTCTGCGGCACTTTGTTGATGTCGATGGGCAAGCGGTTCTGATCGGAATGAAGGGTCGTGATCAGCCGGCCGTGGGAATCGAAGACCTGTGATGAAACGGCAGGCCGCATGTTATTGCCTACAGCAGGCAAACTTTGATAGGCAGCAAAAATATAGCCAAACCCTAAGCCTGCGAAAACGACAAGGCATAAGGCGATGAAAAGGCGGATGCGGCGAAGGGGACCGGCTTTTTTGGCTTTTTTTGCTCTGCGTCTGGGTGTATACATTTTTTCCTCCTACGTGACGACGTAATCGTTCAAGATGAGCAGGTAATGAGACATTACTAATTTCTTATTATATCACATCATACATCATTATCCTATATAGGCGGGACAGGTTGAAAAAATTTAAAGTCTTTTTGGCGATTAAATCGTTTTACGCTACACGGAATCCGAAAATATTTCATATGTAGTATACTCTTTAAAAGAGTATCATGTAGCTTTTTTAAAAATGCCATTGACAATCGCAGAGAAATAGCGTACTATAAACGTAACAAGCAGACAATTTAGCATACACGTTTGGTTATAATAGCAGGAGGTAAGGATTATGGCAAAGGACAGAGAAAAAGCATTTGTATTGTGGTTCGATGAACTGCGCAGAGCCGATGTAGCTCTCGTAGGCGGTAAATCGTCTTCCCTCGGTGAATTGACGTCTCAGACGGATGTTCCCGTTCCCTATGGGTTCGCGACGACAGCCGAAGGCTATCGCCATTTCATGCATGAAACGGGCATGGACGTCAAGATCCCGGAATTACTGAAAGGCCTGACCGACGTCGAAGACGCTGTCCAGCTCCGCGATGTGACGGCAAAGATCCGCAAGGCCATCTGTGATGCAGAAATGCCGGCCGACTTGGCAGCCGATATCCGCAAGAGTTACGAAGAATTGGGTAAGAAAGTCGGCGAAGCCAATCCTTTCGTCGCCGTCCGCTCCAGTGCAACCGCTGAAGACTTGCCGGACGCCAGCTTTGCCGGTCAGCAGGATACGTACCTCAACGTCCAGGGGGCTGACATGGTCATCCAGAAGGTCAAGGAATGTTACGCATCGACCTTTACCGACCGCGCTACGTACTACCGCACGAAACAGGGCTTCGATCATCTCTCCGTCGCTTTGAGCGCCGCTATCCAGATGATGGTCTTCTCCAAAGCTGCCGGCGTCATGTTCACCGTCGACCTGGTCACGGGCGATGATTCGACGATTACCATCGAAGGGGCCTGGGGCCTCGGCGAATATGTCGTACAGGGCACGGTTACGCCGGATAACTTCAAAGTCCGCAAGGATGACCTGACCATCCTCTCCAAGATGATCAATACCAAACCGATCGAACTGGTCCGCAAACCGGGCGGCGATTGCGAAGAAAAACTCGTTCCGCCGGAACTGCAGAAACAGCAGGTCATTACGGACGAACAGGTAAAGGAACTGGCTACGTACGCCAAAGCTATTGAAAAGCATTACGGCTGCTACATGGATATGGAATGGGGCGTCGACGAACGGACCAATAAGGTATGGCTCCTCCAGGCCCGTCCGGAAACGGTATGGTCCAAGAAGAATAAAGAAAAGAAAGAAGCCGCTGCCGAAAAGGCCGCTGTCACGACGGACCGCAAAGTCGTCGTCAAAGGCCTGCCGGCCAGCCCGGGCAGCGCTGCTGGCAAAGCCCATGTCATCCTCGACCCGTCGAAGATCGCTGAATTCAAAGACGGTGAAATCCTGGTTACGACCATGACCGCTCCGGACTGGGTACCGGCCATGAAGAAGGCCAAGGCCATCGTCACCGATGCCGGCGGCATGACCTGCCACGCTTCCATCGTCAGCCGTGAATTGGGCATCCCCTGCATCGTCGGCACGAAGAGCCGCAGCGTCGAAGCGACGACAACCATCCAGGATGGCGCAGAAATCACAGTCGATGCGACGAACGGCATCGTCTATGAAGGCATCGTCGCCGACATCGTCAAACCGGAAGCTGCTGAAGCCCCGGCCGGCCAGACTGCAACGACCGTCGTCGCTGCCGAAGCCGCTCCGATTACGGGCACGAAGATTTACATGAACCTGGGCAACCCGGATTTGGCTGAAAAATACGGCAAACTGCCTTGCGACGGCATCGGCCTCATGCGCGAAGAATTCATCTGGACGACATTCATTCATGAACACCCGTTATACCTCATCGAAACGGGCCGGGCTGACCGCGTCGTCGATCAGTTGTCCGAAGGTATCCGCAAAGTCTGCCAGGCACTGGCTCCGCGTCCGGTCACGCTGCGCCTGAGCGACTTCAAATCGAGTGAATACCGCAACCTGACAGGCGGTGACAAATACGAACCCCAGGAAAGCAGCGCCCTCCTCGGCTGGCGCGGTGCTTCCCGTTACTATGATCCGAAATACGTCGAAGCCTTCAAACTGGAACTGAAAGCTGTCCGCAAAGTCCGCGAAGAATACGGCTACAAGAACCTCAACGTCATGATCCCCTTCTGCCGCCGCGTCGATGAAATGCAGAAAGTCGTCGACCTCATGGCTCAGGAAGGCCTCCACCGCGGTCCGGACTTCAAGGTCTGGCTCATGGCTGAAATCCCGTCCAATATCATCCTGGCCGACCAGTTCAACCAGTTCGTCGATGGCTATTCCATCGGCTCCAACGACCTGACCATGCTCATCATGGGCTGCGACCGCGACAACGATACGGTAGCACCGCTCTTCGATGAACGCAACCTGGCAGTCAAACGGGCTATCCGCCATCTCATTGCCGTAGCCCATAAGGACGGCAAGACCGTTTCCATCTGCGGCCAGGCACCGAGCGTCTATCCGGACTTCGCTGAATTCCTGGTCAAGAGCGGCATCGATTCCATCTCGGTCAACCCCGATGCCGTCGTATCGACACGGAAACACGTGGCACAAGTCGAACAGCGTATCCTCCTCGATTCGCTGACAGGCAAGGGCCGTGCTGATACAGAAGATTATACGTGGTAATAGCATATCCGATTTATGAGTAATAGAAAGGCGGTCCCAAAAGAAAAACAGACTTTTGGGCCGCCTTTTTCTCATACTAGGACCTTGTATTATACACTATTTGCATATTATACATCTTATATCGCGGGATGTTTTTATATATGTTATGATAATAAGTGAATAAGAGAACGCTTGCTATGCAGGGGGTGAAAAGACGCTATGTTATCGGAACGTCAGGAAACGATTTTACAGATTGTAAAGGAAAACAGTCCGATTACGGGCCAGCATATTGCCAACCGGCTCCACGTGACGCGGGCAGCCCTGCGCTCGGACCTGGCCATCCTGACCATGTTAGGGCTCATCGATGCGCGGCCGAAATTAGGCTACTTTTTTACGGGCAATAAAGAAAAAGACCTGCTCTCGCGGGCCATCACGGATATCACCATTGATTCCTGCCTGTCGCAGCCTGTGATCGTCGGTGAGCATACGAGTGCTTACGATGCGATCATCGCCATGTTTACGGAAGATGCGGGGACCGTCTTTGTCGGGACGGACAATATCCTGGCCGGCGTCGTATCGCGAAAGGATTTATTGAAAACGGCTATGGGCAGCAATGACCTGCGGGCCCTGCCGGTGCGCATGGTCATGACGCCAGTGAGCAAAGTGATCTATGCCCAGCCTGAGGAAAAGGCTATCGTCGCCGCTCAGCGCCTGATCGAATATGAAATCGACTGCCTGCCTGTCGTCGAGGTCGAAAGTACCGATGAAGACGACAAGAAGGAATTGAAGATCCTTGGCAGGATATCAAAAACGAACATAACCCGTCTCTTTGTAGAATGTGGGTTAGGGAGGAGATAACTGTGGAAAAACCGATTATTTATGCCTGCTCAGACTCGCTTGGTGAAACGGCTGAACGCGTCGCCCGGGCAGCAGCCAGCCAGTACGACAAGCAAGAATTCAACATCATCCGCGTACCGTACATCCGGTCGGAACAGCAAATCGAGGAGCTGGTCTGCAAGGCCGAAGCTCACAATGCCATGATCTGCTACACCATCATTTCGCCGACCCTGCGCCGGAAACTGTGGGAACTGACTAAGTCGGCCAACGTCACCGTCGTCGATATCATCGGCCCCATGCTGGCCGGCGTCGGCACCCTGACGGATACGGAACCGACTTTGAAGGCCGGCATGATCCATCAGCTCGACGAAGAATATTTCAAACGCGTCGAAGCTATCGAATTCGCCGTCAAATACGACGACGGCAAGAACCCCATGGGCTTCTTGAAGGCCGATATCGTCATCGTCGGCGTCTCGCGCACGTCGAAGACGCCCCTTTCCATGTACCTGGCCCATAAGCGCATCAAAGCGGCCAACCTGCCGCTGGTGCCGGAAGTCAGCCTGCCGCCGGAACTGTTCCAGATCCCGGCCCGCAAGATCGTCGGCCTCATCATCGACCCGTTCAAGCTGAATTTCATCCGTTCGGAACGGCTGCGCAGCATGGGGCTCGATGCCAACGCCAGCTACGCCAATATCGAACGCATCAATGAAGAACTGGAATATGCCCGCGGTGTCATGCGCCGCCTCCATTGTCCCATCATCGATGTGTCGTCCAAGGCTATCGAAGAAACGGCGAACCTGGTCATGGAAATCGTCAAACGCAATAAAGAACTGTATCCAGAATAAAATCAGCCAATGGCGGCGAGGGGGGCTTGTTGCATCATGGTTCTTACCATTATGCAAGGGCCCTTTTTGCGTCACTGCGTGAGGTTTGACATTACGACATCAAACTTCGGAAGGAGCACTATGAAAGATTCGACGACAGCCATTTTCACGTCCCTGTCGGCGGCCCTGGAGAGCCGGCATTTTTTGGCGACGCTGGGAATGGAAAAAGATGAAATGACGGCCTGGATACGCCGCAGCCGCCTGCGGTCCCTGGCCGATGAATTACAGCACTGCCGCGACGGGGAAGGGCGCTTTTCTTCGCCTGCTGTCGTCGCGGCGGCCAAACCCTATCTGGACTGCCTCCGGGACGAACCGGCCGGCGGCTGGCTGCGCTGCTGCCATCAGCGCGTCCTGGCCCGCCTCTTTCCCGGTTCCTGCCAGGGCCCGGAGTCCATGGCCCTGACAGGGCGCGGCAGTCATGGCGACATCTACCGGCGGGGCTGCCTGATCCTCATGCAGGTCCTGCGCGGCCTCTACCGCTATGAACGCCAGGTCCTGCCCTTCGACCCCAAGCGGGACATGCCCCTGGTATCGGTCCAGGAAATCATGGCCCACGGCTACACCAAGGAATACCTGCGCCTGCGTACACTGGCTGCCGACGATTATATTTATGAATTCATGCGCATCGGCGTCGACATTACGCCTTTCAATACGCTGGGCCACGTCGGCGGCGTCCACTACGTCGCCGTTTACGCAGCCCGCCAGCTGGCGCGGAACGGCATCCCCGTCGACGTCGCCCTCATTTCCGGCGCCGCTGCCTGCCATGATATCGGCAAGTACGGCTGCAAGAAGAATGAAGAGAAGCGGGTCCCTTATTTACATTATTATTATACGGGCATGTGCTGCCGCCGCCTGGGCCTGCCGGGTATCGGCCACATCGCGGCTAACCATTCCGTCTGGGACCTGGAACTGGAAAACCTGTCCGTCGAATCGCTGTTGCTCATTTATGCCGATTTCCGCGTCAAGAGCAGCCGCGATGCCCAGGGAAGGGAAATCGTCCATTTCTATTCCCTGGCCCAGGCCTTCGACGTCATCTTGGGGAAGCTGGATAATGTCGACGACGCCAAGCGCCAGCGCTATCAGAAAGTCTATGCTAAATTGGCGGACTTTGAAGATTTCATGAAAGAACACGGCGTCGTCACCGAACTGCCTGCCGACTTCGCCTGGGAACCGGCCGACCCGCCGCAGCCCATCCATCGGGAAAAAGTCCTCCTCGAAGGCAATGACGTCATTGCCCAGCTCAAATATGCCGCCATCGACCACAACATCCGCCTCATGAGCATCTTCCGTGATGAAAGCGATTTTGGCAACCTCATCGAAGCGGCCCGCAGCGAGCGGCAGTGGAAGAATGTCCGCACGTATATCGGCATCTTCGAGGAATATTCGACGTACATGACGGAGCATCAGAAGCTCATGACCCTGAAGTTCCTCTACGAGCTCTTGTCCCACCGCGAAGGCGACATCCGCCTGCAGGCGGCAGCCCTCATGGGACGCATCATCGCCAATTTCAACGATACGTATACCAAGGAACTGCCCGAAGGCGTCTCCCTGCCGGCCAAGGCCGTGACCAACCTGTCCCTGTTCACGACCTACCTGGACCGCATCATCTGCCCGGATATCCGCTTCACCGAGCAGCACAAGCTGTGGATCGGCTACTGCCTGAGCACCTTTGTATCGGCCGTCCTGCACCGCTGTGCCCGGTCCCAGCGTCCCCGCTATACGGCCGTCATGGGGCCGTATTATGAACGGCGCAATTACAGTGAAGAAGAGTATATCATCCTCTTGAAGGTCCTGGCCGACATGGACCGGGACTATCTGGACGAAGCCTTTATGGCCGCCGCCGGCCCCTTCATAGAAAGGGCCAAGCAGAGTGAATCCTTCAACCTGCGCGTGGCCGCCCTGAACTGCGCCCGCCACGTCTTTGCCGACTATACGGATGACTTGTACTATAAGGACCTGCTCAAGGTCATGAACCTGCCTGAAGGGCGGGACGCCTTCTTTGAACGGGAAGGCAACCTCTTCCTGGTCGACCTCAAGATGGGGACCCATTGGGTCGTCAAAGTGGCCAACCTGGAACTCATGCTGCGCTACATCGACGGCCAGAGCGATGCCGGCAGCGTCATGCATCTCGGGACCCATCTGACCAATCTGCTCAAGGTCAGCGAATCCATCTTCGTCCGCCGCGCCGCCGGCAACAGCCTGCTCAAGATTGCCTCGAACATGACTTATGCCCAGCGCAACGAACTGACGGTCGAACTGTTCAACGGCCTGGAAATCGGCGACCCGCAGATTTCTAAATACGTGCCGGAATTTTTGGGCAAGATGATCCTCAAGCTGCCGCCGCGGGAGTTCGACGAATTCGTCAAGACCATCGAAGGCCAGCTGCTGACGGTCAACATCCCCTTGGCAGCGTCCATGGTCCAGACAGTGGGCATCATTTTGGAACAATTCGACGAATTTGCCAAAGAGTTCTCAGAAGACCCGGCGGTCAACGAAAAGCGCCAGCGCCGCCTGCTGTACATCATGATCAAGGCCTATGCCCATTACAATAAGGAACTGAGCCGCGACGCCTTTCGCGATTTAGGGAAATTCATCTTCCACAGCCCGCTCATGCCGGACGAACGGAAAGATTTCCTCTTCAGCCACTGCTATAAGAAACTCCTGGTCCTCCTCGATGAGAACAGCGAAGAAAACCTGGATTTCTACAGTAATTCGGCCGTGCTCAACCATATTTACCGCTACATCAGCCAGCACGAATTCGCCAGAGGGCCCTTTACCTTTGAAACAGGCCGCAAGCCCTGCTTCTATCCGGGGACCTTCGACCCCTTCAGCCTGGGCCACAAGGCCGTGGCCTGCAAGATACGCGACCTGGGCTTCGACATTTACCTGGCCCTCGATGAATTTTCCTGGTCCAAGCACACCCAGCCGCGGCTCATGCGCCGCAAGATCATGAACATATCCGTCGCCGATGAAGAGAACATGTATCCCTTCCCGGACGATATCCCCATCAACATCGCCAATCCGGCGGACATCAAGAAGCTCAAGGACATCTTTGCCGGCCGGGACCTGTACATCGCCGTCGGCACGGACGTCATCGAAAATGCGTCGGCTTACCGGGCCGTACCGACGCCGGATTCGATCCATACGGTCAACCATATCGCCTTCGCCAGGGAGACGCGGGAAAATGCCGAACCGGACCAGCATGAAAAGACCTACGGCATCCAGGCCAAGGTCATCCGCCTGACGCTGGACAAGTTCTACGAAGACATCAGCTCGACGAAGATACGCGAGAACATCGACCTTAACCGGGATATTTCCAACCTCATCGACGCCGTGGCACAGAACTTCATTTACGATAACAACCTTTACCTGCGCGAACCGGCGTACAAGCACGTCCTGGAAGCTCGGGAAATCGGCATCGGCTCTTTCAAGCCGCGCGGCGCCGAAAGCCTGTGGCCCATCTGCAGCGCCCTCTGGGATAAAGGCTACCATACGGAGACCGTCGACAGCTACGTCGAAAAGGACTATGTCTGGACGCTGTACATCGACGACGCCAGCCAGGAGCGCAAGATGATCGCTTACGCCGCCGTCCACCGCGTGGGCTCCCGCGATTTGCTGCGCGAGTTCCACGACTCGGCCATTGCCTCGCACATCCGCGATGCCGCTGACGGAGGCGTTGCCTGCATCGGCTTTCTCTATGCCGACGACATGGCCGGCATTGCCAATGTCAGCCAGATCATCATTACGGAAATCCTGACAGAGCTCATTGCCCGCGACTACGCCTACGCCGTCTACCATCCCGTCGATCCGGCCGGCTGCGAGCAGCCCGTCATCGACGCATTGCGCCGCCAGGGGTTCGTCAACATTGCGCCGCCGGAAGAGACACCGATTTATGCAGTCAACATGAAATCGCCCATCGTCATTTTCCGCGACGTCGAAACGACCATCAAGAACCCCTTCAACAAGAATCCCCGCGTCCGCCGGGCCATCTACGAGGCCCACAACAATCTGTTGTCGGTCATGAACCACATTTATCCGGGCCAGCTCATCCTGTCTTTCAACATGAGTGCCTTTTATAATAAGATCATCAAGAAAGTCGCTGAAATCAACGGCGTTTCCATCGTCGAAGACAAGAAGAAGCGCCGCGGCCCGTACATGACCGTTCCCTTTGGCAAGGCCCTGAGCGATGTCCTCGTACCCAACACGGTGACCAAGGGCCTGCACATCGACAAGTATTTCGACCGCACGGTCAAGTCTTTTACCATCGCCGAATGTCAGCACTATTCGTCCGTCGACAATCAGGTCAAGACCATCAAGTCCTTCGACAGGCCGGTCATCCTCATCGACGACCTCCTGCACAAAGGCCACCGCATGCGCATGCTGACGCCCTACCTGGAACAGAACGGCGTCGAAATCAAGGAAGTCCTGGTCGGCGTCATGACCGGTCAGGCCATGGACATGATGGAAGAAAAGGACATCCGCGCCGAGAGCGCTTATTTCCTGCCCAGCCTGGAAGTCTGGCTCAACGAAAGGGACTGCTATCCCTTCATCGGCGGCGACAGCCTGGACAATGCCCATAACTACAGCGGCTACGGCCGCAATCCGTCGATCAACCTGGTCCTGCCCTATGTCAAGCCGGCTTTCATCGGCAAGGGCAACAGCGACGCCGACTACTTATACTCCCTGACGTGTCTGCAAAATGCCGCATCTATCATGGAGACATTGCAGGACGTCTACCAGGAAACCTTTGAAAAACGTCTGACCCTGAAGCGGCTCGGCGAAGTCATTACCTACCCGCGCATCCCCGATATCGACGTCGGCGTCAAGTTCGATGAGAACATGGACCCGACGCGCTTCATCAAGAACGATATCGAACGGCTCATCCGCCTGCGCTGGGGGGAAGGAGATGGAGAACTTGAATAAATGGATACATGATCTGCCCGGAGAAATCGGAGCCTCTGCCATGCCCCTCGACAGGGCACCGCAGCTGGCCGGGAAGGCCCGCGTCCATATCGTCGCCTTGGGCGATGTGGGCACGACCATGCTCATCGGCCTGCTCCTGGCCGGCCAGGACGTCATCGGTTCTGTCGGCATGTGCGATATCAACGAGGAGAACCTGTCCCGCCTGGAAATGGAGATGAACCAGATACGCTACCCCTTTGCCGGACTGGATGGCTGTGACGACCCGGTCCTGCCGGCCGTGACCATCGTCCCGGAAAAAGACGTCTTCGACTGCGATGTCTTCATTTTCTGTGCCAGCAAGGGCGTACCGCCTGTCGGCGCCGGCGGCGACGTGCGCATGGCCCAGCTCGAAGCCAACCGCAGTCTCGTCGCCCATTATGCGGCCCTGGCCCGCCAGGCCGGCTTCGGCGGCCAGGTCTGCATCGTATCGGATCCGGTCGACCCCTTGTGCCGCGCCTTTTTGACCGCTTCCGGTCTCCATCCGTCGCAGATCCAGGGCTACGGCCTGGGCGTCATGCATGCCCGGGCCTGCTACTATGCGAAAAAGGATCCGCGCTTCGCCCATTATCTGCAAGAAGGCCGCGCCTTTGGACCCCACGGGGTAGACCTGGTCATCGCCGACCGCCTCGACGGCTATGACGACGCGCTGTCCAGGGAACTGACGGACCTCGTCGTCCATGCCAACGTCGCCGTCCGCGACCTGGGCTACAAGCCCTACATCGCCCCGGCCCTGTCGTCGGCGGCCTTGTCGATCATCCTGACCCTGCGCGGCCAGTGGCATTACGGGTCGGTCTACCTCGGCGATACATCGAAAGGCGCTTTCTTCGGCGTCAAGAACCGCGTCGCCGGCGGCTGCGTGACCTATGAAGACGTCTGTGCCTGCCCGGCCCTCTATGCGCGCTGGAAACGGGCTTATACGGCACTGAGCCGCCTCGTATAGGAAGGGGGCCTTGCCATGTTGTTGGTCGTCAAGGTCGGCTGGGAGGAAGCGGGCCACACGGAACGAATCCGGCGCGTCCTCGACCGGGCCCTGGCCGGGTGGACGTATACCGTCATCGAACGGGAAAAGGCCTTTTTGCGCTGGTGCGTCCGCACGCCGGCGGAAAAAGAGGGGACAGCCGTCCTCTTTGCCGTCGCCCTGCCCAGGGCCGGCGTCAGCCTGTCCTATGTCCACCTCGTATCCTGCCTGGTCCGCCACCGTCACTGCCTGGCCGGCTGCCGCGGTGCCGTCCTCGTCGACGGGCAGGGGGAATTTTTTACAAAAAAAATAGGCCGGGAGCTGATTTTCTTTGCCAATCAGGCCGGCTGTATCTTTCCCGGGAAGCCTCTCGTCGAGGCTACGGGCTCTCTCTATAATTTTAATACCCAGGCCAAGATCCAGGGCCTCTCTAATGAAGAGGCCTATGCCGTCAGTGCCGGCCACCTGGTCAACAAGCTGCTGTCCTTCGTTCGCCCGTCCGGGTCAGGGAAGGTCAAAGATATCGTCGTCATCCACGCCAGCAGCCGCCGCACGTCGAATACGCTCCTCCTCTGGGAGATGGTCCGCTGCCATCTGCAGGGGAAGGCGAAGGTCACGGAGATTTCCCTGCGCAACGGCAGCGTCGTCGACTGCCGGGGCTGCAGCTACGAAACGTGCCTCCACTTCGGCGAAAAAGGGGACTGCTTCTACGGCGGCGTCATGGTCGAAAAAGTCTATCCCGCTGTGCGCCAGGGCGACGTCATCGTCCTGGTCTGCCCGAACTACAACGACGCCGTCAGCGCCAACATCACGGCCTTCTTCAACAGGCTGACGGCCCTGTTCCGCAAGGAAGAGGCGGCCTTTGCCAATAAGGAAGTTTACGCCCTGGTCGTCTCCGGCTACAGCGGCGGCGACATCGTGGCCGAACAGATACTGGACGCCATGAACTGCAACAAGAACTTCATCCTGCCGCCGTACTTCGCCCTCATCGAAACGGCCAACGACCCCAAGAGCATCCTCCGGAACGCCGGCATCGAAGACCGGGCGGCCCGCCTGGCAAAATACATATGCATGTAGGGGCTCGCACGTGGCGAGCCCGCTCCAGGATATGTGCGATTCCCCGTTCATTTCGTTGGGGAAATCACACAAATTCCCAACGGGTCGCCCACGTGGCGCCCCCTACGAGCTACGAACCACGAAAAAAGGGACTGTCGCATGAAGGTTTATTCTATCATGCGAGGTCCCTTTCTCTTTGTAGTTTGTAGTACGGAGTTTGTAGTTTGCAGATGACAGCTTTAAATTTTTAAACATTCACTGCAAACTAAAAACTACAAACTTTAAACTAAAAAAGAGGCTGTCTTAATGTGACAGCCTCTTTTTTATCATCCTTAAACATCACGCTGGACTTTACCGGAACGAAGGCAACGAGTGCAAACATTAACTCGTTTTACTTCGCCGTCGACGACAGCGCGGACACGCTGGATATTCGGTTTCCAGGTTTTTTTCGTTTTCAAGTGGGAATGGCTGACATTCATGCCGCTCATTGTTCCTTTACCACAGATTTCGCAAAAGTTTGCCATTGGTTACACCTCCCTGCACCATCACAGTACAACATATAAATCTTATCACAGATTATTAGGCAAAGCAAGTTTTATTTTTTTAAAAAAGCCTACGAAATATGATACAATAAAAACGAATATTTGACAAGGAGTTTTTGGTATGAATTTTTCCATTCGCGATTTAAAAGGCATCGGACCGCGCAAAGAAGCCCTGTTTGCCCGGCTCCATCTGACGACGGTGTCCGATTTATTACAATATATGCCCCGCGATTATGAAGACCGCAGCCACATCTGGCCCATCGGCCAGGCGCCGTGCGGGACGGGGAAAGCCGTCCTGGTCTGCGGGACCGTGGCCTCTGTCCAGGAAATGCGGCCCCGCCGGGGCCTCTCCATCTTGAAGGTCATGGTCAGCGACGGCACGGGGGCGGCCGAACTGGTCTGGTTCAATCAGGCCTTCAAGAAACGCCAGTTCCATGTCGGCCTGACCCTGACGGCTTTCGGCAAGATGGAATGGGCTTACGGCCGCCGCCAGATGAATACGCCCGATACGGAAGAAGGGCGGGCTGGCGGCGATGGCTTCGTCCCCGTCTACGGCCTGACCGACGGCCTGCGCCAGCAGGATATCCGCAAGGCCGTGCGCCAGGCCCTGGACCTGGCCAGGGAACATCCGGACATCCTGCCCGGCTGGGACGGCTGCCGTCAGTCGCCTTTTGCCGCCATGTCGACGCTCGAAGCCTATGAGCAGATACATTTCCCTGATTCTATGGAGAAACGGGAACAGGCCCGGCGCCAGCTGGCCTTTGAAGAGCTCTTCGACATGCAGCTCGGCCTGCTCCTGCGCCGGCGCCATGAAGGCAAGCGCCAGGGCATCAAATGCGGCCCTAACGGCCATCTGCTCAAGGCCTTCTATGACCACCTGCCCTTTACCCTGACGAAAGGCCAGACCCAGGCCTTCCTCGATATCCAGGCCGATATGGAGAGCGAAGTGCCCATGCAGCGTCTGGTCCAGGGCGATGTCGGCTCCGGCAAGACCGTCGTCGCCGCCCTGGCCCTGGCCAAGATCGTAGAGAACGGCTATCAAGGGGCCCTCATGGCGCCGACGGGCATCCTGGCGGCCCAGCACTATGAAGAATTCTGCCGCCTCTTTCAGGGCCTGGACGTCCGCATCGCCTTGCTGACGGGCAGGACGACGGCTAAGGAACGGCAGCAGCTCCTGGAAGAACTGGCCCAGGGGCGCATCGACATCCTCATCGGGACTCACGCCCTGATACAGGATGACGTGGCCTTCCGCTGCCTGGGCCTGGTCGTCACGGACGAACAGCACCGCTTCGGCGTCCGCCAGCGGTCGGCGCTGGAACAAAAGGGGAAGGAGCCACATGCCCTGTTCATGACGGCCACGCCCATTCCCCGGACGCTGACCTTGTCCCTCTACGGCGACCTCGACGTGTCGTCCATCCGCGAGCTGCCGCCAGGGCGGAAATGGGTCAAGACCTATGCCGTCGGCGAAGCCCTGCGCCGGCGGGTCTATATCTTCATGGACAAGCTCATGGCCCAGGGCCAGCAGTGCTACGTCGTCTGTCCCCTCGTCGAGGCCTCGGAAAGCGTCGATTTGCAGGCGGCGACGGACCTCTACGAAGAACTGCGGTCCCGCGTCTTCAAAAAGCGCACGTGCGGCCTCGTCCACGGCCGTATGGCCGGCAAAGAGAAAGAAGCCGTCATGGAGGCCTTCCAGAAAGGGGATATCCAGCTCCTGGTCGCGACGAGCGTCATCGAAGTCGGCGTCAACGTCCCCAATGCGACGGTCATGTTCATCGACGGCGCCGAACGCTTCGGCCTGGCCCAGCTCCACCAGCTGCGGGGCCGCGTCGGCCGCGGCGATATGCAGGCCTATTGCATCCTCATGGCCAAAGGCGGCAGCGATGAGACGCGGCAGCGCCTGAAATGGATGGAACAGATACACGACGGCTTCACGCTGGCTGAAAAAGACCTGCTCCTGCGCGGTTCGGGACAGCTCTTCGGCTATATGCAGCATGGCCTGCCCGATTTGAAAGCTGCCGATATTATAAACGACGTACCTCTCCTGGCGGCGGCCCGCGATGCGGCCCGGCAATGGTGGCTGGGCCACGAAGACCTGGGGAAAGCAGAAGCGGCATTAAAGAGACGCTTTGGCCATACTTTTGCCGGCCTTTTAAATAACTGATAGAAATTTGCTGTAATATATGTACATAAGAGCTGATTTCAGTTATAATAAGGGATAAGCTATTTAGGGGTATTTCCCCTTAGTTTCTTATATTTTTCAAAACAGAGGTGCAAATATGAGATCTGATAAATTTGGTATGAGAGGTTTGACATTTGATGACGTTCTCCTGGTTCCGGCAAAATCGGACGTACTCCCGAAGGAAGTCGACGTTTCGACGAACCTGACGCGCGATATCAAACTGAATATTCCTATTATGAGCTCTGGTATGGATACCGTTACAGAAGCTCCTATGGCTATTGCCGTAGCCCGCGAAGGCGGCATCGGCGTTATTCATAAGAACATGTCCATTGCCGCCCAGGCGCGGGAAGTCGACAAAGTAAAGCGGTCGGAACACGGCATCATCATCGACCCGATTTTCCTTCATCCCGATAATCTCCTGGCCGATGCCAATGAATTAATGGGCAAATACCGCATCTCCGGCGTACCTATCACGGTCGACGGCAAACTCGTCGGCATCATCACCAACCGCGATATACGCTTTGAAGAAGACATGAGCCGCCGCATCGGTGACATCATGACCAAAGAAAACCTGATCACTGCTCCTGTCGGCACGTCCCTGGCAGAAGCCAAAGAAATTCTCCGCAAGCACCGCATTGAAAAATTACCCCTTGTCGATAAAGAAGGCAACCTCCAGGGCCTCATCACCATCAAGGATATCGAAAAGGCTACAAAATACCCGAATTCTGCCAAAGATGGCAACGGCCGTCTCCTGGTCGCTGCTGCTGTCGGCGTAACCCATGACATGACCGACCGTCTCGACGCTCTCGTCGCTGCCAAAGTCGACGTCGTCGTCATCGATACGGCTCACGGCCATTCCCTGGGCGTCCTCAATACGCTGAAAGAAATCAAGAAGATGTACCCGCATCTCCCGGTCATCGCCGGCAACGTCGCTACGGGTGCCGCTACGGAAGCCCTCATCGAATGCGGCGTCGACGCCGTCAAAGTCGGCATCGGCCCTGGCTCCATCTGCACGACCCGTATCGTCGCTGGTATCGGCGTACCGCAGATCACGGCCGTCTATGAATGTGCTAAAGTCGCTCAGCGCTATGGTATCCCCATCATCGCCGACGGCGGCATCAAATATTCCGGTGATATGGCCAAAGCCATCGCTGCCGGCGGCAACGTCGTCATGATGGGCAACCTCCTGGCCGGCACGGAAGAAAGCCCGGGCGAAACGGTCATCTATCAGGGCCGCAGCTACAAAGAATACCGCGGCATGGGTTCCCTGGCCGCTATGGAATGTGGCAGTAAGGACCGTTACTTCCAGGAAGATGCCAAGAAGCTCGTCCCCGAAGGCATCGAAGGCCGTGTACCGTACAAAGGACCGGCAGCTGACACGATTTACCAGATGGTCGGCGGTCTCCGCGCATCCATGGGCTACTGTGGCTGCCACAACATTAAAGAAATGATTGAAAATACGCAGTTCATCCAGATCACCGCAGCCGGTCTTCGTGAAAGCCATCCTCACGATGTCAACATCACGAAAGAAGCTCCGAACTACAGCGTAAACTAAGCAGGGCGGAGGGATACGTTGATTAGTACAATCGATATCTTGTCCATCCCCATATGGAACGTCACTATGGAAGAAGCCCGGAACCTGGCCTTTAAGTGCATCGACGAAGGCCGGGCCGCTTCCATTGCGACGGCCAATGCAGAAATGGTCATGCGGGCCCAGACGGACCGCGAACTGGCCCATATCCTCCAGCATGCCGACCTGGTAGTTCCCGATGGGGCCGGCGTCCTGTGGGCTGCAGAACAGCAGGGCAAGAAATTTAAAGAACGCGTGACAGGTGTCGATTTGGCGTGCAGTCTGCTCCAAGAAGCAGCCGCACGCCAAACGGCTGTCTACCTCTTTGGCGGTGCCCCGGGCATTGCCGAACAGGCTGCGGCCAATGTGCAGCAGCAACTGGGGTCCCTGAACATCGTCGGGACTCATTCGGGATTCTTTTCGGCTGACGAAGAACAGGGTATCATTGAAGATATCCGCAGCAAGGGGACGCGCATCCTCTTGGTCGCCCTCGGCGTGCCGAAACAGGAAAAATGGATATCTGAGCATCTCTACGAACTCGGCCCCTGCGTCTGTATGGGCGTCGGCGGGACCTTCGACGTCCTGGCTGGCAAAGCCGGCCGGGCTCCGAAATGGATGCAGGACAACCGCCTGGAATGGCTCTATCGCCTGTTGAAGGAGCCGACGCGGTTCAAACGCATGCTGGCGCTGCCGAAATTCGTCGCGGCTGTCAAGCTGGGCGGCCGGCCTAAGTGATGAGGTGATGAGTTGAAAAGTGATGTCTTGAACAAACCTTATATCGTAGAAGACGGATACCCCTTCATTATCGTGCCTCTGTTACTGGCTGTGGCAGCAGGCTATTTCATCAATGCCTACGCCGTGGTTCCGCTGCTGCTGCTGGCTGCGTATTTCACCTATTTCTTCCGCAACCCCAGCCGGACCATGCCGACAGACGACCATCTCCTGGTGTCGCCGGCTGACGGGACTGTCGTCGGCGTCGAAGAAGTGGAAGAAGATGCCTATCTCAACCAGAAGTGCCGGAAAATCATCATTTTCCTGTCCATCTTCGATGCCCATGTCAACCGGGCACCGCTGCCGGGGACCATTGATTTCCAGCAGTATACGTGCGGCCGCTTCCGTCCGGCTTATAAAGAAGGCGTCGGCTATGAAAATGAACGCTATTCCATCGGCATCCATTCAGCCCATACGGATATCCTGGTCACCATCATTGCCGGCATCCTGGCGCGGCGCATCGTCTCCTGGGTCACCTTGGGCGATGAACTGCAGCACGGCCAGCTCTACGGCATGATCAAATTCGGGTCGTGTGCAGAAATCTATGTCCGCGACAATGTGGAAATCACCGTCAAGAAGGGCCAGAAGGTCCGTGCTGGTGAATCCGTCATAGGGAGGATAGTTTAATGAAAAATGTAATACCATGTCTGTTTACGTCAGGAAACCTCAGCTTCGGGGTCCTGAGTATGATTATGACCCTCCACGGGCTCTATACCTGGGCCGGTGTCTGCATCCTGCTGGCCATGGTCTGCGACGCCTGCGACGGCCGCTCGGCCCGCGCCCTTGGTGTCGCCGGTGATTTCGGCAAGGAACTCGACTCCTTATCCGACGTCGTATCCTTTGGGGCCGCTTCGGCTTTCCTGATCTATTCTTATTCACTCCAGTCCCTGGGCTGGATCGGCGCCATCCCGGCCATCATCTACGCCGCTCTCGGCGGTATCCGCCTGGCCCGGTTCAACCTCAACACCGGCGTCATCCACGGCTATTTCCAGGGGATGCCGATTCCTAATGGCGGCTGCCTCATTGCGACGTACGTCATTTCCGGCGCCGTCCTGCCGGCATGGCTGCTGGCCATCTTCGTCGTCCTCCTGGGCTACCATCTGGTCAGCAAGGTCCATAACCCCGATTTCAAAGGGGCCAGCCCGGACGTGCTCCACAAATCGGCCCTGGCCATTTCCCTCATCTTCGGCGTTCTGGTCCTGGTCTTCGTCGACTTCCATCTGATCATCACCATGCCTTTCTTACTGTATATCGTCTTCGGGTTAGTCAATACGGCCATGAACGTCGCAGCTGCTCGCTAAGTCTTTAGGGAGAGTCGCATATGGAACACATCTTGGATATCATCATGATACCCATACAGGTCATCATCGTTTTTTATTCCCTCTATTATTTCATCCTCGCCTGCTTCGGCCTCATGAAGCGGCGGGAACGCATTACGGTAGCGCCTAAGAATACCTTCGCTGCCGTTATTTGCGCGCATAATGAAGAAAAAGTCGTCTGGCAGCTCATCGACAATCTGAAACAGCTCCACTATCCGAAGGATATGTACGACATCTACGTCGTCGCCGACAACTGCACGGACCATACGGCCGACATCTGCCGCGAGCACGGGGCCATCGTCAAGGTGCGGACCAACAAGGAACAGGTCGGCAAGGGCTATGCCCTGGACTGGATGTTCTCGCAGATGCTGGCCCAGGAGAAGCAGTATGACGCCTTCGTCGTCTTCGATGCGGACAACCTGGTCCATCCGGAATTCCTGCGGGAAATGAACAACCACCTCTGCAAGGGGGAAAAGGTCATCCAGGGCTATATGGATTCCAAGAATCCGACGGACTCGTGGATTGCCGGCACCTTTTCCATCGCCTTCTGGCTCATCAACCACATGTGGCACCTGGCCAAGTACAACATCGGCTTGTCTACGGCCCTGGGCGGCACGGGCATGTGCATCGCCACGGAAATCGTCCGCAAGTACGGCTGGGGCTGTGACTGCCTGACGGAAGACATGGAATTTTCCATGAAAGTCCTCCTCGAAGGCGTCCGCACCTGCTGGGCCCATGATGCCATCATTTACGACGAAAAGGTCGTCGGCTTCATGCAGTCCTGCCGCCAGCGCAAGCGTTGGGCCCAGGGCCAGTGTGACTGCGGCGAACGCTTCATTCCCAAGCTCTTCGCCCGGGGTATCAAGACCGGCAACATCCGCATGCTCGACGGCATCGTCACCTTGTCCCAGCCATTTTTCATGATGGCTTCGACCATTTACGCCGTCCTGGCTTCGATTAATTCGTACCTGCCCTTCTATACGAATATCCTCAATGCCATCGTGCCCGTCCAGATTTGGACCATCATCGGCGTCGGCCAGTACCTCATTCCGGTCATCGTCCTCTTGCAGATCAAGGTGCCGCCGAAATCATGGGCATACCTCATTATTTATCCGATTTTCATGTACAGCTGGATCCCTGTCAACTTCCTCGGTTTCAAAGACCGGCACAAGATGAAATGGAGCCACACCCTGCACACGCGGGCCCTGTCTTATGAAAGCGCGGCCTTATTGCGTAAAGAAAATAAGAAGTAAGGAGATAGACTATGCATATTTTGTTGACCAATGATGACGGATTGAAAGCGCCGGGTCTTCAGACGCTAAAACGGGAACTGGCATCTCATGACTGCCGCCTGACTGTCGTTGCGCCCAATGGCCAGCGCAGTGCGGCGTCTCATTCCATGACCATCAACAAGGCCCTCTACTGCCGCGACGAATCGACGGTACAGGGAATCCGGGAAATCGCCGTATCTGGTACGCCTGTGGACTGCGTCAAGATGGCTATGGAATATTTCCTCAAAGAAGATAAACCGGACCTCATCATTTCCGGCATCAACGACGGCTATAACCTGGGCAGCGACGTCCTCTATTCCGGGACCGTGTCGGCGGCCATGGAAGGGCCGTATTACGGCCTGCCGGCCTTTGCCGTATCCATGCTGGGCATGACCGATGAACGCTGCGCTCAGACGGCCCACCTCGTCTGGGACCTGGTCCAGAAGCTCGTCGTCAAAGGCCGCTTCCCGGGCATCGCCAACATCAACGTGCCGCCAGAAGGGGCTGTCAGCCTGGACAACGTCCGCGTCGTGCCCCAGACGGTCCAGATTTACCACAATGTCATCGCTGAGAAACGCGACCTCGACGGCAGCGTCTGCTATCGTATCGTCGGCGATATCGACATGACGACGGCTCCCGACGACAGCGATGTCGCCTGCATCCGCCAGGGTCATATCGCCCTGACGCCGCTCAAATGGCAGCAGACGGCCGACCGGGTCATGGACCACTTAAAAGGATGTCTGTCACTATGACTGATGAAGAACTCATAGAAAAAGCGAAAGCCTACCGCGCTCATTCGTACAGCCCGTATTCTCATTTTCCCGTCGGCGCCGCCGTCCTGGCCGCGTCGGGGAAGGTCTATGGCGGCTGCAATATCGAGAATTCCAGTTATCCCCTGGGCAACTGTGCCGAACGGACGGCTATCTTCAAGGCCGTATCCGAAGGGGAGCGGGACTTTACGGCTATTGCCATCGTCGCCGATACGCCCGGCCCCTGTTCGCCCTGCGGCGCCTGCCGGCAGGTCATGGCCGAATTCCATATCCCCAAGGTCATCATGGCCAACCTGAAAGGGGAATGGTGCGTCGTCACGATGGATCAGCTCCTGCCGTACGCCTTTTCTGACACAGATTTATAAAGAAAGTTCGCTGAATACGGACAAATTTCCGTAAAGGGCTTGCATTTTTTAAGAAGCCGGTTTATAATAACAATCACATCATACATATTGCGTGAACGAAACACACGGGAGAAGGCAATGCCTACCGACGGAGTCAAACTCTCAGGTGCCCCCGCAAAGGGGTGGGACCGTGTGTGGACACAACTCTGGAGAGTCCCGTTTGGGCGCCGAAGGTGCAAGGAAGCGATTCCTAATCTCTCAGGCAAAAGGACAGAGCTGGCAGAACGACCTTTCTTTTTCTGCGACCCTTAGGACCTATCTTCAGAGTGATGATGATAGGTCTTTTTTCATGTCATTATAATTACCATAACAAAAGGGGAGTATGAAAGATGTTAGAAACGTTGAATGCCATTGATAGTTTTGTCTGGGGTCCGCCCTTGCTGGTGCTGCTCATCGGCACCGGCCTGATGCTGACTGTCCGCCTCCATTTGCTCCAGGTCTTCCGCCTGCCGAGAGCGCTGAAGCTCATCTTCACGGCCAAGAACCAGGGCGAAGGCGACGTAGACAGCTTCAAGGCCCTGTGCACGGCCCTGGCCGCTACGGTCGGGACAGGCAACATCGTCGGTGTCGCTACGGCCGTCCATGCCGGCGGCCCGGGCGCTATCTTCTGGATGTGGATGGCCGCTTTCGTCGGCATGGCCACGAAATACGCCGAAGGCTGTCTGGCCGTCAAATATCGCACGGTCGACAAGAACGGCGATATTGCCGGCGGCCCGATGTACTACATCGAAAACGGCCTGGGCAAGAAATATAAGCCCTTGGCTTTCTTGTTCGCCTTCTTCGGCGTCCTCGTCGCCTTCTTCGGCATCGGGACTTTCGCGCAGGTCAATTCCATCGTTGAAATCACGCGCCTGACGACGAGCATCCCCGTCGAATACACGGCCATCGTATTGACTATCCTCGTCGCTGCCATCACCATCGGCGGCCTCCAGTCCATCGCCCGCGTCGCTTCCAAAATCGTCCCGGCCATGGCTGTCATCTATGTCGTTTCTACGGTCGCTTTCCTCGTCGTCTTTGCCGACCAGATCCCGGCTGCTGTCGAACAGATCATCGTCAGCGCCTTCACACCGACGGCTGCAGCTGGCGGCTTCCTCGGTGCCACGGTATTGGTTGCTATGCGCAACGGCGTTGCCCGCGGCGTCTTCTCCAATGAATCGGGCCTGGGCAGTGCACCTATCGTAGCTGCTGCTGCCAAAACGAAATGGCCGGCTGAACAGGGCCTCATTTCCATGACCGGTACCTTCATCGACACCATCATCATCTGCACTTTGACCGGTTTGGTCCTGGTCGTCAGCGGTGCCTGGATGGGCGATGTCAACGGCGCAGCCCTGACCAATGCGGCTTTCACCATGGCTTTCCCGACCTACGGCAGCATCATCCTCTGCGTCGGCCTGACCTTGTTCGCCTTCACGACCATCCTCGGCTGGAACTACTACGGTGAACGCTGCGTCGAATACCTCGTCGGCGTCAAAGGTATCATGCCGTACCGCATCATCTTCATCGCCCTCGTCGCCTGCGGCGCTTTCATCAAACTCGACGTCATCTGGGTCCTGGCTGATATCGTCAACGGCCTCATGGCTATCCCGAACCTCATCGCCCTCATCGGCCTGTCTGGCGTCGTTGTAGCCGAAACGAAGAAATACTTCGCTCATTTGAAAGAAGAAGAAATGGTCGTAGCCAAAGATTCGGAAGAAAAAGTACCGGCTGGCCATTAAGTCGTAAAAATTTTCAAAAAAAATACTTGACGATTCCGTTAGTTATGGTATAATTCTTCTTGTGCCAAGCACTGAAACACCATGTGCCGGGCACAAGAGATATGCCGGGGTGGCGGAATGGCAGACGCACCTGACTCAAAATCAGGCGGGTAACACCGTGAGGGTTCAAGTCCCTCCCTCGGCACCAAGCAAAGAGGCTTGTCGCATAGCGGCAAGCCTTTTTTTCATCATTCGTGATGGAAGCCTATACAACTTCTTTTTCTTTCTATCTATATATGTTATAATGAGATAGATATATGATTATAGGAGGGAGTCGATTCACATGAACGAAATCTTTGCCAGACGGAGTATCCGTAAATTTTTACCGACCATGGTAGAAGATGAAAAGATAGAACAGTTACTGCGCGCCGCTATGGCCGCTCCTTCGGCTGGGAACCAGCAGCCCTGGGAATTCTACGTCGTCCGCGACAAACGGGTCATCCAGGACCTGTCCCACTGCAGTCCTTATGCCGGCTGTGCTGCCGGTGCTCCCTTGGCCATCGTCGTCTGTTCCCGCGATGAAAACATGCGTTTTCCGGCTTTCATCAACCTCGACCTCAGCGCAGCTGTCGAAAACATCCTGCTCGAAGCAGTACACCTCGACCTCGGTGCCGTATGGCTCGGCGTCGCCCCGTATAAGGCCCGCGAAGTCCTCGTCCGCCGGTCCCTCGGCGTTCCCCAGGGCCTGACCCCGTTCGCCATCGTCGCCATGGGCTATCCTCAGGCTACGGCCGAAGAAAAACCCCGCGAAGACCGCTACGACCCGTCGCGCGTACATTATGTATGATTAGTTTGTAGTACAGAGTTTGTAGTTTGCAGAGAAAGGTTTAAATTTAAAGCCATCCGCTAACCACTAACAACTAACTACTACCAACTTAAAAGGGCTTGTCGTCATACGACAAGCCCTTTTATACACCTGAAAGGAAAATCCCATGTCTGAAGAACGAGCTCCTATTACTTTCCATCTGGAGGAATTGCGGCGGCGCATCATCGTCTGCCTCGTGGCCTGGCTGGTGGGCAGTATTATTTCCTATATATATGCTGAAGATATTATCGCCGTCATTTCGGCTCCTGCCGGGAAATTGTATTTCCTCAATCCGGCAGAAGTCTTTTTTTCTTATATAGAGATCGCCGCCTTTGCCGGTTTCATCGGGACCCTGCCCATCCACTGCTTCGAGTTCTGGCGCTTCCTGCGGCCTGCCCTGCGCGGCGGGGAAGTGACGACGGCCTTGTGGTTCATCCCGTCGGCACTGCTCCTGTTCTATGGCGGTTCGGCCTTTGCCTTTTTCTTTGTCCTGCCGGCGGCGGTCCGGTTCTTCATGGACTTTGCCACGGTGTCGTTGCAGCCTATGTTTTCTTTGTCGGCATATTTATCCTTTTTTATCGCTTTCCTCCTGCCCTTCGCCCTGGGCTTTGAACTGCCCCTGGTCCTCCTGGTCCTGTCCCGCCTGGGCCTGGTGACGCCGGCCATGCTCAGGGCCAAGCGCCGCGTCTTCGTCCTCCTGGCTTTCGTCTTCGCCGGTGTCGTGTCGCCGACGACGGATATCTTCACTCAGACGTGCATTGCCGTCCCGATGATTGTCTTATATGAAGGGACAATCATCGTCGTGAATGTGACAAACAGGGGAAGCCGGGAAAACGACGAAAAGGGCGGAAAAACATGACTTGTATACAGTATTTTTATAAAGACAAAGTGTGCCGTCCCTTGTAATGTTTTCCTATTTTGTTATAATGAAGAAAGCGGTGAATGTATGGGAGTGGACATCTGTGCGTTTACCGGTCTTGACTTAATATTTCTAAGCAGGAGGGTATTTTCATGAAAAAAATTCGTTCGGTTTTAGTTGCCAACCGCGGAGAAATTGCCATTCGTGTTTTCCGGGCTTGTAATGAACTGGGAATCCGTACTGTAGCTATTTATTCCAAAGAAGATTCGTTGTCCCTGCATCGTTTCCGTGCAGATGAATCGTATCTCGTCGGTGAAGGTAAAAAACCGGTAGATGCATATTTAGATATTGAAGATATTATCCGCATTGCTCACGAACACGACGTCGATGCCATTCATCCGGGCTACGGCTTCTTGTCTGAAAATGCGGACCTGGCCAAACGCTGTGAAGAAGAAGGCATTATCTTCATCGGGCCTAAAGTCGAACACCTCATCATGTTTGGCGATAAGATCAACGCCCGTATCCAGGCGAAAAAGGCCGGTATCCAGTACATCCCTGGCAGCGACGGCCCGGTCATGAACTATGCGGAAGTCGAAAAATTCGCCAAGCAGGTCGGTTTCCCGATCATGCTCAAAGCCGTCAACGGCGGCGGCGGCCGCGGCATGCGCATGGTCGACCGTATGGCAGACCTTCGCGATGCTTATGACCGCGCCAAATCGGAAGCCAAACTGGCTTTTGGCAGCGATGAAATTTATTTGGAAAAATGCATCGTCAATCCGAAACACGTCGAAGTCCAGATTATGGGCGACGAACACGGCAACGTCATCCACCTCTTTGAACGGGACTGCTCCATCCAGCGCCGTCATCAGAAAGTCGTCGAAACGGCTCCGGCTTCGGCCCTGCCTGTCGAACTGCGTCAGAAAATCTGCAACGCTGCCCTGAAATTGATGAAGAACGTCCATTACGTCAACGCCGGGACGGTCGAATTCCTGGTTACGCCGGACGGCGAATTCTACTTCATCGAAGTCAACCCGCGCGTACAGGTCGAACATACCGTTACGGAAATGATCACGGGCATTGACATCGTCCAGACCCAGATCAAAGTCGCCGAAGGCTACGCCCTCGACAGCGACGAAATCGGCATCAAGTCCCAGGACGACGTCCGCTGCCTGGGCGACGCCATCCAGTGCCGTATCACGACGGAAGACCCGATGAACAACTTCATGCCTGATTCGGGCAAGATCATGGTATACCGCAGCGGCGGCGGCTTTGGCGTCCGCCTCGACAGCGGCAATGCCTACACCGGCGCCATCATCACGCCGTACTACGATTCGCTGCTGGTCAAGACGACGACTTATGGCCGGACCCATAAGGAAGCAGCTGAAAAGATGCTCCGCGTCCTCAAGGAATTCCGTATCCGCGGCGTCAAGACCAACATCGGCTTCTTGATCAACGTCCTCAAGAGTCCGGAATTCATCGCCGGTACGTATAACGTCAACTTCATCGACGACCATCCGGAACTGTTCAACCTGCCCGTCGTCCAGGACCGCGGCACGAAGCTCCTCAAATACATTGGCAATACGACCATCAACGGTTATGCCGACGCCGGCCATCAGGACAAACCGGAATTTGAAGCCCTGGAACTGCCGACGCCTGTTGCCGGCCCGTATCCGGATGGGACGAAGCAGAAATTCGATGCCATGGGACCGGAAAAATTCTCCCAGTGGATCAAAGAACAGAAGAAAGTTTTCTTTACCGATACGACCATGCGTGACGCCCATCAGTCCCTGTTTGCGACACGCGTCCGTTCCATCGATATGCTCCGCGTCCTGGAAGCAGCTTCCAAGAAACTGCCGAACCTCTTCTCCTATGAATGCTGGGGCGGCGCTACTTTCGACGTAGCCTACCGCTTCCTCTATGAAGACCCGTGGGTCCGCCTGCGCCAGATGCGCAAGAAAGCGCCGAACATCCTCTTGCAGATGCTCGTCCGCGGTGCCAATGCCGTCGGCTACACGAGCTATCCCGACAACGTCGTCAAGAACTTCATCGACCTGTCGGCCAAGAACGGCATCGACGTCTTCCGCGTCTTCGACAGCCTCAACAGCCTGGACAACATGTATGGCACGATCCAGGCCGTCCGCGAAAACAACAAGCTCGCCGAAGTCGCCCTCTGCTACACTGGCGATATCCTCGACCCGGCCCGCGATAAATACGATCTGAAATACTATGTCAACATGGCCAAGGAATTGCAGAATGCCGGCGCCAATATCATCGCCATCAAGGATATGGCCGGCCTCTTGAAACCGGAAGCCGCTTACCGCCTGGTATCGGCCCTGAAAGATGCCGTCGACCTGCCTATCCATCTCCATACGCACGACGGTTCGGGCAACGCCATCTGCACGTATGACCGCGCCATCGACGCCGGTGTCGACATCGTCGACGTCGCTTATTCCGCCTTTGCCGGCGGCACGAGCCAGCCGAGCATGAGCACCTTGTACTACGCTTTGAGCGGCAAGGACCGCCAGCCCGACCTCGACGTCGATGCCATGGAAGAAATGTCCCGTTACTGGGCTACTGTCCGTCCGTACTATAAGGGCGTCGACAAAGCCGATGCGTATCCGAACACGGAAGTCTACCAGCATGAAATGCCGGGCGGCCAGTTCTCCAACCTGCGCCAGCAGGCCAAAGCCGTCGGCCTCGGCGACCGCTGGAACGAAATCAAGAAGATGTACCACACGGTCAGCATGATGTTCGGCGACATCATCAAAGTTACGCCGTCGTCGAAAGTAGTCGGCGACATGACCTTGTTCATGGTCCAGAACAACCTGACGGAACAGGATGTCTACGATAAAGGCGACGTCCTCGACTTCCCGCAGTCTGTCGTCGAATTCTTTGAAGGCCGCATCGGTATTCCTTATCAGGGCTTCCCGGAAAAACTCCAGAAGATCGTCCTGAAAGGCAAGAAACCCCTTACGGAACGTCCGGGCAAGAGCCTGGCTCCTGTCGATTTCGAAGCGATCCGCAAGAAATTGACCGATGCCGGTTATAAACACGAAGACGAAGACATCAACGCGTACTGCCAGTATCCGAAAGTCTTCAAGGACTTCAACGAAACGGTCAAGAAATACGGCGATGTCAGCGTCCTCGATACGCCGACCTTCTTCTTCGGCATGAAGAAGAACGAAGAAGTCCACGTTGAAATCGAAGAAGGGAAGGACCTCATCATCACCCTCATCAACATCAGCGATCCCGATGACAGTGGTGTCCGCACGATTACCTTCATGTTCAACGGTGCTGAACGCGAAATCCAGGTCCAGGATAAGAGCGTCGACATGAAGACCGTCACCCGCCGCAAGGCTGACCCCGACAAAGCCGGTGACATCGGCGCAACCCTGTCCGGGTCTGTCGTCAAAGTCCTGGTCACCAAGGGCCAGAAAGTCAAGAAAGGCGAACCCTTAGTCGTTACCGAAGCCATGAAGATGGAAACGACCATCACGTCGCCTATCGACGGCACAGTCGGTGAAATCTACGCCACCAAAGGCCAGGCCATCATCAGCGGTGACTGCCTGTTGGAAGTACTGGCGTAATCGCTATGTAGTATAAAGTTTGTAGTTTGTAGTAGATGAGGGGTAAATTTTTAGCCATTCACTGCAAACTAAAAACTACAAACTGTCAACTAAAAAGAGGCTGTCTTAGTACGACAGCCTCTTTTGCCATTCATTCACAAAGGAGTTTTTATCATTATGAAAATGGTAACGGTCTATTTACTGGGCAAGAAGTTTTCGGTCCCTGAAGATCTGACAATCATGCGGGCCATGGAATATTCCGGTTTCCGCCTGGTCCGCGGCTGCGGCTGCCGCAGCGGGTTCTGCGGGGCCTGTGCCGTCGTTTACCGCCTGCAGGGCCAGACGGAGACTCATTCGGCCCTGGCCTGCCAGACGAAGGTCGAAGACGGCATGTGCGTCGGCCGCCTGGAATCATTTCCCATCAAGAAACAGACTTACGATATGGACGACCTGCCCGTAGCCGGCAACGTCGTCGGCCAGCTCTATCCGGAAATCTACAACTGCATCCACTGCAACGCCTGTACGCGGAACTGTCCCCAGGGCATCCAGGTCATGAAGTACATCGCCCTGGCCCAGCGCGGTGATTATGCCGGCTGTGCCAAGGAATCCTTCCGCTGTGTCTGCTGCAACATCTGCGCTGCCAGCTGCCCGGCCAAGATCAGTCACGGTGCCGTCGGCCTCCTGGCACGGCGCCTCATGGGCAAGTACATCGCCAAGAAGAGCAGGCACCTGGACCAGCGCGTCCGGGCCATCCGGGAAGGCCAGTTCGTGGCCGACGTCCAGCATCTGATGGCAGCCGGTGACGATGAATTACGCCGCTTATATGAATCGCGGGATATTGAGAAATAGGGGGACGATCATGATTTATACAGAAGAAATGCGGGCTTCCCAGGCGCGGGTCGAAGCTACGCGGAATATCCGTTTGTCTGAAGAACTGCCGCGCTTCACGGCTGAAGAGAAGGGGGAACTCCTGCGCCAGTATCATCCGGATTACCATGAAGAAGGCTTTACCGTCCTGACCGTCGGCCCCAATAAAGGCGATAAAGTGCCGAAGGAACTGGCTGCCCTGCTGCAGGGCAAGAGCCGCATGGACACGGCTGACGTCGATGTGGATCACATCCAGTTCGAAACGGATGTCCTGGTCATCGGCGGTGGCGGCGCCGGTGCGGCGGCTGCCATCGAAGCGGCACGGCACGGCGCCAAGGTCCTCATGGCGACGAAACTGCGTATAGGCGATGCCAATACGGGCATGGCCGAAGGCGGCATCCAGGCAGCCGACAAGGAAAGCGATTCGCCGGAGGCCCACTATCTCGACGCCATCGGCGGCGGCCATTATAAGAACAAACCGGAACTCTTGGCCGAACTCGTCCTCCACGGGCCGGAAGCCATCCAGTGGCTCAGCTCGCTGGGCGTCCTCTTCGACAAGAACAGCGACGGCTCCATGGTCACGACCCATGGCGGCGGCACGTCGCACAAGCGTATGCACGCCTGCGGCGACTATACAGGGGCGGAAATCATGCGCGTCCTCCGCGACGAAGTGCGCAATGCCGGCGTCGACGTCGTCGAATATTCACCGGCTGTGGAACTCCTCCTCGATGGCGAAGGGAAGGCGGCCGGTGCCGTCCTCTATGACTTCGATACCCGGGAATACCACGTCGTCCGGGCCAAGAGCGTCATCATCGCCACAGGCGGTGCCGGCCGCCTCCACTACCAGGGCTTCCCAACGTCCAATCACTACGGCTCGACGGCCGACGGCCTGGTCATGGCCTACCGCGCCGGCGTGCCCCTCATCTATGCCGACGCCATCCAGTACCATCCGACGGGCGCTGCCTATCCGCCGCAGATCTACGGCGCCCTGGTGACGGAAAAGGTCCGCTCTCTCGGGGCCATGCTGGTCAATAAGAACGGCGAAGCCTTCCTCCATCCCCTGGAAACGCGTGACGTCGTCGCAGCGGCCATCATCCGCGAATGTCAGGAACGGGACAAAGGGGTCTATGCCCTCCACGGACCGGCTGTCTGGCTCGACACGCCCATGGTCGACCTCATCAACGGCGAAGGGACCATGGAAAAGCGCCTGCCGGCCATGATCCACATGTATGAAAAATTTGGCATCAATATCCGCAAGCAGCCCATCCTGGTCTATCCGACCCTGCATTACCAGAATGGCGGCATCTGTATCGGCGCCAAGAGTAAAACGAAGATACCCGGCCTCTATGCCGCCGGTGAAGACGTCGGCGGTATCCACGGGACGAACCGCCTCATGGGCAACAGCCTCCTGGATATCATCGTCTTCGGCCGCATTGCCGGGACGGAAGCGGCTTCTTACAGCCGGACGGCCCATCCTGGGAAAGGGACGCTGGACCACGTCCGCCGTTTCGACGAAGAACGGGCAGAAGCCCGCGTCGATGACGACATCCTGTCGCCGAAGCTCCTGCCCAATTACACCCATAACCGCGGCACGCGGGGCTAGGCTTCGTGGAGCTGGCGGGCTTTGCGCTGGACAGCGATACTGATGAACAGCAGCAGGGCGCCGGCTGCCAGGAAGACGTATTTCATGCCCAGGAAGGTGGCGATGACGCCGCCCAGGATGGGGCCGCCCATGGCCCCGACCTGCTGGGCTGAGAACATCAGGCCGAAGACGCGCCCTTTGATGCTGGCACTGGTCTTTTCGGCCAGGATGGCGTTGATCGACGGATAGATGCCGGAGAAGAAGAGGCCGATGGCGAACTGGCTGGCCGCAAAGGCGTACAGCGTGTCCGGGATGGCCTGGACGAAGAAGAAAATCCCCGCCAGGACCAGGGACAGGCGCAGGGCCTTGACGAAGCCGTGATGCTGGCCGAAGCGTCCCCAGAGCGGAGCCGTAATGGCGCTGGAAAAGCCGCTCATGGAGAAGATGAGGCCGGAAATGAAGACCAGGTTGTCCAGCTCGCCGGCCAGGTGGGAGATGTATGTCGTCAATATGGGCTGGACGATGAGGATGACGACCTGGACCAGGGCGGCACTGACCAGCATCAGGCGGATGACGGGAATCTTCCAGAGGCTGACCTTTTCGCCTTCTGCCCCGGCTGCGGCCGTATCCGCTGCGGCTGTATCCGTCGGCGGTTCTTTGATGAAGAAGACCAGGACGACGAAGTTGAGGAACAGGGCGCCGGCTGCCAGGAAGAAGGACATGCGCATGCCGAAGGCTTCGGCCAGGATGCCGCCGAAGAGGGGGCCGATGATGCCGCCTGCCGTCAGGGCGCCCTGCATGATGCCCAGGCAGATGCCCAGTTTCTTCGGCGGTGCATAGATGGTCATGATGGCCAGTTCCATCGGCCACAGGCCCGATGCGAAGCCCTGGAACATGCGCATGAACGTCAGCTGCAGCGGCGACGTGACGATGCCGCCGAGAAAATAGCTGATCGATAAGAGCAGGCTGGCGCGGATGGCCATGAGCCGCTTGCCCCGCCGGTCGGCCATGCGTCCCCAGATAGGCGCCATGATGGCGCTGATGAGGAAGGTCGACGAAAAGACGACACCGGACCAGATGTTGACCGAGGCCGCATCGACGCCCAGTTCCCGCGTCAGGTACATGGGCAGGAAGGGGATGAGCATGGTATAGCTTGAAGACATGAAGACGACGTTGCAGGTCAGAATGGCCAGACAGAATTTCCAGTTCACGGCGATCACCTTTCTCGTATGGATTGTTAACGTACTAACTTCTTATTATACGCCGCCTTTTCGGGGATTACAACTTGTCACGATGGGAACACAGCCTTATAATGAATAATATCTATGTTGGAAAGGAAGGAACCTGAATTGGCCATGTACCTTGCAAAGCGCCTGGCCGGCGCTTGTGTCGTCTTATGGGCGATCATCACCATTACTTTTGGCCTCATGCATGCCATCCCAGGCGGCCCGTTTACGCAGGAAAAGAAACTGCCGCCGGCCGTCATGGCAACCGTCGAAGCCCGATATCACCTCGACGAACCCTTATGGTCCCAGTACGTCGATTACGTCCGCCATGCAGCGGTCCTCGACTTGGGGCCTTCTTATAAGTATCCCGGCAAGACCGTCAACGATATCATTGCCGAAACCTTTCCCGTATCGGCCCAGCTGGGGCTCATCAGCCTCTTTTTGGCCATCGGTGCCGGCGTCCTGGCCGGCATGGCCGCGGCCTGGTATAAGAATACCTGGATCGACTACACCATGATGGTCGGCGCCACCCTGGGCGTCTCCGTGCCCAGTTTCATCCTGGCAGCGGTCCTCATCCAGCTCTTCGCCTTTACCTGGCCCATCCTGCCGGCGGCCCTGTGGAAGGGGCCGGCTTACGTTGTCCTGCCGGCCCTGGCCCTGGCGGCCCAGCCGACGGCCTTCATCATGCGCCTGACCCGGTCGAGCCTGCTCGATGCCCTGGGGCAGGACTATATCCGCACGGCCCGGTCGCGGGGCATCGGCACGCGGTCCCTCATCTGCCACCATGCCCTTCGCAACGCCCTGCTGCCTGTCGTCAGTTATATCGGCCCTTTGGCGGCGGCCCTCATGACGGGGAGCTTCATCGTCGAGACGATTTTTGCCATCCCCGGCCTGGGACGCCACTTCGTCACCAGCATTTATAACCGCGACTATACGGTCATCTTGGGCATTACGATTTTTTACAGTTTCCTCATCATGATGATGAATTTACTCATCGATGTCATTTATCCGCTCTTGGACCCGCGGATCACCATGGATGGAAAGAAGGAGGGCTGATGATGGATTTTACACCGCTTACGGCTGCTGACCGGACGGAACCCTATGTACCGCCCCAGACCCTGCGCGACCGGGGCTGGCGGCAGATGAAGAAGAACCGCCTGGCCTTATGGGGCCTGGCCATCGTCGTCGTCATGAGCCTCCTGGCCATTGCCGGCCCCTGGCTGGCGCCCTATACTTATGCCGACCAGGATTTGACGGCAGCCAATGCCTGGCCGTCGGCTGCGCACTGGTTCGGTACGGATTCCCTGGGCCGTGACCTCTTCGTCCGCGTCCTCTACGGCGCCCGCATTTCCCTGTCCATCGGCCTCGTCGCCAGCCTGATCAACGTCTTCATCGGCGTCATCTACGGCGGCATTGCCGGCCTCGTCGGCGGCCGGACGGACCAGATCATGATGCATATCGTCGACATCCTCTATTCCATTCCCATGCTGCTCTACGTCATTTTGCTCATGGTCGTCTTCAAGCCGGGCCTGCTCAACATCTACCTGGCCCTGGGCATTGCCTACTGGCTCAACATGGCCCGCATCGTCCGCGGCCAGATCCTCAGCCTGAAACAGCAGGAATACGTCATGGCTGCCCGCTCCTGCGGGACGTCGACGTGGCATATCCTCTGCCGCCATATGATTCCCAACTGCGTCGGGCCGATTATCGTCACCCTGACCTTGTCCATTCCCGACGCGATTTTTACAGAAGCCTTCCTGAGTTTCATCGGCCTCGGCGTATCGGCGCCTATGGCCAGCTGGGGTGTCCTGGCTTCAGAAGGTATCAATAGTATGCGCTCCTTCCCGTTCCAGCTCGTCTTCCCGGCCCTGGCCCTGTGCATCACCATGCTGGGCTTCATGTTCCTCGGCGACGGCCTGCGCGACGCCCTGGACCCGCAGAACCAGAAGGAGGGACGCTGATGCAAGCCTTATTAGATGTACGCCATCTGACCATTTCTTTCCATACTTACCGGGGACTGCTGGAAGCCGTCCACGACGTGTCGCTGACCGTCAATCCAGGTGAGACCGTCGGCATCGTCGGCGAATCGGGCTGCGGTAAATCCGTCACGTCCCAGGCGGCCATGAAGCTGCTGCCGGCCGAAGCGACGGAATATACTGGCGGCCAGATCCTCTGGGACGGCCGCGATGTCATCCCCTTGTCGGAAACGCAGATGAACCGCCTGCGCGGCCGCGACATGGCCATGATTTTCCAGGACCCCATGACGTCGCTCAATCCCGTCCTGACCATCGGCAACCAGCTCTGCGAGGGCATCGCCCTGCACCAGCACCTGGGCCGTAAAGCCTGTGAAGCCAAGGCCCTGGAACTGCTCAGAGCCGTCGGACTGACGTCGCCGGAAAAGCGGCTCCATCAATATCCCCATGAATTATCGGGCGGCATGCGCCAGCGCTGTCTCATCGCTATGGCCCTGTCCTGTTCGCCGCGGCTCCTCTTTGCCGACGAACCGACGACGGCCCTCGACGTGACGACAGAAGCCCAGGTCCTGGATGTCCTCAAGCGCCTCCAGGCGGAATTGGGCATGGCCGTCGTCCTCATTTCCCATAATCTCGGCGTCATCGCCCAGATGTGCCGCCGCATTTACGTCATGTATGCCGGCGCCATCGTCGAAGAGGGGACGGCCGATGATATTTTCTACCGCCCGGCCCATCCCTATACCCAGGGCCTCCTGGCATCACTGCCGGACCCGGCCCAGAAGGATAAAGCCCTGACCGGGATCCCCGGCCAGGCGCCGGACCTCTTCCACATGCCCGAGGGCTGCCGTTTCTATCCGCGCTGCCCCCAGGCCATGAAGGCCTGCATGACGGCGGCGCCGCCGCGGGAAGAAGCCGGACCGGGACATCATTACACGTGCTGGCTGGCCCAGGCCGCCGCGGCCAAGGAGGCATTGCCATGAACCTCATCGAAGCCAAACATATCAGTAAACAATTCGTCGTCCAGCGGGACTGGCTGGGACGGCCCAAGAAGACCCTGACCGCCGTCGACGACTTGTCCCTGACCATCGGCCAGGGCGAGACGGTCGGCCTCGTCGGCGAATCGGGCTGCGGCAAATCGACTTTTGCCCGGACCCTGCTGGGCTTATATGCCAAGACCGGCGGGTCCATTACCTATAAGGGCAGGGACATTGCCGACCGCGCTGTAGGCCGCGACTATCGCCGCCACGTCCAGATGATTTTCCAGGACCCTTATGCCTCGCTGGACCCGCGCATGACCGTCGAAGACATCATCAGCGAGCCCTTGCGCAACTACCATCTCTGTCAGGACGACAGCCAGCGGCGCCAGCGCGTGGCGTCCTTATTGGAACAGGTCGACATGCGGCCTGAAGCGGCCCAGCGCTATCCCCATGAATTCAGCGGCGGCCAGCGCCAGCGCATCGGCATCGCCCGGGCCCTGGCCGTCGACCCGGAATGTGTCTTCTGCGATGAACCTATTTCGGCCCTCGACGTGTCCGTCCAGGTCCAGATTGTCAACATGATGCAGCGCCTGCAGCAGGAACGGGGCCTGTCCTATCTGTTCATCGCCCATGACCTGGCCATGGTCCATCACATGAGCCGCCGCATGGGCGTCATGTATTTAGGCCGCCTCGTCGAATTGGGGCCGGGAGACGCCGTCTTCCACGACCCGCTCCACCCCTATACGCAGATGCTCATCGCCTCCGTGCCCCGGCCGGACCCGCACTACCGGCGCCGGACCATCGTCTGCGGCGAAGTGCCGAGCCCCCTCGACTTGCCCAAGGGCTGCGTCTTCCATCCCCGCTGTCCCTACGCCGATGAAGTCTGCCGCATCGACGTGCCTCATTTCCGGCAGGTCGCAGACGACCGCTTCGTCGCCTGCCATCATGCGAGAGGAGGCAGACGATGAAGAAATTACTCTTACTCCTGAGCTGCCTGCTGACGGCCGTCCTCTTCAGCGGCTGCGGCATCCAGCACCCCGATACGGTCAGCTACGTCCTGGAAGCGGAACCGTCGCGGCTGGACCCGGCCATGACGACGGCCCTCGTCGAAAGCAATGTGGAACTGCAGATATTTGAAGGCCTGACCCGCCTCGACGATGACGATGTACCCCAGCCGGCCCTGGCCGAAAGCTGGGATATCTCACCGGATGGCAAGACGTATACCTTCCACCTGCGGCCGGGCATCGAATGGAGCGACGGCACGCCGATTACGGCAGGCGACATCGAATATTCCTGGAAGCGCGTCGTCGATCCCGACGTAGCTTCGGAAAATGCCTATATGCTCTTTTGTATCGACAAGGCCGAAGACTATTTCAATAAGAAGGCCTCGGCCGATGCCGTCGGCGTCAAAGCCGTCGATGACCGGACCCTGGTCGTCCGCCTGAAGGAACCGACGCCGTATTTCCTCAACCTGACGGCGTTCCACTGCTATTATCCCGTCCCCAGGAAGCTCGTCGAAGCCAAGCCCGATACGTGGGCTGCCGATGCGGACGGCATGGTCTGCAGCGGCCCCTATAAAATCGTTTCCTGGAACCATTCCAGTGAAATCGAAGTCGTCAAGAACGACCGCTACTGGGATGCCGGTTCGGTCATCCTGGACCACCTCGATTTCCCCATCAGCGATTCCCAGGCGACGCGCCTGACCCTGGTCGAAAGCAATCAGGCCAACATGACCGTCGAACCGCCGCCGGCCGACCAGGAACGGCTGGAACAGATGGGCCTCTACGAGATTGCTCCTTATCTCGGCGCCTATTACTACGTCTTCAACGTCCAGAAGAAGCCCTTTGACGACGTCCGCGTCCGCAAGGCCTTTGCCCTGGCCGTCCAGCGCCAGGGACTGATGAAGTACATCGTCCGCGGTGAAAAGGAAGCGGCCTACGCCTGGGTCCCGCCGGGACTGAAGGACAAGGCCACAGGCCGTGATTTCCGTAAGGAAGGGGGGAACCTCATCGCCGAAGACCCGGCCAAAGCCCGCCAGCTCCTGAAGGAAGCCGGTTACGATGACCAGCACCCGCTGCCGGAAGTGACGCTCCTCTTCAATACCAATGAAATGCACAAGGCCGTAGCCGAAGCCCTGCAGGCCATGTGGAAAGAAAACCTCGGCGTCGACGTCAATATTACCAACCAGGAATCGAAAGTCTTCATGGCCACCCGCGCCCAAGGCGACTACCAGCTGGCCCGGGCGTCGTGGATCGCTGATTACATCGACCCCATGACCTTCCTCGACGTCTTTGCCGATGACGAAAATGACGCCCAGTACCACAATCCGGCGTATAATGCATTGATTGCCAAAGCCAAGGCCAGCAACGACGAAAGACAGCGCATGGCCTATCTCCACGAAGCGGAACAGATGCTCTTCGACGACTGCGTCATCATCCCCTTGTACTACACGACCCAGCCCTACGTGGCCCAGCCCTATATCAAGGGCTACCACTGGTCGCCGCTGGGACTGGTCGATTTCAAGAAAGCCTATATCGATGAATCAGAAAGGAAGTAGCCTTATGGAGTATACCTATGCAGAACCGTTGCAAGCTGGCGACACCATCGCCGTCGTCGCCCCGTCGTCAGCCCTGGCCGGTGACGACGTGATCAAGGGCCTCACCTTCTTGCGGTCCCTCGGCTATGAAGTGAAAATCGGGAAATCCGTATCTGCCTTTGATGGCTATCTGGCCGGCCCCGACCGGCTGCGGGCAAGGGATATCAACGAAGCCTTTGCCGACGACGCCGTCAAGGCCATCGTCTGCCTGCGTGGCGGCTATGGGGCGACGCGCATCCTGCCGCTCTTGGACTATGAGCTCATTGCGGCCCATCCCAAATTGTTCGTCGGCTTCAGCGATATTACGGCCCTGCATACGGCCTTCCTCCAGCGCTGCGGCTTCTGTCCCATCCACGGGACTATGGTCATGTCCCTGGGCCGCAATGCCTCGGAATATACGAAAGAGCAGTTCGCCTACGGCCTGCAGCATCCCTATGAAGCGCGGGAACTGCCGCTGCCGCCGGGCTGCCAGCCGGAAACCCTCGTCCCCGGTGCCGTCACGGGCCCGCTGGCCGGGGGCAATATGATGCTCCTGTCGGTCCTCATGGGCACGCCTTATGCCATCGATCCGCCAGACGGCGCCATCCTCTGCCTGGAAGAAGTCGGGGAAGAGGCCTATGCCCTGGACCGCATGCTCTGCCAGTTCGAGGAATCGGGCCTCATCGACCGCGTCCGGGCCATCGCCTTCGGCGAATTCCACCACTGCGGCCCTGACGAAGGCGCCCGTTATGAATGGACGGTGAAAGAAGTCCTCCAGGCTTATGCCCGCAAGTGGGGCAAACCGGCCGTCATGGGCCTGCCCTTCGGCCACGGTGCCGACAACGCCTGGCTGCCCCTGGGCCAGATGGCCGGTCTCGAAGCCTGCCTGGACGGCGTACGCTTTACGCTGCTGTAATTTGGATAGGAGAGATTCTCATGGAATATAAAGATTTGAAAGACCAGGCCTGCCGCTATGTAGATGAACTGAAACCGGTCATCTACGGCATTGCCGAAAGCCTTCACGACCACCCGGAAACGGGCATGAACGAAGTCTTCGCATCGGCGACGCTGAAAAAAATCCTGCAGGACCGCGGCTTTGCCATCGACAATCCCGTCGCCGACGCTTTCCCGACGGCCTTTCACGCTGTCTGCGGCCACGGTCCTTTTCAGATGGGCTTTTTGGCCGAATACGATGCCCTGCCGGAAATCGGCCACGGCTGCGGCCATAACCTCATCGCCGCCATGAGCGTCGGCGCGGCCCTGGCCTTTGCCAAAGCGGCCGGCGACAAGGCGACGGTCCACGTCTACGGCTGTCCGGCCGAAGAAACGGTGGGCAGCAAAGTCTATATGAGCGAACACGGCGTCTTCGACGGCCTGGACGCGGCGGTCATCGTCCATCCCGGCACGGATAAGACCTATATCGGCGGCACGTCCTATGCGACGCACCCCATGCAGTTCACCTTCCTCGGCAAGGCGGCCCACGTCGCCGATGCGACCTACCACGGCGTCAATGCCCTCGATGCCCTCGTCGATTTCTATGGCCGCCTGAAGGCCTATGAAAAGACCTTGACCGAACGCCATATCATCGGCGCCATCATCACCGAAGGCGGTACGGCGCCGAACATCGTGCCTGACCGGGCTGTCCTCAAGGCGACTATCCGGGCCCTGAAAGTGGAATACCTGGAAGACAAGATGCTGCCGGACATAAAAAAAATCGCCCGTGACGTCGCCGACGCACACGGAGCGAAAGTGGAAATGGTCCATTATGAACCGCTCTATAAGAATATGATCAATGACCCCAGGATGGACGTTTACTTTGCCGACGCCTTCAACCAGCTCTACGAAGAATTCGGCGTCCGCGACGACGACTATGCCGAAGGCTCGACGGACGTAGGCAATGTCAGCCAAATTACGCGGGTCAGCCAGCCGGAAATCTGCATCGGCTACGACATCAATGCCCATACGAAAGAATTTGCCCAAGCCGCTGGCAGCGACCTGGGCAAGATGCAGGCATTGACGGGCGCCAAGGCCATGGCCATGGTCGCCCTCGATGTCATGGGAGAGAAATACTGATTATTTCGTGCAGGTAATGATGGCCTGTTCCAGGATGTCCAGGCCGGCATCGAGCTGGGCGTCGGTGACGACGAGCGGGCAGAGGAAGCGGATGACGTTGTCGTAAATGCCGCAGTTTTCCATGATCAGGCCGTGTTGGGCCGCTTCTTTGATGACGGCTGTGACCAGTTCCGGATAGGGCTTCTTGCTGGCTTTGTCGTGGACGAATTCCAGGCCGAGCATAGCGCCTAAGCCGCGGTAGTCGCCGATGACGTCGTATTTCTGTTTCCACTGTTCATAGCGGGCGCAGACTTTCTGGCCGATTTCCAAAGCCCGGTCGGCCAAATGGTCCCGTTCCATGATTTCGATGACTTTCAGGGCCGAAGCGCAGGCCAGGGCGTTGCCGCCAAAAGTACCGCCGATGACGCCGGCCGGGACGGATTCCATGATTTCTTCGCGGGCTACGACGGCACCGAGGGGCACGCCGCCGCCGATGGATTTAGCCGTGGCGATGATATCCGGCGGGCAGCCGGCTTCTTTCCAGTATTCCGTCGCCAGCATGCGGCCTGTGCGGCACCAGCCGGTCTGGACTTCGTCGGCGATGAGCAGGATGCCGTTGTCGTCGCAGACTTTGCGCAGGGCCTTGATCCAGGGGATAGGAGCCGGGATGAAGCCGCCTTCGCCCTGGAGCGGTTCGACGACGATGGCGGCGACGTATTCCGCCGGCGAAGCGTACATGAAGACTTCTTTCAGGGAATTCAGGTAGAATTCCAGGGCTTCGTCATCGCTCATGCCAGCCGGTTTGCGGTAGAGATAAGGGAATTCGGCCCGATAGACGCCGTCCGGGAAGGGGCCCATGCCGCGGGCGTAGGCTTTCTTGGCCGTCATGGCCATGGTCATGAGCGTGCGGCCGTGGAAGGCGCCGGAGAAGACGATGATGTTCGGCCGTTTCGTATAGGCCTTGGCGACTTTGACGGCATTTTCATCGGCTTCAGCGCCGCTGTTGATGAAGAAGGAGCGCTTCTTGTCGCCCTTGACCGGCGCGATGGCGTTGAGTTTTTCCGCCAGGGCGACGTAGCCTTCATGGGTGACGATGTTGGCCATGGCGTGGAAATACTTCCCGGCCTGGTCCTGGACGGCTTTGACGACTTCCGGCTGGGAATAGCCGATGTTCAGGACGCCGACGCCGCCGACCCAGTCGAGGAAATAGTTGCCGTCTATGTCTTCAAACATGGCGCCTTCGCCGCGCTGGATGACTGTCGGATAGATGGTGCCGATGGCATCCGGGATGGCCTGACGGCGGCGGGCCAGGACGGCAGCGGCTTTCGGACCGGGAACGGTCTGGGTAACAATTTTCGGTAATTCATCTTTTAACATAATGTCTCCCCCTTATCAATGCAAGATACAAAGCCTTGGTGAGTGCTCTATGAAAGACTTTGCATGGATAATCTTAAATGATACGCTTATTATACGTTTTACTATTAAAAACAACAAGAAGCTGGGAAACCAAAGTTAAAAATATGATGTTGTGCTGACGACACAAAGGAGGGAGTCCCATGTCTCTATCCATCGCTCAACTTTACAGGCAGGATGAAAACAAATATAAACTGGACCTCCTGGCCGGACGGCAGGGACTGAGCCGCGACGTGGCCTGGGTGCAGGTCATGGAAGATGCCGACTATGGCACTTTTTTGCGGCCTCATGCCTTCATCTTCACGACGGGCCTGGCCAGCCCCGGCGACCCGCATTGGCTGGAAAACTTCGTCGATGCCCTGCTGGCAGCCGATGCGGCCGGCCTGGTCGTCAATACGGGAAAGTACCTCTTGCCGTCGGATATTACGGAAGCCTTGAAAGAACGCTGTGAGGAAGCGGCCTTCCCGATATTCACTATGCCTTGGGAAGTGCGCCTGGCCGACATTACCCAGTCCTTTTTGTCGGCCCTCTTTTTGACCAACCGTGAAGAATACCGGGCCATTACGGCGTGGAAGGAATTCCTCTTCGGCGTCCAGGGGTCGTCGGTCCTGACTGAACTGGCTCTGACGGGCTGGCAGGAAGAGGGGCCGTATACGGCACTGGTCCTGGCCGGCGCCGATGGCGATGCCGATTTTTTGGCTGACAGCAAATCCTTCCTCAACGGGCTGGACCAGCCATACTTTATATTTCCTTATAAGGACACGATCGTCCTGCTCCTGCAGGGAACGCTGCCGGCAGCACTCGTCGCCTGGCTCAAAGGCCATGACCGCCTGGTGACGGGCCAGGGCCTGACGGCGCCTGACTTGAAAACCCTGCCAGACAGCTGCCGCCAGGGGCAGCAGGCTTTGGTATGGGCCCGTCTCCATCAGCAGTCCTGGTGCTATTTCGGAGCCCTCGGCGCCTATGCCCTCTTCTTTTCTCAGCCCGATGACCGGGTGCTGCGCGTCCTACACGACCGGGCCCTGGGAGCCTTGCTGGCTTATGATGAAAGCCACCGGTCCAGTTTGTACGAAACGCTGGAAGCCTATCTCTGCCACGATGGCAGCCTGAAGGGAACAGCGGCCCAGCTCTACACCCATCGCAATACCGTAGCCTATCGCATCCACAAGGCGGAGAAACTCATTCCCTATGATCTGGCTGACTGGGAACAGCGGTTCACGGTCTTCCTGGCCTGCCATATCCACCGTTATTTTTCCCTGTTAGAAAAATAGTGTTGACATTTTGCAAGCTAAATGCTATTATATAGAAACCAGCTGTACTGAGACGGACGAAAGAAACGATAGGTTTGTTTTGTTGTGTCTGTATGAGTTCGCTTAGCGGACCGGCACTGATTGAGTTGAAAAAAGTTCAAATCAGGGCTTGACAGACTTCTCGGAGTTTGGTAAGATATACAAGTCGTCGCGATGAAGCGATGGCAATGATGACCTTTGAAAACTGAACAATGAACTGAATGAACGCCAACGTGCGAGGTTCTATTTATAGAACGTCAAACAATGAGTAATACCAATCAATAAACAAGAGCCAAACGCTCTTCCATATATCATGGAGAGTTTGATCCTGGCTCAGGACGAACGCTGGCGGCGTGCTTAACACATGCAAGTCGAACGAGAAGAGATGAGAAGCTTGCTTTTTATCGATTCGAGTGGCAAACGGGTGAGTAACGCGTAAGCAACCTGCCCTCTAGATGGGGACAACAGCTGGAAACGGCTGCTAATACCGAATACGTTCTTTCTGTCGCATGGCAGAAGGAAGAAAGGGAGGCTCTTCGGAGCTTTCGCTGGAGGAGGGGCTTGCGTCTGATTAGCTAGTTGGAGGGGTAACGGCCCACCAAGGCGACGATCAGTAGCCGGTCTGAGAGGATGAACGGCCACATTGGGACTGAGACACGGCCCAGACTCCTACGGGAGGCAGCAGTGGGGAATCTTCCGCAATGGACGAAAGTCTGACGGAGCAACGCCGCGTGAACGATGACGGCCTTCGGGTTGTAAAGTTCTGTTATACGGGACGAATGGTACGACGGCCAATACCCGTCGTAAGTGACGGTACCGTAAGAGAAAGCCACGGCTAACTACGTGCCAGCAGCCGCGGTAATACGTAGGTGGCAAGCGTTGTCCGGAATTATTGGGCGTAAAGGGCGCGCAGGCGGCGTCGTAAGTCGGTCTTAAAAGTGCGGGGCTTAACCCCGTGAGGGGACCGAAACTGCGATGCTAGAGTATCGGAGAGGAAAGCGGAATTCCTAGTGTAGCGGTGAAATGCGTAGATATTAGGAGGAACACCAGTGGCGAAAGCGGCTTTCTGGACGACAACTGACGCTGAGGCGCGAAAGCCAGGGGAGCAAACGGGATTAGATACCCCGGTAGTCCTGGCCGTAAACGATGGATACTAGGTGTAGGAGGTATCGACCCCTTCTGTGCCGGAGTTAACGCAATAAGTATCCCGCCTGGGGAGTACGGCCGCAAGGCTGAAACTCAAAGGAATTGACGGGGGCCCGCACAAGCGGTGGAGTATGTGGTTTAATTCGACGCAACGCGAAGAACCTTACCAAGCCTTGACATTGATTGCTAAGGGTAGAGATACCCTGTTCCTCTTCGGAGGACAAGAAAACAGGTGGTGCACGGCTGTCGTCAGCTCGTGTCGTGAGATGTTGGGTTAAGTCCCGCAACGAGCGCAACCCCTATCTTCTGTTACCAGCGAGTTAAGTCGGGGACTCAGGAGAGACTGCCGCAGACAATGCGGAGGAAGGCGGGGATGACGTCAAGTCATCATGCCCCTTATGGCTTGGGCTACACACGTACTACAATGGCTCTTAATAGAGGGAAGCGAAGGAGCGATCCGGAGCAAACCCCAAAAACAGAGTCCCAGTTCGGATTGCAGGCTGCAACCCGCCTGCATGAAGCAGGAATCGCTAGTAATCGCAGGTCAGCATACTGCGGTGAATACGTTCCCGGGCCTTGTACACACCGCCCGTCACACCACGAAAGTCATTCACACCCGAAGCCGGTGAGGTAACCGCAAGGAGCCAGCCGTCGAAGGTGGGGGCGATGATTGGGGTGAAGTCGTAACAAGGTAGCCGTATCGGAAGGTGCGGCTGGATCACCTCCTTTCTAGGGAAAACCTAAGAAGTCGGCACGGAGGCAATTCATTCATTGTTCAGTTTTGAGAGGCCATCCTCTCAATCGTACCTTGACAACTGCATAAAAATGTTAGAAAATACCTCTTTTTAAAAAGAGATCTTAACGAACCTTGAATTCTTGTTCATCACGACATTCCGTGTGGATGGCGTGATACATGAAAAAATAGTCAAGTAAGTAAGGGCGTACGGCGGATGCCTTGGCCATATCAGCCGAAGAAGGACGCGATAAGCTGCGATAAGCTGCGGTGAGGTGCAAGTAACCTTTGACCCGCAGATCTCCGAATGGGGAAACCCGGCAGCAGTAGTGCTGTCATCCTCTTATGAGGAAGGGCACCCGGTGAACTGAAACATCTAAGTAGCCGGAGGAAAAGGAATCAACAGAGATACCCCTAGTAGCGGCGAGCGAACGGGGCAGAGCCCAAACCGGGATGGGAAACCAATCCGGGGTTGTGGACTGCTATCAAATGCATGAGTGAAGCAGAATGAGCTGGGAAGCTCAGCCAGAGAGAGTGAGAGCCTCGTAGGCGTAAGCGAGTGCATGGAGCAGGATCCGGAGTACCACGGGACACGAGAAACCCTGTGGGAAGCTGGGGGGACCACCCTCCAAGGCGAAACACTGATATGGACCGATAGCGCATAGTACCGTGAGGGAAAGGTGAAAAGAACCCCGGGAGGGGAATGAAAGAGAACCTGAAACCGTATGTCTACAAGCAGTCGAAGCACTTTTTAGGTGCGACGGCGTGCCTATTGAAGAATGAACCGGCGAGTTACTTCAGCTAGCGAGGTTAAGCAGGAAATGCGGAGCCGCAGCGAAAGCGAGTCTGAACAGGGCGTATAGTTAGTTGGAGTAGACCCGAAACCACAGTGATCTACCCATGTCCAGGTTGAAGCACAGGTAAAAATGTGTGGAGGACCGAACCAGTGAGCGTTGAAAAGCTTTTGGATGAGATGTGGGTAGGGGTGAAATGCCAATCGAACGTGGAGATAGCTGGTTCTCCCCGAAATAGCTTTAGGGCTAGCCTCATGGCGAGAGTACAGGCGGTAGAGCACTGAACGGGGTAGGGGCCTATCCGGCTACTGAACCTAATCAAACTGCGAATGGCTGTACTTATCCATGGGAGTCAGACTGTGAGTAATAAGGCCCATAGTCAAGAGGGAAACAGCCCAGACCAACAGCTAAGGTCCCCAATGCCGTACTAAGTGGCGAAGGATGTGGAATTTCGAAAACAACCAGGATGTTGGCTCAGAAGCAGCCACCATTAAAAGAGTGCGTAATAGCTCACTGGTCGAGAGACTCTGCGCCGAAGATGTCCGGGGCTAAAGTACGGAACCGAAGCTTTGGCAATTAACATAAGTTAATTGGGTAGGGGAGCGTTCCTGCATGGGAGAAGCCTGACCGGAAGGACAGGTGGACAGGCAGGAAGAGAGAATGCCGGTATGAGTAGCGAAAAGAAGGGTGAGAATCCCTTCCACCGAAAGCCTAAGGGTTCCTGGGCAACGATCGTCGTCCCAGGGTAAGTCGGGACCTAATCCGAGGCGGAGACGCGTAGGAGATGGACAACAGGTTGAAATTCCTGTACTGGCTGAGGCCGTTTGAGCGAAGGAGTGACACAGGAAGGAAGGCGCGCGTGCGAATGGAAGAGCACGTCCAAGCAGGTAGGTCGGGAGACAGGCAAATCCGTTTCCCGTAAGGCCGAGATGCGATGGGGAGCTTCTGGAGACAGAAGCGAAGGGGCTGGCACTAAACTGTCGAGAAAAGCTTCTAGTGAGGACTCAGGCACCCGTACCGAAACCGACACAGGTAGGCAGGATGAGAATTCTAAGGTGCGCGGGAAAACCCTCGTTAAGGAACTCGGCAAAATATATCCGTAACTTCGGGAAAAGGATAACCCAGCGTACGTGAAGTGCAGAAGCGCATGGAGCGGAGATGGGTGGCAGAAGAGAGGCCCAAGCGACTGTTTACCACAAACACAGGCGTCTGCTAAAGCGAAAGCTGATGTATAGATGCTGACACCTGCCCGGTGCTGGAAGGTTAAGAGGAAGTGTTAGCGCAAGCGAAGCAGTGAATTGAAGCCCCAGTAAACGGCGGCCGTAACTATAACGGTCCTAAGGTAGCGAAATTCCTTGTCGGGTAAGTTCCGACCCGCACGAAAGGTGTAACGATTTGGGCACTGTCTCAACGAGGGACCCGGTGAAATTGAAGTACCTGTGAAGATGCAGGTTACCCGCGACTGGACAGAAAGACCCCATGGAGCTTTACTGTAACCTGAGATTGGATTCCGGTAAGAGATGTACAGGATAGTTGGGAGGCAGAGAAGTGAGTACGCCAGTATTCACGGAGCCGCTGGTGGGATACCAACCTTGTTTTATTGGAATTCTAACGAGAAGCGTAACGAGCTTGCGGACAGTCTCAGGCGGGCAGTTTGACTGGGGCGGTCGCCTCCGAAAGAGTAACGGAGGCGCCCAAAGGTTCCCTCAGCGCGGACGGAAACCGCGCGAAGAGTGCAAAGGCAGAAGGGAGCTTGACTGCGAGACGGACAGGTCGAGCAGGGACGAAAGTCGGGCTTAGTGATCCGGTGGTAGAGAGTGGAATTGCCATCGCTCAACGGATAAAAGCTACCCTGGGGATAACAGGCTTATCTCTCCCAAGAGTCCATATCGACGGGGAGGTTTGGCACCTCGATGTCGGCTCATCACATCCTGGGGCTGAAGTAGGTCCCAAGGGTTGGGCTGTTCGCCCATTAAAGTGGTACGCGAGCTGGGTTCAGAACGTCGTGAGACAGTTCGGTCCCTATCCATCGCGGGCGTAAGAAACTTGAAAGGGGCTGCTCCTAGTACGAGAGGACCGGAGTGGGCCGACCAATGGTGTACCAGTCATGGCGCCAGCCGTGCAGCTGGGTAGCTACGTCGGGGACGGATAAACGCTGAAAGCATCTAAGCGTGAAACCAGCCTAGAGATGAGGTTTCTCATTGTTTAACAAGTAAGGTCCCACAAAGACGATGTGGTTGATAGGCCGGGAGTGGAAGTACAGCGATGTACGGAGCGGACCGGTACTAATAGACCGAGGACTTGACTTAAGCAGAGAGCCATGTTTGAAGGAGCCGAAAGGCGACGCACAAACATGTGCGAATCGCTTACTCCGAATCTCAGGAGGCTGTGAATTTGGAAACAGATACACAGAGAGAACGACGATTCGGAGACGAGCGGAAAGATTCTTGATAGTTCGTTGGATGTATGAAACATTTTTATGCAGTTGTCAGGATACGATAAGCAGAGAACCAGTTTTGAAGGAGTCGGAGACGACACGCAAAACTGTGTGAATCGCTTACGTCGGACTTGTCCGACGCCTGAATAACATAATTCAGTGGCGATAGCTGCGGGGATCCACCTGTTCCCATGCCGAACACAGCAGTTAAGCCCGCAAACGCCGAAAGTACTTGGGGGGAGGCCCCCTGGGAGGATAGGAAGCCGCTGATTAAGAAAAAAAGCACTAGCTTAGGCTAGTGCTTTTTTTGTTGTTAGCCGTCAGCAGTTAGCAGCTAGCAAGGGCGCCCACGTGGGGCGCCCGTTCGGAATAATGGGGGTACCCATCATACATGACAAGCGATGTGGGACGAGGCGGCTTCCTATCCGACCAGGGTTCCCTGGGATAAGCAGGGAACCGGTTTTGAAGGAGCTCTGCGACGCGCAAAACCGTGTGAGTCGCTTATGCCGAATCTCGTGACCTGATGGAGTGAAAGTATGCGGTCAGACAGAGATACCCTGGATTCGGCAGGAGAGGTGGGACAACCGCCAGTGCTTTTTTGCTGTTCGTTGTTAATGGTTCGTGGCTCGTTTTTGCGGCCTTATGGCCGCATCGTAGGGGCCGATCTTCAACCTCTCAGACCGCCTTTGGCGGTCAGCTCCCCTATAAAGGGAGCCTTGAGCGACCCGCTGTGATATTTGACCACAGCCTATTCAGAATGATGGCTCGTAGGACTGCGGCTGCTAACGACTGACTGCTAAGCTGGTAGGGGCGCCCACGTGGGGCGCCCGTTCGGAATAATGGTATATCCATCATACATGACAGGTGATGCAGGAAAACACGCACATATATCAGCATACGTTATGCTCACATGGTCATAGCGGGCTTGCCACGTGCAAGCCCTACGATATCGCATACAGGTGATAGTCATTAACAGCTGACGGCTACTTCTTCCACGGGCAGAGTTTTCGTTCGGCTATATCGAGGGCCATGTAGGCGATGATGCCGATGGCGGCCAGGGTCAGGATGGCGGCGTACATTTCTTCATAGTTGCGGACTTCCATGCGGTACAGGCTGGATGCGATGTGCGGCCAAAGGACGCCTGTCGTCATCAGGGCATACCAGGTCTGGCAGACGCGGTACGGTGCCGGCAGCAAGGGCTTGTTCAGTACCATGCTGGCCGCCTGCCATAAGGCGCCGATGATGAAAAAGGCCAGCAGGAGATGGGCCATATCGATGGGATCACTTGTTTTTCCGGACATCTTCGATGACACCTCCTGTCCTGGCGAAGACGATGGTCTTGTCACCCAGGGCCGCTGCTTCTTCCGGACTGTGGGTGACGAGAATCATCGCGGTCTGACTTTTTACGATGTATTGTTGGAAGAGGTCATGGCATTGACGGCGCATGTCCGGGTCCAGGGCTGAGAAGGGTTCATCCAGGAGCAGCAACTTCGGCTGCATGGCCATGGCCCGGCCCAGGGCGGTCCGCTGTTTCTGGCCGCCTGAGAGTTCCCCCGGATAGTGATGGCGGACGGCTGTCAGGCCCAGCGTGTCCAAGAGGGAGGCCAGCTGGTCCTTATCCAGGGGAGAACCGTGGAGCCTGCCTGGAAGGAGAATATTTTCTTCGACCGTCTTCCACGGGAAAAGGCCATAGTCCTGGAAGACGATGGCCAGGTCCGGCCTGGGAGCGGTCATTTTTTGGCCTGCAAAATAAATCTGCCCTTCTGTCGGTGCCTGCAGGCCGGCGATGAGGCGCAGCAGTGTCGATTTCCCGCAGCCCGACGGCCCGGAGACGGTCAGGTGCTCTCCCTGGGCGAGGCTGAATGAGATGTGCTGGAGCATGGCCTGGATGCCCCTGCGGCTGTGATAGGCGAGGCCCACGTCGTCTAAGCGCAGCAGCGGTCCGGCCATAGGCTGATTACTGGACATGGGCGACCATTTCGTCATAGCTGTAGGCCTTGGGCAACAGGCCTTTTTCTACCATCCAGTTCATGATACGGCTGACTTCTTCTTCTGTCGGCAGGGCGTGGGCCGTATAAGACGGCGTACGGTACGAACCGGCGACGGCGGCCGGGATGTTGGCCTTCTTCATAGCCATGTCGCGATAGGCATCGGGCTGGCTGCTGCGGCGTCGTAATGCTGCTGTTCGGCGACGATACGACGAGGAACCGGCCTTCCTGGGGGACGGCACCGAGAGCCATGGCGACGACGCGGACGTCTGTACCGGCTTTTTTCAGCAAGGCCGTGACGATCATGTCGGTCATCATGCCGTCCAGTTCACCGGCTTCCATGGCTTTTTGCTGGTCCGCAGCGGAGCTGAATTCAATGACCTGGACGTCGACACCGTGTTTGGCAAAGAGTTTTTCTGTTTCTGCCCTGGCAGGCTGTCAGCATGAGGGCCGAGCAGGCCAGCACAGCGGCTAATACAAAACGTAATACACGATTCATGGGGAAGACCTCTTTTCATAGAATAAAAATGCATAAAAGTAACACGAAATATGTTATATACTCTTTATTATAGGAGAGTCATGATATAATTTCAACCGTTTTATGCTAAGATAGCAAATGGGATTAACTTTGATTGTCCAAGAGGCGTTATTCCTTTTGTATTTTGAATACATGACAGATATATGCAATATGTTTATTGTCTTTCGATTTTGAATGTGGTATAAATGTATATGTACATAAGAAAGGGGAGTTGATTCATATGGTAAAAAGTGTTGCCGCACCGCAGGCAAAAGGGAAGAGTGCTGAAGATAAGATTTTTGGTGCTAACAACCGTGCCGTAGCTTTGACCGAAAAATTGGGGGCAGATAAAGTTATTAATGGGACAGTCGGTTCCATGCTCGATGAAGATGGGAATCTCATCATGCTCGACGTCGTCCAGAAAGCCTATAAAGCCTTGACGCCGAAAGAAATTGTCGCCTATGCGCCGATCCAGGGCTATCCCGATTATTTGGAAGCTGCTATCGACCAGTGCTTCGGTGAATCCCGTCCGGAAGGCTACATCCGCGCCTGTGCTACGTCCGGCGGTTCCGGTGTCCTCCATCACGTCATTCACAACTATTCCGAATGGGGCGATGAAGTCCTGACCAGTGACTGGCATTGGGGGGCTTACGGTTCCATGTGCAACGATAATGGCCGCAAACTCCGTGAATTTGAACTGCTCACGCCCGATGGCCATTTCAATATGGAAAGCTTCAAAGCCAACGTCAGCGACATGGTTGCCAAACAGTACAACACGGTTATCATCATGAATTCGCCGGCCAACAACCCGACGGGTTACGGCCTCTCCGATTCGGAATGGGACGAAGTCCTGGCCTTCTTGAAAGATGTCGTCAAAGGCAAGGATAAGAACATCATCTTCGTCTCCGACGTCGCTTATCTCGACTACAGCGGCGAAAAACATGAATGCCGCAAATTCTTCAAGAAATTCGGCAACATGCCGGACAACGTCCTCATCGTCGTCGCCTACACCTGCAGTAAAGGCTTCACCATGTATGGCCAGCGTATGGGCGCCATGATCTGCGTCACGCCGAACAAGGATATTGCTGATGAATTCGTCGCCATCAATCAGTATACCAGCCGCGCTACCTGGTCGAACTCCAACAGCGCTGCCATGAAGGTCATGGCCAATATCTGCAAGGACCCGGCCAAAGTCGCTGAACTCGATGCGGAACGGGCTAAATATTTCCACCTCATCCAGGAACGGGCTGACTTGTTCATGAAAGAAGCCGATGAATGTGGCTTGAAATATTTGCGTTACATTTCGGGCTTCTTCATCACAATCCCTATGGAAGGGTCCCAGAAAGTCTGCGATGAACTGGAAAAAGAAAATATCTTCCTCGTTCCCTTGGGCAAAGGTATCCGCCTGGCTGTCTGCTCTGTTTCCAAGAAGAAGATCCACGGCCTGGCTGCCAAGATTAAAGCGACCTTGGATGCCGTCGGCGCTAAACAGTAAGTCCGTATCGGAAAGGGAGGCTTCCTATGTTCCAGACAATCGGTGTCTGCGGGACGGGCAATATGGGCCGGGCCATCGTCAAAGGCCTGGTAGCTGCCCATGCCATTGCTGCAGACCATATCTATCTTTATAATATCCACAAGGAAAAGGCCGAAGCCCTGGCCAAAGAAACGGGAGCTGTCGTCGTCGACACGCCGGAAGAACTGGCACGCCAGTCCCAGGGCCTGATCATGGCCGTCAAGCCGAACATCATGGAATTGGCACTGGAAGCCGTCCGGGAATCCCTTCCGGCCGATAGCGTCCTCATTTCCATCGCCGCCGGCATCTCTTTGGAAAAGCTGGCCTTTTACACCGGTCCGGAAACGAAAATCGTCCGGGTCATGCCCAATACGCCGGCCATGGTCGGCGAAGGCATGGCCTCCGTATCGCCCAATGTCAACGTGACTGAAGCCGAAACGGCCGATGTCGTCGCCATCTTTTCCAGCTTTGGCAAAGCCGTCGTGACCGATGAAAAGCTCATCGACGCCGTCTGTGGCCTGAGCGGCAGCGGTCCGGCTTACGTCTATATGTTCATCGAAGCCCTGGCCGACGGCGCTGTCCGCGAAGGGATGCCCCGCCAGATGGCCTATACCTTTGCGGCCCAGACCGTATTGGGAGCAGCCAAGATGGTCCTGGAAACAGGCCGCCATCCCGGTGCCCTGAAAGATGACGTCTGCTCGCCAGGCGGCACGACTATCGAAGCCGTCCGGACCCTGGAAGAAAGCAGCTTCCGCGCTGCCACCATGAACGCCGTCATCGCGTCGGCAGAAAAGAATAAGAGTTTATAGTTTGTAGTATGGAGTTTGTAGAAGAGGGCTTTAAATTAAAAAAACATTTACTAAAAACTACAAACTGCAAACTTAATACTCAAAAAGAGGCTGTCCTAATGTGACAGCCTCTTTTTTTGCACGGTTATGCGATTTATACATAAAACGTTAAATTACATAAAATCATTTATAAAATGATAAATGATTATTTACGGCTTATAAACTCCACATTTTAGTGTAGTAATATGCAAAATAGTAAACATTGGTGTTCGCTATATCGAAAATAGGTATACGCTCATGTCTAAATGTAATTTACAAATATGACATTGAGGTATATAATAACAGTATAGAGCTTGTATCCGGATGCAATCTAAGTGAGAAATGGCGTTATTCGTGGTTCGTTCATGAATAAGCCCCCGCCTGTTAGAGGCGTGAAAAGTATTTTATTATGAAAGGGTGGTATGTAATGGTTATATTGGCCTTGCTCCCAATCCTATTCCTAATCGTAGCATTGGGGTTCTTGAAGATGGCCGGTTGGAAAGCGTGCCCAATCGCGGCTATCATCGCATTTGTTGTCGCTGTATTCTGTTATAATATGTCAGTTCCCATTGCCATTTCGGCAGCCCTCGAAGGCGTAGCCCTGGCATGCTGGCCGATCTTGCTGGTCATCATCATGGCCCTGTTCGCTTACAAATTGACTGTAGCCACAGGCAGCCTGGAAGTCATCAAACAGATGCTGACCACTGTCAGTGAAGATAAACGTGTCGTATTCCTGCTCATCGCTTGGGGTTTCGGGACGTTCATGGAAGGCATGGCAGGTTTTGGTACTGCTGTTGCTATCCCGGCTGCTATGCTGGTTGCCCTCGGGTATCCGCCGATCAAGACCATCGTCGCCTGCTTGATTTCCAACGCCGTAGCACCGTCCTTCGGGTCCATCGGTATCCCGACGACGACCATGGCTGCTGTCACCGGTTTGGATGCCGGCGTCCTGGCTACGAAAGTCTCGATTGTATCCTTTATTCCTGACCTCATCGCTCCGTTCCTGATCGTCATCTGCATCGGCGGCGGTATCAAAGCCATCAAAGGCGTCGGTATCGTAACCCTGCTCTCCGGTCTGGCCCTGGCTATTCCGGAACTGTTCATTTCCATGACTATCGGCGCTGAACTGCCGGTCATGGTTTCATCCATCATCATCATGGCTGTCATCGTCCTCTATTCCCGCGCTTGCAAGACGACAAGCAATCCGGAATACAAGTTCGATATTGACACGACAAATCAGAAAGCTGTTTCCTTCGGTGAAGGCGTCAAAGCAGCTATGATCTTCATCCTTATCTTCGTATTCCTCGTCGGTACGTCGAAACTGTTCCCGTTCATCAACGGTCCGCTGGCTTCGATTAAAACGACTGTTCCTATCTATGCCGGCCCGGGTGCCAAACCTTATACCTTCACATGGATCGCTGTTCCTGGCGTCATGATCTTCATCGCCACTATCCTCGGCGGCCTCTATCAGGGTGCTTCCATCGGTAAGATCGCTCAGGTCTTCAAAGATAACTTCGTCGGCCTGCGCTTCACGTACCTGACCATCATCGCCGTCGTCGTCGTCGCTAAGATTATGACCTACTCCGGCATGACCAAGGAAATCGCTGATGCCCTCGTATTTGCAACAGGCAATGCATATCCTATCGTTGCTCCGTTCGTCGGCGGTCTTGGCGCATTCATTACCGGGTCCTGCACGAACGCCAACGTCCTCTTCGGGCCGTTGCAGACATCCGTTGCATCCAGCCTGGGCATGAGCCAGCCGTGGCTTGCAGGTGCCAGCTCCCTCGGTGGTTGTATCGGCAAGATGCTTTCGCCGCAGAGTATCGCTCTTGGCGTCGGCGCTGTCGGTGCTGTTGCTGAAGGCAAGGAAGGCGAAGTCATGCGCGGTACTGTTGGTTATTGCCTGTTCATGCTGGTCATCGCAGGTATCATTACCATCATCGCTCCGAGCGTCGTTCCCTTCTTAGTCAACTAAGCGAATAGAAAACGCCATATAGCAGAGATGCATAAAAAGGTATGCTACATATCCATGTAGCATACCTTTTTCTATAATAAACAATGTGATATAATCGGATGTGAAATGTTCTATATGCGAAACATTTCCTTACGGGAATAATACTGTATTACCAAGATGTATATATAAAAAATAAGAAAAAATAAATACTATTTAAAATTTTACGTTTTGTTTTAGATTATTTAAAAATCGACAGTTCTTATGATAAGTTGTCATAGAACACGATGAATCAATCGAAAAATGATATGCGTAAAATGTGCAAATGTAATTTACATGCATGAGGAAGTAGAGTATAATAATACCTGTAAGAGATAAACGGAAGGTAAAAGAAATACATTAGTTTATACTTCCGTTATATTCGGTCTTAAATCCGGTCCTCATGACTGGATGCAGAAATAAGTGTTAGGCTTATAATTTAAACTATTTGGAGGTATGTATTATGGCAAAAGGTAAAGTTTCCCCGGAGTTGATTGAACAGTTCAAACAGATCGTCGGCGAAAAGTATGTTTATACGGACAAAGATAAACTCGAACCGTATTCCCATGACGAAGTAACGGACCCCCATTACATGAAAGAACCGCAGGTCGTTGTTCTTCCGGCTACTACTGAAGAAGTTTCCAAAGTCGTTAAGCTCTGCTATGAAAACGATACGGTAATGGTTCCTCGTGCAGCTGGTACGGGCTTGGCAGCTGGTGCTGTTGCTACTTTCGGCGGCGTCATCATCTCCATTGAACGTATGAACAAAATCCTCGAAATCGATAAAGACAACATGGTTTGTGTTTCCGAAGCTGGCGTTACGACGTCTGTCCTCCAGGATGCAGTCCAGAAGGAAGGCCTCTTCTACGGCGGCGACCCCTGCAGTGGGGACTCCTGCTTCATCGGCGGTAACGTTGCAACCAACGCTGGCGGCAACCGCGCTGTTAAATATGGCGTAACTCGTGACCAGGTCATGGGCATGGAAGTCGTTACTCCGACTGGCGAAGTCGTAACTCTCGGCGGTAAATTCCGTAAGAACGCTACAGGCTACATGCTGATGCACCTCTTCATCGGTTCTGAAGGTACCCTCGGTATCATCACCAAAGTTTACCTCAAATTGGTTGCTCTTCCGAAATATCAGCAGGACCTCCTGGTTGTATTCGACAACCTCGACGATGCTATCGCTTTGACACCGAAAGTCATGAACGCTGGTATCACTCCAGTCTGCGTAGAATTCATGGATAACGCTTCCATCAAACAGGTCGAAGTATTCCTCGACGAAAAACTGCCGAAATCTGAAAATGGTAACTACATCATCATCCAGATCGCTGGCGACAACGAAGACGTCCTCATGGATCAGTGCGAAAAAATCGTTGAACTCGCTGAAGACAACAACGCTATCGACTCCCTGGTTGCTGACCCGGCTGTTATTTGGAAATCCCGTAAAGCATACCTCGAAGCTGACCGCGCTCGCAGCTTAGTCTTCTCCATGGAAGATATCGTCGTTCCGATGACGGAAATCCCGGGTGCTGTACAGAAGATTTCCCGCCTCGGCGAAAAATACAATGTCGCTATGCACTGCGCTGGCCACTGCGGCGACGGCAACGTCCATATCGATATCTTGAAAGATGACCGTACTCAGGAAGAATGGGAAGAAATGCTTCCGAAGATCCAGGGCGAAATCTACGCTCTCGTCTACAAACTCGGCGGCCGTCTCTCCGGTGAACACGGCATTGGCTACAAACGTGAAGCACTTCTTGAAAAATACACCGACCCGGTTGAACTCAAGATGATGAAAGCTGTCAAGAAAGCACTGGATCCGAAGAACATCATGAATCCGGGCAAAGTTGTCAGCATCAACGACGAAGTCCCTGTCGAAGAATAATTCACAGTTACATACTAAAGGAAAAGGGCAAGGCGCAAGGCTTTGCCCTTTCTTCTTTTTTACATCCAAAAACATATTGTTTATGCAACTACAGGCTATTCACAAACATATATATAGCCATGAACTAAGAAAGGATGTGCAGTTATGCATACATTTAGCTTGCCCTTTGGCAAAGAAAAAATCAAATTCGAACTGCCAGAAGAACAGGTCGCCGGCGTCCTCGTCTCCCACGCCCATGAATACAAGGCGCCGAAATCGGAAGCGGAACTCGTCGCCGATGCCCTGGCCAACCCGATTGGCAGCCCGAAATTAAGCGAATTGGCAAAGGGGAAGAAGAACTGCGTCATTATTTCCAGTGACCATACCCGCCCGGTACCGAGCCACATCATCATGCCCCAGCTCCTGGCAGAACTGCGCAAGGGGAACCCGGATATCGACATTACCATCCTCATCGCTACGGGCATGCACCGGGCTACGACTAAGGAAGAATTAATTGCCAAGTATGGCAAAGAAATTGCGGAACATGAAAAATTCGTCATCCATGTCAGCCGCAACGACGAAGACATGGTCAGCGTTGGTACTTTGCCCTCTGGTGGTGACTGCCGTATCAACAAAGTAGCCGCTAATGCGGACTTGCTCATTTCCGAAGGCTTCATCGAACCGCATTTCTTCGCCGGCATGTCGGGTGGCCGTAAATCCGTCCTGCCTGGTATCGCCAGCAAGGTCACGGTCCTGGCCAACCACTGCTCGGAATTCATCAACAGCCCCAACGCCCGCACGGGTATCCTCCAGGGCAATCCCATCCATGAAGATATGCTCTATGCGGCTAAAGCGGCTAAATTAGCCTTCATCTGCAACGTCGTCATCGATGCGGACAAGAAAGTCATCGCTGCCTTTGCCGGCGACCGCGAAAAAGCTCACTATGCCGGCGCTGACTTTGAAATGAAACTGGCTGGCGTCAAACCCGTCCCGGCTGACATCGTCATCACCACCAACGGCGGCTATCCCCTGGACCAGAACATTTACCAGTCCGTCAAAGGCATGACCGCTGCCGAAGCGACCTGCAAAGAAGGCGGCGTCATCATCGACGTATCGTCCTGCTCTGACGGTCATGGCGGCGAAGATTTCTACAACAACCTGAAGAATGCCGAATCCATCCAGAAAGCCATGGACGAAATCCTGGCCCGCGGCCGCAACGAAACGGTCTTCGACCAGTGGGAAGCCCAGATCCTCATGCGTATGCTCCTGAAATTCACCATCATCATGGTCACTGAAGCCCCGCAGCAGATGGTCGAAGACATGCACATGAAATACGCTGCCTCCATCGACGACGCCCTGGCTATGGCCAAAGACGTCCTGGCGAAAAAAGGCATTACCGACCCGAAAATCACCGTCATCCCCGATGGCGTATCGGTCATCGTGAAATAAGAACCATTTGTCGCTCGTAATATGGTGTTTGTAGGGGCTCGCACGTGGCGAGCCCGCCGGGGATATGCGGGATACTTGTAAACTTGATTTGTGTGAGCGGGCGTCCCACGTGGACGCCCCTACAGAAAAAGGCGCTGTCTTCATGGGACAGCGCCTTTTTCTTGCTATCCCACCGTAATTATCATATAATGGGGGAGATGTAAATTTGTCTTAACGTATAAGGGGGACTTACCTTGGAAGGGTTAGAATCGACGCTTGTCTTTGATATCACTATGATTTTGCAGGTCGTGCTTATCGACTTGGCCTTAGGCGGCGATAATTCCATCGTCATCGGCATGGCCGCCAAGAATCTGCCTAAGCATTTGCAGAAGCGGGCTATTTTATATGGTACGGCCGGGGCCATCTGTATGCGTTTCATCATGGCCTTTATCGTGTCCTGGCTCTTCCAGATTCCCTTCTTGAAGACCGTCGGAGCCATCATGCTGGTCCTCATCGGCATCAAGCTCATCGGCGCCGACGACCAGGAAGAAGACGTCCACGTCGAAGCCAAGGACTCGCTCTGGGCGGCTGTGCGGACCATCATCATGGCCGACGCCCTCATGAGCCTCGATAACGTCCTGGGCATCGTCGGCGTCACCAATAACCATTGGGGCCTGCTCATGTTCGGCATGCTCATTTCCGTGCCGATCATCGTCTTTGGCAGCACCATCGTCGTCAAAGTCATGAACCGCTTTCCCATCCTCATCTACATCGGCGGCGCCATCCTCGGCTGGGCTTCGGGCGGCATGATGGCGACAGACCATTATCTGGCCCAATACGTCAGCCTGGCGGCCAATAATCCGACAGAACTGAAAATCATCCTGCTGGTCGTTACCATTGCCGGCGGATTCATTTGGAAGCGGATCCATAAAAATAAAGAAGTTGTCGCCTGACACGAGAAAAAAAGCTTGACTTTTTCTTCCAGTATGGTATTATATACAAGTCAGGTAACGGGGCGTAGCGCAGTTTGGTAGCGCGCTTGGTTCGGGACTAAGAGGTCGCAGGTTCAAATCCTGTCGCCCCGACCATATTTTTACACATTGGATGTCGATCCCGAGGGCATCAAATAACTGCATAATCAAACAATGTGTAAGCCATGGAGAGCTGTCCGAGTGGCTGAAGGAGCATGATTGGAAATCATGTATAGGGCGAACGCTCTATCGTGGGTTCAAATCCCACGCTCTCCGCCAGAATGTAAAAAGGGGATGTCGCATATGCGGCATCCCCTTTTTGAGCATTAAGTTTGCAGCTTATAGTTTTTAGTGAATGATTTTAAATTTAAAGCCATTTTTCTGCAAACTACAAACTCTGTACTACAAATGCTGTTTTTCAAGGAGGTCTTATGATGGAAAAGGTAAGAGAATTGGCGGCACAGTACCAGCAGGCCGGGAATAATTGTGCTGAAACGGTGGTCAAGGTCTGCAATGATTGTCTGGATTTGAAGCTGCCGCCGGAAACGCTGCGCATGGTGTCCGTCCTCGGCGGCGGGGTGGCCGGTTCGGGCTGTCTTTGCGGGGCTTTGAACGGGGCCTGTCTGGTCCTGGGCTGTCTCGTCGGCCGCACGACGCCGGAGGAAAAGACGAAGGCCGAAGTCAATCAGCCTGTACGGGAATTCCAGAAAATCTGGCTCGACCGCTTCCATGCGACGTGCTGCCGCGTCCTCAAGAGTCCGGCCAACGGCGGTCCCGTATCGTGCGGCGACCTCATGGCCGATACGTCGGCCATGCTCATCGATTTCATCCGGGAAAAGAAGCTGGCCTGATGGGATGATTGAATTTTTTTCCTTGACTTTTTTCGTAGATATGGTATTATGTATAAGTCAGGTCAACGGGGCGTAGCGCAGTTTGGTAGCGCGCTTGGTTCGGGACTAAGAGGTCGCAGGTTCAAATCCTGTCGCCCCGACCATACTTTACATATCGGCATTTATCCCGAAGATGTCAGGAAAGATATGTAAGACGCGGAGAGCTGTCCGAGCGGCTGAAGGAGCATGATTGGAAATCATGTATAGGGCGAACGCTCTATCGTGGGTTCAAATCCCACGCTCTCCGCCACACAGGACTTTTAGAGGGACTGTCGCATGAGGCTTAGGTCACGTGCGCAGCCCCTTTTTATTTATAGTTTGTAGTACGGAGTTTGTAGTTTGTAGAAGTGGCTTTAAATTTTTTACCATTTGCTGAAAACTAAAAACTACAAACTTAAAACTCAAAAAAAGAGGCTGTCTTAATGCGACAGCCTCTTTTTTTGTATCCATCCTATTCATGCGTGCTGTTTTGTGCTACAATTAAAAACTATATAAGCAGCACCTCTGTAGTAGGGGCTTGCACGTGGCAAGCCCGCTCCAGGATATGAGCGATTTTCCCGTTTAGGGAGAGTGCCGCCCAGTATCCAGCAGGTCGCCCGCGTGGCGACCCCTACGGTGCCAAAAGGGATATTTTTTGTTACAATTTAAAACTATATAAGAAGAGGGAAAGAGGGGTTTACGATGAGTGCAATTAAAACGGAACTGGCAGCTTTTATCGCTGCCCATACGAGTGAGGATTTTGTCATGACGCCGATTACCATGCGCGAAGCGTCGCTGCATACGGCATGGGAACAAGAGCTGCCGAAAGTGCCGATGGCATCGGTCGTCGATACGGTATTGGACGGCTGTGAGGTCTACGACGTGCCGGTCCGCATCTATATTCCCGATACGAGCCGGCCCCTGCCGGTCCTGATCTACTATCATGGCGGCGGTTTTGCCATCGACACGGTCGCCGTCTATGACCCGGTCTGCCGCCGCATTGCCCAGGCAACGCAGCATATCGTCATTTCTCCGGAATATCGCCTGGCTCCGGAAAATCCTTATCCTGCGGCCTATGAAGATGCCCTGGCCGTAGCCCGGAAGGCCCTGCCTGCGCTCGATGCCTTGCAGATCCCCTACCAGGCGGACCTGACCTTGTGCGGTGACAGCGCCGGCGGCTGCATGGCAGCTTATACGAGCCAGGCCCTGCAGCATGATGCATCCCTTCCGCTGACTCATCAGATCCTGGTCTATCCCTGCCTGGATATGACCCACTCCTTCCCGTCGGTCCAGGAGAACTGCAATACCCAGACGGGCTTTACGCCGGCCAAGATGACCTGGTATTTCAACCAGTGTTTCCGTCCCGGTGACGACCGCCGGGATGCCTCACCCCTCTTTGGCGAATTGTCGGCAGATATGCCGGCGACGCTGGTCTTGACGACGCAGTTCTGCCCCTTCCGCGACGAAGGCCGCGATTACGTGCGTCGCCTGGCTGAAAAGGGCGTGCGGGCGGAAACGTATAATTACGGCAACATGGTCCATTCGTACCTCAACTTTGAAAAAATATGCTACGACGAAATCTGCGACACCTACCGGCGCATGGCCGATTTTTTGCAAGACTGAGGGAAATGGCTTATACTAGAAGCATGTACTTACGCTAAGTAAAGGATGTGTATTTTATGAAGAAATGCCAACAATGCGGGGCGCCCTTGCAGGATGACGACCGCTTTTGTCAGGCCTGCGGCGCTGAACAGCTGCCGGAAGGGGAGCCGAAGAAACGCATTTGTCCGGAATGTGGCAAATGGGTGAGCGTCGATGGGAAATTCTGCCCATTCTGCGGTGCCGAACTGCCGAAAATGGATGATGACGAACCGGTCATCGACGAAGCGACGGGAACGGAAACCTTTGTCCATAAGCACCGGGAACCGGTCCGGGACGAAGAGCCGCAGCGGCCGCCGCAGCCGATGGAACGACCGGTCATGACGGGCCGGCCGACGCCGCCGCCTTTTCAGGAAAAGCCTTTTTACGTGCGCTATCAGAAGGCCATCATCGCCGGTATCGTCGTCCTCGTCCTGGCTCTGGCCGCTGCCGTGGCCTTTCACTTCTATGGCAGCCGCAGCAGCGGGGACTATGTGAAGGATGCCGTTTCCCTGTCGCAGCAGCTGGCGTCGGAAAATGAATCCGCCACCAGTACGGCCAAGCGCCTGAGCCAGAAGAGCAAAGGCGACGATGTCGATTCCCTGGTCAAGGATTTGGGCAAGAGCCGCAAGAACGTCGAAAAGATGGCCAAGAATTATCAGCCCAAGACCATCCCCGACCAGTATGCCGCCGATGACAAGGCTATCCGCGAAGTCATGCGCGACCAGATGGCCATGTATGACACGGCCATGACGATTGCTGAAAATCCGTCAGACGACGCTATCAGCGAAAAATTGGATGACCTGCGCGACGAAGTCCAGAAGGCCAAGAAGACGGCGCGGACCATCAAGGTCCCCGGTGCCGATTTCACAGCTGCCGTCGATGGCGACGACCTGGTCAGCTACCTGGAAAAATACGTCAGCGTCCAGACCAAGCCCGATGAAAAGCCGCAGCCTGAAGCCAAGGCCAATCCGGATAAGCAGATCCTGGCGTCCTATGCCAGCAGCAAGGACTTGTTCAACGACGATATCGGCAAATTGGCCGGCGACATCAACGCCTACTTGAATGACCACACGGACTTCAAGGGCAATCGCGAATTCACCAGCCGGGCCAATACGCTCTACGTCCAGATTTCCAAGACCCGCAGCCAGCTGGACAACGATACGTCCATCGACAATACGGCCATGAAATATAAGCTCGATGCCCTCTTCCAGGCCGAACAGGACCGCGTCCGCGGCCTCTACGACGGCGTCAGCGCCAGCCAGCGCGGACAGGACTACCGCCCAGGCTTCCAGCGGGGCCAGGCCGCATCGAACCGCTACGATAAACTCAACGACGAATGGAATAGTTTGTAATGTTCGTGGCCCCTACGGCTGAATGGTGAATCACCCATATCCCGGGGCGGGCGCCCCGCGTGGTCGCCCCTACAGAAAAGCTTTAAATTTAAAGCCATCTGCTAACCCCTAAAAAGGAGCTGTCGCAATGCGACAGCTCCTTTTTCACACTCATTTCTTCACTTTTTTCATGGACAGGCCGATGCGGCCGCGGGCGGCGTCGACGCTGATGATTTCGGCTTCGACGATGTCGCCGGCGTGGACGACGTCCGTCGGATGGCGGAAGGGATGCCGGCTCAGCTGGGAGCGGTGGACCAGTCCCGGCGTCTTGAGGCCAAAGTCGACGAAGGCGCCGAAGTCGACGACGTTCTGGACCGTGCCGCGGACGACGGAGCCAATCTGCAGGTCTGACAGGGACAGGACGTGGCGGCGCGTCAGCGGTTTCGGGAAGTCGCTGCGGACGTCGCGGCCGGGCTTGCGCAGTTCTTCCAGGATGTCTTTGATCGTCGGCTCACCGGCGCCGAGAGAGGTGGCCAGTTTGGGAGCGGCGTTCATCTGGATCTTATCGCGCAGGATGGCTAATTTTTCCGGGTCCTTGAGCTCGTCATGGCTCAGGCCGTAGTGGCCGGCTATCTTTTCGGCCAGGCCGTATGATTCGGGATGGACCGACGTGTTGTCCAGGGGCTCCGTCCCGTCCTTGATGCGCAGGAAACCGGCGCACTGGGTGAACGTCGCCGGGCCCAGGCGGGGGACGTTGAGCAGGTCCTGCCGGTTCTGGAAGGGGCCGTTCTCGTTGCGGTAGGCGACGATATTGCCTGCCGTCGCCGCCGTCAGGCCGGCGATGTGCTGCAAGAGGGCCGGCGATGCCGTGTTGAGGTCGACGCCGACGTAGTTGACGACAGACGTGACGACCTGGTCCAGGGCGGCCGACAGGGCTTTCTGGTTGACATCGTGCTGATACTGGCCGACGCCGATGGCCCGCGGGTCGATCTTGACCAATTCGGCCAGAGGGTCCTGGATGCGGCGGGCGATGGAAACGGCGCCGCGGATGGTGACGTCCAGGTCCGGCAGTTCCTCCCGGGCCAGGTCCGATGCGGAATAGACGGACGCGCCGGCTTCGTTGGCGATGACGTAGCGGCATTTCAGGTGATAGGCTTCGATGAGATGGGATACGAATTGTTCCGTTTCATACGAGGCCGTCCCGTTGCCGATGGAAATGAGGGTGACGCCGTGGCGGCGTATCATGTTGGCCAGGCTGACGGCGCTCTGGTGTTTCTGCTGTTCCGAGTGGGTCAGGTAGTACGTGCCGTAGTCGAGGACCTGTCCCGTCGCGCTGATGACGGCGGCCTTGCAGCCCGTCCGGAAGCCCGGGTCCAGGCCCAGGATGATCTGGCCGGCAAAGGGCGGCTGCAACAAGAGGTGGCGCAGGTTTTCGGCAAAGACGTCGATGGCCTGCTTTTCGGCCTGCGCCGTCAGTTCGTTGCGGATTTCCCGTTCCATCTGCGGCGAAATGAGGCGCTTGTAACTGTCGGCGGCGGCGTCGCGCAGGATCTGATCATACGGCGACGGCCTGGTGATGACCAGCTGGCAGAGCATGGCGATGTGGCGGTCTGCCGGCTCCTTCAAGGTGACTTTCAGTTTCTTTTCGTTTTCGCCGCGGTTGATGGCCAGGATGCGGTAGCTCGGGATGCGGGCGATGCGTTCGCTGAAATCGGCGTAGGTCAGCATGGGGCCGGCTTCGCTCTCTTCGACTTGCAGGCTGCAGGTCAGGCGGGCCTGGTGCCACAGGTCGCGGCGCAGGATGCGGCGGAAATCGGCCCGTTCGGAAAAGCGTTCGGCCAGGATATTGGCAGCGCCCTGGATGGCGTCTTCGACGGAAGGCACCTCGTCGGTGAGGTAGGCCTGAGCGGCTTTTTCCGGCGCCGGGCCGTTGGCTTTTTGCGACAGGAACAGGTCGGCCAGGGGTTCCAGGCCGGCTTCGCGGGCCATGGAGGCTTTCGTCCGTTTTTTCGGCTTATACGGCAAATATAGGTCTTCTACGTCCTGGAGCTGTCGGGCCGCTTCCAGTTCCTCGGCCAGTTCGTTGTTCCAGCAGCCCTGGTCGATGATGGACTGGCGGACCGTTTTCTTGCGGCTGGCCAGGGCCTGTTCATAGTCATATTGCTCCTGGATGCAGCGGAGTTGGACTTCATCGAGGCTCCCCGTCGCTTCTTTCCGGTAGCGGGCGATAAAAGGGATGGTATTGCCCTGTGCAAAGAGGGAAAGGGCAGATTGGACTTGGGATGGCTGTATACCCAGGGTCCTGGCGATTTCAGCGATCATCGTTTCCTCTGTCATGATTACCTTCCTTCCTAACTGAATAATTAATATTACTTATTATGTAAGAAAAATTTCCCATAAAGCATTGAAATTTTTCTTGATAACCGTTACAATATAATACAGGATACTCTCCAGTATTCTATATGATTCAAAGCTAGAATAAAGCTAGAATATCTTATTATACCACAGTTTTCCAAGAAAGGGGGATAAAAATGGAAATTGCTGAAGTTTTGCGAAAAAACGGCTATAAAGTCACACCGCAGCGCCTGGCTGTGTACGAAGCCATTAACCACAATCCGACGCATCCCAATGCCGAGGCGATTTATGAGATATTGCAGCCCAATTATCCGTCCATGAGTCTGGCCACGGTCTATAAGACCATGGAAATCTTTGCCAAGATCGGCGTAGTCCAGGTATTGCAATGTGCCGAAGATGCCCATCGTTATGATTATAATACGACGCCTCATGCCCATATCCGTTGTGAAAAGTGCAACCGCGTCATCGATATCGACATGGACCAGGAGGGGCTGCGTAAGGCCGCTGCCGAACAGAGCGGCTTCGTCGTCAATGGCGTCAGTATTTCGTTCGTTGGTATTTGCCCGGATTGCCGGGAAAAATCGTAAGTCTTTGATTTTGATTTGATTTTGATTTTGAATAGAGTCTAGGGACAGGGGGCTGCTGCATGAGGCCGGACGGGCTTTGTGCGGCAGCCTTTTTTTGTTATCCGTCGCCAGGAGGAAGAAAAAATATGTTACATATTGGATGTCATTTATCGGTTTCACAAGGATTTTTGCACATGGGTGACGAAGCTTTATCTATAGGGGCAGATACGTTCCAGTTCTTCTCCCGCAATCCCCGCGGCAGCGGCGTCCGCAAACTGGACGTCGACGATATACAGGCCCTGAACCAGCTCATGGCAGCCCATCACTTCGCGCCCATCCTGGCCCATGCGCCGTATACCCTGAACGGCTGCTCGAAGACGGCCAAGACGCGGGATTTCGCCCGCCAGGCCATGGCCGACGACCTGCGCCGCCTGGAATACGTCGACAACTGCCGCTACAATTTCCATCCCGGCAGCCACGTCGGCCAGGGCGCTGAAACGGGTATCGCCCTCATTGCCGACATGCTCAACACCTGTATGTTCCCCGGCCAGAAGACGACGGTCCTCCTGGAAACCATGGCCGGCAAGGGGACGGAAGTGGGCCGGACCTTTGAAGAACTGGCGGCCATCATCGACAAAGCGGCCATGAACGATAAAATCGGCGTCTGCCTCGATACGTGCCACGTCTTTGACGGCGGCTACGATATCGTCCACCATCTGGACGACGTATTGACGACTTTTGATAAGGTCATCGGCCTGGACCGGTTGAAAGCCGTCCACGTGAACGATAGCAAGAACGAGCTGGCCAGCCACAAGGACAGGCATGAAAAAATCGGCCAGGGCCACATCGGCCTCGAAGCCTTCCGGGCCATCGTCAATCATCCGGCCCTGCGGGACCTGCCCTTTTATCTGGAAACACCCAACGATATGGCAGGCTATGCCCGGGAAATCGCCCTGCTGCGGTCGCTGCAGCAGTAGCTTGGTAAGGAGGTATTCTATGCGTATCTTACATACAGCCGACTGGCATTTAGGAAAATTATTCTATGGGAACTATCTGACCGAAGACCAGGCCTACGTCCTGGAGCAGCAGCTCCTGCCCATGATACGGGACGAGGGCATCGACGCCGTTGTCCTGGCTGGCGACGTCTATGACCGCAGCCTGCCGCCGGCCGAAGCGGTGGAACTCTTCGACGACGTGGCCACGCGGATCACGGCGGACCTGCACGTTCCCTTCCTGGTCATCAGCGGCAACCACGACAGCCCGGCCCGCCTGTCCTTTGCCAGCCGCCTCCTGGCGCCGCAGGGCCTCTATATGGCCGGTGAACTGGAGCGCCTCACGGGCCCGGTCATCCTGGAAGATGAGGCCGGCTCGGTCGCCTTCCTGACCGTTCCCTATGCCGAACCGGCCGTCGTCCGCCAGTGCCTCGGCCAGGACGAGGTCCGTAGCCATCAGCAGGCCATGGAGGCCCTCCTCGGCTGGCAGGGCAGCCAGGTCACGGACGGCGTGCGCACGGTCTGCGTCGCCCATGCCTTCGTCGCCGGCGGCGTAGCCAGTGATTCGGAACGGCCCTTGTCCATCGGCGGGACGGACCAGGTGACGAGCGGCCTCTTTGCGCCGTTCAGCTATACGGCCCTGGGCCATCTCCACGGGCCGCAGAAAGTCACGAGCGATACCATCCGCTATGCCGGCAGCCTGCTCAAATACTCGTTCGGCGAAGCGCGCCAGCATAAAGGCGCCGTCATCGCCGACATCGGGCCCGACGGGAAAGTGGACCTGGCCTTCCGGGATTTCGTGCCGCGCCACGACGTGCGCATCGTCAGCGGAACCTTCGAGGCCATCATGGCGGCCGATGACGACAGGCCGGACGACTTCATCCTGGCCCGCCTCGACGACAGCCAGCCCATCCTCGACGGCATGGCCCGCCTGCGGCGCAAATACCCCAATGCCATGGCGATGGAAATGCCCAACCGCAATACCCGGGCCGCAGGACAGCGCGATTTCGACGTACAGCAGGTGACGGAACAGGAACTGTTCACCAGCTTCGCCCAGGCCATGCGGCCCGACCAGCCCCTGACCGAAGCCGAGCAGGACTGCGTCCGCACCTTGTGGGATGAATTAGAAAAGGGAGGCAGCCTGTTATGATTCCGATTTACTTAGAAATGACGGCCTTTGGCCCCTATGCCGGTCAGGAAATCGTCGACTTCCGCGAACTGGGCGACCATAAACTCTTCCTCATCTATGGGCCGACGGGTTCCGGCAAGACGACAATCCTCGATGCCATGTGCTATGCCCTCTACGGCAGTACCAGCGGCGACAGCCGCACTGGCGCCCACATGCGCAGCGAATACGCGCCGCCTCAGGAAGCGACGGCCGTGTCCTTCCGCTTTGCCATCGGCCGGAAATACTACCGCATCGACCGCAGCCCGGAACAGGAAATCGCCAAGAAGCGCGGCACAGGCCTGAAGAAAGCCGCGGCCCACGCGTCCTTATATGAAACGGACGAAGACGGCGGCCAGGAACAGCTCGTAGCCGCCAAGAACGTGACGGCGGCCGTCGAAAGGCTGCTGGGCTTCCAGGCCGACCAGTTCCGCCAGGTCGTCCTCCTGCCGCAGGGCGACTTCCGCAAGCTCCTCCTGGCCGGTTCCAGTGAACGCCAGCAGATCATGCAGACCCTCTTCCATACCCAGCGCTACGCGCGGCTCCAGGAACTGGCCAAAGCCCGCTACGACGCCCTGGCCAGCCAGTATGAGCAGGTACGCCAGCGGCGGGAACAGTGCCTGGCCGACCTGGGCATCGCCAGCGAAGAAGAGCTGCCGGATAAAGAGAAGGCCTGGCAGGATAAAAGCGCCGCCGTCGATGCACAGTGGCGCGAGGCCGAAGGCCGGCGCAAGACCTGTCAGGCCGCCTTCCAGGCCGCCCAGACCTTGGAAAATCACTGGCTCCTGCGGGACCAGAAGCGCCGGGAAGCGGCGCAGCTCCAGGACCAGGCCGGCCAGTTCCAGGAAAAGCGGGACACCATCGCCATCCTGCGCCAGGCGGAAATCCTGGCCGAACCGTGCCGTCATCTCGATGACCTGGAAAAAGAGGGTAAAGAGGCCCTTAAGGCGGCTGAAAAAGCCCGTAAGCTGGCCGAGAAGGCTGAGAAGGACCTGGCCGAAGCCCAGCGGCAGCTGGCGGTCCTTTCGGCCCGTGAGAGCGGTTATAAGGCAGCCTGCGAAGAACGGGTCCAGCTGACAGGCCTGCAGGAAAAAGCCGGCTCCTACCGGGACTGCTGCCTGGAAGAAGAACGGTGCCGCAAGGCGGCAGGCGAAGCCGAACGGCGCTGGAACCAGGTGCGGCAGAAAAAGGAAGCAGAAAAACAGGCCCTCGACAAGGCCCGGGAAGCCGTCGCCGGCCTGGCCGAACAGGCCGTAGCGGCGGAACAGGCCAAAGCCCGCTGGCAGGCCCTGAGCGACCGGCTTCAGCGCGAAGGCCAGGCCGCTTCCCTGGAAGAGCAGCTGAAAGAGGCCGGGAAACAATGGCAGCACAGTCAGAACTTCCTGGAAAAAGCCGCCGCCAAGGCAAGGGACGAACGCGTGGCCTATGAAAGTGTCCGGGCCCTGTTCCTCCAGGCCCAGGCCGCCGTCCTGGCGTCGGAACTGGAAGAAGGGAAACCCTGCCCGGTCTGCGGCTCGGCGGCCCATCCCATGCCGGCCGTGCGCCCGGATTCCCTGCCGGAACGGCGCGACGTCGAACAGCACCAGAAACGGGCCGACGCCAGCGAAGCCAAGCGCCAGCAGTGGGAAGTGACGGCCAAAGCCGATGAGACCCGCCATCAGGCTTTGAAAGAGCAGTACGACGCCCTGCGCCGCCAGTACCCCCAGGACGGGACCCTGGCCGACTGGCAGGACAAGGCCGAACAGGCCCGGAAAGCCATGGAAGACCTGCAGCAGCAGTTACAGGCCGGTGAAGCCCTCAAAAAGGCCGTCGCCGCCGGCCAGGCCCGGCTGAGCCGCTGGGAAAAGGACGAAGAAGCGGCCCGGACGGCAGCCGAACAGGCGCGGACCCTTGCGGCCAAGGCGGCCGAAACGAAGGCCCGCCTGGAAGCGGACCTGCCCGAAGCCTATCGTGACTTGAAGGCCCTGCAGCAGCGCCTGGATGCCTTGGGCAAGGCCATTACAGCCTACGAAAAGGACTTGCAGCAGTACCGCGACGCCGTCGTCGCCGGCGAACGCCAGGCTGCCAAGCAGCAGCAGGAAGCGCAGAACTGGCAGCACCAGGTCGAAGTGCTGCGGGACCGCTTCAGCCAGGGTGTCCAGGCCCTGCGGGACCGCGTCGTGGCAGCCGGTTTCGAGAGCGTCAAGGCCTGCCGGGCCATGCAGGCTGCAGTCGGCCAGATCCCGGAACTGGAAGCGGCCGTCCGCCAGTACGACACTCAGGTCCAGCAAGTACAGGGCCAGTTGGCCCAGGAAGAAAAGGCTATCGGCAGCCAGCCCCGGCCCGACGTGGCAGCAGCCCGTACGGCCTTGGACGAAGCCGAAAAAGCCAGCCAGGCCTTAGTCGAAGAAAAGGGAAGCCTGACCGCGCAGTATCAGCGCTGGCAGCAGAGCAAAGCCGCCCTGGCCGCCCTGCAGCAGGAAGGCCGGGACCTGACGGAAGAGTATAAGACCGTCGGTGCCGTCTATGAACTCATCGCCGGTAAGCAGACGGGCATCAATTTTGAACGCTACGTCCTCGGTGCCCTCCTCGACGAAGTCCTGGCCGCCGCCAACGGCCGCCTGCAGGGCATGAGCCGCCAGCGCTACAGCCTGCAGCGCTCCCGTTCGTGGGACGACAAGCGGGTCAAACAAATCGGCCTGGACATCGAAGTCTACGACAATTACACGGGCTATGCCCGGCCGGCCAACACCCTGTCCGGCGGCGAAACCTTCCTGGCGTCCCTCTCCCTGGCCCTGGGCCTGGCCGACGTCGTCCAGGCGTATTCCGGCGGCATCCACCTGGATACGATGTTCATCGACGAAGGCTTCGGCACCCTCGACGGGGAAACCCTGGATTATGCCCTGAAGACCCTGGCGTCCCTGCGCAGCGGCGGCCGCCTGGTCGGCATCATCTCCCACGTACCGGAACTGAAGGAACGCATCGACGCCCGCCTGGCCGTCCACAAGACCGACCGGGGCAGTACGTCGTCCTTTGAGTTTGCCTGAGCGCCGTGATTAGTATATAATACGATTATAACGAATTGAGAGGGGGAGCAACGTGTCTATTCAAAAAGTACGCGACTATTTTGCCCGGTGGGGGATGGAAGACCGGGTCATGGAACTCGACCAGTCCAGTGCGACTGTCGAAGAAGCGGCGGCCGCCCTTCATACGGAAGGCCGGCGCATTGCCAAGTCCATGTCTTTCCTCATCGGCGATCATCCGATCCTGGTCCTTTTTGCCGGTGATGCCCGCGTGGACAATCATAAGTTCAAAGAACGGTTCCACAAGAAGGCGACCATGATCAAAGCTGCCGACGTGGAACGGCTCATCGGCCATCCCGTCGGCGGCGTCTGTCCCTTCGCCATTAACGAAGGCGTCGACGTCTTCCTGGACGAATCACTCAAGCGCTTCCAGACCGTCTTTCCGGCCTGCGGCACCGCCAACAGTGCCATCGAACTGACACTGCCCGAACTGGAAACCTATTCCCATGCCAGGGAATGGGTCGACGTATCCAAGGGCTGGCAGGAAGAGAACCAATAAATAAAAAGGGGGTAGTACTATGCAATTCACCTTTAAGCACACCAATTTCAACGTTTTGAATCTCCAGCGCAGCATGGACTTCTACAAAGAAGCCCTGGGCCTGACCGAAGTCAGCCGCATCGAGAACCCGGATTTCACCATCGTCTATCTCGGCGACGGCGTGTCCGACTTCCAGCTGGAACTGACCTGTCTCAAAGACCGCAAGGAACCGTATAACCTCGGCGAAAACGAATTCCACACGGCCTTTGCTGTCAAGGATATGGATGCGGCCCTGGCCAAGCACAAAGACATGGGCTGCGTCGTCTATCAGAACCCGGCCATGGGCATTTATTTCATCGTCGACCCCGACGGCTACTGGCTGGAAATCATTCCGGAGCGCTAGGCCATGAAGAAAGAATATACCCAGCGGACAGCCCGCCTCATCGGCCAGGATAAGGTGGACGAATTAGATACGAAAAAGGTCCTCATCTTCGGCGTCGGCGGCGTCGGCTCGGCTGTCGTCGAAGCCCTGGGCCGGGCCGGTGTGGGCCATCTCATCCTGGTCGATGCCGACGTCTTCGACCCGTCTAATGTCAACCGCCAGCTCGGGGCGACGGTCCAGACCATTGGCCGGCCGAAAGTTGAAGTCATGAAGGAACGCCTCTTGTCCATCAATCCCGACATCGACGTCGAGACCCATGCGACGTTCTATCTGCCTGAAAGCCATCAGGGCTTCATCGCTAATTCCGGGGCCGATTACGTCGTCGATGCCGTCGATACGATGAGCGCCAAGATCGCCATCATCGACGAAGCCTATCACAGCGGCATCCCCGTCGTGTCCTCCATGGGGGCCGGGAATAAGCTCCATCCGGAATATTTCCAGCTCGATTACATCGAAAAGACCAGCGTCGATCCCCTGGCCAAGATCATGCGCCGGGAACTGAAGAAGCGCCGTATCCGCCGCATCAAGGTGGCCTATTCGACGGAAGTCCCGCATAAACCCTTCTCGGACAGCGATGAAGTGCGCCCCAGTCCGGGCAGCATTTCCTTTGTCCCGTCGACGGCGGGCATGATCCTGGCCGGTGCCGTCGTGCGCGACCTCCTGAATCTGGATTAAAAGAAAATTTTTGCTAGTTATACACAAAGGCTGCGTCTATAGAAGCGCAGCTCTTGTGTTGTCCTTTCAAGGCCTGCCAGCCATTTTGATAAAAACTAACCTTAACTTGTCCACAACATGATGGAGTATGTACACGTTGACATTCGCTACTATATATAGTATCATAGGGCATGTGAAAAACGGACCCTGTACCATATATCTTGTAGCAGGTATGGGAAAATGTACAATTTGTATACTATATACTGTGGAGGTAGACATATGTTAGAAGTAATCAAGCGCAATGGAGAACGAGTGCCCTTCAATCGAGATAAGATCACCGTAGCGATTGAAAAGGCCATGAACAGCAGCAGCGGTATTTACGAAGAAGGGCAGGCTGCCAAGATTGCCGGTGAAATCGAAGCGTATGCTGCTTCCATCCAGAAGGACCTGACCATTTACGCCATCGAAGACCAGGTCTACTACCGTTTGTTGAAATACAACAATCCGGCCACGGCCAGGGCTTACGAAAACTACAAGACCATCCAGGCCTTCAAGCGCCAGACCAATACGACCGACGACGATGTCTTTGGCCTGCTGAACAACACCAACCTGGAAGTCCTCGACGAAAACTCCAATAAGAACGGCCACGTCGTATCGACGCAGCGCGACCTCATCGCCGGCGAAGTGTCCAAGGACATTGCCCGCCGCAAACTGATCCCGGCCGACATCGTCCAGGCCCACGACAGCGGCGCCATCCATTTCCACGACATGGACTACATCATTCAGCCCATGTTCAACTGCTGTCTCATCAACCTGGAAGACATGCTGGCCAACGGCACGGTCATCAACGGCAAGAAAATCGATACGCCGAAATCCTTCCAGGTCGCCTGCACGGTGACGACGCAGATCATCGCCCAGGTCGCCAGCGGCCAGTACGGCGGCCAGTCCATCAACGGCATCGACCGCATCCTGGCACCGTACGTCCGCAAGTCCTTCAAGAAGTACATGAAAGCCGTCGTCGAAGAACAGCGTGAAGTCTACGGCATCGAACCGGATATGGAAAAGGCTGAAGAAATCGCCTGGAAGCGGACGAAGAAGGAAATCAAGGACGGCATCCAGACCATCCAGTACCAGATCAACACACTCATGACGACCAACGGCCAGGCGCCGTTCGTCACGCTCTTCATGTATTTCCAGCCGGACTACGAATACGCCAGGGAAGCGGCCCTCATCGACGAAGAATTGCTGCGCCAGCGCATCCAGGGCATCAAGAACGAAGCCAACGTCTACGTCACGCCGGCCTTCCCGAAACTCATTTACGTCCTGGACGAACACAACGTCCGCGAAGGCAGCCCGTACTTCTATTTGACCAAGCTGGCCGCTGAATGTACGGCGAAACGCATGTATCCCGACTATATTTCGGCCAAGAAGATGCGCGAATCCTATGAAGGCAACGTCTTCAGCCCCATGGGCTGCCGCTCCTTCCTCAGCCCCTGGAAAGATGAAAAGGGCAACTACCAGTTCGACGGCCGCTTCAACATGGGCGTCGTCTCCATCAACCTGCCGCAGATCGGCATCCTCGCCGACGGCGACGAAGAAAAATTCTTCCAGATCCTCGACAAGCGCCTGGAACTCTGCAAAAAAGCCCTGCTCCTGCGCGTCGACCTCCTCAAGCGCATCACGTCCGACGTATCGCCTATCCACTGGCAGTACGGCGCCATTGCCCGCCTGAAGCCCGGTGAAACCATTGAAAAATTCATCTACGGCGGCTATGCGACCTTGTCCCTGGGCTACATCGGCATCTACGAAGCGACGGTACTGACCAAGCACTGCTCGCACACGGCGCCGGAAGGCCGGAAATTCGCCATGCGCATCATGGACGACCTCAACGCCCACATTAAGAAGTGGCGGAAGGAAACGAACATCGGCTTCGCCCTCTACGGCACGCCGGCAGAAAACCTGACCAACCTCTTCTGCAAGATCGACAAGGCCCGCTTCGGCTCCATCCCCGACGTCACCGACAAAGGCTACTATACCAACAGCTATCACGTCGACGTCCGCGAACCGATCAACGTCTTCGACAAGTTCTCCTTTGAAGCCGACTTTGAAGACAAATCGACAGGCGGCTGCATCAGCTATGCCGAAATCCCCAACATGACTCATAATATCCCGGCCGTCCTGACCATGGTCCAGTACATCTACGACCACATCACGTACGGCGAATTCAATACCAAACTGGACTACTGCCATGAATGCGGCTTTGACGGCGAAATCATCCTCAACGACGACAACGAATGGGAATGCCCGCGCTGCCACAACAAAGACCGCAACAAATTGACCGTCATCCGCCGGACCTGCGGCTATTTGGGTGAAAATTTCTGGAACGAAGGGCGGACGCAGGAAATCAAGAACCGCGTCCTCCATATCTAAGAGGTGACTTGACTTGCATTATGCACAGATGCGGCAATATGACATTGCCAATGGACCGGGCATCCGCTCGACGATTTTCGTCACCGGCTGCTCACGCCACTGCTTCAACTGTTTCAACCCGGAATACCAGGACCCCAGGGCCGGACAGGAATGGACGGACAAGGAAATGGAACAGCTCCTGTCCTGGCTCAGCGCCCCGACCAACAGCGGCCTGACCCTCCTGGGCGGGGAACCCATGGAAAACACCGACGGCCTGACGCAGATCGTCCAAAACGTCAAACAAGCCATGCCCGATAAATCGGTCTGGGTCTACTCGGGCTTCACCTATGACGAAATCATCCAGGACCCGCAGAAAAAAGCCCTCTTGGACGTCTGTGACGTCCTCGTCGACGGCCCCTTCGTCGACGACCTGAAAGACCCGGGCCTCTACTTCCGCGGTTCCTCGAACCAGCGCGTCATCGACCTCAAAGCGACAAGAACCAGCGGCCAGATCACCCTGGTATGGCCCGACGGCCGCTGATGACAAATAATTAATAAAAATTATCCGTTGATATTATTTACAATGGAAGCCTTTCCTGCTATAATAACTGTAGGGGCGACCACGTGGGGCGCCCGCCACAGACGTGTGGTGCTATCCGTTACCGTATAAATGGAATGCTTTGCGGTCTGCCAGGCTGGCGATTTTGTTCGACGGCCTTGAATTTCAAAAAAGGAGGGCTTCTCATGGTTGTTGAATCGGTGAAAAAAGTTAAGAATATCGTCTCTGAAGTCTTTAAAGGCTATGCCAGCAATTCCAGCGGCGGCTGCTGCGGCGTATCCCTTCCACCGGAAGAACAGCGCCAGCTCAAACGCTTGAAGGAAGGGGCCCAGGCCGAAAAGAAAGATTGACAGGGGCTGTGAAAACGGCTACACTAAGGATATAAGAACAAGACGCACGACGGGGACACCACCTAAGGTGTCAGACGTCGTGCGTTTTTATTTTGTTACGAGGGGTGTATACCATGCAGTTAGTATTGAATGGAAAGAAAATGAATTGTCCCTGTGACCACCTGGAAGACCTGAAAGCCGCCTATGGCAGCGGTCAGGAAATCACTATCGTCAACGGCTTTGCCACGACAGAGAACTTAGCCCTGAAAGAGGGCGATGAAATCTATTTCATCCCCAAAGACCGCCTGCCGCCGAAAGAAGCCCTGGAAGGCATGATGTGTTCCCGCCATACGCCGAAAGTCCACCAGAAAGTCAGCGCCGGCCGCGTCGCCATCTGCGGCCTCGGCGGCCTGGGTTCCAATGCCGCCGTCTACCTGGCCCGGACCGGTGTCGGCCATCTGCACCTCATCGACTTCGATACCGTCGATGCCAGCAACCTCAACCGCCAGTCCTACATGGTCCGCGACCTGGGCCAGCGCAAGACCGACGCCCTGGCCCGGCAGATTGCCGACATCAATCCCTTCATCGACGTCCGCACGGACTTCGTCCGCCTCACCGAAGACAACGTGCCGACCATCCTGAAAGACGACCAGGTCATCTGCGAAGCCTTCGACAATCCCGATGCCAAGACCATGCTCGTCCACACCATCCTGGAACAATGTCCCGATAAATACATCGTCTCCGCCTCGGGTATGGCCGGCTACGGCGACAGTAACGCCATTGAAACAAAAAAAATCACCAGCCACTTCTACATCTGCGGCGACCAGACAAGGAACGCCAAACCCGGCCGCGGCCTCATGGCCCCCAGAGTCGCCATCTGCGCCGGCCACGAAGCCAATTTGATCCTAAAACTCCTGGTCGACGTCTTATAAATGCCTCTCCTCATAGGAGAGGTGGCTCGAAGAGCCGGAGAGGTTTATAAATTTTTAGAGCCCGTTACATTTATCATGTGCGGGCTCTTTTGCTGTATGGCTGGGTTAGATTCTAGAAAATAAGCTATAGAAGACTAGGAGCTCAATGAAAGGGAGCTGGCTACCCAAGGCGGTCTGAGAAATTCTTTGTGAGAGAAGCTGATTATATATGGCACATTGATTGAATGAATAGTTTAGCCCAATTATGATGTGTTTATATTTTGTTAAGGTGTTTGTGTAGTCTTATTCTTTTGTAATAACATTCTTAAAGATTGAGTTTCTACTATTCTATAGTTCGATAACCATAGCTGTTTGTCTTTGCCTGCAAGTTGAGGGTTCGATTGAGTTTCAAATGTATTTTGAGCAAGGCTTTCTCCAACATTTTTCCACATTTGGATAGGGTTAAAAATCCAATTTACAGTTCCTTTATCTTTATCGAATCGAAGAAGACAGCGAAAAGCACCAAAAATCGGATAGATGAATCCTGCTGAGATATTATAAGTTTGATCATAGTGCAAAAAAGATGTTTTTATAGTCTTGCCGTTTTGCAGGGATTCTACTCCTTTTACACTGCCAAACCTTGAATTTTTAATGCCTGCTTTTTCTTTGTATGCCTTATAAAATGAAGGTAGCTCATATTCAATTAAGTCGTATAAGTTTGTCAAGACTGGAAGCTGTTTTGTAAGTGATTTATAGAAGGGGGTTTCGAATGCTTCTTTATAACGTTTAAATACCTGTGCTTTGCCAGAATAACTTTGAACGGGGGCTGTTGAATCATCTGGATATTTTTCAATATCAAAAGCGTACATTAATCGTAATAATTCAGAAACATTGATATCTTTATTTTCATTGTCCTTATAGGCAATATTATTGGAATAAAGTTCATTTGAAATTGCAGATTTTACATCTACAAAGTTATCATCAAGATTGAATAATGCAATATCAGAGACTTGTACAGATGTATTTCTTGCATCAGAAAGTCTTGTAATATTTTGCACATTAGTAATAACTTCTAATCTGACATATTTTTCAATATCGGGGGGGATAGCTTTTCTTTTTTTCATGATTGCTGTGTATGTATGTCCTCCATCTAAAATGCCATAAGAATATTTATCGTCATCAAGTTCCTGGTCTCCCAGATCAATAGTGACTTCTGATTTTTGACTATTAAATACAAGTGACTTTGCAGCAATAACAATACCTCGATTATTGATATAAAAGTCTGTTTCTGGTTCGACTACCGCATTGAGTAAATTTTTGGCAACATGAGTAGTCATTTTAGGTTTTCTTGGATTTACATCCAATGGAATATTGTTAGGAAGGTCTTTCATATTTACTAACAAGTAATAAATTGTTTCAAATTGGCCAGTTTCTCCTCTCTTTTGATAAGGAGAAGGTAATGTTCTAATCATATTTACTCTAAAATTGATAATTTCTTTCATTAATTAGGACTCCCTTCAATTTAATGGCTAAAATTCTTGAATTAATTGCAACATTATTGTATATTATATATAAAAATAAAACAATGATCCATGGTGCCTAATTTATGGAGATGAATAATGGTAGAAAGAAAACAAGATGATCTTAGATTAGTAAAAATTGGTCAATTACTATTAGAAAAAAGAAAATTATTAGGGAAAAATTATTCCTCAAGAGAAAAATTTATATATAGTAGAAGTAAAGAATTATTTGGCGGAAAAGACTGGATATCAATTCGACATTTGACTAATTTAGAACTTGGAAAGAATTTACCAAGTATTAATATGCTTATTACATTATCCTATGCTTATGAAATAGATCCCATAGAACTTTTTAGTGAAATTCTTGCTGTTTATGAAATGGAGGAATAAAGTGAAAAGGTGGAGTGGGTTTGGAAGAATATTGGCGAATACCTAAAAATAGAATGGTGTAAAATAATTAGGGGGAACTTTACGTTGCCTAGTAAGTTGATACAAGGCCTGAACTAAGTCTGCTGAATTTTTTACGGTTTTGGCCTTAGAGACTAAAATACCAAAATTTTCACGCTGTATTTGCCAACTTATATGGCTTCACAGCTTTTGCGGACTGGCATTTTGGTACTTTTTGTAGTGTTAGTCAGTGCTTTTCTTCCTTTTCAATCTGGGACAACAAATAAAACTATAGTATAGTATATAGTGTACAGGATTCGCGGCGGCCTTTTTGGCCCGTCGGGTGCCGACTAGAGGAGGCGCAGGATGGGTGCCAAAACGGACAGCAGTGGCTGGACGCCCTGGGTCGGGGCGTCCCCTACGATAGCCCCGATTGGGGCTTTTCTTTACGAGCTGAAGGTCACCCGAAGCGAACGGCGACCGGCAACCGGCGGGCCGATAGGCTCCAATCTACATTAATGGTTCCTTAAATATTTTGGATTTGGTTCAAAAATGATTAGAAAAGGATTAAGTTTTCCAGAACCGTCCTTTTTCTGTTGTATCATGGAGGTATGGATATATCTGCTCGTTCTGTTTCATATTATAATAAAGAAAAGAATGGTGAATCTGTTGAAAGAAAAATTGACTGCCAACGAAATCCGCTGTCATAGGTATGATTGTATTACGACCATGCGCTGTCCGTCATACATTCCGACTATACATAGGATTCACGGCGGGACGCCCGCCACTGCTGTCCGTTCTGGCAGCCGCCCTGCACCTCCCGATAGTCGGTACCTGGCGGACCAGAAAGGCTCTGGGCGTCCCCTACGGTATCGCATACAGGCGATGGGAGAGAAAGAGGTCACAGATTGCAAAAAAAATACACGGCCACGGCCTTGTGCGTAGGGGCCGACCTTTAACCTCTCAGACCGCCTTTGGCGGCCAGCTCCCCTATAAAGGGAGCCTTGTGCGGCCCGTTGCGAGATTTCATCACAGCCTTTTCGAGTATAATGGTAGGTTTTTACGAGCCACGAGCCACGAATAACGAGCCACGGCCGTTGCCACGAGCCGAGGGTTACTCAAGGCGGCCGGTGGGGCCGTCGGATTCCCACTTGATGAACTAGCAGAAAAAAAGCTTGACAAGGTATGCCTAAATCTGTAAAATGAATAGGTAAGCTTTTCACTTGGACTCCACTTAGCCCCGGAGAAAGAGCACCAAAAGCTTGGTCAGTTAGTTAAATTCAGGGAGGAATCACACAGCATGAAAACTACATTTATGGCCAATGCAGGCAACATCGAACGCAAATGGTTTGTTGTTGATGCTGAAGGCCAGACATTAGGCCGTCTTGCTGCCGAAGTAGCTAAAGTTCTTCGGGGAAAACATAAACCTACTTTTACCCCGCATGTTGATACAGGCGATTATGTAATCGTAGTAAACGCAGCAAAGGTTAAATTAACAGGTAAAAAATTAATCCAGAAAACCTATTTCCATCATTCCGGTTATCCCGGTGGAGCTAAATTCACTCAGGCCGGCCACATGCTCGAAGCACGTCCGGAACGCGTTGTTGAAATGGCAGTTCGCGGTATGCTCCCGAAAAATAAATTGGGTGAACAGATGTATCGTAAACTGAACGTTTATGCAGGTGCTGAACATCCGCATCAGGCTCAGAAACCTGAAGTTTTGAAGTTAAACATTCGCTAATTAATACCGGGAGGAAGATTTCATGGCAGTAGCACAGTACTACGGCACTGGCCGTAGAAAGACATCCGTTGCTAGAGTTCGTCTGGTTCCGGGTCAGGGTAAAATCACAGTCAACAAAAAAGAATTGAACGAATATTTCGGTCGTAAAACACTGGAATTGGTTATTAAACAGCCGCTCGTACTCACAGGCGTAACTGAACAGTACGACGTCATCGCTGACGTTAAGGGTGGCGGCCCGTCCGGCCAGGCCGGCGCAATCCGTCACGGCATCAGCCGTGCCCTTTTGGAAGTCGACGGCGATTTCCGTCAGGCTCTCAAAAAAGCTGGTTTCCTCACACGCGACCCGCGTGAAAAAGAACGCCGTAAATACGGCCTCAAGAAAGCTCGTAAGGCTTCCCAGTTCTCGAAACGTTAATATTTTTCCAAGATATTTTCGTCAAACCTATGCCATTAAAAGAGGCTGTCGCATGTGCGACAGCCTCTTTTTGAGTATCAAGTTTGCAGTTTGTAGTTGTTAGTGAAGGCTTTTAAATTTAAAACCATTTTCTACAAACTACAAACTCCGTACTAAAAACTATAAAATAAAAGAGGCTGTCTTCATATGACAGCCCCTTTTTGAACCCGTCCCGCCACTAGCCCAAGCGGCCTAAAGATGTTAAAATGGATAGGAAATAAGCTGTTTGCTGTGTGAAGGGGGAATCTGCATGTTTACGTATTATATGCCGACGAAGGTATTTTTTGGAAAGGGCTGTATCGCTCAGTCCGGCGAAGTGCTGGCTGATCTGGGACGCAAGGCGCTGCTGGTCACGGGGCGTCATTCGGCCAAGGTGAATGGGTCCCAGGCTGCTGTTGTGGAAAAGCTGGATGAATTGGGGATTTCCTGGTTCCTTTTTGATGAGGTCGAAAATAATCCGTCTGTAGCGACGATCCGCAAGGCCGCTGCGTTGGCCTTGGAAAAGGGCGTCGATTTCGTCATCGGTATCGGCGGCGGTTCGCCCATGGATGCGGCCAAGGCCATCGCCCTGGTCTGCACCAATGAGCTGGATGATGAACAGTTGTTTACCGGGCCGTACCGCAAGCCCTTGCCCATCGTGGCGGTACCGACGACGGCCGGGACGGGCAGTGAAGTGACCAAGGTCAGTGTCCTGACCAATCCCAAGGCCGGGACCAAGCAGTCCATCAATACGCCGCTCATTTTCCCGGTCTATGCCTTTGCCGACCCGGCCTTTACGGACAGTGTGCCCGAAGCCGTCACCATTGATACGGCTGTTGACGCCTTATCCCATGCTATCGAGGGCTATATGTCCACGGCATCGACGCCCATGAGCGATGTCTGGGCGGAAGAAGCCATGCGTTTCCTCGGCGTCCATTTGACGGACCTCAAAGGCGACGTTTCGCCTGTCGTCCGGGAAGACCTGCTCTATGGCTCGACCCTGGCAGGCATCACCATTGCCCAGACGGGGACGACCATGGTCCACAGCATGGGTTATATGCTGACCTATTATAAGGGGCTCAGCCATGGCCGGGCCAATGGCCTGCTCTTGCCGGCGTACATGAAGCTCATGGAAGAAACGATGGCCGATAAGGCAGAAAAGGTCTGGGCCATCCTGGGCCTGGCCGGACTCGATGACTTTACGGCCCTCATGCAGGACCTCATGGGCGATACGGTCGACTTGAGTGATGAAGAAATCGAAAAATTCGTCACCATGACCCTGCCCACCGGCGGCGTCCAGCGGACACCCTACACAGTCACAGCAGAGTTGCTCACTCGTATTTATCAGCAGTTGGCTGGGATACATAAATCGTAAAAGCGTAATTGCCGTATGACGATAGCGCTTTTTGAGTTCGCAGTTTTTAGTTTTTAGTTTGTAGTGAGGGCAAAAATTTAAAACCCAATTTCTACAAACTACAAACTCTATGCTATAAACTATTAAAAGTAGGAGGATTTTCATGGCAGAATTATTAGCCCCGGCAGGCTCTTTAGAAAACGTACTCACGGCCATTGACGCCGGTGCCGATGCCGTTTATTTTGGCGGGAAAGGCTTCAATGCCCGCAAATTTGCTCATAATCTCGACGATGCTGAAATCGGACAGGCTGTCCGGACGGCTCATTTATTTGGCGTAAAAGTCTACGTTACGGTCAACATCCTTATGGCAGACACGGAATTAGAGGCTTTGTCGGCCTATTTGCAGCTCCTCGACTCATTCGGCGTCGATGGAATCATCGTCCAGGACCTGGCCGTAGCCGCTCTGGCCCGGAAAGTCGCACCGGATCTGCCGCTCCACGGCAGTACGCAGATGACCGTGGCCGACTTGGACGGTGTCCGTTTCCTTGAGGCCAATGGCTTCACTCAGGCCGTCTTGTCCCGCGAATTGTCGGCTCAGGAAATCCGCTTCATCTGCTCCCAGTCGTCCATTCCCATTGAAGTCTTCATCCACGGCGCGTCGTGCATGGCCTATTCCGGCCAGTGCCTGATGAGCAGTTTCCTCGGCGGCCGCAGCGGCAACCGCGGTGCCTGTGCCCAGCCCTGCCGTCAGCCTTATACGCTGCTCTGCGATGGCCAACCTGTCATGAAACACGAGGCCTATGTCCTCAGCCTGAAGGATTTGAAATCCCTCGATTATATCGACGACTTGCTCGATGCCGGCGTCACGTCCTTTAAAATCGAAGGCCGCATGAAGGGCGATACGTACGTCCGGACCGTCGTTTCGGCGTACCGCAGGGTCATCGATGCCCATTACCAGAGCCCGCAGCAGCGCAAGGCCGCCCATCGCGAAGCGGAAGCCCTTCTGGAAGGCGCTTTCAACCGCAGTTATCAGGCCGATTTCCTGGGAGATTCCGTCAGCCGCCGCACGTTGACCGAACGCAATCCATCGGGGCGGCAGACGGCTGATGACATGGCCGGCGGATTGACGCGGAAACTTTCCATCTATGGCCACGTCGACACGGAAGACCAGGGGAACCTGCGCCTGACCTTGTGGGATGAAAATGGCCATACTGCCTCGGCTGTAGCCGATTTCCAGCCCGAACCGGCCCGCCAGCGGCCGGCAACGGCCGATTACGTCCAGGGCCAGCTCGGCCGCCTGGGCGATACGCCCTTTGCCCTGGCCAGTGTGACCGTCTGGGATGAAACGCGCATGATCCCGGCCAGCGTCCTCAACGGCCTGCGCCGTCAGGCCGTCCAGGCTTTGACCGAGGCCATCCTGGCGGATTACCCGCGGCCGGCAGCCGGAAAGGCCCGGCAGCGGCAGGCTCCGGACAGGCAGCCTGGGGACAAGGAAGCCATGCAGCTCGTCGTCCGCTGTGACAGTGTCGACGGCGTCGTCGCCGCCGCGGACCAGGGTGCCGACGTCATCATCTTTGGCGGCGAATCGTACCATCATCATCCCTTCGGCACTAAGGCCTGGCAGGCCGCCGTCCAGGCCGCTCATGAACAGGGCGCGGCGCTGTGGGCCGGTACGCCGCGTATTGTCCGCGAAGAGAACCGGCTGGTCGTCCAGAACGAACTGGAACGGGCCATCATGGCCGGCGTCGATGGTATCTATGCCGGTGCCATGGCGGTCTTTGCCATGATAGCCGACTTGAATATTACCGTGCCCGTCCGGGCCGATTGGTCCCTCAATATCTTCAACAGCCAGGCGGCCCGGGCCTATGCATCCTGGGGCTGTACAGCCATTACGGCGTCTGTCGAAGCGACGCTGCGCCAGCTGAAAGAAATGGTCCGCCAGAGCGGCTGTCCCATCGAAGCCGTCGTCCAGGGCCGGGCCGAAATGATGGTCACTGAGTCCTGCGTCATTTCGTCCTTTGCCGGCAAGGGCCAGAAGAAAGGCTGCCCGGGCGTCTGCAACCGCGGTGCCTATGCCCTGCGGGACCGCCGGGACGAAACGTTCCCTGTCGTCACCGACCAGTATTGCCGCAACCACATCCTCAACAGCCGGGATTTGGATATGGCGCCGTATTATAAAGACCTGTGCCGCGCCGGCATCGCCGCCATCCGCATCGAAGGCCGCGGCCGCACGCCGCAGTGGATCGGCCAGCAGGTCAGCCGGTACCGCCGCCTCTGTGACGGTACGGAAACGATGCTCTTAGGCAGGGAAGACCAGACCGTGACGCGCGGTCATTTCTTCCACGGAATCTTATAACAACAGGAGTAATGCTATTTATGAATAAAAGAAGTATGAGGATTTTGGGATTCTACCAGGTCCAGAACATGCTGGTCCGCCTGGCCCCGTCCCGGTTGTCTAAAGAAATCGCCCGCCGCCTGAGACCGGTGAACGATGGCGATGTCATTGAAAAGAACCTGACCGATACGGAAGAAGCCGTCCGCTGCATGCAGACGGAAACGAGTACGCCCTTCGGCGGCATCGTCGATATCCGTCCGTCCCTGGAAAAGGCCAAGCGCGAAGTGACCCTCGATTCCCATGAATGTATCGATATCTGGAATAACCTCCAGCATTATGGGGAAATCCGGTCGTTCTTCGCCGAACGGGGGGCTGAGTATCCCCAGCTGGCCGAACAGGCAGAGGTCATCGGCGATTTTTCCCAGCTTTCTCATTCTTTCGCCACTGTCTTTGACAACAACCGCCAGATCCGCGACAATGCGTCGCCGGAATTGATGCGCCTGCGCAGCCGTATCGTCGAACTGGAACGGCAGACCAAGCGCTATGTCAATAATGTCCTGCAGAACAAGGAATACCAGAAGTATTTCCAGGATGCCCTGGTCACAGTGCGCAACAACCGCTATGTCATCCCCATCAAGCAGGAATACCGCCATGCCTTTCCCGGCATCGTCCACGATACGTCGGCCAGTGGTTCGACGCTCTATGTCGAACCGCTGGCCATCGTCAATGCCAACAACGACCTGCAGGCCGCCCGCATTGGCGAAACGAAGGAAATCGAACGCATTTTCCGCCGCCTGACGGCCAAAGTGCAGCAGCAGTACAATGACTTGTATGACAGCACGAAGTGTGTCGGTCAGCTGGAATTCGCCTTTGCCAAGGCCCAGTTGGCCTTGAAGATGAAAGCCTGCCGTCCGGCTATTTCCAAGACGCGGGAAATCAGGCTCATCCAGGCCCGCCATCCCCTCATCGACGCCAAGCACGTCGTGCCCAATACCATCGTCATCGGCGGCGATTACCGCATCCTGCTCATTACGGGCTCCAACACGGGTGGCAAGACCGTTTCCATGAAGACCCTGGGCCTTTTGGTCCTCATGCATCAGGCCGGCCTGTTCATCCCAGTCGGCGAATCGTCGGAACTGCCCGTCTTCCGCGACGTCTTTTCCGACATCGGCGACGAACAGGATATTTCCCAGAACCTGAGTACCTTTTCCAGCCATATGAAGCAGCTCATCTACATCCTCAAGCACTGCGGGCCGGAAGACCTCATCCTGGCAGACGAACTCGGTTCCGGTACGGACCCGGCCGAAGGCAGTGCCATCGCCATTGCCATCCTCGATGCCTTTTACCAGAAAGGCTCGTATGTCATGGTCACGACCCATTACAATGACCTCAAGAACTATGCCTATAATACGCCGGGCATCGAAAACGGCCACGTCGAGTTCGATATGGAAACGCTGAAGCCGACGTACAAGCTGCGCATCGGCTCGGCCGGCAGTTCCCACGCCTTCAGCATCAGCGAACGCCTGGGCATGCCCAAGGATATCCTGGAAAAAGCCAAAGACCTGCGCAGCAAGGCTCAGGACATGAATATGGAAAAAGTCCTGACCCAGCTCAATGCACAGGCCAAAAAGATGGACGAAGAACAGGCGGAACTGGAATACCGCCTGCGCGAAGCGCGGAAACTGGAAGACGATTTGCGCAAAGAAAAGGACAAGGTCACGTCGAAGCGGCAGGATATCATCGACGCCAGCCGCCGCGATGCCGTCGACCTCAAGCGCAACCTCCGCGTCGAAGCCGAAAAGATTATCCGCGAGCTGAAGGCCCAGTCCAAGGAGGGGACGGACCGGGAAAAGGCCAAGGCCATCGACAAGGCCCGCCGGGCTATCCAGCAGATTTCCCTGCCTGAAGCGGAAAAGCCCCAGCGCGACCCTGTCGACCTGTCGAAATTGAAAGTCGGCCAGCAGGTCTTCGTCAACAACCTGGACAGCGTCGGCACGGTCGAAGACATCGGCAGCAAACAGCTGACCGTCTCCGTCCGGGGCATGACGGTCCGGGTCAAATTCAAAGACGTCAGTGCGCCGTACCTGGACGAATTGAAGAAAGAACAACAGGCCGAAAAGAAAGCCGCTGCCGCCTCGTCGTACCGGCCTATCCGCACGTCCAGCGTGGCCACGGAATTGAACATCATCGGCAAGACCTTCAGCGAAGCCCTGCCGGAAGTAGAACGCTTCCTCGACCAGGCCCTGGCTGCCGGCTTCAGTCCGGTCAAGATCATCCACGGCAAGGGCAGCGGTGCCCTGCGCCGTCAGATCCACGCCTTCCTCGACGACCAGCCGTTCGTCAAGAAATACCAGCTCGACGACGTAGAAGGCGGTGGTGCCGGCGTCACCCTGGTCTATTTCTAAGGAAAGTGGGGGGCTGTCGCACGAAGGTTTTTGCCATCATGCAAGACCCCTCTTACTTTATAGTTTGTAGTATGGAGTTTGTAGTTTGTAGAACGGAGTTTATAGTTTGTAGGGGACGCCCGTGGGCGGCCCGCCCCTACAGAAAAAGGAGCTGTCTTCGTACGACAGCTCCTTTTTTCATGTAATATTTCCTATGCTGACTACGCCATCACCATGGTCGATGAAATCGAAAAGGGCCATCACATCAATCAGCGCATCAGCGTCGTCGGGGCCTAAGTATTCCTGGATCTCCTAAAAAAGAAGCAGCCCACCTTGTCGTAACCACCGTATCGCAGTGGCTGCGGCAACATGAGCCGATAGAAGTCGTCTTCAACGTTTTTACCGAGGAAGACCGGATAATATATGAACGAGAACTAGTGGAAAAAGGGGAATAGTAGATTGTGCGGTAGGGGTCGCCGCGTGGGCGACCCGCTGGGCATTTGGAAACGCTCTCCCCGAGTTGGAAAATCGCTCATATTCTGGGGCGGGCTTGCCACGTGCAAGCCCCTACTAGAACAGCATCTGGAAGTGGATGCGGGTCATTTCGTGGGGGTCCGGGCTGCCGGTCTTGGCCTGGCTGGCGAAGGACTGCATGACGCTGAATTTCAGGTTCTTGGCGACGATGTAGTCGGCACCGATGCCCCAGCTGCGCTGGTTGTCCATGTCGCTGGAGAAGCGCCACGTGAAGGGGTTGCCGCGGACGAAGTAGCCGGCGATATATTTGGCAAAATAGTCTTCACCCGAACTGTGGTTGGACTGATGAAGGCGGTTGTAGTAGAAACCGGCTTCGGAACGGGCGGCCTTGCCGCCGCCGAAGAAGGCGTCGATTTCACCGTAGCCCGTCTTCAGGCCATCCGTACTGAAGTGATCCGAATGGGTGGCGTCGGAAATCGGCTTCACCGTATCGACGCCGGGTTTCTTGCCGTCCTTGAATTTGCCGTAGCCTGTGGTGATGGCCAGCTTGTCGTTGTGATAGCTCAGTTCGGCGCCGTCGAGGGCATCGAAGTACTGCAGGCCGTAGGCGTCGCGGCCGATGCGGTAGACGTCATTGCGGCCGACGCTGAGTTCCCAGTTCTTGCTGCCGAAGTTGTAGTCCACTTTGGCCAAATCGACATAGGGATTATTGCCTTCGTCAGAAGCGGCTGCCAGGGTACAGACTACTTGTTTCTTCACGAATAAAAGACCTTCTTTCTTCTCATTCTTTTTGCGTATGCAGAAAAGTGCATAAAATTATACATTGCCTCTAGTATACTACGATGTGTTATGACTGTGTGTCAAATGAGAAGAAAGTTTACCTTTTCTTTATAATTTTACGTGACTGAAGACTTCGCCAATCGGGTCGTGGAGGACCAGGTCGGCGGCGCTGTCCATGTCGGTGCTCGACTTGTTGATGAGGACCAGTTTATGGCCGCGGTAGTAACGGACCAGGCCGGCAGCGGGGTAGACGACGAGGCTCGTGCCGCCGATGATGAGCATGTCGGCGTGGCTGATGTAGTACAGGGACTGTTCGATGACGTCGTTGTCCAGGCCTTCTTCATAGAGGACGACGTCGGGCTTGATGGTGCCGCCGCAGGCGTCGCACTTGGGGATGCCTGTGGAATTCTTCATGTATTCGGCGTCGAAGAATTTGTTGCAGTGCATGCAGAAGTTGCGGTGGACGCTGCCGTGCAGTTCCAGGACATTCTTACTGCCCGCTTTCTGGTGCAGGCCGTCGATGTTCTGGGTGACGATGGCTTTCAATTTGCCGGCTTTTTCCAGTTCGGCCAGCTTGATGTGGGCCATGTTGGGCTGGGCGTCGAGGGCCAGCATCTTGTCGCGGTAGAAGCGGTAGAATTCTTCCGTGTTGTCCATGAAGAAGGAGTGGCTGAGAATCGTTTCGGGCGGGTATTTATAGTGCTGGTTGTACAGGCCGTCGGTGCTGCGGAAATCGGGGATGCCGCTTTCCGTCGATACGCCGGCGCCGCCGAAGAAGACGATGTTATCGGAATTTTTTACCATGTCGACGAATTTTTCAATATTTGTCATCGTAATTACCCCTTTCATACATTATATGTGTCTTTCAATAACTGCAGGCCCGACGGGGTGCGGAACACCTTGTCACGGAAGGTGGCAATGGCTTCCGGTTTCAGCTGGTCTTCGTAGGCGTTGACCAGGAAATCGGCTTCCAGGAGTATCTGGTAGTCCAGGCCGTCGACACCGTCGTAGGTGTGATGGTGGGCGATGAGGAAGCAGACCCGGTCGATGAGCTTTTCGTCAGCACCGAGTTCTTCCAGGATGGCCCGGGCCGGGGCGGGGCCTTCGATTTCCTGGTATTTGCCCGACGAGGAGCCGTATTTTTCTTCGGCTGCGTGGATGCCGATGTCGTGGAGGACGGCGGCTGTGCGCAGGATGTCCTGCTGGTCTTCGGGCAGTCCTTCCAGGCGGCCGATGGTGTCGGCATAGGCGTAGACCTTGAGGAAATGATGGATGCGCCGGGCATCGCCGTGGTCGAAGGCGATGGCCTTCTGTATTACTTGTTCAATAGCTGTCATGTAAATCCCTGCCTTTCTGTTTCATTATACTACAGGGCCGGGAAGATAGGAACGGCCTGATACAAACCATCCATAGCCTATTGACAGATTATCACATCATACCGTATCCTTTTTATAGGACTTTTTTTAATTTTTATTTATATTTTTATTTTTATGGTAAGGATGTGATTCTATGATTATGGCTGTCCTGAACTACCTCGATGATGTCCTTTATTATCCTATCTTAATGGTCATCCTCATTGCAGCCGGCCTTATTTTTTCCTGGAAGACGCGCTGTGTCCAGCTGCGCCTGTTCCCGGAAAGTATCCGCGTCGTCATGGAAAAACCGACAGAAGCCGGGAAAGTATCGTCTTTCCAGGCCCTCATGGTTTCGACGGCGTCCCGTGTCGGTACGGGCAATATCATCGGCGTCTCGACGGCAATCTGCCTGGGCGGTCCCGGTGCCGTCTTCTGGATGTGGCTTCTGGCCATCATCGGCGGGGCTACGGCCTTCATTGAAAGTACGCTGGCCCAGATTTACAAGCGCCGCAATCCCCTGGGCCACAGCTACGGCGGTCCGGCCTACTACATTGAAACGGCCATGCACAAGCGCTGGCTCGGCGTCCTCTTCGCCTTTTCCCTGATCGTGACTTATGCCGGCGGCTTCAACCTGCTCTGCTCGTTCAACATGCAGTCGACGTTCCTGGTCTACAGCTTCTACGACCCGACGACGACGCCGTGGATCATCGGCGCCATTTTTGCGGCTCTCGTCGCCTACTGCCTCATCGGTGGCGGCCAGCGCATCATCAAGGTCACATCGGTCCTGGTTCCGCTCATGGGCGGCATCTATATCCTGGCAGCGCTCATCGTCATCGTCTTCCACATTACCAGCCTGCCGCAGGTCTTCGCCATGATCTTCGCCGATGCCTTCGACTTCCAGTCCATCCTCGGCGGCGTGTCCGGCTCCTGCATGGTCTACGGTATCAAGCGCGGCCTCTATTCCAACGAAGCCGGTATCGGTTCGGCACCGAATGCAGCAGCCGCAGCCGATGTCAGCCATCCGGTCAAACAGGGCCTGGTCCAGATGCTGTCGGTCTTCATCGATACCCTCCTGGTCTGCAGTGCCACGGCTTTCATGGGCCTCTTCTCGGGCGTGCCCATCACTAAGGAAGTAGCCGGTGCGGCTTACGTCCAGAATGCAGCTACGGCCGTCTTCGGCGGCTTCGGTCCGCTCCTGATTACGATCTGCATGCTGCTCTTCGGTTTTTCCACGCTCATCGGCAACCTGTTCTATGTCGATAACTGCATCCGCTTCATCCACAAGGGCGCGCCGTCCCACGGCTTCGTCAATACTTTCCGCATTGTCTGCGTCCTCGTCGTCTTCGTCGGCGCCGGCATGTCCATGGCCGCTGTCTGGGATATTGCCGATATCCTCATGGCCGTCATGTGCTTCATCAACATCCCGGCCTGCTTCATCCTGGGCAACACGGCCGTCAAGGCCATGCGCGACTACCAGCAGCAGAAGAAGGAAGGCAGGAACCCTGTCTTCAAGGCGGCTTCCATCGGTATTGATGAAAGTACGGTCCAGTATTGGAAGTAAGCCTCTTGACAAATGGGGGAGAAGCCTTTACAATACGTCTATGTACAAGTAATTGTCATAAAAAATGAAAAGCGATGAACAAGACGGCCAGTGTCGCCTGTGCCTTTTCAGCGAACCGGGGATAGTGTGAGCCCGGAAAAGGCCGCATGCTGGCGGATCACTTGGGAGCTGCAGCTGCGAACCAGCTGCCGGGTCGCGTCGTTATTGCGCGTCAAAGTGGCTGCTCCGGCAGTCAATAGGGTGGTACCACGGTGATTACGTCTTCGTCCCTTTTTGGGACGGAGACGTTATTTTTTTTCACAGATTCAGAGGAGGAAACACAATGGATTACGGTAAGACTTTACATCTGCCTCAGACCGATTTCCCCATGCGCGGCAACTTGCCGAAACGGGAACCGGACTTTTTGAAATTCTGGCAGGACAACAAGATTTATGAAAAACGCTTGAAGAAACGGGACGGTGCGCCCAAGTTCATTCTTCACGACGGTCCTCCGTATGCCAATGGCAAGATCCACATCGGCCATGCATTGAATAAAGTATTAAAAGACATTATCCTCAAATATAAGACCCAGCAGGGCTGCTATACGAAATACGTTCCCGGTTGGGATACGCACGGCCTGCCTATCGAACACGCCGTCATCAAAGATACGGGCCTGAACCGCCACGAAATGGCCCCCCTCGACTTGCGTGCCAAATGCCGTGACTACGCCCTGGCCCGCGTGGAAGAACAGAAGAAAGACTTCATCCGCCTCGGCGTCCTCGGTGACTGGGACCATCCGTACCTGACGCTGCGCAAGCCCGTCGAAGTCGCTCAGATCGGCGTCTTCGGGGAAATGGCCAAGAAAGGCTACATCTACAAAGGCCTGAAGACCGTTTACTGGTGCCCGCACTGCGAAACGGCCCTGGCTGAAGCTGAAATCGAATACAAGGATGATAAATCCTTCTCCATTTACGTCAAATTCAAGTCCGTCGACCTCAGCTGCCATATGCCGAAAGGTGCCGATCCGGACAAAGTCTTCGCCCTCATCTGGACGACGACGCCGTGGACCATTCCCTGCAACGTCGCCATCAGTGCCAACGAAAACTTTGAATACGTCTGGGTACGCATCGGCGACGAATACCTGCTCATGGCCAAAGACCTGGTCGAACCGACCATGAAAGCCGGCAAAGTCGACGACTACGAAGTCCTGCCCGACGTCATGACGGGCAAACAGCTCGAAGGCTTGGTCTTCAAGCATCCCTTCTACGACCGCAAGGTTCCCATCATCCTCGGCGACCACGTCACGCTCGAAGCTGGTACCGGCCTCGTCCATACCGCTCCGGACCATGGCCAGGACGACTTTGATGTTTGCAAAAAATATGCTGCCTGGGGCCTCAAGCCGCTGGGCACAGTCGACGGCACGGGCCGTTACACCGACAAGGTTCCCGGCTTTGAAGGCCAGTTCGTCTTCGATACGAACGTACCGGTCATCAAGAAACTGGCTGAACTGGGCGCCCTCTTTGCCAAGAGCACGTTCCGCCATCAGTATCCGCACTGCTGGCGCTGCAAGGAACCGATCATCTACCGCGCTACGGAACAGTGGTTTGCTTCGGTTGACGGTTTCCGCCAGAAAGCCCTCGACGCAATCGATACGGTCAAATGGATTCCGTCCTGGGGCCACGACCGCATTTACAACATGATCCACGACCGCGGTGACTGGTGCATTTCCCGTCAGCGTGTCTGGGGCGTGCCTATTCCTATCTTCTACTGCGAAGACTGCGGGGAACACATCATCAACGACGAAACCATCGCTCATCTGCAGAAGATGTTTGCTAAAGAAGGGTCCGATACGTGGTGGATGCACGACGTCAAGGAACTCATGCCGGAAGGCTATAAATGCCCGCACTGCGGCGGTACACACTTCCGCAAGGAATCGGATATCATGGACGTCTGGTTCGACAGCGGCTGCACCCATCAGGGCGTACTGAAAAATGACCCGGACCTCGATTATCCCTGCGAAATGTACCTGGAAGGCTCGGACCAGCATCGCGGCTGGTTCAACAGCTCCCTGCTCACGTCGGTTGCCGTCAACGGCTATGCTCCGTACAAATCGGTCCTGACCCACGGCTTCACGGTCGACGGCGAAGGCCGCAAGATGAGTAAATCCGTCGGCAATACCGTCGCTCCCCAGGAAGTCATCGAAAAATACGGCGCTGACGTCCTGCGCCTGTGGGTATCGTCGGCTGATTATCAGGGTGATATCCGCTTGTCGCCGAAGATCTTGAAACAGCTCTCCGACGTCTACCGCAAGATCCGCAACACCTTCCGTTACCTCCTGGGCAACCTGGCCGACTTCGATCCGGCGAAGGATATGATCGCCTACCAGGACATGACGGACCTCGATAAATGGGCTCTCCTGCGCCTGGAACAGGTCTTCGAAGAAGTCACCGACGCTTATGAAAACTACCAGTTCCACGTCATGTACCACGCTATCCACAACTTCTGCACCGTCGATTTGAGCGCCATGTACCTGGATGTCATCAAAGACCGCCTGTACACGGAAAAGGCTGATTCCCATATCCGCCGCAGCGCCCAGTCGGCTATGTACATCATCCTCGATACGCTGGTCAAGATCGTCGCACCGGTCCTGTCCTTCACGGCCGAAGAAGTATGGCAGAACATGCCCGCTGTCGAAGGCAAGGAAGAAAGTGTCCTGCTCACCGATTGGCCCAAGGCTCACAAAGAATACCTCGACGCTGACCTCGATGCCCGCTGGGCTCAGTTCCTGTCGTACCGCCGCGATTTGACGCGTGTCCTCGAAGGCGCCCGTAAGGAACACAAGATCGGCCATGCCCTGGACGCAGCCGTCACCATCTATGCCGATGGCGAAGACTACGATTTCCTCAGCCAGTGGCAGGATCAGCTGGCCACGCTGCTCATCGTCAGCGAAGCCAAACTGGTCAAAGGCGAAGCCCCGGCTGAAGCCGTTGCCGGTGAAGACCACGGCGACATGAAAGTCGTCGTCGCTCCGTCGACAGCTGAAAAATGCGAACGCTGCTGGATCCACAGCGACACTGTCGGCTCGGATCCGAACCATCCGACCCTCTGCGCCCGCTGCGCTGCCGTATTAAGTGAATAAAAGTTTGATATATGAAAAAAGGGACTGTCGCACGTGCGACAGCCCCTTTTTTTAACAGTCAGCGGCTAGCAGTTAGCGGATGGTTTTAAATTTAGCGCTATCCACTAAAAACTACAAATGCTGAGAAATCAACCTCTCAGACCGCCTTTGGCGGCCAGCTCTCCTATGAGGAGAGCCTTTCGTCAAACATCATACATCAAAGGCAAAGAAAACCTACGTGATAACAAAAAGCTTTACAAGACATTTCTTTTTTTTATTGAAAATTTATGGATTTTGCTTTATAATAAACAAGTGTATTCATGTATTATACATTTGTAACATGGAATCATTGATATTTTAGGGTAGGAGGTTTTCTTTATGCATAGTTTATGGAATGCATTGAACCGCATCAGCCTGATTAAGCAGATCCTCGTCGGCTTGATCATCGGTATCGCCGTGGCCATGGCTTTCCCGGCAGCTGGGAAGGAATTGGCTTTGCTCGGCGTCATTTTCGTCGGTGCCTTGAAAGGGATTGCGCCGGTCCTGGTCTTTGTCCTGGTCGCTGCTGCCTTGAGCCGCAAACAGGAAGATCACGAATCGAACATCAAAGATGTCGTCATCCTGTATCTTATCGGTACCTTTTTAGCGGCTTTCTTCGCCGTCATGATCAGTTTCGTCTTCCCGCTGACGCTGCAGCTCGACGTATCGGCTGCCAGCAATAAGGCGCCTGAAGGCATTGCCGAAGTCTTGACGACGCTCCTCAAGAACGTCGTCGATAACCCGGTTCATGCCCTGATGACGGGCAACTACATCGGGATCCTCGGCTGGGCCTGCCTGTTCGGCGTCGCCGTCCGCCGCGTTTCCGAATCGTCGAAAGCCGTCCTCGATGACTGTGCCGACGCCGTTACGACTTGCGTCCAGTGGATCATCCGCCTGGCTCCGCTTGGCATCATGGGCCTCGTCGCTGACTCCGTTTCGTCCAATGGTATCGGTGCCCTCATCGGCTATGCTAAATTGCTCTGCCTCTTGTTAGGGACGATGCTGCTCTTCGCCTTCGTCGTCAACCCGATCATCGTCTATGCCAAGATTCACCGCAATCCCTATCCGCTGGTCTGGAAATGCATCAAGACGTCCGGTGTCACGGCCTTCTTTACGCGCAGCTCGGCCGCTAACATCCCGGTCAACCTGTCCTTGGCGAAAGAAATCGGTGTCAATCCCGATACGTATACCGTTACGATTCCGCTCGGCGCAACGATCAACATGTCCGGCGCAGCTATCACCATTTCTATCATGACCTTGGCCGCTGTCCATACCTTAGGGATTGCCGTCGACTTCCCGACAGCCCTCCTGCTCAGCGTTCTCTCGGCCATCGGTGCCTGCGGGGCTTCCGGCGTTGCCGGCGGCTCGCTGCTGCTGATCCCCATGGCCTGCAGCCTCTTCGGCATCTCCAATGATATTGCCATGCAGGTTGTCGGCGTCGGCTTCATCATCGGCGTCCTCCAGGACTCGACCGAAACGGCCCTCAACTCGTCGACAGACATCCTCTTCACGGCAGCTGCCGACTTTGCTCAGCGCGGCTATCCGGAACACCTGGGTGGCGGCCACGAAGTCAGCCATCAAGGGTAGGAACGCCCCTTGGGCGTTCCGCAGGCCGCAGTTCGCAGTCCGCGGTCCGCGTGTAGGGCGCCACGGATTATGACGAATAATGCAGGCCGCCGTTCGCATGTAGGGGCGCCACGTGGGGCGCCCGCCACGGATTATAATGAATAATGCAGTCCGCCGGCCGCAAAAGGACCCTCGCATGACGGTATTCGTCATCATGCGAGGGTCCTTTTTCTTGGTCAAAAACAACCTCTCAGGCCGCTTTCGGCGGCCAGCTCCCCTATGAGGGGAGCCACGAGCCACGAACCACTAACCACGAGCCACTAAAAAAGCGTTGTCCGTCAGGACAACGCTTTTTTCCACCCTTATTTTCCGCTAGCAGCGATGCAGTCATTGAGGTCAGCAATGAGTGCGTCGACGTCGATGCCGTGGGCACCAGCGCCCTGGCCGATGGTTTCAAAGTGAGCAGCCATGCAGCCAATGCAGCCGAGGCCGTACTGCTGGAAGATTTCAATGATCTGCGGATATTTCTGAACGGCTTCAATGATACCCGTGTCTTTTGTAATCTGTGCCATTATTTTTATTCCTCCTTGTCAATTCGTATCCGTACCGTTTTGAAGGAACTTCCGGATTGCATCTATTATATCATACTTTTTTTCATTTGTGCGAGGAAATACTTTTTTCCTCCAAGAGTTGGCCGTCGGGCAGGAAGCTGCGGAAGGTCAGGCTGTCGTCCGTCGCTTCCAGGGTCATGTAATTGTCCGTTTCCGGCTGGGGTGCGACGTATTCGTCGAGGCTGTGCTGTTTCCACAATCCCGGATACTGGACGTTGCCGGCGACGCCGGTGATGAGGTACAGCGGGCCCGATTCATCGCGCTGGAAGTTCCTGATATGGCCCCGGTCGCGGTAGGTGTGGAGATGGGCCGAGAGGACGGCATCGACGCTGTACTGGTCGAAGAGGGGCATCCACAGCCGGCCTTCGGGCGAGAAGCCTTCTTCCCGGGGCTGGGGCCGGTTGGCGAAGCCGTACTGGAGCGGGTCCTTGTGCATGAGGACGATTTTCCATTTCTTCGTCGTCTTGGCCATGTCTTCCTTGAACCAGGCCACTTCGTCTTCGTCGAGGCTGGGCTCGAAGTCAGCCAGTTCCTGGGACTGCGTGTTGAGGACGACGAAGTGGACGTCACCGTAGTCGAAGGAGTAGAACTGGTTCTGGTATTTTTCCCTGTCGATACGAGGCAGGGCGAAGAGGTGCAGGTAGGCTTCGGGCATGCGGACTTTCCAGTCCTTGTCATACGTTTCGTGGTTGCCCAGGAGGGGGACGACGGGGATGCGGGCGATCATGTCGCCGACGACGTCGAACCAGGCGTTCCACTGGTAATGGTCCTGGCCGTTATCGACGAGGTCGCCCATGTTGATGAAGAACTGGGCGTCCTGGTTGCGCTGCCAGGCAGGCTGGGCCGTGGCGGCCCAGACGCTGTAGTCGCTGGACTGGGAATCCGGGAAGATGAGGGCCTTGAAGTCATGGCCCTGGGCCGTATGGAAGGACTGCCAGTCACTGCGTTTGTCGCCGGCACCGACGCGGTATTCATAGGCCGTACCCGGTTTTAGATCGCTGACGGCCGCCGTGTGGATGTACGTCGTCACGCCATCGTCGCTGAAGGCGTCACTGGAAGCGGGGAGCTGCATGAGGGAATCGTCGTCGCCGGCTTGGCGGTATTCGACGACAGGATTCTCTTCGGCGTAGTCCGACTGCCACATGAAGGTCCGCGACGTCGTGCTGTCGGCTGTGATGACCTGGCGGATGTTCGAGGCATCGACGGCATCCGTCGACAGGTAGTGGGCCGCCGCGGCTTTGGTGGCCTTGACGCCCTGTCTGGCGACGGTCTTCGTACCCGGCAGCCAGGTATAGGCACTGACGGCGGCGATGACGGCAGCGGCCAGGGAAAAGGCGATGATTTTTTTATATTTGGCTTTCATAGAATTCCTCCTGTTTTTTTTGATATAAGTCATTATAAGACATGGAGTCAACTCCAAGTCAAGCAAAAAAGAAAAACTTGACAAGGCCTTCGCTTCGATATAAGATAGATGCATCAAAAGTGATAGAGAACGTCCATGAACGGGAGCAAGTACCGTCATGATACCCTTGACAGCGAGCCGGTGGCAGTGGAAGTCCGGCGAAGAGGCCATGAGCGGGAATGGGCCCGGGAGATGCAGGCTGAACGCGAGTAGGTCCTGCCGGAACTTTCACCGTTACCAGGAAAGAATGCATCTACGTGTGCATATGAGCCGGGCAGTTTTGCCAACCAGGGTGGTACCGCGGAAATGACTTTCCTTTCGTCCCTAATGTGAGGGATGGAAGGATTTTTTTATTGAACTAGGGAGGAATCCATCATGTCTATTATTTTTTCTGGCATTCAGCCGAGCGGCAATTTGACTTTAGGCAACTATTTAGGCGCACTGCGCAATTTCTCGAAGATCCAGGACGGCAACGAATGTTATTACTGCGTCGTCAACCAGCATGCCATCACGGTCCCTCAGGATCCGCAGCTTTTGCATGAACGTACGCGGAAACTGGCTGCCATCTACCTGGCTTCCGGTCTGGATCCGGAAAAATCGACGCTCTTCGTCCAGTCGGAAGTCCCGGAACACGCACTCCTGGGCTGGATGATGATTACCTTGTCCTATGTCGGCGAATTGGAACGCATGACCCAGTATAAGGACAAGGCTTCCAAACGGGGCGATTCCATCCCGGCCGGCCTGTTGACCTATCCGCCCCTCATGGCTGCGGACATCCTCTTGTACCAGACCAACTTCGTCCCCGTCGGCGACGACCAGAAGCAGCACATGGAAATCACCCGCAACCTGGCCCAGCGCTTCAACCGCCTCTACGGCGAAGTCTTCACCATTCCCGATATCTATCTCGGCCAGGACGGCACGCGCGTCATGAGCCTCCAGGAACCGACCAAGAAGATGAGTAAATCCGACGACAACACGACGGCGACGATTTACCTCCTGGACGAACCGAAAGCCATCGAAAAGAAAATCAAGCGGGCCCAGACGGACTGTGAAAACTCCGTCCATTACGATAAGGAAAACAAGCCGGGCATTTCCAACCTCATTGAAATCTTCTCGGCCCTGACCGACCAGACCCACGAACAGGTCGAAGCGGCCTACGCTGGCAAGGGCTACGGCGCCTTCAAGAAAGACGTGGCCGATGCCATCATTTCGACGCTGGAACCGATCCAGCAGCGTTACCGCCAGCTCGTCGGCGACCCCGAACTGGACGCCATCCTCGACAAGGGCGCTGCCAAGGCACACGCAAAGGCCAGCGTCACTTACGAAAAAGCCGCCAAGGCCATGGGCTTGTTCCGCAAGTAAAACGATTCCACTTAAATTTGAAAGTCAATAAGAAATGAAATTTATAAAAATAAAAGCAAATAACATATTGACAAAGAAAGTGTAAAGTATTACACTATATTCAACAAAGAAAATAACGGAGACAAGAGGCAAGGGAGCCTGATGGAACATCAGCTTTCCTTGCCTCTGTTTTTGTTTGGGGAATTCTTTGTTAGTTATCATTTCTTTATAAAATCATCAGTTTAGGGGGAGTTACGAATGAGATTACGCGATGTAGGATTGACCAAAGAAGAAATCAAAGCCAAAGTAGACAAGTACATGATCGAAACGTACGAACGCTTCGACATGATCGCTGAACGCGGCAAGGGCATGTACGTCTACGATGAAAATGGCACGCCGTACCTCGATTTCTACGCTGGTATCGCCGTCAACAGTGCCGGCAGCTGTAACGATAAAGTCGTCCTGGCCGTCATCGACCAGTGCATGGACATCATGCAGACCTTCAACTATCCGTACACGGTCCCGCAGGCCCTGCTGGCTGAAAAAATCTGCACGACCATCGGCATGGACAAGATTTTCTTCCAGAACTCCGGTGCAGAAGCCAACGAAGCCATGATCAAGATGGCCCGTAAATACGGCGTCGAACACTTTGGTCCCAACAAATACGAAATCATTACGGCAAAAGAATCCTTCCACGGCCGTACCTTTGGTTCCATGAGTGCTACGGGCCAGCCGGACAATGCCTGCCAGATCGGTTTCGGCGCCATGACACCGGGCTTCAAATATGCTGAATTCAACAATTTGAAAGCCTTTGAAGACGCCATCACGGAAAACACCATCGGCATCATGGTCGAACCGGTACAGGGTGAAGGCGGTGTCCATCCGGCAACGAAAGAATTCCTCACAGGCCTGCGCAAACTGTGCGATGAAAAAGGCCTGCTCCTCCTCCTGGACGAAGTACAGAGCGGCTGGTGCCGCACCGGTGCTGTCATGTCCTACATGAACTACGGCATCAAACCGGATATCGTTTCCATGGCAAAAGCCCTTGGCGGCGGCATGCCGATTGCAGCCATCTGCGCCCGCGAAGACGTTTCCAAAGCCTTCACCATGGGTTCCCACGGCAGTACCTTCGGCGGCCATCCGGTCTGCTGCGCCGCAGCCTTGGCCGAAGTCAACGAACTGTTGGACAAAGACCTGGCTGGCAATGCCAAGAAGATGGGGGCATACTTCTTGGAACAGGCCCGGGAAAAACTGCCGCATCTGAAGGAAGCCCGCGGCCAGGGCTGCTTCTTGGGGCTTGAATTTGACGACAAGATCAACAGCGTCGACTTGAAGCATAAATGCTTCGACAAACACATGCTGTCGACGGCTATCGGCGACCACGTCCTGCGCCTGGTTCCGCCGCTGATCCTCCAGAAGGAACACGTCGACAAGGCCATTGCCATCATCAAGGAATCGGTCGAAGAATTGGCAAAATAAGTAATCACTACTGAGGGGTAGGAAAAGGTGTCTGCCAGAATTGAGGGGTTGGCAGGCACCTTTTCTAAAAAAAAGGGGGGAACGAAATGAAACATTTCGTCATTACCGTGGGATGTGAATTTGGCAGCGGCGGCCCGGAAATCGGCAAGATGCTGGCTAAGTCGCTGGGAATCGAATACTACGACCGGGATCTCGTAGATAAAGTCGTGGAAAAAATCGGCGTAGAAAAACATCTCGTAGAAGAAGCAGATAACAAGAATTTCGTTCCGTATGGCATCGAAACATCGTTGGGAACGCGCTATGCGAATTTGTCCAACAAAGTCATTTACACGCAGTTCGACGTCATCCGCAAGATGGCAAAGACATCGTGCGTCATCATCGGCCGGTGCAGCGACTATATCCTGAAGGGGCAGGAAAATGTCGTCAACGTCTTCATTTATGCACCGACAGAAGTACGTATTAAGACCATCATGGAAAAGATGAACTTATCCGAACGCCACGCGGCAGAAGTCATCCGTGATTATGACAATGCTCTCCATAGACGGTATAAATACATTACCGGGACCTATCGCGGTGACCGTCACAACCGGCACCTGCTGGTCGACAGCAGCGTCCTGGGCTGGGAAAAGACGGCGAAGTTCATCAAATCTTTCGTCGAAATGCGTTTTGAAGAGACTTGAGGGGGTATGAAAGATGGCGACAAAAAAGTCTGATTTTGATAAAGTCCTGAGTGCTTGGGACGTCCTGGTCATCGCCTTCGGGGCTATGATAGGCTGGGGCTGGGTCGTATCGACGGGCGACTGGATCATGCAAGGCGGCGTCTTGGGCGCTATGCTGGGGTTTGCCATTGGCGGCGTCATGATTTTCTTCGTCGGCCTGACCTATGCCGAACTGACGTCGGCTATGCCGCAGTGCGGCGGTGAACATGTCTTCAGTTATAAGGCCATGGGGCCGCTTGGTTCTTTTGTTTGTACCTGGATGATCGTTTTAGGGTATGTCGGCGTCGTCTGTTTCGAAGCCTGCGCCCTGCCGACCATCGTAGCTTATATTTATCCTGATTTCCTGGCAGGCTATCTGTATACCGTTGCCGGTTTCGATATTTACGCTTCCTGGCTGGCCGTAGCCATTCTGGTTTCTGTCTTCATTACGGCCATCAATATCATCGGGACCAAGACGGCAGCTATTTTGCAGACGATCCTGACGGTCATCATCGGTGGCGTCGGTATCCTGCTCATCGCGGCTTCGGCCCTGACCGGTACGGTATCGAACCTGGAAGGCCAGCTGTTCATGGGGGCGACGACGACGGATATGGTCAAAGGGACCCTGGCCGTTGCCGTCATGACGCCGTTCTATTTCATCGGCTTCGACGTCATCCCGCAGGCAGCGGAAGAAATTTCTGTATCCTTGCAGAAAATCGGCCGCATCCTCATCTTGTCCATCGTACTGGCCGTCCTCTTCTATGCGCTCATCATCTTCGGCGTCGGCTATGTCATGAATAATGCAGAAATCTCCGTCGCCATGAAAAGCGTCGGCGGCCTGGTCACGGCTGATGCCATGGCCGTCGCTTTTGGCAGCTCCATCATGGCCAAGGTCCTCATCATCGGCGGCCTCTGCGGCATCATCACCAGCTGGAACTCCTTCCTCATCGGCGGCAGCCGCGCCATGTACTCCATGGCTGAATCGTATATGATCCCGCGGGTCTTTGCCAAATTGCACGATAAATATAAGACGCCTGTCAATGCGCTCTTGCTCATCGGCCTCTTGTCTATCATCGCGCCGTTCTTCGGCAAAAAGATGTTGGTCTGGGTCGTCGATGCCGGCAACTTCGGCTGCTGCGTCGCCTACTGCATGGTCGCTATTTCCTTCGTCATCCTTCGTAAAAAAGCACCGGACATGGCTCGTCCTTATAAGGTCAGTCATTATAAACTCGTCGGTGCCCTGGCTATCCTCATGTCGGGCTTCATGGTCGTCATGTACGTCGTCCCTGGTTCCGGTGCTACCCTGGTTCCGCAGGAATGGGGCATGGTTCTCAGCTGGTCGATCCTGGGCGTCCTCTTCGGCCTCTATTGCAAGGCTAAATACGGCAGCAAGTTCGCTACCCATATCGACGTGGCCCTGGATAATGAAGCCGTCGAAGAAGCGGGCGACCTGGCTTTCGGTCAGGCTATGGCCGCAGCCCTTCAGAATGTCGAATCGGATGCGCCTGTCACCTATGTATCGCAGCCGCTCAGTTTCTCCTTCTCCATGCCGGTATCCGTCGTCTTTGGCGCCGGCAAGCGCCACCTGGCCGGGGAACTGTTGAAGTCCTATGGGACCAAGGCCCTGGTCGTCACCGATTCGGCGACGAATGGACGGGACCTGGTCCGTGAAGTCGAAAAGAGCTTGAAAGATGCCGGTATCTCTGTGGCCCGTTTTGCCCACGTCACGGGGAAATCCCTGGATATTACGGCTGATTCAGCCGTCGATGAAATCAAGAAGAACGGCAGTGACTTCATCGTCGCCATCGGCGGCAATACCGTCATGGAAGGGGCCAAGATGATTGCCCGTGCCGCTGCCAGCACCCTGGGTCAGGCAATCCTGCCGCTGACCTTCGTGCCGACGAACTATCATACCGGTGCCTGCTTCGATGCATCCCTGCCCGACGGCAGCCGAGACCAGGCACTGCTGGCCAAAGTCGTCATCGTCGATCCGGAATGTATGACCGGCATGAGCCAGAAAGAACGGGCCGTCTCGGGCTTTGCCGCCCTCAGTGAATGTATCAGTGCCTATACGGCAGCCGATGCCCAGCCGCTGACCGATGCCATGGCCCTCTACGCCATCGACATCTTGAACGATAAGCTGGCCGGCGTCTGCACCGATCATGCCGATAAAGGAGCTTGGGAAAAAGTCGTCCTGGCCGGCGTCATCGGCAGCATGGTCGCTGCAGAAACGGGCAGTCAGGTAGCCAAAGGACTGGCGCAAGCCGTCGCCAAGACCTCCTTCCCGGCTGACGAAGTGCTCTTGGCAGCTATCGTCCCTGTCGTCATCGATGCTAAAGCAGGGAAGGATCCCTTCCTCTATGGCAAACTGGCCCGCACGATGGGCGGCTTTACATCTGATGACTGTGCAGCCCGCCTTTGCTATCTGGCCAAGGCCCTGCACCTCGACCTGCGCATTGCCGACATGGGCGTCCATGAAGACGACATCGCCAACCTGGCCGAAGCCTACATGGGCGAAGAAGCGGCCGAAGCCGTCCGGGAAAAAGCCGCTGCTATGGAAGCCGCATTTGATTCGTGAAAATAGTTTGATATTTGACGAAAGGCTCTCCTCATAGGAGAGCTGGCCGCCAAAGGCGGTCTGAGAGGTTGATTTCTCAGCATTTGTAGTTTTTAGCCCGCCGGATATATGTAAGATACTTGTGAAACCGATTTCGTGAACGGGCGCCCCACGTGGCGCCCCTACAGAAAAAGGCGCTGTCTTCATGGGACAGCGCCTTTTTTTACATATACAAAAGATTTTCTTTTTGCCAGCAGGAGTTTGACAATTCTGTGTAGAATATCTTAAGATAAACTAGTTATATAGAGTTGCTTGGAGGTAGTCAATATGACACTCAGTTTATTTTGGTCGCGTTATACGCTGGAACTTCGGGAACAGCATCTGCGCGATGTCGATGAACTTTATCATTATCTCATTGCCCGGGAACGATGGAACTGGTTCCTGGCCAAGATTCCGGAACAGGCCCAGATCCAGATACTCCGCGGCCACAACCATGGCGAAGATTCCTGGACGTGCCGCAAGTGGCTCGACCACATGCTGGACTGGATCAAGGAGAACAAGCCGCCTGCCGTCTATGATGCCGTCATCGACAAGATTCATATGATTGAAGACAAGCCGATTGAAGAACTAGAAAAACAGGCTGCCCGCAACATTTCGCCGGAAGAGTTGGAAAAACTCCAGCGTGCCGGTTATTTTCAATGTATCGAGGCGCCGAACAAAAGTGAATGAAAGCAGGTGAGGGAATGACCTTTCTATTACGCATGATAACAGCTGCTGTCTTATTCTTTTCCCTGGCAGCTGCCGCACCGGCTGCTGTCGTGCAGGCCGATTCCGTCCGCGTCCTGCCTATTTCCGGTGACATCGACGGCAGCCAGGCCGCCTTTATCCAGCGCGGCCTGCGCCAGGCCGCCGAAGAAGGCGATACGGCCGTCGTCATTACCATCAATACCCTGGGCGGCCGCGTCGACAGCGCCTTGAAGATCCGCGACATGCTCATGGCATCCGACGTGCCGACTATTGCCTATGTCACGTCGCGGGCCTGGTCGGCCGGGGCCCTCATCGCCCTGTCGTGCCGCCATATCATCATGGCGTCGGGCAGCAGCATCGGCGCTGCCGAACCGATTCCCAATACGGAGAAGAACATTGCCGCCCTGAAAGCCGAGTTCAGCGCGACGGCGGCCCAGAATGGCCATAATCCCGGCGTCGCCGAAGCCATGGTCGACAAGTCCCAGGGCTATCCCGACTATGCCGAACCGGGGAAGATACTGGCCTTATCCGACGGCCAGGCCAGGGAACTCAACGTGTCCGACGGCTCGGCCGATACGTTGTCCGAAGCCCTGGCCCTGTACAGCTTGGGCGATGCCCGCCTGACCTATGTCGACAAGGACTGGCGTGATGACGCCGTCGGCATCTTGCAGAATCCCTATGTCCGCACGGTCTTCGTCGCCCTGATCATCGCCGCCTTGCTGGCAGAAATCAAGATGGCCGGCATCGGCGCCGGTATTGCTACGGCCTTCGTCTTCGGCGGCCTGCTGCTCCTGTCGGGCAACGAGTCCCTGGCCGACGGCCTGAAAATCGTCGCCGCCTTCCTGGTTAGTCTGCTCTGCATCGGCCTGGAACTGGCGTCGCCTGGCGTCGGCATCTTTGGCCTGGCCGGCGTCGTCCTCTTGTTCGGCAGCCTGTTCTTCATGCTGGGAGCCACGTATGAGGCCGTCTACATCCTGGCCGGCGGGACGGTCCTGGCCATCATATTGTTCTATATCGTCGGCAAGCATTTGCCCAAGAGCCGGCTTTTTGAAAAATTGACCCTCAAGAACCGTTCGACGAAAGAAAAGGGATATACGGCCCAGGCCGATTACAGCAAATATCTCTATGAACGGGGCAAGACCATTACCATTCTGCGTCCGTCCGGGACGATCCGCATCGGCAAAGAGCGCGTCGATGCCACGGCCAACGGCACGTTCATCGGCCGCGACGTCATCGTCCGCGTGGTCAAAGTCGAAGGCAGCCGCGTCGTCGTCGAACCGGAACCGGAACGCCATCCCAAACACTGAGAAGGAGGTATCTTATGTCTATCGTATCCTTTTTGGCAGTGCCTGTCATCATCATCGTGGCCGCTGTCATCATCGTATCCCTGTTCCTGCACTTCGTGCCCATCGGTTTGTGGATTTCGGCCATGGCCGCCGGCGTATCCGTCGGCATCGTCAACCTCATCGGCATGCGCCTGCGCCGGGTCATCCCGTCGAAGATCATCCTGCCCCTGGTCAAGGCCAACAAGGCCGGCCTCGATGTCAACGTCAACCAGCTGGAAGCCCATTACCTGGCCGGCGGCGACGTCGACCGCGTCGTCGATGCCCTCATTGCCGCCCATCGGGCGACGATGTCCCTGACCTTTGAACGGGCCTGCGCCATCGACCTGGCTGGCCGCGACGTCCTGGAAGCCGTCCAGATGAGTGTCAATCCCAAGGTCATCGAAACGCCGTTCATCTCGGCTGTCGCCCAGAACGGCATCGAACTGAAAGTCCGGGCCCGGGTCACGGTCCGCGCCAACATCGACCGCCTCGTCGGCGGTGCCGGTGAAGCGACGGTCATCGCCCGCGTCGGCGAAGGCATCGTCACCAGTGTCGGCTCGGCACGGGACCATTCGCTGGTCCTGGAAAACCCTGATGAAATCAGTAAGACCGTCCTCAGCAAGGGCCTCGACGCCGGGACGGCCTTTGAAATCTTGTCCATCGATATTGCCGACGTCGACGTAGGCCGCAATATCGGCGCCCGCCTGCAGACGGACCAGGCCGAAGCGGACAAGCAGATCGCCCAGGCCAAGGCCGAAGAACGGCGGGCCATGGCTGTGGCCAAAGAGCAGGAAATGCAGGCCTATACCCAGGAAATGCAGGCCAAAGTCGTCGAAGCCCAGGCCGAAGTCCCGTTGGCTCTGGCCCAGGCCCTGCGCGAAGGCAAGTTAGGCGTCATGGACTATTATAATATGAAGAATATCATGGCCGACACGGACATGCGCGCCGCTGTTGCCCAGGCCGGCGTCCCCAAGACCCAGTCGGTCCCGACGGGGCAGGACAGCCACCACGACGACCGCGGTCCGGCAGGCCATAGTGAAAAGTAGGTGAGCCTTATGGATATGTTATGGCTCATCGTGGCCTTCGCTCTCATGGCGATCCTGCCGGACCTGCTGCGGCGTCGCCGCCGCTATCCCAGGCGGAAAGGGCCGATTCCCGTGCCGCCGCGGCGTAAACCCGCACCGGCCAAGGCGCCGGCTCCGGCTGAAACCGGGGAAGATGCGGCTGGGAACGAGATTTCCGCACAGGAAACGACAGCTCCGGCACAGCCGCCCATCGTGCCGGCTGCCGTGCCGGCCCGTCCGGCTATAGCTCCCGTATCGGTGCCGCACCGCGTCCGGCCCGCGGCCTGGAGCCAGCTGACGCCGCAGGCGCGGGAGCTCTACGCCGGCTTCGTCTGGTCGGAGATATGGCAGGAACCGCTGGCTTACCGCCGGCGATTAATTAAAAAATAGAGAGGATTTATGGAAATGATTCAAGAAAAACAAGTAGGTATCAAGGGTATCCCCGGTCTGGTCATTACGTCCGGTGAAAAAGCGAAAGGCGTCGTTCTGTTCTATCATGGCTGGTCGTCGCAGATAGAATTCCAGGCCGTCCGCGGCCGCATCCTGGCTTCCTATGGCTACGACGTCGTCATTCCCGACGCTGTCAACCATGGCCACCGCGGCACGCTGGACTATGAATCGAAAGTCGTATACCCCGATTTCTGGCAGACCATCTTCCAGAACCTGACGGAAGTACCGGTCATGCTGGAATATATACAGGAAAACTGGCCTGATACGCCCATCGCCGTCATGGGCCATTCCATGGGCGGCTTCACGGCCTTAGGGGCTGTGAGCCTTTTCAGGGAATTCAAGACGGCTGTCGTCATGAACGGCTCCGGTTGGTGGGATGAATCGGACCGCCGCTTCCGGGCAGCCCTGCACATCGAAAAGCCGCGGGCCTACCGTTTCATACAGATGCAGTTCGCCGCCATGGATCCCTATACGCATATGGACCGCCTCAGCGGCCGGTCCCTCTTGTCCCTCCGCGGCGGTGCCGATGATGTCGTCGACGGGGCTGCCCAGGAACTCTATCTGGAAAAACTGGCCCAGCGCGATGACGTCAAGACCCAGTCCATCGTCTACGATGATCTCGGTCATTTCGTCACGACCAACATGATGGGCGATGCCGTCAACTGGCTCCAGGCAGAACTCCATTAAAGAAAAACTGAGGTTTGCTTAAAAATAATAAGAGGTAAAACCTTTTTCTGTGGAAAATATTAAAATAATTATCGACATACACTTTACAAATTTAAAAATACGAGTATAATGTATATATAAACAGAAACCGCAAGGGCGCGGAAACGTAAGAATCAGTAATCTTTCTGATAGAAATGATTCGTTTCCACCGTTGCGGTTTTTATATTTTTATTGTTATCATTTATAATCAGGGGATGTATAACAGGAGGGATAGGTATGTCAAAGAATATTTTCCGAACGAAAAGCATCAACCAGTTCCTGTCGGAAACGAAACAGGACGGCGGCATGAACCGCGTCCTGGGGACTTTCGGCCTGACCATGCTGGGCATCGGCTGTATCGTCGGCACAGGGATCTTCGTCCTGACCGGCATTGCCGCCGCCAATTACTCCGGCCCGGCCCTGGTCATTTCCTTCATCATCGCCGCACTGGCCTGCGGCTGTGCTGCACTTTGCTATTCTGAATTCGCCGCCATGATTCCCGTAGCCGGCAGCGCCTATACGTACGGCTACGTAGCCTTAGGCGAATTTTGGGCCTGGGTCATCGGCTGGGATTTGATTTTGGAATACACCCTGGCCTTGAGCGCCGTGTCCATCGGCTGGTCCGGCTATTTCGGCAATATCCTGACCAATCTGGGATTGGCTCTGCCGAAAGAATTCATTACGGCGCCGGAAGAAGGGGGCCTCATCAATCTGCCGGCTATGGCCATCATCTGGATCATCACCTTGATCAACATGAAGGGCATCACCCAGAGCTCCCTGGTCAATGACATCATCGTCGTCATCAAGCTGGCTGTCGTCGGCCTGTTCATCGCCCTCGGCATCAGCCACGTCGAACCGGCCAACTGGACGCCGTTCATGCCTTATGGCTGGTCCGGTGTCTTCACAGGCGCTTCGGTCATCTTCTTTGCTTACATCGGCTTCGACGCCGTCTCGACGGCTGCTGAAGAAGTCAAGAACCCGCAGAAAGATTTGCCTCGGGGCATCATCTTATCGCTCATCATCTGCACGATTCTCTACATTGCCGTATCGGCCATCCTGACCGGCATGGTCCCGTACTTACAGTTCAAGACGACGGCCGCTCCTGTTGCCTATGCACTGCAGCTCGTCGGCTATCATTGGGGTGCCGCTGCCGTCTCCGTCGGCGCTATCTGCGGCCTCACGTCGGTCCTTCTGGTCATGAGCCTCGGCCAGAGCCGTATCCTCTTCGTCATGTCCCGCGACGGCCTGCTGCCGCGCTTCTTCGGTCACATCAATAAGACGACCAAGACGCCGGTCCGCAGCTCCTTGTTGGTCGCCATCGTGTCGTCCATCCTGGCCGGCCTCGTACCTATCGGCATCGTCGCTGAAATGGTCAACATCGGCACGCTGGCAGCCTTCATCATCGTATCGGCATCGGTCATCGTCCTCCGCAAAAAAGCGCCGGACCGCGTTCGCCCGTTCCGCTGCCCCTGCGTACCGCTGGTACCGATCCTGTCGATCCTCTTCTGCGGTATCCTGGTCATCATGCTGCCGACAGTCACGCAGATCCGCTTCATCGTATGGCTGGCCATCGGCCTGGTCATCTACTTCGGCTATGGCTATAAGCACAGCATCATCACCAAAGCCCAGAAAGGCACGCTGAACGCAGCCCCTGCGGCCGCTGCTGGTGAAACAGCCAGAGTACCTTCGGTCCACGAAGGCGCTCACTCCACTATTGAACACTGACGCATTCTATATATCGACAGAAAAAGACCCGCCCTCTCCCCTGGCCGGGTCTTTTTCTTGCCGTCAGCTGCCAGCCGCCCGCCCTTTGGGCGTCCCCTACGCACAAGGCCGCCGGCCGTGTGTCTTTTGCGGCCTGCCATCTGCGGACTGCGGCCTGCGCTCATTTCCATCGCCTGCATGCGATTTCGTAGGGGCCGTCCCAAAGGGCAGCCCGTTTCAGGATAGGTGTGGTTTCCCCAGCTAGCCCGCCAGGTACCGACCAGCGGGAGGGGAAGGGGGCCAGAACGGACAGCCGTGGCTGGCGGCCCGCAGGCTTCTTGTTAAAAAGCAACCTCTCAGTCAGCTGCGCTGACAGCTCCCCTAGCAGGGGAGCCGGGCCACGAACCACGAGCCGCGGGCCACGAACCACGAGCCACGAGTCCCTAACCCCTAACCGCTAACCGCTAGCCCCTAACCCCTAGCCCCTAACCACTAGTCACAAGGCGGGCCGCCTAGCCTCTGCTGTCCGTTCCAGCAACCATCTTGCGCCTTCCGTTGGTCGGCACCCGATGGGCTGGAAAGACTTCAGGACGGCCCCTACTAGCCACTAACCCCCCATTTGTGGTAAAGTAGAACCATATCATCATTGCAGAGGGGAGCTATGAGAATGGAAAAAAAGAAGATATATGTACTGGCCTGTGGCGGGACGATTGCCGGCAAGGCCGCGTCGGCCGATGACCTGACGGGGTATGCTGCCGGTCAGACGTCGATAGATGAACTGCTGGAAGCCGTGCCCCAGCTGGCTGATTATGCCGACGTGCAGGGCGAACAGTTCTGCAACATCGACAGCTCGGATATGACCGAAGCTTTATGGCTGTCCCTGGCCAATCGGGTCCAGGAAGTAGCCGACCGGGAAGACGTGGACGGTATCGTCATCACTCACGGCACGGATACGATGGAGGAAACGGCGTATTTCCTCGACCTCACGGTCCACACCATCAAGCCCGTCGTCCTTACGGGTTCCATGCGGCCGGCGACGGCCATCAGTGCCGACGGTCCGCTGAACCTCCTGGAAGCGGTCCAGGCCGCGTCCTGGCCGGACCTGGGAAAATACGGTGTCGTCATCGTCATGAACAGCACCGTCCACAGCGCCCGCTTCGTCGAAAAGACCGATACGACCCATGCCGATACTTTTAAAGGCCGCCAGATGGGCTGCCTGGGCTATATGCAGGACGGCCGGCCCCGCCTGTACCAGCAGCCCCTGCGCAAGCATACGTGGTCGTCGGACCTGGCCGCTCCTAAAGAACTGCCAGCCGTCGCCATCGTCTATGCCTATGTCGGCCTCACCGCTGACGACGTACGCCGCCTGGCCCAGGGGAAAGCGGGACTGGTCATCACGGGTCTCGGTCATGGCAAGATGCCCGAACTGGTCTGGCAGGCCTTGCAGCCCTTGATGGAACAGGGGCTGGTCGTCGTCCGGGCTGCCCGCGCCCTGGGCGGCATGGTCACCCAGGTCCCGGCTTATGACGGGACGGTCACAGCCGATTCCCTGACGCCGCAGAAGGCCAAGATCCTCTTGCAGCTGGCCCTGGCCCACACGACGGACCGGGAAAAAATACAGGCCATCTTCGACGCCTATTGAGGCCTGCAAATCACGGCTCTATGCCTTCCCTAATAGGGCGGGGTGTGATAAAATAAATAAGATATGAAACATAGGTATGCAATCCATGTATCCTTTACGACACTGACATAGATAGGAGCGAATGAATCATGAACAAGTACAAAAAATTGATGGTCCTTACGGCCCTGACAGCCGCCCTCGGCACGTCGGCTTTTGCCGCATCGACGGGGATTACGGATATCAGCAATTATTGGGGCAAAGACGCTATCCAGTATTTTTATAACCAGCACTACATCAGCGGCACGAACGGCCAGTTCCGTCCGAACGAAGACATTACCCGTGAAGGCGCAGCTGCCATCATCAACAACATGATCGGTGAAGATTCCAAAGTCAAGACGACCAACTTCAGCGACGTCAAAGGCCGCTGGTCCGAACGGGCCATCGCCTCGCTGGTCGACAAACAGATCATGAGCGGTTACAGCAACGGCACGTTCAAACCGGAACAGAAGATCACCCGCGAAGAATTTGCTGTCATCGCTTACAACTACATGACCTATAAGGGCATGAGCACCCTCGAAGGGGCCGCTCCCTATGCCGACGAAGCCAAGATTTCCAGCTGGGCCCGTCAGGCCGTCGACGCCCTGGCCGCTGCCGGTTACATGAAGGGCGGTAACTACAACATGTTCAACCCGAAACAGTATGTCACCCGCGGTGAAGCCGTCAACGTTCTCTACCGCATCCTGACCGGCGTCAAGGAAACGACGCAGAGCCAGGACGGCCTGGAATCCAAGGCCTTCAAGGATATCAAAGACGTCTACGGCTCAATCAAAGCCTTTGCATCTGACGGCATCATGTACTGGCAGGGCGACAAGCTCCACATCGGCGTCAAAGACCCGAAGAACAAACAGAAACTGGCCGATGCCATTGCTGCCGACAAGGATATCCCGGCCGAATCGGTCTATGTCCAGAAATCGACGTACAGCTATGACGACTATAAGAACCTCATGGCCCAGGCCGAAAAAATTTACAAGGCTACGGAAGCGACGAATGCTACCGTTTCGACGGAACCGGATTACCTCAATGAAAAAGTCGTCCTCACAGTCAGCTCCATTTCCAAAGAAACACAGAACAACCTCAATAAAGCCCTGGGCAGTGCCCTTCGCATCGTCATTCAGTAATCGCAGCAGAGGAGGATTTCCATGGTACGGAATAAAATCGCTGCCATCCTGGCAGCTGCGGCCATCTTGTCCGTCAGTGCCGTTTCGGCCGATGCCCCTTATACAGACCTGGGCAGCCTGACCGACCGCGCGGCTGTCGATTACCTCTATGATACGCAGTGCCTGACCTTCATCACAGGGGATACCTTTGAGCCAAACCGGGTCCTGACCCGCGGCGACCTGGCCCAGCTGCTCTATAATTCGGCAGCCAATATCCCCCTGGCACCGGTGGAAGCGGCCGGTGCCCACGATGTGCCGTCGGGCACGGCTGGTGATGCCATGAACAGCGTCGCCGCCCAGGGTATCCTGGCAGGCTATCAGGATGGGAATTTCCATCCCGAAGAACCGGTGAGCCGCGAAGAATTTGCCGACGTCATCTACCGCTACTTGCAGTACAATCAGCTGGCCGACCCGGACCAGGCCGTCAAGCCCTATGCCGATGCCGCGTCGATTGCGCCGGCTTACGCCAGGGCCATCGACGTCCTGCACAGCAAGAACATCATGGTGCCGGCAGATAACTATTTCCATCCCAAAGAAGGCATGACCCGGGCCGATGCCGCCCAGGTATTTTACCGCCTCATGCACTCCGACGGGGACTATACGTCTCATGTCCAGGTCGAATCGCAGCTCATCAAGGCCATCAATGCCGAATACGGCTCAGTGCCGATCTACTTCCGCAGCGGTACGATGTACTGGGATGGCGATACGCTGGTCCTGGGCATCAAAGGCGCTCCCAGCAAATACTTGCAGCAGCGCATCAACACGGACGTAGCCAAACCGCAGGCCGTCAAGATACGCCGCGTATCCCTGAGCCACAGCGATTACAGCCAGCTCATGAATAAGGCCATCCATTGCGTCGTCGACAACGAAGGCGTCCAGAACTACGTCGGCGCCCTGCCGGACTACGTCAATGAACAAGTCGTCCTCACCGTCCGCCATCCCGTCAGCAAGGCGACGCTGGCTGAACTGGCCAAACGCGTCGGCGCCGGCCGGGTCCGCCTGGAAACGGCTCCCATCGCCGGGAAAGCTCCCATCGTCCAGGTAGCCGGACAGACAGACACTGCGGAAGAAGCCCCTGTGACGACAGAAAACACGAAAAAAGAAACGAAACAACTCTATTCCAAACTCTTAGACGACGCCACATCGAGCGCCATCACCTCCGTCCAGAACGATGTGATGAAGTGATTTGTAGGGGACGCCCAAAGGGCGTCCCGCAGGCCGCAGTTCGCAGGCCGCAAAAAAAAGCTGTCCTCATAGGACAGCTTTTTTTTACGCTAGCCACGAGCCACGAGCCACTAACCACGAGCCACTACCCCCTAGCCCCAAGGCGGGCCGCCCTTTGGGACGGCCCCTACGAGTGAAGTGGTAAACTAAAACTGGACACTAAGGGGGTAGAAAATGGGCATGTACAAGCGTATCATGAATGCTAAGAAATGTCCGTTTTGAATCATTTTCCCTTTTAGTCAGGAGGTTTGCCATGAAATACACACCGGAAGAGCGGCTGGACATCGGCCGTAAGACCTACCATAACGAGCTCACTCGTTACGAAGCTGCTTCCATCTACGGTATCAGTGCAGAAACCGCGAGAAGCTATATGCGAGAGTATCGTGACACGTCTCACTTGCCGCCAAAGAAAGCTCACGAGCATCCCTGCCATATTCACACGGAAACCGTCTTGCCAGAATCCTGGGAAAGTTATCAGAATATGTCCAAAGATGAGCTCTTGGATGAGTTAATCAAATCGAAAGTCAACGAGGCTCGCTTAAAAAAAGGGTACATCGTGAAGGGGAGTGGTGCGCACAAGGAATATTTTCGGCTCGTCAAGAAGAATACCAAATAATCGCGGAGCTTTCCGGACAAGTCCCAGTAAAACGGCTTTGCCGGATCATGGGGATTCAGCGGAGCAGCTTCTACAACTGGCGCCATTCCTGCATGCACCCATCAAAGCGGAGGACAGCATTCCTTCAGAACATCACCTTGTTTCTCTGTTACCATAAGAAATTTCCGTCACATGGATATCGTTGGTTGAATGCTAAGATTCGCCTGGATACAGGTCGGGTCATGTCGAATCCCTATGCACATAAATGCTGCAAGGCGGTTGGTATCAAGAGCGAAAGCCGGCGCTGTCATTACTGGAAACCCGGTGCCAGGGATCGCGTATTCCCCAATCTGTTAATGGCTGGACTCAATATTACCGGACCACTGCAGTGTGTGGTGAGTGATATGATAGCCTTCCGGGTGAAGGACGAATATTATGAACTGACGCTGTACATGGATTTTTGGAATAATGAGATTCTGGCGTATTCCCTTTCAAGCAAACGCGGTGACCGGGAAACGTATCTGAGCGGCCTGCGGGACATCCTGGAGCTGAAAGCAAAATGCCCGCAGGATGGTCCTGCACACGAACCAGGGCTCTGTCTACGCCTCTAAGGCCTTTAACGAGCTGCTTCCCATGTACAATATCCAGCACTCCATGTCACGGGCCGGAACGCCGACAGATAACGCAGCGATGGAGTCCATCAATGGCTGGATCAAGACCGAGCTCTCCGTGGATTTCCATCTTGAAGATAAGACAGACGTCCCCAAGAGCGTAGCCCGATACGTCCAGTTCTTCAATGAAGAGCGACCAGCTTATTCCTTAGGGTACTTAACACCACGACAGTATCGTGAACAATACGGAGCTGTCCAAACTTAGGATTGAATCTGAAAAAAATTTTGTTTTTTGTGTCCAGTTTTTGTTGACTAGTGCACTTCGTTTTGTCTTGCGGGGGGGGGACATATATGCTATACTTTCTTATGTTCACATGAATTTCACAGAAATCAAATTCATAGTAAGGAAGTGTACTGGAAGACAAATGAATACAATAGGACAAGTAAATACTCGCTATAACGGCTTTGATATCGCTAAGTTCATCATGGCCATTTTTGTAGTGACACTACATGCACATCCACTCTTAGATATATCCTTTAATCTGAACTATGCTGTAACAAACGGGTTGACACGGGTGGCAGTACCGTACTTTTTTATGGCCTCTGGCTTTCTTCTCTTCCGTAAGATGTCATTTCACGAATTGGATATGCCGCGGATAAAGAAATATCTCATCCATATCTTCCGATTGTATATAGTTTGGACAATCATCTATTTGCCTATTATTATCTATACAGGTGTCTTGAAGCCTGATAGGGGAATCTTGCATGGAGCAGTGAGGGTGGTTCGAGACACCATTATGGTAGGCTCCTATTTGCAGTTATGGTTCTTACAGGCGTTGCTTGTCGCAGCTATCCTAGTGACAACACTGCTGTACCTCAAGATCAGTATCAGGAAAATCTTCATGCTGACCTTGTTCGGGTACATGATTGCAGTCATAGGTGTTCAGTACTATACAATTTTCGACTGCATTTTCCCTGAAGGTAGTATGGGGTATAAAGCCTTTAAGGCATTACGGCTTATATTTGTTACGCCGCGCAATGGTATCTGCTTCGGTGCGCTGTACTTCTTTATGGGAGCATATCTGTCACAAAAGACATGTGATATCCCTATCCGGCGACTGAAACAGTACATTGCCGTGTTCTTTGTCCTATTGATGATAGAGGCAATGGGGAGTAGTTTCTTCGGCCTGACAAAAATCAGCTATTCTCATGATTGCTACATTTTCTTAGTGCCGCTTACATACTATACCTTCTTGTATACAAAAGCTGTCAAACTAAAAGATTCTCCCATTTTTGGATACCTTAGAAAGCAGAGTATGTTCGTCTTTTACATCCATGCATGGTGGCTCTTCCTGGCTGGAATCGCTTTCGGCGGTTCGAAGCATGCTTTTGTTCATTTGGGGTCGATGGGAATCTACCTGATAGCGTTATCTCTGTCTTTTTTGTCGAGCCACATCATCATCGTGTTGAGTAAAAAAGAGCGTTTTTCATATCTGAAATATTTGTCTTGATGTTCAAAGAAGCCGCTTTATAAGCGGCTTCTTTCATTGTCTCTATGTTTTGTCGAAACCATTACATCTCGCTACGATAAATCTGTATGAATACAGCAGTTTACAGCTTTTAAGACATAATAAAATCACGTAGCTCCTGCAGGTGTATAATAGATTCACCACAAACCAAACACGAGAGGTGCTACGTGATGTCTCAATTATACACCAGTCAGTCGACAGTTGACAAACTCCTGACGATTTTTTCTTCCTTGTTTCCCGCTGCGACGAGGCCGACGCGCCATTTGCTGGCATGGTTACTCATTGCTCAACTGGCTCTGGAGTCGGCGCCGTCGGTGCGCTGCCTGTTCCGGCAGTTCCTGTCGAAGCAGACGGACGCATCGCTCAACAGCTATTACCGCGCCCTTGGCAACAGACTTGTTACGGATGCGTCCATTCGCCAAGCCTTGGCGTTACGGGCGCTTACCATAGTGCCTGGGGCGCTGTGGCAGGAGCCTATCTTGCTCAGCGTGGATGACACAACTATTGCCAAGTGGGGCAAGCACTTCGACGGAGTGGGCATCCTGTACGACCACGCCAAGCACGAAGGCAAGTCCTATTTCAATGGACATGCCTTCGTCAGCCTGACGATGAGCGTGCCGGTCCTTCATGAGAATGCAGGCAAGTCGCAAATCCGCTATGTAGCGGTGCCGATTGGCTACATCATGAGCAACGGCGAGGTCTCGAAGCTGACACTTGCCTGCCAACTTCTCGATGAAGTCATGCCAATCCTTGAAAAGCGCCAGGTCATCCTGCTCTTTGACAGTTGGTACGCCAAGCGTGAACTGATCTCGCGTGCGCTCAGTTACCCGAATCTCAACGTGATTTGCAATGCACGTCGCGATACAGCCATCTTTGAGCTGCCAACTTCGACGGCAGGCCGCCGCGGCCGTCCGCCAAAGTACTGCAGGCGCTTGAAGCTGGACGAGATTCCCGTTGCGCCCGAGAACTACCCTTACAAAATGGATGGTTATCTTGTCTCCCACCAGCTGGTGAAGACACACATCTTTGGTGATCGAACCGTCCATGCCTATGTGACCCTGAGCAAGAGCGGTTCTCGCCGTCTCTTTTTCAGCACCGTGGACCCGATGGCCCTGCACATGAGTATTGCTTGGCAGGAAAGCAAGACCCTCCGTGACACCAGCTCCAAGCTCATGACGTTTTACCCGCTCAAGCTCTACAAGCTTCGCTGGGTCATTGAGACGAATTACTACGAGCAGAAGATGTTTTGGGAGCTTGGCAGTTACAAAGTTCGCACAAAGACTGCGATTGAGCATCTGCTGAACCTGACGAATGCCGGGCACGCTCTCATGAAGATCCTGCCGTACGAGGACGAGAAACTAAGCACCTACCAGGACAAGAGCCCACAAGAGCTGCGGCACGCGCTGAGTCGACAGATCCACAAGGAAGTATTTTTCGCCACTTTGGTGTCCAAAGCCCAAAGTAACATAAATTCAAGCGCATTGCTCAAAGCCTTGCAAAGCATTGGCTTGGGGCGATTCGCAAGCGGCTTAAAAGCTGTAAACTGCTGTTACCATAAGAAATTTCCGTCACATGGATATCGTTGGTTGAATGCTAAGATTCGCCTGGATACAGGTCGGGTCATGTCGAATCCCTATGCACATAAATGCTGCAAGGCGGTTGGTATCAAGAGCGAAAGCCGGCGCTGTCATTACTGGAAACCCGGTGCCAGGAATCGCGTATTCCCCAATCTGTTAATGGCTGGACTCAATATTACCGGACCACTGCAGTGTGTGGTGAGTGATATGACAGCCTTCCGGGTGAAGGACGAATATTATGAACTGACGCTGTACATGGATCTTTGGAATAATGAGATTCTGGCGTATTCCCTTTCAAGCAAACGCGGTGACCGGGAAACGTATCTGAGCGGCCTGCGGGACATCCTGGAGCTGAAAGCAAAATGCCCGGATTGCAAGATGGTCCTGCACACGAACCAAGGCTCTGTCTACGCCTCTAAGGCCTTTAACGAGCTGCTTCCCATGTACAATATCCAGCACTCCATGTCACGGGCCGGAACGCCGACAGATAACGCAGCGATGGAGTCCATCAATGGCTGGATCAAGACCGAGCTCTCCGTGGATTTCCATCTTGAAGATAAGACAGACGTCCCCAAGAGCGTAGCCCGATACGTCCAGTTCTTCAATGAAGAGCGACCAGCTTATTCCTTAGGGTACTTAACACCACGACAGTATCGTGAACAATACGGAGCTGTCCAAACTTAGGATTGAATCTGAAAAAAATTTTGTTTTTTGTGTCCAGTTTTTGTTGACTAGTGCAGAGCCACGAGCCACTAACTCCTAGCCCCTAACCCCTAGCCCCAAGGCGGGCCGCCCTTTGGGACGGCCCTTACGAGCCACGAGCCACGGAACCTCATACTCCGAAGAGTTCTCCCAATTCTTCCCGCGTGTCGATGAGGTATGTCGGCTGGAGGGATTCCAGGAAGTCCCGGTCGCGGAAGCCCCAGGTGACCAGGGCTGCGTCGAGGCCGGCGTTATCGGCTGTTTCTTTGTCGACTTCCGAGTCGCCGACGTAGATGGCGTCGTCTTTGGCACAGCCCAGGCGCTTCAGGGCTTCCCAGACCATGTCCGGAGCCGGCTTTTTGCGGTACATCGGCGTTTCACCCAAGGAGAAATCGACATAGTCTTTGAAGTATTCATCGTGCAGTTCCGATACGGCACCTTGGCCTTTGTTGGAGACGATAGCCATGTGGTAGCCGGCCGCCTTGAGCCGGCCCAGGACCTGGGGAATGCCGTCGTAGGGAAAGGTCGTCGTCTGGCAGTGGGCGCTGTAATAGGCGATGAACTTTTCCGTCATCGTCCGCCGCAGGGATTCCGGCGCGTCCGGTGCGGCTTTGTCGATGAAGCCGTCGTAGCCGAAGCCCAGGCAGGGACGGATGGCATCCTGCGTCAGGGCAGGCAGGCCGTGACGGGCAAAAACATAGTTCAGGCTTTTCGTCAATTCGTCCAGCGTGTCCAGGACGGTGCCGTCCATGTCGAAGACGATGGCTTTATATTTTTCCATGAAAAAGACTCCTTTGAAGGACAAAAAATCAGTTTACTCTTTTATTATACGAAAGTGCGAATTAATCGGCAATAGGGAGTAGCTCATGCCGTCATCTTATGCTACAATGGGGAAAGAAGTTTGATAAAATAGAGGAGAGGATGACATGACAAACTTTTTGCCGTACGCTATCATAGCGGGCATAGCAATCGTCTTTTTTGTAATTTGTTATATTATGTATTCCGGCGGAGGGCACTCCGAGAGTAGTCCCCAAACGGAGAAGAAAGGGAACACGAAGACGAAGACGCGCTACGACGGCGAGCCGCAGCCGCTGCGCAGGGTCCAGCACCGCAGCCCGGCAACAGTTAAGCATGCCAGACAATTACCGAAGGAAGCGGACGACGAAGAAACAGCCCCCTTGCCGCAGGTCCCGAAAATGACGCTGGGCGAACGGCGGGAGCATCCGGAAGAAACGGCCTTTGTCACGACCAAAGGCGAAGCCGTCCGCCGCAATAGCCGAATCGTCTATAAAGAAGCTCCCAAAGCCCAGGAACCTCCGGTCCACAAGGGCCCCAATGCGGATGACCTCGATGCGACGCGCGTCCTGTCCCGCGATGAAATCCTGGAAGCCATGGAAAAGGTAGACAAAGAAGAAGCCGCTGCCTATAAGGCCCGCGAGGAAGAAGCCAAACTAGCCCGTCAGCGCCAGGCCGAACAGGAAAAAGAAGCCCAGGAACAGCAGCTGGCCCGCAACCGGGAACGGCGCGAACAGGCCCGCCGCGAAGCCGCTGCGGCCAAGGAAGCCAATGCCCGCCGGGAAGAACGGGCACGCTGGGCCGAAGAAGTAGCCCAGACCGAAGAAGACAAGCCGCCCCTGGCTGATATGGCCGCCATCGTCTCGGCTGACCTGGCCGCTAAAGATGGCGGCGCCGCCCCGGCCGCCAGGAAACAGGCTGCCCCGGCAGCTGAACCGGCAGCATCTGAAACAGAAGCGCCGAAAGACACGCACCGCAAGCACATTCTCCGCGACGTCATGGCCGAAACGGCCAAAGCCGCCGGCACAGCCAAAGCCGTCACCGACGCACCGGCTGCCGCCAAGAAACGGGCCGTATCCGAAGCGACACAGGTCCTGGAAGGACCTGTCGTCAGCGAAGGCATGAAAGCCGTCGCTTCCCAGCTGGAACAGACCCAGCGCATGGAACCGATCCACATCGACTCGGCCATGACGGCCAAGAAGAAAGCCGTCCCGGAAGAAACGATGGTTATGCCGCCCATCCGGGCCCACAAGTCCCAGGAAAAAGCGACACCTGTCGTCAAGCCGGCACCGGTCGTCAAACCGTCCCAGACGTCGTGGGATTCCAATACGTCCGGGACCGATACGCGCAACCCGTCACTGGGCAATGCGCCGCACTATGCGTCCGTATGGGAATCGGAAAGCACTGTCGATTCGCCTGTCGTCCGCCAGTGCGTCTCTCACTTCCTGCGCCAGTACGGCGTCGTTTCACCGGAACTGCAGCAGCAGACGGAATACATCACGTCGGCGGCCTTTGACCAGATCGGCTGCCAGACCGATACGGAACGGCAGCAGGCCCTGGCACCGCTCATCGTCCAGGAAGCCTTGCAGAACGTCCAGAAAGCCTATGCCGCTCATCCCGATGATTACGTCGGCACCATTGCCCTGCAGGCCTTTTACGATATCGTCCACTGCTCGCCCATTTCGACGCGCCATCTGGTCGCCATCGATGCCTTGAAGGTCATGCCCTATTTGACCCAGGGCCATTACCAGATCCTGGCGATTCTCTTATTGTTCCTGTATTCGCGCAACTCCCATAACGTCGACAAGGATTCGTTCTGCCGCTATATCGACAAGTACGTCTATCCCTTCCTGGATGGATTCCCGACGGAACGGCCTTACTACCAGCAGCTCGATTACTTGCACTGCACGGCTTTTGAAGCCAAGGAAACGCATTTTGCCGAAATCCTGTCCGATTCGTATCCGCTCTTGTTCCGCTACCGCGGTTTCACAGAAGAAGAATTGCGCAAAGCCCTCAAAGGCAAGCGCATCCCCGATGAATTCATCGTCCCGTCCTTCAATTCGCCACTGGTCAAACTGGCCATGGTCGATGAAAGCATGGCCAAACGCTTCTTCCGCATGACCGGCATCAACGACCGCAACATGCAGGACCACATCCTGCGCCTGGCCAAGAAACGCCCGGCCAACTTCAGCGGCGAAGAAGCCCTGGACATCATGGAAGATATTTCGCCGGTCCTGGCCGACTTGGGCGATATCTGGGACAGCTCGCTGCTGCGCGTATCGACGCTGTCGCTCCTGGGCCTGTACTTGGCTCAGGGCTTCGTCAAGGAAATCATTGGCGAAGAATTCGATTTGTCCCGCTGGTTTGAATAAGGAGCATCGTTGTGAAAAAAATCCGTAAAGCCGTCATCCCGGCGGCCGGGTTCGGCACCCGTTTCCTGCCGGCGACGAAGGCGACACCGAAAGAAATGCTGCCTATCGTCGATAAACCGACCATCCAGTATATCGTCGAAGAAGCCCTGCAGAGCGGCATCGAAGAAATCCTCATCATCAGCGGCCATGCCAAACGGGCCATTGAAGACCATTTCGATACCAATCCGGGCCTGGAACTGCACCTGGAAGAAAGCCATAAGATGGGGCTTCTGAACATGGTCCGCAGTATCTCTGAAATCAATATCCACTACATCCGGCAGAAACACATGCGGGGCTTGGGCGACGCCATTCTCTGCGCCCAGTCCTTCATTGCCGATGAACCCTTTGCCATCCTCCTCGGCGACGACGTCGTCTACAATGAAACCAATCCGGCCCTGCGCCAGATGATCGACTTGTACAACGACCTCGATGCGACCATCCTGGGCTGTCAGGAAGTGCCTTTAGAAAAAGTGTCGTCTTACGGCATCGTCCAGGGGACACCTGTCGAAGGGAAGGACATCCTGAAAGTCAACCGCGTCGTCGAAAAGCCGGCCATCGAAGAAGCACCGAGCCGGACGGCCGTCCTGGGCCGCTATATCGTCACGCCGGACATCTTTGAAATCCTGGCCCATACCCAGCCGGGCAAGGGCGGGGAAATCCAGCTCACCGACGCCTTGCAGACCATGGCCAGCCGCGAAGCCGTCTATGCCTACTGCTTTGAAGGCAAACGCTACGACGTAGGCGATAAACTGGGCTTCCTCAAAGCCAACGTCGAATACGCCCTGCGCCGCCCGGACCTGGCCGCCCCGTTCCGCCAGTTCCTGAAGGAAGTTGTTCGTGGTTCGTAGGGGCCGTCCTGAAGCCTTTCCAGCCCATCGGGTGCCGACCAACGGAAGGCGCAAGATGGTTGCTGGAACGGACAGCAGAGGCTAGGCGGCCCGCGTGAATCCTGTGTAATAACGTTATAGCTCGTGACTCGTAGGGGCCGTCCCAACGGGCGGACCGCGTGAATTTTTTGTATGACGTTATCGTTTGTAGTGGGTGGCTAAAAATTTAACCTGATTCTGCAAGAAGTCTCCCGCCTCTTTAGGCGGTGAGATGAATTGCAGGTTTTTCTGAGGGCTCGATGCCATCAGAAAAACAATGGCTTCACAAGTTGATTTGCAGTATAATCAGTAGTAAGAGTGAAAGGATTTGGAAAGTCAAGGCAGGTGATGATAGTGAATAAGGCATACCGATACAGAATCTATCCGACAACGGAACAGAAAATTACGTTTGCCAAGACCTTTGGGTGTGTCCGATTCATCTACAACAAGATGCTGAGTGACCGCATTGACTATTATAAGGAAACCGGCCAAAAGCTGAATAACACGCCTGCGCAGTACAAGGAAGAATTCCCTTGGTTAAAGGAAGTAGATAGTTTAGCCCTTGCTAATGCCCAAATGAACCTGAATAAGGCCTACAGCCACTTTTGGAATGACAGCCAGCATTTCGGCAAGCCGCGCTTCAAGTCAAAGAAAAATTGTCGTGCTTCGTATTCTACGAACAACCAGAAAGGCTCTGTCCGAATCGAGGGCCATAAGGTGAAACTGCCGAAAGTCGGCTGGGTGAAACTATGCCAGCATCGTCCCTTGCCGGAGAACAGTATCATAAAGACCGTGACCATCAGCAAGACGCCATCCGGAAAGTACTATATCAGTATGCTGGTGGAGTATGAAAACCAAATACTCCCTGTCATACCGAAGACCTTCCTGGGCCTGGATTTTGCGATGCACGGCTTGTATGTGGCTTCCGATGAGGATGAGGCTAAGTATCCCGATTTCCTGCGAAAGGCAGAGAAGAGATTGGCTAAGGCACAGCGGAAGCTATCCCAAAAGCAGAAAGAAAGTCATAACAGAGAAAAACAAAGGCTGCGTGTAGCTATTCTCCATGAGAAAGTGGCCAATCAACGGCAGGATTTCCTGCATAAGAAGGCTCGCTACCTTGCAGACCGCTATGATGTCATTGGCATTGAGGATATTAGCGTCAAAGCGATGGCAAAGCGGAAAAAGGGTGGCAAGTTCAGTTTTGGCAAATCCGTAGCTGACAATGGCTGGAATCTGTTCACGAACATGCTGGAATATAAGTTGGCTTGGCAAGGCAAACAGCTTATCAAGATAGACAAGTGGTATCCAAGCAGCCAACTGTGCCATGTTTGCGGATATCAGAACCACGAAACCAAGGACTTATCTGTAAGGGAATGGGATTGCCCGAAATGTGGCAGTCACCATAATCGCGATAAGAACGCTGCCATAAATATTCGGGAAGAAGCCAGGCGGATATCTGCCTGACGTAATCCATAAAATACCGTGGGGCGCACGGGAATCTACGCCTGTGGAGAGAGTGTAAGCCGCCGCAACTCTTTGGAGTCAGTAGCGCTGTTCTCGTTGAAGCAGGAAGCTCCCGCCTCTCTAGGCGGGAGTACGTTCACAACCAACAGCTGACTGCTAAAAAAGGGCCGTTGCACGAAGGCTTTTGCCATCATGCAAGGCTCTTTTCTCTTTAAAGCTTGTAGTACGGAGTTTGTAGGTATATGTGAGATACTTGTGAACTGGATGATTTGCGTGAGCGGGCGCCCCACGTGGGCGCCCCTACAGAAAAAAGGCGCTGTCTTCATGGGACAGCGCCTTTTTTTACGACGACTATAAACTACACGAAAATAGAATGATTGAAGGAATAGGCGTATGCCATAAGGCTAGTAGGGGCGACCCGTGGGGCGCCCGCTATGGAATAAAGGGGGAATCTCCTGATGGTGCTATGTTTGAAACTACACGAAAATAGTATTGATTGAATGAAAAGGCCATGCTATAATAGGCACAGAAAGAAGGGATTCCTATGAAAATTGAAGAAGGTACGATTATTTCTATAAAAGAAAAAGGCACGGCCGAAATCAAGGTCGGCCGCCATTCCGACTGCATCGCCTGCGGCGCCTGCGAAGGGGCTGAAAACATCGTCGTCACGGCTGTCGACCCGTTAGGCGTCAAAGTCGGCCAGCACGTCAAATTCGAATTCCGCGATGTCAACATCGTCATCGGCGCTTTCATCTGTTTCGTCATGCCCCTCTTGGTCTGTGCCGCCGGCGCCTTTGCCGGTCATTTCCTGGCCCTGGCCCAGGGCTTCGATACAGTCCAGACGGCTGTCATCGGCGGCATCATCGGCTTCCTCATCGGCGCCGTCGGCGTCAAACTCTTCGACCGTTCCCTGTCGAAAGCCGAAAATTCCAAACCGAAGATCATCGAAATCTGTTCAGGCGGGAATTAGTGTATAAAGGCTTTGTTTGTAGGGGTCGCCGCGTGGGCGACCCGTTAGGGATTTGGACGATTCTTCTAGCAAACTGGTTGGGTAATAAAATCGTACATATCACAGAGCGGGCGCCCCACGTGGCGACCCTACAGTAAATTTAAAGCCATCCGCTAACCACTAACAGCTAACCACTAGCCACTAAAAAGGGCTTGTCGCACATGCGACAGGCCCTTTTCTTATTTTTCCGGCAACGTGTCGGCCAATGCCAATTCTGTGCCGTCTTTGAGGGTGATGGCCGTGAGGTGGAGTTCGCTGGTCATGCCGTCCAGGGTCTGCGAACGGATGAGGCTGTACTGTGACGGGATGAGGGGATTGAGCAGGAACTGGCTCTCATGGGTCCGTTTTTCCGCCGATGTCGACAGGCGCAGGGGCGACGTATAGAGGACGGCTTTATCGCTGTCCCGGCGCAGGGTGTAGACGGCTTTGACAGAAGCGATGTCATTGCGGTCCTTGCGGAAGACCGGCGTATAGCTCAGGCGCAGGAAGGTGCGGCCCTGGCCGGTGACGATTTTGGAAGAGACGTCGCGGACAGTCATGATGGCGTCGATTTTTTGCTGGACCGGCTTGTTGTAGGCTGCCAATTCTTTCTTCATGACATCGCGCAAGTCGTTGAGGAAGGCTTCCGGGTCGGCCAGGCCCGTGATCATCCAGGTCTGGGACGGCGTCTGTTCCAGCGTGACCGTACAGGGGACGGTCGCGCCCAGGCGGTCGTTGTACAAGTAGAGCTTCACTGTATTGTCATGGCTCCAGTCGGCGCCGTCGAGGTGCCAGCCCGCCAGGGGGACGGCCAGGCCGGCACTCTTCAAGGTGCGCTGCAGGTTATCGGCCGTCTTCTGATATTCGTCATTGTCCGTACTCCCGGCCAGCGTCCAGTTCAGGTAGAGGTCGGCTGTGGTGATGAAAGAAGCCCGCAACGGCGAGCGGATGATATTCAGCAAAAAGAATTCATCCGTACTGTCCGACGTATGGGACACGAGGGCATCGAAGAACTGGCCGCTCAGGGCCCCTTCATCGACGTGGCGGCTGAAGGTCTCCATATCCCCGTCCCGGGCGGCACGGATGACCTGGGAGACGGCATAATCGGGCGTTTTCATATAGACGTGCTGATATGACGCAATCCCTGCTAGGATACAGCCCATGAGGACGACCAGGGCCAGGAAGACTTTGCCATCCCATAAGGTAAGCACTCTTTTTCTCATAGATTATCCTTCCTTACTACACGAAATCCTATTTTTCTTATTATACCACAGTCTGCGTTAGGCGTTCAGCCTTTCGGCGCATCTGCCGCAGGCTGCAAAAATATGGTATAATGAATATGCTATTACCGAAAGAAAAGGAGCGTGATTCCTGTGATTACTTTACACGATGTGAAATCAGGGAATTCCTATGAAGTCAAGGAAGGAGTGACGCTGCAGCAGGTCTGTGAACAGTATTGCCAGCACGACGACATGCCCATTGCAGCGGCCTTATACAATAACGAATGTGTCGGCCTCCAGACCAAGGTCGGCCAGAGCGGCGACGTAGACTGGCTGCCCATCAATACCATGGAAGGCAATCAGTGCATCATCCGCACGGCCATCTTCCTCCTGGTCCGCGCCGTCAGCGACCTCTATCCCGACGGCAAGGTCCTGGTCAAGCATGCCCTGCGCAAGGCCTTGTACTGCGAACTGGAAATCGGCCACACCGTCACCGTCCACGACGTGGACATCATCAAGAAGCGCATGCACGAAATCGTCGAACAAGATGAACCCATTTCCCAGGTCATCGCCAGCGCCGAAACGGCTATGGAAATGTGCCGCAACCGCCATATGATGCGGGAAGCGGAACTCCTGCGCCACGTCGACGTCACCCATATCATGGCCTATCAGTGCGGCCAGACCTTTGACTACTATATGGGGCCTCTCCTGCCCAGCATGGGCTATGTGACCTGCTTCAACCTGCGGTCCTATGCGCCCGGCGTCATCCTGGAAACGCCGACCGTCGACAATCCCAATGAATTGCCGGAATACAAGGAAATCCCCAAGATGGCCCGCCTCTTCCTGGATGCTGAAGAATGGGGGCGCATCGTCCGCTGCGAATACGTCTATGACTTGAATCATTACATCGAGAACGGGACCATACAGGATATGGTCGACATGGCCGAAGCCCTGCAGGAAAAGAAGCTGGGCCAGCTGGCCGACTATATCGTCAGCCGCCGGCCGAAGGTCAAGGTCGTCCTCATCGCCGGCCCGTCGTCGGCAGGCAAGACGACGTTCTGCAAGCGCCTGACGACGCAGCTCCGCGTCAACGGCCTGCGGCCTATCGGCATTTCCTTGGACGATTACTTCTATAACCGCGAAGATACGCCGAAGAATCCCGACGGCAGCTATGACTTCGAGTCCCTGCGGGCTATCGACGTACCGCTCTTCAACCAGCAGATCGATGACCTCAACCAGGGCAAGGAAGTCCACCTGGCCCGCTTCGATTTCGTCACAGGCCACCGCCATTTCGACGACAAGCCGACAGTCCTGGAAAAAGGCCAGCCCATCGTCGTCGAAGGCCTCCACGCCTTGAACGATTCCCTGACCTACATGCTGCCGCGCTATGAAAAGGTCAAGATTTCCCTGGGCGTCCTGACGCAGATACGCATTAACGACCACAACCGCATTTCCACGTCGGATACGCGCATCATCCGCCGCATGGTCCGGGACCAGCAGTTCCGCGACCGCGGGCCCATGGCGACCATGGATATCTGGACTGACGTCCGCCGCGGCGAAGAAAAGAACATCTATCCCTATCAGGAAGATGCCGATACGATTTTCAACACGGCTTTGCCTTATGAACTGTCTGTCCTCAAGCCCTATGCCGAACCGCTCCTGGAATCTATCGACAAGGGCAGCGTCCATTACGCCGAAGCCCGGCGGCTCCTGCGGTTCCTCAAGCCCTTCAAGGGCATCGACTCGTCCGTCGTACCGCCCAATTCGCTGTTGCGGGAATTCATCGGGCCAGACCGGAAAAAATGATTGACAAAGCCCAAGTAGATAGATATAATAGTATAGTCGAGGTAGAAATATGAAACTACAAGTCGAAGAAGCACTAAAAGAAGCCGGGAAGTCTTTCCCCTTTTCTTTTGAATGTCCGGCTGCCGAGCTAGGTGAAGTGGAGGACCTTCCTTGGAAGGACGCCACAGTAGTTGTGGATGGGGCTTATTGGTTCGATGGTAACCACATGGTGGTACAGGGAACCATACAGACCTCTGGCAAATACACCTGCAGCCGCTGCCTGTCACCGGTATCGGTGGATCGGAAGGAAACACTGTCTGAAGTCTATGGTACGGAAGCAGAGCTTCCCGAGGACGTATTGCCCTATAATGGGGAGTACATCGATTTGACGGAGACAATTAGAGAAACGTTGATCCTCAGCGAGCCAATGAGGGTTTTGTGCCGGCCAGACTGCAAAGGACTCTGTCCGCAGTGCGGTGCAAACCTGAACGACGGACCCTGTAGTTGTCCTACCGACAAGATTGACCCAAGACTCGAAGGCCTGGCTCAATTGTTGCGATCCAAAGAAAAGCGCTAGAAATAACGTACCATGTGATTTAAGGAGGTGCAGAACATGGCAGTACCGAAGAACAGATTATCCCAGACTCGTCAGAAGATGCGTCGCGCAAACTGGAAATTGACCGCACCGGGCTACGTAGAATGCCCGCAGTGCCACGAAGCAATGATGCCTCATCATGTATGCCCGACTTGCGGCTACTATAAAGGCAAACAGGTTGTCAACAACACAACAGCTGAATAAGAGTTGTACATAAAAAAGAGATATCGCTTAGGCGATAGCTCTTTTTTGAGTACTAAGTTTGCAGTTTTTAGTGAATGTTTTTTAATTTAAAGCCATCATCTACAAACTACAAACTCCGTACTACAAACTATAGAGCCAAAGGAATCTCGCATGATGGCATAAACCTTCGTGGAGGAGCCACTAGCCCCTAGCCACGAGCCACAAGCCACGAGCCACGCGGGCCGCCCTTTGGGACGGCCCCTACATTGCCATACGAAAAACACATATCCAGACATGAAATATAAGCGTTTTACATTCCCCTGGCCGTCTGTTAAGATAAAGGCGTAGTAAGCAAGGAGAGAGGAGGTCGATGATGGAAGGGAAGGTTTGGCAGAATTTGATCGATGCCGGTTGTTCGGCGGCTTTTATCGAACAGTATGAGGCCCTGCCCGAGGAAGAGCAGTTGTCGTGCCTGCAGCGCCATCGCCGGTACTTGCTCGATGCTATTCATGACAAACAGCTTCAGCTGGACCGGCTGGATTATTTCTTATATGTGTTACGAAAAAGAGGAGACGAAAGAAAATGACTTTAGAAGAAATCAAGCAGACGAGCCCCTTTGCCATGGGCGGAGAAAACGTCGACTATGCCCAGTATTTTGATGGCACCAGTTATTTGAACATGTTGTCCCTAAAACAGGTCGTCGTCGGCAATGTCACTTTTGAACCGGCCTGCCGCAATCATTGGCACATCCACCATGCCAGCCAGGGCGGCGGTCAGATGCTGTTAGTCACGGCCGGCCGTGGCTGGTATCAGGAATGGGGGAAACCGGCCCAGGCCCTCCTCGCCGGTGATGTCGTCCACATCCCGGCCAACGTCAAGCATTGGCACGGTGCTGCCAAGGACAGTGCCTTCCAGCATCTGGCCATTGAAGTCGACGGGACTGATACGAGTACGGAATGGTGTGAAGCCGTAGCGGAGGCCGATTATGATGCCCTTCCGTAAGCACTTCTTAGCGGCCGGGCTCATGGTCCTGGCGGGAATCGGATTTCTCCCCTTTTACAGCGGCTGGCCCAAGGCCTGGGCGGCCTTCGGTTATGCCAAGGAAGTGTACGGGGAGTAAATGTCTCTATTTGAAATAATCAGGAGGTAAAAATCAGATGATGAAGAAAGTTTTAATGCTTGCCCTGAGCAGCCTCATGGTCCTGGGCCTGGCTGCCTGTGGCAATACGAACGGCGCCGATGCGTCTTCCAGCGCCTCAAAAAAGACGGATACGGCGGCCCAGGCCCCGGTCAAGGGCAATGGCAAAACGCTGGTCGTTTACTTTTCGGCCGGCGGCCATACCAAGAATGTAGCCAACTACATTGCCAAAGCGACCAACGGCGACGTCATGGAATTGAAGCCGGTCCAGGAATATACCGAAGCCGACATGGATTACAACAATAAAGACAGCCGGACTTCGCGCGAACGCGACGATGCCAGCCTGCGTGACATCCCTCTGGTCAAGGATAAGGCAGACAACTGGGAAGGCTACGATACGGTCTTTATCGGATATCCTATCTGGTGGGGGATCGCTGCCTGGCCGGTAGATACTTTCGTCAAACACAATGACTTCAGTGGCAAGACGGTCATCCCCTTTGCCACGTCGGCCAGCTCCGGCCTCGGCGACAGCGGCAGACAGCTGCAGCAGATGGCTGGTACGGGCAACTGGCTGGAAGGTAAACGCTTCCCGTCCAATGTGTCGGAAAGTACGGTCCAGCAGTGGGTCCAGAGCCTCAATCTATAGGTTCCAGCGCATCCTTTTCCTGCTTTAAAAGCTGGATGAATTGCTGCGTCCCTTTGGAGAACAGCTGAAAACGCTTCCAGGCGATGAGCAGCCTGTCCGAAAGGGGCGGGTCCAGGAGGCGGAAACAGAGGGTATCATCGTCTTCCGGGACACGGATGATCTTTTCCAGCATGATGCAGGACCCCAGCCCTTCGCGGACCATGAGGGACGCATTATAGGCCAGGTTGTACGTGGCGCTGATATGCAGGTCAGCGAAGGGCTTTTTCAGCCAGACTCGCAGCCTGTCTGCCTGATTGTCATCCTGCAGGACCTGATTGGATACGATGAGTTTTTCATCCCACAGGTCCTGCGGGGTGATTTTTTCTTTTTGCGAGAGCGGGTTATCGCGGCGCAGGAGGAGGCCCCAGCGGTCGACAGTTGGGCAGGGGAGGACTTCGTATTTATCCATATCGACGTGGCCATAGACGACAGCCATGTCGATGAGGCTCTTGTCGAGGAGTTCCATCATCTGCTGACCATCGCCGCTGGTGATATGGAAATGCAGGTGGGGATACCTGGCCTGGATGTCATGGGCGGCGTGCATGAGGAAGCGGACGCTGTCCGATTCGGCCGAGCCGATGCGGATGGTCCCGTTCAGTTCGGTGTCGTCGCTGCGCAGTTCCTCTTCCGTATGACTGGCCAGGGAGAGGATTTCTTCAGCCCGCTTTTTCAGGAATAAGCCTTCTTCGGTGAGCGTAATGCGCCGGGGGCCGCGAATCATCAGTTCTTTTCCCAGCATCTCTTCCATGTCGCGCAGCTGCCGCGACAGCGTCGGCTGGGATAGGTGCAGTGCCTCGGCAGCATGGGTGATACTTTCTTCGCGGGCGACGGTGAGGAAATAATTGAGTACCCGTAAATCTAACATCCGAATCAGTCCTTTCCTTGCCAATGGATTTCTTCTTTCAGGCCCTTCAAAAAGGCTTCGCACGCCGGTGACAGGAGTTGGTATTTTTTCCAGGCCACGAGACACGAGAAGGTGACGGCTGGTTTCAGGGGGACGAAGGCCAGGTCCGGCGTATGGAGCTGGAAGAGCTCGTCGATGCCGAGGGCACTGGTAATGCCCGTCCGGATGAGCTGGGCCGCATTGGCGATGAGGTCGAATTTTCCGACGACCTTCAAGTCTTCGGCCGTTACGCTTCCTTGCGACCACTGACGGATATCGAAGGTTGCCGTAGCAGTCCGTGACGAGACGAGCAGGGGAATCTGGCTCAGAGTGTCGGCCGTGATGGCTGGCAGCCGGGCCCAGGGCGTATCGCTGCGGGTGATGATGCCGACCCGGTTGCTTTCAGGCAGACGCAGGAATTCGTATTTTTCCGGATTGAAAGGCTCGATGAAGAGGGCGAAGTCGATGAGGCCGCGGGAGAGTTTCTCTTCGACCGTATCGGCGTTACCCGTAAAGAGTTCACACGTAATGCCCGGATGTTTCCGCTGCAGTTTGGCAAAGGTGTCGGTTAGGAAGTGCATGACTGGTGTTTCGCCGGCACCGATGCGGATACAGCCCGTCAGTTCCGGCTGGTCGTCGCTGATTTCAGCTTTCGTCTGCTGGACGAGGGACACGATTTCCTCGGCCCGCTGGCGCAGGCGGATGCCTTCTTCCGTGAGCAGTGTACTGCGGTTGGTCCGGATGAAAAGCTGCTTGCCCAATTCCTTTTCCAGATCGGCCATCTGCCGGGACAACGTCGGCTGTGTGATATGCAGCATATTGGCTGCACCGGTCATATTCTGTTCCCTGGCGACGGCCAGGAAGTATTGCAGTGTCCGTATTTCCATGGGTTTCCTCCTAGGGTATGGGTTTTCTTTAGTATACGACTTTTGAAAGGGCCTTACAACAAAGGTTTCATGCCCAAAATGACATGAAACTGTAACCGTTGCCATATGGTGGTAGTACCTTCTCCGGAGTATAATAAATCATTATTATTTTAGATTTATTGCTTCGGAGGAGGCTTTTTTTATGGAATCCATTGTGAATACTTTTTCCTATGAAATGGAATATGGCGGGCCGCACGTTCATTTCCTAGCTTTTTTTTATTCATCTTCATTGGCATTGTCATCCTGCACGGCGTCTTCCGGATCGTCATCGAAGTGCTGAGCCGCGTGACGAAAATCCCGCGCGACAGCTGGCGCAATATCTTCCGTTTCATGCCGACTCTGATGGGCATCCTTTTCATCCTCAGTTCCTATGGCATTTCCATTTCGCCGCTCCTGACAGCTCTCGGCGCCGGCGGCCTGGCATCGGCCCTGGCCTTGCAGGATACACTGGCCAACCTCTTTTCCGGCATTACGACGCTGGTATCGAAACAGGTCCACATGGGCGATTACATCCGCCTGTCCAGCGGCGAAGCCGGCCGCGTCGTCGATATGAACTGGCGTAATACGACGATTCGCACGGCGACGGGGAATATGGTCATCGTCCCCAACAAGAGCATTGCCACGGCGACGCTGACCAACGACGAACAGCCTTTGGCAGAATGTACCATTTCCATTCCCTTGACCATTACCTATGACAATGACCTGCAGCGTGTCGAAGACGTCACCCTCGGCGTGGCCCGGCACATCCTCGACCACAGTGAATACGGCGTCACCGGCTTCGAGCCCCTCGTCCGCTATGACCAGATGGGGGAATACGGCATTTCCTTCAAAGTCGTCCTGCGTATCCGCAACATCGTCGACGAAGCCGTCCTCAAGCACCAGTTCATCAAAAGCATCTATACGACCTATAAAAAAGAAAACATCCAGCTCCTCATCCGCCACGATTGACATATATAGTTTGTAGTACGGAGTTTGTAGAAGATGATTTCAAATTTTTAGCCATCCGCTAACCACTAACCACTAGCCACTAACCACTTAAAAGGGCTTATCGCATGTGCGGCAAGCTCTTTTATGCTATACTAAGGGAAGAAAGCATCCTTCACGAGAACGAGAGGTAATCATAATTATGGAAAATACACAAAATAAGGGCCGCCGCGGCATGGATATGCTGCACGGCTCTATTGCCGACAAGTTGTTCTTTTTTGCCATGCCGATCGGCCTCATGGGCTTATTTGAACAGCTCTTCAACAGTGCCGACGTCTTTATTTTGGGACGTTTTGTCGGCAAGAGCGCCATGGCTGCTGTCGGCAACAATATGCCTGTCATCGGCATCCTGGTCATGCTGCTCATGGGGATTTCCCTGGGGGCTAATGTCACCATTGCCCAGTATCTCGGTGCCCGCCGCGACGATAAAGTGGAACGGACGGTCCAGACGGCTATTTTGATGTCTTTTGGACTGGGGGCCTTGCTGGCCGTCATCGGCGAACTCATCGTCTATCCGGCCTTCTGGGTCCTGGAAGTGCCGCCAGACGTCTACGATATGGCCGAACAGTATCTGCGCATCTTCCTGCTGGGCCTGCCTTTTTTGTCGCTGTATAACTTCGAGGCGGCCATCTTCCGCAGCTGCGGCGATGGCAAGACGCCGCTGTACAGCCTGGTCGCAGCCAATATCGTCAATATCGTCCTCGACCTGCTGTCGGTCCTGGTCTTTGATTTCGGCCTGGCCGGCGTCGTCTGGGCGACGGTCATCGCCTTTGCCGTCAATTCGCTCATCCTCCTGGTCCTGCTGTGCCGGACGACGGACCGCATCCGCCTGGAACGCCATCACATGCGCTTTTCCCGGGAAGAACTGCATCACATCATCCGCATCGGCCTGCCTGCCGGCATCCAGGGCATGGTCTTTGCCTTGTCCAACGTCCTCATCCAGTCGGCCCTGAACAGCCTGGGGACGGAAGCCATGGCAGCGTCGGCTGCGGCCTTCATCATCGAAGGCAATATCTACTGTTTCGTCAACGGCTTCAGCCAGGCGACGACGACCTTCGTCGGCCAGAACTACGGCGCCCGCAACCTGCGCCGCTGCTTCCGCATCACCAAAATCGCCTTTGGCGTCGAAGCGGCGTTCCTCCTGGTCGTCACCGTGCCGGTCCTCTTCTTTTCGCCGGAACTCATCCGCCTGTTCAACGGCGACCCGAACGTCGTCGTCTTGGGGACGAAGCGCCTCTTTTACGTAGCCGGGACGTTCTACCTCAATGGCATCATCGACATCGTCTCCGGATCCCTGCGCGGCTATGGATATTCCCTGCCGCCGGCTGTCGTCGTCCTGGTCGGTATCTGCGGCGTCCGCATCACCTGGCTGTACACCGTATTTGCCGCTCACCGCGACTTCCTGGTCCTCATGGCGGCCTACCCGGCCAGCTGGCTGGTCACGGCCATTGTCCTGACCTTCGTCTACCAGTCCTGCCGCAAGCACATCGTCCGGGGCCTGCTGAGTGAGCGGTAGCCGTTAGCCACCAGCCGCCAGCTACCAGCCGCCAGCTACTAGCCTCCAGCCGCTAGCCGCTAGCCTCTAACCCCTAACTCCTAACCCCTAGCCCCTAGCCCCTAACCCCTAGCCCCTAGCCCCTAGCTACGAACCACTAACTGCTAACTCCTCAAGTGATGAGATGCAATCAGCCTACACTTGATTAATAACGTATATTATGATATAATCAAATTAACAAATAATTATTATTGATTACTAATTCGGAAGGGGGCATAAGATATGCGTTTTGGTGAAGGTTTTGTCGAAGAAATCAAGGATAATGGCTTGGCGAAAGTACGGGTCAGCCGCGATTCGCTTTATGTGGCCTGCAGTGTCTGCGCCGCAGCGGATCACGTCAAGCTTCTGGCCTATAATTCCATCGGCGCTGCCGAAGGCGACCACGTCCGCTATGAAGTCGATGACTCGCACCTCATTTCCGGTGCCTTTGTCTGCTTCATCCTGCCCGTCGCCATGCTGCTCATCACGGCCCTTTTAGGCTATCTCATCATAGGCCATACTGCCGGTGCCGTCGTCGGCGGCATCGCCGGACTCATCGTCTCGGCTCTGGCCGTCCGGAAATACGACCGCTCCCTGAGCCGCATCATCGATACCAAAGCCAACATCCTCAGCGTCATTGTCGATGAGGATGAAGAGAAGGAAGAAAACTGAACTTAACTTTGGAATGAAATCCCAATTCATGATATTATTGGTTAAACACTGGAAAACATTCCAGACTTTTTGCATTGTGAAGTCATAACTATATAGCGAAGAGATGTAGACGAAAGATGTCGATAGTTGTAATAACTATCGGCATTTTTTTTGTTTATCACAGTTTCTAGCTCTGTCAGTTAGCGAAGAAACGCCATTTCCGGATGCAGGACATCCTCCGCAAGACAGCCCGTTACATTGTTAATTTCTGCATTGACCATCAGATAGGGACCCTTGTTTGCGGTTATAATCGAGATTTCAAACGAGGACTAAAACTGGGCAAAGTGACGAATCAACATTTCACCCAAATCAGCCTGAGCTATCTGCGTAGTACCTTGAAACAGCTGTGTGAACGCTATGGGATAACCTATCTGGAACAGGAAGAATCGTATACCTCTCAGGCCAGCTGCCTGGATTTGGACGACATTCCCGTATACCAGCCGGATGCCCCCTATACAGGAACGTTCAGCGGGAAACGAGTCCAGCGCGGCCTGTACCGTTTCGCCAACGGCAGGACGGCTAATGCCGACATCAACGGCGCCGCCAACATACTCCGTAAAAGTAAGCAGAACTTCGATTTCGAGGGACTGTGTAAGGGGCTTTTGGACAGCCCTTTGAGAATAAGGCTATCCTGATTTCAGGAGGGAACTTAAACAGCAGTCTTCTCAAGAATCTCCCGCTTCTATAAGCGGGAGAGGTTCAATACGATTCTCGTGCTGGCAGGGTATTTGAAAATCGTATCCCACCGGCGAGCCGCCTGAGCCCTGGACGGACGACGTCGTATCTGATGACGACCATGGAAAACCCGCCGTCAGATTGATGAAAAGGGCTATGAAACCGATTTCAAGGACCGGGGCATTACGAAAGTCCTGAAATACGGTATCGCCTTTTACGGGAAACAGGTCGTCTTAGTGTAAAAATTGAGTCAAAAGAGGTCGAAGCCCAAGGGAAAATCTTTGTGCAACGGCCTCTTTCATGATATAATGAACGTTAGTCTATTTATTTCTATTTTATGGTATGTATGGAAGACAAGGGAGGCAGTGAAGATGCGGGCAATGGGAATCGATCCGGGGACGGCTATCTGCGGTTTTGGTGTCATCGACGCCGACGGCAGCCGTCTGAAACCGGTGACTTATGGGACCATCCAGACGACGCCGGACCATACCGATGCCGAACGGCTGGTCATGCTCTTTGACGGCCTCAATGAACTCTATCGGAAATATAAGCCCGACGTCATCGGCGTCGAGCAGCTCTTTTTTAACCGCAACGTCACGACGGCCATTACCGTCGGCCAGGCGCGGGGCATCATCCTCCTGACGGCCCAGCAGGCGGGCATCCCTATCCTGGAATTTTCACCGCTCCAGGTCAAGCAGGGTGTCACCGGCTACGGCCGGGCGACGAAGGAACAGGTCATCGACATGACCATGCGCCTTCTCGGCATCCGCCAGAAAATCAAGCCCGACGATGCGGCCGACGGCCTGGCCATGGCCATTTACGCGATTTATTCCAGTCATTCTATGAGTCTGAAAAGGGAGGTGCAGTTATGATCGGTTATCTGAAAGGCGTGATCAGCCACATCTTCGTCAATTCCTGTTTCATCGACGTCCACGGCGTCGGCTACCGGACCTATGCACCGGCTTCGACGCTGGACACGCTCTGTGTCGGCCAGGAAGCCATGCTCTATACTTATATGAGCGTCCGCGAAGACGCCATCGTCTTGTATGGCTTTGCCACGCAGGATGAATACGATTTGTTCATGCTCCTCATCGGCGTCAACGGCGTCGGACCCAAAGTGGCCCTGGGCATCCTCAGCGCCGGCACGGCCGACAGTTTCCGCCTGGCCGTCCATCAGAAGGACATCAAGGGCCTGACCAAGATGCCCGGTATCGGCAAGAAAACGGCTGAACGCATCGTCCTGGAATTGCAGGATAAAATCGGTCCCGTCGCCAGTGAAGACGCCGGGGCTGCGGACCTGGGCGGTTCGGCCGCGCCGGGCCTGTCGGGCATCCTGGCAGAAACGCTGGCAGCCCTGACCAGTCTCGGCTACAGCGAACAGGAAGTCCTGCCCGTCGCCGAATCGCACCTGGCCGGCTGTACGACAGTGGAACAACTGCTGAAAGAGACGCTGAAGGCCTTGGGGAGTGGGAGGTAAGCCATGGAAGAAAATCGCATCATCGAGACGACAGACCTGCCGGGCGATTCCTGGCAGTATAGCCTGCGTCCTCATTATTTACGCGAATATATTGGTCAGGATAAGGTCAAAGACAATCTGGAAGTTTTCATCAAGGCGGCCAAACTGCGCAAGGAAGCCCTGGACCACGTCCTCTTGTACGGCCCGCCGGGCCTGGGCAAGACGACCATGGCCGGCATCATCGCCAACGAACTGGGCGTCAACCTGCGCATCACGTCGGGGCCGGCCATCGAACGGCCTGGCGACCTGGCCGCCCTCCTGACGAATCTTCAGGAACGGGACCTGTTGTTCATCGACGAAATCCACCGCCTGTCGCACAGTGTCGAAGAAGTCCTCTATGCGGCCATGGAAGACTATGCTCTGGATATCGTCATCGGCAAGGGCCCCAGTGCCCGGTCGGTGCGCATCGACCTGCCGCCGTTCACCCTGGTCGGGGCGACGACCCAGGTCGGCCGCCTGGCACCGCCTCTGCGCGACCGCTTCGGCGTCATCTGCCGCCTGGAATTCTATAAACCGGAGGACCTGGTCCTCATCATCAAGCGGACGGCAGATATCCTCGACATGGCCATCGATGACGACGGCGCCTTGGAAATCGCCCGCCGCTCGCGGGGGACACCACGTATTGCCAACCGCCTCCTGAAGCGCGTCCGCGACTTCGCCCAGGTCGCCGAAGCCGCGACGATTACGGCGTCCCTGGCCAACGATGCCCTGAACCGGCTGGAAGTCGATTCGTGCGGCCTCGACCGGACGGACCGCCGGGTCCTGCAGGTCATCATCGATAAATTCGGCGGCGGTCCCGTCGGCCTCGACACCATTGCCGCCGCCATCAGTGAATCCGTCGATGCCGTCGAAGACGTGTACGAACCGTTCCTGATGCAGCAGGGCTTTTTGAACCGCACGCCCCGGGGCCGCGTCGTCACCGACGCCGCTTACCGCCATCTGGGCCTGCCTGCGCCATCAGAAGGATAGGAGGGACGATTATGGCGAAATTACTCATCCTTACGGGTCTCTTTTTCATCGTCGCCGGCCTTTTATGGATGGCCGGTGATTCCCTGGGACTGGGGAATTTCCTGGGCCATCTGCCTGGCGATATTTCCTTTACCAAAGGTAACACGTCCTTCCATTTTCCCATCGTGACCTGCCTCATCATCAGTGCAGTCCTTACGATTGTCCTCAATCTCTTCTTTCGCCTGTGAGGAGGATTTTTATGTATAAAAAAAAGATAGCCCGCCTGGCCTTATGCACGGCCCTCTGTGCCCTGGTGACGACGAGTGTCTTTGCGTCGCCGACCAAGGCCAAGGCCAAAAGCCATCCCCGCCAGCCCGTCAAAGCGGTGCGGCAGACGGCCAAGGCGCCGGCTGGATATACACATAAACAAGCCGTCCACGATAGCGCTACCCTGCGCATCGGCATCCGCGAAGGCCGGGGCAGTGTGGCCGTCACCGGGCCGCAGGGTCTGGGCGTCTATCGCGGCGACATGCTCTGGAAGAAAGCGGCGGCCAACGTGCCCGTCACCATTGCCCTGTCGGGGACGAACCTGACCGTCAACGGCGACATCAGTACCGTACCGGTCCAGGTCCGGTCCCTGGTCCACGGCGGCTCCGTCAAGATCACTGACGGCTACGCCTACCGCGGCGCCCTGGAAATGATGAAATCTCCCGGCCGCTGGGGCCTGACCGTCGTCAACGTCCTGCCGGTGGAACAGTATCTCTACGGCGTCGTCGGCAAGGAAATGTCGCCGTCGTGGAGCGAAGAGGCCCTGAAGGCCCAGGCCGTCGCCGCCCGGACCTATGCCATTGCCCATAAGAGCCGCTTCAGCCAGCGCGGCTTCGACCTTACCGACGATACGTCGAGCCAGGTCTATGCCGGCATCAATGGCGAATCGCCGTCGATCATCAAGGCCGTCAATGCGACAAAAGGGGAGATAATCACTTATCAGGGCCGGCCTATCGACGCCTTTTTCTGCTCCACTGCCGGCGGTTGGACGGAAAACAGTGAAAATGTCTGGGGCTCCCATATCCCGTATCTGCGCGGTGTCAGCGATGCCAGCGATGAGATGCCGGGTTATCGCTGGGCTGTGACGACGACGCCGGAACAGATGGCGGCCAAACTGAGTGCTGCCGGCAAGGGCGTCGGCCGCATCCAGGCCATCGAGTTGTCGCCCCTGGCCAAGCGGCCCATGACGACGGCCGACCGCGGCGTTTCCGGCCGGGTCCAGTCCATGGTCGTCAAGGGGACGAAGGGCAGCGTCACCGTCAAGGGTTCGGCCTTCCAGTCCATCTTTGGCCTGCGCAGTACGCTCTTCGATTTTTACAGCGGCCGCGGTACGGCGCCGGATCCCGATTCCGGAGCTGTCGCCCGCAAGGCCGATTTCAAGGTCAAAGCCGGCCAGCCCGTGACGATTTACGGTTTCGGCTGGGGCCACGGCCTGGGCATGAGCCAGTACGGCGCCTATCAGATGGCGCGCAGCCATGCCAGTGAAAAGGATTATTACCGCAACATCCTGACCCATTACTATACGGGGACGAAGATTGAAAAATTATATTAAGCTAAAAAGAGGAAGATTATTTTGAAACTGACAGATTTTTACTACGATTTACCGAAAGAACTCATTGCCCAGCATCCGGCCGAACCGCGGGACCACGCCCGCCTCATGCTCTATGACCGTCAGACCGGCGCCGTGGAACACAAGTATTTCTACGACCTCGTCGACGAACTGCACCCAGGCGACGTCCTGGTCTTCAACGATTCCCGCGTCATCCCGGCCCGGCTCCACGGCAAACGGGTGCCGACTGGCGGCAAGGTCGAAGTCCTGCTCTTGACGCCTGTCGGCGACGACCGCTGGGAAGTCCTGGTCAAACCGGGCAAGAAGGCCCTGCCGGGGACGACCATCGAGTTTCCCGAAGGCCTGACGGGGACCGTCGAAGACCGGACCGATTTCGGCGGCCGTATCATCAAGTTCGCCTACCAGGGCAATTTCGACGACATCATCGACAAGATCGGTGAAATGCCGCTCCCGCCGTATATCCACGAAAAGATGGAAGACCCCAATGAATACCAGACGGTCTATGCCAACGAACGCGGCAGCGCAGCGGCTCCGACGGCAGGCCTGCACTTTACGGAAGAGCTGCTCCAGAAGATCCGCGATAAAGGCGTAGAAGAAGTCTTCGTCACTCTCCACGTCGGCCTGGGGACGTTCCGGCCGGTCGAAGAAGAAAACATCGAAGACCACCAGATGCACAGTGAATTCTACAGCATCACGCCCGAAGCGGCGGCCAAGATCAACAAGGCCAAGGCCGAAGGCCGCCGGGTCATCGCCGTCGGCACGACGAGCATCCGCACTCTGGAAAGCGCCGGCACGACAGGGACCCTGCAGGCCGGTTCGGGCTGGACGAATATCTTCATCTATCCGGGCTTCACCTTCCACATCGTCGATGCCCTGGTCACTAATTTCCATCTTCCCGAATCGACGCTGCTCATGCTCATCAGCGCCTTGTCGACGCGGGAAAAAATCTTGAAAGCCTATGAAATCGCCGTCCAGGAAAAATACCGTTTCTTCAGTTTCGGCGACGCCATGTTCATTCACTAAGGGAGGAAAAGCTATATGGTCATTACCTACGAACAGCAGGCCGAATGTGACGGCGCCCGCGCCGGGATACTGCGCACGCCGCACGGCACCTTCAAGACGCCCATGTTCATGCCTGTCGGCACGCAGGCGACGGTCAAGACGCTGACGCCGGAAGAACTCTACGATATGGGCGCCCAGGTCATTCTCAGCAATACGTACCACTTGTTCCTGCGGCCCGGCCACGACCTGGTCCAGGAAGCGGGGGGCCTGCATAAATTCATGAACTGGAAACAGGCCATCCTGACCGACAGCGGCGGCTTCCAGGTCTTCAGCCTGGGCCAGATGCGCAAGATCACCGAAGAAGGCGTCACCTTCCGGTCCCACCTGGACGGGTCGAAGAAATTCCTGTCGCCGGAAGTTTCCATGGATATCCAGATGGCCCTCGATTCGGACATCGCCATGGCCTTCGACGAATGTATCCCTTACCCGTCGGACTATGAATACACCCAGATGTCGACGGAACGGACCAGCCGCTGGGCTGCGCGCTGCCTGGACCACCATCACAGCGATACGCAGGGCCTGTTCGGCATCGTCCAGGGCGGCATGTACAAGGACCTGCGCAAGCAGAGCTGCCAGGACCTGGTCGACATGGATTTCGACGGCTATGGCATTGGCGGCTTGAGTGTTGGCGAATCTAAGGATATAATGTATGATATATTAGAGCATACGACACCGTACCTGCCGAAGGATAAAGCCCGCTATCTCATGGGCGTCGGCACGCCGGACTGCCTGCTCGAAGGCGTCGCCCGCGGCGTCGATATGTTTGACTGCGTCTTCCCGACGCGCGTTGCCCGCAACGGCATGGCCATGACCCATACGGGCCGCCTGACCGTGCGCAACGCCAAGTATGCCCACGACTTCCATCCCATTGAAGAAGGCTGTCAGTGTTATACGTGCCGCAATTATTCGCGCGCCTATATCCGGCATCTCTTCAAGGCCGAGGAACTCCTGGCATACCGCCTGGTCAGCATCCACAACCTGTACTTCCTGCTGCAGTTCATGCGGGATATGCGCCAGTCCATCTTCGACGGCACGTTCCGCCAGTTCCGCCAGGATTTCTGGAAACGTTATCAAGACGCGTAAGCGCTTGCATATAGACTATTTTTTTATTTCACGGAGGTGTAAGACATGGATATTATGGAACAGCTCAATGCTTTTTGGCCCATTATCCTCATGGTCGTCATTTTCTACTTTCTCTTATGGCGTCCGCAGAAGAAACAGCAGAAAAAACGGCAGGAAATGCTGGAAAGCTTGAAGCCCGGTGCTAAGATCGTCACCGTCGGCGGTGTCATGGGGAATATCGTTTCCCTGCACGACGATTACCTCGTCGTCCGCATTGCTGACCGCGTCGAAATCAAAGTCACCCGCGCTGCTGTAGCCCAGGTCCTGGGCAAGGCCGAAGGCAAGAAAGCAGCCAAAAAAGCGGAAAAGGCTGAAAAAGCTGCCGAAAAAGCCGCTGTAACCAAAGCAGAAGCTCCGGCTGAAGCCAAGAGCGAAGCCGTTGGTGAAACGAAGGAAGCCGAAGCCAAAGATGGCCAGTAAAAAAGAACTGCGCAAAGCCATGAATGCCCGCCTCCACGGGCTGACGGCGGAAGAAAAGGCAGCGGCCAGTGCCGCTGTCTGCGCCCGTCTGGCCGCCCTGCCGCAGTATCGGCAGGCCAGCAGTATCATGGCTTTTCTCCATATGCCCGACGAAGTCAGCCTCGATGCCCTGATCAAGGACGCCCTGGCTGCCGGCAAGGAAGTCTACGTCCCTGTCTGCGTCGATAAACAGCATATCGAAGGGCGGCGCCTGTATACGCTGGAACAGGCTGTCTGCGGCGCCTACGGCATCCGGACGGCACCGCCGGACAATCCGCGCATCGAAGCCGATGAGCTCGATGTCATTTTCGTGCCCGGCCTGGCTTTTGACGCCAAGGGCCACCGACTGGGCCATGGGGCGTCCTATTATGACCGCTTCCTGGCCGGAAAGGGCGGAGCAGCCGCGATTGCTGCGGCCTGGGATGTCCAGATCATCCCCGACGTGCCCGTCGAAGCCCATGACGTCATCATGACCGATATCGTCACGGACAAACAGCATCTCATTATCCATCCATAAAAAACTATTGAAGATTACCCAGAGGGGGGAGTATTGTTGCGGACTCGTAACATGATAAAATTTTTCGGGGCAGTCATCATCATCCTGGCCGCCTTTGTTACCTTGATTTATCCGCTTGCCAACTCCATCAAACAGGGCCTGGACTTACAGGGCGGTACGCATATCGTCTTGGAAGCCGAAGATACGCCGGACGCTCCGGTCACGGAAGACTCCTTGAGCCGTGCCGTCACCATCGTCGAACGCCGTATCAATGAAATGGGCCTGACCGAACCGCTTGTCCAGAAGGAAGGCGCCCGCCGTATCATCGTCGAGCTGCCCGGTGAAAAGAATCCGGAAAAAGCCATCGAGACAATCGGGAAAACGGCTGTCATGGAGTTCAAGGATGAAAGCGGCACGACCCGTATGACCGGGAATGATCTGAAGACTGCCAAAGAACAGATTGACCAGGGCCATAAGAATGTCGTCGCCATTGAATTTACCGACGAAGGGGCGAAGAAGTTCGCCGACCTGACGGCGTCCAATGTAGGCCATAAAATCGGCATCTACCTCGACGGTGAATTGCTCACCAATCCGGTCGTCAACGAACCGATTACCGGCGGTAAAGCTGTCATCACCGGCAGCCAGACTCTGGAAGACGCCAAGAACCTGGCTATCCTCCTGCGTTCCGGTGCCCTGCCTGTCAAATTGAAAGTCATGGAAGTCCGCACCATCGGCCCGAGCCTGGGCCTCGACTCCAAGATCAAAAGTGAAAAGGCCTTTGCCATCGGCATCGTCCTGATCATGATCTTCTTGATCGTCATTTACCGTATGTCCGGCGTCGTAGCCAACGTCGCCTTGCTGGTCTACGTCCTCATCCTGCTGGGCATCCTGAAATACCTCGACGCGACGCTGACCCTGCCGGGTATTGCCGGTATCATCTTGTCCATGGGCTTCGCCGTCGATGCCAACATCCTTATCTTTGAACGGTTCAAGGAAGAAGTCCTCATCGGCAAGAGCCTGAGGACGTCCATGGAAGCCGGGTTCCGCCGGGCCTTCAATACCATCCTCGATGCCAACGTGTCGGTCATGATCGCCGCCATCGTCCTCATCGTCATGGGCAGCGGCACGGTCAAAGGCTTTGCCGTCAACCTGGCCTTGGGCCTTGTGGTCAGCATGTTCACGGCCATCGTCGTCAGCCGGTCCCTGCTCACGTGGTTCATCAATACAGGCCTCATCACCAATCCCTGGTTCTACGGCCTGAACCGCAAACCGCCTGAACATATGTTGAAAAAGGGGGGACAGAAATGAGTTTTGATATTGTCAAACATCGCGTATGGTGGTTCACCTTATCGTCTGTCCTCGTCATTGCCAGTTTGATATCCATCTTTGTCAATGGCTTCAACTTCGGCATCGACTATACGGGCGGCACCATCCTCGATATGCAGTTCAATAAAGCCGTCACCGTTTCGGAAGTCCGCCAGGTCATCGACAATGCCGACATGGATCTGGGCAACACGGTCATCCAGCTGACGGGCGTCACCGACCAGGATTCGTCGACTGACGTCATGCTGCGCATGCGCAACCTGTCCAGTGACGAAAGCAAGGCCGTCTCAGATAAACTGAGCGATTCTTTAGGTGGCGCTGAAATCAAGCGGACCGAATCGGTCGGCGCCGTCATCGGCTCGGAAGTCACGAAAAATGCCATTACCAGCCTGGCCGTAGCCTTTATCGCCCTGGCTGCGTACATTTCCTTCCGCTTTGAATATAAGATTGCCATTTCGGCCTTAGTGTCGATCCTGCACGACTTGATCATGGTCCTGGGCTTCTTCTCGTTCTTCCATCTGGAAATCGACGCGTCCTTCCTGGCGGCCATCCTGACGGTCGTCGGCTACTCCATGAACGAAGCCGTCGTCATCTTCGACCGCGTCCGTGAAAACACGCGGACCCACCGCCGGACGGACTCGTATGAAAAACTGGCCCATGACAGTATCGCCCAGAGTATCCATCGCAGTATCTATACCCTGACGACAGTACTCTTCGCCTGCGGTGCCCTGCACTTCTTTGGCGGCGATTCGACGAAGAACTTCTCCCTGGTCATGCTCATCGGCTTCATCAGCGGGGCTTATTCGTCCATCTGCGTTGATACGTCCCTGTGGGTCGTATGGAAGAACCATACCTCTCATAAACGCGGCCCGAAAGCCATAGAAACCGAACCGGCAGAAACAGAAGAATAGCATAAAAAGGAGCTGTCGCATGTACGACAGCCCTTTTTAAGTGGTTAGCAGTTAGTGGATGGTTTTAATATTGTGGGGGCCGTCCCAAAGGGCGGCCCGCCACGAACCACGAGCCACGAGCCACGAGCCACGAACCCCTAACTCTTAAAACAAGGAGGAATCACGATGTTTAAGATCAATGCTTTGGGCAAAGCCTGCCCGCTCCCGGTCATTGAAGCCCACAAGGCTTTGAAGGACCACGATGCTGTCGAAATCATTGTCGACAACGAAATCGCTACGGAAAACCTAAAGAATTTATCCCAGGAAATGAACTGCTCCTATACGATGAGCCAGGAATCGGATACGCATTACACGGTCCGCCTGGTCAAGGAAGGGGCCGATGTCAGCGAAGACGAAGGGCCGGTCACGTCGGGCTCGGACTACACGGTCGTCATCAATGCACCTGTCATGGGCGTCGGCGACGACCAGCTGGGCAAGAACCTGCTCAAGACCTTCATCTACACCCTGACCGAACAGGATGTCCTGCCGAAACGGGTCATCTTCTACAACGGCGGTGTCCCCTTGGTCACGGAAGGTTCGGAATCGCTGGAAGATTTGAAGAACCTCGAAGCCCAGGGCGTCGAAATCTACGCCTGCGGAGCCTGCCTCAACTACTATGGCCTGACCGACAAGGTCGCCGTCGGCTCCATTACCAACATGTTCCGTATCGTCGAAATGATGCGCACGGCCAACCGCATCGTCAAACCATAGGCCATGGAAGAAACGATTATCAAAGCCGCCATCCTCGTATCCTTTATCTTTTGCGGCTATACCTTAAAACAGCTGCGCCTTTTCGGGCGCAGCACTTTTAATACCATTTCGACGATCGTCTTCAACATCACCCTGCCGTCGGTCATCGTCGTCAACCTCAATGGCATCCATTTCGACACGCGCTATCTGCTTATCAGTCTCCTGGCCATTATCTTCAACCTGGTCATGGTCGCCATGGGCTATGCCGCCGGCCGGACGAAGGACGAAAAAGCCTTTTACATGCTCAACATGAACGGCTACAACATCGGCAATTTCGCCCTGCCTTTCGTGTCCTACTTCTTCGACAGCGCCGCCGTCCTCATCGTCTGCATCTTCGATGCCGGCAACTCCCTCATGTGCCTCGGCGGGGCCTATGGCCTGGCCCGCTGTGTGCGCGGTGAGAAAGGGGAGAGCATCGTCATGATCCTGGCCAAGACGATTTTTTCGTCCATCCCGGTCTTATCGTATATCACCATGATCGCCTTGTCCCTGGCCGGTTTCTCCCTGCCCCAGGTCGTCATCGACTGGGCCAAGATCCCGGCGTCGGCCAATACTTTCTTGTCCATGCTCATGATCGGCGTCGCCCTGGGCTTGTCCTTGAAAAAGGAATACCTGCATCTCATCTATACCGATGTGGCCTGCGCCTGCTGGCATCCGTCGTTATAGCGGCCTTCGTCTATTTTGCCCTCGATTATCCCATGGCCATCAAGAAAGTCATCATGGTCCTGGTCTTTGCACCGGTCGCCGGCATGGCCTGCTACTACACGGCCAAGATGAAGCTCAAAATCGAAGTGGCTGCCTGCATCAGCTCATTTTATATCCTCTTGTCCATCGTCGTCATGTCGGCCATGATCATCGCCCTGCAGTCCGTATGAGCAGTCGGCCAGTAATTCTTCTTCCAGGTCGGCCGGAATCGTCGATGGGCTGCGCGTGATGTAGTAGCTGTCGACTTTTGGCGGCTCGAAATCGAGGAGGGGAATGGCCCGCAGGCGCTTTTCGGCCAGGTCCTCCTCGATGAGGCTCTTGGGCAGGAAGGTATAGCCGATGCCGTCGGCCACGTACTGGGGCAGCTTGGTGCTGTTGTCGATTTCCAGGGGGAAGCGGTGATGGCGTGGGAACAGGTCCTGGATGTAGAGGCCCACGCCCTGGAGGGCGAAATTGCAGAAGAGGTAGTCGATTTTCTGCAGGTCGTCCTTGGAAATACCGTTGGCATATTCCGTATTGGCTGCCTGGCAGACCAGGACCAGCGAGTCCGTCCGGTAGGGGCGGCAGATATAGCCGTCGCGGAACATGGCGCTGAAGGAAAAGATCGCGTCCAGCGTCCCGTCCTGGAGCTGGTGCATCATGGCCGTCGTATGGCCGATGGTGACGTGCAGGGACAGGTCCTTCTTCTCTTTGAGGAAGCTGCGGATGCGGCGCTGGAGGTGACATTCGTAAATGGTGTTGGTCGTGCCGATGCTGATTTTCTGGGCATACGTCGGTGACGACTGGATGTCCTGCAGGGCTGCCAGTTCCAGTGAGACGAAGCGCTGGGCATAGTCCAGGAATTTCTGGCCCGACGGTGTCAGGTCGACTTGCTTGTGGCTTCGGATGAATAAGGGCACGCCCAGTTCCATTTCCAGGTCGCGGATGCGGTTGGTGACCGTCGATTGTGCGACGAAGAGCTGTTGTGCCGTTTTGGTGAAGTTCTTGATTTGTGCCAGGGCGATGAACGTCCGGAGTGTCGTTGTGTCCATGGCCGGACCTCCTTCAGATAATTTGATTTAATTTGATTATCGAATGAAATAAATTAAAATAATCTATTTCACAAATTGTCTACTTGTATTATATAATAACCCATGTAGAGAAACAATGAATTCAATTACAAGAAACTGGAGCTGAAATAGGATGAACAAAAAAACTGTCCCCTTTAACGAAGAACAAATCCGTTCTATCATTGCCGAACACCCGACACCGTTCCATATCTACGACGAAAAAGCCATCGTCGATAATGTCCGTAAATTGATCAAAGCCTTTGACTGGGCTTATGACTTCAAAGAATATTTTGCCGTCAAGGCTACGCCGAACCCGTATATCATGCGCCTCTTGCAGAAAGAAGGCGTCGGTGCAGACTGCAGTTCCCTGGCAGAACTGGAACTGTGCGACAAAGTCGGCATCAAAGGCCATGACATCGTCTTCTCGTCCAATGACACGCCCTATGCTGAATTCAAGCGGGCCATGGAACTGGGCGCCCTGGTCAACCTCGACGATATTTCCATGATCGAATTCATGGAAGAACGCGGACCCCTGCCTGAATGGATTTGCGCCCGCTACAATCCGGGCCCGCTCCTCAAAGGCGGCAACGACATCATCGGCACGCCGGAAGAAGCCAAATACGGCATGACCCGCGAACAGATCATCGATGCCTTCCGCATCCTCAAGGATAAAGGCGTCAAACACTTCGGCCTGCACACCATGGTCGTCTCCAACGAACTCCACGTCAACGGCCTGATCAACACGGCCAAGATGATGTTTGAACTGGCTGTCGAAGTACAGAACATGCTGGGTATCAATATCGAATTCCTCGACTTCGGCGGCGGCATCGGCCTTCCTTACCGTCCGGAAGAATCGTTCATCGACTATGACGAACTCAGTGCGGGCATCAAGAAACACTTTGAAGAAATCATGGAACCGGCTGGCCTCGGCAAATGCCGCATCTCCTTTGAATGTGGCCGTGCCATCACCGGCCCTTACGGCTACCTGGTCACGACGGCTATCCATCACAAGCACATCTGGAAGGAATACATCGGCGTCGATGCCTGCATGGCCAACCTCATGCGTCCGGGCATGTACGGTTCGTACCATCACATCACGGTCATGGGCAAGGAAAATGCACCGAAAGACCACGTCTATGACGTCGCCGGTTCGCTCTGCGAAAACTGCGATAAATTCGCCATCGACCGCAGCCTGCCGGAAATCGACGACGGCGACATCCTGGTCATCCACGACACAGGCGCACACGGCCATTCCATGGGCTTCAACTACAACGGCAAGCTCCGTTCGGCTGAACTCCTGCTCCATGCTGATGGCAGCGTCACCCAGATCCGCCGGGCTGAAACACTAGACGACCTCTTCGCTACCCTTAATTTCTCTGATTTATAATCGAATATGAATGAAGGGCATCTCATGAATTAAAAATTTTCATGGGATACCCTTTTTTTATTGTAAAATTTTTTTGAATTTTAATCTCCTTTTAATCTTTACCCTATATACTGAACATACATCATCTCATCGTTCAAAGAGGAACAGAAAGGGGGAGCCGACCGTGATGAGCGCCTATGATATCCTGACGGGGATACAACTCTGCATGGCTATGGCCATGATCGCCTATGGCATTTACTTCCGGAAGAGCCGCATGTGCCGCCTGTGGTGGTTCGCAGGCCCCTGCGTCCTGGTTGCCATCTGGGCAGCGGCTGTATTATATTATTATACGGAATATCCTTTTTTGACGACCCTCTGTTTCCTCATGGCCTTTTTCCTGGGCCTGGGTCTGGGCCTGTGGTTCAAGAAGGGCCTGCCGGAACTGACCTATTGCCGCAAGCAGCACAGCCTTCGTTGTCCGCCCTTGCGGACGGCCCTGCCGGTGAATCTCTTTTTCTGCCTGATTTTCGCCTCGTTCCAGGCCGTGGCCTACCACATGCCCTTCATCACCCATTCGTGGCTGTTCAACGAGGTCCTGGGCTTTGCGCCGGGCATCGGCATGGGCTGGCTGTGGGGACGGGGATTGGCCATGCTGTTCGATATTCCCACGCGGGGACAGCAGGTCTATAAAGATATTTAGGAGGGACTTTGTTTATGGATAGTAGTGCACGGAGAGAAAAGATTCTTCAGATTCTTCAAGAATCGTCGTCGGCCGTCACCGGGACGGCCTTATCGAAAGCCTGCAACGTCAGCCGGCAGATCATCGTCGGCGACGTGGCTATTTTGCGCGCCCAGGGGATTGCCATCATCTCGACGCCCCGGGGCTATCAGCTGGTCACACCGGCCGCACCGGGCTGTACGCGGGTCTTCGTCTGCTGCCATGGCAGCGATTTGATGGAAGCAGAGCTCAATGCCATCGTCGATAATGGCGGCATCGTCCACAACGTCGTCATCGAACACGACGTCTATGGCAACCTGGAAGGGACCTTGAACCTTCATTCCCGCCGGGATATCCAGCAGTATATCAAGCGCATGCATGATTCCCATGCGGAAATGCTCAGTACCATCAGCGGCGGCATCCATACGCATCTCGTCGAAGCGGCGACGGAAGAAGAACTCGATGCCATCGGCCAGGCCCTGCGCGACGTCGGCGTCTTATATAAGGATTGACATTTCCCCTCTATATCGGTACAATAAGACCATGTAAATATAACTGTCATGACATATGTACAGATAGGAGGAACTGTTGTTATGGTATTAGAACGACTGGAAGCGCTGCCCCTGGGCCGTTTCCACTATAAACTGCTGCTGGTCACGGGCCTTGGCTGGCTCTTCGACTCGATGGATACAGGGCTCATCGCCTTTATCCTGCCTGTACTGGCCAAAGAATGGGGCCTGGCACCGGGGCAGATGGGCCTCATCGGCAGCATCGGCCTCATCGGCATGGCCCTGGGCGCCGTCGTGTCCGGCACCATCGCCGACCGCATAGGCCGCAAGAAGGTCTTCACCATTACGGTCTTATTGTACAGCATTGCTTCGGCCTTCTGCGCCTTGTCCTGGAATTATCAATCCCTGCTCGTCTTCCGCTTCCTCGTCGGCTTCGGCCTGGGTGGAGAACTGCCCGTAGCGGCGACGCTCGTTTCCGAATATGCGCCGTCCCGCGTACGGGGCCGCTTCATTGTCCTCTTGGAAAGTTTCTGGGGCCTCGGCTGGATTGCAGCAGCCTGCATCGCCTATTTCTTCATTCCCCTTTATGGCTGGCGCATGGCCTTCCTCATCGGCGCCCTGCCGGCACTCTATGTCTGCCTGATCCGCCTGCATATGCCCGAATCGGTCCGCTACCTGCTGGCTCATGGCCGCGTCGGCGAAGCCCGGCAGATCGTCGTCTCCCTGGAGCGGCAGCTGCACGTACCCGTAGCGCCCTTCGTCAGCGAAAAGGAAACCGTGCCGGTCGTCGCCAAGGCTTCGTTCCGGGAATTGTGGAAAAAGCCCTTTGCGTCGCGGACGATCATGCTCTGGCTGGTCTGGTTCGGCATCAACTTCAGCTACTACGGCATCTTCATGTGGCTGCCTTCGCTGGTCTTCCAGCAGGGCTTTACCGTCGTCAAGACCTTTGAATACGTCCTCATCATGACCCTGGCCCAGCTGCCGGGCTATTACTGCGCGGCCTGGCTCGTCGATAAGATCGGCCGCAAGTATACCCTGTCGACGTTCCTCTTGTTCAGCGGCGTCGCCAGCTACTTCTTCGGCCATGCGTCGACGGCAGCGACCCTCATGATGTGGGGCTCCGTCATGTCTTTCTTCAACCTCGGTGCCTGGGGCGTCCTCTATACGTATACGCCGGAACAGTATCCGACGGCTATCCGAGCCTTGGGAAGCGGCTGGGCTGCCGGCTTCGGCCGCTTTGGCGGCATGGCTGCGCCCATGATGGTCGGAGCCCTGTTGGCCCGGAACTTCGGTTTCGGCAGTGTCTTCTACATGTTCGCCTTGGTCTTCGTAGCCGTTGCCGTCATCGTCTTGAGCCTCGGCGTCGAAAGCAAGCAGAAGGACTTGGAAAGCATCAGCGAAGGACTGGTCAAAGCCAAGTAAGGTAATCTCGAAAAAAATGTAAAAAGCTGTCAAAATTTGCTTGACAGCTTTTTTTTTCAATGATAAAATACTTTATGTCGCATGAGTTCGGAAATGCTCGGAAATGAAGTTTTAAGTTTTATAGGATTTAAAATTTAGTTCTTGACAAAACGACATAATGTGATATACTAAACAAGCTGTTAGGGCGAAGGCCTTGGCACTTGAGGATGGGATTGAGCTTTGAAAAAGTTCAAAAAACATCCTTGACAAGCTCTTCTGAGTTTGTTAAAATAAGCAAGTCGCCGCGACAAGCGGTGATGGCGATGACCTTTGAAAACTGAACAATGAACTGAATGAACGCCAACGTGCGAGGTTCTATTGTATAGAACGTCAAACAATGAGTAATACCAATCAATAAACAAGAGCCAAACGCTCTTCCATATATCATGGAGAGTTTGATCCTGGCTCAGGACGAACGCTGGCGGCGTGCTTAACACATGCAAGTCGAACGAGAAGAGATGAGAAGCTTGCTTCTTATCGATTCGAGTGGCAAACGGGTGAGTAACGCGTAAGCAACCTGCCCTCTAGATGGGGACAACAGCTGGAAACGGCTGCTAATACCGAATACGTTCTTTCTGTCGCATGGCAGAAGGAAGAAAGGGAGGCTCTTCGGAGCTTTCGCTGGAGGAGGGGCTTGCGTCTGATTAGCTAGTTGGAGGGGTAACGGCCCACCAAGGCGACGATCAGTAGCCGGTCTGAGAGGATGAACGGCCACATTGGGACTGAGACACGGCCCAGACTCCTACGGGAGGCAGCAGTGGGGAATCTTCCGCAATGGACGAAAGTCTGACGGAGCAACGCCGCGTGAACGATGACGGCCTTCGGGTTGTAAAGTTCTGTTATACGGGACGAATGGTACGACGGCCAATACCCGTCGTAAGTGACGGTACCGTAAGAGAAAGCCACGGCTAACTACGTGCCAGCAGCCGCGGTAATACGTAGGTGGCAAGCGTTGTCCGGAATTATTGGGCGTAAAGGGCGCGCAGGCGGCGTCGTAAGTCGGTCTTAAAAGTGCGGGGCTTAACCCCGTGAGGGGACCGAAACTGCGATGCTAGAGTATCGGAGAGGAAAGCGGAATTCCTAGTGTAGCGGTGAAATGCGTAGATATTAGGAGGAACACCAGTGGCGAAAGCGGCTTTCTGGACGACAACTGACGCTGAGGCGCGAAAGCCAGGGGAGCAAACGGGATTAGATACCCCGGTAGTCCTGGCCGTAAACGATGGATACTAGGTGTAGGAGGTATCGACCCCTTCTGTGCCGGAGTTAACGCAATAAGTATCCCGCCTGGGGAGTACGGCCGCAAGGCTGAAACTCAAAGGAATTGACGGGGGCCCGCACAAGCGGTGGAGTATGTGGTTTAATTCGACGCAACGCGAAGAACCTTACCAAGCCTTGACATTGATTGCTAAGGGTAGAGATACCCTGTTCCTCTTCGGAGGACAAGAAAACAGGTGGTGCACGGCTGTCGTCAGCTCGTGTCGTGAGATGTTGGGTTAAGTCCCGCAACGAGCGCAACCCCTATCTTCTGTTACCAGCGGTTCGGCCGGGGACTCAGGAGAGACTGCCGCAGACAATGCGGAGGAAGGCGGGGATGACGTCAAGTCATCATGCCCCTTATGGCTTGGGCTACACACGTACTACAATGGCTCTTAATAGAGGGAAGCGAAGGAGCGATCCGGAGCAAACCCCAAAAACAGAGTCCCAGTTCGGATTGCAGGCTGCAACCCGCCTGCATGAAGCAGGAATCGCTAGTAATCGCAGGTCAGCATACTGCGGTGAATACGTTCCCGGGCCTTGTACACACCGCCCGTCACACCACGAAAGTCATTCACACCCGAAGCCGGTGAGGTAACCGCAAGGAGCCAGCCGTCGAAGGTGGGGGTGATGATTGGGGTGAAGTCGTAACAAGGTAGCCGTATCGGAAGGTGCGGCTGGATCACCTCCTTTCTAGGGAAAACCTAAGAAGTCGGCACGGAGGCAATTCATTCATTGTTCAGTTTTGAGAGGTCATCCTCTCAATCCCATACATGGGCCTATAGCTCAGCTGGTTAGAGCGCACGCCTGATAAGCGTGAGGTCGGTGGTTCGAGTCCACCTAGGCCCACCAGGGCAAACCGATATACCCGAAATACGCTGTAGAGTACGGACAATCGGCGAGCCATTCCAGATTGCATCGACACACCTCTTTCTATGAGAGGAAGCCATGCATCAGTGGGGGTGTAGCTCAGCTGGGAGAGCACCTGCCTTGCAAGCAGGGGGTCAGGAGTTCGATTCTCCTCATCTCCACCAAACTTTTTTATCATCGTACCTTGACAACTGCATAAAAATGTTAGAAAATACCTCTTTTTAAAAAGAGATCTTAACGAACCTTGAATTCTTGTTCATCATGACATCCCGTGTGGATGGCGTGATACATGAAAAAATAGTCAAGTAAGTAAGGGCGTACGGCGGATGCCTTGGCCATATCAGCCGAAGAAGGACGCGATAAGCTGCGATAAGCTGCGGTGAGGTGCAAGTAACCTTTGACCCGCAGATCTCCGAATGGGGAAACCCGGCAGCAGTAGTGCTGTCATCCTCTATGAGGAAGGGCACCCGGTGAACTGAAACATCTAAGTAGCCGGAGGAAAAGGAATCAACAGAGATACCCCTAGTAGCGGCGAGCGAACGGGGCAGAGCCCAAACCGGGATGGGAAACCAATCCGGGGTTGTGGACTGCTATCAAATGCATGAGTGAAGCAGAATGAGCTGGGAAGCTCAGCCAGAGAGAGTGAGAGCCTCGTAGGCGTAAGCGAATGCATGGAGCAGGATCCGGAGTACCACGGGACACGAGAAACCCTGTGGGAAGCTGGGGGGACCACCCTCCAAGGCGAAACACTGATATGGACCGATAGCGCATAGTACCGTGAGGGAAAGGTGAAAAGAACCCCGGGAGGGGAATGAAAGAGAACCTGAAACCGTATGTCTACAAGCAGTCGAAGCACTTTTTAGGTGCGACGGCGTGCCTATTGAAGAATGAACCGGCGAGTTACTTCAGCTAGCGAGGTTAAGCAGGAAATGCGGAGCCGCAGCGAAAGCGAGTCTGAACAGGGCGTATAGTTAGTTGGAGTAGACCCGAAACCACAGTGATCTACCCATGTCCAGGTTGAAGCACAGGTAAAAATGTGTGGAGGACCGAACCAGTGAGCGTTGAAAAGCTTTTGGATGAGATGTGGGTAGGGGTGAAATGCCAATCGAACGTGGAGATAGCTGGTTCTCCCCGAAATAGCTTTAGGGCTAGCCTCATGGCGAGAGTACAGGCGGTAGAGCACTGAACGGGGTAGGGGCCTATCCGGCTACTGAACCTAATCAAACTGCGAATGGCTGTACTTATCCATGGGAGTCAGACTGTGAGTAATAAGGCCCATAGTCAAGAGGGAAACAGCCCAGACCAACAGCTAAGGTCCCCAATGCCGTACTAAGTGGCGAAGGATGTGGAATTTCGAAAACAACCAGGATGTTGGCTCAGAAGCAGCCACCATTAAAAGAGTGCGTAATAGCTCACTGGTCGAGAGACTCTGCGCCGAAGATGTCCGGGGCTAAAGTACGGAACCGAAGCTTTGGCAATTAACATAAGTTAATTGGGTAGGGGAGCGTTCCTGCATGGGAGAAGCCTGACCGGAAGGACAGGTGGACAGGCAGGAAGAGAGAATGCCGGTATGAGTAGCGAAAAGAAGGGTGAGAATCCCTTCCACCGAAAGCCTAAGGGTTCCTGGGCAACGATCGTCGTCCCAGGGTAAGTCGGGACCTAATCCGAGGCGGAGACGCGTAGGAGATGGACAACAGGTTGAAATTCCTGTACTGGCTGAGGCCGTTTGAGCGAAGGAGTGACACAGGAAGGAAGGCGCGCGTGCGAATGGAAGAGCACGTCCAAGCAGGTAGGTCGGGAGACAGGCAAATCCGTTTCCCGTAAGGCCGAGATGCGATGGGGAGCTTCTGGAGACAGAAGCGAAGGGGCTGGCACTAAACTGTCGAGAAAAGCTTCTAGTGAGGACTCAGGCACCCGTACCGAAACCGACACAGGTAGGCAGGATGAGAATTCTAAGGTGCGCGGGAAAACCCTCGTTAAGGAACTCGGCAAAATATATCCGTAACTTCGGGAAAAGGATAACCCAGCGTACGTGAAGTGCAGAAACGCATGGAGCGGAGATGGGTGGCAGAAGAGAGGCCCAAGCGACTGTTTACCACAAACACAGGCGTCTGCTAAAGCGAAAGCTGATGTATAGATGCTGACACCTGCCCGGTGCTGGAAGGTTAAGAGGAAGTGTTAGCGCAAGCGAAGCAGTGAATTGAAGCCCCAGTAAACGGCGGCCGTAACTATAACGGTCCTAAGGTAGCGAAATTCCTTGTCGGGTAAGTTCCGACCCGCACGAAAGGTGTAACGATTTGGGCACTGTCTCAACGAGGGACCCGGTGAAATTGAAGTACCTGTGAAGATGCAGGTTACCCGCGACTGGACAGAAAGACCCCATGGAGCTTTACTGTAACCTGAGATTGGATTCCGGTAAGAGATGTACAGGATAGTTGGGAGGCAGAGAAGTGAGTACGCCAGTATTCACGGAGCCGCTGGTGGGATACCAACCTTGTTTTATTGGAATTCTAACGAGAAGCGTAACGAGCTTGCGGACAGTCTCAGGCGGGCAGTTTGACTGGGGCGGTCGCCTCCGAAAGAGTAACGGAGGCGCCCAAAGGTTCCCTCAGCGCGGACGGAAACCGCGCGAAGAGTGCAAAGGCAGAAGGGAGCTTGACTGCGAGACGGACAGGTCGAGCAGGGACGAAAGTCGGGCTTAGTGATCCGGTGGTAGAGAGTGGAATTGCCATCGCTCAACGGATAAAAGCTACCCTGGGGATAACAGGCTTATCTCTCCCAAGAGTCCATATCGACGGGGAGGTTTGGCACCTCGATGTCGGCTCATCACATCCTGGGGCTGAAGTAGGTCCCAAGGGTTGGGCTGTTCGCCCATTAAAGTGGTACGCGAGCTGGGTTCAGAACGTCGTGAGACAGTTCGGTCCCTATCCATCGCGGGCGTAAGAAACTTGAAAGGGGCTGCTCCTAGTACGAGAGGACCGGAGTGGACCGACCAATGGTGTACCAGTCATGGCGCCAGCCGTGCAGCTGGGTAGCTACGTCGGGGACGGATAAACGCTGAAAGCATCTAAGCGTGAAACCAGCCTAGAGATGAGGTTTCTCGTTACATTAGTAAGTAAGGTCCCACAAAGACGATGTGGTTGATAGGCCGGGAGTGGAAGTACAGCGATGTACGGAGCGGACCGGTACTAATAGACCGAGGACTTGACTTAAGCAGAGAGCCATGTTTGAAGGAGCCGAAAGGCGACGCACAAACATGTGCGAATCGCTTACTCCGAATCTCAGGAGGCTGTGAATTTGGAAACAGATACACAGAGAGAACGACGATTCGGAGACGAGCGGAAAGATTCTTGATAGTTCGTTGGATGTATGAAACATTTTTATGCAGTTGTCAGGATACGATAAGCAGAGAACCAGTTTTGAAGGAGTCGGAGACGACACGCAAAACTGTGTGAATCGCTTATGTCGGACTTGTCCGACGCCTGAATAACATAATTCAGTGGCGATAGCTGCGGGGATCCACCTGTTCCCATGCCGAACACAGCAGTTAAGCCCGCAAACGCCGAAAGTACTTGGGGGGAGGCCCCCTGGGAGGATAGGAAGCCGCTGATTTTTGTAGGGGCATAGCTCAACTGGTAGAGTAGTGGTCTCCAAAACCATTGGTTGAGGGTTCGATTCCTTCTGCCCCTGCCAGAAAAAACGGAATGAAGGTCCGCCTTCATTCCCACATGACTCGGTAGCTCAGCTGGATAGAGTGACTGACTACGAATCAGTAGGTCTAGGGTTCGAATCCCTACCGGGTCACCATAGGAAAAAGCTCACGCATTTTGCGTGAGCTTTTTTATAGTTTGTAGTACGGAGTTTGTAGAAGGTGGCTTTAAATTTAAAAACCTTCACTACAAACTACAAACTGTAAACTTAAAATCCCAAAAGAGGCTGTCGCACGAAGACAGCCTCTTTTGCCTACTTTAGGCCCGGCCCTATCCATGCTATAATAGAGACATCGCAAATTGTGAAAAGGAAGTGTAAGCTATGACAGTACAGCTCGAAGAATTATTGAAAGCCTTTGAACTGAATAATCCCTATCTCAAGTTCTATTTAAATAAAAATGACGGCCATATGGCCTTGGTCACGGAAATCCCCGGTGACGACAAGGCGGAAAATGAAGTCACAGCCAATCCCGATGCGTATATCAAGCTGCCGACCCAGGCCGACCTGGATCTGCCGGAAATGATCAAGGGCTTCGTCCCCATGATGAAAGACCCGAAGCAGCGGGCGGCTTTTCAGCAGTCCATCGAAGCGGGCAAGACCGTTTCCCAGCTGGAACGGGAATTGAAGGACATGGGCCTGGTCCAGTTCTGGTATACCTTCCAGCGCATGGAATTCCGCAAGATCGCTAAGAAGTGGTGTGAAGACAACCACATTGATTATGAAGAATAGGGGAGCTCGGAGATGACGAAGATTTCAGATATCGGTGAATTCGGATTCATCGATGCTATTAAAGATCATACCCTCTTCCATCCGGAAAACGTCGCCGTCGGCATCGGCGATGACGGTGCTGTCTACACGACGACGCCGGGCTGGCAGCAGGTAGCTGTCATCGACACGATGGTCCAGAACAGTCATTTCATCATCGGTCAGACGGCGACCTGGCATGACGTCGGCTTCAAGGCCGTAGCCTCGAACCTCAGCGACATCGCCGCCATGGGGGCCGTGCCGACCCATATCGTCCTGTCGACAGCCCTGGCACCGCAGATGGACGTCGATGACGTCATTGACATGTACCGCGGCATCAAGGATATTTGCCGCACGTATGAAGTCAATATCCTCGGCGGCGATACGGTCATGTCCAAAGAAGGCGTCGTCATCACTGTCGCTGCCTTTGGCGAAATCGAAGCCGGAAAGGCCCTGCTGCGCAGCGGAGCCCAGGCCGGCGACGTCATCGCCGTATCCCATACGATCGGCGATTCGGCAGGCGGCCTCGACGTCCTCCTGGCCGGACAGGACGGATATGAACATTTGAAGAAAGCCCACCAGTATCCGGAACCGCAGATTTCCCTGGGACGCTTACTGGTACAGCATCATTGCCACAGCCTGAACGACATCAGCGACGGCCTGGCTAGTGAATCCAATGAAATTGCCAAGGCCAGCGGCGTCGAACTGGTCATCGACCGGGACCAGGTTCCGACGAGCGCTGAGCTGAAAGCCTGGGCTGCGGCATCGGGCAAGGATATTTGGAAATTCGTCTTTAACGGCGGCGAAGACTATGAACTGGTCTTTACCATGGCGCCGGACGATTTCCAGGCTTTGCAGGCCGTCTATCCGGCTGTGACGCCTATCGGGACAGTCCGCCAGGGGCCGGGCCGGGTCCTGCTCCGCCACGATGGGGGCGAACAGGTCCTGCCGCCGACGGGCTGGACCCATTTTTAGGAGGAGGATATCATGAGCTTTGATGTAGCAACTCATTCAGAAGCGGACACCATCGCTTTGGGCAAAGCCCTGGGGCCGGTCCTCAGCGACGGCGATGTCCTGGCCCTGCGCGGCGACCTCGGCGCCGGCAAGACCCATTTCGTCCAGGGCATCGCCCAGGGCATGGGCATTGACGACGTCGTCGTCAGTCCGACCTTTACCATCCTGAATTATTATGAAAATACCATTCCTCTCCAGCATTTCGACTTTTATCGCTTGGAAGAGGAATATGAATTAGACGATCTGGGATTCGACGACTATCTCGAAAGCGGCGTGACCGTCATCGAATGGTCGGAAAAATTCCCGGACCGCCTGCCTGACGATGCGGCTGTCGTCACCATCGAAAAGACGAGTCCCACGGACCGCCTGTTCCATTTTGACTTCCACGGCAGCCGTTGGCAAGCTGTAGAAAATGAGGTAAAAAAATATGCTCTTAGCCATTGAAACATCGAGCCTCGTATCGAGTGTCGCCTTGCTCCATGACGACACGCTGCGGGCTGAACTCACCATCCAGGCACGGCTGACCCATTCGGAACAGCTCATGCCCCATATTGCCGACATGCTCGACAAGGCGTCGGTCAAGAAAAGCCAGATCGACGGCGTCGCCGTTGCCGTCGGCCCCGGTTCCTTTACGGGCCTGCGCATCGGCCTGGCCACGGCCAAAGGCCTGTCCTTTGCCTGGAACGTGCCTATCGTCGGCGTCACGACGCCGGTCAGCCTGGCCTGGAACTTCGTCGGCGTCTCTGACCGCATCTGCACCCTCATCGACGCCCAGAAAGGCAATGTCTATGCCGGTGTCTATCGCTGGGACCGGACGACGCTGACGACGGAAAAAGAAATCTACATCGCGCCGCGGACGGAAGTCCTGGATACCCTGGAAAGGGAAGGCCAGCCCGTCGTCTTCTGCGGTGACGGCTCCCTCAAAGGGCGCCGGGATATCGAAGGCCGGAGCCCCTTGTTCCGCATGGCGCCGCCGACGATGGTCATTCCCCGTGCCGGCAGCGTCGCCCTGGCAGCCAATGTCCGTTTTGCCGCCGGTGACTACGATGACTGCATGACCCTGACGCCGTCGTACCTGCGCCGCAGCGAAGCCGAAGTGCTCTGGGAAAAACGCCACGGCGGTGTCCCATGTCAGTAACGGTCCGTCAGGCCTGTCGGGAGGACCTGCCGGATATCATCGCCATCGAAGAGGCGTCCTTTTCCGTGCCCTGGTCCCATCAGTCCCTGGCAGCGGAACTGGACAATCCCGTAGCCCGTTATTATGTCCTGGAAAAGGAAGACGGGAGCGTCGCCGGTTATGCCGACGTCTGGCTCATCGCCGATGAAGGCCAGCTGGCCAACATCGCCATCCATCCGTCAGCACGGGGCCTGGGCTATGGCGAGATTCTCCTGCGAACGGCCATGGAAGCCCTCTTCCGGGAAGGCTGCACGAGTTTCTTCCTGGAAGTCCGCCAATCCAACGCGCCGGCCCAGGGACTGTACCGCAAGCTGGGCTATGAAGCCCTTGCTGTCCGCAAGGACTATTATTCCCAGCCTGTGGAAGATGCGTGCATCATGCATTGTCAAAAAGAGAAGTATCAATGGCTCGGCCATTCACTATAGAAAAAAGGATGAAATCTATGTATACCTTAGCTTTAGAAACGAGTTGTGACGAAACGTCGGCTGCTGTCCTCAAAGATGGCCGCCACATCTGCTCCAACATCATATCGACACAGGTGCCGATCCACCGGAAATTCGGCGGCGTCGTACCGGAAATCGCGTCGCGCCAGCACATCGAATACGTCATGCCCATCATCAAGGAAGCCCTTGATACGGCTGGCGTCACCTTGGCAGATATCGACCATATCGGCGTCACTTACGGTCCCGGCCTGGTCGGGGCCCTGCTGGTCGGCGTCGCAGCGGCCAAGGCTATCAGCTTTGCTGCCGATAAGCCCCTGGTCGGCGTCAACCACATGGAAGGCCATATCTTTGCCAACTTCCTCAGCCATCCCGATTTGGAACCGCCGTTCCTGGCCCTCGTCGTATCCGGCGGCCATACCCAGCTGGTCCAGATCAATGGCTATAATTCGTTCAGACTCATGGGCCAGACCCGCGACGATGCCGCCGGCGAAGCTTTCGACAAGATCGCCCGCGTCATGGGCTATCCCTATCCGGGCGGTCCGCAGATCGACAAACTGGCCAAAGAAGGCGATCCCGACGCCATCGCCTTTCCCAAGGCCCTCCATGAAAAGCACAATTTCGAGTTCAGCTTCAGCGGCCTCAAATCGGCAGTCCTCAACTACCTGCACACACAGGAACAGCGGGGCCAGTCCTATAATGCCGCCGACGTGGCGGCCAGCTTCCAGAAGACCGTCGTCGAAACGCTCGTCGAAAAGACCATGGATGCCGCGGCCTACTGCGGAGCCAGGAAAATCGCCGTCGCCGGCGGCGTCTCGGCCAACAGCGGCCTGGCTGCGGCCATGAGTGCGGCCTGTGCCGACAAGGGCTATGCCTTCTACCGGCCGGAACCGATACTCTGCACCGACAACGGCGCCATGATCGGCTGCCGGGCATATTATATGGCCCTGGACGGCCGCTTTGCCGACTTGACCCTCAACGCCAAGCCGGCCCTGCCGATTACATCGGACTAATCCTGAGAAGAGATGGGGGAATCTTCTATGGCTACACTCGAAGCGGTCTGCCGGACAAGGAGCACCTTGTCGCCCGTGCAGATCCATATTTTACAGAACAGTGAAGAACTCTTGCAGTTCGCCAGCGACTTGTCGCACCGGGAACTCTTCGTCTATGTGCCCGGGCGGGAAGCGGGGACGCTGGTCCTGGCCGCGCACCGGACGCCGCTCCTGCAGAAGGGGAGGCAGACGGAAACGACTGATCCTGGCGCTGCCTTTTCCCGTTATGAAGAACCGCTTAATTATCAGGTCTTTCAGGCGGGAACGGCCATGAGCGGTGAGAAAGAAATCGAATACGGCCGCATGGCGCCCATCGTGGCTTATCCCTTCGTCGATAACGGCGGCGGGACGATTGCCGTCATTTCCTTTGTCGGCACAGTCGAAGACAATCGGGAGATTTTGACGGAAACAGCCTTCTTATCTTTGCAGGTGCCCATGGATTTCCATTCCATGTACCGGCCCCTGTCCATCCAGGATGGCGTCGTCCTGGTTAACTGCAACGGCGTCGTCATCTATGCCGACGATATGGCCGACAGCATCCTGCACATGTGCGGCCAGCGCGGGGCCATTACGGGTACCAATATCTATAATACCCGCCTCGACCTGACCGGTGCCAAGAAAGCCCTGTCCCAGGCCGAGGGATTGGCCGATGACGTGACCTTAGGCGATGCTGTCGTTTCCCGCCGGGTCATCCCTATTCTGCAGCGCGGCAAAGTGCGCCGGGTCATTTCCATCCTGACTGAGCGGACGGAACTGCATCGCAAGGAAGAAGAACTCATGGTCAAGACGTCGGTCATCAAGGAAATCCACCACCGCGTCAAGAACAACCTGCAGACCATTGCCAGCCTCCTGCGCATGCAGATGCGGCGCACGACGAGCGACGAAGCGCGGGATGTCCTCAACGAGAGCCTGAACCGGATCCTCAGCATTTCCCTGGTCCACGAGACGTTGTCCCATCACGATGAAGAGAACATCGACATTTCCGACGTCGCCCAGAAACTGCTGGGCCTCCTGGCGCACAGCCTGGTCAGCAAGGATTGCCACGTGGAGACGAAGTTTTCCGGCGACACCCTGCCCATGCCGTCTGATGCGGCGACATCCCTGGCTCTGGTCCTGAACGAACTCATCACCAATGCCATCATCCACGGCTTTGAAGGCCGACGGGAAGGCCTCCTGGCCGTCACCATCCGCCGCGACGGGCCGGACGGGGTCATCATCGTCTGTGATGACGGCGTCGGCATGTCCCACGCACCCGTCGATACGGGGCGCAAACATCTGGGCATGGCCATCGTGCGCACGCTCATTGAAAAAGATCTGCAGGGGACGATTGATTTCGATGACGGCGTGCCTGAAGGGACCGTCGTCACCATCCGTTTTCCGTTACCAGAGAGGGGAGAATAACCAATGGGATATCGCGTTGTAATAGGGGATGACGAATCGATCATCCGTATGGATTTATGTGAAATGCTGGAAGATGCCGGCCACACCGTCGTCGGAGAAGCCGCTGATGGCGTCGAGGCCCTCGATTTAGTGCGCAAAGAAAAGCCGGACATCGTCCTCCTGGACATCAAGATGCCCCGCCTGGACGGCATCCACGCGGCCCGCATGATCGGCCACGAAGGGCTGGCACCGGTCCTGCTGCTCACGGCGTACAGTCAGCAGGATATCGTCGACAAGGCCAAGGACTCCGGCGTCCTGGGCTACCTGGTCAAACCGGTCAGTCCGGTCAACCTCTTCCCGGCCATCGAAATCGCCATTTCCCAGTTCCGCCACCAGCGCGAAGTGGCACAGCAGCTCGATGACATGAACGAACGCATCGAGACGCGCAAAGCCGTCGACCGGGCCAAGGGCTGCCTCATGGACCTTTATCATATACCGGAACACGAAGCCTACCGACGGCTGCAGCAGTACAGCATGAAGAACCGGAAATCCTTGAAAGCCGTGTCCGAGGCGGTCATTGCCAGTGCGGAAAAGATAAAAAGTCAAAAAAAAATAAAACGTTTGATGAAAAAGTCAGGGTGAAAGCCTTGACTTTTTTACCTTTAATGGCTAATATATATATTGTAAGTTAGCACTCGGAAGTATGGAGTGCTAATAAAGAGTAGCAACTTACTTTTAAGGAGGAATGTAAAATGTTAAAACCGTTAGGAGATCGCGTAGTTATCCGTGTATTGGAACAGGAAGAAAAAACTGCAAGCGGTATTTTTTTACCGGACACTGCTAAAGAAAAACCGAGCCAGGGTGAAGTCGTAGCCGTAGGTCCGGGCAAACTGCAGGACGACGGTAAACGCGTTGCTTTGGATGTCAAAGTAGGCGACAAGATTATTTTCTCCAAATATGCCGGCACAGAAGTCAAGTTCGAAGGCACTAAATATTTGATCGTCAGCGAACGCGACATCTTGGCTATCATCTAATAAATCATTTCGAATCAAACTAAAAAATACTTAACTTTCACATAGGAGTGTGTTCAACATGGCTAAACAGATTTTGTTCAATGAAGATGCACGCCGCGCTCTCGGCAAAGGCGTAGACGCTTTGGCAAATGCCGTAAAAGTTACCTTAGGGCCTAAAGGCCGCAACGTCGTTCTCGACAAGAAATTCGGCGCTCCGACCATCACCAACGATGGTGTCACCATTGCCCGCGATATCGAATTGGAAGATCCCTTTGAAAACATGGGCGCTCAGCTCGTCAAAGAAGTCGCAACCAAGACCAACGACGTCGCTGGTGACGGCACGACGACAGCTACTATCCTGGCCCAGGCCATGATTCAGGAAGGCATGCGCAACGTCGCAGCCGGCGCTAACCCGATGATCCTCAAACGCGGTATCGAAAAAGCCGTCGCTAAACTCGTCGAAGAAATCAAGAAACGTTCCATCGCCGTATCCGACAAGGCTTCCATCGCTCAGGTCGCTTCCATTTCGGCAGGTGACGAAGAAGTCGGCGGCCTCATCGCTGACGCTATGGAAAAAGTCGGCAAAGATGGTGTCATCACTGTCGAAGAATCGAAGACCATGGGCACACAGCTCTCTGTCGTCGAAGGCATGCAGTTCGACCGCGGCTACATTTCCCCATACATGGTAACGGACCCGGATAAAATGGAAGCCGTCATGAGCGAACCGTACATCCTCATTACGGACCGCAAGATCGCTTCTATCCAGGAAATGCTCCCGGTCCTGGAAAAAGTCGTCCAGGCTGGTAAAGAACTCCTCATCATCGCTGAAGATGTCGAAGGCGAAGCATTGGCTACCTTGGTCGTCAACAAACTCCGTGGCACCTTCAAAGCCGTCGCTGTCAAAGCTCCGGGCTTCGGCGACCGCCGCAAAGCAATGCTCCAGGATATCGCAACCCTCACGGGTGCTACGGTCATCACGGAAGATGTCGGCCGTAAACTCGACAGCGTTACCATGGAAGACCTCGGCACTGCCCGTCAGGTCCGCGTAACCAAAGGTGAAACGACTATCGTCGAAGGCCACGGCGATCCCCAGGCCATCAAAGACCGTGTCGCTCAGATCAAAGCTCAGATTGCGGAAACGACGTCTGATTTCGATAAAGAAAAATTGCAGGAACGTTTGGCTAAGATGTCCGGCGGCGTAGCTGTCATCGAAGTCGGCGCTGCTACGGAAGTCGAATTGAAAGATAAGAAATATCGTCTCGAAGATGCCCTCAACGCTACGCGTGCAGCTGTTGAAGAAGGTATTGTAGCCGGCGGCGGCACGACCCTCATCGACATCCTCCCGGCTCTCGACGAATTCGATGAAGACGGCGACGTACAGACCGGTATCAACCTGGTTAAACGCGCTATTGAAGCTCCGCTCCGCCAGATCGCTGAAAACGCTGGCCTCGAAGGCTCGGTCATCGTCGCTAAAGTCAAAGCTTCCGAAGACGGCGTAGGCTTCAACGCCCTCAAAGAAGAATACGTTGACATGGTCAAAGCAGGTATCGTCGACCCGGCTAAAGTAACCCGTACAGCTCTCCAGAACGCAGCTTCCATCGCAGCCCTCGTCCTCACGACGGAAACCCTGGTCACTGACAAACCGGAACCGGCTCCGGCAGCCCCGGCTGGCATGGGCGGCGGTATGCCCGGCATGATGTAAGATTAGGTTGTAGTGTGTAGTTTGCAGAGACGGCCTTTAAATTTAAAGCCATCTGCTAACCACTAACAACTTAAAAAGGCTTGTCGTATAACGACAAGCCTTTTTTTTGCCCTCTTGACTTTTTCCCGGGGACAGCGTACGATGGAATCGTTCTAAATCTATGCAAAGGAAGAATGAATCATGTTTCGCGCTATTCCTCTGAAATATGTATTGCCCCTCCTGGGCCTGACTGTGTCGGCGTTCATCTTCAATACGTCGGAATTCATGCCTATCGGCCTGCTCATGGACATTTCTCAGTCCTTCGCGATGACCGAGTCCCAGACGGGCATTATGATCACTGTCTACGCCTGGGTCGTGGCCCTGCTGTCCCTGCCGCTCATGCTCCTCGTCTGCCAGATGGAGATGCGGCGCCTCCTGCTGGGGACGATGGGGCTCTTTGTCCTGGGACAGCTGGCATCGGGGCTGGCCCTGAATTTTCCCATGCTCATGGCAGCCCGCATCGGCGTCGCCTGCGCCCATTCTATTTTCTGGTCCATTGCGGCCCCGATGGCGACGCGCCTGGTCACGCGGACTCATCGGCCCCTGGCCTTGAGCATGATCGTCACTGGCTCGGCTGTCGCCATGATCTTCGGCCTGCCCCTGGGACGGGTCATCGGCCTCTATGCCGGCTGGCGCATGACTTTTCTGGTCATTACGGTAACGGCCTTAGCCGTGCTCATCTATTTGGCCTTTGTCTTTCCCAAGCTGGCCAGCGACGCCTCTTTTTCCCGCGACGAATTGCCCAAGCTGCTCAAGAATCCCGTCGTCATCAGCGTCTATATCCTGTCCGTCCTGTTCGCGACGGCCTATTTTACAGCGTACAGCTATATCGAGCCCTTTCTCAAGACCGTTGCTGCCTTTAGCGACCAGGGCATCACGTCGACGCTCATGCTCCTTGGCGTCAGCGGCCTCCTGGGGAGTTTCGTCTTTTCCCGGTTTTACAATCATTTCCGCTATGGCGTCATCCGGGCTGGTCTGTTGGGCCTGGTCATCCCGTTCCTCCTGTGGCAGGCCGCTGCGGGCAGGGCAGGGACGATGGTCGCCGCCTGCCTGGTCGTCGGCTGTGCGTCGACGCTGTTCAACGTCACCTTCCAGGCCGAACTCATCCGCCACGTCCCGATGGGGGCAGCCCCGGTGGCCATGTCCATCTTTTCAGGCATCTTCAACGTCGGTATCGGCGGCGGGACCTGGATTGGCGGGCAGGTCACGGCCCATGGCCTGCTACCGTATATCGGCTATGCCGGCGCAGCCATCGGCTTAGTCGCTGCCGTGTATTGCTTTACGGCCTATTTCCATTTCCTGGGCAGGGCCGGAGAAAGTCATCAAAAAAATTCGTAAAAAAGACTTGCATTTTTCTATCTCTTCAAGTATAATATTAATTGTTCCGATTCGGAACGAGCTTGAAGTGATATTCCTCAATAGCTCAGTTGGTAGAGCAATCGGCTGTTAACCGATTTGTCGTAGGTTCGAGTCCTACTTGAGGAGCCATGGCCCCTTGGTCAAGCGGTCTAAGACATCGCCCTTTCACGGCGAGAACATGGGTTCAAATCCCGTAGGGGTCACCATATAAAAAAGGCTTGTCGTACGACGACAAGCCTTTTTTAGTTGTTAGTGGCTAGTTGTTAGGGGTTAGCGGATGGCTTTAAATTTAAAGGTCTTCTCTGCAAACCATAAATTCTGTACTACAAACTCTGAAGCAAAGGGACTTCGCATGATGGCATAAGCCTTCGTGTGACAGTCCCTTTTATAGTTCGTAGTTAGTAAAGCGCTTGCGAGCTACTAATGGCTGACTGCTAACGGCTGACTGCTGATTACGAGTCACGAAGAAACTGCCATAAAGGAAGCTTCTTCCTTTCGCATCGTTCGATGCCAGCTTATGCAAAATAAGCAATGATGATTTCTGGTTCAGTAAACATGAGTCTCTTTATAATGGACAAACACGTGGATACTCTATTGACAATGGACAGACAAAGGCGTATAGTAAAGGCATAAGCAAACCGTATTTATTCTAACTAACGAAGGAGGGACGCTGCTATTTAGCAGCACATACGCTATTTAGCAGCACATACCATGAGTGAAGAAAAAGTAACCTTACAAATGATCAAAGATGCCCAGGAACGCTTGAAGGGCGTCGCCCAGAAGACAGGCTTGTCGTACAGCAATTCCGTCAGCGATCTGGCTGGCTGCGAAGTCTATTTGAAGTTGGAAAACCTCCAGCGGACAGGCTCCTTTAAACTGCGCGGTGCCTATAACAAAGTCGCATCCCTGACACCGGAAGAACGGGAAAAAGGCGTCATCGCCGCTTCGGCCGGCAACCATGCCCAGGGCGTCGCCCTGGCAGCCAGCGAATACGGCTGCCAGTCCGTCATCTGCATGCCGAAACACGCTCCCTTGAGCAAGATTACGGCAACCCGCGGCTACGGTGCCAACGTCGTCCTCTACGGGGACTTCTTCGACGAAGCCGCTGCCAAAGCCGTTGAATTGACGACGGAACACGGCTACACCTTCGTCCATCCCTTCAATGACCCGGAAGTCATCGCCGGCCAGGGGACGATTGCCCTGGAAATCATCGAACAGCTGCCTGAAGTCGATGCCATCGTTGCACCGATTGGCGGCGGCGGCCTCATTTCCGGCCTGGCCGTAGCAGCCAAGAGCGTCAACCCGAAGATTAAAGTCATCGGCGTCCAGACGGAAAACATGCCGTCCATGAAGGAATCCGTCGAAAAGGGGCAGGTCATCACCTACAACGGCAAGGCTACCCTGGCCGATGGCATCGCCGTCAAGACACCGGGCGACCTGACTTTTGATATCTGCAAGAAATACGTCGATGAAATCGTTACTGTCGATGAATCGGAAATCGCCAGCGCCATCCTGCTCCTCCTCGAACGGGGCAAGACCGTTGCCGAAGGGGCCGGTGCCGTACCGGTAGCAGCCCTCATGAGCGGCAAGATTTCCGGCATCCGCAACAAGAAAGTCGCAGCCCTCGTCAGCGGCGGCAACATCGACGTCAATAATATGACCCGCGTCATCAACCAGGGCCTGATCAAGTCCCAGCGCAAGATTTTCTTCCAGACCGTTATCCCCGACGTACCGGGCGAACTGGTCAAGCTCCTGACCCTCATTGCCGGCACCAATGCCAACGTCCTTTCCATCACCCATGAACGCAGCCAGCACGGCATCGACATGGGCATGACCGCCGTTTCACTGGAACTGGAAACGGCTAACGAAAAGCACGTTGAAAAATTGATGACCATGCTCAAAGACCATCATTATTTTGTTACCTTGAAGTAGTGGAGGCCTAATCATGGAACAGCAGAAAATGGAACGCGGCCTGAAGCCGCGTCACGTAGAGATGATCGCTCTTGGGGGGACGATTGGTGTCGGCTTGTTCATGGGGTCGGCCAACACCATTCAGATGGCGGGACCGTCGGTATTGCTCTGTTATGCCGTAACGGGCGTCGTCATGTTTTTCATCATGCGCATCATGGGGGAAATGCTTTATCAGGAACCGGTTACGGGCTCCTTTGCCACGTATGGTCATAAGTACATCAGTCCTTTCGTCGGCTACCTCACTGCCTGCTCCTATTGGTTCTTGTGGGTCGTCGTCGGCCTGTCGGAAATCACAGCCGTCGGCATCTATGTCCACTACTGGTTCCCATTGCTGCCGCAATGGATATCGGCCCTGGCCGGCATGGCCATCGTCGCTGCGGCGAATATGGCGGCCGTTAAATATTACGGCGAATTTGAATTCTGGTTCGCCCTGATCAAAGTCGTCACCATCATCGTCATGCTCATCGTCGGTGCGGCGGTCATCCTCTTTGGCTTCGGCAACGGCGGCGTCCCCGTCGGCATCAGCAACCTCTGGGTCAACGGCGGCTTCATGCCTAACGGCTGGGGCGGTATGCTGGCGGCCATGTGCGTCGTCGCCGCGTCCTTCCAGGGCGTCGAACTCATCGGCATCACGGCCGGCGAAGCCCAGGAACCGAAACATACTTTGAAGAAGGCCGTCAACAATATCGTCTGGCGTATCCTCATCTTCTACATCGGCTCGATTTTCATCATCCTCTGTATCTATCCCTGGAATGAAGTCAGCTATATCGGCAGTCCCTTCGTCATGACCTTTGCCAAAGTCGGCATCTCGGCAGCGGCAGGCATCATCAACTTCGTCGTCCTCACGGCGGCCCTGTCCGGCTGCAACAGCGGCATGTACAGCTCAGGCCGTATGCTCTATACGCTGGCCCAGAACGGCCAGGCGCCGAAGATTTTCGCCAAATTGTCACCGACCGGCGTGCCGCGCAACAGTATTGCCGTCACCATCGTTGTCCTGGCTATCGGCGTCATCCTCAACTATCTCATTCCGGACTCCAAATTGTTCCTCTATTTATACAGTGCCTCCGTTTTTCCGGGCATGGTCGCCTGGTTCGTCCTGGCCTATGCCCAGAAAAATTTCCGCAAGGCCTGGGGACCGGAAGTCATGGCGAAACATCCTTTCAAATCGCCGCTCTATCCTTATTCCAATTACTTCTGCATCATCTTCCTGATTCTCGTCACTATCGGCATGATCTACAATCCTGATACGCGCATGTCCATCTTCTCGTCGTGGGTCTACATCGCCGCCGTCATCATCGCCTGGTTCGCCTGTGGCCTGAACAAGAAACAGTACGATAAAGAAGGGCACCTCATCGAAGGGGCTGGAGGAGATGCGGCGACGGTCGCCAAAACTGAATCGGAATCGTGATTATCTGTCGCAGGTCTATGGCTTTCCCGGGGCCTGCGATGTATAATACAGTTAGATTAAAATTAAGGAGATGCATCTATCATGGCAGTTAATGTTATCAGCACGACCAAAGCTCCGGGCGCAGTAGGCCCGTATTCCCAGGCTATCAAAGCCGGTGATTTCCTCTTCGCATCCGGTCAGATTGCCATCAACCCGGAAAAAGGCAAGATCGTTTCCGGCGGTGTCGTCGAACAGGCTGAACAGTGCATGAAGAACGTCGGCGCTATCCTCGAAGAAGCCGGTCTCTCTTACGATGATGTCGTCAAGACGACGGTTTACCTGACGGACATCAACTTCTTCGGCGCCGTCAACGAAGTCTATGGCAAATACTTCCAGAAGAACCTGCCGGCCCGTTCGTGCGTCGAAATCAGCCGCCTCCCGAAAGACGTCTTCGTAGAAGTCGAAGTCATCGCCTATTGCGGGAAATAAGCTGGATTTATAGTGGCTCGTGATTCGTGGCTCGTTGTTCGTAGGGCGGCCCGCTGTGCCTTAAATTTAAAACCATCCGCTAACCACTAACAACTAAAAGGGACTGTCGCATGAAGGCTTCTGCTATCATGCAAAATCCTTTAGACTTAAAATTTTTTCGTTCGTAGTTCATCATTCATCGTGATAGGTTGATATTTTTCATCCCGTACGACAAACGATGAACGACCTACGACCAACGTAAAAAAGCGCTGTCTTCATGCGACAGCGCTTTTTTTACCTCCCAAGCAGGAAATCGGGGGTCTCATGTCTAATACTTATAATATAAGGAAAAGGAGTGATAACTATGTCTAAACGTACGGCATCGGATATTATGGAAAAGAATTTCGTTACGGCAACGCCGGAAACGTCGGTCTTCGATTTGGTCAACATGTTCGTCAAGAACCACATTACGGCCATTCCCATCATCAATGAAAAAGATGAGCTCGCCGGCATCGTCACCGATGCGGATTTGCTCTACAAGAAGGTCAAACCTCATGTCCCTCACTATGTCAATCTTTTGGGAGCCAGCATTTATTATAACGGCATCAGCGAATACGACAAGGGATTCAAGAAACTCATGGCCTGCACGGCGAAAGATATGATGACCAAAGACGTCATCATTGCCGCACCGGATGCGGAAGTCGAACAGATCGCCGGCGTCATGGTGGCCGAACATCTGAAGGTCATTCCTATTGTTAAAGAAAAGCACATCGTCGGCATCGTCACCCGCGGCAACATCCTCGATGAATTGTACCGTGAATACGGCGACGACTAGGGGAAAGGGGGAATAGACAATGGCTGAAAACATCAATAAAGGTCCGGGACCGGGCGAAGACAAGGAAGCGGAACGCCCTGTCGTCCGCGTCAAAGATGTCATGGAAAAGGTTTTCGTCTCGGTGACACCGGATATTCCCATCCGCGACGTCTTCCGCATCTTCATCAAGCATCGCCTGCTGGCTGTGCCCGTCGTCGATGAAGAAGACCACCTCATCGGCCTCATTTCCAGCGCCGACCTCATGTACCGCAGTTCGAAGCCACACATTCCGCGCCTGCCCTTCATCGGCACCAAAATTTATACCAGCCGCGTCGGCAAATACGCCAAGGAATTCAAGAACCTCCTGGATCAGCCCTGCGAAAAATTGATGACCAAGAACGTCATGATCGCGACGCCCAAGGCCGATGTCGAACAGGTCGCAGCCGTCATGATCCTGGAACACTTGAAGGTTCTTCCTGTCGTGGACAACAAGCGCGTCGTCGGCATGATCACCCGGGCCTGCATCCTCAAAGATTTGTACCGGGAATGGAAGTATTAGACCTTTGTGACTAGTCACTCTCTGCCTCGTGTGCTATAATATTATAATCGAATGATTTAGGCAGCGGCCGCTGCCGCAGAAAGTATTTCACGAGGAGGCACTTAATGGATACCAAAGAACTCGTCATCGTTGTCGATTTTGGTGGTCAGTATAACCAGCTCATTGCACGGCGCGTCCGTGAAAACCACGTATACTGTGAAGTATACCCGTATCACAAAGCAGTTGCAAAGATTAAAGAACTTCAGCCCCAGGGCATCATCTTTACCGGTGGTCCTGGCAGCGTCTATGAAGATAATGCGCCGAAGATCGAAGAAGAAGTCTTCCATCTCGGCATCCCCGTCCTCGGCCTCTGCTATGGCATGCAGTTCATGGCCCAGACCTTAGGCGGCGAAGTCAAACACGCCGACATGCGCGAATTCGGCAAGACCGAAATCGATGTCAATACGGCTTCGCCTTTGTTCAAAGGCCTGCAGGAAAAAGAAATCGTCTGGATGAGCCATCAGGACTACGTCGCTTCCATCCCGGAAGGCTTTGAAATCGTAGCCCACACGGCCAACTGCCCGGTCGCTGCCATGCAGAACCCGGCTAAGAAGCTCTATGCCATGCAGTACCATCCGGAAGTGCTCCATACGGAACACGGCAAGGAAATGCTCCATAACTTCCTCTTTGAAGTCTGCGGCTGCACCGGTTCGTGGACTATGGCCAACTATGCCAAGACGGCTATTGCCAATATCAAAGAAACCGTCGGCGACGGCAAAGTCGTCCTGGCCCTTTCCGGCGGCGTCGACAGCTCTGTCGCAGCAGCCCTCATCTCCAAAGCCGTCGGCAGCCAGCTGACCTGTATCTTCGTCGACCACGGCCTGCTCCGCAAGAACGAAGGCGACGAAGTCGAAGCGGCCTTCAAGGACAGCGGCATGAACTTCATCCGCGTCGATGCGTCGGAACGCTTCCTGAAGAAACTCGAAGGCGTCAGCGACCCTGAACGGAAACGGAAAATCATCGGCGAAGAATTCATCCGCGTCTTTGAAGATGAAGGCCGTAAAATCGGTTCCGTCGATTTCCTGGCCCAGGGGACCATTTATCCCGACGTCATTGAATCCGGTGCCGGCGATGCAGCCGTCATCAAGAGCCATCACAACGTAGGCGGACTTCCGGCTGTCGTCGATTTCAAAGGCCTCATCGAACCGCTCCGCAACCTCTTCAAAGACGAAGTCCGCGAACTCGGTGCCGAACTGGGCTTGCCAGAATACCTCGTATGGCGCCAGCCTTTCCCGGGACCGGGCCTGGCTATCCGCGTCATGGGTGAAATCACCAAAGAAAAACTGGCCATCCTCCGCGATGCCGATGCCATCTTCCGCGAAGAAATCACCAATGCCGGCATGCAGCGCGATATCAACCAGTACTTCGCCGTCCTGACCAATAACCACTCTGTCGGCGTCATGGGCGACTTCCGTACCTATGACTACACCTTGGCCCTGCGCGGCGTCACCACGACCGACTTCATGACGGCTGACTGGGCGCGTATCCCATACGACGTCCTCGATAAAATTTCCAGCCGCATCGTAAACGAAGTAGACCACATCAACCGCATCGTGTACGACATCACCAGTAAACCACCCGCAACGATTGAATGGGAATAGTTGCAAATTGCCTCACAAATCGCTTAACCAAGCCGTTTGTGAGGCTTTCTTTTTTTCAAAAGTTCCAAAAGTGTACCAGAAAAATTTAAAAAACCTTTTTTAGGGCCTATTTTTGCCAAATTTCTCGAACAAAAAATGTGCATTTTTATACGTATAAAACAAAAGCGGTTACAAAAGCCGAGTAGATTTGCAATGTAAAAATATACACGGCCAACGGCCTTGTGCGTAGGAGCCGACCCGGACAGGGCGGCCTGCTGCGATATTTAACAACACCTTGTTCTGACATTATGGAGAGCCTTTACGAATCACGAACACCGAGCTGCGTGTTTTTCCTCGGTTTCATATGCGGCTTCGCCGCGAGATACTCAAATCGTATTACGAACATGTGCCACTCGTCATAAATTACGGCTACGTACAGGATTCACGCGGGCTCACCACGTGTGAGCCCCTACGATGCGGCTTCGCCGCGACGAACTTATGATTGTATTACGACCATGTGCCATTCGTTATAAATTCCGGCTATGCACAAAATTCACGCGGCCTTTTTGGCCCGTCAGGCGCCGACCATAAGAAGGCGCAGGACGGTTGCCAAAACGGACAGCTGTAGCTGTCCGCCTTTATCAGGACGCCCCCTACAGAATCGCAGCCAGGCGATAAATGGAAACAACGTTCACCGGATACAAAATATACACGGCCAACGGCCTTGTGCGTAGGCGCCGACCCGGACAGGGCGGCCCGCTGTGAGATTTTACCGTAGCCTGTTCTGATATAATGGCAGGTCTTTATGAATCACGAATCACATGATGTGTCATTAATTCTGAATTTACAAATTTCCTTTGCAGGACTTTATAAGTTTTTTGTAGAATCTATATAGCATATATTGAGATTGAGAGGTAAGTCTTTTTAAGGAGGATGAGGCATATGATGAAACGAATTGTAAGTATGTTGCTACTTACTGGAACTTTATTGATAGGAAATACAGTGTTTGCCTTTTATGCAGATGAAAGCTCTGCTGTTAATCTTGGGATGGTTCAATCTTATAGCCGTTCAGCAATCAACGTTATTGATGATGACGGTACGGCGTATACTTTTGTTTATGACAATAGGCCTCATTCGGACTTAGGTTTTTGGAAACTTGAAAGCGAAGACCAGTGGCATCAATGGGAATTCGGCTTGCAACAACAATCTCACATGGAACAATTGGCTAGCTGTGGTTTCTATGCGTTGAAGACTCTTGGAAAATTGTAAGCGCTTGTGAAACGGGAAGGGCGTTATTATGAAGAAATTACTTATTTTCACTCATCCTTCGGGAATGTGTGGATTGAGCTTTGGTGTGGAGAATGGTAAAATCGTTTCGATTACAGCCTATATGGATCAATAGAGAGGGTACTCTACAAACGAACTAACAAGTCTCTTTTCTGGTGCCGGTCTTACAGTGGCAGTAGGTTATGATATTACAGGAGGCATGACGTATGGATTATCGCAAATTTGGTGAAACTTATTATATCCGGATGGATAAGGGGGATGAAATCATCAGCACGATTCTGGGAATCTGTCAGAAAGAACAGATTGCATCGGCCATTTTTTCGGGCATCGGCGGGTGCCGTTCGGCAGAAATACAGACGTTCATCCCAGAAACGGGCAGTTTTGAAGTTCAAGAGCTGAAGGGGATGCTGGAGCTGGTTTCGTTGACAGGCAATATCGTCAGCGATGATGATGGAACTTATTTTCATCATACTCACGCTGCTTTTTCTTATAAACAGGATGGGGAACATCATGTTGCGGCAGGGCACATCAAATCGATAGAGGTACTGTACACGGCAGAAATCGAATTGCGCCCCGTTATAGAAGGACGGATTCGGCGGAAATATGACCCAGAAACGGGGACCGGCTTTTGGGATTTCGGGCCAGAAACGGATTAAGCTGGCCACTGTCTTGTATCTCCCGATTGGTCGGCACTTCTGAGGATCTTTTCACTTTATACTTTATTTTCAAATGAAAGGATTGACAGAACATACCTAATAGTGTACTATTTGGGTAAACATTTTATATGTTTGATGAATGAATATCAATCATCCAGAGCAGTTGAGGGACTGGCCCTATGATGCTGCGGCAACCTCCGTGGGGACGGAAGGTGCCAATTCCAGCGGGAGTTTTCCCGGCAGATGAGCGAGAAATGGAAGGGATTTTGCGCGTCATCTGTAGCTGATGGCGCGCTTTTTTTATGGCTTTGTCATCGGCACGTCTTTATTTATTTTGTAAAAGGGGTGTTCGTATGAGTAACGAAGTATCTGCACAGGCCGTCAACCGGTCGGGCCTGTTGCGAAGCGAAGACTGGTGGGCCGTATGGCTCGGATTATTTATCGTCGTCCTCGGTGCCGGACAGATCTGGCACATCGATTTGCTCGGCTGGGCTGCTAAGTTCGGTGTCTGGATCGACCCGTCCAAGGCGGTCGGGCCGGGGTCGAAAGGGTTTGCCTGGCTCGGCAGTATCGGGTCGTTAGTGGCGACGTATGTATTTACCCTGGTCGTAACGTCTATCGGTGCGTATTTCATGGGGACGAAGGTCAAGAAATTCGTCGCCGGTTATACCGTGATTTACTGGATCACCATGGCGGCGACGGTCATCGGCAATTATGCTTATCTGGCAGCGACGCCGAATAAGCGGGAAGCTTTTAACATCGGCTGGTCCTTGAGTCTTGGCGAATTGGGCTTTGTCATTGCCCTGCTGGCCGGGCTGGTCATCGGTAATTTTTTCCCGAAAGTGACGCGTTTCTTATCTGATGCTGCCAAACCGGAATGGTACATCAAGACGGGCATCGTCATTTTGGGCATGAATATCGGCATCCAGGCCATCAGTGCCCTGGGGCTGGCCGGTACGGTCATCGTCCGCGGCATGTGCGCCGTCGTCGAAGCCTACCTGATTTACTGGCCTATCGTCTATTTCGTGGCCCGGAAATTCTTTAAATTCACGCCGGAATGGGCAGCTCCCATGGCGTCGGGCATTTCCATCTGTGGTGTCGCCGCAGCGATTGCTACGGGCAGTGCCATCAAGGCGCGCCAGATCATCCCGACTATCCTGGCATCGGTCATCATCGTCTTCGTTGCCGTAGAATTGCTCATCCTGCCCTTTGCAGCTGCTTATTTCCTGCCCAGTGAACCGATGGTCGCCGGGTCCTGGCTGGGCCTGGTCATCAAGAGTGATGGCGGTGCCGTCGCATCCGGGGCAATCGCAGATACGCTCATCCGCAACAGTGCGCTCCAGCAATTCGGCGTCAATTACCAGGAAGGCTGGATCCTCATGGCTGCGACGACGTCCAAGGTCTTCATCGACGTTTTCATCGGCGTCTGGTCCTTCATCTTGGCTATCGTCTGGTCCATTTACCATCTCAATGACCCGCGGGCAGCCGTCGCATCCGGGGCTGGCAAGGTTTCCAAACGGGAAATCTGGGAACGCTTCCCGAAATTCATCATCGGTTTCGTCCTGGCCCTGGTCGTCATTTTTGCAGCTGGCTGGCTGCAGCCGGGCATCGTCGACGCTGCGAAAGCCGGCGCCGGACAGGCTAACCTCCTGCGGGCCGTCTTCTTTGGCCTCTGCTTCTTCTCTATCGGCCTGGTCACGAATGTCCGCAAGCTCTGGAAATCCGGCCTGGGCCGTGTCATCGGCGTCTATGCCGTAGCCCTCGTCGGCTTCATCATCTGGGTCGGCCTGTTCATTTCTTACATCTTCTATCACGGCATTGTTCCGCCGACATTATAACTTCATCATAGAAAGGATTAATTGCTATGGCATCGCGAATCACTTCTGCCGCATCGACGGCTGACGAATATTACTACAACCAAACCGTAACCCCGACAGACGCTGCGACCCATACGGGACAGCTCGAACGGGATGCAGACGAATATTTCCCCTTGCAGCCCATCGAAAAAAAACTCTGTGCCTATTCCCTGGGATTGGGCCTGGGACTGATGGCCTTGTTCATCGTCATCTTTGAAGTCTTCGGCTGAGGCTTATTATGGAAAAGGGCTGTCGCACGAAGGTTTCTGCCATCATGCGAAGCCCCTTTCTCTTTAAAGTTTGTAGTACGAAGCTTGTAGTTTGTAGAAAATAGCTTTAAATTTAAAACCATTCACTAAAAACTAAAAACTGCAAACTTAATACTCAAAAAGAGGCTATCTTAATGCGACAGCCTCTTTTTGCTTTCCTCGGATTCAGCTGCGGCTATGCCGTGATAAACTCATGAAATAAACGAAGCGCGCTGGTCGCAGGTAGCAGATTGCAAAAATAGCCCCAATCGGGGCATTCATAGGGGCCGACCTTTAACCTCTCAGACCGCCTTTGGCGGCCAGCTCCCCTATAAAGGGAGCCTTGTGCGGCCCGTTGCGAGATTTCATCACAGCCCATCTGAGTATAATGGCAGGCTTTTACGAGCCACGAGCATCTGTCATGGCACCGGCTATTCACACAAGTCGCGGCGGTACGCCCTTTGGGACGTCCCCTACGGAATCGCAATCAGGCGATAGAAATGAACGAAGGTCCCAGACGGGGCATTTTTTACGAGCCGAGGGTCACTCGAGGCGATGTCGTTATTCTAAATATGTTGCCGCAAGGCGGCATTTGACTCTGAGGCGGCCTGCGAACTGCGGTCTGCGACCGGCGGGGCCGTCGGCCCCAAAATTCGATGAACGACTTTACGCCCGGCCGTCAGGCCTCTATCAAAGTTAAAAGGACTAGCGCATGAAGGTTTCGACCATATCATGTGCTAGTCCTTTTTTTGAGGAGATAATCAGATTTTACCGCGTCTTATATCCCTGATATTTGTCTTTTAATTTCGTATTGTCTTTCAATACTTGGACGATGGTTTTTCCTTGTTCGAGTTCTGTTTCGGCTTTGGTGGCTTTATCGGACAGGTAGGATGCGTCTTTTTGCCTAAGAGAAGGGTCTTGTCGTCGTTCCAGAATTCGCCTTTGTTTTCGTTACGGCCCTGGATCAGGAAGAGGCTGTCGCCATTTTTGTTGGCTGCGGCGAGGTCGATGCCGTGTTTTTTCTGGTAAGCTGCAATGCCGGCGCAGAGGGCAGCGTCATCGGTGCGCGTCCGGTTGATGACCAAGACTTCTTTCGTGTCTTTGAATTCGGTGCAGAAGTTGAAATCCCCCTGGGAATCCATAGCCGTGAAGCTGGGGCCGTGGCCTTTGTATTTCGGTACCAGGATTTTTGCCAGTGTTTCGGCTTTACCGACGCCCTGGGTCTGGGGATGGAGGTCGTAATCGTACTGATTGAGGTAACGGCCATTGGCGTCTACTTTGTTGGTCATGGCCAGGACATCTTTGACGCCAGGGACTTTGAAATAGGAAACGGCTGCGCGGATGGCGTCTAATTTATCAGCTGGGATCCCCGTCATGAGGACGGACTTCATCTGTGTCGGCGGGACGGCGAATTGCAGATGATCGAGCTGCCAGACTTCCAACTGTTCGCCTACGTCGAGGATGGATGTCGTATTGTCGAAATCGAAGACGGCATAGGGATGATTGTTTTTATCGTAGTTCGGCGAATCTTTGCCGTAAGCCGCGATGAAGTCGTTGATTCCCTGGCGGACCGTAGCGTCCCAGCGGGGGCTTTGGACGGCTTGGGCTTGTCATGATTCCTGGCCTCCTGTACCGTAGTTGACATTTTTACATACTGCATTATAGGCCCGGATTTTTTTGGATTTGTATAAAGTATGACAGCACTTTACAACTTTTACGCTACCTCGGAAGTTGACGAAACCAGTTTACACAAGGCCTGCACTAAGTCCGTTGGATTTTTTGCGGTTTGGGCTTTAGAGACCAAAGTGCCTAAAAATATTTCACGCTGTATTTGCCAGCTTATATGGCTTCGCAGCTCTTGTGGACTGGCGTTTTGGTACTTTGCAAAATGCTTGTCCAGATACGGCAGCATTTTCAGGCTGCTGTGAACGAGGTTTACCAGGTTCACCCTATGTTCAATACCATTTTGGCGGCGAATCCGGTAGGCATTCAGCGACCAGAAGGCCTTCTGCTCATAGTAGTTGGTTTCGATGGCCCAACGCAGCTTGTACAGCTTCAAAGGATAATAGTCCATGCCTTCTGCCGGTGCGTCCCGTAGGATCTTTCGTTCCTGCCAGGCGCAGCTCATATGCAGGTCACTGGGATTCAGGGTGCTGAAGAAAAGCCGCCGGGAGCCAGATGTAGTGTAGCTGACATAAGCATGGATACGGCGATTCCCGCAGATATGGGTCAAAACAATCCGATGGCCGACCTGCATGCCATCCATATCCCAGGACAAGTTGAAATCATCCAGATGAAGCCGCTTTCCTCGTTTTTTCGGGCGTCCCGGCTTGCCGTTAGGCAATGGCGGTAGTTCATACATTGCCGAATCACTGCGGACATTACAGATGATGTCCAGTCCGGGATACTGCAAAGCCCGTTCTATCAGCGAGCTTTTAGCGTACCAACTGTCAAAGAGCAACAGTACCTGCCGGTCTTTCAGTAAGGGCATCACCTCCTCGATGAGGTCACCAGCTAATTCAAGTTTGGTCTGCTCTTTCGTCCACATCCGGTACCCTACGGGAACCGCCAGATAGCGGATAAGCGGAGCTTTTCCTTCATGCTGGTTCAGGACAGGGACACTCAGTGTCAAACTGACGAAGCAATGACCGTTTACGTAAGGCTTGCCTGTATGGCAGGCATGGTCATGCAACAGAGAAACAGCATCGAACTTCTTGCCGAATTTCGGTACCGTCGTATCATCGACACTGAGAAAGACCGGTTCATTCTGTAAGGCCGCCGGAATCAGGCTGCAAGCCAATTGTGCTGTTTGCAGGCGGAGAGAATGGCTCGTCACCGTTTCGTTCTGAAGCGCCCGGTAATAACTATTTAAGCAGCGATGCGTCACCTGGGACAAAAAATTCCGATGAAGAAAGCGAAGAGATGGGAAGGCCTGCAAGGCTACCTGAGCGATGACCAACCAGGTCAGTAGGAATCGCGTTGGCCGTGTCGCCGTAGAAAAATATGGAGAAAAGAAACGAAACAGACTACCAATAATCGAATTTTCGAGGTATAATGAATTCATCGCGTAACTCCTTTGAGATGATGTGTTTTAGCAGATTCATTATACTTCAAAGTGTGGTTACGCGATATTTATTTGTTCAAAAAGTTGTAAACTGCTGTAAAGTATGAAATAAATAGGTAAAATTGAGAGCCTAGGGATTGTTGTAATTACAACGGACAAAGAGGGTGTTTTTTTGATATAATATATAAATAGACTTTTTCTATATGCTATAGTGAACAGGAGGCGTTTTGTATGGCTTTTAAGAAACGTGTGGTAGGGGTCATCGGCTTAGGTCATGTCGGGGCTCATGTAGCTTTTAATTTAGGGGTCCTCGGGATTGCCGATGAAGTCAAGTTATGCGACGTGAAGTCGGAAAAACTGGTCAGTGAACGGCAGGATATGATGGATGCCGTCATGTTCATGCCTCATCGTGTCAATTACACGATTGCCAGCTATGAAGAATTGGCAGACTGCGACGTCATCGTCAATGCTATCGGCGACATTACGCTCTGCGCATCGGGGAACCGCGACGATGAAATGCATTTCACTGTGCCTCAGGTCGCTGATTATATCCCCAAGGTCATGGCCGGCGGCTTCCAGGGCATCATCATCAATATCACCAACCCTTGTGACGTCATTACGGACCTCATCGCTAAGAAGAGCGGCCTTCCGAAAGGTCATGTTTTCGGTACCGGCACGGGGCTGGACAGCGCGCGCCTGGGATAAGGTAAAATATATTTCGCAAATTCAATTTCATAAAAAATAGACATAGTCTATTGCCGCTAGTACAATTAAGTTACCACACAAAATTCGTAAGGAGGCAATAGACCATGTCTGGTAATATTATACAACTTAATGAGGATCTTATAAAGAATAATTTAAAGGATCTTGTACGCAACAGTGTAGAGGAAACACTGAACGCCCTGCTCGACCACGAGGCGGATGAACTCGTCCGCGCTGGCAAGTATGAGCGAACGGGAGACCGTAAGGGCTACCGTTCCGGTCATTACGAGCGGAATTTTGGCACGACTTCCGGCGAAGTCAGATTACGCGTGCCGAAGCTCAAGGGCATCCAGTTTGAGACGGCCATCATCGAGCGCTATAAACGCCGTGAATGCTCTGTCGAGGAAGCCCTTATTGAGATGTACCTGGCCGGCGTATCCGTGCGCCGTGTCGAAGATATTACCGAATTGCTTTGGGGCACAAAGGTCTCCTCTGGCACCATCAGCAATCTCAACCAGAAGGCATACAAGCACATCGAGGAATGGCGTCAGCGTCCTTTAACGGGGGAATATCCGTATGTTTACGTCGACGGCATTTACCTCAAGCGCTGCTGGGGTGGCGAGATTCAAAATGTCTCCGTTTTAGTCGCTATTGGCGTCAATAAAGACGGGTTCCGTGAGATTCTCGGAGCAGCAGAAGGCATGAAAGAAGACAGGGAAAGCTGGTTGAACTTCTTCACCTGGCTCAAAGGCCGTGGCCTTGCAGGCGTGCGTCTCATTATCGGCGATAAATGCCTTGGCATGCTGGAAAGCATCCCTGTAGTCTTTCCTGAAGCCAAATACCAACGCTGCACGGTCCATTTTTACCGGAACGTCTTCACAGTGACGCCAAAGACTAAGATGAAGCAGGTTACCTTAATGCTCAAGGCAATCCACGCGCAGGAGAGCAAGGAAGCTGCACAGGAAAAGGCGGTCTCCATTGCCGCCAAGCTCCGTGAAATGAAGCTTTTATCCGCAGCCAAGAAAGTCGAGGACAGCGTGGGCGAAACCTTGACCTATATGGATTTCCCAACAGAACACTGGAGCCGGATCCGCACGAATAACCTAACAGAACGGGTGAATCGCGAGATACGCCGCCGTACACGGGCCATTGGTGCCTTTCCTGACGGCAACAGTGCTTTGATGCTCGTCTGTGCCAGACTTCGTCATGTTGCCGCCTCGGAATGGGGCTCAAAACGCTATATGGATATGGAGCATCTATTCAAGATGGAAATTGAGCAGCCAAATGACGAGGAAAATCCATATATCTGATTACGATATTTACTGGCGGATGAAATGAATTTGCGAAAGAATCTTGACACTACCGCCTGGTCAGTGCCATTTCCCAGCAGACCGGCTTGGATCATCATTCCTTCTCAGCCTACATGATGGGGGAACACGGCAATTCCCAGATCGTCCCCTGGTCGCTCATCAAGTTCGGCGGTAAATCCCTGGCAGAACTGGAACAGAATCCGGCCTATGTCTTCGATAAGGCCCGCGTCCAGGATGAAACCATCCATGCCGGCTGGGTCACCTATTCTGGCAAGCACTGCATGGAATACGGCATCAGTATGACGGCAGCTACCATGGTCCGGGCCGTCCTGCGGGATGAACGGAAAATCATGGCAGCCAGCGCGCCTTTAGATGGTGAATACGGCGAAACGGGCATCTTCTGCGGTGTCCCGTCGGTCATCGGCGCCAATGGCATCGAAGAAGTCATCGAATATAACCTGCCGGAACAGGAAATGAAGGACTTCAAAGCCTGCTGCGCTACGATTCGCGCCAACATCGCTAAAGCCAAAGAATTTTGGAAATAAAGTTTGTAGTACGGAGTTTGTAGTACGGAGTTTGTAGTTTGTAGAAGAGGGCTTTAAATTTGAAAATATTTGCTACAAACTGCAAACTTAATACTCAAAAAGAGGCTGTCTTAACGCGACAGCCTCTTTTTTTACCGCCCTTCGACGCAGATCCAGCGGTGGTCTTTTTCGATGTGGACCTGGACGGAGGAGAAGCCGGCATCATGGAAAATGGTTTCAAAGGTTTCCGGCGTCGGGTTATAGAGGTGGTAGCGTTCGATGTTTTCCCGGACGTCAGCGCTGAGGCCGTCGTGGCCGTAGATTTCGGCGATGAGCAGGAACGTGCCGCCTGGTTTCAGGACGCGATGGACTTCCTTCAGGTTTTCCGGCGGATTGGGCCAGAAATAGAAACTTTCGACGGTCGTGATTTTGTCAAAGGTTTGGTCGGTAAAGGGCAGGGCTTCGACAGAACCTTCGCAGACTGTCATTTTTCCGGCAGCTATATCGTCAGCATTCGTCTGGCGTGAGGTCTGGACCGACGTCGCTGAATAGTCCACGCCAGTCAGATGGCCCGTCGTGATGTGGGCGCTCATGCGATGGAGATTGGCTCCGCCGCCGCAGCCGATGTCCAGGACCGTTTCATCGCCGCGCCAATGGAAATGGGACAGGCCCCATGCCGTAAGGGCGGCATGGCTCTCATTCATGCGCGCCAGCATCTGCTGCCCCGCTTCCCCGGTCGGTCTGGCCGGATTGCCGGCCGTTCTGGCGCATCTTCCACGTTCCCTTTTTCCTCGGTCCGATAGAAATAAGCGTGATATTCATGTTCTGCTGTTTTTTCTGTATAATGCTCATATCCCAGCATTTCCATGATCTCATAGAGGGGGATTGGTTCAAAACTTTGAATGACTTCCATCCCTTCGCCGACGGGAAGCTTGGCTGCCTGTTTTTTTCAGCCCATCAAGGAAATTACCGGCGATGCCGCGCACATCAATTTTTTTAAAACTTGCCACTTTATCTTTCCATTCTATATTTTTCATGAGGTCTGCCCCTTTCTGTTGCCTGTTCATGATACGGTCATTACAGGCATTCTTTATTGTTTTCTTCGTCTTTCTGGATGAGTATAGCATGGCAGGGGAGACAAGTATGTTGGTTTTATAACATAATTCGATATTGAACCTCTCCCGCTTATAGAAGCGGGAGATTCTTGAGAAGGTTGCTTGTTTAAGTTTCCTCCTGAAATCAGGATAGCCTTATTCTCAAAGGGCTGTCCAAAAGCCCCTTACACAGTCCCTCGAAATCGAAGTTCTGCTTACTTTTACGGAGTATGTTGGCGGCGCCGTTGATGTCGGCATTGGCCGTCCTGCCGTTGGCGAAACGGTACAGGCCGCGCCGGATTCGTTGTCCACTGAACGTTCCTGTATAGGGGGCATCCGGCTGGTATACGGGAATATCATCCAAGTCCAGACAGCTGGCCTGAGAGGTATACGATTCTTCCTGTTCCAGATAGGTTATCCCGTAGCGTTCACACAGCTGTTTCAAGGTACTGCGCAGATAGCTCAAATTGATTTGGGTGAAATGCTGATTCATCACTTTGCCCAGCTTTAGTCCTCGTTTGAAATCGCGATTATATCCACAGACAAGGGTCCCTATCTGATAGTCAATGCAGAAATTAACAATGTAACGGGCTGTCTTGCGAAGGATGTCCTGCATCCGGAAATTGCGTTTCTTCGCTAACTGACAGAGCTGGTTCGTCGTCTTCCGGCCCTGTTTGGCGGCAATGCTTTGGAGTCTGGCTTTGCGTTTGTTCCAATACTGGTTGATAGATTTAAGTTTACGACCGTCCATGAGGAACGACGTCCCCGTATTGGTAACGCAGGCGGCCAGATTGTCCAGGCCTAAGTCGATAGCCAGGATACGTTCTGGCGAGGTTTTCACCGGCTCTGGTTCCTGTAAGTAGCCATACTGAATCTTGAAATACCGTCCACCATACATGGGACAGATGCGGATTTCCTGAATCGTCTTATCCTTCAGCCTGTCGGGAACAGGAATCCGAATCCGATGGCCATTATGGCGTTTCATATATTCACGGCTCATCGGCACTGTTAAGAAGCCATTCTTAATGGTAATGGCGTTCGTGGACAAGATGAGACTGAAGAGACCACCTTTTTCACGATAGTGTGGCAGGCGGACAGCCTTTGAACCATAGTCACCTGACTTGACTTTCTGCAAAAGCCCGAAAAAAGAACGAAAACTGCGGTCGGCCATCTTCAATATCTGCTGGGCGACACCGGCCTGTAACAAGCCATAGTTTTCATTTTCCTTGCAGATGGGGTAATTTTCTTCGTACCGCAAGAATTGCCGGGTATCGAAGTAATGCTGCCGAATCGTATAGACCGCTACATTGTACAGGTTATTGCTGTATTGGCACATTTCCCGGAGCATCGTATAGTCTTGTTTCGCCAAGCCACGGATGACATTCGATTGCGTCAAGTACATCTGGGATTCACCTCCTCTGTCATCTTTCATTATACCCTAGCCAAGGTGAAAAGGCTAAGACAGAAAAGACATAGGGGGGATTTCGCAGGCATCGAACCTGCGAAATCCATTGCCATTCATCCCCTACCTAAGAGGAAGGGGTCTTCTGGCAAAACTGGGATAAATAAAAAAATAGCCCGGCAAGGATACATCACCTTGCTGGACTATTATGCGCAAATTTGTAAAAACTAGAGAAACATTGTGTACTGAACGGTACGCACGGTGGTGGGAGAGGTCGGGATTTAAAATAAAAAATCCCGATTTATTATTTACCCATAAGCCTTCATTTTTTCCATTACCGGCAATCCATGCTGGATCTATGGTTTTCACTGAATAGGATATATCATAATAATTCTTATCCATTCCATCACTGTCCCTGATTTTTATTGGCCCGTCAATTCTATTAATTGTATAATCAAAAATTTTATTTTTAGTGAACAATCTTTCAGATTTATAATGGTCAAATTCACGAATTAATATTTTATTAACAATTTCTTTTTCTGATAATCCTTCTGCATCTGATACTGCTATACGATTACATTGAATCGGTTCTACTAGTATGGAGTCATCAGAATAGAACATTAAATATACAACTCCTATTAGTATAATTGCTATATTTTTTCTTCTCCCTTTCTTTGTCCGGATGTATTTATAAAAGGAAATTGCCGGGGTGTGTCAAGAGTTTTGTGTAAATCGATTCAATAAGCAACATCGTATTGCTGCATAAGCTGAGACATCCTGTCGTCCATGAGCAGCTGGTTCCGGACCATCGCCCAGTTTGCGACGTGACGACCCTTCCATTTTTTATAGAGCTCTTGGATGCGTAGGTAGAAAATCTTGAAGACTGCATCCTCGTTGGGGAAAGCGCCTTTCTTGGTCACCTTGCGGAAGCTAGAGTTGACGCTCTCGATGGCATTGGTCGTGTACATGATCTTGCGCACGGCACTGCCATAGTTATAGAGCTGCTCGACGTGTGAGAAATTGTTTTCCCATACGCTGACCGCGCCTGGATAAGCCTGCCAGTCGGTCTTGAACTTCTCGAATTCCTGACGGGCCTGCTTGACGTTGATGGCACCATAGATGAGCTTCAGCTGCTTCGTGAATGCACTCCACTGCTTGCGTGGGATGTAGCGGATGGAATTGCGGATGAGGTGTACGATGCAGCGCTGAACCGTGGCATGCGGGAATACAGCCTTGGCGCCTTCCTCCAATCCGCTCACGCCATCCATGGACAGGATGCCAAGATCCTTAACGCCGCGAGCCCGCAGCTCGTCGAAGATCTGCATCCAGGCATGCTTGCTCTCCGTCTCGTTGATCCAGAGGCCAAGGACATCCTTGCAGCCGTTGACGTCATAGGCAAGCATGACATAGACGGCCACCTGCTGGACGCCATACTCCGTGCGCAGCGATACGTAGATGCAGTCGACGAAAGCAAATGGATAGAACGACTGGAGCGGACGATTCCGCCATGCCTCGACCTCTTCCATGACGCAGCCTGTGATGGTGGAGATCTGTTCATGTGACATCTGGAAGCCGTAGATGTCTTCGATGGTTGCAGCGATGTCGCGTTGGCTCATGCCACGGGCATACATCGCCAGTACCTTGCCCTCGATGGACGAAACGTCGCGCTGGTGCTTCTTGATGATCTGCGGTTCAAACGTACTCTGGCGATCCCTAGGGACGCGGATAGGAACCTCGCCCAGAGAGGTCTTGAGCGTCTTGGATGAATAGCCGTTCCGGACATTGTCACCGTCTTCGGAGCGCTCATGCTTCTTATGGCCGAGATGATTTTCCATCTCACCTTTGAGCATGGACTCAAAAATGGGGCCAAAAATCTGCTTCAGGACGTCCTGTACGTCTTCCGCGCTCTTGATGTCGTAGTTGTTGAGGATTTGCTGAGCAATCTGCTCGCCTGGGGTAGTTGGTGGAGTTTTACACTTTGCCATTCTGTTACCGTCCTTATCTTTGTTTACCCCAGTATGGGGCATAAAGTAGATTCATGCAATACCGATTTACACAAACTATTTTACACTCCCAATTGCCGCCACAAAAAAGCAAAAATATATAAGACAAATAAGGCATCACTTATAAACGTAATCATCTTTAATCTCTCCTGATTATTGAAAGACGTACTGCTATTGTAACGGTAAATGAGGAAAATGTAAAGAAATTTACTTGAAATTACAAACTGACGATTCCTGTGTATACTGAGAATCCACAGGGACCTGAAAATGGGAAGCGTCATATTCATAGAAAACGGGGCAAAAATCACTGCTTTCTGTTACAATAAAAAAGAATAGTTTTCTACAGGTAATTTGCAGTATGGAAGGAGTTTCACCTTTATGATCAAGATACTATTTATCTGCCATGGCAATATCTGCCGGTCGCCCATGGCGGAGTTTGTGTTCCGGCAGATGGCCGAGCAGGCCGGGCTGGCAGAACGGTTCGACGTGGCATCGGCGGCTACGACGGATGAGGAAATCTGGAACGGCTATGGCAATCCGGTCTATCCGCCAGTGGAACGGCTGCTCCGGGCACACGGTATGGACCCCAGTGATAAGCGGGCCGTGCTGCTGATGGCTGGCGATTATGCAGTTTACGATTATTTCATCGGCATGGATGACGAGAACCTGCGGGACATGAAGCGCATCTTCCATGGCGACCCGGACCAGAAGTGCCATCTTCTCATGGATTATACGGAAAATCCCCGTCCTGTAGCCGACCCGTGGTATACGCGGGATTTCCAGCGGACCTGGGACGATGTCCAGGAGGGCTGTCAGGGACTGCTGACCTTCCTGTAGGGGCTGCCGGTATAGAAAAAGCCCCGGAGCGGGAGGTCTCCGGGGTTTTTTCTGATTCTATGATACCAAGTTTAGCGGCACGCTGGCCGGTGGACAGTACGGCGAACCTCTCCGATTCTGGTCGGGAGGCCATCCTGGCAGAGGGGTTCGGTAACGGGCCGGTGGGTTGCCGCCGGGGATAGCTGACTTCGTTTACAGTTATTACTATAATGGCATTATGTAAAAGAATGGTGACAGCCTGGTAAGAGTTAGGCAATTTTGTAGGGAGTGACGACGATGGCCATTAATTTGAATTCGATTTTATCCTTATTGCAGGACGACGGGGCGTCGGAACATTGGGCCCGGCAGGCACCGATTATGGGCGACCATATCCGCGTGCGCCGGCTGGGAGGCTTGTATTACCATCACGGCATCTATGTCAGTGACGATGAAGTCATCGCCTTTGCCGGAGATGATGACTTCAATCCCATCGACTGGTGGGATACGGAAATCCGGTCGACGTCGTTCGATGAGTTCCGCCAGGGCGGTGACGTAGAAGTGCGTCAGTATACGCCGGAAGAACAGGCACAGCTCTGTTCTGTACCCGAGACGATTGCCTTTGCCCGTGCCTGCCTGGGCAATAAAAAATACGACCTGCTCTTCCATAACTGTGAACACTTTGCCAATGCCTGTAAGCTCGGCGTCTACCGCAGCCGTCAGACGGAAGATATCCTCTTCGGCGAGGCCATCCCCAAGGCCCTGGAATGTATCGGCGACGAAGCGCAGCGGGACCAGTGGCTCCAGGATGCCTGGCACGATTTGACGGCCCAGGTCCTGGATAAACTGCGCCGGGACCTGGAATCCCATCAGTAGATAGTCCGGTCGTCGATTTGCTGGAAGAGTTTTTCATAACGTTTCTGTTCACTTTTCAGGCAGACTAGGTAATAGTCTGTCTGACATTCCGGGTCCGCCAGGGAGATGTTGATGCGGCCCGGGATTTTTTGTCCCTGTCCGAGGAAATAGCTGGACGAAAAGCAGGGGTAGTCCGAGTGCTCCGTCAGCTCATGGAATGCATCCCGCTGGACTTGCAGCAAATAGCGGGCGTGCGGTGTCTTTTCCCGGGTCATTTTCATCCAGAAGCCGATATGAGAAAAGAGCAGGATGGCCCGGCCATCCAGGTCCTGCAGGCGGACTTCCGGATAAAAGGCCAGGGGGTCCGATGCGCGGACCGAGAGATAAAGTTTTTCGCTGCCGCATTTCTTGACGAAGAACTCGTCGCCGTCTGGCCGGGCATGCATGACGGCCAGCTGATAGGTCTGGCGGCGCAGGCCTTCCGGGAAGGAGACATCGTCCTTCATGTCGGCCGATAAGGTCATGCCCTGGAAAATCCCGTTCAGCAAGGGCGTCAGCACCATTTGCGGGACCGGTGCACAGTAGCCGATGGAGAGGGTATGCAGGCTGCGGTCATAGCTGCGGATGCGGTCGCAGAAATCCTGGTTTTCCTGGAGGACGCGTTGGGCGTAATAGACAGCATAACGGCCGGTCTGTGTCAGTTCCAGGTGGTTTTTGTGGCGCACGAACAAGGGGACCTCCAGCTCTTCTTCCAGTTTTTTCATAGAGCGCGTCAGTGCCGGCTGAGACGTGTGCAGGTCCTGGGCTGCCCGGGTCAGGGTGCCGGCCTTGGCGAAGGCGACAAATTGTGCAAGCAGGTTCGTTTCTATCATAGTGGCTCCTTTCTCTGCTTCAGTATATAAAAAGTGGATAGTGAATTCCCCTGTTGGCATTGTACATCTTTTGAAAGCTGTTGTAAAATGCGAGATGTAGACAGGAAATACCTATTACACACTATATCATATAAACAGAGTCTGAAAGGAGATTATACCATGGAATATACGACATTGAGCAACGACGTGCAGGTCCCGTTGTTAGGCCTGGGGACCTTCATGATCGGCCCGGAAGATACGGAGAAATCCGTTTATGCTGCCTTGAAGATGGGTTACCGCCTCATCGACACGGCCAATGCCTACGTCAACGAAGAAGCTGTCGGCAGGGGATTGCGCCGGGCTTTGGAAGAAGGTCTGGTCAAACGGGAAGATATTTTCATTTCGACGAAGTTGTGGCCGACGCTGTATGAAAAGGCAGGAGCTGTCGATAAGACCCTGGAACGGCTGGGCGTCGACTATGTCGATCTGCTGTTCATCCATCAGCCGGCAGGCAATTATCTGGCCGGGTATGCGGCTATCGAACAGGCCTATCGCGACGGCAAGGCCCGTTCCCTGGGGATTTCCAATTTCCATGGCGACAAACTGGAAAAACTCCTGGCCCATGCCGATGTCAAGCCCCATGTCATCCAGCTGGAAACGCACCCGTACCACGTCTACGATGATATCATGGCCCGCCTGGCTGAATACGGTACGAAGCCCATGGGCTGGTATCCATTGGGGCATGGCGACCCGGAACTGCTCCGCGACCCAATCTTTACGGCATTGGCCGACAAGTATCACAAGAGTACGGCACAGATTATCCTGCGCTGGGCTGTCCAGCGGCAGTTCATCACCATCCCCGGCACGAAGAATCCGGACCATCTGCGCAGCAATTTCGACATCTTCGATTTTGCCCTGACTGATGAAGAAATGGCCGTTGTCAACGGGCTGAACGGGACGCGCCAGTACTACACGGCAACACCGGATTTAGAAGAACGCTATGCCAATATGCATCTGCCCTTTGAAGAGAAATAGGAGGAAATCATGGAATTTGTAACCTTGAATAATGGCGTCATCATGCCGAAATTAGGATTTGGTGTCTATCAGACGGCATCGGCTGAAACGGAAAAAGCCGTCAGTGAAGCCTTGGAAACGGGATACCGCCTCATCGATACGGCTGCGTCTTACAGAAATGAAGAAGGTGTCGGTGATGCCGTGCGTCAGAGCGGCATCCGCCGGGAAGAGTTATTCATCACGACGAAATTATGGGTCCAGGACCATGGCTATGATGCGACCCTGAAGGCCTTCGACGTGTCGATGAAAAAATTAGGCCTGGATTATTTGGATCTCTATTTGATCCACAAGCCCTATGGCGATTACTATGGGGCCTGGCGGGCCATGGAACGGCTCTATCAGGAAGGCCGTATCCGGGCCATCGGCGTTACCAGTTTCTGGAACGAACGGCTGGCAGACCTGGCCAACATGAATACCATCACGCCGGCTGTCAATCAGATTGAAACCAACGTATGGGACCAGAAATGGGCTGAAGAAGGCCTCATGAAAGAACTGGGCATCCAGCAGGAAGCATGGGCGCCCTTTGCTGAAGGGAACAACGATGTCTTCCATACGCAGCTTTTGAGGGACATCGCTGACAAACACGGCAAGACCGTCGGTCAGGTCATGCTGCGCTGGCTGCTCCAGCGGGATATCGTCGTCATCCCCAAGACGGTCCATAAAGCGCGGATGCAGGAAAACATCGATGTCTTCGACTTTACCCTCGATGAGGAAGACATGAAGGCCATCCGCATGCTGGATACGGGCAAGAGTACCATCTATGACGAAATGGACCCGCATATTGCCATGGCCATCGGTAAAATGACGATTCACGAGTAAGAAGAAGGGCTGGTGCACGAAGGCTTCTACCATCATGCGAGGTTCCTTTTACTTTATAGTTTGTAGAAGCTGATTTTAAATTTTTTACCATTTGCTGCAAACTAAAAACTACAAACTTAAAACTCAAAAAGGGGCTGTCTTAATGCGACAGCCTCTTTTTACTAGTCACGAGTCACTAACCACGAGCTACGACTCCCTCATAAGTATAAGGAAGGTGCATAAATATTGTGTTAATTTTGCGTAAGTACTGCGTAAGAAGCTGTGTAAAAATTGTGTCTTCATTGTGAAAAACTCTTGTCTGATTTGTGTAAAATAGGACGATAGATGGCGCAGGTACGCCGTTTCTTCGTCTTTTGACAGGCTAAAGCCTTTTTCGTATACTGGCCATGCAGACAAACGTAGGCTGTGCAGGATGTCTGTCCCGGACTGGCGCTGAGAGAGGAAACTAGGACCACTCGCCTGCAGCGGCATTTTGGGAATCCTGCGGTTCACTATTGTGAAAATAAGGAGGAATTTCTCATGATGAAGACAAAACTTGCATAACATCAAATCGTGGGGCGTCGGCGGCAGCTACGTCTTTGCGAAGAACGCTCAGTTCAACGTCTACCAGAGCTTTGCTTCTAAGTGGAAAGACAATAAGAACAACGCTACGGATCCGGAAGAACAGACCAGAGCTGAATTCGTATTTGCCTTCTACTATGGTATAGTTTTAATGGGGCTGTCGCACGAAGGCTTCTGCCATCGTGTGCAGTCCCTTTCTCTTTATAGTTTGTAATACGGAGTTTGTAGTTTGCAGAACAAATCTTTAAAGCCATCTGCTAATCTTTAGCCACTAGTTGCTAGCCACTAACCACTTAAAAGGGCTTGTCGTTGTATGGCAGCCTTTTTTATGCGGGAAATGGTCTGGCAGCTTGTAGGGGCTCGCACGTGGCGAGCCCGTCAGGTATTGTGCGATACTTGTGAACCGGATTTGAGTGAACGGGCGCCCCACGTGGCGCCCCTACAGAAAAAGGCGCTGTCTTCATGGGACAGCGCCTTTTTCTATCCCCTGGAAGCGAGTATAATAAGGTATCATATAATCATGGAGGGCATAACGATGGATGAACGGGAATGGGAACAGTTATTGCATATCAAAACGGCTGGCCGCGACGACAGCCATTCCGATGGGGAGCACCATCCTTATGAGCCGACGGATTACGGCGTCCTCGAACGATTGGCCAACAGCGGCTATATTGGCAAGAGGGATACGCTCATCGATTACGGCAGCGGCAAAGGACGGGTCAGCTTCTTCCTGGCTTATCAGACGCGCTGTCAGGCCATCGGTGTGGAATACGACCAGCGGCTGTGGGAAAAAGCCCTGGCCAATGGACAGACGGCGGCGTCCCGGCGGCGCGTGACTTTCGTCTTGGCCGATGCCGTGGAGTACGAGGTCCCGCCGCAGGGGAATCGTTTCTTTTTCTTCAACCCCTTTGCCCTGCACACGCTGAAGCGGGTCCTGGGGAAACTTTTCGACGCCCATTACCAGGCGCCGCGGCCGATGCGCCTGTTTTTCTATTATCCTTATGAAGAAACAGAAGCTTTCCTGACGCATCATCCCAACCTCGTCGTTGAAGACGTCATCGACTGCCGGGACCTGTTCGATGAGGACGATGACCGGGAAAAAATCCTGGTCCTGCGGCTGCGTGACTGATTATCGGCAATTTATCTTATGAAAATATTCAAGTTAAACGATTGATAAATTGCCGATAACGGCATAAAATTGAATTAACGATTCTTAAAGAAGGAGAATGATTACTATGATAGACACGGAACACGTTGTACAGCGTTTTTTGAAGTATGTTTCTTTTGATACCCAGTCCGATGAAGACAATGATGCCGTCTGCCCGAGTACACCGGGACAGCTGGTCTTTGCCAAGGCCTTGGCAGAGGAACTGAAGGCAATCGGCTTGTCTGATGTCACCTTGGATGAACACGGATATATCATGGCCACGCTGCCGGCCAACGGGGCAGAAGGCCCGGTCGTCGGCTTCATTTCTCATGTCGATACCAGTCCCGATGCATCGGGGAAGGACATCAAGCCCGTCCGGGTCACTGATTATGACGGCAAGGATGTCGTCCTCAACGAAGCAAGGGGCATCGTCTTTTCGACGAAGGCTTTTCCGGAAGTCCTGAAATACAAAGGCCAGGACATCCTTTTTACGGATGGGACGACCCTCCTCGGGGCCGACGATAAAGCGGGCATCACGGCTATCGTCAGCGCTATGGAATACCTCATCCAGCACCCGGACATCGCTCACGGGATGATCCGCATCGGCTTCACGCCTGATGAAGAAACGGGGCGCAGTGCGGCTTTGTTCGATGTGAAGCAGTTTGCTGCCGACTTTGCCTATACTGTCGACGGCGGCGAACTGGGCGGTCTGGAATATGAAAACTTCAATGCTGCCAACCCGGTCATCACCTTCCATGGCCGCAGCGTCCATACAGGCGACGCCAAAGGAAAGATGGTCAACGCATTGTCGATTGCCGCAGAATGGCAGCAGCTCCTGCCGGCCGGGGAAAAACCGGAATACACCGAAGGCCATGAAGGCTTCTTCCACGTCTATAAACTGAATGGCGACGTCGAAACGTGCACGATGCACATGCTCGTCCGCGACCACGACCGCCAGCGTTTTGAACGGCGCAAGGCCCTGCTGCAGCAGATGGCCGATTTCTTCAATGAAAAATACGGCGATGGGACCGTTGTCGTCACGCCGTATGATGTCTATTATAATATGCTGGAAAAAATCGAAGACGGCCATATGGATGTCGTCGACTTGGCCAAAGAAGCCATGGAAGCAGTCGGCGTCACGCCGCAGGTCGCTCCTATCCGCGGCGGTACGGACGGGGCCCAGCTCTCTTTCCGCGGCCTGCCGTGCCCGAACCTGTTCACTGGCGGCGCCAACTTCCACGGCCGCTATGAATACCTGCCCATTCCGTCGCTGGTCAAGGCCTGCGAAACGGTCATCGAAATCGCCAAGCGGGCAGCTAAACGTCCGTAGGCGCCGGATGGTCCTGCAACGATGAACAACCTGTGAGAAGACAAGACCTTCGTAGGGGCCGTCCCAAAGGGCGGCCCGCCTGATATGATGGTGTATACGTAATGCATAACGGGTGATGTGTGAAAACATTCCTCATATACCTGAATAGTTATATCCAAGATTCACAGCGGGACGCCTTAGCAGGACGTCCCCTACGGAGCGGTTCAGGCGATGTGGCGATTCTCGTCATTCTCAGGATGGGGAATGATAAAAGGGGGAATTTTGATGAAAGAGATTACTCATGATATGTTAGCCCAGTTCCGCACGGCTTATGAAGCCGACGGGCAGGCCCAGGTCCTTCATTCGGCCCTGGCCAAGACGGACATGGCTGACCTGGCTTATGTCCCCGTGGCCGGTGCCCGCCTTAAAGGCGCTTTTTCGGTCGAAGTGAAGACGCGGGGCATTACGGCCCAGCAGAAATCAGGCCGTTGCTGGCTCTTTGCGGCTTTGAATATCCTGCGGGAAAAGGTGGCCGAAACGTGCCACCTCGACCAGTTCGAGCTGTCCCAGAATTACTTGTCTTTTTACGATAAATTGGAAAAAGCCAACAATTTCCTGGAAATGGTCATCGACAACGCCCAGGAACCCATAAAAGGCCAGCTCATGCAGTACGTCCTGCGGGGCATGACTGACGGCGGCTATTGGAGCGAAGCCGTGGACCTCATCGAAAAATACGGCGTCGTGCCCAAACAGGTCCAGCCGGAAACGTATCAGTCCAACCACATAGACCGCTTTGTAGCGACATTGAACCGCCTCCTGCGCAAAGATGCCATGGAGTTGCGGGAACTCGTCCAGGACGGTGCGGACCCGTATCCGCGCAAGGCGGCCATGATGGCCGAAGTCTACAAGGCTGCCTGCATCGCCTTTGGCCAGCCTGTCCAGACCTTTGACTTCGCCTACCGCGATAAAGACGGCAACTACCATGAAGAGCGGGACCTGACGCCGCAGGCTTTCTATCAGAAATACGTCGGCCTGTCCCTGCGCGATTATGTCGCCGTCATCAATGAACCGACGGCAGATAAGCCGCTGGATACGCCCATCCAGTTCCATGCCGTCGAAAATATGGCCGGCTGCGACATGAAGGCCCTGAACCTGTCGCAGGAAGCCCTGGAAGAACTCTGCGTCAAACAGTTGAAAAACGGTCAGGCCATCTGGTTCGCCTGCGATGCCGGGGCCTTCGGCGCCCGCAAGGAAGGTATCTGGGACCCGGCCAGCGTCCAGTACGAAGCCCTTTTGGGCGGCTTTTCGACGGCCATGCCAAAGGGCAAACGGCTGGAGTATAACAGTAGTTCGGCGACTCACGCCATGTTGCTCACAGGCGTCCATTTCGACAAGGAAGGCAAGCCGGACCGTTGGAAAATCGAAAATTCCTGGGGCAAGGATGTCGGCGACAAAGGCTATTTCGTCTGCTCTGAAGCTTATTTCCAGGAATTCGTCTACGAAGCCGTCATCGACCGCCGTCATTTCAGCCCGGCCCAATTAGCCATGCTGGAAAAAGACCCTGTCGTCATCAACGCCTGGGACGAAGATTATTAGAAGGGAAGGCTTTTATGTATACGTTTGATGGCAAGGCCTATGACTGCCCCTTCGATTGTTTCATCGACATCATCAAAGGCAAATGGCGGACGTCTATCTTACTGGCCCTGGCAGATGGGCCGGTGTTCTTCGCCAAGCTGCAGCGGTGCCTGCCGGGCATCAGTGCCAAAGTGCTGACGGAGAACCTCCACGTCTTCGATCGCAACGGCCTGGTCCGGCGGAACGTCCATGCCACGGTACCGCCGACTGTCGAATACAGCCTGACCGACAGAGGGGAAAAGCTGATCCATGTCATGCAGGGCATCAACGGCTGGGTCGATGGCTTTTTTGGAAAATAAAAAGAGACTGTCTTCGTGCGACAGCCTCTCTTTGGGGAAGCGTTAGAACATCGTATTGTCGTTGGCTGCTTTTTCCGGGATATCCTGGATGACATCCCAGTGTTCTACGATTTTGCCGTCTTTGATGCGGAAAATGTCGACAGCAGCCTGACCACGGTCTGCTTTATTGAGTTTGATGTGATTGTGGATGAAGACCAGGTCGCCATCGGCGCCGATGTGCTTGATGACGGCCGAGCTGTCCGGATAGGCTTTCAGGAAGCCCGTGACGCCATCTTTAAAGGCCTGTTTGCCATCGGCGAATTCCGGGCTGTGCTGTTTGTATTTGGGACCGACCATCGTGTCGATGACGGCTGTGTCGTGTTTGTTAAATACTTCATTCCAGAAATATTCAGCTGCGGCTTTGTTGCTTTTGAAATGGGGCGTATCGGCTGCCAGCGATGTCCCCATGGGCAGGCAGCCGACAAGGGCCAGGGTCAGGCCTAAAAGGATTGATTTTTTGTTCATGTAAAAGGACCTCCTTGATTGATGACCTTATTATAAATAATCTTTCTCAGTTATGGAAGAAGGCACTTTCGGGTCAGGTCCTTACGTAGAGGTAAGTATTGGCCTTTTCACTCAGGGAGGGATTTTCATGGCATTTTCTATCGTTCACGGCGATATTGTCCAAATGGGAACGGATGCTATCGTCAATGCAGCCAATTCTGGCCTTCTCGCCGGCAGCGGTGTCTGCGGGGCCATTTTCCACGCTGTCGGGCCGCGGGCCCGGGAACTCCAGGAAGCCTGCCTGGCCCAGGCGCCCTGCCCGACGGGGCAGTCGGTATTGACGGACAGTTACGGATTGAAGGCGAAATACATCATCCACACCGTCGGTCCCATCTGGCAGGGCGGCCAAAGGGGAGAACGGAACCTGCTGGCCAGCTGTTATGCCACGGCCCTGGAACTGGCAGCGTCGCACGGCTGCCGGTCCAGCGCCTTTCCCCTCATTTCGGCAGGCATCTTTGGCTACCCGAAAGCAGAAGCCTTGGATGTCGCCCGGGAAGCGGCAGCGGCTTTCTTGAAAAATCATGACATGGATATTTACTTGGTCTTATATCCCTAGGAAAGGAAAACATTGTGATTCGCAATATTGTACATGACGTCATCTTCTTGGGCCGTAAGTCCGAAGCGGCGACGAAAGATGATTTGCCCGTCGTCCAGGACCTGCTCGACACGCTGAAGGCCAACCGCATGACCTGTGTCGGCATGGCGGCCAATATGATCGGTTCTTTGAAGCGCATCATCGTCGTCCATACGGATAGGGGCGACGAAATTTTCATCAACCCGGTCATCGAAAAGAAGGCCGATCCTTTTGAGGCCGAAGAAGGCTGTCTGTCCCTGGTCGGCACGCGGAAGACAACGCGCTACCGGAAGATACAGGTGTTCTACCAGGACCGCCGCTTCCGCAAACACCGCCAGACCTTTACCGGCTGGACGGCCCAGATCATCCAGCACGAATGTGACCACCTGGACGGCATCATCATATAGAAAGGACGCCTGCAGGACATCCGCAGGCCGCAGGGTATCGCACGAAGGTTTCTGCCATCGGGCTCGGTCCCTTTTGTTTTTTAATGTAAAATCCTTCGCTAACCACTAACAACTAGCTACTAACAACTTAAAAGGGGTTGTCGTCATGCGGCAAGCCCTTTTTGCGCGCAATATGGTATAATAGGCTAGTGGCTAGTGGCTAGTGGCTAGTGGCTAGTGGCTAGTGGCTAGTGGCTAGTGGGCCGTAGGGGCCGTCCTGAAAGGCGGCCCGTTGGGGTCACCTTGGATTTATGAGTACTTTTCAAGAAAGTGAGACAATGATGAATCGATCGATGATTGCGAATTTGATGAAGCCTTTGACGCTGGGGCTGATCGTGGCCTTGTTTTGGGCGATCCACTGGGCCATTCCTTCGTTTTACAGCACGTTATGGCAGCTGACGGTGAGCCATGATATTCCGGGGCTGACGTCGTATATTTCTTCTTTTGGCAGTATTGCCGTGGTCCTCATGATCCTGCTCATCGTCCTGACCAACATGACCGGCCTGCCGTCGGTCCAGTTCGTCACGGTCAATGGCATCTTGTTCGGCCTCCTGCCGGGCATCCTCATTTCCTGGGCTGGTCAGGTCATCGGCAATATCCTGGCCTTTGTCATCATGCGCTATGTCTTCCGGCGCAAGGCACAGGTCCTGGTCGATAAGAGCCGCTGGCTGTCCAAGCTGAACCGCGGTATCGATTTCCGGCTTATCTTTTTCTTCCGGGCCATTCCCTATTCTCCGAATTTCGTCGTCACCGCCCTTTGTGCCCTGAGCCGTGTCCGCTTCGGCGAACATGCGGCGGCGACGATGACCGGCAAGTTCCTGGCCGTCTGTATGGAAGTCTGGCTGGGTTACGACCTCATCCACTTCAATCCGCACGGCCTCATCGTAGCCGGTATCATGGTCTGTCTGCTGGCAGCGGGTCTCTTTGGCAGCCGCCGCTGGCAGAAGAAAGACGAAAAATAGACATCTTATCATATTATATATAATGGGAGGGATTCTTCATGGGTTTGATCAAAGCAGCTATCGGTTCTGTCGGCGGCGTCCTGGCCGACCAGTGGAAAGAGTTTTTTTACTGTGACAGCCTGAATGAAAATATCTTGATGGCCAAAGGTCAGAAACGGACCAGCCGTCATGGCCGCAGCGGCAATACGGACGGCGAAGACAATATCATTTCCAACGGCTCGCGCATTGCCGTCAACAACGGCCAGTGCATGCTCATCGTCGAATCGGGGAAAATCGTCGAAGTCTGCGCTGAACCGGGCGAATATACATACGATGCGTCGACGGAAGCGTCTATCTTCGACGGCGACTATGCCGGTGACCTGGGCGAATCGTTCCGCCTGCTCGTCCGCCAGATGAAGGAACGCTTTGCCTTTGGCGGCGATACGGGCAAGGACCAGCGCGTCTACTATGTCAACCTTAAGGAAATCATCGGCAATAAATACGGTACGCCCAGTGAAGTGCCCTTCAAGTCTTATGACGATACGACGGGACTGGCCCTGCTCATGCGCCTGCGCTGCTTCGGTGAATACAGCTACCGCATCGTCAATCCCATCCTGTTCTATACGAACGTGGCCGGCAATGACGTCGACGTCTACGAACGGAGCCGCCTGGACAGTCAGCTCAAATCGGAACTCTTGACGGCCCTGCAGCCGGCCTTTGCCAGGATTTCAGCCTTGCACATCGACTATTCCCAGCTGCCCGGCCATACGCCGGAACTGGCTCAGGCCCTGAATGAAGTCCTGTCGCCGAAATGGCGCGACCTGCGGGGCATCGAAATCGTATCTATCGGCATCAACAGTGTCAAAGCCAATGAAGAAGACGAAGAAAAGATTCAGAAAGCTCAGATGGGCTTGACCATGTCTCGGCCCGATATCGGCCTGGGGACCCTCGTCGATGCGACGGCCGATTCCATGCGCACGGCTGCAGCCAATGAAGGCGGCATGGGTGCTGCCATGGGCTATATGGGCATGAATATGGCCAATCAGGCCGGCGCCGGCCTGGCCCAGGAACTGGCAGCCCGCCAGGCGGCCCAGGCGCCTTCGCCGATGCCGCAGGCTGCGCCGGCCGGCAGCTGGACTTGTGCCTGCGGTCAGTCCGGCAACACGGGGAACTTCTGCACGGCCTGCGGCCGTCCCAAACCGCAGGCCGCCGCTGCCTGGACCTGCCCGAAATGCGGCCAGGCCGGGAATACGGGCAACTTCTGCAGCAATTGCGGCGCGCCGCGGCCCCAGGTTCCGGCCAACTGGACCTGCCCGTCCTGCAGGACTGTCAATACGGGGAATTTCTGTATGAACTGCGGTGCAAAGAAGCCGGAAAGGTAAGGTGAGGGTCATGGCGGATACATCGGTCAGCTATCAATGCCCGAACTGTGGCGCACCGCTGCAATTCAAGCCGAAAGACAAGACCGTCACTTGTGACTATTGCGATACGAAGTTCGACGTCCAGACCCTGGAAGCCATCTATGCCCAGAAAGAAGCGCGGGCTGCCGAAGCTGATGCGGCCCGCAAGGTCCGTTGGAAGACGGAAGCGGCAGGCCAGGATTGGAGCGACGACGAAGCGGCTCATTTACAGACCTACACGTGTTCGTCGTGTGGCGCCGAAATCGTCTGCGATGAGAATACCATGGCCACAGAGTGCTGTTACTGCGGCAATCCGACTCTCATTCCCAGCCGCTTTTCAGGGATGCTCAAGCCCGATTACGTCATTCCTTTCAAAAAGACGAAAGACGAAGCCGTAGCGGCGCTGAAGAAGTTCTATCAAGGGCGCTGGCTCCTGCCTAAGGCCTTTACGGCTGACAACCGCGTCGAAGCCATCCAGCCCATGTACGTTCCGTTCTGGCTCTTCCATGCCCAGGTCACGGCGTCGGCAGCTTTCCGGGCCGAAGACGATGCCGTCTTTGAGACGCCGGACGAAACGATTATCGAAACCAGCATCTACCACTGTGACCGGACGGGCTCTCTGGCCTTCCATCGCATCCCTGTCGACGGCAGCCAGAAGATGGACGATACATATATGGAAAGCATCGAGCCCTTTGACTACGGCGAAATGGTCCCGTTCAGTCCGGCCTATTTCGCCGGTTACTTGGCCGATAAATACGACGTCGACGCCGACGCTGCCGTCCCCAGGGCCGATGAACGGCTGTCGCAGAGTGCCTTCGCCATGTTGGAAGAGACAGTCGACAATCATCAGCGCCGGACATTTGAAGACGGCGTCGTCCATAAAGACGAAGGGACCGTGGAATACGCCATGGCGCCGGTCTGGATCTTGACGACGCGCTATGACGGCAAAGCCTACACCTTCATGATGAATGGCCAGACTGGCAGGATGGTCGGTTCCCTGCGGTATGACAAGGCCAAGTCCTATGAATACGGCGCGGCCCTGGCCGCCGTCCTGGTACCAATCCTGTATTTCCTGGTGAAATTCGTCATGGTCTGGTCGGGCCTGTTATGAAGGGAGTGAGTACGATGTGGAAATGGTTGAAAGAAACAATCCTTGCCATAGTTGTCGTGGTCCTGACGACGGCTGGTGCCGCAGCGGCAGCGCCGAGCCTGTCCGACGGCGCCCATCTACTCACGCCGGCAGAACAGGCTGAAGTGACGGCCGTCTTGCAGGATACAGAAGCAAGATATGGTGTACGCGTCGCTGTAGTCACCGTCGCCTCGACGAAGGGCGTCAAGGCCGGAACCTATGCCAATCGGCTCCTGGACCGGGACTATAAGGACGGCCAGAACGGCAATATGGTCCTGCTCCTGGCCATGGACCGCCATGACTGGTATGTTGCGACAGACAAGGCCATGAAGGAGAAAATCAGCAATAAAAAAGGCATCCCTTATCTCAAGGATGCCTTCCTGCCGGCCTTGAAGGACGGTCATTATGCGAAAGCCTTCGAGGCCTATGGCCAGTCGTCGGCAAAACTATTGGCTTATTACCAGGAAAAGGGCAAGGCCTATGACCCGGCCGATGCCTTCAGCCCCCTGGCCCTGGTCGTGGCCCTCGTCCTGGCTGTGGGTGGCGGCGTGGCTTTCCGGGCCTATCTCATCAGCCGGATGAGCAATGTCCGCCAAGCAGCGGCGGCTGATGCCTATGTCGACGCCGGCAGTTTCCATCTGACCGACAGCAGCGATACGTTCGTCTTCATGACCGTCCAGCACATTGCCAAGGCCCGTCCGGCCGATGATGACCTGCCTGATTTCGACAGTGACGCTGACTGCAGCGACGACCACGGCGGCGGTGGCGGCTCGTTCTAGGAACGGCGGTGGCGCCATCAGGCCTTGTCGTCATGGAAGAATTCGATGATCTTGTGGATGGCCAGGGCCATGTGGTTCGGGTTCTGGAAGGGGTGGTTGGCCCCTTCGACGGGAACGAATTCGATGACGTTGTTTTCAGTGAATTCCCGGACGAGGTCGATGGGAATCATTTCATCCTTCGTGCCGTGGAGGATGAGTATATCGTCGGCAAAATCGAAGTATTCGTGGTCACGGACATCGAAGCTCTTCAAATCATCCATAAATGCCTGGTCGATTTTCATCTTGCGTTCGAAACCGACCTGGATTTCCTTGCCCTTCTTCAGCTTGGCAAAGCCTTCGTCGGAGACATGGTTGCTCATGCTTTCATACATGTTGACGCCTGGGCTGCGCAGGGCGATTTTCTGGAAGGGATTGCCCTTTTCGATGAGGTAGCGCAGGGTGATGTAAGCGCCGAAACTCGTCGAATAGTTGTAGATGTGTTTGGCCTGGAGCTCGGTCTTGGCGTAGTCGACGACCCAGGTCAGATAGTTCATGCATTCCGGGAGGGATAACTTCTTGCGGGCGTCGGCGCCGTGGCAGGGCCAGTCGAAGGCGATGACGGCGTAGTTCTTGTATTTGCTCGTCAAGTGTTCGGCGAAATGGACCGTCCCGGCCGTGTCCTTGTGGCTGCCGAAGCCGTGCGTGACGATGACGACATTGTCAAAAGTGCGCGTCTGTTTATCATTATCATTGATGAGCAGCTTGCAGCGGATGCTGTAGCCCTGCTGATTGATGTCGAAATTCTTTTCCATGCTGTCATTCCTCTTTACCCTAAATTCGTCAAAATGACGTACGTCGTTAGTATAGCACAAAAAAGGCGCTGTCGCACGAAGACAAGCCCTTTTTCTTGTAGGGGCTCCCACGTGGGGCGCCCGCTCTGGGATATGTACGATTTCCCGACCCGTTTGCTAGAAGAATTATCCCAATTCCTAACGGGTCGCCCACGTGGCGACCCCTACAAACTCCGTACTGCAAACTATAAAGACAACCTCCTACGGACCACGAGCCACTAGCCACGAACCCTTACCGATGCAGGCCGTATCGGATGATGAGGCGGCTGATTTCCAGGAGGGCGATCATGGGCAGGGCCAGGAGGCACTGGGACAGGATGTCTGTCGTCGGCGTGATGACGGCGGCTGCGATGAAGGCCAGGAGGATGATGTATTTCCGTTTTTTGGCCAGCATGGCAGACGTGATGAAATCCAGCTTGGCCAGGACGATGAGGACCAGTGGCAGGTTGAAGAGGACGCCGAAGGGCAGGACCAGCATGAAGACGAAATTCAAGTCATCCATACGTATGAAGACGTCTTCTGTTATGACGTCCACACGGACACGGCCTTAGCCGGCCAGCTGCTTCACGATATCATGAAACCCTTCGTCTTCCAGTGGCAGCCCGACGGTTCATCCCTGAAGGAATATACGATTGCCGGCCAGGGGGCACATCATGTCATTTCCATCGCTGAATCGATGTACCGCAGCCTGCTGCCGGATGTCGTCGTCGCTCAGGCCTGTGCCCATGGGGCCCCGAATGATGCTAAAGGGGAAGCAGACGTCGTAGCTTGGCTGAAAGCCGCGTCTCTCATGGCTCAGAAAGCCCCCGTCGCTTATGGCGTCCTCAACAAGATGGGCAATGGCCTGCCATCGCCGCACCGTCAGGAAGGCTATATCGTTCATCTCGGTGACCATGACTGGGTACTCAGCTCACCAGCCGGCCAGAAGACGTCGGCCCTGCTCAAGAAAATAGCTGTCCAGCAGTACGGCATGAGCGATGGCGACAGCCAGGGCGCGAAGTTCAATTACTTCAAGAATTATGTTGAATCCCAGTTGTCCTGCATGTATCTCAACATGCTCCAGGCCGAACCGGACGGGGAACGCCTGGTCGCTCAGGCTGTAGCCAAGGTCATCGTAAAATAAATCGTTTAACTTTTTATCACAGTTTCGCCAGAAGACTCCTTCCTCTTAGGTAGGGGATGAATGGCGATGGATTTCGCAGGTTCGATGCCTGCGAAATTCACCCTATGTCTTTTCCATCTTAGCCTTTTCACTACGTCTACGGTATAATGGTAGATAACAGAGGAGGTGGATTCCAGATGTACTTGACGCAATCGAATGTCATCCGTGGCTTGTCGAAACAAGAGTATACGATGCTCCGGGAAATGTGCCAATACAGCAATAACCTGTACAATGTAGCGGTCTATACGATTCGGCAGCATTACTTCGATACCCGGCAATTCTTGCGGTACGAAGAAAATTACCCCATCTGCAAGGAAAATGAAAACTATGGCTTGTTACAGGCCGGTGTCGCCCAGCAGATATTGAAGATGGCCGACCGCAGTTTTCGTTCTTTTTTCGGGCTTTTGCAGAAAGTCAAGTCAGGTGACTATGGTTCAAAGGCTGTCCGCCTGCCACACTATCGTGAAAAAGGTGGTCTCTTCAGTCTCATCTTGTCCACGAACGCCATTACCATTAAGAATGGCTTCTTAACAGTGCCGATGAGCCGTGAATATATGAAACGCCATAATGGCCATCGGATTCGGATTCCTGTTCCCGACAGGCTGAAGGATAAGACGATTCAGGAAATCCGCATCTGTCCCATGTATGGTGGACGGTATTTCAAGATTCAGTATGGCTACTTACAGGAACCAGAGCCGGTGAAAACCTCGCCAGAACGTATCCTGGCTATCGACTTAGGCCTGGACAATCTGGCCGCCTGCGTTACCAATACGGGGACGTCGTTCCTCATGGACGGTCGTAAACTTAAATCTATCAACCAGTATTGGAACAAACGCAAAGCCAGACTCCAAAGCATTGCCGCCAAACAGGGCCGGAAGACGACGAACCAGCTCTGTCAGTTAGCGAAGAAACGCAATTTCCGGATGCAGGACATCCTTCGCAAGACAGCCCGTTACATTGTTAATTTCTGCATTGACTATCAGATAGGGACCCTTGTCTGTGGATATAATCGCGATTTCAAACGAGGACTAAAGCTGGGCAAAGTGATGAATCAGCATTTCACCCAAATCAATTTGAGCTATCTGCGCAGTACCTTGAAACAGCTGTGTGAACGCTACGGGATAACCTATCTGGAACAGGAAGAATCGTATACCTCTCAGGCCAGCTGTCTGGACTTGGATGATATTCCCGTATACCAGCCGGATGCCCCCTATACAGGAACGTTCAGTGGACAACGAATCCGGCGCGGCCTGTACCGTTTCGCCAACGGCAGGACGGCCAATGCCGACATCAACGGCGCCGCCAACATACTCCGTAAAAGTAAGCAGAACTTCGATTTCGAGGGACTGTGTAAGGGGCTTTTGGACAGCCCTTTGAGAATAAGGCTATCCTGATTTCAGGAGGAAACTTAAACAGCAACCTTCTCAAGAATCTCCTGCTTCTATAAGCGGGAGAGGTTCAAAATAGCAGATATTGACAGAAACCACTTAAAACTTTACAATGTAACAATAAAGATTTACAGGAACAAATTAAAATTGTAAAGGAAGTGTTATCTGCTCATGTTAAAAAATGGTGCACAAGTCGGATTGCTGTTGTTCGGCATGTTTTTCGGGGCGGGGAACCTTATTTTCCCGCCTTCTTTAGGTTTTCAGGCAGGTTCGTCGTTCATGCCGGCCGTCCTGGGGTTCCTCTTGTCCGGTATCGGTATGCCTGTCATTGCCGTCATCATGGGGACTTTCAACCCCGGCGGTTTCCGGGCGGAAATGAACCATAAGATTTCGCCGCTCTTTTCGCTGGTCATCCTGACGCTCATGTATCTGGCCATCGGGCCCCTCATGGCCATCCCGCGGACGGCGGCGACGTCCTTTTCTATCGGTATCCTGCCCATCACGGGCGATGGCATGCTGCCGCTGGCCATCTTCACGACGCTCTATTTCATCTGCGCCTGGTGGCTGTCGATTACGCCGTCGAAACTCCTGGACCGCGTCGGTAAGGTATTGACGCCTATCTTTGCTATCATGATCGTCCTGCTCATCATCGTCGGCATGGTCGCCTATACGACGCCGTCTACAGCAGCTCCTATGGGGAAATACGCCGCTTCGGCTTTCGGCAACGGCTTCGTCGAAGGCTATAACACCGTCGACACCCTGGCCTCCTTTGCCTTTTGCATCATCGCCCTGGGTGCCATGAAGCGGATCCACTTCGCGTCGGAAAAGGAACACGTTGCCAGCGTCTGGATGGCCGGTGCTGCCGTCGCCGTCCTCATGGGCGGGCTCTATCTGGGACTGGCCCTCTTGGGCAATCATTTTCCTATTCCCCAGTCGGTCTATGAAGACGCCAGTGTCAATCTCGGCGCCTATGTGTTATCCCAGACGTCATTCCAGATTTTCGGGACTGTCGGCATGGCCTTTTTGGCTGTTATGGTCACGCTGACCTGCTTCACGACGACCGTCGGCCTCATCGCCGCCGTTTCGACCTTCTTTGCCGAAGAGTTCCCAGTCCTGTCGTATAAGAAATACGTCACTCTCATCTGCCTGGTCAGCCTGGTCCTGGCCAATCTCGGCCTGAACCAGATCATCCAGGTCACGCTGCCCCTTTTGTTGTTCGTCTATCCCATTGCCATTTCCGTCGTCATGCTGACTATCATCAATAAATTCGTCGGCTTGTCGAAACTGGGCATGCGCTGTACTGTCACCGCTGCCGGCCTGGTATCGGCCATCGACATTGCGGCTCAGTTCTTCCATCTCGACGGGGCGGCTGCCTTCATCCAGGGCCTGCCCTTAGGCGACAGCGGCCTGGGCTGGCTCGTACCGGTCCTGATCTGCCTGGTCCTGTCCCTGGTCCTGCCCGGGAAAATCAGCGGCGAAAGTGCGTTAGATGAAAGTTTGTAATATAAGCGTTCATAGTTTGCAGAAAAAAAGAGGCTGTCTTTGTACGACGGCCTCTTATAGTTTGCAGAAAAAAAGAGGCTGTCTTTGTACGACGGCCTCTTTTCGTGTATAATGAAATTATAACGATATTAAGTATCAAATATAGCTAAATGAGATACAGGGAGGGAAAGTTATTATGGAAAATGCTGTCATAGGGATCCTTATCCCCTTTGCCGGGACGTCTTTGGGAGCGGCCTGCGTCTATGCCATGAAACAGGAATTGGATCGTCAGGTCCAACGAGGGCTGACCGGTTTTGCGTCGGGCGTCATGATTGCTGCCTCTATTTGGAGCCTCTTGATACCGGCTATGGAAGAAGCGGCGCCGTTAGGGAAGTTCGCCTTTGTGCCGGCTGTGGCCGGATTCTGGCTGGGCATCTTCCTGCTCCTGGCCCTGGACCGGCTGGTGCCGCATCTGCACATGTACAGTGAAAAAGCTGAAGGACCGCACAGCCACTTGCAGCGGACGACGATGCTCGTCCTGGCCGTGACGCTGCACAACATCCCCGAAGGCATGGCCGTCGGCGTCGTCTATGCCGGGCTTTTAGCCGGGCAGACGGGCATCAGCGCCGCCGGGGCCCTGGCCTTGTCTCTGGGCATCGCCTTGCAGAATCTGCCCGAAGGGGCCATCATCTCCATGCCCCTCAAGGCAGCCGGCGTCGGAAAGTACAAAGCCTTTCTCGGCGGCGTCATGTCGGGCATCGTCGAACCCATCGGGGCGGCCCTGACCATTGCCATGACGGCCTTCATCGTACCGGTCCTGCCCTATCTCCTCAGCCTGGCTGCCGGTGCCATGTGCTATGTCGTCGTCGAAGAACTCATCCCGGAAATGTCGGCCGGCGAACACTCTGACATCGGCGTCCTGTCTTTTGCCTTGGGATTTACCCTGATGATGGCTTTGGACGTGGTTTTGTCGTGAGATTTTTTCAGGAGGAAAGGGAGGTATTCAGGTGAAAGTACGCATTACGGATGAACTGGCCCAGCAAATCGTCGATTCGGCCAGGGCTGTTGTCGGCTGGAATATCAACTTCATCGACCGTCATGGGCGTATCATGGCTAGTACGGATAGCGGACGTATCGGAACGTACCATAAAGCCGGTCACGTTGCGGCCCGGACCGGGCAGGTCCAGACTGTTCAGGAAGACCGGCTTGAGGACGGCGTCAGCCGAGGGGTCAATTATCCTATCATCATGGATCATCAGGTCCTGGGCGTCATCGGGATTACCGGGAATCCGGCTGTCGTCGGTCAGTACGGTTTCTTGCTGACGAAAATTTGTGAAGTCTTCCTCAAGGAATACCGCCTGAGTCAGGAGGCCTTCAGCGAAGAAGCGCATCGCAGCCGCCAGGTCATGGCCTTGATTTATCGCGATGAAGATACGGTGCAGCAACTGGCTGAAGATCAGCCTGAATTGGCGGGAAGCTGCTATACGGCCGTCGTCTTCCGTTGGCATGATGGTTTCCGGCAGGCTGGAGCGTTTCGCCAGAAAATGGCCGGCTTCTGTCAGAAGTTGGGGGTTTCCTTATATACTTATGTTTATCCGAATACTTTCGTTGTCCTCGTTCCCAGCAGGGGCTATGCAGAATGGGACAGAAAACTGCCTCAGTGGAAAGAATGGTTCTATCCGGAAATCCTGGCCGGTATCGGGACGGAAGAAGCTTTCCACCGTATCTACGAATCGTACCGTTTTGCCAAAATGGCTTTGCAGGCAGCCGGGGACCGGCAGGTCTTTTGCGTCCACGCCGATGATATGAAATTGGCCTTTTTGCTGCAAAGTCTGGATGGTGCCGTGCGTCGCCGCTACTGTCAGGATATTTGTCACCTTTTGACGGACAGCGATATCCATTTACTCCAGGTCTATTATCAGCAGGATTTGTCCATCCAGGAGACGGCACGGATTCTCTGCATCCACAAGAATACCCTGCAATACCGGCTGAAGCGGATTGCTGGGAAGACCGGCCTCGACCCACGGGTATTCTGTGATGCCGTGCCCCTTTACATTGCCACTCTTCCTTGGTTTAGAAAATAAAAATAATGACAATATATTGTGTCTCATAACATGGAAAGGGATGACCTCTTTTGCTACACTATAGGCATAGAGAAACACAGTCTTACGAATTTGCAGATAGAGGAGAGATCATCATGAAAGTCGTTGTAGCCATTGATTCCTTGAAAAATAGCCTGACTTCCGTCGAAGCCGGCCGGGCCATTGAGGCTGGCGTCCGTAAAGCCTATGGCGGCCATCCTGTCCAGGTCATCGTCAAACCCTTGTCCGATGGTGGCGAAGGAACCGTCGAAGCCCTCGTCGACGGATTGAACGGCCAGCTCCGCTATGTCGGCGTCCAGGGGCCTTTAGGTGAAGCTGTTTCCTGTCCTTACGGCTATCTGCCGGGGATGGAAACGGCTGTCATTGAAATGGCTGGTGCAGCCGGCGGTATGGGATTCGCCTTCCTGGCTTATCTGAACGGCCGCCTGCGTTCAGGTATCCAGATTGTCCTCGATTCCATCCGATTGGCCGATGCCGTCAAGGATGCCGATTACGTCATTACCGGCGAAGGCCGCCTCGACGCCCAGACGGCTATGGGCAAGGCACCGATTGGCGTAGCGAAACTGGCTAAACAATACGGTGCCAAAGTCATCGCCCTGGCAGGCTGCACGACCGCCGACGCTGCTGAATGCAACCGGCAGGGCATTGATGCTTTCTTTTCTATCGTCGATAAGGCCATGCCGCTGGAAGAAGCCATGAATAAAGAAACGGCCCTGCGCAATATGACCAATACGGCCCAGCAGGTCTTCAACCTCATCCGCGCCGTCAGCTGAACGAGAATCATCCGATTACATTAAATAGAAGCAAGGAGAATAGATATGCTGAAAAAAACAAAGATCGTCTGCACTTTAGGCCCCAGTTCCAATACCCCGGAAATTATCGAAAAGATGATTAAAGCCGGCATGAACGTTGCCCGCTTTAATTTCTCCCATGGTTCTCATGAAGAACATAAACAGCGCATCGACATGGTCCGCGCTGTCTCTCAGAAACTGGGTATCCCGGTGGCACTGCTCCTCGACACGAAAGGCCCGGAAATCCGTTTGGGCAAATTTAAAAATGGTTCGATCATGATGGAAGCCGGCAAAGACTTTACCTTGACGGCCCGTGACGTAGAAGGCGATGAAACTATTGCCTCCATGAACTATAAAGAATTACCGCAGGACGTCAAAGCCGGCGACCACATCCTCTTGTCGGACGGCCTGGTCAACTTGGAAGTGGTCAGCGTCGAAGGCCAAGACATCCATACGAAAATCCTCAACAGCGGCAAGATGAGCGACCGTAAACGCGTTGCCGTACCGGGCATTGCCATCAACCTGCCGGCTGTTTCCGATACAGACGCCGACGATATCGAATTCGGCTGCCGCATGAACATGGACTGGATTGCCGCTTCCTTCATCCAGCGCGGCAAAGACGTCCTGACGATCCGCAAGATTTTGGAAAAACACGACAGCCATATGAAGATCATCTCCAAAATCGAATGTCAGGCTGCGGTCAACAATATCGACGACATCATCAAGATGAGCGACGGCATCATGGTCGCCCGCGGTGACCTCGGCGTCGAAGTCCCGGCAGAAGAAGTGCCGATGCTCCAGAAAGTCCTCATCCATAAATGCCAGGCCGCAGGCAAACCGGTCATTACGGCTACGCAGATGCTGGAATCTATGTGCAACAACCCGCGTCCGACCCGTGCCGAAACGAGCGACGTCGCCAACGCCATCCTCGACGGTACCGATGCCATCATGCTCAGCGGCGAAACGGCTGGCGGCCTCTATCCGGTAGAAGCGGTAGAAACCATGGCCCGCGTCGCAACCTTTACGGAAAGCAGCTTCACGCCGAAGTCCTATGAAGACGTCGACGCTGAATCGGCCACGACGACAGAATCCATCGGCAAAGCCGTCGTCAAGATTGCCCAAGACCTCCACGCTGCAGCCATCATCGCTTCGACTGAACGCGGCGGCACAGCCCAGATGATTTCTAAATTCCGCCCGGCCTGCCCGATTGTGGCCGTATCGCCGCACGAAGCCATCGTCCGCCGCTTGCAGCTCAACTGGGGCGTCCAGGCCGTCACCGGCAAAGAAGCCAGCGACACCGATGCCGTCGTCGACAATGCCATCTTTGCAGCCCTCGACAACAACCTCATCAAAGCCGGCGACCTCGTCGTCCTCACGGCAGGTGTCCCCGTTGCCAAAGCCGGTTCGACCAATATGATCCGCGTCCAGGTTGTCGGTGACGTCCTCCTCCGCGGTACCGGTATCGGCCGTAACTCGGCTATCGGCAAAGTCTGCATCGCCGAATCGAAAGAAGACCTGGAAAAGAACTTCACCGACGGCTGCATCCTCGTAGTCCGTTCGGCCCGCGCTGATTTCGTCGACTACATGAAACGGGCCAGCGCCATCGTCTCCGAAGAAGCCGGCCTCACCAGCGAATCGGCTATCGTCGCCATCACCCTCGGCATCCCGACCGTCGTCGGCGCTGCCCATGCTGCCGATACCCTGGAAAACGGCGAAGTCGTCACCGTAGACGCCAGCCGCGGTACTATCTTCCGTGGCGAAGCCAACGCACGATAAACCATCGGGAGGGATAGTCATGAATCTGACCTTGTTAGGGACGGGGAACGCAACGGTGACCCATTGTTATAATACTTGTTTCGTCCTCCATGAAAGCGGTCAATATCTGCTCGTCGATGGCGGCGGCGGGAACGGACTCCTGTGTCAGCTGGAAAAGGCCCATTTGCGCTGGCAGGATATGCGGACGGTCTTCGTCACCCATAAACACATGGATCATCTTCTGGGCATCCTCTGGCTTATGCGCATGATGTGTCAGTCCTGGCGGCGCGGGACCTATGAGGGCGAAGCCGTTATCTACGGTCATGATGAAGTCATTTCCCTGCTGCGCACGATGGGAAAGGCTCTGCTGTCCTCGAAAGACAGTGCTTTCCTCGATGACCGCCTTCATCTTGTGACGGTGACCGATGGGGAGACGCGTCAGCTCATGGGTCATGACGTAATTTTTTTCGATATTCGTTCGACCAAGGCCAAACAATTCGGCTTTTCTTTAGAACTCGCCGACGGCAGACTGACCTGCTGTGGTGATGAGCCGTATCAGCCCTGGGAAGAAGCCTATGTCCGGGATAGTAAATGGCTCCTTCATGAAGCTTTCTGCCTCGATGCCGAAGCGGATATCTTCCATCCCTATGAGAAACACCATTCTACCGTCAAAGATGCCTGCCAAACGGCGGCCCGCCTGGGCGTGCAGAACCTGATCCTCTATCATACGGAAGATAAGGACCTGGCCCATCGCCGCCAGCGTTACCATGCCGAAGGATGCCGGTATTATCAGGGAAAACTGTATATCCCAGATGATTTAGACGTCATCGCTTTATAGTTTGTAGAATAGGCTGTCGCATGGGCGACAGCCTATTTTTATTGTACAACCTTATACGATTCTGTTAAAATAAATTTAGTCCTGCTTTTTGGCAGCTTGGGAAAACATTGCACAAAAATTAGCAGAAGTTGAAGAAGATTAAGGGATACAGTAAGGAGATAGGGTAAAATGATACGTTTTAACCTGATTCTGCAAGAAGTCTCCCGCCTCTTTAGGCGGTGAGATGAATTGCAGGTTTTTCTGAGGGCTCGATGCCATCAGAAAAACAATAGCTTCACAAGTTGATTTGCAGTATAATCAGTAGTAAGAGTGAAAGTATATAGAAAGTCAAGGCAGGTGATGATAGTGAATAAGGCATACCGATACAGAATCTATCCGACAACGGCACAGAAAATGATGTTTGCCAAGACCTTCGGCTGTGTCCGATTCATCTATAACAAAATGTTGAGTGACCGCCTTGCCTATTATAAGGAAACCGGCCAAAAGCTGAATAACACGCCTGCGCAGTACAAGGAAGACTTCCCTTGGCTAAAGGAAGTCGATAGTTTAGCCCTTGCCAATGCCCAACTGAATCTGAACAAGGCATACAGCCACTTTTGGAATGACAGCCAGCATTTCGGCAAGCCGCGCTTCAAGTCAAAGAAAAATAGTCGCGCTTCGTATTCCACGAACAACCAGAAGGGTTCTGTCCGAATCGAGGGCCATAAGGTGAAACTGCCAAAAGTCGGCTGGGTGAAATTATGCCAGCATCGCCCCTTGCCAGAGAACAGTATCATAAAGACCGTAACCATCAGCAAGACGCCATCAGGAAAGTACTATATCAGTATGCTGGTGGAGTATGAAAACCAAGTACTCCCTGTCATACCGAAGACCTTCCTTGGCTTGGATTTTGCGATGCACGGCTTGTATGTGGCTTCCGATGAGGAGGATGCTAAATATCCCGATTTCCTGCGAAAGGCAGAGAAAAGACTGGCTAAGGCGCAACAGAAGCTATCCAAGAAACAAAAAGGAAGTCACAACAGAGAGAAACAAAGACTGCGCGTAGCTATTCTCCATGAGAAAGTGGCCAATCAACGCCGGGATTTCCTGCACAAAAAGTCCCGCTACCTTGCAGACCGCTATGATGCCATTGGCATTGAGGATATCAGCGTCAAAGCGATGGCAAAGCGGAAAAAGGGTGGTAAGTTCAGTTTTGGCAAATCCGTAGCGGACAATGGCTGGAATCTGTTCACGAACATGCTGGAATATAAGTTGGCTTGGCAAGGCAAACAGCTTATCAAGATAGACAAGTGGTATCCGAGCAGCCAGCTGTGTCACGTATGTGGCTACCGAACTAGTGAAACTAAAGATTTGTCTGTACGGGAATGGAATTGTCCCAAATGTGGCAGTCATCATGACAGGGATAAAAACGCAGCCATAAATATCCGAGAAGAAGCCAGGCGAATATCAGCCTGACGTAATCCATAAAATACCGTGGGTCGCACGGGAATCTACGCCTGTGGAGAGAGTGTAAGACGCCGCAACTCTTTGGAGTCAGTGGCGCTGTTTTCGTTGAAGCAGGAAGCTCCCGCCTCTATAGGCGGGAGTACGTTCACACCTGTAGGGGCTTGCACGTGGCAAGCCCGTCCCAGCATATGAGCTATTTTCCAGCTCGGAGAGCGCGTCCCCAATACCCAAGCGGGTCACCCACGTGGCGACCCCTACAGTAAAAACGAACCACTAACCACTTATTTATATTTCACAGCCTGGGCTTTGGCCAGCTGGTCGCAGCGTTCGTTGAGTTCGACGCCGACGTGGCCTTTGACCCAGTGGAAGGTAACGTCGTGAGCGTGGTAGAGTTTGTCCAGTTCGACCCAGTAGCCCTGGTTAAGGACGGGCTGGCCGTCGGCTTTTTTCCAGCCCCGGCGCTTCCAGCCGGCGACCCATTTGGTGATGCCGTTCTTGAGGTACTGGCTGTCGGTGTACAAGGCGACTTTCGTCCCTTCCGGCGCGAAGCGCAGGGCCATGATGGCTGCCAGGAGTTCCATGCGGTTATTCGTCGTCGACGGATTGCCGTCAGACAGCTCCGTCACTTCGCCGGTAGCGACATTGCGGGCGACGACGGCCCAGCCGCCGGGCCCATCGGGATTGCGCAGGCACGAGCCATCGGTATAGATGACGAAATCCTGTTCCTCGTCGGGACGGAGCGGGGAAGACGGTACAGCTGCTTTGGATGATGGCCGGGCTTTTTTGGGAGCCCTTGCCTTCTTCGGCGTCGCCGTTTCTTCGCCGTTGAGCCATTTCCAGGCCTCTGTCGCGTCGGTGAAACTCTTGAAGCGGGCGCCGGGGAAGCCATTCACTTGTTGTTGACAGTCTGCCCAGGACAGGAACAGACCCGTCGTACGGCCATGCCGCACGGCATAGATTTTCTTTTGCATAAGACACCTCATTTTTTGTAAAAATCATACTGTATTCTAACATAAAAGCGGAAGGAACATCAAACTTCAAACAAGGACTTCGCAGAGCGTAAAAAACTTTGTGCGACAGTCCTTTTTAGGTATATAATAAGGAAAAGGAAGGGTGCATCGTGTTTTGTGTAACTGAGGTGATTTTTATGAACATCCAACATGTGTATGCTGTCTATTTTAGCCCGACAGGCAATACGAAACGCCTCGTCTGTCAGGCCGCTTCTGAAGCGGCGCGGCTCTTTCAGGTATCGTGCCGGGCCATTTCCCTGGATTTGCCGGAAGAACGCGAAAGGGTCCGTACTTTTTCGGCAGGCGACCTGGTCATCGTCGGCGGTCCGACGTATGCCGGGAAATTGCCCAATAAGATTTTGCCGACGTATCAGGAAAAACTCATCGGCAAAGGGGCCTTGGCCCTGGCTGTCGTGACTTATGGCAACCGGTCTTTCGACAACGCCCTGGCCGAACTTTGTGCGACCCTCGACGGCAACGGCTTCCGCACCGTTGCGGCCGGTGCTTTCGTCGGGACCCACGCTTTTTCCGACGCCCTGGCGCCCAATCGGCCCGATGAGGACGATTTGGCCCTCATGGTCCGCCTGACGGATCTGGCCGTATCGAAAATCCGTCAGACCGATGGCATGGTACCGCATCTCGTCGTCGACGGCGATGCTCAGGCGCCGTATTACGTTCCTAAGGGCGTCGATGGCCAGCCGGCTAAATTCCTCAAGGCCAAGCCCAAGACGGACTTGGAAAAATGCGTATCCTGCGGCCTCTGTGCCCGTCAGTGCCCGATGGGATCCATCGACCGGGACCAGCCATCCATCGTCACCGGCATCTGCATCAAGTGCCAGCGCTGCGTGCGCAACTGCCCCAAAGGGGCCAAGTATTTTGATGACCCAGCTTTTTTATCCCATGTCAAGATGTTAGAGACGACCTACAGCGGCCGTGCTGACAATAAAATTTTCATTTAGGAAGTGATTCTCATGGATTTACAGGAAGTAAGGAACAAAGCACGCGAAAAAATGAAAGGCTGCCATGTCTGTCCCCTGTGCAACGGCAAAGCCTGCGTCGGCATGATTCCCGGTTTCGGCGGCCTGCGCACGGGACGGTCTTTCATGCGTAACGTCGAAGCGCTCCAGGAATACGGCCTGGTCATGCGCAGCATGTCTGGCGTCGACGACCCGGATACGGCTGTGACCCTTATGGGAAAACGGCTCAGTATGCCGGTACTCCTGGCGCCGGTCGGCGGCATCGTCCTCAATGCCCAGGTAGACGGCGACCCGGCGGAAGTAGAACAAGAGTATGACGAAGCCGTCACTCAGGCAGCCCTGGATGTGGGTACGCTGTGCTTTACCGGTGACAGCGGTGCTCCGTATATGTATTCATCCGGCATTGCATCTTGTAAGAAACGGCCGGGCATCGTCATCCCGACTATCAAGCCCCGCAGCAACGACCAGATCATCGAGAAAGCCCATCAGGCCGAAGAAGCCGGCGCTTTTGCCGTTGCCAGCGACATCGATGCGGCGACGCTGATTAACATGCGGATTTTCGGTCAGCCCGTAGGGCCCAAGAGTGCCCGTGACATTGCCGAAGTCGTCCAGGCTATCAAACTGCCCTTCATCGTCAAAGGCGTCATGTCGGCCGAAGAAGCCGTCTCCTGTGCCGAAGCCGGTGCCCAAGGCATCGTCGTCAGCAACCACGGCGGCCGCGTCCTCGACGGCATGGCCGGTACGGCCGATGTCCTGCCTGATATCGCCGCAGCCGTCAAAGGGCGGATCACCATTTTCGTCGATGGCGGTATCCGTCACGGCGAAGACATCCTCAAGATGCTGGCCCTCGGCGCCGACGCCGTCCTCATCGGCAGACCGGCTGCCGTCGCGGCTGTCGGAGGTGGGGCCGAAGGGGTCAAACTCCTCCTGGATACGCTCAAACGCCAGCTCATGGATGCCATGATGATCACCGGCGTCCGCGATTTGTCCCATGTCCCGGCGAATATCGTGCGGAAGCTGGATTAGATAGAAGCTAGCCACTGGCCACGCATCCCACATTGACAGCCTGCTTGTCTTGCCCGTATAATAGTACTATTAGCTTTGTACTTGATAGGAGGTATTCCATGCACAGCATTTCCTATTTCTGGCACTTATCGCGCCTTATATACGGGCCCCGGAATTTCCAGGAAAACAAGCGGGCTGTCGTTTTTTTTGCCCGTGCCGTGTCCAACCGGGCTTTATTTGAAGAGCTCTACGATTTCTTTGACCATTATGAACCGATGAAGGGCTTCTTGGAGCAGCATGACCCGGATTTCCAGGAAGTCATGACCCGCGTCTTCTTGTTCAAGAATTCGACCATGCGCCAGCGTCTCGATGCCTTGAAACATCATTTCACTATCTTGCGGACTTTCTTTTCTGACGAGGTCATCCATGAACTCTACTGGGGGAACGGCTATACCCTGTGGACTTCGCCGGACGAATCGCTGCCCCTGGAAGCGCGGCTCATCTTCGATACGGGCCAGCGCAAGGAAGGCTTCTTGTCGCTCTACCTCTATCATGAAGGCCAGATGATCTATCATTTCAATTTTCGTTTCGATTACAATGTTGACGGGACGCCGTCCGTGTACATCGGCACCATCCAGGGCTCAAAGCACGGCCTGGAAACGACCAAGGTCCTGACCAAGAAGCTCTTTGGCTATCGGCCGAAGAATTTCATCCTCTATCTCATGCGCATCTTCGTCCAGACCTTGGGCATCCATGACATATATGTCATCACGGACGAAGGCTTCTATACCAACAGCCATATGCTGCGCGGCAACCGCTCGAAGAAGACCAATTTCAATGAATTCTGGATCGGCGAAGGAGCCGCACCGGATGGCAAGGAACCGTGGTATTACCACCTGCCTATCGAAGAAAGACGGCGCAAATACGGCGAAATCAAGTCGCAGAAGCGCAACCTTTTCCGCAAGCGCTATCTCCTCATGGACACCATCATCCCGCCGTACATCGCTGCCATCAAGGCCCTGTTCCGCCAGGGCTTCGACCCGGTACCGTCGGCCATCGACGAAGCATCCATTACGGACAAACCGGCTGATTACGACCCTATCGAAGCACCGGCGAAATAGTGAATGGTGATCCGTGGGAGGCTGTCGCACGAAGGCTTCTACCATCATGCGCGGCCCCGTTTACTTTATAGTTTGTAGTACAGAGTTTGTAGTTTGCAGAGAAAACCTTTAAATTTAAACCCATCCGCTAACCACTAACAACTAGCCACTAGCCACTAGCCACTAGCCACTTAAAAAGCGCTGTCTTCATGCGACAGCGCTTTCTTTTTTTTTGCAATCAGCGGTCTGCGGATTGCGACAAACGACGAACGACCTACGCTTCTGTTTCTCCGATGACGACGCGGCGGCCGCCCTGGGCTTCGTAGAGGCGATGGGAGATGGAGAGGACCGTCCGGTCTTTGGCGGCGGCCTGCAGGGCCTGCAGGACCTGGCTTTCTGTCAGGGAATCGAGATTGGCCGTGATTTCATCGAACAAGAGAATCTGCGGGTTCATGACGACGGCCCGGGCGATGGACAGGAGCTGGCTCTGGCCGCGGGAAAAGAGTTCCGGCCGGAAGGGCGTGTCCAGTCCCTGGGGCAGGGCACAGCACGTATCCCACAGACCGACGAGGTGCAGGGCTTTTTCCATGGCGCCTGCTGTGACCCGAGGGTCCTTGAGGCTGATTTGGTCGGCGACGGTACCGCTGATGGCGTGGAACTGCTGCTCGACGTAGCCGAAGACCTGGCGCCGGACAGCAGGGGCCAGCCGGGACGGGTCGCAGCCAAAGATGCGGACCTGGCCTTCCCGGGGCTGGTAGAGGCCGAGGATGAGTTTGAAGAGGGTGCTCTTGCCGGCGCCGGTACGGCCGGTGATGGTGACCATTTCCCCGGCGGCGACGGTGAGCGAAAAGTGGCGGAAAATATCTTTTTCCCGGCCATAGCCAAAGGCGGCATCGTCGATGACCAGTGGTGCCGCTGCTGCGTCAGGGACTTCCGGTTCTTTTCGTTCCTGGATGGGTTCGGCAAAGAAGTCCTTCAGGCGGCCGATACCGGCGACGGCAGACTGGATGTTCTGGATTTCCATGCCGATGCTTTCTAAGGGCGAGAAGATGCGGCGCACATAGGCGATGAGGGCGACGACGCTGCCGACGGTCATGCCGAAGATTTCCTGCAGGGACGGACTGCTGACGGACAGGGCCATCATCAGGCAGATGATGACCGTGCAGCTGGTGATGATGATCGGCGAATAGATGGAGTCACAGAAATTGCTCCGTTCCATGGCGTCGAAACTGGCCCGGATCGTCCGGCCATAGCGCTGTCGCAGGTAGCGTTCCTGCTGGCACGTGTGAATCGTGCGGATATTATGGACCGTTTCCGGAATGAGTTCGTTCGTCCGGCCTACGGCGATGCGGTTGTCCCGCTGGGCCTGGAGCATGCGCTTCTGGAAATAGCGGGTCAGGATAAACAAGAGGGGCAGGCAGATACAGAGCAATATGCCCAGGCCCAGACTCAGGTGGAAGACGACGACGAGGATGCTGAGAATCGTGAAGGCATCGGCAATCATGCTGACGACGCCGGAATCGAAGAGGTTTTCCAGGGTATCGACGTCGTTGACGAAGAGCGATGTGACAGCGCCGGCTTCATGGCTGACGAAGTACGCCGCCGGCAATTCGTCGAGGCGCTGGCACATGGCTGAGCGCAGGCCGTGGGTGATTTTCTGGCCGAAGACGGTGATCAGCGTCTCCTTGAGGGCATCGACGAGGCCGCTGCCGGCATTGAGGGCAAAGTAGAGGATGCCTGCCGTCAGCAGGGGATAGGCGCTGAACGAGCCGCTGACCAGGCTGTCGACGATGTATTGCAGGATGAGGGGCGGCGTGACGCCTACGGCGATGGACGCGATGATGGCTGCGATGAGGATCACCAGGAGCAGGCCGTTCTTTTTCAGGGTCTGCCAGAAAATATTACGCATGGTGGGCACCTCCCTGGGCATGCTGCAGGTCATAGAGATTCCGGTAGGCCGGACAGGATGCATATAGAGCTTCGTGCGTGGCGACGACGCTGGTCCCGTCCCCGTTGAGCCAGATGACCTGGTCCAGATTGGGGAAAAGGCTCAGGCGGTGCGAGATGAGGAGGATGATGCGGTCGCTGTAATCCTGGCGCAGGCTGGTGAAAATCTTCCGTTCTGTCGCCATGTCGACGGCGGCGAAAGGGTCGTCGAGAATGAGGAGCGGCCGCAGATGGAACAAGGTCCGGGCCAAGGCGATGCGGGCCTGCTGGCCGCCGGACAAGCGCTGGCCGCCTTCGCCGATAGGCGTCTGGGTCCCGGCCGGGAAGGTGGCGCAGTCCTGGTCCATGCAGACCATTTTCAGGACAGTGCCGATATCGCCAGGCAGGCCGAGGCGGATGTTCTCTTCGACGGTAGCCGCAAAGAGTTCTGCGTCGTGGCCGCAATAGCCGACGATGCCGTCTGGCGCCGTGTGGCCGTTGCCCAGTTCCTTGGCGCCAAAGAAAATCTGGCCGCCGTGCGGGTTTTCACAGAGGAAGGCCTGGCCCAGCGTCGATTTGCCGCAGGCGACAGGCCCGGTGATGCCGATGATAGTACCGGGACGGGCCGAGAAGGAGAGGTCCTGGAAAATAGGGCCGTCACTGCCGGGATAGGTGAAGGACAGGTGGCGGACCGTCAGGGCTGCCGGGGCTGCCGGCGGTACGGGATCGGGCAGTTCCGTTGCCGCCTGGAGATGGGGCTGGATGCGCTGCCACGAAACCTGGGCTTTCTGGATGGCGTTGAACAATTTTGCCGCATGGGATGATTTCGTCGCCAGCTTGATGAAACAGGCCAGGTACGTCGAGAAAGCGGCGATATCCCAGCTTTCCCAACCCGTTCCCAGGACGTTGCGGCCGCCGAACCAGATGACCAGCATCGTGCCGATCATGGCGATGACTTTGTAAATCGGCTGGAGTGTATTTTCCCAGAGATTGGCCAGGATCATCTTCTTTTCATAGTCAGCCAGGTAGCCTTCATACCGCTGGTCCTGTATGGCTTCTTCGCCGTAGACGCGGTACGTCAGGGCGTTGCTGATGCGGTCCAGGGTCATGCCCGACAGGGCGCCGCTGCTTTCTTTGCTGCGGGCCGCCGTCACGGCGACCAGGCGGCGCAGGCTGTTGGCCAGGGCATAGGCGATGGGCGGGAAGACGAGGACGCACAGCGTCAGGCGCCAGTCGTACCAGACGAGCATGACCACATAGGCCGCCATGACGACGCCGGTATCGAAGATTTCCGTCGTGAACTTGCGCATCCCTTCGACGCAGGTGTCGATGTCGGAAATGACTTTGGTCATCAAGGCACCCGTATCGGCCTGCTCCATGTCCCGCTTCGGCGTCTGGACCAGGTGCTGGTAAAGCCGGTCTTTCATGGAAAGGCTGATGTTGTTGGCGAACTTCCGGACGTACAGGCGCTTGACATAGCGGGCGCCCTGGACGCCGAGGATGACCAGGGCGTAACAGAGACAGAGGGCGTACATATCCGCTGCCGTCCGGGTACCGCCGAAAATATCATAGAGGTATTGGGCCAGCTGCCCGTCGAACCAGGGGCCGGCAATCATGCCGACATTGTATAAGATACCGCTCAGCGTGACGATGAGCAGCAATTTCTTTTCATGGTAAAAATAATAACGGACCGAACCCGGGCCGAATCGTTTCAATGGGAACACCTCACATTTGATGATTATAGTTCATATATCATACACTATTATGGGCCTTTGTACAACAGGACGCAGGCAGGGTGCCGTTCATCGTTCGTCGTAGGACTATCGCATGAAGATTTCTGCCATCATGCAAGGTACCTTTCAATTTATAGTTTGTAGCATGGAGTTTGTAGAAAACCACTCACTAAAAACTACAAACTGCAAACTTAAAGCTCAAAAAGGCGTTGTTTTCATGTAACAGCGCCTTTTTTTCGAATGAGACTATTGCCTATATGATGGGAAATGGGGACAGGCCTCTTGCGTAAAGTCAAAAAGACGAATATAATAGAGTTGTATGAAAGTCAAAAAGGAAAATATATTTTTACGGGGTGATTATGATGAGTGTATTAGCGGATAAGATTGAACAATTCATTTTACATAAATTGTTAGAAGAAGACAATTCAGACATTGTATTGCGCCGTAATGAGCTGGCCGACGAACTGCAATGCGCTCCGTCCCAGATCAGCTACGTCCTGAGCACGCGTTTTTCCAACGACAAGGGCTATCTGGTCGAATCGCGGCGCGGGTCCGGTGGATTCGTCCGCATCATCAAGCTGACGCCGAAGAAGCAGGACCGCACGCCGGTCCTCCTGCACGAACGTCTGCCGGCCGTCAGCATTTCCATGGAAGACCTGGATGCCCTGCTGTACCAGCTCCTCAAGCGGCGCAGCCTGGCCAACAACGAAGCGGTCATCCTACACTTGACTTTTGAATCCCTCTATCGCCGCATCGACGATGAAGGGACGCGCCTGCTGGTCATCAGCGACATTTTGAAGAACCTCAATCTCCATTGAGTGATAGAAAGGACGTGAGGGCTATGTTATGTGATGCCTGTAAGAAAAGAGAGGCTGTTGTCCATATCGTCAAGATCGAGAACGGGCGGCGCACGGATTTGCACCTGTGTGCAGCCTGTGCCAAGAAACAGACCAATTTTTCTAATTTCAGAGATTTGAATATCATTGATAACGACTTTTTCCGCAAGATGGCCTACCCGGACTACCAGGGACGCAGCGGCGACGAACCGCGCTGTGCCAGCTGCGGTATGACCTACAGCGAATTCAACCGCCTCGGGAAGTTCGGCTGCCCCGACTGCTACGAAGCCTTCAAGGAAGAAATTCCGCCGCTCCTGCGCCGCATCCACGGCCACAGCAAGCACGTCGGCAAGGTGCCCAACCGCGGTACCGGCGTCTTCCGGACGGCGACACACGTCAAACGCCTGCGCCAGCACCTGCAGAAACTGGTCCAGGAAGAACGCTATGAAGAAGCGGCGAAAGTCCGCGATGAGATCCGCGCCCTCCAGCGTCAGCTGCCGGATGGCGGAAAGGGGGAATAAGCCATGGTCCACGATATGCTCCAGCAGCCGCTCTGCCCCTGGCAGGACGGCACGGGAAACTTCAACGATATCGTCATCGACAGCCGCGTCCGCCTGGACCGGAACCTGAAGAAATACGTCTTTCCCGATAAGGCGTCGGATACGGAACTGGCCGCCGTCCTCGAAGAGGGCAAACGCCAGATTGGTACCCTCGATACCTTGGGCCATGGGCGCTATACCTTCATCGGCCTCGACGAATTGTCGCCGCTGGAACGGGAAATGCTGGCAGTGAAACATTTTTCCTCGGCCAGTCATATCGAACAGCCCAAGCACCGGGGCCTCCTGCTCCGTGAAGACGGGGCCGTGTCGATCATGATCAATGAAGAAGACCATTTCTGCATCCAGACGGCAGCACCTGGTTTCGACCTCCAGCGCGTCTGGGACCAGGCGGCCCAGGTCGACGATGCCCTGGAAAGCCACCTGGATTTCGCCTTCCGCGACGATTTCGGTTACCTCACGGCCAGTCCGTCCCTGACCGGTACGGGCCTGACCGTCGGCGTGACCATCCACGTCCCGGCCCTGATCCTCATGAAGCGGTTCAACCGCATCGTCCAGGGCATTACTAAATTCGGCTTCACCGTATCCGGGATGTACGGCGAACGCAATGAATGTATCGGCAACATCTTCCAGATCACCAATCAGATTACCCTGGGAGTGACCGAAACAGATATCCTCGACCAGCTGCGCAAAATCGTCACCCAGATTGTCCAGGAAGAACAGAATTGCCGCAGCCTGGTCTGGGACCACAATGAAAATACATTAAAAGATAAATGGCTGCGTACTTACGGCACCCTCAGCCGGGCATGGCTCCTGGCCGACCAGGAATCCCTGGCCCTGGCCAGCGACCTGCGTTTCGGCATCGACATGGGGGTCATCCCCGAAGGCCCTCTGGCTTATGAAGCCATCATGACCGTCGTCGAACCGGCTTATCTGCAGCTCAAGGCCGGGACCGAACTGAACGGGGAAGAGCTGGAACACCAGCGGGCTGAAGCCGTGCAGCAAGTACTCATTGCTTACCGGAGGAAGTGAATTTCCCATGATGAACAATCGTCTTACCAATGATGCCAAAGCTGTCCTGCAGTATGCGCAGGACGCGGCACAAAAATTCCACCATAATTACGTCGGGACCGAACATATCCTGCTCGGTCTCGTTCTCAATACAGACAGCATTGCCGGCCTGCTCCTCAACCAGTTGGGCCTGACGCCGGAAAACGTTACCCGTGCCATCGAACAGCATGTCGGCTGGGGCCAGGATTCGCCGACGAAGCTGCGCCTGACGCCGCGGACGAAGCGGACTATGGAACTGGCCGTCCGTGAAGCCAACCGGCTGGAACAGAACTATGTCGGCACAGAACATATGCTGGCCGGCATCCTCGAAGAAGGGAGCGGCATGGCCGTCCAGATCCTGGAAGATATGGACATCGACCCGGACCTGGTCTCCCAGCGCCTGAGCGAGCTTATGAACGACCCGGCCGTCGAAGGCGGCGATGCCGTACCGTCCAAGAATGGCAGCGACTTGTCCCAGTTCGGCCGCGACCTTAATGAATGGGCCAAACAGGGGAAAATCGACCCGGTCATCGGCCGGGAAAAGGAAATCAGCCGCGTCATCCAGATCCTCAGCCGCCGGACTAAGAACAATCCGGTCCTCATCGGCGCCCCTGGCGTCGGCAAGACGGCCATCGCCGAAGGTCTGGCCCAGCGCATCATCACTGGCAATGTGCCCGACAGCCTGCTGGACAAGCGCATTTTCTCCCTCGATTTGGCCAGTATCGTTGCCGGTACCAAGTACCGTGGTGAATTTGAAGAACGGATCAAGCGCATCCTCGACACGATCGAAGAGGATGACTCGATCATCCTCTTCATCGACGAAATCCATCAGCTCATCGGAGCCGGTGCTGTCGAAGGCGCCATGGATGCGGCCAACATCCTCAAACCGGCCCTGGCCCGCGGCGATTTGCAGTGCATCGGCGCCACGACTATCGACGAATATAAGAAACACTTTGAAAAAGATGCCGCCCTGGCCCGCCGTTTCCAGCCCGTCCTGGTCGGCGAACCGACGGAAGACGATGCCATGGCTATCCTCTTCGGCCTGCGCGACCGCTACGAAGCCTTCCACAAGGCCCACATCACCGATGAAGCCGTAAAGGCTGCGGTCAAACTGTCGTCACGGTACATTTCCGACCGTTATCTGCCGGACAAGGCCATCGACGTCATGGACGAAGCCGCGGCCCGCGTCCGCATGAAGGTCTATGCGCCGTCCCATGAACTTCAGGACCTGGAACAGAAACTGGCCGACATCAATAAAGAAAAAGAAGCGGCCCTGGCTGGCGAAGACTTTGAAAAATGCGCGTCCCTCCGCGATGCCGGCAAGAAAGTATCGTCGGAAATCTCGGCCCTTCAGAAAGAAAAGAAGCAGCACGACGATGAAAAGCTCGTCGTTACGGAAAACGACATTGCCGACGTCGTATCCATGTGGACAGGCGTCCCGGTCCAACAGATTACGGAAACGGAATCGCAGCGCCTCCTTCACTTAGAAGAAGAACTGCATAAACGGGTCATCAGCCAGGACGACGCCGTCACGGCCGTAGCTAAAGCCGTCCGCCGGGCCCGAGCCGGCCTCAAGGATGCCAACCGGCCTATCGGTTCCTTCCTCTTCCTCGGCCCGTCCGGTGTCGGCAAGACCGAATTGGCCCGGACTCTGGCAGCCCAGCTCTTCGGCAGTGCTGACAACATGATACGCATCGACATGAGCGAATTCATGGAAAAATACAGCGTTTCCCGCCTGGTCGGCGCGCCTCCGGGCTACGTCGGCTATGAAGAAGGCGGCGAACTGACCGATGCCGTCCGGGAAAAGCCGTACAGCGTCATCCTCTTCGACGAAGTGGAAAAGGCCAGCAGCGACTTCTTCAACCTGCTCCTGCAGGTCCTCGACGAAGGCCGCTTGACCGACTCCAAAGGTCGGACTGTCGACTTCCGCAATACGGTCATCATCATGACCAGCAACCTCGGCGCATCGCATCTCAAGCCGTCGGGCCCGGTCATGGGCTTCTCGACGGGCGGCGACAGCGCCAAGGACCGGGAAGCATCTTTTGCAGTAGCCAAGAAGGAAATCATGGCCGATGTGAAACGCTTCTTCCGGCCGGAATTCCTCAACCGTATCGACGAAATCATCGTCTTCAAGCCGCTGGAACAGAAAGACCTGCGCCAGATCGTCGACATCCTGCTCAAGGACCTGACCAAGCGCCTCGGTGAAAAGGGTGTCGCCCTCGACTGGACAACGGCTGCCGACGACGTCCTGGTCGAGGAAGGGACGGACTTCGCCTATGGCGCCCGGCCGTTGAAGCGGGCTATCCAGAAGCTCGTCGAAGACCCGATTGCCGAAATGCTCCTCAGCAGCAGTGTCAAGGAAGGCAATACAATCCATGTCGACAGCCTGGACAAGAAGAAACTCGTCTTTACGACGGAGTAAGGAGCAGTCATGGCAAAGATAAAGACCCGTTACGTCTGCAGTAACTGCGGCAGCGTGTCCAGCCGCTGGCTCGGTCGCTGCCCGCAGTGCGGCGAATGGAATACCATGGTTGAAGAGACGGTCGCGCCGGAAGCGCCCAAAGCGGCACAGAGCATGGCTCGCAGCGGTCCGGCGTCGCAGGCGGCGTCCCTGGCGGATATCGCCATGGAAGACATGGTCCGCATGGAAACGGGCATTGGCGAACTGGACCGCGTCCTCGGCGGCGGTATCGTCCCAGGGGCGCTGATCCTGCTCAGCGGTGATCCAGGCATCGGCAAGTCGACGCTGGTCTTGCAGCTGGCGGCCGCTGTCTGTGACAAGAACGGCACTGTCCTCTACGGCTCGGGAGAAGAATCGGCTGGTCAGATCAAGATGCGCGCTCAGCGACTGGGCATTTTTACGCCGGACTTGATCATCCAGGCCGATACCTCCTTGGACCATATCCTCGATGAAGCTAAAAAGCGGCGGCCGTCCTTGCTGGTCGTCGATTCCATCCAGACCATGTACAGCCAGGCCGTCGAAGGGACGCCGGGCAGTCTGGCCCAGATACGCGAGAACACGAGCCGCCTCATGACCTTTGCCAAAAGCGAAGGCATCCCCATCGTCGTCATCGGCCACGTCACCAAGGACGGCGCCATTGCCGGGCCGCGCATGATGGAACACATGGTAGACGTGGTCCTCTACTTTGAAGGTGAACGGAACTACCAGTTCCGCATCCTGCGGGGCATCAAGAACCGCTTCGGCTCGACCAATGAATCGGGCCTGTTCACCATGACCAGCAGCGGCCTGTCGGAACTGGAGAACCCGTCTCAGCTGCTCCTGGCCGAACGGGCGGCCGACCAGGCCGGCTCAGCCGTAGCTGCCGTCCTGGATGGCATGCGGCCCATGCTTGGTGAAATCCAGGCCCTGACGGCCCATTCCGTCTTCGCCGTCCCGCGGCGGACGGCATCGGGCATGGACTATAACCGCCTGATCATCCTCCTGGCCGTCCTGGAAAAGCGCCTGGGCGTACCCCTGGGCAGCCAGGACGTCTACATCAACGTCGTCGGCGGCCTGCGCCTGACCGAGACCGCAGCGGACCTGCCCGTGGCCCTGGCCGTTTACTCCAGCCTGCGGGATATCTCCATGGACAGCCGGACCGTCGTCATGGGCGAAGTCGGCCTCACCGGCGATATCCGCCGCGTCCCCCAGGCCCTGCGCCGCGTCAAAGAAGCGGCCAAGATGGGCTTCAACGCCTTTATCCTGCCCAAAGGCAACCTGGAAGACATCGAAACAGACAAATTCCCGGACTGCCATTTCGTAGGCGTAGCCACCCTGCGCGAAGCCATCGAAAAGGCCTTCCGGAGATAACCTTATGCTACAAACTGCGAACTTAATACCCCAAAAGGCGCTGTCTTTATGCGACAGCGCCTTTTCGCTTGCCTTTTTTGAGTAAACCTGTTACGCTAATTTTAGTGGCTAGTGGCTAGTGCTCCCCTGATAGGGGATCTGTCAGCGCAGCTGACTGAGAGGTTTTCAAGGCAACCTCTCCGGCCTTACGGCCACCTCCCCTATTATGGGAGGCATAATCCGAATGGGCCGTCTCAAGCCATTCTGGCCCATCAGGTGCCGGCCGATGAAGGGCGCAAGACGGTTGTCAGAACGGACAGCTGTAGCTGGCGGCCCGCCTGACCCGTAGGGGCGCCCACGTTGGGTGGCTGTTTTCCGGCTCCTCTGATAGGGGAGCTGTCAGCGAAGCTGACTGAGAGGTTGATGGCTGGCTGTTAACGATCACTATAACCGGAAAGAAGTATATCATCATGCGAAAATGGATTCAGTTAGCTTTACTGGTTCTCTGCTTTTTCTGTCTCAGCGGAGCTGCCCTGGCTGCCTCGGCTGTGACGCCGGACGGCTATTTCAACGGCATCCGTCTGGCCGGCAAAGTCCGCGTCGTCGATTCCTTCCCGGATATCCGCGTCCAGGTCGTCAGCGCCTTCCCGGACCTGCGCGTCCAGACTGTCGACTATTTCCCCGATGACATCGGCCAATGGCAGTTCGTCGATTACGGCGAAGACTTCACAGTCCAATTCGTCGATTCCTTCCCGGACATCCGCATCCAGTTCGTCAACAGTTTCCCGGGAGTCCCCTAACTTAGTGAAGAGGTTATCCCCATGAAAATACGCGCGTTACAGTTGGTAGGCCACAAAAATACACGGCCAGCGGCTTTGTGCGTAGGGACCGTCCCAAGCCTTTTTGGCCCGTCAGGTGCCGACCGACGGAAGGCGCAGGACGGTTGCCAAAACGGACAGCTGTGGCTGGGCGGCCCGCTGTGCTATTCGGCCACAGCCTATGCACGTATAATGACAGGTTTTTTATTAGAAAGCAGGTGACAAAAGTGATTGGCAAAATGCCTATAGGAATAGATGATTTTGGGAAAATCCGCAATAAAGATTTCTATTTTGTGGATAAGACAGCATTTATTCGCCAACTCATCGATAGCCCCCGGGAAGTCACTTTGATTACGCGGCCGCGCCGCTTTGGCAAGACGTTGACAATGAGTATGCTGGAATATTTCTTTTCCATTGAAAAAGAAAGCCAGAGCCGTCATTTATTCGACCATCTGGCCATTGAACAAGCCGGGCCCGAATATATGGCTCAGCGTGGCCAGTATCCTGTCATTTTCCTTACACTTAAAGATATCCAAAATCCGTCTTGGACGACATGGGAACGGATGCTTTCCTTTATACGGCTGTTTTTAGCACAAGTCTATGATAGATATCGCTACATCCGTGAAAAGGCAGATATCAATGAAGTCCAAGCCCGCCTTTTTGATCACGTCGTCCAAGGACAGGCGACAGAAGACGAATTGGCCTTATCTTTGACCAATTTGATGGCTATGGTACAGAGTTACTATGGCCGAAAAGTTATTCTCCTTATCGATGAATACGATGCACCGATTCAACAGGCTTGGGAAAGCGGATATTATACCGGTTGTATCGGTTTCATGCGCCAATTTTTGAGCAGCGCCTTGAAAACGAACAACACCTTGGAATTTGCTGTCCTGACGGGCATTACCCGCATCTCTAAAGAAAGCATTTTCAGTGGCCTGAATAATCTGGATGTCTGTTCTGTTTTGCGCGATCAGTACGCCGAGGTCTTCGGATTTACGGAAGCAGAAATACAAGAACTCTTAGAAACCGTACATCATGGGGAAAAGCTTCCAGAATTAAAAAAATGGTATGATGGCTATCACATTGGCTGCGCAGAAATCTATAATCCCTGGTCCGTCATCAATTATGTGGCCCATGACTGCCAAGCCAGGCCTTATTGGGTCCGGACATCGGGAAACAGCCTTTTACGTCATCTCCTTTCTCATACGGATGAGTTACGGATTCAGATGATACAAAATCTGCTGCATGGCAAAGCCGTTCGCGTCACCTTAGATGACAGCCTCATCTATTCTGAAATAGACCAGGACCCGGGAGCCCTGTTCAATCTCCTGTTGACGACGGGCTATTTGACTGTCGAAAAGGTCTTATCCCTTAGCGATGACCGTTATGCATTAAGGATACCGAATGAGGAAATCCGCAAACTATACAGCACAGAAATCATGAATTCCTTAGGAAAAAATGTGACCAAGAATACCTTTGATGACCTGTTCGATTGAGCTAACGAAGCCTTACGACAAATTGAAACCAGGAATACATCACAGAGTTTCAAACCAGGGGAATCCATAACGTATGGAAATACGGGATTGCTTTTTATCACAGTTTCGCCAGAAGACTCTCCTCTTAGGTAGGGGCATCAATGGTGATGGATTTTGCAGGTTTGATGCCTGCAAAATCCACTCTATGTCTTTTCCGTCTTAGCCTTTTCACTTCGTCTACGGTATAATGGTAGATAACAGAGGAGGTGAATCCCAGATGTACTTGACGCAATCGAATGTCATCCGCGGTTTGGCGAAACAAGACTATACGATGCTCCGGGAAATGTGCCGATACAGCAATAACCTATACAATGTAGCGGTCTATACGATTCGGCAGCATTATTTCGATACCCAGCAATTCTTGCGGTATGAAAAAAATTGCCATGTCTGCAAGAAAAATGAAAATTACAGCTTATTGCAGGCTGGTGTTTCTCAACAGATATTGAAAGTAGCCGACCGTAGTTTTCGTTCTTTTTTCGGGCTTTTGCAGAAAGTCAAGTCAGGTGACTATGGTTCAAAGGCTGTCTGCCTGCCACACTATCGTGAAAAAGGCGGTCTCTTCAATCTTATCTTGTCGACGAACGCTATTACCATTAAGAATGGCTTCTTAACCGTGCCGATGAGCCGTGAATATATGAAACGCCATAATGGTCATCGGATTCGGATTCCTGTTCCTGACAGGCTGAAGGATAAGAAAATCAAGGAAGTCCGCATCTGTCCCATGTATGGCGGACGGTATTTCAAGATTCAGTATTGCTACTTACAGGACTCAGAACCGGTGAAAACCTCGTCAGACCGTGTCCTGGCTATCGACTTGGGCCTGGACAATCTGGCCGCCTGCGTTACCAATACGGGGACGTCGTTCCTCATGGACGGTCGTAAACTTAAATCTATCAACCAGTATTGGAACAAACGCAAAGCCAGACTCCAAAGCATTGCCGCCAAACAGGGCCAGAAGACGACGAATCAGCTCTGTCAGTTAGCGAAGAAACGCCATTTCCGGATGCAGGACATCCTTCGCAAGACAGCCCGCTATATCCTCGATTTTTGCATCAGTCATCAGATAGGGATCCTTGTCTGCGGCTATAATTGCGATTTCAAACGAGGACTAAAGCTGGGCAAAGTGATGAATCAGCATTTCACCCAAATCAGCCTGAGCTATCTGCGTAGTACCTTGAAACAGCTGTGTGAACGCTATGGGATAACCTATCTGGAACAGGAAGAATCCTATACCTCTCAGTCCAGCTGCCTGGATTTGGACGACATTCCCGTATACCAGCCGGATACCCCCTATACAGGAAGGTTCAGTGGACAACGAGTCCAGCGCGGCTTGTACCGCTTTGCCGATGGAAGGACGGCCAATGCCGATATCAACGGCGCCGCCAATATACTCCGTAAAAGTAAGCAGAACTTCGATTTCGAGGGACTGTGTAAAGGGCTTTTGGACAGCCCTTTGAGAATAAGGCTATCCTGATTTCAGGAGGAAACTTAAACAGCAACCTTCTCAAGAATCTCCCGATTCTATAAGCGGGAGAGGTTCAAAAAAAGAAAGTCGCCGTAGTCATGTAGGGGCTTTGCCTCCCCTGCGAAGACCCTTTTTGGCACAGCAGGAATCGACCGTAGGGAGATGCAAGCTGGTTGCCAAAACGGAGAGCTGTGTTGGAGATATTCGATAAAAATTTTTTCGATGGATAGAAGGGAAGCCGCATACTATCAGAAAAATCACTATATAAGAAGGGGAAAAATTATGTGGAAACGGTAAAAATATACGGAGCGATTCGGATGTGATACAATAGAGAAAACAATGCAGAAAAGGGGAATTTTGATGAAGCATTTAGAAGTGGTAGCTGCGATTTTGGAGTATGATGGAAAAATTCTTTGCATGGAACGGGGCCAGGGGAAATTTGACTATGTCAGTTTCAAATACGAGTTTCCCGGTGGCAAGATTGAACCGGGCGAAGCCAAGCATACGGCCATTGAACGGGAACTGCGGGAAGAAATGGATGTCCATGTATCTGTCAAAGAATCGGATTTGTACATGACGGTCCATCATGATTATCCTGATTTTTCCATGACCATGTACGCCTTTTACTGCCATTTGGACAAGCCCGACTTTGTCCGCAAAGAACACGTCGATGCGAAATGGATGGCTCCTGAAGACATGCCGACGCTGGACTGGGCACCGGCAGATGTGCCTATCATGAAAAAGCTTTCTGGAAAGTAGGCGATAGCCATGGGGGAATATGGGGCTTTGGAGCAGTGTTTGCGCGAAGGTTTCATTGATTATACGGTGGAAGCGGACCAACGGTATGTTCCGAAAATTCTGACCAACAATAGGGATAAAAAGCGCAAGGTCCTCGATACGATTTTGTCACAGTTGTACGTTTGTGATTCCTTCTTGTTTTCCGTTGCCTTTTTGACGAAAAGCGGGATTGCCTGTCTGAAGGATGCGCTCATTCAGAACCGGACGGCGACGGGGAAGATTTTAGCCTCTCAGTATTTGAACTTTACGGAACCCGGTGCATTGCGGGAATTGTTGAAGTTTCCCAATGTCGAATTGCGCATGGTAACGGAAGAACGGGCTTTTCACGCCAAAGGCTATCTCTTTCATCGTTCCCAGGCAGGGCCGGAAAATTATACCATGGTCATTGGCAGCAGTAACATGACGGCCAATGCCTTGACGCACAATCAGGAATGGAATGTGTTCTTTACATCGGCAGAAAACGGCTCGCTCATCAGGCAGACCAAGGAAGAATTTGATGCCTTGTGGGATACGGCGGAAGTCGTCGATGAAGCGTGGATTCAGGCTTATGAGTCTGTGTACACGCACAATAAACCGAAACGGCAGTCCGTGTATGTTCCTTTTCATAAAATCCAGCCGAACGCCATGCAAAAAGCGGCTTTAGCGGGGATTCAAAAGTTGCGCGACGATGGTCAGGACCGGGGGCTGCTCATTTCAGCGACTGGGACGGGGAAAACCTATTTGTCGGCCTTTGATGTCTTAAAAACGCATCCCCGGCGGTTTCTCTTTGTCGTCCATCGGGAGCTCATCGTCAAAAGTGCACGGGACAGTTACGTCCGGATTGGCATTAATCCAGCCGATACGGGGCTGCTGACAGGGCACGATAAAGAAATGGATAAGCCCTATATTTTTGCGACCATTCAGACCTTGGCCCAGGATGAAATACTCCATACCTTTGCGCCCGATGCTTTTGACTATATTGTCATCGACGAAGTGCATCATGGCGGAGCCGCGACGTACCAAAAGGTCATTGGCTATTTTCGGCCCAAATTTCTGTTAGGTATGACGGCGACACCGGAACGGTCCGATGATTTCGATATTTATGCTTTGTTCCATCATCATATTGCTTATGAAATCCGCTTGCACGACGCCTTGGAAGAAAATATGCTCGTTCCTTTTCACTACCACGGCATCAGCGAGATTACCGTCAATGGCAACGTGTTGGACGATAAAAGCGATTTTGCTCTCTTGACTTGCGAAGAACGTATAAAACATATATTATATTATGCCGATTTGTATGGCAGTGATGCCGACCGCATCAAAGGCCTCGTCTTTTGCCGCAATGTAGAAGAAGCGCAGGCCTTGGCTGAAGCGTTTCGCCAGCATGGGAAACGGGCAATCGCCTTGACGGGCGCGTCGCGCGAAAGCGAACGGAGTGAAGCGATTCGTCATTTAGAGGCGAAAGCTGCCGAAGACCCGCAGTATCTCGATTACATTTTCACTTGTGATATTTTCAATGAAGGCGTCGACATTCCCCAGGTCAATCAGGTCATCATGCTGCGACCGACAACGTCGGCTATCGTCTTTGTGCAGCAGTTAGGCCGGGGGCTTCGCAAATATCCGCATAAGCGCTATTTAGAAGTGCTCGATTTCATTGGCAACTATGAAAATAACTTTTTACTTCCCATCGCCCTGTTTGGCGACCGGACGTATGATAAGGATTTTGTCCGCCGCCTCATGCAGGTCAATTTTCTGCCGGGACCGACGTCGGTTCATTTTGACGATATCGCCAAAGAACGAATTTACGCGGCTATTGATGCCAAAAGTGCTTTGGCAGACCTGCGGGATTTGAAAGAATCATATCGTAATATGGCCTATCGCCTGGGCCGCCAGCCCATGATGATGGATTTTGTCCGCTTTGGCGACAAGGATCCGGCGCTGTTCGTCGCTAAGAAAGAGTCTTTTTTTGAATTTGTTCAATACATGGAGCCTTATAACTCGACGCTGAACGCATCGCATCGGGCTGTGCTGAAGATGATGAGCCTGGAACTGGCCAATGGCAAACGGATAGAAGAATTGCTGGTCTTGCGCCATTTGCTGACAGAAGATTCCTGGTCTACGGCGGCCCTGGCTAAGGAAATGAACGAAACATACCATTTCCTGCCGTCTGCGGAAACGATGGAAAGCGTGGCCCGCCTGCTGGATTTGCAATTTTTTACTAAAACGGCCAGAAAAAAATACGGCGGACAGCCGCTCATTTCCTTTGAAAATCATGCTTATACAGCGACTCCTTATTGGAACGATTTGAAAGAAAATAAAGAATTTCAGTGCTATGTTCAAGATATCCTCGACTATGGGACCTATCGTTTTGAAAGCCTCTACGTCCACGACGAACCGGAAATCATTAAAGGCTTTGTCCGCTACGGCCGCTATTCCCGTAAAGACGTATCGCGTATTCTCAATTATGAGACGAATCGCGAAGGCACGCTCAATGGCTATCAGATTGTCGGGGCTACGTGTCCTATTTTCGTCACCTATGAGAAACGTGACGACATTTCGGCCAATACGAAGTACGAAGACCAGTTCGTCTCGCCACAGCAGTTCAGCTGGATGACGCGGGCTCGGATTCACCTGACGTCGTCGCAGATTCCGGCGATTTGCAATGAGCACACGCGGAAACTGCTGTTTGTAAAAAAGAGCGATGCCGAAGGCTCCGACTTCTATTACATGGGAGATTTGACGGTATTAGGCGATCCTGTCGAAACGACGATTGCCGATGGCAAAGGGCAGCAGCTGCCTATCGTCAATTTCCAGTTCCTTTTGGACAAGCCTGTTGAGGATAAGCTCTATCGGTATCTGTGTGAGTGAGTCATTATTTAGTAAATCGTAAATTAGTAAATCGTAACTTACTAATTTATGATTTACTAGTGCAAGGTGTTATAAACAGGCCTACACAAAAACTTTACACGCCACCTGTGGTACATTGACGGGAAATGTGGTAAACTAGTATAGTTATAGAAGTATATACAAAGGGGAGGTGTTTTTTTACTCTATGGAAGATAAATATGAATCGAATCATGATGGGCCGAAATCGAAGAAATTCAATGGGCGCAATGTGGCCGACAACATCATGAAAGGGGTCATTGTCCTGATCATGGCGGTCATTTTCGTCATGATTGCCGACCAGGTCATTACGACGCCCTTCATCAGTGCCGAAATCGAAGGGGAATTTTTCCACGGCAGTATTTTCGGGACGACTATCATCACCATCGTGGCCTACATCATCGGCATTCTCGTCGGGGCCCTGGTGGGGTATGGGATTTCACCGTTCGTGCTGCGCCTGATCTGGGCGGCGATTCACCGCATCGAATCGGGCTTGAGTGATTTCGAGAGCCAGGATATCATCGTCGGGACGCTGGGATTGCTTTTTGGACTTATTATTGCGAATTTAATTGGCCTGGCGTTCGCCCGCCTGCCGATTATCGGGGCCTATGGCCCGATCGTCTTCAGCATCGTCTTCGGCTATGCCGGCATGAGCATTGCCACCCGCAAGAAGAGCGAAATCATCGCCCTGGTCAGCAACCTGCGCCTGGGCAAGTCCGGCAAGGAGCACAGCGGCAAGCGCAAGGATATGGACTTTTCTGGCAAGCTCCTCGATACGAGTGCCATCATCGACGGCCGTATCGCCGAAATCTGCAGTACGGGCTTCCTCGAAGGGCCCCTGCTGGTGCCGGTCTTCGTCCTGGAAGAACTGCAGCTCGTCGCCGATTCGTCGGATTTGCTGAAGCGCAATAAGGGCCGCCGCGGCCTGGATATCCTGAAACAGATGCAGGAAGATAATTACGTCGAAGTCCGCATCATCAACGACGATTTCGACGACGTCCAGGGCGTCGATTCCAAGCTCGTCCGCCTGGGCCGCAAGATCAATGCCAAAGTCGTCACTAACGACTATAACCTGAATAAAGTCGCCGCCCTCCAGGGCGTGGCCGTCCTCAACATCAACGACCTGGCCAATGCCCTGAAACCGGCCCGCATCCCTGGGGAACACATGAACGTCCTCATCGTCAAGGCCGGCAAGGAAGAGAACCAGGGCGTCGCCTATCTCGATGACGGCACGATGATCGTCGTCGAAGATGGCCAGAAATACATCGGTTCTACTGTGCCCGTTACGGTGACGTCTGTCCTGCAGACGTCGGCTGGGCGCATGATATTCGTTAAGATTGCAAATGAGTAGGTGAAATGTGTGAAAGTATCTGTCATCGTCGTAGCGGCCGGCACAGGGAGCCGCTTCGGCTACGAGCGGAACAAGCTCTTCTATCCCTTGTGCGGCGAGCCTGTCCTGACCCATACGCTGCGCCACATTTTCGCGGCCCGGTCGGTCAGTGAAGTGGTCATCGTCCATTCCCGCGTCGATGAGAAGGAAATCCGCCGCCTCGTCGATGACCTCCATCCTATCCAGCCCGTACGCTACGCCCTGGGCGGCGCCGAACGGGAAGATTCGGTCTACAACGGCCTCATGGCCGTCAGCCGCGACGTGGATGTGGTCATGGTCCACGACGGCGCCCGGCCTTTTGCCGGCCCGGACTGGTATGACCAGGGCGCGGCCATGATGGAAACGGCCCGAGCTGCCATTTACGGCATCCCTCTCAAGGATACGGTCAAGGTCCGCGGCGACGACGGCCGGCTCCATACGCTGAACCGCAGCCGCCTGGTCGCCGCCCAGACGCCGCAGATCTTTCACCGCGACCTGCTCATGGAAGCCCATGAGCACGCCCGGACCGAGGGCATCCAGGCGACAGATGACGCATCCCTCGTCGAAGCCCTGGGTATACCCGTGGTCATCCTCGAAGGGAGCGAGAAGAACCGCAAGGTGACGACGCGCGACGACATTCCCATCCTGTCCCTGTACATGAAGGGGAGGGAAGTCAAGCGCATCGGTACGGGCTATGACGTCCACCGCCTGAAAGAAGGGCGGCGCCTGGTCCTGGGCGGCGTCGAGATTCCCTTTGAACGGGGCCTCGATGGCCATTCCGATGCCGACGTCGTCATCCACGCCATCATGGACGCCCTGCTGGGAGCCGCCGGGCTCCGCGATATCGGGACGTATTTTCCCGATACGGACCAGGCCTTCAAGGATATTTCCAGCCTGGTCCTCTTGGAAAAGGTCCGCCATCTGCTGCGGGAGAAATGCTGCCGCATCGTCAACCTCGACGTGACCTTATTGGCACAACGGCCTAAAATCAAGCCCTATGTGCCGCAGATGATCGCTAATATTGCCGAGGCCCTGCGTATCCCCAAGACTGCTGTCTCCGTCAAGGCGACGACGACAGAGAAACTGGGGTTCGTCGGCCGGGAAGAAGGAATGGCCGCCCAGGCGGCAGCCATGGTCCTTAGCTATCAATAATACATATATATAGTCTTTAGGAGGAATTTTTTATGTCACAGGAAGTACGCGTTCGTTTTGCTCCGAGCCCGACAGGCCCGTTCCACATCGGCGGTGCCCGTTCGGCACTGTTCAACTACCTCGTTGCCAAGCACAACCACGGTAAGTTCGTCGTCCGCATCGAAGATACGGACCGCAAGCGTTCGACGTCGGAATCGGAAGAAAACATCAAGGAAGCCCTGAAATGGCTGGGCATCACCTGGGATGAAGGCATCGACGTCGGCGGTCCCGATGGCCCGTACCGCCAGACTGAACGCCTGGGCATTTATCAGAAATATACGGAAAAGCTCTTGGCCGAAGGCAAGGCCTACTACTGCTTCTGCACGCCGGAAGAACTGGAAGCGGAAAAACAGGCTCAGCTGGCCAAAGGGGAAACGCCGGTCTACTCCGGCAAATGCGCTGACCTGCCCAAAGAAACGGTCGAACAGTACCTCAAGGAAGGCCGTCCCCACGTCATCCGCATCAAGACGCCGAAGAACGAAACGATTGAACTGGACGACCTCGTCCGCGGTCACGTATCCTTCGATTCCAACAACGTCGGCGACTTCGTCATCGTCAAATCCGACGGCATCCCGGTCTATAACTACTGCGTCGTCCTCGACGATGCCCTCATGCACATCACCCACGTCATCCGTGCGGAAGAACACTTGTCCAACACGCCGCGCCAGCTGGTCATCTACAAGGCATTGGGCTTTGAAGCCCCGCAGTTCGCTCACGTATCGCTCATCCTCGGCGCCGACAAGAAGAAGATGAGCAAGCGCCATGGCGCTACATCGGTCCAGCAGTACCGCGATATGGGCTACCTGCCCGACGCACTGGTCAACTTCCTGGCCCTCCTCGGCTGGACGCCGGAAGGCGATCAGGAAATCTTCAGCCGCGATGAACTCATCGAACAGTTCACCCTCGACCGCGTCGCCAAGAACCCGGCCGTCTTCGACATCGAAAAGCTCAACTGGATCAACTTCCATTACATGAAGCAGCTCGATGAAGACCAGCTCTATGCCGTCTGCCTGCCGCACCTGCAGAAGGCAGGTTATGCCAGCGAAAATCCGGACGAAAAGGAAGCTGCCTGGTTGAAAGCCATCTGCGCCGCCATGCGCGAACACGTCCAGTACGGTGCTCAGATCGTCGACGCTGCCAAGGTCTTCTTCACCGACGACTATGCGCCGGAAAATGAAGAAACCGCAGCAGTCCTCAAAGAAGAAACGGCTTCGTCCGTCCTCAAGATGTTCCGCGATGAACTGGCTGCCCTCGACGACGTCACGCCCGACACGGTACAGCCCCTGTTCAAGAAAATCCAGAAGGGCCTCAAGGTCAAGGGCAAGTTCGTCTACATGCCTATCCGCGTCGCCGTCACCGGCGTCATGCACGGCCCGGACCTAAACGTCATCGTCGCCCTCATGGGCCGCGACAAAGTCCTGGCCCGTCTGGACGAAACGTTGGCATAAAGGGCTTGACATGAGCCCGATTATTGGGTACTATATACATACGTATTAACTAATAATATGTATCAAATAAGAATCTGCGATGATCAAAATGAGTTGCAGTGGCATCCGACAGAGAAGAAGGGTCATGGCTGAGAGCCTTTCCAGGTCATAAAACTGCAATGCTGCCTTTGTGAGCAGGCCGGGTGAAAGGAGTAATCCGGTCCGGGGGGCGCCCGTTACTGCGCAGTAAAGATTACGGCACTGCCGTAAAAACAGAGTGGAACCACGGGCCACCGTCTCTGTCATAGGGGATGGTGGCCTTTTTGTTCAAATTTCAGGGAGGTTACCGTATGAGAGAACTGAAAGTATATAATACATTGACCCGTAAAAAAGAAATCTTCGTGCCCGTTACGCCGGGCCAGGTCAAGATGTATGTCTGCGGCATTACGCCGTACAACCATTCCCACATGGGCAATGCCCGTCCTTTCGTCACGTGGGACGTCATCAAGCGCTATCTGGAACACTTGGGCTATGAAGTCACGCACATCCAGAACTTCACCGACGTCGACGATAAGATCATCAACGCTGCCAACGGCGAAGGCGTCACGTGGGATACCATTTCCAACCGCTATATCGCATCGTACTTCGACGTCATGGACAAGCTCCACATCCGCCGGGCCGACAAGTATCCCCGCGTATCGGAACACATGGATGAAATCATCAACATGGTCCAGACCCTCATCGACAAAGGCTATGCCTACGTCATCGACCACAACGTCTATTACAGCGTCGAAAAGTTCGCCGACTACGGCGAATTGAGCGGTCGCAGCCTCGACGACATGATGGCCGGCGCCCGTATCGAAGTCGACGACCGCAAGCACAATCCCATGGACTTCGCCCTCTGGAAAGGTGCTAAGCCCGGCGAACCGTCGTGGGACAGCCCCTGGGGCAAAGGCCGTCCGGGCTGGCACATCGAATGCTCGGCTATGAGCAATAAGTACCTTGGCGATACCTTCGACTTCCACGGCGGCGGCAGCGACCTCATCTTCCCGCACCATGAAAACGAAATCGCCCAGTCCGAAGCCTTTACGGGCAAGAAACCGATGGTCAAATACTGGCTCCACAACGGCTTCATCACCATCAACTCGGAAAAGATGAGCAAGTCCCTGAATAACTTCTTCCTGGTCAAGGACGTCCTGGAACACTACAGCCCCGATGCCCTGCGCTTCTTCCTCATTTCCAACCACTACCGCAGCCCCTTGGACTTCAGCGACGAACGGCTGGAAGAAATGACGCGCAGCCTCGAACGCCTGGGCACGGCCATCGACAACGTCCTGGAACTCCTGGCTATGCCGGCCGGTGCTAAATCGCCGGAAGCCCAGCAGCTCCTGGAAACGGCCCACAAGGACGAAGAAGACTTTGAAAATGCTATGTGCGACGACTTCAATACGGCCCTGGCCAGCGCGGCCATGTTCGATTTGGCCAAGAACGTCAACATCTTCAAGAATGCCGTCGTCAACAACGGCGTCCCCGTCGATTCGGCAGCCATGTCGGAAGTCAAGCGCGTCTTCAAGACCTTCACGGATATCCTCGGCATCCTCGAAGACCGCTGGACCGGCAAGAAGGAAGACGCCAGCAGCAAGGACTACGACGACCTCATGCAGGCCATCCTCGACATCCGTCAGGAATGCCGCGCCCAGAAACAGTACGCCCTGGCCGACGCCATCCGCGATAAACTGGCCGCTCTTGGCATCACTATCGAAGATTCGCCGCAGGGAGCGCGCTGGAAAAAGTGAAATTCAAACAACTGCAAGCACTGAAGAAACGGGCCTACCAGGCCTTTGCCGACGGCAAGCGCCTGGACGTGCCCGACCAGGATGCGGCCCATCTCGATTCGATCAACCTGGCCTTCGTCGGTGACGCCTATTACGCCCTGACCCTGCGCCGGCGCCTGGTGGAAACGGGCATCCCCCACGTCCAGGTCCTGCACACGCTGGCGGCAGAATTCGTATCCGCCAAGGCCCAGGCCTATGTCTACCGCCGCATCCACGACGGCCTGACGGACGACGAAAAGGCCGTCTGCCAGCGGGCCCGCAATGCCTATACCCTGGCGCCGAAGAGCGCCACCGTCGCCGAGTACCACGACAGCACGGCCCTGGAAGCCCTGGTGGGCTACCTGGTCATGGCTGGCCGGACGGAACGCCTGGACGCCGTCATGGCCCAGGTCTATGAAGAAACGAAAGCCTATTGTAACGAAAAACATGGAGGAATGGAATGAGTGAGGCAAATATCATCATCGGCCGCAACAGCGTCACCGAAGCCCTGAAGGCCGGCCGGTCCATCACCAAGCTGTACGTCGCTGCCGGCAATGAGTCGCAGCCGCTGCAGCGCATCCGCGACCTGGCAGGCCGGAAGGAAATCCTCGTCGAAGACGTGCCCCTGAAGGTCCTCAACCACCTGGCACCGGGGAACCGCCACCAGGGCGTCATCGCCTTTTCCAAGCCCGTGGAATACGCCGATTTGACAGACGTTCTCATCGCTGCTGATGAAAAGGGGAAGGTACCGTTCCTGGTCCTCCTCGACGGCATCGAAGACGTCCACAACATGGGGGCCATCATCCGCACGGCGGAATGTGCCGGCGTCGACGCCGTCCTCCTGCCCAAGCGGCGGACGGCGCCCATCAATGAGACTGTCGGCAAGACGTCGGCCGGCGCCGTCGAATACATGCCCCTCGTGCAGATCGGCAACATCGCCCAGACCCTGAAGCAGCTCAAGAAGCGCGGTTTCTGGGTCATCGGCGCCGATATGGACGGCGAGACGGACTATTTCCACAGCTCCCTGACGGACCCGGTCGTCCTGGTCATCGGCAGTGAAGGCCGGGGCATCTCGCACCTGGTCAAGGAGACGTGCGACGTCCTGGTCCAGATCCCCATGTTCGGCCACGTCAACTCCCTCAACGCCTCCGTCGCAGCGGCCCTGCTCATGTATGAAGTCGTGCGGCAGCGGCAGGCAGGCGAATAATTTAAAATAAGCGAGGTAACGATTATGCAGGCAGCGTCCAATGCAGAAGAAAAACATGACCGCTTTGCAGGCATGACAGATGAAGAAATCGTACGCATCGCCCAGGAAGAGCGCGATGGCAAAGCGGCCGATTATATCGTCAACAAGTATCGCAACTTCGTCAAATCCAAAGCCCGCGCCTACTTCCTGGTCGGCGCCGACCGGGATGACATCATCCAGGAAGGCATGATCGGCCTCTACAAGGCGACGCGGGATTTCCGCGGCGACAAGCTGTCGTCGTTCCGGGCCTTTGCCGAGTTATGCATTACCCGGCAGATCATCACGGCCATCAAGACGGCGACGCGGCAGAAACACATACCCCTTAACTCGTATGTGTCCCTCAACAAGCCCGTCTATGAAGACGAATCGGACCGGACGCTGCAGGACATCCTGTCCGGCATCCGCGTCAGCGATCCCGAAGAGCTGGTCATCAGCCGCGAAGAATTCAATGATATCGAACTGAAGATGAATGAGATCCTCAGCGATCTGGAATGGCAGGTCCTGACAGCCTATCTCGACGGCAAATCCTACAACGAGATGTCCCGTCAGCTGCACCGGCACGTCAAGTCCATCGACAATGCCCTGCAGCGGGTCAAACGCAAGCTGGAACATTATCTGGAAACGCGCAATGCCGAAAAAGAAACGGAACCCGATGAGAAAGCCAGAGAACCTATTGATAGAAAAGCTAAATGAGTGTACAATAGTACTGTTAGCGTCATTGTGTGAGGAGGATTAACGTGATCACAGCATTAGAAATCATCGTTGTCATTTTGGCACTGCTCATCATCGGTGTCGTCGTGGCACAGAAGAGCAAGACCCAGGGCATGGGCGCCGGTTTCGGCGGCGGTGCCGAAGACTTGTTCGGGAGCCGGGCCCGCGGCATGGATGCCCTGCTTTCCAAACTGACTATCGTCCTGTCGATAGCATTTGCCATTTGTACATTGCTGTTAGGCAGACTGATGCATACTTTTTAATGAATTCTTAGGGGCTGTCGCATATGCGGCGGCTCCTTTTTTATCCTTTGCAGAACGGCGATTTGAGGAGGGGAACTATGGATTTACAGCTGGCTCATGATATAATAAGTATATGTAATGAAGACAGCGGCGGCGCAACGGTCGAAGACTGTGCCGAACAGCTCGGCATCACCGGCGCCCGGCTGGCTGACGTATTTGACACATTTGAAGAATTAGTGAGGAGTGAAAAGCTCATGAGAATCGCAGGAGACCGGTATATCTCGGCCAAACAGCCCCAGGAAATCACCGGTATTTATAAAGGTTATACGCCGACCTTCGGGTTCGTCCTCAGCCAGGACCTGACGGAGGACGTATACATTGCCGAACAGAACCGCCATACGGCCATGAATAACGATAAGGTCACGGTCCGCATCCTGCACAGCGGCGATGGCCGTCATAAACAGGAAGGGGAAATCGTATCCATCGTCGAACGGGCCAACAAGACCCTGGTCGGTACGTTCCAGCTGGAAAAACACAGCGCCTTCGTCACGCCGGACGACGAACGCATCCGCGAAGACGTCTACGTGCCCCTCGACAAGACCGGCGGCGCCCGCAGCAGTGCCCGCGTCCTGGTCAAGATCACCAAGTGGCCCGAAGAAGGGCGCAAAGCCGAAGGGGAAGTGACGGAAGTCCTCGGCTATGACGGCGACAAGGACCTGGATATCAAGGTCATCATGGCCCGCCACGGCCTGCCTTTCGACTTCCCGGACGACGTCAAGAAGGAAGCCGCCAAGATCGACACGACGGTCACCTTGGAAGAAGGGCGCCGCGATTACCGCGACCGCCAGCTCATCACCATCGACAGTGAAGATGCCAAGGACCTGGACGATGCCATCGACGTCGTCCGCCTGCCCAACGGCCATTTCCGACTGGGCGTCTACATCGCCGACGTCAGCTACTACGTCCGTCCGGGATCGGCCATCGACCAGGAAGCATATAACCGCGGCACCAGCGTCTACCTTGTCGACCGGGTCATCCCCATGCTGCCGACGGTCCTGTCCAACGGCATCTGCAGCCTCAACGCCAATGAAGACCGTTACTCCATGACCTGCGTCATGGAAATCGACGAAGAAGGCAAGGTCCTCAAGGCCGACATCGGCCCGGCCGTCATCCGCGTCAAACGGCGCTGCAACTACGTCGAAATCCGCAAGGCCCTCCTGGAAGGCATCGTGCCTGACGACTTGCAGCCCTTCATGCCCATGCTCCACGAACTGCGGGCCTTGTCGACGATCCTCAAGAACATGCGCCTCCGCCGCGGGGCCATCGACTTCGATTTCCCTGAATACAAAGTCATCCTTGATCCGGACGGCGTACCGCTGCGTCTGGAAAAACGGGAACGGACCATTGCCGAACAGATCGTCGAAGAAAGCATGCTCATTGCCAATGAAACCGTAGCCTGCTATCTCCGGGACAGCGAAAACCCGTCGGTCTACCGTATCCACGAACTGCCCGAACCGGAACGGCTGGATATGATGCGCACCGTCCTGTCGAGTTTCAACCTGCCCATGCCCGATACGGAATCGGTCAAGCCGGCAGACTTCCAGAAGCTCCTGGAAATGACCAAGGGCACCGATGAAGCCGCCGTCGTCCAGACCATCGCTCTGCGCTCTATGCAGCAGGCCCGCTATTCGACGACTAATGCCGGCCACTTCGGCCTGGCTTCGGAATGTTATACCCATTTCACGTCGCCTATCCGCCGCTACCCGGATCTCATGGTCCACCGTCTGATCCGCCAGTACCAGCGCCGGGGCAAGCTGACCGAGGAAGAATCGCAGCAGCCCCTGTCGTACCATACCATCGCCGCCGACCAGGCCAGCTCGCGCGAACGCATTGCCGTCGAAGCCGAACGGGAAACAGACGACCTCAAGAAGTGCCAGTACATGCTGCCCTTCATCGGTCAGCCTTTTGAAGCGCACATTACGGGCATTACGTCTTTCGGCCTCTTCGTGGGCCTGGAAAACGGCATCGAAGGCCTGGTCCACATTTCCCTGCTCACTGACGACGACTACGAATTCGACGAAGCGTCGTACACCCTGCGCGGCCAGCACGGCGGCAAGGTCTACCGCTTAGGCGATGCCATGGAAGTCACCCTGGCTCAGGTCAATGTGGAAAAATGCGAAATCGACTTCGTCCCGGGCCGCTACGAATCGCTGGAAGACGTGCAGCAGCTCATGGCGGCCAGTGCCGAACGGCGCCATAAACGGAAACACAGCGATAAGAAGGACACCGACACCAAGCACAACTGGTTCGCCGGAGCCATCGGCAAGAAGGGCAAGAAAGATAAGAAAGGCCGCAAGGACAAGAAATCCGGCCGCAAAGCCGCGTGCAAGGGCAAGGGCAGCAAGAGCCGCCGCGGCAAAAAGAAGAAGAAATAGGAGGAATTCGTTTTGGCAACGTCACCGACAAAGGGTGTGAAATATATTTCGGACAACCGCAAGGCCCGTCACGATTATTTTATCCATGAAACGTATGAAGCCGGCATTGCCCTGACGGGGACGGAAGTCAAGTCCCTGCGCCAGGGCAAGGTCAATCTGAAGGACAGCTTCTGCCGCATCGAGAACGGCGAAGTCTTCCTCCTGGGCATGCACATCAGTCCCTATGATCAGGGCAACCGCTTCAACCACGATCCCCTGCGGACGCGCAAGCTCTTGCTCCATAAATATGAAATCATCAAGCTCCTGGGCAAGATCCAGGAAAAAGGCTATACCCTCATCCCCCTCAACCTCTATTTCAAAAAGGGGAAGGTCAAAGTGACCGTCGCCCTGGTAACAGGGAAGAAACTCTACGACAAGCGGCAGGCCCTGGCTGAAAAAGAAGCCAAGCGCGACATTGAACGCCGCATGAAGAGCCGTAACTATTAACAGAAGGAGAATCGTCTATGAATTCAGAAGATCCCAAAATCCTTTCCGATCACGAACGGGACAGTTTCCGCGGCCAGACCATTGACGAAGATGGTACGGTCCACGACCAGAAGTCCCTCTATGAAGAACGGCTGCGCCAGGAACAGGAAGCGCATCATGGCATCCACATCGTCACGTCCGGCCTTTCGTGGCGTGTCAAACTGGCCCTGGGCTTCATCGTCTTCTGCATCGTCGCCGTCATCATCGGCGCCCTGGGCTTTATCATCATGGCCATGCCCTATCTCTTGGGCATCTTCGTCATCTACTGTATCTACAGCATCGTCAGCTCCCTGTTGCATCGGTGAGTGGGCGTAGGGAGGTTCTATGAAAGAAAATATCGTCATCATCGACGGCAGCAGTCTGCTCTATCGGGCATTTTATGCCATCCCGCATCTCACCGATGCCCAGGGGCACCCGACGAATGCCGTCTATGGTTTTTTGAATATGTTATTGAAATTGTACGGAGAACTGGACCCGCAGTACGTTGCCGTCGCCTTCGACAAGAGCAAGCACACCTTCCGCAACGACTTGTTCGACGGCTACAAGGCTACGCGCAAGCCCACACCGGATGACCTGCGGCCCCAGTTCGCCCTGATCCGCGAAGTCCTGGCCTGCCTGGGCATCTGCGTCCTCGAACAGGAAGGCTACGAAGGGGACGACATCATCGGCACCCTGGCCCGCCGCACGGCAGCCGATGGCTATGCCGTCGCTGTCGTCACCGGTGACCGCGACGCCCTGCAGCTGGTCACGGACGACGTGACGGTCTATCTGACCAAGAAGGGCATCACCAACATGCTGGCCGTTACGCCGGCCGTCATGGAAGCCGAATACGGTTATACGCCGGCCCAGGTCATCGACATGAAGGCCCTCATGGGCGATACGGCCGATAATATCCCCGGCGTCCCCGGCGTCGGCGAAAAGACGGCGCTCAAGCTCATCAGCCAGTTCGGCAGCGTCCACGGCGTCTACGAGCACCTGGACGAAGTGAAGGGCAAGAAGATGCAGGAAAAACTGGCCGACAACAAGGACAAGGCCGTCTTGTCCAAGGACCTGGCCACTATCCGCTGTGACGTGCCCCTCGATTACACCATGGACATGTTCCAGCCCCAGCCGCGCCAGGAAGACGTGGCCCAGCTCTTCCGCAGCCTGGGCTTCCGCAATCTTCTGGAACGCTTTGCCGCCTTCGACCGCTTCTCTCATCTGGCAGACGCCGCGGCACCGGCAGCGGCCGTCCAGGTCATGGACGCACCGGGCGCGGCCAGCCTGAAAGGGAAGACCGTCGCCGTCGCCGCCCGCTATGACGGCAGCCAGCCCATCCCGGCTGTGACGGCCCTGGCCATGGCCGTCGATGATGGCGCCTTCGTCGTTCCCGAAAGCGATTACGACGCCTATCTCGCCGTCCTGACCGAAGCGGCAGCCGTCGTCACCGATGACGGCAAGGACCTGACCAAGGTCGTATCCCGCGTCGCTCCGGGCCGCCTGCCCTTGAAGGACATCATCCTGGCAGCCTATCTCCTCGACCCGACGCGGACGTCCTATGGCCTGACGTATATTTCCGAAACCTTCGACGTCAGCCTGGACGAAGGCACAGAAGACGACGGACAGAAGCTGGCCTGCGATGCCGCTTTTGCCCTCCAGGTCTGGCCCAAAGCGGCAGCTGAATTGGATAAGGCATCCCTGACACAGCTCTACGATACCATCGAAGAACCGCTCATCCATACGCTGGCCGTCATGGAAATGAACGGCTTCACTGTCGATACGGACCGCCTCATGACCATGAAGAGCGAATTGTCCCGCCAGGCTGATGCCCTGGAAGAAGCCATTTACGACGACGCCGGCGAGACCTTCAACATCAATTCGCCGAAACAGCTCGGCGTCATCCTCTTCGAGAAGTTGCAGCTGCCGGTCATCAAGAAGACCAAGACCGGCTATTCGACGGACAGTTCCGTCCTCGACGCCCTGCGCGACAAGCATCCCATGATCGACAAGATTCTGCACTTCCGGGCCTTGAAGAAACTCATTTCCACTTATCTCGATGGCCTGGAACCGCTCATCGTGCCGGAAACGGGGCGCATCTATACCCATTTCAACCAGATGGTCACGTCGACGGGACGTCTGAGCAGTTCCGACCCGAATCTGCAGAATATCCCCATCCGGACCGAACAGGGCCGCAAGATACGCTCCCTCTTCGTGCCCGGCGAAGGCTATGACTACATCGTCTCTGGCGACTATTCGCAGATCGAATTGCGCCTCCTGGCTCACTTGTCCCAGGACCCGACTATGATCGACGGCTTCAAGAAGGGCCAGGACATCCACCGCCGGACGGCGTCGGAAGTCTTCGGCATCCCCCTGGACGAGGTCACGCCGGAAGAACGGTCCCATGCCAAGGCCGTCAACTTCGGCATCATCTATGGCATCAGCGACTTCGGCCTGGCCCGGAATATCTCCATTTCCCGCCAAAAAGCCAAGGAATACATCGATTCGTATTTTGCCCGCTACAACACGGTCCACGACTACATGAACGGCCTCATCGCCTCGGCCAAGGAATCGGGCATGGCCGTCACCATGTTCGGCCGCCGCCGGGCGTTGCCGGAAATCAACAGCAAGAACTTCACGCGCCGGTCCTTTGCCGAACGGACGGCCATGAACACGCCTATCCAGGGCAGCGCCGCCGATATCATCAAGCTGGCCATGAACGCTGTCCAGGACGAATTGGAAAAACGCCATCTGAAGAGCCAGCTCCTGGTCCAGGTCCATGACGAACTGGTCCTGGAAGTCCCGGCCGGGGAAAAGGACGAAGTGGAACAGCTCCTCAAGGATACAATGGAACACATTGTCGATTTATCCGTGCCCCTCGTCGTCGACATCCACAGCGGCGTCAACTGGGAAGAAGCGAAGTAGGTGAGACCATGCCAGAATTACCGGAAGTAGAAACGATACGGGCCTTCCTCGACGAGCGTGTCCGGGGAAAGGCCATTACGGCCGTTGAAATAGGCCTGCCCAGGCTCATCAAGAATACGACGGCAGACCGTTTTGCAGCCGCCTTGACCGGCCAGACCCTGGAAGGCGTGGAACGCCGCGGCAAGTACCTCTTTGTCCGCTGCCGCGGTCCCTGGTCCTTTCTGGTCCATCTGCGCATGACAGGCAGCCTGCTCTATGAAGAAAAGCCCGGCCAGTATGCTGGCCGGGCCATTCATCTTATTTTTACGCTCAGCGAAGGGCGCCTCCTCTACCGCGATATCCGCACCCTGGGCTGCCTGTGGCTCGTGCCGTCAGAGGGGGCGACAGGCGTCAAAGGTTACGACAACCTGGGACCGGACGCCATCAGTCCGGACTTCACGACGGAGCGGCTCTATGACCTCCTCAAGGGCTGCCACCGGCCGGTGAAGATGCTCCTCCTGGACCAGACCAAAGTGGCCGGTTTGGGCAACATCTACGTCGACGAAGCCCTGTTCCGGGCGGGCATCCGGCCCATGCGCCACAGCGATACAGTGACCCAAAAAGAAGCGGCCCGCCTTCATGAAGCCATCGTCGCCGTCCTCCAGGAAGGCCTGGAACACGGCGGCACGACAATCCGCAACTTCATCAGCAGCAACGGCAAAGAAGGGCAGAACCAGGAAAACCTCCGCGTCTACGGCCGCGAAGGCACGCCCTGCACCGTCTGCGGCACGACCATCGAATACACCAAACTGAACGGCCGCGGCACCCACTACTGCCCGAAGTGCCAATCGTAGGGGCCGCCTAAAAGGCGGCCCGCAGGTCGCAGGTCGCCGGCCGCCCGCCAATCATAGGGGCGCCCAAGCCTCCCTTCATAGGGGAGGTGGCCCGCAGGGCCGGAGAGGTTAAGCAGGAGCCGTCCCAAAGGAGGAGTACTATGTACGGATTGAGTGTCAGACAGTGGCGGCAGATCTTTGCTATTTTATCCCGCTATGGCAAGCGGATCGATTGGGTGAAACTCTTCGGGTCGCGGGCTCGTGGCGATTATAAGCCTGTTTCCGATGTGGATTTGGCCATTGCCAGTACGGAAAATCTGGTGACGCCGCTGCAGCTCGATTTCGACCAGAGCCAGCTGCCCTTTACTTTTGATCTCATTGATTACCGGCGTCAGCCGAATCAGAAATTGAAAGATGCCATCGACAGGGAAGGGAAACTGCTCTGGGCTGTCGACGGCAAAGGAGAATGGATGATGACGAAAGAACAATTACGGCTGAAGTGGGAAGACTACCACAAAGCCCTGAACCGCCTGGAAATTGCCCTGACCAAGACTTTGGACGAAGACGACCTCTATCTCGATGCAACCATCCAGCGTTTTGAATTTACCTTTGAACTGGCCTGGAAACTGATGAAGGCCGTCCTGGACTATGAAGGCATCGAAGCGACCAGCCCACGCAGCAGTATCCGCGAAGCCTGGAAACAACATCTCATCGGCGATGCGGAAAAATGGCTGGACATGCAGGTCAAACTATGGTAAAAGACGATAATTATGGGGAACTGAGATGTGGAAAATGTCAGACAGGAGATGGGCAGCTTCTTCTTTTCCAGAAATGGGAAGACGCTTTTCTACTTTGCCATTTCGATACACTTTCATTTCATCTTTTACGATAGTCAAATCGGCATCCTGGGTAAACAGGCTGATTTTCATGTATTTATTGAACCGGGAATCGGGATGTTGGTCACAATAGAAAGAGGGCATGATAAAATCGTCATCGATCTGCGGTTCATCGGTAAAACCATAGATCGGTTTCCATGAATGCGGATTGGTTGTCTGGGGGATTCACTATTGACGCCAACATCAGTGAGCCAGGGGATACTGTCTATGGTAACTATCAGGACCCGGTGACGCCGCATCTGGACAATACCGGGCTCGTCCATAAAACGGCCTGCCCGCTGTTCAACGTGATAGCCAAGTGTCGTGAGCAGTAGAAGAAACAGCCCTTGCAGTTCAAAGCAATATCCGCCCCGTCGATGAAGAATCATTTTTTTATAGAGGTCTTCTGAATCCATGGATGTTGAAATGCCATTCATAGGGTCCAGATTTTCATAAGGAATGGATAAAAGATGATGGATTTGGAGTTCCTTCAAGCCGTCTATATCGGTTGCCTTCGGTGGAGATACCAGATGGATCCGTTGGAGATAGTTTGCGAGTTCTTGCGAGGATAATTTGTGATGAGTGACATCCATGACAGGTTCCTCCCTTTTTTGATTCATGGGATATGAATTTTATCCTGGATCTTCAAACATGACTTTTGTCTAAAAAATAGTATACCATACTCTGGGAAATGTGCCAATGCAATAACAATCCATACAATGTCGCCAGGTTGCATTATGGTATTTGTAGCAAGATACAAAAGATATGTAAAAAAAGTTTTGCCGAACTGGATTTTGATGCTGCAAAAAGAGATGTCGCTCCTTTTTTGGCAAACACATAGCTCTTTGAAGTACTGAGTTTTTTCAAGCGATTACAGAAAAGTTAAAGATAGATTCATCTGCTATCAAGCCAGAGTAAATTAAATAAATAACAAAACGACCCCCTAATCGTTAGAGTTTTGGTCTAACCATTGGGGGTCGGTATACTTTTCAGCTGCTTAAAGCAGTTTTGATTTTACCATTGAATCCCGTTGCCATAGTATTCGCTGGGAGCATTGCTGGTCTGGACATTCAGAATGACAGGCATGTTTACCTGACCTTTGATCCAATCATGCAGACGCAGCGCGTCATCGGCACTAAGGGGAGTTCTGACGGTAACTTCGGCCATGAAACGGTCGTAGCCAAATGTACCGTCTTTCGTATCGTTATCTCGATGCAAGGCTGTTAGCGTGCCACCCCGGACAGACTGGATTTCCGGGAATAATAAAGGAGCCTGGCTGTTTAGAATCTGGATGACCTGCTGGTCTGCTGCAGCACGTTCGTAAGCTGGGTAATATTTACTGGTCAGCATCTTGTACGAAGCTTCTTTTTCGGCTTTGCCTTGTTTTTCTATACGTGAATTGATTAATCGCTGCACTTCCTCAGTGTTCAGATTCCTGTTTCCCTGGATAATAGAAAGAGATATGCCTTGAAGACGTGGATAGTTATTTATGTTCGATTTAAGCTGGTCTATTTGTTCTTCCGTCAGGACAGCCCCGACAAGATCAATTGTCAAGGTCTTATCTTTTAGTGTGTAAGAAACGACACTAGTTTTTTCAAAATTCATGTTTGTTTCTATAAAAGATTTGACCTGGACTTCCTGGAGCGCATCTTTTACCGTTAGATGAGCCATATAGATGCTTGGAATCGTAATTAATAGGCCGAGGATAACTAAAATGAGACGCTGTTTGCGAAAATGAGCTTCAGCGACATTGCCGTGAGGCGGGACTTTCAGAATCTTAAATATCAAGAACGAAGACAAGGCAATGAAAAAGGCATTGATGAAGAACAGGTACAAGGCACCCAGGAAAAACGTGTGGTTCCCGGAGGCCAGCCCATAGCCGGCCGTACAGAGGGGCGGCATCAGTGCCGTGGCGATGGCGACGCCGGGGATGACATTGCTCTTTTCTTTCCGCGTGTTCCCGACCGCACCGGCAATCCCGCCGCATAAGGCGACGAGGACATCCCAGATTGTCGGGGTAGTCCGGGCCAGGATTTCATCTGTCGGCGAGGTAAACGGCGAAAGGAGAAAATAAATCGAAGCGGTCAGCACGGCCAGGCCGACCTGGAAGGATAATTTGATGAGGGATTTGCGGATAAAAGGGACGTCATATGTGGCCATTCCGTAGCCCGTCGCTACGATACCGCCCATCAGCGGGGAAATGAGCATGGCGCCGATGATGACGGCGACGCTGTTCAAGTTCAGGCCGATGCAGGCGATCATGATGGCCATGACTAAGACGATCAAGTTCGTGCCTTCGATGGTGGCGTCGGATAAGATGCGCTGATTGATGACTTCCATCGGGGCTGAGTCGCCTTTCAAATCGATTAAGTTATTCCAGCGGTTCATGATTTTCCTCCTTGTCCGGGATGTACTTTATCTGTCAGGTATAAGTCGTGTTTGCCGGCTGCCAGCATCTTGACATATCGTTCATATTGACGGAGGACGTCGGTGATCAATTCATCTTTCTGCATATATTTGATGCTGTATCCGCGTCGGCCGTCGGCAAAATAACAAATGGGTTCATAATTTTCCTCTTCCGTAATGGTCGGGAAGGACAGGGAGCCGACGACAGTATCGGATACGTCATTGGCCCGGTAGCGGATGCCATAAATGAAATTGCGGAGGCTCCCGCTTTCGACAATCAATTCCCGGCAGGCCGTCTGACTATCATCACTGCCCTGGATGTGGACGGAAATTCCATTCCGCAGAAATTCCTGGCGCAGTTCCTGGAAAGCCGGGTCGACAGTCTGTTTGAGGAACTGCTGGAAATCGTCCAAGGTCCCGACGGATACGATTTTTTTCAGCCGGTCCTGCCAATGGGAGCCATCCCAGTAGACGGTACTTTCTGACAATTTTCTGCTGAAATAGGCGTTATCGATCGTCAAGCCCCGGAGCAGGCAGAACACCATCAGAATCATGATGACGGCAAAGGGCAGGGCGATGATGACGGTCATCGTCTGCAGGGCTTGGAGGCCGCCGGAATAGAGCAGGGCGATGGACAGCAGGGCAAGCAGGGTTCCCCATAAGACAGTCTGCCACTTGGGAAACGTATTCTTCCCTTGCGAGGCGATGCTGTTGATGACGAAAATCCCCGAGTCAGCCGAAGTGATAAAGAAAATGACGATGACCAGCAGGGCAATCAGCGAGGTGACCAGGGCCAGGGGGAATTGGTCCAGGAACAGGAATAAGAGCTTTTCCGTTTCCGCGGCGGCCTGGGTCAGGATGCCACCGGTCTGGCCGTCGACCCAGATGGCCCCGTTGCCGAACACGGTCATCCAGAAGATATTGAACAGGGTAGGGACCAGGAGGACGCAGACGACAAATTCGCGTATCGTGCGGCCTTTGGAAATCTTAGCGATGAAGAGACCGACGAAGGGCGCCCAGGAAATCCACCAGGCCCAATAGGTGATGGTCCAGTTCGTGAACCATTCTTCTTTGGTGCTTTCGTAGGCGAAAGTGCGGAAAGACAGTTCGATGATGTGTGTCAGATAGTAGCCTACGTTTTCTGTGAAGGCCGACAAGAGATATACCGTCGGGCCGGCGAAGAGGATGAACAGGAGCAGGGCGATGGCCAGGATCAGATTTCCCTGGCTCAGGTAACGGATCCCCTTACTTACGCCGGAAATGGCCGACAAGATGGCCAGGCCGACGGTGATGACAATCAAGAGGACGATGTGGGAAAAAGAGGCTGTCGAAAAAATGCCGACAGCACTCAGGCCGGCGTTGAGCTGCATGGCTCCGAAGCCCAGCGTCGTCGTCAGACCGAAAATCGTCGCACAGAGGGCGACGATATCGATCAGGTTGCCCCAGAAACCGTTCAGTCTATGCTTCAGGAGGGGATAAAAACCGGAACGCAGGGTTACGGGAAGCTGATAGCGGAATCCGAAATAGGCCAGGGCCAGGCCGATGATACCGTAAATCGCCCAGGCATGGATTCCCCAATGGAACAGGGTGTTCAGCATGGCTTCCTTCGTTTGGACCAGTGATGAAGCCGACCCGTGCAAGGGGGCCGATAAGTGGGAAATCGGTTCGGCTACACCAAAGAACATCAGGCCAATGCCCATACCGGCTGAAAACAGCATGCACAGCCAGGAAAAAAAGGAAAATTCTGGTTTTTCATCTTCGTTTCCCAATCGGATGTCACCGAGTTTTCCCAGGCATAAGATGACCAGGAAGAGGAAAAAGAAGGCGACGCAAAGAATATACACCCAGCTAAATGAACTGAATATATATTCCTTTACATTACTTAAAACCGCATCTGTACGGTCAGGAAAGAAGATACAGCTTATGATGACGATCCCAATGAATAAGATACTGGGCAGGACAATACTTGCCTGCAAGTTGTTTTTTGGAATTTTCAAAGAAAAACCACCTTTCCAAAATAAAAATGAAAGATATGAACAAATTAATTGTATTATATAAATTGTATCATATCGAAAAGTACGTGACAAATGGAAGGAATCATTGACTTTTTCCATGGCTTATGTCATTCTTAGTAAGTCAGACTATGTATTGATTGGGGGAAAACTATGATTTTGAATGGATTGATGGCGGTCTCCGATGCTTTGTGGGGGACGCCGATGATTGTCGTGCTGGTCAGTATGGGCTTGTATTTGAGTATCCGTTTTCATTTTTACTATAATTTCCGGCACATCGGGTTTCATTTCCGCAATACTTTTGGCAAGATGTTCCAGCACCATGGCAGCGGCCAGGGGTCGGTATCGGGGTTCGCCGCAGCTTGTACGGCCATGGCCAATACGATAGGCGTCGGCAATATCGGCGGCGTGGCGACGGCCATCGTTTCCGGCGGCCCCGGCGCCGTCTTCTGGATGTGGGTCTCGGGCTGTCTCGGCATGTCGACGAAGGCCTGCGAAATCATTTTGGGCCAGCGCTTCCGCGTCAAGTATTCTGAATCCATGGATGAATACATGTGCGACCGGTCCTTTGTCATGCGCAACGCCCTGGGCTGGCGGAAAGGGGCTTTCCTGTTGGCCATTGCCTGTTTTACCCTGGGTCCCTGGACGTGCAGCGTCCAGACGGAATCCGTCGTAGGCGCCCTGCGGGAAGCCTTCGGCATCGACCCGCTCTGGTCAGCCGCTTTTCTGGGCCTCACCTGTTTCGTCACCATCTTCGGCGGCTTGCGGCGCATTTCGGCCGTCATGGAACGGGTCGTGCCCATCATGGCCCTGCTCTACATCCTCGGCGGCCTGGCCATCCTCGTCCAGCATCTGCCGCAGGTACCGGAGACGCTGGAATTGATCGTCCGTCAATGATTTCTGGTTCCGTTTCCTGCCGGCGCAGGAACGAGGGGAAAATCCGCCTGTCGTCGCTTATGGGACGGTGCCTGTGAAAGGGGAAAGAAAATGAAAAGTACATTGAAACAGATTTTGGACCGCGAGGGCATCCTGGTCCTCGACGGCTCCATGGGGACAGCTTTGGAAAATCTCGGGGCCGATTTGAACAACAAACTGTGGACGGCCCGCGTCCTGGCCGCTCTGTCTGGCCAGTGCCGGCCCGTACGGGGCTTATTTGGCCGATGGGTCCGAATATAAGGGCCATTACGGCGTCAGTGCCGATACGCTGCGGGACTTCCATCGCCGCCGGGCGGAACTCCTGTGGCAGGCCGGTGCCGACGTCCTGCTCTTTGAAACGGAACCGTCCCTGATGGAAGCGGAAGTCGAAGCGCAGATCGCCGAAGAACTGGGCGCCCCCTATTGGATCAGCTTTTCCTGCTGCGACGGCCGCCACAACTGCGAAGGCCAGCTCCTGGCCGATTGTGCCCGCCAGCTGGCCCGTAACTATCCGCACCTGCAGGCCATCGGTGTCAACTGCACGAAGCCGGAATACATTGCCAGCCTCATCGGCGAATTGAAAAGGGCATCGGACCTTCCGATCATCGTCTACCCGAACAGTGGCGAAGAATACGACCCGCAGACCAAGACCTGGCACGGCGTCGGGACGGACCGCCGTTTCGGCGATTATGCCCTGGATTACATGAAAGCAGGTGCCGTCGCCGTCGGCGGCTGCTGTACGACCGTAGCCGACCACATCCGCCAAGTCGTCGCCGCCCGCAGGACGTATACGGGAAAATAATCGTTTATAGTACAGAGTTTGTAGTTTGCAGAAAAAAGAGGCTGTCTTCATGCGACAGCCTCTTTTGGCACTTCCTAGAACCACGTGCGTACGATGAACCAGGACAGGGCCAGGATGACGAAGGAGCAGGTGATGGCGCTGACCATGGGGCGGACGCCTTCTTTGGCGATGACTGAGAAGTTGACGTTCAGGCCCAGGGCGGCCATGGCCATGCCCAGGATGAGGTAAGCTATCTTGACCAGCATGGGGACGGCCAATCCGATGGCGGGGATATAGGAGCCGATGGCACTGGCTGCGATGAAGCCGCCCATGAACCAGGGGATGGGGACTTTGAATTTCTGATCCCTATCCTGGGACTGACGGCGCTGGCGCCAGGCTTCGACGATGCCCAGGATGATGGCGACCGGGGCCAGGAGCAGGACGCGGGATAATTTGGCGATGATGGCGCTGTCTGTCCCGACCGGGCCGGCACTGCCGCCGGCGGCGACGGCGTGGGCGATTTCATGGAGACTCAGGCCGGCCATGACGCCGAACTGGCTGTCCGTAAAGCCCAGGATGGGCTGGGCGAAGACTTCGATGAGTGTAAAGACCGTGCCCAGGATGGCTACGATGGCGACGGCCAGGACGGACTGGTCGGCCTTGGCCTTGAGGGCGCCGGACACGCCCATGACGGCGGCGGCGCCGCAGATGCTGCAGCCACAGGCCGTGAGCAGGGCCAATGTGTGGTCGACGCGAAGGGCACGGGCGGCGGCGTAATTGAGGGGAATCATGATGGCGACGACAAAGACCGCCGCTTCCAGACTTTGCAGACCGGCGCTGACCAGGACGATGAGATTCAGCTTGAACCCCAGGAAGATGATGCCGGCCCGGAGGAATTTGTTGGCAATGAAGCCCGTACTTTCCCGGGCTGCCAGGGTGACGGGACGGCAGACCTGGATGACCATGCCCAATAGCAGGGCCAGGACGAGATGGCCGATGAGGGAAAAGCCCGGCAGGGCTGCCAGGGATTGGCCGGCCAGGGAACAGGCCAGGGTCAGGACGACACCGAGCAGGGCGTGGCGCCAGTCGATCATAGTGGATAAATGCATGATGAAGTCACTCCTATACTGATATTTGAGATGACTCCAGTATAATCTGCCTCTTTCAATAAGTAAAATACTAGGATATAATATAATCTATAAGTATTTACCTATGAAATGAGGAGGAGAAGTCCATGACCTTGCGCCATTTCCGCATTTTCCTGGCTGTCTGCGAGCGGCTGAGCATGACCGAAGCGGCCCGCCAGCTCCACATCAGCCAGCCGTCAGTCACCCAGGCCATCCATGAAATGGAAAACCATTACGGCATATTGTTATTCGAACGCCTGGGTCGTCATATTTACCTGACCGCTGCCGGCGAGAACTTGAAACAGTATGCCTATCAGATTTTATCGCTCTGCCAGCAGGCTGAAGACAGCCTGACGGCCATGCAGCATCAGCTGCCAATCCGCCTGGGCGTCAGCATCACCATTGGCGACATCTTCCTGGTCGAACTCCTGACGCATTGCCGTCAGATACATCCTGAATGGGACATCCTGTCGGCTATCCACAATACGGAGGAACTGGAACAGCTCCTGATGGAAGATAAACTGGACCTGGCCCTTGTCGAAGGACGAGTCCATTCGCCATACCTCGTATCCCGGCCCATCCTTACGGATTATCTGACCCTCATCGCTTCGCCGAACAGCGAATGGAGCCGTAAGGCCATTACAGCGCCGCAGGACCTGGACGACCTGCCCGTCTTCGTCCGCGAACAGGGAAGCGGCACGCGGGACCTCTTTGAGCGCGTCCTGGAAGACCACCACCTGACCTGCCGCATCATCGGCGTCTACAATAACTCCGAAGCCATCAAGAAAGCCGTCATGGCCAACCTGGGGCTCGCCGTCTTGTCCCGCCGCCTGGTCCAGGACGAAATCAAAACGGGCCGCCTCGTCGAACTCCCCTTGCCAGGTATTGAATTCAAGCGCCATTTCCGCCTAGTACATCACAAAAACAAATACCTGACACAGCCCATGCAGGACCTCATATCCATCTGCTGCCACAGTGATGAATGGCTGTGATGGGACAAAAAATGACCGCCATCCGTCTGCCGACGGAGCGGTCATTTTTGATTGATTTATTTCTTTTCCTTCGTGCTTTTGCCGACGATGTAGGGCGGGCGGCCTTTGCTTTCGTTATAGATGCGGCCGACATATTCGCCGAGGATGCCCATGAAGGTGAACTGGACGCCGCCGATGAAGAGGATGAGGGAGATGAGGGACGGATAGCCTGGGACGTCTTCGCCGAAGAGTAGGGTGCGCAGGACGATGAAGACGAGATAGATGGCGGCGACGATGGCCAGGAAACAGCCGGTAAAGGCGGCGATGCGCAAAGGCGCCGTCGTGAAGCTGGTAATGCCGTCGATGGCCAGGTTGAAGAGCTTCCAGTAGTTCCACTTGGTCTTGCCCGCAGCCCGGGGCGGCCGGTCAAAGAGGATTTCTTTCTTCTCGAAGCCAATCCAGCTGAACAGGCCCTTGGTATAGCGCTGACATTCGCGCAGGCTGCGCAGGGCCTTGACGCAGCGCCTGTCGAGCAGGCGGAAGTCGCCGACGTCTTCCTGGACCGGGACGGGGGACAATTTCTTGAGCAGGCGGTAATAGACATGGCTCGACCACTTCTTGAAAAACGTTTCCCCTTCGCGGCGCCGGCGGCGGGCCGAGACGTCGCGGTAGCCTTTTTCCCACCAGGCGATCATGTCCGGCAGGAGTTCCGGCGGGTCCTGGAGGTCGGCGTCCATGATGACCAGGGCGTCGCCTTCGGCGTAGTCCATGCCGGCCAGCATGGCTGCTTCCTTGCCGAAGTTGCGCGACAGGGATACGTAGGCCACGCGCTTATCTTTTTCGTGGAGCTGGCGCAGGATGGGCAGGGTCTGGTCGCGGCTGCCGTCGTTGACGAAGATGAAGGTAAAGGCGTAGTCTGGCAGGGCGTCGATGACGGCGCACGTCCGCTGATAGAACTGGGGCAGGACGGCTTCTTCGTTATAACAGGGGACGAGGATGTCGATTTGCTTCATCGTTTGTCACCTCCGGCGGCGGCCCGGTTCAGGAGGACGGTATAGTCTTCGACATCGAGGCGCTGGGCCGGAACCGTTCCCAAAACGCGCAGGGCTTCGTCGCGGTATTTCGGCTGGACGACGACGATAGCCGGCTGGTCGCTGTTCCAGAGGTCATACAAGTCCTGGCTGCCGTAGTACATGTTCGTCTGGTCCGTATGATGGATGCCGAATTCCAGCTCGCCCATGAAGTTGCCGGCGGCGATGGGACGATCCAGATAGTAGACCAGGCCTGGCATGAACGAGCCATACATGATGATCGGCGTGCTGTCCGGGACGTTCAGGGACCGGATGTCCTGGCTGACTGTATAGGCCGTCTGATGGTCGTGAATCTGGCCCTGGATCTGATGGGCGCCGAGGCCGAAGCCATAGGCCATGCAGCTGAGGATGACCAGGACCGAGAGGAAGTCCTTCTTGCGATGCCAGACCCAGGCCGCTGCCAGGGTGCCGACGAAGAGCGAGGCGATGAGCAGGCCGCCGTGGGTCAGGAAGTCGGCGACGGTCAGGAAATCGGTGTGCATGAGGTAGGCGATGCCCGCTGCCGTGAACAGCAGGCAGAGGATGGCATTTATGAGAAAACTGTGGCCGAGCCAGCGCCCTTCCTGACGGCACCGTTCGATGGACGCGGCCAGGAGGACCGACAAGGGCAGCCAGCAGGGCAGGATGTACGTCGGCAGTTTCGAGTCGGAAATACTGTAGAAGACGTAAATCAGGCCGGCCCAGAGGGCGAGCAGCAGCAGGTCCCTCTTATGCCGCAGGGAACCGGGCTTGCGGAAAATCCCGTCTTTGCTGAAGAACGTCGCCACGAAGCCCGTCCAGGGCATGAGGCCGGCGATGAGGACCGGGACGAAGTAGTACCAGGGATGGAAGCGTTCGTGCATCTTGGTGGCGAAGCGCAGAAAGTGTTCGCGGATGAAGAAGAAATAGAAGAAGTCCGGATTCTTCTGGCAGACCAGGTAGTACCAGGGCACGGCGATGACCAGGAAGAGGATGATGCCCGGCAGGTAGAAGAGTTTGAGGAAGAGGCGCGGCCGCTTGCTCAGCAGGGCATACCAGAAGAGGATGCCAAAGGGGAAGACGATGGCGATGAGGCCTTTCGTGAGCATGCCGAAACCCATGGCAGCGTAGAAGACGAGCAGGTATTTCTTGTTTTCCGTCCGTTCAAAGACGTAGAACGAGACCAGGCAGGCATCGATGAAAAAGGTCAGGGCCATGTCCATGACGCCGATAGAGGCGACGATGAGCTGCAGTGCCGACGTAGCCACGATGACGGCAGCCAGGAGCCCTGTGCGCTGGTTGTACATGGTCTTGGCCAGCCAGAAGGCCAGGAAGACGTTACCAAGGCCCGTCAGGGCCGGCAGGATGCGGCCCGTGAATTCACGGATGCCAAAGAGCTCCATGGACAGGGCCGTGACCCAGTATTGGAAAATAGGCTTCTCGAAATAGGGCATGTAATCGAAGTGGGGCGTGATGTAGTCGCCGGACAGGACCATTTCCATGGCGACCCGGTGATAGCGTCCTTCGTCGAGGTCGATGAGATGATACGACCCGATGTGGGCCAGGTACAAAAAGGCCGCAGCGGCGATGAACAGGCCCATCAGAAAGCGCCGGTGGCGGCGAAGTGCGTCAGTCATAACTTACCTCCTATGTATATCTTTATCTATAGTATACAGGAGAAATATAAATAAATCCTAAATGGCTTGACGATTTTACGGATTTTCTACGAAACGGCGCAGAAGTTGTGACAATTCTTCTCATCGTGTCATGGACAGACCCGGTATCAGCCGTTATAATGGAAGAAATAGATATTTTCGGAAGGAGCGATTCTTATGTTACATATTGGCTTGACCGGCGGCATTGCCTCCGGCAAAAGTACTGTCGTCACCATGCTGCGCGAATTGGGGGCAGGTATCGTCGACTGCGACGTCATTGCCCACGACGTCGTCGAACCCGGTTCAGAAGGACTTGCGGCCGTCGCTGCGGCTTTTGGGCCGAAGACGCTCTTAGCCGACGAATCCATGGACCGGGCCTACATCGGCAGCGTCGTCTTTGGCGATAAGGCGAAGAAAGCGCAGCTTGAAGCCATTCTTTTCCCCCTCATCCATGCCGGTATCGACGAGGAAATCAAAAAAATTGAAGAAAATCAAAAAAAATCGGTCATTTTCCTTGACATGCCCCTGCTTTATGAGGTAAAATACGATTCGTACGTTGACGAAACGTGGCTGGTGTACGTCGATCCGGTAACGCAGCTTACACGGCTGATGAAGCGGAACGGCTATTCCGAAAGTGAAGCACTGGCACGGATTCATGCACAGCTTCCTATCGACGAAAAACGGTCTTTAGCACAGGTCATCATTGACAATACCGGCTCTCCGGAAGAGACGCAGAAACAGGTGTTCGTCGCATGGCAGGCCTTGATGGACCGCATCAAAGGGTAGGGAGAAGACGTTGAGAAAAAGAGCAAGCACCAAAGGGAAAATCATCATAGCGGCATTATTGATATGTCTGTCCGCATCGTACTTTTATTCTTGGAAAGATGATGTCATGCGGAAGTTCGTATACCCCCTCCAGTATGATTACCTGGTCCGGCAGTATGCGTATGAAGACAAAGTCGATCCCGCCCTGGTAGCCTCCGTCATCTTAGTGGAAAGCAAGTTTGACGAACGGGCTGCTTCTCAGCCTGGTGCCCATGGCCTCATGCAGATCATGCCCGACACGGCACAATGGATTGCCGATGAAATGGGGATGACCGATTATACGCCTGAAAAACTCAGCGACGTCCGTACAAACATCAGGTTGGGAACCTGGTATCTGGCCTACTTATTGAAGGAATACGACGGGAATCAAGTGCTGGCCTTGGCTGCGTATAATGCCGGCCGGGGACATGTCGACTCGTGGATCCGGAAATATGGCTGGACGAAAAATTTTCAAGAAATTGAAAAAATCCCCTTTTCAGAAACGCGAGAATATGTTAAAATAGTCTTGCTGAACGAAAAGCATTACAAACAGCTTTACGATTTCTGAGTTATGCGGTTGTGGCGGAATGGCAGACGCGCTGTCTTCAGGCGGCAGTGATCTTCGATCGTGCGGGTTCAACTCCCGCCAACCGCACCATTTTTACTATGGATGCTACATTGATTGAAACACTCAAACAATGGAATATCACGACTGTTCTCCCACTTTCAGTGGGAGATTTTCAGTTATTGGAAGAATATCGCATGATTGAGAAAGACGGCAAGCCCGTCGAGTATCGCCTGTTCACATATGAGAACAAGGAGAACGGCTGGACCGTGCGGGCTATCTTCAATCCCGAATCGGAAGAATTCTCTATCCGGACGGACATCGGCATGCTGGAATTCGCCCTCATCGAATTCATCACCGATTCCTTCGAGCTCTTCCGGTCCATGGTCGAAGAACGGCTGGCCCGGATCATTTACGACGATTATGTCGAACGGAGTCGTAACTTCAGCGTCATCCTCCAGAACAAGGGCGTTCCCGGCGTCCAATGGGATGCGTTCCTGCCGGAGCAGCATCAGGGCTTCCGGCGGATCGTCAAGCCTAATGATGCTGTGCGCATCATTAATGGCTCCTATATGATCCTGGCCTACTATGACGCGGCGACGCGCAGCGGCCTGTCGCTGATGTACAATCTCCTGCGCGATGACTTCTTTGCCGAACGGCGCGTGCAGAACTTCCCCAACCTGGTCCATGACTTCGATACGTCATCCCTGAAAGAGCTGGAGAAAGCCTTGCAGAAACGGCTCCTGCCCGTCCTCGACGAAATCGCCGCTGATCGGGACAAATCGTTGTCAGAATGAGCAGACAGTGGTATACTAAAAGTAATTTAGATGTTTAGATGCGAAGAGTGGGTGAAAGCCCACTCTTAACTTTTACCTGTAGGAAATTTTGAAGATAAGCTGGTGAATACGATGAGACGTGAACACATTGAAGATTTGATTGCCAAGGAAGTAGAACAGATTATCGAAGGGACTGACCTGGAGCTGGTCGACGTCGAATACGTGCGCGAACGGAACTGGTACCTGCGCGTATTCATTGATAAAGAAGGTGGTGTCGACCTGGAAGACTGCCAGGCTGTCAGCGAGAAGCTGAGCAAGGTACTCGATGAAAAAGACCCGATCAGCGACAACTATCTCCTGGAAGTATCGTCGCCGGGACTGGACCGCATCCTCAAGAAGGATAAGGACTTCGTCCGCTACGCTGGCCGGTCCGTCGATATCCATTTCTTTAAGGCCCGCAACGGCGTCAAGGACCTGACGGCAGACCTTGTCAAAAAGACTGATGACGGACATCTCATCGTCCAGGTCGATGACCGTGAAGATAAGATAGACATGAAAGAAATATCGCAAGTCCGTTTGCATATTGATTTTTAGTGGAGGTTATTAACGTGAATAAAGAATTGCTCAATGCTATTGCTTACTTATCTAAAGAGAAAGGCGTATCTGCGGATGTCATCTGTGATTCCCTGGAAGCCGTCCTGATCACGGCCTACAAGAAGGAACCCGATGCCAACCCGACAGCCGAAGTCGAACTGAACCGCTCGACGGGCGACTATGCCATCAAGGCTGCCAAGACCGTCGTCGATGAAGTCGAAGACCCGCATACGGAAATCTCTCTCGATAAGGCCCGCCTCATTGATGTCAATTACGAAGTCGGCGATATCGTCAACGTCGATGTCACGCCGGACAATTTCGGCCGCATCGCCGCCCAGGCTGCCAAACAGGTCATGATTCAGCGCCTGCGCGAAGCGGAACGCAACATCGTCTATGATGAATTCTCGGACCGCACGGACGACATCATCACGGGTATCATCCAGCGCATCGAGAACCGCAACGTCTACGTCGACCTGGGCAAGGCCGAAGCCATCCTGCCGGCATCGGAACAGATCCCGACGGAAACGTACAGCGTCGGCCAGCGCATCAAGTGCTATGTCGTCGAAGTCCGCAAGACGACGAAAGGCGCCCAGATTCTTGTATCCCGGACCCATCCGGGCCTCTTGAAGCGCCTCTTTGAACTGGAAGTACCGGAAATCTACGAAGGCGTCGTCGAACTGAAGTCCGTCGCCCGCGAACCGGGCCGCCGTTCCAAGATCGCCGTCTATTCCCGCGATGCCAATGTCGATTCCGTCGGTGCCTGCGTCGGCCCGAAAGGCTCGCGCGTCCAGAACATCGTCTCGGAATTGCAGAATGAAAAGATCGACATCGTCAAATGGGATGAAGACCCGGCGGTCTACATCGCCAACGCCCTCAGCCCGGCTCAGGTCATTTCGGTCACGGTCGATGAAGACGAAAAATCGTCGAGCGTCGTCGTACCGGATTACCAGCTGTCCCTGGCCATCGGCAAGGCCGGCCAGAACGCCCGCCTGGCTGCGAAACTGACCAACTGGAAGATCGACATCAAGAGCGAAAGCCAGGCTGCCGAACTGGCTGCCCAGGCAGAAGCTCCGCAGGACAGTGAACCGGCCGATGACATCGACATCCTCAGCGACCTGGCCATGCCGGCAGCTGACGAAGGTACAGCCGATACGGAAGGAGAATGAGCCATGAAGACCCGAAAGACTCCCATGCGCGTCTGTGCCGGCTGTCAGGAACAGAAGAGCAAGAAGGAAATGATCCGCGTCGTCCGCACGCCGGAAGGCGCTGTCGAGATCGACAAGACCGGCAAGAAGTCCGGCCGCGGCGTCTATCTCTGCCCGAACAGCGAATGCCTGGAAAAAGCCTACAAGGAACATCGCCTGGAACGGTCCCTGAAGACCAAAGTGTCCAGCGAAATCTATGAACAGCTGAGAAAGGAACTGCTGTGAGCGACAAGGTCCTGAATCTCCTCGGCCTTGCCTGCCGGGCTGGCAAGACCGTCTGCGGTGATGGAGCCGCACAGAAAACATTGAAGCGCCGGCGCGTCCCGCTCTTATTCCTGGCCTCCGACGGCGGCAGCGATAACGTCGAAAAGTATCGCCGCCTGGCGGAGCGGAAAGGGATCACCGTCGTTGATACATATACGAAAGATGAATTAGGCAGTGCCGTCGGCAAAGCCCAGAGCGTCATCATCCTCATTGATGACAAAGGCTTCGCCGGGGCCATAGAGAAAGTGAAGCGTGATGAATAGAAGGGGGTAACTAGATGACGAAACGAGTATACGAAGCCGCAAAAGAATACGGCGTTCCCGCAAAGACAGTAATCAAGACGCTGGCAGATCATCACATCAAAGCCGGTAATTTCACCGGTATTGACGCCAATATGAAGTCCATCCTCGATGCATCCTTCAAGAAGGGTGCCAAAGGGGAAGCACAGCGTGGACATAAACAGGAAAATAAACAGACAGGGGAAGGAACTAGCCGAAAAGTGAACGAAACGAGCCGACAGAACAAAAATAAAAAACAGGGCAATACGCCGAAACAGAATAACCAGAATCATGACAAGAAACGCCAGAACCAGGGCAATGGGCAGAACCAGCCGAACCGAGCTGCTAAGAGCACCCAGGGCCAGAACCAGGGCAATCGTCCGCAGAACCATAAAGGCGGCAGCAACGGCGGCCAGAGCAGCCAGGGTCAGCAGGGCGACAACAAGCGCACCAAGTATTTTGGTCATTCTCAGGGCGGCAATGACAACCGCAGTGGCAACAAGAACAAGCGCGGCGGCCAGAATAACCGCAATAACAACAAGAATAACGGCGGCAACCGTCCCCATACGCTGTTGTCCAATGTCCTGAACAAAGGCAAGCACAACAAGAACAAGCGCAACCAGAAGCATCAGGCACCGGTAGCGCAGGAAGCTCCGAAGAAGAAGAAGAATTATCCGACGGCTATCGAACTGCCGGAAACAATCATCGTCAAGGACTTTGCCGAACGCCTGGGCCGCGATGTCGGCGAAGTCATGAAGAAGCTCCTCATGGGCGGCATCATGGCGACGATCAACCAGGAACTGGATTTCGATACGGCCTCCCTCATTGCCGATGAATTCGGCGTCACCGTCACCAAGGAAGCACCGCCGGAAGACCCGACGGAAATCGAAGAAGTCATCGACCCGCCGGAAACCCTCAAGACCCGTCCGCCTGTCGTCACCATCATGGGCCACGTCGACCACGGCAAGACGAGCCTCCTCGACGCCATCCGTCAGACCAATGTCACCAGCCACGAAGCCGGCGGCATTACCCAGCACATCGGGGCTTATCAGGTCCGCTACCAGGGCAAGAAAATCACCTTCATGGATACGCCGGGCCACGAAGCTTTCACGGCCATGCGTGCCCGCGGCGCCCAGGTTACGGATATCGCCGTCCTCGTCGTCGCAGCTGACGACGGTGTCATGCCGCAGACTGTCGAATCCATCAACCATGCCAAATCGGCTGGCGTCCCCATCATCGTCGCTATCAACAAGATCGATAAGGAAAGCGCCAATCCGGAACACGTCATGCAGCAGCTGACGGAATACGGCCTGGTCAGTGAAGACTGGGGCGGCGACACCATCATGGTCCCCGTTTCGGCACATAAGAAAATCGGCCTCGACGACCTCTTGGAAAATATCCTCGTCCTGGCAGAAGTACAGGACCTCAAGGCCAACCCGAACCGTCCGGCTCAGGGTGTCGTCATCGAAGCCAAGCTGGATAAAGGACGCGGCCCGGTCGCTTCCGTCCTCATCCAGAAAGGGACCCTCCGCGTCGGCGATACGATCATCGTCGGCACCTGCTTCGGCAAGGTCCGCGCCATGAACAACGAACGGGGCGAACGCGTCAAGAAAGCGGAACCGTCCATTCCGGTCGAAATCCTCGGCCTCAACGACGTACCGGAAGCCGGCGATATCCTTAACGTCACCGACGAAAAGACGGCCCGTTCCGTTGCTGAAAAACGCTTGGAAAAGAAACGTTCGTCCGAACTCCACGTCAATGCCAAAGTCACCCTGGATGACCTGTTCAACCAGATCCAGCAGGGCGAATTGAAGGAACTGCCCCTCATCATCAAAGGCGACGTCCAGGGTTCCGTCGAAGCCCTGAGCCAGTCCCTCATGGGCATCAAGAGCGACGAAGTCCGCATCTCCATCGTCCATGCCGGCGTCGGCGCCATTAACGAATCGGATATCATGCTGGCTTCGGCATCGAACGCCCTGATCATCGGCTTCAACGTCCGCCCCGATGCGGCAGCCCGCAAGATGGCAGAACATGAAAAAGTCGACATGCGCATGTACCGCGTCATTTACGACGCCATCAACGACGTCGAAGCGGCTATCAAAGGGATGCTGGAAAAGAAATACGAAGAAAAGATCATCGGCCGTGCCGAAGTCCGTAAAGTCATTACGACGCCGAAAGTCATCGTCGGCGGTTCCTATGTCAAGGAAGGCAAGATCACCAGCACGTCCAAGATCCGCCTCATCCGCAACGGCATCGTCGTCCACGAAGGTGAAATCGACGGCCTGCGCCGTTTTAAAGATGATGTCAAGGAAGTCGCAGCCGGCTACGAATGCGGCATTACCCTGGAAAAATACCGCGACATCAAGGAAGGCGACGAAATCGAAGCCTACGAAATGGTCGAAGTCGAACCCGAATAAAGGGAGGTACGTACTATGGGAGAATTACGAGTACGCAAGATACAGGAATTTATCAAACAGGAAGTATCGAAGATGCTCCTGAATGAACTGAAAGATCCGCGCATCGGTTTCGTCACCGTCACCGATGCCCGCATCACCGGCGACCTGCGCGATGCGACAGTCTACGTCAGCCTCTTCGGCAGCGACGAAGCCAAGCAGGAAACGCTGAAAGCCCTGAAGAGCGCGACCGGCTATATCCGCACGGAAGTCGGCAAGCGCCTGGGTATCCGCTATTCGCCGACCATTGTGTTTAAAGAAGATACATCCCTCGATTACGGGATGAAGATCGATAAGATTCTTCGCGACATTGAAAAGAAGGACTGATACCCATGAATTGTTCGGCTCAGGAAATCTATACCTTACTGCGCCATTACGATAAGATCCTGCTGACAGCCCATGTCAGTCCCGATGGCGACGCCATCGGCAGCCTCCTGGCCTTGTGGCACTGGCTGCAGCTGCAGGGGAAGAAGGCCGTCATGGTCATCGACGACGATATCGACGACCGCTATGACTTCCTCGACGGCCTGCAGTACATCAACAAGCCGGAGCAGGTCGAAACGGATGATTCCTGGCTGACCGTCGTCCTCGATGCGACGGGCCTCGGCCGCATCGGCCAGGCTGAAAAGCTGGTCCGCGGCAAGGTCCTCAACATCGACCACCATATTTCCAACGAGCATTTCGCCCAGTGGGAATACGTCCGGCCCGACTGCGCGGCGACAGGCGAAATCCTGACCTATCTCTTCGACCTCTGGCAGCGGGACTGGAACACGGCCATGGCCGATGCCCTCTATACGGCTATCGCCACGGACTGCGGCTTCTTCAAGTTCAACAACACGACAGGCCATACGCTGCGCATGGCAGCCCTCCTCGTCGACCACGGCGCCCGGCCCGATTTCATTTCGGAACACCTCGACGCCCGGTCCCTGGAAAAACTGAAGGCCCTGTCCAAGGTGCTGGAACACCTGGAGCTCTTTGATGACGGCCGCATTTCCTGCCTGTCCTACACGCCGGAAGTCCTCAAGATCACTGGCGAACACACGGGGATGTACATGGATTACGCCCGCAACGTCAAAGGGTCGGAAGTGGCTTTTACGGTCAAATACGTCAGCGATAAGGAAACGCGGGTCAGCCTGCGCTCGAAGGGCATGGACGTCAACGCCGTAGCCGCTGTCTTCGGTGGCGGCGGCCACGTCCGCGCAGCCGGCTGCACCTTGGATAAGCCTTTGGATGAAGCGAAGAAACTCATCGTAAAGGAAATCGAAAAGCGCCTATGATACACGGAATCATCAATGTACTGAAACCGACGGGCATGTCCAGTCACGACGTCATCGGCTGCCTGCGCCGTATCTATGGCATGAAGAAGATGGGCCACGCCGGCACCCTGGACCCTTTGGCGGCCGGTGTCCTGCCGGTCTATGCCGGTCAGGCGACGCGCCTCATCGAATACGGTGACAGCGACGTCAAATCATACCATGCCGAATTCGCCTTAGGGTTGGCGACGGATACGGAAGACAGTACGGGGACCGTCGTCGAAACGGCGGCCGTACCGGATCTGTCGGCTGACGACGTGCGCCGCGCCCTGGCGTCCTTTGTGGGCGACATCGAACAGGCACCGTCCAAATATTCCGCCATCAACGTCAACGGCGTCAAGGCCTATAAACTGGCCCGGCAGGACGTCGATTTCACCCTGCCCGTGCGCCACGTGACCATCCACGACCTGCGCCTGCTGTCCTTTGACGGCCGGCGCGGCACCTTTGCCGTGACCTGTTCCAAAGGGACCTACGTGCGTTCCCTCATCCGCGACCTGGGTCAGGTCCTGGGGACCTGCGCCTGCATGACCTATCTGGTCCGCACCCGGGCCGGGCTGTTCACCATCGACGACGCGGCGACGCTGGAAGAGCTGGAACGGGATCCCATGGCCTATGTCCGGCCGGCCGATATGGCTATCCAGGACCTTAAAAAGGCGAATTGCTCCGCCAAACAGTGTGCCTTCCTGCTCCAGGGCCGTCCCGTGCCCTTCGCCGGGCCGTACCTGGCCGATGGCGACGTCATCCGCGTGTACGGACCGGACCAGCGGCTCATGGGCATTGCCCACTACGACGGGGAACACCATATCCTGCGGCCTCATAAGATGTTCGCAGAGGGATTGTGAGGTAACTAACGATGGAAATATTCCACTCCTTTCAGGAAATAACCGGCTTTACCGGAGCCGTCGTGGCCCTTGGGACCTTTGACGGCGTCCACCGGGGCCACCAGATGGTCATGAAGACGGCCATCAAACGGGCCGCTGCCGGCGGTGTGAAAACCATGGTCGTCACCTTTACGGCCCATCCGCTGTCCGTGTTGTGTCCGGAAAAAGAACCGCTGCGCCTGGCCACAATCGGCCAGAAAGCGGAATATATCGAAGCCGTCGGCATCGACGGCCTGGTCCTCCTGCCCATGAGCCAGACCCTCTTGCAGGAATCGCCGGAAGAGTTCTGCCAGAACCTCCTGACCTACATCCATCCGTCGGCCATCGTCGTCGGCTCGAACTTTACCTATGGTGCCAAGGCGGCAGGCAATACGGAGACCATGAAATTCTTCATGAGCCAGTACGGCATCCCCGTTGTCGCCCTGACCCTCCTCGAACGGCCGGGCCGGACGACACCGATCAGCAGCACCGTCATCCGCCGTCTCATCCAGATGGGCCACATGGAAACGGCCGAGAATCTCCTGGGCCGTCCCTTTGCCCTGACCGGCACCATCGTGCCCGGCGACCGGCGGGGGAGGACCATCGGTTTCGCTACGGCCAACATGCTCATCCCCATCAACATGGCCATCCCACCAGACGGCGTCTACATCACCGAACTGTGGTGGGACGGCAAGGGCCATCCGGCCATGACCAACATCGGCGACAACCCGACCTTCGAGAACCAGTACCGCCGCATCGAGACTCACGTCCTCGACTGGGACGCTGACCTCTACGGCAAAGAAGTGAGCCTGCGCTTCCGCAAGCGCCTCCGCGGCGAAAAAACCTTCGCCACTGCCGACGACCTCGTCGCCCAGATGAAAAAAGACGAAGCCGCAGTGCGCCAGTTCTTTCAAAGATAATTTGTAGTACGGAGTTTGTGGTCGTATACTGTAGGGGCTCGCACGTGGCGAGCCCGTCAGGATATGTGCGATTTTCTAGCCAGCTTGCCAGGAAATTATCCACAACCGTAAAAATAAGCCGTCACAGGAAGTGATTTTTGCTTCCTGTGACGGCTTATTTTTTTGCGGTCTAATTATTTGATGAAAGAGAATACAGGTTGCAAAATAAATACACGGCCAGCGGCCCTGTGCGTAGGGGTCGACCTTTAACCTCTCAGACCGCCTTTGGCGGCCAGCTCCCCTATAAAGAGAGCCTTGTGCGGCCCGTTGCGAGATGCGACCACAACCTATCCGAGTATAATGTCAGGCTTTTACGAGCCACGAACCACGAACAACGAGCCACTATTTTTTCGCGAGCCGAGGGTCACTCGAGGCGATGTCGTTATTCTGAGTTTATTGCCGCGTATGTCATTGGGGATGTACACAGGATTCACGCGGGACGCCCGCTACGGCTGTCCGTTCTGGCAACCGTCTTGCGCCTTCCGTTGGTCGGCGCCTTACGGACCAGAAAGGCTTTGGGCGTCCCCTACGGAGGCGGCCGGCGGGCCGTCAGGCCCTAAACTCGATGAACGATGAACGACCTACGACGAACGGCTTTTCTCCGACCGTCAGGCCCTAACATTAAAAGAAAGGCAGGGCTGACTATTGATTTAATTAGTTTGAAATTTTTGGCATTTTCCGTAAAATTTGTAGATTAATAGCCCATATCGTGGTATAATAAGTATCGTTACGACGCACATTTGCCTGCCGTAGCTAAAGCCATAAAAGAAAGAGAATAGATTGGAGTGAAGTTTTATGGTAAAGTTTTCTGAAGAAGCAAAGAGTTTACACGCATCGGATATCCGTGAAATTTTGAAAGTAACAGAAAATCCGGAAATTATTTCCTTCGCCGGTGGCCTTCCTGCACCGGAACTTTTCCCGATTGACGAAATGATGAAGGTCGACGTGGAAATCTTGAAAAAAGAAGGTCGTCAGGCCGTGCAGTACAGCACGACGGAAGGTTATGTGCCCTTGCGTAAACAGATTGCCAAACGCATGAAAACCTCTTTCCATACGGACTGCACTTATGAAGATATCATCATCACCGCCGGTTCCCAGCAGGGCCTGTCCCTCTTGGGCCAGCTCTTCCTCAACGAAGGCGACATTGTCCTCGTCGAAAGCCCGACCTACATGGGCGCTACGACGGCTTTCGCTGTCAACTTCCCGAATTTCGTCGAAGTCGAAACGGACGACAAGGGCATGGTTCCCGAAGCCTTGGAAGCAGCTATCGAAAAATACGGGGACCGCGTCCGCCTGATGTACGTCATCCCGGAATTTCAGAACCCGACGGGTATCACCTGGCCCCTGGAACGCCGCAAAGCCATCATGGACATCATGAACAAACACGACATCCCCATCATTGAAGACGACCCGTATGGCGAACTCCGTTATGAAGGCGAATCGATGCCGACTTTGAAATCCATGGATACTCAGGGCAACGTCATCTTCCTCGGCTCCTTCTCCAAAATCTTTATGCCGGGCCTGCGTATCGGCTGGATGGTCGCCGCTCATGATATCCTGGAAAAGGCTGTCATGCTCAAACAGACCGTCGACTTACAGACGTCGTCCTTCGCACAGCGCCAGGCTTCGTACTACATCGACATGTACGACCTCGACGCCCATGTCAAACAGATCCGCGCCCTCTATGGCAAACGTCGTACCCTCATGTACGATTCCATGAAGAAATACTTCCCTGAAGGCGTTTCCTTCACCTATCCGGAAGGCGGCCTGTTCACGTGGGTTACCTTGCCGGAAGGCCTCGATGCCAAGGCAATGATGCCGGAAGTCATCGAAAAGAAAGTCGCTTACGTACCGGGCGGTGCTTTCTACCCGAACGGCGGCCATGCCAACCACTTCCGCCTGAACTATTCCAACATGCCGGAAGACCGCATCGTCGAAGGCATTAAACGTTTGGCTGAAGTTTTGAAAGAAAAAATCGGTAAATAATTAAATTTTAAGGAAACAAGGCGCTCTCTCGTGAGGGCGTCTTTTCTTTTGCAAATTTTTTTAAAAAATTTTTACAGTCATTCTTTAATTTTTTTTAAGTTGGATATTTATCATTATCAGTCATTCTCGTTATTTACATTTGATTTATAAGCTTGTACGAAATGTAACATAATGATAACGCAAACGTTTAATTGCATAAAAGTAATTTTGATGATACTATGTAGACATAGATAAACGCGTGATTCATATAACTTGAAGGAGTGATTGATATGCAATTTTCTGACGTAGCTATGAATTTGAAAGCCTCTGAGATCCGTGAACTCTTGAAACTGACGACGAAGCCCGAAATTATTTCCTTCGCCGGCGGCCTGCCGGCACCGGAACTCTTCCCGATGGAAGAACTGCGGCAGGCGACGAATGCCGTCATCGATAAGGAAGGGCGCGCCGCCGTCCAGTACGGTACGACCGAAGGCTATCTGCCCCTGCGCAAGCACATCTGTGAACGGATGAAGAAATCCTTCTTCGTCGACTGTACGGAAGACGAAGTCTTCATCACCTCCGGTTCCCAGCAGGGCCTTTCGTACCTGCCGTATCTCTTCGTCAATCCCGGCGACATCATCCTCGTCGAAAGCCCGACCTACCTCGGCGCCATCAACGCCTTTAAGCTCTGCAGCCCGCAGTTCGTGGAAATGCCGACGGACGAAAAGGGCGTCATCCCGGAAGAATTCGAAAAGATTTGTCAAAAATACGGCGATAAGATCAAACTGGCTTATGTCATCCCGGAATTCCAGAACCCGACGGGCATCACCTGGCCCCTCGAACGGCGCAAAGCTTTCATGGAAGTCCTCGAAAAATACGATTTCCCCGTCATCGAAGACGACCCGTACGGCGAACTCCGCTACGACATCGAAAAGCTGCCGTCCCTCAAATCCCTGGACAAGAAAGGCCAGGTCGTCTTCCTCGGCTCCTTCTCGAAGATCATGATGCCCGGTCTGCGCGTGGCCTGGATGGTCGCCGATCCGGCCATTATCGACAAGGCCGTCAAGTACAAACAGGCATCGGACCTGCAGGTCTCGTCCTTTACGCAGCGCCAGGTTTCGTTCTTCCTCGATATGTTCGATATCGACAAACATATTGCCAAACTCTGTGATGTCTACGGCAAACGCCGTACACTGATGTACGACTGCATGAAACAATATTTCCCTGCCGGCCTCACCTTTACATACCCTCAGGGCGGTCTCTTCACGTGGGTAACGCTTCCGGAAGGCATGGATGCCAAAGCGCTCATGCCGAAGGCACTGGCTAAGAACGTTGCCTACGTGCCGGGCGGCCCGTTCTACCCGAACGGCGGCAATGCCAACCATTTCCGCATGAATTACTCCTGCATGCCGGAAGACCGCATCATCGAAGGCGTCAAGCGCCTGGGCGAGGTCCTCAAAGAAGAAGTAGCAAAATAAGCCTAAAAATGATATGATATAAGGGAGCTGTCATCGAGAGACAGCTCCTTTTATCGTAAAAAGAAAGGTTTTTTTATGATGGAACTTGAATCGCTTTTAAAACAATATTTTGGCTATACGTCGTTCCGGCCCGGCCAGCATGAGGTCATCCAGACCCTTCTCGACGGCAGGGACTGCCTGGCCATCATGCCGACCGGTGCAGGCAAGTCGATCTGCTTCCAGCTGCCGGCCCTGATGATGCCCGGCGTGACGTTGGTCATTTCGCCGCTCATTTCCCTCATGAAGGACCAGGTCGACAGCCTGGTCAACCAGGAGATACCGGCGACGTATATCAACAGCCAGTGTACTTTTGAAGAGGCCAAGGCCCGCTTCGCCGCCATCCGCGCCGGCCGGGTCAAACTGGTCTATATTTCGCCGGAACGCCTGGAAAACGAATTCTTTACGTCCTTCATGCAGAGTTTGCCCATTTCCATGTTCATCATCGACGAAGCACACTGCGTATCCCAGTGGGGCCATGATTTCCGGCCCAGCTACTGCGCCATCAAGGACTGGATCGCGGCCCTGCCCGAGCGGCCTGTCGTCGGGGCCTTCACGGCGACGGCGACGGAAAAGGTCAAAGAGGACATGATGAACCTCCTGGGCCTGGAAAAGGAACGCATCTTCATCGGCGGCTTCGACCGGCCGAATCTGTATTTCCGCGTCGTCCGGATGAACCGCAAGCTCGACTTCGCCTTGTCCTACGTCCAGCAGCATAGGGAAGACAGCGGCATCATCTATGCGGCGACGCGCAAGGAAGTGGACCGCGTCTATGAAGAGCTGACGCGGCGGGGCATCCGGGCCGGCCGCTATCATGCCGGCCTCAACGACGACATGCGCCGGACCATGCAGGACGCCTTTACGTATGACCGGCTCCAGGTCATCGTCGCTACCAACGCTTTCGGCATGGGCATCGACAAGAGCAACGTCCGCTACGTCATCCATTACCAGATGCCCAAGAACATTGAAAGCTACTACCAGGAAGCGGGCCGGGCCGGCCGCGATGGTGCGCCGGGGGAATGTATCCTCCTCTTCAGCCGCCAGGACATCATGATCCAGAAGTTCCTCATCGAACAGTCCGTCCACGATCCGCAGCAGCAGGCCGTCGAATTCCGCCTGCTCAACGCCATGGTCCGTTACTGCGAAGGCAATCACTGCCTGCGCCATTATATCCTGACCTATTTCGGCGAACATCCATCGTGGCAGCACTGCGAGAAATGCGGCAACTGCGACCAGGAAACGGTCGAAGAAGACATGACCGAACAGGTCCGCAGCATCTGCCTCTGCGTCGACGAATTGAAAGGGCGCTTCGGCATGACCATGGTCTGCGACATCCTCAAGGGAAGCCAGAACGCCAAGGTCCGCCGCTATGGCTTTGAACATAATTCGGCCTTCGGCATGCTCGGCGATTTCACTTTGTCCGAAGTCCGCGACATGGTCCGCCAGTGCATCGACGACGGCTATCTCGACCAGTCCGATGGGAAATATCCCGTCGTCTCCCTGACGGCCGACGGACGGCAGGCCCTCAGCGGCCATCAGCGCATCGTCCAGCAGAAAGTCGTTTCAGCTGAACCCGTGCCGGAACTGCCCAAGCGCCAGCAGAAGCGCCGCGCCGGGGCCATCGACGAAGACGCCTTGCGGCCCCTGTTCGATACCCTGCGGGCAGTCCGCCTGGAACTGGCCAAGGACGAGCATATTCCGCCGTTCGTCATCTTTTCCGATGCCACGTTGTGGGATATGGCCGCTCTCAAGCCGGACAGTCTGGAAGCCATGAGCGACATCAAGGGCGTAGGCAGCTTCAAGCTCCATAAATATGGCCGCCAGTTCGTCAGCGCCATCCAGTCTTATATTGATAACCATTGATTTTGAGGTGACATACATGAGCATTGCCGATACACAGTATCTGAATATCGTCGAAAATATCCTCGACCACGGCTATTTCGACAACAACCGCACGGGCGTGCGGACCTATAAACTGCCCCACCAGATCATGCAGTTCGATTTGGAAAAAGAATTCCCCATCTTGACGACGAAGTTCGTCGCCTTCAAGACAGCTGTCAAAGAAATCCTCTGGATCTGGCAGCTCCAGAGCAACGACGTGCGGGAACTGCAGAAGATGAACTGCCACGTCTGGGACGAATGGATGCGGCCCGACGGCACCATTGGCAAGGCCTATGGCTATCAGATCCGCAAGTACAAACAGGTCGACAAGCTCCTGGAAACGCTGAAGACGGATCCTCAGAACCGGCGCATGATCGTATCCCTGTGGAACATCGAAGACCTGCCGGACATGGCCCTTCAGCCCTGTGCCTACCAGACCTTGTGGGATGTCACTGACGGCCGCCTGAACTGCATGCTCATCCAGCGCAGCGGCGACATGGGCCTGGGCGTCCCCTTCAACATGACCCAGTATGCCGTCCTCATCCATCTCATCGCCCAGTCCGCCGGCCTGCGTCCGGGCCTGTTCACGCACGTCATCAACAACGCCCACGTCTATGAGAACCACGTCCAGGCCATGAAGACCCAGCTGGCCCGCCGTGACCAGGCCTTTCCGGCACCGAAGCTGGTCCTCAATCCCGATGTCCACGACTTCTATGATTTCACCATCGACGACATCGCCCTGGACAATTACCGGCACTTGGGTAAACTGCCCATGGAGGTGGCCGTCTGATGATCCATCTCATTGCAGCCGTCGACCGGAACGGCGGTATTGGCAAGGACAACGACCTCTTGTGCCATATTTCGGCCGACTTAAAACGTTTTAAATCCCTCACCATGGGCCATACGATGCTCATGGGGCGCAAGACTTTCGAAAGCCTGCCCGGCGTACTGCCCGGCCGGCCGCACTGGGTCCTGACCCATCAAAAGGATTACAGCGTCAGCCATGACGCCGTCACTATCTTCCACAGTGTCGAAGCCATGCAGCAGGCCATGGAAGCCGGGGAGGACTATTTCGTCATCGGCGGCGCTTCCATGTACGAAGCCTTTCTGCCCCTGGCCGACAGCCTGTACCTGACGGAAATCGACGAAGCCTTCGACGGCGCCGACACTTTCTTCCCGGCCTGGAAAAAGGACGAGTGGGAGGAACAAAACCGGGAATTGCACCGTCCAGACGGACGGGAAAAATATTCTTTTTCTTTCGTCCACTATGTCCGCCGTTTCGATTGACATTGTTAATCCGTTATGTTATACTAACGTAAGAGCTACAAGATAGCTGGATTTGTTTTTTTAGGAGGATTTTGTTATGCACGGTAAAGTAAAATGGTTTAGCGCAGAAAAAGGTTATGGCTTCATCGAAAGAGAAGATGGCGGCGACGTTTTCGTTCACTTCTCCGCTATCCAGGAAGATGGCTTCAAATCCTTGACCGAAGGTCAGGAAGTTGAATTCGACATCGTTGAAGGTGCGCGCGGACCGCAGGCAGCTAACATAGTTAAATGCTAATCGGAAAGTAAAATAGACCTTTTAAGGGGCTCACAGGAAGGCTTCGGCCAGCCTGCGCGGCCCTTTTTTTGCACCTTGTATATGTATAAAAACACGAAAAAGTTTGCATAAATACTTGCAATATTCATACGGCTGTGCTATGATATATCCATCGAACAAGTTCTGGTCTTAACTATTGGAGGATGGATATACATGAAACATGCAAACAGCTTCGCAGATTATACAACCGATGAATTGAAAGGCATTTTATTGCTGGCCGAAAAGATCAAGCAGCATCAAGATGATTACGGCCATATCCTGGATGGCAAGAAATTGTACACGCTCTTTGAAAAGACGTCGAACCGGACGTACCTTTCCTTTTCCATCGGCATGGAAGAATTAGGCGGCAAAGCCTACAACCAGCTGTGGAAGGACAGCAATTTCACTATCGGCGACCTCATGAGTGAAGTCAAATACGTCTGCCGCAACGTCGACTGCATCATGGGCCGGTTCAAGAAAGACGAAACGACGGAAGGCTTCATGAAGAACGCCACGGTCCCGGTCATCAACGGCTGTGACAATACGTTCCACCCGACGCAGGCCCTGGCTGACATGCTGACGCTCTACGAAAAGACCGGCCATTTTGAAGCCAAGGTCCTCTACATCGGCGCCAAGAACAATACGTATAACTCGCTCAGCGAAATCGTCACCAAGATGGGCGGCATGATGTACGGCCTGACGCCGTTCAGTCAGATTACCAATGTGCCGGCCGATTTCTACGACAAACTGACGGCTACGGGCCATTATAAGGAACTGCCGACAGACATTTCCAAAGAAGACCTGAAGAAAGTCGTCGCCGACGTGGACTGCGTCTATACCGACACCTGGGTCGACATGGAATTCTTCACCAATCCGGACTATGCCGAAAAGAAGAACCAAATCATCAACATGATGATGCCTTATCAGATCGACGCCGCCCTCATGGAAGGGACGGATACCATGGTCTTCCACGACATGCCGATTCATCCGGGCTATGAAATCACGCAGGACGTTATGGAAAAACACCTGGAAACCATCCTCGACGAAGCCGAAAACAGACGCCACGCCGAAAAAGGCCTGTTAGTCTACCTCATCACGGGAAAATTGGATGCCTGAGTTGCGTGAAGGCTTCTGCCATCATGCAGGGATTCTTTCGCTCTATAGTTTGTAGTACGGAGTTTGTAGTTTTCAGCGAAAACCTTTAAATTTAAAACCATCTACTAACAACTAACTGCTAGCCACTAATAACTTAAAAGGGATTGTCGCATGTGCGACAATCCCTTTTTTCATCCCAATCCCAGGCAGACCAGGGGCAGGGTGACGATGGAGCAGAGGGTCGTGACCAGGATCATGCCGGCGGCGTAGTTACCGGCTGAGTGCTGGTTCTGGGCCAGCATGACCACGGCGGCCATGCTGGGCAGGGCCGACAGGAGGCTCATGGTGACCGTCACGTCGTGGATGACCCCCAGGGTCTGGCAGAGCATGTAGAAGAGGGGCGGGAAGAGGCACATCTTGATGGCGACGGCGCCGTAGAACTCTTTCTTGCGGATATAGCGGGGGATGTCGATGTAGCAGAACAGGCCACCCATGTAAATCATGGCCAGAGGCGTCGTCAGGGCGCCGGCTTTGGTCAGGGCCGTATTGACCGGAGCCGGGAGCTCGATGCCCGTAAAGATGCCGACGATGGCCAGGACGATGGCGATGGTCGCCGGGTTGACCATTTTCCGCAGGCGGCTGATGACGGACATGGCATTTTCCCGGTCTACCGGTGCCGTCAGGTTGACACCCAGCGTCCAGAGCAGGAGCTGGTCGATGACCGTGAACAGGGCGATGTAGAGCATGCCTTGTTCCGGGAAGACGGCGGCGACGATGGCGATGCCCATGAAGCCGATGTTGCCGAACATGGCACAGGCCCGGTAGACGTGATTTTCATTGCCTTTCAGGCCGAAGAGGCGTGCCAAAAACAGACAGAGCAGGTATAATAAGAAGTACATCAGGACCGTCACGGCCAGGACCGGCAGAGCGCTGATGAACTGCTGGCGCGTCGCCCCGTTGAGGGTGTTGGAGAATAAGAGCAGGGGCAGGGAAATCTTGGTGATGAACCGCGAGAAGACGCCCAGGGAGCGGCTGCCCAGGACGCGCATGCGCACGGCAACCATGCCGATGAGGAGATAGATGACGAAACCGATGATTTGCGATAAGACAATGGAAAAATAGCTCATTAGCCGGACTCCTTTCTAAAACGCCCTTATTTTATCATGCTTGTCATAGAGGCCTTGGGAGAAAGCCTGGGGAACGGGGCCCTGGATGGCTTCCTCTTTTCCGATGCCCAATCCCTGATGGGCCGTTTCACCTGCCAGCGCCTGTTTGCCATCCGCCAGTCCTTCATCTGTTCCAAGCCCCTCCTCGAACGCTACGGTACGGTAGGCGACATCATCGCTCACAGCCACTTTGTGACCAAGTCCAACAGCCCGGCCTATGCCGCCAAGATACGCCAGCACTGCCGCCACGCCTTCCATCAGGAGTTCCTGTCGGTCCACCTGTGCAAGACTCTGTCGGAACAGTTGCTGACGGTCAGCCTGTCCCAGGGCTTTGCCGTCCTGCCCATGCCCGAAAGCGATGCCTATCCCGGCCTGAGCGTCATCCCCCTGGGCGACGACTTTACAGAACATGCCGTCCTGGCTTATCGTCAGGACGGCATGACAGACAAGCTGAAAAAGTTTTTATCCCTTTTTGCCGGGATGCCATAATTCGCTGAGGGCGACGCCGCCGAGGATACAGGCAGCGCCGATCCATTGCAGGAGGGTCAGGCTTTCGCCGAGGAGGATGGCCGACAGGGCCAGGGCCGTAAAGGGTTCCATGTAGCCGCAGATAGAGACGCTCTGGGCCGACAGGCGCTGGACGCCGGAAAAATAGAGGTAGTAGCCGAGGCCGGTGTTGACGATGCCCAGGCAGACCATGCAGGCAATGTGGGTCGTATCCAGGCTGACCGGCGCCGTCGGCATGGACAAGGTGACGGCGGCGACGACGAGCGATGCTACCAGGAGCTGGCAGGCCGGGGACAGGATACCGCCGATGCCGCTGACCTTTTTCATGGCAATGACCAGCAGGGCGAAGCAGACGGCGCTCAGGAAACCGCAGACCAGGCCCCACGACAGGCCGTGAGCCTGGACGTCGGCGCCGTTGATACAGAGGATGCCGATGGTGACGATGACCATGGCACTTACCTTGGGGACCGTGAAGGGTTCATGGAAGACGAAGTACGACAGGATCATGATCAGGATGGGCCCGCAGTAGCGTGCCGAAAATGACAGCAGCCAGGATGAATTTGATGTACGCGTTTTTCATGAGCATCCCTCCTTTGAATCGATGATTCTAATATATCATATTTGCAGAGAGATGTCAGCCGACAAGGGCTGTTGCATGAAGGCTTCTGCCATGATTGGGGAAACCTCTCAGTCAGCTGCGCTGACAGCTCTCCTATCAGGAGAGCCTTTGCGAGCCACTAGCCACGAACCACGAGCCACGAGCCACTAGCCACGAACCACGAACCACGAAATCTATGGTATAATAGGAAAAAAACGAAAGGGGCACTGCCATGAGTATGCATCATGAAGTAGGCATTACCTGTCCGAAATGCCAGAAGGCCGGTATCTTTACCGTATGGGACAGTATCAATACGAAATTGGATCCGGATATGAAGGACCGCGTCAAGTCGCAGGAGGCTTTCTGCTATCACTGCCCGCACTGCGGGACGGACGTCCACGTCGATTACGGCTTTTTATATCACGACATGGACCACCATTTCATGGTCTTCTACGCGCCGACCGACAAGGACCAGGAAAACGCCGACTGCGATATGGCCGACGGCCAGGCCCAGTTTAAGGCTATGGTGGACACGGCGGGGTATGTCATGCGCCTGGTTCGGACGAAAGCCGATTTGCTGGAAAAAATCGCCATCTTTGAAGCCGGCCTCGACGACCGCCTGATGGAACTGACCAAGGCCGCGGCCCTGGCCCAGGTCGGGGGAAAAGGAAAAGGACTTCACCGTCACGGAAAGCCATTTCGTCACGGCTAAAGACGGGTCCCTGCGCCTGTCCCTGGTCGATGAAAAAAGTGGCCAGCAGGCCTATGTGGACTTTAATAATGGCCTGACCCAGCTCTACGGGCAGTTCCAGCAGCACTTTGCCGACGACCTGCCGGCAGAAGACGCCGTCCTGGCCCGCATCGACGCGGACTGGACGCAGCGGTTCTTGAATAAATACTTATATAATTAAAGGAGGGACCTTTATGTCGAAACTCGTCGTCGTCATCCAGTGCGACATCGTCACCAAGCGCTGCAGCGGCTATGCCTGCATGAATACCTTTGTCAACCGAAAGGACACCTTTGCCGATTATCCGCCGGATACGCGCTTCCTCATGATGACCTGCGGCGGCTGCTGCGGAGCCGGGCTGTCGGCCAAGCTGGAGAACCTGGCCAAGAAGTTGAAGAAATACGGCGATGCCAAGGAAAATGTGACCATCCATTTTGCGTCGTGCATCGTGTCCGACAGCTACCATCGGCCGCCCTGTCCTTTCCGCAATTATATGGCCCAGATCATCGAACGCAAAGGCTATCCCCTGGTCCACGGGACTTATATTTCCCGCATGACCGAAGAAAAACGGAAGCAAGGGACTTATCATGCCTTATAAAAAGGGGAGGAGCCTCGTCGCAGCCGTCCTGATGGTCAGCCTTCTTGGCGGGGGACCGGTCTTCCTGACACTGCCCGGCGTGGCTGCTGCAGGAAATGCCGTCGTCGATAAGAAAGCTATGAAACAGGCCGATTGGCAGCTGGCTGAGGCCTACGGCCGGCCCATGCTCGACGTCCCGGCCGGTGCCGATACGATTATGGGTCCGGCGACGATCCCGGCCCGCCAGATGGTCCATTTCATCCGCCAGCGCAATCCTCATCCTAAGCTGAATGCGCCGCTGGAAGAGGTCGTCCAGGCCTATTATGACGAAGCCGGCCGCGAAGGCATCCGGCCCGACGTGGCCCTTTGCCAGGCCCTGAAGGAAACGGGCTACTTTGCCTATGGCGGCGACGTATCGCCGGACCAGAACAATTTCTGCGGCCTCGGTGCGACGGGGAACCGGGTGGCCGGCGCCCGCTTCGCTACGCCCCAGCTCGGCGTGCGGGCCCATATCCAGCACCTCCTGGCCTATGCCAGTACGGAGCGGCCTAAGACGGCCATCATCGATCCCCGCTACGAACTCTTGGCTGAAAAGCATCCCGAACTCTACGGTAAGGTCGATTCCTGGACGGGCCTCAACGGCCGCTGGGCCGTGCCGGGCAAGCATTATGGCCAGGAAATCCTCTGGATGTGGACCGAAGCCCAGACACCGGACGGAACCCACGATAACCTGGTCACGGGTTTCCAGAAGGTCTTCGCCCATCCCGACGACGCCCAGGCCTATCTCTACCGGGGTATCCTCTTCTTCGACCGCCACGATTACTGGCTGGCCGAACGGGACTTCCGCCGTGCCCTGGCTTTGGACAAGACGTCGCCTGCTGCCTGGTATGACCTGGCTTTGACGCAACAAAAAAGAGGGGAGCTCGAAGCTTCCCTCGCTAGTTACGACCAGGCCGTCGCCTGCCGTCCCGAATATTTGCAGGCCTGGTATAACCGCGGCCTCGTGGCCATGGAATTGAAGCAGGACGATAAGGCCCGGCAGTCCTTCCAGGAAATCCTGCGCTTTTCGCCCCAGTCGGCAGATGCGGCCAACGCCATGGCCGTCCTCTACCTCCGTAAGGGGAACGCAGACAAAGCCGGATCCTGGCTGGAACGGGCCGGCCAGATCAACTCCGCCAATCCCCGCATCCAGGCCAATCGCCAGCAGTTCCAGACCTATCTGCGATAGCTGTATTTGAATTTTATCAATTTATCCATCAAGTATTCCAAGTGACTTTTTTCCGTCTTTATCGGTCCATCGGTCGTCTGTACTAGGTGGGCCGTTTCTTTTTTCTGAGTGAACGTACTCCCGCCTATAGAGGCGGGAGCTTCCTGCTTCAACGAGAACAGCGCCACTGACTCCAAAGAGTTGCGGCGTCTTACACTCTCTCCACAGGCGTAGATTCCCGTGCGACCCACGGTATTTTATGGATTACGTCAGGCTGATATTCGCCTGGCTTCTTCTCGGATATTTATGGCTGCGTTTTTATCCCTGTCATGATGACTGCCACATTTGGGACAATTCCATTCCCGTACAGCCAAATCTTTAGTTTCACTAGTTCGGTAGCCACATACGTGACACAGCTGGCTGCTCGGATACCACTTGTCTATCTTGATAAGCTGTTTGCCTTGCCAAGCCAACTTATATTCCAGCATGTTCGTGAACAGATTCCAGCCATTGTCCGCTACGGATTTGCCAAAGCTGAACTTACCACCCTTTTTCCGCTTTGCCATCGCTTTGACGCTGATATCCTCAATGCCAATGGCATCATAGCGGTCTGCAAGGTAGCGGGCCTTCTTGTGCAGGAAATCCCGGCGTTGATTGGCCACTTTCTCATGGAGAATAGCTACGCGCAGCCTTTGTTTTTCTCTGTTGTGACTTCCTTTTTGCTTGTTGGATAGCTTTCGCTGTGCCTTAGCCAATCTTTTCTCTGCCGTTCGCAGGAAACTGGGATACTTAGCATCCGCCTCATCGGAAGCCACATACAAACCGTGCATCGCAAAATCCAGGCCCAGGAAGGTCTTCGGTATGACAGGGAGTATTTGGTTTTCATACTCCACCAGCATACTGATATAGTACTTTCCTGATGGCGTCTGGCTGATGGTAACGGTCTTTATGATACTGTTCTCTGGCAAGGGGCGATGCTGGCATAATTTCACCCAGCCGACTTTTGGCAGTTTCACCTTATGGCCCTCGATTCGGACAGAACCCTTCTGGTTGTTCGTGGAATACGAAGCGCGACTATTTTTCTTTGACTTGAAGCGCGGCTTGCCGAAATGCTGGCTGTCATTCCAAAAGTGGCTGTATGCCTTGTTCAGATTCAGTTGGGCATTGGCAAGGGCTAAACTATCGACTTCCTTTAGCCAAGGGAAGTCTTCCTTGTACTGCGCAGGCGTGTTATTCAGCTTTTGGCCGGTTTCCTTATAATAGTCAATGCGGTCACTCAGCATCTTGTTGTAGATGAATCGGACACACCCAAAGGTCTTGGCAAACATCATTTTCTGTGCCGTTGTCGGATAGATTCTGTATCGGTATGCCTTATTCACTATCATCACCTGCCTTGACTTTCTATATACTTTCACTCTTACTACTGATTATACTGCAAATCAACTTGTGAAGCTATTGTTTTTCTGATGGCATCGAGCCCTCAGAAAAACCTGCAATTCATCTCACCGCCTAAAGAGGCGGGAGACTTCTTGCAGAATCAGGTTAAATTCCACTTCATAGCCATGGGTCACCATCAGGGCTTGTTCCAGTCCGTAGATTAACATAAACACTGCCCCCCTTTTTTGAGTCTGAAAACAACAAAAGATGCAACGGCGAAATAAGTGCTGCGTTGCATCTTCTGTCTTGCTGTTCTGCTTGTACTTATATTATATAACTTTATAAGCCAAAAATCAATAAAATATTTTGAATAATTGTTAAAAATCTTAAATAATGCGTGACACGGGCTCCCCTAATAGGAGAGCTGTCAGCGCAGCTGACTGAGAGGTTGCATTTGAACGCGAACTGCGGGACGCCTTTTAGGCGTCCCCTACAATTATTTCTTTATCCACAAGGGAGGCCAGGCGGTCGGCGTGGTGTGTGGCGATGATGAGGGTCTTGCCGGCTGCTTTCAGGCTGGGCAGGAAATCTGAAAGCCAAGCCAGGCCGTCGGCGTCGAGGTAGCTTTCCGGTTCGTCCATGGTCCAGACCTGGGGGTTCATGGTCAGTATGGAGGCGATGGCCGTCCGTTTCTTTTCGCCGCCGGACAGGGTGTAAGGCGGGCGGGAGGCCAGCCGGGTCAGGCCCAGCAGTTCCAGGGCATCGTCGACGCGCTGGTGGATTTCTTCAGGCTTCAATCCCATCTGGATCGGGCCGAAGGCCAGTTCCTCGCGGACGCTGCTGCAGAAGAGCTGGGAATCGGGATTCTGCCAGACGTAGCCCAGGCGCTGGTGGAACCATTTGGAATAGGCGTGGTCCCGCATCTTGCCGGCCGTGATGACCGTGCCGTCAAAGGTATACGTCCCCTGCTGGGGGAAAATCAGGCCGTTCAGCAGGCGCAGGAGCGTCGATTTCCCCGAGCCGTTGGGACCGCTGAGGAGGACGGCCTGGCCCGGTTCGATGGTTTCCGTGAGATGAGAGAGGATGGGCCTGTCGTCATAGGCGAAACAGACGTCGTCGAGTTGTATCATGAGAGGACTCCTTCCAGGCGGATGAAGAGATAGACATAGGCCAGCAGGGCCAGGACGAGCAGCCCCGTGGCGGGAGAGAAACGGCGCTTCCGGCCGTACTCATAGGGCCGGTAATCGCCAGTGAAGCAGCGGCAGCACATGGCTTCGTACAGGTCTTGGGACAGGCGCTGGGACTTTTGTAGCAAAATGCCGGAGACGCCGCTCATGGCGGCCTTCTTGTCGGGATTATGACCGACAGAGCGCAGCTTGAGGGCCGTCAGCAGGTCGGACGCTTCCTGGCCTAAGATGACGATGTAGCGCAGCGTCGTGTCGAGGATGAAGATGACCAGCGACGGGACGCGGAACGTCCGCAGGGCGCCGGTCAGTTCATGCCAGGCCAGGTTTTCCTGCAGGAGCATCAGGGCCGTCACGGTGAGGAAAGTCTTGCAGGGCAGGAGAAAGGCGTAGCGGCCATTGCCCAGGAAAAAAGACGGGGCGACGAGGACGGCGCAGAACAGAGCGGCTGCCAGGGCGGCGCCGAGGACTTGGCGCAGCTGCCGGCCGCGATGGAAGCAGAGGAGGACCAGTTCGCCTGCCAGAACGGCCCAGAGGAAGGCCGTCGTCCGGGCCAGGACGACGAAGAGGACCATGACCAGGGTTGCCAATAAGGCCGGCGCCGCGCCGATGGGACGGGTTGGCCGCAGGCCCTGGCTGCGCAGGGCCGTCAGGATGGATACGAGGCGGAGCAGGGAGCGGGAAATGAAATAATCCCGGTCGCTGCCGGGATTATATATTTCCTCGCGGGCCGCCCATTCAGGGAGCTTCATGGGCAATCCTCCCTAGTGCTGGGCCGGCGTATCGAAGGTCGGCCGGGATGGCAGGAAGGACGCGATGACTTTGAAGATGATGATGAGCAGGGCTGTGCCGACGATGGCCGAAATGATGTAGCCTGCGGCATCGGGCAGGCCGGCGATGGCGTAGTCCGGCATGAGGGCGTCGAAGGAAAAGCCCTGTTCCATGCCCGATGGCGTATAGCCCAGGGCAGAGCCGAAGAAATCCGTATCGGCCAGTTCTTCGGCATCCCATTCGCCCCAGGCCGTGCCGGCAGCTAACAAGCCGAGGGGCGTGGCGGCGATGAGGGCGGCCAGGAGTCCGAAGAGGGACTTGCTCGACGACGGGGCCTGGACCGCATGGAAGAGGTCTGGCGACGTCTTGCGCAGATAGGTCAGGATGCCTGTCGTGAAGACGACTTCCGCCAGGCCGAACAAGGTCAGGTGGCCGATCATCATGGCTGGAATGGAAATCCATAACGGATAGGGGCAGTACAGGGCCTGACCGGCAGCATCGGTGAACAGCAGGGGCTGGATGCCAAATTCCACGGCGGCACAGAAGGCAGCTGCGTTGATGCCAACATAAGCGCCGATGCCGGCGGCGACCGTATCCGACGAGATGACCTTCTTCAGGCCGTGATAGATGAAATATCCCGTAAAGGGCAGGACGAAAGCCATGTTGAAGCAGTTGGCGCCGAAAGCCAGGATGCCGCCGTCACCGAAGAACAGGGCCTGGATGAGCAGGGCCACGCTGACGGCCAGACAGGCCGCGTACGGCCCGAAGAGGATGGCAATGAGCGTACCGCCGACGGCGTGTCCCGTCGTACCGCCGGGCAGGGGGATATTGAACATCATGGCCAGGAAGGAAAAGGCCGCAGCAATGCCGAGGAGGGGCAGCTTTTCACGGGGCACCGTTTCCTTGACCTTGCGGATGGACAGCAGCCAGATAGGGACCATGACGGCGCCGAGGACACCGCACGTCGAAGGGCTCAGGTAATTTTCAGGTATATGCATAATGAAACCTCTTTTCCTTAGAAATTTAACTATATTACTATTTTACTAAAAAAGCCCGGCCAATATAAGCCCATGGGGGGGATAAAAAATAGGCCTTTACCTGACGCTCTGGCAGATACTCGATGGCGCATCCATGCTATGGTATAATATAAAATAAATCTATATTAGAAAGAGAGTATAAACGATGATTGATTTTCATGAAATTCTGGACCGCATGAATCAAAACCAGCGGATCAACTTCGATAAAGTATTCCAGCGCATGGCCCGCCGTTGGCAGCAGGAAGGCGTCAAGCCGCGGGTCCTGCTCCATTCCTGCTGCGGCCCGTGCAGTACGGCCGTCCTGGATAGGTTGACCGGCGTGGCCGATGTGACGGTCTACTATTTCAACCCCAACATCCATCCGGAAGCGGAATACCGGCGGCGGGAACTCGTCCAGAAACAGTTCATCGAAGCCTATAACGAAAAGACCGGCCATGATGTCCATTTCCTGGCCGCTCCCTATGAGCCGGAGACATACTTTGAAGCCGTCAAAGGCCTGGAAGATGAACCCGAAGGCGGCGCCCGCTGCCGCGTCTGCTTCGTCCAGCGCATGAAGGCGACGGCCGAAAAAATGCAGGAACTGGGCTATGATTACTTTACGACGACCCTGACCGTCAGCCCCCATAAGAATTCCCAGGTCATCAACGAAGTCGGCCGGGACATCGAAGACCAGTACGGCTACGCCTATTTGCCGACGGACTTCAAAAAGAACAACGGCTTCCTCACATCGACGAAAATGACCGAAGCCTACCACCTCTACCGCCAGCCCTACTGTGGCTGCATCTTCGGTGCCCGCGACCAGGGCCTGGACTTAGAAAAAATCCGCCACGATGCCGAAGTTTTTCTGGCGGAACATAAGTAGGGAACGCAGGCCGCAGTTCGCCGTTCGCAGGTCGCCGCGGTCCTGCGGACCGCAAAAAAATACACGGCCCATGGCCTTGTGCGTAGGAGACGTCCAGAGCCTTTTTGGCCCGTCAGGTGCCGACCAACGGAAAGCTCAGGACAGTTGCCAAAACGGACAGCAGTGGCTGGCGTCTCGCTGTGAGAATCTCGTAGGCGATAAACTATTGGTTTGTGAGCTATTATGGGAAGAATATTTTTGCCCCGTCAGGTGCTGGCCGATGGAAAGTGCAGGGCCGTTGCCGAAACGGAGGAATGCTGGAGCTCTTGATAAAGGTGGATGAGGAGGTCTTCCTTTGGCATTGGTGTATCTTTGCTTGAGGTTTTTATACTTTATAATGTATAATATGTTTTAAGTATTATGTTACGATATTTAGATTGCATAGGCTTATAAATCAGAGAGGGATACATCATGGAAAAACAAATTAGTGATCGAAGCTTAGTTGATTTGTTGTTTAAAACTATTAAAGAATTTTATTTGAAAAGCGAAAATATTGTTTCTGACTGTAAAAAATATGATAGATGTAGATTGATATCGACTTTGTTATCATTAGACGAAAAACATGAATACATAAAAATTTTCTGTGATGACGAAAAAGGAAGAATATTATCTGTACAGAAACCGATGCAGCTTCCTCTCTGTCCAGAACCTACCCCATCAATTTCTCCGTGGTTAATGAAGGATTGGATGGATTATCGGGTAGAAATAAAGATACAAAATGTTAATGAAGAAACAGGTGAAAAATTTAGTGATGTTCCAGAACGAATAGCTTCATTTCATTGTTGGGAAAATAAACGAAAAAATTGGGTAGCAGAACGAGTTCGGTTAAATAAGATTGATAATGTTTTTAAATCTTTTTATACATTACATAATGATTTTCAAGGCCAAGCAGATGAAAGCGAACTTTTGTATGCGTTTGGCTTATTTGTTGACTCGTCTGATAAAAATATTTGTCATCCTTTGTTTACGAAAAGTATAATGGGCCTGTGAATTCAGACCAGTACTGAAAATTTTAAGAGTGCATGATATAGTATTAAGTAACGAAAATTGGAGGATGCTATCATGCCAAGAAAAAAGTACACTTCTGAATTTAAGACCAAGATTGTTCTGTCAATTCTTCAAGGCGACAAGGAATTCAATGTCATCTGTTCTGAAAACGGCCTGAACCCAAACATGGTCAGAAAATGGAAGCAAGAATTCCTGCAAAATGCCCATCTTGCCTTTGGTGCAGATTCTGAGCGTAAGGCCGTTCAGAGGAAGGAGGACGATCTGAAGAAAAAGAATGACCAGATGCTAAGGACCATCGGTCAGCTTACGCTTGAGCGCGACTTTCTTCAGGACTGCTTTCGCCAAGCTGGGGAGGCCATCCCAAGAATCCCGGAATATGATCAGAAAGGATAACGGCCTTTCCATACGTCGTCAGTGCGAATTACTGGGACTGAACCGTTCCGGCCTATATTACACACCTACAGGACCAAACCAAGCTGCTGTTAGGCTTGATGAATCGTTAATGGAACGTATCGACCACTGGCATACCAGGTGTCCCTACCTAGGCTCTCGTAAGATTGTTGCCAAACTACAAGAAGAAGGTTTTTCAGTATGTCGCAAGACAGTACGGCAACTTATGCTGAAGATGGGCATCTATGCTATTTATCCTAAGCCTAACCTGTCCAAGCGCAATTTCAAGGAGTCTATTGTGCCTTATCTGTTGCGCGATTATACCGTGTCTTTTCCAAACCAGGTGTGGTCCATTGACATCACCTATATTCCGATGCCGCATGGGCATATGTACCTAACTGCAATAATTGATTGGTATAGCAGGCGGTTGGTCGGCCACTATCTTTCAGACAGTCTGGAAGCAGAATCTGTTATTCATGCCGTGACGGAAACCGTTAAAGCATGCGGCGTTCCAGCCATTATCAATTCAGATCAAGGCAGCCAGTTTACCAGTGATGATTACAAGAATCTGCTTCGTAACCTCAATATCCGTCAAAGTATGGACGGCAGGAGCCGCTGGGCAGACAACATCATGATTGAACGTTGGTTCCGTAGCCTCAAAACGGAGCAGCTCTATCCGAACGAATATCGCACCCCAAGAGAGCTTCGACGTCTGATTAACCAATACGTAGATGATTACAACAACATACGGCCCCACGAGGCATTAGGCTACAAGGTTCCCAACGAGTTTTACTTTGCTTGCTTCGCTGCTTAGAATAATTCTGCTTACTGCCACTCTTAAAATTTTAGAACGTGGTCTTGACAAGGGGCCCATTATAGTAATGTTTATGCTTTTGCTCAAATTTGAGCGAAAGTGGTATTAAATTTAAGAAGGCTTAATGCTGTAGTTTTGGATTTTTCAATTAGACTTTCCGACTTTTTTGTCTAAAAGTATTTATTTGAGCACCTTTTATTTCATGCGCAAATAGAAAATTGTGATTGAAACAGATGAAAAATAATGTGAGATTAAAAATTTATGCTGTTTATAGCGTGTTTTTGTGATATAATTATTAATATTTGTCGGAGGTGCAAAAAATGGCAATACATTATAACAAGCTATGGAAGCTGCTAATTGATAAGAATATGAAAAAGAAAGATTTGCAACGACTATCCGGTGTTAGCTCGGCAACTATCACAAAGCTTGGTAGAAACGAAAATGTAAATACAGAAATACTTCAAAAAATATGCACAGCTTTAGAATGTGACATTTGTGATATTTTAGAGTTTGTACCTGATAAAATTGAGAAAGGCAAGGTGAATGGTAACAATGATTAAGGATATTATGAATGCCAATGATAGTGCAACACCGAACAGTCGAGAAATGGCTGTATTAAAAGAAAATTTCCCCTCATGTTTTAAGGCAGATGGGTCCTTTGATATTGAACGGTTTAAGGAATTTTTAAGTGATAAGATTGCTGTCACAGGAGAGGGTTATGAACTTAAATTTTTGGGTAAAAACTATGCCCGATTGCTGGCTTCAATTGATACTACAACAGTTGTTGTGCCAGACGATGAACATAACTCAAAACCAGAAAATATGAACAGTGAAAATATCTACATAAGTGGAGATAACCTTGATGCATTGAAGCATCTTTTGAAGTCTTATTCACGCAAAGTCAAATTGATATATATTGATCCGCCATATAATACGGGAACAGACGGATTTGTCTACAATGACAATTTCAAATTTACTGTAGAAGAGCTTTCTGAAAAACTTAGTATTAGTGAGGAACAGGCACAACGCATTTTAGACTTAACAAAGCGTGGTTCGGCTTCTCATTCAGCTTGGCTTATGTTTATGTATCCTAGGTTACAACTTGCTCGAGATTTATTAAGCAAAGATGGAGTCATCTTTATTTCAATAGGAAATGATGAAATGTCAAACTTACGAATTATTTGTGATGATATTTTTGGTGAAGAAAACTTTATAGGAAATATTTCACGAGTTATGAAGTCAGGTGGAGGGAAAGGGCAATTTTTTTCTCCGAATATTGATTATATATTGACCTATGCAAGGAATATTACAGTTACACCAAAGTTCAGAGTACCCGTATCACAAAAAACATTAAATAATTATTACAAAAATGTCGAGTCAGAAGGCGAAAGAAAAGGTGAGAGATATGGAGAGGAGCGTATATTCGTATCTGGACTAGATGCTCGTCCGAATCAACGTTACTGGATTGCTTGCCCTGATGGTAGCTTTGTTATCCCAGAGGGTAGTACATTCCCAAATAAAATTGCAGAAGGTGAGCAAGTTACCCCAGTAGAGGGTGATGGCTGTTGGAAATGGACATATGATACATACAAACGTGAAAAAGAAAAAGGAAATATTGTTTTTAAGGTTACAACTACATCTCCGTTGATAGATGAAAATGGTAATAGATCTAAATATAATTTGTATAATAAAGTCTGGCTAAGTGAGAAAGAGGGTAGTGTTCCGGGTGATATAATAACACAATTTGAGAATCGTCTTAGTTCTGCAGAAATGAAGAAGCTAAATATACCATTTGACTTTGCAAAACCAAGCGCATTAATATCGTATTTGCTTGAGCTATGTCAAAGAAAGAGCGAAGAAAGCTATTATATATTAGATTTCTTTTCTGGATCAGGGACTACCGCGGACTCAATTATGCGTCTGAATGCAGAGGATAATGGTAAACGTAGATTTATTTTGATTCAGTTACCTGAAAAAGTTAAAGAAGGAAGCGAGGCAGAAAAAGTTGGCTTTAACACCATAGATCAAATTGGTATAGAACGCATTATCAGGGCAGCAAAAAAGATAAAGGAAGAATTTCCAGATACAACAGCGGATCTTGGCTTTAAGCACTATACATTGGTTGAGCCTGAGCAAAACACTCTAGACAAGCTTGAAAAGTTTGACCCTACTGAAAATAAATTATTTGCTGACAAAGACATTCTTAGTGATTTTGGAAAACCTACCGTCCTTGCAACGTGGCTTGTTAGAGATGGATATGGACTTACAGCAGATGCTGAGGAGTTAAATTTTGCTGGATACAATGGCTATTATATAGGAAAACATCTTTACCTAATTGACCCGGAATTGTCTAATAAGGCGATTGAATCCATTGTAGTAAAATATGAAACTGACGGCAGCTTTAATCCTGAGAACGTGGTGTTATTCGGTTATAGTTTTACATGGACGGAAATGGAAGCTTTAAAAATTAATTTGAAACGGTTGAAGGATACAGAGAAAAACTTGCGTATCAACTTCGATATCCGTTATTGATTGGAGGGTATGTTATGGAACTTATCCTACAACGAGGATTACCACACCAACAAAAAGCTGTAGATGCAATAAGTGCTGCTTTGAATGGGGTACAGATAGCTTCTCCTGTACAATTTTATGAAAATCCAAGTATTTCTCTTTCTGACCCTAAACTAGCTGCAAATATTAGAGAAATTCAAAAAAATATACCTGCAGAATATCGAAGCAGTATGCCTATTGGTGATTGCTTGAATATTGATATTAAAATGGAAACTGGTACAGGAAAGACTTACGTTTATACTCATACTATATATGAGCTTCATAAACGTTACGGACTTAATAAGTTTATCATCGCTGTACCTTCACTTGCGATTAAAGCAGGAACTGCGCAGTTTTTGCGTGATGAATATGTAAAGCGACATTTTTCCGATGTTTGTGGCTATGGTACAGAGATTGAAGTTGGAGTACTAGAAGCGCCAAAAAACAAGAAAAAGGGACGCTCCTATTTCCCGAGTGTTGTGAGCGACTTTGTAAAAGGTTCTTGCCAGAACACGAAGAAGATTTATGTATTATTAGTTAATATGCAACTACTTGTTGTCCGATCAAATGGTATGCTTAGCCGTGACGACTATGATTATGGAGTGGAAGGTTTTTATAGACCACTTGATGCTATTCGTGCAACAAACCCTGTTGTTATTATTGATGAGCCACACAGATTTTCTCGTGACCAGAAGGCATTTAAGGTTATCGTTGATGAAATAAAACCGCAGTGTATTATACGCTTTGGTGCTACCTTCCCTGAAACTACAAGTGGACGTGGAAAAAACAAAATAACCGTAAAAGACTACCAAAATCTGCTCTATGATTTAAATGCCTGTGAAGCCTTTAATCAGAATTTGATTAAGGGAGTAACGAAGGAACATTTTGAACCGGTATCCAAGCGTGAAGAAAAGGTGAAAATCACTTCCATCACAACCAAGGATTCTGTTACCTTTCAGTATAAAAAGCGTGATGAATCGACTAAAACATTTACTCTTAAAACTGGAGATTCACTATCTATCATTAATGAAGCTTTTGAGGGAATTACGATTCATGCTATTGGCAAATCAACAGTTGAGTTTTCTAATGGCATTCAAAAGTCATCTGGTGAGGAATTGGATGTCGATATCTATATGACCTCTTATCAAGAGCAGATGATACGCCTTGCCCTCGAACGTCATTTTGAAACAGAAAAAGCAAACTTCTGTGGACGCAATTTCAAGATCAAGACATTGGCATTATTTTTTATCGATGATATATCATCATATCGACCAAACGAGGAAGGTAAAACCCCTTATCTATTACAAGCTTTTGAGAGATTGCTTAAGGAACGGATAGAAACGGTGCTATCTACCCTCAGTGAGCATGATACAGAATATCGGGCATATCTGGAAGCAAGTCTTGCAGATATTTCTGCTTGCCATGCAGGCTATTTTTCACAGGACAATAGCGATTCGGATGAAGATATAGCAAAAGAAGTAGAAACCATCCTTCATGGAAAAAAGCATCTTCTCTCTTTCAAGAATAAAGACGGTAGCTATAACACTTTACGTTTTCTATTTTCAAAATGGACACTTAAAGAGGGCTGGGATAACCCTAATGTATTTACGATAGCTAAACTTCGTTCTAGCGGAAGTGAAAATAGTAAACTGCAAGAGGTTGGACGAGGTTTACGTCTACCTGTAGATGAGAATGGTAATAGAATCTCCAATGAAGAATTCCAGCTTAATTATATTGTTGACTTCACAGAGGCAGACTTTGCTAAACGATTAATAGACCAAATAAACGGGGAAATTCCACAAGCTTCTTCTATTAGCGAAGAAAGATTGGAACAAATGGCCAAGAAGCTTGGCATGACTTCTGATGAGCTTTTTGATGCACTATATGATAAACATTACATAGACAGGCGATTAAATATAAAACCCGATACAAGGGACGCTTTCTTTGCAGAATACCCGGACTTTGCTACAGGATTGTCTTCAGGTAAGGTAAAAGACCGAAATGTAGCAAAACCAAGACCTGTAAAAATCCGCAAAGCTGTTTACAGTGAAATACGCGAATTATGGGAAGCAATCAATCAACGATACCTACTTTTCTATGATGATGATCTGGATGCTGATATGGCTAAAGTTGTTTTATCTTTGCTGGAAAAACCCGGTGTTTTTACAGACGTTGTCATGACTAGCTCCAGAGATATCGTTAAGAGCGATGGCTCACAGATGATGATTGTTTCAGATACAGGTGCCCAATATATAGTATCCAAACCTATTCCCTACAATGAATTTCTTAAGAGGATCACAAATGCTACAAACATTCCAATTAAAGTATTGCATGAGGCATTGTGTGAGTATGTTAAGAGGAATGGAACTATAAATCCAGAACGTATTAATGAAAATTCTGTCAGCATGTTTATCCAACAATTTCATGACTGGAGAAGCAATAATTTGCAAGGTCGATTCCATTATGCAAAAAGCAATACGCCTGTTGGTGCAACAGCACTCACCTATTCAGACGGTTCTCCACGTGAAGATATTGCGCAGGGACGTATTGGCACAAAGATAGTTCCGGGAACTCCAAGTGAGAAGTATTTATATGATGCTTTCGCTTATGACTCACCGTTGGAACAAAAAAATATTATGTCGGACATCGAAGAAGTCATTGTATATGGAAAAATTCCACGTAGCAGCATTGCCATACCAACTATTACCGGTGGAATGTACAGTCCAGACTTCATGTATGTTGTAAGAAAGGCTTCCGGTGAGAAAGAGCTTAACATTGTAGTCGAAACAAAAGACGTAGAAAATAAATCCGACTTACGTGGTACAGAAAAAGCAAAAATTGATTGTGCTCGTGTTTTCTTTGATATGCTCTCGAAAGATGGATACACTGTTTATTTCCGTGATCAGTTAAACAACAAACAGATGGCTCAGATTATTAAGGAAGTATTGGCAGAGTAATTTAATTTAGGGGGGGTGAAAGATTGAGGTTAGAAGCATTTTTAATTAAACATTATCGGTCGATAGAAAAAGTGGCTCTTAAACTTCCTCAAAATAAGCCACTTGTCCTATTTGGACCGAATAACGCAGGAAAATCTAATATATTATCAGCTATAAATAGATTACTTGGTGAAAGGTATCCAACAAATATTGAGATGTTGGAAAGTGATTACTTTAAACGTAATCAAAGTGAATATCCTACCGCACAGATAACTGCTAAATTTTCTGAGCCTTTACATTATGATAGTAGAGGGAATGGACATGATGTGATAACTATAAGTTATAATTATAATGGACAGGCTAATAATAATCTTTTTCACGATGTTAATGGAAATACAGCACTTTACAACTTTTACGCTACCTCGGAAGTTGACGAAACCAGTTTACACAAGGCCTGCACTAAGTCCGTTGGATTTTTTGCGGTTTGGGCTTTAGAGACCAAAGTGCCTAAAAATATTTCACGCTGTATTTGCCAGCTTATATGGCTTCGCAGCTCTTGTGGACTGGCGTTTTGGTACTTCGCAAAATGCTTGTCCAGATACGGCAGCATTTTCAGGCTGCTGTGAACGAGGTTTACCAGGTTCACCCTATGTTCAATACCATTTTGGCGGCGAATCCGGTAGGCATTCAGCGACCAGAAGGCCTTCTGCTCATAGTAGTTGGTTTCGATGGCCCAACGCAGCTTGTACAGCTTCAAAGGATAATAGTCCATGCCTTCTGCCGGTGCGTCCCGTAGGATCTTTCGTTCCTGCCAGGCGCAGCTCATATGCAGGTCACTGGGATTCAGGGTGCTGAAGAAAAGCCGCCGGGAGCCAGATGTAGTGTAGCTGACATAAGCATGGATACGGCGATTCCCGCAGATATGGGTCAAAACAATCCGATGACCCACTTGCATACCGTCCATATTCCAGGACAGCGTAAAATCATTCATATGAATCCGCTTTCCTCGTTTTTTCGGGCGTCCCGGCTTGCCGTTAGGCAATGGCGGTAGTTCATACATTGCCGAATCACTGCGGACATTACAGATGATGTCCAGTCCGGAATACTGCAAAACCCGTTCTATCAGCGAGCTTTTAGCGTACCAACTGTCAAAGAGCAACAGTACCTGCCGGTCTTTCAGTAAGGGCATCACCTCCTCGATGAGGTCACCGGGTGTGTCAAGAGTTTTGTGTAAATCGATTCAATAAGCAACATCGTATTGCTGCATAAGCTGAGACATCCTGTCGTCCATGAGCAGCTGGTTCCGGACCATCGCCCAGTTTGCGACGTGACGACCCTTCCATTTTTTATAGAGCTCTTGGATGCGTAGGTAGAAAATCTTGAAGACTGCATCCTCGTTGGGGAAAGCGCCTTTCTTGGTCACCTTGCGGAAGCTAGAGTTGACGCTCTCGATGGCATTGGTCGTGTACATGATCTTGCGCACGGCACTGCCATAGTTATAGAGCTGCTCGACGTGTGAGAAATTGTTTTCCCATACGCTGACCGCGCCTGGATAAGCCTGCCAGTCGGTCTTGAACTTCTCGAATTCCTGACGGGCCTGCTTGACGTTGATGGCACCATAGATGAGCTTCAGCTGCTTCGTGAATGCACTCCACTGCTTGCGTGGGATGTAGCGGATGGAATTGCGGATGAGGTGTACGATGCAGCGCTGAACCGTGGCATGCGGGAATACAGCCTTGGCGCCTTCCTCCAATCCGCTCACGCCATCCATGGACAGGATGCCAAGATCCTTAACGCCGCGAGCCCGCAGCTCGTCGAAGATCTGCATCCAGGCATGCTTGCTCTCCGTCTCGTTGATCCAGAGGCCAAGGACATCCTTGCAGCCGTTGACGTCATAGGCAAGCATGACATAGACGGCCACCTGCTGGACGCCATACTCCGTGCGCAGCGATACGTAGATGCAGTCGACGAAAGCAAATGGATAGAACGACTGGAGCGGACGATTCCGCCATGCCTCGACCTCTTCCATGACGCAGCCTGTGATGGTGGAGATCTGTTCATGTGACATCTGGAAGCCGTAGATGTCTTCGATGGTTGCAGCGATGTCGCGTTGGCTCATGCCACGGGCATACATCGCCAGTACCTTGCCCTCGATGGACGAAACGTCGCGCTGGTGCTTCTTGATGATCTGCGGTTCAAACGTACTCTGGCGATCCCTAGGGACGCGGATAGGAACCTCGCCCAGAGAGGTCTTGAGCGTCTTGGATGAATAGCCGTTCCGGACATTGTCACCGTCTTCGGAGCGCTCATGCTTCTTATGGCCGAGATGATTTTCCATCTCACCTTTGAGCATGGACTCAAAAATGGGGCCAAAAATCTGCTTCAGGACGTCCTGTACGTCTTCCGCGCTCTTGATGTCGTAGTTGTTGAGGATTTGCTGAGCAATCTGCTCGCCTGGGGTAGTTGGTGGAGTTTTACACTTTGCCATTCTGTTACCGTCCTTATCTTTGTTTACCCCAGTATGGGGCATAAAGTAGATTCATGCAATACCAATTTACACAAACTATTTTACACTCCCCGCCTGGAAATCAATATAAGGTTCATTATAAAAAAGAAACAGTGGCCCCCAAAACACTGAATTTGAAGCAACAAAGAAAAATCAAGATGGGTGATAAAGTAACGGTTAGATTAAATGAAAGTACAAAGACATATATCATGATGAAAAACTCTAGAGGTTCTCTTACTGAATTAACAAAAGCATGTTTAGGGCACTCTGTAGGAGACGAGATTATCTACCAAAATAATAAAGGAAAAATCTTAGGAATTAAGTAGTCTAGCTGAACACGGCTGAAAAGGAGATTTTATGGATAAAACAATATTTTCTATAGGCGGGAAAAACTGCCTTATTTATTCAGCAGGGCAGCCGGTGTATCTATTGATACAGCCTGTGGATGACCATGATTGGGAGGTATTGGACGAACAGGTAACAGCCATTGCGAAGGCTGTCCAAGTACCTTTCGTTTTTGTCGCTTTTCTGGTAAAAGATTGGAATCAGGAATTATCTCCCTGGGATAGTCCTGCTGTTTTTGGGGGTTCTGATTTTGGGCATGGTGCAGCCGAAACCCTACACTTCGTAGAAACAGTTCTCTTGCCAGCTGTCCGCCTGCGATACCATTTACCTGAAGGCATCCCTGTTATTTTAGGCGGATATTCCCTGGCAGGGCTCTTTGCTTTGTGGTGCGCCTGGCAGACGCCAGCCTTCTCGGCTATTGCTGCCGCGTCGCCGTCGGTCTGGTTTCCCCATTGGCTGGATTATGCCAGTCAGCGGCCGCCACAGACACAGGCGATATACTTGAGCTTGGGTGACAAAGAAGAACGGACACGTAATCCTGTCATGGCGGCGGTAGGGGACTGTATTCGTCAGCAGTATGCCTGTTTAGCAGAATTGTCCCGCATGCAGGTGCTGTTGGAATGGAATAAGGGAAACCATTTCCAACAGACTGGGCAGCGTTGTGCTAAGGCTTTTTCATGGTGTGTGTCATCATTGGCGCAGGGGCCAGGCGGCGCCAGCAGCACCAGAGGATAGCCAGCCAGACGGGCATGATGAGGACGGCTGTGAGCATGTCCGGCATTTGGGTCATCATGAGGACGATGAAGCAGAGGAAGGCCAGGCAGAAATAGTCCGCTGTCGGATACCAGAGGGACGGGAACTTCGTGGTCTTGCCTGTTTTCTGGCAGTAAGTCTTGAATTTCAAGTGCGTCACGATGATCGTGACCCAGTTGATGATGGTAGCGCCGACTGTAAGGGACAGGAAGTACATGAAGATTTTTCCCGGGAAGAAGTAGGTCACGGCGACGACGAACAAGGTCAGGCCCGAGCAGAGGCAGAGTGTGTGGACCGGCACGCCCCGGGACGACAGCTTCTTGAACCACTGCGGGGCGTTGCCTTCTTCTGCCAGGCCGAAGGCGATGCGGGAATTGCCGTAAATGGCCGAGTTATAGACGGAAATGGCTGCCGCCAGGACGACGAAGTTGAGGAGATTGGCCGCTGCCGAGAAGCCGACGTTAGTGAAAATCTGGACGAAGGGACTGTTCTGTGTACCAATCTGGTTCCATGGCCACAAGGTCATGATGACGACCATGGTGCCGATGTAGAAGACGAGGATGCGCCAGATGATCTGGTTGATGGCCTTGGGCAGGGACCGTTCGGGATTTTCTGCTTCTCCCGCCGTGATGCCAATCAGTTCGACGCCGCCAAAGGAAAAGATGACCGTCACCATGGCCAGGCAGAAGCCCCAGATCCCGTTTGGCAGGATGCCGCCGTAATCCCAGAGATTGCTGAAATTCTGCGGGAAGGGCCGGCTGTCCTGGCAGATGAGCCAGGCGCCGAGGGCGATCATGCCCAGGATGGCCGCCACTTTGATGAAGGACATCCAGAATTCCGTTTCACCGTAGGCCCGGACGTTGACCAGATTGAGACAAGTGATGGCCATGAGACAGACCAGGGCCGTCACCCATTGCGGCAGGTCGGGCAGCCAGTAATGGACGTAGATGCCGACAGCTGTCAATTCGGCCATGCTGATGATGACATAAGAGAACCAGTAATTCCAGCCCAGCATGAAACCCGGGAAAGGGCCCCAGTACTTGTCGGCGTAATAACTGAAGGACCCGGACACCGGTTCTTCGACGGCCATTTCCCCCAACATGCGCATGATGAGGAAAATGACGATGCCGCAGATGAGATAGGCTGCGATGACCGACGACCCGCCCAGGGAAATGGTCGACGCCGACCCGTAAAACAATCCGGTACCAATAGCGCCGCCCAGGGCGATCATCTGGAGATGACGGTTTTTCAGGCCGCGCTGCATTTGTGATGCTTCTTTCACGATTAAGACCTCCTGACAAAAAAGACCGCACGAAAGTTTACACCCAAGGTGGTGTACCCCTTCGTGCGGTCGTTTTGCGATTACACTCTGTCTATTAGTATAGAACAAAAACGGAACTTGTCAATCCAAGAAGATATAGCCGCCGAATATGACCGGGCTGGCACAGTTCTGTCACAGCTGTGACGGGATGCTATCTTTTTCGACCGGGAAAAGCTATAATAAAATGGAAATAAAGAGCTATTATCAGGAAAGAAGGCTGATTCTGGTTGCAAGATGTATGCAGGACTCTCGATTGTGTTATAATGGCAGAGGAGGCGGGAAAAATGGGCCCATTCGTCGATGCGGACGGAAACCGGTGCAGTGTCAAACAGGTTGTGCGGAACCTCTTGAAAGAGGACGTGACCTATGAATTCATCGCACACGTTGCCCAATGCCCGCTAAAAACGGTAAAGGAAATTGCCGCGCAAGAAAAAAGCAATAGGGAGTGATTCATTTGAAAATCTTAGTTGTCATGGATGTCGATGCAAAACAGAAACAGTGGCTGGAAACAGCCGCCCCGGAAGCGGATTTTTGCTATTGTCCCGGTGATGGGACCCAGGCCGGTAAGGCACTGGATGAAGCGGACGTCATCATTGGCAATATCGCTCCTGACCTGGTGAAGAAAGCGTCACAGCTGCAGTGGCTCCAGCTCAACAGTGCCGGTGCCAACGAATACTGCCAGCCCGGCGTCCTGCCGGCCGGCGTCACCTTGACCAATGCGACCGGTGCCTATGGCCTGGCCTTGTCGGAACACATGCTGGCCCAGACACTGGCTATGATGAAGAAACTCTATCTTTACTATGACAATCAGCATCAGGCCCTGTGGCGCGACGAAGGGCCGGTCACGTCCCTCTATGGCGCGACGGTCGTCGTCGTCGGTTTTGGCAATATCGGCCGTAACTTCGGCCAGCGCGTCAAGGCCATGGGGGCACACGTCATCGGCTTGCGCCGCCGTCAGGGAGCCGTACCGCCCGAAGCTGACGAAATGGGGGATATGGCCCATTTCAATGAATACCTGGCGAAAGCGGATATCGTCGCTTCGTGCCTGCCCGATACGCCGGAAACGTATCATATCTATGATGCCGCGCGCTTTGCGGCCATGAAGAAAGGTGCTTATTTCGTCAATGTCGGCCGCGGCACCAATGTCGACCAGGCCGCTTTGCAGGAAGCCGTCGCCCAGGGCCATCTGGCCGGCGCTGCCCTGGATGTCACCGACCCGGAACCGCTGCCGTCGTCGGATCCCTTGTGGAAGACGCCGGGCATCTACATTACGCCGCACATCTCCGGCGGCTATCATCTCCAGGCGACACACGACTACATCGTCCGCATCGCCGCAGATAATCTCAAACGCTACCGGGCCGGCGACCCCCTGGAAAACATCGTCGACCTCATGACCGGGTATAAAGCATGAGAAAATGGCTTGTCACTAAGCGACAAGCCATTTTTTTAGGGGTTAGTGGTTAGCAGATGGTTTTGAATTTAAAGTCCTCTCTGCGAACTACAAACTCCCTGTACTACACTTATAGAGTAAAAGGAAGCTAGCCCCTAACCCCTAGCCCCCTAGCCACTAACCACTAACCACGGGCTTGACGATGGTGCCGGTTTTCCGGCAGGTGACGCGGCCGCTGGTCGTGTCGGTCAGGCTGGCGGCAAAGGCGTCGCTGCCGCTTTGCGGGACTTCCATGGTGAAGGTCACGTCGGCGGCGAAATCCCTGCCGGTAATGGTGCCGCCGTGGTCGGGGACGAAGCGTTCCATCGTGCTGACCAGGGGATAGGCGACAGTCGCCTTGAGGATCGTGAAGGGCGTATAGACGGCGATATCCGCGGCTTCCAGGGCCAGGGCGGCAGCGTGGCTGTAAGCCCGGATGAGGCCGCTGGCGCCGAGCTTGATGCCGCCGAAATAACGGGTGACGACGATGGCCGTATTGGTCAGGCCCTGCTTCTTGAGGACTTCCAGGATAGGACGGCCTGCCGTACCGGCCGGTTCGCCATCGTCGCTGGAACGCTGGAAACGGCCGTCCGGCCCGACCTGGTAGGCCGAGCAGTTGTGGCGGGCATCCCAGTATTTCTTTTTCATTTCCTCGATGAAGGCCGCCGCCTCGTCTTCGGATTTCACTTCGCAGACCGTCGCGATGAAGCGGGACTTCTTGATGACATATTCAGCGTCGGCCCGGCCGTAGACCGAGCGGATGAGAGATTCCATAACACACATCGTCCTTTACATTTTTCTTCCATCATACCATGGTTTAGTGGCTCGTGGCTAGTGGTTCGTGGCTCGTGGCTCGTAGGGGCTCGCACGTGGCGAGCCCGTCAGGCATATGTGAGATACTTGTGAATCGGATTTGCATGAACTTTAAATTTAAATCCATCCGCTAGCTGCTAACCACTCAAAAAGAGGCTGTCTTAATGCGACAGCCTCTTTTTGTAACACTTTATTTTTTGCCATTGATATTCAATAATGTTTTAATGGCCTCCTGTTTTTCCGGCGGCAAGGCGTGGATGGCCCGGATGATGTGGCTGTCGTCTTCGGTGATGGAAGCACAGAAGTCGCAGCTGTTGCCGTACTCTTCACTGCCTTTGCAGTACATGCCCGGCCGGCCGACGAGGATACAGATGGGAATCTGGAAAAAATCAGCCATTTTCAGGAGTACTGAAATATCCGGTGAATAGAGGCCTGTTTCCCAAGAATAGACGGCTTGTTTGGACATGCCAAAGAGGGCACCGAAAGCCGTCTGGGTTAAGCCCTTTTTTTTGCGATAATATCTAATTTCTTGTCCTAAAGTCATGCGCGTTCACTCTTTCTGTACACAATAGTCTCTGTTGTACACATTCAATTTCGTATACTATACAACACAATGTAATATACACTGATCATTATAATATGGAAATCATTATAATATGGATGATAAAAAGCGTCAACCGTATGATTCTAAGAACTTGCAAGTATTATGCTTAAATATAATATTGGGACGAAAAATGATACTTAAATTAAGAAAAATATTGATAAAAACATAGAGATGTATACGGAGTATAGAATAAAAAGCTATTTATGGCTGAAAAAGGCACGAATCAGGCGGACCAGGCTTTCCTGGTCGGCAGCGCCCATCAGTTCCCGGCACGAGTGCATGGCCGTAATGGGGATGCCGATATCCATGGCCCGCAGGGGGAGATTGGCTGAGAGCAGGGAACCCAAGGTCGAGCCGCCGGGGATGTCCGACCGGTTCATGAATACCTGATAGGGGATATCATTTTCACGGCAGAGGGATTTGACGACAGCTACGGCAGCGGCGTCCCCGGCATAGCGCTGGCTGCTGGCGATCTTCAGGGCGACGCCGCACCCCATGACGGGCTGGTTGGTGACGTCGCATTTTTCCGGCACGTTGGGATGGATGGCGTGGGCCACGTCGACAGAGAGCATGAAGGCCCGGGCCAGGTCGGCCGAGAAGTCATCGTCCGTCAGGCCGAAGGCGTGGTAGATGCGGTGCAGGATGTCCGGCAGGACGTGGGAGTCCGCCCCTTGTTTCGTCTGGCTGCCGACTTCTTCGTTGTCGAAGAGGGCGACGACGTTGAGGCCGTCGGAAGCGGCTGTTTCGGCAAGGCCCGTCAGGCAGGCCAGGACCGACGTCAGATTGTCCAGGCGCGGCGACGATACGAATTCATCGTGCCAGCCCAGGCGGCAGCCTTCTTCATAGGGATAGACCGTCAGGTCCCAGGACAGGATGGCTTCGGGCAGGCAGCGGCATTTTTCCGACAGGAAATCGAGGAAGAAATGGTCCGTCAGCTCGCGCTGGTCCAGGCCCATGAGGGGCAGCAGGTCTTTCTGCGGGTTGAGTTCGACGCCTTCATTGGCCCGGCGGTTCATGTGGATGGCCAGGCGGGGAATGGTCAGGATCGGTCTCCCTGCGTCGACGAGGCGGATTTCCGGCTGGAAGGCATCGCTGCCCTGGAGGGCCACGGTCCCGGCCAGGGACAGGGGACGGTCGAGCCACGATTCGCGCAGCAGGCCGCCGTAGACTTCGGCGTTCAGCTTGAGGTAGCCGTGCTGGCGGATTTCCGGCCGATATTTTATTCGCAGACAGGGGAAATCCGTATGGGCCGCGCTCAGGCGCAGGTGGCGGCGCACATCGGAACCCGTGCGGAAGGCGATGAGGCCCGAATCATAGAGGGGGACGTAATAGGCACCGTTCGGCGCCAGTTGCCACGCTTCGGACAGGGACAGGGCCTGGAAGCCGGCCCGGTCGAGATAATCCCGGCTGGCCTGGACCGTATGGTACGGCGACGGGCTGTGATGGATAAAATTCAATAAGTCCTGGATATAATCATAAGTCATGGAGGTCATCCTTTCTGACGAGATAGGTCGGTTATTTCAATAGTAGTTCTTATTATATCATATATATAAGATTCTATGGAATGATATGTTTTTTTGCGGCTTCCTCGCCAGCCATGGTATAATAAAAAGTATTTTATTTTTTGAAGGGACGCTTATGGATTTACACGTAATCTGTCAATTTTTAGGAAGGATCGCCTGGGCCCAGGCCGGCGTCATGGGTCTGCCACTGCTCATGGCCCTGGCTTTCGCCGAAGACAGCTGGCCGGCCTTTATGGGCACCATGGCCGTCTGTGCCCTGGCTGGCTGGGCTTTCCTGCGCTATGGCCACGTGCGGACGAAGAAACTGACCATGCGCGAAGGCATTGCTATCACCGGCCTGGGCTGGCTCCTGGCAACTTTTTTGGGGATGCTGCCTTATTGCCTCGGCGGCTACCTGAACTATTTCGACGGCCTGTTCGAGAGCATTTCCGGCTTTACCGGGACCGGGGCGACGGTCATCCCCGACTTGGAGGTCCTGCCACAGAGCCTCCTCTTCTGGCGCAGCCTGACCCACTGGCTCGGCGGCCTGGGCATCGTCGTCATCTTTATCGCCCTGCTGCCGGAAGCGGGCCAGTCGACGGTCTACATGTACAACGCCGAATCGACGGGGCCCACGCGGGAGCGGGTCCTGCCCAGGCTCCACGACATGACCCAGGTCCTGTTCCGCATGTACATGGCCTTCACGGCGGCGGCCTTCGTCATCTTCCTGCTCTGCGGCATGGATTTCCTCGGCTCCCTGAACCATGCCTTATCGACGGTCTCAGCCGGCGGCTTTTCCACGTACAACGCCAGTGCGGCTCACTTCGAGAGCCCGGCCGTCGAAGCCTGGATGACCTTCTTCATGATCCTCACGGGCGGCAACTACGGCCTGTACTACCAGGCCTGGCAGAAGGGCTGGCACGTCCTGCGGCGCAATACGGAATTCAAGGCCTACCTGCTGATCATCGCCGCGGCGACAGTCCTCATCGGCCTCAATCTCATGGACGGCTTCGACGTATCGGCGCCGACAGCCCTGCGCTATTCATCATTCCAGGCGGCGTCCATCGCGACGACGGGCTTCGTCTCGGCAGACTACGACCGCTGGCCGCCCTTTTCCAAAGGCATCCTGCTGGTGCTCATGATTTCCGGCGGCTGTGCCGGTTCGACGGCAGCGGGCCTCAAAGTCTCGCGCGTCGTCATCATGGTGCGCTACATCTGGCAGGCAGCCAAAGCCAAGCTCCATCCTCATCAGGTCTGGGGCCTGACCATCAACGGCCACCGCGTCGGCGACGATACGGTCGTCCGGGCGGCCCAGTTTTGCTTCCTCTACCTCATGTTCATCGCCCTCTGGGCCCTGCTGCTGACCTTTGACGGCATCAATACCTTCGACGCCATCGGCATCAGCGTGTCCACCATGGGCTGCATCGGCCCGGCCTTCGGCATCACCGGCGCGACCTGTACCTATGCCGAACTCTCGGTCTTCTCCAAATCCATCCTCTGCCTGTCCATGCTCCTAGGACGACTGGAAATGTTCACCCTCCTGGTCATGCTGCGCAAGAGCTTCTGGAAGTCCAGGAGCAGCTGGTAAATGAGAGAAAGATTAAATTTTGCTGAATTCAATTAAAGGACGATTAAATTTTCGAAAAGGGGTTAAAAAATAGGGCATACTATACATATAGATTCTTACAGTATATGTATAGGAGGGATTGTCATGAAGAAATTCGTAGCTTTGGCCCTGATTTTGGCAGGCGTGGTCCTGTTCCAATTCGCCTCTGACTTTGAAAACGCTTTTAGTGAGCCACCGCCGGCCGTAGAAGAGCCATTGCCGGAAAAAGCCTTTGTCTATGTCACGGGAGCCGTTAAGAATCCTGGCCTCTATGCGCTGGAAACGGGGAAAACGGCTGGCGAAGCCGTAGAAGCAGCTGGCGGCATGATTGCCTATGCCGATACGGGAGCCGTCAATTTAGCAGACCGCGCAGAAGACGGTGCCCATATCCACGTGCCCTATGATTTCCAGGGGATTCCCGAAAATCCGGCGGAAGCCGGCAAGGTATCTTTGAACCGAGCCGATGAGAAAGCCCTTACGGACCTGCCCGGCATCGGACCAGCTATGGCGGCTAATATCATCGCTTATCGCCAGGAACACGGCTCTTTTGGCAGTATCGAAGAACTACAGAAGGTCAAAGGCATCGGTCCGGCGAAGTTCGCCAAGCTGAAAGATTTGGTGTGCTTATGATGGGAAAGGTTAAACCGGAATGGGTCAGCCTGTCCCTGGTCCTGGCCCTGGCTGGGGGCATTACCCTGGCAGATGTGCTTTCTTTGGCTTTGAGCCTTTGGATTTCTTTGTTCCTGCTGTCTTTGCTGGGCCTATTCTTTTTCCGGTCCCGCAGCCGTATTGCCCTAGTTGTCTGTCTGGTCCTGGCGGCTCTTAGTCTGGGCGCCGGCCGTCTCCAGCTGGAGGCAGAGCGCTGCGAAGCCCTGCCGCATCAGGCAGCTGGTGCCAGGCTGACCGTGGAAGGGACGCTGCAAGAACGGCGCAGTACCTATACGAATGAAAAGGGACAGGTCGGACGGTACATTATGCAGGTCCGGCGCTATTCCTATGACGGGGAAGCGGACGTACAGCCTGGAAACGGCTGTATCTATGTGACTTTGCTGGAACCGCAGGTCGTAGGCAGTACGGTTGTCGTCACTGGCGACAGCCGGCCTTTGACATACTATAAAAATGACGGCATGTACGACGCCCTCCATCGCGACCGGGAAAAAGCGATTTACTTGCGGCTGTTTGCCGATGATGGGGAAAAGGTGGTCGTGACGGCTCCGCCAGGTCGCTGGGAGGCCTTTTTGCAGGATTTGCGCCAGGCTTTGACCGGGCGTTATGAGGTCATCCTCGGCGAGACGTATGCACCGGTACTGGCTAGTCTGCTCTTTGGCGGCCATTACGAGGACTTGCCGCCAGGTCTGCTGGAATCGTTCAGTACGACCGGGCTGATTCATATATTATCTGTTTCCGGGTCTCACGTGGCTTTGCTGCTGGCCGTCATCCAGCTCATAGGCCGCGTCCTGGGATTGCGGCCGCGCAGCTTGTGTTGTATTTCTGTGACTTTTCTCTTCTTATATGGCGCGTTGTCGGATTTTTCGTCGCCTGTCGTCCGGGCGTCCCTCATGGGGGCCGCCAGTGCCTTGAGCCTGACGGCGCGGCGCGAATACCTGGCCGGTCATGCTCTGGCCCTGGCTATGGCCGGGATGCTGCTTTACAGCCCATACCTTTGTTTTGACTTGAGTTTCCGCCTGTCCTGTGGCGCCTCGGCAGGCATCATTCTTTTTCAGCGGCCCGTAAGCTCCTGGTTTGCGGGTCTGCCTTCGTTTTTGCGGGATTGCCTGACTGTCTGTGTGGCGGCCCAGATTCTGGTCGTGCCCCTCTTGTTTTCGGCGTTCTTTTCTTTTCCCGTCTATTCGCTGGTGGCCAATGTCCTGGTCGCACCGGTCTTGGACCTGGTCATGGTCCTCGGCCTGTTGGCGTCGGTCCTGTCCCTCTTGTGGGGCAGCGCTGCCGATATGGTGTTGTGGCTCATCAAGCCCTTGCTGGTCCTGGCCCTGAAGGGCAATGCCTTCATCGCCGCCTTGCCGGGGAGCCGCTTCTGGGCCGGTCAGCCGTCGAAGTGGGCCTGTTTGGCCTGGTATCTGGCTGTAGTCTTTGTCTTTTGCCCCTCTTTTCGCAGGCGCATGGGTCCGCCCTTGCTGGCCTGTCTGGCGGCGGCCTGGTTCCTGCGGCCATCCGGGCCGGGCGTCCTGGTCCTCGATGCCGGACGGGACCAGGTGACGGCTGTCATTCATGAGGATAAATCGGCCGATATATGGTATAATAAATCGAGATTCGCCAACCCCGACCAGGCAGCTGTCGTCGTGACGCCGGCTTTGCGGGCTCAGGGTGTCTTTCGTCTTCGCCAATGTCGTGTCGATGGCGACGGGGCGGATCATACGCTGGCCTTGCTGCGGCGGGATTTTACCCTCCTGTCCGGGACGGGGAGCGGCGATGTGCCTTTTCGCTGTCTGCCGTCAGCGTCGTCGGCTTTTCCCGACGGGCCGTTGTGTCTGGAATTTCGGTCCCTGGCGGGCTGGAATGGCCGGGATTTCCCCGTATCGGCCATGGCGACCATTGTCTATGCTTCGCGCCGCGGCGATGAGGCCTTGACGGAATGGGGCGAAACGGCGGCATTTCATGGAAGACCCTGTTATACTCCGGGCCGGGACGGTCAGATTCGGCTGTATCGCTGGCGGGGGCAGTGGTGCATTTCTACGTTTAATGAGGAACAGTCATGGAATATAAGAAACATATAATGATTATTTATGGGACAGAACCTTATGTCATGGAAGACGGGCGCCGGCGTTTCCTGGCGGCTGCTAATAAGCGGGCCGGCGGCGAGGCCGAGGTCCAGTCTTTCCAGAAGGATGCGGTAGCGGCGACGGTCGTCGAATCCTTCCAGGGGGCGAGTCTCTTTAGCAGTGGGACAGTCACGATTTGGTATGACTGTCCCTTTCTGCCGCTCAAGCGCGGCGGCCGGTCGCGGAGTAAGCTCACCAAGGAAGAGCAGTGGTTCCTGGACGAAGCCCGGCGGCTCAGTGACGAGAACAGCCTTTTGTTTTATACTAAGGGCAAGATGGATACGGGCAGTGCTTTTTTCAAGGCCCTGAAGCCCATGGCCGACGTCGTGGCGGCGGAAGCGGTGACGGAAAAGACGGTCATGCCCTATGTGACGGACTATTTGAAAGGCAAGGGCAAGCGTCTGACCAGCCGGGCCGTGGCCTATCTGCGGGCTCTGTTCCAGACTTGGGGTGATATTTCCCTGCTCTATGTCTTTTCGGAGCTGGAAAAGTTGTGCATCACCGTGCCCGACGACAGGCAGAGCGTCGATGTGGCCGATTTGCAGGACCTCTTTGCCGGGACGATGGAAAAGAATCTCTTCACCTTTATGGATGAATTTTTGCGGCGCAATGGGGAAAAGACCCTGCCTTTTTTGGAAGGCCTGTTCAGCCGGCAAGATGCGTTTTTGAAGAATACGGGCTATATGTTGTCGCGCCTGCGCCTGCTCCTGGCTTATAAGGAATTGCGCCGGGCCCATGCCGGCCAGCACCAGTGCGAACAGATCCTGCAGACCATCAATAAGGGCCGCAGCGTAAAATATGTCTTATACCACTTGCAAAAAGTGGCATCTTATTGGAAAATAGAAGAGTTGGAAAGTTGTATTTGCCAAATTTTTACGCTCCAGCTCCATATCCGCCGCGGCACGGCGTCGCCGGCCGATATGGGACCCCTTATTTGTTTGTATTGTAGGTAGGGGCCGCCTACGGCGGCCCGCAGGTCGCAGGTCGCAGTTCGCCTCCCCTCATAGGGGAGGTGGCCTGAAAGGCCGGAGAGGTTGATTTGCCGTTTGCAGGAGCAGTTGAAATATAGAGAAAAGGTAGGTTAGAATGTGACTGACGAAGAACGAGCACGGAAAGAACGGATGAAGGAATATCGCCGGCGGTACCGGGAAAAGCATGGATTGCCTCCGGAAAAGGACACGCCGTCCTGGAAGAAGCGGGCTGCTGTTGTCTTGGCCTTGTGTGTGATTGGTTTCGGCGGCTTTTTTGCGGCCCAGAGCAAGGCGGAACAGATGGTGACCCTCAATGGGCAATCTATTGCCGATATGACTGATGAAGAAATCACCAATTATCTCGACCTCCACGAGAAGGAAGCGGAAGACCGCAAGCTGCGCCTGGCCGCGGACGGTGTCGATGTGACGTTGGATCTCGATGAACTGGGGGCTAAATTGGACCGGGCCTATATCGATGATGAACTGCATCTCGTCGGCCGCCGGGGCCTGCCCTGGCAGCGCGTGGCCGATATGGTGACGACGCTCCGCCATGGCAAGGATGTGCCTTTGGCCATTGCCGTCGACGACGATAAATTGGATAAGGCCCTGGCCGATGTCCACGACAAGTACGATAAGGACCCGCAGAATGCCTATGCCTATGTCAAGGATGACCAGAAGACTGTTGCCATCGAAGATGCCAAGGACCGCATCGTCATCAATACAGATAAGCTGAAAGATGCTGTGACGGCCGAACTGCATACGGGCAGGACGGACACGCTGGACGTCCCCGTAGACAGCCGGGAAGGGGCGGACATCAAGGCCGACGACCTCAAGGATATCGACACGGTCTTGTCGTACTATACGACCCATTTCGATGATACCAACCCGGACCGCAACGTCAACATCCGCCTGGCCCAGCAGCGCCTGAACCACGCCGTCGTCATGGCCCAGAAGGATTTCTCCTTTAACAAGTATGTCGGCACGCGGACGCCGGACAAAGGCTATAAGCAGGCACCGTCGTATTTTGAAAACAAGCTCGAACAGTCGACAGGCGGCGGCGTCTGCCAGGTCAGTACGACCCTGTTCAATGCGGCTTTGCGGGCGGGCTTGTTCATTGCCAGCCGGGAACCGCATTTCGCCCCGGCCGCTTATGTGCCCGTCGGCATGGATGCGACTGTCGCCGATGACGGCCTGGATTTTGCCTTTACCAATCCTTTCCAGCATCCGGTCTGCGTCTATACCGTCGCCGGTCAGAATACGGTGACGACGTATATCCTGGGCAATCACGCCGATACGTGCAGTGTGTCCTTTGAAACGACGCATCTCCAGAACCTGCCTCATAAGGTCATCAAGAAGCACGACGACAGTGTGACCGAAGATAAGCGCAAGCAGGAAGGCTACGACGGCCATGACGTGACTATCCGCCGGACCGTGGCTTACAGCGACGGCGACTGCCATGTCGATACCATCGAGTCCCATTATGAACCGAATGATGAAATCATCCTTACGCCCGGCGACGACAGCGAAGAAGTCGTCAGCACGGCCGACCTGGAACCGCAGGACCCGCTCCTCAACGCGCCCCACGACATGATGGACTTCAATGTCCCGGCGCCCGATGCGGTCGACACGGCCGATGAGGAATAACTCATCGGTTCATGTAGGGGCCGTCCTTCGTAGGGGCCGTCCCAAAGGGCGGCCCGCCTGAATCCCCTATTCATATAGAAAGGAAATTGTATGAAAGTCTGGCATATTGTTCCTAAAAATGATATTTTGATTCCTGTCGATGGCGGGCGTTCCGTGACCATCGCTTCGATTGCGGCGGATCTGGCCGGCCATGCCTGGCATGTCAAGACCGAGTCGCCTTATGCTATCGGCGACATGGACCTGCTCCGCGACCGGGTCTGCCGCAAATTGGGCCTGGATGGGACGGTATCTGTCGAACACCGCGTGACGTCTGTTTTCCACGGCGGCGATATGTCTCTGGCCGTGCCCGACAATGACCCGCTGCGCCAGGTCGCCGATATTTCCACTGATGATATGGAAGGCTACGGGATTCCTCATGAAGACTGCTACGATTCCATTTACGATGTGGACGACGAATTGTACGCCGATGAAGATTACAAGAAGGCCTGCCAGTCGGCGTCCCAGCCCGGTACGGGCAGTACCAGGACGGGCGGCAAGGCCAGCGGCACCAAGACCGGCGGCGACAGCCGGGTCTGGATGGGCCGGGCCTTTGGCGGCGATGCCGTTCCCATCAACGACGTCCTCGGCGAGGAACAGAACGACGTCATCCTCAAGGGCAAGGTCGTCAAGGTCGAGTTCCGCGAGCTCAAGTCGAAGCGCATCCTCCTGACCTTCCAGATGGCCGACAGCACCAACGGCATTTCAGCCAAGAAGTTCCTCGACGTCAGCAATCAGGGCGGTGGCGGCAAGTACCGCCGCAAGAATACGCTGACGCCGGAAGAATACGACAACCTGGTCAAGAAGCTCAAGCCCGGCGTCTATGTCCGGGTCCACGGCAATATCCAGTATGATAATTACCAGAACGACTACGTCCTCATGGCCTACGACATGATGGAAGCCGACGGCGGTACAGTGGAACGGGAAGACCATAATCCCACGCCGCGCGTCGAACTCCACCTGCATACGGTCATGAGCGACATGGACGCCCTGATCACGGTCAAACAGCTCATCAAGACCATCAAGAAGTGGGGCCATCCGGCCGTTGCCGTCACCGACCACGGCGTCGTCCAGTCCTTCCCGCTGCTCCAGGAAATCTCGACGGACAAGACCAACAACGTCAAGGTCATCTATGGCATGGAAGGCTACCTCTTCGATGATAAGATCGACCAGTCGTACCATATCATCATCCTGGCCAAGAACCAGATCGGCATCCGCAATCTCTATAAATTGGTCAGCATTTCCCATTTGAAATATATCTACCGCGGCCGGCCGCGCATCCCCCGGGCGGTCCTGTCAGAATACCGCGAAGGCCTCATCCTGGGCTCGGCTTGCGAAGCCGGCGAGCTGGTCCGCTCGATGGTCCAGAAGAAGCTGCCTTATGAAGAATTGAAGAAAATCGCATCGTTCTACGACTATCTGGAAATCCAGCCGCTCACCAACAACGGCTTCCTCGTCCGCGAAGGCTTCGTCGCCGATGAAGAAGGCCTGCGCGACATCAACCGGACGATCCTCAAGCTCGGCGATGACCTGGGGAAATTGACCGTCGCCACCTGCGATGCTCATTTCATGAACCCCGAAGACAAGATTTACCGGGAAATCCTCATGACCGGCAAGGGCTTCAAGGATGCGGAATTCCAGCCCGACCTCTACCTGCGCACGACCGACGAGATGCTGGCTGAATTTGCCTACCTCGGCGAGGAACGGGCGCGGGAAGTGGTCATTACCAACCCCAATAAGATCAACGATATGATCGACGACTGCCGGCCGGTGCCGAAGGAAACGCTCTATTTCCCGCAGATCGCCGGTTCGTCGGAAGCACTGAAGAACATGTGCTATAAAAAGGCCCATGAAATCTACGGCGACCCGCTGCCGAAGATTGTCGAAGACCGATTGGAAGAAGAATTCACGTCCATCCTGGGCCACGGCTTCGGCGTCCTCTATTACATCGCCCACAAGCTGGTCAAGCACTCCAACGACGACGGCTACCTCGTCGGCTCCCGTGGGTCTGTCGGCTCGTCCTTCGTGGCGACTATGTCGGACATTACCGAAGTCAACCCCCTGCCGCCGCATTATGTCTGCCCCAAGTGCCAGTGGAGCGAGTTCTTTACGCACGGCGAAGTCGGCGGCGGCTTCGACCTGCCCGACAAGGTCTGCCCGAAGTGCGGCACGCCGCTCCACAAGAACGGCCACAACATCCCGTTCGCTATCTTCCTGGGCTTCGACGGCGACAAGGTCCCTGATATCGACCTCAATTTCTCCGGCGAATACCATCCGAAAGCCCATAAGTACACGGAAGAACTCTTCGGCAAGGACAACGTCTTCCGCGCCGGGACCATCGGTGCCGTCAAGGACAAGACGGCTTATGGCTACGTCATGAAGTGGGCCGAAGCCAAGGGCATCAAGGTCAACGATGCCTATGTCAACAGCCTGGTCGCCGGCTGCACGGGCATCAAGAATACGACGGGCCAGCATCCGGGCGGCGTCATGGTCATTCCCCGCGATATGGACGTCCATCATTTCACGCCCGTCCAGTATCCGGCCAACAAGAAGGACAGCGGCATCATTACGACCCATTTCGATTATCACTCCATCGAAGGCCGTCTGGTCAAGCTCGATATCCTCGGCCATGATGATCCGACGGTCATCCGCATGCTCGAAGATATGACCGGCATCAAGGCGACGACTATTCCCTTTGATGACCCGGCGACGCTGAGCCTGTTCAGCTCGACCAAGGCCCTGGGCGTGACGCCGGAAGAACTGGGCTCGAAAGTCGGCAGCCTGGGCATCCCGGAATTCGGCACGTCCTTCGTCCGCCAGATGCTCGTCGACACCAAGCCCAAGACCTTTTCCGAACTGGTCCGCATTTCCGGTTTCTCCCACGGCACCGACGTCTGGCTGAACAATGCCCAGGATCTGATCACGTCGGGGACGGTCCCCCTGAAGGAAGCCATCTCGACGCGTGACGACATCATGAACTATCTCATCCAGCACGGCATCAAGCCCAAGACGAGTTTCAAGGTCATGGAAAATGTCCGTAAGGGCAAGGGCATCGACAAGCTCAATAAATTGGGCCAGAAGACGACGGACTACGAAGGCGAGCTCAAGGCCGGCCACATTCCGCAGTGGTTCATCGACTCGTGCCACAAGATCGGCTACCTCTTCCCGAGGGCCCATGCCGTGGCCTACGTCATGATGGCTTTCCGCATCGCCTGGTACAAGATTAACCAGCCTCTGGCCTACTACTGCGCTTTCTTCACGATCCGCGCCAAGGCCTTCAAGCTGTCGGCCATGATCCACGGCCTGGAAGGGCAGGAACGGGCCATGAAGGAAATCGCCGCCAAGGGCAAGAGTGCGTCGAAAATCGAACAGGACCTCTATTCGGCCCTGGAACTGGCCAAGGAAATGAGCCTCCGCGGCTTTTCCTTTATGAATGTCGACATCAACCGCTCGGCAGCGACGAAGTTCACCATCTGCGACGGCAAGATCCTGCCGCCCTTTACGGCCATCGACGGCCTGGGCGCCAACGTAGCCGAACAGATTGTATCGGCCCGCGAACAGGCGCCGTTCAGCTCCAAGGCCGACCTCAAGATGCGCGGCAAAGTGTCCCAGTCCCTGGTCGACGTCATGAGCCAGGAAGGCTGTCTCGGCGATTTGCCCGAAGATGAACAAATCGACCTCTTCGCCATGTAGGCGGAAAAAACATTTCCTCGACAGATTGACTTTCGTGCCGTATAATGTTTTTAGTATTTAACGAACTAAAGGAATCTGTCTTAGAAAGAGGGATTGTCATGGCAGTGAATGAAAAATTGCGAGACCATTTGCACGATCAGTTATTTCGTGCTATTTTGGAATTGAAGAGTGTCGAAGAATGTTATGAATTTTTTGAAGACCTTTGCACCATTCAGGAAATGAAGGCCATTTCGGCCCGCCTGGAAGTGGCCCGTATGCTCAAGGCCGGCGATATCTATGAAGACATCGTCAAGAAGACCGGCGCCAGCACGGCGACTATCAGCCGCATCAAGCGCTGCCTGGTCTACGGTAGTGGCGGCTACGAGAAGATCCTCTCCCGCATGGCCGAAAAGGACCCGGATTTCCTGAAGTTATCCAAGTAGGAGGGTAGCCGATTTCATGAAGGCTAAGATTGATGTCACCATTTTCCATAATGGTGATATGGATATATTGCATGCTTCCATTTACGAAGAGTTGTGGAAGGATTATTGTACATTTAAAAAACGGGCTGCCATGCAGCAGGACAAGGGGACCAAGAAGGGCACGTTCCTGGCCCGGCGCTATTACCGGGCGGCCCTCTTGTCCCTGTTCGCTTTCTTTGAAGGCGTCTTGAACAGCTGGGTCAAGACCGTCATCCAGGAACGGCAGGAATTTGCCGGCGTCGAACGGCAGGATACGCTCAAGAAGTGCGACGCCATGGTGGAATACTGCTTTTTCTGCTCCTATACCAAGCGGCCCGGTACGTTTTGTTCGCTTTACGGCTATATCAACCGCTATGAACAGCACGACCTGGCCCTCATCGAGCACATCGACGGCCAGACGCTGGGGCAGATCGAGACGGCCATGGAAGAGTTCTTCTGTTACGTCGAAGCCATGACCGCCCTGCGCCGCTTCCCGAAACCGAACGAGTCGACGACGGGCCTCGTGAGCCGCCTTGGCGGGATGGTAAAGGATTGCCGGGGCTGAACGGAAAGGATGTGTTACCTATGAGTGACAAGTATTACCTCGGTTTCGATGCCGGGACGCAGAGCGTCAAAGTCGCCGTCTACGACGAAGACCAGCACTGCCTGGCTATGGACACGGCCAAGACCCATCTGGCCTACCCCCAGCCGGGCTGGGTCCAGATGGACGTCGATGAATATTACCGCCTCATCAAGCAGTGCATGGCTTCGTGCAGCCGCCAGATGGAAGAGAAGGGCTGGGACGTGAAGAACGTCCGGGCCATCATGGGCGACGGGATCATCTGCGGCATCGCCGGTATCGACGCCGACGGCAACGCCATCACGCCTTATGTCAACTATCTCGACAGCCGCACGGCCGACGACGTGGAAGCCCTGAAGGCGCAGAAGCTGGCCATCTGGGGCAAAGAAACGGGCAATGCCGAACCGAACATCATGTTCCCGGCCATGTTCGCTCGCTGGTTCATGAAGAACGTCCCGGCCTGGCAGGAAAAGGGCGTCAAGTTCGTCCACAACTGCCCGTACGTCCTCATGCACCTGGCCGGCCTCAAAGGGGAAGACGCCTTCATCGACTGGGGCGCCATGTCCGGCTGGGGCCTGGGCTATGACGTGGTCCAGAAGAAATGGTCGTCAGAACAGCTGGATATCCTGGGCATCCCTGAACGCTATATGCCGCGCATCGTCAAGCCCTGGGACATCATCGGCAGGCTCTGCGAAGAAGATGCCATGGAAACGGGCTTCCCTGCAGGTATCCCCATCTGCGCCGGCGCCGGCGACACGATGGAATCCATGATGGGCAGCGGCATCCTGGAAGCGGGCCGCGCCGTCGACGTCGCCGGGACGTGCGCCATGTTCTGCGCCGCCACGGACGGCATCATTCCGGAACTGTCCGTGCCGGGGAGCAACCTCATCTTCAATTCCGGCACCCTGCCGGGGACGTATTTCTACTGGGGCATGGTCCGCACAGGCGGCCTGGCCCTGCGCTGGTTCAAGGACAGCATTGCCCGCGAAGAAGGCGATGACTACTACGGGACCCTGGACGAACTGGCCCGGCGCCATCAGCCCGGCTGCGACGGGGCCATGTTCATTCCCTACCTGACCGGCGGCAACGGCGACTATCCCAACGTCCGCGGGACTTTCACGGGCCTGACCCTCGACTCCGACCAGGGGGCCATGTGGCGCTGCGTCCTCGAAGGCATCGGCTATGACTATATGGAAATCACCGACCGCTACCGCAAGGCCGGCATCGACCTGACCCAGCTGACCATCACCGAAGGCGGCAGCCGCGATGAACTGTGGAACCAGATCAAGGCCGACATGCTGGATACGAAAGTCGTGACCCTCAAAGTCGCTGGCGGCGCCGTCCCGACCAACTGCATCGTCGCCGCCTATGCCGCAGGCGACATACCGGACCTCAAACAGGCCCTCCAGCGCCAGCTGGAAATCAAGGCCACCTACGTGCCCGACGAAAACCATACGGCTACCTACCGCAGGGCCTATGACAAACGCGAAACCCTGCTCAAAGCCCTGAACGGCACTTTGTGAGTCGTGGCTCGTGGCTCGTAGGGGCCGCCCAAAGGGCGGCCCGCCTGAATCCCGTGAACAACGCTATCCGAAGGGCGGTCCGTCCGGCTCTCCTCATAGGAGAGCTGTCAGCGAAGCTGACTGAGAGGTTGTCCTTTCGTGATAGTTTATCGTACGGAGTTTGTAGTTTATAGTTTGTAGAAGTTGGTTTTAAATTTTTTACCATTTGCTGCAAACTAAAAACTACAAACTTAAAACTCAAAAAGAGGCTGTCTTAATGCGACAGCCTCTTTTTTGCGGTATTCCCACAAGCGGGCCATCCGTAAACGGAATTCCCACAAGCGGGCCGCCCGCCACGGCTGTCCGTTCCAGCAGCTGTCCTGTGCCTCCCGTTGGTCAGCACCTGACGGGCTGGAAAGGCTTTGGGGCGGCCCCTACATGCGACATCTTTGATGTCGCGGCGACCTGCGGGTAGGGATTCCCAAAGGGAATCCCTACCCATGCACTTTGTGAAAAATAGAAGTATCTCCCATGACGTAAGTTCATAACGTCACATAGATCTATGAGATAATTCTATCGAATGATGCAAAGGAGTAATTTGACTTCTTAATTATTGCATAAAACGCATGTCATAAATGTGAAAAATTGAAAAAAGTGCCGTTTTTTAGTGGATTTTTTTGGGAAGTGTGGTATACTATCAGTGTAAGCAGTGAATCTTATTTAGAACGTGCGTGATTTTTTTAGAAGAATCTAGTGAAAAAAATCACGCGACGAAGGAGGAGTTAAACATGAGTAAAGTAATGGTTATTGGTGCAGGTACAATGGGTTCTGGCATTGCACAGGTTTTCGCAACGCACGGCTGGGACGTCGTCTTGAACGATATTAAAGACGAATTCATCGCTGGCGGCAAAGCTAAAATCGAAAAACAGCTGACCAAACAGGTCTCCAAAGGCAAAATGACCCAGGAAGACAAAGACGCAACGATGGCTCGCATCTCTGGCTTCGTAACCCGTACCCCTGATAACATGAAAGACATCGACCTCGTCGTCGAAGCAGCTATCGAAGACTTGAAGATCAAATCGGCTATCTTCAAAGAACTCGACGAACTCTGCCCGGAACACACGATCCTCGCATCCAACACTTCGTCCCTGGCTATCACCCAGATTGGCGCAGCTACGAAACGCCCGGACAAAGTCATCGGCATGCACTTCTTCAACCCGGCACCGGTCATGAAATTGATCGAAGTCATCAACGGCATCGCTACTTCTGAAGAAACGTATGAAAAGATCGACAAACTTTCGAAAGACCTCGGCAAAACACCGGTCAAAGTTAACGACTTCCCGGGCTTCGCTGGCAACCGTATCGTCATCCCGATGCTGAACGAAGCTATCCAGGCTTTGATGGAAGGCGTTGCTTCCAAAGAAGACATCGATAACGTCTGCAAACTCGGCTTCAACCATCCGATGGGACCTCTGGCTCTCTGCGACCTTATTGGTAACGACGTCGTTCTCCACGTTATGGAAGTCCTCTACGAAGGCTTCGGCGATCCGAAATATCGTCCTTGCGCATTGCTCAAGAAATATGTCCAGGCAGGTTACCTCGGCCGTAAGACTGGCAAAGGCTTCTACGATTACACGAAATAAGTTAGCGATCTGCTAATCGAATACGGGGCGTGACTTTCACACCCCGTATTATTTTTAGAATCTCATGCGCGTATTGACAGTGCGCCTATCCTGTCGGCAGGGGCGGTCTGACTGGCAGGAGTCCCTTTGGGGAGGGCAGCCTGTTGTACATACTATTTCTATACTATACTATTAACACTATTATATGTATTTAGGAGGTTTTTCTCATGGATTACCAGAACATTCTTTTTGCTGTCGAAGACGGTATTGCAACGATCACCATCAATCGTCCGAAAGCTCTGAACGCCCTGAACCAGGCTACGGTCAGCGAATTGAAGGACGTTGTCGAAAAAGTCGCAGCTGATAAAGCTATCAAAGTCGTCATCATCACCGGCGCAGGTGCTAAATCCTTCGTCGCTGGCGCTGACATCAAAGAAATGGCTTCCAAGAACGCTGCTGAAGGCCGCGAATGGGGCCAGTTCGGTCAGAACGTCTTCACGGAAATCGAAAACCTGCCGCAGCCTGTCATCGCAGCTATCAACGGCTTCGCTCTCGGCGGCGGCTGCGAACTCTCCTGCGCTTGCGATATCCGCTATGCAGCTGAAAACGCTAAATTCGGCCAGCCGGAAGTCGGCCTGGGCATCACTCCGGGCTTCGGCGGCACACAGCGCCTGACCCGTGTCGTCGGCCGCGGCCACGCTAAAGAACTCATCTACACGGGCGGCATGATCGACGCTGAAAAAGCAAAAGCTATCGGCTTGGTCAACGAAGTCTTCCCGCAGGAAGAATTAATGCCGGCTGCTGTTAAACTGGCTAAGAAGATCGCTAAGAACGCTCCGATTGCTGTACAGCTCTCCAAAGCTGCCATCAACCGCGGCATCAACTGCGACGTCGTAACCGGTATCGCTTATGAAGCTGAAGTCTTCGGCCTCTGCTTCTCCACAGCCGACCAGAAGGAAGGCATGGCTGCTTTCTGCGAAAAACGCAAAGCAACTTTCGAAGGTAAGTAATTCCATTGTTTGACTCCTAATAGAAAAGGGCCTGTCGCTATGCGGTAGGCCCTTTTCTGTTGAGCAACCTCTCAGTCAGCTTCGCTGACAGCTCTCCTATAAGGAGAGCCACGAGCCACGAATTACGAGCCACTAGCCTTTTCACAAAATTGTGTTACAACGGCCACAGGAAGGCGAACCAGGCGTGGTATAATGAATTGCAAAAAAATTTCAATTCGAGGTGACCTCTTCATGAAAGGTAAACATATTCCCGCTCTGGCTGTGCTCTGCTGTGCCCTCAGCCTGACGGCTCCTGTCTGGGCCGCACCGGCAGTGGATGGCTTGGATCAGACGGCCGTGACGGCGACGGCAGCGGCGACAGCGGCTCCATCTTCTATCCGCGACGTGACGGCCTTGAGTACGGTCTATGGTGACGGCGAAAGCGTATCGGCTGTAGCCCTTCATTATCCCAAGACCATTGATGCCAGCCGCCTGAAGGCGTCGGATTTCACCGTCGCCGGCAAGACGATCGACAAGGTCTATACCAATGATGCGCCGGAAACGGCCCTGGCCGGCAAGAAGGGCAGTTACGTCATCGTCAGCCTAGTCCATCCGGCTACGCCCTTGCCGACGGCAGCTTCCCAGAACAAGTCCAAAGATGACCAGGGCGATAAGGGCAAAGAAAGCTCCAACGCCTTGAACGGCGGCGATGCGCCCATGTATTCCGACCGCAAGGCACCGGACCTGAGCGTCGCTGTCAGCCAGACCGGGACGATCTACGCAACGGATGGCACGGCTTATGGCCCGACGACGACGGCCCTGGCTGCCGACAAGACCGTCGATGCCGTCAAGGACGCCTTTAAAACTTATATATATAAGGACCCGGCTACGGGCTATGAAATGCCGTATAATATTTACCTGCCCAAAGATTACGACGCCGACAAGGCCAAGACTTATCCCATGGTCGTCTTCATCGCCGATGCCAGCGCCAACATCAACGACCCCAAGGCCGTCCTCTATCAGGGCAACGGGGCCATCGTCTGGGCAACGCCGGAAGAACAGGCCGAGCATCCGGCCATCGTCCTGGCGCCGCAGTATACGGAAGACCTCATCCGCTCTATCGGCATGATGACCACCGATACCCACCAGTGGACCCAGGGCCTGACCCTGGTGACGGACCTCATCATGGATGTATCCAATAAGTACCGCGTCGACAAGGACCGCATCTACGGGACGGGCCAGTCCCAGGGCGGCATGGCCAACATCGCCATCAGCGACGCCTATCCGGAACTCTTTGCCGGCCAGTACCTCGTCGCCTGCCAGTGGGATACGCAGGAAATGGAAAAACTCAAGGGCAAGAACCTCTGGATCATCGTCTGCCAGGGCGACAGCAAGGCCTTTCCGGGCATGAACGAAGCGACGGCCCTGTGGGAAAAGGACGGCGCTGTCGTCGCCCGCAGCCGCATGTGGGACAGCACGGGCGGTACGCCTGTCTTTGAACAGATGATGCGGGTCATGGAAGACCAGCAGGCACCCATCAACTATACGGTCTTCAAGGACGGCAGCCACATGTATACCTGGTCCTTTGCCTACAATATCGAAGGCATCCGGGACTGGCTCTTTGAACAGACCAAGGCCGAAGATGTCCTGAAGAAAAAGGCACCGGCCGGCATGGATGCCAAACAGCACGGCAAGAACGGCGCCCATAAGGGCAGCCCCCAGGGCAAAGCCCTGCTCAACACGGGTATTGCCTACTTGTACGGCCAGGACGGTGCGACGGACTACGACGTCGCCCGCGAATGTTTCCAGAAGGCCTGGAACGACGGCAACATGAAGGCCGGCCACTACCTGGGCCTCATGGCCGCTAACGGCTTGGGCGAAAAACAGAGCGATGCCCAGGCTGCCCAGTGGTACGACAAGGCCCAGCAGAAAGGCGATACGACCAGTATGTATCTTTTGGGCAAGTGCTACGAACAGGGCAAGGGCGTCAAACAGGATTACGCCAAGGCCAGGAGCCTCTACGAAAAAGCGGCTCAGCGCATAAAGCCTCCCTTACTAGGGGAGGTGGCCCGAAAGGGCCGGAGAGGTTGAATTTCACTGTAGGGGCTCGCACGTGGCGAGCCCGCTGGGTATATGTGAGATACTTGTGACCGATGGGTGTGAGCGGGCGCCCCACGTGGCGCCCCTACAGAAAAAAGAGCTGTCGCATGTGCGGCAGCTCTTTTTTTACAACCAATTTGACTTTTTGACTTATATTCTCTTGACAAAACATATTCTCCATGCTATCTTATATATAGTCTTAGAAGTCAAATAGTCAGACCACTAAAAATGGTCAAATGAGCAGAAGGTGAGTACGATGGATTTGGATGCACGAAAACAAAAAATACTGCAAGCCATTATTCAGGATTACATCTCCTCTGCCGAACCTGTCGGGTCGAGAACGATTGCCCGCAAGTATGACTTAGGCGTCAGCGCCGCGACGATCCGCAACGAAATGTTCGATCTGGAAATAATGGGCTACCTGGAACAGCCTCACACGTCGTCCGGCCGCATCCCGTCGCTGAAGGGATACCGCTTCTACGTCGACTGCCTGCTCAAGCCGACGAAGATCACGGACGCAGAAAAGCAATTCGTCCGCGCCTGGTTCCAGGACAAAGTGAGCAGCGTCGACCAGATTTTTCAGTCGACGGCCAAGTTACTGGCCAGGATCACTCACAACGTCACCCTGGTCATGGCGTCACAGCGGCTCAATTCCAAGCTGAAGTACATCCGCTTCTTACCGCTCGATGACCGCCGGGCCATCATGATCGTCGTCACCGATACGGGACAGGTAGAGAACTGCATTTACCCCAAACCGGCCGGTGCCAGCCTGGACGATCTGAACATCATCGCCCAGCGGCTGACCAACTACCTGGCCGGCATGGCCATGGACCATATCGATGAAAAGGCCATCGAAGCCTTTCACGAGACCATCGTCGACGACGTCGAATTGTACCGCCTGGCCTTCCGGGCCATGGGACGGGCCTTCCACAAAGACCAGCAGTTCTACAAAGGCGGGACCATGGAGCTCCTGAACAAGCCGGAGTTCAAAGACGTCGACAAGGCCAAGAGCCTCTTTACCATGCTGGAAGAACAGGATGTCGTCGCCAATCTCCTTCACGACGAGGGCGAAGGCGGGGCCGTGACGGTCCGCATCGGCGAAGAAGTGAAATTGTCGTCTATCAATGATTGCAGCATCATTGAAGCGACCTTTACCGACCATGATGTAGTCCTCGGCAAGCTGGCCGTCTTGGGACCGGCTCGTATGGAGTATGCCAAGATTATCGGTCTTTTGGACTTTATGAAACAGCATGTGACACATATGCTGGCACATTACCACGACGATAAGTAGGGAGGGGTACACAGACATGAGTAAGAAAGAAAATAAAGAAGAAAAAGATACCGTATTAGCAGAAGACGCGGAAAAAGTCGCCGAAGATGCTGCTAAGGAAGAGGTAGACGAAGCCAAGGGAACCGCGGCAGATGAAGGCGCCGATAAAAAGGCACCGGATGCCAAAGACGCTGCTGCCAAAGCGGAAGCCGACAAGGCCGCCAAGCTCCAGCAGCAGTTCGTCCGGCTCCAGGCAGATTTTGCTAACTATAAGAAACGCACAGCGGCTGAAAAGCTCCAGATTTCAGAAGTCGTCAAGATGGACGTCATCACTAACATCCTTCCGGTCATCGACAATTTCGAACGGGCCCTGCAGGTCCCGCAGGATAAGGTGGCCGATGATGTGAAATCCTTCATCGACGGCTATGAAATGATTTACAAACAGCTCCTGGGCGTCCTGGAAAAGGAAGGGGTCACCAAGATCGATGCCGTCGGCAAACCTTTCGACCCCAATTATCATCAGGCCGTCATGCGCGTGCCCAGCGACGAATACGATGACGACGTCGTCGTAGAAGTCCTCCAGGAAGGATATCTCCTGGGCGACAAGACGCTGCGTCCGGCCATGGTCAAAGTTGCATTCAACGGTTAATCATCGTTTGAAATAAGATTGGAGGAATCTTTTATGAGTAAAGTTATTGGTATTGACTTAGGTACAACAAACTCCGTAGTAGCTGTTATGGAAGGCGGCGAACCTACGGTCATCACGAATGCGGAAGGCTCTCGCCTCACACCGTCTGTCGTCGGCTTCTCCAAGACGGGCGAACGCCTCGTCGGCCAGCTGGCAAAACGTCAGGCCGTATCCAACCCGGAAAACACCATTTCGTCCATTAAACGCCACATGGGTGAAAACTACACCGTAGACATCCAGGGCAAGAAATATACACCGCAGGAAATTTCCGCTATGATCCTTCAGAAATTGAAGGAAGACGCTGAAAGCTACCTCGGCGAAAAAGTCACCCAGGCCGTCATCACCGTTCCGGCATACTTCAACGACGGCCAGCGCCAGGCTACCAAAGATGCTGGTAAGATCGCCGGCCTCGACGTTCTCCGTATCATCAACGAACCGACGGCAGCAGCCCTGGCTTATGGCCTCGATAAAGGCGGCGACGGCAAGATCCTCGTATTCGACCTCGGCGGCGGTACTTTCGATGTGTCCATCCTCGAACTCGGCGACGGCGTCTTCGAAGTAAAGGCTACCAACGGCAACACGCACCTCGGCGGCGATGACTTCGATAACAGAGTCATGGAATGGGTGATCAGCGAATTCAAGAAAGAAACGGGCATCGACCTCTCGCAGGATAAGATGGCTGAACAGCGCCTCAAGGAAGCTGCTGAAAAAGCTAAGATCGAATTGTCCACGGTCCTCTCGACCAATATCAACCTGCCCTTCATCACGGCTGATGCTACGGGCCCGAAACACCTCGATTTGACCTTGACCCGTGCTAAATTCAACGAATTGACGGAAGACCTCGTCCAGGCTACGATGGAACCGACCAAGAAAGCCATCGCTGACTCGGGCTACACCATCGACGAAATCGACAAGATCATCCTCGTCGGCGGTTCCAGCCGTATCCCGGCTGTCCAGGATGCCATCAAATCCATCCTCGGCAAAGAACCGAGCAAAGGCGTCAACCCCGATGAATGTGTCGCTATCGGCGCAGCTATCCAGGCTGGTGTCCTCGTCGGCGATGTCAAAGACGTCCTGCTCCTCGATGTTACGCCGCTTTCTCTGGGCATTGAAACCCTCGGCGGTGTCTTCACCAAGATCATCGACCGCAACACGACGATCCCGACTTCCGGCAGCCAGGTCTTCTCGACAGCTGTCGATAACCAGCCGTCTGTCGACGTCCACGTCCTTCAGGGCGAACGTGAAATGGCAGCCGACAACAAGACCCTCGGCCGCTTTGAACTGACCGGCATCCCGGCTGCTCCCCGTGGAGTACCTCGTATCGAAGTCACCTTCAACATCGACGCCAACGGCATCGTAAACGTTTCGGCAAAAGACCTCGGCACAGGCAAGGAACAGAAGATCACCATCAAATCTTCGTCGGGCCTCGACAAGGACGAAATCGACCGCATGGTCAAAGAAGCTGCCGCTCACGAAGCGGAAGACAAGAAACGTAAAGAATGCATCGAAGCTAAGAACAACGCTGACTCCCTCATTTACCAGGCCGAAAAGACCATCAAGGATATGGGCGACAAAGCCGACGCTTCCAAAGTTTCGGAAATCAAGGATAAGATCGCTGCCTTGAAAGAAGCCATGAAGACCGACGATACGGATAAGATCAAAGCCGCTTCCGAAGCCTTGACCAAACCGCTCTATGACCTGACCAGCGAAATGTACAAGAACGCAGACGCTGCCCAGCAGGCTCAGCAGCAGGCAGCCGGTGCCCAGGCCGGTGCACAGCAGGCCCAGAGCGATGGCCAGAAAGATGAAAAAGTAGTCGACGCTGATTACACGGTAGTCGACGATGACAAGAAGTAAGATAGATAAGAGGGGCTGCCCACATGAGTAAAAGAGATTATTATGAAGTCCTCGGCGTTCCCAAAGACGCCGGCGACGCAGAAATCAAGAAAGCTTTTAAGAAATTAGCGCTCAAATACCATCCGGACCGCAACCCGGACAACCCGAAGGCAGCAGAAGAAAAATTCAAGGAAATCAACGAAGCGTACAGCGTCCTGTCGAATAAACAGAAACGCGCCCAGTACGACCAGTTCGGTCCGGCAGCATTCCAGAACGGCAATGCTGCCGGTTCCGGTGCCGGTTTCGGCCAGGGCGGCTTCGGAGGTTTTGGCGGCTTTGGCGGATTCGGCCAGGGCGGCCAGGGCTTCGGCGGCTTTGGCGGATTCGGCCAGGGCGGCCAGGGCTTCGGCGGCTTTGAAGATATCTTTGATTCCTTCTTCGGCGGCCAGGGCAGCCGTCAGTCGGCCAATGGCCCGCAGCGCGGTGCCGATTTGCGCTTCGACGTAGACATTACCTTTAAACAGGCTGCCTTTGGTACGGAAATGGAAATCCAGGTCCCGAAAGAAGAAACGTGCGATCACTGCCACGGCAACGGTGCCGAACCGGGAAGCAAGGTAGATACCTGCCCGGACTGCCACGGCACAGGCCAGCAGCGCGTCGTCCAGAACACGCCTTTCGGCCAGATGGTCAATGTCCGCACCTGTTCCCGCTGCGGCGGCACAGGCAAGATCATCCATGACAAGTGCAAGAAATGCCATGGCACGGGGACGGTCAAGGTCCGCAAGAAACTGAAGATCAAGATCCCTGCCGGTGTCGACGACGGCGCACGCCTGCGCGTAGCCGGTGAAGGCGAACCGGGCGTCCGCGGCGGCGGTCACGGCGACTTGTACGTCTATATCTTCGTCCGCCGCGATCCCAAGTTCACCCGTGAAGGCAACGACATCTTGTCCCAGGAAACGATTTCCTTCGCCCAGGCTGCCCTGGGGTCGAAGATCCTCGTCGAAACCCTGGACGGCAAGATCGAGCTGACCATCCCGGCCGGCACCCAGACGGGGACGGTCTTCCGCATCCGCGGCAAAGGCGTACCGGTCCTGGGGTCCAAGAACCGCCGTGGCGACCACCACGTCCAGGTCACGGTCTCCGTACCGACGCACCTCAACGCCAAACAGAAGGAACTCCTGCGGGAATTCGCCTATGCTGGCGGCGAAACGTGGGTGGGGGAGCCAAAGCCGGCTGAACAACCGGCCGACGGTGACGCCACGAGCGCGAAGAGCGACAAGAAAGATACGAAGAAGACCAAGAAGAGTTTTTGGAGTAAGTTAAAAGAAGATCTGTAAAGATAAAGGGAGTATGAACGATGCAATGGAATGAAGTAGATTTGCTCGTTTCCCCAACGGCCACCGATTTGGTGGCCCTTCTTGTTTTTGAATGTGGAAGCAATGGCTCGGTCATCGACGACGAGCACCCGGACCACAAAGGGCGCATCCGCATTACGGCGTATTTCCCGCTGGCACAGGAAGGTCTTGTGGAAACGATACGAGAAAAGATGGGCGCCCTGGAAAAACGGGGCGTCGACCTGGGTGACTGGAAGGTCGTCGAAAAGAAAGCTGACGATAAGGACTGGCTCTTTGCCTGGCAGGAACACTTCCATCCCAAGAAGATTTCCCGCCATTTCTGGGCGGCCCCGGCGTGGGAACCGGCCCGTCCGGCCGACGGAGAAGACGTCCTTTCCATCGATCCGGGCCTGGCCTTTGGCAGCGGCTTCCACGACACGACGTGCATGTGCGTCCAGTACCTGGAAGATACGGTGAAGGCCGGCGATACGGTCTTTGACATCGGCACGGGCACGGGCATCCTGGCCATTGCCGCCGCCAAACTGGGCGCATCCCACGTGACGGCTGTCGACTTCGACGGCGTCGCCGTCAAGCAGGCTGCGGTCAATGCCAAACTGAACGGCGTCGAAGACAAATTGACCATCGCCAACAGCGACCTCCTGGCGGCCATCCCGCAGGGGGAAAAGGCCGACGTCGTCGTCGCCAACTTGGTGACCAATGCCGTCCTGGCCCTGCTGCCGACGCTGCCGCCGTATCTCAAGGAAGGCGGTACGCTCATTGCTAGCGGCATCATCGACGAACGCATCGACGAAGTGCGCCGCGCTGCCGCTGCCGTCGGCTTCACCTGGGTCGATGAACAGTTCCGCAGCGGCTGGTATGCCGTCCAGATGAAGAGGTGAGACTATGCGTAAGATTTTCACGGATTTCCCCATTTGCGGGACCTTTGAATTGTCTGCCGACGATGCCCATCACGTCGTCGGCGTCCTGCGCCATACCGTCGGCGATACACTGAACGTCACGGACTGCACCGGTGCGACCTATGAATGTTTCATCACCCGCATGGAAGGCCATTCGGCGTACCTCACGCCGGCGCGCAAGATTTCCGACGGGCCGTCGTCCAACGGCAGGGTCATCCTGGCGGCAGGGCTCCTCAAGGGCGACAAGTTCGACTGGGTCGTCCAGAAGGCGACGGAACTCGGTGCCGGGCGGATCGTTCCTGTACAAATGGAGCATTGTGTAGTAAAATTAGATGATAAACGGCGGCAGGCACGGCTCGAACGCTGGCAGCGCCTGGCCCTGGAAGCGGCCAAGCAATGCGGCCGCGACGACGTACCCGACGTGGCACCGGTCATGAGCTTCACGGAACTCGTCGACGCCTATGCCGACACGCGCTTCGTCATCCCCTATGAACAGGAGACGGCGCCCTTGTCGGAAGCCTGCCACGACGTGCGTACCGGCGACGTCGTCATCGCCATCGGTCCCGAAGGGGGCTATGCCGAAAAAGAAATCGCCTATGCCACGCAGCGTCTGTCGTGGTGCCGCACGGTCTCTCTCGGGCCCCGCATCCTGCGCGCTGAAACGGCGTCGCTGGCGGCCCTGTCTATCATTATGTACGAAAGAGGATTCAAGTAATGCCAACTATCGCTTTTGCCACTCTTGGCTGCCGTGTCAACCAGTACGATACGGACAGTATGCGCGGCCTCTTCCTGGCTGCAGGCTTCACGGAAGCCGATTTCAATGGCCCGGCCGACGTCTATGTCATCAATACCTGTTCGGTCACTCAGGTCGGCGAAAAGAAATCGCGCCAGCTCATCCGGCGGACGAAGAAGCGCAACGATGCGGCCAAGGTCATCGTCACCGGCTGCTATGCCCAGCTCGACCCGGAGCTTTTGACGTCCATGCCCGAAGTCGACGCCGTCGTCGGGACCAATGAACGCAAGCGCATCGTATCCATTGTCCGCGAACTCCTGCACGACGAAGACGACGAAGCCATCACGGCCGTCCACGACGTGCGCCGCCACGATGAATTCGAGGAAATCCCCCTCTATCCGTCGGCAGTGGAACACACGCGGGCCGACCTGAAGATCCAGGAAGGATGCAACAATTTCTGTTCCTACTGCATCATTCCCTATACGCGGGGCGCTTTGAAATCGCGCCAGCCCGACGCCATCGTCGCCGAAGCCAACCGCCTGGTCGCAGCGGGCTTCAAGGAAATCGTCCTGACCGGCATCCACCTCGGCGCCTATGGCCGCGACCTCGACGACCATCCGTCGCTGGCCCACATCCTGGACCGCCTGGTCAAGGAAACCGACGTGGCCCGCATCCGCCTGGGTTCCATCGAGTCCCTGGAAATCGGCGACGACATGATCGACGTCATGAACAGCTCGGACCGCATCTGCCCGCATCTGCACCTGCCCCTCCAGTCCGGTTCAGACCCGATCCTGAAGGCCATGAACCGCCATTACACGGTGGCTGAATATGAGGACCTCATCGCCCGCCTGCGCAGCTGCATCGACGGCCTGACTGTCTCGACGGACCTCATCCTGGGCTTTCCCGGTGAAACGGAAGCCCTCTTCGAGGACACCATGGCGACGCTGGAACGCCTCTCTTTCTCGCATATCCACGCCTTCCCGTATTCCCAGCGCAAGGGGACGCCGGCAGCGGATATGAAGGAACAAGTCGAAACGGCGGAAAAGAAACGGCGCGTCGAACTCGTCAATGAACTGTCGGCCCGCCAGAAAGCGGCGCTCCTGACGGCCCTGGTCGGCAAGAAGGCCTCAGTCCTCATCGAAAAACAAGACGGCACGACAGGCGAAGGCTTTACGGAGAACTACGAACGGGCCGTCGTCGAAAATCTTCCGCCTCATGCCGAAGGCACCGTCGTCGAAGTCACCCTCATCGGCACTGACGGGCAGAAGCTGGAAGCGCGTTGTTAGTGGCTCGTGGTTTCGGCCTGAGGCCTAGTGGCTCGTGGTTTCGACCTGTGAGCCCCTAACCCCTAACCACTAGCTGCTGACTGCTAACCCCTAACCCTTGTAGGGGCTCGCACGTGGCGAGCCCGTCCGGAATATGAACGCATTCTGCCTGCATGATTACGACGGTCTGGTGGGCCAGAAAGGCTTTCAGGCCGGCCCCTACGTACACCTACCTAAGGAGGAATTTATCATGGAAGACTGCATTTTCTGCAAGATCATCGCCGGGGAAATCCCGAGCACGAAAGTTTGGGAAGACGATAATTTCTTCGCCTTCAAGGACATCAATCCGGTCGCTCCGGTCCACGTCCTGGTCATCCCCAAGAAACATATCCAGAGTATCGCCGACTTGACGCCGGACGATGTCGCTGTCGCTGGCAAGATGCTCTATGCCATCCAGAAAGTCGCCCAGGTCATGGGCCTTGATAAAGACGGCTTCCGCGTCGTCTTCAACACCGGTGAAAAAGCAGGCCAGACGGTCCATCACATGCACGCCCACATCTTAGGCGGCAAAGAAATGGCTTGGCCCGGCGTATGAGTGAACGGCAGCGGAGACGGAAGCCCCAGCGCCAGGTGACGATTACAGCGGCGGCCCTTACCCGCATCATCGCCATCGTCCTGCTCGTCGGCGTCGTCGCTTTCCTGATGATCCACAAAATTTAATCTTCTTCTCATAAAAAAAGACCCGGAAGGGTCTTTTTTTCATGTAATTTTAATCTTTCTCGTCTACGATGGACGTAATCGGATACATTGAGAAAGGGGAATCGCCATGGAGAAGAATCTATTAGGCTATTATGGAGAACAAGCGGCGCTGGCCTTTGTGCGCCAGGAAAAGGGCTATCACGTGCGCTGCTGTAATTACCGCAACCGCCTGGGAGAAATCGACATCATCGCCGACGACGGCCATACGCTGGTCTTCATCGAAGTCAAGACGCGGACGACAGGTTCTTACGGCCTGCCCTGCGAAGCCGTCGAGAAACGCAAGCGCCGTCAGATCACCCGCGTGGCCTCGGCCTATCTGGCCCAGTTCGATCTTTGGGAGCGGCCATGCCGGTTCGACGTCATCGAAGTCTGGCCAGGAGATAACGGACAGCCTGGCATCCGCCACATTGCTCATGCCTTCCTGGCCGAAAGGCGGTGACGCCGTGTTCGCGCGTATCTATGGGGCGGCGACACTGGGCCTGAACGGGCACGTCATCGCCGTCGAAACGGATATTTCCAACGGCCTGCCGTCGTTCGACCTGGTCGGCCTGGCATCGACGTCGGTGAAAGAGGCCAAAGAGCGGGTCCGGGCTGCCGTCAAGAACAGCGGCTATGAATTTCCCATGCGCCGCCTGACGGTCAACCTGGCGCCGGCTGACCTGAAGAAGGACACGTCCGGCCTGGATTTGAGTCTGGCCGTGGCTATCCTGGTGTCGAGCGGCCAGATTCCCGAAGAGGCCTGCGAAAAATGTCTCTTCATGGGCGAACTGGCCCTGGATGGGCGCATCCGGCCGGTGAACGGTATCCTGCCCATGGTCCTGGAAGGGGCCGCCCAGGGGATGAAGACGGTCTTCGTCAGCCGCGACAATGCCGCCGAAGCCCTGCTCTGTCCGGACCTCACGGTCTACGGTGTCGATACGCTCTGCGACGTCGCCGCCTGCCTGACCGGTGAAAAGCCGCTGGACGCGGCCCGGCCGGAACCCTTGGCGCCGGACCAGCTGGACTATGACGTCGACTTCGCCGAAGTCCAGGGCCAGGCCGAAGCCAAGCGGGTCCTGGAAATCGCCGCAGCCGGCGGCCATAACGTCCTCATGATCGGCCCGCCGGGAAGCGGCAAGACCATGCTGGCCAAGCGCATCCCGACTATCCTGCCGCCCATGAGCGAAGCCGAGGCCCTGGAAGTGACCAAGATATACAGCGTCGCCGGCCTTTTGGGCAAGGGGCGGCTCCTGCAGCAGCGGCCTTTCCGCAGCCCTCATCACACCATTTCCATGGCCGGCCTCGTCGGCGGCGGGTCCATCCCCAAGCCGGGCGAAGTGACCCTCAGCCATCACGGCGTCCTCTTCCTCGACGAACTGCCGGAGTTCCCCCGGTCGGTTCTGGAAGTCCTGCGCCAGCCCTTGGAAGACGGCGTCGTCCACATTGCCCGCGTCCAGGCGGCCCTGTCCTATCCGTCGCGCTTCGTCCTGGTGGCGGCCATGAATCCCTGTCCCTGCGGCCGCTACGGCTTCGACGAAGGCTGTACCTGTTCGGACAGCGAGATACGCCGCTATACCCATAAGATTTCCGGCCCTCTCCTGGACCGCATCGACCTCCACGTCCGCGTCGAACGGCCGGCCTACTGGGAACTGACGGCCCGGCGGCGGGCCGAACCGTCGTCGGCCATCCGCTCGCGGGTCCTGTCGGCGCGCCATCGCCAGCAAGAGCGCCTGGCTCCTTATGGCTGTACCTGCAACGCCCATATGGGCCACCGGGAGATACGGGCCACGTGCCAGCTGACCGAGGCGGCCCAGCAGTTGTTGCGCGAGGCCTTCGACGCCCTGCGCCTCAGTGCCCGCAGTTACGACCGCATCATCAAAGTGTCCCAGACCATTGCCGACCTGGCCAAAGAACCGGTCATCGCCAAGGATCACGTGGCCGAAGCCATCAGTTACCGCAATAAGATGCACCAGCCATGAAGGGGGGATGAAGGTGGAACAGGAAACGATGTACGCAGCGGCCCTCCAGTCCCTCAAGGGCTGCGGCAGCCGCCGCCTGCAGGCCCTCCTCGACGTCTGCCGCTCGCCCAGCCAGGCCTGGGGTGCCGTCTGGGATGAAGACCTGCGGCGCCGGACGGGGATTCCGGCCAAGATTTTTTCTCAGCTCAGGCAAGAACGAGATGTTTTTGATTGGGATACCTTCCAGCGCAGGCTGTCTTTTTATGGCGTTCGGCCCGTCGCCCTGTGGGACGACGATTACCCCAGCTGGCTGCCCTTCATCGCCCAGCCGCCGCTGGTCCTCTTTTGCCAGGGGACGATGGAGCGCGACAGCAGCAGTATCGCCATCGTCGGCTCCCGCAAGGCCAGCCCCTATGGCCTGAATGCCGCCGAGACGCTGGCCGCTGAGCTGGCGGCCCAGGGCCTCACCATCGTCAGCGGCGGTGCCAGGGGCATCGATACGCGGGCCCATCGGGGCGCCCTGAAAGGGAAGGGGCGGACTGTCGTCGTCGCCGCCAACGGCCTGGACCGGACCTATCCCAGGGAGAACAAGGCCCTGTTCCGGCAGGTCGTCGATAGCGGCGGCGCAGTCATCTCGGAATATGCCTTCGGCGTCGAGCCGCTATCCCGGAATTTCCCGGCCCGCAACCGCATCATCGCCGGCATGGCAGCGGCGACGATCGTCGTCGAAGCGGCCCTGCGCAGCGGCTCCCTGATTACGGCTGACCTGGCCCTCGACGAAGGGCGCGACGTCTTTGCCATGCCGGGCAGTGTCTTTTCCGAGACCAGCCGGGGGACGAACCATCTCCTCCGGCTCGGCGCCATTCCCCTGACCTGTGCTGACGATGTGGTCCGGGAATTCCGCCGCCGCGGCTGGCAGGGGCCGGAGACGGCCTGCCATGAGGAAGGACCCAGCCTGAGTCCGGCCGAACAGGCCGTCATCGACGCCATCCCCTTCGACCGGGCGGCGCCGGTGAGCGAGCTCCTGGAAAAGACGGGCCTCGCCGTCGCCGACCTGCTGCCCATCCTCCTGGCCCTGCAGATGAAGAAAGCCGCCGAGGAACTCCCCGGCGGCTATATCCGCTGTGCTGCGGCCTTTTCTGCCCTATAAGGCGGTGATATACGCTTGGGCTTTGTCGACGGAGACGACGTCGATCCAGCCGAAGGGGACCAGGGCATGACAGCAGGCAAAGAGGGTATGATGGTCTGTGATGAATTCTTTCAGGGCGGCCATGGTCTGGCTGCTGCCTTCGACGCGGCCATAGCCGGCGACGGCTGCGTCGATGAGGGCATTGTCCGGCCATTCCTCGCGGAAGCAGCTGTGCAGGAAGAGGAACAGGTCCAGGACGGGCGCCGGCGCGTCGACGAATTTCTTTTCATTTTCCCAGTCGAGGAAGGTAATCGTCCCGGTTTCCTTATCGTAGGCAATGTCCCGCAGGGCCGGCCGACCGTGGTGCAGGCCGGCGGCGTGGAGCTGAGCCAGTCCCTGGCCGGCTTTTTCAAAGGCATCGTGGCGGACGGCGGCGTATTCCGCTTCCTTGGCTACGCCCTGCAAGGTCTTGCCGGCAGCTTCCATGACGAAGAAGTCTTCATCCAGGAGGACGACCTTCGGCGCCAGGGGAAGGCGGGCGTTGACGGTCATGATCTTGTAGGCTTCGCACCAAAAGGCGGCCGACGGATTCTGTTTGGCAAAGGCATTGCGGCCATTGCCCATGCGGCGCTTGACGAAGTACGTTTTATTTTCAAAAGAAAGTGATAAAATCCGCTTGTCCGGCGCTTTTGTGATGGCAGATTGAACGGATTTTAAGAGAGACCTGTTGAACAAGAAAGTCACACCTTTCAAAATTTTAAGATATAGTTTCAATATTTACAGTTTCTACACATAAGAACGTGCCTATATTATAACAAATTTTGTCAGTAAAATAAATGGCCTGGCCCTTGGAAATAAGGCATTTTCCTGCGAACTCCCCTCGAAATAGACCATCTTGTAAACAAGATGTTATATTGAGTTTGATAAACACTATTGACGAGTGAAAAAAGACACTTTATAATAATAGACGTAAATGAATATCAATTTTTTTTCAAGGGAGATGTGTCGTATGTTTCAGAATACAGATTTTTGGATTGGCTTAGGTATCGGTGTCGTCGCTGGTGTTTTCGGTTATAAACTCATGTCCGAACGGGAACAGCAGCTCCTGGCTATGCAGCAGCCCGCTGCCGGTGCGATGACCGCTTCGGTACCCCTGGCTGAATTGCAGCGTCAGAAAGAAGAATTGGAAGACATGATCGCAGCTCAGGAAACCGCACAGGCGAAATAAGTTTGTAGGGAAGGCCTTTGCGGTTTCAGCGGAAGCCTTTAAATTTAAAGCCATCTGCTAACAACTAACCACTAGCCACTAACCATTTAAAAGGGGCTGTCGTACGAAGATTTTTGCCATCATGCAAGGCCCCATTTACTTTATAGTTTGTAGTATGGAGTTTGTAGTTTGTAGAAGCTGGCTTTAAATTTTTACCATTTGCTGCAAACTAAAAACTACAAACTTAAAACTCAAAAAGAGGCTGTCTTAATGCGACAGCCTCTTTTTAAGAGGAACAACACCAGGAAGGACTGCTTGTATGATCATTCCGACGTTGAAATGGGACCTCATCATGAGAGCCGTTTCTATTTCGTCTTACTTACCAGGCCGTATCCGCCTGCACAGTAAAAAACTCATTGGCAATGCCGAATTGGGCCGCAAGGTCTACTCCTACATTGCCAGTTATAAAGAAATCGACAAGGTCGATGTCAATGTCCTCACGGGTTCCGTCCTGATCACCTACCGGCCGCAGGTCCTGCGGGCCAATCGGGAACTCGTCCGGGTAGAGAACTATATCATGACCCATGTTGAAAGGAGAAGGTAATTTGAAAGGCCGTCGCCGCTATCGGGCAGCGGCCCTCGTCGGCAATGCGGAACTGGCCCGCTTGATCGAAGAAAAAGTCAGCACCCTGCCCAATATCCAGTTCATCCAGGTCAGCGTCGTCACGGGCAGCATCCTGGTCTTCGCCCACAGCGAAGGGACCTTGGACCGGCTGGAAAACTTCTTCCGCTTCCGCCTCTTCCCGAATGTCGTCGAAGGCATCGTCAGTGCCGTCTGCGATGCAGAAAAACAGGAAGGCCAGAAAAAGGAAGAGACGACGTATCTCAAAGCGGTCCGCGATACGGGGCTTTTTTCAGCAGTATCATCCGCAATGAATCCAGTCGTTTTTTTGACTTGCGCACAGTCGCTGCCTTGCTCCTGACCCTTCGCGGCTTGCGCAAAGTCGTATTCATGGGACAGCGCCCGTCAGGACCACAGATGCTGTGGTGGGCCCTGTCGTTGTTGAGGGGGCGTTAAGTCATGTACATGCGCAATACCATCTTCCTGCACAGCGAGATCCCCAGCCGCATGCGCCCTGTCCTGAGCGTCAAGCTCCGCCAGGTCCGCGGCATCGTCTCGGCTGTCGTCGAAGAAAAGAAGGTCACCGTCTACTATGTGGGACAGCTGGACCTGCGGGCACTGAACCTGTTCATCCGTGCCTTTGAAGAAAAATATGGCCGCAAGAAGGAACAGAAAGACGACGACATGGATGTTGCTACGTACCGCCGGGAAGCCATCATCTCCGTCGGCGGCTTCATCGCCATGAACATCCTGCGCAAGGTCAACCCGGAATTCTACGGGTCGATCCTCTTGTTTCGCCGATTATTTACCTTATATATTGCACGCCGCTACATTAAGAACGGCATCATGGGGCTCGTAAAGGACCATCAGGCCAATGCCGATACCCTGACGGCGACGGCAGTCGCTGCGTCCGTCCTGGCTGGCAAGCCCGAATCGAGCCTGACCCTCCTGGCCCTGTCGAATGGGGCCGAAATGATGACCGAATACGCTGCCGAAAAGGCACGCCGTCAGATTTCGGGCCTCCTCAAACTGGACCAGCGCGACGTCTGGCTCGTCGAAAACGGCCATGAACGCAAGATCCCTGTCGAATCGCTGAAGCGGGGCGACCTCATCGCCGTCCACTTGGGCGAAAAGATTTGCGTCGACGGCAGCGTCGTCAGCGGCAATGCCGCCGTCAACCAGGCCTCCATCACGGGCGAATCCAATCCGGCTATTAAGCAGGAAAAATCGCCGGTCTATGCGGGCAGTGTCATCGAAGCGGGCGACTTGGTCATCCGCGTCGAAAAGGTCGGCGCCGACACGTCCTTGGCCCAGATCATCCACCTCGTCGAAGAAGCCCAGACCCGCCGGGCGCCGGTCCAGAACTTTGCCGATAAGATGGCCAACCTCCTGGTTCCCATCTCCTTCATCGGCGCAGCCATCGTCTACGGGGCCACCAAAGACTGGCAGCGCGTCCTCAACCTCTTGTTCATCGACTTCTCGTGCGGCCTGAAATTGTTGACAGCGACAGCCATCTCGGCAGCTATCGGCGTGGCAGCCCGCAAGGGGATCCTCATCAAGGGCGGCAACTACATTGAAAACCTGGCCGACATCGACACGGTCGTCCTCGACAAGACCGGGACCATCACCATGGGCGTCCCCAGATCGACCACATCGAAACCGTCGAAGGCGTAGACGATAAGGAAATGATCCTCCTCGCCGCTTCGGCTGAAATGCACTCCGTCCATCCTCTGGCCGTAGCCGTTCAGAAATACGTCAACGCCCAGGGCTGGCAGACGCCGCCTCATGCGTCGTCGGAAACCGTCGTCGCCCGCGGCATGAAAGCGACCGTTCCCGATTTTGAAGGCTACGAAGGCGGGGACATCCTCGTCGGCAGCCGCCGTTTCATGACCGAAGAAGGCGTGGAAGGCATGCCGGCGACGGATAACAAGACCTGGGGCAAGAACCTCTTGTACATCGCCCGCAATGGCGAATATCTCGGCTTCCTGGTCATCCAGGACCCGGTCCGTCCGGGTATGAAGAAGACCCTGAACCGCATGCGCCGCCTGGGCATCGACGAAGTCGTCATGCTCACCGGCGATTCGAAGGACGTCGCCGCCGAAGTCGCCCGCGACATGGATATCGACTCGTATCATGCCGAAATCCTGCCGGAAGACAAGGCCAACTACGTCATGAAGATGCAGAAGCGGGGCAACGTCATGATGGTCGGCGACGGCATCAACGACGCACCGGCCCTGGCCTTTGCCGACATCGGCGTCAGCCTCGGCGGCAACAAGACGGACATCGCCGCTGAATCGGCAGCCATCACCATCCGTTCGGAAGACCCATCGAAACTGTACGATGCCCTGTACATCGGCAGGGAAACGATGCGGGCCATCAACCAGAACTTCACGGCTACCATTGTAGTCAACTCGGCGGCCATGCTGCTCGGCGCCTTAGGGAAAATCAGCCCCCTCTGGGCTGCTGTCATCCACAACACAGCCACCCTGGCCGTCGTCCTCAACAGCGTCCGCATCCTGAAACCGGCCCGCCCGACCAGACGCCCGGCATAGGGAATCGCGCATGCCAATGGTTTGTAGGGACCCGCGCATGCCAATGGTTTGTAGGGACCTGCACACGCCAATGGTTTGTAGGGGCTCGCACGTGGCGAGCCCGTCCGGGAGATGAATACATTCCCATATCAAGCAGAAACGGGCGCCCCACGTGGCGCCCCTACAAAAGGACTTGTCGTTATGCGACAAGTCCTTTTTATAAATGAATTTCAATAGCAACTATTGACAGGGCTTGTGAAAAAAATATATAATGTTTATGGTAATGAAATGTATTATCATTAATTAGAAGGGATGTGTGAGTATTATTTACGGAGCTGAAAGGAGCGATGTAAATGAGTGTCGTCATCGTAGGTGGAAATGATTGTATGGTTTGTCGCTATAAGCGTATTTGCAAAGAGTACGATTATAAGGCAAAAGTCTTTACACAGGTACCAAGCGATTTCAAATCGAAAATCGGGTCGCCTGATCTTGTAGTGTTGTTTACCAGTACCGTGAGCCACAGTATGGTCCGTTGCGCCATCAAAGAAGCGCAGCGCAAGAACGTCGAAGTCGTCCGTTCCCATACGAGCAGCTCGAACGCGCTGAAGAACATATTAGCCGCCCGGATGGAAGAGGCCGTCTGAGGCAAGCAAAGGGGAGTTAGTCATGAAAATTGTTTCATTAGCCGATATGAAAGTCGGCCAGTCGGGCGTTGTCGATGCCTTGAAGGGACGGGGAAATATCCAGCACCGTCTCGTCGACATGGGCGTCGTCAAGGGCTCGCATATTTCAGTCTTCAAAAAGGCCCCGCTCGGAGATCCCATTGAGGTAAAAGTCAAAGGGTGCGCACTGGCACTGCGCATGAATGAAGCGGCGATGATTTCCGTCGCCGTAGAACAATAAAGGGGGCACATAGTAGTCATGGAAAATGCAGCGAAGATCAAGATTGCCCTGGCCGGCAATCCGAACTGCGGTAAAACGACGATTTTTAACAACATTACCGGCGCTAAACAGCACGTCGGCAACTATCCTGGCGTTACTGTCGAAAAGAAAGAAGGCCATCGTACCTTCAACGGCAAGGACCTGCTCTTCGTCGACCTGCCCGGCACATACAGCCTGACGGCACGGTCCCTCGATGAAGTCGTAGCCCGTAACGTCATCATCAATGAAAAACCGGACATCATCGTCAACGTCCTCGATGCGTCCAACCTGGAACGTAACTTATACCTGGCCGCACAGCTCGTCGAACTGGGCCGCCCCATGGTCATCGCCCTGAACATGATGGACATTGCCGAACGCATGGGCATCCAGATCGACCTCAAGAAGCTGGGCAAACAGCTCGGCGCCGTCGTCGTGCCCCTCGTCGGCAGCAAGAACATCGGCACGAAAGAACTGCTCGACGCCATTTCCAGTACGCAGACCCAGAACCTGGTCAATGCCAAAGTCGATTACGGCGCTGACGTCGAACCGGCGATTGCCAACCTGACCGATGCCATCGAAAAAATGGGCATCATCAAATACCCAGTCCGCTGGCTGGCCGTCAAGCTCCTGGAAAACGACTCCGACGCCATCGCCAAAGTCCGCGCTATGGAAGGGACCCAGTCCATCCTGGCCCTGGCTTCGACTCTGCGCGATTCCCTGGCCAACAAGATCGATTTGGACTTCTATTTCGCTCAATGCCGATATCAATTCGCAACTGATGTATTTAATAAATCGATTATCAATGTCGGTTCGAGCGACTCCTTGTCCGACAAGATCGACAGCGTCCTGACCCACCGTTACTTAGGGATCCCGATTTTCCTGGCCCTCATGTGGCTCATGTTCGTCGTCGTCATCAACGTTGGCGCCTACCCGCAGGGCTGGCTCGACACGGGCTTCTCGATGCTCGGTGACTGGTGCAGCGATGTCATCGAAGATGAACAGCTCCGCTCCCTCGTCGTCGACGGCGTCATCGGCGGTGTCGGTTCCGTCCTTTCTTTCGTTCCCCTTATCGTCCTCTTGTACTTATTCATCAGCCTTCTCGAAGATACGGGTTATATGGCCCGTGCCGCCTTCCTCATCGACCGCGCTATGCGTGCCCTGGGGCTGCACGGCAAGTCCTTCATTCCTATGATCCTCGGCTTTGGCTGCAACGTACCGGGCATCATGGCCGCTCGTACACTGGACAATGAAAAAGACCGTCTGGTCACGATTCTGGCCTGCCCGTTCATGAGCTGCGGTGCCCGCCTGCCGGTATACACCTTGCTCATCGCCGCTTTCTTCGGCGCTTCCGGCCACGGTGGTACGGTCCTCTTCGGCGTATACCTTTTAGGTATCATCATTTCCGTCTGCGTCGCCCTGGTCCTCCGTCATACGACCTTTAAGGGCGAACAGGAACCGTTCGTCATGGAAATGCCGCCGTATCACATTCCGACCTTGAAAGGCGTCCTCATGCACATGTGGGAACGCACGGTCTTGTACCTCAAGAAAGCCGGTACTTTCATCCTCGGCGCATCCGTCCTCGTCTGGTTCCTCACGGCATACCCGATGGACGTCGAATATTCCCAGGACTTCGATGCCGCTAAAAATCAGGTCACGGCTGAAATGGAACAGAAACAGTCTGACATCCTTCAGTCCTACGGCCTCAGCGCTATCGAAGACAATGCCGCTTTGAACGATATGTATGAATCCATGGTCGCTGCGGCTGATGAAGCCGCTGACGAAGCCGATGCTGACGAAGCCGATACGGGCAATGCCCTGAACCCGGCTGCCGCTTTGAGCTCCGTTGAAGACCAGGTCAAGAATTCCGAAGAAGAAGAAGACAACTTGTTCATGGGCAAATACCCCCAGAGCTTTGCCGACCTGCAGGCACAGAACCCGACCGTCTTCGCTCAGGCTCTGCCGCTCTTCGATGCCAAAGCCGATGCTGACGACGAAACGTCCAAACTCGACAATCAGCAGACGGCTGAAAAACTGGAACAGTCCTATGCTGCCCGCCTGGGCCACTTCGTAGAACCGGTCATCGCACCGCTTGGCTTTGACTGGAAGATCGGTGTAGGCCTCATCGCCTGCACGGCTGCTAAAGAAGTCATGGTTTCGACCTTGGGTACGATTTACAGCGTCGGCGGTGACGACACCCACGAATCGGGCATCGTCGCTTACCTCCGTGATGATCCGGACTTCAACCCGGCCGTCGCCCTGTCGCTCATGGTCTTCGTACTGCTCTACATGCCGTGCGTCGCTGCCATGGCCGTCATCAAACGTGAAACAGGCTCGTGGAAAATGCTCCTTGCCAGTGATGCCATGTGCCTCGTACTCTCGTACGTCCTGGCCTTTGTCACCTATCACCTGGCCCTCATGGCCGGCCTCGGCGCTTAAGACTTGAAGCAGCCCCTTCCATAACGTATAATATTAGTGTTAGTGGCTCGTGGCTAGCCTCCCCTCATAGGCCCTTTTTGGCCCGTCAGGCGTTGACCGCAGGGAAAGGCAGGACGGCTGCCAAAACGGAGAGCCGGCTGGAGGTGGCCCAAAGGGCCGGAGAGGTTGATTTCACAACGAATAATTGCTAATCCCGAGAGGAGGTATATCTATGAGTCCTGCAACCATTATCGTCGCTATCGTCGTCATCATCGCCGTAGCGTACTTCATTCACCATATCCGCGGCCTGTTCAACGGAACGGCCAGCTGCTGCGGCAACTGCTCAGGCAGCTGCTCATCCAGTGGAAAAACAAAAACGGGGGACGATTCCAAATTGCCTCCGTGCTGCCGGAAATAGCATAAGAAAAGGGACTGTCGCACGTGCGACAGTCCCTTTTTGCTTTCTTCGGATTCAGATACGGCTTCGCCGTGATAGACTCATGAAATAAACGCAGTTCGCAGGCGCCCGGTCGCAGTTCGCCGCACTCCTGCGGACCGCAAAAATACACGCCCATGGCCTTGGATGTCCCCTACGTATTGATTGGAGATTACAGTCTGCTGTGACGGCAGGAAACATGGTATAATGAAAGAAAAGTATCAGAAAGGATGAAGTCCATGATTAAACGTTGTAACCATGACTGTGATTTTTCCTGCCAGCAGTCAAAAAAACAGAAGGTGCGAGTCATCGGCGGCACCGGCGTCTTTACGCTCCTCGTGTCGGCCCAGGTGCGCAGTGAGAACGGGAAGTAACTCGAATGAAGGACATAGCATGAAATCTATTGGTTCAATAATCAAAGAGAATCTGGTACTTTTTCTGGCAGTGGCAGCGGCGCTGGCGTCGATGACGGCCGTACCGCCTTCGGCTGCTTATGCCGGGTATATCAATATGCCTGTACTGGCGATTTTGTTCTGTCTCATGGTCGTCATCGGCGGCGTGCGGGAAAGCGGCGTCTTTTCTGCCGTGCTGGCCCGTCTCCTGCTCCGCCTGGGGACGATGCGCCAGCTGGCGGCGGTCCTGGTATTTGCCTGTTTTTTTGTCAGCATGTGGGTGACCAATGATGTGGCCCTCCTGACCTTTGTGCCTTTTTCCCTGATGGCCCTGCCCAAGGTGGCCAGTGAGGAACAGATGGCTCTCGTCATCGTCCTCCAGACGCTGGCGGCGAATCTGGGCAGTATGTGTACGCCCGTCGGCAATCCGCAGAACTTGTATCTTTATTTTTATTACGCCATGGATCTGCCATCGTTTCTGACGCTGCTCCTGCCATATACCCTGGTGTCTTTCCTGCTGCTTACGCTGTCCCTGTTCCGCTTGCCGGGGACGCCGATTCCCATTTCCGTCCGGCTGGCTGCCCGGCGGACAAGGAATCTGCCTGTCTTGGCGCCATCGCGTCGGCTCTGGCTCTTGGGCGGGATGTTTTTCCTGTCCCTGCTCACTGTGGCCCATGTCCTCGATTACCGCCTTACCTTGGCCATCGTTATCGTCGTTACGGCATTGACCCGGCCACGGTATTTCCGTTATGCCGATTATCGGCTTCTGGGCACTTTTGTGGCCTTTTTCATCCTCGTAGGCAATATGAGCCAGATGCCTGGATTCAGGGACCTGCTGACAGGGTATCTGGACGGTCATGAATTCTTCATGGCCCTTTTGGCCAGTCAGGTCATCAGCAATGTGCCGGCAGCCGTCCTCTTGTCTGGGTTTACCGATGAGGCAGCGGCCTTGTTGCTGGGAACCGATATAGGGGGATTGGGGACACTGGTTGCCTCTATGGCAAGCCTCATTTCCTATGGCATGTACGTCCGGTCCTATCCCCGGCAGCAGGGAAGGTATCTGAAACTGTTTAGCCTGCTCAACCTGGCCTATCTGCTGGTACTGGTCCTGATTGCCTGGCTGTACGGATTCGGAGTATAATAAAAATATATAATGGGCCTGTGAATTCAGACCAGTACTGAAAATTTTAAGAGTGCATGATATAGTATTAAGTAACGAAAATTGGAGGATGCTATCATGCCAAGAAAAAAGTACACTTCTGAATTTAAGACCAAGATTGTTCTGTCAATTCTTCAAGGCGACAAGGAATTCAATGTCATCTGTTCTGAAAACGGCCTGAACCCAAACATGGTCAGAAAATGGAAGCAAGAATTCCTGCAAAATGCCCATCTTGCCTTTGGTGCAGATTCTGAGCGTAAGGCCGTTCAGAGGAAGGAGGACGATCTGAAGAAAAAGAATGACCAGATGCTAAGGACCATCGGTCAGCTTACGCTTGAGCGCGACTTTCTTCAGGACTGCTTTCGCCAAGCTGGGGAGGCCATCCCAAGAATCCCGGAATATGATCAGAAAGGATAACGGCCTTTCCATACGTCGTCAGTGCGAATTACTGGGACTGAACCGTTCCGGCCTATATTACACACCTACAGGACCAAACCAAGCTGCTGTTAGGCTTGATGAATCGTTAATGGAACGTATCGACCACTGGCATACCAGGTGTCCCTACCTAGGCTCTCGTAAGATTGTTGCCAAACTGCAAGAAGAAGGTTTTTCAGTATGTCGCAAGACAGTACGGCAACTTATGCTGAAGATGGGCATCTATGCTATTTATCCTAAGCCTAACCTGTCCAAGCGCAATTTCAAGGAGTCTATTGTGCCTTATCTGTTGCGCGATTATACCGTGTCTTTTCCAAACCAGGTGTGGTCCATTGACATCACCTATATTCCGATGCCGCATGGGCATATGTACCTAACTGCAATAATTGATTGGTATAGCAGGCGGTTGGTCGGCCACTATCTTTCAGACAGTCTGGAAGCAGAATCTGTTATTCATGCCGTGACGGAAACCGTTAAAGCATGCGGCGTTCCAGCCATTATCAATTCAGATCAAGGCAGCCAGTTTACCAGTGATGATTACAAGAATCTGCTTCGTAACCTCAATATCCGTCAAAGTATGGACGGCAGGAGCCGCTGGGCAGACAACCTCATGATTGAACGTTGGTTCCGTAGCCTCAAAACGGAGCAGCTCTATCCGAACGAATATCGCACCCCAAGAGAGCTTCGACGTCTGATTAACCAATACGTAGATGATTACAACAACATACGGCCCCACGAGGCATTAGGCTACAAGGTTCCCAACGAGTTTTACTTTGCTTGCTTCGCTGCTTAGAATAATTCTGCTTACTGCCACTCTTAAAATTTTAGAACGTGGTCTTGACAAGGGGCCCATTATAATATAGAATTAGGAAAGAATAGGATAAGGAGGATTTTCCATGAGTGTAGAATTTGAAGGAAATAAGGCGTGCATTGCGCCGGAAGGGGTATTTATCATCGGGACGTACGACGAAAAGGGTGTTCCCAATGCGATGAATGCCGCCTGGGGAGCTCAATCGGATTATGGTGAAATCACGTTCTTTTTGGCCAAACACAAGACGACGGACAACATCAAACACACCAAGGCCTTTACCGTCGCCTTTGCCACCAAGGATACGGTTGAAATAGCCGATTACTTTGGCGTAGAAACGGGCAATAAAGTGAACAAAATCGAAAAGGCCGGCTGCCACGTCCACAAGAGCCGTCACGTCAATGCCCCGATCATCGAAGAATTCCCGGTCACTTTGGAATGTGAATGTACCAGCTATGACGATAAGACGGGCATCCTCGTAGGCAAAATCGTAGCCCAGCAGGCCGACGAATCGGTCCTGACAGACGGCAAAATCGACTACGACAAACTGCAGCCCATCATCTTCGACATCGCTACCATGACCTATCGCCTGATCGGTCCCGTCGTAGGCCAGGCCTTCCATGACGGACTGAAATTGAAAGGCTGAACTTAGCGTATCCGTAAACCAGTTTTTTGCAGGTGCTCCGTTAGGCATTTGGATGATTCCCCGGGCAAACTGAGCTGGCAATCGTACATAGACTGGAGCGGGCGCCCCACGTGGCGCCCCTACGAACCATGGCTTGGGATTGTATGGGCGTGCTGCGGCTCGGTCTGGAGAGCTTTAAATTTAAAACCATCCACTAGCTGCTAGCCACTAGCCACTTAAAAAGGCGCTGTCTTCATGGGACAGCGCCTTTTTCCTAATGTCCTGCTACTTCGGCTGTGGGCTGGAATGCCTGGGCAGCTTCGGGGTTTTCGTTCATGGCGTCGATGCGGGCGCGGTATTCGCTATCCGAAGCGTAGCGTTTGTTTTTGTAATAGCCGACGGTCAGGAAGGGGACGATGATGATGGCGATGGCTAAGTAACCGCAATAGCCGTAGCCATATTTGATGATGTTGGTCAGGCCGGCGACGGAGACGGTCATGGAGGCGATGATGATGAACAGGGTGACGATGGCCGAACGGGTGACGGCGTTATGGCTTACTTTCTTCAGGCACTTCGTTTCCGAGAAGCGGGCTGTGAAGCCGAAGACCGTCGTGACGCCTGTCGAGATGAGGCACAGCAGTAAGAAGGCGCTGTAGGCGATGGTCAGCCAGGACATGCCCATGGCTTTGCAGCTGGTCAGGGTCGGTAAGGGCGATTTGCCATAGATGCCGGTCCAGCCTAAGAGCATGCAGACGGCTAAGGTCAGGGCGATGGCGTTCATGGCGAAGGAGAACCACATGGACGTAGCGCAGTTCTTACGGGTGACCAGCGGTGTGCCGACGACGATCATCGTCGGGATGACGACGCACTGGAAACCGGAATAGGTGAAGGCGTGGAGAATGGCCGTCGGCAGTTTGCTGAAGCCGTTGGCGGCAAAGTCCTGGGCCATGGCGGCCATGAAGAACTGCGTCCCTTCGATGGAGCCGCCCATATAGATGCCGACGGAGAAAATCATGATGACCATGGCCAGGATGGCGATACCCATGTAGGTCGTCGCCCGGCGTACCAGGCCGGCGCCGAAGATGGTCAGGAAGAAGATGATGGCGCCGACGACGCCGATGCCGGTGTAATAGTTGAGGCCCGTCTGGGCGTTGATGGCTGAGGCGGCACCGGAAATCGTAGCCGATACGGCCATTAAGACCATGATGTAGAAGAAGGCTTCAAACAGGTATTCGATGCCCTTGAAGGGGCTGTATAAGTTCTGGAATAATTGACGGTAACTGGTGAGATGACGGGAATTGTACATGTTCATGGCTTCCTTGATGGTCAGCGTGAACAGCAGCATAGTGATGATGGCCGTAATCGGACCGAGCCAGCCGAGGCTGACGAAGTAGACATTTTCCTGGTTGCCCGTAGCGAAACCGCCGCCAGCGTGGGAACTGAATAAGACGGCACCGACGGAAAAACACATGCTCAGTGAAGCGGCTTTGATCGATGAAATATTAGCCATAAGATTTTCCTCCTTTTAAGAACCATGGAGAGAAACGAAAACGCCTTTCGTCTCTCTGCTCGAAGCATTAAGAGACGAAAGGCGTTGTATGATCCTTCCGCGGTACCACTCTGTTTCATCCCTGGGGATGCACTCTCGGATACGGCTCATGGCGATATCCACGCTCTGTAACGGGAGTTCCCGTATCGGCCTACTCCATTCAGCCTCTCCGCTCGGCAATGAGTTCGGTCCGGCATCGCCGCTGCCTCACACCAGCCGGCAGCTCTCTGGAAACGATAGACTCAGACGTACTATTTTGCGTCGTCGCGTTTATGACGTTTATCAGTTGATGGTGCTATGATAGCATCATCACTTAATAAAGTCAAGGATGAAACATAATATTTTTTGAAATAAACGCAATAAACGTTTAAGTTTAAGGTTTAACCATAAAATATAGTTTGTAGTACTGAGTTTGTAGTTTGTAGAAGATGGTTAAAAAACTTCACTACAAACTACAAACTGCAAACTTAAAACTCAAAAAGGCGCTGTCTTCATGGGACAGCGCCTTTTTCCTACTTATCGCGGGAAAGGTCGACCTCTTTCAAGGGAATGAGGTGGGTCTTATGTTTGAGTTTGTGATAGAAGAAGACGGCCAGGAAGACGGGGATGCCGATGTAGGCGACGCTGGCACCGTACCAGTCGATTTCTGCGCCTGTGAAGGCCGAGTAGTTCTGGCCTGCCGTGACGATGATGCACATGATCAGGGCCAGGAGGGGGCCGAAGGGGAACCACGTAGCCTTATAGGGCAGGTCTTTCAGGTCTTTGCCCTGGGCGATATAGGCCCGGCGGAAGCGGAAGTGGCAGATGGCGATGCCAATCCAGGTGATGAAACCGGCCATGCCGCTGATGTTGACCAGCCAGTCATAGGCTTTGCCTTCGCCGATGAGGGACGTCAGGAAGGCGGCCAGGCCGAAGACGACCGTTGCGAACAGGGCATACGACGGGACGCCGCGCTTGTTCAGTTTGAGGAAGCATTTCGGGGCCTGTCCCGTTTCGGCCATGGCGTAGAGCATACGCGTCGAGACGTAGAGGCCCGAGTTGCCTGCCGACAGGACGGCGGTCAAAATGACGGCGTTCATGATGGAAGCGGCTGCGGCCAGGCCGAAGCGTTCAAAGACCAGCGTGAACGGGCTGATGGAAATGTTTTCGATGTTCGTATTGAGCAGATTCGGGTCCGTGTAGGGGATGAGGAAGCCGATGACCGTAAAGGCACCTAAATAGAAGATAAGGATACGCCAGAAGATGGAGTGGACGGCGCGGGGCACGTTCTTTTCCGGATCTTCACTTTCACCGGCGGCGATGCCGATCATTTCCGTCCCCTGGAAGGAGAAGCCGGCGACCATGAAGATGCCCAGCATGGCCGTGAAGCCGCCGACGAAGGGCGCATCGCTGATGGTCCAGTTGGTAAAGCCCGGCGACGGTTCCGGCCCGAGGCCCAGGATGAGCAATGTCCCGGCAAAGAGGAAGACCAGGACCGTCAGGACCTTGATGCCGGCGAAAATGAATTCGCTTTCGCCGTAGGACCGGGTCGACAAGTAGTTGAGGACGAAGAGGATAATGAGGAACAGGCCGCTCCAGATGGCAGCCGGTACGTCAGGGAACCAGTATTTCATGATCAGGGCACCGGCGACAAGTTCGGCCGCTACCGTGATGGCCCAGTTGAACCAGTAGTTCCAGCCCAGGGCAAAGCCCAGGGATTTATCGACGTAGCGGTTGGCGTAGGTTTCAAAAGAACCGCTGACCGGCAGGTACGACGCCATTTCGCCGAGGCCTGTCATGAGGAAATAAACCATGATACCGATGAGGGCATAGGCGACGAGGGCACCGCCCGGACCGGCAGAGCTGACCGTTTCACCGCCGGCGACGAACAGGCCCGTGCCGATAGCGCCGCCGATGGCGATCATGTTCATGTGGCGGGCTTTCAGGCTGCGGCGCAGTCCCTGCTGCTGTTGAGTTTCTTCCATGCAAAATCACAACCTTTTTTTCATTGAATTGAATTGATAAATAAAATCTAAAAAAACTCATACCTTTACATTATAAAGGATGAATCCTTCTCTGACAAATGGATATTCTGCATGGAAGTAAATCGTTTATGCGATTAATGGATATATAACGTGACGCTGTAGTCTTGACAAGGATTTCGAGAACAGGTACACTAAAGATAAAATAGTTGAACATGTTCAAGAAGGTGTTTTTATGGAAAAAGATAAAGACGAAGTCCGTCAGCGCATCCTGGCTGCGGCGAAGGAGCTCTTTGTCCAGCAGGGGTATAAAAAGACGACGATCCGTCAGATCGTCGAGAAATCGGGCGTCCTCACAGGGAGCATCTATTATTTCTTCAAGAATAAAGAAGATATCTTCCAGTCCCTGGTCATGGAGCTGCTGCGGCAGTGTACCGATTTGATTGCAGCCCATTTCAGGCAGGAGTCGCCGGCCTTCCGCTACGCCGCCTTGTGCCTCGTCGAATTTGAAGCCGTGGCCATGAACCAGCTCGTCCGCGAAACCTATTATGAAGGCTATACGACGCCCTTGACGTTTGAAAAGATCACGGACCATCTGGCCGATATAACGGGCCGTATCTTCGGCGATTCCCTGGGATTATCGAAGGAGGATATTTTCCTGCGCTCCCTGCTCATCAAAGGGGCCATGCGCAGCTACATCGTCCAGTTCGACTTCAGCCAGCCCATGGACAGCCAAAAGTACGCCGCCCTGGTACTGGATACGGCTTTGCAGCTACTGGGCATTTCGGCCGCTGAGAGCTATGACGTCCTGGCCCAGCTCGAACAGCGCCTGCCGGAAATCGAAGCCATTGCCGATGAGATGATCCACCGGCGATAGGACGGCTTCCTGTAAAGGATTGCCGCATGAGGCCATTTTGGTTTCATACGGCAGCCTTTTTTGTTCAATATTTGAACGCGTTCAACAAACAAAAGGGGGAACTCATCATGTTCATAGAAAAAAAGAAATGGGCTGCCGGCCTGCTCCTGGCCCTGGCCGTCATGATAACGGCTTTCTGCCTGGCCGTCGCCGGCATTATGGTCCTCTTTGCCGTACTCAGTCCGGATGCGGTCATGTCCATCGAAATGCCCTTGCTCTATATCATGCCGGGCCTCTTGTACAGCGGCCTGAGCTGGCCTGATTTCTACATGAGCGACGTCGCTGCCGCCATTGCCCAGATCTTCCCCATGCGCCATGCCGCCGACAGCGTCCGCGATATCTTATTGGCCGGTTATGCGCCGGCGCTGGTTTCCCAGTCCCTGCAGCTGCTGCTCATGGGGGCCGGGGCCTTTGCTCTGGGAACGGCCATCTTTGCCCTGCGCCGCCGATACGGCATGAAGACGTTCCTGGAAATAGCGGCAGGGGCTATTGCGCGTAAGCGGAAAGGAGCGCGGTCATAATGGGATTTATTGCATTGATACGACGGGAACTGGCCAACGCCTTTCTCCACGATGCCCGGCGGGCCATCTTTCTCTTCGGTGCCGCGACGGCCTATCTGATCCTCTTCGGCATCCTCTATTACCCCGGCGTCGTCAAGGAAATACCGACGGTCGTCTGCGATGAGGAACATACGGCCTACAGCCGCCTTTTGACCCGCCAGGTCGATGATGACGAACGGCTGGGGCTGGTCCGCGTCGTCGCCGATGAAGGGGAGGCACGGGACATGCTGCGCCGGAAAGAGGTCTACGCCGCCGTCATCATTCCGGCCGATTTTTCTCACGATATCCTCAACGGCCGCAGCGCTAAAGTCCTGTTCATGCTCAACGGGGCCAATATCATTACGACCAATATCGCCACGACGGCTGGCAACGACATCGTCAATACCTTCAATACGCGCTTTGCCGCCCGACAGGCGGCCCTGCGGACCAGCGGTGATGAACAGATGCTGAAGAAGCGCATCTTACCGGTAGAGACGACGCTGCGCGTCCTCAATAACCCGACCCAGAGTTACATGATGTTCTTCGTCACCGGCCTGGCCATGGCGGCCATGCAGCAGGGCTTTTTCCTGGCCATCGGAGCTGCCGTCCAGTGCGATTTCCGTAATCCTGAGCTGAAAGGGACGTCGAAGGGCAAGCTGCTGGTCGTCAAAGTCGGCGTGTACTGGGTCCTGTCCATTTTATCCTTTGGCCTGGTCTGCGTCCTGGCCCGCCTGCTGGGCATCCCTGACCGGGCGTCCATCCAGTCGCTGGGCCTTTTGGCCGGGGCCTTCTCTTTTGCTGCCATTTCCCTGGGCCTCTTCGCGTCATCCATTTTCCACAACGAATTGCAGTTCGTCCGGGCGTCCATCATGTACACTGTGCCGGCCTTCATCTTCGGCGGCTATACGTGGCCCTTGGAAGCCATGGACCCAGTGACCCAGGTCGTCGCCCAGGCCTTTCCCATGGCCTGGATGTCCAACGCCGTCCGCGAACTCTTCCTGTCCGGCCATCTGGCCACGCTGAGCTATAACCTGACGGCCCTGACGGTCATGGGCGTCATTTTCCTCAGCCTGGGGAGCTGGATTTTCCTGCACAAGATAGATGGTGTAAAATAATTGTGGGGAAACTTTATCACAGTTTCGCCAGAAGACTCCTTCCTCTTAGGTAGGGGATGAATGGCGATGGATTTCGCAGGTTCGATGCCTGCGAAATCCACCCTATGTCATTTCTGTCTTAGCCTTTTCACCTCGGCTACGGTATAATGGTAGATAACAGAGGAGGTGAATCCTAGATGTACTTGACGCAATCGAATATCATCCGCGGCTTGTCGAAACAAGAGTATACGATGCTCCGGGAAATGTGCCAATACAGCAATAACCTGTACAATGTAGCGGTCTATACGATTCGGCAGCATTACTTCGATACCCGGCAATTCTTGCGGTACGAAGAAAATTACCCCATCTGCAAGGAAAATGAAAACTATGGCTTGTTACAGGCCGGTGTCGCCCAGCAGATATTGAAGATGGCCGACCGCAGTTTTCGTTCTTTTTTCGGGCTTTTGCAGAAAGTCAAGTCAGGTGACTATGGTTCAAAGGCTGTCCGCCTGCCACACTATCGTGAAAAAGGTGGTCTCTTCAGTCTCATCTTGTCGACGAACGCCATTACCATTAAGAATGGCTTCTTAACAGTGCCGATGAGCCGTGAATATATGAAACGCCATAATGGCCATCGGATTCGGATTCCTGTTCCCGACAGGCTGAAGGATAAGACGATTCAGGAAATCCGCATCTGTCCCATGTATGGTGGACGGTATTTCAAGATTCAGTATGGCTACTTACAGGAACCAGAGCCGGTGAAAACCTCGCCAGAACGTATCCTGGCTATCGACTTAGGCCTGGACAATCTGGCCGCCTGCGTTACCAATACGGGGACGTCGTTCCTCATGGACGGTCGTAAACTTAAATCTATCAACCAGTATTGGAACAAACGCAAAGCCAGACTCCAAAGCATTGCCGCCAAGCAGGGCCGGAAGACGACGAACCAGCTCTGTCAGTTAGCGAAGAAACGCAATTTCCGGATGCAGGACATCCTTCGCAAGACAGCCCGTTACATTGTTAATTTCTGCATTGACTATCAGATAGGGACCCTTGTCTGTGGATATAATCGCGATTTTAAACGAGGACTAAAGCTGGGCAAAGTGATGAATCAGCATTTCACTCAAATCAGCCTGAGCTATCTTCGTAGTACCTTGAAACACCTGTGTGAACGCTATGGGATAACCTATCTGGAACAGGAAGAATCCTATACCTCTCAGGCCAGCTGCCTGGATTTGGACAACATTCCCGTATACCAGCCGGATGCCCCCTATACAGGAACGTTCAGCGGGAAACGAGTCCAGCGCGGCCTGTACCGCTTCGCCAACGGCAGGACGGCTAATGCCGACATCAACGGCGCCGCCAATATACTTCGTAAAAGTAAGCAGAACTTCGATTTCGAGGGACTGTGTAAGGGGCTTTTGGACAGCCCTTTGAGAATAAGGCTATCCTGATTTCAGGAGGGAACTTAAACAGCAGTCTTCTCAAGAATCTCCCGCTTCTATAAACGGGAGAGGTTCAAGCTATAATATACCCGTCTCGCTGATGGATTCCATGAGCGTGTGGATTGAAATTTGATATGACGTAAATGCATAATAAGAAAATGCGTTGTCGCACCCTTCACGGGTGCGTGGAGTGAAATACCGATATATTTCGACGAAGCTGATTTCATTTATAAAGGAAATAAAGGACGGCTGAAATATCTGGTCGTGAAAGAGCTGCTGCCGTTTCAAATCTTCAAATCCGATTCTGCATAGCGTGCCGCATCGCCAGCCAGGGCGATGCGGCCTTTTTCTATGTGGCAATAGAGTTCGCCACCTTGTTTCGAGGCCTGGCAGGCGACGAGGTATGAGAAATTTTTTTACGTTGCAAATGCTACGGATGACTCCGGCAGTATCTGATATACTCAAGATGTCTTGAGAAACCAACTCATAAAAATAGATTCATGCGAGAAAAGGAAGCGATACTATGATTACCAAAGACATGACGTTAGCTGACGTTGTAAAAGCTTATCCGAATACGATTGGGTTCCTGAATGGTCTGCATCTCGATTACTGCTGCGGCGGCCATGACCCCATCGCTACGGCTGTCCGCGAAAAGGGCCTGGACGTAGATAAATTCCTGGCCGAGCTCAATCAGGCCGCAGAAAGAAAGGCTGCGCAGCGGGACGTACATGGCGATATTGAAGCGTTCAAAACGCTTGCAGTCACGGAAATGCTTGACGACCTGGAAGCGACGCATCACGTTACAGACCGCAGACTCATGGCTGAAACGGAATAACTTCTCAACAAGATCCTCATCGTCCATTATCCGCATCATGGTAAAATGCTCACGCGCCTTCACCATCTTTATGCCGGCCTGAAGGCAGAACTGGAAGAGCATTTCGCCAAGGAAGAACAGCTCGTCTTCCCGCTGATGCGCCAGCATCCGCATCCGGACAGCCAGACGCTGGCACTTATCCAGGATTTGGAAGCAGAACACACCGGCGCCGGCGACGTCATCAAAGAAATCCAGGCCCTGACGGATAACTTCACGCCGCCAGAAGATGCTTGCCCGACTTTCCGCCAGACGTATGTTGTCATGGAACAGCTCTTTGACGACATCTTCATCCACATCTTCAAGGAAAACTCCATCGCCTTCCCGGAATACGCCGAACAGGTCTGAATATAAGGAAAATCACCTGCCTCAAGGATTGATCAACATCTTTGGGACAGGTGATTTTTTTAGAAATTTGTTTATTTTTTCAAATACGAGTCGAAGAAAGCGGTGATGATGTCGAGGACTTCTTTTTGGTTCCAGTAGACGCCGCCGTGGGCCGCTCCTTCTACCAGATAGCGTTTCGAGGGGATGTTATGTTTCTGGAGGGCCTGGAAGAGCAGGTCCGTCTGGCTCGGGGAGACGACGGTGTCCTTCGTGCCGTGCATGAGCAGCATAGGCGCACTGGTTTTGGAAATGTAAGTGATGGGGTTGGCCTTTTTGGCGCCTTCCGGATTGGCCAGGATGCCGCCGTCCTGGCCGCCGAATACGGCAGAGCCGTTCACCCAAAGGGCTTCCGTGGCGCCAGGCGACTGGTGGGCTTTTTTCACGGATTCACTGTAGTCGTCGCCGATGCGGGTGAGGTCAGAGAGGCCATAGAGGTCTACGGCTGCTTTTACGTCGCTCCCGACCTGGAGATTATCGCCTTTGTCAAAGGTCGTCGTGCCGCTGGTCGTCGCGGCCATGGCCGTGAGGTAGCCGCCGGCACTGCCACCGATGATGCCGATTTGTTCCGGGTCGATGCCGAATTGGTCTGCATGGGCTTTCAAATAGCGGATAGAGGCCTTCACATCTTCCAGGGGTTCCGGGAAGCGGGCCGTAGGTGCCACGCGGTACTGGATGGAAGCGACGACGTAGCCGGCTTCTGCCAGGCGCATGCGGAGTTGTATGCCGTTGTCCTTATTGGCATTGATGAAGCCGCCGCCCGTGACGTAAACGATGGCAGGCTGTTTCGTGTCCGATTTCGGCTGCAGGATGTCCATTTTCATGGCCACGTTGGGGTAGCCCCGCATCGGGACCTGTTCGTATACGACGTCGGAAATCTGATTGATCATCGGCGTCTTTACCGGTACGGATAACACCGTACTTTCTACTTTTCCCGGCATATCTTTCGTAGCCGAGTCCACATCTACATTCATCGCCATGGCATTGCCTCCTATCCATACCAGCCCGGCCAGGGCCAGGGTTATGAGCCGTTTTTGAGGTTCTGTATACTTAAACATTTTTATGAGGCCTCCTTTTTGGGTTGTATTTCTTCCATTTTAGCATTGAATAGGGAAGCCGGCAATGTTTTGACTGGATAAATGACGGCCCTGGCGATGGAGAGGGGGGACGGGGCTGGTATAATTATAAAAACTGCCTCTTACGCTCGGTGCCGCGACGCGAGGCCGTAGGGGATGGATACGAAGAAGATGGCACCGGCTACGTTGGGCTGACGCTTCATATTCTTTTTCAAACAAATTGCTCACCTCATTCGTTTTTTTTCTTCATTATACCATATTACTTTTTGTCTTTTGGCAGGAATTTGGCGGGGCTATGTCGAATCTTATAAGGTAAAGCAAAATTCGAGAGATAGGGGGATTCTTATGAACCGATTGAAACAGTGCATATTAGCCGGGCTGATTTCCTGCTTTTTGGCCGTTCCCTGCCTGTCCCTGGCGGACGATGTGACCCTGGTGAAAGGCGATGGCCAAGGGGCCCTTGCTTTGCAGACCCACGGGGAAAGTGAACTCTTGCAGGCTGTCCGCGCCAAGGATTATGAGAAAGCCCTTCAGATCGTCAACGGCCAGATTGCAGAACATCCCGATGATGCCGATGCTTACGACCGCCGCAGCACGATTTACAGCCTCCTCGGACGGAATGACGAAGCCCTGGCCGATTGCGATAAAGCCATTTCCCTGGAACCGGGCACGGCCTTCCATTATTTCAACCGCGGCGCCATTTACGAACAGCGCAAAGAATACCTGCTGGCCGTCAACGACTATACGAAGGCCCTGGCCTTGAGCCAGAAGGGCGATCCTTTGCAGGGACTGATGTATTTCAACCGGGCCCGGGCCTATACGGCCATCGAATCGTATGACAAGGCCCTGGATGACGTCAAACAGGGGGAAAAGCTGGCTCCGGCCTTTCCTCAGAACTATATCCTCGAAAGCCTGATCTATGATAAGAAGGGCGACAAGAAAATGGCCGACCTGAGCCGCCGTATCGGCGTCATGTATGAATTCATGCACCGCGGCGATTACTTCCTGGCCGGTTCCGTCGCCGAAGAAGCCGGACTATACGACCAGGCCTTGGCACTGCTCAATGAAGCGGTGAAACGCCATCCCGACGACAGCCGGGTCTATTCCGAACGGGGCCTGGTCTACGCCCAGACGGGCCAGGACGAGTTGGCCATTGCCGACTTGACGAAAGCCCTGGCTTTGAAGGAAACGGCTATGGATTACAATAACCGCGGCGAATGTTACCGCCATTTGAAGCGTTTCGATTTGGCTAAAAAAGACTATGACCAATCGGTCCGCCTGGCCACGGATGACAGCGATAAATTGGCCGTCTACGACAGCCTGGGCCAGCTGGCCATGGACCAGGGCGATTATCCGCGGGCCGTACAGTATTTGACACAGGCTTTGGCCGTCAAGCCCTATGAAGATGGCTACAAGCTGCGCAGCCAGGTCTGGCGCAAATTAGGAGACACGAAGAAGGCCGACCAGGATGAGGCGGCAGCCCAGGAAATGGAACAGCGTCAGCTCCTGGGTTCGTAGCAGGACTTTTCAAATTCCCCTGAATATGTTACAATTGAAACGCTGTTCGTGAAAATAACCGAATGTCATACACATAATTTCAGTATTTTAAGGGGGAATTCAATGAAGAAGTCTATCATCGCAATCCTGTTTCTTTGCTGTCTTATGGGAACTGTCACTGCTTCGGCAGCACAGGTCAAGGAATCGGAAACGGTATCTCCGGCCGTTGCCGTTATGGCACAGGTCCAGGAACAAGACAAAGCCAAGAAGAAAACGAACACTACCACAACGAATAATTCTGACAAAATCGGTGACCGCCTTCGGGATCGCGTCCATGCCCTGATTCCGGCCTCGGCTTTTGCCAATATTGATAATCCCGGTACGATTACGCCGGATACGGTCAAGTACCATTATGCTGAATCGCAGCACATGGCGACACCGGTTACGGCCTGGAACCGTCAGAAATATGAAGACCAATACCAATACCAGTATCAGTATCAGCACGACTCCTATGATGCAGCTATTGCCGATGCCTACGCATACCGCCGTGATTTCGGCAAGAGCAACCTGCGCAAATGGAGCAGCACGGAAGGTATGGATACGCCGTGGGACAGCAACTGGACGACCGATACGGCTCATTTCCAGAGCTCGACCATCGCTTTCCTAGATCATCTGAATACCGAAGCCCGTCAGGCTGGCATTTCCTTCGTCATCACCGGCGGTGCGGAAAGCGGCTACCATGCCAGCGGCATCTATTCCCACGAAAATGGCTATAAAGTCGACATCTCCGACGACGGCATCTATCAGGGCACCAAGGCTTATGAAGTCCTCATCAACGCCCTGTCGCCGTACAAGCATCAGATTACCCACGAATGGGACAAGAACCACTACGATATCACCATCTATCCGGAAAATTATAATGGGTAAGAAAAGTTTGTAGTTCGTGTTTCGTGAAAGCCTCCCCTAATAGGGGAGGTGGCCCGGAGGGCCGGAGAGGTTGACCTCTCAGTCAGCTGTGCTGACAGCTCTCCTAACAGGAGAGCCGGGCCGCCCTTTGGGACGGCCCCTACGCACTAACCACTAACCACTAAAAGGCGCTGTCTTCATAGACAGCGCCTTTTCCACACCCGAAAGGAGCTATTATGAATCGAACTGACTGGGATGCTTATTTTGCCTCTCTTATTGGCGATACGGGGACCGGCGTGCCTGGTCTGGCCGTCCTGGCCTATGCCGATGGGCACGAGGTCTATCGTTTTGCCGCCGGCGTCCGCCGCGTGGACGGGGAGCGGTCCTGGCCGATGACGGTGGACAGCCGTTTCCGCATGGCATCTGTCTCCAAGATGTTCACGGTCTTTACCCTCATGGAGCTCGCCGAAGCGGGGAAGCTGTCCCTGGACGACGATGTCAGCCAGTACCTGGGCTTTCGCCTGCGCCATCCGTCTTACCCTGACGTGCCCATTACGCTTCGTATGCTGGCTTCGCATACGTCGGGCCTGCGCGACGGCAGGGTTTACAGCATTCCGCCGTCGGTCCGTGTCAAGGCCTTCTTTACGCCAGGTAGTCCCTATTGGGAAGACGGCGCCCATTTTGCCCCGGCCGGGCAGGCACCGGGTATTTATTTTACTTATTGTAACCTCAATTACGGCCTTTTGGGGACGGTCATCGAAGCCGTGACGGGCCAGCGCTTCGATAGGTATCAGAAAGCGCATATCCTGGCCGCCCTGGACTGCCGGGCCGACTATGTGCCGGGCAATCTGGAAGCGGCTGAATTCGCCAAATTGGGGACGGTCTATCTCAAACGGGATAGTCAGGGCCGCTGGGATGAACAGGGCCCCTGGCAGGGGACTATCGACGATTTTGGCGGCGTCCAGCCGGAGCGCGAAGCCCTGGCCTTGCAGAATCCCTATGCCCAGGACGTCTGCCAGACTTACGACCTGGCCGCGTACCGGCCTGGGACCAATGCGACAATCTTTTCACCGCAAGGCGGCCTGCGCCTGTCTCTGGAGGAACTGGGCCACGTCCTGGCCATGATGATTCAGGGCGGCCGCTATCAGGACCGGCCGGTCCTGGCGCCGTCGTCGCTGCAGGCCATGTTCAGCCCTCAGTGGGTCTATGACGGCCACAATGGCGATACGTGTGGCCAGACCCTGCTCACCTATGGCCTGGGCGAATTCTTCGTCGACGGCACGGGGCCGGCCCGCTGTTGCCGCACGAAGGCCGTCGATTTATGGGGCCACACGGGCCAGGCCTTTGGCCTCTTGTCGGGCCTCTTCGTCCGGCTCGGGACGGGCAGCGGCTTTGCCTACGTCATGAATGGCGAGGCCCTGGCCGAAGATGACGACCTGCGCAGTGCCGGCCGCTTCAGCTGCAACTATATTTGGGAAGAAAATGTCATGGACGGCCTGTGCCGATTGATTGACGGCCTATAAGGGCTGTGCTATGATTATGAAATATAGTAACATTCCAAATGGGAAGGCGAGATAATGATGAATGCATATGAAAGTACCATGAATTTTACACGCCGTGCCGTCTGGGCCCAGATCGACCTCGACGCAGCGGCTCATAATATGCGCCAGATACGCAAGCACGTCGGGCCGGATGTTAAGATCGCCGCCGTCGTCAAGGCCAATGCCTACGGCCACGGCAGTGTCGAACTGGCCAAGACCTTTGCCGAAAACGGCGCCGACTGCTTTGCCGTGTCCAGCCTGGACGAAGCCGTCGAGCTCCGCCGCTATGCGCATATCGACAACGAAATCTTCATCCTCGGGCATACCGACGCCCGGCGGACAGAAGAACTCCTGACGTATGACATCGAACCGGCTGTCTTCAACTTGAAGAACGCCGAATTCTTCTCCCAGGAAGCCCGGCGCCTGGGCAAGACCCTGCGCGTCCATATCGCCGTCGATACGGGCATGAGCCGCGTCGGATTCCAGGTCAATGAATTCAGCGTCTCGGAAATCAAGACCATCGCAGCCCTGCCGAATATCGAAATCCGCGGCATGTTCACCCATTTTGCCGTTTCCGACATGAAAGACAAGACGTTTACGCGCGAACAGTACGGCCATTTCCGCTGGATGTGCAAGCGCATGGAAGAAGAAGGCATCCACATCGCCCTGCGCCATTGCTGCAACAGTGCGGCCGTCCTGGAACTGCCCGAATACTACTGCGACATGGTCCGGCCGGGCATCATCATGTACGGCTGTGAACCGTCGCCGGAAATCGACATCAAGCCTTATGACCTGCGGCCCGTCATGTCCCTGCGCTGCTGCATCGCCCATGTCAAGCTCATCGACGCCGGCGCGACCGTCAGCTATGGCCGCCATTATAAAACTCCGTCGCGCCGGAAAATCGCGACCCTGCCCGTCGGCTATGCCGATGGTTATTCGCGCATCCTGTCGGGGAAAGTCGACGTCCTTTACCATGGCCACCGCGTCCCCCAGGTCGGTGCCATCTGCATGGACCAGTGCATGATCGACGTCAGCGGCGAAGCCAACGTCCACGCCGGTGACGAAGTCGTCCTCTTCGGCCGCCAGGGCGACAGCTTCATCCCCATCGAAGAAATCGCCGCAGTCTGTGGCACCATCAACTACGAAATCATGTGCAACATCTCGCGCCGTGTCCCCCGCGTCTACATGAAGAACGGCAAAGTCGTCGGCCGCGAAGAATACCTCTTCGATAAACCGTAGGGATAGGCAGTTCGCAGGCCGCAGTTCGTAGGGGACGCCCAAAGGGCGGCCCGCCAGAGTCATCTGTCAGGCTGAAACGGATCGCGGTAGAGGGGCGAAAAAACGTTATCATTATCTGTAGGGGCTCGCACGTGGCGAGCCCACAGGTATATGTAGAATACTTGTAAAACAGATTTTGCGTGAACGGGCGCCCCACGTGGGCGCCCCTACAAGAAAAAAGGGCTTGTCGCTGTGCGACAAGCCCTTTTTTCCTCTTCCATGATTTTGTTGCAAGTGGTATACTGTATATAAGATATACGCATATATAAATGCAAAATAATCATAAAAAGGCGGTGTGTTATTATGAATTGGAATGATAAAACGGCGGCCAACGTTAAGGCCATCAAACCCTCGGGTATCCGCAAGTTCTTCGATATTGCAGCCCAGGTCAAAGGGGTCTTGTCCCTGAGTATCGGAGAACCGGACTTTGCCGCACCGGACAAGGTACTGGCAGCTATGAAAGCCAGCCTTGATGCCAAGGAAACGAGTTATACCGGGAATTCAGGCATGATGGAGCTCCGTGAAGCCATTAGCCATCATTTTGAACAACGCTATGGTGTCCATTATGACCCTAAAGATGAAATCCTGGTCACTGTCGGCGTTTCCGAAGGCCTGGCCATGGCCCTCCTGGCCATTACCGAACCGGGCGATGAAGTCATCATCCCCGACCCGGCTTACGTTGCCTATCCGGCGTCTGTCGAACTGGCTGGCGGGACGCCGGTCTTCGTGCCGACCTATCCGGAACACGATTTCAAACTGACTGTCGAAGCTTTGGAAAAGGTCATCACGCCGAAGACGAAAGCCATCGTCATCGGCTATCCGAACAACCCGACGGGGACCGTCATGTCGGCAGAAGAATTGATGCCTATTGCCAAATTTGCCGAAGAACACGATCTCATCGTCTTGTCCGATGAAATCTACTGTGAACTCATGTACGGCGATGCCAAGTTCACGTCCTTCGCCAAATTGCCGGGCATGCGTGAACGGACGGTCATCTTCAACGGCTTTTCCAAGGCCTATGCCATGACGGGTATGCGCCTGGGCTACGTCTGTGCACCGCGGGAAGGCCTGGCACCGATTTTGAAGCTCCATCAGTACGCCATCATGTGTGCCAATACGACGGCTCAGGTCGGCGGCATTACGGCCCTCAAGGAATGTGACGACGACGTCGAAGCCATGCGTCAGGAATACGACCGCCGCCGCAAGGTCATCTACAAGGGTCTGTGCGACATGGGGCTGCCCGTCTTTGAACCGAAAGGCGCCTTCTACATCTTCCCGGACATCCGCTGCACGGGCATGACGTCGGCGGAATTCTGCGAAAAACTGGTCCAGGAAGAAAAAGTCGCCGTCGTCCCGGGCACGGCCTTTGGCGACCAGGGCGAAGGCTTCGTCCGCATCTCCTACGCCGCCAGCATGGACACCATCCAGGAAGCCCTGAAACGTATGGCCCGCTTCGTAGCGAAATATCGAAAGGACTGATATTTATTTGCAGGGTCGCCCACGTGGCGACCCCTACAGTATAAAATAAATTTAAAACCTGCTAAAAAACGCGCTGTCGCAAAGACAGCGCGTTTTTTCTAGAAAAATCGTCCGATAAGGGGCATTTTGGCTGCGTCTTCTTTGGTGACACCGCCGTTGAGGACCATGCAGCCGATGTAGATGGCCGACCCGACGATGCAGGTCAGGAAGAGGTCCAGGAAGAGTCCCAGGTAAGGGAAGAGGAAGGCGTACATGAAATACATGGCCACGCCCATGATGGCGGCAGAGACGATGTTTTTCATGACGACTTTGATGTCGATGACATAACCGATTTTACGGTAAATGAAGAACATGTTGAGGACGGCAGCGACGCCGATGTCGGCCACTGTCGCATAGGAAGCCCCGGTGATGCCCAGGGTCGGGATGGCGACTAAGAACCAGTTGCACAGGACCTTGGCGACACAGGCGACAGCCATGTTGATGACCGGAATCTTCGGTTTCTTCAGGCCCTGAAGGATAGCCGTCGAAATCTGGTGCAGGCCCAAGAAGCAGATAGCGATGGCCACGGCCCGCGTGGCATCCGTAGCGGCCGGCGCGTTGTAGATGAAGGTGACAATCGGTTCGGCCATGACGTAGAGGATGACGCTGAAGGGAATGGTGACCAGGAAGGAGATGCGCATGGACGTCGCCGTCCGTTCGCGGATTTCATCGTATTCCTTCAAGGTGAAACTGTGGCTGATGGCCGGCACCAGGCTCATGGCCATGGCTGCCGTCAGGATCGTTGCCAGGTTGATGAGCGGTACGGACATGCCCGTCAGGTAACCGAACAGCTCCGTGGCCTGATGGGTCGAATAACCGGCTACTTCCAGCCGCCGCGGTACGATGAGCAGGTCCAGGTTGGATACGACGGGGAGCATGATGCTCGACAGGGAAATGGGGATAGCCAGGATGACCAGGCGCTTGAGGATGTGCTTGATGCTTTCCTGCTCGAATGTCGGCCCGTCGACGGGGAGGGTCCGCTTCAACTTATAATAGTAATAGACCAGGACCAGCCAGGCTGCAAACCCACCGGCGCCGGCGCCGAGACTGGCACCGCCGGCGGCATAATCGAGGCCGTACGGCAGGAGGAGCGCGGCGAAGCCGAGCATGACGACGACGCGGACCAGCTGTTCAACGATCTGGGAAATGGCTGTCGGTGTCATCTGCTGCCAGCCCTGCAGATAGCCGCGGTAGCCGGCAATGATCGTCGTAAAGAAGATGGCCGGTGCCAGGGCGATGAGCGAATAATAGGCCCGGCTTTCGCGGATGATGTGTTCATCGATGAGGAAGCTGGAACCAAAGAACATGAGGATACTCAAAAAAAGTGCCGTCGTACAGAGCATGGACAAGGACACGTGGAAAATGCGCTGGGCGCCGAAATAGTCCTGTTTGGCTACTTTTTCAGCTGTAATGATGGAAATTGCAATCGGCAGCCCGGCACTGGAAATATCGAGTGCCAGCAGGTAAATCGGGAAAGCCATCTGATAGATGCCGATGCCTTCACCGCCGAGAATACGGGACAAGATGATCCAGTTGATACTGCCAATGGCTTTGACGACAAAGCCCGACAAGGTCAGGATCAATGTGCCAGAGATAAACTTGTTTGCCATGATAACCCCTTAACTCTATAAAATTTTTACCAACATAACAATTAATTTTAGCACATTTGCCAGACCTTGTATATAGTGAAGTGTTAGCCGTTCGTGGGGGCCGTCCCAAAGGGGAGTCAGCCGATAGCCACGTATTCGCCATTATTCATGGCGGGCGCCCCACGTGGCGCCCCTACGAGCCACGAACCACGAACCACGAGCTACGAACCACGAGCCACTAGCCACGAACCACGAGCCACGAGCCACTAGTCACGACCTGCGGTCTGCGCTCTCAAAATATCCATGAATTCTTTGCCGGTAATCGTTTCTTTTTCGTAGAGGTATTTGGCCAGGGCATCCAGGGCCGGGCGATGGTCTTCGAGGATTTTCTTGGCCTTGGCGTGTTGTTCCTTGACGACAGAGACGACTTTGGCGTCGATGTATTTCTGCGTTTCCGGCGCGCAGGCCAGGGACGTATCGCCGCCGAGGTATTTATTGGTGACTGTTTCCATGGCGACCATGTCGAATTCGTCGGTCATGCCGTAACGGGTGATCATGGCCCGGGCCAGCTTGGTCGCCTGTTCGATGTCGTTGGAAGCGCCTGTCGTGACCTGTTTGAAGACGACTTCTTCCGCAGCCCGGCCGCCGGTGAGGGTGGCAATCTTGTTTTCCAGTTCTTCCCGGGACAGGATGTATTTATCCTGCTGGTCGACCTGCATGGTGTAGCCCAGGGCGCCTGATGTGCGGGGGATGATGGTGATTTTCTGGACCGGTGCCGAATGGCTCTGGAGGGCAGCGACCAGGGCGTGGCCGATTTCGTGGTAGGCGACGGTCTTCTTTTCGTCGTCCGACAAGATGGCGTTCTTCTTCTGGTAACCGGCGATGACGACTTCGATGCTTTCTTCCAGGTCGGCCTGGCTGACGGCGTCGCGGTGGTCGCGGATGGCGCGCAGGGCCGCTTCATTGACGATATTGGCTAGTTCGGCGCCGGAAGCCCCGGCGGCCATGCGGGCGATAGTGTGGAAGTCGACGTCGTCGCCGAGGGCGACTTTCTTGGCGTGGGCCTTGAGGATGGCTTCACGGCCAGCCAGGTCCGGCAGTTCGACAGGGACGCGGCGGTCGAAACGGCCTGGCCGCAGCAGGGCCGGGTCCAGCGATTCCGGCCGGTTCGTCGCGGCCAGGATGACGACGTTGTCATCGGCGTTGAAACCGTCCATTTCCGTCAGCAGCTGGTTCAGCGTCTGTTCCCGTTCGCTGTTGCCCATGGCATTGCCCGTGCGTTTCTGGCCGATGGCGTCGATTTCGTCGATGAAGATGATGCACGGCGCCTTCTGCTTGGCCTGCTGGAAGAGGTCGCGGACCTTGGAAGCGCCCATGCCGACGAACATTTCGACGAATTCCGACCCGGCAATGGGGAAGAAGGGCACACCGGCTTCACCGGCGACGGCCTTGGCCAGCATGGTCTTGCCTGTGCCCGGCGGGCCGACGAGGAGGACGCCTTTGGGCATCTTGGCCCCGATTTTGGCGTATTTATCAGGATGATGGAGAAAATCGACGATTTCCGACAGGTTTTCCTTGGCTTCGTCTTCACCGGCGACGTCATCGAAATGGATGCCGTTAGCCGACGGGACGTAGACCTTGACCTGGTTCTTGGCGCCGAACATGAGCGAATTGCCGCCGCCGTGGTTCATGAGCTTGCGGTTGAAATAGTAGCCGATGCCGAAGAAAATCAGGATCGGCAGGATCCAGGCGATGAGGAAGTCCGTAAAGGGCGAATCCTTTTCCTTGATGACTTCATTGAAGGAGACATTGGCCTTGTGCAGCCGTTCCGTCAGCTGCGGGTCGTTGACGACGCCCGTGCGGTATTCGTTGCCGTCCTTGTCCTTGAAGAGAATCTGGTTCTCTTCGATTTGGACGTCGGCGATCTTTTCGTCTTCCGTCATGTTCATGAACGTCCCGTAATCGACCTGTTTGACACTCTTCGAATCATAATAAGGCCGGGCGATGGCGTTGAACATGAAAATGACAGCCAAAGCGACGATATAATAGAATAAAATCGGTTTCTTCTTTTCTTTGACTTCTTTCACAATTCCTCACATCCTTTGAAAAAATCAAGCTATACTTTTATTGTACACCCCTTGCGGGACCTGGCAAGAGGGGACTGCCTTGCATATTCCCGGTGGATGTGCTAGGGTAAAAGAAAATACACCAAGAAAGTGATGAAGCATATAATGAATATATTAACCGTAGAAAATGTAAAGAAATCCTATGGCCTGCGCGTCCTCTTCGACGACGTGACCTTTGCCATCGACGGCGGCCAGAAACTGGGCCTCATCGGCTTCAACGGCGCCGGCAAGACGACACTCCTGAAAATCATTGCCGGCCTGACCGACACCGACAGCGGCACGATCTGGCGCAATCCCAAGGCGCGCATCCATTACCTGCCGCAGGAACCGCAGCTCGTGTCGGGCCATACGGTCCTGGAAAGCGTCCTCGACGGCGACCTGCCGGTCATGAAGCTCCTCCAGTGCTACGAAGAAGCGGTCCAGCGCGATGACGATGCAGCCGTCGTCGCCCTCAGTGCCGAAATGGACGAACAGCAGGCGTGGGAACTGGAAGCCCATGCCAAGATCATTCTCAGTAAGTTGGGCATTTCCAATTTTTCCCAGTCCGTCGACGAATTGTCCGGCGGCCAGCGCAAGCGCCTGGGACTGGCCCGGGCCCTGATCATGCCCTGCGACCTGCTCATCATGGACGAACCGACGAACCACCTCGACGACAAGACCATCATGTGGCTCGAAGAATACCTGCGCGACAGCAAGGCCGCTATCCTGCTCAGCACGCATGACCGCTATTTCCTGGACTGCGTTGCCGATTCCATGATCGAACTCGACCGGGGTCACGTCTATACCTATACCGGCAATTACGGCCAGTACCTGGAACAGCGCCAGGCCCGGCTCGAACGGGAAGAAGCGAGCGAAGCCAAGCGGCGCAACCTCATCCGCCGTGAAAAGGCCTGGATCCAGCGCGGCGCCCAGGCCCGGTCGACGAAGCAGAAAGCCCGTAAGGAACGGTATGAACAGCTCTGCGCCATCGAAGCGGGCAAACCCATCGGCGAAGTGGAAATGTTCGACACGTCCGTCCGCCTGGGCAAGACCATCATCGACATCGACGACATGGCCTTCGGCTACGACCCGGCCCATCCTTTGTTCCAGCACGTGACCTATCACGTCGTCAAGCACGACCGCATCGGCATCATCGGCGAGAACGGCGTCGGCAAGTCGACACTGCTCAAAGTCCTGGCCGGCCAGCTGGCGCCGACGGAAGGGACAGTCACTATCGGCCAGACCGTGCGCTTCGGATTCTTTACCCAGCAGCTGCCCCAGTTCGACGAAGGCATGCGGGTCATCGACTACGTCCAGGAACACGGCCATTTCGTGACCAACCAGTTCGGCCAGCGCATTTCGGCGACGCGCCTGCTGGACCAGTTCCTGTTCACTGAAGAAATGCAGTATACCTACATTGCCAAGCTGAGCGGCGGCGAACGGCGGCGCCTGTACCTGCTGCGCCTGCTCATGGACCAGCCCAACGTCCTCCTCCTGGATGAACCGACGAACGACCTGGACATCCCGACCCTGACCGTCCTCGAACGCTACCTCGATACCTTCCAGGGCGTCGTCCTCGTCGTATCCCATGACCGCTACTTCCTGGACCGGGTGGTTGATAAACTTTTCACATTAGAAAAGGGGACATGGGACCGCTTTTACGGTGACTATAGTGAATACTTGGAAGAAAAATACAGTCATCACCAAGAAAAGAAAAGCGAAAAGCCCGTTTCACCTTCTATTACTAAAACGAATATTACGCCTACCAAAGCAAAAGCCGGCCTGACGTCGCGGCAGGAAGAAGAATTGCGGCGCATCACGGAAGAACTGCCGCGCTACGAAGCCATGCTCAAAGGCCTCAATGCGGCTATTGCCGCCGCCGGGAGCAATTACGAAGAAGTCGAATCCCTGCTGGCCGAGCAGAAGGAAACGCAGGATAAAGTCGATACGCTGACCGAAAGATGGTGTGAGTTAGAAGACTTAAAATCATAGATTACGGCGATTTTTTTTAAATATTACAAAAAAGCATAGAAATTATGGAAAAATAGGCAGATGAATTACACAAAAGTAATGGAAATCCATGCCACTTTGTATTATCCTATAGGTAATGAAGTTTGTGATAAAATGTTACATAGTTACTGATTTTCAAACTTACTGAATTTCTGACCGAAAAGGAGTATCTGCATATGCCTGAATTTCATTCCCGTTTTGAAAAAATTGACCGTCGTGTTCCCATTGATGAACACAACTGTGCCGTTCAATTTGATGTGACGAAGTGTAAGAACTGCACCTTATGTCGCCGGGCTTGTGCCGACACACAGACTGTGTTGGACTACTATTCCCTGTCCAGTACAGGCGACATGCCCATCTGCGTTCACTGCGGCCAGTGTTCGTCTGCCTGCCCCTTTGGTGCCATCGTCGAAGTCAACGATGTCGACAAGGTCAAGGCAGCCTTGAAAGACCCTGAAAAGATCGTCATCTTCCAGACGGCTCCGGCTGTCCGCGTCGGCCTGGGCGAAGCCTTCGGCATGGACCCCGGTACCTTTGTCGAAGGGAAGATGGTCGCTGCCCTGCGTACGCTCGGTGCGGACTATGTCTTCGATACCGATTTCGGCGCCGACCTGACCATCATGGAAGAAGCGACGGAACTCCTGCACCGCCTGCAGTCCGAAGAAATTCCTATCCCGCAGTTCACCAGCTGCTGCCCGGCCTGGGTCGAATTTGCCGAAACCTTCTACCCCGACCTGCTCCGGCATCTGTCGTCGACCAAGAGTCCTATCAGCATCCTCAGCCCGGTCATCAAGACCTATTTCGCCCAGCAGAAGAACATCGACCCCAAGAAGATCGTCAATGTCTGCGTCACGCCGTGCACGGCCAAGAAAGCGGAAATCCGCCGTCCTGAACTGAGCGCAGCCGGCCTCTTCTGGGATGAACCGGAAATCCGCGATACGGATATCTGCATTACGACGCGTGAACTGGCTCAGTGGATCCAGGACGAAAACATCGATTTCGCCAACCTCGAAGACGGCCAGTTCGACAAGGCCTTTGGCGAAGCTTCCGGCGGCGGCCGTATCTTCGGCAACTCCGGCGGCGTCATGGAAGCGGCTATCCGCACGGCTTACCACATGTTCACGGGTCGTCCGACACCGAAGGACTTCATTCCCTTTGAACCGGTCCGCGGCCTGCAGGGCGTCAAGAAGGCAACGGTCATCTTCGGCCACTTCGTCCTTCACGTCGCTGCCATCAGCGGCCTGGGCAACGCCCGCGCCTTCATCGACGACCTCATCAAGAACGACTCCTTTGAAGACTACTCCTTCATCGAAGTCATGGCCTGCCCCGGTGGCTGCATCGGCGGCGGCGGCCAGCCGAAAGTCAAACTGCCGCAGGTCAAGAAAGTCCAGGAAGCCCGGACGGCATCGATTTATAAGAGCGACGAAGAAACGGACGTCAAAGCCAGCTGGCAGAACCCGGAAATCGAAGAACTTTACGAAGCCTTCCTCGACGAACCGCTGTCGGAAATGGCCGAATTCACCTTGCACACCTACTTCTCCGACAAGAGCGACCAGCTGGGCCGCATGAAGAACCTCACGCCCCAGACCAACCCCATGTCGCCGAAGTATAAACCCCCGACAACAGAAGAATAGCCTCCCTTGTTAGGGGAGGTGGCCCAAAGGGCCGGAGAGGTTGAATTTCTTAGTAAAAGCCTGCGTAGGGGTCGCCACGTGGGCGACCCGTTAGGGATTTGGATGTTTTTTTAGCAAACTAGTTAGGAAATCTACATATTTCATAGCGGGCGCCCCACGTGGCGCTCCTACAGAAAAAGGACCTGTCGTATAAAAGACAGGTCCTTTTTTGCTCCTAAACAAGATATTGACAATTAATATCATGAAATGTATAATGACTATGTACTCATTGGAACAAGCCATGTGATAAATGGGACAATGTGGGCAAAACCTTTATGTAATGCGAGAGGAAACTAGGCACACTCGACCGCAGCGGATAGGGGGATGCCTTCATCGTGTCATGCTTCCAGGCTTTTACACAGAGAAAGAAGGTCATATTGATGAAAAAGAAAATCGTTACATCCTTAGCCGCTATGATGGCTGTCGGCGCAGCCTGCGCTTTTGCAGCCAACCCCTTCGTCGACGTACCGAGCGACAGCTGGGCTTATAAATCCGTCGTCGAACTCGCTGACGCCGGCATCATCCAGGGCGTAGACGGCTCTTATTTCCAGGGCGAACGCAACATCACCCGTTACGAAGCCGCTGAAATGGTCGCCAAAGCCATGGCTCACATGGACAAAGCGTCCGTTGAACAGCGCGCCCTCATCAACAAATTGGCTGATGAATATGCTGACGAACTGAACAACCTCGGCGTCCGCGTCAGTGCCCTGGAAAACCGCGTGGGCAACGTAAAACTCAGCGGTGATGCCCGTATCCGTTTCCAGCATCAGGACACCAGCAGCGAGGCCAGCACGGGCTATAAGAAAGACGCTTCCTGGGATTACCGCGTCCGCGTCCGCGCCAATGCCAAGGTCAATGACCGCACGACCGTAACCTACGGCATCAGCACGGATGACATCAACTTCGCCGATAACGGCGCTGCCAGCGATAACGGCAACATCTTCACAGACGATGCCAAAGTCGACTACAACTTCGGCGGCGACCATTGGAACCTCAGCGTCGGCCGTACCGATACGTACATCCTGGGCGGTGAAAACGCTTACGGCTTCCAGTATGGCGACGTCTTCGACCGGGCTGAATTGAAATACACCAACGACCACTTCGCAGCTACGGCTGGTTATGGTAAATTCAAAGCCGGTGATACTGTTGAAGATGCTGCAGTTGAAGGCAATGGACTTCTTGGTGTTAAAACCGGTTATGGCGAATTGGAAGGCTTCTTCGGCGGCGGCCGGGCAGCTGGTTCGGCTGTCGGCGTCTCCTATAATGATTTCAATGGTATTAACGGTTTTAAAGCTGATGATCTCTGGGGGGCTTATGCCAGCCTCAACTTCGGCAAATGGAACGCCCTGGCTAACTATGAAAAAATCAATAATGACGTTACCAATGATCCGGAAGTATGGATCGGCAAATTGACCTACGGTTCGGCTGCCAGCGATGCCCGCGGCTCCTGGGATGCCTGGGTCGAATACATCAACTCCGACAAGGGCGCGCTCCTCGGCGGTGCGACCAACTCCTGGCGTGATGACAGCGTCCTGGATAACGTCAAATCCTGGGGCGTCGGCATCGACTACACCCTGGCCAAGAACGTCATCCTCACGGCAGCCCAGACCTTTGGCACTCAGACCAAACACGGCAATGCCGCTGACCCTGACGAATTCACCGACGTAGAAATCAACTTCTTGTTCTAAAAAAGGCTCGCCTCATAGGAGAGCTGGCCGCCGAAGGCGGTCTGAGAGGTTGTCTTATAAGGACTGTTTCATAAGGGTATCTGCCATCATGAAACAGTCCTTTTTCGCTAACTGCTGACTGCTAACCCCTAGCCGCGAGCCACGAGATAAAAATGATTGCTAATTTTTTATATTATGTTTTGTAGGGGCTCGCGCGTGGCGAGCCCGCCGGGTACATGTGAAATACTTGTGAACCGGATTTGCGTGAACGGGCGCCCCACGTGGTCGCCCCTACAGAAAATAATTGCCAATTCCGCCCGAATCGTTGTATAATGAATAAGTTGAAACAGTTTAGGATCGTAAAGGAGAAGATACTGTGTTGAAAAAATTGTGGATCCTTCCGCTTATGCTGCTCGTCTTCCTGATACCGATGGTATCGGCCCAGGCAGCGGCTAAGCCGGAAATTACCAATGTGCGGACGGCAACGCGAACAGATGCCAACACGCCTTTTGTTCGGACCGTCCTCGATGTCAGCGGTAAGGCCAATCCCAAGCTATACATCGATAACTCCGGCGAGTATGTTTTCGTCACTTTGCCTAACACAGGGATTGGCAAGAATGTGGCTAAGAGCTATAAGCCCAACAGCAACGTCATTTCCCGTGTCACCTTATCGTCTCGCTCGTCGAGTACGGACGTGACCATCAAGGTCCCGCGGGCCGTCACCAAGAATGACGTCAAAGTCTTTACCCTTCCCGGGGCAACAGGCAGTAAAGTATCGAGCCGTGTCGTCATCGACATCAACGATAAATCGGGCAAGCTCAAGCAGTGGAGCCATTGGGGTGATACCAATATCGGTATCAAAGGGGCGACCAAGCCATCTCAGAGCTGGAAACCGTCGTCTACCAAGCAGCCGGCAACCAATGTCCCGGCCTATAGCAGCAGCAAGACCTACAGCCTGACCAAGGGCCTCCAGGGCAAGACCATTGCCATCGACCCCGGCCATGGCGGTTCGGACTCCGGCGCTGTCGGAACGTATTCCAAGGAAAAGGACATTACCCTGGCCATTTCCAAGAAAGTCGCATCCCTGCTCAGTGCAGCTGGTGCCAATGTCATCATGACCCGCACGACTGACGTCGATGTCTACGCACCGTATGATGGCGCTGTCGAAGAACTGCAGGCCCGCTGCAACATCGCCAATGCAGCCAAAGCCGACGTCTTCGTCTGCATCCACATCGATTCCTTCGATTCCCCGTCAGCAGGCGGCGTCACAGCCTATTACAACAGTAAGACCCCGTATGACTACGGTCTGGCCAACTACATCCACCTTCAGAACATGAAGGCGACGAACTTTGCCGACCGCGGCGTCAAGACGGCCAACTTCTACGTCCTCTTGCACACCAACATGCCGGCAACCTTGCTGGAATTGGGCTTCATCTCCAACCCGAACGAAGAAAAAGCCCTCAACTCCGATGCCCAGCAGCAGAACTTTGCCGAAAGCATCGTCAAAGGCCTGGCCGACTACTTCAACCATAACGGGAATTAAGAGAAAAGTTTGTAGTTCAGAGTTTGTAGTAAAAACGGGGCTGTCGCACGAAGGCTTCTACCATCATGCGCGGCCCCGTTTACTTTATAGTTTGTAGCACAGAGTTTGTAGTTTGCAGAGAAAACCTTTAAATTTAAACACATCCGCTAACAACTAACAACTTTAAAGGGCTTGTCGTCGTGCGACAAGCCCTTTTTTTTGAATCATGGAATGAACGCAGTTCGCCGGCCGCAGGTGGCAGGTCGCCGCAATCCTGCGTACCGCAAAAAACACACGACTATTGGCCGTGTGCGTAGGGGCCGCCTGGGTAAGGCGGCCCGCCGTGAGATTTAACCACAACCCATTCGGGTATAATGGCGGATTTTACGAGCTACGAATCACGGGTCACGGCTTTTTCACGGACTCAGATGCGGCTATGCCGCGACAGACTCAGGATTGTATTACGACCGGGTGTCATCTGTCATAAATTCCGGCTATGCGCAGGATTCACGGCGGCCTTTTTGGCCCGTCAGGTGCCGACCAACGGAAGGCGCAGGACGGTTGCCAAAACGGACAGCCGTGGCTGGACGCCTTTCAGGGCGTCCCCCTACGATATCGCATACAGGCGATGAATGAGAACTCTGGTTACTGACAAAAAAATACACGGCCCATGGCCTTGTGCGTAGGGGCTCGCATGTGGCGAGCCCGCTAGGGAGATTTCATCACAGCCCATGCTGGTATAATGGTGAGGGTTTACGGACTACGAGCCGAGGGTTACTCGAGGCGATGTCGTTCTTCTGAATCTGTTGCCGCGTAGCGGCATTTGAATCCGAGGCGGCCTGCGACCTGCGAACTGCGACCTGCGGGGCCGCCAGGCCCCACGAACCACTAGCCACTAGCCACTAGCCACTAAAAACTTGACATCACTCCTTGTTTATGGTATATTAGAGAAGTCGTAGCATAAGTGGCTATGGATAAGCCGCGTGGAGAGGCTCACAAGTTCCCGCAAGGGACGCCGTATTCAGCGAGTATATTGATGAGGAGGTGTCACTCATGTACGCTATTATCAAAACAGGTGGAAAACAGTATCGTGTCCAGGAAGGCGACAACATTTTCGTCGAAAAACTGAATGCCGATGTTGATTCCAACGTAGTATTCGACCAGGTATTGGCAGTCGTTAACGACGGTGATGTTAAAGTAGGTACTCCCGTTGTTGAAGGCGCTAAAGTAACTGCAAAAGTATTGGCTCAGGGCAAAGAAAAGAAAGTCCTCGTTTTCAAATACAAAGCAAAATCCAACTACCGTCGTCGTCAGGGCCATCGTCAGCCGTTCACGAAAGTTACAATCGAAAAGATTGAAGGCTAATGATTACCATTACGATGCATCGCGATAAGAGAGACCGCTACACGGGTTTTACCATAAAAGGCCATGCCGATTATGACGAAGCCGGCAGCGATATTGTCTGTGCCGCCGTATCGGCATTGTCGCAGACAGCCTTGTTGGGTCTCATACAGTATGCTTCGCAAGACGTACCGTATGAAGTAAACGATGGCTTCTTATCCGTCCAGGTCCCCAAGCCCTGTGAAGCCTCACAGATCATCTTAGGGACTATGGTAGCAGGTTTGGAACAAATTGTACGGCAGTATGGAGAATACGTCGTACTCGACTCATAGACGTCAGGAGGTGGACGGAATGTTCAATTTCAACTTACAGCTTTTCGCTCATAAAAAAGGGACAGGCTCCACGCGTAACGGCCGTGATAGCGAATCGAAACGCCTTGGTGTAAAATGCCATGACGGCGTCATCGTTAAAGCCGGCAACATCATCGTTCGCCAGCGTGGTACGCACTTCCATCCGGGCACGAACGTAGGCATCGGCAAAGATGATACCTTGTTCGCAACGGCTGCAGGTAAAGTTGCTTTCGAACGCGCTGGTAAATACAACCGCAAAGTTAGCGTATACCCTGTAGAAGCATAATTAGCTTATAGTACAAAACTTGTAGGGCTCGCTCGTGGGCGACCCGTTAGGGATTTGGATGACTCTTTTCCCGGAGCGGGCGCCCACGTGGCGCCCCTACAGAAAAAAGGCTGTCTTGATGAGACAGCCTTTTTTTATGCCAAAAAACACTTGTCGTCTTCTCAAAATCCTGTATAATAGAGGATGTATGTACTTTGATTAAACTTAAGCGGAGGTGTTACGCCATGCGCGTTAGTGTCAATGGAGAAAACCGTGAGCTCCATGTCTATGACCGGTCTACGGGCGTCGATTATGCCAAACAGATCCTCTGTTCCCAGGAACAGCTGGTCACGGACATGTACGGCGAGTTCGTCCTGACCGAAGAAGAATACAACCACTGGACCGAACTGCTGGCCATCCAGCAGGAATCGGAAGACCTGCTCTTTGAACTGAAAGACGTCCTGGTCAAGCAGGAACTGGATGATTACATGTATGAAGAAACGAAATACATGACGACGACCATCGAAACGATCCATATGGAAAATATCTGTATCAAAGAGCTGAAAGAAGCCCTGGAAAAAGGCGATGAAAAATGGCTGACTGAGAACCATTTCATCAAGACCCTGAAAAACGTAACAAAATAAAGGAAGTCTTATGTTGAAGAAAATATGCTCGTGGATCATCGGCGTCATTCTCACCGTCCTGGTCCTCCTTATCGGTATCTTTGCTTTTTGGTATTTCGGGTCGACGAACTATCACCTGACAGGCGTCCCGGTCCTGAACTACCATCAGGTCAATAATAAATTCAACACCGTGCTGACCATGAAGCCGGCTAACTTTGACGAACAGATGAAATATCTGCACGACAACGATTACCATTCCATTACGCTGGAACAGTTCGATGCCTACATGCGCGGCGAAGGCGACCTGCCCGACCGGCCAGTCCTCATCACCTTTGATGACGGCTACGTCGACAACTATGAAAACGCCTATCCCATCCTGAAGAAATACCACATGCGCGGCACCATATTCCTGATCATCAACCTCATGAATACGCCGGGCTACCTGACCTGGGACCAGGTCAAGGAAATGTCCGCCGACGGCATGGAATTCGGGTCCCACACCATCAGCCATAAGCCCCTGACCAGCTTTGACCGGGCTGGCGTGCGTCACGAACTGCAGGATTCCAAAGACATCATCGAAAAGATGACAGGGAAACCGTGCCACTTCATCGCCTTCCCGGAAGGCAAATATAACGATATGGTCATGGAAGAAACGCGGGGAGCCGGCTACCGCTACGCTTTCACCGTAGAAACAGGCCGCGACTTCCCCTGGGACGACCCGTATGACCTGGACCGCGTCCCCATGTTTGAAGGCCCTATCAGCTTCAAACACTTCCGGTTCCGTCTGACCTTCAGCGCCTTCAGCGCGCTCCTGTGGAAGACCCATAAATACTTTGAACACATAGAGATGACCGAAGATTTGGCCCAACATATCCCGCAGCCGTAAAAAAGTCGCAGTTATTCAAAAAAAGAGCATTTTATGAAACCCTTGATAAGGGATTTCATGGAATGCTCTTTTTTTACAAAAATTTTTGTGTCATATTTTGTTTCTACAATGTTAATACTATATATTAACTAATTACAAAATAAAGAATAAAAATATAATTACAAACAAGAGCAATGACTACTGCAAATAGCAGATAAATCGCGTAATAAAGCCTTTTAAAAAGAAAAATAAATGCTATAATGATGTCACAAAATACACATATTATTTACATAAAAATGCAAAATAATGAAAGAAGGTGCATCGAAAAAATCTTACATGATATATACGGTGAAATCATTATCAGCAAAGGATGTGCGAACACATGAATAAGATATTTAAAGTTATTTATAGCAAAACCAGACACTGCTACGTCGTCGTTTCAGAACTGGCTAAAAGTCACTGCAAAACGGCAGGTAGTCATACGGCAAGAAATAAAACAGCATTGACGGCAGCTGTGCTGCTGGCACTGGGGACGTTCTCAGTTGCATCGGTATTTATGCCGATGACCGCAGAAGCGGCCGATAAAACCAAGACTGATGGTTCTAACTTTGTTGGTGTAGAACGCACGGATGGACTGTTGGACGATAGCAAATATGCTAACTATGGTGGCAAAGGAGCAGGTGGGGCTGATTCCATTACTTTGGGCTTGAATGCACAAGCTGGAGCCGGAACAATCACAATCGGCGACCAAATTCCTATCGTCCCATTGATGATGCGAAGGCTGCAGCCATTTTGGGTAGTGTTAATGACCCCGTTAAACTTGGCGAAACCATGAAAGATGCTGTCAAGGAAAGTGGCGGTCAGGTCATGGTCATGGGCGGCGGCAACACCGTTGACAAAGCCTACATGACCCAGGTCACCGGTGTCGGCAACACGGTAAGCGGTAAAGATAGCACCTACGCAGAAGGAACATCGACGCAGTACAACTTCGTCAACGGCTTCCAGAATGAACTGTCCAACGGTAAACACGACTATATCATCGGTTCGAACAACAAGGTCAGCGGCGAAAGCGTAGATAAGAATCAGTCTAACATCATCTTCGGTGATAACCATAAGCTGACGGGTCAGAATAACAACGTCATCTGGCAAGGTCACGTATGATCTGAAGCTGGCCAAGGACATCACAATCGGCGAGCCGGGCAAGGACGGTAAAGTCGGCATCTCCGGCAAGGACGGCAAAGATGCGGTCTCCATTTCCGGTAAAGACGGCGTCGGCCTTATCGGCCTGACAGGCCCTGCTGGCACCAATGGCATGAATGGTGCAGATGGCAAGCCGGGAACTTCCATCGATATCACGGTCAAGAATGGCTATGATGGAAAAACTGGAACGGATGGCAAGGATGGTGTTAAAGGTGAAAAAGGTGTGGATGGAACGAGCTTGACCCGTATTGTCTACACCGACAAGACTGGTGAACACCAGGTTGCTACTCTGGAAGATGGCCTGAAATTCAAGGGTGATAATACGACCGTTATTTCCAAGAAGCTCAACAACACCCTCGATATCATCGGTGGTGCAGACAGCAAGAACCTGACGGATAAGAACATTGGTGTCAATAACGACGGTGGCAAGCTGAAAGTCCAGTTGTCTAAGGATTTGACAGGCATGAACAGCACTACCTATACAACCACAACTGGCGAAGGAGAATCGGCAACGACTTCTACGACAGTAGTGAATGGGAATGGCCTGACAATTACGAACGGCCCAAGTATCACCAACAAAGGTGTTGATGGTGGCAACAAAGTCATCACTAATGTTGGCAGTGGCATTGAAAATGATGCAAATGGTAAATATACCGTTACAGATCAGAACAAAGGCAAGGGAGTGTAAAATAGTTTGTGTAAATCGGTATTGCATGAATCTACTTTATGCCCCATACTGGGGTAAACAAAGATAAGGACGGTAACAGAATGGCAAAGTGTAAAACTCCACCAACTACCCCAGGCGAGCAGATTGCTCAGCAAATCCTCAACAACTACGACATCAAGAGCGCGGAAGACGTACAGGACGTCCTGAAGCAGATTTTTGGCCCCATTTTTGAGTCCATGCTCAAAGGTGAGATGGAAAATCATCTCGGCCATAAGAAGCATGAGCGCTCCGAAGACGGTGACAATGTCCGGAACGGCTATTCATCCAAGACGCTCAAGACCTCTCTGGGCGAGGTTCCTATCCGCGTCCCTAGGGATCGCCAGAGTACGTTTGAACCGCAGATCATCAAGAAGCACCAGCGCGACGTTTCGTCCATCGAGGGCAAGGTACTGGCGATGTATGCCCGTGGCATGAGCCAACGCGACATCGCTGCAACCATCGAAGACATCTACGGCTTCCAGATGTCACATGAACAGATCTCCACCATCACAGGCTGCGTCATGGAAGAGGTCGAGGCATGGCGGAATCGTCCGCTCCAGTCGTTCTATCCATTTGCTTTCGTCGACTGCATCTACGTATCGCTGCGCACGGAGTATGGCGTCCAGCAGGTGGCCGTCTATGTCATGCTTGCCTATGACGTCAACGGCTGCAAGGATGTCCTTGGCCTCTGGATCAACGAGACGGAGAGCAAGCATGCCTGGATGCAGATCTTCGACGAGCTGCGGGCTCGCGGCGTTAAGGATCTTGGCATCCTGTCCATGGATGGCGTGAGCGGATTGGAGGAAGGCGCCAAGGCTGTATTCCCGCATGCCACGGTTCAGCGCTGCATCGTACACCTCATCCGCAATTCCATCCGCTACATCCCACGCAAGCAGTGGAGTGCATTCACGAAGCAGCTGAAGCTCATCTATGGTGCCATCAACGTCAAGCAGGCCCGTCAGGAATTCGAGAAGTTCAAGACCGACTGGCAGGCTTATCCAGGCGCGGTCAGCGTATGGGAAAACAATTTCTCACACGTCGAGCAGCTCTATAACTATGGCAGTGCCGTGCGCAAGATCATGTACACGACCAATGCCATCGAGAGCGTCAACTCTAGCTTCCGCAAGGTGACCAAGAAAGGCGCTTTCCCCAACGAGGATGCAGTCTTCAAGATTTTCTACCTACGCATCCAAGAGCTCTATAAAAAATGGAAGGGTCGTCACGTCGCAAACTGGGCGATGGTCCGGAACCAGCTGCTCATGGACGACAGGATGTCTCAGCTTATGCAGCAATACGATGTTGCTTATTGAATCGATTTACACAAAACTCTTGACACACCCTCTTTGGCGGTGAGATGAATTGCAGGTTTTTCTGAGGGCTCGATGCCATCAGAAAAACAATGGCTTCACAAGTTGATTTGCAGTATAATCAGTAGTAAGAGTGAAAGGATTTGGAAAGTCAAGGCAGGTGATGATAGTGAATAAGGCATACCGATACAGAATCTATCCGACAACGGAACAGAAAATTACGTTTGCCAAGACCTTTGGGTGTGTCCGATTCATCTACAACAAGATGCTGAGTGACCGCCTTGACTATTATAAGGAAACCGGCCAAAAGCTGAATAACACGCCTGCGCAGTACAAGGAAGAATTCCCTTGGTTAAAGGAAGTAGATAGTTTAGCCCTTGCCAATGCCCAAATGAACCTGAATAAGGCCTACAGCCACTTTTGGAATGACAGCAAGCATTTCGGCAAGCCGCGCTTCAAGTCAAAGAAAAATTGTCGTGCTTCGTATTCTACGAACAACCAGAAAGGCTCTGTCCGAATCGAGGGCCATAAGGTGAAACTGCCGAAAGTCGGCTGGGTGAAACTATGCCAGCATCGTCCCTTGCCGGAGAACAGTATCATAAAGACCGTGACCATCAGCAAGACGCCATCAGGAAAGTACTATATCAGTATGCTAGTGGAGTATGAAAACCAAATACTCCCTGTCATACCGAAGACCTTCCTGGGCCTGGATTTTGCGATGCACGGTTTGTATGTGGCTTCCGATGAGGCGGATGCTAAGTATCCCAGTTTCCTGCGAACGGCAGAGAAAAGATTGGCTAAGGCACAGCGAAAGCTATCCAACAAGCAAAAAGGAAGTCACAACAGAGAAAAACAAAGGCTGCGCGTAGCTATTCTCCATGAGAAAGTGGCTAATCAACGGCGGGATTTCCTGCATAAGAAGGCTCGCTATCTCACAGACCGCTATGATGTCATTGGCATTGAGGATATTAGTGTCAAAGCGATGGCAAAGCGGAAAAAGGGTGGCAAGTTCAGCTTTGGCAAATCCGTAGCCGACAATGGCTGGAATATGTTCACGAACATGCTGGAATATAAGCTGGCTTGGCAAGGCAAACAGCTTATCAAGATAGACAAGTGGTATCCAAGCAGCCAGCTGTGCCATGTTTGCGGATATCAGAACCACGAAACCAAGGATTTATCTATAAGGGAATGGAATTGCCCTAAATGTGGCAGTCACCATAACCGCGATAAGAACGCGGCCATAAATATTCGGGAAGAAGCCAGGCGAATAGCTGCCTGACGTAATCCATAAAATACCGTGGGTCGCACGGGAATCTACGCCTGTGGAGAGAGTGTAAGCCGCCGCAACTCTTTGGAGTCAGTAGCGCTGTTCTCGTTGAAGCAGGAAGCTCCCGCCTCTATAGGCGGGAGTACGTTCACAATGTATTAATATTGTAAATAAATAAGAGGGATAAGTAATCGATTGATGGCTTGAGAATGGCTTTATAACGCTTTATTTTGTCGTTTTATATGCTATAATAAAGTCACAGATTTGTTAAAACTATACTATAAAGAAAGGGACCACGCACGATGGTAGAAAACTTCGTGCGTGGTCCCCTTTTTTGTCCGCTTTTCCTCGGATTCAGATGCGGCTTCGCCGCGACAGACTCATGAAATAAACGCAGTTTGCTGGTCGCAGACCGCAAAAATAACCCCAATCGGGGCATTCGTAGGGGCCGACTTTTAACCTCTCAGACCGCCTTTGGCGGCCAGCTCCCCTATAAAGGGAGCCTTGTGCGGTCCGTTGCGAGATTTCATCACATCCTATTCGAGTATAATGGCAGGCTTTTACGAGCCACGAACCACGAGCCACGAGCCACGATTTTTTTCACGAGCCGAGGGTCACTCGAGGCGATGTTGTCAATTTGAATCTGTTGCCGCGCATTGGGGATGTACATAGGATTCACGCGGGACGCCCTTTGGGCGTCCCCTACAAATGCGACCGGCGGGGTCGTCAGGCCCCCTATTCTATTTTCTCTTTCCAACAGAGGAAGATTTCGACGGCCAGGGCGGCGAACCAGATGTTGCGGGCCAGGACATTGATGATGCAGTACCAGCCGGATTTTCCCAGGTCGTGGTAGCGCCGTATCATGTAGGAGAAGTCGACGGGGATGAGGAGCAGGGCGATGAGGCACGAGGCGATGGTGTATTCCAGGGCCTGCGGTCCGCCTTGCGAGGCCAGGTGCTGGAGCCAGATGATGAGGCAGATGGGCAGGATGCTGAGCAGGCGGAAGTGCAGGTAGCGTTTGCGGCTGACTTTGCCTTTGAAGTCTAAATGGTTGCGGATGAGTACGCGAATAGGCGCGTCTTCGGCTATGATCAAGAGAAGGACCTCCTTTAGGGATAAGGGATTTTTCTCTACTATAGCACGAAAGACGCGCCTATTTCGATAGGGACGGGTAAAGTGGCCATGGCTGTCACGAAATGCCGGAAAAGTCAAAATTCTCCGGCCGCTGCCGCTTTCTTGAGGAGCGCCACGTTGTCCGTATCATATTCGATTTGTTCCGACCAGCGGCGTACCGCTTCGGGCAGATCGCCCGTGGCGGCGGCTGTGAGGGCGATGAAGTCCGTGCTGCGTCCGGCATAGGTGGCCAGGAAGTCTGACGGGACGTCGGCAAAGGTTTCCAGCTGGCGGTAGAAGATGTAATCGTATATGCGCTGATAGCGTCCGGCCGTCCCCGTGTCCCCGGTAAGGGCTGTAGAACCAGCTGAATTCGCTGTCTGCGCCTGTAAGGCTTTCAGCTGGGACGTCCAGGCATCATCAATCGGTTCGGTACGGCCTAAGACGGCCAGGAGCCGTTCATGGTCCTTTTCAGCTGTGGCCGGTTCATACGTAAGCCCTTTGCGGGGAAGGGGATAGTCCAGCCATTTCAGCAGCTGAGCCAGGCTGCCGATGGAGCGGCCTGTTTCACTGTCGCAGAAGGTAAGCGGCCCCGTTTCGCTGAGAAGTAATTCACACGCCGCCTCACAGCAGAGGCCGACGCCACCGAGCTCGATGGCCTGGCTGCTGCCGTTTTCGACGACCTGGAAAAAACGCGGATGGAGAGCGCAGATATCGCAGAGGATATCGTCCCCGGCCTGGCGGATGAGCTGGCACAGGCCATCTGGGCGGAGAAAGGGACAGTTCCCTTCCGCCGTGAGGCAGAAATGCCAGCCGTCCGGTCCTTCGGCGATATGTTGGCGGATGGCCCCGCCTAAGGGGCCTTCGAGCTGCTGGTAGTAATCGGCCGTCACGTCGTCGATGTCGATGTCCCAGCCCCGGCAGCACGTGTGTTGGCAGGCGCTGGCTTTGCAGCGGAAACGTCCGTAGAAATCAGGAAGGATCATGATTAGAATTCATACGTCGTCCCCGGGTCGACGACCTGGACGGGGATGTTGTATTTCGTTTCCGTGAGCTTCTTGTATTCCTGAGGGTCTGCTTCGATGATCGGCCAGGTCTTGTAGTGGACGGGGATGACGAAGCGCGGCTGGACCCAGAGGGCGGCCAGGGCGGCGTCATCCATGCCCATAGTGAAGTTGTCGCCGATAGGCAGGATAGCGCAGTCGATTTGTCCGAAACGGTCGAGGATTTTCATGTCTGAGAAGAGGCCCGTATCGCCGGCATAGTAGATGCGTTTGCCGCCGAATTCGACGATAACACCGCAGGCCAGCCCTCCGGCAATGCCAGACCCGTGGAAGGCCGGGGTCAGCCGTACTTTGCCAAAGGGAAAATCCGCACTGCCGCCGACATGCATGGCATGGGCTTTACAGCCTGCTTCGCCCGCTTTGCCGGCTACTTCGGCGGTGCTGATGACCGTCGCGTCATTGGCTTTGGCAATGGCTTCGGTGTCGCCGTAGTGGTCGCCGTGGCAGTGGGTGACGATAATATACTGGCAGGCAATGTCTGTCGGACAGACCTGGGTCCAGGGATTGTCCGTAATGAACGGGTCAAAAAGAATCGTCGTCACGTCATCGGAAAGTGTGAATGCGGAATGACCGTAGTAAGTGAATTTCATGATAGCCTCTGCTCCTTAAAGACGAATTAGTCTTTTTCTGTACTGTTCAAACTCCATTTCTTCCATTCTTCGAACCAGCTCTTGACGTGTTCCTGCGGGAGGGAGCCACAGAAGGTGTTCTTCAAGGTCTTGCGGAGTTCACCTTCTTTTTCGCCCAGGGGATAGACGTCCTTGTATTCGTCATAGACGTTCCAGAAGTCGCGCATGTGCAGGTTGGCGTAGGTTTCGCCGTAAATCTTGTAGCACGTGTCGCAGAGCGTGATGAAGACGGCTTCGTCGTTGTGCTGGTTGGCATCGTCGAGGCCGCAGCAGCGTGTATACAGTTTGATTTTGCTGCCGAAGAGCTGACGCAGGTAGTCGTAGACGTCGGAAACCATCTGGGGCTGCAGCTGCAGCAGCTTACAGCCGGGAGCGAAATACATGGGGTACTGGGCAATGTTGTCAAAGTTATCCATAATAATTGACACCTCTTTCTAAAATAAACAGAAACTTTACATTTCTATTAAATAATAACTATTATTTATAAGTATATCATAAAAAGGTCGGAAACGCAATGTTCCTCTTGTACTTCCTGCATAAATCCTGTACAATATCCCTTGGAGAGTGATATAAGTATGCATATCGTAATGGTAGAGCCGGAAATCCCCGGCAATACGGGCAATGTCGCCCGTTTATGCGCAGCCAATCATATTACGCTGCATTTGGTCAAGCCCCTGGGCTTTTCCATTGATGACAAGCATTTAAAACGGGCCGGTCTCGATTACTGGTCGCTCGTCGATGTCCAGATCCATGAGAATTTTCAGGAAGTCCTGGACAAATACAAGGATCATCGCTTTTTTTATTTGACGACGAAATCGGAACAGTGTTATGCCGATATCCAATTCCAATACGATGATATGCTCGTATTCGGCAAGGAAACGAAAGGCCTTCCGGAAGACCTCCTGAAAGCCAATCCGGAACGCTGCTTCCGCGTACCGATGGTCGAACAGGCGCGCAGCCTGAATTTGTCGAATACCGTCGCTATCGTATCGTATGAAGCGATGCGCCAGCTCGGTTTCCCGGGCATGGCCAAGAGCGGCATCGGTATCAAGAATCTTTAGCATTACAGAAATGATGAGGTGTAGAACGTGGAAATTTATGATAAAGCCCATGAGTTAGAGGCAGCTATCAAGGAATGTCAGGAATATAAGGATCTCGTCGCTGCCGGTCAGAAACTGGCCAAAGACGAAAAGACCAAGCATCTGGTCCGCGATTTCCTCATGCTCCAGGCCCAGCTGGCCTATGCCCAGTCTATGGGGGACAAACCGATCCGCAAGAAGATCGACCATCTCAACCAGATGGCAGAGTTCATTAAAAACAATCAGACCGCTGTGGAATATTTGAACCATTATAATAAATGGCAGTCCATGGCTGGCGAAGTGTTCCAGATTATTCAAAATGCAATGGCAGAAGGAATGAGCATCCTTGATCAATAAATATGCACTGACGACTTTCGTCTCCGAATTAAGTATCTCCGTTCCCATGGAACGGATCCTGCTCGACGAACCGATGAGCGAACACACGACCTTTGCCGTCGGCGGTCCGGCTGACGTCCTGATCTTGCCGGAATCGGTCAAGGAAATGTCCCTGGCCATCCGGGCAGCCCGGCGGCTGGACCTGCCGGTCACCGTCCTCGGCGGCGGCTCGAACGTCCTCGTCCGCGACGGGGGTATCCGCGGCGTCGTCATCCAGCTGAACACGATGAAGAAAGTATTGGCTTGCCACGACCGGAAGATCATGGCCAGTGCCGGTTTCATGCTGAAGGACGTCTGTCAGTTCGCCCAGGAAAACAGCCTGACAGGCATCGAATTCGCCTGCGGTATCCCTGGGACCTTGGGCGGTGCCGTCTTCATGAACGCCGGGGCCTACGACGGGGAAATGAGCCACGTCGTATCGCGGGTCCGCACGGTCAACAGTACGGGCGGCGTCCATACGTATGATGCACCGAACCTGGGCTTTTCTTATCGCCAGAGCCGTTTCCAGAAATCCAAGGAATTCGTCGTCGAAGTCGAATTGACCCTGCGCAGCGGCGACCCCAAGGAAATCCAGGCCCGCATGGATGACCTCATGAACCGCCGCCGCAGCAAGCAGCCTTTGGAAATGCACAGCGCCGGCAGTACCTTCAAGCGGCCGCCGGGATACTATGCCGGGACCCTCATCGACCAGACGGGCCTCAAAGGCCTCTCCTGCGGCGATGCCCAGGTCTCGATGAAACACGCCGGCTTCGTCGTCAACACGGGGCACGCATCGGCCCGGGATGTCCTCAACGTCATCCACGAAGTCCAGAAACGCGTCGAAAAGGCTCACGGTGTCCACCTGGAACCGGAAGTCCGCATCATCGGCGAAGACTAAAAATTTAACTCCATCCACTAGTATGGAGTTTGTAGGGGCCGCCCGTGGGCGGCCCGTTAGGGATTTGGGTGATTTTTCTAGCAAACTGGCTGGGAAATCGTACATATTTTGGAGCGGGCGCCCCGCGTGGTGCCCCTACAGAAAAAGGGGCTGTCGCATTAAGCCATTTTGGCTTCGTGCGACAGCTCTTTTTTTCTTTCTTGCAATATGCGAAGGACCTAAAAGAGCGGCGAAGTGCCAACTGCGGTCTGCGAACTACCTCATATCCATATTGTTTTCTCATAGGAATCATGCTATGATGATATTAGAAAGATACGTGATACGATTTACGTTATGATACCTATTTATAGGAGAAAGCAGGGATAATTATGGATAAAAATGCTATGTGGAACAAGATGATCGGCATCATCAAGCAGGATGTGACGCCGGCGACGGGCTGTACGGAACCGATTGCCCTGGCTTATGCGGCGGCGACGGCGGCCCGGGAATTGGGCGAAGCCGTGCGCTTCGTCGATGCCCGCGTGTCGGCGAATCTGATGAAGAACGGCATGGGCGTCACCGTACCGGGCACGGGGACGCCGGGGCTCTATATTGCCGCTGCCGTCGGCGCCCTCGGCGGGGACGCCGGAGCGGGATTACAGGTCCTGAAGGCCTTGACGCCAGACGTCGTCGCCTTGGGCAAACAGTACGTCGCCGATGGTAAAGTCACTGTGTCCGTCCGGGAAGATACGCCTCATGTCCTCTATGCCGAAGCCGTCGTCTATGGCGAAAACCACCGCGTCCGCGTCGTCATCACCGACGACCATACGAACATCGTCTTCGTGGAAAAGGATGGCCAGGTCCTCTTGGACCAGCGGACGGAAGCGGGGAGCGGGGAAGACCCGAAAATCGCTTTTCTCCATACGCTGACCCTGGCGGATATCGTCGATTTTGCCGAACACGTGCCGCTGGCCGACATCGCCTTCCTGCAGGAGGCGGAACGGCTCAACGACCAGCTGTCGCAGGAGGGCCTGACGGGGAAATATGGCCTGAAGATCGGCTATACCTTGCAGCAGATGGTCGATAAAGACTTATTGTCCGATGATTTGTCCCATCGCATCCAGATCCGCACGGTCGCCGCTTCCGATGCCCGTATGGGCGGGGCGGCTTTCCCGGCTATGACCAATTCCGGTTCCGGCAATCAGGGCATCGCCGCGACAGAACCCGTGACGGTCGTCGCCGATTCGCTCGGTGTCACGCCGGAACGGCGGCTGCGGGCGCTGGCCTTGTCCAGCATGGTCGCCATTTATGCCCACGGCTATCTGCCGAAATTATCGGCTTTCTGTGCTACCGTCACGGCTTCCATGGGGGCGGCTGCCGGCATGGCCTGGCTGCTGGCCGAAAAGGACCCGCTGCAGGTCATCGAAAAGGCCCTGGCCACCATGTCCGGGTCCATCGTCGGCATGGTCTGCGACGGCGCGGCCAACAGCTGTTCCATGAAGGTGTCGGCGTCGGTCCATGCGGCCTATGAAGCGGTCCTCCTGGCCCTCAATGACGTGCGCGTCCAGGGTACGGACGGCTTAGTGGCCAATGCAGCCGAAGAATGTCTGAAGAACGTCGGCCTCCTGGCTTCCCGCGGGATGCAGCAGACAGACGATGAAATCTTAAAGATCATGCTCCAGAAGAATAAAGCTTAGGCAGAAACTATCTGATATTTTACCGCCTGTTGACAATAAATTCAGCAGGCGGCTTTGCATTTCTGAGCAATCCATGCTATACTAACCTAGTTATATACAATCTAATATTTGTTAATGAGAGAGAGGACATTAGATGGAACGCAAAGATATTCGTAATATTGCAATTATTGCCCACGTCGACCATGGCAAAACGACACTGGTCGATGCCATGCTCAAACAGAGCCATGTTTTCCGTTCTAACGAAAAAGTCGAAGAACGTGTCATGGACTCTGGGGATATTGAACGTGAACGCGGCATTACAATCTTGTCCAAAAATACATCTGTCATGCACGAAGGCGTCAAGATCAACATCGTCGACACCCCGGGGCATGCTGACTTCGGCGGCGAAGTAGAACGTGTACTGAACATGGTAGACGGCGTACTGCTCCTCGTCGATGCTTTTGAAGGCCCGATGCCGCAGACGAAATACGTTCTGCGCAAGGCTTTGGAACAGAAATTGAAACCGATCGTCGTCATCAACAAGATCGACAAACCCGGTGCCCGTGTCGCTGAAGTCGAAGACGAAGTACTCGAATTGTTCATGGAACTCGACGCTACGGACGAACAGCTCGATTTCCCTGTCGTCTATGCAAACGGCCGTGACGGCATTGCTAAATACTCCATGGATGACGACAGCGACAACCTCGAACCGTTGTTCAAGACCATCATCAAATACTGCCCGTGCCCGAAAGGCGACGCTGAAGGCCCGCTGCAGTTCATGGTCACGACCTTGGACTACGATGATTATGTCGGTAAAATCGCTATCGGCCGTATTGTCCGCGGCAAGATGCATCCGAACCAGGCTGTCGTCGTCACTGACGGCGAAAGCCAGCGCAAAGCTAAGATTGGCCGCGTCTATACCTATGAAGGCCTGAAACGTGTCGAACAGGATGAAGCCGCTATGGGCGAAATCGCCTGCATCGTCGGCATCCCGGACCTCAAGATCGGCGAAACCGTTACGGACCCGCAGAACCCGGAAGCTTTGCCGAAAATCAACATCGACGAACCGACGCTGTCCATGATTTTCTACGTCAACGACAGCCCCTTTGCCGGCCAGGAAGGGGAATACGTCACCAGCCGTCACCTTCGCGACCGCCTGTTCCGCGAAGTCCAGACCAACGTATCCCTGCGCGTCGAAGAAACCGACAGTGCCGATGCCTTCAAAGTATCGGGCCGTGGCGAACTCCACATCGCTGTCCTCATCGAAGAAATGCGCCGTCAGGGTTATGAACTCCAGATCGGCAAACCGAGCGTCATCACCAAGGAAATCAACGGCCAGAAATGCGAACCGCTGGAAGCCCTCACCATCGACGTTCCGCCTGAATTCATGGGCGCTGTCATGGAAAAACTCGGTACCCGTAAAGCCGAAATGGTCAACATGACCGATATTTCCGGCTACACCCGCCTGGAATTCATCATTCCGGCCCGCGGCCTCATCGGCTTCCGCAGCGAATTCCTCACCGCTACCAAGGGCAATGGCATCATGTACCACGTCTTCCACGGCTATGCTCCCTGGAAAGGCGAAATCCCGGGCCGTACCCGCGGCAGCTTAGTTGCCTTTGAATCGGGCACGACGACAAGCTATGGCATCTTCAACTTGCAGGACCGCGGCACGATGTTCATCAAACCGGGTGAAGAAATCTATCTTGGCCAGGTCGTCGGCGAAAGCAACCGCGACGTCGACATCGACGTCAACCCGTGCAAGAAGAAACACTTGACCAACACCCGTTCCTCCGCATCGGACGAAGCACTCCGCCTCACGCCGCCGCAGGAAATGGGCTTGGAAAAATCTCTGGAATGGATCAACGACGACGAACTCGTAGAAGTTACGCCGAAGAGCATCCGTATCCGTAAAGCCATCCTCGACAAACACGATCGTAAAAAAGCAATGCGCCGTGCGCAGCAGTAAGCTTTTTACTAAAAACTATAAACTGCAAACTTAATACTCAAAAAGAGGGCCTGTCGCACGTAATCGTGCACAGGCTCTTTTTCTGTATGCAAAAATATCATAGCTTTATGGTCATTTTTCAGGGACTGTTTGCTCGGACTCAGAAGCGGCTTTGCCGTAATAGACTCTGAAAATCAGGCGCAGGAGCGCCCAAAGGCTCCCCTTCATAGGAGAGCTGGCCGCCAACGGCGGTCTGAGGGGTTCTTCGGAAGAGGTTGGCATCGGCCACCTGGCCCCTGGCGGGTTCGCGTGCTCCACTCCTCTTGCCGAGAGTGCCATTTGCTGGCGTGCTGAAACTCGCTGCGCTCAAACAAAGCAGCACGCCGGACGCAAATAGCACGCACGGCATCCGGCACGGCCTACCCGGACCGTGCCGGACCGAGGACGTTCCCGCAATGTCACCCACCAGGGGCCAGGTAGCCGTATCCATTAGGGCTGAACAAAAAATCTGAAAAAAACAAATCCGGCTGTCTTCATGCGACAGCCTCTTTTTTTGATGCTTGAATAGTAAATACTTCGTCAGTTGTGATATACTTATTTATAGTAAGTTAATATCACTTATAGTGAGTAAGAATGTATGTAAGGAGATGAATGTCATGAATTTATCTAATACTGCCAAAGTAATCAAGGAATCTGAGACAAGAAAACTTCTTACCAGCAAAGGAAATCAAGAAATAAAAGAAAAAATCCGTAAGGCCTCTCATCTCATGTTTCAACGCAATGAAAAAGCCTATAGGGACTTAGAAAATCGATGAAACACGAGCAAATATTGATAGAAATTATCCTAGAAGATGTACTTGTTATAGAAAAAACGCACTGATAAGTTCCATGAATGGCTTATCAGTGCGCTTTTGATTTGGCGGAGCGGGTGGGATTCGAACCCACGAGACCTTTCGGCCTAACTGATTTCGAGTCAGCCCCGTTATGACCACTTCGATACCGCTCCATAAGGTACTTTGCTAGTATAGCATGGTATGCGCTATCCGTCAAGTTTTTTTGCATATTTATTTTTGACAGTTGGTTTACAAAGAAAATGTTGACTTAGAGTGTACTTCAGGTGGTACAATGAAAGTATCTTATTGTTAGGTGGTAAAAATATGGAAAAAGCCAAGGTATATTTCACGGACTTCCGCTGCCGTCCGGGGAAAAATAATTTACAGAAACTGCAGAAGCTCTGCAAGAAGGCTGGTATTGAAAATATCAATTTTGAAGGAAAATTCGTCGCCATCAAGATGCATTTTGGGGAATTAGGCTGTCTGGCTTCGCTGCGCCCGCAGTACGTCAAAGCCGTGGCCGATTTGGTCAAGGAATTAGGCGGCCGGCCGTTCCTGACGGACTGCAATACGCTCTATCCGGGCAGTCGTAAGCACGCTTTGGAACACATGGATTGTGCCAACCTCAACGGTTATAATACGGTCACTACGGGCTGTCAGATCATCATCGGCGACGGCCTGCGCGGCACCGATGAAATCGAAGTGCCGGTCAAGAACGGCGAATACGTCGAAAAAGCGAAAATCGGCCGGGCCATCATGGATGCCGACGTTTTCATCAGCCTGGCTCACTTCAAGGGCCATGAAATGACGGGCTTTGGCGGCGCCATCAAGAATATCGGCATGGGTTGCGGCAGCCGCGCCGGCAAGATGGAACAGCATTCGTCGGGCAAACCGAAAGTTGACGAAAGCAAGTGCAAGAACTGTCATCGCTGCGCTCAGGAATGCGGTTCTGACGCCATCACTTATGAAGATAACGTCGCCCACATCCACGAAGACTTGTGCAAAGGCTGCGGCCGCTGCATCGGCGCCTGTGCTTTTGATGCCATTCAGACTGTCGAATGGGATGCCAATGAAAAACTGGACCGCAAGATGGCCGAATACGCCCAGGCCGTCTGCCAGGACCGCCCGTGCTTCCACATCAACCTGGTCATGGACATTTCGCCGAACTGCGACTGCCATGCCGAAAACGATGCACCTATCCTGCCGGACATCGGCATGTTCGCTTCCTTCGACCCGGTCGCTCTCGACCAGGCTTGTGCCGATGCCTGCATGAAAGCCGCTCCTATGCCCAACAGCCAGTTGTCGGATAACCTGGCTAAACCCGATTGGCAGCACCATCACGATCACTTCCTCGACAGCAATCCTAATGTCGACTGGAAGACGACCCTGGAACACGCTGAAAAAATCGGCTTAGGCACACGGGAATACGAACTCGTCCGCGTCCGCTGATTAAAGCTAACTACTAAAGTTTGAGTTAAAATCTATGATTACTATTATAGCAAGTATATTGCTATAGTGTAATTCCATAAAGGATAAATGTATATTCACGATTCGCCTTTTAGACAGTGGAGTCTATAAATACGCAGGAACTAAACCGGAAGGGGCGCCGGTTTGGTTCCTGCGTTTTTTTATGTGAAGATATACTTCTTAAGAATACGTTACCAAGCTGAAACAGGCCGGTATCCTGACGGGTTATCCCGATGGGAACTTCGACGGCGACCGCATGATGACGCGTTATGAATTTGCTGCCATCGTGTACCGGGCCATCATGGCCGGTGCCGCTTCCAACCCGGCTTTGAGCCAGGACGGCACGCTGGATAAATTAGCGAAAGAATTCTCGCCGGAAATGAAACACATCCGCATCGATACGATTGCCAAAGATAAGAATGGCAAACCGACGATCGAACGAGTCCGCGTCATTCCCGAAGCAAAACAGTAGAGGAGGGGAGTATCATCGCACAGATAGGATTGTCTTTTCGTATCGATTCAGACCTCAAACAGGAGTTTGAAGCATTTTGCGATGCTGCCGGCATCAGCATGACGGCAGCCATCCATTTGTTCATCAAGACAACCGTCCGGGAACAACGGATTCCCTTTGAAATAAAGGCTTCGAGCAAAAAATAGAATCGAGAGAGTAAGGAGAAAGGGCTTGTCGCACGGCGACAAGTCCTTTCAAGCTGTTAGCAGCTAGGGGTCAGGGGTTAGCAGATATCGTTCGTCATAAATCCCGGCTGGGCACAGGATTCACGGCGGCCTGCGAACTGCGACCGGCGGCCTGCGGGCCACGAGCCCCTAAAAAGCCCTTCACAGGGGCGGCCTATATATGGTATTATATACTGTAAACCCTAAATTATGATTTTTGTGAAAAACGGAGAGAATACATGGATTTTCAGAGCAATCGATTTTATCATATTATTTCTTATGGCTGTCAGGCGAATATGTCTGACAGTGAGCATTATGCCGGTCAGTTGGAGGAGCTGGGCTATCACAATACGGAAGATTTGGATACAGCCGATGTCATCCTCATCAATACGTGTTGTGTCCGCGAAACGGCGGAAGACAAGACGCTGGGGAAAATCGGCGAACTCAAGCATTTGAAGAAGCAGAACCCCGATTTGATCATTGCCGTCACGGGCTGCATGGCCCAGGAATGGCAGGATAAGCTCTTCAAGCGGGCGCCGCACATCGATTTGGTCATCGGTACGCACAATATCCACAAGCTCATCGAGCTCATCCGGGAACGGCGCAGCAAGGCCGACCATTATATGGCTGCCGACATGACCCTGCCGGCTTTCCATGATATGCCGGTCAAGCGCTTCCAGAAATTCTTTGCCTGGATCCCCATCATGAACGGCTGCAACAAGTTCTGCACGTACTGTATCGTGCCTTATGTCCGGGGCCGTGAAGTGAGCCGTCCCATCGACGCCATTGTCGAAGAAATCAAGAAGGTCGCTGCTGAAGGCTACAAGGAAATCACCCTTCTCGGCCAGAATGTCAATTCCTATGGCCTGGACCTCAAGGACGGCACGGATTTCTCCAAGCTCGTCGCCGCTGTCGACGATATCGACGGCATCGAACGGGTCCGGTACATGACCAGCCACCCCAAGGATATGACTTTTGCCATGATCGACGCCATTGCCGACAGCAAAAAGGTCGTCAACCACATGCATCTGCCCATCCAGTGCGGTTCTGACGAGCTCTTGAAGAAGATGAACCGCGGCTACACGGTGGAACATTACCTGGAACTCGTCGACTATGCCCGCAAGCGCATGCCCGACCTGGTCCTGACGACGGACATCATCGTCGGCTTTCCTGGCGAAACGGAAGCCATGTTTGAAGATACGCTGAACCTGCTCAAACGCGTCCAGTACGATATGGCTTATACGTTCATTTATTCGCCGCGGACGGGGACACCGGCAGCGAAGATGGAAGACCAGATTCCGCAGGAAGAAAAGAGCCGTCGCCTTCAGCGCCTGATGGAAGTACAGAACGTCTATAGTTTAGCCAAGAATAAAGAAATGGAAGACCATGTCTATGATGTCATCGTCGAAGGACCGACTAAGAATGATGCTAATCACTGGTTTGGCCGGACGACGGGCAACAAGATGATCATCTGGGAAAATGACGGTTCCGTCGCCATCGGCGATACCGTGCCGGTCCAGGTCGACAAAGGCCAGACGTGGGTCCTCAAAGGTCACTTAGTGCACTAAAGGAAGGTGAGACTTTGGCAGGAAAAAAATTAACGCCTATGATGCAGCAGTACATGGAAGTCAAAGAGCAGTGCCAGGATAAGATTCTCTTTTTCCGCCTCGGCGATTTCTATGAAATGTTTTTTGACGATGCCCTGACGGCGTCGCGCGAACTCGACCTGACCCTGACCGGCCGGGCTGGCGGCAATAAAGAGAAGGTCCCCATGTGCGGCGTACCTTTCCATTCGGCCGACACCTATATCGAACGGCTGGTCCACAAAGGCTATAAAGTCGCTATCTGTGAACAGATGGAAGACCCGAAGCTGGCCAAGGGGCTGGTCAAGCGCAAGATCATCAAGGTCATCACGCCGGGGACGATTACCCTGGAGAATGCCGTGGCGTCGAAGAAGAACAATTACATCGGCTGCCTGACCGAAAGCGATGCCATCCTTTCCATCGCCCTCATGGACGTCACGACGGGCGAATGTTTGTGGGCCGACTGTGCGGCGTCGGTCATGGAAGATTCCCTGTTCGACATCCTGGCCGTCTACGAACCGAGTGAGCTCATTTACGCCCACATGGGGAAGGATATGGATGCCGTCCGCGAATACCTGCGCAGCCACCTGGCCCAGTGTACGGTTACGGAATTTCCTGCCGATGACAGTGTCGATTACCGGGAACAGGCCCGGTCCTATTTCCCGCCGGAAGACTTTGCCGCTGCCTCGGTGGCCGGCGAGTGTATCGGCATGCTCCTGGCCTATGTCAGTGACGTCATGCAGTCCGATATTTCCCACATCAATTCGCTGGAACATATCGATAATGAACGGCGTCTGGTCGTCGATGCGGCCAGCCTGCGCCACCTGGAAATCACGCAGAACGTCCGCGACGGCGGCCGCCGGGGGACGCTCCTCGATGTCCTGGACAAGACTAAGACGGCTATGGGCGGCCGGCTCCTGCGCAAGTGGCTGGAAGCGCCGCTCATCCGCATTGCCGACATTACGCGCCGCCAGGATGCCGTCGAAGATTTCGTCCTCCACGAAATCATGCGCCAGGACACGGCAGACGTGCTGGACCGGATTTACGATTTTGAACGCATCCTGACCCGCATCGAAACGGGGACCGTGAGCCCCAAGGACCTGGTAGCCCTGCGGGAATCCCTGGCCGTCATCCCGCAGCTGAAACAGGTCCTGTCCGGTGCCAGTGCCGACCTCCTGCACAGCCTCAATGACCGCTTGCAGACTCATGACGACGTCTATGACCTGCTCTGCCGGGGCATCAAGGACGAACCGGGCCTGGTCATCCGCAACGGCGGCGTCATCCGCGATGGTTTTTCGCCGGAACTCGATGAAATCCGCTCCATTGCGGCCAACAGCCATGCCTTTTTGCAGGAACTGGAAGAGAAGGAACGGGAAAAGACGGGCATCAAGATGAAAATCGGCTATACCAAAGTCTTTGGCTATTACTTCGAGATTTCCCATGCCAATACCAAACCCATTCCCGATTATTACGTACGCAAGCAGACCCTGGTCAATGCCGAACGCTATATCACGCCGGAATTGAAGGAGTTTGAAGTCAAAGTCCTGACCAGCCAGGAACGGATGCTGGCTTTGGAATACAAGCTTTTCGGCGACATCCGCCGTCAGATCCAGGGACATATCCCGGCCATGCAGGCAACGGCCCGGGCCATTGCCCGCATCGACTGCTTGTACAGCCTGGCCTGCGCGGCTTATGACAACCGCTACGTCCGTCCCAGCCTCAACACGAAGGCGACGATTTCCATCAAGGACGGCCGTCATCCCATTATTGAAAAGTATTTGAAAGATGAATTGTTCGTCCCCAATGATGTCACTTTGAACCACGAAGACCATGAAATCCTGGTCATTACCGGACCGAATATGGCCGGTAAGTCGACGTATATGCGCCAAGTCGCCGTGTTGGTCCTCATGGCTCAAGTTGGCTCCTTCATTCCGGCCAAGGAAGGGTCTATTTGCCCGGTAGACCGCATCTTTACCCGCATCGGTGCCAGCGATGATATCCTCACCGGTCAGAGTACGTTCATGATGGAAATGAAGGAAGTGTCGTACATCCTGAAACATGCGACTAGCCGCAGCCTGCTCATCCTCGACGAAATCGGCCGCGGGACGAGCACCTTTGACGGCATGTCCATCGCCAGGGCTGTCATCGAATACTGCCTGAAGCATATCCACGCCTTGACGCTGTTTGCGACGCATTATCACGAACTCATCGCCATGGCCGACGATTCGCCGAAAATTAAGAATTATACCGTCGCCGTCAAGGAACGGGGCAAGAACATCAAGTTCCTGCGGCGCATCATTCCCGGCGGGGCCGACCGCAGCTATGGCCTGCACGTCGCCCGTCTGGCCGGGCTGCCCGAAAGCCTGCTCAAGCGGGCCGACGTCATCTTGGAAGACTTGGAAAAGAACGGCGGAGCACCCGTCCCGGCCAAGGCGCCTGTGAATCCGGCGCCGTCACCGATGGGGGACAGTCTCTTTTCCAGTCCCGTCATCGATAAGCTGCTCAGTGTCGATGTCAGCAGTATGACGCCGATTGAAGCGATTTCTTTCTTATATAATCTGCAAAAAGATGCCAAAGAAGGAAGTGGGATCCAGTGAGTTCAATCATTCATGTCTTAGATGAAGCGACGCGCAATAAGATCGCTGCCGGCGAAGTCGTTGAACGGCCGGCGTCGTGCATCAAGGAATTGGTGGAAAATGCCATTGATGCCGGTGCCCATGCCATTGAAGTGGAAATCGCCGACGGCGGCCAGTCCTATATGCGGGTCACCGACGACGGCTGCGGTATGAGCCCGGAAGATGCCCATAAGTGCATCATCCGTCATGGCACGAGCAAAATCAGTTCTGTCGAAGATATCTTTGCCATTACGTCTCTGGGTTTCCGCGGCGAAGCCGTGCCCAGTATTGCTGCCGTATCGCACATGCAGATTACGACGCGCCAGGCTGACGACGATTTTGCCACGCACCTCATCCTCGATGGGGGCGAAATTACAGCAGAAGATCAGGCCGGTGCCCCGGTCGGAACGACGATGGAAGTAAGCGACCTCTTTTACAATACGCCGGCGCGGCGCAAGTTCCTCAAGAGCGAACGGACAGAAAGTTCGAAAATCTCTGAAATGGTGACTAAACTGGCTCTAGCCAATCCGGCTATTGCCTTTACCTTTACCAATAATGGCCGGACGACGATGAAGACCGGCGGTACAGGGGACCTGCGGGAAACGATTGCCAATATCTACGGGGCCAACGTCGCCCGCGATGTCTTTGCCGTCTCTGCCGACCAGGACGGCATCAGCCTGGAAGGCTATGTAGGCAAGCCGTCGGTCTTAAAGAGCAACCGCAACTGGCAGACGTGCATCGTCAATCACCGCATCGTCCATAATCCTTTGATGTTCAAGGCCATTGACAATGCCTATCATGCCATGCTGCCGAAATCGGGCTATCCCTTTGCCATGCTCCACCTCCACGTCGACCCGGCGACGATTGACGTCAACGTCCATCCGGCTAAGACGGAAATCAAATTCTCTGATGAACAAGCCGTCTACCGCGCCATCTACCACAGCATCGTCACGGCCCTGGTGGCCCAGGAAAAGCCCGAAGCCATCGCCAAGACCATCGGTGATGCTGTAGGGGCCGTCCCAGAGGGCGGCCCGCAGCAAGTCCATGTAGGGGCGCCCACGTGGGGCGCCCGCTCGCAGGAGAGTGGCCAGGCAACCTCTGTAGGGGCCGTCCCAAAGGGCGGCCCGCAGCAAGCCCATGTAGGGGCGCCCACGTGGGGCGCCCGCTCGCAGGAGAGTGGCCAGGCAACCTCTGTAGGGGCCGTCCCAAAGGGCGGCCCGCAGCAAGCCCATGTAGGGGCGCCCACGTGGGGCGCCCGCTCGCAGGAAAGTGGCCAAGCAACCTCCGTAGGGGCCGTCCCAAAGGGCGGCCCGCAATGGGAAAAGGCAACCTCTCAGTCCGCTACGCGGACAGCTCCCCTATCAGGGGAGCCTCTTGCGGATGGTTCTTCCTTGTTTTCCCAGGCTTTGGCCCAGCATGGCCAGGGCGGCCCGTCGGAAGCGACGTCGGTCGTTTCCGAGGCGTCAGCGCCTAAAATCGTCTTTGACGGCGATGACGACGTCTTCATTCCCTTAGGGGAAGTGGCGGACTGCTTCATCATTGCCAAGAAGGGTCAGGATTTATACATCGTCGATCAGCACGCGGCTCATGAACGGATCCGCTACGATACGTTCTGCAAGCGTGTCGAACGGATGCCGAGCCAGCAGTTGCTGACGCCGGAGTTCGTCGAAGTCGACAACGAGGATATGACGCTCTTATTGGAACGGCAGGATGTCTTCAACGACCTGGGCTATACCTATTCCGAAGCCGGGCCGACGACGCTGCGCGTCGAAGAAGTACCCTGCGATTTGCAGACCAGCGATATTGCTGATTCCCTGAAAGATATCTGCCTGCTCCTGCACGATCAGAAAGAACCGGATAAAGCCATGGTCCGTCATCGCTCCCTGGCCTATCTGTCCTGCCACGGTGCTGTCAAAGCCGGCGACAGCCTCAATATCCGCCAGATGAAACAACTTTTGGATGATTTGTTCCATACGGAAAAACCCTATGTCTGCCCTCATGGCCGGCCGACGATCATCCGCTTTACACCGAAAGAATTAGCCCATTTATTTAAACGGACATGACTCATATGATTTACGTCGTGCCTTCATTGAAGGCCAAAGAAAAATTACAAAGTGAAGGGAAGGCCTGGGCCAAAAGTCAGGGCTTCACTTATGTGCTGCGGCACCAGCGGACTATCCAGGACTTGATGGATGAATACGGCGAGGACTTTCTCGTCTATTCGTCGCGAGGGCCTCAGATAGATCGGCCGGAAGGCAGCCATTTCTTCAGTCTCAACATGGCCGAACTACGCATCCAGAACTTGCGGAAAGGACAATGCGACCATCTGCTGGAAGCGCTGATGGGGAGGGGGTCTTCCAAGCTGCCTATCACCGTCCTCGACTGCACCTGCGGCTTTGGCGCCGATGCGGCTGTCGCTTCTTTTGGCTTGCCGGCTGGGTCACGCGTCGATGCCCTGGAGGTGTCACCCCTATTGGAAGCGGTCACATCGTGGGGCTTTTCCCATTTTGTCCACAAGAAAGACGACGTCACGGCGGCACTGCGACGGATTTCTCTGCGCCGTGGCGATTATCGCGATTACCTATTATCCGACGAAGGGCCCGTATACGACGTCCTCTATTTCGATCCCATGTTCCAGCGGCCTGTCGAGGCGAGCTGCCAGTTCCAGCCCGTCCGGGCCATTATGGAACACGGCGGTCTGACGCGGGACCTGATTGAACGGGCGCTGCAGAAAGCCCGGCGCCGGGTCGTCATCAAGGAGCGGGATTTCCGCCAACTCTGCCGCGATTTCCCGGAGGTTACCTTATATGGCGGCAAATACAGCCGCATTGGCTATGCCGTATTGGAGTGTGATTCATGGAAAAAGTAATGGTCATCATCGGTCCGACGGCTGTCGGCAAGACAGCGCTCAGTTTTGCCCTGGCCGAACATTACGGGACCGACCTCATTTCTGGCGACGCCTACCAGATTTACCGCCATATGGATATCGGTACGGCCAAGCCGACGGCGGACGAATTGGCCCGCTATCACCATTATCTCATCGATATTGCCGAGCCTGACGAACCCTATTCGGCAGCCCGCTTCTGTGATATGGCGGGAAAGGCCATTGCCGAAGTCAACGGAAAGGGGAAGATACCCATTCTCGTCGGCGGTACGGGCCTATACGTCCAGTCCCTCCTGGAAGGCTATGATTTCCAGACGGCCCGCATGACCGAAGCCGACAAGGAAGCGGCCCAGGCGCGGATCGACGCTCTCAGTCAAGAGGAACTGAAGGCCTATATCGAGACAGAAACGGACTGGCAGCCGCCGGACTGGCACGAGCTGTTTTCCAACACGCACCGCCTGACCCGCCTGGTCAGCGCCATCGAGCAGGGCGAAGGAAAATCTTTCGTCCGGGCCGGCAAGGCTCGGGATGTAGTCTATGACGCTTACGTCATCGGTCTGCGCCTGCCGCGGGATGTCTTGTACCGGCGCATTGAAGAGCGCGTCGACGCCATGATTGCCGCCGGCTGGGCTGATGAAGTGCGGTACCTGCTGGACAAGGGCATCCCGCCGGACTGTCAGTCCATGAAGGCCATCGGCTATCAGGAACTGGCCCTGTATCTCCAGGGACAGATGCCCCTCGATGACGCCGCAGCCCGCATCAAGACCCGGACGCGGCGCTTTGCCAAACGCCAGCTCACGTGGTTCAAACGCATGCCCTATATCCACTGGTACGACAAGGACCAGTACGATGGAGAAGAAGCATTGATACAGGCTGTGCTGGGGGATGTGCCTTTCCCATGACGGGAAGGCGCAGGCGGCAAGTAGAAAAGCAACCTCCGTAGGGGCCGTCCCAGAGGGCGGCCCGCAGCTGACAGCTCTCCTATGAGGAGAGCCGAAAGCCTCCCCTGATAGGGGAGGTGCCGTAAGGCGGAGAGGTTTCCTTCAGCGACCTGCGACCTGCGAAACAGCGGACTGTAAGGAAAAAAGCAATCTCCGTAGGGGCCGTCCCGGAGGGCGGCCCGAAATGAAAAAAGGTCCTGAACGGTATAGCGTCTCATTGTCTGGAAGAACCTCTCAGTCAGCAGAGCTGACAGCTCTCCTATGAGGAGAGCCACTAGCCCCTAACCCCTAACTACTATTCACTAACCACTAGCCACTAACTTACACATTCATTATAGAAAGGAATCATGACATTGTCTTTGGATTTAGAAACATTACGAAAAGAAGCGCTGGCCGAATGTGCGGACCAGTTTGAACGCATTGATACGATTTGTCTCCATAATACGGCGAAAGTCCTGGCCGCTTATAAGGAAGCCCAGATTTCTTCGTACCAGTTTGCCGGTACGTCGGGCTATGGCTACAGCGACATGGGCCGGGAAAAGCTCGATGAAGTCTTTGCCCACGTCTTCAAGGCCGAAAAGGCCATTGTCCGGCCCCACTTCGTATCGGGGACCCATGCGCTGGCGACGGTCCTGCTGGCCCTGTTGCAGACCGGCGATCTCATGATGAGCCTCGTCGGGGCGCCTTATGACACGATGCAGGGCGTCATCGGCTATACCCATGAAACGCCGCACTCTTTGAAGGAAAAGGGCGTCCGCTATGAGGAAGTCCCCTTGAAGGACAACGCCTATGATTTGGCCGGCATTGAAGCGGCCGTCGCCGAAAAGCAGCCGAAACTGGTCCTCATCCAGCGTTCCCGCGGTTACAGCACGCGGGCATCCTTGACGATTGATGATATCCGTTCTATTATTTCCGTCGTCAAGAAGGTCAGCCCCAAGACGATTTGCTTCGTCGACAACTGTTATGGCGAATTTGCTGCTGAAGAAGAACCGATTGAAGCCGGTGCCGACATCATCGCCGGGTCGCTCATAAAGAATCCCGGCGGCGGCATTGCTCCCACAGGCGGCTATATTGCCGGCAAGGAAGAACTGGTCCACGCCGCAGCCGACTACCTGACGGCTCCGGGCCTGGGCGACGAACTCGGTTCCTATGCAGCCGGCTACCGCCTCTTTTTCCAGGGCTTCTTCATAGCACCGCACGTTACGGCTCAGGCTATCAAAGGGGCCGTCTTTGCAGCGGCTGTCTTTGAAAAGATGGGCTTCAAGGTCTCGCCGGCCGTCCAGGACCCGCGCGTCGACCTGATCCAGACCATTTACCTGGAAAACGAACAGAACATGTGTCTCTTCTGCCAGGGTATCCAGTCCTTCTCGCCTGTCGACGCCCACGTCACACCCATTCCCGACGATATGCCGGGCTATGCCGATAAGATCATCATGGCCGCCGGTGATTTCGTTCAGGGTTCGTCTATCGAATTGTCGGCCGACGGCCCGATCCGCGACCCGTACATGATTTATCTCCAAGGCGGCATCGTCTTTGAACACAATGTCCTGGCCATCCTCAGCGCAGCCCAGTACATTGCCGAACACCGGGAAGGAGCCGCTCATGATTAAGGAAGTCCTCGTCGTCGAAGGCCGGTCCGATGTCGCCCGCATCCGGGCCAGTCACATCGACGTCGATATGATTACGACAGATGGTTTCAATTTGAAGCCTCACACGCTGGAACAGATCCGCTGTGCTTATGAAAAGCGGGGCATCATCATCCTGACCGACCCCGACCGGGCCGGCGAACAGATCCGCAAGTTCCTGACCGACCGCTTCCCTAATGCCAAACACGCCTTTATCCCCAGGAAAGATGCCATTGCCAACAACGACCTGGGCGTCGAACAGGCCTCGCCGGAAGCCATCCGCCTGGCCTTGTCCAAAGTCCGCTGTGCGACGTATGAACCGCAGGCGACCTTTACCATGCAGGACATTTCCGCTGCTGGCCTCAACGGGACGCCTGATGCGGCCGACCGCCGGGCCGAAGTCGGCGCCATCCTGGGTATCGGCTATGGCAATGCCAAACAGTTTTTGAAACGCTTGAACCATTACGGCGTCACCCGTGACGAATGGGATGATGCCCTCCGTCAGATCCACGAGGTGAAATAAATGAAAGAAGTCGACTTGTCCAATCCCGACGTCGTCCGCTACGTCGTCAAACGCTTTGGCCTGCGCATGAATAAGAAACTGGGCCAGAATTTTCTCATCCGTCACGCCGTCGTCGACGACATTGCCGACGCTGCCGAAATCGGGGAGGGCGATCCGGTCCTGGAAATCGGGCCGGGCATCGGCACCCTGACCCAGGCCCTGGCCGAAACGGGCGCAGCCGTCACGGCTGTCGAACTGGACGACCATCTGTTGCCCGTCCTCGACAAGACCTTGGAACACTATGACAACGTGCGCGTCGTCCACGGCGACATCCTGCGCATCGACATTGAAGAAGTCATGAATCACCAGCCCTTCACGGTCTGTGCCAATCTGCCCTACTATATCACGACGCCGATCATCATGAAGCTCCTGGAACAGAAGCTACCCATCAAGCGCATCGTCGTCATGGTCCAGAAGGAAGTGGCCGAACGCATGGTAGCCGAACCGGGCCATAAGATTTACGGGGCTCTGTCGGTGTCGGTCCAGTACTATACGCAGCCGCAGATGCTCTTTGAAATCTCGCCGAAATGCTTCATGCCGGCACCGGAAGTCACGTCGGCCGTCGTCGCCATGGACGTCCGCCAGCAGCCGCCTGTCGATTTAATCGACGAAAAGCGCTTCTTCCAGGTCGTCAAAGCGGCCTTCCAGCAGCGCCGCAAGACCTTTTCCAACGCCTTGAAAAACACGGGCATGAGCAAGGAACAAATCGCCCAGGTCCTGGAAAAAACAGGCATCGACGGCAAACGCCGCGGGGAAACACTGTCTCTCCAGGAATTCGCCGACATCGCCAACGCCTGGAGCGAGATTATTCATGGCTAGTGGTTCGTAACTGGCCTTTCCTGATAGGAGAGGTGCCTGGAGGGCATTTGTAGGTGCTCGCTGTAAGACATTTGTAGGGGCGCCCCACGTGGCGCCCCTACAAAAAAGGACCTGCCGCATTGCGGCAGGTCCTTTTTCTCAATCCTTGAAATAAGGCTTGAATACGGAACGATTCGCTTCTTTATGTTGTTTGTTTTCACGGCGCTGGTTGTTGTTGCGATTGCGGCGGTCTCCACGGCGGTCGTTGCGGTTGTAGCGGCGGTTATTGCGGTCGCCGCGGTTGTTGCGGCTGCGGAGCGGCGCTTCTTCGGTAATCTTGACCGGTGTCGTGTCCGGTTCCTTGGTCAAGAGCTTGATGGCTGCGGCTACCAGAGCGGCCGAGTCGTAGTTGGACAGGAGTTCTTCGGCATTTTCTTTATACGTCCCGAAGTTGCCTTCTTCTGTCGTCGTGATCAGGCTGCGGATGGCGGCCTGCTGGGCGCCTTCCAGGGCTTCCGAGAAGGTCGGGGCCTTGCGGCGGGTGATGCGGCGCTTGATGAGGCGTTCGATGGTCCGCAGGTGTTCCATTTCGCGGGGGATGACGAAGGTCGTCGCTTCACCGCTCTGGCCGGCACGGCCGGTACGGCCGACGCGGTGGACGTAGCTTTCCGGGTCCTGGGGCAGGTCGTAGTTGAAGACGTGGGTAACGCCGCTGATATCGAGGCCGCGGGCGGCGACGTCGGTAGCGACGAGGATGTCGATGGTCTTTTCACGGAACTGGCGGATGACCGTATCGCGCTTGGCCTGGGTCAGGTCGCCGTGGATGCCTTCAGCCGAGTAACCGCGCTTCTTGAGGGCTTCCGACACTTCGTCGACGCGGCGTTTGGTGCGGACGAAGATGATGGCCAGGTCCGGTTCCTGCAGGTCCAGGAGACGGCAGAGGATGTCGAATTTCTGGCGGTCCGGCACTTCGATGTAGGACTGTTCGATGAGGTCCATCGTGACTTCTTTGGCCTTCATGCGGATGATGAGCGGGTCGTGCAGGAACGTTTCTGCCAGCTGCTGGATCGGCTTGGGCATGGTAGCCGAGAAGAGCAGGGTCTGGCGCGTATTCGGCGTAGCGGCCATGATGAGGTTGATGTCATCGATGAAGCCCATGTCCAGCATTTCGTCGGCTTCGTCGAGGACGATGGTCGTGATGTGGCTCAAATCGATGGTGCCGCGTTTCATGTGGTCGATGAGGCGGCCCGGCGTGGCGACGATGATCTGCGGGCATTTGCGCAGGCGGCGCAGCTGGCGTTCCATATCCTGGCCGCCGTAGATCGGCAGGGCCTGGATGTTGGTGAACTGGGCCAGGTGGTTCAGTTCTTCGGCAACCTGCATGGCCAGTTCACGCGTCGGCGACAGGACGACGGTCTGGATATCCTTGGACGGTTCGGCTTTCAGGATTTTTTCCAGGACCGGGATGCCGTAGGCTGCGGTCTTACCCGTACCGGTCTGGGCCTGGCCAATCATGTCGCTGCCGCTCATGGCGATGGGAATCGATTCAGCCTGGATCGGTGTCGGTTCTTCAAAGCCCATTTCATTCAGGGCACGGATAATGACTTCGCTAATATTCAAATTTTGGAATTTTTCTAACATGTACTTCCTCCTTGTTGTGTAACTTATTTATTATAGCATTAATAAGGGGAAAAAGATAGGGGGGAGGCGACGCATCCTGCAAAGAATCGTTACATGTAAAGATAAACGTTAAACCCGTCTTCACGGCATTTTATTAAATAAAGTATCACGTTTAAGCTAAAAATATTTGGAAAAGTTCTGGAAAAAGCCTTGCAAATTACAAAAGGGTATGATAACATACAAAACGTCAACAGACAAACAATCCAAAATAAAAAATGCGTTGAAGAGAACTAGTAAGTTCCGGAATGTTTCCAGAGAGCTGCCGGATGGTGTGAGGCAGCAGCGGCACGGAACAGAACTCATCTCTAAGCAGCTCGCTGAAACGAAAGGAGTAGGTGGAGCCGGGGCCTGGCCGTTAACAGACAGGAGGGTATCGACGTATGTCCGTACCTGTTGAGAGCCTATCTTCGGATAGGAATTAGAGTGGTAACGCGTAAGTATAATCTTTCGTCTCTTTTCGAGATGAAAGATTTTTTTTATTTTGATTGTGTAATGATTTATTTTAAATTTATTTCATGATCATAGGAGAGATGCAGTATGAAAAACGTAGAACATTATAAAAAAGGTTATTTTATGCCCCCTGTTGTCGATATGTCCTGGGCCCAGAAAGAATATCCCGATAAAGCGCCCATTTGGTGCAGCGTCGATTTGCGCGATGGCAACCAGGCCCTCATCATTCCTATGAGCCTTGAAGAAAAGATTGAATTCTATAAAGTCTTGGTCGCCATGGGCTTCAAGGAAATCGAAGTCGGCTTCCCGGCTGCGTCGGAAACGGAATTTGAATTCCTGCGCTACTTAGTCGACCACGACATGATTCCCGATGACGTCACCGTCCAGGTCCTGACCCAGGCCCGGGAACACATCATCCGCAAGACTTTCGATGCCCTGAAAGGCGTCAAGAACGCCATCGTCCACGTCTACAATTCCACGTCCTTCGCCCAGCGCCAGCAGGTCTTCCGCAAATCGAAGGAAGAAATCAAACAGATTGCTGTAGACGGTGCGAAATTGTTACAGCGCCTGACCGACGAAGCCGGTGCCAACTTCCGCTTTGAATATTCGCCGGAAAGCTTCACCGGCACGGAACCGGAATACGCTCTGGAAGTCTGCAACGCCGTCCTCGATGTCTGGAAACCGACGGCTGACCGCAAGGCCATCATCAACCTGCCGTCGACGGTCCAGATGTCCATGCCTCATGTCTTCGCTTCGCAGATCGCCTATATGTCGCAGAATCTGAAATACCGCGACAACGTTATCTTATCGGTCCATCCCCACAATGACCGCGGTACGGGCGTCGCCGATGCTGAAATGGCCATGCTCGCCGGCGCCGACCGCGTCGAAGGTACGCTGTTCGGCAATGGCGAACGGACGGGCAATGCCGATATCGTCACGATCGGCATGAACATGTATGCCTTAGGCGTCGACCCGGGCCTGGATTTCTCGAACATGCCCAAACTGGTGGAAACGTATGAACGAGTGACCCGCATGCATGTCCATCCGCGTCAGCCTTATGCCGGCCAGCTGGTCTTCGCCGCTTTCTCCGGTTCTCATCAGGACGCCATCGCCAAGGGCATGCACTTCCGCAAGGAAAACAACGAACAGTACTGGACCTGCCCGTACCTGTACATCGATCCGCATGATGTGGGCCGCACGTACGATGCCGACGTCATCCGCATCAACAGCCAGTCCGGCAAGGGCGGCGTAGGTTTCGTCATGGAACAGAATTACGGCATCGACATGCCGAAGAAGATGCGCGAAGACTTTAGCTACTTCGTCAAGGAAGTATCGGACCACAAGCATCAGGAATTGAAACCGGCCGAAATCTACGACGTCTTCCAGAAGAACTACCTCAATGCCGATACGCCGCTGAAAGTCGAAGACTTCTCGCTCAAGAAGAAAGGCGATAAATGGGTCGGCAAAGTCCTGGTCCGCGCCAACGACGAAGAAGTCGTCCTCGAAGGGGCCGGTAACGGCCAGCTGAATGCCGTCAGCAATGCCGTCTGCAAGGCCTATGGCATCGAGTTCAGCAACCTCGTCTACAGCGAACACGATTTGGACCGTGACTCCGATTCCCGCGGCATCGCTTACTTCGGCCTGACCGATAAAGAAGGCCATACGACCTGGGGCGCCGGCGTCGATACGGATACCATTACGGCTTCCATCTTCGCCTTCATGACGGCCATCAACCGCATGGACGGCATGGCTCAGCGCGTCAAGTTCCGGGCCCTCAAATCCACGCCGGATACGATTACGGCTTTCAAAGCCACGTCGGGCCAGCATTAAAGTATGATGTTTGATGTGAGGGGAGTGTAATTGAAAGCCACTCACATCGAACTCAAGCATGATAGAAACTTATCTGTATTGGATTTTAGTGAAATAATAAGGAGTGTATATACATATGGGTATGACGATGACGCAGAAAATCCTGGTAAAACATGCCGGCGCCGACTCGGTGAAACCGGGTGATTTAATTACTTGTAATCTCGATATGGTCCTGGCCAATGATATTACGGCCCCTCCGGCCATTGCCCAGTTCAACAAGATCGGCAAGCCCGTCTTTGATAAGACCAAGATTTCTTTGATCCCGGACCACTTCACGCCAAACAAAGACATCAAGTCCGCCGGTTTGGCCAAAATCGTCCGCGACTTCGCTAAGGAACACGGCATTACGCATTATTTTGAAGTCGGCCGCGTCGGCATCGAACACGTCCTCCTGCCGGAACAGGGCATCGTCGCTCCCGGTATGCTGACCATCGGCGCCGATTCCCATACCTGTACGTATGGCGCCCTGGGCGGTTTCTCCACTGGCGTCGGCTCGACGGACTTAGGCGTCGCCATGGCTACAGGCAAGGCCTGGTTCAAAGTCCCCGATGCCATCAATGTCCATCTGACGGGCTCCAAACCCGATGACATTACGGGCAAAGACGTCATGCTGACCCTCATCGGTATGATCGGCGTCGACGGCGCTCTCTACCAGTCCCTGGAATTCACGGGCGAAGGCGTCGCCGCTCTGGATATGACCGACCGCTTCACCATTGCCAACATGGCCATCGAAGCCGGTGCCAAGAACGGCATCTTCCCTGTCGATGAACAGACCATAGCCTATGAAAAGGGCCGCGTCCCCGATGGCTACGACATCGTCACGGCTGACGACGACGCCCATTACAGCCGGACTGTCGAAATCAACTTGTCTGAATTGAAACCCGTCGTCGCTTTCCCGCACCTGCCGGAAAACACCAAGGTCATCGGCACCTTCGGCGACATCAAGATCGACCAGGTCGTCATCGGCTCCTGTACCAATGGCCGTCTGGAAGATTTGAAGATCGCTGCGGACATCTTCAAAGGCCATAAAGTCCATCCTGACGTGCGCTGCATCGTCATCCCCGGCAGCCAGCACGTCTACATGGAAGCCATGAAGGCCGGCTACATCGAAACCTTCATCACTGCCGGCTGTGCCGTTTCGACGCCGACGTGCGGTCCCTGCCTGGGCGGCTACATGGGCATCATGACGGCTGGTGAAAAATGTGTCTCCACGACGAACCGCAACTTCCGCGGCCGCATGGGTCACGTCGACAGCGAAGTCTACCTGGCTGGCCCGCAGGTCGCTGCAGCCAGTGCGATTCTCGGCAAGATTGCCGCACCGAAGGAGGTCCGTTAATCATGACATTAGAAGGAAAAGTATGGCGCTACGGCGACAATATCGATACAGACGTAATCATCCCGGCTCGTTATTTGAACAGCTTCGATCCGAAAGAATTGGCCACGCACTGCATGGTCGACATTGACGAAACCTTTGCCGGCAACGTAAAGGCAGGGGATATCATGGTCGGCGGCCACAACTTTGGCTGCGGTTCATCCCGTGAACACGCACCGATTGCCATCAAGGCGTCGGGCATCCCCGTCGTCATTGCGGCCAGCTTCGCCCGCATCTTCTACCGCAATGCCATCAACGTCGGCCTGCCGGCCCTGGAAATCGGCGACGACGTCGAAAAAATCAAAGCCGGCGATATCCTCTCCATCGACCTCGACACGGGGAAAATCGTCGACAAGACGACAGGCGACACCTTCCAGGCGCCGCCCCTGCCGGGCTTCATCCAGGACATTGCCAAAGCCGGCGGCTTGATCAATTACGTAAAGGAGTCTAAGTAACATGGCTAAACATATCGTCGTCATCCCCGGCGACGGAATCGGGGAAGAAATCACGGCAGGTGCCGTTAAAGCCTTAGAGAAAATCGATGAAGTCTGCCACATCGGCCTGACTTTTGAAAAGAAACCGGCCGGCGGCACGGCCTATGACCTCTGCGGTTCGCCCTTGCCGGAAGATACCATCGAAGCGGCCAAGAAAGCCGACGCCATCCTCTTCGGCGCCGTCGGCGGCGACAAGTGGGACAACGTCGACCCGAAACTGCGCCCGGAACAGGCCGTCCTGGGCCTGCGCAAGGCTTTGGGGCTCTACGTCAACCTGCGCCCGGTCAAGGTACCGGAAGTCCTGGCCGAATACTCGCCGCTCAAACCGGATATCGTCACCGGGACGGACGTCCTCATCGTCCGCGAACTCGTCGGCGGCATCTATTTCGGCGACCGCTGCGAATCGGAAATCCACAATGGCGTCGAACGCGCGTGGGACCTGGAAAACTACAGTGTCCCTGAAGTACAGCGCATCAGCACCTTTGCCATGAAGGCCGCCCAGAAGCGCCGCCACAAGGTTACGTCCGTCGACAAGGCCAACGTCCTGGCTACGTCCCGCCTGTGGCGCCGTACGGTCATCGACGTCGCCAAGGATTATCCCGACGTCGCCTTGAACCATTTCTACGTCGACAACTGCGCCATGCAGCTGGCCCTCAATCCGAAGCAGTTCGACGTCATCGTCACGAGCAACCTCTTCGGCGATATCCTCAGCGATGAAGCGGCTGTCCTCGGCGGTTCCATCGGCATGATGCCGTCGGCTTCCATCGGCGAAATGACCAGCCTCTACGAACCGATTCACGGCTCGGCACCGGACATTGCCGGCCAGGGCATTGCCAATCCCTGCGCCACCATCCTTTCGGCGGCCATGCTCCTGCGTTACTCCCTGGATGAAGACGAAGCGGCCGACAAGATTGAAAAAGCCGTCGACGCCGCCCTGGCTGCCGGCTGGCGCACGCCGGACCTCTATAAAGAAGGCTTCAAGAAAGCCGACACCCAGACCATGACCGATGTCATCATCAGTGAAATTCACTAACTCGGTTTCACTAAAAACTGTAAACTGAAAACTTAAAACCCAAAAAGGGCCTGTCGCACGAAGGCTTCTACCATCATGCGAGGGTCTTTTTTGGTCAAAAGCAACCCCTCAGACCGCCTTCGGCGGCCAGCTCCCCTTTAAGGGGAGCCGCTAGCCACTAGCCACTAGCCACTAAAAAAGGGGCTGTCGCATTAAGCCATTTTAGCTTCGTGCGACAGCCTCTTTTTTGTGCTCATATTTGCTCATATTATAGTATTAGAAAGAGTCACACCTTGAAAGGTCGCGGCGAATAGTGTATGATGAGAAATAGTTTAAGTACATTTTCAGATTTCGTGTACAGCGAGAGGCAGGATGGAGATAGATGTTAGAATTTCCGATTAAACGCACAATCATCATTGATGATACTAAAAAGAAGAAACGAGGCCGCAAGAAAAAAGGCGACGGCGAGAAGACCGTCATCCACGGCACGGTCAATCTGCCCAAGAAGGAACCGCTGAAGAAGCTGGACCCGCTCCCGAAGAACGCCAAGAATCTGGTCATCGTCGAATCGCCGGCCAAGGCCAAGACTATCGAACGCTTCCTGGGCAGCGGCTACAAGGTCATGGCCAGCCGCGGCCACCTGCGGGATCTGCCGCGCAACCAGTTCGGCGTCAATATCGAAGAAGGCTTCGTGCCGACGTATACCAACATGTGGGATAAGCGCAAACTCATTGAAGACTTGCAGAATGAATACATCCGATCGAAACAAGTCTATCTGGCAACTGACCCGGACCGCGAAGGGGAGGCCATTTCCTGGCATCTGGCCCATTTGCTGGAAATCGACCCGCACGACAAATGCCGCATCATGTTCCACGAAATTACCAAGAAAGCCATCCTTGAGGCCATCAAGGACCCGGAACCTATCGACCTCAAGAAAGTCGACGCCCAGCAGGCCCGCCGCGTCCTGGACCGCATCGTCGGCTATAAACTGAGCCCTCTTCTGTGGAAGAAAGTCTGCAAGGGCCTCAGCGCCGGCCGCGTCCAGTCCGTCGCCGTCCGCCTCATCTGTGAAAGGGAAGAAGCCATCAAGGCTTTCGTGCCGGAAGAATACTGGACCGTCAGTGGAACCTATAAGACCGAAGACGGCCTGACCCTGCCGACAGAACTGACCAAGATTGACGGCAAGAAGGCCGAAATCTCGACGCAGGAAGCGGCCGAAGCCATCGCCCACGACCTGACCTGGGAAAGCCGCGGCGAAGACCACGAACCGGATACGATTGTGAAGGTCGAAAAGCGCAAGCGCAAACGCCAGCCCCAGCCGCCGTTCACGACGTCGACGATGCAGCAGGAATGTGTCAGCAAGCTCAATTTCGGCGCCAAGAAGACGATGATGCTGGCCCAGCAGCTCTATGAAGGCCTCGATATGGGCGACCAGGGCCATGTCGGCCTCATTACCTACATGCGTACGGACTCGGTCCGCATCAACGATGATATGGTCCAGGCCGCGCGGGAGTTCATTACGTCGAACTACGGCGAAGAATACATCCCCGACAAGCCCCGCGTCTACAAGACGAAACAGACCAGTCAGGATGCGCATGAAGCCATCCGTCCGACGTCGCTGGAACTGACACCGTACAAGGTGTCGGAATTCCTGTCCCGCGATCAGCTGCGCCTGTATACGCTCATTTGGAACCGCTTCCTGGCCAGCCAGATGGAATCGGTCGAAACGGAACACATGGCCATCATCATCGACAGCGGCCGCTACGAACTGCGGGCTGCAGGCTACAAAGTCCTGTTCAAGGGCTTTACGGAACTCTACGAAGACGCCAAGAAGGACAAGACTCTGGCTGAGCTGCCCCATATTTCGGCCCATACCGTCGTCCACAACCAGGCCGTCACGCCGCAGCAGCATTTCACCCAGCCGCCGGCACGCTATACCGAAGCCAGCCTGATCAAGACGCTGGAAGAAAAGGGTATCGGCCGGCCGAGTACGTATGCGCCCATCATGGATACCATCCAGAACCGCAATTACGTCGAAAAGAAGGATAAACAGTTCGTCCCGACGGAACTGGGCGTCATCATCGTCGATTTGCTGAAGAAATATTTCGCCCAGATCATCAACGTCGGCTTCACGGCCCACATGGAAGAAGAGCTGGACGCCATCGAACAGGGCAAGGACACGTACCGCCACGTCCTCCAGGAATTCTATGACGTCTTCAAGCCGGAAATGGACGAAGCTGAAGAAAAGATGGAAAAAGTCACCATTTCCGGCCAGGATTCGGGTCAGGTCTGCGAGCTCTGCGGCGCGCCGATGGTCTATAAATTCGGCCGCTTCGGCAAATTCCTGGCCTGCTCCAATTTCCCGGAATGCCGCAATACCAAGGCCATCGTCGAAGACCTGGGGATTACCTGTCCCAAGTGCGGCAAGGGGACGCTCATCAAGCGTAAGTCCAAGCGGGGCCGCGTCTTTTACGGCTGCAGCCAGTATCCGGAATGTGACTTCGTCCTCTGGAACCAGCCTGTCGACAAGAAGTGTCCCCTTTGTGGCAGCATCATGATTGTCAAACATTATAAAAAAGGACCCGATAAGATTTTCTGTAGCAATGCAGAGTGTGAAAACCATAAAAAAGGTGAGGTAGTGCATGAAGAATAGTGTCTTAATCATCGGAGCCGGCCTGGCCGGATCGGAAGCTGCCTGGCAGCTCGTCCGCCGCGGCATCCCGGTAGAACTCGTAGAAATGCGGCCGGTCAAATCGTCGCCGGCTCACCACACGGAATATTTCGCAGAACTCGTCTGCAGCAATTCCCTGCGGGCAGCGAATATTGAAAACGCCGTCGGCCTCTTGAAGGAAGAAATGCGCCGTCTCGGCTCGCTCATCATGGATGCCGCCGATACGCACCGCGTTCCGGCTGGCGGGGCCCTGGCCGTTGACCGCGTCCCCTTCAGCCAGTACGTGACGGAAAAACTCAAGGATCATCCCCTGGTCACCATCCGCCACGAAGAAGTGACGGAATTGCCGGACAACCAGATCTGCATCGTCGCCAGCGGCCCCCTGACCAGTGACGCCTTGGCCGATACCATCCGCCGCCTGACCGGGGAGGATTACTTCCATTTCCACGACGCCGCCGCGCCTATCGTCGCCGTCGACTCCCTGGATATGACTAAAGTCTACCGCGCCGCCCGCTACGGCAAGGGTGGGGCAGACTATCTCAACTGCCCTTTCACCAAAGAAGAATACGAAGCTTTCTGGCAGGCCCTGACGACGGCTGAATGTGCCGAACTCCACGACTTTGAAAAAGACGACAGCGTCTTTGAAGGCTGCATGCCCATCGAAGTCATGGCCGGCCGCGGCATCGATACCATGCGCTATGGCCCCATGAAGCCTGTCGGCCTGGAACTGCCCGGTACAGGCGAACTGCCTTATGCCGTCGTCCAGCTCCGCCAGGATAACGGCAGCGCCACGCTGTACAATATCGTCGGTTTCCAGACCCATCTCAAGTTCCCCGAACAGAAGCGGGTCTTTTCCATGATTCCCGGCCTGGAACACGCCGAATTCGTCCGCTATGGCGTCATGCACCGCAATTCCTATATCAATTCGCCGGAACTGCTCCTGCCGACGCTGCAGCTGCGCAAACAGCCGAACCTGCTCTTTGCCGGCCAGCTGACCGGCGTCGAAGGCTACCTGGAATCGGCAGCCATGGGCCTGTTGGCCGGTGTCAATGCGGCCCGCCTCCTGCAAGGGGAAGACGGCCTGACCTTTTCCCGGCGCACGGCCATGGGCGGCCTGAGCCAATATATTTCCAGCGGCCCGAACGACCATTTCCAACCGATGAACATCAACTTCGGCCTCATGGAACCGCTGGGCATCAAGAAACGCATGAAGAAGAAAGAAAAGAACGCCCTGCTGGCACAGCGGGCACTCGATGAAATTGAACAAATGAAAGGGGATTACCCATGTCTGAATTAATGTCTACAGAATTCCACGCTACTACGATCTGCGCCGTCCAGCGCGACGGCAAGACGGCCATCGCCGGCGACGGTCAGGTCACGATGGGCAATGCCGTCATCATGAAAGGGACGGCCCAGAAAGTCCGCCGCCTCTACCACGGCAAGATCATCAGCGGTTTTGCCGGCTCCGTCGCCGATGCATTCACCTTATTCGACCACTTTGAAGAAAAATTGAACGAACACAATGGCAACCTCGTCCGCAGTGCCGTCGAACTGGCCAAGGACTGGCGGTCCGACAAAATCCTTCACAAGCTGGAAGCCCTGCTCCTGGTCGCTGACAGCCAGCGCATCCTGCTTATTTCCGGCAACGGCGAAGTCATCGAACCGGACGACGGCGTCCTGGCCATCGGTTCCGGCGGCAACTATGCCCTGGCTTCGGCACGGGCCCTCATGCAGAACACGGACTTGTCGGCCCGGGAAATCGCTGAAAAATCCCTGCATATTGCAGCCGATATCTGCGTCTACACCAACCACAACGTCATTGTCGAAGAAATTTAAGAAAGAGGTATTTTCATGGAAAAAACAGAATTGACGCCAAAACAGATCGTGGCGGAATTGAATAAATACATCGTCGGCCAGGGGGAAGCCAAGAAATCCGTCTCCATCGCCCTGCGCAACCGCTGGCGCCGCAAACGCCTGAGTGAAGACATGCAGGATGAAATCATCCCCAAGAATATCCTGCTCATCGGGCCGACTGGCGTCGGCAAGACGGAAATCGCCCGCCGCCTGGCCAAGCTCGTCGGTGCGCCGTTCATCAAAGTCGAAGCGACGAAATACACCGAAGTCGGTTATGTCGGCCGCGACGTCGAACAGATGATCCGCGACCTCGTGGCCAATGCCATCCGCATGGTCCAGGAACAGGAAAGCCAGCGCTATGAAGAAAAGGCCGAAGAAGAAGCCAACAAGCGCATCCTCCAGGTCTTCTGGCCGAAGAAGTCCATCAAGGAAAAAGTCAAGAACCCGATGGACGTCTTCTTCAGCAGCGATGATGACGACGATGAAATGCCGGAAGAACCGAAGCAGCTGGAAGAGCCGAAGTCCGACCGCCGGCAGAAGATGTTTGAAGACATTTGCGCCCATAAGATGGACGACCGGGAAATCGAAGTCGAAGTGGCTGAACAGAACCAGGGCTTCCAGGGCATCCTGACGGGCAATTCGACGGAAGAACTGACCAACAATTTCCAGGAAATGCTGGGCAGCATCATGCCGAAAAAGAAGAAGAAAAAGAAGATGACCGTCGCCAAGGCCCGGGAAATCTTCAAGGAAGAAGAATTGGAAAAATGCCTGGATATGGACATCATCGTCGACAAAGCCATCGAAGCGACGGAAGAATCGGGCATCGTCTTCATCGACGAATTCGATAAGATCGCCGAAAAGGGCCGTTCCAACGGGCCCGACGTCTCCCGCGAAGGCGTACAGCGCGACATTCTGCCCATCGTCGAAGGAGCTACGGTCAACACCAAGTACGGCCCGGTCAAGACAGACCACATCCTCTTCATCGCTGCCGGTGCCTTCCATGTATCCAAGCCGAGCGACCTCATTCCGGAACTGCAGGGCCGCTTCCCGATCCGCGTCGAACTCCAGTCCCTGACGGTCGATGATTTCCGCCGCATCCTGACTGAACCGAACCAGTCCCTGGTCAAACAGTATAAGGCCCTCCTGGAAACGGATGGCGTCACCCTGGAATTCACCGATGACGGCATCGACGCCATTGCCGAATACGCATACCGCGTCAACTTGGAAACGGAAAACATCGGCGCCCGCCGGCTGCACACGATTTTGGAAAAAATCCTCGAAGATGTGGCCTATGAAGCACCGGATATCGACGAAAAGCACATCGTCGTCAATAAAGAATTCGTTTCGGGCAAGCTGAACGACGTCGTCCAGAACGTCGACTTGAGCCATTATATTTTATAAAACGGGGGAAATATGAACCGACCTTATGCGAAATTAACGATTACCAAGAAGGGGGAACGGGCTGCCCGCAGCGGCCACCCCTGGGTATATGGCGAAGAAGTGACCCATGTCGAAGGCACGTACCAGACAGGGGACATCGTCGACGTCTACAGCGACAAAGACCGCTATCTCGGCACGGGCTTTGCCAACGACATTTCTAAGATACGCGTGCGTATCGTGTCGCGCAATGCCAACGACCGCTTCGACGAAGCTTTCTGGCAGCGCCGGGTCAAATATGCCCTGGACTACCGCAAGACCGTCATGGGCGATAAAGACTTCGCCTGCTGCCGCCTCATCTTCGGAGACGCCGACGACATGCCGGGCCTGACCGTAGACCGCTATAACGACGTCCTCGTCGCCCAGACCCTGTGCTATGGCATGGACCAAGTCAAACCGGTCATCTTCAAGGCTCTCGTCGACGAACTGGCCGCCATGGGCGTCACCATCCGAGGCATTTATGAACGGAACGACGTCAAAGTCCGCGAACTGGACGGCATGGAAGAGTATAAAGGCTGGTATCAGGCCGACTTCCTGCCCCAGCCGGGCAGCGTCTTGACGACCATCGACGAAAACGGCATCCTCTACGATGTCGATGTGGAAAATGGCCAGAAGACGGGATTCTTCCTGGACCAGAAATACAACCGCCTGGCTGTCGCCAAAATCGCTGCCGGCAAGCATGTCCTGGACTGCTTCACCCATACCGGAGCCTTTGCCCTCAATGCGGCCAAGGGCGGGGCGGCCAGCGTCACAGCCGTCGACATTTCCCAGGAAGCCGTCGACATGACCAACGAAAATATCCGCCGCAACGGCCTGGAAGACATCGTCACGGCCAAGCAGGCCAACGTCTTCGACCTCTTGACCGATCTGGCCGACCACAAGTGCCATGACTATGATTTCATCATCCTCGACCCGCCGGCCTTCACCAAATCGGGTCATACCGTCCACAACGTCATCCGGGGCTACAAGGAAATCAACTTGAAAGCCATGAAACTCCTGCCCCGCGGCGGTTACCTCGCGACCTGTTCGTGCTCCCACTTCATGCGTGACGACCTGTTCCGCCGGATGCTCCACGACGCCGCCAAAGACGCCGGCGTCCGCCTCCGCCAGATCGAAGGGCGCCAGCAGTCGCCGGACCATCCCATCCTCTGGAATGTCCCGGAAACGAATTATCTGAAGTTCTACCTGTTTCAGGTCGTGTGAGATTGGTGGCTCGTGGTTAGTGGTTAGTAACTCGCTGGTTATCCTCATCGTATGTGTAGTCCCTTTCTCACAGAGAAAACCTTTAAATTTAAAACTATCTGCTAACCACTAACTGCTAGCCACTAACAACTTAAAAGGGCTGTCGCGATGCGACAGCCCTTTTATTATTCCCTAAAATGCGTATGTTTTACCCGCCAGGCGGTCATCTTGTTGAACAGCCAGAAGCCGTAGATGCCCAGCGTGATGATAGTGAAGAACCACCATTTGATGTAGCTGCCGAAGAGCTGCAGGCCTGTTCCATCAAAAGTGAGACGCTGACCGTCGATGATCGTATTGCGGCAGATCCAGCGGCGGAACATGACTTCGCCCCAAGGATAGGCGATGCCGAATGTACAAATCGTAAGGATAACTAAGATGAGGCCATAGCCGATAAATCCGAGTACAGACCCTTCAAATTTCGATTCCCTTTGTAATAACATAACAATCCTCCTTTATGATATATATAGAAATATGATACCATATTTTTTGTTTGACCAATAGGAGGGAAGCATGGTAGAATAAAAAGGTACTTGCGAGTGTGGCGGAATGGCAGACGCACCAGACTTAGGATCTGGCGCCTCACGGCGTGAGGGTTCAAGTCCCTCCACTCGCACCAAAAGGGACTGTCGCATGAAGCTTTGTGCTATCGCGTACAGTCCCTTTCTTTTTCAGGGTTGAAGTTTGATTCATGATAGAGGGCGAGCCTGCTGGAGAAAAATCCACAGCCCGTTCTTGCTGGACCGTGTTTCTTTGCCAACTGCGGCCGAAGGCCTTTATCCTCCATTATGCTTGTGTAAAGATTCACAATATTCCCAATTACTATTGGCAAGACCCCTTCAAGTATGATATACTACGCGTGACACATAAGGCAGGTTCTTTTAAAGCGCCGGGTTGGTACCGGAAACGGGCGGATACTGGCGCGGACCGGCCGTGTTTTTGCGTCTTTAATCGTATTGCGACTTGTATCTTGCGAAAGAGCGAGAACGGAGGAAAAACATGGAAAAACAGAATGTTGCTGGCGTCATGCCGGCACGACGCACTTTTTTGTCGATTCGTCAGTTAACGGTTGCCGGTTTCTTATCGGCGATTACGATTTTTTTAGGCCTCACGGGCTATGGTTTCATCCCGCTGGTCATCATGAACGCGACGATCCTTCACATCCCGACTATCATCGGCAGCCTGACGGCAGGCCGCAAGGTCGGCATGATCGTCGGCTTCATGTTCGGTATCTTTTCCTTTATCCGGTCCTTGCAGGCACCGAGCGCGTTGCTGTTGTTTGCTGTACAGTATAACGTCGTTGCCGACGCCTTCATCTGTATCGTACCGCGTATCCTGATCGGCGTCATCGCCTTTGAATTGTACCGTCATCTGAAAATCCGCGAAGTATGGCGCATCGCCGTCACGGCGGTCTTGACGACGGTCTGTCACACGATTCTCTTCCTCGGTTCCTTTACGGCCATCGTCGGCGTCCCTTATGCCGAAGCACAGGGCATCCCCTTCATGAACGTCATCAACATCATGCTGGGCATCACGGCCGTCAATGGCATCCCGGAAGCCATCGTATCGGGCCTGATCATCACGCCGATCGTCATGGCCTTGCACCGCGCCGGATTGAAAGTCGCGTAAGAAGCGTGTGGTCGTTTCGGCTGTCATGCACATGTGGGTGTATCCCTGCTTGAAGTTTGATGTTTGAAGCGAGGGTTTTTAAATTAAAGACCATCCGCTAGCCACTAGCCACTAGCTGCTAACTACTTAAAAGGGTCTGTCGCACGTGCGACAGGCCTTTTTTTCATTCCATGAAATTAGTTAATGCGAAAAGGGGCGCAATGTGATAGAATATGGAATGATGACTGTTTTGTATAACAGAATATGCGAAAGAAATAGAAAGGATTTGTTATGGCTTCGATTTTTTCTCCATTAACTAAAAATATAGGGATTGATTTAGGGACGTCTACGACCCAGGTCTATGTGGAGGGCCGGGGCATCGTCCTGTCTGAACCGTCGGTCATGGCGACAGATGAACGGAACAGCAAGATGATTGCTGTCGGCCGGGCGGCAGAGGACTTATTGTCCCGGTCGCCGGAAACGGTGAAGCTCCATCGGCCTCTGGTCCACGGCGTCATCGCCGATTACAGTGTAACCCGGACGATGCTGGGCTATATCCTCAGCAAGTGCGTCCGCAGCGTCCAGCGCCTGCGCATCATGATCGGCGTGCCTTCGGCGGCGTCGAATGTCGAAAAACGGGCCGTCATGGAAGCCGTCTATCAGGCCGGCGCCAAGGAAGCCTTCCTCATCGAAACGGCGGCTGCTGCGGCTCTCGGCGTGAATCTGCCCGTCTATGATCCGGTCGGCAATATGGTCGTCGACATCGGCGGCGGTACGACCAATGTAGCCATGCTGTCCCTGGGCGGCATCGTCGTATCCAAGTCGCTCCATCTGGGCAGCCTCGATTTCAATGCGGCCATCAAAGATTACCTGCGCTATCAGTACGATATCGTCACTGACGACACGACGGTGGAAGAGATGAAAGTGACCAACGGCTCAGCTGTCCTGCCCCTGGAAGACCGGGGCTATTACTTCATGGGCCGCGGCCTCGATGACGGCCTCCAGCGGGAAATGGCCATCAAATCGAGTGAGCTCTACCACGTCATCGGCAAGCCTCTCATCAAGATCCTCGACCTGGTCAAGGATGTCCTGCGGGAAACGCCGCCGGAACTGGCCGCAGACATTATGGAACATGGCATCGTCCTCACTGGCGGCGGGGCCAAGCTAAAGGGCATGGACCAGCTCTTCACCCAGGAACTGGGCGTGCCGGTCATGCTGGCTTCCGAGCCGGAACTGGCTGTCGCCAAGGGCACGGGCATTGCCGTCGCTGATCGTGATAAATTATCGGCCCTCATCGAAGGGGCACAGCGTATATATAGGAGGAGATTTTAAAATTGTTTTCGTTCGGTAAAAGAAGCGTCGTCTTCGTACTCATCTTATTCATCGTCATTGCGCTTGTCGGCTGGGCCTGGCGCCAGCGCGATTCCCTGCCGTTCATTACCAAGCCGCTGATGACGATCATGTCGCCTTTTGAATACGGTGCCAGCCGCGTCATGGATTCGCTGACCTCGAGCATCCACATCGTCGACGTCAGCTTGAAGAACCGCATTGAATGGGAATCGCTGGAAAAAGAAAATGCCGACCTCAAGAGCCGGACTGTCGACTACGATGAAGTCGTAGCCGAAAACGACCGCCTGCGGGCGCTCCTCAATTTCAAATCGACCCATAATCAGTACCAGCTTCTGGCTGGTTCGGTCATTTCCCGTGACTACGGCACGTGGACCAACACCATGATCATCGATGTCGGCAGCGGCGAAGGCGTCGAAAAAGACATGCCGGTCATCACGCCGAGTGGTGTCGTCGGCTTCATCAGCGACGTCTATCCGCATTCGTCCCGCGTCCAGCTCCTGACGGACCCGCGGACCAGCATCGGTGCCATCGTACAGCGTCCGGAATCGCGCGTTTCCTCTGTCGTCCGCGGCAACGGCAACGTGCCGACGGAACCGCAGTTCGTCAACATCGCCAAGGATGCGGATATCCTGGAAGGGGATACACTGGTCACATCGGGCTTCGGCTCCATCTATCCGAAGGGCCTGCCTATCGGCACCATCGTATCGATCCATCAGAATGAAAATGATTTCGTAAAATATGCCGTCATTCGTCCCAGCGTCGATTTCTCCAAACTGGAAGAAGTCTTCGTCATCTTGAAGTCGGCCGATACCGGGTCCTATGAAAAACCGGAAGTCACGCCGAAACTCGTACCTCAGACGAATCGCGACAAAGTAGAAGGAATTAAAGGAGCCGCGGCATTATGAAGAAACTGAACTGTGTCATGACAGCCTTCATCGTCTTTATTTTGCAGGCTGCCATCCTGCCTTTTATGTTTAACAGCGTGAGCCAGCCTAACCTCATCTTCGTCTTCGTCGTCCTCATGGCCCTCCATCACGGCCAGCGCATCGGCATCATCACGGCCCTCTTGGGCGGATTTTGTCAGGATGTCATTATCGGCAATTTCTTTGGCCTGCACCTGCTGGTCTATCTCATCGTAGCCCTCATCTGCAGCTACCTCGGCCGCGACATCGACAAGGACCAGTGGGTATTGACATTGCTCATCGTCCTCGGGGCGACCGAAGTCGGCCTGGTCCTGACCTGCGGGTTCCTCTTCCTGGCCGGCCAGTACATCAACATCGCCGCCTACTTGTTGGAATTCAGCATCCCTATGCTTGTTTATCACGGAATCCTGGCCCTGCCGGTGGATCACATCGTCTGGCATCTGCGCCGCGACGATGCCTTTTACGGGTTCCCGGGCTATCGCTGGTAAATAAAGGAGATTTAGTTACATGCTTGAAGCGTTATTGAAAAAGAAGAATCAAGATGGCCGTTTCCGCTACCTCTACTGGATCGTCATCGCGATTTTCGTCATCCTCATCAGCCGGCTGGTCTACTTGCAGCTCTTTGCCGGTGAATATTATTATACCCTGGCCGAAGGGAACCGCCTGCGGGCCATCCCCATTGCAGCCATGCGCGGTATCATGTACGACCGCAACGGCCAGATCCTCGTCGGCTCGCGGCCGAGCTTCATGGTGACCTACGTGCCGCCTAAGGACGGCATGAGCGACGAAGAACTGCAGAAACTGGCCGGCATCCTCAACATGCCGGAAGATAAGCTGCGGGAAAAGGTCCAGAAGGTCAAGAGCTCTTACGTGCCGACGGTCCTGGCCAATGACTTGACCCAGGATATCGTCACGAAAATCGAAGAACAGCGCAACGACCTGCCTGGCGTCTCCGTCGACGTCCAGCCGATCCGCTATTATCCGTACAAGATGATGGCCGCCCAGGTCTTTGGCTACGTCGGCCAGATCGATGAAGAAGACGCCAAGCGCCTGGAAGGCGTCGAAGGCGTATCCAACATCACCCAGATTGGCCGGGCCGGCCTGGAAGCCTATTACGATGACCTCCTGCGCGGCAAGGATGGCGGCCGTCAGGTCGAAGTCGACGCCGCCGGCAGTCCGGTCAAGGAAATGGAACGCAAGGACCCCGTAGCCGGTCACAATATGCACCTGACCATCGACCTCTACCTGCAGCAGGCTACGGAACGGGCCATGGACCGCCAGATCGCCAACGGCATCGGCACCCACGGCATCGCTGCCGTCGCCATCGACCCCAATACGGGCGCCGTCCTGGCCATGGCCAGCCGTCCGGCTTACGACCCGAACTGGTTTACCCGGGGCATTACGGAAAAAGAATGGTCCCTCATCAACGACAATCCCAATCACCCCATGGAAAACCGCGTCATTGCCGGCGAATATCCGCCGGGCTCTACGTTCAAGCTGATCACCGGTTCGGCAGCCCTGGAACTCAAGAAAGTCACGCCTGATGAAATGATCTTCGACAGTGGCCGCCACTGGCTGGTCGACATGCGCAACGCCGGCGGCGAAGCCCTGGGCTGGATCAATTTCGTCGAAGCCCTGGCTAAGTCCGATAACGTATACTTCTACGAAATGGGCCGCCGCGTCGGCATTGACGAACTGGCGAAATACGCCCGCATGTTCGGCATGGGCAAGAAGACGGGCATCGCCCTGCGCGGCGAAGCACCGGGCCTGGTCGCCAGTGCGGAATATAAGAAGAAGAATTTCCACGATGAATGGTACCTCGGTGATACGTTCAACTCGGCTATCGGCCAGGGGTTCCAGCTGGTTACGCCGCTCCAGGCAGCCATGATCGTCAGCGAAGTCGCTAACGGCGGCATCCAGTACCGGCCGTTCATCGTCAGCCGTATCGACAACCTCGACGGCACGCCGTATAAGATTTTTGCACCGGAACAGGTCGGCACCCTGTCCGTATCCAAATCGACGCTGGACCTGGTCCGCGAAGGGATGCGTAACGTTGCTGAAGAATCCGGTACAGCTGGTTCCCTGTTCGCCGGCTTCCCCATCCAGGTCGCTGGTAAGACAGGGACGGCGGAAAACTTCGGCGGTACGGACCATGGCTGGTTCGTCGCCTATGCGCCGTATGAACATCCGCGCATCGTCATCGCCGTCCTGACGGAACAGGGTGGTTTCGGGTCCCTGTCGTCCGGCCCGATTGTCCGTTCCATGCTGGAAGCCTACTTCCACGTCGGTGAATACGCCGAAGGCGCACCGAAGGATAAAGACAAGGACGGCAAAGAAAAGGACAACAAGGCCAATAAGAATGCGCAGGATGGGAAGGACAGCAGCCATCGCGATGGGGCTGAGTCTGACCGATAAGTCTTGATGACGGCCTTATCTCATCAGAAAGGAAAGTGATTTCATGTCCCAGCTCATCGCCATCGCCTCCGGCAAGGGAGGCGTCGGCAAGACCCTGATTACGGCGGCCTTGTCTGTCCTCCTGCAGCGCCGGGGCCACCGCGTCCTGGCGGCCGACGCCGACATGGGCCTGCGCAACCTCGACCTGCTCTTCGGTCTGGACGGGTCCATCCATTACGATGCCGCCCAGGCTGCGCGGGGGAAATGCCTGCCCGGCCAGGCTTTGCTGACGGTCGTGCCGGGACTGGATTTCCTGCCGGCCAGCCAGAAGCGGACCTGGGAGCGGATCGACATCCCGTCGTATCAATATGTCCTGGAGTCCCTGTCCGGGTCCTATGACTATACCCTCATCGACTGCCCGCCCGGCCGCGACGGCGCCTATCAGGCGGCGACGGCCCTGGCCGATGAGATCCTGTTCGTCGTCGAACCGTCGCCGTCGTCCCTGCGCGATGCGGTTAAGGTCATGCAGTATGCGGCCCGGCAGAAGCGCTTTCACTACGACGTCATCCTCAACAATTTTTACGCTGACGGCGTCATCACGCCAGACGCAGCCAAAGCCCGTTTGCAGACCGGCCACGTCGCCGGTCTCTTGCCGCATGATGATGGCATCGACCGGGCTGCCGGGGAAGGGCGGATCACCTGTATGGCCGATTCCCTGCCTTTCTGTCAGGCCCTGTCGGCGACGGCAGACTGGCTGGAAACGGGGAAGGCCATCGAGGAAACGGCTCTGACGGCCCTCTTGCCGAAACACCAGGCCCAGGCCGAAGTCTTACCGGGCCTGTCGCTGCAGCGCCGCCGTCAGGAATGCCGGAATTGGCGCCACTATCGTCGATAGGAGAGAGAAATGTTTATTAAACGAGAATGGAAAAATTTAGATAAAGTCATGCTCATCGTGAGCTTCCTCATCGTCTGCATCAGCCTGTGCATCATCGGCAGTGCGACGCATATCAATAAAGGGGCCATCAACTACGACTTCGTCGCAAAACAGGGGGCGGCTTTTGTCGTCGACTTGATGATCATCCTCTTTTTCAGCCGCTTCGATTATGCGAAGCTGAAGAAATACGCCAAGCCCCTGTACATCATCAACCTGCTCATGCTGGTCGCCGTCATGTTCGTCGGTACGTCGGCCCTGGGCGCCCAGCGCTGGATCCAGCTCGGCCCAATCACGCTGCAGCCGTCGGAATTTTCCAAGCTCATCATGATCATCTGCACGGCATCGATCCTCAGCGACCGCGTAGGCCAGCTCAACACATGGCGCCAGGTCCTGCCCATCGGCCTCTACGTCGGGATTCCCTTCCTCCTGGTCTTGAAACAGCCTGACTTGGGGACGAGTCTCGTCTTCCTGGCCATTACCTTCGGCATGCTCTTCGTCGGCCGCATCAAGATGTCCCTCTTGCGCAACGTCTTCCTGGCCGGCGTCGTCCTGGCGCCCGTAGGCTGGCATTTCCTCAAGGATTACCAGAAGTCCCGTATTACGGTCTTCCTCAATCCCAATGCCGACCCCTTTGGCGCCGGCTATCATATCATCCAGTCGAAGATCGCCATCGGTTCGGGCATGCTCTTTGGCAAAGGCCTCTTCCAGGGGACCCAGAGCCAGCTGAACTTCCTGCCGGAAAACCATACGGACTTCATCTTTTCCGTCATCGGCGAAGAACTGGGCTTCCTCGGCTGCGTCTTCCTCTTGTTCCTGTACTTCATCCTCGTCTATCGCGGCCTCATGATCGCCAAGGACTGCAAGGACAGCTTCGGCATGATGCTGGCGACAGGCGTCGTTTCCATGTGGGCTTTCCAGATCCTGGTCAACGTCGGCATGACCTGCGGCATCATGCCGGTCACGGGGATCCCTCTGCCGTTCATGAGCTACGGCGTCAGCGCCTTGACGACCAATATGATGGGCCTGGGCCTCTTACTGAGTATTTACATGCGTCAGCAGACGATGATTTTTTAACCCGCCGTGAAGGAGGAAATTAATTTGTCACATCCCGTGGAGATCGATCCGATTTTACTGAGCAAAGTCAGCAAGCCGGCCCGCTACGTCGGCGGCGAATGGAACAGCGTCGTCAAGGACCACGATGCCGTCAAACTGACCGTTGCCTATTGTTTCCCTGACGTCTACGAAGTCGCCATGAGCCATCTGGGCCTGCGCATCCTCTATGCGCTCCTCAATGAACGGCCCGATGTGGCAGCCGAACGGGTCTACGCGCCCTGGCCGGATATGGAAGAAGTCATGCGCAGCCAGGGCTATCCGCTCTTTTCCCTGGAAACGAAGACGCCTGTGCGCGACTTCGATATGGTCGGCTTTACGCTCCAGTACGAAATGAGCTTTACCAACATCCTCAACATGCTCGATTTGGCCGGCATCCCGCTCTTTGCCAAAGACCGCGGCGACGACATGCCCCTGGTGGCAGCCGGCGGTCCCTGTGCCTACAACGCCGAACCCCTGGCCGATTACATCGACGTCTTTTTCCTGGGCGAATCGGAAGAATCGACGCAGGTCCTGGCCGATACGATCATCGCCTGGAAAGAGCAGGGAAAACCGGGCGGCAAGAAGGGCCTCTTGAAGCAGCTCTCCCAGCAGCCGGGCAACTACGTGCCGTCCTTCTATGAAGCCCAGTACGATGCAAAGGGCGACTTCCAGGGCCTGACCGTCACTGAACCGGGAGCGCCGGCAGAAATCGAGAAATGCGTCGTTTCCGATGTGGAACACGTCTTCTTCCCGACGAAACCGATCGTACCCAACATCGACATCGTCCACAACCGGGCCGTCCTGGAGCTCTTCCGCGGCTGCAGCCGCGGCTGCCGCTTCTGTCAGGCCGGCATGCTCTACCGGCCGGTCCGGGAAAAATCGCCGGAACACCTGGCCGACCTGGCCAAACAGATTATCGCCAATTCGGGCTACAATGAGATTTCCCTCATGAGCCTGAGCTCGGCCGATTATTCCTGCCTGCCCGAACTGGTCGACCAGCTCTTGGACGAATTCAAGGGCCAGAAAGTCAGCGTCAGCCTGCCGTCGCTGCGGGTCGACAGCTTTTCCGTCGATATCGCCAAGAAGGTCCAACAGGTCCGCAAGAGCGGCCTGACCTTTGCGCCCGAAGCCGGGACCCAGCGCCTGCGCGATGTCATCAACAAGGGCGTTACGGAAGAAGATTTGCTGGCAGCCTGTGAAAATGCCTTTGAAAACGGCTGGTCCACGGTCAAGCTCTATTTCATGATGGGCTTGCCGACAGAAACGGACGAAGATCTGGCCGGTATCGCCGACCTGGCCTACAAGGTCCTCAATCTCTACCGCAAAGTGACCCACAAGAACAACGGCAAGGTCACGGTCTCCGTATCGAGCTTCGTACCCAAGTCGCACACGGCCTTCCAGTGGTTCGGCCAGCTGCCGATTGAAGAAATCGAACGGAAACAGCAGTACATCAAGGGTCTCATCAACGACAAACACATTTCCTACCATTACCACGATGCCAAGACGGGCCGCCTGGAAGCGACCTTCGCCCGCGGCGACCGCCGCATGGGCAAAGTCCTCTACGAAGCCTGGAAACTGGGCTGCAAGTTCGACGGCTGGACGGAAATGTTCGATTACGATATGTGGATGAAAGCCTTCGACCTGGCCGGCATCGACCCCGATTACTATGCCGCCCGGACGCGCAGCCTCGACGAAGCCCTGCCCTGGGACCATCTCAGCAACGGCGCCGCCAAGGCCTATTTGAAGCGCGAATGGCAGAAGGCCTCTCGAGCTGAACTGACTCACGACTGCCGCCGCCTGCCCTGTACGGGCTGCGGTGTCTGCCCGAATCTGGGCGTATCCATCATCGACAGAAAGGAAGGGGACGACCATGGAAAGACTACGTTTAGCTGTTAAGAAAGATGGGGCCCTGCAATTCCTGTCGCACCTGGATTTTGCCCGGGCCGTGCGCTACGTCATCATCCGGGCCAAACTGCCTATCTGTTATTCTGAAGGCTTCAATCCGCATATGAAGCTCAGCTTCGCCTCGGCCCTGGGCGTCGGTGTCTCGGCCGATGTGGAATACCTCGACATGGAACTGGCTGAAAAGCTGCCCGTCGCCGACGTCATGGCGCGCATGAACGCCATGTCGCCCCAGGGCTTTGCCGTCCTCGATGGCAAATACGTCGATGCCAAGGCACCGAAGCTGATGGCCATTGCCAATTACGCCGTCTATACCCTGCGCGGCCCGCTGACGGAAGACCTCAGCCAGGACGGACTCAACCAGATTTTGGCGAAATTCAATGACGCAGCCAGCGTCCTCTATGAAAAGGTGTCCCACAAGGGCAAGCACCGCGTGCGTACCATCGACGTCAAGCAGCACGTCGTCGAAGCCGTCCACGGCCATGTGAAGGACGGCAATGTCTATCTGACTGTCGGCATCTATCAGACCGGCGAAGGGGCCATCAAGCCGTCCCAGGTCTGGGAAATCCTGGGCAGCCAATTCGGCCTGCCCATCCACACGGACATGATGCTGGCCCGGCGGACGGGTATTTTCGTCCGCAAGGAAAACGGTCAGAAATATTCGTTATTTGAGGGATGATCATGAAAGGTACACTCTATTGCGTCGGCGTCGGCCCGGGCGACCCGGAACTGCTGACCCTGAAGGCGCTGAAAATCATCAGGACCTGTCCCGTCCTGGCCGTGCCCCAGAGCCGGACCGGCGTCGTCACGGCCCAGGGCATCCTCTTGAAGGCCCTGGACGGCTGCGGCGTTTCCTTAGAAGATAAAATGGTCATCGCCATGGATTTCCCCATGACCCGCGACGACCAGGTCCTCCAGGGAGCCCATGAGAAAGCGGCGCGCCGCCTGCAGGACGAACTCGACCAGGGCCGCGACGTCTGCCTCATCACCTTGGGCTGCCCGACGGTCTACGCGACCAGCATCTACGTCCACCGCCTCGTCCATGAGGCCGGCTACGACACGGAAATCGTGCCCGGCGTGCCCAGTTTCTGCGCCGTCGCCGCCAAGCTCCAGCAGCCGCTGTGCGAAAAGGATGAAGCCCTCATCGTCATCCCCGGAAACAATGCACACCGCAAAGAACTGCTGGCCCTGGAAGGCAGCAAGGTCATCATGAAGCCCTCGGGACGGCTGGCACCAATCCAGGAGGAACTGCGGGACCTGCAGCTCCTCGACAAGGCGTCGATGATCGAACGCTGCGGCCTGCCGGGAGAACGGGTCTATGAAAAAGCGGCTGACGCCAAAGAAACGGGTTATTTCGCCGTCTTGTTAGTGAAATAGCCTGTCTGCGATTACCAATTTGCCCGCACAGGAGGAATGAGAAGATGAAAACAATCGTAGGCAATGTCATGCCAGAAGAAACGCGCATGGCTATCCTGGAGGATGGTCGTCTTCGTGATTTCGCTGTCGAACGCAATGACGACATGCACATTGTCAACCATATCTATAAAGGGACGATTCAGAACATCCTGCCGTCCCTGCAGGCTGCCTTTGTCAACATCGGCCGCCGCAGGAACGCCTTCATCTATATGGGCGACATGTTCCCGCGGGCGGCGTCGAAGGAAGAAATCCAGCAGATGCACCTCTCCGTGGGCCAGTCCGTCCTGGTCCAGGTCATCAAGGACGAACAGGGCATGAAGGGGCCGAAAGTCACGGCCAATATCAGCCTGGCCGGCCGCTACGCCGTCCTCATGCCGACTGTCGATTACATCGGCGTGTCCAAGAAAATCCGCGATGAAGAAGAACGCAACCGCCTGCGCCGCATCGTATCGGAAATCAAGCCCGACGGCATGGGCCTCATCATCCGGACCGTCGCCAAGGGCGTTTCCCGGGAAGAGCTCCTCAAGGACCTGCAGTATCTCCTGGGGACGTGGGACAGCATCCTCCAGCGGTATAAGCGGTCCCGCAAGCCGACCCTCTTATACCGCGAAGCCGACCTGGTCATGCGCATGATCCGCGACCATTTCACGGCCGACGTCAAACAAGTCGTCGTCGACAGCCGCGAAGCTTATGAACGCATCTGCCAGGTCTTTCCCGACCCGGCCTGGCGCAGCCGCGTCCGCCTCTACGAAGGGACGGTGCCCATCTTTGAACAGTACGCCATCGAAGAGAGCCTGACCCACCTCATGTCGCGCATCGTGCCCCTGCCGTCAGGGGGCAATCTGGTCATCGACCACACGGAAGCCCTGACGGTCATCGACGTCAACAGCAGCAAGTACACCGGTAACGGTTCGACCCTGCAGGACACGATTTTCCACGTCAACAAGGAAGCGGCCGTGGAAATCGCCCGCCAGCTGCGCCTGCGCGATATTGGCGGCATCATCATCATCGATTTCATCGACATGGCCCAGCCGACGAAACGCGACGAAATCCTCCAGATCCTGACCCGGGAAACGGCGCAGGACTGCACCAAGACCCGCGTCTTGGGCATGACGGCCCTGAACCTTGTGGAAATCACCCGCAAGAAGGCCCGCCAGAGCCTGTACCAGGTCCAGTTCAGCCCGTGTGACGTCTGCGGCGGTTCAGGCTACCTCTATTCGCCGGAAACCGTGGCCATCCAGATCATCCGCCGCCTGCGCCATATGGTCCAGGTCCGCCACATCAAAGGGGATATCCTCATCGAAGCCCATCCCGACGTCCTGGCCCTGCTCAAGGACAAGAAGCGCAAAGCCGAATGGGAACGGGAGCTGAAGCGGACTCTCTATTTTGAAGAATCACACCATCCGAACCGGGAAGTCTTTTCCATTTTGTCCTACGAGCCCTGATGGGCTGGAAAGGGGAAAGCCTATGTTCACTTCTTGTTACAAAGCTGTTTTCACGTGCCTTTTTTGCGTGACAACAGCTTTTTCTGTCTTTGCCGATTCGCCGCGCGCCGCTTATGAACAGGCCCGGCAGGAAGCCCTCTGTGCCTGGATGGCCATGGCTTCTTACGGCGACAGGCCCGGTCTGGCAGCCCGTCAGGAGCTGGTGCGCCGGGGCTGGCACATCGACAGCCAGGTCCAGAAGGATGATAAATCGGAAGCCAAGTTCCACCTGGTCCGGAAAGGGGACGATACGCTCCTGGCCGTGACCGGAACGGCCAGCCTGGCCGACATCAAGTCCGATTTGAACCTCCATTCCGTCGCCTACGGCGGCACGGCCGGGAAGACAGCTAGAAAGGACGGCGTCCGCCGCGTCCATGCCGGCTTTGACCACTACACGACGACCCTTCTGGCAGCGCCCTATGGTGGCCAGACCGTAGGCCAGGTGCTGGCTGCCGATGCCCATGCACCGAAACGGCTGACCTTGACCGGTCACAGCCTGGGCGGAGCCGTCGCCGTCCTGGCGGCGGCCCGCCTGGCCGACCAGGGTGCGTCGCAGCTCCAGGTCGTGACCTTCGGCGCTCCGGCTGTCGGCAATGACGCCTTTAATGAGGCTTACGGCCGGCGCATCCGGCTGGACCGCATCGTCATGGAGGGCGATCCCGTAGAAAAGGCCGTACAGGCCGTTTCCCGCACGTATGAACAGTTCCCGGACAAGACGGTCTGGCAGGCAGCGCCGACGACGCGCCGCTTTGCCCATGATATAGCCGGATATGCCGACACCGCTCTGCGCCGTTATTACGATGCCAAGACGGCTTATGAAACCTATCTGGGCCATGCTGTGCCAGACGATGGCGGCCGGCCTTTCGGCTCACCGGTCTGGGTCCCGCCCTTGTCCCTGACCCTCGACGAGGCCCTGCAGGCCGATACGCCCTATCTGGAACGGGCTGCCGACGACCAGCTCGGCTACCGCCTGCATCCTGTCTTTGCCCGCAGGGAACAGTCCCTGGGAGAAGCCCTGCGCCAGGCCCGGCAGAACGGCTGCAGCGAGGTCCTGCTCCGCCAGTTCCAGGCGCGGCGCCTCAAGGGAAAAGAATATGACTTTGCCCTCACGTATGACGAAATATGGTACGATGCCCGGACCGGCCTGGTGCGGACGGCCGTGTCCCGCACGACCGATACGGGCAAGATGACACCCATTGAAGCCCTGCTGGCTCTGGCCGGTGCCGACTAGGCGCTTGTACTCCTGTCAGGCTTGTAATATAATGAAATAGAAATATATACAGAAATATACGGATGGTATATACGAAATATAAAATATATTACGACGGGAGATGGACGCATGGAACATCAAATGAACGGGAAGGACCAGGCCGCTTTGACGGCCTGCATCCCCCAGAGCCTGGCCGGGGGAATCTTTATTTATAAAGCCGATGAAGGGGAAACACTGCTCTATGCCAGTGACTATGTCATCGGCTTTTTTGGCTGCGCTTCTTACGAAGAACTGGCCGACTACGTCCATCACAGCTTCCGCGGCATGGTCGACCTGCGGGACCGGGAACTGGTAGAACAGAATATCCGCCAGCAGACGGCGAGCGACGTCTGCCAGACCAGTTATGCCCGCTACCGCGTCATCGCCTGTGACGGTACCGTACGCTATGCAGAACACTTCAGCCGCAAAGTCACCCTGCCCGGCGTGGGTGAGGTCTATTACGTCTTTATCGCCGATTACGACCGCAAATACCTGACCAGCGACATCGACAACATGACCGGCCTGCCCGGGAACCGGCGCTTCCTCCAGTATGTCCGGGACCTCATGGAATCCGGTCAGTCCCTGTCGGGATACTGCCTGGTCTATTTCAACGTCATCAACTTCAAGCTCGTCAATATCCGCTATGGCGTCGCCGTCGGCGATGACTGCCTGAAAGGCCTGGCCACCATGATTCGGGAAACCTTCCCGCAGGGCTTCTTGTCGCGTCGCCGCAATGACCACTTCCAGCTGCTCACGCCGGAAGGGTCTGTGCGGGAAAAGCTGGAAACACTTCATGAATCCATCTGCCAGGTCTATCGCAAGTACCAGCTGGAAATCAAGGCCGGCGTCTACCATTTTCCTGAAAATCAGGTCGTCGACCCGGCTCTGGCCGTGGATTATGCCAAAATCGCCTGCCAGCACATCCGCGATGAAGTGGGCGTCTCCGTCTTGGAATATACCCAGGACCTGCAGAAGCTGATTACGGTCAACAACTACATTGCCGGACACTGTGATGACGCTATTGAGCACGGCTGGATCCAGGTCTATTATCAGCCTGTCATCCGCACCCTGACCGGTGCCGTCTGCGGCATGGAAGCCCTGGCCCGCTGGAATGACCCCGTCGTCGGCTTCCTGTCGCCGGCCCGCTTCATTCCCATCCTGGAAAAGAACCACGACATCTATAAACTCGACTGCTACATCCTGCGCCAGACCTGCCAGGCCCTGCGCCGCCGCCTGGATCAGCAGCTTCCCGTCGTCCCGGTATCCTTCAATTTGTCGCGTCTGGACTTTTTCCTCTGCGACATCTTCCAGGTCGTCGAAGATACGGTCCGGACATATGGCCTGCCGCGGGACCTCATCCATCTGGAAATCACGGAGACCATGCTGGTCCACGATAAAGAAGTCATCAAAGAGGCCCTGGGACGCTTCCTCCAGGCTGGCTACCAAATTCTCATGGACGATTTTGGCAGCGGCTATTCGTCGCTCAACGTCCTCAAGGATTATGACTTCAATATCATCAAGCTGGATACGCATTTCCTCTCGTCGTCGACGGACAAGGCCCGTTCCATCATCGGCAATACCGTCGACATGATCAAGGAAATCGGCAGCCAGAGCCTGGCCGAAGGCGTAGAGACGCAGAAACACGTCGATTTCCTGGCCTCTGTAGGCTGCGATAAGCTCCAGGGCTATTTCTTCAGTAAGCCCATGCCCTGGAACGATTTATTTTCCTATCTGGAAGGCCAGTACCGGTCTTTCGAAGATGCGGCCAGCCGAGCTTATTACGAGAAAACCAGCGCCGCCATCCGCCGGACCCATCAGTCCCTGGCCCTGGTCGAATACGACGGCCAAGCATTCCATCACGTCTATCTCAATCAGGCCTATCGGGATCAGCTGGCCAGTTTCGGCCGCATTACGGCCCTCAGTGCCGAACTGCGCATCAACCGGCCTGGAACGCGGCTTTATGCCCATTTCCGGGACCTCATGGAAGGCCTCAAGCAGAGCGGTCATTTGGAAACGATCTTCCAGTCGGAAAAGGGCTACTACGTCCAGCTCACGGCGGAACTCGTTGCCTCCATGCCGTCGTGCTGGATGCTGACCGTGTCCCTGCACAACCTGACCCTGGACGAACACATCCAGGAGCAGGAGGCGCTGAACGTCCACATTCATGAGCTCTACCGCCTGTACGATGTCATCTACCTCATCGACTTGGACAAATCAGCCGGGATCCCCTTGTTCTCGCGCCATGCCGTAGCCGGGGAACTCATGGAGAAATGCCTCTTCATGCGCCAGTTCCTTCATCACTATGCCCGGAGCTATATCCATCCCGATGACTGCCAGCGCTTCCTGGATTTCACCGATTATACGGCGCTCAAAAGGAAATTATCCCAAGGGGACCAGTCGGATTGCTTCCGCTTCCGCCAGAAAGGAGCGGATGCAGGCTATACGTGGAAAGAGGTCACGTACATCGCCGTTCCCCGGAGCGGTCGGAAATTGGCCCTGGCCTGTGTGCGGCCGGCGCTCTGCTGCCCGGCCTGTCAGCTGCATAAAGGAGGGACCCTTTCATGATGCAAACTATACGGTCCCGCTTTTTGAACGTCATCTGCGGCGTCTCCCTGACGCTGACCCTGGTCTTCGGCAGCCTCTGCGTCTTCCTCGTCGACCGCAGCGAGACGGAAATCGCCGCCAAGACCCTCACTGGCCGGGCCATCCACGCCAGTACGACACTGAATCCAATTTTCATGCAGTCCGAAGACATCGTCCACTATATCGGCCATACCATCGAGCATGAAGTCAAAAATCCCCAGGACTTGCGTAATAAAGCCAACCGCGACCGGCTGGAAGCCATGATTAGCCGGTCTTTTTATAATGCTGTATCCGGCATCGACGGCGTCCAGGGCTATTACCTCCATTACAATGAAGACCTGGCCGGCGGGCCGGACGGCTTCTGGTATACCCGCAAAGATGCGCGTCATGATTTTGTGTCCCAGCCCATTACCTCCGTCGAGGCGTACGGGGAAGCCGACGCGGGCCGGACGAACTGGTATTATCAGCCCTTGCGTGAGAAGAGGGCCTTGTGGACGACACCTTACGTCAATGACAATAATGGTGTCCGCATGATCAGCTACGTCATGCCCGTCTACGTCCAAGGCCAGTTCGTCGCCGTCGTCGGCGTCGATATCGACTTCAACATGCTCTGCGACCTCATCGGCAGCATGAAGGTCTATGACAGCGGATACGGCTTCCTCTTCAAGGACTGGCAGACTTTTTATTTCCATCCCGATGGCAGGGAGGTGGCCTACGAGTTCAAGCCGCGCTTCGATATCGTCAGCCACGGAGAGCTGCTGGAGCAGTCAGCGACGGATACCCATTTGATTCATTATTACTATCAGGGCATTCCCATGGCCATGGGCTTTGCGACCTTGAAGAATGGCATGAAACTGGGCGTGACGGCACCGGAACGGGAAATCTATGCCGGCCGCCAGCTCATGACCTTCGGGATCCTGGCTGTGACCGTCGTCATCGGCCTGTTGTCGACGCTCCTGGCTATCCGGGCGGCGAACCGTATCGTCCGGCCCCTGCATGACATCAGTGAAGCCGCCCGCCGCCTGGGCCGCGGCGAATATGACCAGCCTCTGGACAGTACAGCTCAAGATGAAATCGGGCGGCTTGCCCGCCACATGAACGATACGATGGAACGGATGCGCAAATACGTCGGCGCCATGCAGAAACAGGCCTATCAGGATGCACTGACGGCCGTCAAGAACGTCGCCGCCTACAACAGGAAGGTCTACGACCTCAACCAGAAAATCGCCGCCGGCCAGGCTGCCTTTGCCGTGGTCATGGTCGACTTGAACCAGCTCAAGGACGTCAACGACCGTTTTGGCCACGAAAAGGGGAACATCGCCTTACAGCGCCTGTGCCAGGCCGTCTGCCGCATCTATAAGCACAGCCCGGTCTACCGCATCGGCGGCGACGAATTCGTCGTCATCCTCGAAGGCGAGGACTACGATAACCGGGACGCTTTGTTCCAAAAAGTCCAGGCTTTCGAACGCATCCGCGATTTGAAAGCCGCTCAGCCGTGGACGCAGCTCGCCGCTTCCGTAGGCATGGCCGTCTACGACCAGACTCGCGATGCGGCGTACCAAGCCGTCTTCAACCGGGCTGACACGAAAATGTATGAACAGAAAAAGCACTTGGCTCCACGGTCGTAAAGGCGGAAAACCGGGTCCTTTCCTGCTGTCTCTGTTTTATAATAAGAGAAAGTACTGGCTGGCAAGAGGAGAGGAAAGATATGGATGCAGATAGAGAGGAAGTACGGCAATTTTTACAGACTTACCCTAAAAAGACGCTGGACCTCGACGTATTGCAGGACGCTTTTGCTTCCTGGGATTACAGCCGTTTCCGGCCTGCTGTAGCGGCGCTCTTAGCCGATGGCAGCCTGATAGCGGTCCGTTCGGCCGGCGTCGATTTCAGCGGCTTGCCGCGGCGGCTGAAACGGGTACCGGCTAAGCTCTTTTCGTCGGTGACGACCATCCAGACTGAAGCCATTCAACTGGCCTTGTCGGAAAAACTCGATTTTTCTTTTTACTATGAACAGCCTTTGACAGCTTGGCAGGCTGATTTGCCGTATATCAGGAAACTGAGTGCCTGGCTTTCGCAGGGGCTCCCGCAGGGACCGGCCTCGCTCCAGCAGCGGTCGTGGGATATTTTCGCCGACGAGAAATACCTCCTGGAAGCGGGTGTAGGCTTATTGAAGCGATTGGGATTGACGACGGCTGATTTGAAAATCTGTGACCAGCCGGACCCGCTCATGATGGCGGTCCATCCAGCTTGTCTCCAGAAAGATGTCTATCATCACTTGGTCGTCGAAAATAAAGCCCCTTACGGCCGCCTCTTGCCTCATTTGCCAGACCTGCCGCTGGCGTCGCTCATCTTTGGCGGCGGCTGGAAAATCGCTGCCAATCTGGATTTTCTTCCTCGGCAGTGCGGCTGCCCCGATGGCCGTCATATCGTTTGGTATTTCGGCGACTTCGATTGGGAAGGCCTGCGCATCTGGCAGGCAGCAGCCGCTTCAAAGGCAGTCGAAGTCCGCCTGGCCGTCCCTTTTTATGAAGCCTTCCTGGCCTATGAGGCTCCTCAGGGAAAGGAGAATCAGCAGCGTGAAGAACCGGTGTGGCCGCCTTTTGCCGCCGCCGTCGGCAGGGAACGGGCCGGTATGTTTCGCTCCCTCTTGGACAGCGGCCGTTATTACCCTCAGGAAGCTTTGACAGAAAGTGACCTCATCAAGGCATTGAAGGAGACGTTATATGGAACTAGAACATTTTTCTGAACGAATGCAGCGTATTTTGCTCATGTCCCCTTTGTACCGCCTGGACCGGCGTCGTTTCAAAGACGTCCATGGCCAGGAACGGTCGGGGATGGAACTGGGCTTGATGACGCTGCTTTTTTTCTTTGAACAGATGCTCGATGGCAAGAAGGACGCAGGTATCCGCAATCTCGCGGCTTTTCTGGCAGACCAGACCGGAGGCAGCCTTTTTGACGATGCCCGGGAGTATGAACAGCTGGCCCGGGACATCGTCGCTGTCTTCCGCCCGCCGACAGGCAAACGCAATGAAGAAGCCTTCTTCGATTGGGACCAGGGAAAGGAAGTACGGGCCCGCTATTCTTATTTGAAGGCTGATCGGGCCGACATCCATTCGAACGAACAGTATTATGTCCTGGACGAACAGGGCTTGGAGCTCATTTTTGCGACGAAAGAATATTTCAACGAATATCAGTTGTCCATCAATCAGCTCATCCTGCGAAAACAGCTGGAAAAAGGCCAGTTCGTCCTGGCCCTGCGGCAGATCGAGGAAATGCGCCTCGACGTCGAGACCCTGCGCAGCCGTATGGCCCGTATCCGCCAGGAAATCCATCGCAACATCGTCTCTGAAGAGACACTGGCACGGTACCGGAAAATCGTCGATGACCTCAACCAGCGCCTGAAAAGCGAAGAAGACGCTTTCAAGGAACTGAAGGACTTTGTCGCCGAGACGAAGGAACGCATCCGCAATAATGCCGATAAAGACCCGGAACGGCGGGCGTACGACAATATCCTGGAAGTCGAACGGCGCCTGGAATACGTCCACAGCCTGCACCGAAGCCTCCTCAAGGCCGGCATAGACCTGGGGACATCGGCCTTGGAAGCCGCCGAAGAATCCTTGTATTTTACGGGTATCGACAGTTTCAACTACGAACAGGAAATAACGAGCCGCCTCTTTTCGTCGCCGTTACCAGTGACGGCGGCCCGGCGCCTGGTCGAGCCCTTCCTGGAACTGCAGCAGTGCCGCGTCTGGTCGCTCCTGGATATCTTCATGCCCCAGCGGCTGGAACGGCTGGAACGGGAGAGCCGACAGGAAGATTTCCCTGACGTCGATGATACGGAAGTGAGCGGCGAGAAGCTGGTCAACATCCAGCGCCATTACGCCGCCATCGTCCAGGCCCTGCTGGCCTTCCTCCAGGGCCGGACGGCGACGACGCTGGACGCTTTCTGTAGTTATCTGGAAGAGGCAGCTCCCGATTTATGCCGAAGCAAGCAGTTCTATATCTTCTGGATGCTCATCCACCGCCGCCACGTGCTCACCTTGAGCGAAGACTTGGCTGGGACGGAATCGGTCTATGCGGCCATCCCTGAAACTTGTCCGCAGCTGGAGAGCCTGGAAGCCGTCGAAAGGGAAGGAACCGTGGATATCCTGGATTATACGATTAGTAATATGGAAATAGAGGTGACAGTCCATGCTGGATAATAAAAAAATGATGGCCGCTTTCGATATCTATACCCGCCTGGCCGCCAGCGGCGAGGTCCATAAGCTCGACGTGCCTTTATATTGGGAAGACGAAGAAATCGCCGGCCAAGTGGAAATCTACGCCCGCCATGTCAAATGCGTCCTCGTGACCGATGCCGATACACTGTATCTTTTTCCGGCAGCCGTCGATTCGCCGTTCCACATCAGTAATGAACAGTTCAAGAAGACCTATATGACGGCTAAGTCCGTCAATATGGATATTTATCTCCTCTATATGGCCATCATCGTCCTCTTCGGCTGTTTCTACGACAGCTATCAATCCGATGAACCTAACGATTTCGTCACTATGCCGGTTTGGCTGGAGGCCATGGACAGCCGCATGGAATCCCTGCGCCACCACGATGAGAAGACCTTGCGCGAAGCCGAAGGGGACTGCAATTTCAACTGGCTGGCCCTGATGCAGAAGTGGAGCGATATGGACAGCCTCAAAGAGACGGCGAAGAAACAAGATGCCCGAACGAACAGCCGCCTGAGTTTCCTCAATATGACCAAGGCCTTCCTCGTCCGCCAGCACCTGGTCCGGGAAATCGGTGAAGGCGAAATGGAACTGACCACCAAGGCCCGTGCCATTTTCTCCTTGTATTTCATGGAGTCGGCTTATAATCACGGTATCCTCGATTTCATGTATGACTTAGAACAGCGGAAAGGAGATAATCCCCATGCCCTCCATCAGTAGAATCCGTTTCACCAATGTCATCTATGACAATGGCCACAAACGCTATATCGATACGACGTTCCGCTTCGACGGCTATAATGGCATCTTGCTCCTGGAAAACGGGGCCGGCAAGACCGTCTTCGTCCAGACCCTGATCCAGGCCGTCCTGCCGCGCAAGACCGTAGCCCAGCGCAAGATACAGGAAACGCTGCAGCTGAACAATGCCGTCGCCCACATTGCCGTCGAATGGATCCTCGAAGATCAACCTCGGCGCTATGCCCTGACAGCGGTCTCCCTTTTCATGAACAGCAAGGAACAGCTGGCCAGTCAGGAATTCGCCCTGGAATATACGCCATCGTCCCAGGTGCGCCTAGACACGCTGCCCTTTGTCCGCAGCGACAAGGGCAAGGCCCGGCCGGCGACGAAGGAAGAAATGGCGTCCTATTTCCGCGGTGTCGCCGAGCACACCATGGCAGCCCGGTTCTTTTCGGAAAATGATACCCTCCTGGCCTATGGTCAGTACTTGGAGGAACATTTCAAGATCATCCCGTCGGAATGGAATAAAATCGCTGCTATCAACGAGACCGAAGGTGGCGTCGAAGGGTATTTCGAGAACTGCCGCACGACGAACGAACTCGTAGACCGGCTCCTCATCCCGACGGTCGAAGAAGGCTGTCTGGCGGCGTCCGGCCCGGCTACGGCCAAGGGAAATGGCTTCGCCGAACTCTTTGAGAGCCAGCGGGAACACGTAAAGCAGCAGCTGCGTTTGGAAAAGCGCATTACTGAAATGAAAGGTGTCCTGGAACAACTGGAAGCCTATACTGCCGTCCAGAAGCACTGCTTCGATGCCGAAGAGGCTTTGCGGATATTGAACAGCCGCCTGCGGACCTATTATGGCCGTATCTGTCAGGATGAAAAAGCACGGCACGACGAGCAGGAAGACTTAAAGGAAGAACAGGCCGCCTTGTCTGCCCGCCAGGCCGAAAATGAACGTCTCCTGGCCGCCTGCGACGTCGTCGAAGCCCGGGAGGCCTGTGACGACGCCCGCTCGGCCAGCGACAGGGCTGAACAGGGCTACCGTGAAGCCGAAGGAGCCCGCAAGGCGAATATCCGGGAATCGCAGAATCTGACTTTGAGCCGTTATAAACGGGACCAGTCCCGCAATGATGCCCTCCTGGCCGAATGGCAGCAGGCCCTGGCCAGTCTTGAAGCCGATGCGGGGACGCAGCAGTTATTGGCCCAGCTGCAGCAGAACAGTGCCGCCCTGCACGGCTGGTTCGACCAGGCCGAAGCTAAGGAGAAGGCCGGCCTGGTCCAGACGGCAGCGGCCATGGAAGGGGTACGCCATCAGCAGGCAGACATCCAGCATGAAAAGGAAAAACAGGAAGCCGCCTATCATCGCATCCTGAATGACGTCAAAGGCGGCGAAGGGCAAATCCAGGAACTCCTGCGACAGCAGGAAAAACTGGAAAAGGAACTCTTTGCCGATTCTGTCCGTCAAGAAGCGGCTGATATCCAGCGGCGCTGGCAGCGGGAGCTGGCTCAGGTCCGCCAGGATGCGGCAGGCTATGAAAAGAACCAGGCCTTCTACGAAGAAGAAGGCAGCAAGGCAGCGGCTTTGGTACCGGAAGCGGAAAGAGAAGAAGCTGCCCGGCAGCAGGAACTGTGGCAGCTGGGCCTGGCCCTGAGCCAGACCGATATGCTGGCCAAGAATCTTCAGGACCGGCTGCAGCAGTGGCCTCACTGTGCCAATATCGCTGACGATACGGCCAGCCTCTATCGCCGTTCCGAGGCCCTTTGCCAGCAAGTCGGCGATGACCTGTTTACCTTAGAAGCGCGGCGCCGCGACTTGGACCTGGCCCGCCGCCGGGCCCATCGCTGGCTCGATATTTATGGCGGGCAGGACCAGTTCCTGGCCGACCCGGTCCTGGCAGATAAGATCGACGCCTGGAGCCGTGATTTCCTCTATCTCAAGAGCGGGGCCGAACTGTTCCGCACGTACAGTGAAACGGCAGAAGGCGGCGCCGAAGGCCTGTACAGCCGTTATCCTTTCTGGGCGGCATCGGTCGTGACGACGACGGATGAACTGCCGCAGCTCATGAACCGCCTGGAAAAGGCAGGGCGTGACTTTTTCCAGCCCGTCTTCGTCCTGACGGAAGTCGAAGTGCGCCGCCTCGTGTCCGGCCAGAGCCAGCCTTTGCCAACGCGGCAGGTCGTGCCGGCTTACTGGCGGAACATCCTGCCCGAAGCCTTTTCGTCGTGGCTGGAAGCCCTTCGGGCCGGTGCCAGCCGGGCCGATGCAGCCATGGCCGAAAATGACCGGGACCTGACGGCCTTGCGGCCGCTCCTGGCGGATTTGCAGGCTTTTTATGAACACTATCCTTTTAGCCAGTACCGCGATCAGGTGGCGAAACAGCGCAGCCTCCGCGATGAGAGCGAACGCTGCCAGCGGCATCTGGACGAAGCCCGCCGGACAGCCGAACAATGCCGGCAAAGCGTCGAACTCTACCGCAGCCGCCTGTTCACGGCGCGCCAACAGGAAAGCAAACTGGTCACAGCCCTCGGCCGGCTGGCGGACTATTTGGAATTACAGCGCCAGCATCGGGCCATCCTGGAAAAGAATAGGCAGCTCATGAAGCAGGCGGGTGACTTGCAGCATGCCCTGGAGGGACTGGCTGCGGAAGGGAAGCGCCTTCAGGCACAATATGAAGAGAAATTGCGTCAGTACAGCCGTATCGAAACCCGTTGCAGCCAGCTCCGACAGAAGCTGTACTGGGCTGAAGTACAGGATACAGAAGCCGTCGAAGATGGCCGGGACTATGATGTCCTGGCCGAAGAACGGCGCCGCCTCAAGAGCCGCCTAGACGGAGCCAATGAGAACCGGGGCCGCCTGGAAGCCCAGATCGAAGGGGCTCGTAAAACCGATGCCCAGCTGGCGGCTGACATGAAACGACTGCGCCAGTCGGCTGAGCTGCCCCTGGATGAGGACGTTTCCTATCCGGAAGACGGAGCCGAACGGGAAGCCGCCCTTCTCAAGGAACGGCCAGGCCTGACCCGGACCTGCCAGCAGGCAGACAAGGCATATCGGACAGCCCGGTCGCAGTACGACCAGGCTGCAGGCCGCCTGAAGACGGAAGAGGACCGGTATCATTCCCGCTATGAAGAACTGCCGGCTCTGGATGGGGCCGTCGCAGCCGTCCGCGCTCAGGCCCGGGATTTGGAAAAGTCCCTGAAAGAAGCCATGGCCGCAGCTATCCGCAAACAGCAGGCCGCCCAGGGCGAAGCGAGGAAGCTGGCTGCCCTGCATCAACGATTGGATGTGAAGAACGAACGTCTCCTCTTTGCGGCCGATGATGTGCCTGAAGGTCTCGTCGAAGGGCTGGAAACGATTAAAATGGCAGACGGCCTGGCCCAGGCTGTCATGCCCATCCTGGAACAGGCTGAAACGGTCCGGGAAGATGTCGACAGACGGCGCAGTGCCTGCGACGAACAACGGGAAAAATTCCGGACATACTGCGAAAAGAACGTGGCCGATGTCAAGCTGCGCAGCAGCATCGTCGACGGCCTCCGCTATAAGCGGGACTATACGGCCTACCTGGAATGGCAGGACAAGAGCCGGGAACGGCTGGAACGGGTCATTTCCGTTTCTGAAGAAGAACGGCAGAGCCATTGTGCTCATCTGGAACACATGCTAAACCACATGATCCTCCATTTGCAGGATGTCTGCACCGGCTTAGGGGAGCTGGCGGCCAAAACGCGCATCAAAATCGGAGAGACGACGAAGGATATTTTCCAGATACAAGTGCCGCCCTGGCAGGATGCGGCAGCCCGTACGTCAATCCGCGATTATCTCAATGCCTTGACGGCCGAGCTGGACCGGGCCGACGAGGGGGAAGAGCCGGAAGTAAAATCCCGGGCCATCCTGGAAAAAAAGCTGCGGACCCAGCCAATGCTGCGCTGTATTTTCGGCAATCAGACCATCAAAGTCCGTTGCCGCAAGGCGACGAGTGGCAATACTTTCTCAGAACGGCCTTTTTCCTGGGAAGAATCGAATAAATGGTCTGGCGGTGAAATGTGGAGCAAGAACATGGCCCTTTTCCTGGGTTGCCTGAATTATTTGTCGGAAAAGCGCTGCCACCTGCGCCGGGCTAAATACAATACGCGTGTCGTCATCGCCGACAATCCTTTTGGCAAGGCGTCGAGCGACCACGTCCTCAGTCCGGTCTTCTTCATCGCCAAGCAGCTGGGCTTCCAGATTCTCGCCTTGACGGCCCATCAGGAGGGCAGTTTCATCCGCAAGTATTTCCCTGTCGTCTACAGCTGCCGCTTCGCCGAAATGGCCAACAAGAAGGGGAAAGTCCTGGTACCGGATAAGGAAATCAAGACGGCCTTTTTTGAAGAACACCATCCCGAAAGCTTGGCCCGCCTCGACGAATACGAACAATTGGGCCTTTTCTGAGGAGGCCAGGGCGGCGAAGGGGAAAGATGTACAAAAACGATAAAATGTGATACTATTTGTAGGGGCTGGAACATGGTGGTTTGTGCCATCGTGTGAGGCCCCTTTTTCTCAATCAAGATTAAACTTACAAGGAGGTCTTTCCTTTGCGTATTGTTGTCGTAGGGGCTGGCAAGCTGGGGTACAGTATTGCCGAGCTCTTATCGAATGAACAATTCGACGTCGTCGTCGTCGATCATAATGAAGAACGGCTGGAAGTCGTCAAGAATAATCTCGATGTATTGACCGTCCTGGCCAACGGGGCCAGCCCGATTACCATGAACGATCCCGATATCCGCGGTGCCGATATCCTCGTCGCCTGTACGGCTGTCGATGAAGTCAATATGGTCGCCTGTATCATGGCCAAGAAACACGGCATCAAGTACACGGCGGCCCGCATCCGGGACATGCAGTTCCTGTCGGAAGCCAAGGATTATCTGAAGCAGAATTTCGACATCGACCTCATGCTCAATCCGGAAATGATCACGGCCCGTGAAATCAACCGCATCCTCATGACGCCGGCCGCCCTCAACGTCGAAGACTTCGCCAACGGCAAGGTCCGGCTCTTTGAAACCAAGGTCCGCCGCCATTCGCCGCTCATCAACATCCCCTTTAAGGATATGAACATGCCGCCGTCCATCCTGGCCGGCATGATTTTCCGCGATCACCGCATGATCATCCCTCATGGTGATGACTGCCTGTTCCCGCACGACAATGCGTATTTCATCGGCGACCCCAAGGCCATCGAGAAATTCAGTGAGAACTTCGTCCCCAGCGACACGAAGATGGTCGAACGGGTCATCATCATCGGCGCCGGCCGGTCCGGCCGTTTTTTGGCCCCCATGCTCGACAAGGAAGGCATCAAGGTCAAGATTTTCGATAAAGACCGCGAACGCTGCCGCCAGGTGGCAGAACTCCTGGACAACGGCCTGGCCATTTGCGGCGACGGCACGGACATCGACCTCCTGGAACAGGAAGGCATTGCCGATGCCGACGTCGTCATCTGCCTGACCGATGACGACCGCCTGAACCTCATGTTGGCCCTCATCGCCAAGCACTTGGGCGCCAAGAAGACCATCGTCCGCGTGTCGCGCATCGAATACGGCGACCTCATGGAAAAGGTCGGCGTCGATATCGTCTTGTCGACACGCCTCTTGTCGGCCAGCGAAGTCCTGGCCTTTGCCCGCCGCGGCGGTGTCGTCTCCGTGTCCCTCCTGGAAGGGGCCAAGGCTGAAGCCGTGGAAGTCATCGTCCAGGACGGGGCTCCCGTAGCCGGAAAGCGCCTCATGGATGTCCGCCTGCCCAAGGAATGTCTGGTCTGCGCCTATGTCCGTGACGGCGAAGCCTATATCCCGAACGGCCAGTCCGTCCTCATGGCCGGCGACCGGATCATCCTCTTCATCCAGACGGAATATTCCAAGAAGGTCATGAAGTACTTCAAAGGCAGGGAATAGACCATGAACCGCAGTATCGTCTTTTATCTCGTCAGCCGCCTGGCCCTGATCAACGGTCTGGCGCTGCTCATCCCTCTGCTGTCCGCCTTGTGGTGGGGTGAAGCGGGCCTGGTCTATTTTGCCCCGGCCCTGGCCGCCGCCTTGCTTGCAGCGGCGTTCTGCCGTTACCGCGGCCGCCATCACAAACGCCACCTGGGACCGGGGGAGGGGGCCTGGTACATGGTATCGGCCTGGTTCCTCCTGGGCCTTTTGGGTATGATTCCCTACGTCATGGCCGGCACTTTCGCATCGCCTGTCGACGCCTTCTTTGAAAGCGTCTCGGCTTTTACGACGACTGGGACGTCGTGCCTGGCTGACGGCGGGGCCGGCCTGCCGCAGTCGCTCTTGTTGTGGCACAGCCTCATGGAATGGCTCGGCGGCCTCAACTTCATCCTCCTCCTGGTATCGGTCATGCCCCAGGTCAGCGGCTGTTTCGGCCTGACCTTGTCCGTCCATCAGAGCGTATCCTTCAGCCCCATGGTGGCCCGCATGCAGGAAGCGGCCCGCCAGGCCGGTCTCATCTACCTGGCCATTACGGCCTTTTCCATGGTCCTCTACGTCCTGGCCGGCCTGCCTTTGGGCATGGCCGTCAATCAGGGACTCATGACCATGTCCACCAGCGGCGGCGATTCGCTCTTCGATTTTTCTCAATATGACAGCCTGGCCCTGGAAGCGGCCGGAGCTGTATCCATGCTCCTGGCCAGCGGCAATTTCCTCCTCTACTGGAAGAGCTGGGAACGGCGCGACTTCAAGAGCCTTGTCTGCGATGCCGAATGGCGGACCTTTTTGACCGTCGTCGTCGTCACGGGCTGCCTCGTATCCTTCCATTTGTGGCGTTTCGGCGTCTACGACGGCTGGGATAACCTGCGCTACGGCTTTTTCCAGGTCCTGTCCTTCATCAGCACCAGCGGTTTTTCGTCAGCCGCCTACAGCACCTGGCCGGAATTCGACAAGTACGTCCTCTTTGCCCTGGCCTTTGTCGGCGGCTGTATCGGCTCGGCTACAGGCGGTCTCAAGGTCATGCGCTTCATGGTCCTTTTCAAGATGGCTGCCCAGGAAATGCGCCGGACCCTACATCCGCACATGGTCATTTCTTTGAAAATCGACGGCGTCCCTGTCGATATGAAGATCATCAGCCGTGTCCTCAGTTATTTCTTCCTCTTCATGGCGACGTTCTTCGTCTCCATGCTGATCATTTCCCTGTCCGGCGTCACGCCCATGCAGGCCATGGGGATGGCCGTAGGCTGCCTGTCCAGTGTCGGGTCGACGATGGACCTCTTCGGCGTAGCCGACGTTTCCGTCCTGCCGGCATGGACTAAGCTGTATTGCAGTTTCCTCATGATTTTAGGACGCGTCGAAATCTTTTCCTTCCTCGTCGTCATCCAGACCGCATTCGGTTATCTGCGGCGGCGCTGGTAGGAGGTACACCATGAATATACGAATTGTTTTATTTGTCTTGGGGAAATTGGCTCAGGCCTGCGGGCTGGCCTTGATGATTCCCTTTGTCGTCGCCCTTTTCTATGGGGAAGCCAGTATCGCCGCGTTCCTCGTGGCCATTGTCATCAGCCTCCTCATAGGGCGCCTGCTCATGTGGCAGGGCCATCGGCCGACGGACAGCCTGACTGTCCGCGAAGGCGTGGCCATTACGGCTCTGGGCTGGATCATGGTCACTTTCCTGGGCATGGTTCCCTATGCTGCCGGCGGCTATTTGTCCGTCCTGGACGGTGTCTTTGAATGTATTTCCGGCCTGTCCTGCACGGGGGCGACGGTCATCGACGACATCGAAGCCATGCCGGCCAGCCTGGTCCTCTGGCGGGCCCTGACCCACTGGTTCGGCGGCCTGGGTATCATCGTCATCTTCATCGCTGTCTTTCCTCAGTTCGGCAAGGGCATCGTCCACATGTTCAATGCCGAAAGCACAGGCCCCCGGTCGGACCGGGCCCTGCCGCGCATCAAGGAGATGGCCAAGGCCCTGTTCACGGTGTACGTCGTCTTTACCGTTGCCTCGACGGTCGTCTTCATGCTCTGCGGCATGTCCTTCCTCATCGCAGCCGACCACGCCTTTGCCACTATCGCTACGGGCGGTTTCTCGCCGTACAATAACAGCGTCGCCCATTTCGACAGCCCTGTCGTCGAATGCTGCCTGTCCTTTTTCATGCTCATCAGCAGCGCCAACTTCGGCATGTACGTCGCGGCCTGGAAGAAGGGCTGCAAAGTCATCCTCGGCGATACGGAGTTCCGCGTCTACTTGGCCATCGTCGCCATCTCGACGGCGGCCATGGCCCTCAACCTGGTCCTGGCCCAGCAGTGGGACGGCATCGAAGCCCTGCGCCAGGCCTTTTTCCAGTCCGTGTCCATTTCGTCGTCGACGGGCTTCGTCTCCAACGACTTTGAACAGTGGCCGGTCTTTTCCAAATTCATCCTCCTGGTCCTGATGTTCATCGGCGGCTGTGCCGGTTCGACGACAGGCGGACTGAAAGTGACGCGCGTCATGCTGCTGGTCAAGACCATTGCCGCCATCATCCGCCAGAAGATACATCCCAACATGGTCCTGCACATCCGTTCTAATGGCGAAGAATTCTCGATGGACCTCATTTACGGCGTAGCCAAATTCTTCTTCATCTACACCATGCTCGGCGTCCTCTGGACGTTCATCATGGTCTTTGACGGCGTGGCCATCTTCGATGCCATCGGCCTCAGTGTCTCGACCATGGGCAGCTGCGGGCCAGGATTCGGCCAGTTCGGTGCGACGGCTACTTGTTCGGCCCTGCCGCCGCTCAGCAAAGTCGCCCTCTGCCTGTCCATGCTCATGGGCCGCCTGGAAGCCCTGCCGGTCCTGGCTATCCTCATGCCGTCCTTCTGGCGCCACCGCAACAGCTGGTAATTGGGGGAAATCCCTTGCATGACGCCATCCCTTTGCCGTATAATAAAGACAATCTTAACGTTACTCTATCTTTTATCAAAGGGGGATTACCTATGAGTTTTTGGGAACAAATGGCTAAGACCATCGATGCCAGTGAAGAAAAACAGAAGAAGGAAGATCTCTACCAGAAGACCTTCCACGAATTAGCCGAAAAATTGAGCGAAATCCGCAACAAAGAAACGGCGGACAAGACGGAAGATTAAAGGATTCTTAAGTTTTTCGCCGTTTTCCGATTTTTCATTAAAAGACGATTAAATTTTGTCAGGACGTCTCCTTTCCATGCTATGCTAGCTATGGAAAGGAGATTTTTTTATGGACGTAAACAAGTTACTGCAAGACGCCCTGGCCGCCGGGGCCAGCGACATCCACATCGAGCCCCTGGACGACGCCGTCCGCATCCGCTGGCGCCGGGACGGTGTCCTCTGTCAGGCCGGGACGCTCCACAAGGGCGGCCTGGAGAAACTGGTGAGCCGCATCAAAGTCCTGGCCGGCCTGGACATCGCCAACCGCCGCCTGCCCCAGGACGGGCGCATCGTCTGGAAGGACGGGGAACGACGCCTGGACCTGCGGGTCAGTACGCTGCCGACAGTGCGCGGCGAAAAAGTCGTCATCCGCATCCTCGACGGCCAGCGCATCCCCCTGGCTCTCTCGGCCCTGGGCATGGACGACCAGGCCCGGCGCTGTCTGGAAAAGCTCATCCGCTGCCGCCAGGGGCTCATCCTCATCTGCGGGCCCACGGGCAGCGGCAAGACGACGACTCTCTATGCGGCCATCCACGAGATCCAGGACGATTCGGTCAGCATTGCGACCCTGGAAGACCCGGTGGAAATCCTCATGGAGGGCATTTCCCAGAGCCAGGTCCAGGCCAAAGGGGGCATGATGTTCCAGGACGGCCTGCGGGCCCTGCTGCGCCAGGACCCGGATATCCTCGTCGTCGGCGAAATCCGCGATGGCGAGACGGCGCGCATCGCCGTGCGGGCCGCCCTGACAGGGCACGTCATCTTCAGTACCCTCCATGCGCCGAGCGCCGTCGAGGCCGTGATCCGCCTGACCGATATGGGCGTCGCGCCCTACCTGGCAGCCGATGCCCTGGCCGGCGTCGTGTCCCAGCGCCTGGTCCGCTGCCGCAGGAGCGATGGGTCTTATCAGGGCCGTTTCTGCCTGTGCGAAGTCGTGCCGGCTGGCCGCCGTCTCCGCGACGCCATCCGCCGCTGTGCCGGCGTCCGGGACCTGACGGATGCGGCCCGGTCCGATGGTGCCGTCCTCCTGCCCGACGTCATCGCCCGGACCCTGGCGGCCGGCCGGACGGATGAAAGGGAGATACGCCGCGTCTGTGAAGGAGGGAGCTCATGGTGAAGGTAAGGGAACTGATGGAAACGGCCATGGGTCAGCAGGCCGCAGACCTTCATCTGCAGACGGGCCGGCCGCCGATGATGCGCCTGGCCCAGGGCCTCTGTCCGCTTCCAGGGCCGCCCTTGAGCGAAGGGGACCTGCGCCAGGTCCTGCAGGCCGTCGGCTGGAGCGGCGGGGACCAGGGCGACGGCGCCTTTTCCTGGCACGACGCCCTGCGCTGCCGCCTCCACGTCTGCCGGGAGTACGCCGGCCTCCATGTGACGATACGCTTCCTCTATCCTTTAGCGTCGCTGCCGCCAGATGGAGACGGACCGCTGCTGCAGCGCCTCAGCCGCCTGACCAGTGGCCTGGTCCTGGTCTGCGGGCCCACGGGCAGCGGCAAGACGACGGCCCTGTGGCGCATCCTCCAGGCCATTAACGAACGGCGGCCCTGCCATATCGTCACACTGGAAGACCCGATTGAATACGTCGAAGCCGGGAAGGCCGCCTTGATTACGCAGCGCGAGCTGGGGACGCACTTCGCGACCTTTGCCGAAGGCATCCGCCAGGCCCTGCGCCAGGATCCGGACGTCATCCTTATCGGCGAGATGCGCGACCGGGCCGCCATGGATGCGGCTTTGACGGCCGCCGAGACGGGGCACTTCGTCTTGTCGACGCTGCACACGCCGTCGGCAGCACAGGCTGTGAGCCGCCTGGCCGGTGCCTATAGCGGCGAGGCCCAGCAGGAAGTCCGCTGCCGCCTGGCCATGGTACTGCAGGCCATCCTGGCCCAGCGCCGCCTGGAACGGCAGGGACGGATCGACATCGTCCGGGAAGTCCTCGTCCGTACGCCGGCTGTGGTCCAGCTCATCCGCAGCGGTAAGGAATATCAGCTGCCGACGGTCATGCAGACCGGTGCGGCCCTGGGGATGCGGACCATGGAACAGGCCCTGCGCCGCTGCGGTGAGGGAGGGACGTCATGATCCGCCCGCCGCGCCGGCTGTCTGCAGCTATGCTGGCTTTGTTCTTCCGCCAGCTGGCCGTCCTCGTCGGCAGCGGCATCCCCCTGGTCCAGGCCTGGCAGCTGCTCCTGAGCGATATGCCCGGCGCCTGCCGCCCGTCCCTGCATCTGGCGGCCCTGCAGATGGAGCAGGGCGTCTGCCCGTCTCAGGCCATGCGGCAAAGCCAGGCTTTCCCCGATTTGGCCTGCCGCATCATCCGGGCCGGCGAGCAGACGGGGAACCTCGAAGGGCTCTGTCAGGTCCTGGCCGATTTCTATGAAAGGAAGGGCAGGGAGCGGCGCCTCCTGGTCCAGGCCGTGGCTTATCCGGTCTTCCTCCTGGTCTGTCTGGCAGCCCTGACGGCAGGCGCGTGCCTGTTCATCATTCCCGTCTTTACGGACATGATGGTCCAAATGGCCGTGCCCCTGCCCAAAGGGACGCAGTACGTTCTGGCCCTTTTCGACGGCCTGCGGCAGTACGGCCTCTATGGCCTGGCCGGGCTGTGCTGCGCCCTGATTGCCCTGCGCTGGGCCTGGAAGCGGGACGAGTGGCGGCTGAGGCTGGAACGGCAGATCGTCCGTTTTCCCGGAATGGCGTCGTGGTTCCTCATCTGGGCCTGGCAGCGCTTCAGCCAGATCCTGGCCGTCCAGCTGGCCGGCGGCATCCCCTTGCTGGACTGCCTGTCCGAAGCGGCTGCCGTCGTGCCATCATGCCTCTTCCGCCAGTACGTATGGCAGGCCCGGCTGCTGCTGGAACGGGGCTGTGCCTTCAGCCAGGCCGTCCACGCCGGCCGCTTCGGGACGCCCTATGTCGAGACCATGCTGGCCGTCGGGGAAATGACCGGGACCTATGACGAAGCCCTGGCGTCGATTGCCGTCTACTACGGCAGCCGTCTCCAGCTGCTGGCCGGCCGGATACGGCGCTGGCTCGGGCCTGTCGTCCTCTTGTTGACCGGCGCCTTGATGGGCGTCTTGATTCTTTGTTTCCTCTTACCGTTACTGGACATGGCATCCAGTATCGTGACCTGATGAAAGGAGTTTTTTCGTATGCAGACTCGCAATGGTTTTTCCCTGTTAGAAATGTTGATTTGTGTGTCCCTCATCCTGATTTTCGCCTCCTTTGCCGTACCCCGTTTCTCATCGGCCACCAAGACGGCCCAGGAAGCCAAAGTACAGGCCGATATCCGGACAATCAGCAATGCCGCCGCCCTCTATGAAATCGACCACGGCGTCTTCCCGGCCAGTGTCGACGATTTAGTGACCCAAGGCAGCGACGGCAAACAGTATCTGCAATTCAAACCGCTCACGCCGGACAAGGGGGAATACCAGATAGCTGATGGCGTCGTTTCCGCCGATTATAACAACAAGCATTTCTCGTCCGATGCGGCATCGCCCCAGGAAGGGGAGGCCTGATAGGATGGGAGGGTCTGTTGTATCTCTCTGGTACGCTGCGGCAGCCGGCTGTACGGCCTGGATTTGCTATACCGATATCCGGCGCTGCTGGATTGCCGACGCGCCCGTCCTGGCCCTGGCTGTGGGCAACGGCGCCGCCAGTTATGCCGGTCTGGTCCGGCCCTTTTGGCCCGTTTCCCTGGGCGTCGCCGCCCTCTTCCTGCTCCTCTATGGTCTCTGGCCCGGTTCCATCGGCAGCGGCGACATCAAGCTGGCCCTGGCCCTGGCGCCGGGCTGCCCGGGCTGGGGGGCCTGGACCATGGCAGTCACTTCTTTTGGCCTGGCCGCGCTCGTGGCCTTGTTCTACCGTTTCCGCACAGGGAAGACGATCATTCCCTTCGGCCCGTTCCTCCTGGCCGGCTGGTGGCTGGCCCAGGAACCGCTCCAGCGCGCCTGGCCCGGAGGCTGGCTATGGTGAGGCGGAACGGCTTTATCAGCCTGACCGGCCTGATGCTGGCCCTGGGCCTGCTGCTCTTGTATCTGGGCCTGGGACTCACTGCCGGTCAGCGCAGCCGCAGCCACCAGGCCGTCGATGGCCTGGCGCGGGAAATGGCCCTGGATATGCAGCAGGTCCGCCAGCGCTGTGTCGGCAACAACCAGAGCAACGGCCGCTGGAAACTGGTCCTGGAAGAAAAGCGCTACGTCCTCCAGGAAGGCTACATCCGGGTCAAAGAACGGCCCTATCCGCCGGGCCTGCAGGTAACGAAAGGAGATGTACACTTTGCTGTCGATGGTCGTCCGCAGCATACGATGGCTGTGGTCATTACTTCGCCCGATGGGGCCTATACGCGTTCTATCGTCGTGGCGGCGCAGACCGGGCGCATCCGTATCGCCTGAGGCCAATGGCTTCTTTTTCCTGACCGACGGCCTGGCGGGCCTGCTCCTCGGAGCCTGCTTGTTCACGGCGGCCCTGGGCCTTTCCCTCCAGGCCGTCAGACTGCATGACCAGGCCAGACAGCGGCAGCTGGCAGCCATGGTCTGCCGGCAGGTCATGGAAGGCTGGAAGAGCGGCTGTCCGCCATCAGACCGCGTCGTCATCCAGGGCCGGACCTATGAGGTGACGCATGCGCAGACGGCTCTCGGCGAGGGCTATGTCCTTTGGCAGGTAGAGGCAGGTGATGACCATGGCCCCCATGTTTCCTGCCGGCTCCTGGTGCCGGCAGGGACCGAAGAAAAACGGCTGGATCCTCTTGGACGTACTCCTGGCCTTGAGCCTGTCGGCCCTGACCCTGACGGCTTTGCTGCCCCTGGCGGGACAGACGGCCCGCCTGGATTGGCGCTGCCAGATTGAAGAAGGCCTGCTGCGGCAGCACGTCAGCGTAGAAGAAACGCTGTTCCAGGCCCTGCGCTATGGCTGGGACGTTGAAGTCCGTCCTCAGGAGGTCCGCTTCCGCACGGCCAAGGGCACCGTGAAGGGCTTTGCCGTCCGCCATCAAGGCCTGTATGTCCGCCTCAGCGATGGCAACTATCAGCCCCTGACAGGCGGCGGCAGCACCGTCCAGGGCCGGGCCCTGGTCATCCAGCCCCTGGACGGTCGGCCCTTTTTCTCCCGGATCGGCCAGGCCGTACAAGTCGCCTTTCTCCTAAAAGAACGGCGGAGCGGCCTGTCCCGGCCCGTGCAGTTTGCCGTGTGTCCTCTGAATGAAGGTGAATCATGAAACGATGTAATGGCTTCTTTTCTTTTTCTATCGTGACCGTCGCCGTACTGACCCTGAGTCTGGCCCTGACGGCGGCGACCCTGGCGTGGCAGCACTTCCAGATGGCCCGGACCTATGAAGAGACCGTGCGGCTGACCTATTTGGCCGAAAGCGCCCTCTGTGAGGGCTGGAACCAGCTGCGGCAGGACCCGGACGCTTTTCTGGCGGGCCAGGCCATGGCCGTGCCCCGGGCAGAAGGGCTGGCTGGCCCTGGGGACATCCTGACCGTCCGCTGCCAGTATCAGCCGGCCGGTCAGACGCCGGGCGGCTATCTGCAGGCCCGGGCCGCTGCGCCGGGAACGGGCGTCCAGCAGACGTGCGGCCTGCACTTTGCCGTGACGGCCGATGAACAGGGCCGGACCGTGCTGCATTTCGTACAGTATGTCAATTAGTAGAGAGGTGAGCTTATGTGGTGGCAACAAAATGCCTGTTTATGGCTGAATGGACAGTCTGTCCATCTTTTGAAGACGAAACGGACCTGGTATGGACGCGTGGCCTTCCGCCAGGGTCATCGCGACTATGAAACCAAGCGGGACCCGGACTGGATGGGCCAGGAAGGGGGCGTCCAGTCCTGTCTGCCAGAACTCCTGCAGCGCTATGGCCTGGCTGGCTGGCGCCTGCGCGTCCTCATCGGCGGGCCGAGCGTCCTTTGGAAGCGCCTGTCCCTGGGGACGACAGACCGGCAGGAAGCCGATGCCCTCATCGCCGGTGCCGGCCTGGTCAGTGAAGAAGGGCGGCCTTATGACTTCGAGGCGGCTTGTCCGTCGAAAGGCGGTGACGGGAGCGGTGACTGGACGGTCGGCGCCTATCCGGCCGAATGTGTCGCCGCTATCTGCCGGGCTGCCGGGGCTGCCGGAGCCGTCGTCCAGTCCATCGACTTGCTGCCTGCTTTTTTGGGGCGCCTTTGGCCAACCGGTACGGGGACCCTGGCCTTTCAGGAAGCCCCCGATGGCCAGCAGCACCGCGTCCGCCTGCGCGACGGCCTGCCCCTGGCCTATGACGTACAGGCGGCTGTGCCGACGGCTGATGGGCCGGTCTTCCGCTGGCTCCCGGATGGGGCAGACGAGACGGAATGGCAGCCTGCCGGGCCGAGCGAAGCCGTGCACCGCCTGATGGATGCTTACCACGTGTCCCAGCCTACGGCCATGCTGGCTTTCTTGTAAGGAGGGAGAATCATGAAATGCAACCTCGTACCGGCCAGCTACCGCCAGGACCATCGCCGCTGGCAGCGGCCGGCCTGTCTGGCCCTGGGGCTGATGCTGGCTGTCTGTGCCGGGGCAGGCCTCTTTTTTCAGTATCAGATCCAACGGGAAAAGGCCTATTATACAGACTATCTCTATCCCGTGCAGCAGCAGATACAGCAGCGCAATGATGCCATCCGGCGCAGCCAGGCCCTGGCCGACCGCGCCAAGAAAGGGCCGTCCGACGGCCCGCTGCTGACGCCGTACCTGATGGTGGCCCTGGCTTCGTCCAAACCCGACGGGCTCGTCGTGGAAACCGTGAGCAGTCAGGCCGGCCGGGTCGTCATCCAAGGCCGGGCGTCCGCTGCGGACCGGCCTCAGCAGTGGCAGCGGACCTTGCAGCAGCAGGGCATGGGCCAGGCCGCCGTGGCCAAGATGCAGCCCGACCGGGGCGAGGGGATCCCTTTTTCCCTGGAGGTGAGCCGTCATGAAGGCCTGGCGAAGAAGGGCTGACTGGCAGCGGGCCTTTCCCGTCCTCGCCGTGCTGGCTGCCATAGCCGCCTGCTTTGCCATCTCATCGTATCACACCTGGCAGGGCTGGCAGGGCGTCCACCGTCAGCTGGCCCCGTATGCCCATCGGGCCCGGCCCCAGGAGAAGCGGGAGGCAGCAAAGCCTGATGCCGGCCCTGATGTGGCGGCCTCCCTGGCGGCCCGGAACGTCCAGCTCTTGTCGTGGCAGCAGTCCGTCCGCGAAGGGAGTCGGCAGACGCTGGTCCTGACCGGGACCTTTGCCGACCTCCTGGCCTGGCTCAACGACTGGCCCGCTGCCTGTCCCCTGGGGACCTGCCAGATCCTCCGCTGGGAACGGGGTGAAGGGGGCAGCGTCGTCACTGTCGAGGTCTCACCGGACGGAAAGGCCGGGGCAGCCCTTCATTGACAGTCTGGCGCTGGGCATGATATAGTTATGTTTGTAAGTTTGAAATAGGTCAGGTGTCATAGACTCAATAGAGAAGCCGGTCCAATGCCGGCGCGGTCCCGCCGCTGTAGGGTGGAGCCAGGCTGCAACGATGTCACTGTACGAAGTATGGGAAGGCGCAGCCATGGCCAGGAAGCCAAGCCAGAAGAACTGCCTGACGGATAATCACCGATAGACCTGCGAGCGATGGGAAGGAGATTGTAAAAAAGATACGTAAGGGAGCTGTCGCTACAAGACGGCTCCTTTTGATTTTGTACCTTCATTCGACACGTCAGCAGGCCGGACAGGAGGGTATTTTGGAAGCGATTTTACAGGGTTTTCAGTTATTTCAGGCAGGCGGGCCGGTCATGTACCTGCTCCTGGCCTGTTCTCTCTTCGTCGGCTACATTGGCATCGAACGGGCGATTTTCTATGGAGACATGGACGCCGGGAAAGCCTTTGCCGAACAATTCTACACGCAGATGAAGCTGCGGCGCTACGACCAGGCCCAGCGCTTGGCCATGGACGGCCGCGGCGGCCTGCCCCTCATTTTGCAGGATGTCTTTCAGCATCAGGCAGGTCCTGACGTCAAGGCCTTCGTCGAAATGCAGTCGGGCATCTTCGTGGCCAAACTGCGCCGCCGTCTCTACTATCTGAGCGTCATCGTCACCATGGCGCCGCTCCTGGGCCTCTTGGGGACGATCAGCGGCATGATCCGCTCTTTCAGCATCCTCAATGTCCAGTCCGGCCAGGCCGTGGCCATTACCGGCGGCGTCGGCGAAGCGCTCATCGCCACGGCTTTCGGCCTCTGCGTCGCCATCCTGGCCCTGGCCGTCCATTCTTATTTCACCCAGCGCCTGGACCGCATCATTACGGATATGGAAATGTGTTTTTCCGCATTGGAAACGATGCCTGTGAAAGCGGGGCAGTGACCATGCGCCTCCGTAATATTCGCGATTTTGAACAGCCGTCGATTATGATCATCCCCATGATCGACATCATGTTCTTTTTGCTGGTCTTCTTCATGATGACCTCCTTGTCCATGGTCGATTTGCACAGCCTCGGCGTCCAGCTGCCGCGGGCTTCGGCCGCCCAGGCCCAGCCGTCGGCCCAGTACGTCGTGACCTTGAAGGCCGATGGGTCCCTGTGGCTCAACGGACAGCCCGTCAAGGCCGATGAGCTCCTGGCTTCGGCTCGGGACCAGCAGCGTCAGGACAGCGCTTTCAGCGTCGTCCTCTGCGCCGACCGGGGCCTCGATTACGGTCAGGTCGCCGACGTCCTCGATGCCTTCAAGCGGGCCGGTATCGCCCACATCGGCCTGGCCGCCGACAAGGGAGGCCAGCCATGAAGCCCTGGGAAAAACGACGGGGCCGCGTCGCTGCCGGCGTTTCCGTATCGCTCCACGTCGCCGTCTATCTGGCCCTGACAGCTGGCGGTTTTTTCACGCTGATCCATCATTACACCCGCCAGGACGGCGTAACCGGCGTCATGGTCTATAACGCCGACGACCTGGCCGGTGCCGGCGGTCACGACGCGGCTGGCACCGATACGGATGAGGGCCGTGTTTCTCAGCCGGATGGCCGTGATAGGGGACCGGAAGGACCGGAATCCCCGGAATCTTCGGACAGGGCTGTGGCAGCCTCCGATGTTGCGTCGCCTGATCCGGATGAAGCCGGTGCCGACGGGATGACTTATGCAGCCAAGACGGAAAGCGGCAAAGGGGAGCCCTCTGTAAAGGGTGCGGCAAAGGGCTCCCAGCCGTCGGCCCAGGCTGGGACAGAACGTCTCAGCGGCCATACGGGTTCAGCAGCCGGCGGCCGCGGCTGGGCTGCCGGGCCGGGAAAGGATGAGGCCGCCGCGCCGGCCGGGAATCTGCACGTACCCGATGTCGTCGCCGACGTCCTCGATGCCATTCGGGAAAAACTACCTGTAAAGTTATCGGAAGCAAAGATGCAACCACCTACACCAACCATCCCACCCAATCAGTCCAACACGACAGTCATTACGGCCAAGGATATGGAAAGCCATCACGATACGACGGTCCAGCAGGCCTTGCAGCGCGTCACCGGCGTGACCGTCAATGAAATGGTGCCTGGCATCTCTTCTTATGTCAAGCTCAATGGTGACGACCGGGTCCTGATCCTCGTCGACGGTCAGAGTCTGGCCAATGCCCAGGGCTCCGGCTATGGCCGGGGCAGCGTCGATTTGACCAGCCTGCCCGGTGTCGGGGCTATCGACCACATCGAAGTCACTAAGGGCAGCGGCTCCGTGCGCTACGGCAGCGGCGCTGTCGGCGGCGTCATCAATATCGTTACCAAGAAGGGGGACCGCCGCGAATCTTCCCTCTATGCCTACACCGGTTCCTGGGGGATGCACGGCTATACCCTGACCCACAGCGGCCGGGCTGGCGCGACGAGCTGGCTCGTCAGCGGCGACCTGGAGCAGCGGGCATACTATGCCTTTCCTCACGGAGCCAATACGGACCATTCCCGCGGCGATATTGCCAGGAAGTCCTTATCCTTGCGGCTGGACCAGGACCTGACGGACCATACGTCCCTGACCGTGAAGGCCTATCATCAAGATTATCACGGCCACGGTTCGACGTATAAAGCCGACCCGGCGGGCTGGTACCTGACGGCCAATAAGCCTATCGACCGCCTGATCAACGACTACAGTGTGACCTATCATTTCAAGAAAGAAACGGCTCAGCCAGGCTTTTTGCGCTATTTCAACGATTACCAGCGGACGTACTGGTCCAATCATTATTTCACCCGCACCCAGGGCCTGGAGTGGCGGGATAACTGGCAGCTCGGCCCGCACCAGCATCTGACGGCCGGTGCCGAATGGACGGAAGATATGGGGACCAATTATGAAGCCCATTATATCGACAAAAAACGTCATAATCAGGCTTTCTATGCCGAAGATGCCCTGACGTTCGGCAAATTCACGGTCACGCCGGGTCTGCGCTGGGACCGGAATAGCACTTTTGGGACGCACCAGACGCCGCGCCTGGCCATGAATTACAAGGCCAATGACGCCTTCAACGTCTACGCCTCGTGGAGCCGCGTCTTTTCGCCGCCCCGCCTGAACGACCAGTTCTATGTGACGACGTCCCGCGGGATTACGTCGCAGGGCAACGAAAATCTCCAGCCCGAAGAAGGCTATACCCAGACTTTGGGCTTCCAGTATCAGGCTGGTCCCAAGACGAACATCGAAGGCAGCATCTTCCACAGCAACTTGCAGCACGTCATCCGCTGGGACCGATCAAATCCGACATACCACGAAGTAGAGAACCTCGATGAAGAAGACAAGCGAGGCTTCGAGCTGACGTGGAAGCAGAAAGTCAACGATAAATGGGACTATGAAGCAGGTTATTCCTACATCCGCACGAAAGTGGACAAAGGGGAAGGCCTGGCCTTCGATACGACCTATAATCAGCCCAACGGCTATCATGCCGGTGTCCATTATCACAACGGCAAATGGCAGGCCAATGCCGATATGACCGCCGGGACCGGGCGCAACGATACGTATTACCGCAATAATTCCTACGTCGTCTGGAATGTCGGCGCGTCGTATTCGCCTGATGCGGCGACGACCGTGTATGCCAAAGTCAACAATCTCAACGACGAGGCTTATGATTTGTACCATAATTATCCGTCTGCCGGGCGCAACTGGCAGGTCGGCGTAAAGAGAAAGTTTTAGGAGGTGCCTTTACGGTGAAAAAAATTTGTCTGCTCATCGTCGCTTTTTGTCTGGTCCTGCTTACGGGCTGTGCGCCTCAGAACGACGCTAGCCAAAGCAGCGGCTCGTCCGGGGCCTATGCCGTCGTGACCGATGACCGGGGAACGGTCGTCACTCTGGCCCAGAAACCGCAGCGCGTCGTCGTCTTGTCGACATCGCTCCTCAACTTCGCCGCTGCCGTCGACGGCGACCTGGCCGGCCGGGCGACGGTCAAAGCCGAAGATGCATCGCTGCCGGAAAAATATCAGCATGTGCCGGACGTCGGACCTGTCTACAACGTGAGCCTGGAAAAGGTCCTGGCCTGCCAGCCCGATTTAGTCATTGCCAGCGCTGACCACCACGAAAAATTGGCGGCCCAGTTGGAAGAGAGCCACATCCCGGTCCTGGTCCTCAAGACCAAGACCTATGACGACGTTAAGCGCAACCTTGAGGTCATCGGCAAGGTCTATGGCAAAGAAGAGGCAGCCAAGGCCAAGGAAGACGAACTGGACCAGGCCGTCCATGCTGTTACCGATGCCGTACCGGCCCAGGGGAAACGGGTCGCCATCCTCCACGTGACACCCAGTTCCGTATCGGCCGAATTGCCGTCGAGTATTGCCGGCGACATGGCGGATCTCCTGCACTTGAAGAATATCGCTGCCGATGCCGCTGGCGACGGCCAGACGACGCGCATCCCCTACAGTATGGAAAGCCTGGTCCAGGCCGACCCGGATGTCATTTTCCTGACCTCCATGGGGTCGTCCGATAAGATTGAAAAACGCATCCGCGAAGATATCCAGGGCAATCCGGCCTGGGCCGCCCTGACGGCCGTCAAGGCGGGCCAGGTCTATGTCCTGCCGGAAAAATACTTCCTCCTCAATCCGGGCCTGGACTACCCCAAGGCCGTAGCCTATATGGCCCGGCTCGTCTATCCGGAGTCGGCTCATGAATAGGGAAGGCTGCTATCGGACCCGCTGGCGCTGGCTCATGCTGGCTGTCTTTGTCCTCCTGGCCCTGGGAGGCTGCCTGCTGTCGGTCATGCAGGGCGTTGCCGCCATTACGCCGGCCGATGTCCTGCAGATCCTCTGGCAGCCGTCGGCCCGGACGGCGGATCAGATCATCTGGAATATCCGCCTGCCCCGGACGCTGACAGGAGCCCTGGTCGGGGCTAACCTGGCCTTGTCCGGTGCCATCCTCCAGGCCGTCATGCGCAATCCCCTGGCCGACCCGCATATCATCGGCATTTCAGCCGGCGCCGGCCTGGCCGGTATCGTCGTCCTCATCGTCTGGCCGGCTTATCTCTTCTGGATGACGCCTGTAGCCTTCATCGGCGCCATGGCCGCAGCCGCCGTCATTTACCTCCTGGCCTGGAAAGACGGCATCGTGCCTGTCCGCATCATCCTGGCCGGCGTCGCCGTGTCGGCCTTTCTGGGGGCCATCATTTCGGGCATCCTCATCTTTCACAGCGACCGCGTCCACGGAGCCCTGCTGTGGATGGTCGGCGGCCTGGCGGCCAGCAGCTGGAAAGACGTGACGGCCATCGCACCGTATACGGTCATCGGCCTGGCTTTATCAGCTGTCGGCGCCTATTATCTCAACCTGCTCCAGCTCGGCGATGATATGGCCCGCAGCCTGGGCCTGTCTGTCGAAGGCGCCCGCCTGGGCCTGACGGCCGTCGCCGCCCTGCTGGCTGCCAGCGCTGTCAGCGTTGCCGGTCTGCTGGGCTTCGTCGGCCTCATCGTGCCACATATCGTGCGCCTCCTGGTCGGGTCCGATTACCGCTACATCATCCCTGGTTCGGCCATCTTCGGCGTGGCGACTGTGACCTTGAGCGATACGGCGGCCCGGCTCATCCTGGCACCGGCCGAATTGCCCGTAGGCATCATCATGGCCTTTATAGGGGCGCCCTTTTTCTTATTTCTCCTGCGGAAGGAAGTGTGAGCCATGGCTGATGCCATTACCGTCCAGCACCTCGTCGTCCGGCGCGGTCGGCGGACCATCCTCCATAATTTCAGCGTAGCCCTGCCCAAAGGGAAGGTGACAGCCATCATCGGCCCCAACGGCTGCGGCAAGAGCACCTTCCTCAAGGCCGTGAACTGCATGATTCCCGCAGCCAGCGGCTCTATCCGCCTGGGTCAGCGCGAGGTCCATGATTTTTCCCGTAAGGCCTTGTCGCGGGAAATGGCCTTCCTGACCCAGATCCATGACGTGCCGCCTGATGTGACCGTCCGCGACTTAGTCGGCATGGGGCGCTTTCCTTACCGCCGTCTCTGGAGCGGCCGGAGCCGGGAAGACCGGGACGCCGTCGACCGGGCCATCCAGGCCGTCGGCCTCGAAGCCTATGCTGGCGAGGTCATGCAGCACCTCTCTGGCGGCGAACAGCAGCGGGCCTGGCTGGCCGTCTTGCTGGCCCAGGATGCGCCCATACTCTTGCTGGACGAACCGACGACGTATCTCGATGTGCACCACCAGCTGCGCATCCTCGACCTCCTGCGCCGCATCAATGAGGGCTGGCAGAAGACCATCGTCGTCGTCCTGCACGACATGAATCAGGCCTGGCAATATGCCGACGAAGTCGTCATCATGAAAGACGGAGCCCTGGTCTGTACGGGACCACCCCAGGCCGTCCTCACACCGGAACGGCTTTGGGACGTCTTTTCCGTCCGGACCGACATCGTCACCACCAGTGACGGCCGTTCGGCCATCGTTGTGTTGCAATGACACGTCAGATTATCAGTGAAGTTTTGTTAAATACGTTCATCATTTGACGTAAGGTTTAAAAAAATAACCATCCATCACGACGAACGACGAACGAAAAACGATAAAAGGAGAAATATACCATGTCACTATTCACGGTCAAAGAAGGGAAGAAAATGCGCTGCGGCTATACGACCGGGTCCTGTGCGGCCGCGGCGGCCAAGGCGGCGGCCATCATGGTCCTGACCGGGCGCCGCGTCGAAGCCATATCCTTGCAGACGCCGCAGGGGACGGTCCTCCAGCTCATCCCGGAAGACGTCTCTTTCGGTCCACAGTCGGCGACGTGCGCCATCCGCAAGGACAGTGGCGACGACCCGGATATCACTGACGGCATGCTGGTCTACGGGACCGTCGAAAAGACGCCGTCCGGCCTGTCCATTGTCGGCGGCATCGGCGTCGGCCGCGTGACCCAGCCCGGCCTGGCCTGTGCCGTCGGCGATTGGGCCATCAACCCCGTGCCGCGCCGCATGATTACCGAAGCCCTGCAAGCGGCTTGCCGGCAGTGCGGCTATACGGGCGGCCTGCGCCTGACCTTGTCCATCCCCGAGGGCCAGCGCCTGGCCCAGAAGACCTTCAACCCGCGCCTGGGCATCGTCGGCGGCCTGTCCGTCCTGGGGACGTCGGGCATCGTCGACCCTATGAGTGAACAGGCCCTGGTCGATACGATCCATACGGAAATGGATTCCCGCCGCGCTGCCGGCCAGACCCATTTATTGGCCTTTTTCGGCAATTACGGCGTCGATTTCAGCCGCGACCATCTGGGCGTCGACGTCAGCCAGCGCGTGACCATCAGCAACTATGTCGGCGAAACCCTTGATTATGCCGCCTACAAAGGCTTTTCCGACGTCCTGGTCATCGGCCATATCGGCAAATTGGTCAAAGTCGCCCAAGGCATCATGAATACCCATTCCCATTATGCCGACGGCCGCACGACCCTCCTGGCCCTGGAAGCCGTCTTTGCCGGTGCCTCACGGCAGCTGGCCCGTCAGATTTACGACAGCCTGACGACGGATGAAGCCGTGCGCCTGCTGAAGGAACAAAACCTGCTGGAACCGGTCATGGCCGCAGTCTGTGAGAAAATCGAGGCCTATATGGACCAGCGGACCCATGGTGAAATCCCGACGGCGGCCGTCGTCTTTTCCAATGCCTACGGCGTCCTGGGCCTGACGTCGCGGGCCAAAGAATTTCTTGCATTGCATACGAAGGGGGAACTACGATGATACACTTTGTCGGCGCCGGTCCCGGTGCTGTCGACCTCATTACCGTCCGCGGCCAGAAATTACTGGAAACAGCGGACCAGATTATTTACGCCGGCTCCCTGGTCAACCCACAGCTGCTGGCCTGTGCCAAAGAAGGCTGCCGCATCCTCGACAGCGCCGGCATGACGTTGGAAGCCGTCGTGGCGGCCATGGAAGAAGGGGAGGGCCAGGGCTGGATGACCGTCCGCCTGCATACGGGCGATCCATCAGTCTATGGCGCCATCCGCGAGCAGATGGACATCCTCGCCCAGAAGGGCATCGCCTATGACGTCGTACCCGGTGTCAGCTCCTTCTGTGCCGCTGCCGCGTCCCTCCAGGCCGAATATACCCTGCCGGGCATCAGCCAGTCGGTCATCATCACCCGCATGGAAGGGCGGACGCCCGTGCCGGATAAGCAGAAAATCGCCGATTACGCCGCTCATCAGGCGACGATGGTCATTTTCCTCAGCGCATCCCTCTTGGACGGCCTCCAGGCCGAACTCCTGCGCGGCGGCTATGCGGCAGATACGCCGGCAGCCATCGTCTACAAAGCATCATGGCCAGAAGAACAGACTTATACCTGCACGGTCGGCACCCTGGCTGAAACGGCCCGGCGCCATGCCATTTCCAAGACGGCTCTCATCGTCGTCGGCAAGGTGCTGGGGCCGGCTTATGACCGCAGCCTTTTGTATCATCCGGCCTTTACCCACGGCTGCCGCCAGGCGGCGCCGGAGGACCAGCAGTACGGCGACCATATCGGTCAGGAGACGGAACCATGAAAGCCGTCGTCCTGTCCTTTACCCAGGCCGGGACGGCCCTGGGCTGCCGCGTCGCTGCCTGCTTGCGGGGAGGCGGCTGGGACGTCCGCCAGGCGTCGCTGAAGAAATTCGCTGTCGTCCAGGAAGGGGTCCTGCCGTTTACACCCAATCTCCACGATGAAGAGGCCCGGGCTTTTGAAGCGGCCCGGCTGGTCGTCTTCATCGGCGCCGCAGGCATTGCCGTCCGCACTATTGCGCCCTTTATCCGCCATAAAGACCTGGACCCGGCCGTCCTGGTCATCGACGAGAAGGGCCAGTTCGTCATCCCCATCCTGTCCGGTCATATCGGCGGCGCCAATGCCATCGCCCGCCGTCTGGCTGCAGAACTGGAAGGCCAGGCCGTCGTGACGACGGCGACCGATGTCAACGCCTTGTTCGCCGTCGATGAATGGGCGGCCCGCCAGGGCCTGCGCCTGTCGTCCCTGAACGATGCCAAGGCCTTTGCCGCTGCCATACTGGAAAAGGGCGCTGCCGGCGTGTACAGCGATTTCCCCCTGCAGGGGCCGCTGCCGCCGGGCCTGGTCTATGCCTTCCATGGCGACGCCGGCCTGGTGATCACGACCAAAGCCCACGTGCCCGTGTTCCGCACGACTGTCGTCGCCCGGCCGGTCATCGTCCACATCGGCATCGGCTGCCGCAAGGGTACGCCGGCCAAAGACATCGCTTATTGGGTCAATGCCGTCCTACAGCGGGCCAACTTGTCGCCCGACGCCATTGCCGACGTCAGCTCCATCGACGTCAAGCAGGATGAAGCCGGTCTCTTGGCCTTTGCCAAGGCCCAGCAATGGCCGCTGCACTTCTTTACGGCCGATGAACTCAATGCCGTGCCAGGCGACTTTACGGCGTCCGATTTCGTCAAACAGACTGTCGGCACGGATAACGTCTGCGAACGGGCTGCCGTCCTGGCCAGCCATCAAGGGACCCTCATCGTCACCAAACAGAGCCGCCGCGGCATCACCGTAGCCGTAGCCTGCGAACGCTACCAGGTCCGGTTTGCATGTTGAAAGGAGAAAGGTTATGAAACATCGTATTTATGTCGTCGGCATCGGACCGGGTTCCCTGCAGGGCATGACCCTGCAGGCCCGGGAAATCCTCGATGGCTGCGACTGCATCGTCGGTTACGACACCTATATTGATTTGATACGTCATTATTTTCCTGATAAAGAATTCGTCACGACGGGCATGACCAAAGAAGTCGAACGCTGCCGCATGGTCCGGGACCGGGCCAAGCAGGGGCAGACCGTGGCCATCGTGTCCAGCGGCGATGCCGGGATTTACGGCATGGCCGGCATCATGCACGAAGTGGCTGCCGATGACGACGTCGACATCGTCGTCATTCCCGGCGTGACCGCTGCCAGCGCCGGTGCGGCCCTGCTCGGTGCGCCGCTGGTCGCCGATACGTGCCTCATTTCCCTCAGCGATTTGCTGACGCCGTGGGAAAAAATCGCCAACCGCCTCGACTGTGCCGCTGCCGGCGACTTCGTCATCTGCCTGTACAATCCGGCCAGCAAGAAGCGGGCAGACTATCTGGAAAAGGCCTGTGACATCATCTTGCGCCATCAGCCAGCCGATACGCCGGCCGGCATCGTCCGCAATATCGGCCGCGAAGGCCAGGAAGTGACGGTCCTGACCCTGGGCGAACTGCGCAAGATGCGCCTGGATATGTTCTGTACGGTCTTCATCGGCAACAGCCAGACCCGGAACATCCATGGCAAACTGGTCACACCGCGGGGATATCACTTATGAGGAGCCCCGTATGGATTGCCGGCGGCACGACAGAAGGGCGGAAACTAGCCCATTATGCCGACTGCTGTCATATCCGGGCTTACGTGTCCGTCGCCACCGATTACGGCGCTTCGTTAGTGCCTGAAAGCCCTTTCGTGACCGTCGTGACCGGCCGCATGGACGAAGGGGAGATGGAAACCTTTCTCCGGGAACAGGCTATCGCTCAGGTCATCGATGCGACCCATCCCTATGCGACAGTCGTGACGGCCAATATCCGCCAGGCCTGTGCTGCCGTCGGCGTCCCGTACCGCCGCATCCAGCGCCGGCGCGGCCGCTATGAGGACCAGGTTGGCTGCATCGCCGTCCATTCCGTCGGCGAAGCTGTCGAAGTCCTGAATCACACGACGGGGCCCATCTTCTTGACGACAGGCAGTAAGGACTTGGATTCCTTTGCCCAGATTCCCGATTATGCCCAGCGCATCTACGCCCGCATCCTGCCCGTCCGTCCGTCGTTGGACCGGGCCCTGGATCTAGGCTACCTGCCGGCCCACGTGATTTGTATGCAGGGCCCCTTCACGACCGAACTCAATGCGGCCATGTTCCGCCAGACCGGCGCCCACTACGTCGTCACCAAGAACTCCGGCCACACCGGCGGCTTCCAGGAAAAATTAGAAGCTGCCAGACAAACAGGCGCCACGGTCATCGTCATCGAACGGGGAGAGTAATGACAAGAAAGCAACCTCTCCGGCTCTTTGAGCCACCTCCAGCCCATCTCTCTGTTTTGGCAACCGCCCTGAGCTTCCCTACGGTCAGCACCTGACGGGCTAAAAAGGGCCTATGAGGGGAGGCTTAAGAGCAAGGCTCCCCTCATAGGGGAGCTGTCAGCGCAGCTGACTGAGAGGTTGCTTTTTACACATATCTATTCAGGCAAATAGGGAAGACGCAGTTCGCGAAAAATAGCCCCGTTCGGGAAATTTTTGCGAGCGAGGGTTACTCGAAGTGATGTTGTCCGTTTGAAACTGTTGCCGCACCGCGGCATCTGAGTTCGAGCAGTCTGCGGACTGCGACCTGCGGGCGCCCATGAAAGGAGACATACCATGCACGTATATATTATCGGCACAGGGCCCGGTAATCCGGCGTTGTTGACGGGGCAGGCCAAAGCGGCCATAGAGGCTTCGCCTATCCTCGTCGGCGACAAGCGGATGCTGGCGCCTTTTGCGGCTTCCGGGAAGCGCCTGGTCGCGACGTACCGGCGTGACGATATTTGTCAGCTTGCCGCTTCTTTGTCCGATGAGGAAGGGCCCATGGCCATCCTCGTGTCCGGCGACGTCGGCTTTTTCAGCCTGGCCGCCTTGCTCACGGACATCCCTGGCTGCACGGTGACCCGCATCGCCGGCATCAGCAGCCTCGTCTACTTTGCGGCTGCCTTGCAGACGACGTGGAACGACGCCTTTATCGTCAGCCGCCATGGCCGCCGGGAATCCCTCGTCGCCGCCGTCCGCCAGCATCGGAAAGTCTTCGTCCTGACAGGCGGGGCCGATTCACCGGCCGCCTTGTGCCGGGAACTCTGCCAGGCAGGCCTGGATACGGTGTCCGTAGCCATTGGCTGCGACTTATCTTATGACAATGAAACCATCCTCCGCGGGACGGCTGCCGATTTCACCGACCGTCCCGCCGATTCCCTGGCCGTCATGATGGTAGAAAACGAAAAGGCCCGGCCCTGGGTGCGGCCCGTCCACGGTCTGCCCGATGAAGCCTTCCTGCGCGGCAAAGCGCCCATGACCAAGCAGGAAATCCGCAGCGTCGCCCTGTCCAAACTGGCTCCGGAAGCAGACGCCGTCGTCTGTGACATCGGGGCCGGTACTGGTTCGTGCACGGTCGAACTGGCCTTGCAGGCTCCTTTTGGCCACGTCTATGCCTTTGAAATCAATGAAGAGGCCCTGACTGTATTGCAGCAGAATATCGGCCATTTCGGCCTGACTAACGTCACCGTCGTCGCCGGCGATGCCAGCCAGACCTTGAAAACCTTGGACATCGCACCGGATTACGCCTTCATTGGCGGGACCAAAGGCAATCTGGCATCCATCCTCGATGACCTGTATGACAAGAATGAAGCCTGCCGCATGGTCATTACGGCCATCAGCCTGGAAACCCTGGCCGCCGTCACCGCTTATTACGCCGCCCGTAACGGATACCAGCTGGACATCACCCAGGTCAGCACGGCCCGCAGCAAACGAGTCGGCCAGCATCATCTCATGATGGCCCAGAACCCGGTATATATCATGACAGCTGTCCGTCAGGACGCAGGGGAAGCTTAGACCCAGACTGTCGCACAAAGGTTTCTGCCACCTTGCAAGGGGCCTTTGCTGGAAGAACTCCTCAGTCGGCTATGCTGCCAGCTCCCCTTCTCAGGGGAGCCTTGTTGCGAACTGCGAAGGCGGGCCGCCTAGCCACAGCTGTCCGTTTTGGCAACCGTCTTGCGCCTCTCGCTGGTCGGCACCTGACGGGCCAAAAAGGCTTAGGACGGCCCCTACAAAGTGACCTGCGGCCTGCCGGGGTCTTTGCTTTTTCGATGAACGATGAACGACCTACGATGAACGACTTTACATTCACGAAAGGAGATCCTCATGCCCTCATCTATACAAGGAACGCCAGTTCCACGGCTGCTTTTGGCAGCTCCCAGCAGCGGCAGCGGCAAGACGACGGTGGTCTGCGCTTTGTTACAGGCCCTCAAGGACCGCGGCCTGTCGCCGGCTGCTTTCAAGAGCGGTCCTGATTATATCGACCCCATGTTCCACCGCCGGGTCCTGGATACGCCGTCGTATAATCTGGACCTCTTTCTCCTCGGCCGCCACGAGCCGGGCGCCGCAGCTGCCCGGGAGACGCTGCTGTGCCATGGTGCTGCGGCTGATGTAGCCATTTTGGAAGGGGCCATGGGCTACTACGACGGCGTCGGCACGGGTTCGGAGGCCAGCGCCTATGAATTGGCCGCAGCGACAGATACGCCGGTCGTCCTCGTCGTCGACGGCCGCGGTGCCGGCCTGTCGCTGGCAGCCGTCTTGCAGGGAATGGCTGCTTTCCGGGCTGACAGCCACGTCGTCGGCTTCATCGTCAACCGCATCAAGCCCATGGTCTATGAGCATTTCAAAGGGGCCTGGGAAAAGGCATCGGGCCTGAAAGCCCTGGGCTGCTTCCCGGATATGCCGGACTGCACTTTTTCCAGCCGCCATCTGGGACTGGTCACAGCCGATGAAATTACTGACCTCCAAGGGAAAATGGCCGCTTTGGCCGCCCAGGCCGAAAAGACTATCGCCATTGATGAACTCCTGGCTTGTGCCCGCCAGGCAGCGCCTTTGACCGGGTCTGGCAGTCCGGCCTTTCATCCCGATCCTGGCCGGGCCGTCCTGGCCATCGCCCGGGACGAAGCCTTCTGTTTCTATTATGAAGACAGCCTCCAGGTCCTGCAGCAGGCCGGCGCGGACCTGGTCTTTTTCAGTCCCCTCCACGACGGGGAACTGCCGCCTTGTGACGGTCTCTATCTCGGCGGCGGCTATCCCGAACTGTATGCCCAGGCCTTGAGCCAGAACGCGTCGATGCGTGCATCCCTTCGCCGTGCCTTGGACGCCCGGCTGCCGTGCATCGCCGAATGTGGGGGATTCATGTATCTCCATCAGGCCTTTCGCGACAGCCAGGACCGCCTGTGGCCCTGGGTCGGCGCCGTACCTGGCGAAACCTTCATGACCTCGTCCCTGAAGCGTTTCGGTTACGTCACCCTGAAGGCTGAAAAAGACAACCTGCTCTGCTGCGCTGGCGACACCGTGACGGCCCACGAATTCCACTATTCAGACAGCACGGACAACGGCCATGATTTTACGGCCTATAAGGCCGGGAGCCAGCACCATTGGCCCTGCATCATGGCGAACGACCACTTCATCGGCGGCTATCCCCACATCCATTTCCTGGGGAAAAGGGACTGGGCCGCCCGCTTCGTCGCAGCCTGCATCCATCGAAAGGAAGGAACTCATGAAAATTGAACACATTTTACCAGCCGATATCGAACGGCGCAGCATGGAAATCATTGAAGACGAATTAGGCGACATCATCCTGCCGCCAGACGAAAAGGATATCATCAAGCGCGTCGTCCACACCAGTGCCGACTTTGACTATGTCCGCAACCTGCGTTTCAGCCCTGGCGCCGTCGACCAGGCCTTGACGGCCCTGAAAGGCGGCTGCACCATCGTGACCGATACCAACATGGCCTGCATGGGTATCAGCCAGCCGGGTCTAAAAAAACTGGGCTGCCGCAAAGTCTGCTTCATGGCCGATGAAGACGTAGCTGCTGCTGCTAAAGCGCAGGGGACGACGCGGGCCCAGGCTTCCATGGATAAAGCCGCAGCCCTCGAAGGGCCGGTCATCGTCGCCGTCGGCAATGCCCCGACAGCCCTCCTGCGCCTGCGGGAACTCATCGATGCCGGGAAGATGCGGCCGGCCCTGATCATCGGCGTCCCTATCGGTTTCGTCAACGTCGTCTATGCCAAAGAAGTCATCATGGAAGCCGGCATTCCCTACATCGTCGCCAAAGGCCGAAAAGGGGGCAGCACCATCGCCGCCGCCATCTGCAACGCCCTCATCTATCGCCTGACGAGAGGGTAGGCATTGTAGGGGACGCCCAAAGGGCGTCCCGCAGGCCACCGGCCGCCTTGGACTCAGATGCGGCTTTGCCGCGACAGATTCATGATTGTATTACGACCGCGTGCCATTCGTCATAAATTCCGGCTAGGCACAGGATTCACGGCGGCCTTTTTGGCCCGTCAGGTGCCGACCAGCGGAAGGCGCAAGACGGCTGCCAAAACGGACAGCCGTGGCTGGACGCCTTCTAGGCGTCCCCTACGGTATCGCAGTCAGGCGATGGAAAAGAACGCAGTCACGGTTATTTACGGAGTTCAAAAGCGGGCGCGCTACGTGTACGCCCCTACGAGTCAGATGCGGCTGTGCCGCAACAGACTCAAATTGACAACGACGCTTCGGGAAGCCCTCAGCGCGTAGCGGGCCGCCCGCCGCTGCTATCCGTTGGGGGAATCGTCCTGCATCGGATGGGACAAAAAGGCTCTGGGACGTCCCCTACGGTATCGCATACAGGCGATGAGTTGATATTTACTGCAAACTGCAAACGCAAAACGAGGCTGTCTTGGTGGGCAGCCTCGTTTGCCGTCTGCTACCTGCGGTATTGGCTCCGAGGCTTGCAAAATATGGCAAAAGGTGATTAAATTATATATGTGTTGAATTTTGACAAACGATTCCGATTTGTCACGCTAAAAATATCTGCAAGGAGTGTCAGTATGAAAATCAGTGCCGAAGAAATAAAGAAGATCGCACTGTTGTCCCGCCTGGAAGTCAAGGAAGACCAGATGGAAACGGTCGGGAAACAGCTGAACGACATTTTATCGTACATGGATCTCTTGAGCCAAGTCGATGTGACCGATGTCAAGCCGACGGCCCATGCCGTATCCATGTCCAACGTCATGCGCGACGACGTTCCCCAGCCGTCGCTGGCCAATGAAAAAGCGCTTCAGAATGCGCCGGAACAGGCTGATGGCTATTTCAAAGTTCCGAAAGTCATCCAGGATTAACAGGGAGGCGTATGTATGTTAACCATCCATGAACTGCATGAAAAACTGGTCAACGGCGACGTATCGGCTGTCGAATTGACCAAGGCTTTTCTTGCACATAAAGATACAGTAGAACCGAAAGTACAGGCGTTTTTATCGGATAACCGCGACTATGCCCTAGAAGCGGCTGCCGCTGTCGATGCCAAAATCGCAGCCGGTGAAGCCATCAGTGACCTCGCCGGGATTCCCGGTGCCATCAAGGACAACATCTGCATCAAAGGCCAGAAGGCTACGTGTGCATCGAAGATGCTGGAAAATTTCAAATCGCCGTACAATGCGACGGTCATCGAAAAATTGATGGCTGCTGATTATGTCAGCCTGGGCAAGACCAATATGGACGAATTCGCTATGGGCAGTTCGACAGAAAACTCGGCTTTCCAGCTGACCCATAACCCGTGGAACCTCGATTGCGTCCCCGGCGGTTCGTCCGGCGGTTCGGCGGCTGCTGTCGCTTCGGGTGAAACGGTCTGGGCCCTCGGCTCGGATACTGGCGGATCCGTCCGCCAGCCGGCTTCCTACTGCGGTGTCGTCGGCCTCAAACCGACATACGGCCTCATTTCCCGTTACGGCCTCATCGCCTTCGCTTCGTCCCTGGACCAGATCGGTACCTTCACGAATGACGTCGAAGACTGCGCCATCGTCCTCAATGCCATCGCCGGTCACGATGCCAAGGACTCGACGTCCATTCCCCAGGCTGAAAAAGATTACAAACAGGCCCTGGTCAATGACGTCAAGGGTATGAAAATCGGCGTCCCGGAAGAATTCTTCGGTGAAGGCCTCGATGCTGACTGCCGCAAGGCCCTGGAAGACGCTATCGAAACGTATAAGAAACTCGGTGCTGAAATCGTACCGGTCAGCATGCCCCACATGAAATACGGCATCGCTGCTTACTATATCATCGCGCCGGCCGAAGCCAGCTCCAACCTGGCCCGTTATGACGGCGTCGGCTTTGGCATGCGCGTCGACGGCAAGGATATCGTCGACATGTACATCAAGACCCGTACGAAAGGCTTTGGCGACGAAGTCAAACGCCGTATCCTCCTCGGGACCTACGTCCTCAGCTCGGGCTATTACGACGCTTATTATCTGCGGGCCATGAAAGTCCGTACTCTGATCAAACAGGACTACGACGAAGCCCTGAAGAAATGCGACGTCCTGCTCACGCCGACGGCACCGGATACGGCCTTCAAAATCGGCCAGAACAGCGACAATCCGCTGGCTATGTACCTCGGCGACGTCTGCACGGTCACGTTGAACCTGGCCGGCCTGCCGGGCCTCAGCATTCCCTGCGGCTATAAGAACGGCCTGCCCATCGGCATGCAGCTCATCGGCAAGGCCCTGGACGAAGCAACGCTGCTTCGCGTGGCCTATACGTTTGAACAGAATCGGACGGACCTTCGCAAGCCGTCGCCCATGGGGGAGGTTGAACTTTAATGAAATACGAATCCGTTATCGGCTTGGAAGTCCATGTCGAATTAAAAACGAAAACCAAGATTTTCTGCGGCTGCAGCACGGAATTCGGCGCCGAACCGAATACCCACGTCTGCCCGGTCTGCTTAGGCCTGCCCGGCGTCCTGCCCGTACTCAATAAAGAAGTATTGCATTATGCCGTCAAAGCCGGCCTGGCCCTGCATTGCGACATCCTGCCGTTCAGCAAATTCGACCGCAAGAACTACTACTATCCCGATTTGCCGAAGAACTTCCAGACGTCCCAGTTCGACCTGCCGATTTGCAAAGGTGGCTACATCGATATCGACGTCGACGGCAAACAGCGCCGCATCCATTTGACCCGTATCCATATGGAAGAAGACGCAGGCAAGCTCGTCCACAGCGGCGGCAGCATTGCCAACTCTGATTCGACCAGCGTCGACTATAACCGTACGGGCGTACCGCTCCTGGAAATCGTCGGCGAACCGGAACTGCGCAGCGGTGCCGAAGCCAGAGCGTATCTGGAAAAACTGCGCTCCATCATGCAGTACCTCGGCGTTTCCGACTGCCGCCTCGAAGAAGGCAGTATGCGCTGTGACGCCAATATCTCCGTCCGTCCCGTCGGTTCGGATAAATTGGGGACCAAGACGGAAATCAAGAACATCAACTCCTTCAGCGCCGTCCAGAAGGGGATTGAATACGAAGCCGTCCGCCAGGCTCAGATCCTCGACGAAGGCGGTACGATCCAGCAGGCTACGCGCGGCTGGGATGAAGCCAAGGGCATTACCATCCTCCAGCGCGTCAAAGAAGGGGACAGCGATTACCGTTACTTCCCGGAACCGGACCTCATTCCTATCGAAGTGTCGCCGGAATACATCGAACAGGTCCGCCAGGAACTGCCGGAAATGCCCGATGCCCGCTGCCAGCGCTTCCAGGATGAATTGGGCTTGTCCGAATACGACGCCAACTTGCTGACCCTGGAAAAACAGACAGCCGATTACTTTGAAGCCGTCGTCAAAGAAGGCGTCGATGCCAAAGAAGCAGCCAACTGGATGCTCGGCGAATTCGCCAAGAAACTGAACGAAGAAAACATCGACATTTCCGCTTCGCCAGTCAAACCGGCTGACCTGGCTGGCCTCTTGAAACTCATCGCTAAAGGGACCATCTCCGGCAAGATCGCCAAGAAAGTCCTGCCGGAAATGTGGAAGTCCGGCAAAGCAGCCGACGTCGTCGTCAAAGAACAGGGTCTGGTCCAGATCACCGATACAGGTGCCCTGGAAGACATGGTCAAAAAAGTCATCGCTGCCAACCCGCAGTCCGTCGCCGACTATAAAGCCGGCAAGAAGAAAGCCATCGGCTTCCTCGTCGGCCAGATCATGAAAGAAACAAAAGGCCGGGCCAACCCCGGCGTCGTCAACCAGCTGTTGACCAAGAATTTACAGTAAAAGATAGTTTGCAGCTAAAAAGGGACATCGCATGAAGGCCTATGCCATCATGCGATGTCCCTTTCTCTTTATAGTTTGTAGTACAGATTTTGTAGTTTTCAGAGAAAAACTTTAAATTTAAAGCCATCCACTAACAACTAACTGCTAGCCACTAACAACTTAAAAGAGCTTGTCGTCGTGCGACAAGCTCTTTTTTATATTATTCTTCCGGATGGAGCAGTTTATGGATGGCCGTGCTGGTCGGCAGGGTTTCCGTTTCTTCACCGTCTGTCGTATAGAGCAGGGGCGCGCCGAAGGTCTGGCCCTGGAGCATGGCTTCTTTGGCAATTTTGCCGATAGGATGTGGGATGACCGTTGCGTCGTGATGGGCTTCGTGGAAGGCTTTAGCTGCATCTTCCAGGGCCTGGATATCTTCTTTCGTCTGGACGGGGACAGCCAGTTCAAAGGTCTTGGCTTCCAGGTCCCAGCGGCTTTCCATCTTCTGGACGAGTTCGTCGGCTTTGGCGCCCTGGTCGGCGCGGATGACGATGATGGGGACACTGCCCAGGTCGACGGCCTGACCGGCGATGTCGTCGATGTCATCTTCGTCGAGGCTGCCTTCGATTTTGACGGCGTCGATGAGGGCCGAACGGATGGCAAAGCGTAGGATCGTCGCGTAGTCGTTGTCGGTCTGGTACATTTCCGGCAGCTTGCTCTTATCGCACGAGAAGAGGACCGACGGCTGTTCAGCATCACGGGCAATGAACAGCAGGGCGTTCCAGAGCTGGGACAAATTGATGGTCCCGTTGAAACAGCCGGCATCAAAGGCAATCATATCGTAAGGTTTCTTTAAGATTTCGTCGATTCGGTCCTGCAAATCTTCGATAGTTTCACATTCCAAGGGAACGGCGATGAAGGGATGGTCCGATTCAAAATGAATACTCATTGCACTAGGCATATATTATTACCTCCTAAGTCGTATTATCTTTATTGTACTCGGAATATGACTTGTTGGCAATGGCTATAAAAAAACGTTGACAAATCATCTCGTTTCTTGTATAATGTTTTTTGTTGGCGGGGCATAGCGCAGTTTGGTAGCGCACCTGGCTTGGGACCAGGGGGTCGCAGGTTCAAATCCTGCTGCTCCGACCATTACCGACCGATGCGGGTGTAGCTCAGTGGTAGAGCGCCAGCCTTCCAAGCTGGTTATGTGGGTTCGATTCCCATCACCCGCTCCATTTTTTGAGACTCAGTAGCTCAGCTGGATAGAGCAACAGCCTTCTAAGCTGTGGGTCTAGGGTTCGAATCCCTACTGGGTCACCACTTACTTGCGCCTATAGCTCAGGGGATAGAGCACCGGTCTCCGGAACCGGGTGCGAAGGTTCGAATCCTTCTAGGCGCACCAAAAAAATAGTGAAAAGGACCCCGCACGAAGGCTTTTGCCATCATGCGGGGTCCTTTTTCATTTTATAGTTTGTATAATCTGGTTTTAAATTGTTAACCATCCGCTAACTGCTGCATGGTAGGGAATACACAAAATTCACAGCGGGACGCTCTCTGGGCGTCCCCTACAGCAAAAAAGGGATTGTCGCATGTGCGACAATCCCTTTTCTATATCTTACACTAAACCTTGTTCAATCATGACGTCGGCGACTTTCATGAAGGCCGTGATGTTGGCACCGGCGACGTAGTTGTCGGGGACGCCGTATTTTGCGGCGTTGTCACGGGATTCTTCAAAGATGTTGCGCATAATGTCTTTGAGGGTAGCGTCGACTTTTTCAAAGGGCCAGGACAGGCGTTCCGAGTTCTGAGCCATTTCCAGGGCCGATACGGCGACGCCGCCGGCATTTGCAGCTTTGGCCGGCGCAAAGAGGACGCCGTGTTCCTGGAAGTAAGCCATAGCGTCGAGGGTCGACGGCATGTTGGCGCCTTCGCCGATGGCTTTTACGCCGTTCTGGACGAGGATTTTAGCCGATTCCAGGTCGATTTCGCCCTGTGTAGCGCAGGGGAGGGCGATGAAGGCCGGGATTTTCCACATATCGCGGCTGTTTTCGTGGTATTCTGCATCCGGATGGGTTTCGATGTATTCTTTGATGCGGCCGCGGCGGACTTCTTTGATGTCCTTGACGGTTGCGACGTCGATGCCATTGGCGTCATAGATATAGCCGCTGGAGTCGGAGCAGGTGACGACCTTGGCACCCAGGGCCTGGGCTTTTTCGATGGCATAGATGGCGACGTTGCCCGAACCGGAAACGATGACCGTCTTGCCTTTGATGTCGATGTTCTTGTTGTCCAGCATATCCTTGACGAAATAGAGGAGACCATAGCCGGTAGCTTCTGTACGGGCGAAGCTTCCGCCGTAATCAATGCCTTTGCCTGTGAGTACGCCGGCATCGAAAGCGTCCTGGATGCGTTTGTACTGGCCATAGAGGAAGCCGATTTCACGGGCGCCGACGCCGATGTCGCCAGCCGGTACGTCGATGTTGGGGCCGATGTGGCGGCACAGTTCGGTCATGAAGCTCTGGCAGAAATGCATGACTTCCCGGTCCGATTTGCCTTTCGGGTCGAAGTCCGAGCCGCCTTTGCCGCCGCCGATGGGAAGGCCGGTCAGGGCGTTCTTGAAGATCTGTTCAAAAGCCAGGAACTTCAAGATGCTCAGGTTGACGCTCTTGTGGAAGCGCAGGCCGCCTTTGTAAGGGCCGATGGCGCTGTTGGCCTGGACGCGGTAGCCGCGGTTGACGTGGAAGACGCCGTTGTCATCTTCCCAGGGGACGCGGAAAATGATGACGCGTTCCGGTTCGATGATGCGTTCCAGGATGTGGTGCTGTTTATATTTCGGTTCCTTTTCCAGCATGGGCACGAGGGACGTCAGTACTTCGCGGGCTGCGTTCTGGAATTCCGTCTGTTCAGGGTCACGGCGCTGGATGATGGCCAGCACGTCTTCTACATACTGCTGCATTTCTGTCATAATGGATTCTCCTTTGAATGAATATTTTATTGTAATGAGGTAGTCGATAGATGCGTCGTAATGACTTTTTTGCATCCGTTGGAGATATTATAGAAAAGATTTTAGAAAATGTAAATAAAAACTTAAAAAATTAGTGATAGAGATTTCAAAACGATAAAATTCAAAAATCGAATAATTGATTTGTCATGACTGGCAGGGGCCGGAGAAGCGTAGTATAATAGGGAAGATGTTTGAAGAAGGGAAGTGCATGTATGGAAACATGGCTTGATCTGCATATGCATACGAAATATAGTATGGATGGCCAATTCGAGCCGGCCGACTTGATGCGCCAATGCGCCGATGCCGGCGTGACGACCGTCGCCGTGACCGACCACGATTCGGCCCGGGCTATCCCGGAAGCGCGGCAGGAAGCGGCCCGGCTGGGCTTGAACCTGGTGCCGGGCATCGAAATCAGCTGCCAGTATAAAGGGAAGAATTTCCACCTTCTCGGCTATGGCATCCATGCCGAGGACCCTGTTTTTGCGGCCATTGAAAAGGATGTATACGGCCAGCGCCGGGCGATTTCAGAAAAGGTCCTCGACGCCGTCGAAGCCCTGGGCATCGTCCTCGACCGGCCGGCTATCTGGAAGCTCTGCAGCGGCGATGCCGTTGCGTCCGTCCATATCGCCCGCGTCGCCCTGGCGGACCCGCGCAATGCGGATTGTCCCGTCCTGGCACCGTACCGGCCGGGTGGGGCGCGGAGCGATGCGCCATACGTCAACTTTGGCTGGGATATCTGCGGCCAGGGAGGCCCGGCTTTCGTGCCCATGACCTTCATGGATTTTGCCAAAGCCGTCGCCATCATCCACGACCACGGCGGTGTCGCCGTCCTGGCCCATCCCGGTGCCAATATGAAGCAGAACCGGCCGCTGACGGAAGAGCTCATCGCTACGGGCCTCGATGGCATCGAAGCCTATTGCAGCTATCACGACGAAGGGACGAGTGCTTTTTACCGCCGCATTGCCGATAACTATGGCCTGATGGCGACCTTGGGCAGCGATTACCACGGCCGGGCCAAGCCGCACATCCGGCTCGGGACGTACGGCCATCCGGAACCGCAGGCCCTGTGGGACCGGCTCTGCCAGAAAATCAAACAACAACATGGGGAAGTGTATGTATCGTGAAAACGAAAAAAATGATATCTGCCCTGGCCTTGACCCTTTGTCTGGCCCTGGGCATGACGACAGGTTCTTTGGCGAGTGCTGCCGACAATGAAGGCGCAGCCTATACGACGGGCGTCGCCAGTGTCGACCAGCACATGGATGCCGTAGCCAGGGCCAAGGCCAAAGCCGCTAAGGCTGCCAAGAAGGCAGGGAAGACGAAAAAAGACCAGGCCGGCAAGACGGCGCCTGTATCGTCCCAGCCAGCCGCTGCAGCCAGCACAGCCGCCAAGCCCGCAGTCATCGGCAATGTCCCGCGGTCGGCGAAACCCGCCGGAGCCCGCGGCGTCATGCGCAACTATAATCCCGTGACCGATGCGGCGCCGGCCGAACCGATGGCCATCAAGGAAACGCATTTCCAGTTCCGCGAAACGCTGCTCCTGCGGCCGAAGACGGACATGGTCGTCATCCATCACGTCGGCATCCCCGATGGCGATACGTCGGCAGCGGCTATCCATCGCGCCCATCTGGCCAACGGCTGGGCCGGTATCGGTTACCATTACGTCATCCGCAAAGACGGGACCATTGAACGGGGCCGCCCGCTGGCTACGGTCGGTGCTCATGCCGAAGGGCAGAACTACCATACCGTCGGCATCAATGTGACGGGCAATTTTGAAAAGGAAATCCCCACGCCGGCCCAGATCCACTCCCTGGAAGGACTGGTCGCCTGGATCTGCAAGATCTACAGCATCGTGCCGGGTCCGTCTACCATCGTAGGCCATCGCGACGTCAACAGTACGGACTGCCCGGGCCGCAACCTCTACAGCCTGCTACCGCAGATCCGCAAGGATGTCGCCCAGAAGATGAACGGTATGGATTCGTCTTATGAAGATAAGCTGAAGAAGACGAATTTCCTCAAGATGAGCCGGAAAGAACGGGAAGCCATCATCATGCAGGGCGCGTCGGTCTTCTAATCGCTACTGGCAGGGGCCAGTGAACTATGATATAATTAAATAGTTGCAGTTGAATCACGATAAGGGCTGCGCATGGACCGCCTTGTTTTCCAGGGCTTCATGCGACAGCCCCAATTTGTCATGAGGTAAAAACGATATGAAGCAATTCTTTCAATGGATGAATCAAGATGAAAATATCCGCTCCGCCGTGGCTGTGTTTTCCCAGCCCGGCTGTCATAGTATCTACGGCCTCAGCGGTTCCGTCAAGAGCGCCCTCGTCGCCAAGGCCCTGACGGAAAAGCCGGGGCAGGCCGTCCTCGTCGTCCCGTCGCGGGAACAGGCTGCGGCCTGGATGGCGGACCTGGCCTTTTTGGTACCGGACCTGCCAGTCCTGGATTTCCCTGTCGTCGACAAGGCCGTCTTTACGACGACGGCCAAGAGCCTGGACCGGACGGCCCGGCAGATGGAAGCCTTGGGCCGCCTGCGCCAGGGTGACCGGCTCCTGATCCTGGCGGCACCGGAAGAAGCGGCCCAGTACGTCATGGCGCCGCAGCGCATCGATGCCGCCGCTATCGACGTGGCCATCCATCAGGACTACGACCGCGACGAGTTGTTGCAGCACCTCGTCGACGCCGGCTATGAACGGGTCGACATGGTCGAACGGCGCGGTCATTTTTCCGTCCGCGGCGACATCGTCGATATCTATGCCGTCAACGAACCGCAGCCCCTGCGCCTGGAGTTCTTCGGCGACGAACTGGACAGCCTGCGCACGTTCGATACAGACAGCCAGAAATCCCAGGACCAGCGGGAAAAGGCCCACATCCTGCCCATTTCCCTGACTGTCCAGGATGACGAGAAATATACGCTCCTGGACTATGCCGGACAGGGCGTCATCATCTGGGATGAACCGAACCGCGTCCGCGAAGGCCTGAAGAAGGTCCTCAAGGAGTCCGACGACTATAAGGGCCGCCTGGCGTCCTGGAAAAATCTGGTCACAGCCCAGCGCCCGGGGCCGCAGCTCATCTTGTCGCTCATGGCCCAGTCCGTGCCGGATATGATGATAGACACGTCGGCCAGCTTTGCCGCCAAGATGATGGCCAGTTTCCAGAAGCAGTTCAACCTCCTGGAAGAAGAAGTGGACCATTGGCGGGACCTGGGGAATACAATCCTCTTCGTCATCAACAGCCGCGACCGGCGGGCTTCGCTCCAGGCCTGGATGAAGCAGCATGAGCTGCCGTTCCGGGACTACGATGATGACCAGAGTACGCCAGGCGGCGTCTACGTTGTCGAAGGGGAGATCCACGACGGCTTCGAGCTGCCTTATGCCAAAATCGTCGTCGTCGCCGAACGGGATGTCTTCGGCACCCAGAAGCGGCGCCTGCGCCATCATGCCGCCAAAGGCCAGGAAATCAACGTCTTTACCGACCTCAAGCCCGGCGATTACGTCGTCCACGAAGTCCACGGCATCGGCCGCTACATCGGTATCAAGACCATTGAAATGGATGGTGTCCACAAGGATTATCTGGAAATCCACTATGCCGGCAAGGATATCCTCTACGTGCCGACGGACCAGTTGTCCCTGTTGCAGCGCTACATCGGTAACGAAGGGGATACGCCGAAATTACAGAAAATGGGCGGTTCCGACTGGCAGAAGACGCGGGCCAAGGTCCAGAAGTCCATTACCGACCTGGCAGAAAAACTCGTCGCCCTCTATGCCAAGCGGGAAGTCGTCCAGGGCTATGCCTTTCCGCCGGATACGCCGTTCCAGAAGGAATTTGAAGAAGCCTTTCCTTATGAAGAAACGGAAGATCAGTTGAAAGCCGTCCGCGATATCAAGGCCAGCATGGAAAAGCCGACGCCCATGGACTGCCTGGTCTGCGGCGACGTCGGTTTCGGCAAGACTGAAGTGGCCATGCGGGCCATCTTCAAAGCCGTCACAGCTGGCAAGCAGGTCGCCGTCCTGGTGCCGACGACGGTCTTGTCGCAGCAGCATTTCCAGACCTTTATGGAACGCTTCGGTCCCTTCGGCGTCCACGTCGACGTCCTCAACCGCTTCCGCTCGTATAAAGAAAAGAAAGATATCCTGGCCCGGACCCTGACCGGCGATATCGACGTCCTCATCGGGACCCACAGCCTGCTCAACAAGAAGGTCAAGTTCAAGGACCTGGGTCTCCTGGTCGTCGATGAAGAACAGCGCTTCGGCGTGGCCCAGAAGGAAAAATGGAAGGCCTGGGCAGCCAATATCGACGTCCTGTCCCTGAGCGCCACGCCGATTCCGCGGACGCTGCACATGTCCCTGGTCAACCTGCGGGAAATGTGCGTCATCGAAACGCCGCCGACAGACCGTTTCCCGGTCCAGACCTATGTGACCGAATACGACGCCCGCATCGTCAGCGATGCCATTATGCGCGAAAAACGGCGGGGCGGCCAGGTCTTCTTCGTCTACAACCGCGTTGCGACCATCGAAAAGATGAAAGACGAACTCCAGGCCCTCTTGCCGGATGTGACCATCGGCATCGCCCACGGCCAGATGGCCGGGAGCCTGCTGGAATCGGTCATGTTCGATTTCTATGAAGGCAAATACGACGTCCTCCTCTGTTCGAGCCTGGTCGAAAACGGCCTGGACGTAGCCAATGCCAATACCATCATCATTTACGACGCCGACCACTTCGGCCTGTCCCAGCTCTATCAGATGCGCGGCCGCGTCGGTCGGAGCCATCGCATGGCCTATGCCTATTTCCTCTACCGCCGCGACAAGGTCCTGTCGGAAGTCGCCGAAAAACGCTTGCAGGCCATCAAGGAATTCACCGAACTCGGCTCGGGCTTCAAGATTGCCATGCGTGACCTGGAAATCCGCGGCGCCGGCAACCTCCTGGGTCGGGAACAGCACGGCAATATCGCCAGCGTCGGCTTTGCCATGTACTGCCATATGCTGGAAGATGCCATCGCCAAGGCTCAGAACGGCAAGGAAGCAGCGCCGCCGCCACCGGAAACGGTCATGGAAATCCACGTCGACGCCTTTATCGACGACGGCTATATCCAAAATGGCGGCCAGAAAATCGAAATGTACCAGCGCCTGGCCGTCTTATCGTCGAAAGAAGAACTGGCCGACCTGCGCCGGGAACTGGCCGACCGCTACGGCAAGCCCAGCCAGCCCGTAGAGAAATTGCTGCAGGTCACGGAAACGCGCCTCGACGCCAAGGCCCAAGGATTGGTCCTCATCGCTCAGAAGAAAGACGTCCTGGAATTGAAGTGGCAGCGCGTCGCCGATATACCCGACCTTTCCAAACTGGAACCGTCCCTGCGCCGCCGTTTCCGCCTTGTGCCCAACATGCCCGTCATGGTCCGCGTCTCCCTGGCTGGGATTTCCGACGTCCTGGCCTTTATCCAGACGCTGCTGGTGGCCTTTTCATCATTGAGAAAGGGGAATTCCCTTGAGTAAGAACTCCTTTTTACGGGGCGCCATGGTCCTCACCGTGGCCGGTATCGTCGTCAAGATCCTGGGCGGGCTGAACCGTATCTTCTTGTCGCGCCTCTTGGGGGGCGAAGGCATCGGCCTGTACCAGATGGCTTATCCCGTCTATATCCTGCTCCTGAGCATTATCGGCGCCGGGATTCCCATTGCCGTGTCCATCATGATCGCTGAGGAAGCGGCCAAAGGCCATTACAGCGGCGTCCGCCGTATCTTTCATGTGACCCTGGTCTTCATGACCGTCGTCGCCGTCGTCTGCGGCCTGGCCCTGCCTTTTGGCGCCCATGGCCTGGTCGAAATGGGCATCGTCCGCGATAGCCGGGTCTTTCCGGCTCTGGCCGTCCTGGCGCCGGCCCTGAGCCTGTCGGTCATCGCCTGCTGTTTCCGCGGCTATTTCCAGGGCCTGCAGCTCATGACGCCGACGGCACTGTCCCAGATGGCAGACCAGTTTGTCCGGGTCTGCACCATGCTCGTCCTGGCCTGGATTCTCTTGCCGAAGGGTCTGGAATGGGCCGCTGCCGGTGCCGCCTTCGGCGCCGTCCCGGGGGCGGCGGCAGGGCTGGTGCTCATCGCTTTCCTGTATTACCGTCACAGCCGCCATCCCATGCCCGATGACGACGGCGTCTTCGTCATCCAGTCGCCGCGGCGCATCATCCGCCGGCTCATCGTCCTGGCCGTGCCCGTAGCGGCGGCCAACATGCTCCTGCCGGCCGTGGCCAGCATCGACTTGTTCATCGTGCCCCTGCGTCTGGAAGCAGCTGGCTACAGCACCCATCAGGCGACGGCCCTTTACGGCTATCTGACGGGCATGGCCAACGGCCTGGTCCAGCTGCCGGCTATCTTGACCATCGCCTTGGCGACGAGCCTCGTCCCGGCCGTATCGGCTGCCTTTTCCCAGCGGAATCGGGACGTCATCCTCGACCGGACCGACACGGCCATGCGCATTGCCAACGTCATCACCGTGCCGGCCTGCCTGGGCCTGGCCGTCCTGGCCGTACCCATTTCCCGGCTCCTCTATGCGACGCCGGCAGCGGGGCCGGCCATCTACGTCCTGTCCATTTCGGTCTTCCTCGTCGGTCTCCAGCAGATCACCAGCGGCCTTTTGCAGGGCATGGGCCATACGGCCGTCCCGCTGTACAACATGGCCGCCGCGGCCGTCGTCAAGATTATCCTCAGCTGGCACTTGACGGCCATTCCCTGGCTGGGCGAAGTCGGCGCCGCCTGGGCGACCAATGCCGATTTGGCCGTCGCTACGGCGCTCAATCTTTACTTTGCCCGTAAATACATTGCCTACCGCGTCCAGTGGGGCTACATCGGGAAACTCTTTCTGGCCGGCGCCGCCATGGCCGGCACGGCCTGGCTCGTCCACCACGCCTTGTTCGTCCTCTTCGGCAACGCCGTGGCCACCATCGCCGCCATCATGGCCGCAGCCCTGGTCTACCTCATCGGCCTCGTCGTCTTCCGGGCCCTCACGGCAGAAGATATCGAAAAAATCCCCGTCGTCGGGAAGAAAGTAAGCCGGCGGATACATTTGTAGGAAAGACGCAGGCCGCAGTCCGCGGGTGGCAGGCCAGAAAAAAATACACGGCCTGCGGCCGTATGCGTAGGGGCTGTCGCACGAAGGCTTCGGCCATCATGCGAGGCCCCTTTTACTTTATAGTTTGTAGTACGGAGTTTGTAGAAGCTGGTCTTAAATTTTTTACCATTTGCTACAAACTAAAAACTACAAACTTAAAACTCAAAAAGAGGCGATGTCGTCAGTTTGAATCTGTTGCCGCGCATGTCATCGGGGATGTACACAGGATTCACGCGGGACGCCTTAACAGGACGTCCCCTACGATGCGGCCTGCGACCGGTAGGGACGTTAGCCCCAAAACTCGATGAACGGCTCTAGGCTGCGGCCTGCGGGACGGCCTTTGGCCGTCCCTTGCTTTTTCCCGTTCTTTTTGCTATACTGGAAACAAATGGTTGAGCAAATCAACTAATTACTGAAGAAAAGGGGATGCAGCACATGGATTATTTGAAGGCTGGTCATGATTTCAGTGTCATCAACCAGCGTTCCCAAGCCTATGTGGTCGAAGCGTGCCGTCCTTGGAATTTGTCTTATTCGGAACATGTGACGCTCCTGAGTTTGTACAGCCACGATGGCTGCCGGCAGAATGAGCTCTGTCAGGTCATGCAGGCCGACAAAGCCCTGGTGGCCCGGAATCTGAAGACGCTGGAGGCGAAGGGATTCGTCAGCCGGCGCCAGCAGGGGACGGACCGGCGTTACAAGTATCTCTATTTGACGCCCAAGGCCCGGGAGCTGCAGGATACGATGGAAGAGATTTTAAGGAAATGGGTCGACGTCCTCGTCCAGGGCGTCGATGAGGTGACGCTGGGGCCGGCGTTGCAGCTCATGCATCAAGTGGCCGACAATGCCGCTGAAGCCGATATTGCTGCCCTTAATCCCACAAAGGAGATGAAGCCATGAAACGCGATTGGAAATATACAGTCCTCGTCATAGCCGTCCTGACGGCCTTGGGCCTGACAGGCTGCGGCCAGCAGACCCAGCAGGCCGAACAGCCCCAGCTGGTCAAGGCCATCCAGGTCGGCAGTGAAACGGCGGGCACGACGGCCGGTACCTATTCGGGGACGGTCAAGGGCCGATACCAGAGTAATTTGTCCTTCCAGGCCGGCGGCCGCATTACGGCCCGCAACGTCCAGCTCGGCTCCCAGGTCCATGCCGGAGACGTCCTGATGACGGTCGACCCGAAAGACGTGGCCCAGGCTGTCAATCAGACCCAGGCCCAGGTCGACGCCGCTGCTGCTCAGCTCCAGCTGGCCCAGTCCAATTTAACCCGTTATCAGCAATTATACGATATGGATGCCATCAGCGCGTCCGTCCTGGACCAGTACCAGACGGCTTACGACCAGGCTTCGGCCCAGTATAACCAGGCCTTGGCAGCCCAGCAGGCGCAGGAAAACCAGTTATCCTATACGCAGCTCACGGCCGATGCCGACGGCGTCATCTCAGCCGTATCGGCGGAAGTCGGCCAGGTCGTCGCTGCCGGCCAGACTGTAGTCACCCTGGTCCATTCAGGGGACCTGGAAGTCCAGGTCAATGTACCGGAAAATAAACTGGCTGATTTCCCGGTCGGCAAGAACGTGACCGTCACCTTCTGGGCCCTCCAGAACCAGCAGACCGCCGGTGTCGTCCGCGAAGTGGCTCCTATGGCCGATGCGGCGTCGCGGACGTACCAGGTCAATATTTCCCTGCCCAATCCGCCGGACGGCATGCAGCTCGGCATGACGGCTACGGTTGCCAACGGCAGTGAACAGGCAGCCGCTGAAGATACCTTCGTCCTGCCGCTGGCCGCCATCTATCAGACCGGCGACACGCCCCAGGTCTGGGTCGTCGGCAAGGATAAGACCTTGTCCCTGAAAGACGTGACGGTCCAGGATTTTGGCGATAATACGGTCAAAGTCACGGGCCTCAGCCGCGGTGATGTCGTCGTCACGGCCGGCGTCCATATGCTCAGTGAAGGACAGAAAGTCCGCGTAGAGGGGGAAGATGAATGAGAAATTTATCGGAAGTCTCTATTCACAACCGCGTCCTCGTCTGGTACTTCATCATCCTCGTCGCCATTGCCGGTATCTTTTCCTACATGAAACTGGGCCGCATGGAAGACCCGACGTATACGGTTCGGACTATGGTCGTCTCCGTCGCCTGGCCCGGTGCCACGGCGGAACAGATGCAGGAACAGGTGACGGATAAAATCGAAAAGAAACTGCAGGATACGCCGAACCTGGATTACATCAAGAGTTATTCCCGGCCCGGCCAGTCGGTCATCTACGTCTACCTCGACGACAAGGCGCCGCGCGACAGCATCCGCAGCACCTGGCATGAAGTCCGCAATTTGACGGAAGATATGAAGAAAGATTTGCCCGAAGGCGTCTATGGGCCTTATTACAACGACCGTTTCGACGACGTCTACGGTTCTATCTATGCTATCACCGGCGATGGCTATTCGTATGAAGAATTGCGTCAGAAAGCGGAAAAGATACGCCGCATGATGATGTCCGTCGACGATGTCAGCAAAGTCGAACTCGTCGGCGAACAGTCGGAAAAGGTCTACATCGAAGTGGCCAATTCCAAACTGGCCGAACTGGGGATTGCGCCGACGACCATCGCCAATGCCGTCAAAGGCCAGAACCAGATGACGCCGGCCGGCATGGTCGATACCCAGTCGGACAACGTCTACCTGCGCCTGTCCGGTGTCTTTGAAGACGTCGAAGCCATCCGCAACCTGCCCATCAATGCCAATGGCCGCGTCTTCCGCCTGGGCGATATCGCCACGGTCGAACGGCGCTATACGGAACCGGCGGACCCGAAGATGTTCTATAATGGCAAGCCTGCCGTCGGTATCGCCTTGTCCATGAAGAGCGGCGGCAATAACCTCCAGCTCGGCGAAAACTTGAAGAAGTTGCAGGAAAGCTTCAAATCCGATTTGCCGGCCGGCATGGAAATCCACCAGGTATCGGACCAGCCGCAGGTCGTCAAAGAGTCCATCAGCGACTTTACCAACACCCTGCGTGAAGCCATCATCATCGTCCTCGTCGTCAGCTTCCTCAGCCTGGGACTGCGGACGGGCCTGGTCGTCGCTTTCTGTATCCCACTGGTCCTGACCGGCGTCTTCTGTGTTATGGAAGTAGCCGGCATCGACTTGCATAAGGTTTCCTTAGGTTCCCTGATCATCGCCCTGGGCCTCCTCGTCGACGACGCCATCATTGCCGTCGAAATGATGACGGTCCAGCTGGAGAAGGGCATGAACCGCGTCGATGCGGCCTGCTATGCCTTCAAGGCGACGGCCAAGCCCATGCTGACGGGGACCCTCATTACCTGCTCCGGCTTCATCCCCGTCGCCTTTGCCGATGGGGCGGCGTCGGAATTCTGTAAGGATTTGTTCCCAGTCATCACGGCGGCCCTGGTCCTGTCGTGGATTGTATCGGTCATGGTGGCACCGCTCTTCGGCTATTACCTGATCAAGCCGAAAGTGGCCAAAGGCGAAGAGCCGGAGCCCTTGTATCAGAGCCGGTTCTACGTCTTCTTCCGCAAGGTCCTGACCTGGTGCCTGACCCACCGGGTATTAGTCATCGGCGGGACAGCGGCTATGTTCATCTTGTCCGTCGGCATGATGAAACTCATTCCCCAGGAATTTTTCCCGCCCTCCCTGCGGCCGGAACTCATCGTCGAAATGACCCTGCCTGAAGGCTCGTCCATGCAGGCCACGCAGAAGGAAGCATCCCGCTTTGCCCAGTATCTGGACAGTCAGCAGGCGAAGCTCAAAGATTATTCGTACTACGTCGGCGAAGGGGCACCGCGTTTCGTCCTGACCATCGAACCGGTCCTGCCGGCCAATAACTACGCCCAGTTCGTCGTCGTCGCCAAGGATACGCAGACGAGGGAAGAATTGACGCAGTCCATCAAACAGGAAATGGCCGACAAGTTCCCCAACGTCCGCTGCAACGTCAAGAACGTGCCCTTAGGGCCGCCGTCGGATTACCCCATCATGCTGCGCGTATCCGGCTACGATACGGATAAGGTCAAAGCCTATGCCCAGCAGATCGCGGCGCGCATTGCCAAGGACCCGAATACGGAAAATGTCTTCCTCAACTGGGACCAGAAAAATAAGATCATGCACGTCGACCTGGATCAGAATAAGCTGCGGGCCATGGGCATTTCCGGTGAAGACATTGCCCAGACCTTGTATACGGAACTGTCCGGGGCGACGGTCGCCCAATACTATGCGGCCGATAAGACCATCGGCATCCAGCTGCGCCTCCAGGACAGCGACCGCAATGACCTGGCCAAGATCAAGAGCCTGCCCGTCTACGTAGGCCAGGCCGGTTACGTGCCGCTGGAACAGATTGCCACTATTTCCTATAAAGGCGAAGATGGCCTCATCTGGCGCCGCGATTTGAAACCGACCATCACCATCAACGGCGGCATCAAGTCCGGTACGGCCAACGATGCGACGCAGAAAGCCTACGATTCCATTGCCGATATCCGGGAAAGCATGCCCTTTGGCTATACCGTCGAAGTCGACGGGGCCCTGGAAAACAGCCAGAAGTCCCTGAAGTACCTCCTGGTACCGGTACCGGTCATGGTCATCATCATCATGACCCTGCTCATGTTCCAGCTGCGCAGTCCGTCGCTCATGTTCCTGGCCCTGATTACGGCGCCTATGGGACTCATCGGCGTCTCCTGGGGGATGCTCCTCTTCGGGAAATCCCTGGGCTTCGTCGCCGATTTGGGCATCCTGGCCCTGGGCGGCATGATTATCCGCAACTCCATTATTCTCCTGGACCAGATACAGAAACATATGGCTGCCGGCGAAGACCCATGGCATGCCGTCATCGACTCGGCGGTCATGCGCTTCCGGCCCATCATGCTCACGGCCGCTGCGGCTATCCTGGGCATGATACCCCTCATGAAGAGCGTCTTCTGGGGCCCCCTAGCCGTCGCCATCGCCAGCGGCCTCTTCGTCGCCACCGTCCTGACCCTGCTGGTCCTGCCGACCATGTACGCCGCCTGGTTCAAAGTAAAGAGAACAAGTTAGCTTAGTGGCTCGTGGTTCGTGGCTCGTAGGGGCCGTCCTGAAAGGCGGCCCGCAAGGGCTCTCCTTATAGGAGAGCTGTCAGCGAAGCTGACTGAGAGGTTGCTCTTCATAGTTTGTAGTACGGAGTTTGTAGAAGATAGTTTTAAATTTAAGACCATCCGCTAACCACTAGCCACTAGCTACTAATCACTCAAAAAAGTCCTGTCGCACATGCGGCAGGACTTTTTTGCCATGATCCGAAAGCCTGAGGCGTCAGTCTTCCGGGTCCGTAGCAATGTCCGGTTCGTTCTTGCGGTTGAAGCCGATGATGCGGCGCGGCTTTTCGATGTCGTCGTGGCGGGGGACGGCGACGAGGAGCAAGTTGAGCTGGGAAATGTGCTGGACTAGTTCGACCGCCGAGCCGTCGGACAATTCGCCGTAGAAGACGATCATGTTCGGGTCCCAGTAGCCGATGTCCTGGATGCTGAAGGTGATGTCGCCAGCCGATACCAGGCGCCCGCCGGCCTGCATGTCGTCGGGCAGGCCCGATTCAAAGTTGTTGATCAGGGCGACGATGCGCTGATACATGTCGGAAGCCAGATAGGGCGCTTCCGGGTCGTCTTCTTCTTCCGGGACGGCGCCGGGCTGGAGGATAGTCAGTTCCTTTTCTGCAGCTGCCTCTTTTTCGGGGGCCTTTTGTTTTTTCTTATCGTTTACGTCTGCCATAAAAATCCCTCCTTATCATTCTCATTATATCATTTAGACATAGGATGAGGCAATTCCTGCTACTTTTTTCCGGGTAGCAGGCTTTTTTTCTTGGCATCCCTATGCTGATATGGTATAATGGTCAAGACATGCTGACATCAGGTAACATATTTTCACACGAAAAGAGGTTTTTTCTTCATGGAATATGTGAACGAGTTGGACACTATATCGGCGGGAGCTGCGAAAAAAGAGGCGGCTCTCAAGGTACATCGTCTTACGTTTATGGAGGCTACGATGATGGTCGTCGGGTCTACCATAGGTTCCGGTGTTTTAGGTTTAGCTTTTGCCAGTCGCAATGCCGGCTGGCCCGTCCTGCTTACGTGGCTTGTCGTAGCAGGCTTTTTTTCTATCATCTCCATGCTCTATGTCGCCGAAGCGACGCTGCGCACCACGAGGCCCTTACAGCTGTCGGGCCTGGCTGAAAAGTACGTCGGCAAGATCGGTTCCTGGCTGATTTTCTTTTCCGTCGGGGCCACGTCGTTTTGCAGCCTCATCGCCTATACCAGCGGCTGCGGCAAGATATTGAGCGAATTCTTCGGCATTTCCCTGGAAATGGCCAGCTGCCTCTTTGCCCTCGGGGCGACGAGCGTCGTCTGGCTGGGCCTCAAGGCAACCGGGGTAGCAGAGAAATATTTGAGTTCAGGTATGACGGCCATGCTTATTCTCCTCGTCGGCGCGTCACTTTTTTCGGCCCGCGTACCTGTCGCAGATATCCTCTATACCCACTGGATGTATGCCGTGCCGGTCTTCAACATTGCCGTCTTCTGTTACGCCGTCCAGTACATCGTACCGGAAATTTCCCGGGGCTTCACGCACGAACCGGGGAAACTCGTCCCGTCCATCCTGGCCGGGGCCGGCATTTCCTTCGTCATCCTGGCCCTGGTCCCGCTGGCCGTCTTCCTCATGCTGCCCGTCGATGAAATTTCGGAAGTCGCATCCTTGTCCTGGGGCCGCGCCCTGGGATCGCCGGTCTTCTTCGTCATCGTCAATGCCTTTGCCTTCTGCGCCATGCTGACGTCGTTCTGGGCCATTGCTGAAAGCTTCCTGACCAACATGATCGACCGCCTGGGCTTCAAGTCGGAAACGGACATCCGCACGCGGGCGGCCTGCCTGGCCTTCATCGTCATCCCGCCGGTCCTCCTGGCCTACAGCGGCCTCGTCGGCTTTGTCAACGCCATCTTCAGCGCCGGCACCTTCGGCGGCATCATCATGTCCATCCTGCCCGTCTTCATGCTGCGCAGTTCCCGGAAACACGGCGACAAGAAACCGTGTTGGCAATGCGGCTGGATCGCCCATCCCATCATGCAGACCCTGGTCGTCCTCCTCTTTGCCAGTGCCGGCGTCTATGCCATCCTCAGCCTCTGCGGCTGGCTGCCTGCGGCGTGGTAGGATAGCATTTGTAATCTGCAGAGTATTTTTAGGATAGTAGGGGACGCCACGTGGGCGACCCGTTAGGAATTGGGACAATTTTTCTGGCAAGTAGGTCGGGAAATCGTACATATCCCGGAAGCGGCTGTTGCATTATGCATTTTTGGCTTAATGCGACAGCCGCTTTTTTTTGCTTCCCGTGCCTCTGTAACGCGTTACCTATAAAGAAGAGAGAAGGGAGAGGAGCCGCGGCTTTTTTTCGGAATCAGAAGTGGCGTTCCGCCGCGACAGACTCAAACTGACAACGACGCTTCGGGAAGCCCTCAGCGCGTAGCGGGCCGCCCGCTGTTGCTATCCGTTCTGGCCATCGCTTGTACTCGAAGGTCAAAAAGAATTTGGGCGGACCCTACGGATGCGGCTACGCTGTAACAAATTCATTATTGTATTACGACCGTATGCCATTAGTTATAAATTCCGGCTGCATACAGGATTCGTGCGGGACGTCGCTACGGCCGTCAAAACAGACAGCAGTGGCTGGGTAGCCCGTTGCGAACAGTCGACTATAGTCTATTTGGACCATGTGACATGGTTTGGCGAATGGCGAACTGCGTTCTGCGACCGGCGGGGGCGTCAGCTCCCAAACTAAAATAGGCCGCATCTACCATCGGGACGAAAGCCTCATCCGGCGGACGGCCAAACGGGGCCTGGCAAAATTGCGCGTCAGGCTGGCCGAATTGAGGGACTGACAAAAATATGGAGCTGTCGCACGTGCGATAGCTCTTTTTTGTGCTACTCTTAGGGAAAATTGCTCTGTCGCAGTTATCATGATACAATCAATGTATCAGAATAATCATGGGCATTATGCCATATACAATAAATAGCCGCTGGAAAGATGGCGGGATGGAGGAAATGGAATGGATAATCAGGAATATAATTCGATTGTCAGTTTTATATGGGGCATCGCAGACGACTGCCTGCGAGATGTATACGTGCGGGGCAAGTACCGGGACGTTATCCTGCCCATGACGGTCATCCGCCGTCTCGACGCTATGCTGGAAGGAACCAAGAAAACCGTGCTCACCATGAAAGAGCAGCTGGATGCAGCGCACATCGACAACCAGTGGCCGGCACTGTGCAATGCAGCAGGTCAGGCTTTTTGTAACGCTTCGCCGTTCCTGTTGAAGGACCTGACCAGCAGGGGTAAGAAACAGACCTTGGAAGCAGACTTCAAGGCCTATCTCGACGGCTTTTCGCCGAACGTCCAGGAAATCCTGGATAAATTCAAGTTCCGCGACCAGATCCGGACCATGGTCGATGCTGATATCCTGGGGGCGGTCATTGAAAAATTCACGTCACCCGATATTAACTTGAGCCCTAAGCCCGGAAAGCTTCCAGGTCTGGACAATCATGGCATGGGGACTATTTTCGAGGAACTCATCCGCCGTTTCAACGAAGAAAACAACGAAGAAGCTGGGGAACACTGGACGCCCCGCGATGTCGTCGAACTCATGGCCGATTTAGCTTTCTACCCCGTAGAAGACCAGATTAAAGATGCTACATATTCCTGTTATGAGCAAAGATGCTCGGGATTGATACAATATTTTAAATGGTGTGCATAGGCTAAACGTACATATTTACTGGGATTTGATAGTACCGGCAATTTGCTGGTATTTTTTTATGCCTAAAAATAGAGGAGAATATGGTGAGGTACGAAGGCTGGCGAAAGAACAATACGAATACGGAAGTAACGATAGCTTTTTATCGTCAATGCTGTATTATGGATATAAAACAAGAGTCAAATAAACTTTAATTTCATATGTAATGGGCAACGCGTTTTTGATGCTATTGTTGAGGGGAAAAAGGTAATGCTAGAAGTGAAAACAAGCAAGAATGAGCTGATCTTGATCCCTTGGGACGATGTTGTAATACAAGTTGATGCTGTTAAAGACATGAATTTAATAAAATAGAAGTTACCTGATAGTCCTACATTATGTACGGAACTGCAAAAGAAGCTATCTATATTGACCAAAAGGTCATATAGATAGCTCTTTTTTTATTTATATAGATAGGTTATTGGCTTTTACAAAGCAGCATAATTGGGCATGTAGCTTATCAGACGTTATCATATCAGCCTTTATTTTTTCATCCAGTGCAGCTTTTTCGGCCTCGGACTGCGGATATGAAGGGTGCGGATATATAAAATAGTCAAGATTTTTGGAAGGATCGTAAAAAAGATGACACGACCAATACGTAAAATACGAATCCAATTGTTGGACGATATCATTTTTAAGTTTTGTCAATCGTGTATCTTTGAAGTCCCAGTCGTGATGTTTCCATTTGTTAACAAGAAGTTCTACATCAGATGGGTAATCAAATGGCATAGGAGTGATTCTCAAGTCAGTATCAATACAGAATTTTAAATATTTATTAAAGTCATGTATTAATGCAGAAAGTAACTCTGAATCAGTTTGAGGCCGTTGTTTTGAATTAGACTCTTTCTTTTTAGTATACGGTTTTAACTTAGTTGTTTTCTTTTTTGAGGAGGTCGTTGAAATGAGAGGATTTTGTATGAGTTCTTGGATTTTGGAGGCTATTTTTTCATCTACATCATCTTCAGTACATGTCAGTTTAATTGTCTTAGATTTATTTATAGTCTCTATCAACGCCGTTTTTGCATCATCGGGGATTTTATATAATTCATCAATCAAATTGGTTTGGGTAAAATGCGCATTTATAAAGCGGGCTATTTTCTTTGGAATTGGGCGGCTACCACTAAATATTTTATTAGCAGTAGATTTGTTCTGTTTTCGGGCAAGTGTTATCTCGTCGAGACGTTCGTCGAGACGTTCATCATTAGTTAAGCCTGCCTTATCTATAAGCAGACTAAAAAAATAACCTATGAATTCTTGGATTGACGGTTTGTCTCCGATGTAATTTTTTAGAATTTTTAGAAGTTCGCTTAGTTCTGAATTCATTGATGATTCTCCTTGTTGGGAAGTGTCCATTTCTGTCCACTTTTGGAAACAAGTGGATACAGCAGCAGCAGTCCAATTTGCTACTATTTAGGCAAGGAAGTTATTCTAATTTCCTCGTATGTTTAGTATAACAATTTTTTAAAACCGGCTCAATGTTCACCTTTGGACGCAAGGGTGCCCAGAGCGGCGAGCCGATTTGATAATTTCATACGTCAGCCTACTGGGATGGTTGGCCATTAGAAGCGGAGATTGCATCTATGGTCAATTACAACAGGCTGCCTGTGTGGGTCTTCGCTTCAAGTTATGTGAAGGAGCCCACTAATGGCAAATGTACCGACAAAAGATAGTAAAAAGTATTTTATTCCCTTGGAAGTCACGTCAGAAACAATCATCACCGAAGAGTACAAAAACTGCGCGATTCGATGGTGGAAAATTGGCAATCGGATGGTTCGTGCTATCCTCATCCCGGCTACCAAAGAACAGTACTATGAATACATGCGTCCGCTCTGGCGGGAAGATAAACGCCAACAAAGACATGGCACCGATGAGGTATCGGCGGACAAGGTGCGGGATGACTACGAGCTGGAGGTGCCTGATGACTTCAACTTAGAAGAAACAATTCTGAAGGAAGAGTTGCTGGCAGCGCTGCGCCAAGAACTGGCAGCCCTGCAGGACATCAATCGGACTATCCTGCTAATGCTTGCCGATGGTTCCAGCGAAGCGGCGACCGGGAAGGCCGTCGGCTTGAGCCAGAAAGCGGTGAACAAGCGCAAACATAAGCTCTATGCACTCCTAAAGGAACACCTCGAAGACTTCCGTTAAATGGGGAAAAATCCGGCTGCAAAAAAAAGTGGCCGGATTTTTTTTTGAAATCGGTACTTAACGATAACGCGGTTGTCCTATTACTGGTGAAGGGCGAACGAAGAAGCTCTTCAGGAAGGAGGCAGACAGATGATTCACACACAGACACCTGAGAAACTGGCTCAGCAGCAAAAGCTGAACCGGGAACTGGCGGCAGTGCTGATGGCCATCAGCGCCACGACCCGCAGTATCGCCAGGAACATCCATCTCTTATCGATGCAAAGACATGTGAAAGGAGTCAATCCGTATGACAAACGATGAATTGCAGAAACTGGCAGCAGCCCTGACCGATTGCGGAAAGGCGCTGCTGAAGATTTCCGAAGCCATGGCGGTGAAAGAAGATAATCCGCCAGCTTCAGAAGCAAAATCTGAGAAGGCTGAAGAGCCGCTGACCCTGGAAGATGTCCGTAAAGTTGCTGCCGACAAGGCTCGCAAGGGATTCACAGCAGAAGTCCGCAGCCTCATCCAGAAGTATGGGGCGGACAAGCTGTCCGGCATTGATGCGGCACAGTATGAAGCGTTCCTAAAGGAGCTAGAGGTGATCGGTCATGCCGGGTAAACACGCGATGCTGTCCGCATCTTCCTGCTACCGATGGTTGGCCTGCCCGCCGTCCGCCCAGGAATGTGCCAATTTGCCGGATACCTCCAGTGAATTCGCCCGCCAGGGAACAGATGCCCATACGCTCTGCGAATTCAAGGTGAAGACAGCTCTGGGGCAGAAGATGGAAGACCCGACGAAATCCCTGACGTACTTTGATGAGGAGATGGCGGAATGCACTGATGAATATGCGCAGTTCGTTATGGAATGTCTGGCAGCGGCCAAAGCATCCTGCAAGGACCCGCTGATTATGATTGAACAGCAGCTGGACTTTTCCAAGTGGGTTCCTGGCGGGTTCGGAACAGGCGACTGCCTCATCGTGGCCGACGATACCCTGACGGTCATCGATTACAAGAACGGCCTGGGAGTCCTGGTGGATGCCGAGAAGAATCCGCAAATGATGTGCTATGCCCTCGGCGCACTGAACTTGTTCGATGGCATCTATGATATCCACCAGGTGTCCATGACCATCTTCCAGCCCCGCCGGGACAACGTCAGTACCTGCACCATGAGCAAAGAAAAGCTGCTCCAGTGGGCCGAAACGGTGTTGAAGCCCGCCGCGGAACTGGCGGCCAAAGGCGAAGGGGAGTACAAGGCTGGCGACCATTGCCGTTTCTGCAAAATCAAGGCGACATGCCGCAAGAGGGCTGAATATAACCTGGAACTGGCTCAGTATGATTTCGCCGTCCCGTCCACGCTTCAGGATGAAGAAATCGAAGCCGTCCTGGCCAAGGCCGATGACTTGGTGAACTGGGCCGGCGACGTCAAAGATTACGCCCTGCATCAAGCCCTTTCCGGCAAGCAGTGGGCCGGTTGGAAATTGGTCGAAGGCCGGTCGAACCGTCGGTACGTCAGCGAAGACGCCGTTGCCGCCAAAGTAGAAGAAGCAGGCTTCGACCCGTATGAAAAAAAGCTGCTCGGCATTACGGCGATGACGAAACAACTTGGCAAGAAGCGGTTCGAAGAATTGTTGTCAGATTTAGTTGAAAAGCCGCAGGGCAAGCCAGTCTTGGTGCCGGAATCGGATAAACGCCCGGCCATGCACACCGCGGCAGACGATTTCAATATTGAAAATTAGGAGGAATTTATCATGACAAAAAAATTTACTAATCCTTGTAAGGTAATCACAGGAGTCAATACCCGCTGGTCTTATGCAAATGTTTGGGACCCGAAGTCTATCAATGGTGGTACGCCGAAGTATAGTGTATCTCTCATCATTCCGAAGTCCGATACGGAAACGGTCGAAAGCGTCCGAGCTGCCATCAAGGCTGCTTACGAAGAAGGCGAAAGCAAGCTCAAGGGCAATGGCCGCACTGTACCGGCTCTCGAAGCCATCAAGACGCCGCTCCGTGACGGCGACCTGGAACGCCCGGGCGATGACGCCTATAAAGACAGCTTCTTCGTCAATGCCAATTCGGCTACCAAGCCGGGCATCGTCGATGCCGACTGCCAGCATATCCTGGAACGCTCTGAAGTCTACTCCGGCGTCTATGGCCGTGCGTCCATCAACTTCTATGCCTTTAACAGCAACGGCAATAAAGGCATTGCTTGCGGACTGAACAATCTGCAGAAAATCCGTGATGGCGAACCCCTCGGTGGCAAGCCCCGTGCAGAAGATGATTTTGCTACAGCTGACGATGATGATTTCCTTGACTAACGAATGAAGTGAATGTGTTTGGGGTGGCAGGATGGCTCCTGCCACCTTTTTACTCGAGGTGAAATCCATGAAAACCATTAGTATCGATATTGAAAGCTACAGTGATGTCAATCTGGCCAGGTGCGGCGTATACAAGTATGCAGAGTCGCCAGCCTTTGAGATTCTTATCTTCGGCTATGCCGTGGACGGCGGCGAAGTGCAGGTGGTCGATCTGGCACAGGGAGAAAGCATCCCGGATGAAATTCTGGATGCGCTGACGGATGAATCCATTACCAAGTGGGCCTTCAATGCCAGCTTCGAACGGGTTTGCCTGTCGCGGTACCTGATTGACCTGGGGATGAGTCTGGACCCGTTCCATGACCATCATCCTCTTTCCCGGGAATGCGCCAGATTCCTTAACCCGGCAGGATGGAAATGCTCTATGGTCTGGTCGGCTTATATGGGCCTTCCGCTGTCGCTGGAAGGAGCCGGGGCCGTGCTGAAGCTGGACAGCCAGAAGATGAAGGAAGGCAGAGACCTGATCCGTTATTTCTGTGTTCCTTGCAAGGAAACTAAGTCGAATGGCGGCAGGACGAGGAATCTTCCGCAGCATGCGCCGGACAAGTGGACATTGTTCAAGTCCTACAACAAACGGGATGTGGAAGTAGAAATGGCCATCCAGGAACGGCTGAAGAACTACCCTGTACCAGAAAGTGTATGGGACGAATACCATCTGGACCAGGAAATCAACGACCGAGGCATCGCCATCGACAGGACGCTGGTCGCTCAGGCCGTAGCCATAGATGCCCGAAGCCGGGAATCCTTGATGGACGAACTAAAGGAAAGGACTGGTCTTGAGAACCCCAATTCCGTCACCCAGATGCTCGGGTGGCTCGAAGAACACGGCATGAAGACGGATTCCCTTGGGAAGAAGAACGTGCAGGAACTTTTGAAAACGGCAGCCGAGCCGCTGCGCAGTGTGCTTTTGCTCCGGCAGAAACTGGCAAAGTCCTCAGTTCGGAAATACCAGGCAATGGAGATGACAGCCTGCAAGGACGGAAGGGCGAGAGGCATGTTCCAGTTCTATGGGGCCAACCGAACCGGGCGGTTTGCCGGCCGACACATCCAGCTGCAGAATCTGCCCCAGAATCATCTGCCGGACCTCTCGGAAGCCCGAGACTTGGTGCGTCAGGGAAATTATGAAGCTTTGGAACTTCTGTATGACTCTATTCCCGATGTCCTTTCCCAACTCATCCGCACCGCCTTTATACCACGGCAAGGTATGAAGTTTGTCGTATCGGACTTTTCAGCGATTGAAGCCAGAGTACTGTCGTGGCTGGCAGGAGAAACATGGCGTTCAGACGTTTTTGCTCGAAATGGCGATATCTACTGCGCCTCGGCTAGCTCCATGTTCGGTGTTCCCGTGGAAAAACATGGTATCAATGGCCATCTTCGGCAGAAAGGGAAAATCGCAGAACTGGCCCTTGGCTATGGCGGCTCTGTCGGTGCGTTGAAGGCGATGGGTGCCATGGACATGGGGCTTTCGGAAGATGAACTGTATCCTTTAGTGCAGTCCTGGCGTTCAGCCAATCCGCATATCGTCGATTTCTGGTGGCAGGTAGATGCCGCCGTGAAGACGGCCATCAAAGAACACATCCCCATGCGGGTGGGCTGCATCCGCTTCCTGTACCAGAGCGGCATGCTGTTCATCCAGCTTCCCAGCGGACGGCGGCTTTCTTATGTGAAACCCAGAATAGGTGAGAACCGTTTCGGCGGGGAATCCGTCAACTATGAAGGCATCGGCGCAACAAAGAAGTGGGAACGGTTGGAGAGCTACGGCCCGAAGTTCGTGGAAAACATCGTCCAGGGCATCAGCCGGGATATCCTTTGCTATGCCATGCAAACTCTTCGATGCAGTGATATTGTTGGCCATGTTCATGATGAACTGATTATCGAGTGCAACAGAAATGTCAGCGTCGATGCCATCTGCGAGCAGATGGGGCGGACACCTCCATGGGCCGAAGGGTTATTGCTCCGGGCAGACGGGTATGAGTACGAATTTTATCAAAAAGATTGAAGCGGAGGTACTTAAAGTAGCGGATTTTGTCCTTTTACTATCAGAGGGAATTTCCTCGGATATTTATTTTAAGAAAGGCGGGATTCGCTATGAAATTTTTGATTCCGGAAGATGAGCTTGGCGTATTTGCTGATCAGGGAGGTGTGCCAAGGGTTGACAGCCTGTTTGTCGCTGATATTTTTGGTAAACAGCATTTCCATGTGCTGCGTGATATCGCAAAAATCACTGAATCCAAATCTGGATTGAGTGAAACGTTCATTGCATCCAACTTTGAGTCCAGTACATATCGTGATACCAGAGGCAGAAAACTGCCGCGTTACCTGATGACGCGTGATGGCTTCACTATGCTGGTCATGGGGTATACCGGTCCCAAGGCAATGCATTTCAAAGAACTCTATATGCAGCGCTTCAACGAGATGGAGCAATGCATCCGGTCGCTCCTGTCTGCCCGGCAGGAATTCCCGATGCTGACGGATATGATCTGCCGCCTGCATGAAAGCCCGAAGCCTTACCATTTCAGCAACGAATGCGACATGCTGAACCGCATCGTTCTCGGGATGTCGGCCAAACAGTTCCGACTGGCCAACGGCATCGAGAAAGGGCAGAGCATCCGGCCTTATCTTACGGCACAGCAGATTTATGCCCTGGATCGGCTGCAGCACCTGGATTACGGCCTGCTCTATTCCTGCCCGGATTTCCAGCAGCGCAAACAGATGCTCACGAGTTACTATCTTACAGAATTAGGAGGAATGCAATAATGTTTTATGTTAAGGAAACTATCGGAGATACAACGGAAATCAATATCGAAATCAACGATGAAAATGTGTTCTGCCGCTGCCCGGTCTGCGGCAGGGAAGTCCTGGTGGATCTGGAGGAAGTGCTGGGCGACGGGAAGGGCGACCTGTTCGGCACATCCGTCATGTGCGAGGACTGCTCACGGAAAGTGATGGAATTGAAGCATGGAAAGCCTGAAGCGTAACGCCGAGCATTATGCTGACCCCACCGCGTATGAAGCCATCCGGAACGTGGAACCGCCAAGGTTCCCGTTCCGTCCGGTGGTCTATATCTGTTCGCCCTACGCGGGAGATACCGCGGCCAATGTACAGAAGGCCAGGGAGTATTGCCGCTATGCAAAGGACCGGGGCTGCATCCCCATGGCGCCCCACTTGTTCCTGCCGCAGTTCATGGACGAAAGTACGGAACGGGAGCTGGCCCTGTTCATGGACATCGCCCTTTTGTCCAAATGTGCGGAACTCTGGGTGTTCGGGGATACGGTATCGGAAGGGATGCAAAAGGAAATCGGCTATGCGAAGCGCAAGGGAAAGAGAATCCGTTATTTTACAGAGAACTGCAAGGAGGAACGTATATGAAATTCACCTTATACACAGCGGACTGCACAGGAAACGAAACGAACTGCCTGTACCCGCACAAGGCAGTTATCAGCGGGCCGGAAGACCTGGCTGCGGCTGTATCGCATGACCATGTAGCGGCCGCCTATAAAAATAATTACCGGTCCAACGACAATTTCATCGCAGCAGACGCCATTGTGTGGGATTGCGATAATGACCAGACAGACAACCCGGATGAATGGGTGACGCCGGAGACACTCGCGGAAGGCGACCTGGCAGATATCGCCTTTGCCGCCTCGCCGAGCCGGCATAACATGCTGCCCAAGGGGAAATACGCGGAAAGGCCGAGGTTCCATCTGATTGCACCCATCACGGAATGCACGGACAGGGAGACGTATGCCGCCCTCAAAAGCGCCGGCATGAAACGGTATGCGTTCTTTGATGGGAAAGCCTTGGACGCAGCGCGGTTCCTGTACGGCGCGGACGTAAAGCCGGCGGATGTATTCTGGCATGAAGGCCAGCGTACCATTGATGAAGCGCTGGCAGACGCCGAACCTGATGACAAAGGCTCGGCGGAACCGCCTTTGTACACGGGCGGTTCCATCCCGGAAGGCAGCCGCAACAACACGATGTCCCATTTCGCAAGCCGGGTGTTGAAGCGTTTCGGCGATACGGACAGGGCGTATGAAGCCTATCTGGAACGGGCCGCCCAATGCAACCCGCCGCTTCCGGATAAGGAACTGGGGACAATCTGGAAAAGCGCGCTGAAGTTTTTCAAAAACAAAATCGAAAGCAGTGAAGGCTATATCTCGCCAGATGAATATGACAACCCGTTTGGCTATATTTTAAAGCCGGACGATTACTCGGATATCGGCGAGGCAAAAGTGCTGGCCAGGGCATGCATGGGAAGGCTCCGTTATACGAGCGCGACGGACTATATCGCATTCATCGGCGACCATTGGTACGAAGACAGGCCGAAAGCCCTCGGCATCATTGAAGATTTCATGGATGACCAGCTGATAGACGCAGAAGACAAGATTCGCATGGCGGAAGAAGCGCTGGTGGCCATAGGCATTCCGGAAGCCGATGTCAGGGCCAGGGGGAAGGCTTTGGCAAACCAAGTGCCAGAGAAAAAACTCGGCCTGCTTCATGCGCTGCTGGGGGCGGACGCCTATAAAAAATTCGTCATGAAATACCGCAATTACCGGTACATCGTCAACACCCAGAATGCAGCCAAACCGATGCTCGCCTTGGATGTCACCGAACTGGACTATGACCCGGAGCTGCTGAATACGCCGGAAGCGACGTATGACCTTACGCAGGGAACAGGTGGCGGGCATCCCCATGACCCGGACGACCTCATTACGAAAATCACGGCCTGCTCGCCGGGCGATAAGGGAGAAGGCCTCTGGCAGGAGAGCCTTGACCTGTTCTTCTGCCATGACCGGGAACTGATTCAGTATGTGCAGGAAATCGTCGGGATGGCGGCTGTCGGGCGGGTCTATGCCGAACAGATGATTATCGCCTATGGCGGCGGGGCGAACGGCAAGTCCACTTTCTGGAACACCATCGCCAGGGTGCTTGGCACTTACTCCGGGAAGATTTCCGCGGATGCCCTGACCATGAGCTGCAAGCGGAATGTGAAGCCGGAAATGGCGGAACTCAAGGGCAAGCGGCTTATCATCGCATCAGAGCTGGAAGAAGGGCAGCGGCTGAACACAGGCATGGTCAAGCAGATTTGTTCGGTTGATCCCATCGAGGCGGAGAAGAAATACAAGGACCCGTTCCATTTCGTCCCATCCCATACCCTGGTTCTGTATACCAATTACCTTCCCAAGGTTTCCGCCAATGATGACGGGACGTGGCGAAGGCTGATTGTCATCCCGTTTAACGCCAAGATTACCGGGAAAAGCGATATCAAGAACTACTCGGATTATCTGTTCAATCATGCGGGGCCTGCCATCATGAAATGGATCATCGAAGGGGCGGAATCGGCAATCCGGAAAGGCTTCAAAATTGATGAGCCCCAAGCCGTGCGGGATGCCGTGGAAAAATACCGTGAGGACAATGACTGGCTGGGACAATTCCTTGAAGACCACTGCGACATTGATCCGTCATTCACAGAGAAGTCCGGGAAACTGTATCAGCAGTACCGGGTCATCTGTATGCAAAGTGGCGAATACATCAGAAGCACATCGGACTTTTATGGCAATTTGGAAAAAGCTGGATTTATCCGCCGGAAGACAAAAAAAGGAATCCTTGTCTATGGCTTGAGGCTGAAAGAAGGACAGGATTTCTTAGACTGAAATGTAAAGGTGCAGGTCGGTGTACCTCTCTATAAAAAGTCCTATAAGGGATAAAAAATATATACCTATATAAGAGGTTTAGGTGAAGACTTTCTAGACCTGCACCCTTTAAATAAAGGGGGGATAGCAATGCGTGAAAAAGAAATCGAACAAAAACTTGTGACGGAAGTCAGACGGTGCGGCGGGATGGCACTGAAATTCGTGTCGCCATCCTATAGCGGCATGCCGGACCGTCTGCTCCTTTTCCCTGATGGAAAAATGGCATTTGTAGAAGTGAAGGCCCGAGGCAGAAAGCCCAGACTGCTTCAGGAGAAACGGCATAAGCTGCTAAGGAAACTCGGGTTCCGTGTGTTTGTCCTGGATGCTGTTGAAGATATTTCCGGGATGCTGGATAACATTATGGAAGGAGGCAGTGCCGGATGAAGTTCGTGCCACATGATTATCAGAAATATGCCATCGACTACATCAAGACCCATCCGGTTACGGCTCTGTTCCTGGACATGGGACTTGGCAAGACAGTGACGACGTTGACGGCCATCCGCGATTTGATGTACGATTCCTTCGAAATCAAACATGTACTGGTCGTAGCGCCATTGCGGGTCGCTCGGGATACTTGGCCGGAAGAAATCCGGAAATGGGATCACCTGAAAATTTTGACTTGTTCTGTCGTGGTCGGCAGCGTGTCAGAACGGAGACGGGCCTTGCAACAGGAGGCGGATATCTATATCGTGAACCGGGAGAACCTAGCCTGGCTGTATCAGAACAGCTGCCTGGATTTCGATATGGTCGTTCTGGACGAGCTGTCGAGCTTCAAGAACCACCAGTCGAAGCGGTTCCGGGCCATGAAGGCCCTGCGTCCCAGGGTGAAACGCATCGTCGGGCTTACAGGTACACCCAGCGGCAATGGTTTGATGGATCTCTGGGCCGAGTTCCGCATCCTGGATATGGGAAAGCGGCTGGGGAGATATATTCGCCAGTACCGGAACCTGTACTTCCAGCCGGATAAGCGCAATGGCATGGTGGTGTATTCCTACAAACCCCTGCTGGGAGCGGAAGAAGCCATCTATCACCAGATTGCCGACATCACCGTGTCCATGAAGGCGACCGATTACTTGAAAATGCCGGAGCTGGTGAGCGTAGCGAAGGAGGTCAGCCTGAGCGAGAAAGAAAAGGAACGGTATAATGAACTGAAGAAATCCCTGGTGCTGGAACTTCCAGGCGGCGAAATCACAGCCGCCAATGCCGCGTCGCTTACCTTGAAGCTTTCGCAGTTGGCGAACGGTGCCATTTATACAGACGACAAGAACGTCGTAAATATCCATGACCGGAAGCTGGATGCCCTGGAAGATCTGGTGGAAAGCGCTAACGGGCAGCCAGTCCTGGTGGTGTACTGGTTCAAGCACGATAAGAAACGCATCCAGAAGCGCATGGAGGCCAGAGAGCTGAAGGAATCGCAGGACTTTGCTGACTGGAATGCCGGCAGGATTCCCGTGGCCCTGATTCATCCGGCCTCTGCCGGACATGGGCTGAACCTGCAGCAGGGCGGCTCTATCCTGATATGGTTCGGCCTGACCTGGAGCCTGGAATTGTATCAGCAAACCAACGCTCGGCTTTGGAGGCAGGGGCAGAAGAGCCGTACGGTCATCATACAGCACATCGTGGCCAAAGGCACGATTGATGAGCGCATTCTGAAAGTATTGGAACATAAAGACGGAACCCAGGCCGCACTGATCGACGCGGTGAAGGCTGACCTGGGGATGATGGAACCGGGAAACGGGGGTATACTATGAAGCGGCAAACAGAAGGAGAAGAAAAACGTATGGAAGTAAAAGCGTACCTGGAACGGGCACGAAATATCAATATCCAGATAGACAGCAAGCTGGAACAAGTATCTGCCTTGCGGCAGCTGGCCATCAAGGCGTCATCGACAATCAGCCCGGTGCCGCCGAGCGGAACGCCAGACCCGCACCGGCTGGAAAAAACTATCACTCGCATGATGGATATGGAAAACGAAGTGGATGAGGACATCGACCATCTGATAGAACTCAAGGCAGACATCATGAAGGCTGTCAGCCGGGTGCCGGATGACCGGGAACGGGTTGTCCTGGAACTCCGCTATCTGGCCTTCAAAGACTGGGCGTCCATTGCCGATGCCATCGGACTCCACGTTCGCCAGGTGTACCGTCTGCATGACGAGGCCTTGAAACACATCGAAATTCCTGCCGGATGTCACTAAATGTCACCTAAACAGCACTTGATGTCACTGGCTTCTGTAAGATATACTATAATCAGCAAGAAAGAATGAAGGACCGAGGCTTGAAGCCATCGGTCCTTTTTTGATGCAAAAAAAAGAGAACCCGTCAGTAACATCCAGCGCAAGCTACTGAAAACAGCAGCGGCATTCTGGCCATAGACGGGCTCTCTTAGCGGTAAAGGTTGTGATGGTATCTCGGGGCCAAAATCTTCTGCAGCAGACCTCGGCTTTTCCGCCGACAACACATCCTTTGCCTGAAGAACGCGGGAGTTGCAGTGGGAGTACTCCTGTCACTGACAAGTCAGACCGTTCTTGTAATCTTAGTATAACAGGTTTCAGTAGGGAAAGGAAGCAGAGTATGCCAAGAAGACCGCAGACACCGTGCAAGTATCCGGGATGTCCGAAGCGGGTGCCATACGGAAGAAAATATTGTGACGAACATGAACAACGGTGCCAGGGGGAACGGGCTGATGCAGAAACACGTGGCTACGGATGGGAGTGGCAGAAGGCCAGGAAGTTTTTCCTGAAACGTCATCCCTGGTGCATTCGCTGCGAAGCAAAAGGCCGTCTCGTCCCGGCAACGGTCGTTGACCATATCAAACCGCATCGCGGTGATGCGAAACTGTTCTGGGACGAAACGAACTGGCAGCCCCTTTGCAAGAGCTGCCATGACCATAAGACGATGACCGAAGACCGGAACATCGAGTACAAGTACTGAATCCGTCCGTAGGGCGGGGGGGATGCAAATCTCTGCAGCCCTTCCGTCCATGACCGCCGCCCCCTCAAACGTGAAAAAACGCGAAATTCCATAGGGGGGATACCGGCAGAACATTTATATATTCGGGGTGTTGGATTTGATGCTCAGACCTTTTTGTGCATAAAGAAAACTTTTTCTAAGCTATATGGAAAGAGTTTTCTTTATATTTTATTGCTCTAGGTCATTATTGTTAATATCTTTATCTTGGTTTACCTTTTGCATCAGCAATAGCATCTTTTAAATATCTATCATCATAATGCTCGAATTTTTTAATCGAAGTTTCTAAATTTAATATGTTATTGTAAGCTTCATCAAATGCAGCAGTATCACGATTTCTAACAGCTTCTGCTAATTTTTTTTGTTCTTCTGCAATTTCTATACTATAATCAAGTTTCGTACCAACATTTGGTAAATCTAACATTTCTTTAGGTGTATTTGCTTTAAGGTTATTTAATTCTTGTATGTTTTTATCCGCAGTCTGAATGGTTTTGTGGATTAAGTCTTGTACCTTTGCATAATCTGGATTTCTGTTACTTTCATATAAATCTTTAACTTCAAACGAATCAACACCTGAATATTTATGATATACTTTGTTGAAACTTTCGAACTCAGCCTCAATTCGTTGTGTCACTTCATCTTTTGGTGGTTGTTTGGGTTCATTTCCACATCCAGTAAACGCAAAACAGCCTACTACTATAAATAAAATTAAAAGTTTCTTAATTGCTCCCATCACATTACCTCCTATAAGATAATTATTATTACTGTAATAAGTATATCATAAAATTTAATCATAAGATATTACAGTGACGATGTTTTCATGAAGAAAGGGGGTGTGTCAAGAGTTTTGTGTAAATCGATTCAATAAGCAACATCGTATTGCTGCATAAGCTGAGACATCCTGTCGTCCATGAGCAGCTGGTTCCGGACCATCGCCCAGTTTGCGACGTGACGACCCTTCCATTTTTTATAGAGCTCTTGGATGCGTAGGTAGAAAATCTTGAAGACTGCATCCTCGTTGGGGAAAGCGCCTTTCTTGGTCACCTTGCGGAAGCTAGAGTTGACGCTCTCGATGGCATTGGTCGTGTACATGATCTTGCGCACGGCACTGCCATAGTTATAGAGCTGCTCGACGTGTGAGAAATTGTTTTCCCATACGCTGACCGCGCCTGGATAAGCCTGCCAGTCGGTCTTGAACTTCTCGAATTCCTGACGGGCCTGCTTGACGTTGATGGCACCATAGATGAGCTTCAGCTGCTTCGTGAATGCACTCCACTGCTTGCGTGGGATGTAGCGGATGGAATTGCGGATGAGGTGTACGATGCAGCGCTGAACCGTGGCATGCGGGAATACAGCCTTGGCGCCTTCCTCCAATCCGCTCACGCCATCCATGGACAGGATGCCAAGATCCTTAACGCCGCGAGCCCGCAGCTCGTCGAAGATCTGCATCCAGGCATGCTTGCTCTCCGTCTCGTTGATCCAGAGGCCAAGGACATCCTTGCAGCCGTTGACGTCATAGGCAAGCATGACATAGACGGCCACCTGCTGGACGCCATACTCCGTGCGCAGCGATACGTAGATGCAGTCGACGAAAGCAAATGGATAGAACGACTGGAGCGGACGATTCCGCCATGCCTCGACCTCTTCCATGACGCAGCCTGTGATGGTGGAGATCTGTTCATGTGACATCTGGAAGCCGTAGATGTCTTCGATGGTTGCAGCGATGTCGCGTTGGCTCATGCCACGGGCATACATCGCCAGTACCTTGCCCTCGATGGACGAAACGTCGCGCTGGTGCTTCTTGATGATCTGCGGTTCAAACGTACTCTGGCGATCCCTAGGGACGCGGATAGGAACCTCGCCCAGAGAGGTCTTGAGCGTCTTGGATGAATAGCCGTTCCGGACATTGTCACCGTCTTCGGAGCGCTCATGCTTCTTATGGCCGAGATGATTTTCCATCTCACCTTTGAGCATGGACTCAAAAATGGGGCCAAAAATCTGCTTCAGGACGTCCTGTACGTCTTCCGCGCTCTTGATGTCGTAGTTGTTGAGGATTTGCTGAGCAATCTGCTCGCCTGGGGTAGTTGGTGGAGTTTTACACTTTGCCATTCTGTTACCGTCCTTATCTTTGTTTACCCCAGTATGGGGCATAAAGTAGATTCATGCAATACCGATTTACACAAACTATTTTACACTCCCAAGAAAGGGATAACAACTTGAAAGATTGGCAACGAGATAAAATTCATGAACTTCGAAAAAAGGGGATAGGCTATAAAGCCATCGCCCGGGAAACGAAGCTGTCACGGGACAGTGTACGGAATTACTGCCGCTGGCATCACCTGAACGGGTACGGCGCTGCCGTTGCTGCGGCTTTCAGAAAGGAAACGGTGTATGAAATCATCTGATATGGAATGGAAAGTCTTGCCTATCGGCCAACTGAAGCCTGCGGCCTATAATCCTAGGAAACAACTGAAACCCGGCGACAAGGAATACGAAAAAATCAAGAAATCCATCCAGGAGTTCGGCTATGTGGAACCTATTATCGTCAACTATGATATGACCGTCATCGGCGGGCATCAGCGCCTGACCGTATTGAAGGAACTGGGCTATGAAGACGTCCAGTGCGTGGTAGTCCATATCGAGGACGAACACAAGGTCAAGGCTCTTAACATCGCGCTCAACAAAATCACCGGCGCTTGGAACGAACAGCTCTTGGCTAACCTCATCGTTGATTTGCGGAGCGTCGATTTCAATGTAGACCTGACGGGCTTTGAGGCGCCGGAAGTGGAACAGCTCTTTTCAAAAGTCCACAACAAGAAGGTAAAAGAAGATGACTTCGATGTGGACAAGGAACTGGAGAAGCCGACCTTTTCCCAGGCTGGTGACATCTGGTTCCTGGGGGAACACCGCGTTATCTGCGGCGATGCTACGCTACCGGAAACTTACACACGGCTGATGGACGGGAAGAAAGCCAATCTGGTACTGACGGATCCACCGTACAACGTAAACGTAGAAGAAACGGCTGGGAAAATCAAGAACGACAATATGCCGGATGATAAATTCTACCAGTTCCTGTTCAGCGCTTTCGTAAACATGGAACAGAACATGGAACCCGACGCCTCTATCTATGTGTTCCATGCCGATACGCAGGGCCTGAATTTCCGCAAGGCTTTCAAGGATGCCGGTTTTTATCTGTCCGGGTGCTGCATCTGGAAGAAGAACGCCTTGGTTCTGGGCCGCAGCCCTTACCAGTGGCAGCACGAGCCGTGCCTGTTCGGATGGAAGCTGAACGGGAAGCACCAGTGGTATTCCGACCGTAAGCAGACGACCATTTGGGAATATGACCGTCCGAAAGCCAGCAAAGAACACCCGACCATGAAGCCGGTGGCTCTGATGGCCTATCCCATCCAGAATTCGTCCATGAGCCATTGCATCGTCCTGGACCCGTTCCTGGGTTCTGGCTCAACGCTCATGGCTTGCCAGCAGACGAACCGTATCTGCTATGGCATTGAACTGGATGAAAAATTCGTCGATGTTATCGTGAAGCGATACATCGAACAGTCTGGAAGCGAAAGTGTGTTTGTACTGCGTGGAAATGAGAAAATTCCCTATAATAAAGTGCAGAAATGACTTGCTATTATTGGCGTTCAGAGTGATATATGTACTAACAAAACAAGGAGGTACATAGACCATGACAATCCAGACGAATCTGAACGACCGCAAGGAACTGGCCAGAAGGCTGATTCCCTTTAACCATAACGAAAAGCTCCGCTATACGGGGACGCCGGCCTTTGCCTACGAAGGGCGGGGGTTCCGCATCCTTCGCAGCGGCGATATCGAATGTGACGATGGAAAGACAGAAGCCGCCATGATTGGTTTCCTTCAGCGGGAAGGCATCCTTCCGCGGCCGGAAGCGGTGCAGAAACCCCGACCACAGCAGGACGAAGGACCTGAACAGGAAATGAATCCGGATATGATGGAAATTAAGGTTCCCCTTGATGGCATGAACGGGGCGCAGCTCCGCAATCTGGTCTTCATGCTCCATGCCCAGCAGTACCTGCTGAACCGCGCCGCAGAAAATGAAAACATCCATGTGCCGGACAGGCTGATTGAAGACCTGAAAGATGAGCCTGTGACAGACAGGACTTCCTTCTTTGCGGTCTACCAGAACTACAGCAAGGAAGGTCGGGGATTCCTGATTACCGCAGACACGGTGACATTCTTTTTTGCCACAACAGACAACGCCGTGAAGAACCGCGCCCTGATTGAACTGGCGGCCTTCATGGTCAGCGCGGCGAAAAAGGCGAAACGGATCAATCCTTCAACCCGGCGACCAGAAAACGAGAAGTATTATCTGCGGATGTGGCTCCTGCGCATCGGCATGGGAACCAAAGCCAGCCACGAATCACGCATGGCCCTGCTGAAAGGGCTGAATGGATGGAGCGCTTTCAGCACAGAAGCGGAAGCTCACGCCCATGCCGAACGGCAGAAGGAACGCCGGAATCAGGACACATAAATTCTCAATTTAATTCATGATTATTCTCAAAATGACTTGCTATTATGTGCCTTTAGAGTGATATATAGTGTACCGAAAGAACACACGCACACATAGAAAGGACAGAGATAATTATGAAAACACTGCACTTTGGAATCGAAATGGAAATGACAGGGATTACAAGAAACCGGGCGGCCAGCCTCATGGCCCGCTTCTTCGGAACAGAAAGCAGGCATGAAGGCGGAGCCTACGATACCTACACCGCAAAGGATGACAGGGGACGGAAATGGAAAGCCATGAACGACTCCAGCCTGATCTCGCAAAAAAAGGTGAACGGCGAAATCATGGACGCTTCCGCCAGCTACCGCACGGAAGTGGTCAGCCCCATCCTTTCCTACGAAGATATTCCGAAGCTGCAGGAACTGGTGCGGACGCTCCGCAAGGCCGGAGCCTTCGCCAACAAGTCCTGCGGCATCCACATCCACGTCGGAGCCGAACGGTTCACGGCAAAGACCCTGCGGAATCTGGTGAACATCATGGCGAGCAAGGAAGACATGATTTACCGCGCTCTCCAGATCAACCCCTCGCGGGAAAGGCGGTACTGCCGGAAGACGAATACCACGTTCCTGAAGGATCTCAACCGGAAAAAGCCGGACACACTGGACGGCATCGCCGATCTCTGGTATCAGGAAGCGCCTTACGGACGGGACCATCATTACAACAGCACCCGCTATCACGGGCTGAACCTGCATGCCACCTTCACCAAAGGAACCGTCGAGTTCCGCCTTTTCAACGGCACCTTACACGCCGGCGAAATCAAGGCCTACATCCAGTTCTGCCTTGCGGTTGCCCATCAGGCTCTTACGCAGAAGAAAGCCTCGGCACGGAAGACCGAAACAGACAATGAAAAATATGCCTTCCGGTGCTGGATGCTCCGGCTGGGACTTATCGGCGACGAATTCAAGACCTGCCGGCTCCACTTCCTCAAACACCTCACGGGCAACTCTGCATGGCGCAACGCCGCTTGAAGGGGATAGCCTCACGGGCAGCTTCGGCTGCCCTTAGGGTGGTAGAAGGGCATTCCCTTCAGAAAGGATGAGAGCGATGAATAAAAAAATCTACATTGCCTACGGCAGCAACATGAGTGAAGCGCAGATGGCACAGCGGTGTCCCGATGCCACCCTTGCGGGGACAGGACAGGTAAATGGGTATGAGCTGCTTTTCAAAGGCTCCCTGACCGGATGCTACGCCACTATCGAGAAAAAGGCGGATGCCTTCGTGCCGGTCGTCCTCTGGCGCATTTCGGCAGCAGATGAACGGCGGCTTGATGCATATGAAGGATTCCCGCGGTTCTACTATAAGAAAACAATCCCTGTCGAAACGGACGGCAACACAATCCGCGGTCTGGTGTATATCATGCATGAGGAGCGGAGATTTGGGGAACCGGGCGATTGGTATTACCAGAACATGGAACGGGATTACCGCAAGTTCGGTTTCGACCTTGCCATCCTGCGGAAAGGGCTGACGGAAAGCCGGGCAAGGACGAAGGGCGCACGGGTACGGCTGATCTTTATGGATGATGTGCAGGCACCGCCTGCAGGTACCGAAGGCACGGTTCAGTACGTCGATGATGCCGGAACCATCCACGTGCAGTGGGACACGGGCGGCAGCCTCGGACTGGTACCCGGCGCCGATGAATGGGAAATTGTCTAATAAAATGCATAAATAACCGAAAAATGACTTGCTATTATGTGCCTTTAGAGTGATATATATACATGACAAAGGGGACAAGCCCCAAAGAAAAAAGCACATGAAAGCGAGGATTTTACGATGACGAGATTCGAAAAAGACTACTACGAAATGCTGAAGGGCGCAGGGCGGTACATCCTGGAAGGCCGGATGGAAGAAATCAGGAAACTGAAGAAAGAACAACGGACCTGCAAGAATCGCTTCCGGTTCCAATGCATCTGTCAGACCCTCAGCCGGCTGGAAAAGGAATACGAAGCCCTTGAAGGACTTTACTGAGGACCCCGGAAAGAGACCGCAAGGCCTCTTTTGGTAGAAAGGCATAAATAATTAAAAAATATGAGGAGGCCGCAGACGCGGCCTTCTCTGTCGTACAGCCCGCAAGGGCTTTTTTTATTGGGAGGTGGGCGCCATTGGCTGTACGAGGAAGGAAACCGAAACCGACGGCACTCAAGGTGCTGGAGGGAAATCCCGGCCACCGGCCGCTCAACAAAAAAGAACCGCTGCCCAAGGGCCGGCTGCCCCGTTGCCCGGACTGGCTGGAAGATGATGCCAAGAAGGAATGGAAACGGCTGGGGAAAGTCCTTGCTGAGATGGGCATGCTGACCAATCTGGATATGATGGCCTTTGCCGGCTACTGCCAGGCATACGCACGTTGGAAAGGGGCGGAAGAATTCATTACCCGGCATGGGGATATGGTGCGGACGCCGAATGGTTACCTGCAGCAGGTGCCGCAGGTGTCTATCGCCCAGACTAACCTCAAAATCATGCTGAAATTCTGCGAGCAGTTCGGCCTGACCCCGTCTGCCCGGAGCCGTATGGTCGGGGAAGAAAACGGGGGAGAAAAAGAAACGGATGAAATGGAACTGCTGTTAAGGGGGTGACGAGTTTGGCATTTGTGTATAAGCCGTCAGCGTTCATGCTGCCGGATTCCCATTATGATAAAGAAAAGGCCGACCGGGCCGTCGCTTTTATCGAAAATCTCTGTCATACCAAAGGAAAATGGGCCGGTAAACCTTTCCTGCTCCTGCCCTGGCAGGAACAGATCGTGCGTGATTTGTTCGGTATCGTGAAGGAAGACGGGAAACGGCAGTTCCTGACGGCCTATATAGAGATACCAAAGAAGAACGGGAAACAGCTCGCATTAGACACGCCGATTCCAACCCCGGACGGGTGGAAAACCATGGGAACCATTGCCATTGGGGATTGCGTTTTCGATGAGCGGGGAAAGCCATGTCATGTGGTGGCGAAAAGTCTGATAGATGACACGGAGCAGGCCTATGAGCTGGTTTTCCGTGATGGCGGCCGGATTGTGGCCGGGGAACGGCATTTGTGGGATGTGGAGTACATCCATGGAAAGACAAGGGCGAAACGCTGGACAACGGGCGAGATTTACCGCCGTACCCGGCAGTATCGTGAAACGTTCAGCGACAACCGTTCCATCATACGGATTCCCGTAAATGAACCTTTACATCTTCCAGAGGCAAACCTTCCTGTAGACCCGTATCTGTATGGCTACTGGCTGGGGAATGGCTGCGCAACGAAGCCGGAAATCACTGTCCGGGATTGCGATGTGGATGACCTTATTTCATTCATCCCTTACCCTCTGCATAATCGGTATCCACAGACCTGCGGCGGCAGCGAAATCCTGGTCTATAAAGAACTGAAGAACATTCTGGTGCCGCACTTCAGAGAAAAAGTTATCCGGCCGGAATACCTGCGGTCATCGGAACATCAACGATGGGAACTGCTTCAGGGACTCATGGATTCTGATGGCTGTGTAAGTGATGTCAAAGGCCAGAGTATCTACGTCAGTACCATCCGGCAGCTGGCGGAATCTGTACAGGAACTCTTGTGGACGCTGGGAATCAAGAATTCTCTGACTACCTGTCCGTCTACCCGTTACGGGGAGCCGACCGGGGAAATACTATATCAGATCCGGTTCACAGCCTTTACTGACCAGCCGGTCAGCAAACTTCATCGAAAAAGCATCCGCAGACAGGAGCGTGTGAAACAGACACGTTCCTGTTTTCATTATTTGAAAGAAATCCGGATGCTTGACTATAAAGTCAAAATGCAGTGCATCCAGGTGGATAGCCCGTCCCATTGCTACCTGGCCGGGCGGAATATGGTCAAAACGCACAACAGTGAACTGGCAGCGGCTATTGCCCTGTACCTTCTCTACGCCGACAATGAACCGAGCGCGGAAGTCTATGGCGCAGCCTGTGACCGCAACCAGGCTTCCATCGTCTTTGATGTCGCCAGGCAGATGGTGGAAATGAGTCCCGCGCTCCTGCGCCGTTCCAAGATACGGTCGGCAGGGAAGCGGATCATCAACTACCGCAACGCCGGGTTCTACCAGGTGCTTTCTGCTGAAACAGGAACCAAGCACGGGCTGAATGTTTCGGGTCTTGTATTTGACGAAATCCACGCCCAGCCGAATCGGAAGCTCTACGATGTGCTGACCAAAGGTTCCGGCGATGCCCGGGAACAGCCGCTCTTTTTCATCATCACCACAGCAGGCAACGACAAGAACAGCATCTGTTATGAGCTGCATACCAAGGCCCTGGATTTGATGCAGGGCCGTAAGAAAGATTATACGTTCTATCCTGTCGTGTATGGCTTGGAAGCTGACGAAGACTGGACGGATGAAGCCAACTGGTACAAGGCGAACCCGTCCCTGGGACACACCATCAAAATTGAGCGTGTCCGGGAAGCGTATCAGAACGCCATCGAGAATCCTGCCGAGGAGAATGTGTTCAAACAGCTCCGGCTGAATATCTGGACATCGGCCAGCATCCGATGGATTCCGGAGCAGGTCTACGATAAAGGGAATCTTCCCATCGATTTGGATTCTCTCCGGGGGCGTATGTGTTACGGCGGTCTGGATTTGTCCAGCACGTCAGATATCACGGCTCTGGTTCTGGCCTTTCCGCCACGGACTGAAGAAGAAAAGTATGTGCTTCTGCCGTTCTTCTGGCTGCCGGAAGACACTCTGGAACTGCGGTGCCGCCGGGACCATGTCCTTTACGATGTCTGGCAGAAACAGGGCTTCATCCAGACTACGGAAGGGAACGTCATCCATTACGGCTTCATTGAAAAATTTATCGAACACTTGGGCGAAACCTACAATATCCGGGAAATCGCCTACGACAGGTGGAACGCCACCCAGATGGTGCAGAACCTGGAAGACATGGGGGTTACCATGGTTCCCTTCGGCCAAGGGTTCAAGGATATGTCGCCGCCGTCGAAAGAGCTGTTCAAGCTCCTGATGGAAGGGAATATCATCCATGGCGGAAATCCTGTTCTCAAATGGATGGCGGGCAATGTTGTCATGAGGCAGGACCCTGCGGGAAACATTAAGCCGGATAAAGAAAAATCCGTCGAAAAAATCGACGGAATCGTGGCGTCCATCATGGCGCTGGACCGCTGTATCCGCAACGGAGCAGGCTGTAGCAGTGTCTATGATGAACGGGGCGTTATTGTTTTTTGAGTAATTGGATACGTGCTTCTATTTCTTTCAGAGCTTTTTTATGAAGCATTTCAGGTTCTACGGCGTGACTGCGTGAATCCCATAGTTCTTGTAGTGCTTTTATTGCTAAGTTAGTACCTAAAAGCTGAGCGGCAAAGGCATCAGCTTCTCTTTCAGGAGGAATAACGGTTCCTGGTGGTAGCTTTTTTCTATCTTTCGTTATTGCTGCATATTTTTGATAATGATTTAATACAATATGACCTACTTCATGAAAAATCATAAATAAACATTCCTGCTTTTCTGTTACTAGTCTTTCAAAAAAAATATTACCAATTAAAATATACGGACGGTGATTGGGCGGAATGCTAGTGCAAATAAGTCGATTCTTTGAATGGATAAGTTCATCTTGGCTTAATACGATATTTACGACTCTTTTGCGATTTTCTTTGTCATAAATATATCCGATAATTTTATGGGCCATTAGCTGACATAATGTTTTTATACTGGAGGCGGGTGGGTGGTTGTGCAGGATTAACCGGTAAGGAGAAGCGGGTATATCGTAAATTTTCATGGTATCATCTCCTAATATATATGGTAATTATAGTATTATTTTAAAACAGTTTTTATTAGTATTCAACTTGTTCCTATCTGTGAGAAGTCATAGATACTTTTTTTTGTGCCCGAATTCAGGAGGTAATTTATGAAAATTCCATTCTTGTCCCAGTTATTTAAGTCGAGGGACAAGCCTCAGAACTATTATATCGGCACGGATTTCCGTTACCTGTTTGGTCTGTCTACGAGCGGCAAGACGGTGAACGAGTTCACGGCCATGCAGACTACAGCCGTGTATGCTTGTGTGCGTATTCTGGCGGAAACCCTGGCGGCCCTGCCGCTCCAGATGTACCGCTACACGCCGGGCGGCAAGGAACGGGTCTATGACCACCCGCTGTACCATCTGCTCCATGATGAGCCAAATCCGGAGATGACATCGTTCATCTTCAGGGAAACGCTTATGAGCCACCTGCTCATCTGGGGCAACGCCTACGCCCAGATTATCCGTGACCGCCTGGGAAGGGTGCAAGGATTGTATCCACTGCGGCCGGATAAGATGACCGTGTGCCGGGATGATCAGGGACGGATTTTTTATCTGTACACCAAGACCAGTGATGAGAATCCGAACATCAGGCCATATGGGCAGGTGGCCCTGCCTAAGGAAGAAGTACTGCATATCCCCGGCCTTGGCTTTGACGGCCTAGTCGGCTATTCGCCCATTGCCATGGCACGGAACGCCGTAGGTATGACCATGGCCTGCGAGGAATACGGCGCTTCTTTCTTTGCCAACGGTGCCAGCCCCAGCGGTGTGTTAGAGCATCCGGGTGTTCTCAAGGACCCGGCAAAAATCAGGGATTCTTGGAACGCTGTCTATCAGGGGAGCGCCAATGCCCACAAGGTAGCTGTACTGGAAGAGGGCATGAAGTACCAGCAGATCGGTATCCCGCCGGAAGAAGCACAGTTTTTGGAAACGCGGAAATTCCAGCTGAACGAAATCGCAAGGCTCTACCGCATCCCGCCGCACATGATTGGGGACCTGGAGAAAAGCTCCTTCAATAACATCGAGCAGCAGTCCATGGAATTTGTAAAGTACACCCTGGACCCGTGGGTCATCCGCTGGGAACAAGCCATGCAGAAAGCCTTGTTTCTGCCAGAAGAGAAGAAGCAGTATTTTCTCAAGTTCAACGTCAACGGCCTGATGCGCGGCGATTATGAGAGCCGCATGACCGGCTACAGCATCGGCCGGCAGAATGGCTGGCTGTCTGCCAATGATATCCGGGAAATGGAAGATATGAACCCTGTACCGGATGAGGAGGGCGGCAATCTGTATCTTGTGAACGGCAGCATGACGAAACTCAAGGATGCCGGGGCTTTTGCCCAGAAGGGAGACACGAATGAAACATAAATTTTGGAAGTGGGTGACAAACGAAGCGCCGGATTCCTTCGGCAGTGAACGCACCCTCTACCTGGACGGCCAGATTTCCGACGAAACCTGGTGGGGCGATGAGGTGACGCCGAAGGCGTTCAAGGATGAACTGAACGCAGGAAGCGGCGACATCACGCTCTGGATCAACAGCCCGGGTGGTGACTGTTTTGCAGCCGCGCAGATTTATAACCTGCTCATGGATTATCCGGGCAACGTCACGGTCAAGATTGATGGTTTGGCGGCTTCGGCCGCTTCTGTCATTGCCATGGCCGGGACAAAAGTCTGTATGTCGCCGGTGGCCATGCTGATGATCCACAATCCGGCGACCCTGGCCTATGGGGATCAGGCAGAGATGGAAAAGACCATCGGCATGCTGAGCGAGGTCAAGGAAAGCATCATCAATGCCTACGAGATTAAGAGCGGCCTAGCCCGCACGAAGATTTCTCACATGATGGATAACGAGACCTGGCTCAATGCCAAAAAGGCCGTGGAACTTGGCTTTGCTGATGAAATCCTTTTTGATCAGAAGAAGGACGATGGAGAGCAACCAGAAGCCATGATTTATACTCCTGTCACTGTCACCAATTCGTTAGTACAAAAACTAAAACCTCATGAACCGATTCATAAAGTGCCAGCCGCTTCCTTAGAGAAACGGCTGGCATTGCTCATTCATTGACAGGAGGACAAATACAATGGATACGATTTTAGCACTGCGTGAGAAGCGCAAGAACCTCTGGGATGCGGCGAAAGCCTTCCTGGATACGGCCCGCGATGAGAACGGCATGGTATCGGCAGAAGATGCATCCCGGTATGACAAGATGGAAACGGATGTGGTGAATCTGGGCAAGGAAATCGACCGTCTGGAACGCCAGCAGCAGCTCGATGCCCAGCTGGCCCAGCCGACATCTTCTCCCATCACGGAACAGCCCGGTACGGGGAACCAGGTTCCGGAAAAGAAAGGCTGTGCATCCCTGGCTTACCAGAAAGCCTTCTGGGACAGCATCCGCCATAAAAACTTCATCGATGTACAGAACGCCCTGAGCGTGGGCACGGATGCTGATGGCGGCTACCTGGTGCCGGATGAATTTGAGCATCAGCTCATCGACAAGCTCCAGGAAGAGAACTTCTTCCGCAGCCTGGCGACGGTCATCCATACCAGCGGCGACCGCAAGATTCCCGTCGTGACGGGACATGGCGAAGCGTCCTGGATGGAAGAGAACGGCCTCTATCCGGACAGCCAGGATACCTTCGGCCAGCAGTCCATCGGGGCGTACAAGCTGGGTACGGCTATCCGTGTATCGGAAGAACTCCTGAATGACAGCGTCTTCGACCTGGAAAGCTATATCGCCGGAGAATTTGCCCGCCGTATCGGAACGAAGGAAGAAGAAGCTTTCCTCACGGGCGACGGGAAGAACAAGCCGACTGGCGTGTTCCCGTCTGCGGAACTGGGAGTGACGGCCAATGGCGCATCCATCACCTTTGATGATGTCATCGACCTGTATCACTCCCTGCGTATCCCGTACCGCCGCAAGGCCGTATGGCTCCTGAACGATGCTACGATCAAGGCCTTGCGCAAAATCAAAGACAACAACGGCAACTACATCTGGCAGCCGTCCGTCACGGCCGGGACACCGGATACCATCCTGAACCGTCCCTGCTACTGCACATCCTTTGCCCCGGAACTGGCGGCCGGCAACCGTCCCATGCTCTTCGGCGATTTCAGCTACTATTGGATTGCCGACCGGGAATACCGCTCCTTCAAGCGGCTCAACGAACTGTATGCCGCCAACGGTCAGATTGGTTTCCTCGCAAGCCAGCGCGTCGATGGCATGCTGATGTTGAAGGAAGCGGTCAAGGCCCTGGAGATGAAGGCGAAGGGATAAGCCATGCTGGTCAGCCTGGAAGAAGCCAGGGAATATCTGCGGATTGATGAGGATGATACGTCCAATGATGACGTCATCCTGTCTTCCCTGGAAACGGCCCAGGCCTTGTGCCTGGACTTGGCCCGCTGCGAGGAAGCGGATGCCGAAGAGAATCCCGTCGTGTTTCATGAAGCCATCCTCTATGCCGCTGCCTTTTTGTATGAGCATCGGGAAGAAGCCGATTATTCCGGCCTGCTGAAGCGGCTGCGGTGGCTGCTGTTCGGGGTGCGGCGGAGCTATTTTTGAAAGGGGGATGCCTATGAAGACCGGGCTTTTGAACAAGCGAATTGAAATTCTGGGGAAGCAGGCGGCGACGGATGAATACGGCTTTGATACCCAGGCCGACGTCGTGGTGTACCGCTGCTGGGCATCCATTGAGCCTGCCCGGGGCAAAGTGTTCTATGAGATGGAACGCAAGGCGGATACGGAGTACAGCAAGATTACCATCCGCTGGCGTCCGGGCGTCACTCATGACATGAAGGTGAAGTACCAGAATCACCTGTATGACATCGACACCATCGTGGACCCGTACATGCGCCACGAAGCCCTGGAACTGTACTGCACGGAAGAAGTGAGGGGGATGGACAATGAGCGGAAGTGACTTTGAGGTCAAAGGATTGGATGACCTTTCGGAAAAACTGCTTTCTATCATTGAAGAGTTTCCCGGCACTGCCGAAAAGGGCCTAGTGACGCTTGGCAACAAGCTCAGGAAGGAATGCGTGAAGAACACGCCGGAAGGCAGCACGGGCAAGCTGAAGAAAGGCTGGAAGCACAAGGTGGAAGGCTATAACGGTTCGGAGCTGACCTATGAACTGGTCAATCGGCACCCGGTCCATCACCTGCTCAATAACGGCCATGTCAAGAAAACGCCGGGCGGCAGGACCGTTGGCTATTATGAAGGCCAGCATTATACGGAGAAATCCGTCAAAGCCTTCGAAGCCCGGGAATTGCAGCCAGGCCTGGAGAAACTGGCGAAAAAGCTCCTGAAGAAAGCAGGCGGCACATGATCCATGACATTGACATCCTGCAGGCCATACAGCAGAAGCTGAAGGAACGGTTCCCGTATCCCGTGTACCTGCAGGAAGTGAAGGAAGGGTTCTGTCCGCCAGCGTTTTTCCTGAAGACGATGACGGTGGCTTCGCCCCAGGGACGCAAGGAAGTGTACCGGGATACGGATATGTACATCACCTATATACCGCAGAAGCAGACGGCCAGCACATCCATCTATGAAGTGCTGGCTGCTGCAGAAGACCTGTTCCGTGACGGGATTGCCGTCCAGGACAGGTTTTTTGCTGTCCTCTCGATGAACGAGGAACTCATCGGGTCCGACAACGATGGCGGCCGGCTGACGCTGACCGTCCAGTACTATGATTCCGCCGATGAAACGGAAGCAGCCGAACGGATGAAAGTGCTGCATCAGCGGTATCAGGGAAAGGAGACAACGAAACATGAAAATGCCATCCATTAATGTCGTGTTCAAGGAAAAAGGCATCAGCGCCATCGAGCGCAGTGAGCGCGGCATTGTCCTCATGATCCTGAAGGAAGAGACCCTGCCTTCGGTGACAGAAGTGAATCTGTACACGGCAGATGACATCCCCAAGGAACTGTCCGACAGCAACCGGGAGCAGCTAGAACTGGCGCTCCGGGGCTATGTGAACAGCCCGAAGAAGGTCATCGCCGAAATCATCAGCAGTGAAGCCGAGGACTATACGGATATCCTGAAGGTCATCGAGAACAAGCGCTTCGATTACCTGGTCATCCCGGACATCGGAACGTCGCACATCGATACCATCGCCACCTGGGTCAAGGGGATGCGTATCAATAAAGACAAGATGATCAAGGCCGTCCTGCCAGACTGTACGGCAGATACGGAAGGCGTCATCAACTTCGTCAACAAGACCATCCGCACGAAGAGCAAGACCTATACGACGGCCCAGTACTGCAGCCGCATTGCCGGCATCATCGCCGGGACGCCCATGACGATTTCCTGCACCTACGCACCGCTGCCGGAAGTCATCGGCTGCGATGTCTGGACGAAAGAGGAAATGGACACCATGGCCGGGGCAGGGAAGTTATTCTTCTTCTTTGACGGTGAAAAGGTGAAACTGGCCCGGGGCATCAACTCCCTGGTGACCACCGTCCAGGACAAGGGGACGAGTTTCCAGAAAATCAAGCTCGTGGACCTGATGGATATGATGCACGATGATATCCGCACGACGGCCCAGGACCATTACCTCGGGAAGTACGCCAACAGCTATGCGAACCGCTGCCTCCTGGTGACGGCCATCCAGGGATATCTTGACCAGCTGGCCCAGGAAGGGCTGCTGGAACAGGACCAGAACACAGCCTATATCGATGTGGAATCCACTAAGATATGGCTGGAATCCAACGGCAAATATACCAAAGCGGAGCTGGCAGACATGTCCGAAATGGACATCAAGCTGGCCAATATCGGAAGCAATGTGTTCATCGCCGTCAAGGCATCGATCCTGGATGCCATGGAAGACGTGACGGTAACTATTCATATTTAGGAGGTGAGGCAGCATGAACAGCATGGAAGCCAAACGGGTCATGAACGGCAAGTACGCCGACCTTTATATCGACGGTGATCTAATGGCGGAAGCAACGGCATTTAAGGCCGAGGTCACGCTGACCAAGGAAGAAGTGAAGATGCTCCGCCATGTGGGCAAGGGCTACAAGGTCACAGGCTACGACTGCAAAGGCCAGCTGAAGCTGCACAAGGTGTCGAGCTACATGATCCGGAAGATGAACGACAACATCAAGGCGGGCAGGCAAACTGTCGTGACCATCGTCTCCGTCCTGGATGACAAGGATGCCATCGGCAGTGAGCGCATCGTCATCAAGGATGCGACCTTTGACAGCCTGATTCTGGCTGACTGGGAAGTGGACAAGATGGGTGAGGAAAGCTACAGCTTCACCTTCTCAGACTGGGATTTACTGGATTTAGCATAAGGAGAACAAGCACATGAATATGGTAGACCGGCTGCTGAAAGCAGATGTAGTGAACAAGCTGGCCGAACGGCCTGAAAAGAAAGTGAAGATGGAACGGCTCTCGAAGCTGTTCGGATTCGATTTTGTCATCACGCTCCGGGCCATCGACCCGGAACGCTATGCAGATATCCAGAAGATGGCCGTGGACTTCACCAACGGCAGTGCCGATAACATCGACATTTATCAGATGCAGACCCAGACGCTCCTGGCGGGGATTGCAGACCCCGATCTCAAGAACAAGGACCTGCTGGAAAAATTCGGGGCCGTACTCCCTGGTGACATCATCCGCAAGCTCTTTCTGGCCGGAGAGATTGCCGACCTTACGGCACAGATTACGGAACTCAACGGCTACACTACGCAGAAAAAAGCGGATGAAGCCGTAAAAAACTGATCCGGACCGATGGCGAAGTGCAGGCGATGTATCTCCTGTTCCGGGAGCATCACCTGCTGCCGTCAGCGGTCATGAAACTAGGATACGGTGAACGGCAGGTGTTGTACGCTTTTGTTCGGTATGAGATGGAAGAACGCAATAAAAAAGTATCTTCAACATTATCGGATTAACTGTTGAAAATACGGCTATCTGGCATAAAGTCATAAGGTAGGCTCAATCCACTTAGATATTTCATAGACGAAGTCGCTTTTTTTCTTGCATTGTGGGTGGCCGACACGTAGTACATGAAAGGCTTGATTGCCCAGCGTGGAAATGGCTTCCTGCCAGGGCATTTTTCTTTTCCCAATATCTTTAAAACCGTTGTAATGAATATTATAACGGTCAAAGACGTTAGGGATGTAATCGTCATAATACCAAGATGTATAAAAAATGACATGAGTAGGATGTATTACCTTTAATTCCTGCTGAAGGACTTTTAGGTTTAGGATACAGTTGGATTTTACAAAATCTGAGGTAGTATCCTTTCCTCCGGAATTGTTGCATTTGACAATATTGGTAAATGCGATGTGTTCTATGGAATCGTCACCGAATATTCTCAGAGTGATAGCACGAGTATAGCTCCAGTATGGCCAGCTTTTGTTCCACAGAGATTCACGGGTATATTGAAAGGGATTGCGGAAGCCGTCTTCAATCGTGCCGGGATTGTTTCTGGCATTTTTACCGACAAATAGAATTCTCTTGGAAGTTTTATTAAAATCGGAACCTACGCACCAACAGCCAATCGGCAAGGATAAACGCTCTCTCTTATGACATTCTTCACAGATTTTGCAAGTTCCAAGCTCCATATGGTGATATCGTTCAGCTAATCTTTTTTCTGTTTCATTGAAATAGCGCATTGGAATTCCTCCGTAAAGATAGATTTCTTTTATCTTACTATATTTTTATAGCTGTAACAACATTAAGAGGTGATACCTATTGGCCAATAACGTCATCGATGCGGCTATCCGTTTGCGGGATTTGTTTACGCCGACGGTGCGGAGCGTCAATGCCAGCCTGGGAACCATGAAGGCCCAGATGGCGGCGGCAAAACAATCGATCAGCGGCCTGTCGGACAAGCTGACGGAGCATGAGCGCATCCAGAAACGGACGGCAAAGAGCATCGAGCAGACGGGAAGCAAAATTTCCGGTATGTCAGACAAGATGGCCCTGCTGTCGGCACCTATCCTGGCGGCTGCGACGGCAGGCTTCAAGCTGCACAGCGACTTTGCCAATGGCATCGCCAAAATTTCGACTCTGGTGGATACGACGGTCGTTTCCATGCAGAAGGTCAGTGATGAAATCCGTGCTGTCAGCGATGAGACCGGGGCAGGCGTTGCCGACCTTTCCGAATCGGTCTACCAGGCCATCTCGGCGGGTGTTGATGCCGGCCATGCTGTAGGCTTTGTCAAGGATATGACCATCGCCGCCAAGGCCGGGTTCACAGATACGATAACTGCCGTAAACGGCGTCACGACCGTCCTCAATGCCTATGGTAAATCGGCAGAAGAGGCCACGGCGGTGACGGACCAGATGCTCCTGGCACAGAACTTCGGCAAGACATCCTTTGGCGAGATGGCCCAGTCCATGGGCAACGTCATCCCCATTGCGGCACAGCTCAATGTCAGCACCCAGGAACTGTTCGGTTCCATTGCCGTCCTGACCAAGAACGGTATCCGGACCAGCGAGGCCATTACAGGACTCAAGGCGGCCTACAGCAACATTCTGAAGCCGTCTTCTGAAGCGGCGAAACTGGCTCAGTCCCTTGGTCTTGAGTTCAACGCGGCTCATTTGCAGAGCGTAGGATGGGTGAAGTTCCTGGGCGAAGTGAAGCGGGCCACGGGCGGTGATGCCGAACAGATGGCCCAGCTCTTTGGTTCTGTCGAGGGCCTGAACAGCATCCTGGTCCTGACGGGCAAGGGAGCCGGGGATTTCGATAAGGTCATGGACCAGATGGCCCAGTCTGCCGGCATGACCCGGGAAGCCTATGAGAAGATGCTGACCCCGTCGGAGCAGATGCAGATTGCTATGAACCAGCTGAAGAATGCCGGGATGGACCTGGCTGTTTCCTTTACCCCTTATTTCAAGACCATGTCCCTGCGGGTGAAGGAACTGGCGGCCTGGTTCCGGTCGCTGACGCCGGAGCAGAAGACGCTGATCGGCCAAGTGGCTTTCGGCATCGTGACCTTCCAGCTCTTCGGTTCCACCCTGGGACGGGTGCTGACGATAGGCGGACGGGCCTTTGGGACGTTCAGCTCCATCGCCGCGGGCATCAGCAAGGCCGGGAGCGTATCGAAGTATCTGGCTGCCCAGTTCAAGGGCCTCATCACGGTGGCAAGAGGCATCGCCATCGTTGCCAAAGGCATGGGCAGTACGTTACTGACAGTGGGCAGGCTGATGATTACGGTCATCCGGGCAGTCGGCGCAGCAGCGATGGCCAATCCCATCCTGATTGTCATCGCTGCCGTCATCGCAGGGCTGTATCTCCTCTGGAGCAACTGGGATACGGTTTCGCAGTATATCGAACAGGCCGTCCGGGCGGTGTCGGATGCCGTGGATGCCGGGATGCAATGGATTGCTTCGGCCTGGGACGGGGCCATGAACGGCATCAGCGAGACGGCTTCCAGCATCTGGGAAAGCATCAAGGATACTTTCCGGAGCGGCGTGAACGGGGTCATTGACCAGGTGAACGGACTCATTGCCAGCATCAACGGCCTGTCCATCGACATCCCGTCTCTGACGGGCGGGGCGCCGACTCATGTGGGATTCAATATTGAACCCATCAGTCATTTTTCCGGAGGCGTCGAGAACTTTGGCGGCGGCTTTGCCGTCATCAACGAAGACCGCCGGGGCGAGCTGGTCCATCTGCCAAACGGCAGTACCGTGGTCCCTCATGACGAAAGTATCAGGCAGGCCATGAATGCAGGCAGCCCCTCCATCACTATTCGCATCGACACGATGAACGTCCGCAGCGAGCAGGACATCGACGCCGTAGCCGACAAGCTGGTGGAAAAGATCCGGCTGTACGGCATGAACCGCATGAAAGGAGCGACCATCTGATGGCCTCATTCTTAGAATCCATCCTGAATGCCATCGGGCAGGCGTCACAGGATCTGACGATTTCCCTGGCTGCGGGCAGCTCTGTCGTGACCTTTCCCGTGCTGCCTTCGGAACTGATGGTTTCTGTCAATACGAATCATGGCACGGTGAATATCAACAACTACGGGGAGTATCTCATGAAAGGCAGGACCGGGCTGAAGTCCCTGACGCTGGCGGGATTTTTCCCCGCCCAGGATTATCCCTTTGCTATGATGACGATGTCGCCTTATACCTATATCGCCGAACTGGAAGCCATGCGTACAGGCGGCGAGGTCTGCCAGCTCACGGTATCGGACACGCCTATCTCCATGCCCTGCCTGATCAGCTCCTTCAAGTTCGGGGAAAAGGACGGCAGCGGCGATGTGTATTATGAACTGGCGCTGACGGAATACCGCTATGTCACAGCGGCGGAAACAGGGAAAACGGATCCGGCAACGGGGCTGAAGAAACGCCCTGAGTCGTTCTGGCAGAAGCTGAAGAAGAATATCACCTATTATCCGGGCGACAGCATCGGCAATGTCGTGGGCCGGGCCGTCGGGAAATCGGTTACGCTCAATAAGGAGCAGTTCTCCAAGTTCCAGGTCTACCGCAGCATCATCCGCAGCGGCGGCCTATCGGCGGGGGACATCATCCGGCTGACGACCATTAACCTGAAAAGGAATGATGAAAATGTTCCAGTTGGCAAAGATAAATAAGGCCGATACGGAAAACCAGCAGGCAGATAAACCGCAGAACACGGACTTGTCTGCCTATGCCCTTTCCTATACCTGGTCGGGCGATGTGGAGCAGGCCGGGAGAAAGCTGGAATTTGATATCGCCTATACCACGAAAGACAAGGACTGGACGAATGCCGTTTTGGAGCTGGGAGATGAAGTGTGTTTTTCCTATACCGATGAGGTCACGCAGGAGACGTATCCCGTTTTCCAGGGACGTATCTTTTCCCGGAGCCGGGACAGCGAGTCCTATGCCATGTGTTTTGTGGCTTTCGATAATATCATCTATCTGGCAAAATCCCGCATTACCCGGAAATACGCCAATGTGACCGTGGCTGATGCCATCCGGCAGACCATCCATGACTTTTCGATTGAAGCCGGGACGATGCCGGACCTTTCTGTGGTGTGCAGTTTCATTGCCGATGACATCTCAGCAACTGATGCCATCAAGCAGGCCCTGTCTTACCAGTCGGCACAAGATGGCAAGGGATATCACATCTACATGACGGACGGGAAGCTGAATGTGGTATGCACCAATGACCAGGTGGTGGAGAACTTCCTCATCAGCGATAAAACGAATCTCACCGGGGCATCTGTGTCCGAGTCCATCGAAGACATGGTGTCGAAAGTGGTGGTCGTAGATAGTGCAGGCCAGACGAAAGGCGAGATGCCGAATGGCACCGACATCGAACGATTCGGCACCATCCAGGCCATCTGCAAGGCCGACCCCAAGCAGGACGATGCCTCGCAGGCCCGGGCCATGCTGAAGACCGTTGCCCATGACATGTCCGTCAAGGCGCTCGGCCATATCCAGTGCATTGCCGGCTTTTCCGTGGACATCCAGGAAGCACAGCTCAAAGGGCGGTTCTTCATCAAATCGGACAGCCATCGGATTGAGGGGAACAAGCACACGATGGATTTGCACTTAGTCTTTAACAAACTGCTGGACGAGCAGAAGCAGGAACTGGACAGTACATCGTACAATGCCAACCCGGATTATGTGCCGCCAGCGGAAACGGAATCGACATCTTCTGTTTCTACAGGTGGCGCTGTGGCTGGCAGCAGTGTGGTCGATGCGTGCATGGCCAATTTCGAGGGTACCGTTTCTCCCTATGGCTCAGAAGGCTGTGTCGACCGGGCGACCATCGCCGCGGCGGGCTATTCCCCTTTCGCAGCGCAGGAATATAACAATGGCGTGAAAGGCTGCGACCAGCTCCGGGCCGATGCCGAAGCGCAGGGTCTGGCTATCCCTTATGACCCGTCGCAGCTCGAAAAGGGCGACATCATCATGTACAACCGCTACAGCAAGCCGGATCCGAACTGGCATGTCGTCGTCTATGACGGGAGCGGCGGCTGCTGGGGCAATAGCTCTAATGTCTATGGCTGCTTTCATCACTACGAAGGCAGCATCGATATGGGAAGCGACTATTATCCGGCAACGATTATCAAGACCTCAAGGGGGTGAGCGTGTGCAGAAAAATCCGTATATCAGCCTGCTGAATCTGATGGAGCAGGTCAGCCGTAGCAGCAACAGCCCGGACATTCAAATCGGGCAGATCCTTGCTTCGCCGCCAGATATCAAGGTCCGCTACAATGGCATCATTTTGACCAAAGAGGAGCTGTGGATTTCCCATTATCTCCTGGCAGGTTATGGCCGCACAGCTAAAGGGCATCTGGTATCGGCGACACAGAATCGTGCCGGCGGCAGCGGTGATGCGGCTTACCAGTCCCATAATCATGCCATCGATAATGACTACACCGATTCCGTCATCTATACGGATACACTAAAGCCCGGCATGTACGTGGCCATCATGCCCATGCTCATCAATGGCCGGATCCAGCAGTACATCATTTTGGACGAGATTGTGAGGATTGATGGCCATGGCTGATCCTTTTGTAGCAATGAACAGCATCCAGGCAGCGAACCGGAATGAGTCGCTGCCTCTTTTTGTAGAATACGGCTATGACTTTGATAAGCAGTGCTTCCGCTACGACGAAAAAGGCCAGAACCTGATGGTGACGGAAAATGAAGCCCTCAAGGTCTGGATTTATAAAGCACTTCTCACCGAACGGTACCGGTACTTAGCGTATGATGACAGCTATGGCATTACCATCGAGCCGTATCAGGGGAGAGCGCCAAACAGCCAGTATACGGCAGACAGGATTTGCCAGAATATCCGTGAGGGATTGATGGTGAATCCGTACATTGCCCGCATTAACCATATCGAGGTGGAGAAGCGGGAACGGGATGATTTGGCCATTACGGTTGACGTCACTTCCATTTACAGTGACGAATCATTGACCGTGACGGCAGGAAGGAGCGAGGCATGAGCAATTTATTTGATGCACAGACCAAAGATGTGATTGAGAGCCGCATGGCCCAGACCCTGCACACCATCACGGAAAAAGAGCAAAGTACCATGGAAGGTACCTTTGCCCGCGACCTGATCGACGCCAATGCCGTGGAATTTGAGAGCAGCTATGCCGAGATGGCCATGCTGCGCGACGCGGCCTTTGCCGAAACGTCCTGGGGCGACTATCTGACGCTGCGGGCAACGGAATTTGGCGTCGATCGCAAGAAAGCCGTCAAGGCCAAAGGAGAAGTTACGGTGACGGGGATGGCAGGAGCCTACATCATTCGCAGCAGTCTCTTCCAGACAAAAGACGGCCAGCGATTTTATACCCTGGAGTCGGCCACCATTCCTGCCGATGCCGCTGAGGTTACGATTCCCGTGGAAGCTGCCGATGCCGGGGCGAGTGGCAATGTGGCCGAAGGAACGATTACAGAAATCCCCTATTCCATCCCGAATATCTCGGCAGTCGTTAACCATAAGAAATGCACCGATGGGGCGGATGAAGAAACGGATGACGCACTCCTTGCCCGGCTCCTGTTCCGGGTGCGCCAGCCTATTACCTCGGGCAATGCCAATCATTATCGTGACTGGGCCATGTCTGTCGATGGCGTCGGGAACTGCAAAGTCATCCCGCTCTGGCAGGGCAATGGCACGGTGAAGGTCATCATCGTCACGGCAGAGAATGAATCGGCATCGGCTGAACTGATCCAGGAGGTCTATGACTACATCGAAAGCCAGCGGCCTATCGGTGCGACCGTGACCGTCGTTTCGCCGGCGCCATTATCCATTGATTTGACGGCAGATGTCTATGGCACAGCCAGCCCCGATGCCGTAAAGGCAGCCATGACAGCCTATCTCAAGCAGACGGGCTTCACGCTTTCTTATGTCAGCCTGGCCCAGATGGGGAAACTCCTCCTTTCCATCAGCGGCATTACGGATTATAAGGATTTGAAGCTTAATGGAAAAGCGGCCAACGTGGAACTGACGAACGAGCAGATTCCCGTGGCAGGGAAGGTGGTGCTGAACCTTGTCAGCCAATGACTGGATGCGCCAGAGCCGGATGAATATCCTGAAGTATTTGCCGAATTTCTTATCCAAAGACCCGATGTTCCACTGCGCGGCAGAAACCTGCAATGAGGAGCATGACCGTCTGCGCCTGGCTCTGCAGAACCTGGCGGACAACTTCTTCGTGAACACCGCCACCTGGGCGCTGCCGCTTTATGAATCGTTCCTGGGCATCAAGCCCGGTGATGGAGATAGTGACGAGTTCCGCAGGCAGCGGATCCTCTTCAAGCTGCAGCACGTGGATGTATCCACGAAGGATTTCATGAACTCTATCATCAATCTCTACAGTGCCGGCCATATCGAGGAAGTCAATGAGGAGTATTACTTCAAGGTGTACTGCATCATGAACGACAAAGATACCACGACCTTGCAGAAGCTCATCACGCAGCTCAACATCTACAAGCCGGCCCATCTGGGGTATGCCATCTACCTGGGTTATTCCTGGAATGGCAAGATTCACTGGAACGGAGAAGCCACCTTCTCGACGGCGACCATCGTATCCAAGAAAGGAGTGATGACAAATGGATGATTATAGCAAAGAGAAATGGTCTGCCGACTTCCCGGACCGTGCCGGACAGGAAGTCCGGCCCACAGAAGCTGTGGAGAATACGCTGGATTATGATGTGCTTTTCCCACAGTATCTTTCGGAAGACCCGGTTGTCTTCAACCAGCAGAACAAGACCGTGTCCCAGCTGGTCAGCAATGATGCCCGGCTCTATGAGCGGATTTCCGCTACGGCAGCTGACATCAATGCCCATCTGACCGATGCCAAGGCCCATGCCAGCGGCATCAGCGGCAATGCGGCCAGTGCGTCGAAGCTGCAGACGGGGCGTAAGATTCACCAGGTTGTTTTTGACGGCACGAAGGATATCACCCTGCCGGATTTCAGTGGCTGCGGCGAAAAGACAGCAGGCCAGAGCGGAATGGTCCCGTCACCTTCAGCCGGGAAGCTGAATACCGTCCTGCACAGCAATGGCAGCTGGGGCAAGGTCACCTATGCCGATATGGATGAAGAAGCCGTGGCCAAAATCCAGGCATGCCCTTTTCCCGTCAATGCCATCTACATTTCCGCGGACGGGAAGAATCCGGCAACGTACTGGCCGGGAACGACCTGGGTGGCTTTTGCCATGGGACGTTGCCTAATCGGGGCCGGAGCGGCAGACAGCGGAACTATGTACAAGGCCGGGGACAAGCTGGGCGAGGAGAAGCACAACCTTACGATTCCAGAAACTCCGGCTCATGGCCATACAGTCGGAGACAGCGGAAATCATCGTCACTGGTCCTGCGGGTCATTGCCGCGCAACTTCCAGTGGGATGCCTGTGAAGGCAATGATGCACCTGTTGCCGTAGGTTATGGCGACGGTTGCTGGCATGGAAATCAGGTGGATGGGCATACATCTTGGGATGGAAATCATTCCCACAGCCTTTCCCGGACGGGCGGTGGTCAGCCGCACAACAACATGCAGCCCTCTATCGTCGTGTACATGTTCCAGCGGACAGGCTAGGAGGTGAGGAATATGGCTGAATGGTTACAGATGGCTGCGTCCCTGGTATCGGTCCTGATGCTCTGCGGCGTCATCTTTAATTTCAGCGTCATCAAGCCGCTGAATGAATCGGTTCGGAGCCTCCGGGACTGTATCGCAGAACTTCGCCGCCAGCTGTCGGATACGGAAGCCAAGCGGCAGAAGATGGCGGAACGGCTGTCCCGGGTGGAAGCCCTGGCAGAACATGCCCACCGCAGGCTGGATGCCATGGAACAGCGGCAGCCGGAACAGGAGGGATGGAAATGAGCTTCTCCGTGGTGCAGAACCGGATCCGCCTGGTGAGGGGCGATTCGGCAGAAATCCGCCTGGTCATCTGCGACCGGGTGACGGGGGAACCTTTCATCCCTGGAAAGCGCGATGAGCTGACGTTCACGCTGAAACAAAACCTTGCTGATGAAAAGCCTGTCCTGACCAAGACACTGGAACAGGGCATCCGGCAGGAAGGAACGGAGTGCTTCCTCGTGTTCTGGCCGGACGATACACGGCGGCTTTCCTGTGGCCGCTATGTCTATGATGTGGAGCTGGTGCGGGAGAACGGATGCACCGATACCCTTATCCCGCCCCGGCCTTTTTTCCTGGAAAGGGGCGTGACGGACAATGGCACATAAGGGGAACAACCTTATCGGCATTCTTTCCATGCCCCAGGCCCCGTCTAGGGACTATCAGGAAAAACGCATCGTCCCATCCGATGAGGAACAGGTCGTCACCGCTGACAGCGGTCATGCGGCCCTTTCCCGGGTGACGGTAGCTGCCATCCCGTCGAACTATGGCAGAATCAGCTTTAATGGCTATGAGTTGAAAGTCGAGTAAAGGAGCAATCAACATGGCGAAAAATGTAAAGATCAATTCGGTCGTGTATGCGGAAGTGCCGCAGGTTTCCATCCCTTTGGCAGAAGGGCAGGGGACAGCTGTCTTTTATGATACGACCGGGGCTACGGCGGCATCGGGCGATATCCTGACGGGGAAATCCGCTTTTATCGGGAACGGCTTCGTCGCGGGTTCCATGCCCAATAACGGAGCCGTCAGCGGCAGTATCAGCAAGGCCGATGGCACGTATACCATCCCGGCCGGGTTCCATAACGGCAAAGGGGCAGTCCGCATCAGCAGCGAGGAACAGGCCAAGCTGGTCAGCGGGAACATCAAGTCCGGGGTGACGGTCCTCGGCATCAGCGGCAAGTCCAGCGTAGTCGATACCAGTGATGCCACCGCCGCCGCGGGGACGATTGTCAGCGGTAAGACGGCCTACATCAATGGTACCAAGGTGACGGGCAGTCTGACGACCGTTTCCGTTTCCCAGGACAGCCTGACGAAAATCCTGACTGTCGAGTAAGGAGGGAAGGCCATGAAGGTAAATGTGACGATAGCCGGAGCCAGTTACAGCGAAGTGCCATCCATCCTGATTCCCCTAAAAAACGGCGGCAGGGCACGGTTCTGCGAAGTGTCTGACACAACGGCGAAAGCCGCCGATGTGGCTAAGGGGAAAAAGTTTTATACCTCAGAGGGTGAACTGGTGACGGGGACGGCTGACCTGTCACAGGCAGATGCACGAAAGACGATAACCCTGATTCAAAAAGAGCATCAGACCATTACGCTTACCTGCAACCATCCGGAGTTATCCTCACAAACAGACTCAGATGGAAATACCGTATATGCTACAACGTATCAGGATACCTTGAGCATCAACTTGAAAGCAGATACCGATTATTATGCGGGGAAAATCACTATCAACGGGGAAGAGCAGGAAAGCAGCAGTACCAATCCTCAACTTGCTTATATATCGGCACCCATCAGTAATGGCATGATTGTCAGTGCAACCGACGCCGCCCCGATTCCCACTGTTCCTTTTACAGATGTAAGCCTTACGATGACGGGACAGGGCACGCAGTGGCTGATGGGATATCTGCTCGCCACGACGAAACAATCACCGGAGAGTCCTAAAATAGGAGGGGCCTTGCTTGCTGGCAATGACAGTGATAAAGGCATTCTGTTCCTGGTAGAGGGAGAACAACGCTATGCGGGCTGCCAGGTTGAACTTACGACGGGGACAGGGATAACGGATAGCGCAAAGCTGTCTTATGAAAAAGATACAGATTTAGGAGTCACCATGATGGGGAAAATATCGGATGCCTTATATGCTTATCTAAAAGAAAGTGCCGAGTCAAAGACCGAAGTGACACTGACGATTAAGGTGGTGGGGTAAATTTGTTTGAAAAAATCAATATTCCTGACTGTATCGTCATCATCGGTCTGGTCACAGCACTGATCCTGGCGATTTTTTATGCCTTGAACGAACTGGCTATGTCCATTGCGTCAGGGCTTCTCGGTTACATCGGCGGCACCGTGAAGTCCGCCGTTCATCAGAAAGGAGAAGAAAAACCATGAAAGTATTCCTGAATCCCGGTCATGCGCCAGGCGGCCATCCCGACCCGGGAGCCGTCAATAGTGAAAGCGGTCTGCGTGAGTGCGATGTCGCTTTGGCAGTCGGTCAATCTGCGGAAAATTACCTGAATGCGGCAGGAGTAGCAACAGAACTGCTCCAGTCTGACAGCCTGGAGGAAATCTGCGAGGCCGCCAATGCCAGTGATGCCGACATCTTCGTGTCCATCCACTGCAATGCCGCTGAAGCCGAAGCAGCCAACGGCACGGAAACCTGGGCCTGTGCCGGCAGTTACCGTGGCAGCATGCTGGCGAGATGCATCCAGAACCAGATTGTCAATGCCCTGGATACGACAGATCGTGGCGTAAAGATTGCCACGCCTGGTGTCAACGGTCTGTATGTCCTCACGAACACCGACATACCCGCTGTCCTGGTCGAGCTGGCCTTCATCACCAATCCAGATGATGAAGACATCCTGGCCAATGCCCAGGATGCCCTGGCCAGAGCCGTGGCTAGGGGCGTCACCGATTATGAACAGCTGATTCTAGGAGGTAAATGACCATGAACTGTGAAGAAATCAGGAAAGCCGTCGCCGATGCCGTCGTAGGCTTTGCCAGGAGCGAAGCCGAAGCAGCCATCAAATCCATCGACCTGGATGACGTCCAGAAGGTGGTGGAAGCCCAGATGAAGAACCTCACGGACCCGCTGGAAGCCGAAATCCAGACCACCACAAGCTGGTGGGTAAAGATCCGGAACAGGCTGTATATCACCTTGATGCAGCAGGCGGTCAAAGCCATCGTGGCTGATGTAAAACAGAAGATTGCATGAGAAAAAGCCGGTATGGGACATCGGGAAGGATGTTCTGTACCGGCTTTTTGTGTTATACTAAATTAGTTATACAGCACCTTACACCTTTTAGGCAGTATGCCAAAATTATTTAGCCAGTTTCATCAGCGTATTGAAATGGACACCTGTTCAAAATATTTGCCGAACTTCACAATGATGATTATCATCCATGCTCAGGAGCACAGGCTCATTTCTGACTGTGTCTGGAATAAACTCCAACGCAAGCTAGATAGTAGCAATTCAGGCTTTTTGGATATGCCTGTGAAAGAAAGTGACGGTAAAGCCAGTGTATGGAGAACATGTCCTCCATACACTGGCTTTACCGATAAATACATCAGAAATTCGGCAAAGAATCCAAAACTGCTGCTGAAGGTGTTGCTCGAAAGCTCGAATGAACTGGTACAACTTAATACCGTAGAAATCCGATATAACGTACCTGAACTTTTTATAGAAGATGGAGGAAAATAAGATGGAGAATTTTTTTGACATAGTCCTGAATGTACTTAAGCAGGATGAGAGATTTTTTGCGGAAGATGGAACATTTCTGCGCAATGCCGTCTATGAAGCTGCCATGCAGATGGACGAAAACTTGATCCGACTGCTGATTTCGAACGAAGATACAAAGTCTCGCTTCTTTAAGGAAGTCGATGATATTCTTGTCTTTGATAAAGTAGGCTTTGCGTGGGTAATTAATAATCGCGAATTTCTGCCAGACAGTTATACCCGTTTTAAGAATAAAATCGGGCTTGCTGACGAATACGGCAAGATGATTAGCACTTCAGGTAAGGTGGAGCTTGTGTTCCCGTATAAAGATTGCGTTCTGGAGGGCGGGCAGACAAAAGAGGAGCAGAAGCGTTCTGAAATTTTCTATAATGAAACACTTGCTCCAGATGAAGTTGATAGATTGCTTTATCCGAAGGTCTTTTGCAATGCTAGAAGATATAAATTTGATGGTGGCAAAAGTGACTTGAATCGAGGATTGAATGTTATTTGTGAACGAGTAACCGATATCTCAGATAAAGACAATCTTATAATTAAAGGAAATAACCTTCTTGTTATTTCATCATTATTAGAACGATTTGAAGGAAAAATAAAATGTATCTATATTGATCCTCCGTATTTTTTTCAAACATCAAAGAATGAAGATACATTTGCATATAACAGTAATTTCAAAATGTCAACATGGTTGACATTTATGAAAAATCGGCTTGAGATTGCTAGAAAACTGTTAAGAGAAGATGGAGCGATATTTGTTCAAATTAGCGATGATGGGGTTGCAGAACTGCATTGCCTTTTAAAGGAAATTTTCAATAAAGATGGAGAAAATAATTTTATTAACAAGATTACTGTAAAAACAAAATCCCCATCAGGATTCGCCAGTGTTAATCCTGGCGTCTTTGAAACGGCAGAATACATATTGGCTTTTGCAAAGCACAAGCAAAAATGGACATATAATCCTCAATATACTGTTTCAGAGTATGATAAAAATTATAAATGGTATGTTGAAAATATAGATGACGATCCAAGTGTATGGAAAATTGTTGATATTTTTAAATATATAGCAAATAAAAATGGTTATAGCTCACCTAAAGAGGCGGAAAAAGAACTAGGAGAATCCGTTTTTAATGACATTGTTTCAAAGTTTACATTGGACCATTCTGATTCAATTTTCCAGTCTACTGCAATAGGTGATAATGCGGGTCAGGATGTTGTCGAAAAGAGGAATATATCAAAGAAAAATAAAGGTGTTGTATACACAGTAGTTCGAGATGGGCATTACACTGTACACATTTACAATGGGCGCGAAATGGCGTTTTATTCAAAGAAAATCAGAATTATTGATGGTAGAAAAGTTCCTAGTATGCAACTTTCTAATATTTGGATAGATACTCCTTATGAGGGTATTGCGAAAGAAGGAAATGTAACCCTTAAAGGCGGCAAGAAGCCTGAGAAGCTACTTAGAAGAATAATCGAAATGTCCACGAATAAAGGTGATATAGTGCTGGATTATCATCTTGGAAGTGGAACTACATGCGCAGTTGCTCATAAGTTGGATAGACAATATATAGGCATAGAACAGTTGGATTATGGCAATAATGATAGTATTAGTCGTTTAAAGAATGTCCTTGAAGGAGATGCAACAGGTATTTCTAAAGCTGTTAATTGGCAGGGGGGCGGTTCGTTCGTGTATTGTGAGCTTGCCAAACTCAACCAGAACTTTGCTGATGAGATTCAGGTTGCAGCCGATACAGATACGCTTAAAGATATTTACCACCGTATGGTAAAGAGTGGTTTTATCAGCTGCAAGGTAAATCCGGCGGATATTGATGCGGCGGCCTCTGATTTTGAGACACTTTCTCTTGATGATCAGAAACGCTTTCTTATGGAACTTCTGGACAAGAACCTGCTTTATGTGAACTATTGCGATATGGATGACGAAGACTTTAAAATTTCCGAGGAAGACAAAGCATTTACAAGAAGCTTTTACAAGGAGGATTGAGCGCATGGCATTTTTATATGAAAAGATGGATGTCCTCCGCGAAGCGAGAGCCGGAAAGCAGCTTCCATCGTATATACAGCAGAATATAAACCCCAACTTTGAGTTTCGCCCATACCAGAGAGAAGCCTTCGAGAATTTCATTACTTATTTTGAGGGAAATCTGCGCCAGCATCCGTCCCAAACATTATTTCATATGGCTACAGGAAGCGGAAAGACGTTGATCATGGCCGGACTGATGTTATATCTCTATAAGCAGGGATATAGGAACTTTCTGTTCTTTGTCAATCTCTCAAACATTGTTGAAAAGACAAAAGTGAACTTTCTTGACTCGTCCTCTACAAAATATCTCTTTAATGATGAGATTGTGATTGACGGCGAAAAGATTATTATTCAGGAAGTGACAAATTTCCAGGCATCTAATCCAGATAGGATTAATATCTGCTTTTCAACCACCCAGGGGCTCCATATGGATATGTGGATGCCAAAGGAAAATGGGATGTCCTTTGATGATTTTGATAATCAGAAAGTTGTGCTTATATCTGATGAAGCGCACCATCTGAATGTAGACACGAAAAAGAAAATGTCGGCGGCAGAATCTGATAGCTATCATTCATGGGAACAGACCGTAAAGAATATATTCAGTAGGAACCCTGGTAATGTGCTGCTTGAATTTACGGCGACATGTGACCTTGAAAATCAGGCTATTAAAGCTGCCTATGAAAACAAGATTATTTTCAATTATCCGCTTCCAAATTTCTATCAGGATAGATATTCAAAGGACATTGTGACACTCCGCTCTGATCTGCCGCTGATGGATCGCGCTTTGCAGGCATTGGTACTAAGCCAGTATCGTTTGAAAGTGTTTCAGGATCACCGGTTGTCTATAAAGCCTGTCGTTTTGTTTAAAGCAGCTAAGATTGCTGATAGCAAAGAGTTCATGGCATCTTTCATCGATATAATAAGTCATCTGTCAGGGAATAAACTGCTGGAGCTTTTCACTTCAACGGATAATCCTGTTATGAAAAAGGCCTATACTTACTTTACAGATAATGGCATCTCTGCGGATACGCTCGCTGCAGAACTACGAGATGACTTTGCGGAACCGCATTGTGTTTCTGTAAATGATGATAAGGATGCCCAAAATAAGCAGATTCTCTTGAATTCTTTGGAAGATGCGGATAATCCATACAGAGCGATTTTTGAAGTCAAGAAGCTAGATGAGGGCTGGGATGTCCTTAATCTATTTGATATTGTTCGTTTATATGAAACTCGTCAGTCGAGCGGAAGAAAAATATCCCCGGCAACAATTGCTGAGGCTCAGCTGATTGGACGTGGTGCGAGGTACTGCCCGTTCCAGATAGATCCGGAACAGCCGAAATATCAGAGAAAATATGACGACGATATAACAAATGAGATGAGGATTTGCGAGACGCTTTTATATCATTGCCAAAACGATCATCGATACGTGACAGAGCTTCATCAGGCTCTTCGCGAGATTGGACTTGATACAGATAAAATTGTTCAAAGGGAATATGTACTTAAAGAAGATTTTAAGACAGACCCGCTCTATCAAGATGGATTGATTTTTATAAATGACCGTGAAGTTAAGAGTCGTAAAGAAGTGTTCGGACTTCAGCCGAATGTTCGTGATGCTCTTTATAGTTATACCTATTCGTCAGGCAGTTCCGGTTTGGATGAAATTATGAAGGAAGGACAAGACGAAAATGATTATACAGTGAACAAACTGAAGACCTCGCATATGACTATCGGAGAAATAGCAAGTATTAACTATGCCATCGTTAACAAAGCCATGATGAAATATCCGATTTTCAGATTCAATACACTGAAATCGTATTTTCCCAATGTCCACTCTACGAGGGAGTTTATTACAAAAGATGAGTATCTTGGGAAAGTAAGAATTGATATCCATTGTCCTGAAGAAAGACCAGCTGTCAATGTGTTGTACCAGGCGGTTTTCAATACGCTTAAGAAGATCAGTGATTCGATTTCTGGTATAGAGGAAACTTATTTGGGAACAAAAAAATTCAGAGCACATCGTGTTTGTGAAGTATTCCGTAATAAAACAGTCAACTACACTGAGCCACATGATGGTGGCGTGGGTATCTCTCAGAATGATTCGTCTGTCCCAGAGAAATGGAAAATAGATTTGTCTCAGGAAGATTGGTTTGTTTATACTGATAACTTCGGAACTTCCGAAGAAAAAGCGTTTGTTGCATATTTTCGTGATTATGTAGAGGAGCTACGAAAAGTATACAGTAAGGTATATCTGGTAAGAAACGAGCGGGAATTCCACCTCTATTCATTTGAAGATGGAGAGCGTTTCGAGCCGGACTATGTAATATTCCTTCAGCGGCCAGAAACGGATCGATTTGAGCAGCTACAAATATTCGTGGAGCCGAAGGGAACTATGCTTCTTGAAAAAGATAAGTGGAAAGAGAATTTCCTGCTGCAGATGAAAGCAGAAGCAATTCCAGTGAAAACATACGTTGATAATAATCAGTATAGGATCTGGGGACTGCACTTTTTCAATCAAGATACTCGTATGAAAGAGTTTGATGAAGAGATGCAGAGCCTGATTTCTGCAGATGGTTCGTCAGGAACAAGCTCTAGAGAAGACGGAATGCCGAATGAATTAGTGGTTTATTAAGTGCAAGTAATAAAAATCGGATGCTCATCACGGGCATCCCTATTTTTTTGCCTTCATAGTACTTAACGATAGCTGTTCTGTCCTATTACTCCTGAAAGCTAAATTTTCAGGAGGTGTCCTGTAAGCGGAAAATAAATCAGTGTATAGAAAAAGCCCCAGACTTATGCTATCCTTTTTTCATAAGTCTAGGGCTTTGATTCTATTTATTCTTTGCACTTTTCCTGGGGCTTTGTTGCCCAAGGCAGGTATTGATCCAAGGTTTCGGTATCTTTGAAGTTTGCTGTATTCGGCAGCTTTTCAAAAAGGTATTTCAGATACCGTTCGGGGTCCAAGCCGTTGGCTTTGGCTGTTTCAATCAGGCTGTAGACGATGGCACTGGCTTTGGCTCCTTTGGGGCTGTTACTGAAAAGCCAGTTTTTCCGCCCAACGGTGAAAGGTCGGATGCTGTTTTCCGCGGTGTTGTTGGAAATGTCACAGTGTCCGTCTTTGAGGTAACAGGTCAGCCCGTTACGGTTCGACAGGAGATAATTCATGGCCGTTGTCAGCGGCGATTTGGGCAGCAGTTTGTCGACATTGTTTTCTGCCCACGCGAAGAGCGCCTTCAGGATAGGCTTTTCTTCCCCGAGGCGTCGTTCATACCGTTCTTCCGGTGAGAGCGATTTATATTCTTTTTCTTTGTCGAATAACTGGCTGATCTGGTCGATACCCGCTTTGACTAAGGTGTTTTCGAGTCCATCCGTTTCTTTAGCATAAGCCGGAGCGGCATCGACGAACTTCCGTCGGGCATGGGCCCAGCATAGGCAATGCCCCGCTGTCTTGATGGAACGGTAGCCGACATAGTCGTCCGTCAGCAGGTAGCCAGAGAAACCTTCCAGGAAAGTTTCTGCACAATGGGCACTGCGTGTCGGCGCATATTCAAACAAACGGATTTTCCGCGTGGGATTCAAAGCCGTGCTGGCATAGACCCACATATATGACTTGCTCGTATTTTTACGGCCTTTTTCGTTATGCACCTGGATAGGTGTTTCATCAGCATGGAGACAGCGCTCTTCCAGGAGCATCTCATGCATCCGTCCATAGACCGGGGCCAACCATTCTTTGGAAGCGATGATGATCCAGTTAGCCAGATTGGCCCGGGAAAAGGCCAGGCCGATGCGTTTCCATTCGCTTTCCTGGCGGTACAGTGGCAGGGCATAGCCATATTTCTGCATCATGACATGGGCGACCACCGATGGTGAGGCGATAGAATGGGGGATGACCGGCTGAGGCATGGCTGCTTTCAGGATGGCAGGCTGTCCCTGCTTGCGGCAGGTACGGCATTCATAACTTTTACGATAGAAATCCTTCACTTCCACGCGGGCTGCGATGTAGACGACTTCCGAACGAATGAATTCTTCGCCTACCGGCGAAAGTGTGCTGCCACATTCCGGGCAGACCGTCGTTTCCGGTTCGACGACAATTTTCCGATGAGGCAGTTTGGCCAGTAATTCTTCACGATGGCCGACCTTTTTCTTGCGTTTGTGCGGCTTGACCGAAATTTCCGGTTCCGGAGCGCTGGGTTTCGCTTCTGTTTCTGCTTCATTGAACAGGCTCATCTGTTCTTCCGGGTACACGACTTTCTTGGTTTCCGACTTGCGGCCAAACTGAGCCTTGCGCAGCCATTCGACCTGCTTGCGCAGCTGTTTGTTCTCTGCTTCCAGAGACGCTTTCTGCGCGGTCAGTTCATCGATTTTCCCCTGCATTTCCTGTTCACGGATATCTGTCATACGGCACCTCAATCTTACGGATTTGTGATAAATCTATTATACCATAAAACAGCCGAAAACCCTAGCGTTTATGCAGTGTTTCGGCTATTTTACAAAACCGTTTTCGGCGTAATCTTTTGCACGGCCCGAGGCTGTTCAACAGACAGCCCCTCCATGAGCCAGCGGTACTGCTGTGGTGTGAGTTCCCGGACTTCATCAGGTGTCCTTGGCCACTGCAGCCTTCCTTTTTCCAAGCGTTTGTAGAGGAGCAGGAAACCATCACCCTGCCAGAGCAGGGCCTTGAACCGGTCCCGGCGACGGCCGCAAAACAGGAAAAGAGAAAGCTGAAACGGATCCATCTGGAACTGCTGGGCGATGATAGCACTGAGCCCGTCAATGGACTTGCGCATGTCCGTATAGCCACAGGCGATGAAGACATGTTCTGCTGAAATATGCAAATCCATCAAGCATTCACCTTCTGCAGTAGCTGCAGCGTCTTTTGCAGCAGTCTTTCAGAAGTATGCTCCGTCACTTCCAGGGAAAACGCACCACACTGCACGATAAGGGAATCCTGAACGGAAATCGCCGCCGAAAGAGGGACTAGTGTGGGGACTTCTTCCTTTTTAGTTTCCGGCGCCTGTGCCGGTGCGAAACGAATACGGAGTTTATGTTGCCAGTAGTAATACTGCTTGATAGGGATATCCTGCTGCGCACAGAATTCCTTCACCGTTAAGCCACTCTGCTGGCGCTGCGCGATGATCTGCATCCAGTGTTTCATTCTTATTTCGTGTGTAATTTTTTGAGTATCCAAAAACATCCTCCTTACTGAATAGGATAAATTAGAGTTTTTAGACAAAATGGGAGAAACTCTAATTGGTCTAATTCATCCTGTTTGATGAGCCTATTGTCTCACAAACAGCCAGGAGATTAAATCCACCGATTTATTTTCCGCTTACGGTGTCCTCGATGACGGACGAACAGAAACAACAGATTATTGCCTTGCGCCGGGATGGGGCAGGATATGGCAGGATAGCGGCGCGGCTCCAGATTTCTATCAACACGGTGAAGTCGTTCTGCCGGCGGCACAGTCTGGCTGCCAGTACAGCGGGGGCAGTCTGTGAGCAGTGTGGCAGGCCAATCACACAGAATCCCGGACGGAAGCGGAAAAGGTTCTGCTGCGATGCCTGCCGGAATAAGTGGTGGAATGCACATCTGGAGCTGGTGAAGCGGAAGGCAGTCTACAACTATACCTGTCCGGCTTGCGGAAAGGAATTCACCGTCTATGGCAACAGCCATCGGAAGTTCTGCTCCCACGCCTGCTATATTGCTTATCGGTTTGAAGGTGTTCGCTATGGATAAAAGGTCATTTCAGAATGAAACAGCCTTCCAGGTGGTGATGCATCTGGCAAGGCGGATGCTGGCCGAAAAGCTCATCACCGGGAAGGAGTACCGGGACTTCGAACAGGAGATGATCCGCCGCTATCAGCCTTTTTCCGGGGACTTATACACTTGATAATTGTATCAAACAGAGTGATATATAGTGTCGAAAGGAGCTGATTCTATGCGGACTATCCGTAAGATTGAACGAAGCATACCAAATTTGAAGCAGCGAAAGAAAGTCGCAGCCTATGCCCGCGTATCCATGGAATCGGAGCGGATGCACCATTCCCTTTCGGCGCAGGTCAGTTATTACAGCAGCCTCATCCAGAAGAACCCGGACTGGGAATACGCCGGGGTCTATGCGGACTATGGCATCTCTGGGACGGGGATGAAGAAGCGGCAGGAATTCCTGCGGATGCTGGAAGATGCCGAAGCCGGGAAGATAGACATCATCCTGACCAAGTCCATCCAGCGTTTTGCCCGCAACACCGTAGACCTTCTGCGTACCGTCCGGCATCTGAAAGAGCTGGGCATCGAAGTCTGGTTTGAAAAAGAGAATATCCATACCATGAGCGGTGATGGCGAGCTGATGATGACCATCCTGGCCTCCTTTGCCCAGGAAGAGAGCCGCTCCATTAGTGAAAATATCCGGTGGCGCATCAAGAAACAATTTGAGCAGGGGAATCCTAACGGGCGGTTCCGTGTTTACGGGTATCGTTGGGAAGGGGATACCCTAGTGATAGTCCCCAAGGAAGCGGCTGTTGTCAGACGCATATTCCAGAATTTCCTGGATGGCAAGTCACGTCTTGAAACCGAACGGGAATTTGCTGCCGAAGGCATCACGACCCGGAATGGCTGCCGCTGGATGGATTCCAACATCAGGGTTGTCCTGACCAATGTTACCTATACCGGCAATATGCTTTTCCAAAAGGAATATGTGACGGATCCAATCCTCAAGAAGCGGAAGAAGAACCGGGGCGAACTTCCTAGGTATTATGTTGAAAATACGCATGAGCCTATCATCGACAAGGAAACCTTTGATTACGTGCAGCAGGAGATGGCGCGGCGAAAGGAACTGGGGGCGCTGGCCAATAAGTCCTTGAATACGACCTGCTTCACGGGGAAAATCAAATGCGGCATCTGCGGTCGGAGTTATATGCACAATCGCCGCACAGACCGGGGCTTTGAAGAATTCTGGGATTGTGGCTCCCATAAGCTGAAAGGCCGGAATTGCGGCGCAAAAGGAAGTATCCCGCATGCAGTCCTTGTAAAGGAGAGTACAGAAGTCCTAGGCCTGGATGATTTCGATGAGCAGGCCTTCCTTGACCAGGTCGAAAAGATAGTAGTGCCAGAATACCACGTGATGGTTTTCTGTATGAAAAACGGACAGAAGCTTATCCGGCACTGGGTATCAACGGCGAAAAAGGATTGCTGGACCGATGAGTATAAGGATCGCCAGAGGGCATGGATGAAAAACTACATGGCCAATGGCAAGGGAACACGGTTCTCCGCCTTTACGACACGTGTCCGGTGCGCCTTGTGCGGATCCTCTTTCCGGCGGTGCAAAACGAAGCATGACAGGCCTGTTTATTGGCGATGCAGCAAAGGCGGCAAATGTGAATCGGTCAGCATCCGGGAAGATGACCTGAAGCGTGTGGCCGCAGAGGCCATGGGGGTAAAAGCTTTTGATGAGGATAGATTTCGGGAGAAAGTGGAATATATCGAAGCCGGAAAGCCAAATTGCCTGACTGTCCATTTTAAGGATGGGAGAAGAGAAGAGATTTCTTATACACCTACGCCGTCCAAGCGACGTTCCAAGGCACGGAGAAAGGAGAGCAGAGAAAAGTGGCAAAGACAGTAAGGGCCATCCCGGCTACCATCAGCCGTTATACGGCGGCCCCGATTAACAGCCGGAAGAAGCGGAGAGTAGCTGGTTATGCCCGGGTTTCCACGGACCATGATGACCAGGTTACCAGCTATGCCGCACAGGTGGACTATTATACGAATTACATCAAGGAGAGGAATGACTGGGAGTTCGTTGGCATCTACACCGATGAAGGCATCTCGGCTACCAACACGCGTCACCGCGATGGTTTTAAGCGGATGGTCAGGGATGCCATGGATGGGAAAATCGACCTCATCGTCACAAAATCAGTCAGCCGCTTTGCCAGAAATACCGTGGACAGCCTGACGACGGTACGCAAGCTCAAGGACAAGGGCATCGAGATATATTTCGAGAAGGAAAATATCTGGACGCTCGATGCTAAGGGGGAACTCCTTATCACTATCATGAGTTCCCTAGCGCAGGAAGAAAGCCGGAGCATCTCGGAAAACGTCACCTGGGGTCACCGGAAACGGTTCGCTGATGGCAAGGTATGTGTGCCGTTCGGCCACTTTCTCGGATATGACCGGGGGCCGGACGGGAATCTGGTCGTTAACCGGGAACAGGCTAAGACAGTGAAGCTGATTTACCGATTGTTCCTAGACGGTTACACATTTCATTCCATTGCAAAAGAACTGACAGCCAGAGGGCTGGATACTCCGTCCGGGAAAAAACGGTGGTATCCGAAATCAGTGGAAAGCATCCTGACCAATGAGAAATATAAAGGAGATGCCTTGCTGCAGAAACGGTTTACCGTCAATTTCCTTACCAAGGAAACAAAGAAAAATGAAGGGGAAGTGCCGCAGTACTATGTAGAAAATAACCACGAGGCCATCATCAGCCCAAAGATATTTGACTGGGTGCAGGAAGAAATCAAACGGCGGCGTGAAGGCAGGAAATGTTACAGCGGTGTATCTATTTTCTCCAGCAAAATCAAGTGCGGCCAGTGTGGCGGCTGGTACGGCGCCAAGGTCTGGCACTCGACCGACAAGTACCGTCGAACCATCTACCGATGCAACGACAAGTTCAAGAATCGCTGTACGACGCCGCATCTTACGGAAGATGAAATCAAGGCAATCTTTGTGAAAGCCGTCAATCAGCTCATCGGCAACAAAAATGAAATCCTGAGTAATATCACATTGCTGAAAGAAAAGCTTACCGATACGGAAGCCTTGGAAATGGAAAGGGACAGAATCAGCACGGATTTGAATCTGTTGGCTGATAAGGTTCAGCAGCTCATCGCCGAAAATGCCCGGGTCGCGCAGGACCAGGATGATTACGATCGGAACTACAATGAGCTGGTCAGTCGGTATGAAGCGGCGAAAAAGCAGTACGACAAGGCTTGTGAAACTATTCAGTATCGTAAGGCCCGGAGCCGACAGATAGACAGCTTCATCAAGGAGCTTCAGGAGCAGGAACTCATCAAGGAGTTCGATGCCCGGCTGTGGGGCAGCCTGGTGGACTTCATCACGGTGTACAGCAAAGATGATATCCGGGTGACCTTTAAGGACGGAACGGAAATCAAAATATAGAAGAAAGAGGAGAATGGCCGTTATCTGATTATGGATGGCGGCCTTTTTGATGTCTAAAAGTTTACCATATATACGTGCTGTGATAAAATAAACCTATGAATGTCGATTATCTTAGGAGAAGAATGACAATATGAAAGCGAACGAAAATAATATATTAAGATTAATAAGCGGTCCAGATAAAAAATTTATTATTCCTGTTTATCAGAGACCTTATAGTTGGAAAAAGAAAAATTGTGAACAACTTTTAAAAGATTTAAAGGATGTTTATGAATGCAAGCATAAATCTCACTTTTTTGGATCATTAGTATATGTGTCTGAAAATAGTGGCAGCTGCGAGGAATTTGTTATTATTGATGGGCAACAGAGGATAACAACTGTTTCACTCCTTCTTCTGGCAGTACGCAATTATGTTCTTGAGCATTCTGATTTGAATGTGAAATCAATTAATAGGGAGTGTAAAATAGTTTGTGTAAATCGGTATTGCATGAATCTACTTTATGCCCCATACTGGGGTAAACAAAGATAAGGACGGTAACAGAATGGCAAAGTGTAAAACTCCACCAACTACCCCAGGCGAGCAGATTGCTCAGCAAATCCTCAACAACTACGACATCAAGAGCGCGGAAGACGTACAGGACGTCCTGAAGCAGATTTTTGGCCCCATTTTTGAGTCCATGCTCAAAGGTGAGATGGAAAATCATCTCGGCCATAAGAAGCATGAGCGCTCCGAAGACGGTGACAATGTCCGGAACGGCTATTCATCCAAGACGCTCAAGACCTCTCTGGGCGAGGTTCCTATCCGCGTCCCTAGGGATCGCCAGAGTACGTTTGAACCGCAGATCATCAAGAAGCACCAGCGCGACGTTTCGTCCATCGAGGGCAAGGTACTGGCGATGTATGCCCGTGGCATGAGCCAACGCGACATCGCTGCAACCATCGAAGACATCTACGGCTTCCAGATGTCACATGAACAGATCTCCACCATCACAGGCTGCGTCATGGAAGAGGTCGAGGCATGGCGGAATCGTCCGCTCCAGTCGTTCTATCCATTTGCTTTCGTCGACTGCATCTACGTATCGCTGCGCACGGAGTATGGCGTCCAGCAGGTGGCCGTCTATGTCATGCTTGCCTATGACGTCAACGGCTGCAAGGATGTCCTTGGCCTCTGGATCAACGAGACGGAGAGCAAGCATGCCTGGATGCAGATCTTCGACGAGCTGCGGGCTCGCGGCGTTAAGGATCTTGGCATCCTGTCCATGGATGGCGTGAGCGGATTGGAGGAAGGCGCCAAGGCTGTATTCCCGCATGCCACGGTTCAGCGCTGCATCGTACACCTCATCCGCAATTCCATCCGCTACATCCCACGCAAGCAGTGGAGTGCATTCACGAAGCAGCTGAAGCTCATCTATGGTGCCATCAACGTCAAGCAGGCCCGTCAGGAATTCGAGAAGTTCAAGACCGACTGGCAGGCTTATCCAGGCGCGGTCAGCGTATGGGAAAACAATTTCTCACACGTCGAGCAGCTCTATAACTATGGCAGTGCCGTGCGCAAGATCATGTACACGACCAATGCCATCGAGAGCGTCAACTCTAGCTTCCGCAAGGTGACCAAGAAAGGCGCTTTCCCCAACGAGGATGCAGTCTTCAAGATTTTCTACCTACGCATCCAAGAGCTCTATAAAAAATGGAAGGGTCGTCACGTCGCAAACTGGGCGATGGTCCGGAACCAGCTGCTCATGGACGACAGGATGTCTCAGCTTATGCAGCAATACGATGTTGCTTATTGAATCGATTTACACAAAACTCTTGACACACCCAATTAATACCGAAAAAATCAAAAATGCCTATCTGACCGATGAATATGCGGACAACGAAAAAAAATTAAAATTAAAGCTTATTCAAGGGGATGACGCAGCTTATGACGCATTGATTGAAGGTAAGGCACCGATTGAGGACACCTGTGTTACTGCAAATTATAACTATTTTTATTCTGAGATTAAAAAAATGACCCCGGAGGAGCTTGAAGGTGTATATAATGCTATTGGAAAACTCGATATAGTTAGCATCAGTTTACAGCCACAGAACGGGGATGATCCACAACTTATTTTTGAAAGCCTGAATTCGACAGGACTTGATTTGGAAACAGCAGATAAGATTCGTAATTATGTATTGATGAACATGAAGCATAGGGAGCAGGAAAAATTTTATAAAAACTATTGGGAACCCTTGGAACAAGCTGTTGGTCATCATGATATTAATAAATTTATTCGATTTTACCTGGCAAATAAAACGAGAAAGCTTTATGATGAGAAAAAACTGTATTTCGAGTTCAAATATTATCGTGAAGACAGTAAGCTTTCCATTGAATCGATACTTCAGGACATGCTCGAATATGCGCACTATTATAACTTTATTGTTAATCCCCAACAGAGAAAAACATCATATTCGGATATTCTTGAACGCATTGATAAACTTGACGTAAAAACTTGTATCCCATTGATAATGGATTTGTTTAAGGCAAAATCAAGTGGGTATATTTCTGAGGAAAAGTTAAAGAAAGCTTTAGAGGTAATTGAAAATTTCATTATCAGAAGAGAAATCTGTGATTTACCGACGAATGCGCTCAATAAGCTTTTTGTTCAGATTGGTGCCGAAGTTGATAAAGAAGTAAATAACAGTGATATGGATTATTATGATGTATTCTGCAGTAAGCTGTTATCTAAAACGGGGAGAAGTCGCTTTCCCAATAATCACGAATTCCATGAACATTTTGAATCTTATGATTTATATGACGCCAAATCGAGTATGCGAAAATACATATTAGAAAGGTTGGAAAATTTTGGTAATAAGGAGCTTGTTGCCGTAGAAAAGCTGATTGATGAGAAAGTGTTGACGATAGAACATGTGATGCCACAAACGCTTAACGATGAATGGAAAAAACAGCTCGGCAAAAATTGGGAACTTATTCAAACAAAATATTTGAATACTCCAGGAAATTTAACCTTAACAGCCTATAACTCTGATTATAGTAATTCGCCTTTTGCAAAGAAGAAGAACATGCCAGAGAAAGGCTTTTTGTGCAGTAAATTGTCTTTGAATGAGTATATCAAGACTTGTGATAGTTGGGCCGAAGATCAGATTAAAGAAAGAGCTGGTATTCTTTATAAAAAAGCAGAAAAAATATGGTGGATTCCTGATGCGGTCAAAATTGATGAAACAGAAAAGTCAGAGTGGTTTAACTGGGATGAAGATGTGGACATTACAAATAAAAAAGTTTTGCAAGTAGAAGTAATAGACACGTTAATCGATACAAAGGATATGAGTGATGCCTACCGAAAGGTTCATAGTATTTTATTCGGACTCGATCCAAGTTCTTATTATAATTCCGATTTTCCCTGGTTCAACAAAACTGATTTGGGGATGAGAAAAGCATATAAACTGGCTGATAATGCTTATATAGAAACTAATCAAAGCAGTCAAAACAAGCTTAATACGATTAAGAAAATAGCTGGATTGATGCAATTGGATTCTAATGATATCCGACTGTTAATTGGTAGCAAACCACACAAACCAACGTTTAAAATAAATGATGCGTCTACATATGGGGTTCTTAGCACAGGGAAATTGGCTTATGAACTTTTCAAAGAAGTAATGAGACGCGGACTTGTTTCAAACGATGAAATTCAGCAGTTAAAGACTAAGGAATATACTAAAAAGCTTTTTAATCGAACAGACTATCCAGTTCTGGCAGATCGCCGAGATGCCAATAAGGGAAACAGTAGCCACATTCGTTACAGGAAAAATCCTTTAATTTTTGATGGAAAAGAAATCTATATAACCACACAATTTTTTGAAGATGAAAGAGATGAAATCATTCAATGGTACAAGAAACATATAAATGGGGCTGATTAATCACTTTATGATACTATGCACACGGGGGTGTGCAAAATTCTGACTATCGTTCGATTGTATCAAATACGAACGCCTTTGAGATGGAGCCTGCGGGACTGGCGGGATGCTCACAGTGGCCCAGGCGCGGCTCCTGAAACTGGCAGCCAAACAGAGTAAAAAAGTTTCTATTCACCTGTTCGGTCAGGAAATCAACCCGGAAACCTATGCCATCTGCAAGGCTGATATGCTGCTGAAAGGGGATGGCGAGGAAGCGGAACACATTGCCTATGGCTCGACCTTGTCTCTGGACGGGAACCCGTCGCGGCAGTTCGACTTCATGCTCTCCAATCCACCTTATGGCAAGAGTTGGAAGACCGATGCCGACAAACTGGGTGGCAAAAATGAAATCCTTGATACCCGCTTCAATACCTACTTGCCGGGTGGGGAACTGCTGAAGATGATCCCCCGCACCAGCGACGGGCAGCTCTTATTCCTCCTCAATAACGTATCCAAGATGAAGACCGATACCGAACTGGGCAGCCGCATCATCGAAGTCCATAACGGTTCGTCCCTGTTCACCGGCGACGCCGGCAGCGGGGAAAGCAACGCCCGCCGCTATCTGATCGAAAGCGACCTGGTGGAAGCCATCATTGCCCTGCCGGATAACATGTTCTACAACACGGGCATTGGCACCTACATCTGGGTCCTGTCCAATAAGAAAGAAGCCCGCCGGAAAGGCAAAATCCAGCTCATCGATGCGACGCAGATGAAATCGCCCCTGCGCAAGAACATGGGGAACAAGAACTGCGAATTCACGCCGGATATCCGCAAAGAAATCATCCGCATCTTCCTCGACATGGAAGAAAGCGACGTCAGCAAGATTTTCGACAACAGCGAATTCGGCTACTGGAATGTCACCGTGGACCGGCCCCTGCGCCTGCGGGTGTTCCCGGAACGGGAGATTCCCGAAAAGGATGAAAAGGGGAAAGTCCTGTTCAAAAAACATACGGAGCTGTTAGACGTGCGCCAGGCCGTACAGGAAGCAGCTAAGACGGCGCCCTTTGACGACTGGGATGCCTTTGCTAAAGCCACTAAATTGAAGAAGACACAGCTGAAGAAAATCCGTCCTTATATCACCGAAACCGACCCAGAAGCGAAAGAAGTCGCCGGGGAAGCGGACCCGGAACTGCGGGATACAGAAAACATCCCATTCCAGTATGAAGGCGGTATCCATACCTTCATCGAGAAAGAAGTCCTGCCCTATGCGCCCGATGCCTATGTAGACGAAGACAAGACCAAAATCGGCTATGAAATCAGCTTTACTAAATACTTCTACAAGCCCGTAAAACTGCGGGATATGAAAGATATCCTGGCGTCCCTGGCGGAACTGGAAAAAGAATCAGAAGGCGTTATGGATGACATCGTCAGGGGGCTGGAGTAATGAAGAAATATAGCAATGTGATGAATACTAATGTCACGTGGATTCCCCAGATACCAGCACATTGGAAACTTCAGAAGATAAATGCGTTGTTTACTGAACGCAAGAAAAAGGTTTCAGATAAGGATTATAAGCCGTTATCAGTAACGAAGAAAGGGATACTACCACAGCTTGCACATGCAGCCAAGTCCAATGATAGTGACAACCGAAAACTTGTAAAGGCAGGAGATTTTGTTATCAATAGCCGTTCAGACAGAAAAGGTTCCTGTGGCGTATCCAAACTGGATGGGTCAGTTTCACTTATCAACATTGTTCTGACACCTAGAAATGAATTGAATAGTGAATATATTCATTATTTGCTTCGCAATTATAGATTTTCTGAAGAGTATTACAGAAACGGCAGGGGGATTGTCGCAGATTTGTGGACCACTCGCTATAGTGAAATGAGAACTATTCTGATTCCCGTCCCTCCTCGTGCCGAGCAGGACCAGATTGTGCGCTTCCTGGACTGGAAGGTTTCGGAGATTAACAAGCTGATTGGAATTCGGCGGAAGGAAATACAGGAGCTGGAGGAATTGAAAGCAGAAATTATTAATTCTGCTATCCTTCAAGGAATTGACTCGAATGTAGTTATGAAGAAAACCGATGTTTACTATCTACCGAAAATCCCCGCAACATGGAAGGTTATAAAAATTAAGAGGATATGTAAGGTTGGTGCGTCGATTAGTAATCAATTAAAGAAGCACACGGATCAAGATAAAGTGGTTTTCTTACCAATGGAAAATATTTCAGAAAATGGTAAAATTGATTGCTCAATCAAACAGCCAATTGCAAAAGTAAGAACAGGGTTTTCATCATTTGCTAAAAATGATGTTATTGTTGCTAAAATTACACCATGCTTTGAAAATGGCAAGGGTGCTTGCCTTGATGAACTAGAATCAGATATAGGATATGGGACAACAGAACTTTTTAATTTAAGAGCAGGAAACGATGTTCTGCCTAAATATCTGTACTATATTACGATGACTAAAATTTTCAGGAGTCTCGGAGAAGGGCAAATGACTGGGTCAGCAGGTCAAAAAAGAGTTCCTGCTGATTTTATAAGAAATTTTGTTATTGGTTTGCCATCTATTGCTATACAGTATAAAATTATTGATTACATTTGTCTTAAGACAAGTCAGATAAATAGACTGATATGCACAAAACATAAACAGCTTGAATTTTTAAAAGAGTTATGCTCCACCATCATCTCTGACGTGGTCACCGGCAAAATCGATGTCCGGAATATCCCTGTTCCTGCTTACGAACACGTGGACGACTTGACGGCTGATGATGGGGAAGACAATGACGAAGAAACAGGAATCCCTGGAGAGGAGGACTGACGATGGCTTTTACGGATAAAACGGAAAAGGGTTTTGAAACGCTCATCGTGAACTGGCTGGTGAATCAGAATGGCTACCAGCAGGGGACGAATGAAGATTACAATAAAGAATATGCCATCGATGAAACCCGGCTCTTTCGCTTTTTGAATGATACTCAACCCAAAGAGATGGCAAAGCTCGGCGTCAACCAGAGTGACCAGAAGAAGCGGCAGTTTTTGAACCGTCTTTCTGGAGAAATCACCCGGCGCGGTATCATCGACGTGCTGCGCAATGGCATCAAAGCCTATCCAGCTGACCTGATCCTGTTCTATTTCACGCCGACGGAAAACAATGAACAGGCGAAACGGCTATTTGACAAGAACATTTTCAGTGTTACCCGCCAGCTGCGCTATGCTATCGACGCGTCAAAACTGGCTTTGGACCTCTGTCTGTTCATCAACGGCCTGCCCGTTATTACCATAGAGCTGAAGAACCATTTCACCGGGCAGACGACAGCCGACGCCGTAGAGCAGTATAAGAAAGACCGCAATCCCAGGGAACTGCTGTTTTCCTTCAAGCGCTGTATCGTACATTTTGCCGTAGATGATCAGACGGTCCAGTTCTGCACGAAACTTTGCGGGAAGGCCAGCTGGTTCCTGCCTTTCAACAAAGGATACCACGATGGGGCCGGGAATCCGCCCAACCCCGAAGGCATCATGACGGACTACTTATGGAAAGATATCCTGACGAAGACGAAACTGTCCCGTATCATCGAGAACTACGTCCAAGTCGTCGTCGAGGAAAATCCGGAAACCCGAAAGAAATCGGTCAAACAAATCTGGCCGCGCTATCATCAGTTGGATTGTGTAGAAAAACTCCTGGCCGATGTCAGGCAGTACGGTGTGGGTAAACGCTATCTCATCCAGCACAGTGCCGGGTCGGGCAAATCCAATTCCATTGCCTGGCTGGCCCATCAGCTGATCGGACTGGAACGGGATGGACGGCCTATGATTGATTCGGTCATTGTCGTGACGGACCGGCGGATTCTGGACAAGCAGATCCGGGATACGATTAAACAGTTCATGCAGGTAAAGAATACCGTCGTATGGGCCCAGCACTCGGGCGACTTGAAAAAGGCCATCCAGGACGGCAAGCGGATCATTGTGACCACAGTAGAGAAGTTCCCTTATATTTCTCAAGAAATCGGACAGGAACATATAAACCATACCTTTGCCATCATCATCGACGAAGCCCATTCGGGACAGAGTGGGCGGAATGCAGCCAATATGAATCTGGCCCTTTCCGGACTGGCTTCGGACAGTGAACTGGATAATGAAGACAAGATCAACGCCATGGTAGAGGGACGGAAACTGGTAAAAACAGCCAGTTACTTCGCCTTTACGGCTACGCCTAAAAACAAGACGGAAGAGGTGTTTGGCACGCCTTATGAAGAAGACGGCCAAATCAAACATCGGCCCTTCCATGTCTATACCATGAAACAAGCCATTCAGGAAGGCTTCATCCTGGATGTGCTGAAGAATTACGTGACCATCGACAGTTGGTATAAGATTGCCAAAAAGGTGGAAGACGACCCCATGTTTGACAAGAAGCGGGCTCAGAAGAAACTGCGCTCCTTTGTCGAAGGGAATCCCGACGTCATTGCCAAGAAAGCGGCGATGATGGTAGACCATTTCCACGAACAGATCATTGCCAGGAAGAAACTGGGCGGCCAATCTCGCGCCATGGTGGTGACGGCCAGTATTCCCCGTTGCATTGAAACGTACTATGCCATTACCAAGTGTCTGGCCGACCGGCACAGCCCGTATAAGGCTATCATCGCTTTTTCCGGGGAATGTAGCTATCACGGCCAGGAACCGCCTCTGACTTCGGCAGCGATGAATGGTTTTCCGGACGCAAAGATTCCCCAGGAATTCAAGAAGGACCCGTACCGGCTGCTGGTCGTGGCCGACATGTTCCAGACGGGATTTGACGAACCGCTGCTCCAGACTATGTATGTAGACAAACCCCTTTCGGACATTGCAGCTGTCCAGACCCTGTCCCGGCTGAACCGGGCGGCGCCGGGCAAGGATGAAGTCTATGTGCTGGATTTTGCCAACAAGGCGGAAACGATTGAAAAAGCCTTTTCCAAATTCTACCGGACGACGATTTTGTCCGGCGAAACGGACCCCAATAAGCTTTACGACCTGATTTCCCTGATGGAAGACTATCAGGTCTATGACCACAGCGATGTAGAGAAAGTAGTGGACTTGTTTCTGAGCGGCGGGGAACGGGACCGGTTGGATCCGCTCCTCGATTCGTGTGTTGTCCTTTATGACCAGCTGGAAACGGAGGACCAGATTCAGTTCAAGAGTGCCGCCAAGGCTTTTGTGCGGACCTATGGTTTCCTGGGGTCTATTCTTCCCTATGGCAATGCAGCGTGGGAAAAATTATCTATTTTCCTGAATCTACTGATTCCCAAACTGCCATCCCCTCAGACCGATGACCTGTCAGAGGGTATCTTGGCCGCTGTGGACCTGGACAGCTATCGGAACGAGGCACGGGAAGCAGTAGCCATCAGACTGGAAGACGAAGATGCTGAAATCGCCCCCGTTCCTACCGGTAAGGTTGGCCATATTGTAGAACCGGAAATGGACCCCTTGTCGCACATCATCTCGGAATTCAATGATATGTTCGGGAATATCCAGTGGAACGACGCTGACAACGTACAACGACAGCTCCTGCAGATTCCGGCCATGGTTTCCCGCGATGAGAAGTACCGCAACGCTATGAAAAACTCTGATGAACAAGAAGCCCGGACCGAGAGCGAACGAGCCCTGCAGCAGGTCATTTTTTCCATCATGGCAGACAATATGGAACTCTTCAAACAGTTCCAGGACAATCCATCCTTTAAGAAATGGCTGACCGACATGGTGTTCAATCTGACCTATAATAAAGAAGGCAAATCCTATGAAGTGCCTGGGAATTGCCAGTATTCCATTCCGGAACAAAAAGGCGGAATGGTAGCAGAACGTAAGCCCGATGCCGGGGAGAAAAACGGTTGATTCTTTTTGATGCTCACAATGAATTAAGCCCCAGTGAGGTGAGAATCTGATGAGAAATAAGCATCCCAAAGGCTGGATGGATACTCCGCACCATATTGAGTTCTTGAGAAAAGACGAGGATGATGAACGGAGAGATAAAAGGCGTTGCCTCTTTTTTACAAAGAATAAATGTAGTTATTATAATGGCCAATGTATCGGTTCATCCCATTGCAATTATTATCAGGAAGATAAACAAAAAGCATCTAAACGTTCTTCAAAAGCAACTACCCACCGTACTTCTAAGAGGCGACCTTCAAAGAAGCCGGTTTGTGCAGATCCCATTGCGCCAGAAAAATTAATGTTTAAAAATACATTATTAGAAGCGCAAAGAAAAAACGTTCAAGCGATGTATAATGTAGCGCAATTCTATGAATATGGAAAAGGCGTTCAACAAGACTACGAACAAGCGGAATATTGGTATAAACTAGCTGCAGATAATGGAAATCCCTATGCGATTACGGCTATTCAGAAGCTCAATGAGAAATATCCTGTCCAAAAGCGCGAACTGCCTGAATTACAAAATGATTCTGCTAAAGAAAATAAAAATGATGTGGTAGCCGTATCAGCGGCAAGTCAAAACAGTTCACCTAATGATGCCCAGGAAATCATAGAAGACTCGTTGACTTTAGAAAAGACATTCTTTCAAGATAACAATGAGTTATCGGCGCATGCTGACCACGAGACACAGACTACTCGATATATAAGTCAGCCAGATAGTCAGCCAGATATAAGTCAACCTGATAGGGAGCAATTTGCAAAAGTTACTACTCAAAATCATGAATTAAGGAAGACTATTTTTCAATCTCTTATTTTTATTTCTGCTGTATGCATTGTCATTTTTTCAATTTATTACGCTGTGTCGTATCGGCACAGCTCTTCTCCAGCAACGCCACCCGTGAAGCAGGTTATACAAAAAAAGCCGCCATTAGGGACGAAAGAAAATCCCTATGTCATTACAGCAGAAGGCTTAATGGGAAAATATAATGAAAATATTTCGGAAACGAATAGTAAATATAAAGGAAAATATGTAAAGGTTAGTGGAATTGTAATTCATCAAGGAAAATTCAATAATTCCAATAATATTGCTGTATGTATTTATCGATGGAACTTTAATGGGAAACGATACGATATTTTAGGTGCTATTAACGAAAAAAATAAAGAATGGACTCGAAATATAAAAGAAGGAAGCTCTGTTGTGATAACAGGAAAGTTTATAGGAGCTGTTGAACAAAAAAATAAAAACGTCATATCTTTACAGATTTTAGTTTCACAGCTGCCACAAATTAAAGATAAGTAAAAATATACATTAAAAGGCGCTGCCTTCTACGACAGCGCCTTTAATCTTTTATGTTCTTCAATCAATAATCCACTCAACGTCGACGGATTCACTTTCTGTCGTTGAATTGGCGGCCAGCTGGTTAGAGAGGTCTAAGGATTTGGGCTTTTCATATCTTAGCGAATCAGGCGCCAGCATATCACAATAACGGATTGAATCTTCGCTATAGTTATTCATAGATACCGATTTGATGCCAATGATTTTTTTTCCTACCGTAGCTGCGATGGCTTCTGCCCGATGTTTGGAATTGGCGACAGCCTATTCCTTGCTTTTTCAAAATTAGTGGGGAATAGACCGCGATTGGCTCGGATTCAGATGCGGCATTGCGCCGCGACAAACTCAGACTGACAACGACGCTTCGGGAAGCCCTCAGCGCGTAGCGGGCCGCCCGCCGCTGTCATCCCGTCCGGGGAATTGTCTCCAGCATCTGACGGGTCAGAACGCTCTGGGCGGCCCATACGGAATCGCAGTCAGGCGATGGGAATAACGCAGTCACAGGTCACAAAAAAACACGGTCAATCACTATGGTGCCGTTCGGCCAGGGGTTCAAGGGCAACGTGGTGATGCGGCAGGACCCGGCGGGGAACATCGAAACGGACAAAGAAAAATCCGTCGAAAAAATCGACGGAATCGTGGCGTCCATCATGGCACTGGACCGCTGCGTCCGCAATGGGACTGGCAGCGGCAGTGTCTATGATGAACGGGACGTTATTTCATTTTGATTTTTGTCAGCCGGCTGCAGTCACCTGGAGTTTCAGGTCGAGGGCCTGCATAAGCTTGACGAGAGTATCGAGCTTTGGCGTTGTCTTCAGTGTTTCGATACGGGCTACCGAGGACTGTGGGATGCCGCATCGCTCTGCAAGGGCGCGCTGGCTGATGCCCAGTTCCTGTCTCCGCCGGATGATGGAGGAAACAATGTCGCTTACTTCTTCGATTTCTTCCATATTGCGGCGTTCTTCTTCGCTGACGGCCTTTACATGATTCTTATAGTCTTCCCAGGTTCTCATTGTTCTGCCTCCTTTTGGCGGATGTAATCGTCGCGTTCCGTTTTGGCACGGGCGATTTCCCGGTTCGGTGTTTTCTGTGATTTTTTGCGGAAATGATGGAGCAGTACATACTGGCTCTCGTCATAGTAAAAATAAAAGACCCGGTTGTTTCCTGGACGCAGTTCCCAGATGTCTTCTTCCAGATGTTTGGTGATATTGACCGGCAGATTGGTGCCGTTTTTTGCGAGCAGGTCGATGTAGAAGAGAATCTGGTTGTACTGGATACGGGCATCCTTGCTGCTTTTGCTTTTCACCCGCAGGGCTTCCAGAAAATCCCAGACTTCTGATTCGCCGTGCTGGTTCTCATAAAATTCAATCTTGTACATCATGATCTCCTTTATGTTCCTATTTAGATGATAGCATAAATGCTATCAAAAGGCAAGGGAGGCAAAGCAGCATCGATTCATTGCATTTTTTGATTTCATGTCAGGAGGTTTTCATGCATATCCCTTTTCCATTCCATTACAGATAAGTCCTTGGTTTCGTGGTTCTGATATCCGCAAACATGGCACAGCTGGCTGCTTGGATACCACTTGTCTATCTTGATAAGCTGTTTACCTTGCCAAGCAAGCTTGTACTCCAGCATGTTCGTGAACATATTCCAGCCATTGTCAGTTACGGATTTGCCAAAGCTGAACTTGCCACCTTTTTTCTGCTTTGCCATCGCTTTGACGCTAATGTCCTCAATGCCAATGGTATCATAGCGGTCTGCAAGGTAGCGCGTCTTAAAGTGCGTCTAAAAACAGAGAGCTGGCAATTTTTCACAAAAAGGAAAAATGCCAGCTATTGTGTTAGGTATGGGAAAGAAAGAAGGCTGCAACAAAATGAGCCCTCCGCGCGTAGCGGGCCGCCCGACGCTGTTGTCCGTTCTGATAACCGGTCCTGTACCTGACGGGCTAGAAAGGCTCTGGGACGGCCCCTACGGAATCGCAGTCAGGCGATGGAAATAAACGCAGTCACAGGTCATAAAAATACACGGCCCATGGCCTTGTGCGGCCCGCTGTGAGATTCGGTCACAGCCCATTCGAGTATAATGGTAGGCTTTTACGAGCCACGAACCACGAACAACGGCCTTTCTCTCGGATTCAGATGCGGCATTGCGCCGCGACAGATTCATGAAATGAACGCAGTTCGCAGGTGGCCGGTCGCAGTTCGCAAAAAAAAACGGCCCCCGATTGGGGCATTTTTTACGAGTCGAGGGTTACTCGAGGCGATGTCGTTATTCTGGGTCTGTTGCCGCGCAGCGGCATTTGAGTCCGAGGCGACCGGCGGCCTGCGAACTGCGACCGGCGGGGCCGATAGGCCCCAATCTACATTAACGATTCCTTAAATATTTTGGATTTGGTTCAAAAATGATTAGAAAACGATTAAGTTTTCCAGAACCGTCCTTTTTCTGTTGTATCATGGAGGTATGGATATATCCTACTCGTTCTGTTTCATGCTATAATAAAAAAAGGAATGGTGAATCTGTTGAAAAATCAATTGACTGCCCATGAAATCCGCTATTGTATTTATTCTATTTATCCTAATAGGAGGTGGCAATATGGCAAGAAAATTAAATATGAAAATGAAAGCTTTATTTGCGATGCTGATGTGCGGCCTCTCGACATTTACTGTTTTTCCACAGACTGATTATTCAAAAAATACGCACAATGATGCTGCTTCTATAACTAACGAAAGTTGGGCTAAAACAGGAAAAACGCTATGGACTACTATTGAGGAGGTGGGCAGCCGGATTGAACAAGAAAAATAACTAGTTGAATAATCAATCTGTACCCAAAAGGAACGAAATCAAAAATAAATCTAATAATCGTAATGCGACTGGAGTAGTGCTTCAACATCAATCTGCATATCAGTATCAAGACCCTATTCCACCGCCTGAAATGATGGAAAAATATAAAAATATTTATGCCGATGCTCCTAAAATAATATTACAAGAGTTTAAAGAGAATTCAGAACATATACGGCAAAAAGAATTACTGGAAGTTCAAGGCACCATAAATCGGGACCGAAGAGGCCAATGGATGGCGTTTGTTATTTGCATGGCTATCTTAGGGGTGGTTTTTTATAGTCTATATTTGGGCAATATTACATTTGCAGGCTTAAGTGGACTCGGGTTTATAGCTCTTATAGCAACGGGTATTTTGAAAAAATAAAGTGTGATAAGAACTCTGTCCAACAGTGCTGTTTTTTATTGCCGAAGAAGCGGATTCGTGACATGACGAAAATGGAACGCTGGTTGGCTTACATCAATCGCGAACTCACCATCCTCGACTATAACTCGGATCATCGCGATGCCTTTGAAGAAGGCAAAGCTGAGGGGCGTAAAGAGGGAGAGGCCAAAGGTCGTAAAGAAGGCGAAGAGAGACTTGGTATGTTGATGAGCCTTTTATCACAGTTTTGCCAGAAGACTCCTTCCTCTTAGGTAGGGGCATCAATGGCGATGGATTTCGCAGGTTCGATGCCTGCGAAATTCACCCTATGTATTTTCCATCTTAGCCTTTTCACTACGTCTACGGTATAATGGTAGATAACAGAGGAGGTGGATTCCAGATGTACTTGACGCAATCGAATGTCATCCGTGGCTTGTCGAAACAAGAGTATACGATGCTCCGGGAAATGTGCCAATACAGCAATAACCTGTACAATGTAGCGGTCTATACGATTCGGCAGCATTACTTCGATACCCAGCAATTCTTGCGGTACGAAGAAAATTACCCCATCTGCAAGGAAAATGAAAACTATGGCTTGTTACAGGCCGGTGTCGCCCAGCAGATATTGAAGATGGCCGACCGAAGTTTTCGTTCTTTTTTCGGGCTTTTGCAGAAAGTCAAGTCAGGTGACTATGGTTCAAAGGTTGTCTGCCTGCCACACTATCGTGAAAAAGGCGGTCTCTTCAATCTCATCTTGTCGACGAACGCTATTACCATTAAGAATGGCTTCTTAACAGTGCCGATGAGCCGTGAATATATGAAACGCCATAATGGACATCGGATTCGGATTCCTGTTCCCGACAGGCTGAAGGATAAGACAATTCAGGAAATCCGTATCTGTCCCATGTATGGTGGACGGTATTTCAAGATTCAGTATTGTTACCTAGAGGACCCAGAACCAGTGAAAACCTCGTCAGGCCGTATCTTGGCTATCGACTTAGGGCTGGACAATCTGGCCGCCTGTGTTACTAATACGGGGACGTCGTTCCTCATGGACGGTCGTAAACTCAAATCTATCAACCAGTATTGGAACAAACGCAAAGCCAGACTCCAAAGCATTGCCGCCAAGCAGGGCCGGAAGACGACGAACCAGCTCTGTCAGTTAGCGAAGAAACGCAATTTCCGGATGCAGGACATCCTTCGCAAGACAGCCCGCTATATCCTCGATTTTTGCATCCGTCATCAGATAGGGATCATTGTCTGCGGCTATAATCGCGATTTTAAACGAGGACTAAAGCTGGGCAAAGTGATGAATCAGCATTTCACTCAAATCAGTCTGAGCTATCTTCGTAGTACCTTGAAACACCTGTGTGAACGCTATGGGATAACCTATCTGGAACAGGAAGAATCGTATACCTCTCAGGCCAGCTGCCTGGATTTGGACAACATTCCCGTATACCAGCCGGATACACCCTATACAGGAACGTTCAGTGGGAAACGAATCCGGCGCGGACTGTACCGTTTCGCCAACGGCAGGACGGCTAATGCCGATATCAATGGCGCCGCCAACATACTTCGTAAAAGTAAGCAGAACTTCGATTTCGAGGGACTGTGTAAGGGGCTTTTGGACAGCCCTTTGAGAATAAGGCTATCCTGATTTCAGGAGGAAACTTAAACAGCAACCTTCTCAAGAATCTCCTGCTTCTATAAGCGGGAGAGGTTCAATAAAAGAGAATCGTCATGATGATGTAGCCAAAGCGGCTTCTGATGCTGATTTTTGTGAAAAACTTTTTAAGGAATATGGGATTTAGTTGATAATAAAGAGACCATGCATGAAGCAGCGTGAGCTGCCCCCCCAATAGTTAGACCAAAAATCTAACGATTGGGGGTCAGTTTTTTTATGGCAAAACACAGTTATGAATTTAAGAAAAAAATAGTGCTGGAATACTTGAGCAGTGACGAAGGGTATACTTCTATTTCACGTAAATATGGAATGGAAAGTAGCAGCCAATTGCTAAAGTGGACTGCAGCCTACAAAGCATTTGGAGATGATGGATTGAAAAGATCTCGCTCTCGAAAAATATACTCTTTCAAAGAGAAACTTTCTGTGGTACAGTCTTACTTAACAAGCGAATTTTCATATCAGGAACTCGCCCTTCAAGTAGGAATCAACAATCCGACAATGATTGTCAGATGGGTCAATGAATTTAAAATAGCTGGGCCGGATGCATTACGGCCACATAGGAAAGGCAGGAAAAGAACTTTGAGCGAATCACGAACCAGAAAACCAGATACTCAGGGTCAGGAACCAGTCGTCGATACCAGTGTGGAACATGTCCAGGAGTTAGAGGATGGAAATCTCAAACTCCGGATAGAGAATGCTTTTTTAAAAGAACTGAGGAGACTGCGTTTAGAGGACGAAGCAAAAACGAGAGGGTTGCAAAAATCATCTGCAGTCTCCGAAGATCATTCAAATTAAACGATCTTCTCTCCTATACGCAGATGCCCAAGGCAACCTATATGTACTGGCAGAAACGGTTTGACCGTGAGAATCCCGATCAAGAACTAGAAGACAAAATACAGGAAATCCGTAGCCAGCATAAAGATTATGGCTATCGGCGCATGACCGGTGAATTAAAAAATCAAGGGTATTGCGTGAACAAGAAGAAAGTCCAACGTATCATGCAGAAACTAGGCCTTCAGGTAACATCCTTTACTCGAAAAAGCCGTAAATACAGCTCTTATAGAGGCAAGGTAGGAAACGTGGCTCCGAATCGGATACGACGTCGTTTTAACACGACTATTCCGCACCAGAAGATTACAACCGACACGTCAGAATTCAAATACTATGAAGTAGATACACAGGGACATCTGACCCTGCACAAGCTTTATCTGGATCCTTTCCTGGACATGTTCAACAATGAAATCATCAGTTATGGAATAGCGAAACATCCTTCAGCTAAAAGCATACTGGAAGCTCAGGCTGAAGCAATCAAAATCACGGCTGATTGTCCGTATCGAAGAACGTTTCACTCCGATCAGGGCTGGGCATATCAAATGAAAGCCTATACCCAGAATCTTAAAGAAGAACGAATTTTTCAGAGTATGTCTCGAAAGGGCAACTGTCATGATAACGCTGTCATGGAGAACTTCTTCGGCTTAATGAAGCAAGAAATGTATTATGGGGTGATTTACTACAGCTATGAGGAACTAAAAGCCGCTATCGAACGATATATCAAATACTATAATGAGCAAAGAATCAAAGAAAAACTAGGTTGGAAAAGTCCTGTACAATACAGAATTTTCCGACAGACAGCATAAAAAAAGTAACGAGACAGTAAAAACTGTCTCGTTACCAAGGTCTAACTTTTTGGGGTCACATCAGCAGCTATCATGTGTGATCTTTTTTGGATTCAGATGCGGCGTTCCGCCGCGACAGATTCATGAAATGAACGCAGTTCGCAGGTGGCCGGTCGCAGTTCGCAAAAAAAACGGCCTGGGTGGCCGTATTGTAGGGGCTTCCTGTAGGAAGCCCGCCAGAGAGATTCGACCACAGCTGATTCGAGTATAATGGCAGGCTTTTACGAGCCACGAGTCACGAACCACGAGCCACTATTTTTTCACGAGACGAGGGTCACTCTAGGCGGCCTGCGACCGGCGGGGCCGATAGGCTCCCCAACACATGCAAAAGGCACTGGCTAGGTCTGCACCGATGTTGTATAATAGAGACTGGATTTGTAAAGAAAGGATAGAACATACATGATTACACGCAACCAGATCATTCATTATACATCGGATGAGCTCATCCGGGTATCTATTGCCTTGACGACGGGTATCGTCGAGAAGGCACGGCAGCGCCATAATTTGTCGCCTGTGGCTAGTGCGGCTCTGGGCCGGACGATGACCGGCGCAGCCCTGTTGGCTGGCGATTACAAGAACCACGAAGGCGTTTCCCTGAAGGTCGCTGGTGACGGGCCCTTAGGCGCCGTCCATGCAGACTGCTTCGATACGAATAAGCTCCGCGGCTATGTAGACAATCCGCAGGTCGACCTGCCGCTGAAGGTCAATGGCAAGCTCGATGTGGCAGCCGGTGTCGGCCAGCACGGCCAGTTGACGGTGACGCGTTTCACGCCGGAAAAGACGACTTATACGAGCCAGGCCGATTTGGTGTCCGGTGAAATTGCCGAAGACATCGCTTACTATCTGTTCACATCGGAACAAGTGCCGTCGACGATCAGCCTGGGCGTCCTGGTCAGCCAGGATTACACCATTGCTGCAGCCGGCGGTTTCCTCGTCCAGGCCCTGCCGGGCGCGAAGGATGAAGACCTGGCCCGTGTCGAAGCCAATATCACCCAGGTCGGTGCTTTGACGACGTATTTGCAGGACCATCCCAATGGTGAAGGCCTCATTGACATCATCCTCAGCGGTATGCATTTCAAGGAACTCTACCGGCAGAATCTGTACTGGCGCTGCACGTGCTCGCGCCAGCGCTTTGAAAATGCTCTGTTGTCCCTGCGCCAGGAAGATAAGGAAGCCCTCTTGAAGGACCCGCAGGTGGAAATGACCTGTCAGTATTGCGGGGCCAAATACGTATTGTCTCACGATGAACTGGCAGCGCTGTATGAAGCGGCTGCCCAGCGCCATAAGAAGAATTGATTCTCCGAAGGAGGTTTTACGATGGGACTCATTGCCATCATCGGCGGTACCGGTGTCTGCGACCCGAAGATTTTGTCCAATGTCCATGAAGACTATATGGATACCTTTTACGGGACCATTCATTATTGGCAGGGGACGTATAAGGATAAGGAACTCGTCTTTTTGCCCCGCCACGGCCGGAATCATTCCATTCCGCCGCACCTCATCAATTACCGGGCCAATATCCTGGGCTTGAAGCGCCTGGGCGTCACGGCCATCTTGTCGACGACGGCTGTCGGCTCGCTGAACCGCGATGACAAGCCGGGCGATTTCGTCCTGACCGACCAGTTCCTGGATTTCACCAAATGCCGTCATACGTCGTTCTTCGACGGTGGCGAAAACGGCGTCGTCCACGTGGACATGACCGAACCGTACTGCCCGACCCTGCGCCGGACCGTAGCGGCTGCGGCTCAGGCCCTTGGCGGTTATACGCTCCATGATAAGGGAACTTATGTCTGCACGGAAGGGCCCCGCTTCGAAACGCCGGCTGAAATCAGGATGTATGAAAAGCTCGGCGGCGATTTGGTCGGCATGACCAACGTCCCCGAAGTCTGCCTGGCCAGGGAAGCGGAAATCTGCTATGCCACGATTTCCATGGTCACCAATTTTGCCGCCGGCATTTCGCCGACGCCCCTGACCCATGAGGAAGTCGTCAAAGCTATGGCTGAGAATTCCCAGCGCCTGCAGCAGCTCATCCTGAAGAGCATCGAATTATATGATAATGAGGACTGCGCCTGCCGCCACACCCTGCAGGCTTATGGAGGGTTTACGGTATAATGGATACACTGCGCTGGCAAGCGGGCACGCTGTTCCTCCTGGATCAGACGAAGCTGCCCTTTGAAGAAATCTATCTGCCCTGCCAGACGTGGCAGGACGTGCGCCAGGCCATTTCCGTCCTGGCTGTCCGCGGGGCGCCGGCTATCGGCGTCGCTGCGGCCTATGCCGTCGTCCTGGCGGCGCGGCCCCTGTGCCAGAAAGGGGGAGATACGCCCTTTTTGACGGACCTGGAAGCTATCTGCCGGGACCTCGATGCGGCCCGGCCGACGGCGGTCAACCTGCACTGGGCCCTGACCCAGATGATGGCTTGTGCCCGCCAGCATGAAGCCGACGGTGCTGAAGCCACGACGGCAGCCCTGGAAGAAAAGGCCGTGGCCATCCATAAAGCCGATATTGCCATCAATACGGCTATGGCCCGGTTCGGGGCCGACGAGCTGGAAAAGATAGGCCGTCCTTTGACGCTGCTCACGCACTGCAATGCCGGTGCCCTGGCTACGGCCGGTGTCGGCACGGCGCTGGGCGTCATCCGCGAGCTCCATCGCCGGGGCCTGGTGTCCATGGTCTACGCCGATGAAACGCGGCCCCTCCTGCAGGGCGCCCGCCTGACGGCTTTCGAGCTCATGGCTGACCATATCCCGGTGACGCTCATTACCGACAACATGGCGGCCTGGACGCTCAAGACGAAAGGCGTCGATGCCATCATCGTCGGTGCCGACCGCATCGCCGCCAATGGCGATACGGCCAATAAGATCGGGACTTACGGCCTGTCCCTGATGGCCCGGGAACTGGATATTCCCCTGTACATCGCCGCGCCGGCTTCGACTTTCGATTTGTCCATTGCCGACGGCAGCCAGATTCCTATTGAAGAACGGAATCACGATGAAGTCCGTTCTTTCCGGGGTGCGGCGGCAGCCCTCCCCGAAACGCCCGTCTTCAATCCCGCCTTCGATGTGACGCCTCATGAAAATATCCGCGCCATCGTGACGGAACAGGGCATCATCCACCGGCCGGATGCCATATCCGTACCGGCGTTTTTCCAACACTAATTCATTACAGAAAGAGGTCTTACTCGTATGGAATCTATTATTCGCGATATCAAGTTAGCTAAAAGCGGTCATGAAAAAATCAGCTGGGTCGATCGTCACATGCCGGCCCTCAATGCCATTGGCGACAAACTGAAAGCCGACCAGACCTTTAAAGGCAAAACGATTTGCGTCAGCGTCCATCTCGAAGCCAAGACGGCCTATTTGGCAGAAGTCCTTCATCGCGCCGGCGCCAACGTCATCGTCACCGGCAGCAACCCCTTGTCCACGCAGGACGACGTCGCTGCAGCCCTCGTCGAAGATGGCTTGACCGTCTATGCCTGGTATGGCGCAACGGACGAAGAATACTTCGATTTCCTCAATAAATCCCTGGACCATCATCCGGACATCATCATCGACGACGGCGGCGACCAGGTCCATCTCCTGCACACGACGCGGGCCGATGCCATGGAAAATCTCCTGGGCGGCACGGAAGAAACGACGACAGGCGTCAACCGTCTCCACGGCCTCGACAAAGCCGGCGAATTGAAGTTCCCCATGGTCGCAGCCAATGATTCGTACTGCAAATACCTCTTTGATAACCGCTACGGCACAGGTCAGTCCACGTGGGACGGCATCATGCGCACGACGAACCTGACCGTCGTCGGCAAGAAAGTCGTCGTCGCCGGCTATGGCTGGTGCGGCAAGGGCTGCGCTATGCGTGCCAAAGGCCTGGGCGCTCATGTCATCGTCACCGAAGTCGACCCGATCAAAGCCATCGAAGCCGTTTTCGACGGTTTTGAAGTCATGCCCATGGCTGAAGCCGCTAAAGTCGGCGATATCTTCGTCACCCTGACTGGCGACAAGGACGTCATCCGCGGCGAACATATGAAGAACATGAAAGACGGCGTCGTCCTGGCCAATGCCGGTCACTTCGACGTAGAAATCAACAAACCCGAATTGGAAGCCCTGGCAGTCCGCCACTTTGAAGCCCGCCACAACATCGAAGGCTATGAACTCCCGAACGGCCATGTCATCAACCTCCTGGCTGAAGGCCGCCTGGTCAACCTGGCTGCCGGTGACGGTCATCCGGCTGAAATCATGGACCTGTCCTTTGCCGTCCAGGCCCTGGCTGCTAAATACATCCTCGAACACCATGCCGAACTGGGCAATCATGTCTATGTCCTGCCCCATGAAATCGACACGGAAATCGCCAAGATCAAACTGGCTTCCATGGGTTATGCCATCGACACGCTCAGCGAAGAACAGCGTAAATATTTGAATCTCGACTAAGGACCAGGAGGGGAAACGATGAAAAAACTGATTCAGCACGTAGCCCTCTACCAGGACCACGGCGTCTTAGAAGGCCAGAACATCGCCATCGACGGCTCGCGCATCACGGGATTTCCCGAAGCGCCGAAGGCATCGGATTACGACGAAGTCATCGACGGCAAGGGCATGCTGGCCCTGCCGGGTTTCGTCAACACCCATAACCATGTAGCCATGACGGTCTTCCGCAGTTATGCCGACGACATGCAGCTCATGGACTGGCTGGAAAAGAAAATCTGGCCGGCTGAAGCCAAATTGACAGACGATGTCATTTACGCCCAGTCCATGCTGGGCATTGCCGAAATGATCCGATGCGGTACGACGGCCTATGCCGATATGTACGACCACATGGACCAGGAAGCCCGCGCCGTCGAAGAATCGGGTATCCGCGCCTGCTTGTGCCGCGGCAGTATCGGTATCGGGCCGAATGCCCAGGCCGGCCTCGATGAAAACCGCCAGCTCTTCCTCGACTGGCACGGCAAGGCCGATGGCCGCATCACGGTCATGATGGGGCCGCATGCGCCGTATACGTGCCCGCCTGATTATCTCCATAAATTCGTCGACCAGGCACGGGAACTGGGAGCCGAAATCCATATCCACCTCAGCGAAACTAAGGGGGAAGTGGAAAACATCAAGCAGCAATACGGCAAGTCGCCCATCGCCCTGATGGATGAAATCGGCGTATTGGACTGCGGCTGCCTGGCTGCCCACTGCGTCTGGGTCGATGATGACGATATGGATATCATGGCGGCAAAGCACGTCCGCGTCGCCCACAATCCGGGCAGCAACCTCAAGCTGGCCAGCGGCATCGCGCCGGTCCCCAAGATGCTGGCCAAAGGCATCACAGTCGGCCTCGGTACCGATGGGGCATCGAGCAACAACAACCTGGACATCGTCGAAGAAATGCGCCTGACTACGCTCATCCACAAGGCCAATACCCTGGACCCGCTGGTCATCCCGGCCGAAACGGCCATCAACATGCTGACCGAAGGCGGCGCCAAGTGCCTGGGCTACAAAGACGTCGGCAAATTGGAAACAGGCTATAAAGCCGACATCACTCTCGTCGACCGCGAAGGCCTGCACTGGTACCCCAAGAACGACACCCTGAGCCTCATGGCCTACAGTGCCAACAGCATGGATGTCGATACGGTCCTGGTCAACGGCGAAGTCCTCTTGCGCCATAAAGAATTCACCAAACTGGACATCGAAAAGATCAAAGCCGAAGCCGAACGGACCCGGAAGAAACTCTTTGCCCAGATTTAGTTTTAGTGGTTCGTGACTCCTGTAGGGGGCTTGCACGTGGCAAGCCCGCCGCAGGTTATGTTGGAATTTCCTCATTAGCTTTTTGGGGGAGAATCGTACATATCCTGACCTTATTAAGCCTTGCAAGTCCACCCTTTCCTTGTATAATGGAAGTATAGATTTCCAGTACAGGGGAAGGGTGATTTTTATGCATATGAAGAAAAAAATAGCCGCTGCCTGTGTGGCAGCCATGGCCGCGTTCTCACTGCCTATGGGCATCGTGCCGGTCCAGCCGGTCCAGGCTGACCTCATTACCGATGTCATCGGCGGCTTCCAGGTGAAATCGGCCTTGAGCAAGCAGATCAAGCACTATGACACGACCAAAGAAGGACAGAGCGAGATTTACCAGTCCGTCACCAAGCAGACCGGCGTCCTCAATAATTCTTATTACGATGAACGGCTGGCTTCTATCATGAACCGCCTCAGCGCCAGCATCGCCCAGACGGACCCCAGCATCAAGACCTTGCCCTACCGCTGGTATGTCAGCCCGGACACGACGTTCAATGCGGCCTGCACCATGGGCCACGTCATGGTCGTCAATAAGGGCATGTTCGACCTGGTCAGCAACGATGATGAAATCGCCGTCGTCTTAGGCCATGAAATGGGCCACGGCCAGAAACACCACGTCGCCAATTCGACGCAGAAGAAGGTCAATGTCGAAATCGGCAAGATGGTCCTGGCCGATACGATTGGCGGCTCGGGCCTGAACAACCTCATCCTCAACACGGTCAGCAATCAGATTGAAACGGTCCATATCGACAGGGCTGCCGAATGGGAAGCGGACAACCTGTCCTTCGGGTATATCACCCGTGCCGGCTATAATCCCGGTGCGACGGCCGCCATCTGGCAGCGGGTCATGGAAAAACAGGGCGATAATGCCAGCAACTTTGTCGGTGAAATCTTCTCTCCCTCTGACCATCCATCGAATCAGGAACGGCGCGACAATTATGCCAACAAGCTCTATGAAATGAGCGGCAAACACGCCAGCGTCAAAGACGGCACGGTCTACGTCAACGGCAACAAATTCATCAAGCCCGCAGCCACGTCCAGCATGAGCAGTGCCGAACGGTCCTATTTCGTCCTGGGCAACCTGGCCGCAGCCTACCAGAACGGCCACAGCAAGCAGCAGGCCACGGCGTCCGGCGGTACGCTCTACTTGGGGGCGCAGAACATCATGACGCCGGTCAACGGCGACCCGTCGGCAGAAGAATTGGCGACGCAGCTCAATAAAATTAAATAATGACTGAAACGAATAGTAAAGGGCGGAATCGCCAGGTACTATGTATATTTTATATCTATCACCTGTAGTAAAATACAGGTGATTTTTTTTTGAAATTTGATGATAATTTACAATAAAGGTAACGTACCATACTGGTTTACAAAAAGGCACTTTTTCAATTACAATAAAAGATGACATTTAGGAAAAGGAGGCGATGCCTTTTTATGAAGACTTCATCGACGCGGCGCAGTCTGATTGCCTTGGCGCGCCGTATTTTACATTCCTATTTCGCCTCATCCAGCCTGGACCTGCTCTTGGCTTATCTGGCGCCCGATGTCGTCTGGCTCGGCGCCGGCCGGGAAATGAGTGCCGAAGGGCGGCAGCGGGTCGGCGATATCTTCCGGGCCAGTGCCAACCGGCTCATCCCCTGTGTCATGAGCCAGGAAACGTACCGGGCCAAGGAACTGACGGAGGACTTGTGGCTGGTTGAGGGTTCGTGTCAGCTGAGGGCCGACTCGTCGTATAAGGTCTATCTGCAGGAATATCAGCGCTGTACCTTCATTTTCACCGTCAAGAAGCGCTTGTCCCAGCTCTATCACCGCTTCGGCGTGACCAATCGGACCAGCCTGATCCATAAATTCAAGGGCAAGGCCTGAAGGCTGTCTGTTGCGGCAGGCGGCGATGGCCTGTATAATGGAGAGAAAATAGATAGGAAAGAGGAGATTGTTTATAAAAATCAGGACGGCTACGATGGCCGATTTAGCCGCTGTGGCGGCTGTAGAGAAAGCCTGCTTCCCGCCGGCAGAAGCGGCGACGGCCGATGAATTCCGGGACCGCCTGGCCCATTATGCGGCCCATTTCTGGCTGCTCTTCGATGAAAAGGGGGACCTCGTGTCCTTCGTCGACGGCATGGTGACGGATGAACGGGATTTGACTGACGCCATGTACGCTCAGGCGGCCATGCATGACGAAAAGGGGGCCTGGCAGATGATTTTCGGCGTCAATACCCTGCCTTCGTGCCGCTGCCATGGCTATGCCGGGAAGCTCCTGGAAGCGGCCATTGCCGACGCCAGGCAGCAGGGACGACAGGGCCTGGTCCTGACCTGCAAAGACAAGCTCCTCCCGTACTATGCGAAATTCGGCTTCCAGAACGAAGGCATCAGCGCCTCCGTCCACGGCGGCGTCACATGGTACCAGATGCGGCTGACTTTTGAGTAGCCGTCGTACGAGCCCCTGCAATATAAATACAAATTTTAAATTTGTCCCTCCTGCTGGATAGTTTGTAGTGCAGAGTTTGTAGAGGATGGTTTTAAATTTAAAGCCTTCACTAAAAACTACAAACTGCAAACTTAATACTCAACAAGGGCTGTCGCATGTGCGACAAGCCCTTGTTTAATCCATGAAAAACGTGTATAATTAAAGTTAGTATGATGATTTTTATGTATGTCGACAGGGGAGATGTGTTTGTTCATGAATAAAACGATCGTTACGTCTATTTTTGTCGTATTGGCCTTATTGTTATCGACGACGTGGGACTTGCTGGCTGTCAAGATCTTGCTGACAGGCTGTCTCATGGGCTGGCTGGCCCGGACTATCGTCGCCAATTTCCAGGCCAATGCCAAAAAAGCCGCTGCCCGTAAGAAGCGGGTTCGCCGTCCGCGTGCGGCCCAGCACCGTCAGGCCAGCCAGACGAGCCAGGCCAGCGTATCCGGGCACTGAGGATGAAAAAAACTGAAATCCATAAAATATAAATAATTGTCACATTGACATGTAATATGTTAAAGGGATTAAACGAAATCATAACGTTTAATCTCTTTTTTATTCTTAAAAAATATAAGTAAAACGCCGACGATGACTTAATAGTATATTTGACAGGCCCTTTTAATCGTGTTATACCGTACACATGCGCAGAAGCGAAGATGTATTTTATGGCATTCATTTTTATTTACCTTAACATCTTCAGCTCCTCCGCACAGATCCATTTGTTTTTTGGGAGTATAGGAGGAATTTCTATGAATGGTGTTGTTTTAGTCACTTGTGCTATCGTCATCCTGGCGGTAGCCTATCGGTTCTATGGCAAGTGGCTGGCTAAGACGTGGGGCATCGACCCCAACGCCCTGACGCCGGCCCATCGCCTGGAAGATGGCCAGGATTATACGCCGTCTTCTAAGTTCACGGTCTTTGCCAATCAGTTCTCGTCCATCACCGGTGCCGGCCCCGTCACGGGCCCGATCATCGCCGCTGCCTACGGCTGGCTGCCGGCTTTCTTATGGCTCATGATCGGCGGCGTCTTCTTCGGTGCCGTCCAGGACTTCGCAGCCCTCTACGCATCCATGAAGAATGACGGCAAATCCATGGGCGTCCTCATCGAAAAGTACATCGGCACGACGGGCCGCCGCCTGTTCCTGCTCTTCTGCTGGGTCTTCAGCCTGCTGGTCATCGCCGCTTTCGGCGATATCGTCGCTACGACGTTCAATGGCTTTGCCAAGGATGGATCCATGGTCCTGCCCAATGCGGCTGCCGCTTCCATTTCCATGCTGTTCATCTTCGTCGCCATTGCCTTTGGCCTGTTCATCAAGAAGTTCAATCCCAGTGAAAAAGTACGCTTCGTCATCGCCATCGTCCTCTTGATCGCCATGCTCTATGTCGGCATCGACCTGCCGATTTACCTGGACCGCATGACCTGGCTGTACATCATCTTCGCTTATATTTTCTTTGCTTCCATCATGCCCATGTGGCTCCTGAAACAGCCGCGCGACTACATCAGCGCCTTCCTGCTGCTCATGATGATCGCCGGCGGCGTCATCGGTATCTTCATCGCCCAGCCGACGCTGAATATGCCGGCCTTCACGTCCTTCTCGGTCGGCGGCAAGGATTTGTTCCCAATCCTGTTCATCACCATCGCCTGCGGTGCCGTTTCCGGCTTCCACAGCCTCGTTTCGTCCGGTACGTCGTCGAAGACCCTGGATAAGGAACAGGATTCGGTCTTTGTCGGCTACGGTTCCATGTGCGTCGAATCGGTCTTAGGCGTCGTTTCCCTGGTCATCGCCTGCGCTGCCGCTTCCAACGGCCACGTCGCTTCGGGCACGCCGTTCCAGATCTTCTCCGGCGCCGTCGCTGGTTTCTTCACCATGTTCGGCCTGTCCCAGACGGCAGCTGCCTGCATCATGACCATGTGCGTATCGGCCCTGGCCCTGACGACCCTCGATGCCGTCGGCCGTATCGGCCGTATGTCCTTCCAGGAACTGTTCAGCGTCGATGAAGGACAGGAAATGAACACGATCCAGAAAATCTGCGTCAATAAGTATTTTGCTACGGTCATCACTTTGTTCTTCGGCTTCCTGCTCTGCTTAGGCGGCTACATGAACATCTGGCCTCTCTTCGGCTCGGCCAACCAGCTGCTGTCGGCCATGGTCCTCATCTGCCTGACGGTCTTCCTCAAGACGACAGGCCGCAAGAGCTTCATGCTCTACATCCCCATGGTCGTCATGTTCTGCGTTACCATGACAGCCCTCGTCGAATCGGCTTATGCCCTGATCATCAAGATTGCCTCGGGTAACTGGTCGTTCCTCATCGAAGGACTGCAGTTCGTCCTGGCCATCGCCCTCATGGTCCTGGCCATCTCCATCGTCTACCACTGCGGCAAAGAACTCGTCCACGCCGACAACAAAACGGCCCATCACGACGCCCAGCCCACGGCGACGCATTGAGGGTGTTAGCGGTCAGCCGTCAGCTGTACGAAGTTTGCAGTTTGCAGTTTTTAGTGAATGGTTTTAAATTTAAAGCCATTTACTAGCCACGAGCCACTAACTACTAACCACTTAAAAGGGCCTGTCGCACGAAGGCTTCTGCCATCATGCAAGGCTCCTTTCTCTTTAAAGTTTGTAGTACAGAGTTTGTAGTTTATAGAAGAAAGTTTTAAATTTTTTACCATTTGCTGCAAACTAAAAACTACAAACTTAAAACTCAAAAAAGGGCCTGCTGTATATACAACAAGCCCTTTTTACTTATAAAAAATATAATTTATAAAGTTAAATTCCTATCTAAAGCCATAGGTATAACGTTTACATTGTAAAATATGAAAGTTTTTGCTTAAAATCCCTTGACAATATACTCTGTAAAGTGTACACTCTTGGTAACGTTTCCGATAGGAAGCTATTCATTTTAGTCATCAAAGAGGTATGTTATCATGGGGTACTTAAAAAATTTGACCATCATGTGTTGTATGATATGATCGTATTGTACAACCATTCATAAGGACAATACAATACGAAACCTATTCATCCAGAGCAGCTGAGGGACTGGCCCGATGACGCTGCGGCAACCTACGTAGGTAAGGTGCCAATTCCAGCAGGAAATAACCTGGCAGATGAAGTCATGGGCATACGTCTATTTATAGCGCCATCTGCATCAGCAGGCGGCGCTTTTCTTTTTGCCAAAAAGGAGCTGAGTACATGGAGCATGTGGCAACGTATTTGACAGAGCTGATTGGCAACACGCCGCTCTTGGAACTGACTCATTGGCAGGCTCGGCACGGCCTCAAGGCCCGCGTCCTGGCCAAGCTGGAGTACATGAACCCCTTGGGCAGCGTCAAGGACCGCGTAGCGGCAGCCATGATCGACGAAGGGATACGGCAGGGGAAGATCAACAAAGATACGGTCATCATCGAACCGACGAGCGGCAATACCGGCATCGGCCTGGCCCTGGTCGCCGCCGTGAAGGGCCTGCACCTGATCTTGACCATGCCCGATACGATGAGCCTGGAACGGCGTAAGATCGTGTCGGCCCTGGGGGCGGAAATCGTGCTGACACCGGGCATCGAGGGGATGCGCGGCAGCATCGGCAAAGCCGAAGAATTGAGGGATTCTTACGGCAATGCCTTCATTCCCCAGCAGTTCGACAATCCGGCCAATCCGGCCATCCACCGCCAGACGACGGCGGAAGAAATCTGGCGCGACACGGACGGCAAGGTAGATATCTTCATTTCGTCCGTCGGCACAGGCGGCACCATCACCGGTACGGCCCAGGGCCTGAAAGGCCATAAGCCGGACGTCCAGATCGTCGCCGTCGAGCCGAAAGATTCCGCCGTCCTGCACGGCGGCCGGCCGGGCCCGCACGCCATTCAGGGGATTGGCGCCGGGTTCATCCCGAAAGTTTTGGATATATCTCTCGTAGATGATGTGATCGACGTATCCAATGAGGACGCCTACGGCCGGGCCAGGGAAGTCGCCAAGACCGACGGCCTTTTGGTCGGCATTTCGTCCGGTGCGTCGCTGCAGGCGGCCCTGGAACTGGCCAGCCGGCCGGAAAACGAAGGCAAGACTATCGTCGTCCTCCTGCCGGATGGCGGCGAACGCTATTTATCGACGGCTTTATTTGAGGGGTAAGGAATCTAAGTCGGTATAGAGGGGGAAAGAAAATGAACAAGAAGCGCATCATAGCTATACTGGCTTTTTCGGCGGCACTCGCCGTCGCCGGGGCCCTGGCTGGCTGCGGACGCAGCGATGACGCCGGGGGCGGCGGCACGATGACGCTGACCAATGTCTCGTATGATCCAACCCGTGAGTTATATAAAGAATACAATGAATTATTCCAGCAGCACTATCGTGAGACGACAGGCAAGGATATCCGCATCATCCAGTCCCATGGCGGATCGGGCAGTCAGGCCCGGTCGGTCATCGAAGGCAGCAAGGCCGATGTCGTGACCCTGGCCCTGGCCCACGATGTGTCGCTCATCGAAAGGGCCGGCCTCATCCATGAAGGCTGGCAGGGGGATTTCGCCAACGATTCGGCGCCGTACACGTCGACCATCGTCTTCCTGGTCCGCAAGGGGAACCCGAAAGGGATACGCGACTGGGACGACCTGGTAAAGCCCGGCGTGAGCGTCATTACGCCGGACCCGAAGAGCAGCGGCGGCGCCTGCTGGAACTTCCTGGCCGCCTGGAGCTGGGGCCTTGACCATTTCGGGGGAAATGAAATCAAGACCCGGGCCTTCATGACCGACTTGTACCGCAATGTGACGGTCATGGATTCCGGCGCCCGCGGCTCGACGACGACCTTTGTCGAAAACGGACAAGGTGACGTCCTTATCGCCTGGGAAAACGAAGCGCTTTATTCGATGCGCGAATATCCCGATAAGTTCGACCTCGTCGTGCCCAGCATCAGTATCCTGGCCCAGCCCAGCGTGGCTGTCGTCGACCGCCTGGCCCGGCGCAAGGGTCATGAAGAGGCGGCTCATGAATACCTGGCCTACCTCTATTCCGATGAGGCCCAGGAACTGGCCGCCAAGAACGGTTTCCGGCCGTCTAATCCGGATATCCTCCGGCGTTATGCCGACCGCTTCGATCTCAAGGTCAAGCTGACCAAGATCAGCGATTTCGGCGGCTGGGAGGCTGCGTATGTTAAATTTTTCAACGACGACGCCTTGTTCGATAAGATCATGGCCGACGTCAACGGCGATGCATAGGAGGGGAGCCGGATGAAACACTTTTTTGCCCGTTCCGGCGGGCGCAATCAGATTATTCCCGGCTTCGGCCTGTCCATGGGCATGACCCTTACCATGTTGTCCCTGCTCATCCTCATCCCGCTGGCGTCGGTCCTGGCGCACTCCCTGCAGCTGACGGCCAATGACTATGCCAAGCTCATCACCAACAGCGGCATCCGCAACGCCTTCATCACCAGCATTTCCTGTTCTGTCCTGGCGGCTTTGGTCAACTGCGTCTTTGGCTTCATCCTGGCCTGGGTCCTGGTCCGCTACGATTTCTTCGGGAAACGTCTCTTGAACGGCGTCATCGAACTGCCCTTTGCCTTGCCGACGGCTGTCGCCGGCATCACCCTTTCCAAGCTCTATTCCGATACGGGCTTCTTCGGAAGTTTCTTTGCCAGCTATGGCATCCAGATCGCCTATACCAAGATCGGCCTGACCATCGCCATGGTCTTCGTCGGCATCCCGTTCGTCGTCCGCTCGATCCAGCCGGTCCTGGAGAAGCTCGACCCGACGTATGAAGAAGCGGGCAGCATGCTCGGCGCGTCGCAGTTCACCATTTTCCGGCGCATCATCTTCCCGGAACTGCGGCCGGCTCTGTTGACGGGCTTCGGCCTGGCTTTTGCCCGGGGCCTCGGCGAATACGGCAGCGTCATCTACATTTCTGGCAACAGTGCCAAGCATCATACGCAGGTCGTTTCTTACGTCATCATGCAGAAGCTCAATTGCGTCGATTACGCCAGCGCCACGGCCATCGCCCTGGCCATGCTGGTCATCGCCTTTGTCACACTGTTTTCTATCAATATGATCCAGGTCCATCAGGCCCGGCGCGTCCAGTAGAGGAGGGGAGCCATTATGAAACACAGTAAGACGGAAATCGCCTTGCTCACGATCAGCGTCGTCTTCATCGTGGTCATGCTCATCGTTCCCCTCGTGTCGGTCCTCACCAACTCGCTGGCCGAAGGCTGGGACTTTTACGTACAAGCCCTGACGAAGCCATACGTCCTGTCGGCCCTGCGCCTGACCCTGATTGCCACGGTCGCCGCCGTCATCGTCAATACTATCGTCGGCCTCGGTGCGGCCTGGGCTATTTCCAAATTCGACTTCCGGGGCAAGCATTTCCTGACGACCCTCATCGATATACCCTTTTCCATCTCGCCGGTCATCGCCGGCCTGGCCTTCATCATGACCTTCGGCCGCATGGGCTGGATCGGTCAGTGGATCGAAGTCCTCAACGACTACTGGGGGACGGATATCCAAATCGTCTTTGCCGTTCCCGGCGTCATCTTGGCGACGATTTTCGTCACCTTTCCCTTCGTCTTCCGGGAAATCATCCCCGTCCTCAGTACCAACGGGCGCGATGAAGAGGAAGCGGCGGCCCTCATGGGAGCCAGCGGCTGGACTATTTTCTTCCGCATCACCCTGCCGCAGATCAAATGGGCCCTGCTCTACGGCATCGTCCTCTGCACGGCCCGGGCGCTGGGCGAATTCGGTGCCGTCAGTGCCTTGTCGAAACTGCGCGGCGAGACTTTTACGCTGCCCCTGGAAATCGACGCCCTCTATCAATCGGGGTCGGCCGATGCCATTACGGCGGCCTTTGCCGTATCGTCACTGCTCGTCTTATTAGCCATCATCGTCCTGCTGCTCCGGACTTTCCTCGAAGCCAAGGCCGATAAAACGTCATAAAGGAGGTGAAGCTCATGTACGTCGAAATGAAACACATCGAAAAGAATTATGGGTCCTTCCACGCGTCGCGCGACGTTTCCTTTGGCATCGACAAGGGCAAGCTCGTCGCCCTCCTCGGTCCCAGCGGCAGCGGCAAGACGACGATCCTGCGCATGCTGGCCGGCCTGGAGAATCCCAACAGCGGCGACATCTTCATCGACGGCCGCCGGGTCAACGACATTCCCGCTGCCAAGCGGGGCATCGGCTTCGTCTTCCAGAACTACGCCTTGTTCCGCTATATGACCGTCTACGACAACGTCGCCTTCGGCCTGGAAATCCAGAAGCGGCCGAAAGAGGAGATACGCCAGCGCGTATTGGAGATGATCGACCTCGTCGGCCTGTCGGGCATGGAAAAGCGCTATCCCAACCAGCTCTCCGGCGGCCAGCGCCAGCGCGTGGCCTTTGCCCGGGCCCTGGCGCCGAATCCCCAGGTCCTGCTCCTGGATGAACCTTTTGCCGCCATCGACGCCAAGGTCCGTCAGGAACTGCGCAACTGGCTCAAGGATACGATTCACCGCGTCGGCATTACCAGCATCTTCGTCACCCACGACCAGGACGAAGCCGTCGAAGTGGCCGATGAAATCATCATCACCAACCACGGCCATATCGAACAGGTCGGGACGCCGCTGGATATTTACCGCCAGCCCAGGACGCCCTTTGTAGCTCAATTTATCGGAACTCCAGTTGTCATCGACAACTGCAACATCCTCACGGGATTCCTGCAAGTCGGAGCGGGCAAACAAGCCATCGTCCGACCGGAGTTCCTTAAAATTTACAAACACGGCACGATGAAACAGTATATCAGCGCTGCTGAAGAAGGGACGGTCGAAGCCGTCGTCTTCCGCGGCAGCCACCTCGACGTGACCGTCCGCATCAAGGGCCTGGCCATCCACGGCGAATATTCCTTCGACGACCCGCCACTGTCTGTCGGCGAGACCGTCCAGGTCCTCATTTACCGCTTGTACGTCCTCGACGGCGACAAGACGTATTTAAAAGAAAACAGCGCCATGACCTCGGCTGACGTTTTCTATATTTAACGAAGGAGTCTATGTTATGCAGATTACCAGCGAGAAGATCATCCATACGGATGTCCTCATCATCGGCGGCGGGACGGCCGGCTGTTATGCCGCCCTGACCCTCCGCAGCCTGTCTGATGCGTCCGTGGTCATCGCCGAAAAGGCCGATATCCGCCGCAGCGGCTGTCTGGCAGCCGGCGTCAATGCCCTGAACGCCTATATCACCAAGGGCCATACGCCGCAGTTCTACGTCGACTACGCCAAGAAAGACGCAGCCGGTATCGTCCGGGAAGACTTGCTCCTCACCATGTCCGAAGGCCTCAACGAAGTCACCAGGAAGCTGGAAGACCTGGGACTGGTCATCTTGAAGGACGAAAAAGGAGAATACGTCGCCCGCGGCACGCGCAACATCAAGATTAACGGCGAAAATATCAAGACCATCCTGGCCGACGCCGTCAAGAAGCTCGATGGCGTCCAGGTCATCAACCATCTGAATATTACCGACTACATCGTCCGCGACAATACCATGGCCGGCGCCCTGGGCTTCGATATGCGCACGGGCACGGCCTATGAAATCCGGGCCAAAGCCGTCCTCTGTGCCACAGGCGGCGCAGCCGGCCTCTACCGGCCCAACAATCCCGGTTTTTCCCGGCACAAGATGTGGTACTGTCCCTTCAACACCGGTGCCGGCTATGCCATGGGCATCCGGGGCGGGGCCGAAATGACGACCTTTGAAATGCGCTTCATCGCCCTGCGCTGCAAGGATACCATCGCGCCGACAGGGACTATCGCCCAGGGCGTCGGGGCCAAGCAGGTCAACGCCCGCGGTGACGTATATGAACAGAAATACGGCCTGACCACGTCCCAGCGCCTGTACGGCACGGTCCGGGAAACGCTGGACGGCAACGGTCCCTGTTATCTCCGCACGGAAGGCATCACGCCGGCTCAGGACGAATCGCTCCTCAAGGCCTACCTCAACATGGCGCCGAGCCAGACTTTGAAATGGATCGAGTCGGGGAAATTGCCGAGTCAGCAGAACGTCGAAATCGAAGGGACCGAACCGTACGTCGTCGGCGGCCATACGGCCAGCGGCTACTGGGTCGACACGAACCGTCAGACGACGATCCGCCACCTCTATGCGGCTGGCGACGTCGCCGGCGGCTGTCCGCAGAAATACGTCACTGGTGCCCTGGTCGAAGGGGAAATCGCCGCCAAGGATATGGTCCGCCAGGGCCTGAGCGATGCATCCGGCCTCGATGAAGCCCAGGAAAAAGCCATCCTCGCCGAAAAGGTAGCCGAATACAACGCCGCCCTCGGTGAGACGGACAGCTTCTTCACTGTGGAACAGCTGGAAGAAGCCATGCAGAAAGTCATGGATACCTACGCCGGCGGCATCGGCAGCCATTACCAGTACAACGAAAAGCAGCTGGCCCTGGCCGATGAAAAGATCGACCAGCTCATGGAACTGGCCGCCCACGTCGGCGCCAGCGATTACCATGAACTGCTCTTCGTCTACGAACTGCGCGAACGGCTGACGGTCTGCAAGGTCCTCATCGCCCACCTGCGGGCCCGCAAGGAAACGCGGTGGCATTCCTTTGCAGAGAACCTCGATTATCCGGAACAGCGTGCGGATTGGCTGAAATACGTCAATTCCCGCATGGACGAAGACGGCCAGGTCCACATGATCTACCGCGATTTAGTACCAGGAGGGGAAACTTATGAGCATACGCATTAAGCAGGAACGCTGTATCGGCTGCGGCCAGTGCATCGACGTCTGCCCGGGCAGCCTCATCGACCGCAACGGCCAGGGCAAGGCCTGGATGCATTATCCCAAGGACTGCTGGGGCTGTGTATCCTGCGTCAAAGTCTGCCCGGTCCAGGCCATCGACTTCTACCTCGGCGCCGATATGGGCGGCCGCGGCAGCACGATGAACGTCACTGCTGACGGCCACTACCTGCATTGGCATATCCATAAGGCCGACGGCAGTGAAAAGACCATCACCGTCGACCGCAAACAGGCGAATTCATATTAATTAGTTTGCCGTTTGTAGTAGCGAGTTTGTAGTAAAAGAGCACCCATTACGGCAAACTGCAGACTATAAACTGGAAACTGCATTTTATCAATAGGGGGATTCATATTATGTGTGCATTATCGCATCTCGACAAGTTAGAGGCCGAAGCGATTTACATCATCCGCGAAGTCGCTGCGGAATGTGAAAAGCCGGTCATGCTCTATTCCATCGGCAAGGACAGTTCTGTCATGCTTCACCTGGCCCGGAAGGCCTTTTATCCGGAAAAGCCGCCTTTCCCGTTCCTCCATGTCAATACGACGTGGAAGTTCAAGGAAATGATCCGCTTCCGCGATGAAACCATGAAGAAGTACGGCCTGCAGCTCATTGAATACATCAACCAGGAAGGCGTCAAACAGGGCGTCAATCCTTTCGATTACGGCGCAGCCTATACGGACATCATGAAGACCCAGGCCCTCAAGCAGGCCCTGCACAAATACGGCTTCACCGCTGCTTTTGGCGGCGGCCGCCGGGACGAAGAAAAATCCCGCGCCAAAGAACGTATCTTTTCCTTCCGCAATGAAGCCCAGGCCTGGGACCCGAAGAACCAGCGCCCGGAAATGTGGAAGCTCTACAATACGCACATCCATAAAGGCGAAAGCATGCGCGTATTCCCCATTTCCAACTGGACGGAAAAAGATATCTGGCAGTACATCAAACGGGAAAACATCGACATCGTCTCTTTGTACTTTGCCAAGGAACGGCCCTGCGTCTATCGTGACGGCAACATCATCATGGTCGACGACGACCGCATGCGCCTCAAGCCGGGAGAAGAAATCATGCACAAGAAGATCCGCTTCCGGACCTTGGGCTGCTATCCTTTGACAGGGGGCATCGAATCCGATGCCGATACGCTGGATGCCATCATCGATGAAACGCTGAGCGCCGTATCGTCGGAACGGACGAGCCGCGTCATCGATAATGAAGCAGCTGGCAGCATGGAACGCAGAAAGAGAGAGGGGTATTTCTAAAATGGATAGAAACGGAAACGGCTTGTTAAAATTTATTACCTGCGGCAGCGTCGATGACGGCAAATCGACACTCATCGGTCATTTGCTCTATGACGCCAAATTGCTCTACGCCGACCAGAAGAAGGCTCTGGAACTGGAAAGCAAGGTCGGCAGCCGCGGCGGGGCCATCGACTACTCGCTGCTCCTGGACGGCCTCATGGCAGAACGGGAACAGGGCATCACCATCGACGTAGCTTACCGTTATTTCAGCACGGACAACCGCAGCTTCATCGTCGCCGACACGCCGGGCCATGAAGAATATACGCGCAACATGGCCGTCGGCGCTTCCTTTGCCGACTTGGCCATCATCCTCATCGACGCCACCAAGGGCGTCCTGGTCCAGACCCGCCGCCATGCCCGCATCTGCGCCCTCATGGGGATCCGCTACTTCATCTTCGCCATCAACAAGATGGACCTGGCCGGCTACAGCCAGGAACGTTTTGAAGAAATCAAGGTCCAGATCGCCAAGCTCCGCGATGAATTGGAACTGGCCAACGTCATCCTCATCCCTGTCTCGGCGACGGAAGGGGACAACGTTACCAAGGCCTCGGCCAATATGCCCTGGTACCAGGGGCCGACCATCCTCGACTATCTGGAAACGGTCAACGTCGAAGAAGACGAAGAAGAAGGCTTTTACCTGCCCATCCAGCGCGTCTGCCGCCCGAACCACACCTTCCGCGGCTTCCAGGGCCAGATCGAAAGCGGCGCCTTGGCCGTCGGCGATACGATTACGACCCTGCCCAGCAAGGAAGAAGCTAAGGTCAAATCCATCCTCATCGGCTTCGATACCGTCGATTCGGCCGTCAAAGGCCAGCCGGTCAACGTCCAGCTCGACCGCGAAGTCGACGTATCCCGGGGCTGCGTCTTTACCAAGGGGACGGACGTCGCCCTGAGTCAGCGCATTACAGCGACCATGCTCTGGATGGATGACCAGGACCTGGCTGTCGGCAAAGAATACGTCGTCAAATTGGGGACCAAGGAAATCGTCGGCGTCCTCACTGATATCGACTACACCATTGACGTCAATACAGGCGAAAAGAAACGCGCTTCGAGCCTTACGAAGAACGAAATCGCCGTCTGCACGCTCTTCCTGCAGGAACCGATTGTCGTCGATACCTTCAGTCATCACAAGGTCCTGGGCGAACTCATCCTCATCGACCGCGTCACCAATATGACCTCGGCCTGCGGCGTCGTCATCGACGTTAACGACACCAACGCCGACCACACCTTCGTCAACGGCTCCCTGAAGGCCCGCGGCGACGTCTTTGAAGACTTCTTCTACGGCATGCAGAGCCTCAATATCACCAAGGCCAAACCGGCCTTCCACCAGTACCACATCGGCGATACGATTCCGACGAAAGGCGAAACCTATGCCTATCCGGATAACTTCGACATCCTCATCCTCCGCGACAAGGTTGCCGTCGAAATCCGCGACGCCAAAGTCGCCAACATTCTGGCCCTCGACGGCTATGCCTATACAGAACAGCCTTTAGTCAACGGCCGCGGCTTTGCCATCAACGTCCATTCGCCGCAGGAATTCGCTGCCTTCAAGGCGGACTACGCCAAGGCCGGGGAAAACTCCGATGCCGAACTCTTCGATAAGTGGATGACCTTTGAAACGTATCGCAAGATTAAATTCCATAACGATTTTGAATGAGTAAAAAGCATAACATTTAGAAAAGTTTAGAAAAAACTGTTGCTACGGCAACAGCTTTTTTCTTTCCCCGCTGTTATCATAAAACCAACGAGGCGGCTTATGATGTCGTCACGGTGTATGTGAAAAAAAGTATTTGTTTATCCATTATATTTATCATTTATTTCTTTAGAAAGAGAGTAACAGCATGGGCTATCAATTAAATGCAGATGCATTGAACACGGTCTTTGCCAAATGGTCGGATACGTATGACATTTACGCTCCGAAACTGTTTGCCGGCACGGGACGTTCTTCGATGCAGGATATCGTACGCTATGGCAAGATTACCAAGCCGGAAGAAATCGTTTGGGACAAACGGTCCGACTACTCGGCAAAAGACGTTTTATTGCCCGTTTGCCAGACGTTGTTCTATTTCAATGAAAATACCGTCACCGAAGCCGAAGCCCCGGAAAAGGGTGCCATCATTTTGCTGCGCAGCTGCGACTTGCACGCCATCAAGCGCTTCGACTACATGTACCTCCAGAACGGTCCGGAAGACTATTATTACAAACGCGTCCGCGACCGCGTCAAATTCGTCCTCATGGGCTGCAGCCAGGAATTCGACAACTGCTTCTGCGTTTCCATGGGCACCAATACCAGCGATAACTACGATGTCGCCTTGAACGTCAAAGACGGCCAGTATTTCCTCGATGTCAAAGATGACGTCCTTGGGAAAGCTGTCAGCGAAGCCAAGGCACCGGAAGTCGACGTCGTCCCGGACCATGTGACGGAAAACAAGCTCCAGGTACACATTCCGGAAAACCTCTCGTCGGCTATCGCCAAATCCCACGTATGGGATGAATACGACAAGCGCTGCATCAAATGCGGCCGCTGCACCCTGGCCTGTCCGACCTGTACCTGCTGGTCCATGCAGGATGTGTTCTTCACGGAAGACCATAAAGCCGGTGAACGCCGCCGTGTACAGACGTCCTGTATGTTCGACGACTATACCCTGGTTGCCGGTGGCCTTTGCTTCCGCAAGAAGGCGGGCGAACGGATGCGCTTCAAAGTGCTCCATAAGACGCTGGAATTCAAACAGCGTTCCGGTTTCCAGATGTGCGTAGGCTGCGGCCGCTGCGATGCCATCTGTCCGGAATACATTTCGCTCAGCCATTGCATCAATGTCAAACTGCCGGAAGGCATGAAGGAGGTCACAGAGAATGAATAACGAATATTTACCGTTCCGTTCGGAAATCTTAGAAGTCATTAAACATGCTGATGTGGAATATACCTTCCGTATGTCCTATGACCGCGGCAAAGAACATCCGGTCAAACCGGGCCAGTTCTTTGAAATCTCTATCCCGAAATACGGTGAAGCGCCCATTTCCGTCAGCGGCATTACCGACCATTCCCTGGATTTCACCATCCGTAAAGTCGGCAGCCTGACCGATGAAATCTTTGAAAACTACGTCGGCGGCCACTTCTTCATGCGCGGGCCTTATGGCAACGGCTTCGACGTCAATATGTTCAAAGGCAAGGAAATCGTCCTGGTCACAGGCGGCTCCGGCTTGTCCCCGGTCCATGGCGTCATCGACTACTTCGCCGATCACATGGACGAATGCAAGAGCCTGACTGTCATCTCCGGTTTCAAATCGCCGGCAGACATCCTCTTCAAAGCAGACCTCAAACGCTGGATTGACGACGGCATGAACTTCATCTGCACCGTCGACAAGGCTCCGGAAGAAGGGGATTACGACGGCCATGTCGGCTTGGTCACCCAGTATATCCCGGAACTGCCCCTCAAGGACTTCGACAACGCCATCGCCGTCGTCGTCGGTCCGCCGATGATGATCAAGTTCTCCATCCAGGAATTGATTAAACTCGGTTTCGATGAAGAAAAAATCTGGCTCTCTGAATCGCGCAAAATGTGCTGCGGTCTCGGCAAATGTGGCCACTGCCGTATTGGCAAAGTCTACGTCTGCCAGGACGGGCCGGTATTCAAATACACCGAACTTCGTACATTGATCGACTAGGAGGCTGATACATTATGGATATGAATTGCGGTAAGTTAAAGAAATACGCTTTCCGGGTAACAAAAAATCGTAATATGGCTTCAGCCCGTGTACGTGTACCCGGCGGTTCCCTGAATGCCAAGGTCCTGGGCCAGGTCCAGCATATTGCCGAAACGTACGGTAATGGCGAAATCCATCTGACCATCCGTCAGGGCTTTGAAATCATGGGGATTCCCTTTGAAAAAGTTGAAGAAGTAAAACAGGCTCTCCAGCCGATCATCGATGAACTCGACATCAATCAGAGCGAACGAGGCGCTGGTTTTGAAGCGTCCGGTACCCGAAATGTCATGGCCTGCGTCGGCAACCGCGTCTGCCCCTTTGGCAACTACGATACGACGGCCCTGGCGAAACGGATCGAAAAGGCTATTTTCCCGAACGACCTGCACGTCAAAGTCGCCCTTACAGGCTGTCCCAACGACTGCGACAAAATCCGCATGCATGACTTCGGCGTCATGGGCATGACGGAACCTCAGTTCGATGCCAGCCGCTGCGTCAGCTGCGGCATGTGCGTCCGCAAGTGTAAACAGCTTTCTGTCGAAGCCTTGCAGATGAAGAATTTCCGTCCTGTCCGCAATGTCGAAAAATGCATCGGCTGCGGCGTCTGTGTCTGGGCCTGCCCGAACCGTGCCTGGACGCGCAGCAAGGAACAGTATTTCCGTATCACCCTTTTGGGCCGTACAGGCAAAAAGAACCCGCGCATGGGCGTCGATTTCATCAAATGGGCCGATGAAGACAGCGTCGTGAAGATTATCTCCAACGTCTATGCTTTTGCCAAGAAATATATCGACCCGACCGCTCCGGGTGGCAAGGAACATATCGGCTACATGGTAGACCGTACGGGTCCGGAAGAATTCATCAAGTTCATCCTCCAGGACGTCCATCTGCCGAAGAAGGCGGAAATCTACCGTCCTCTTAACTGGTCCGGTATCCGCTATGTCGGCTTGAAATCGGAACCGTTCTACGTCGGCAAAGACGTAAATCCGGCCGATCTGGATGTATTCCAGAAACCGTTGCCGCTGAAATAAGGAGGAGCCTATGTACAACGACGAATACGCTGCGACCGCGGCCGGGGCAGCTGCGAAAGTAGGCCTCTTGAAGAAGAATCCCCTGGGATACTTCCTGTTGTCGGCCTTAGCCGGTGCCTATATCGGCTTTGGCATCCTCCTGTCCTTTACGGTCAGCGGGACCTTGGGAGCCATTCCCATGACTAAGATCGCCATGGGCCTGTCCTTCGGCATCGCCCTGAGCCTGGTCATCATCGCCGGGGCGGAACTGTTCACGGGTAACGCCTTCGTCCTCTACAATGGCTGGCGGTCGAAGACGGTCACCTTGACGGACGTCATCCGCCTGTGGGTCGTCTGTTACCTGGGCAACTGGTTCGGCGCCATCGTCCTGTCCCTGCTCTTCTATGGCGCTGCCGGCACGGCTGGCGGCGTCGGCCAGGCTTTGGCCAATGCCGCTGCCATGAAGATGAGCTTGCCGCCGCTGGTCCTCTTCCTCAGAGGTATCCTCTGTAACGTCCTGGTCTGCCTGGCCGTCTGGTGCGGCTTCCGCTGCAAATCGGACAGCGGCAAACTGATCATGGTCTTCTGGTGCCTCTACGCCTTCTTTACCTGTGGCTTTGAACACAGCGTAGCCAACATGACCGTCCTGACCCTGGGTCTGCTGAATCCCGCCGGTACGGCCGTCAGCGTCGGCGGTTACCTCTACAACCTGGCCTTCGTCACCTTAGGCAACATCGTCGGTGCCGTCCTCTTCCTGTCCATTCCCTACGGCATCGCAGCCAAAAAAGATTAGTGGCTCGTGCTCGTGGCTCTCCTTATAGGAGAGCTGTCAGCGAAGCTGACTGAGAGGTTGCTCTTTCTTTATAGTAGAGTAGTCCGTGATTGGTAGGGGCGACCACGTGGGGCGCCCGTCAGGGATGATAGGACATATCCCGGAGCGGACTCGCCACGTGCGAGCCCCTACAGAAAAGGGACCTCACACGATGGTTTTTGCCATCATGCGAGGTCCTGGTTACTTTATAGTTTGTAGTACGGAGTTTGTAGAAAAGGACTTTAAATTTAAAAACCTTCACTAAAAACTACAAACTGCAAACTTAATACTCAAAAAGAGGCTGTCTTAATGCGACAGCCTCTTTTTTCAATACAGCGTCACCCGCTGCTGGTCTATTTCGATGAGGCCTTCGTCTTTCATGTGAGCCAGTTCCCTGGCGACAGCCGTCCGGTCGGCACAGAGATAGTCGGCCAGCTGGGTCCGGGTCATGGGGATGGTGAAGGTCTGGCTGCCGGCCTGTTCAGACTGGAATGAGAAGTAGGTCAATAGTTTCTTGCGCAGCTTCTTCTTGGAAACGACTTCTAGTTTGGTCAGCAGCTGGGCATTCTTGTCAGCCATGAGATGCAGCATGTTCTCAATGAGCTGGTAATGGAAGGGACAGGCATTGGTACAGATGTGCAGGACCTTCTGGAAGGGGAGGACCAGGAACTGCGTGTTCTTGACGGCCTGGAAGGTTACGATGGATTGCAGGATTGTGCCGCAGACGAAGGTTTCGCCAAAGAGGCCGCCGCTGCGGATGACGGCCAGGACGGCTTTGTCGCCCCAGCGGTCTTCATGGATCATATGGACTTCGCCGCTGAGGACGATGCCGATGTAATTCACTTCATCCTGGGCCAGGACGAGGAATTCCCCTTTGCGGACTGTCCGGACCCGTGCGCCCAGGCAGGTGAGCATGGCCTTCCTTTTTTCCTGGCTGATGCCGGAAAATAAGGGAAGGTCATCGGGCAGGACCACCGAGAAATCAGACATGAGAAGACCTCCCTTAATACCGACGATAGAGGCCGATGACTTTGCCTAAGATTTGGCAATCCCGGGTATAAATCGGTTCGTATTCGTCATTTTCCGGCTGCAGGCGGATCGTGTCGGCTTCGTGGAAGTAGCGCTTGACCGTCGCTTCTTCGCCGATGAGGGCGACGACGATTTCGCCGTTTTCTGCCGTTTCCTGGCGGCGGACGATGAGCTGGTCGCCTTCGAGGATGCCGGCGTTCTTCATGCTGTCCCCTTGGACGACGAGCATGAAACAGTCGTCATTGCCGATGAAGTCCGCCGGGAAGGGGTAGACGTCTTCGACACATTCTTCAGCAAAGATGGGGGCACCGGCCCGGACCTGGCCGACCAGGGGCAGGGGGACGATTTTCTTGGACCGCCACGAACCTTCGTCGAGGAGTTCGATGGTCCGGTTCTTGGCCGGGTCGCGGCGGATATAGCCCAGATCTTCCAGGCGGTGGAGATAGCCGTGGACCGTCGACGTCGAGCTCAGGCCGACTTCCTTGCAGATTTCCCGTACCGACGGGGGATAGCCGAATTTATGGACACACGTGCGGATGTATTCTAAGATTTGTTTTTGACGGGTCGTCAGCATTTTTTCATTATTAATCATATATATCACTCCAGTCTTGGAAAGTTATAGTAATTCCAGTATAAGCTACCTTCATTATACCGAAATTCATAAAAAAAATCAAACGTTTGTTCAAAATATCTTGACAGGAACAACCGTTCGACGATATAATAAAACCATCGACGAACGGTTGTTCTAAGAAAATTCGTTCCAGGAACGTTCGTTTTAAAGTCAGGAGTGATTGTCATGAAATATGTCATCTTGGCCATATTGGCCCTCTTTATGTGTACGCAGATCGGCTGGAGTTACCAGCCTTCGCAGGAATTCATTTCCGTCGCCGTCGAACCGGGGCAGACCGTCTGGCAGCTGGCTTCGGTTACAGCCGGTGATGATACGGATGTGCGCCAGGTCATGGATTCGATTTTAAAAGAAAACGGCCTGACCGGCACCAGTGACATCCGTCCGGGCCAGGTCCTGCGCCTGCCGGTAGCCCCAGGCCGGGCCGAACAGGTGCGGACGGTGCTGGCCCGGCAGCTAGTGGATTAGTGAGGGTGAGAATCTTCGGTAATCTTTAAAATCGGGCTGTCGATGAGGCGGTCGGCTTCGTCGATGTAGCGGCGCACGATGGCCTGGGACTTATGCCGGGTCTGGCGCATGATCTGCCGTTCTTCGACGTGATGCTGGGCCGCCGACGTGGCAAAGCCGTGGCGCAGGCTGTGGGCGCCGTAGTCGTCGGGATTCATGCCCATGAGCCCGGCATAGTGCTTGACGATGAGGGCGATAGATTTATCGGAAATCCGGGTCTTACGGACATGATGCCCCTTCGTCAATCCCCGGAAGACCGGACCCGTCGTGATGCCGCTGACATCGAGCCATTTCTGCAAGGCCGTGACGGCACAGAGGTCCTTGTCTTTGACCATGGGGATGGCAATCATCTGGCCCTGGTCGAACTGGTCCGTCTTCGATTTGCGCAGGGTAATGAGCAGGCCCAGGCGGGTGAACTTCAGGTCTTCCACGTCGATGCCGGCCAGTTCTGACCGGCGCAGGGCCCCGTAGAAGCCGACCAGCAGGATGGCCTTGTCGCGGACCTGCTGGATTTCGTCGCCTTCAAGATAGGTCAGCATTTCCTTGATGTCGTCGAAGAGAATCGGTGCCTTGCCGTGCTGGATGGTCCCTTTCATGCGCTTGATGCCCCGCAGGGCGTTTTTGACGATGGGGTAGCGGCAGGGATTCTCTTTGAGACCGGCGGCGTCGAAATTCTCGGTCAGGGCACTGATGCGCCGGGCGATGGTATTGGCCTTGGCGTTGTCGGCCAGGTCGTTGATGTAATTGACGATGGTTTCCGGTTCGGCCGGGAATGACGACAGCTGGTGATAGCTGCACCAGTCGCAGAAATCGTTCCAGTCCGACCGGTAGGCATCGACGGTATTGGCGGCCCGTGCCGTATACAGGCTCTGACGGGCTTTATTGGATAATTTATCATTCTGGGCAATGACTTCACTGCGGCCGATAAAAAAATTCGGTGCATCCGATATTTTTGTCATAGTTAAACCTCCTTTGGGCAGTTTACAAAAAACACTTGTGAATCTGCCTTTTTTAGGTATACAATAGAATTATCAAGGGTGAGAGAAGGGGATATCTATGGCTATTCGCAATGGTCCTTTATGGGACAAAGTGATGAAAGGCGCCGTCTGCCTAGGCTTATTCCTGGCTTTTTGGAGCGTCCAGTGGGTCATCCCCGACTTCTATCAGGAACTGTTCCGCTTGAGCCTGGCCGGTGATGTCGACGGTCTTATCGAGTATATTTCATCTTTCGGCATCTATGCCGCTCTCATCAGTATCTTCATGATTACCGTCACCGATATGACCGGTCTGCCGTCGATTCCCTTTCTGACCGTCAACGGAGCCATCTTCGGCCTCGTGCCTGGCCTTATCATTTCCTGGATTGGCGAAGTCCTGGGGACGGAACTGAGCTTCCTCATCTTGCGGACGGTCCTGCGCCGCCAGGCCCTCCACGTCATCTCCCGCCATCACTTGCGGAATCAGCTCGATAAATACAGCCGCTTCTCGACGCTGGCCATGGCCCGGTCCATTCCGTATATCCCCAACGTCCCCTTTACGGCTATCGCCGCCGTCAGCCACCTCAGCCAGAAAGACCACTTCCTGGCGACGGCTGTCGGCAAGGTCCCGCGGGTCGTCATCGAAGTCCTTTTAGGCCATGACCTCATCCACCTCGGCCAGCACAGCGGACGGCTGATGTTCTGGGTCATCCTGACGGTCCTGATCTGCTACTGCTGGCACCGCCATCAGCAGGCTTAGCGGCCGAAGAGGACCATGATGATGCCGCCCAGGGTCGGCATGGCGACGATAGCTGCCTTGAGCAGGGGCTTAGGGGCTAAGTGCGTGAACTTTGCACCTATATAGGCGCCGAGACTCAGGCCCAGCAGGGTCTGGACGAAAATCCACAGGTCCAGGCGGCCATTGAACAAGTAGCTCAAGCCGCCGGCAGCCGAAATAGGCAGGACGATCATCATGCAGGTCCCGATAGCGTGGAGCAGGGAAATGCCGAAGACGACCATCAGAGCCAGCTGGATGAAGGCCGCGGCACCGATGCCGAAGGCACCGGACAGGAAGCCGACGATGAGACCGGTAATGATGCCGTAGATATAGAGCTTCTTTCCCGTTAAGGCTGTCGTCCGCACGGGAAAGTGCCGGGTCAGCCAGGCGTCTTGGTAGAGGCGGACATAGAGAATCAGTCCGGAAGCGATGAGCATGAGCGACGTCATCGTCGCCAGCAGTTCCGACGGCATGATGTTGGACACATTGGCGCCGGCAATCGAGCCGATCATACCGCTGCCGCCGATGATGGCCCCAGGCTTCACATCGACTTCATGTTCCCGGTAATGACTGACCGTCCCGGAAATCATGGTAAAAGTCATGGCCGCCAGGGAAACGGCCAGGGCCGTATGGACAGGAACACCGAAACCGACCGTCAGCAGCGTAATCGTGACGCCGGCTCCGCCAGCACCGACAAAGCCGATAACGGAACCTAACAGAATCATGGCAACGAAAATCATAACGAAAAATCCCCCTAATATATGATATAATAACACTTATTATACCATATATTAGGGGAAAGAAAGGACGCAACTTATGAATATTACCGTTTATCTCGGTTCCCGCAGCGGGAACCGGTCTTGTTATGCTGATTATGCTTATGCGTTAGGGGCTTGGATTGCCCGCCACGGGCACACCCTCGTTTACGGCGGCAGCCGGACTGGGCTCATGGGGAAACTGGCTGACGGTGCTTTGCAGGCCGGAGGCCAGGTCATCGGCGTGGAACCGCAGTTCTTCATGGATGAGGAATTACAGCATGAAGGCTTGACGAAACTGATTGTGACGCCGGATATGACGTCACGCAAGCAGCAGATGATGGATTTAGGCGATATCTTCCTGGCCTTTCCCGGCGGTATTGGGGCGCTGGAAGAAATCAGCCAGGTCATGAGCCAGGTGAAACTGCATCAGATGGAAGGACGCTTTGCCTTTCTCGACTTCGATGGCTATTACCAGCCCATGAAAGCCTTGATCCAGCAGATGAGCGACGAAGGCTTCGTCGACGAGGATTGGGCCGACGCCGTACCCTTCCTGCCGTCCTTTGCGGCTCTGACGGCCTTTGTCCTCGGCCGCGACCTGCCCAGGCCCGGCGAAACGTGGCGCCATTTCAAGAACCATATGTACCGCATCCTCGATTTAGCCGACGACGCCGAAACGGGCGAGACTTACGTCGTCTATAAGACCTTATATGGCGAATACCGCGACTTCATCCGGCCTCTGGACATGTTCCTCAGCGAAGTGGATCATGACAAATATCCCGACGTCCGACAGAAATGGCGCTTTGAAAAAACGGCGGGACTCTGCTCGTGGAACCCCGCCATTTCCAGTCAATATCTGAAGAAATGAGTCTATAAGCGCTGAATCGCATCGAGGGCCAGCAGCGACCGTTCAATCGCAGGACCAGGTCTTTCGTGACCAGGATGGGCTGGCACTGCTGCAGATGACGGCAGACCTTGAGGATGCGATTGTCGGCCTGGTCATTGGGCAGGGAATCGGGAAGGGCTTCATGGACGCAGTTGATTTCGATACGCAGCGTACCGCCGTTATCCAAGGGGACTCCGTCGAGCAGATTGCCCCGGAGACGCAGGCGTTCTAAAAAACGGATGGCTTGACGGGCATTGAACCCGCGTTCACCATCATAGCCGCAAACAATGGTACCTATCTGATGGTCAATGCAGAAATTAACAATGTAACGGGCTGTCTTGCAAAGGATGTCCTTCATCCGGAAATTGCGTTTCTTCGCTAACTGACAGAGCTGGTTCGTCGTCTTCCGGCCCTGCTTGGCGGCAATGCTTTGGAGTCTGGCTTTGCGTTTGTTCCAATACTGGTTGATAGATTTGAGTTTACGACCGTCCATGAGGAACGACGTCCCCGTATTGGTAACGCAGGCGGCCAGATTGTCCAGGCCCAAGTCGATAGCCAGGACACGGTCTGGCGAGGTTTTCACCGGTTCTGGGTCCTGTAAGTAGCCATACTGAATCTTGAAATACCGTCCGCCATACATGGGACAGATGCGGACTTCCTTGATTTTCTTATCCTTCAGCCTGTCGGGAACAGGAATCCGAATCCGATGGCCATTATGGCGTTTCATATATTCACGGCTCATCGGCACGGTTAAGAAGCCATTCTTAATGGTAATAGCGTTCGTCGACAAGATGAGATTGAAAAGACCGCCTTTTTCACGATAGTATGGCAGGCGGACAGCCTTTGAACCATAGTCACCTGACTTGACTTTCTGCAAAAGCCCGAAAAAAGAACGAAAACTTCGGTCGGCTATCTTCAATATCTGCTGGGCGACACTGGCCTGTAACAAGCCATAGTTTTCATTTTCCTTGCAGATGGGGTAATTTTCTTCGTACCGCAAGAATTGCTGGGTATCGAAGTAATGCTGCCGAATCGTATAGACCGCTACATTGTACAGGTTATTGCTGTATTGGCACATTTCCCGGAGCATCGTATACTTTTGTTTCGCCAAGCCGCGGATGACATTCGATTGCGTCAAGTACATCTAGGATTCACCGCCTCTGTTATCTACCATTATACCGTAGACGAAGTGAAAAGGCTAAGACGGAAAAGACATAGGGTGGATTTCGCAGGCATCGAACCAGCGAAATCCATCACCATTGATGCCCCTACCTAAGAGGAAGGAGTCTTCTGGCGAAACTGTGATGAAGTGTTAAATAGCTTTAAAATTCAAATATTAAGGAATATTATACATTAAAACGCGTATTTGTCAATGCTTTTAGAATTATTATTCAAAGTATGACGGAACATTTCGAACAAAATAGATGGACTGGTGGGTCATTGTGTCTTTTTTACGTTATCTCCGTAAATTGTCTTCCAGTCATTTTTCATGGAAATAGTATTCCAGCCATTTTCGGCAGATGTCTTCTTATCGCGTTCGGCCCGTTCAGGGCGGCCATATTCACGTTGCGTATCATAACAGAGAATATTGAATACTTCAGCTTTATAGGGGTTGTCCTTTAGCGTATACCGGAACATGGAATAATCGCCGCTGCTGTTTCCAAAGGCTAAGACCGGCTGTATCCCGATTTCACGGACAATGGATGACACTTTATTCATTTTTTCATTGACCCGGTCCAATTCGCCGTACTGGATGGTATCTTCCTGTGTCATTTGATATGAACCACCGCTAGTTTGGCCTTGATGGCTGGCAACGATTTGCGGATCCGACCCGATGACTTGATTCGGTGCGATAGGCAGGGCTCCATGGACGAGTGCGCGGACGAGAGGGCGGTCAGAGGCCGAAACGATGTAGCAGGTGAAATTATTAGCTTCTAAATAGGAAATCACTTCTACCATAGGCAGGTAAAAGGCTTCGCCATAAGTCAGGTTCGTCAGGCCGATAACGGGCTTTTTCATAAATCCCTGGGCGTAAGCGTCCAGGGACTGCGGCGTCATCCCGGCCAGTCCGGCATATAAGTTGTGGTACAAGTTCTTTTCGATTTCCGGGGGAACGGGTTTCCGCTGAGAAATGGCATCTCAATAGGCTTGAGCAAATTTTTTGTCTTCATCGGACACTTTACAGTTTGGGTCATGCAGGACACGGTCCACATAAAAGACGCCATCTGTATAGGACGGGGTCCGTTCTCCCAACAGGGTTCCATCCATATCGAAGACGGCCAGGCGATGTTCTGCCGGGATGAAATCAGGATTTTTGGGATTCGTTACTTTTTGCACATAAGCTACCAGCTTTTTCTTAGCCGGAGAATTCTCGTTCCAATACTGGAAATTTTCGGACTGATTGACGTGAATCGCGGCTAATTCGGCCCGGCTGGCACCTTCAACAATCCCCGTCAGGCCGAAGCTGGTCAACATAGCTGTGACAGCTAACATGGATGCGAGTTTTTTTCCTTTCAACATAATCACCTCAAATATAGTAAAATTTGTCTCTATTATAACACATGGATTTCGTTGAATTAAATAGGACAGATGGAAGAAAAACTGGCATTTCATCGAAATGGGCGGCCAGACAGGTCTTACGTACACGATGAAATATATTCCGAAGAAAGGCAGGGGAAAGCAGGAATTAATGCCTGACGTGTAGAATTATTCCATAAAGCTTGTTTGCCAGATGATGGGTGAGGCGTGACGTACACTCTGCGAGGTGATGATATGTCTTTGGAAAATCAGGAATTGGCCTGCGTGCAGGCTTTTTTAGAAGACCGGGCTTCAGAACAATTCATGACGCGGTTGTTGGCCGATGCCGGAGAAGACTATGCATGGTTCCGGCGCCTGGCTCAGCATATGTTCCGCAGCCACCTTTCGCCAGACGAACAACGGGAGCTCTTGGAAGCGGCAAAGGCGGATACGCAGGGCGACCCCGAAAAAATCCAGGCGGCCCATGATGCCCGCTTGTTGCTGCTGAAATCGGGGATGTGTCTTTCCATCCATGAATCGTGGTATCTCCATAAAGTGAAGCAAATGCCCTTAGAAAAAGCCTTTCGCCAAACCATGACGCGCATTGTCGTAGGCTTCGGCCAGCTCATGTCAGAACCGGGGATTCCCAACGATTTTGAAATGCAGCTATGGTATCGGATTCAAGGATAGCATTGCATATAAGAGAAGGGAGTAGGATACTATTGAATCAGAAAGAGTGGGACCGCATGATTGGCCAGGAGCTGTACGACCCGTTCAATGTTCACGATGACAGCTTCCAGCGGGTCCATGCGGCGCAGCGGAAATTCAATGCTTCTGACGATTTGAACGACCGTCAGGCTTTTGAAGAACTGAAACGCTGTTTTGCCCAGGCGCCAGATGACATGGTGCTGTTGGCGCCGGTCTACTTCGACCATGGTGACCGCATCCGCTTTGGCCGTCATTTCTTTGCCAATACGGGGCTGACCATACTAGACGAAAACTACGTCACCTTTGGCGACAACGTCTTTTTGGCACCTCACGTCAGTATCTATACGGCGGGTCATCCCATTGATGCGGAAGTCCGCAATACCAACCTGGAATACGCCAAACCGGTCACTATCGGTTCAGACGTCTGGATTGGCGGTAATGTCGTCATCAATCCCGGTGTCACTATTGGCGATGACGTTGTCATAGGTTCCGGTTCCGTCGTAACCCATGATATTCCCAGCCATGTCGTCGCAGCCGGGAATCCCTGCCGGGTCATCCGTCCCATTACACAAGCCGATGCAGACTTATGGCATTGTAAGTTATCGGAATATAAAAAATCAATATTATCCCACATAATCCCACAAAAACAACCAAGGAAAAACCATATACCCGAAAAACAAATCATTGCAAAAAAAATTAACGATTGGTTAAACGCTTGTGTTGATGAGAGCGGTGCTTTCTTTTTGAATACCATAGAAGCTGGCCGCCCTAAATCGCGTCCTATCAGTTTCCACATGCTAAAAGATGGAGTGAACTATTTTGGCGTCGGCGCAATGAAAGAAGTCTATCGTCAAATGCAAGAAAATCCTTATGTAGAAATCTGTGGACTTATGGGAAAAGGAAAACTCTTTTTCCGTTATTATGGCAAAGCCGTTTTTGAACAAGGGGATGAACTGGCACAAGAAGCACTGGCCCAACCAGGATATCCGATCATGAAGAAAATTTATACTACCGAAAGTGGCAACCGTTTCGCTGTCTTCCATTTAGAAGATGCGACGGCTGAAAAAAGGGCCATGATGTCCGTATCAGCCAGGGCCACGTCCAAATCGAGCTTTTGGATAACCTCGACAAGGTAGCTCCTGCCGGTGCCATCCTCCTGGCAGCCTGGCCCAATATCGAAGGCGCGACCGGACTGCCTGTCCGCGTCGTAGCCGTTACACCGAAATAGGGAATGTACCGCTTAATAGAACAAGAGGCTGTCTTACAACGACGGCCTCTTGAATTTTATCCGTCTAAGAAAAAATCAGTTGTCGACCGTACCTCCCAAAAGAGCGCTTCAATAGAAACGGGATATCTTGGGCCAATGTCATCGACAACTGATTCTATAGGAACAACTGTGGCAGTACCTCTACGGATTCACGCTCTAATGAGGTGACGCCTCCGCAGCCAATACCAGCAACTGCTTCTTCTATATTATAGATGTACTATACTGCTAAGTAAAGACCAGAATAAAATAGAAAGGATGTGGTAACATGAAACGCCTTATTCTTAGCGTATTCTCATTATTGATTGTATCAATTTCTACCGTCTTTGCTGCCATTCCTGATTCAGAATTTGCGATTGGTGGTATCACCATTGGTTCATCGGCGGACTATGTACAATCTATTTACGGAGAACCGACACACATTTCGGATAAAGTACCCAATGCTGAGGGCGGATACAGTTATAGCTATGCCTACGGGTCATCGTTTTACATCTTTTTTGATGCCAATACCAATGTCGTGACCGGTATCTTTTCAACGGCCAATAACGGCTTGATTACACCGGCTGGACTAACAGTAGGTATGGATGCTGACGCTATTGAACAAGCCTACGGAGAACCCTGGAAAAATGACCGCGGGTATATTTCTTATCATGAAGAAGGAAAATGGCTGGTATTTACAACTCATAACGGAAAGATTACAGAAATTAAGTTGTTTGATTATGTCGTGTAAATTTGAAATTTCTCACCTAATTTCGGTGGCATAAAAAATAAGCGAATATGCTATATAAAGCTTGAATCGGATTTGCAGACATGTTATACTTAACGTAGCTGAAAAAGTTAGTGAGTTCCAAGTAGGAACAATAAACCCCCACGGTCTGGACACCGTGGGGGTTTTGCTTTTTATAGAGAGCTGCCTCTTAGGCTGGTTGCTCGTCATCTGCCGTTCAGCCATTTGCAGATGTAGTAGCTAATGAAGTGATTGGACAATGAAAGTGAGTTATGATCAGCCAAAGGCTCATAAAACACACGCTCATTATAGTCACCATGAATCGAAAGGTCAAGGAAGATTCTAAGGAAATGAGCGAAAAAAAGCCAAGCGACATCAGTACTTGAATTTTTATGCCTCCAAAAATCGCTTTTTCGAGGGCTTTTTTGTGAATTTTTGAGTGGCTTTTTAACGGCTTTTTTACTAGGTTTTCAGCAAGTTTTTTTGCCGATATTTTGCCGACTTTGATATGAAAAGCGAGGAAATTTGACAGTTATTGAGAAAAAGTGAAGATGATGTTACTTGTTGGATAAATGGCTTGGTTATGCGGGATAGAAAGCGTTACAATATGTGCCTGAATTCTCATTTAAAATAACTTACGATAATTTAACGTTATCGGAAGTAATCGAGGGGCTATTTCTACCCCATGTTCAAAATGACTGCAAAATCGCTGTATCGAGTTCTTCGCAGTCATTGATTGAATTCATTTATTTTATCTTGGCTATTTGTGATTCTCCCTGCTGATATGCTATTATTTTTTTGATGAAAAGTTTTTCTGTGTTTTATAATATATATCTGTATCTGTTTGCAGAGATATATATATTGTTAGGCTTATGCAGGCTGGTTGGAATCGGATATAGGATCCGTGGTATTTTTGGGTACACTAAGCGGAGTCGACGCCTGGATTGTGCGAATCGCTATATAGTCCGCGATATTGTCGTATTATCGCATGATTTAGTATCAGGCTGATGTGTTATATTATCTATGGATATGGGCCTTTTTTCTATACAGTAGTGTTTTAATAGTTGAGCTAATCAACTATTTGCAAAATCAGCCTTTTCTCGTAAAAATAGTTCAAAAAATTATTTCTTGCGAATGATTTTCTCTGGCAGTATAATTACATTTATCTATCAATTTATTTTTACGGAGGGTTATTCGCGATGCAGCGATTTTTATCTTATGAAAATACGATTTTAGCCGTCGTCATGATGGTATCTTTCATCAATCCTTTTACCAGCAGCGCCCTGACGACAGCCCTGCCTAGCATCGGTACGGCTTATGGTGCGACTGATGCTCAGCTCAGTTGGGTCATTGAGTTGTTCTTGATTTCTTCGACCGTGACCATCATGCCAATCAGCAAGATTGCCGACCGGATTGGCAAGCGTCATATCTTTTTATTCGGCGTCTCCTTGTTCTGTGTCTCTTCGCTGGCCGTTTATTTTGTGAACTCCTTGTACGGTCTGTTCTTGCTGCGCATCCTGCAGGGGCTGGGCAGTGCCAGTATTTTCGCGACCAGCATGGCCATCGTATCCCTGGTCACGCCGCCACAGCGCCGCGGCCTGGCCATGGGCTTTACGATTGCCGCCGTATATTGCGGCCTGTCCTTTGGGCCTGTCCTGGGCGGCTTCTTTTCTTATTACTTAGGCTGGAAGACGATTTTTTATTTCATCGCCTTCATCTGTGCCCTGGCCTGGCTGATTGCAGCCCGCAGCATGACGAAGGAAGAATGGATCGTCAACGCGAAAGGCAGTCTCGATTTGCCTGGCAGTCTGTTGTATGCCCTGGCCATGATTGCCATTATGGTTGGCTTATCGGAAGTAATGGTATTTTTGCAGGCAACCGCGTCTTCTCTTGTTCCAGTCTGGCGGCCATGCTCAATTACTGCGCGACCTTCGGCATCAGTTTCCTCTTGTCCATTTACTTGCAGCGCATTACCGGCCTCAATGCCCGCGATACGGGGCTGGTTTTACTGATTCAGCCCGTACTGATGGCCCTCTTGTCCCCTGTCACCGGGGCCCTGTCGGACCGTATCAATCCAGCCGTCCTGGCTTCTTCCGGCATGATTTTGATTACCTTTGGCCTCTGTCTCTTAGCGGTGGATGTCTCTTACCCTTTTTTCTGGCTCATCGCCCTGGCCCTAGTCATCATCGGCATCGGCTTTGCCCTGTTCACGGCACCGAATAACAATGCTATCATGGGGGCTGTGACGCCAAAATATTACGGCGCTGCCTCGTCTGTCGTCAGTACGGTCCGCCTCATCGGTCAGGTCCTCAGTGTGGCTATCATCACCCTGATTCTGTCGCAAAGCGGGGCCTCGGCTGCCTCGGATTGGCTGGCCCAGCACATCCAGCAGGCCTTCATCGTCTTTACGATTCTCTGTGCCATCGGCATCGTCCCTTCAGCTGCACGGAGTAAGTAGTGATTAGTAATTCGTGGTTCGTGGTTCGCAAAAAAGCGACTGTCCTATAAAGACAGCCGCTTTTTGAGTATTAAGTTTTGTAGTTTTTAGTGAATGATTAAATGTAAAGCCATCGTCTGCAAACTACGAACTTCGAACTATAAACTATGTTTTTTATTTTACAAAATAATGAGCCGAGTCGTCGACGAGGCTGTTTTCCAGGAGGGCTTTGAATTCCGGTGCGCTCATCCCCGTTGCCTGGGCGGAGAACTGATAGTCCCCGACTTTCCAATGAGCCGCATAGGACGTGTCACTGATTTTTGCTATGCTGACGGTGACGCCGTCGATGACCTGGTCTTTCCAGGTTACGCTATAGATGCCAGAAATGTCTTTTATGGATTTATCGGCTTTCTGCGGCATCGTGCGGACGCGGACCGTCGTTTCCGGCTGTCCTAAGCGCTGGAAGCCGATATCTGCCGTGTTTTTGCCGATCAAAGAAAGATAGTAGCAGCTGAATCCGGCATCGCGGGTCAAATATAAGGGCGTAAAGCCGGCATCTTTGACGACACTTTCATAAGTATCATAAGTTACGATGGGATTGGGCAGCCCCATGGCCTGGACCTTCGGCGTGCTGGCAGCCAGGGAAACGCTGCCGATCATCAAGGCCGCACAGGCTAATACAGCGGTTCTTTTTACAGTATATTTCATTTTCTACACCTCGTTCACCATAAAAAAAAATTAAACGTTTAAGTAACTATGAGTATACCCAAACGTTTAATTTCTGTCAAACTAAAAACTATTCCCACGTTTTCCAGACTTCTGGCACGTAGCCGACGGTCGCCTTGGCGCCATTGCGGACGATGGGCGTCTTTAAGACTTGCTGGTTCGCCAGCACATTGGCATCTCTTTCGTCATCGACGGCATATTGGATGCGGGCCAGCGTATCCTGATCCTTGCATTTCGGATTGAGCATGGCATTGAGGCCGCCGACGGCCTGCTTGACCTTGGTGTATTCGCCTTTACTCAGGCCTTTTTCTTTCAAGTCGATGAACTGGGCCTTGATGTTCCGTTCTTTGAAATAGCGGATGGCTTTCTTGGTATCAAAGCACTTTTTCGTGCCGAAAATCTGGATATTCATGGGATTCCTCCTAATGAGTAGCGGACTGAGGGCTGTGGACCTTCTTTTCCGCGGCTTCTTTTTCTTTATTAGCTTCGATTTCAGCCCACAACTTGTCGGCTGTCGGTTTCCACTGTACGGCATAAGCCTTGCATTTATTACATAAGTGTTCTGCCGATTCCGGCGACTGCAGGTCTGTCGATTTGGCACCGCTGCGTTTGACCATGGCGGCTAAATACTGCGGATTTTCCAGCATCGGACACGGGCGCAGATGGTTGTGGTTGAAGGGCTGGCCTTTGGCATATTCTTTGAAGAGCGGCTGCTGCAAGCATGAGAGCAGGCTCTGATTGTTGATATTGGCGCTGGAATAATGGATGAAGACGCACGGTTCGACGTCGCCATTGGGGTTGATATGGCAGTAATTGCGGCCGCCAGCGACACAGCCGTCGATGAACTGGCCATCGTTCTGGAAATCGATGGCGAAAATCGGCTTGCCACCTTTTACGCTGCGGATTTCGCGGACCCGGCGTACCATATAGGCCCGCTGTTCTTCTGTCGGTAGCAGGTCCAGCGAGGCGTCGTTGCCGACGGGCATATAATGGAAGTACCACGTAAACCAGACGCCCTTCTTGATGAGCAGGTCCAGGAATTCGTCAGACGTGACGGTGTCGATGTTTTTCCGGGTATAACAGATGGACGTCCCAAAAACGATGCCGTGCTTGCGCAGGAGGTCCATGGCGTGCATGACCTTGTCGAAATCGCCTTCGCCGCGGCGGCTGTCATTGACTTCACGGAATCCTTCGATACTGAGGGAGAAGCTGAGATTGCCTACGTCCGTGACTTCGTCGCAAAAAGCATCATCAATGAGCGTACCGTTGGTAAAAGCGTGGAATTCACAGTCCGGGTGTTTCCGGCACAGACGCAGGATATCTTTCTTGCGCATGAGCGGTTCGCCGCCCGTGAGTAGGTAGAAATGACAGCCCAGAGCCTTGCCTTCGCGGACGATTTTATCCATGACGTCGAACGACAAGTTCAGCGTATGACCGTATTCAGCAGCCCAGCAGCCGATGCAATGCAGGTTGCAGGCGCTGGTCGGGTCGAAGAGGATGGCCCAGGGAATATTGCAGTGATATTTCGCCTTGGCGGCGTCGCGCGTACGCAGGCCGTAAAATCCAGCTTCAAAGCCCAGGTCCATGACGGCCGTCTTGACGACATGCGGGTTCAAGGTATCCAGAGCCGTATTGAGGAAGCGGAACCATTTGCCCCCTTCATCGATGAGTCTGCGTGCATCGTCAAAGGATTCCTTTTCAAAGAGGTCGCCAAACAGATGCTGCATGACATAAGATAAGCGTTTCAATTTTTTTTGACGGTCTGCCGGATTCCGTTCGGCCATGATGCGGTCGACCAGGATTTCGACAGCCTTCTTTTCGATACGATGGGTTAACTTGCTCATACCAATCATCTCCTACAAAATTAAACAATTGAAACGGCGCTGTTTCTATTTCTTTGTATAGTTCTATTATACGCTTATTTTAGCAAAAGTCAAAAAGTCAATATGAATTGGAAAACAAAAGGCTTTTACTTTTTTGATGATATACTTTATAATATACTTGTATAATATTTATTTACACCATAAAAGGGAATTTTTTATGGCTAAGAAAGAAAATAAGTTCAAGGGGTATGACATTTCGACACAGGCTGTACACACTGGTGCCGGCTATGACGCAGAAACGGGCGCTGTCCGCCGGCCATTGCACATGGCCAACAGCTACAAGCTGCCCGATGATCTGTCGAAGGTCAACTATTCATCGACGGATTTGCTGATGTATGCCCGTAACGGCAACCCGAATCAACATTGGCTGGAAGAAAAAGTAGCGGCCCTTCATGGTGCCGATGACGCCATCGTCCTGGGAAGCGGCGTCGCCGCCCTTCACGCCCTGTTCTGGACCCTGCTCAAGACGGGCGACCGCGTCGTCTATCCGAAAGTCAGTTATATGGCAGTCTATCGCCTGTTCCACGAATTATTCAACCAGAAATTCGGCGTCGAAACAGTCATGGTCGATATGACTGACCTGGAAGCCGTCAAGAAAGCGATTACGCCGGGGACGCGCCTAGTCCATATTGAAACGCCGGACAACCCGACTGATGGCATTTTAGATATCGAAGCCATCGCTAAAATCGCTCATGAAAACGAGGCTGTCTTGTCCGTCGACAATACCTTTGCGTCGCCTCTCAACCAGCGACCACTGGACCTGGGAGCCGATTTCGTCGTCGAATCGCTGACGAAATATATCAACGGCCATGGCGATGCCCAGGGCGGGGCCATCATTTCCAATGATTTGGCAGCGATGGACCGGATCCGCTATGAAGCCCAGGTCAACGTCGGCTCTGTCATCAGCCCCTTCAATGCCTGGCAGATTTTCCGCGGTGCCGTGACCTTCCCCTTGCGGATGGAACGCATCAACGCATCGACGCAGAAAATCGCCGAATGGCTGGAACAGCGGCAAAACGTCACCTTCGTTTCCTATCCCGGCCTGGCCAGCCATCCCGGTCATGAATTGGCTAAGAAACAGATGAAGCACGGCTTTGGCGGCGTCATTTCCTTTGGCATCGCAGCCGACGACAAGGCCGTCGAACGCTTCTGCGCAGCTTTGAAAGTCGTCACCTTCGCCGTATCCCTCGGCCATGACGAAAGCCTGATTTTCCCGCAGCCCAGCTACGATGAACGCATCAATCTCTACCCGGAAAAATTCCGCAAGGGCTTCATCCGTTTCAGCATCGGCCTGGAAGACCCGGACGACATCATCGGTGACCTGGACCAGGCACTGAAAGCCATCGGCTTATAAAGTCAGCGGAACCAGCGGCTGCCGTACAAGAGAATCGATTGGGGAATCCACCCCGACAGAAAACGGAGCAAGGTCGAGACGACATCCGGCGTGATGACGACTCGGCCTTTTTTCACGGCCTGGAAGGAACGGCGGGCAATGGCTTCCTTCGTCCCGGCCAGGGGAAAATGGCGGAACAGCCGGCCTTCATCGGTCTGGCGGGCCGTCGCGATGAATCCTGTATCTTTCACCCAATACGGACAAACGGCAGATACGAGGATACCCTGCGGTGCCAGTTCCACGGCCAGTGCCCGGCTGTAGCGTAGGAGAAAGGCTTTCGTCGCCGCGTAGACAGCCAGTTCCGGAATGGGTAGGAAGGCTGCGCAGGAACAAATCTGGACCAGATGACTGCCGGCATGACAATAAGGCAGTACAGCCTGGACCAGGCTGACAGCGGCCCGGTCGTTGAGGTCGATCATGTTTTCCAGGACGCCTGCCGGAACGGCCGCCACAGGCCCCATCTTGCCAAAGCCGGCGGCGTGGATCAAATAACGGACCGTGACCTGGCAGGCCGCTAAGGCTTGCTGCAGCGTCAGCAAAGAAGCCCTGTCCGTCAGGTCCAGGGCGTAGATACGGCTTTTCGTCGTCAGTTCTCCAGCCAGGGTTTCCAACTGGGGCCGGCGCCGGGCGACGAGCCAGATTTCATCCAATCCTTCTTGGTCCAGCAATTTCGCATATTCCCGGCCCAGCCCGGACGAAGCGCCGGTGACGATGGCTATTTCCATAAGACTCCCTCCTGACAAGAACGATAGCACTGCAAGTATTCGGCTTCGACGTCGGCAAAGGGACGCGGCCGGTAATCGGGGATACAATGGACCTGTGGCGGCTCGCCCTGAGGCTGGTCGTGCAAGAGACAGGTCAGGTCATACCAGAGGAAATCATCGTCAATCCCTTTGAGGAGGCGTGTTTCCCCTTCCGTTAAGGGCTGGCCTAAGAATTTCTCATAAATGATAGCCAGCAATTTGGCTTCCGTCTGCCGGTATATCGGCATGAGCTGCTTCATCGGCCGGGGCACGTCGGACATATAACACTCCGTCGCATCGTGCAGTAAGGCGGCCAGGACCAGCCGGGACGGCAGCTGGCGGGCCATCACTTCGTTGGCGCATTGCAGACAATGCTGGCCGACGGAATAAAAAGTCATCACATGGCCGTTGCCCCGACAGATGAGGGACAAGGCGTGGGCAATATCTTCGATGCAGATGCTTGCCGGGTCGGGATGGGTGATATCGAAAAACTTTCCGCTATAGGTAGTGATTTGAGGAGACATGATATAAGGGGTTCTTCCTTCTCTATATTTTTGATTTTTGTTATATTATTCCGATAAGTGTTACTTATCGGAAAGTTAAGGTTTTATGCTATATTTACGGCATCTTGCCGCCGCGTTTGCCGCCATGATTTCACAAAATCGAATCGAGCTTCTTCATGGCTTCCCGATTGCGTTTATCCGTAATCGTATCGTAAATGTTCGCCGTCGTGGCAATGGTAGAATGGCCCAGCCGCTTGGAAACGTAGTCGAGCTCGATATTGTTTTCCAGCATCATCGTCGCATGGGTGTGGCGGAAGGAATGGAAACTGCCGCCGCCGAATTCCTTTTTGCACCACATATTGAAGTACCGCATGTCATTGCTGTTCATGGGACGGCCGTCTTCACGGGTACAGACGAAATCGCTTTCGACGTAGTCGTCGCCGTAAAGACGATGGTTCTTGGCCTGCTGGGCCTTATGGCGGAGCAGGGCCTTGTATAAGGTTTCATTAAAAGGAATGGTCCGGACCGACGACTTCGTCTTCGGCGTGGCCTTGCAGACGGGCACACCCTTTTTGTCATACAAGGTACTGACCACGGAAAGCGTGCGGTTTTCCATGTCGATATGGGACCATTGCAGGGCCAGGCATTCGCCGACACGCAGGCCAGTACAATAGGCAATCATGCACGGCGCATAATATTTATGCCCTACCGGGAAGGCATGGAAAATAATCTGTATCTGCTGATGTGAAAAGATGACCGGCTTTTTCCGGGGAATATCGAATTTCGGCATCTTGACGTTGGCCATGGGATTGATTTCGATATACTGGCGGTTGGAGACGGCCCAGCGCATGGCGTCGTTGAAGACCGTGAAAATAGATTTAACCGTTGACCGGGAATAACCATCCTCTTTCAGGCTGTTGATCCAGTCCTGGATTTCTGCCGTCGTCAGCGCTTCCAGGGCATAATTGCCAAAACGGGCACCAATATGCCATTTAATGATGCCGGAATAAGAATCATACGTATTAGGGCCTAAATTGATGCGCACATCCTTTTCCAGCCAGTCCCGCAAAAAAGCCATGACCTTGACTTCCGGCTTTTCCGGCAGCTCCCCGTCTTCATCCAGGGCTTTCATGGCCTGGCGATAGGCTTTCGCCGCCTGGGCATACGAAGTACCGCCGACGCGTTCCACACGCTGCCTTCCCTGACCATCTTCCGTCGGGACTTCAATCGTATAATACCATTTCTTGCCTCGTTTTCGTAAATACATATGCGGCACCTCCTTTGTTTACTATTGTACTATGAGAAAAGACAAGATGCAACAAACGTTCCTGTTGAATTTGCCGATTTAAGGAAAATAAAACAAGTTTCCCATGTGATTACTCACAAGATGATAAAAAACGTCTCATAAGGCCATTTATGAAAATTAGGCGGATTTTTTTGCAAATAAAGAAACTATGTTCGACGAAACGATTATCCCTTTAGCGAACATAGTTTCTATTTGCTTTATTGGGCCGATATGGTACAATAAAAATAGAGAATTAGCAAATTGTTGGATTCGGTAGAAGCAAAGCACAATTTTTATGGAATATTTACGCTGTTTATACATTCCTTTGTTATACTGAAAAGACTAGCACAGAAAAGGAATGATATCATGAAGAAACTGACTTATGAAAATATTGCCCATGCCAAAGAGCTGAATGTTTATTTAGAACAGGGAAACCGGGTCCTCGATGCTCTGGGGTATACGGACCATTCGCAAAAGCATACGGCTAAAGTGGCCGTCACGGCCGGCAAAATCCTGAAGAAGCTCGGCTATGACGCCCACATGGTGGAACTTGTGCGCATTGCCGGTTATATGCACGATTTGGGGAACAGCATCAACCGCGTAGACCATGCCCATACGGGGGCCCTCATGGCGTTCCATTTCCTGCGCGACTGGGGCGCACCACCAGAAGATATTGCTGCCATCATCTCGGCCATTGGCCAGCACGATGAACGGAGCGGCATCGCCTTTGACCCCCTGTCTGCCGCCCTTATCCTGGCCGACAAGAGCGATGTCCGCCGGGACCGCGTCCGCAACACCGTACCGGAAACCTTCGACAAACACGACCGCGTCAATTATGCTGCCCTGTCGTCGAAGCTCCACGTCGACACGCACAAGAAAGTCATTACCTTGAACATCGAGCTCGATGAATCGATTTGCTCCATGATTGATTATTTTGAAATCTTTTCCCAGCGTATGCTCATGTGCAAGCGGGCAGCCGAAGTCCTGGGCCTGCGCTTCAAACTTGTAGCCAATGGCAATAAAATTGCATGACAGCTTCTAACTACATATAATTACCATAAAAAGTACATATTTCGCAGCTTATCGAAAAGAAGGCGACACCTAATTTTTAACATTTAGGCATGTTGCCTTTTTTTTCCATGATACACTTATAATATAGTTTAAAACATGTTGTAGAGAAAGGAATCATGCATATGCTACGTTATGGAAAAGGAACACTTCTCACTACGGTGATGGCCGGACTGCTGGCCCTGTCCCTGCTGACGGCAGGCTGCGGCAGCACGACACCGACTAAGAGTGCCGCTGTGTCGGTCAAGGCCATGAAAGTCCTCCAGCAGGATACGGCTGTGAGCCACGACTATTCGGGTCAGATCAAATCGACCAACGCCGTCACCATCAAGCCCCGCGTTTCCGGAGAAATCGTAGAGAAATACTTCACGGCTGGCGATCCTGTTGAAAAGGGCCAGCCCTTGTATAAAATCGATGACCGCCAATATGAATCGGAAGTCCTCTCAGCCAAATCGAATGTCGACAAGGCCCGGACGACGCTCAACAACTCCCTCGTCGACTTGAACCGTTATCAGCAGCTGGCAGCTTCCGGCGCCGTAGCCGAACAGACCCTGACCAACCAGCAGGCCACGGTGGACAGCAATCAGTCGAGTTACGACGATGCCAATGCCCTCTTGCAGAAGGCCCAGGAAAACTTAGACGACACCATCATCAGGGCGCCTATTTCCGGCAAGCTCTCTGTGGACGACGTCCCCAGCGGGACTTATGTCACGTCAGGCAACACGGCCCTGGTATCGGTAGGTTCGATCAATCCTATTTACGTCTAGTTCTCGATCAGTGAAAATGAATTCTTGAACTTCCGCATGGCCAATGACAATGAGCCGGAAGACCCTACGCCGCCGACGGCATCCCTGACTTTGAGCAACGGTAAGAAATACGATGAAACGTCGACATCGTACCAGTTCGACCGGGAAGTGTCGGACAGTACCGGTACGATTACGGTCAAGGCTCTCTTCAATAATGCCGATGGCGTCCTCCTGCCGGGGATGTTCGCCCGTGTTACCATGGAAGGCCCCCCCCTTGAAGGATGCCATCCTCGTGCCTCAGCGTGCGGTCCAGCAGGTCCTGGACCAGTCCTTCGTCATCGTCGTCGGGAGCGATAATAAGTCCGTCGCCCGCGTCGTCACCTTAGGCGACCAGGTCGGCAGCTACTATATCGTCAAGAGCGGCCTCGATAAGGACGATATCGTCGTCGAAGGCCTGAGTAATCTGAAGGAAGGTCAGGACCTGGACGTCACCATGACCACGGCTGATGAATTGGGCCTGTCCCTGACGGCATCCGATTCGTCGGCTTCGACTTCTTCCGTATCGCTTACGGCTAAATAAGGAGGCGCGTCATGTCTAGTTTCTTCATCCGATGGCCTATTTTCGCCATCGTCATTTCCATCATCATCGTCATCCTGGGGGGCCTGTCCCTTGTCAAGAATAACATCGTTTACATTTTGTGCAAGGACATCCTTTACACTTTATGCAAGCACATCGTTTACAAATTTCTTCTTATTGAAGCTTTAATTTTCCTTCTAAACGAGGATCGTTGTGAATCAGATAAGCCCGTTTCATCAGGAATACTTGCTTATTTACGTCAATCTTCCCGATGATGAATTGCCTAAAGTACAAGGTTAAAATGGAGTTTCCATCCAACTTTGTCTCCCGGACAGCGACAATTTTGTTGCCTAATGCTTCACTGAGAAAGTAGCCTTGTCCTCCGTAGGTGAGATAGCCGGAACTTTTGATGCGCCTTAATTCAAGGCCTTCACCGTAGTCCCAGGAACGAATCCTGCGGGGATATTTCCTTAGGCTGGATGTGTACTGCGATGCCGGAGTTTCTAACGTAAGCGATGTATGCGGCCGTCTGTTGTTGTAAAAATCCCGAAAAGCATCGAAATGGGATTGGGCATCCCGCAGATTCTTGTACAACTGACCTTGTATGCCTCCCTTCCGGAACGTCTGATTCATCCGTTCCTGCTTGCCCTGTGTCTGAGGATGTTTAATCCTTCCATGAATTACCAGGACGCCCCGTTCCATCATCCATACTTCATACTTGGTGAATCCGGTGCTTTGGACCGTTCCCCATGGATTGCCATTGTCGCACAGAATTACCTTTGGCATACCGTATTCCAGAAATATTTTTCTCATTACCGGTATCGTATCGCCGAAGGTTTCCCCGTATTGAGCATGGCAGCTTAGGTTGAACCGGGAATGGTCATCCATCACCCTCAAAGGATGGCAGCGTCTTTGGTTTTTCAAGGCGAAGTGACCGATGAAATCGGTTTGCCACATGTCGTTAGGAGCTTCTTTTTCGAAACGTGTATAAGGTGTAGCTGCCTGACTGGCGTCCGGTGTGATCAAGCCGTACCGATGAAAGATATTGTTAATGGTACGGACACAGGGAACGTTTGGAATACCTTGTCGTTTCAAAAGGGTATGGACAACTAAGGCACACGCGTCATAATTTTCTTTTCGTGTCTTGATGACCAGTGCTTCCATTTCAGGGGATGTGCGATTGGCACGGTGGTGAGGTTCTCGTGAAAGTTCTTCACAAGAAGAATTTTCACGATACCTCTTAATCCACTTGTCTCCTGTAGGACGACTGATTCCATATTCAAGACAAAGGGCTTTTTTGCTCTTCTCATGAGCAAGTACCCGTTCAACGAATTCTTTGCGTAACATAGCTTTGGTGACATTCCTTTCTTCCCATGGCATAAGAATCAACTCCTTCTTATGCCTAAAAGTATCACTTTTTTCAGTAGGGGGAAGACCCCTATTTATGTAAACTATGTTATTGCACATAACATCCCTCCTGTCCCTGCCTATTGCCCAGTATCCGCAGATTTCGCCGCCGACGGTCAATCTGAGTACGACCTACACCGGTGCCAATGCGACCATCGTCAATCAGACCGTCGCCCAGGTCATCGAAGACCAGCTCAAAGGCGTCGATGATATGTCCTATATGTCCTCGACGTCGAGCAACGACGGTTCGTACAGCCTGTCCGTCGTCTTCAGCCTGGACAGTGACGGCAATACAGATGCCATCAACGTCCAGAACGACGCCAATCTGGCCAAGAACAGCCTGCCCAGCGACGTACAGACCCAGGGCCTGACCGTCCGCAGAGCCTCTGGCGACATGGTCCTTATGGCTAACATCTATTCGCCGAACGGGACGTATAACCAGGCGTTCCTCAAGAATTATGCCGATATTTACCTGCTTGACAAAATCCAGCGCATCGACGGCGTCGGCAGTGTCAATACCTTCGGTTCCAGCTATGCCATGCGCGTCTGGCTCAATCCGGAAAAACTGGCCGAACGCGGCCTGACCGTATCGGACGTCATTGCGGCCATCAAGGAACAGAATATGTCGGCTCCGGCCGGGACCATTGGCAGCCTGCCGGCACCGGCGACACAGGAAAAACAGTACAGCGCCAAAGTCGAAGGCCAGCTGTCGACGCCGGAACAATTCGGCAATATCATCTTGAAGTCTACCTCGAATGGCCAGTTCGTCTACCTCAAAGATGTGGCCAATATCCAGACGGGGACGCAGAACGAAAGCAGCAACTCCAAAATCAACGGCAAGACAGGAATTGGCTTCGGCATCCAGCTTTCCAGCGACGCCAACGCCCTGGACACGATTACGGAAGTCAAGAAGGTCCTGGAACAGGCCAAGGAAACCTTCCCGCCGGACCTGGATTATACCATTGTCATGGATAACACGAATTTCATCAACGCATCCATCAACGAAGTCAAAGATACCTTTGTCGAATCGCTGCTCCTGGTCATCCTCGTCGTCTTCGTCTTCCTGCAGAAATGGCGGACGACGCTCATCCCGGTCCTGGCCGTGCCGGTTTCTATCGTCGGGACCTTTGCGTCCTTTAAGGTCCTCGATTTCACCATCAACACCCTGACCCTTTTCGCCATGGTCCTGGCCATCGGCCTGGTCGTCGACGACGCCATCGTCGTCATCGAAAACGTCGAAGAGCATATGTCCAAGGATAAACTGTCGGCCAAGGACGCGACGGAAGCGGCCATGAAAGAAGTCCAAGGGCCGATTATCGCCACGACTGCTGTCTTGGCCTCGATTTTCATCCCTGTCGCCTTCATCGGCGGCGTCACGGGCGTCCTCTACAAGCAGTTCGCTGTGACCATCACCATTTCCGTCGTCATCTCGGCTTTCGTCGCCCTGACCTTGACGCCGGCCTTATGCGGTGTTCTCCTGAAGCCCGATGATAAGGCCATCCAGGCCGGGCCGCTGGGTGCCTTCTTCCGCGGGTTCAACCGGGTTTTCGATCATTTCAAGGACCGCTACACGGGGAAAGTCGGCTGGATGATCCGTCATCTGAAATATGCCGCTGTCTTCCTCATCCTGGTCACGGGCCTTATGGGCATCTGCTACAAAGTTCTGCCGTCGACGTTCGTCCCCGACGAAGACCAGGGCGTGTTTATGGCCAGTATCACCATGCCCGAAGGGAGAATCGATTATCGCCAAGTTCAATAAGACTGTCGTCCCCAACCATCCCGAAGCCCGCGTAGCGGCTTTCAATCTGGCATCCCTCCCCGGCATGGGCCAGGAAGGCGGCTGGACCATGCAGCTCATGGATAATACGGGCCTGTCCGATACGGAACTGGGCAATGCGGCCAACCAGGTCGTCGCCGCCTGCTCGCAGCGGCCGGAATTATCCGGTGTCCGCACGAGCTATGCCACCAATACACCGAGCGTGGCCTATACGGTAGACCGTGAAAAAATCAAGAATCTGGGCATCGAATTGTCCGACGTCTTCACGGCGCTCCAGACCAATTTCGGCGGTTCGTCGGTCAATGACTTCACCCAGTTCGGCCGGTCGTACAAGGTCATCGTCCAGGCCGACACGTCGTATCGCTCTCAGGCAGACAGTCTGAAATTCATTTCCGTCAAGTCGTCGTCTGGGAAAATGGTTCCCCTCGATACGCTGCTGACCAGCTCCATGACCACCGGCCCGTCGTCAATTACCCGTTTTAATGGCGTCCGCAGCGTCACCATCCAGGGCAGCGCCGCCAGCGGCTACAGCTCTGGCGAAGCCATGGCAGCAGCCGAAGAAGCGGCCAAGAGCGTCATGCCTACGGGGATGACCATTGAATGGTCCGGCCAGAGCCGCGAAGAAAGCACCTCGTCCAGTTCAACGACAAAAATTCTGATTATGGCTCTAGTCTTTGCCTTTCTCTGCCTGGCGGCCCTCTATGAAAGCTGGTCCATGCCGTTCGCCGTCTTATTCACTGTACCGACGGGTATCTTTGGAGCCGTCGGCTCAGAATACACCATCCGTCAGCTAGCGACTTTGTTCAATGCCAACATGAGCGGCTTCTTGAACAGTGTCTACATGCAAATCGGCGTCATCATGATCATCGGCTTGGCAGCTAAGAACGCCATCCTCATCGTCGAGTTCGCCAAAGAGCGCGTCGACAAGGGCATCGACCCGATGGAAGCCGTCGTCATCGCATCCAAGCTGCGCCTGCGGCCAATCCTCATGACGGCCTTTACGGCCATCATCGGCTGCCTGCCCTTGGCCTTTGCCAGCGGTGCCGGTGCCGGAGCCCGCTGCGGCATGGGCGTCGCCGTCGTCGGCGGCATGACCTTCGCTACCCTCTGCGGGTTGCTCCTCATCCCAGCGTTTTACATCATTTCCGAAAAAATGGCCCGCAACTTCTGGAAAGCCACGGGCCTGAAACGAATCAAATTCAAATACCGCATGTTGCGGCGGTGAAAAAGGGCCTGTCGCACGTAATCGTGCACAGGCTCTTTTTATGTATGCAAAAACATCATAGCTTTATGGTCGTTCTTCGTGGACGGTTTGCTCGGACTCAGAAGCGGCTTTGCCGCAATAGACTCTGGAAATCAGGCGCAGGAGCGCCAAAAGGCTCCCCTGTGAAGGGGAGCTGGCCGCCAACGGCGGTCTGAGGGATTCTTCTGAAGAGGTTGGCATCGGCCACCTGGCCCCTAGCTGGTTCGCGTGCTCCACTCCTCTTGCCGAGAGTGCCATTTGCTGGCGTGCTGAAACTCGCTGCGCTCAAACAAAGCAGCACGCCGGACGCAAATAGCACGCACGGCATCCGGCACGGCCTACCCGGACCGCGCCGGACCGAGGTCGTTCCCGCAATGTCACCCGCCAGGGGCCAGGCAGCCGTATCCATTAGGGCTGAACAAAAAAATCTGAAAAAAACAAATCCCGGACTGTAAAAAGCCCGGGATTGCGCGTAAAATAGAGTTATGACGACACTAAATACGCATGTCAATTATACAATATGGGAAGCGCCTTATCAACTATCACTTCCCTTGAATATTTCATTTCAGATTCCGGATGACGATCCCGTGCGGTTAGTGAAGCTGCTCATAGAAAGGATGGATTTATCACCGCTGTACCAGACGTATTCTCGTATCGAGAAAAATCAGGCTTCACCACGCCAGTTACTGGCCATCGTTATTTATGCCAGCATGAACCAGATTTTCAGTTCCCGTCGTATTGAATCGGCTTGCCGGAGAGATTTGAATTTCCAATATCTGCTGGAAGGGAAACCCGTTCCCGATCATGCGACTATCGCCCGTTTCCGTTCTCATCATATGGCGGCATGCAGCCGGACCTTGTTTGCCGACATGGATGCCGTCTTGGCTCAGGCCGGGGCCTTATCGCTGAAGAATTTGTTCATCGATGGGACAAAAATCGAATCTGTTGCCAATAAATACACTTTTGTCTGGAAGAAGAGTGTCACGAAACGGCAGGCCAAAGTATTAGCAAAAATTCCGGGCTTTATTCTTAAGACCCAGGAACTCTTTGGCATCCAAGTGCTCCATACACACGCTGTCCATCGGTACCATTTACGGCGGCTGTTGGGGAAATTAAAACGGCTCCAACGAGAAGGACACATCGTTTTCGTCCATGGCAAAGGCCATCGTAAGACGCCATTGCAAAAGGCCATTGAAAAAGCCAAGGATTTCCTGCATAAGACAAAAGAGTACGCCGTCCAGCTTCATTACTGCGGGGACCGGAACAGCTATGCCAAGACCGATATCGATGCCACCTTCATGCATCTGAAAGAAGACGCCATGAAAAACGGCCAGGTCAAGCCTGCATATAATGTACAATATAGCGTGGACGCTGGATTCGTTACCTGGGTCACTGTCGGACCGCAGACTTCAGATTGTACCACCCTGCTGCCTTTCCTCGAAGATTTTCGCAAGCATTTCCCTTTCCAGTATACCCGTATCATTGCAGATTCCGGCTATGAAAGCGAAGAAAATTACACGAAGCTCGCCGAACAGGGGTATGATGCTTACATCAAACCGTCCGACCATGAGCAGCGGAAAAAACGCCGTTTCAAAAAAGATATTGGCAAATTCCAGAATATGGACTATGATGCGAAAAATGATGTCTTTTATTGCCACAATCACCGTAAGCTGACCTGTGTTGGGAAAAAGACCGAAACAACCAGCACGGGATTTAAAATACGCAAAAGCCATTATGTCTGTGAGGATTGTTCGGACTGTCCCTATAAGAAAGGATGCATTCATGGCAATCGCAGCAAGAAGCCGTTGGAAAAAAGGACGAAGCAATTAGAACTTTCTAAAAGGTTCCAAGCCCAACGGGCCGAAATGGAAGCTCACATCAGTTCTCCTACAGGGAAGATGCTTCGAATGAACCGTTCCATCCAGTCTGAAGGCGCTTTTTCCGACATCAAGGCGAATCTGTCGTTCCGGCGTTTTTTGAGCCATGGAACGGAGAACGCCCTGGCAACCAGCATCATACTGGCAATGGCCCACAATGTCTTGACCTTACATCACAAGCTGCAATCCGGCAATTTCGGGACATACCTTTATTCCTTAAAAAAAGTGAAAAAGAGTGCTTGAATAACCATATACATAGCAAAGGCACACGTTTTTTGCCGACTGGATGGCCGGTCTGTTTCGTGTACCTTTTTTACGTTTAGCTAAAAAAAGAGAATAGAACGATGAAATAGAATAAAAAAAGAGAGCTGTCGCACAAAGCCGAAATGGCTTAATGCGACAGCCCCTTTTAAGTGGTTAGTAGCTAGTGGTTAGTGGTTAGCGGATGGTTTTAAATTTAAAGCAATCGCTTCAAACATCATACATCAAACTTCAAACATAAAAGAGAACGTGGCCTCGCATGATGGCAGAAACCTTCACGCGACACCATCCCTACTCATGCACGATGAGTTCCAAGATGTCTGGTCGGGTGTAGTGGCCGGCGGCATCGAATTCCATGTGACGCAGGACCACTTGATCCATATCCAAGTCGGCGTAGATTATGGCTTCCTGGTCCCACACGGGTTCTGTGACGTAATGGCCGCACGGGTCGATGATGCAGCTGCCGCCACGGCAGGCTGTGTCATTCAATTTGGCAACGGCTGCGCTTTCAACCAAATCGGCGGGGTACATGTCCTTGGTGAAATACTGGTCTACGTTGAAGACGTAGCAGCGCCCTTCGATGGCGATGTGTTTGACCGTATCCTGCCATTCTGGGTTATCGTTCGTATTCGGTGCCAAATAGAGGCTGACGCCCTTCTGGTAGAGGGCCGTCCGGGCCAGGGGCATGTAGTTTTCCCAGCAGATGAGCGAGCCCATGGGCCCCCACGGCGTCTGGACGACGGGGAAATACGTGGCTGGCTCATGCGAGTCGGCCCAGATATAGCGTTCGGCACCGGTCGGCTTGATTTTCCGGTGGTGTGAAACGAGTTTCCCTTCCGGTGAAAAGACGACATTGCTGCAGTACAGGGAATACGTCGTTTCGTCGCGTTCGGTAATGCCCAGGCTGACATAGGCCCCGGCTGCTTGGGCCGCAGCGGCTACATCCTGCAGGTCTTGGCGGACGACGACGGCCTGGTCATAATAGCGCTTCCAGTCTGCCCGTTCAGCATCCGACCGGCTGCCGACAGTAAAGCCGAAAGTCAGGCCATAGGGATAACATGGGACCAGCGACTCCGGAAAGACGATGAGCTGTGCCCCATTCCGACCGGCTTCTTCGATTTGATGGACGACCTTCTGCAGCGTCGCCTGTTTATCGAAAAATACAGGCGCAGCCTGTACGATAGCGGCGCGCAGTTTCTTTTCTAAATTTCGCATAACGAATCCCCCTCATTTCTTTTTCCTTAGTATACCGCAATTTGTAAAAATGTGCTATACTGATTCAGTCCACAGTTTACGGACCTATAAGGATAACGACTGTGCAGTTTTCGGGCTGCCGTCGTTATCCTTTTTTATTGTATAAAGGAGGGCGTATGTATCTGCTCATCGACAATTATGATTCTTTTACCTACAATCTAGCCGATTTATTCGCTGAAACGGGACGCGACGTAAGTGTTTACCGCTGTGACCAGATAAGCCCGGCTGAGATTGCCACCTTGAAACCGCAGGGATTGATTATTTCACCTGGACCGAAACGGCCAGAAGACGCCGTCCATTCTCTGTCCATTGTCCGCGCTTTCTGCCACACCCTGCCCATCTTGGGCGTCTGCCTGGGGATGCAGATCCTGGCTTATGCCGCCGGGGCTGTCGTCACCCGTGGGAAACGCCCTATGCATGGGAAAGTCACGGCGATTCACCATCGTGGCCGGGGCCTCTTTCAGGACCTGCCGGAAACCTTCCAGGTCACACGCTATCATTCGCTGGTGGTCCAACCGGAAACGCTGCCCGCCGTTTATACCATAGACGCAGTCAGTGATGACGGCGCGGTCATGGCCTTGTCCCACCACAGCCGGCCGCTCTATGGGCTGCAGTTCCATCCCGAAGCCGTCTTATCCGAATATGGCAGGGAACTGATAACAATGTTTTGCCGCTTGGCCGAATCCAGCCTGGAGAAAGCAGGTGACTGTCATGACTGAGCCGCTCATCTGCCATTCCCCCTTTCCCTATACGGCCAGCCAGCTCTTCGCCCTCTTTGCCGATGAAAGAGATGCCGTTTTCCTCGATTCGTCGCTGACCAACCACTTGGGGCGTTATTCCATCATCGGCCTCGTGCCCTACCATAGGGTAAGCGTAGAACAAGGCCAGCTGAAGATTGATGGAAAAGCTCGTGAAGGAACGGCTGAAACGTACCTTAAAACCTATTTGAAAAAGCATTACCAGGCCAATCCGACAGACCTGCCCTTGACGGCCGGAGCCATTGGTTATGTCAGCTATGACTACGGACTGGCACGCTATGGGATGAAGTCCCACCACGCCCCTGCCTTTCCACTGCCCGATATGAATTGGGTCTTTTACGATTTCTTCATCATCGAACATCGGCAAAGCCATGCCGTATGGTTTGCCGCCAATGGGCAGACAATGCCAGCCGAGGCTCTCTTAGCACAGATGAAAGAAAAAATCCGGACTCGCCTTCAGGAAAGGTCCTTTCCACGTACTGGCGAAAATCCCCGATATGCCATAACCGTCCAACCCGACAGTACTCGTGAAGACTATCAAAGGGCTTTGAAAAAGCTCAGGAATTATATTGTCGCCGGCGACGTTTACGTAACGAATTTTACCAGTACGTTTCATGTCCGGAGCCACTGCCCGCCGTACACCTTCTTTTCCCGTCTGCGCCGGGATAATCCGTCGCCATTTGGAGCTTATTTACAATACGGAGCCTATCAAATCATCAGTGCTTCCATGGAGCGGCTGCTGTGCCTGCGCGATGACCAGATTGAAACGCGTCCCATCAAGGGCACGCGGCGCCGCGGCAAGACGCCTGCAGAAGATAAAAGGCTGCGGCAGGAACTGGCTCAATCGCAAAAGGACCAGAGTGAATTGCTGATGATTGTCGATTTAGAGCGCAATGACCTGCACAAAATCTGCCGTCCTGGCAGCGTGTCCGTTCCGACGCTGTTTGCCATCGAGCCGTATGCCACGGTTTTCCATTTAATCGCCGGCGTAACAGGGGCTCTACGGCCAGGGAAGACGGCCATCGACGCCTTGACGGCACTCTTTCCAGGTGGGTCCATTACAGGCGCGCCGAAACAGCGGGCTATGGAAATCATCGACGAATTAGAATTCAGCCGGCGCCAGCTTTATACAGGGACGATTGGCTACCTGTCCTTAGACGGGAACTGTGACTTAAACATCGTCATACGGACGGCCGTCCACCACGATGATCAATATACCATCGGCGTCGGCGGCGGCATTACGGCAGAATCCGACGAGGCTTTTGAATACGAAGAAATCTGGCAAAAAGCCAAAGCCTTGCTCAGTGCTTTGAAAGGAGACACTTTTAATTATGAATCTTATCTTTGATGACGGCTACCAATTCGGTCTGGGAGCTTTTGAAACCATCCCCATCTATCAAGGCCGGCCAGTCTGGCTGGAGGCTCACGAAAGGCGTTTGCGGCATACCTTGGAATATTTAGGGATTGAGCTTTCTTTTGATTGGGAACATCGTTTGTGGGAGTATGTGTATAGCATGGGTAAGGGAGATTGGGTATTGAAAATACTTGCTTCCGATAAAAATATAAATTTTACATCCCGTGCCAATCCATATGCATCTATGACCGTCCGCCCTGGTTATGTCATCGCCTTGTCGTCAATCCGCCGCAATGAAACGTCGCCCTTAGTGCGGCACAAGACCTTTAATTATGGCGACTCGATGTTAGCCAAACGACAGGCCCGGGCCGAAGGTATTGACGAACCGATTTTCTGCAATATGCAGGGCCAATTAACAGAAGGCGCTGTCAGCAATCTATTTTTTATAAAAAACGGGCGGCTTTATACGCCGCCCGTAAAGGCCGGATTACTGCCAGGCATCATCCGGTCTTATCTCTGTCAATGTTATGATGTCATCGAAAAGCCCTTGTATCCGGAAGATATCGAGACTTTCGACGAGTGTTTCCTAACCAATTCCCTCATGGGGCTCATGCCAGTCCGCCGCTTTGGCACCGTCGCCTTTCCTGTATCCTCAGAAACGCAGACGGCCGCCTTATTCCGCCGTTATGAAGCAGATAGGAACCATCCCTTCCCTGGATGCTATAAGACGAGCTGGTGAAAGGTCTGGCCGGCCATGTCCTTCCAGGTGAAGGTGGCCCCTTCCCAGAGGAGATAGCTGTGCGGGCTATTTTCCTTGGGAAGCGATGTCGAACCGGGATTCAAATAATAGTTATCTTGGCCGAAGGGCTGCCAGACCGGGACATGGGTATGGCCATGGAGCAGGATGTCGCCAGGTTGCATGGGCGGCAGGGATTCCAGGTTGTAACGGTCGCCATGGGTCGCATAGACGAGGCGGCTGCCCTGGGTCAGGATAGCATAGGTGGCCATGATGGGAAATTCCAGTACCATTTGGTCTACATCGGCGTCACAATTTCCACGGACACAGAAGATGGAGTCTTTGACTTCGTTGAGCATGGCAAAGACTTCCTTCGGGGCATAGTCTTTGGGCAAGTCATTGCGCGGTCCGTGATAGAGGATGTCGCCGAGCAGGACCAGGCGGTCAGCCCCTTCCCGCTTCCAGGCGTCGAGCATACGGCGGCAGTAATAAGCCGAGCCGTGGATATCTGAAGCAATGAAGAATTTCATTTATTTCGCCCCTTTCTTGGCATCGATGGCGGCAAAGACCGTACAGTAGTTGCCTTCCGGCGTCCGGCATTTCGAGCAGTGGACACAGCGGGCCGGCCGCAAATCGCCCTGGTTCCAGCGGCGGACCAAACCCGGTTCCGATAATAAGGGCCGGCTCAGGCCGATACCGGCCAGTTTCGATGTCTTCAAGGCCGTTTCCATCTGCCGCGGGTCCTTGAAGCCGCCCGTTACATAGACAGGGACGCGTACGGCGTCGGCTATGTCTTTGGCATAATCGAGGAAATATCCGCCGTCGCGGATGACGTGGCCATCCCATTCCAGGCCGATTTCCTGCTGGGCCTTGCCGTGGATATTGCCGCTCACTTCGATGGCGTCAATACCAGACTGCTGCAGGCGCCGGCAGATATCCAGCGAATCTTCAAAGGTCAGGCCGCCTTCAAAGAAATCGGAACAGGTAATCTTGATCCAGATGGGGAAATGCGGGCCCGCTGCCTGACGGATAGCCGCGATGATATCGCCGACGATACGGTAGCGATTGGCCGGCGAACCGCCATAGGCATCGCAGCGCCGGTTGTAATAGGGACTGAGGAACTGATTGAGCAGGTACGAATGGCCGCCGTGGATTTCGACAGCATCGAATCCGCTGTCGCGGACGCGCTTGGCCGCCTGGGCATATTCGCCGATGAGGTGCTGGATATCGGCCGGACTCATGGCGACACCGACAGTCCCGGTCTTTCGTTCCGGCACGGCTGACGGCGAAAAGATAGTCCGCCCTTCCCGCTCAAAGGTCGTCTTGGTCCCGCCATAGGCGATCTGCATCATGATCTTCGCCCCATAGGCATGGACGCGCCGGGTTAACTCCTGATACTGCGGGATAAAGGCATCGTCATAAATGCCCATCATGCCGGCGTTGGGCCGGTCTTCCCCATCGACGCGGGCATAGCCCGTACAGATCAGGCCCACTTCGTTCTTGGCCAGCTGGTCGTAGATGCGGTACTGTTTTTCCGACATATAACCCTTGGCATCGGCCAAGGCTTCCCACGTCGCACTGCGGAGGATGCGATTGCGCACGGGCATCCCGGCGATGACGGCATGTTCCAATAATTTCATATATATAATCCCCCTTTTTTATCGATTAGTTAGCCACTAGCCACTAATCCAGTATACGAATTTTTTGCTGAAACTGCAAGGCTGAAGGCTTAACGGTATCTTTCATCCTTCCAGCGAACGGACAACCACAGCCAGCTGACTGACAGCCTGGCGGAATTCTTCCGGCGTCGTATAGGCATAGGACAGGCGCAGAGACTGGGTGTGGCGGCTGGAATAGATATCGCCGGGATTGATGAGGACGCCAGCCGATACGGCTTTGCGGAAGAGCAGTTCCATGGGAAGTCTGCTGCGGAAGGTAAGCCAAATATAAAAACCGCCCTGCGGCACCTGCCAGTCTGCCATGTCCGCAAAGACTTCGGACAAGGACTGACAGGCTGCCTGGCAGCGCCGCTGCAATTCACAGCGCAGCCCATCCAGATACTGTTCATAACGGCCGCTGGTCAAGAACCGGGCCAAGACTTGCTGAGACAGGGAGCTGGCGCCATAGTCGATCTGCATCTTGACGTCGCCCAAACGCTGTACGACCGGTTCCGGCGCTATCATCCAGCCGATGCGCAGCCCGGGCGCCAAAGATTTGGAAACACTCCCCAAATAGAGGACCCGGCCGCCAGGGTCCAGGCTTTTCAGAGATGGCGGCGGCGTTCCGTCAAAGGTCAGTTCTTCATATGCCCCGTCTTCAATGATGGGCAGGTCATAGCGGCTGCATAATTCCAGGAGCTGGATGCGGCGTCGGCGGCTTAGGGTCCGGCCTGTCGGATTGTGGTTCGTCGGGATGGTATAGAGGACGCTGTTGCCCCTATCTGAAGACTGGCGCAAGTGCTTTTCCAGGGCTTCCAGCGACAGGCCCTGGTCGTCCATGGGCAGGCCGCAGAGGCGAAGATGGGCAGACTGGAAGACCTGGAGCGATTTGACATACGTCGGGTCTTCGACGTAAACCGTCGCCCCGCCGCGGAGAAGCCCTGCCGATATGAGCTGGAGCCCCTGTAGGGCGCCAGACGTAATCAGGATGGACGACGGCGCCACGATTGAATTCCGCTTTCTGGCATACCCAGCCAGAGCCTGACGCAGGGCGAGCATCCCCAACGGCTCGACATAGCCCAGGGAGGTAATGGCATCGGCCACATCCCGCAAAGTCTGGCGGAAGGCATCCTGCGGGAACAGCCTGGGGTCCAGTTCGCCCGTACCGAGACGGACCAGGCGGTCATCGAACTCCAGGGTATTGATGGCCTGGACGACTTCCTGATTGGCCCGGAAATAGCCAGCCGTCATGTAACGGTTCCAATCCGGCTGAACCGGCAGGCGCAGGGACCAGGCCGTACTGGCTATGACCGTCCCCTGGCTGCCCCGGCCCTGGAGTACGCCCGCTTCCAATAGCGGCTTCAGAGCCTGGTTCAGAGTACTCCGGTTCACCTGGAAATGCCGGGCCATCTCGCGCTGAGACGGCAGGCGCGTCCCAGCCGGCCATTCACCGCTTTCCATTTTTCCATACATCCATTCGAGGATTTGCCGGTATACGGGCACGGCCTGCGCCGGGTCGGGATGCCATTCGATTTGCACGGGAATATGCCGCTTCATCACATCGTCTCCTTTTTGGTTGGTATAATTCACATCGCTTTGGCTGGTTGGAATCCGGCATAGCTCTGTTATACTGTGATTATACCATACGAACCAACTTTCTTTGGTTGGAAAAGAAGGAGGCTTTTTTATGTTCTTTTTCCAAGGCCTGACCATGGGACTGGCTTACGTCGCTCCCATTGGCATGCAGAATCTCTTCGTCATCCATTCAGCGTTATCCCATTCCCTGCGCCGCGCCGTCGTGACAGCGCTCATCGTCTTGTTCTTCGACATCAGTCTGTCGCTGAGCTGTTTTTACGGCATCGGCAGCCTGCTGGATCATCTTCCCTGGCTCAAAGCGGTCATTCTGGGCGCAGGTACGCTGCTCATCCTCTACATGGCCTATGGCATGATTCGCCAGGTACCGGATGCGCTGACCCTTAAAGGTCAGCCGGCCTCTCTGGGCCAGACCGTTTCCAAAGCCTGTATCGTCACCTGGATGAATCCTCAGGCCATTTTAGACGGCACGATGCTCCTCGGCGCCTTCCGCATCACCCTGCCTGCCGCCGAAGCCACGACCTTCCTGACCGGTGTCCTCCTGGCATCGGGCCTGTGGTTCCTCTCGCTCACGGGCTGCGTCGCCGCCTTCCGCCACGCCATGACACCCCGCATCCTGCGCACCATCAACGTCCTCTGCGGCACCGTCCTCATGCTGTACGGCCTCCATTTAGGCTATACCTTCGTGCAGTTCTTTCAAATCTGAGACGGATTCTCCATGATATGGAGGATTTCTGCATCGGTATGAGCCACACCTTGATTACCAAACTTTACTGATTTTTCAACCCTTTTTCGATAACGGGCCCGACTTTAGCTTCCCATGCAGCAAAATCTTTTGTTCCCGTCATGACATGCCACGATTTAGCACGATATAAATGCCGGTACAACTTCTGATAATTCGGGTCCGACGCAGCCAATTCCTGCATGACGTCCCGACGAGCCGCTAAGAGATACTGCGGTACGCCTTCTTTCGAAGCCGGTTTCAGGGCGGCCATCATGAAAGGCTTAGAAGTCAATAAGGCAACTAATTTTTTAGCCGGTTCCACCTTATTCACTGGAATCTGGGAAGAGATGCTGACGTAATCAACATAGGCCGTCGCTACATCGGGATGTTCACAGCTGGAAATGGCCTTCACTTCTGTATAATTACCCTACCCGAAGCGGACAATGGCACTCATCGCTTCCGGATAGGCATACAACGCCCGGCCATGGCCCTGGGCAAACCATTCAGCCCGCGTAAATTCATTGCCATCGTCATAACGGCCCGTCGCAGTGCCCGTCATCGCGTACAATTCCTTCAAATACTGCATGGCATCTGCTTGAACGTCTCCCATGGCCTGCACGGGAACGACCTTTCCTGTATGGTCCTGAAGAATATTATAGTACTTCATTTCATTATTTAAGCTGAAATCAGCGATGACACCTTCGTCTCGTCCGGGAAGCAATGCCTGGGTCTTCCGTGGACCGATGGCTTCATAAAGCTGTTGCATCGTCTGGACACGGGATACGGCATGATCCTCTTTGTGGTAAAACAGCGTATCCATGCAGACCATCTGCGGGATGCCGTAATACGTTCCCCGAGAGTACCCCTGTTCTAACGTCCAGTCTGGATAGGCAGAGCGGGCTGGAATGGTTTCTCCTAAGGGATAAAGCAGCCCTTTTTCTATATATTGCGGCGCATAAAGGCCATCGAAGACAAAAACATCACTTTTCGGTTCTTCAAAATAGCAATCCCAATCGACGAAACGCAATGTCACATCGGGTTCGATATTCTTCCATTGCGCAGTTAAAGCCGTTTCAAAGGCCTTAATATCAGGAACATAGCGGAACAATCCTACGGTCAGCACCTTTTTGTCTATCTCCGTTCCCTGTCCCGGTTCACTGGCCATCCCTGTCACCACAGTCATCATGGAAAAGGCCAGGCTTAAAATGATACGAAATAATCGTTGTCTCATATGCTTATCCCCTTCAACATAAATTAGCCAGCAGGCAAAGCCCTGCCAGCCAATTTACATTGTAGCATATGTCATCATGCGTAGTCACTTTTACTTTATAGTTTGGAGCACAGAGTTTGTAGTTTACAGAGAAACCTTTTAAATTTAAAACCATTCGCTAACTGCTAACCGCTGACTGCTAAAAAAGCACTGTCTTCATGCGACAGTGCCTTTTTATTACTGTACAGCTCGTTTCCGGCTCATCCACAGGCCGATGGCGATGACACCGGCAGCTAGTACGGCCTGAAGGGTCATGGGTGCCCAGGCACCGGCGATTTGCTGCATCAGGGTCCCCAAGATTTTATCGTGGCCGATCATGGAACCAGCTGTCCAGCCCAGCAACCCGGCGCCGGCATAGAGGATGACCGGGAAGCGGTCCATGAGCTTGCCGATGACCGTACTGCCGCCGACGATGATGGGGATGCTGATGAGGAAGCCGCAGGCGACGAGGAGGAAGCTGCCGTGCGAAGCCCCGGCGATGGCCAGGACGTTGTCGACGCCCATGGCTGCGTCGGCGATGATGATGGTCTTGATGGCTCCCATGAGGCTGTCCGAAGCCGTCACGTTCTCATCGTGTTCTTCCGGAATGAGCAATTTCACAGCAATGGGCAGCAGGATGAGGCCGCCTAAGGCCTGTAAAAAGGGAATCGTCAACAGCCAGACGGCGATGAGGGTCATGACCAGACGGATGACGACAGCGCCGCCGGTCCCGATGAGGATGGCTTTGCGGCGCAGATTGGCCGGCAGTTTATTGGCCGCCATGGCGATGACGACGGCATTATCGCCGCCGAGGAGGATATCCAGTAAAATGATAGAGCCTAAAGCCATGAAAAATTGCATCGATAAGATTTCCATAATATACCTCTTTCTCTGAAAAACAAAAGAGACTTCCGCATGGTATCAGCAAAACTGGTATCATGCGAAAGTCTCACCCATTGCGATAGCAACGCTGCCACCAGCCGGTCAATGACGGCACGATGTTGATGACAACTGACGAGAGGTTACTCCCCTTCGCGATTCGATTGTAGGCTAATTATAACAGGCAATTCGTTCTTTGTCAATATCGTTTCTTCCCGTTTCATGATATAATAAAAGAAAACACAGAGGAGGCATCATCATGAAATGGGCTTTTTCCCTTCTGTAAAAGGGCTCCATGCCTGTATTTGTGTCCCCTGTGTCACAAGTGCCTGCTGGAGCTCTTTTCGTCTGTAATAGATGTGGCACTCGACTTGGTTGACCATGGGGATAACATCACAGCTTCCGATAAAATCAAGATATTCCCGAGCATTGAACGGTCTGCAACCGGGCCAGCGATTCTTCGATGCCCTGCCAGGCCAGCTCATAACCGGCCCGGGTCTGGCACAGTTTCGTCGTAATGAAGACATCCTCCCGGCGAAGGCCGCTTTCGGCCACAGCCTGGCCGACGATGGCCTCGTTATCGTACATGTGGGCCGTATCGATGAGACGGTAGCTGAACCTCTCCCGCTTATAGAAGCGGGAGATTCTTGAGAAGGTTGCTGTTTAAGTTTCCTCCTGAAATCAGGATAGCCTTATTCTCAAAGGGCTGTCCAAAAGCCCCTTACACAGTCCCTCGAAATCGAAGTTCTGCTTATTTTTACGGAGTATGTTGGCAGCGCCCTTGATGTCGGCATTGGCCGTCCTGCCGTTGGCGAAACGGTACAGGCCGCGCCGGATTCGTTTCCCACTGAACGTTCCTGTATAGGGTGTATCCGGCTGGTATACGGGAATGTTGTCCAAATCCAGGCAGCTGGCCTGAGAGGTATACGATTCTTCCTGTTCCAGATAGGTTATCCCATAGCGTTCACACAGGTGTTTCAAGGTACTACGAAGATAGCTCAGACTGATTTGAGTGAAATGCTGATTCATCACTTTGCCCAGCTTTAGTCCTCGTTTAAAATCGCGATTATAGCCGCAAACAATGGTACCTATCTGATGGTCAATGCAGAAATTAACAATGTAACGGGCTGTCTTGCAAAGGATGTCCTTCATCCGGAAATTGCGTTTCTTCGCTAACTGACAGAGCTGGTTCGTCGTCTTCCGGCCCTGCTTGGCGGCAATGCTTTGGAGTCTGGCTTTGCGTTTGTTCCAATACTGGTTGATAGATTTGAGTTTACGACCGTCCATGAGGAACGACGTCCCCGTATTGGTAACGCAGGCGGCCAGATTGTCCAGCCCTAATTCGATAGCCAGGATACGTTCTGGCGAGGTTTTCACCGGCTCTGGTTCCTGTAAGTAGCCATACTGAATCTTGAAATACCGTCCACCATACATGGGACAGATACGGATTTCCTGAATTGTCTTATCCTTCAGCCTGTCGGGAACAGGAATCCGAATCCGATGTCCATTATGGCGTTTCATATATTCACGGCTCATCGGCACTGTTAAGAAGCCATTCTTAATGGTAATAGCGTTCGTCGACAAGATGAGATTGAAGAGACCGCCTTTTTCACGATAGTGTGGCAGGCAGACAACCTTTGAACCATAGTCACCTGACTTGACTTTCTGCAAAAGCCCGAAAAAAGAACGAAAACTTCGGTCGGCCATCTTCAATATCTGCTGGGCGACACCGGCCTGTAACAAGCCATAGTTTATAATGGGCCCCTTGTCAAGACCACGTTCTAAAATTTTAAGAGTGGCAGTAAGCAGAATTATTCTAAGCAGCGAAGCAAGCAAAGTAAAACTCGTTGGGAACCTTGTAGCCTAATGCCTCGTGGGGCCGTATGTTGTTGTAATCATCTACGTATTGGTTAATCAGACGTCGAAGCTCTCTTGGGGTGCGATATTCGTTCGGATAGAGCTGCTCCGTTTTGAGGCTACGGAACCAACGTTCAATCATGATGTTGTCTGCCCAGCGGCTCCTGCCGTCCATACTTTGACGGATATTGAGGTTACGAAGCAGATTCTTGTAATCATCACTGGTAAACTGGCTGCCTTGATCTGAATTGATAATGGCTGGAACGCCGCATGCTTTAACGGTTTCCGTCACGGCATGAATAACAGATTCTGCTTCCAGACTGTCTGAAAGATAGTGGCCGACCAACCGCCTGCTATACCAATCAATTATTGCAGTTAGGTACATATGCCCATGCGGCATCGGAATATAGGTGATGTCAATGGACCACACCTGGTTTGGAAAAGACACGGTATAATCGCGCAACAGATAAGGCACAATAGACTCCTTGAAATTGCGCTTGGACAGGTTAGGCTTAGGATAAATAGCATAGATGCCCATCTTCAGCATAAGTCGCCGTACTGTCTTGCGACATACTGAAAAACCTTCTTCTTGCAGTTTGGCAACAATCTTACGAGAGCCTAGGTAGGGACACCTGGTATGCCAGTGGTCGATACGTTCCATTAACGATTCATCAAGCCTAACAGCAGCTTGGTTTGGTCCTGTAGGTGTGTAATATAGGCCGGAACGGTTCAGTCCCAGTAATTCGCACTGACGACGTATGGAAAGGCCGTTATCCTTTCTGATCATATTCCGGGATTCTTGGGATGGCCTCCCCAGCTTGGCGAAAGCAGTCCTGAAGAAAGTCGCGCTCAAGCGTAAGCTGACCGATGGTCCTTAGCATCTGGTCATTCTTTTTCTTCAGATCGTCCTCCTTCCTCTGAACGGCCTTACGCTCAGAATCTGCACCAAAGGCAAGATGGGCATTTTGCAGGAATTCTTGCTTCCATTTTCTGACCATGTTTGGGTTCAGGCCGTTTTCAGAACAGATGACATTGAATTCCTTGTCGCCTTGAAGAATTGACAGAACAATCTTGGTCTTAAATTCAGAAGTGTACTTTTTTCTTGGCATGATAGCATCCTCCAATTTTCGTTACTTAATACTATATCATGCACTCTTAAAATTTTCAGTACTGGTCTGAATTCACAGGCCCATTATAGTTTTCATTTTCCTTGCAGATGGGGTAATTTTCTTCGTACCGCAAGAATTGCTGGGTATCGAAGTAATGCTGCCGAATCGTATAGACCGCTACATTGTACAGGTTATTGCTGTATTGGCACATTTCCCGGAGCATCGTATACTCTTGTTTCGACAAGCCACGGATGACATTCGATTGCGTCAAGTACATCTGGAATCCACCTCCTCTGTTATCTACCATTATACCGTAGACGTAGTGAAAAGGCTAAGATGGAAAATACATAGGGTGAATTTCGCAGGCATCGAACCTGCGAAATCCATCGCCATTTGATGCCCTTACCTAAGAGGGAGGAGTCTTCTGGCGAAACTGTGATAAAATAGAGCGGAGCTGTCACAGGAAGCAAATTCTGCTTTCTGTAACAGCTCCGCTATTTTGAAATCCTTACTTCTTCAAGGAATCCTGGCAAGTCTGGTATCTAGGTAAGATTTGGTACGCATAAGGCCCTGCGCCTTTATTTCATGATTAAAATCGGGACCTGACTGCGCAGGAGGACGTAGTTGCTGACGCTGCCCAGGAGGATTTTCTTTAAGCCCGACAGACCGCGGTTGCCGATGATGATCAGGTCCGTCGGGTGATCTTCGCTGTATTGGACGATGTTCTTGGCCGGGTCGCCGATTTGGACGATGTTCTTGGCCGGGTCGCCGATTTGGACGACGGCCTGGACGTGGATTTCCTTGGGGATGCTGGGCATCAGCTTGAGCAGGATTTGATAGCCTTTTTCCTTCAATTCTCCCGGGACGTAGCCGCCGGTACTGACTTGTTCAAAGGAGCTGATTTCCTTATTCATATCGACGACGGTCAGCAGCGTCACCTGACTGCCGCATTTTTCGGCCAGGTATACGGCCTTTTCTAAGGCTCTGACAGACGGTTCCGAACCGTCGACAGGGACCAGGATGTGCTGAAATTCTTCCATCATGCATGTTCCTCCTTCTGCCGTGCCAGTTCTTTCTGCCGGGTCCCATAGAAGACGAGGCAGAAGACGATAATGAGGCAGGCGAAATAAATGAGAAAGCCGCCGAATTCCGGAGCGATATCCCAGAAACCGGCGCCGCGCAGGGTAATGTCGCGGGTAAATTCATATTCCCAGGTCAGCGGGAAAAAATGAGCGAAATAGCGGACCCACAGGCTCTGTTCCATGAGCGGGCTCGTCGCCCCGCCGAGGATGAAGCCCATAGGGATGAATAAGATCATGCGGCTGGCGGCGACGCCGGGATTGGCCGCGTTCCAGCCAAAGAGCAGGCTCATGACGCCGACGGCCGGGATATAGAAGCACTGGGTCAGGAAAAAGAGCCAGACACTGCCGGCAAAGGCCATATCGTTCAAATAGTGGAGAATGACCATGCCGACGGTCAGGGCCGTCATCAAGCAAGCGCAGTATGGGACGAGGCGGGACAGGATGGCAAAGGGCGTCCCCTCTTCCATGGTCTGGGCCAGCTGGCCCGTCATGCGCAGGCGGGGAATCATGCCAATGGTGGCAAAGGTAAAGAACATGGACGAAAAGAAGAAGAGAAAGCCCTGGACTTCGTCGTTATTCGCCGCCGACCCCTGGGGATTGAAGAGGAGCCGGTCGCGCAGGGTGATGCCCCGTTCGGCCCGCGATGTCTCAGGCGCACTGAGTTTGTTGTTCTCTTCGGCTACGATAGTATTGAGGGCTTCCATGATGTCCGCGTTCTGGGCGATGCTGGTATTGTCATAAAAGACGCCGATCTGGCCTGCTGCATCGCTGTAGCGGTTCTTTTCCAGGTCCTTGGGGAAATAGACGACGGCAGCAAAATGGTCGCGGTAAAATAAGACCTTGGGGTTGACAGCACTGTGAAAGACCGTGTTGATGTCGATATAGGGCGACGCATCCATTTCCTGGATGAGTTCATGGCTGTACTTGGAATTATCCAGGTCGATGACGGCCACCGGCGCTTCTTTGATAAAGTTATTCCCAAGCAGGACCGTGAACAGGACGGCACAGACGACGGCGACCAGCATGGCGACTTTTTCATAGGGCATGCCCATGCCGGAAAAGAGGAAGGCGATTTCATGTTTCAGGGAGTTCATGATCCGTCACCTCGATAGTCTGGCCCGGCCGGACAGCCTGGCCTGGGTCGGTATAAATACGGATTTGGAAAGCCGTCAAATCGGCCTGCCCTTTTTCCCGGGTTTCCTTCAAATCGGCAAACCCCGGCGCCTGGGTGATGAAGCGGATCGTCCCGGCAATGGGCTGGCCATCGGATACGGCGACACCGGCCAGGGCCTGGCCTTCATGGAGATGGACGGCCTGCTTTTCACTGACATAGATATCGTAATACTGGCGCTTACTTTCCAAGAGGATGACCGGCGTGTCGGCCTGGACGATTTCCCCCTGCTTGGCCAGGAGCTTGAGGACTTTCCCGTCTTCCGGCGCCCGCAGGGTCAGGCGGTCTTTCTGGACTTCCAGCTGCTGGAGCCGGACCTGGAGCTGATTGCGCTGCTGGACCAGCGATTCCCGGTCGTGACGCTTGTTGGCAATGGTCTGCCGCTGTTCTTCGATCTGCGGCAGCTGGAGGGAATCACTGTCTCCCGTATCGACGGCACCGCCCAATAATTTCGATAAGGCCTGTTGCTGCTGGTTCATATTGGCCTGGGCTACGGACAAAGCCGCCTGGGAATCGTCAAAATCAGCCTTGACAATGGCTCCCTGGCGATACAGCGACGATTTACGGTCATAATCACGCTGAGCATTGACCAGCGTTGCCGTCGCCGAATCGATGGCTGCTCGCTGCTGGTCGAGCTGGCGCCGGCTTTCTTCCTGCGACGTATCGGTCTAGACAAAGCCGATGGCGATAGTCCCTTCCATCGACTGGATCTGGGCGTCGAGCTGAGCTATCTGAGCCTGGGTCTTGGCAATATCCAAGTCAACGTCGGTACTGTCGAGCTGCATGAGGATGTCGCCGGCCTTGACCTCCTGTGATTCCTGGACAGCTTCGTTCACCATCTTGCCACTTACGGACTGAAAAGAAACCTTGACCTGCTCTGCCGTCAATATCCCGTCCTTATTGGCGATACCCTGGGCCACGGCATCATTTCCCTTATACATGAGCAGGACACCACCTGCCAGGAGGATGCCGATGAAAAAGAGGCCCAGGCGCCATGCCCGCTTTGGCAGATGCACTGTTTGTCCCTTCATGGTAATCAATCCTTTCTCTCTATTATAATTAGCCAACTAACTACATAGGTGAATCAAGAGGTTACGCTCCATTATAGCGTAACCGTATCCGAACACATTGATTAGCTTGTTAATTATAATTATATGCCCGAAAAAGAATAAAGTCCAGTCCCTGAATCAGGACTGGACTTCTTTGGACAAAGCTCGGGCCGCCTTGGTTTCATCCTCCAAGGACAGCCGGGCCAGGCGTTCGATGAAAAAGACGCGGCGATTGAAGAAATTGACGAAGTGCCCGACGAGCATGGCCGACACCAGCGTGCCGACGCCAAGGCCGGTCAGGGTCCCCAGGCCGCCGTAAAGGGTCGACAAGATGACGGCAATGGTGACCATAGTCGAATCGAAGGCGACTTTCGTCGAGCCCATCCGCCATTTCCCCGTCTGGGCAATGGCCTTGACGGCCCCGTCGCCAGGCACCATCAGGACCTGCGACGCCACTTCGATGCAGATGCCGAAGGCCAGGGTCGCACAGCCGGCCACTAAGAGAACTGCGGCAAAAGGCCAGTTCAGTCCCTGTAATCCTGCCATGGCGTGCATGAAAAAGTCGATGGCTGCGCTGAAGACGAAGTTAATGGCAATCTGCAGCAGCTCTACGGGCCGGAACTGGCGCGCAGCAGGGCAATCTGCAAGACGATGAAGGCCATGTTGAGGACAAAGGTCAGCTGGCCGAAGGTCCACGGCGTATAGAGGCTGACGACGAGGGGCACGCTGGAAATGGGCGACGTCCCCAGGCTGGCGACAGTAATCAAGTCGATGCCGAAGGCCGTCATCAAGATACTGCAAAGAAATACACTGACCCGTATTTTCAAATGATGCATATGACGCATACTCAATCGCCCCACTTCTTTTCATTCTCCATAATGCGATGAAACGTCGCCATGAACTGCTGGCGTGCTTCCGGCTCGATGCCCTGCCACATTTCATCGTCGATGCCATAAATGACCTCACGGATCCGCTTGGCCTTTTCCCAGCCCGTTTCCGTCAGGAAGATGGCCACGCCCCGCTGGTCTTCAGGCCGCGTTTCCTTGCGGATGAGGTCCAGCTTTTCCATGCGCTTCAGCAGGCTGGTCACCGTCGACTTGTCGATGATGCATTCCCGGCTGATATCCTTTTGGCTGGCGCCGTCATGGAACCACAAATATTCCAGTATCTTAGGCTGACCGGGCATGAGCCCTTCCCGCTTGATGCGGCGGCCGATTTCCCGGTTCGACCGGTGGAACCCTAACAACAGTAAAATATGCAACGCTTCTTCGTCCATGGCGATTCCCCTTTTAATTAGTTTTAATTCCAACTACATTCCTTATTATATCGCAAGAAGGAGAAAAGTCAACAGGGCGCCCCTTACGAGGGGCGCCCACTCCAGGACATGTACGATTTACCAACCACTTTGCTAGAAAAATCCTCCATATTCTGAGACGGGCTCGCCACGTGCGAGCCCCTACAAACTGCAAAATAACATCGGTCTGCAATCAATGAGCCGTTTCGGCAGCAGGCAGTTCGCTGGTGCAGTGCGGGCAGCGGGTTGCATCGTCCGCGATGGGCTGGCGGCAGAACGGGCAGAGCCGCGGTTCTGGAGCCGGTTCCGGTTTGGGCAGGAAGCGGTTCAGCTGTTTGAGGACCATGAAGATGGCAAAGGCGATAATCAGGAACTCAATGACCGTGTTGAGAAAGGAACCGTACGCAATGACAGGGATCCCGGCGGCTTTCGCTTCGGCCAGGGAATCGACGTGTTCTGTGCTCAAAGGGATGAAGAAGTCCGAAAAATCAATCCCGCCGAGGAGGACCCCAAATGGGGGCATAATAATGTTGTTGACCAGTGACGTGACGATTTTCCCAAAAGCTCCGCCGACGACGACACCGACTGCCATGTCCAGCACGTTCCCACGCATGGCAAATTCTTTGAATTCCTTGATGATGCCCATGTTTTCCACTCCTATCTGTGGTGTAAAAAATAAATTATAAAAAAATAGGGACTCGCATGATGGCAGAAACCGTCGTGCGAGTCCCTATTCATCATAGCGGAAAAAGGGCAAGCTGACAATGATTTTTTGTTTTTGTTATATTTATTTAATAAAGCGACAGGAGCTGCGGCAACAGGCCTGATTCCTGTATGGCTTCGATACATTCCAGGATGCCGACGGCCAGGACGAACCAGAGGACGTCGCCGGCAGCGTGGCGGAAAACTTTCGGTTTGACTGTATATTCCTTAGGTTCATGGTAGAGCGACCATTTCGGGAAAAACCGAGGCACTTCCCGGATGTAGGCGCTGTACGGTTCCCCGAAGAGGCGGTGCAGCCGGGCTTCTTCCGTATGGATGACCGGGATGTACATGACGGCGAAGAGGAGGACCAGCAGCACCGTCAGGGTCAGCGATTCCGTGCACAGACCGACGCCGATGCCGCCGAGGAAGCTGAAGAAATACAACGGATTCCGGCAGACCGAGTACGGCCCTTCGCGGACCAGGACGTCATTCTTATAGCCGGCAATATACTGGGCGCACCACATGCGGCCTGCCATGGCGGCGCCGACGCAGAGACAGCCCACGAGGAATAAGATGCCCGAGATATACGGGGCCGTGACATCCAATTCCTTTTGCGAGAACATGAATAAAAATAAAAACAGAAGCCCAATGACTTGGGAAATACGGGTGCGGTAATGGTCCAGAAAATACATGGTGACTCCTCCTCTTGTCCTAATTGATAAGGCCAGTATAACGGTCATTTCTAACGAAAGATTAGGCAAAAGTTAAAGGAGTTATAAAGATTTGTGAACAGACTGCGTATTCTTTGTAACAACTTTTATGATACAATAAAAGAAACGTCATTCGTCCATTTTTAAGGAGGCATCTGCCATGTTCAAAAAATTACTCATATTTACCCTCAGCGCCCTGCTCTGCTGCGGCGCGGCTGTCGCGGCCGACACGACGACCATGACCGACAAGGCCCGCCAGGCTGAAACACAGTCCCTGCCGTCGACGATCAAACATCTCGACCTGGTCCTGGTCCTCGATAAGAGCGGCTCCATGTATGGCCTGGAAAGCGATACTATTGGCGGCTACAACGCCATGATTGCCAAAGAAAAAGACCTCGACGTCGACACCAAGGTCACGACGGTCCTGTTCAACAATAAAGTCGACATCCTGACGGACCGCAGCAACATTAACAGCCTGTCGGACATGACAACCAAGGATTACCGCGTCGGCGGCTCGACGGCTCTCCTCGATGCTGTAGGCAACACGATTGCCAAGATTTCCGACACGCCGGGTATTTCTGACAAAGATCATAAGGTCATCTTCGTCATCATCACGGACGGACAGGAAAATGCCAGCACGGAATATTCCAAGGCGACGATCCAGAAAATGATTTCCGATAAAAAAGCCCAAGGCTGGGACTTCATTTTCCTCGGAGCCAATATCGACGCCGCTTCGGAAGCCCAGAACCTGGGTATCGATGCCGACCATGCCGTCAAGTACCGCAATACATCGACGGGCGTCCAGAAGAACTTCGCCGCCATTGCCGCTTATACGCGCAGTGCCGTCCAGCAGCAAGACGACGACTCCTGGAAAGATAACATCGAAAAGGATAAGTAAGGCTTATTTCAAACCTGCCAATTTGGCCGGGTCCATGGCTTTGTCGAACTGCTCTGCCGTGACCCATCCCGTCTTCAGGGCTGACTCTTTCAGGGTCAGCCCTTCTTTGGCTGCCTGTTTGGCAATGGTGCAGGCCTTGTCATAGCCGACGAGGGGCACCAGGCCCGTGACCAGGATGAGCGAGTTGTAGAGGTTGGTCGCAATCCGTTCGCGGTTCGGTTCGATGCCGACGACGCAGTGCTTGCGGAAGGAATCCATGCAGTCCGTGAGCAGGCGGATAGACTGGATCAGGTTGTAGGCGATGACGGGCATGAAGACATTGAGCTCGAAGTTCCCCTGGCTGGCGGCGATGCCCAAGGTCGCGTCGTTGCCCATGACCTGGACGGCGACCATAGTGACGGCTTCGCACTGCGTCGGGTTGACTTTGCTGGGCATGATGGAGCTGCCCGGTTCATTTTCGGGGATACGGATTTCGCCGATGCCGCAGCGCGGTCCCGACGACAGCCAGCGGACGTCATTGGCGATCTTCATGAGGTCACAGGCCAGGGCCTTGAGCATGCCGTGGACGACGACGAGTTCATCCTTACTGGTCAGGGAATGGAACTTGTTCGGCGCCGTATGGAAGGTCGTGCCCGTCAGCTGGCTGACGATTTCGGCAAAGCGCACATCGTAGCCTTTCGGGCAGTTGATGCCCGTGCCGACGGCCGTGCCGCCCATGGCCAGGTCGCGGAGGAAATCGACGCCCTGGACCAGCATATCCCGGTCGCGCTGAACCATGCGGGCCCAGCCGCTGAATTCCTGGCCCAGCGTCAACGGTGTGGCATCCTGCAAGTGGGTCCGGCCGATCTTGACGATGTCCTTGAAGGCTTCCTGTTTGGCCCGGAGCGCCTGATAGAGGGCTTCCATGGCGGGGAACAATTTTTCTTCGATGAGCAGGACGCCGACCATATGCAGTCCCGTCGGGAAGGTATCGTTCGAGCTCTGGGAATGATTGACGTGGTCATTGGGATGGACGTTCAAGTCCTTGCCCTGGGCCTGTAAAATCTGCTTGGCCCGGTTGGCGACGACTTCGTTGACATTCATGTTGAACTGCGTGCCGCTGCCGGTCATCCAGACGGCCAGAGGGAAATTGCCGTCGAGCTTGCCGGCCAGGATGTCATCGCAGGCCTGGACGATGGCGTCGGCCCGGTCGCCGTCGACGACGCCCAATTCCTTGTTGGTCAAGGCAGCAGCCTTCTTCAAATAGGCAAAGACCGTGACCATTTCAGGCGGAATTTTTTCCGTGCCGATCTTAAAATTCTCGAAACTGCGCTGTGTCTGGGCACCCCAGAGTTTATCAGCCGGGACTTTGATTTCTCCCATCGAATCTCTTTCTATACGGTATTCCATGAAAACCTCCAATCAGATTATATAAAACATAGCGGACTCAGGCGGGCGCCCTTTGGGTCGCCCCTACGTTGGGTCCCCACAGGGGACCATTCGAGGAACGATGAACGACCTACGACAAGCCCATGGGATTGGGCTGGAAGATGCGGCCGTCCATGAGTTGCAGGTCATCGGCGATGAGCGGGCGGAATTCCATCTGGCTCAGGATGTCCCGTTCAAGGTCGACGCCCGGGGCGATTTCTGTCAGCATGAGTCCCTGCGGCGTCAGGCGGAAGACGGCCCGTTCTGTAACGACCAGGACGTGCTGGCCGTGGGCTGCGGCGTAGTCCCCGGAAAAGGTGACCTGTTCGATATCCGTCTTGAATTTCTGGTACTTCCCTTCCCGGTCGATGACCAGCCTCCCGCCTTCACAGTGTTCTCGCAGACCGCCGGCTGTAAAGGTCCCCATGAGGATGAGTTTCTTCGTGTGCTGGGCCAAGTCGATGAAGCCCCCGGGCCCGGTGACGCGGCCGTGGAATTTTGAGACATTGACATTGCCCATGGCGTCGATTTCCGCCAGGCCCAGGGCACAGAGGTCGAGGCCGCCGCCGTGGCAAATATCGAACATGTCGGCCATCTTCAGTTCCGCTTCGGCATTGACAGCGGCCCCCATATCGAGGCCCGACAAGGGGATGCCGCCGATGATGCCCGAATCGGCCGCCAGAGTCAGGCTCGGCCCGAAGCCCTCTTCAGCGGCGACAGAGCCGATGATTTCCGGGATGCCGATGCCCAGGTTCATGACGTCGCCTTTTTTCAGTTCCATCGCCGCCCGGCGGGCACAGATTTTGCGATTGTCCAGAGGATGCGGCGGCAGGGACTGGATGGACTTGCGCCCTTCGCCGCTCAGTTCCGGCCGGTAGCCGTGGGTCGAAAAGCTCTGGACGTGGTACTTCGGCCGCGGCACGACGACGTAATCGACGAGGAAATGGTGGATTTTCACGAGCCGCGAATCGAGGCTGCCCCGGGGCACGACGTCTTCGACCTGGACGACGACGATGCCGCCGGAATTATGCGTCGCTTCGGCCACTTCCAGCTGTTCACCGATCATGGCTTCGCGCTGGAGGGAAATGTTGCCGTCCTCATCGGCCAGGGAGCCGCGGATGAAGCAGACCTGGATGGGAAAGGTTGGATAATATAAGTAGTCGTCGCCGTCGAACGAGACCAGGCGGACGATATCCTTGCCTTCGCGGACGGTCTTTTCGTTGGCCTTGCTGCCGTCCAGGCGCGGGTCAGCCAACGTGTGCAGGCCGATATCGGTCCAGACGCCCTTGTGACCGGCGGCGATGGCCCGATAGAGAGCCAGTATCGTCCCGGCCGGAACGACATAGGCCAGGCACTGATTGGCTGCCACTTTATCGGCCAACTTCTTTTCCATGCCGAAATGGCTGGTAATGATCGTCCCGATGAGGCCGTCAGCTGCCAGGCGGTCGCCGCCGCGCTGGCCGCCGTCGCCGGTCCCGGCAATCTTGACCAAGGTCACATTACGGGGATGGCCTTCCTCACCATAACGGTCGTGAAGGGCCTTGAACAGCCCGTCCGGCGTCCCGAAGCCGGCATGACCGCTGACAGCCAGGGTCATATCATCGCCGACGAGACGCGCCGCTTCCACAGGCGTAATAAACTGTGTCATAACGACCTTCCTTTCGTGTGGTAGTCAAAAGGGGCTATCGCACGTGCGACAACCCCTTTTGAGTTTTAAGTTTGCAGTTTGTAGTTTTTAGTGAAGCCCTTTTTAATTTCAAAGCCCTCATCTACAAACTACAAACTCCATACTACAAACTCTAAACTTTATTTCAAGTGTTTCAATCCTTTGGCGCCGATGTCGCTGCGGACTTGCTGGCCGTCGAAGTGGATGCGTTTGACGTTGGCATAGGCCTTTTCGATGGCGCTCTTGAGGTCCCCTGCTACGGCCGTAACGCCGAGGACGCGGCCGCCGTTGGTGACGTACTGGCCGTCTTTCTTGGCCGTGCCGGAATGGAAGACCATGACATCTTCTTTATCGACAGCATCGAGGCCGCTGATGACATCGCCTTTATGGGACGAAGCGGGATAGCCGGCAGAAGCCATGATGACGCAGCAGGATGCAGCGTCTTTCCAGTGGACCATATCGGCCGTCAGCGTGCCCTTGGCGCAGGCATACATGATCTGGGCCAGGTCGCCGTCGAGGAGCGGCAAGACGGCCTGCGTTTCGGGATCGCCGAAGCGGCAGTTGAATTCGACGACTTTCGGGCCATCGGCCGTGATCATCAGGCCGGCATAGAGGCAGCCCTGGTAGGTGATGCCTTCCTGTTTGAGGCCATCGACGACGGGTTTCAGAATCTTTTCTTCGACTTCCTTGCGGATTTCCGGCGTGACGACCGGTGCCGGCGCATAAGCCCCCATGCCGCCCGTGTTGGGGCCTTCATCGTTATCGAAGATACGCTTGTGGTCCTGGGCGGAAATCATGGGCACGATGGTCTTGCCATCGACGAAAGCCAGGAGGCTTGCTTCTTCGCCGACCATACATTCTTCAATGACGATGCGGCCGCCAGAAGCACCGAAGATGTGGTCTTCCATCATGGCGTTGACGGCTTCGATGGCTTCTGCTTCCGTCTGGGCGACGACGACGCCCTTGCCGGCAGCCAGGCCATCGGCCTTGACGACGATCGGTGCGCCCTGTTCCTTAATATAGGCCTTGGCGGCTTCGCCATCGGTAAAGGAGGCGTAAGCTGCCGTCGGGACGTGGTATTTCTTCATGAGGTTCTTGGCAAAGACTTTGGACCCTTCCATCTGGGCTGCGGCCTTGTTCGGGCCAAAGACAGCCAGGCCTTTGGACTGGGCCAGGTCGGCAATGCCTTCGGTCAAGGGGACTTCCGGGCCGACGACGAGCATGTCGATGCCTTCGTTTTTGGCATAGTCCGTGATGGCGTCCAAATCGGACAGGGCGATGTCGACGCACTGGGCGACTTCACTCATAGCGGCGCTGCCGGGAATGGCATAGAGCTTATCGACGCTCGGGCTCTGAGCCAATTTCCAGGCCAAAGTATGTTCGCGGCCGCCGCCGCCGATGACTGCTACTTTCATTATTTTGCGGCCCCCTTCTGAACCTGTTCTGCCAGGTATGCGGCAATGGCCGTATCATAGACAGCCGTGTGATGGAATGCCTCCTGAGCCAGTTCCAGGCGGTACTGGTCGGAGAATTCGCCGTCTTTCTGGAGGATGGAAATGATTTCGCCGTATTTGGACGGGTTGGTGACGATGGCGACGTATTTGTTATTCTTTGCCGAAGCGCGGACCATGCAGGGACCGCCGATGTCGATGTTTTCAATGGCTTCAGCCAAGGTGACATCCGGTTTGGCAATGGTCTGCTGAAACGGATAGAGGTTGACGACGACCAGGTCGATCGGTTTGATGCCGTGTTCTTTCATGGCTTTGACGTGTTCCGGATTATCGCGGACAGCCAGGATAGCCCCGTGGATTTTCGGATTCAGCGTCTTGACGCGGCCGTCCATCATTTCCGGGAAGCCCGTGACGTCCTGAACGGCGATGACCGGTACGCCCGCTTCTTTCAGGGACCGCATGGTGCCGCCCGTGGAAATGATTTCAATGCCGAGGTCAGCCAGGGCTTTGCCCAGTTCGACGACGCCCGTTTTATCAGATACACTAATGAGTGCGCGTTTTACTTTCATGAAAAATTCCTCCTATTCCTGAGTCCCTTTGACGACATTGCCGTCGATAGTCAATTTATCATCGCAAAAGAGCGCTGCCGCTCTGACATAAGTCGGATGTTCCTTGGTGAGGATCCGGGCTGCCAGCGTGTCTTCCGTATCGTCTTCGTAGACCGGTACGGCTGACTGCAAGATGATCGGGCCGGCATCCATGTCGGGAACGACGAAATGGACCGTGCAGCCAGCAATCTTGACACCGGCTTCGACGGCCTGGCGCTGGGCGTGGAGGCCGCGGAACGACGGCAGCAGGGCCGGATGGATGTTGAGCATCTTGTGTTCATAATGGGAAATGAAGTCACCGCTCAAGAGACGCATGAAGCCGGCCAGGCAGATGATGTCGGCCTGATACGGTTCAATGGCGTCGAGGATATATTTTTCAAAGGCCGCTTTCGAGTCGAAGGATTTGCGGTCGGCCAAAATGACCGGTACGCCCCATTCCTTAGCGCGGTCCATGACCGGTGCGCCCGGGATATCGCAGACCAGGGCCTTGATTTCCGCATTGATCGTGCCGGCTTCGACGGCATCGTGGAGGGCGATGGCGTTGGAGCCGCGGCCCGATGCGAAAATGACCATCTTCTTCTTAGTCATGGAATACGCCTCCCCGCAAGGTTACGGGTACGTCGGAATCGACGACTTTGCCGATGACATAGGCCTTTTCATCGCGGTCGGCCAGGTTCTTGAGGACGGCGTCAGCGTCTTTTTCATCGACAATCATGATCATGCCGATGCCCATGTTGAAGGTACGGTACATTTCCTTGGCATCGACGTTGCCCCATTTCTGGAGGAGACCGAAAATCGGCAGCTGCGGCCACGACGTGACGTCGATATCGACGCCGACGCCTTTCGGCAGGACGCGGGGGATGTTTTCATAGAAACCGCCGCCAGTGATGTGGACCATGCCCTTGACGGTGAAGTTCTTGATGATCGGCAGGCACGGACGCGGATAGAGGCGGGTCGGCGTGAGCAGGCATTCACCGATGGTCATGCCCAGTTCATCGACGTACTGGTCGAGCTTCATGTTCTGCCGTTCCAGGACGATCTTGCGGACCAGGGAGAAGCCGTTGGAGTGGACCCCTGTCGAAGGCAGGCCGATGAGGACGTCGCCGGCCTTGATGTTTTCGCCGGTAATGACCTTGTCGCGGTCGACGATGCCGACGCCGAAGCCAGCCAGGTCATAGTCGTCTTTGGCATAGAAGCCGGCCATTTCAGCCGTTTCACCGCCGAGGAGAGCGCAGCCCGATTCCTGGCAGGCATGGGCAACGCCTTTGACGATGGTCGCAACCTGGACCGGGTCGAGCTTGCCAACAGCGATGTAGTCCAGGAAGAAGAGCGGTTCAGCACCCTGGACGAGGACGTCATTGATGGACATGGCGACACAGTCCTGACCGACTGTATCGTGTTTGCCCATCATGATGGCCAGGCGCAGCTTCGTGCCGACGCCGTCGGTACCGCTGACCAGGATCGGTTTCTTGATGTCGCTGTTCATCAGGGAAAAGAGACCGCCAAAACCGCCGAGGTCGCCGAGGACTTCCGGACGGTACGTGGCTTTGACCGAATCTTTCATCAATTCTACGGCTTTGTTGCCAGCATCGATGTCGACGCCGGCATCAGCATAAGTCAATCCTTTATTTGTGTTCGAGAGCATATTTTTCTCCTTCCTCATTGGCCTGCGGAGTGTCCGTAGGATAGTCGTTATTGAAGCAAGCTAAGCACATATCTTCCTTGGGGATATGTTCGACAGCCCGGTTGAGACCGTCGATGGAAATGAAATGGAGTTTGTCCACGCCGATGTATTTCTGGATCTGTTCGACACTGAACGTCGAAGCGATGAGTTCCTTGCGGACCGACGTGTCGATGCCGTAGAAGCAGGGATACTTGATAGGCGGTGCCGATACGCACATGTAGACTTCCTTGGCGCCGGCTTCGCGCAGGAGCTTGCAGATGATGCCGCTCGTCGTGCCGCGGACGATGGAATCGTCGACCATGACGATGCGCTTGCCCTTGACGACGGACTTGACGACATTCAGCTTCATGCGGACAGCCAGTTCGCGCTGTTTCTGGTTCGGCTTGATAAAGGTACGGCCCATGTAACGGTTCTTGATGAGGCCGTGCTTGAAGGGGATGCCCGAAGCCTGGGCGTAGCCGATAGCTGCCGTGTTGCCGCTGTCCGGGACGGAAATGACGATGTCCGCATCATACTGCGTTTCGTTCCACATTTCCCGGCCCATGTTCAGGCGGGCCTGGTAGACGTCCTGGCCGTCGATGACGCTGTCCGGACGGGCGAAATAAATGTATTCAAAGGAACAGACCTGCTTGCGCGGTGCCTTGGCAAAGATCGTCGATTTGACGCCCTTTTCATTGATCTGGACGAATTCGCCGGGCTGTACGTCGCGGACGAACTTGGCGCCGATGGCGTCGAGGGCACACGTTTCCGAAGCCAAGACCCAGCCGCCTTCATCGGTACGGCCGATGCACAGCGGGCGGAAGCCATAGGGGTCGCGGACGCCATAGAGCGTATCTTTCGTCATGAGTACCAGTGAGTACGCCCCCTGGATGCGGTTCATGCTTTCCATGATGCGTTCTTCGATGGTGTCTTTCTGGCTGCGGCTGATGAGATTGACGATGATTTCACTGTCCATGGTCGTCTGGAAGGTCGCGCCGCCGCGGTCCAGTTCTTCCCGCAGGGTCCGGGTGTTGGTCAGGTTGCCGTTATGAGCCAGTGCCAGCTGTCCCATAGGCGTGTATACGGCCAGGGGCTGGATATTGCGGGGATTATTGGAACCTGTCGTCGAATAGCGGACATGGCCGATGCCGACGGGGCCGCCTTCTTCTTCAGGTACGCCGTTGGCGAAGACCGTGCTGATGAGGCCCATGCCGCGGAACGTATGGATATCCTGGCCGTCAGTCAGGGCGATGCCGCCGCTTTCCTGGCCACGATGCTGTAATGCGAACAACCCCCAGTAAATATAGCGGGGAATATCGAGGTGTTTATCGTAAATACCTAAGACACCACATTCTTCATGCTGCTTATCCCAAATCGGATCGTAAAACATGAATTAAACCTCCTGTTATAACGAAAAATAGTCTGTATCTGCCCTTAGAGGGACTTTACGGCTTCTTGCAACTTCTGGTTCTTTTCCATGACTTCCTTAGCCATGTTTTCGCGATAGGCCTTGTATTTCTTGGCTAATCCGGCATCGCTGGCAGCGCCGATCTGTACGGCCAGGAGCGCTCCGTTCTTGGCACCGTTGATGGCGACGGTGGCAACGGGGATGCCCGACGGCATCTGGACGATGGCCAGCAGGGCATCCATGCCCTGGAGGCTGCCGCTTTCCAAGGGGACGCCGATGACAGGCAGCGTCGTATAGCTGGCGACGACACCGGGCAGATGAGCTGCCATACCGGCACCGACGACAAAGGCACTGATGCCCCGTTCTTCGGCTGTCGAAACGAATTCCCGGACAGCAGCCGGCGTGCGGTGGGCCGACGCTAACAAGACTTCATATTCAACACCAAATTCTTTAAAAATAGCAATCGCTTTTTTCATAACGGGAAAATCAGAATCGCTTCCCATGATCAAACCGACCTTCAACAGAGACCCCTCCTTAGGAAAAACAAAACCCAAAAGTGACACACGTCACCTTTGGGCTTTTTTCAGTTAGACACACGGAGACTGTTTACAAACGGCAAAGAACCTGTCCATAAACGTCTTGTCATAGTGCATCTCCTTATTGATTGAAAGATTATCAAATACACTTTGATTCTATCAAAAACCTCCGGGACTGTCAATGAAAATCACCCGTTCTATCGCAGTTTGTACACGGATAGCGCCGACTATGTTACAATGGAGGAAAATGACCGACACGGAGGGATAGATTATGGAATTAAATGACCAGCAGCAGCAAGTCGTCAGCGACCTGTCGCAGCCGATCCTGCTCAACGCGCCAGCCGGCACGGGCAAGACCCGCGTCCTGGCCTGCCGGGTCGCCCACATACTGGAAACAGGCGCCGCCGAAGGCTCGCAGATACTCTGCCTGACCTTCACCAACCGGGCCTGCAAAGAACTGAAGAACCGCATCATCGCCACGGCCCGCGAAAAGGGCCTGGCTGTCGTCGTCAAGACAATCCACAGTTTCTGTTACAGCCTCATCAAAGAAGAAACGAAGCGCCAGAGCGACCGTTACAACGACTTCCTGCTCTACGACGACGAAGACTGCCGGCAGATCATCGACAGCCTGCCTGCGGCGGCGTCAGCCCCGGGCAACGACACCCAGGCCCTGCAGAACTTCATCGAATTCAGGAAGAAACAGCGCGTCATCCCGGACCTCCACGATTTCACGGCACCCAAAGAAGCCCTCCAGGCCTGGCTCAGCGACCATGGCGACACCCTGGTCCAGCAATACGATGCCGTCCTGACCGACAACCACGCCGTCGACTTCACGGACCTCATCACCGGCGCCTACGACTTCCTCACTGACGATGCCTGCTGCCAGCGCTGGCGGGACCGCTTCCGCTTCATCGCCGTCGACGAAATGCAGGACACGAGCGAAGTCGAATACGCCGTCATCAGCCGCCTCTTCCCGGGGCGCAACGTCCTCCTCTGCGGCGATTACTTCCAGACCATTTACGAATGGCGCGGTTCTTATCCGGAATATATTCTGGAACAATTCCGCAAGACCTACCATCCCCGGGAAATCACCTTTACGACCAACTACCGGGCTACGCAGCTCCTCCTGAAGGCCGCCGAAAGCTGCCTGAATCACCTCTTCGGCCAGGTGACGGTCCACCACATCTACCCCCAGCCGGGCCAGGCCGCAGCCGCCGTCCCAGGCGAGCCCATCGTCGTCCACCAGGCCGATACCTTTCTCGACGAAAGCCGCTGGATTTTCCAGGAACTGAGCCAGCTGCCGCCTGAAGAGCGCCTCAAGGCCTGCATCCTCGTCCGCGGCAACCGCCAGGCCCAGCAGCTGTGGACAGGTATTACGGCCCATAATCTCCACTATCCACCAGCATCCCGTCTGCCCGTCACCTGCATCGACCAGTTCCACCTGTTCAAGCGCCAGGAATGTAAAGACGTCCTGGCCTACCTGCGGCTGCTCCTGAACAAGCACGACAACCTCAGCCTGAAACGCATCCTCCTGCGCTTCGTCCCCCGCATCGGCCGGCGGACCATCGAAACCATCGAAAGCGAATCCTACCGCCGCCTGGGCCTGCGGCTCTGCGACTTCATCGACCCCATTTCCCAGGAAACGGGCGACCCTTACGGCCTCCTGCTGACGGCCCTGGAAGAAGGCCGCATCGTCGTCTTCGACGTCGAAAGCACGGGGACCGACACGACGACAGACGAAATCATCCAGATTGCCGCAGTCCGCCTCAATGCCGCCGGCCAGGTCACAGACACGTTCAACACCTACGTCCACGCCAGCCGTTCTGTCGGTACCTCATTCTACGTCCATCACATCAGCGACGACCAGTTAGCCGCCGATGGCCGGGATCCGAAAGAAGCCCTGGCAACCTTCCTGGACTTTGCCAGAGACGCCGTCATCGTCGGCCACAACGTCACGTATGACCTGTCCATCCTGCACAGCGAGCTCCAGCGCCTGGGCATGACCGAAAGCGGTGACTTCCCCTATTACGACACGCTGGACATATACCGCCGCTTCTATCCCAATCTTATCAACCATAAACTGGCTACGCTGAGCGAAACCTTCCCCATCGACCATCAGCCGTCGCACGACGCCTTCGACGACATCCTGGCCACGGCCGGTCTCCTGTGCTACGCCGTAAAAGAAAAGATAGCTCCGGCCACGGCAGCCCGCCGCGCTTCCCTGGCCATGTACCTGCCCCTCTTCGCTCCCTTCAGCCGCGACATGGCCCGTTTCCGCCGCCAATCTTACCAGGACCGGCCCATAGCCATCATCGCCGCCGTCATGAACGAAGGCGGTGTCAAGGCCTGGTACGAGAGCCATCGTGATGCCAGCGATGCGGCCCATCACATCGACCGCCTGGAAAACGTCCGCAAACTCTACCGCATCGCCAAGGAAACGGACGACCCGGCCCAGGACCCCCGCGACGCCCTGGCGGAATTTCTCAAGCTGACAGCCCTGTCCAACAGCGAACTGGACAGCATGCTGGCCAGGGACCCGAAAATCCCGATCATCACCATCCATCAGGCCAAGGGACTGGAATTCGACTACGTCTTCCTGGCCAGCCTGGAAGACCGGGTCTTCCCGACCTTCTGGTCCGTAAAGAAAGGCAATATCGAAGAAGAAAAACGCCTCTTTTATGTCGCCATTACGCGGGCCAAAAAGAGGCTGTATCTGAGCTGGCACCAGGGAATCGGCAATCAGCGCTATGCGCCGAGCCGCTTCCTCCAGAGCCTGGACTCCCAATATATCGAAGTTAGATGAGGCCGGCTATGCCTAAGAGGAGGCCTAAGACGCCGGATCCGATGAGGACCTTGATGACGCCGATTTTGCGCCGCGTCGCTGCAATAGCCAAGAAGAGGATGACCAAGCCGCCAAGGCTGAAAGCCGACCAGTCATCAGGCCAGGTCTCCGTATTCCACAAGGCCAGGAGGATGAAACTCAGACTGGCGACGCAGATAAGGGCGACGACTGCCGGCCGCAGGCCGTTGAGGATGCCCCGGATAGGACCGATATCACCGTACTTGAGGAAGACGCGTGCTAACAGAATCCCCAAGAAAAACGACGGCGTGACGAAGCCCAGGGTGGCAGCCACAGCTCCGCCTAATCCGGCGATTTTGGTGCCGACGAAGGTCGCGGCATTGATGCCGATCGGCCCCGGAGTCATCTGAGAAATGGTGAATATATCGACAAATTCGCTCATCGAGAGCCAATGGAAGGTATCGACGACACTGGCCTGAATCAGCGGCATAGACGCATAGCCGCCGCCGACGCAGAAAGCCCCGACTTTACAGAATTCCCAAAAAAGCAATAAATATATCATGATAAGTCCCTCCCCTTAATCGTACTTCTTGTCGCGCATGAAGGCAAAGCCAATGATGCCGTCGATGACGATGAGCGCCATGATATTGACATCAAAGCATAAGTTAGCAATAAACGTCGCTACGATGATAGCCAGCGGCAGGAGGAGCTTCTTTTTTCCCTGTTTGATGAGGAGGTCGATGCCGACATTGACGATAAGCGCCGTCGCCCCGCACTGCATACCGCGGAGGATCATCTTGATATAGAGATTCTGGATAAAGAAATCATAGCAGTAAGAAATAATCGACAGCGTAATCAGGCAGGGCAGCACCGTCGCGACCAGGGCGACCAGCGTCCCCAGGACCCCGGCCATGCGGTAGCCGAGGATGACCGCACTGTTGACCGCAATGACGCCAGGCATGGACTGGGCGATGGCCACCATATCGAGGGTATCCTTATCGCTGATCCAGTGATATTCATCGACGTATTTCCCTTTCAAAAGAGGAATAATGACGAAGCCGCCGCCTACGGTGAAGGCGCTGATTAAAAAAGTCGATTTGAACAGGGTCCAAAAAAAATGGGCGTCCCGTTTCGGTGTCACAATATCGTTCATCATCTATCATCCTTTCTTGACGATCATCTTGTCTATGGTCTTAGTATAACACGGCCTTTACTATATTGAAAATATTTGTATGATTGATATAATATACGTAAATTATATGTCAAGGAGGCATCGATATGGATATCCGTCAACTTACGTACTTCATGGTCATCGCCGAAGAAGGTCAGATTACGGCGGCAGCCCGTCGCCTGCACATGGCTCAGCCACCGTTGAGCCAGCAGATGAAAGCTCTGGAAGAAGAACTGGGCGTCCAGCTCCTGCAGCGGGAACCGCGCAGCGTGACCTTGACCGACGCGGGCGAAATCCTCTACCGCCGGGCCCGTCAGATTCTTACCCTCACCGACTCGACACGACGGGAAATCGCCGATTTCAAGAATGGTCTGCGCGGCACCTTGTCCATCGGGACCGTGTCCTCGTCGGGCAGCGTCATTCTCCGGCCAGCGCTCCGCCAATTCCACGCCAGTCATCGGGGCATCCGCTTTGAAATCTATGACGGCAACACCTTCCGCGTCCTGGACATGCTGGGCAAAGGTCTCATCGAAATCGGCATCGTCCGCACGCCCTTCAAGCAGGACGCCTTCGACTGCACCTTGCTGCCTGAAGAACCGATGGTCCTGGCCTATGCCGATACCCTGGCCGACCCCAGCCCGGGCCAGCCGACCCTGACCATAGAACAACTGCAAGGCCTGCCGCTCATCCTCTACCGCCGCTTCGACCAGCTCTTCCACGACGTCTGCAAAGCCCACAACCTCACGCCGAACCTCCTCTGCCGCAATGACGACGCCCGGACGACCCTGCTCTGGGCCGAAACCGGCCTGGGCTACGCCGTCGTCCCGGCATCGGCCATCTCGCCGGCCCGCCTGCCCCAGCTCCAGACCAAAGCCATCGACGAACCGCGCCTGCGCACCCAACTGGCCGTCATCACACCCAAACACCGCTACCTGTCCAGCATAGCCCGCCAGTTCATAGATGCTTTGACAAATCCTGAGGCCTGACGACGGGGCATAAAACCGTTCATCGTAGGTCGTTCGTCGTTCATCGCGGTTGGGGCCTGACGGCCCCGCAGGCCGCCGTTCGCAGGCCACCTCGGGCTCAGATGCCGCTGCGCGGCAACAGATTCAGCGTAACAACATCACCTCGAGTGACCCTCGGCTCGTGGAAAAGGCCGTCGTTCGTGATTCGTAAAAATATACCATCAAAACTGTATAGGCTGTGGTCAAATCTCTCTAGCGGGCTTCCCACGTGGAAGCCCCTACTACAGGTCGGCGGTCTGTACCTGAAAAAGGCCCGTCATCTGGCGACGGGCCTTTTTCAGTATCTATGAGGTAAATTTAGGTTGGAGCCTAGCGGATGGAGACGTCTTCGCCGGCGAGGATGCGTTTCATCGTACGGGCCGGGCACATCTTACCACACATGGTGCAGGTGCCTTCACATTCCGGTTTACTCGATTCGTAATAGCTGCGGGCTTTTTCCGGGTCGATGGACAGGGAAATCATCTTGTCGAAGTCGACGTCGACGCGGGCTTTGCTCATGGCGTCATCCCATTCCTGAGCGCCTGGGATGCCCTTGACCAAGTCGGCAGCGTGGGCTGCGATGCGGGCAGCGATGATGCCTTCCTTGACGTCGTCGACGGTCGGCAGGCGCAGGTGTTCAGCCGGTGTGACATAGCAGAGGAAGTCGGCACCGCAGGAAGCGGCGATGGCACCACCGATGGCGCTGGTGATGTGGTCATAGCCCGGTGCGATGTCCGTGACCAAGGGCCCGAGGACGTAGAACGGAGCGCCGTGGCACAGGCGTTTTTCAATCTTCATGTTGGCTGCGATTTCGTTGAGGACCATGTGGCCCGGGCCTTCGATCATGACCTGGACGTTGTGGGCCCAGGCGCGTTTGGTCAATTCGCCCAAGGTGATGAGTTCTTCGATCTGAGCGGCGTCGGTAGCGTCATGGGTACAGCCTGGACGGCAGGCATCGCCGAGGCTGAGGGTGACGTCGTATTTTTCACAGATGTCGAGGAGACGGTCATAATATTCGTAGAACGGGTTTTCCTGGTTGTTCATTTCCATCCAGGCGAAGAGCAGCGAACCGCCGCGGGAAACGACGTTGGTCAGGCGCGGGTTGTCTTTGATGCGCTGTGCCGTCTTGCGGTTCATGCCGCAGTGGATGGTCATGAAGTCGACGCCATCTTCTGCGTGCTGTTCGACGACGGAGAAGAATTCATCGACGGTAATGTCTTTCAAGTCTTTTTCCAGCATGCCGACCGCATCGTACATGGGGACCGTGCCGATCATGGCCGTAGACATCTTGACCAGTTTGCGGCGGAAGTCACGGGTCTTGCCGAAATTGGACAAGTCCATGATAGCTTCTGCTTTCATGTCGATGGCATTCTGGACTTTCTGCAGTTCTTCTTCGTGGTTGTTGTGTTCCGGAGAAACGCCGAGGTTGACATTGATTTTCGTGCGGCAGTCCTGGCCGACAGCTTCCGGCGACAGGCTGGTATGGACTTTGTTGGCCGGAATGGCGACTTTCCCGCTGGCGACGAGGGCCATGAGTTTTTCAACGGGCATGTGTTCCTTTTCAGCGACAATCTTCATCTGCGGCGTGACGATGCCTTTGCGGGCAGCGTCCATCTGTGTTGTGTAATCCATTACAAACATCCTTCCTATATAAAAATAATCCTTAATGCAATAAAAAAAGCTCGCCTGGCGGTCCTCCGCAGGTGAGCTTTATAATCCCGTAAAGCTTCCCTACGGCGGCATTACCCGCATCAGGTAAAGGGTCAAGTGTAATCCGTCACTTTTCTCAGCCCGAAGGCTCCCCTAGCTTTTTCTATGTATCTGTGGCTATTATAGTACGCCGCGAAAAAAAATGCAACACTTTCGTAACATTTATCATAGACAATTTCGCCATTTTATCCCACATAGACGTACATCCCCCTGCCGTGGTATAATAGGAATATCTTAAAAAGGAGGTCTTAACTTATGAAATATAAACCCTTGAAAGGCCTTGTCGTCGCCGCTATGCTGGCATCGTCCCTGGTCCTGGCTGCGCCCCAGGCCCTGGCAGCTGGTCCGGAACCGTCTGTCGTTACCGTCACGGGCTATGCCCAGCAAGAAGTCGCCCCGGATACGGCTTATGTCACTATCGGCACAACCAGTACCGACGCCGATGCCCAGCAGGCCCGGACCAAGAATAATCTGGCCATGAACCAGGTCACGAATGCCTTGAAGGCCATGGGTATCCCAGCGGAAAACATGAAGACCACGGGCTTCTATATGTCACCGAACTATGACATGAAGGGCCAGAAAGTCACGTCGTATACGGTGACCAACAGCCTGGAAGTCAAACTGACCGACCTCACTATGGTATCGCAGGTCATCAACAAGGCCGGCAGCCTCGGTGCCAACCAGATCAACAACGTCCGTTTTACCAATGAACACGCCGACCAGATCAAGGAAAACCTGATCAAAGAAGCCGTCCACAACGGTCAGCGCGCTGCCCAGGCCGCAGCTGAAGCCGCTGGCAGCCAGCTCGGTGCCGTCAAGGAAATCAACATTTCCGGTACGAGCCCGTCGTACAGCCGCGTCTACGGCGCTGCCATGAGCCTGCGGGCCGTCAACAAGATGGAAGCCGACTCGACACCAGTCGAAGCCGGCACCAACACCCTCAGCCAAAGCGTCAGCCTGACTTATTATCTGCAGTAAGCCGGACCGCGACCGTATCGTAAGCACGACCACGTGGCCTCACAAACCGCATTGTAGGGGCGACCACGTGGGGCGCCCGTCCAGAAGAGTTATTATATACACATCACACATGATTTGCGGGACGCCCTCTGGGCGTCCCCTACGAGCCACGAAAAAAGGTTTTGTCCTTTGATGACAAAGCCTTTTTTCTTTCCCCAAAATATGCTATGATAATACTGTTCTACCATAATAAAATAAGTTCTGAATCATGGAGGCCAGACAAGATGAAAGAATACACCCCTTTTAAATCCGGTAAAGTACGCGAAGTCTATGACGCAGGTGACAGCATTATCATGGTCGCAACGGACCGCATCTCCGCTTTCGACCACATCCTCAAGAACAAAATCACCAAAAAGGGCGCCATCCTCACGCAGATGTCCAAGTTTTGGTTCGATATGACGTCGGATATCATCCCGAACCACATGATTTCCGTCGACAACGCTGACATGCCGGAATTCTTCCAGCAGGAACAGTTCATCGGCAACAGCATGAAATGCCAGAAACTGACTATGATTCCCATGGAATGTATCGTCCGTGGCTACATCACTGGCAGCGGCTGGGAAAGCTATCAGAAGAATGGCACCGTTTGCGGCATCAAACTGCCGGCAGGTCTCAAAGAATCAGAAAAACTCCCGGAACCGATCTTCACACCGAGCACGAAAGCCGAACTCGGCGACCATGATGAAAACGTCTCTCTCGAAGAAGGCGCTGCTTTCATCGACAAGACCTTCCCGGGAAAAGGCAAGGAATACGCTGAAAAAATCCGCGATTACACCTTGGCCCTGTATAAAAAATGTGCTGAATACGCCCTCTCCAAAGGCATCATCATTGCCGATACGAAGTTTGAATTCGGCCTCGATGACAAAGGCAATATCGTCTTGGGCGACGAAATGCTCACGCCGGACAGCTCCCGCTTCTGGCCCCTCGAAGGCTACAAAGCCGGCCAGAGCCAGCCGTCGTATGACAAACAGTTCGTCCGTGACTGGCTCAAAGCCAACCCGGACAGCGACTACCTCCTGCCCCAGGACGTCATCGACAAGACCATTGCCAAATACAAAGAAGCCTACGAAATGCTCACTGGGAAAGCCTTCGACAAGTAGTTCGTGGCTCGTGGCTCTAAGGCCCGCCGCGAATCTTGTGAACTCGCTTTTGGCACTGTAGGGGTCGCCACGTGCGAGCCCCTACAATGAAAAAAATTTACAACAATTTAAAACAAAAAAAAGAAACCGTGCATGATGGCAGAAACCATTATGCACGGTCTTTTTTACGCCCCAAAGCTCTGTTCAGTGCGGTTGATGATTTCGTCCTGCAGGGCTTTGTCCAGGTTGTTGAAGTAATCGCTGTAGCCGGCGACGCGGACGATGAGGTTTTCGTATTGTTCCGGGTGGCGCTGGGCATCGAGGAGGGTTTCCCTGTCGACGACGTTGAACTGGATGTGATGGCCGTCCATGGTGAAGTACGACCGGACCAGGGCAGCCAGGCAAGCCAGGCCTTTCGGGCCGGCGACGACGGACGGCGTGAATTTCTGATTGAGCAGAGCGCCGCCAGTCTTGAGCTGTTCCAGTTTGGCACAGGACTTGATGACCGCCGTCGGTCCGTGGGTATCAGCGCCCTTTTCCGGCGAAATACCATCGGGCAGGGGCACATGGGCCCGGCGGCCGTTAGGGCTGGCGCCCATGACCTGGCCAAAGTAGACGTGACACGTCGTCGGCAGGAATTCGACGACCGTCTTCGAGCCTTTCGGCGTCGGCCTGCCGGCAATAGTTGCTTGCAGAGCCCGGTCGACGTCGTGGAGGATAGCGTCGGCGTAGTCATCATCGTTGCCGTACTTCGGCGTATGATGGAGGACGACGTCGAGCAAGGCATCGTCGCCGTCGAAGTCCCGGTCGCAGGCGGTGATGATGTCTTCCATGGTGAACCGCCGCTGTTCAAAGACCTGCTGTTTCAGCACGGCCAGGGAATCTGTAATGGTCGCAATGCCGACACACTGGATATAACTCGTGTTATAGCGGGCGCCGCCGGCATTGTAGTCCTTCCCATTGGCAATGCAGTCGTCGGTGATGACTGACAGCAGCGGCACGGGCATGTACTGCATATAGAGCCGTTCGATGAGGTTATTGCCGACCACTTTGACATCGACGACGTATTTCAGTTCTTTCAGGAAAGCCTGCCATACATCGTCATATGACGCAAACTGCAACGGGTCGCCGACGTCGATACCTGCCTTTTCCCCGGTATAGGCATCATAGCCGCGATGCAGGGCCAGTTCCAGGACCTTGGGGATATTGAGATAGCCCGTCAGGACATAGGCTTCTTTCCCGGCCGTCCCGGCTTCGACGCAGCCGCTGGCAATGCCGCAGGCCCGGGCATCATCGAGGGATTTGCCCAGATACATCAGTTCCTGGACGATGGCTTCGCTGTTATAGAACGCCGGCTGGCCCCAGCCCTTGCGGGAGATTTCCAGAGCCTTCCGCAGGAAGCGTTCCGGCGTCTTCTGGGAAATCTGAACGTTGGAGCTCGGCTGGAGGAGGCGCATGTCGTCCATGACTTCCAGGATGAGATAGCTTACATCGCTGACGCCACAGGTCCCGTCGGACCGCAGGGCGCCGGTATTGATGTTGCAGAAATCGGTATACGTCGCGCTTTCCTTGAGGGTAATACCCACTTTCGGCGGTGCCGGCTGGTTATTGAACTGGATCCACAGCGCTTCCAGGAGCTCCTTGGCATCGTCCCGGGTCAGGCGCCCTTCGGCCAGGTCCCGGTCATAGAAAGGTTCCAGATACTGGTCGAACTTGCCTGGCGAATAGGCATCCCAGTTGTTCATTTCCGTCGTCACGCCGATATGGGTGAACCAGTACATCTGGATGGCCTGGCGGAACGTCTGTGGCCGGTGTTCCGGGACGACGTCGCAGACGGCGGCGATATCCAGCAGGTCCCGGCGCCAGGCCGGGTCTTTTTCTTTCGCCGCCATGTCCCGGGCCAGGGCGGCATAGCGTTTCCCTAAGAGGATCATGCCCCGGCAGACCCAGGCCATGCCTTCCCATTCGTCCCGTTTTTCCAGGGCATCCATATCGTTATTGAAATCGAGGCTGGCCAGGCGTTCCTGGATGTCCCGCAGGAAATCGCCATAGCCCTTCCAGTATATCTTGCCATCGGCCACGGTATGGCCCGGACCGCGCTGCTGCAGGAATTCCGTGAACATACCGGCAGCAAATAATTTCTGCCATGCCCGGGGCAGCAGGCCGTTCATCTTGGTCAGCATGGCCCGGTCCTTCCAGTATGGGATGATGACGTCCCGCTGGATGCGCTTATCTTCGTCGGTCACTCTGAAGAAGACCCGTTCGCGGCTGTTCAGGGTGTCGAAGTCTTCCAGGGTATGGCAGCACAGTTCCGGAAAGGTCGGTGCCGCCCAGGGTTTCGGCCCCTTTTCGCCGACGATGAGCGAGCCCCGTCCTAGATAGAGGGTCCGATGGGCCATGAGATAGTAAAAGGCTTTGCCCCGCAGGACGGGAATGGAACAAGTCCCTTCGTACTGCTGGTACGCTTCGGTCAGCAGCACGGCCCGTTCCATGGAAATCGTCGGGACGGCGCCGTGAACGCTTTCTTCCCGCAGCCGGCGGATACGGTCCGTACATCCCCGGATACCTTCCACGAATTTCTGTTCTTTCAAAGCTGTTGCCATGTGAATTCCCTCCTATCTAACCGCCGATGACGGTATCATAACCGAGTACAGCAAAAGATTGCCGGATGGCTTCCAAGGCCTGCCCTGACGGGGCATGGAACGGCTGGAACGTCCGATGCAGGGCCTCATATTTATGGCGTCCCAGCTCATGGTACGGCAGGAGATGGATTCTTTCCACGCGTATCTGCTGCGCCTGGAGCCAGTCCTGGAAGGGCCGGATATCCCGGTCCCCGTCGGTATTGACGCCGTCGACCATGATGAGCCGCAGATAGAGGCCGGCGCCGGCGTCGCTGAGGCGCTTCATGTTCTCCAGTATCTGCCTATTGCCCTGGCCCATATATTGTCGGTGGCGTTCGGCGTCAAAGAGCTTCATGTCGTAAAGGAAGAAGTCCGTATAAGGCAGGACCGGTTCAAAAGCCGTAAAGGGAACAGCGCCGCTGGTGTCGATGCCGACGGAAATGCCTTTTTCAGCCAGGGCCCGGACGAGCTCGGCGATATACCCCATGGGCTGGGCCAGGACTTCACCGCCCGACAAGGTGACGCCGCCGCCAGAACGTTCATAGAAAATCTGGTCCTGCACGGCCTGGCGGACGAGTTCTGCTACGGAATAATAGGTCCCGACCTCATCCTGTCCCCCATCGCTACGCTCCATTCTCTCAACCTCGAAGCGCTGACTCTCCGGATTATGGCACCATGGGCAGGCCAAGGGACAGCCTTTGAAGAAAATCGTCGTTCGTATCCCCGGCCCGTCGTGGACGGAAAATTTCTGCACATTGAAAACCAAAGGCCTTTTCTCAGCCATATCCCCGCCTCCCAATCTCATACAACAGAAGTTCGAAGTTTGTAGTTTGTAGTTTTTAGTGGGTGTTTTTAAATTTGAAGCCATTTTCTACAAACTCCATACTACAAACTATAAAGCAAAAGGAACCGTGCATGATGGCAAAAGCCTTCGTGCAACGGTTCCTTCTTTGGTCTCATTCTGAACTTGTACTCATTATACTACACATTTGTATTCTTGAAAAGCATTTATCCTAAAAAATCACCAGACCTTGACCTGGATCCATTCGTCGTTATAGCGCTTGTCCCCTTCTTCGCCCAGGTATTTGTACGTTTCCTGGCCGGCATAAGCTTCTTCCGGCGGGAAGACGACGGGGTTATCTTTATAGTCTTCGTCTTCTTCCATGGCCGGGACGGCCGTATTCGGCGTCGAATAGGTCAGGTACTCGAAGTTCTTCAGGGCGATGTCGGGACGGCTCATGAAGTCGATGAATTTATGGGCATTTTCGACGTGTTCGGCATTCTTGGGGATGACCCACGAGTCAATCCAGAGGTTGGTCCCTTCTTTGGGGATGACGTATTCCAGGTTCCTGTTTTCCAGGATCATGCGCAGGGCTTCACCGGAAAAGACGACGCCCATGGCCGCTTCGCCGGAGACGAGCTTGTCCTTGACGTCATCGATGCCATAGGCCTGGACCAGGGGTTTCTGGGCGATGAGCATATCCCGCGCTTCTTTGATCTGCTGAGGATCCGTCGTGTTCAGGGAATAGCCCAGACGCTTCAAGGCGACCATGAAGGAATCGCGCGGCGAGTCCTGCATGATGATTTCATTCTTATATTTCTCGTTCCAAAGGATGGACCAGCTGTCGACAGGTTCATCGACCATGGTCCGATTGTAGACGATGCCGACGGTGCCCCAGCAATAAGGGACGGCATAGCGGTTGCCCGGGTCAAAGGACTCGGACTGGGTCCAGAACTGTTTGCCTACGTACTGGCGGGCGTTGGGCAGCTGGGAATAATCGAGAGGCTGCAAAAGATCATTGTGGATCATCTTCTGGATCATGTAGTCCGACGGGCAGATGACGTCATAGCGTTCGGCGCCGGCCGCGACCAGGGGATACATGCTCTCGTTGGTATCGAATTCGTCCATGACGACGCGGATGCCCGTTTCTTCTTCGAACTGCTTGAGCGTATCCGGGTCGACGTAATCGCCCCAGTTATAGACATAGACCACGTTGTCCCCGTCTTCTTCGCTGTCAAAGAAGCCACAGCCGCTCAGGGCCAGGATACAGCAGAGACCGAGGAGAATCATGCGGATATATTTCATAGCGTTTCCCCTTTCCTACCAGTTCCGACCCAGGGCCAGGCGCCGGCGGTTGACGATGAGCAGGACGGCGAAGACCAGGACAAAGACGAATACGAGCGTCGAAAGGGCATACATTTCCGGATGGATGCCCAATTTCAATTCGGCATAGATTTCCGTCGGCAGCGTATCGATGCCGGCCCCTTTGGTGAAGTGCGTAATGATGAAGTCGTCGGCCGACATGGTGAAGGCCAGCATGAAGCCTGCCAGGAGACTGGGCCGCAGTTCCGGCAGGACGACGCGGCGGAATGCGACGAACGGCGTCGCGCCCAGGTCGCGGGCGGCATCATAACAGCTGCGGTCCAGCGACAGGAACTGGGGCATGATGCACAAGATGACGTACGGCAGGTTGAAGACGACGTGGGCCATGAGAATCGAACCGTAGCCCAGGCGCAGGCCCATGCCTAAAAAGAGGAGCATCAGGGAAATCCCGGTGACGATGTCCGCATTGAGCAGCGGCATACTAGCCACGCCGAGATAGACCGACCGCTGTTTGCGACCCATGCCGCGCAGGGCCATGCAGGTGAGAAGACCCAGGACGGTGGCGATGGCCGCCGACGAGAGACCGATGGTAATGGTATTTTGCAAGGCGTCAAAGATGCCTTCATTCTGGAATAACTCGCCGTACCATTGCAGGGTAAAGCCTGTCCAGTGGCCGCGGTAACGGCTGGCGTTGAAGGACTGGGCCACGAGGACGCCGATGGGCGCGTAGAGGAAGAGGACGACCAGGGCGACGTAGAGTTTCTTCACTTTTTCCATCACTTCTTCACCTGCCCTTCGCTGCGGTCGAAATAAGCCGTCACGACCATGTTGACGATGATGAAGACCATGAGCACCAGAGACAGGCCGCTGCCCAGATGCCAGTCATAGGCCATGGTGAATTCCTGTTCGACGATGTTGCCGATGAGCAGAATCTTATTGCCCCCTAAGAGGCCGCTGATGAAGAACGTCGTCAGCGACGGGATGAAGACCATGGTGATGCCGCTGATGGCGCCGGGCAGGGACAAGGGCAGGATGACCTTGGTGAAGGTCTGCCAGGAATTGGCCCCTAAGTCGCGGGCCGCGGCGATGACGTTGCCGTTGATCTTGCTCAGAGCGACGTAGAGGGGCAGGATCATATAGGGAAGGAAGTTGTAAATCATGCCGATGACGATGGCCGCCGGCGTGTTGATGAGGCTCACGTCAGGCAGGGACAAGAGGCGCAGGAACTGGTTGAGGATACCGTTCTTTTCCAGGATCGTCTGCCAGGCCATGGTCGTCAACAGGGAGTTCATCCACATGGGCAGGACGAAGAGCAGGAACAGGAGCGAGCCCTTCCCCCGCTTCTTTTCCGTCAGGATAAGGCAGAGCGGATAAGCCACGACCAGGCAGATGACCGTGCTGATGAGGGCCAGGACGATGGATAGTTCCAGGGCCTTCAGGTACTCCCAGTGGGCGATGAGGCTGATATTGGCCAGGGTAAAGGCGCCGTGGGCATCGGTCAGGCCGTACCAGGCGATGGCCACGACGGGACAGAAGATAAATAAGACCGCCCAGATGAGGAAGGGCGCGGCAAAGAGGTTGCGGATCGCTGCTGAATTAATCATTTTCCATCGCCCTTTCGTCTTCCGATTCCGGTTTATTCATGATCTGGATATTGAAGGGGTCCACCCAGAGGCTGACTTCGTCGCCGGGCTGATAGTGCTTCGTCGATTTGACCAGCCACTCGATCCCCCGCGCCTGGATAGTGAGGTTATAGGTCATGCCTTCAAAAATCGTCTTGGTGACGACGCCGTTGAAACCGCCGTCGCGAGGCGGCTGCAGTTCCATATCTTCCGGCCGGATATGGACGTCGACAGGGCGGTGGGTCCCGAAGCCGACGTCGACACAGTCGAAGTCGTAGTCGGCGATGCGCACGAGTTTGTCGTGTACCATGAGGCCGTCGACGATGTTGCTGTCCCCGATGAAGTCGGCGACGAAGGCGTTTTCCGGTTCATTGTAAATGCTTTCGGGCGTGCCGATCTGCTGGATATAACCCTGGTTCATGACGACGACCGTGTCGGACATGCTCAGGGCTTCTTCCTGGTCATGAGTGACGAAGACGAAGGTAATGCCCAGTTCTTCTTTGATCTTGATGAGTTCCAGCTGCATGCTGCGGCGCAGTTTCCGGTCTAGGGCACTCAGGGGTTCGTCCAGGAGCAGGACCCGCGGCTCATTGACGACGGCCCGGGCGATGGCCACGCGCTGCTGCTGGCCGCCGGACAAGTCGACGATGTTGGCGTGTTCGTAGCCGTCGAGGTTGACCAGTTTCAGGGCATAACGGATCTTATCGCGGATATAATCGCGGGACTTGCCGTGAATCTTCGGCCCGAAGGCGATGTTTTCGGCCACGTCCATATGGGAAAAAAGAGAATAATTCTGGAACACCGTATTGACCTGACGCCGGTTCGGAGGCAGCTGGGTGATATCGGCCCCATCGAAGAGGATACGCCCTTCATCAGGCGTTTCAAAACCGGCAATGAGGCGGAGCGTCGTCGTCTTGCCGCAGCCGCTGGGGCCGAGGAGAGTCACGAATTCATTTTCAGAAATCGTCAGATCAAGGCCATCTAATACCTTGTGCCCATCATAGGTCTTGGATACGTGCTCCAGGTGAATCAATTCTTTTTCCATTTCACAACTCCTTTTTTCATTTCTTACGGCTCCAGGCCGTAAAAAAAGGGAGATCGCATAATCGCTGATGCAAGGTCCCTTCCTCGATATTATTTTTTACTGCTCCGCGTGTCCCAGAGCCGCGACGTCGTCCAATACGACACAGGCTGCGGGCTGCGGACCGAATTGGCTACGCGGGCCGTCTTGGGCCGGACCGTAGTCTTAGTCTGGACAGCGGCTGCTTTCTGACTGTGCTGTTCATGCCATTCTTTCAGGCTCGGAAAAATGGGTGCTTCCGTTTCCGTCACGGTCATGGCCGACCGCTTGTAGGGCTTCAGGGCCATGGCTTCATGACCGGCAAGGCGCCAGATTTCCCGCCGCGTCTGTTCGACGGTCTGGACATAATTCATGGTCTCCGTATAATGCGGCACGCCTCGGGCCCGGTCGACGGCGCCCGGTCCGGCATTATATGCCGCTTCGGCATAGACGAAGGGCCGGTCCCATGTGCGGTAGCGTTCGACCATCTGGCCGAGGTACTTGACGCCGCCAAAGATGTTCTCCCTGCGGTTGTAGGGATTGACCTTGAGTGATGCCGCTGTAGACGGCATAAGCTGGGCAATGCCGACGGCACCGACGCCGGACACGGCAGAATTATCGAAATGGCTTTCTGTCGTAAAGACGGCGGCGACGAGGATCGGGTCGACGTCATACGTATAGGATGCATCACAGATATCCTTGGCAATGGCCGCCGCTTCGCTGCCGCGGATATATTTGCTGACCTGGTCATAGACCATTTCTTCCTGCGTAATGGCCTGCACCGGCATCAAGGCCATGAGGCCGATGAAAAGAGCAGCCATCTTTGTCTTACAGGCTTTGCTGAGTATCAACTTTCACATTCCTCCCCACTCACACGACTATCATTCTACCTTTCATTATATCACGGTCGTCAAGCCATTTGCCAACACCTTCTCGTTCTGCCCTATTAGGGTTATGCATCATTGTTCCACCACGCGGAAGATGACGCCTTCGTCGCAGTCGGGACACTGGATATCCGACGGCCAGAGCGAACCCTGGCGGCCGGCGAAGACATAAGGATAAAGGGCCTGGAGGGCCGTCATGCAGAGGGCGCCGCTCTTTGCTTTATCGATGACAGGCCCGTCGAAGACGATTTCATCGCCTTCTTTATAAAGATCACAATGAGACTTGATGACGACTAACTTAACTTTCTTGGCATCCATAATCATACCTCCTTAAGGTTCAATGGGAACGAAATCGAAGGCTTCGACGTCGAAGAGACCCGTGTCCAGCAGTTTCAGCTTGGGGATGACGGGCAGGCTCATGAAGCACAACGTCATGATGACATCGACGTCAGCGCTGACACCCAGGATATGGTGGGCCTTGGCGTAGAGCTCGTCCATAGCTGCATCGACAGCGGCGGCCGGCTGGTCGCTCATGAGGCCGGCAATGGGCAGCGGGATGGATGCAAGGACCGTTCTGTCCAAGACGATGGCCATGCCGCCCTTCTGGCCCTCCAGGGCCTCGACGGCAGCGGCCATATCCCTATTGTTCGTGCCGGCGACGATGATGTTGTGTGAATCGTGGGCCACGGATACGGCGACGGCACCTCGTTTAAGGCCATAACCGCGCAGCAGGCCCAGGCCGACGCAGCCCGTGCCGTGATGGCGTTCGACGACGGCAACTTTGACGATATCGGCCTGCGGGTCGTAGACGAAATCGCCGCGGCCATCGCGATGGATGAGGGCTTCCCCTTTTTCCGTGACGACGCCGCCGGGCACGATGTCGATAGTCCGGACCCGGTCCGACGTCAAGTGCATAACCATTTTCTCTTCGGAGAAACCGGCGATGCAGACAGAGCTGCCGACGGCGCTGTAATCAGCCCGCGTAAAGGGCAGGAGATACTGGCCCTTTTCCGCTGCTTTCTGACCGCCGATGAAGGTCGCCAGAACGTGGAAGTCCTTCAGGTCTTCAAAGAGGACGATGTCCGCCCGCTTGCCCGGTGCCAAGGCGCCGCGGTCGTCGAAGTGGTAGCAGTCGGCGGCGTTGAGGGTCGCCATGGTGATAGCCGCTTGCGGCGACAGGCCGGCGGCGACGCAGAGGCGCAGGTGTTCGTTGAGGTGGCCTTTCTCAAAGATCGTCTTGAGATGGAGGTCATCCGAACAGAGCAGGAAGCGGCGCAGATTGGCCGGCGTCACGGCCCGGACCAGATTTGGCAGGTCATGGCAGGCCGAACCGTTGCGCAGCATGACGTACATGCCGGCCTGGAGGCGCGCTTCGACGTCGTCCAAGGTGAAACATTCGTGGTCCGTCCGGATCTGGGCCGACGCATAGGCCTGCAGGTCCTTGCCAGTGACGCCGGGGCTGTGGCCGTCGATGGGCTTTTTCGCCTCATAGGCGGCGACGAGCTTGTCCAGGACGGCATCATCGCCGTTCAGGATGCCCGGGCAGTTCATGAATTCACCGACACCGAGAACGCGGTCGTCGGCCAGGGGCGATTTCATGTCGTCTGCTTCCAGCACGGCCCCGCTGTGGTCGAAAGGCGTCGCCGGGACACACGACGGCACCATGAAACGGACGTCCAGGGCCGTCTTTTCAGCGGCTTCCATCATGTAACGAAGGCCGGCCAGGCCGCAGACGTTGACGATTTCATGCGGGTCGGCGACAATCGTCGTCGTTCCCAGGGGGACGACCAGGCGGCCGAACTCTTCCGGGCTGACATAGGACGATTCGATATGGATATGGCTTTCAATGAGGCCCGGTGCGGCATAGGCACCATGGGCATCGATGACTTCCTGTCCTTCATAAGGGCCGCCGACGCCGGCGATGATGCCGTCGGCGATGACGATATCCCCAGGCCGGATGGTCTGTGTATAGACGTCGACGATCTGGCAGTTTTTAAGGACGACGTCCCCCGGTTCCAAGCCCCGGGCTACGGCAATACGCCGTTTCAAAAGATTCCGTGTCATAGTCATAATGTACTCCTTCCTATCGGTAAAGGCGTAAGATTTTTATCTTTCGGACTCATTGTACCATAGATTTCCTTTTTTTGACAAAATAGTTGCCCAAAAAGGCAGAACACCCTATAATAATGATACCAGTTGATGTCCGTCGTCTGCTATTTGGCTTCATGTATTTCCGGATGGATGTCAACTTGTTTTATTACTAAAGGAGTGTGAATGTATTATGGAAAACCAACCGTCCTTCCTCGACCGTTTCTTCCACTTGAGCGAAAATGGCACGACGGTCCGCACGGAAATCCTGGCTGGTATCACGACCTTCATGACCATGGCCTACATCCTGGCCGTCAACCCGACCATCATGAGCGCCGCCGGCATGGACAAAGGTGCCGTCCTCACGGCAACCGCCCTGGCTTCCCTTATCGGGACGCTGTGCATGGCCTTTTTCGCCAACTATCCCTTCGCCCTGGCACCGGGCATGGGCCTGAACGCCTTTTTCGCCTTTACGGTCGTCCTGCAGATGGGCTACACCTGGGAAATGGCCCTGGCCGCCGTCTTCTTTGAAGGCGTTATCTTCATCATCCTGTCTTTGACCAATGTCCGCGAAGCTATCTTCAACGCCATCCCCATGACCTTGAAGAAAGCCGTTTCTGCCGGCATCGGCCTGTTCATTGCCCTCATCGGCCTGCTGAACGCCCAGATCATCGTCGCCAACCCGGCAACCAAGATTGCCCTGTTCTCGTTCAAACAGTCTGCCGCTACGGGCACCTTCCACACTGTCGGCATTACGGTTCTCCTGGCCATGATCGGCATCGTCTTCACAGCCGTCCTGATGGTCAAGAAAGTCCGCGGCAACATCCTCTGGGGCATCCTCTTTACCTGGATCCTGGCCATTCTTTGCGAATTGACCGGCCTCTACGTGCCCAATCCGGAAATGAAGATGTTCAGCGTCATCCCCGACCTGTCCGGCGGCGCCGCTGCCTTTGCCCCGGCCAGCCTGAGCCCCATCTTCGGCCAGCTCGACTTCAGCCGCGTCTTCAGCCTGGACTTCTTAGTCGTCATGTTCGCCTTCCTCTTCGTCGATATCTTCGATACCCTGGGCACGCTCATCGGCGTCTCGTCCAAGGCCAATATGCTCGATGAACGGGGCCGCCTGCCGCACATCAAAGGCGCCCTCCTGGCCGACGCTGTCGCCACGACGGTCGGCGCTGTCATCGGCACCAGTACGACGACGACCTTCGTCGAAAGCGCTACTGGCGTCAGCGAAGGCGGCCGCACGGGCCTGACGGCAGTCTGCGTCGCTGTCCTCTTCGCCCTGTCCCTCTTCCTGTCGCCGTTCTTCATGGCCATCCCGGCCTTTGCCACGGCACCGGCCCTGGTCATCGTCGGCTTCCTCATGCTGACGTCCGTCGCCGGCATCGACTTCGACGACTTCAGCGAATCCATCCCGGCATACATCACCATCATCGCGATGCCCTTCTGCTACAGCATCTCCGAAGGCATCTCCTTCGGCATCATCTCGTATGTCGTCATCAACCTGCTCACAGGCAAACGGGAAAAGATTTCCCTCCTCATGTACTGCCTGGCCGTCATCTTCGTCATGAAGTACATCTTCTTGTAAGAGATGGTGGCTCGTGGCTAGTGATTCGCCAAAAATGCGTAGGGGCGCCACGTGGGGCGCCCGCTCCTGAAAAATGGTTCCAACGCTTTATCATGTCGGGAAAATCGAACATATCCTGAAACGGGCTCGCCACGTGCGAGCCCCTACAGACGAAAAAAGGGGCTGTCGCATTAAGCCATTTCGGCTTTGTGCGACAGCTCTCTTTTTTTATTCTATTTCATCGTTCTATTCTCTTTTTTTAGCTAAACGTAAAAAAGGTACACGAAACAGACCGGCCATCCAGTCGGCAAAAAACGTGTGCCTTTGCTATGTATATGGTTATTCAAGCACTCTTTTTCACTTTTTTTAAGGAATAAAGGTATGTCCCGAAATTGCCGGATTGCAGCTTGTGATGTAAGGTCAAGACATTGTGGGCCATTGCCAGTATGATGCTGGTTGCCAGGGCGTTCTCCGTTCCATGGCTCAAAAAACGCCGGAACGACAGATTCGCCTTGATGTCGGAAAAAGCGCCTTCAGACTGGATGGAACGGTTCATTCGAAGCATCTTCCCTGTAGGAGAACTGATGTGAGCTTCCATTTCGGCCCGTTGGGCTTGGAACCTTTTAGAAAGTTCTAATTGCTTCGTCCTTTTTTCCAACGGCTTCTTGCTGCGATTGCCATGAATGCATCCTTTCTTATAGGGACAGTCCGAACAATCCTCACAGACATAATGGCTTTTGCGTATTTTAAATCCCGTGCTGGTTGTTTCGGTCTTTTTCCCAACACAGGTCAGCTTACGGTGATTGTGGCAATAAAAGACATCATTTTTCGCATCATAGTCCATATTCTGGAATTTGCCAATATCTTTTTTGAAACGGCGTTTTTTCCGCTGCTCATGGTCGGACGGTTTGATGTAAGCATCATACCCCTGTTCGGCGAGCTTCGTGTAATTTTCTTCGCTTTCATAGCCGGAATCTGCAATGATACGGGTATACTGGAAAGGGAAATGCTTGCGAAAATCTTCGAGGAAAGGCAGCAGGGTGGTACAATCTGAAGTCTGCGGTCCGACAGTGACCCAGGTAACGAATCCAGCGTCCACGCTATATTGTACATTATATGCAGGCTTGACCTGGCCGTTTTTCATGGCGTCTTCTTTCAGATGCATGAAGGTGGCATCGATATCGGTCTTGGCATAGCTGTTCCGGTCCCCGCAGTAATGAAGCTGGACGGCGTACTCTTTTGTCTTATGCAGGAAATCCTTGGCTTTTTCAATGGCCTTTTGCAATGGCGTCTTACGATGGCCTTTGCCATGGACGAAAACGATGTGTCCTTCTCGTTGAAGCCGTTTTAATTTCCCCAACAGCCGCCGTAAATGGTACTGATGGACAGCGTGTGTATGGAGCACTTGGATGCCAAAGAGTTCCTGGGTCTTAAGAATAAAGCCCGGAATTTTTGCTAATACTTTGGCCTGCCGTTTCGTGACACTCTTCTTCCAGACAAAAGTGTATTTATTGGCAACAGATTCGATTTTTGTCCCATCGATGAACAAATTCTTCAGCGATAAGGCCCCGGCCTGAGCCAAGACGGCATCCATGTCGGCAAACAAGGTCCGGCTGCATGCCGCCATATGATGAGAACGGAAACGGGCGATAGTCGCATGATCGGGAACGGGTTTCCCTTCCAGCAGATATTGAAAATTCAAATCTCTCCGGCAAGCCGATTCAATACGACGGGAACTGAAAATCTGGTTCATGCTGGCATAAATAACGATGGCCAGTAACTGGCGTGGTGAAGCCTGATTTTTCTCGATACGAGAATACGTCTGGTACAGCGGTGATAAATCCATCCTTTCTATGAGCAGCTTCACTAACCGCACGGGATCGTCATCCGGAATCTGAAATGAAATATTCAAGGGAAGTGATAGTTGATAAGGCGCTTCCCATATTGTATAATTGACATGCGTATTTAGTGTCGTCATAACTCTATTTTACGCGCAATCCCGGGCTTTTTACAGTCCGGGATTTGTTTTTTTCAGATTTTTTTGTTCAGCCCTAATGGATACGGCTGCCTGGCCCCTGGCGGGTGACATTGCGGGAACGACCTCGGTCCGGCGCGGTCCGGGTAGGCCGTGCCGGATGCCGTGCGTGCTATTTGCGTCCGGCGTGCTGCTTTGTTTGAGCGCAGCGAGTTTCAGCACGCCAGCAAATGGCACTCTCGGCAAGAGGAGTGGAGCACGCGAACCAGCTAGGGGCCAGGTGGCCGATGCCAACCTCTTCAGAAGAATCCCTCAGACCGCCGTTGGCGGCCAGCTCCCCTTCACAGGGGAGCCTTTTGGCGCTCCTGCGCCTGATTTCCAGAGTCTATTGCGGCAAAGCCGCTTCTGAGTCCGAGCAAACCGTCCACGAAGAACGACCATAAAGCTATGATGTTTTTGCATACATAAAAAGAGCCTGTGCACGATTACGTGCGACAGGCCCTTTTTTGTTATACGAACCACGAGCCACTAACCTCACTTCAACAAGCCTTTTTCGGCGACGAAGTCGGAGACCATGTCGGCGGCAGTGGCCGTAATCTTGATGCAGTGCTTGCGGTATTCCGGCGTTCCGAAACTGAGGGTGTTGAGGGCCCGGCAGCAGGTGGCGCCGAAGTGTTCTTTGAAGCGGTCATGGAACTCACTGGTGTATTTGTAGACTTCGGGCAAGGGCTTTTCATCGGGTGTGAGCCGGCCGACGAGGGCGCCGATGACCAGACAGGCACCGCTCAAGGCCCCACAGACACAGCCCGACCGGCCAATACCGCCGCCCATGCCGGAAGCCATGCGGATGGCGACGTCTGGCAGCTGGAGGTTCATCGTGTCGTTACAGGTCTTGAGGACCGATTCGATGCAGTTATTGCCCTGCAAATGGTATTGTTCTGCTAATTTATATTCCTTTTCCATGATACTTTATCCTTTCTGAAATTAACTGCGGCCTTCGCCGTCTTTGAGGTCGTCGGCGATCTTGTGGAGGACTTTCTTGGCCTGCTGACGGCGATGCCAGTACCACAGGCCGCCGTAGACGATGGCAATGACGATAAGGACGATGGTCAGGCGCAGGGAATGTTCTTCCATCATGACCAAGTCGTGCCCGACCAGGACCTCACAGGCGACAGACGGCAATTTGCCGATGAAACAGCCCAGGATATAATCGCGGTAGCTGATGCGGCTCAGCGCCCCCAGGGCCGTGACCAGGCCGTTCGGCGAATACGGGACGGCCCGGGCCAGGGTCATGGCCTGCCAGGTACTGTAATGGTCGAGCTTGCTCAGCATCTTGCTCTTTTCAATGACCTTCTTGGCCTTGTTGCGGAACAAAGTCCGCATGAAGAAAAAGCTGATGATGACGCCGATTGTTTCGGCTACCCAGGAAACGACAGTCCCACCGGCAACGCCAAAAAGGACGCCATTGGCCGTGGAAATGAAGATAGACGGCAAAAAGCCGACGATGTTGATGACGATATCGATGATCATGCTGACCAGGACGGCCCAGGCGCCGAAAGAGCGCAGGTAGTCGATAGTCCCCTGCATATTGCCGCTCGTCGACAGCTGCCAGACCGTGCTGTAAAAGTCCGGGATGGCCACATAGATAGCGGCCAGCATGATGAGCAGCATGGCAAAAAAGGCGATTTTAATGTGTGTTTCATGAATCTGTTTCGTAGTCATGTTATGCCTCTTTCTGCTTCCGTTCCTGCATCTTGGCCATTTCAGCAATCTTATCGTGCTTGAGCTTGGTCAGGTACATGGAACCGCCGATAATGAGTACACCGCCGGCGACGGTCAAGCCGGTGAGGATTTCGCCAAAGATGACGAAGCCCCAAAGGGCGTTGAAGAAGACGCCGATATAAGAAACAAAGCTGACGACAACCGGGTTGGCCGTTGCATAGGCATTGGTCATCCAGATTTGGGCGATGACGCTGAACAGGGCCAGGCCGCCGTAATAGATCCAGTCGCCGTGAGCCGGCATGACAAAGCCATCAGTCAGGGCCATGAGGACGATGCCCGACAGAGCTGCACAGACCAAAAAGTACAGGACCACTTCATAAGGATGGTGGCGTCCGGACCCGGTGAGCTTGCTGACTGTCGTATAGGCACCGGCCGCAAAGACGGCCTGCCCCAGGGCGAACAGGGAATAGACGTTGAATGACGAAAAGTTCCAGGGCCGGACGACGAGGCAGCCGCCGATGAAGATGACCAGGAGGGGCAGCTTCGACCCAGGCGGCAGGACTTCTTTGAGGAAAATCGCCGCGAAGAGCATGACGAAGAACGCCGACAACTGGGAAATGATGGATACATCGGCCAGGGGCATCCCGCGCAGGGCATAGAAAATGCAGATCATGCCGATACCGCCGAGGACGCCGCGCAAAGTCAGCGTCGGTATATCCCGCTTCGACAGATGTACGTGTTGGATGCGCATGAGCCCTAATATCAGAAGGGCACTGAGGAAACCGCGGAAGAACGCGATTTCTCCAGTGCTCGTCGTATAGGATAATTCTTTTACGATGACATTCTGGATACTGAAGGCCAAAGCCGATAAGATTGCGTAAATGACACCTCTACTCAAATCAAAGCCTCTTTCCTAGTGCTTGGCCGCAATGGCGTCGACGAAGGACAAGACGGCTTTCTTCATATCTTCCTTGTCGATGGAGTCGCTGAAGCGGACCGGTTTATTCTTGAGGTCAGCCAAAGGCTTGGGCAGGGCGATGCCCGTGACACTGCTGATGTCGGCCAGCATGTCAAAGGGATCATCGCTCTGACGCAGGGCCAGGGCTTCGCAGATGACCGGCGGGAACTTGTAGGGATGAGCCGTTGCCATGATGACCGTGTGGCGGCCTTCGTCGAGGCCCTGGCGATGGCGGTTCATGCCGACGCCGTAAGCGACGGCCGTGTGCGGGTCGAGGAGATAGCCGAAATCATTGTAGACGTGGTTGATGACGGCTTTCGTTTCATCGTCGTCAATCCAGCCGCCTTCAAATTCCTGGCGCAGCGTCTTCAATTCGTCAGCCGATACGCTCATCTTCCCCGTTTCCAGGAGGTCCTTTTCCCACTGGGCCACTTTGGCGGCATCTTCTTTGGCGACGTAGAACAAGAAGCGTTCAAAATTGCTCGACAAGAGGATGTCCATGGACGGGCTCGACGTCGTGTAGAAGTCGCGGTTCATGTCATAGACGCCGGTTTCAAAGAAGTCGGCCAGGACCTTGTTCTGGTTAGATGCGCAAATCAACTTGCCGATAGGCACGCCCATCTTCTTGGCAAAATAGCCAGCCAGGATATTGCCGAAGTTCCCCGTCGGGACGATGACATCGAACGTTTCGCCTTCGCTGATGGCGCCGTTATCGACGAGGGAGACATACGTCGATACGTAATAGGCGACCTGCGGGAACAAGCGGCCGATGTTGATGGAATTGGCGCTGGAGAAGAGGACGCCCTTGTCGTTGGCATAGGCGTTGACTTCAGCACTGGTAAAGACGCGTTTCAAAAAGCTCTGGGCGTCATCGAAATTGCCATAAATGGCCGATACCTTGACGTTATTCCCTTCCTGCTTCTGCATCTGCTGCTTCTGCATGGGGCTGACGCCTTCGCTGGGATAAAAGACCATGATATTCGTACCGGCCACGTCCTTGAAGCCTTCCAGGGCGGCTTTGCCCGTATCACCGCTGGTCGCCGTCAGGATGAGGATATCCCGGTCCTCTTTTTCCTGCTTCTTGGCAGCCGTCAGTAAATACGGGAACAAGGACAATGCCAGGTCCTTGAAGGCCAACGTCCGGCCGTGGAACAATTCGGCAATGGACAAATCCGTATCGATGGAATGGAGCGGTACGATGCGGTCATCGCGGAAGGTCATATCATTATAAGCCGAAGCAATCATCTGCTTCCGTTCTTCTGCCGTGAAATTCGTAAAGAAATGGGACAATACGGCTTCAGCAATCTCCTGATAAGACTTGCCAGCCAGTTCTTTATAGGACAGGACCTTTTCCGGGAACGATTCCGGCACATAGAGCCCTCCGTCCGCAGCCAGTCCATGCAGGAGCGCATAAGACGGCGAAACACATTCGTCAGATCGTGTACTTCTAAAATTCATCGATGAAATCCCCCTTTTCAGCTAACCTCATAGAATAGCTATAAGTATTTATATTATAAAGGGAAATAGCCACATTGTCCACTATTCTGTGAATTGGCCTAACGGCCCCGCAGTTCGCAGTTCGCCTCGGACTCAAAATGCCGCTTTGCGGCAACAAACTCAGAATGACGACATCGCCTCGAGTGAACCTCAGCTCGTAAAAAAGGCCCCAAGTGGGGCCTTCGTAGGGGACGTCCTGAACAAGGCGTCCAGCCTCTGCTGTCCGTTTTGGCAACCGTCTTGCGCCTTCCGCTGGTCGGCACCTGACAGGCCAAAAAGGCCACGTGAATCTAGGCTTTGACAGCCACCCCTTCCAGATGCAGGAGGGTGATTTTTTTATCGATGCCGCCTGCATAGCCTGTGGCTCTGCCATTGGCACCTAAGACGCGATGGCAGGGAATGATGATGGAAATGGGGTTATGCCCTACGGCGCCGCCGATGGCCTGAGCCGACATCTTCTTTCCCGTCCGTTCTTCAATCTGTTTAGCCAGATCACCATAGGTCGTCGTCTGACCATAGGGAATCTGGCAGAGCAGATACCAGACGAGGCGGCGGAACGCACTGCCCTGCGGCGCCAGGGGCAGCGTCATGATAGCCGGCATCCGCCCGGCAAAATAATCATCCAGCCAGTGCGCCGCCTTGCGCAGGATAGGCGTATCCTCTTCACGCAGGACTTCCCCCTGCAAGGCACCATAACAATACTTCTGCCCTTCAAACCAGGCCCCGACCAGCGCCGTATCACTAGCCGCCAAAATCATCGGACCCAACGGCGATTCATACATCATTTTGTAGTACATTTGTTTCACCCTCTCTCTACTTCTGAAAGTAATATCTCTTTAGATTGCAATAATTCAGGATGGCGAACCATATAGCCAGTTAAATTTTTCCAAGCTTCATTCTCTGCGATATAGGGAATAGGTCCTTCACAAATTTCATTTTCGGCGTGATTTTCCCCCAATGGTTGGTAAAAATTATTTTCAAAAGTCCCATAAGCATCTGGACGAAGCCAATGGTATGGAGAAACTAAGTGGTCAATAGGTTCAGTTAAAGAAGAAAATAACGAATAATACGTAAATCCCTTAGGGGCTATTAATTCAAAAATGGTCGGCATAATATTCATATGGCTGCCAATAGTATTACCAGCAAAAATGCTTTGATCTAAATCGCGATGATTCAGCATAAATACCGGACAATGGCGTTCTCGGATAGAGCAATCACGATTCATTAAGGACGTCTTTTGTAAAGGAGTCATCGTAATAGCATGGTCTGCCGTAACAATAAATAAGCTATCTGGGTAAACTTTACGCATAGTGTCAATAAAATTCCCAATAGCCTGATCCGATAACCAAAATGTACCTAGATTTTTTTGCAATTCTTTACTCTGTTTTATATCTTCAGGAGCATTGGGCATAACAGCTTCTGTATCATAGCCGTATTTTTTCAAATTAATTTTAAACGGCCCATGATAAGATGTGGTGTAGACAAAGTGGAACGATAGCTGGTCCGGATTGTCTTTCTGAATCAGTTCAGCTGCTTTTTCCAAAAAGACATTATCATAGACACCAACCCAAGTCTTGGGAGCATGAGGACCGCAAAAATCGGTAGCCGTCATGACTCGGTCAAAGCCGCAAGCAGGAGCAAACTGATTGAAATTTCCATAAGTTACATTACCACCATACCAGTATGTCGATGTATAGCCTAACTTTTTCAACTGAAGAGGCAGTGCAGTCGGTACTGTTCCCTGCCAAAACGTTTCTTTTTCATTTAATTCTAACCCAGCATCAAAAATACCTGACATCAAGCTAACAATAGAGGGTCTCGAAATAATACCTGCCGACAGGGAATTGGTTAATATTGCCGTATGTGGATCATTCATTAGCCGTTTCCCACCTGACGTAATATTTAAGCATGCATATGCTGGATCAAATAGCTGCTGTAAATAACTTTCACCAACAAGAAGAAAAATATGCGATGGTTTAGAGATTCTAGGACCTTTCGCATGGTGTTGGAACGCATATACGGGATTAGGATACTTTTCAATATTGTCACGACCTGCTGGCAGAATAGCCTTTAAAGATGTTAAATCTTCTTCATCACTATGCTTGTAAGCATCATTCAATTTGTGTTTTTTTACTTGTTCCAAGGCGACTAAATCATCTACCGTAGCTTTAGCAAAAAAAATGTCCTTCTTAACAATGCTGGGAATTGTATCCCATTCCGGTTTATCGTCGTGGCTTAAAGTTCCTCCATAACGGAACCAATAAAACCCTAAAATAATGGCAACACATACAATAACATTAAAACCATACGCCAGGATAGGGGAGGAAAAATGAGGATAACTAACACTTGGCAAAGAAAGGAAGGCTTGAATAGAAAATTTAACAATCCACCAATAAGGAATCCCTATAAGTATAAATAAGAGTCCATGGTCCTGATGAAAAAAAATATCAAGCAAGTTATGCTTTTCCGCCTTTCCACCAAGACGTAAAATCTGATTATAAGTGTCATGAAAATGATTGTAAAAAATCATTTTACCAATAAAAGCAATATAAAGCACCATAGCATATATCATGCCAGCCCAAAGCCTTACATCATTTCCTAGTGCATAATAGGAAGTAAAAAATAGCCCGGGCAATGAAACAAAAATAAGTGGCAATAAAAATGCATATGCATTAAAATCCATGCCCCACCAAAAGCCGTATCGAAAGCAATGCCATACGACATTCCATCGTCCTTTCAACGTTTCATAAGGCGAATAGACTTTAATAAATACAGCGCGAAATATCGCACATAAAATAGGAAAAATTAGAAACAGTTTTATATCCTGCTGCATCGATAAAAAAAATTGTTCAAACACGATAACACCTCATCATAAAAATAATGGATTTATACTTTGTAATAAGCTTTATACCATTGGGCGAATTTCCCCAGCCCTTCTTCAATCGTCGTTTCCGGCTTGAAATCGAAGTCGCGCTGTAATTCGCTGACGTCAGCATAGGTCTGGTATACATCACCAGGCTGCATGGGCAGATATTCTTTTTCTGCCGTTTTGCCCAGGGCCTTTTCCAGGACTTCAATAAAATGCATGAGCTGTTCCGGTTTATGGTTGCCAATGTTATAGATTTTATACGAATCGCCTAGTTCATTTTTCTTCGGCGGATTGCACAGCATGTGTTCAATGCCGGTGACAATATCATCGACATAGGTGAAGTCCCGATACATGTCGCCGTGATTATAAATCTGGATTGCCTCTCCTCTGCGAATCTTATTGGCAAATTTGAAATAAGCCATGTCGGGGCGGCCGAAAGGCCCATAGACGGTAAAGAAACGCAACCCTGTCGCCGGGATGCCATAAAGATGGCTATATGTGTAAGCCATGAGTTCGTCGGACTTCTTCGTCGCTGCATAGAGACTGATGGGATGGTCGACATTATCGGTCGTCGAAAAAGGCGTCTTCTGCTGATTGCCATAGACCGAAGAACTGGAAGCAAAGAGCAAATGAGATACCTTATGATGACGGCAGGCTTCGAGGATATTAAAGAACCCGATAATGTTGGAATCGATATAGGAGCGGGGATGGTCGATGCTGTAACGCACTCCGGCCTGGGCCGCCAGGTTTACGACAATATCCGGCTGAAATGACGTAAAGATATCATTCACGACTTTTTCATCAGCCAAGTCCCCTTTGACGAAGGTAAATGCCGGGAACTGGCGTAGAATATCCAGCCGACTTTCTTTCAAGGAAACATCATAATAATCGTTAAGGTTATCCAGGCCAAGGATGGTGGCCCCCATGGCCAGCAGGCGCTTGGCCAAATGGAATCCAATGAAACCGGCGGCACCGGTAATCAAGACTTTGTTTGCACTATCAAAAGGTTTAAAATCTGTCATTATCATCGACTCCCTTTCAGTCGCGGTCAAAGATATCCCGCGTATAGACTTTATCCTGAACGTCGCTAAGTTCTTCTGCCCAGCGGTTGGAAATAATAATATCGCTCATCTTCTTGAACTCGTTCAAGTCGCGGATGACGCGGGAATGGAAAAAGCCATCCGCTTTCAGGGTCGGTTCATAGACGACTACTTCGATGCCTTTGGCCTTGATGCGCTTCATGACACCCTGGATGGCCGAGGCCCGGAAATTATCTGAATGGCTCTTCATCGTCAGCCGATAGACGCCGACGATGCGGGGATTCTTGGCGATGATCATATCGGCAATGTGGTCCTTCCGCGTCCGGTTGGCAGCGACAATGGCCGAAATGAGGTTCTGCGGGACATCCTGATAATTGGCCAAAAGCTGCTTCGTATCCTTCGGCAGGCAGTATCCGCCGTAGCCAAAGGAAGGATTGTTATAAAAATCACCAATACGGGGATCGAGGCAGACGCCTTCGATGATTTCCTTCGTACTCAGGCTACGCATTTCAGCATACGAATCGAGTTCATTGAAATAGGCTACGCGCAAAGCCAGATATGTATTGGCAAAGAGTTTGATAGCTTCGGCTTCCGTGGAACCAGTAAACAACATGGGGATATCCTTCTTCACCGCGCCTTCGGCCAGCAGATTGGCAAAGACTTTAGCCCGTTCCGACCGTTCACCGACGACGATACGCGACGGATGAAGATTATCATACAGGGCCTTGCCTTCCCGCAAAAATTCCGGCGAAAACATAATATTGTCGGTATGGTAGCGTTCCTTGATATGCTGAGTGTAGCCGACAGGAACTGTCGATTTAATGACCATGGCCGCTTCCGGATTGATATCCAATACTTCTTCAATGACCGCTTCTACGGAAGACGTATCAAAAAAATTCTTCTGCGGATCATAATTAGTCGGCGTTGAAATAATGACGAAATCTGCATCCGTAAAAGCCTCTACGGGGTCCAAGGTCGCCTTGAAGTGTAAATCATCACGCTGCAAAAAAGCCGAGATGTCGCTATCTATAATCGGCGATTTTCCTTCATTCAATATAGCCACTTTTTCTGGAATAATATCTAAAGCAATGACATCATTATGCTGTGCCAACAACATACTATTTGAAAGACCGACATACCCGGTCCCGGCAATCGCTATATTCATATAAATTCCTACTTTCCTTTTAGCACATTATATTTATTATACCATAAAATTCCATTCAGACCATTATGATGCTTTTGAAAAACAAAGAGAAACAAAGAGTTTGTTACAAATATAGCCCCTATAGATTGTAATAAGAATCTATAGAGGCTATATTATAAGCACGAAGTATTTAAATATGCAATTTATAACGAATCCGTAACCATGAATACCAAAAAATACCTTTAAAATATCCTGCCATATTTCCATGCGCTTTCTGATATCGTCCCCACTGCTGGAAATCATGATAATTTTCAGGCTTCTTTATCGGTAAAATATTAGTAATAGTAGGCCAAGGCGATAGTGCATTGTATTTCCGCCACTGTGCGTCAAAATCCGTCAATACCATTTGCCAAGGTTTCCGGCGCCCCGTCCAATGAATAAAAACGCTATCACCTTGGTCATATGCACCGCCATCGTAAACATTGTAGCAAGCAGGTAAGTGATAATTAGCTCCATCAAAAACAAGATTTAAAACATCTTGACTTTGCCCTAAAAAACGTTCACGCGGTTCATTTTGATATGAAAATGCCTTTTCTGTAATAGAAGCATTTTCCCATGAATTTACATCAACAACCATAACCCCATCGTTAAAGTATTTTCCACTCTTTAATTTTAAAAAGTCCGCTCGATAAGTAATCGCTGAATCTCGTTCCGATACAGCCCCCATGGGTGTACCATTCATATCTAAATGGCATAATGGCTGAATAGAATTGACACACATTGTATCGGCATCAAGATAAATATATTTCTTTACCTTTCCTTTCAACACCTTAGGCATATATAATCGTGCATATGTAATTCTTGAAAAACGAGAAACCTTAATATGAAAGTCCTCAAATGGCTTCATGTTCAAAATATACACAACGCATCTGCAATTCCATTTTTGAGCCAAAGTTCTAATTTTTTCTCGGTTTTCCCTATCACAACTATCCGTAAAAACATAAAATGTAAAGTTCATTTCTTTATTATTTTCCAAAACAGAAATAATAGAAACTCCCATAATGTGAATAAATTGATTATTAACATTATAACAAATATGGCAACTTGGCTGAGATTCTTTCAAATAATTATAGTCATATTGGGTAGTAATAAAATTGTCTTTGCTAAAAAAGTTATCGCTAAACGATTTCACTCATATCATCTCCATTATACGAGATATTTCTTTTTGAACCATAGATACAGTTACCGCCTCTACACAATCATTTTTCTTACATTTGCGTGGCCCAATGCAAATATGTTTTCCCGAACAAGGCAGATATGCACTAACAGCTCCTGTATATTCCCCTGCCGGTTTGTATATAGCTGGTGAATTATGTGTAAAGATAGTAATAACCGGACACCCCGCCGCACCTGCAATATGTGACGTTCCGGTATCCAAAGTCAATACCAAATCAATTTGACGGAATAAAGCGATTAATTCTGAAAAAGATGTTTTACCAACAACATTAATACATGAATCTTTGTGATTCATATATTCAATAATTTGATAAACTTTATTAGTATGTTTTGGGATACCTGTCATAATAATGACACTATTATATTTTTCTATTAGCCAATCTGCAATAACAGAAAATTTATCTGACGGCCAATCTTTAAATCCATCTGTCGTCGCTACACAAAAAGCTATTTTCTTTTTATCATTACCAGCAGGTTTTAATAATTGGGTTGCAGTTTGCATATCAACATTAGATGAAGGGCGAAAGCTCGGAGGAATAAATTTCATTTCCGAATCATTCGTATATAAACACATTAAATGTTGAAAACTTTCCGACATTCTATGCTCTTTATAATTCCACCCATCTGAAAACGATAAATCATTGGTATAAAACCATTTTTCCCAACCTAATTTCCATCCTAGAGCTTGCTCCATACTAATTCGAATCGGAATATGTGCAAACCATTTCATTAAAGTAACTCGTTCGCGAGGATCAAGAGAAATTCCTATATCAAAGTTATATTTACGGAGCATCTTTCCCATACGATATACATCCATATATCCACCTTTACTTTGATACGTATAGGGAATGACTTGATCGATACCTTCAAAAAATGAAGCTACATAGGCTAAATTCGCGGTTGCCAAATATATAATTTCAGAATCGGGATATGCTTTTTTTAAAACAGGGATAACCGAGGAAGACATAATCATGTCCCCTAAATGCATAATACCGTCAATAAATATTTTAATATGTGACATATAATAGCCTCTCCTCAATAATCTTCATCATAAAAAAGCGAATCAATATGGCGTTCAAGTCGTTTATATTCAACAAATAATCTTTTTTCCCAAGAATATCGTCGAAGTAAGCGTTGAAAAGAATAGTCTTTAATTTTTTTAATGTCTCTAGACGAACCTGTATGACGATTATCTACTGCATCAATAAGAGAGGCATTAGCCAACTCTTGATTTAAAAAAACAACGTTCTGATCCAGGCAAAAAATATCCAAATATAATAGCTTATAATATAATGCCCATGCATCAATCTCAAAAGCCAAAGGGGTCTGTGCTTTCAAAATATTTTCAGCAGCAACACGATTAATGACATAGCCATGGGCTGCTGAACCAGCCATGGAACGAAGAATATGAACGGAAGATTGTCCGATAGATTGAACTTTTCTTGTATGTGCTTTTGCTTTATATAAAAGTAAAACAGCTCCTTTCTTTTGATTACCTATAAAATTCGCCACTGCAGGCGCTAATTGAGGAAAATCATCCCGTATTTCAACATCATCTTCAAAGACAAAAATATATTTTTCATTTGTCTGTAAAAATTTCTTGTATATAGATAAGTGGGATAATGCACAGCCAATTTCACCTAAAGTAAGGAGCCCTCCATCATCTACATAATGACCTATTTGATCTTTAGTCAATTGATTTCCCATAATTGCTGGAAAAAATCCAGGCTCCAATCCAAGTCTATGAAATACCGAAGAGATATTATGTTGCCGTTCTTTTGCATTTATAGCATTGATTATAAAATGATTCAATTCCATTGACTTTCGCGCTCTCTTACCCTAAATTTTTTTTCCAAAAGCCTGCCCACTTCATGCGTAAATTTTGCCTTTTAATTGATTTTCCCTTCATATCTGCACTAGGCTGCGGCATTGGATGGTCTCTAAAAGTTGTCCATTTTAGATAACTATAATATAAATGATTGAAAGGCCCCTCCAAAGGGAATTCCCAAGGTTTATATCTTCCAGCCCAGTGAAAAACAGCCGGATTTTTCATAGCCTCTAAAGCCTTTACCCTTAATGAAGTATGACATAATACTTTTAAGGGCATCGTAAATACAGGCGGAATAACATTCCATCTAAGCGGGATGTTTTTCCAATTGTTCATAAAAACCTTATTCAGGCCATCTTGATCGTGATGACGGAAAGCATGTTGAGTTACCGTACCAATAACTAAGCTTCCATATCTTTTTTGCCGCCACTGTTGTAAATCCATGATAAGAACGCCTGAATTAAAATAAGGGTCTCCCTCCGGCAATCCTAACGTCTCAAACTTTTGCCGCCGCATCCTTTTGGATTTCATAATGCCAAAATCACAAACTGCGCCTAGTGGTTTCCCCTCTAGGGAAAGGTTCCATAACTTCTCCACATCATCTAATACGACTAAATCTGTGTCAAAATAGATAACCTTAGTGACAGTTTCCGGAAGCACTTGATCAATAGTAAGTCGCAAATAAGCAGCTTTACTAATATGACCACTAGTAAAGCCATGAACCTTTTTATTATCTACTGAAATAAACCGAACTTCCCCTTTTAAATCATGTACAGTCTGCATAATTAAGTCTTGATTTTCTGATGAAATATCATCATTCAAAACATAGAAATATATTTTTTCTGGATGCAAGGTGTTTTTCAAAATTGATGCACAGGCTACTGCCAAATGTTGCGCATAATTATTATCAGCTGCTAAAGCAAGCGTAATTTTTTCCATTTTCAATCCTTTTCATTTTTCTTCTGCAATTCATACAATTTCACATATTTAAGCATAGTATAAAAGCCATGCTGCCCACATGAAATAATTCCCATCCAACCATCTAAAAAAGCTCTTTTGATAAGTAAAGCTCTCAAGGCGCCTAAACTTGCATGTAAAAAGGCTGTTCCTAAAGATACTCTTTTTCCTTGCTGATATCTTTCTTCCGCCCAAATTGTTGTATAATAATCTGCCTTCATTAGCCACTGATGCCAGCTTTTATAAGTATAATGCTGCATTTTACCTTTCAGTATTTCTTTAGGTAAATTACATTCTGGATGCTCATGGACTTTACCAACCCAATGTACCTTATCCCTTGGAAACAATCTGTATACACAATCTGGAGAAAAAATTCCATGATGGAATTCATATCCGTTAAAAAGCATATACCTTTCCATGCCATATTGACGTGCTTTATTATTACTCTGAACAATACTTGTTATATATTCACATAAAATTTTATCAAGGCGTTCATCGGCATCAAGGTACATAATCCACTCAGAATCAGTTTGCGTAAGAGCAAAATTTCGTTGAGCTGCAAAATCATCATTCAGTTCATGAAAAACAGTCCTTGCGCCCTCTTTTAATGCTAAATTTATCGTAGAATCTGTACTCCCCGAATCAATAACCAACACATCGTCCGTGCATTTTTTTGCATTTTTAATCGCATTTTCAATATATGTTTCCTCATTTTTAGTTAATATTACAATTGTCAATGTACTCATAAAATCCTCATTTCTTTACTAGTGGAAGATAAAGAGACGCCATAGTAATTCCCCACATGCCATAAAACATTCTCGTAATGTCCTTATTGTATAACGTGTTATCCACCATACCATGAGAAAATATAGCAACACAAACCCATAGCATAGCATAAACATAATAATTATCTGGTCTTTCATCTATCTTCTTTATTAAAAACACCATACTACCTAAACTAAAAATTAAGTAACCTATTCCCCCTACTGTTCCAGACATAGAAAAAAATGATGCTGTATTATTATGTGGAAAAGGCAAGGTTGGTTCCTTAGCTTGAGGCAATATATAGTGTTGTTGATATTCCTTTTGCCAATTTCCCATCCCGATACCAAATAATTTATGATTTTCCCACATATGGAATGTTGATTGTAACAATAAAAGTCTTTCCTGATCATAAGGCCGATGTGCGACATGCAATGTAATAAATATACTACTTGAAGCAAAAACGATTAATATTGTGAAAAAAAGAAATAACTTCTTTACCAACCGAAAAGAATATTTATTTTGGAATATCCATAGTAATAAAACAGCTAAGAAACCTACTCCGCAGGCCGCGATTCCACCTCTGGATTGAGTTGCCAACAAGGCAACAAATAACCCCAACGTTGCAATAAGCAAAATCATAAAAGTAATAAAATAAGCAGGATGCTTTCTCCTAAATTTACTAAAATGATAAAGAGATAAACTAAAGAATGGAAGTATTATTTCTAAAGCCATGGCAAATCGATTTGCAGTACTAAACGAAACAGATACTCGCTCAGTAAATACCAAATTTCCAAGCGAAATGACTTGTATCAAATAATATAATCCAGCTATCAAAATTCCGATTTGAATAAAAGTAACATACCTTGAATCAAGAGTTAAAAGGAAAAATAAAACCCAAAGAGGCAAAGAAAATAAAATATAATTGAATGTATATTTTATAGAGGCTTCCTGTCCTAACCCTATAGCTGCAAAAATTAATGAAACTACAAAAATTAAATAAAGTGCAACAAAGCCATCTCTTCTAAATATGTATTTTCTATGCATTATATATTTTTTAAAATAGACTGCAAATAAAAATATACTTAAAATACCAAGTGTAATATTATAGGTTGCAGTGGAGATATTACCAAATAAAGAAAAACTATATAAAATCAATATACATCCTAATCCATATTGTCTCAAAGCCAATGGAATTTGTGACTCCATTAAAATTCAATCCCTTCTTATTGTCAGTATTCGAATATATTCATTTCAGTAAAATATAGAAAAACCATATACAGCCTTAGATACTGCAATCTTTTGTCATCAAAGATATCATTTTTTCTTGTTAGCACTGCCATGATTTATGTGCTTCGAAAGTGGCTCTATACAGCTATGGATTAATTTCTCATCAGCATTTCGAATTACTTCTTGATATCTATCTTTTTCTCTATCAATCAGTCTATAATATTTATTAAATTCGCCAGTTTTTATACAAAGATTATCTCCGATTCTTACTTCAAGTTTAACATGCCTATTATAACTACAGTTTTTATTTTTTAGCTTAACTTCCACAAACTCGTGTAATCCTACATTTTCTTCGTCCATTAAATTCACTGCCTCTTTGACCATCCTATTTACGGATTATGGCTATTTTCTACATTTTCATCTATCTGATACGCATTGATAACTACGTTACATTGTACCATATCGCCCAGTCAAAGTACAGCCGGCCGCAGTTCTATAAAGCAAGGGCTGCCTTTCCCAGCATCCGCCTGGAGAGACAGCCCTTTGTGATTTCGCTTGCTTTTATAATTCTTTGATGAGGTTGACCATTTCGATGGCGCTGGTAGCGACGTCGAAGCCTTTGTTGCCCAAATAGCCACGCGCATCTATTTTCGATTCAGCTATTCAATCATTTTCAGATTATATTCATAAATACATAACAGACAGGCACTGCCAAATTTTTTTATTCATCGAATTCACCATGCTTCATCAAATTTTCCAAATTATAGCCTTCCCGTAATTCCCTATCCGTTGCATTGGCAAGGGAGATGATTTTATCAGGAAGCAGTAAGAAATAGCAATCAGGCCGCATGATGCGATTACTTAGTAAGCCAGTATTATGCGACGTCAGGATGGTTTGAATCGGGAATTTTTCTTCCAGTAATTTGACAATCTTTTCAGCTAATTCATAATGGTAAAAAGCATCAAATTCATCAATAAACAAAAAGCTGATATGCTCGGACTGCTTATACCAATAAAAGAAGGTCAGTAACGCACACGTCCCATTAGAAGCCTCAAAGAAAGGCACGAGCCGTGTATGCTTGAAAAACAGGCTTTTTTTGCCATCTGCCTGCGAAGCCGCACAGATTTGCTCATGGACACCATAGGTATTCAGGAATTCCTCAAATTCATGAACAAATCCATTTTTTATGATATAGTCGGCCATCGATTCGGTCACCGTAGAGAAGCCAACAAATTCGTTATTATTTCCTAGGCTGCGGAACCACAGCATACCGCTGACAAATTTCATGACTTCCTTGACAGGATTTTTTCCGTCAAGAGGTAAATTATTCGCCATATATCGTAAAACAGAAATGCCGCTATCGCGAAATTCCCAGTTCAATGTATCAAGCTGATATTCTTTCAAGTGACTGAAATCTCCCGTTTGCTTGCTATAATCAAAGGAAAAAACCAATCGGTCGTTCAGCCACAACTCTTCTAAAACGAGTTCTTTGGCCGTCTTCTTGCTATACTTATAAGTAATTTCATCGTGTTCCCGTTGAAAAACGTAGGAAAAAGAAACGACATCCGAATCCGCATCGGCATTGCAGTAGTTAATAATCGATTTTGCAATGCCATTTTTATCCACTAAATGATAGGTAATATCGGCGATAGCTAAACCAAAATTCGTTTTTCCTACAGCGTTCTTGCCATAAATGATGGCATTTTTGATGAGCCCTTGTGAAATGCATTGTGTGCTATAGTGATAGTCCTTGACATCCGAAAAATCAATGGTAAAAGTATTTTTAAAATTCTTGAAATTTTTGACACTAAATTTTTTTAGAAACACGAACTATCACCTCTTTATAAAATTTATTTGCTCTGATGAATCCGTTGCAATTCATGCAATTTCAAATATTTCAACATGGTATAGAAAAAATGAGTGCAGCACAAATACGAACCGATGCCTCCATCTAGGAAGCCTTTGCGGAGAACGAACATCTTGAAGAAGCCACCGATGCTGTGCATGAGGATGCCTAGCATCGAAGTCCGTTTTCCCCGTTTATAGGCATCTTCGGCCCAAATCGTCGTATATAAGCACAGTTTTTCTTCCCATTCATGCCAGTCACGATAGGTATGATGTTCGATATAGCCTTTCAACCGTTTGTCCGGCAAATCGCATTCGGGATGTTCGTGGACTTTATTGACCCAGGAAACAGTCGTCCGCGGAAACATACGCCGTACATGATCCGGGTCGAGGACGCCATGATTGAAAGTGACGCCAAAAGCGACGGACTTACGGGTAATGGCATATTGTGTATCCATGGGCGTATTTTCAATGACGCGTTTTATATCCGCAATAAGTTCGTCATTCAGCCGTTCATCGGCATCGAGATACAGCACCCAGTCCGCTGTGGTCTGTTCCAAGGCGAAATTGCGCTGGGCTGCGAAATCGTCGGTCCAGGCACGGAAGCAAACTTTTGCCCCATGGGCTTGGGCCAGTTCTACGGTCTTATCAGTACTCCCAGAGTCGATGACCAGGACTTCGGGGATGCATTTCTTGGCATTTTCCACGACGTCGACGATATTGTCTTCTTCATTTTTTGTCAAAATCAATATAGCTAAAGAGCTCATGGGCAGCGCTCCTTCTCTCTCAATATTTATGTCTGATACGCATTCATAACTATGTAACATTGTACCATATCGCCCGGTCAAAGTACAGCCAGCCGCAGTTCAATAAAGCAAGGGCTGCCTTTCCCAGCATCCGCCCGGAGAGACAGCCCTTTTTATAACTTCGCTTGTGTTTATAATTCTTTGATGAGGTTGACCATTTCGATGGCGCTAGTAGCGACGTCGAAGCCTTTGTTGCCGGCTTTTGTGCCAGCCCGTTCGATGGCCTGTTCGATGTTTTCTGTCGTGATGACGCCGAACATGATGGGGATGCCCGTCTTGAGGGATGCCTGGGCGATGCCTTTGGCCGATTCACCGCAGACGAGGTCATAGTGGCTGGTAGCGCCGCGGATGACGGCACCGAGGCAGATGACGGCGTCGTATTTGCCCGATTCTGCCATTTTCTGGGCGATCAGGGGGATTTCAAAGGCGCCCGGGACCCAGGCCGTCGTAATGTCTGCGTCATCGACGCCATGGCGATGGAGAGCGTCGTAAGCGCCGCCGAGGAGCTTGCTGCAGATGAATTCGTTGAAACGTGCGACGACGATGCCGAACTTCGCACCAGAACCGATTAATTTACCTTCTTTGACTTGTACCATTGTAAAACACTCCTATTCTGAAATATTATGTTAAAATCCATTTTCCAGCAGTTTTTCCATCGTCAGGCCCGAAGACGCCGACGACGGATGACCGACGGTAAAGCTATGGACATATTTCCCGATGACATCCGTTTCCAAGTTGACGATAGCGCCCGGATGCTTATCCATGAGCGTCGTATTGGCCATGGTATGGGGAATGATGGAAACGGAAAATTGGCTGCTGCCGACGGATACGACAGTCAGGCTGATGCCGTCGATGGTGATAGAGCCTTTTTCGACGATGAACGGCTCCATGTCCTTGGGGATGGAAATGGTGATGACCCGGGCAATGCCATCGGTTGCGATGCGGGCGACGTGGCCGATGCCGTCGATATGGCCGCTGACGATATGACCGCCCAGGCGGCCGCCGACCTGCATGGCCCGTTCGAGGTTGACTTGGGAACCGCTCTTGATAGTGCTGAACGACGAGCGGCGCATGGTTTCATGCATGACGTCGGCCGAAAAGGTCGAGTCCGTCATATCCGTGACGGTCAGGCAGACGCCGTTGACGGCAATGCTGTCGCCGAGCTGCGTGCCTTCTAATACTTTGTGTGCCTGAATGGTCAGGCGGATGGAATCGGGGCGGCGGTCCATATGGGCAATCGTCCCCAGTTCCTCAATGATGCCAGTGAACATAGGCACCCTCCCTATTGGCATTATATGCCGTAATCAATATGTTATTTTCATGGAGCTCTACCGAATCATAGACCAGCGGCATACATTCATCGAGCTCATCGACGCCGCAGCCGCCTACCGACGGCAAAGCGCCAGTACCACCGATAACCTTGTCGCCGACGAAGGCATAAATCTTATCGACCAGACGGGCATCGAAGAAGCTCCCCTGGATGGTGCTGCCGCCTTCGACGAGGATGCTGGTCAGTCCTTCATCATGCAGGAGCTGCAAGGCGTCAGGCAAGTAAATGGTCTTGCCGTCCTGGAGCGGAGCCAGGATGACGCGGACGCCGGCGTTTTTCAAAGCCTTCATCTTCTCTACGGGGCACAAAGACGTCGTGACGATAAGGGTCTGCGTCGTCTTATCGGTGACGACGAGTGAATTCAAAGGTGTCCGTCCTTTGGTATCCAGTACGACGCGTACAGGCTGATGCGGTGCGTCCTGGCCGGGCCGTTCGATACGGCTGGTCAGGAGGGGATTATCCGTCAGGACCGTATTGATGCCAACCAAAATGCCATCGTAGATGGAGCGCAGATAGTGGCCGTAGCTGCGGGCCCATTCGTTGGTGATCCACTGGGATTTCCCAGTCCGCGAGGCCGTGCGGCCATCGAGGCTCTGTGCCAGTTTGATGGCAATGAACGGCTTCTGGACCATCATGTTCTTGATGAAGACTTCATTGAGCTGAGCCGCTTCTTTCGACATAAGGCCGACTTCGACGGCGATGCCGGCTTTACGCAAGATAGCCGCGCCCTTGCCAGCCACTAAGGGGTTGGGGTCGAGCATGGCCATGACGACTTTGCCGACGCCTTTTTCGACGAGGGTCCGGGCACAAGGCGGCGTTCTCCCGTAATGGGCACAAGGTTCGAGGGTCACATAGACCGTAGCCCCCTTCGCCCGTTCGCCAGCTTCACGCAATGCCCATACTTCGGCATGAGGCGTGCCGGCCTTATGATGGTATCCCGTGCCGACGATTTCGCCATCTTTGACGATGACGCAGCCGACGGCAGGATTGGGTGTCGTATAGCCCAGGGCGGTCTTTGCCAATTCCAGGGCTTTTTTCATATACTCTGCCGGTTCCAATGTATTCCTTCCCTTCTATTCAGATTCGCAAGATAAAAAAAGGCTATGGACGTAAGATTCCCATAGCCTTTTGAGCGCAACAAAAACACAATCTGTCGTCTTTTCCCATCCAGACTGTACTGTCGGTACCGAAATTGCATCGGTTCAACCCTTGCGGGTTAGCGGACTGTCACCGCCGGTCAGGAATTGAAAGCGCCGCTTTCTCACCTTGCCTCAAAGACTATCCTTATTCATTTGAACTACATGTATGATTTTAGCACATGAAAAGAAGAAATACAAGTCCTTATCGCAAGGACGCGATGGCAGCGGCCCGGTCGTCAGCTCCGAAGACGGCACTGCCGGCGACGAGGAAGGTCGCACCGGCGTCTTTGACGGCCTGGACGGTCTTGGCATTGACGCCGCCATCGACTTCGATGACAGCCGTCGTATTGCCGGCCTGTTCCAGAAGCGCCTTGGCCTGGCGGATCTTATCGATGGCATAAGGAATGAACTTCTGGCCGCCGAAGCCGGGGTTGACGCTCATGATGAGGATCATGTCCAGCTGCCCGGCCAGGCAGGACAAAGTCGATACGGGGGTCGCCGGGTTGAGGGCGACGCCGCCTTTCATGCCTGCTTCGTGGATCTGCTGCAGGACCCGGTCGAGATGGGTGCAGGCTTCCTGATGGACCGTGACGTACTGGACACCGGCAGCAGCCAGGCCGTCGATGTAGGTTTCCGGATGTTCTACCATGAGATGGGCATCGAAGGGCAGCTTGGTGCAGCTACGCAGAGCCTTGACGACGGGGACGCCAAAGGTCAGGTTCGGCACGAAATGGCCGTCCATCAAGTCGAGATGGATACAATCTGCCCCCTTCCGTTCGACGTCCTGAATGTCTTCAGCCAGGCGGGAGAAGTCCGCCGATAATATAGATGGGCAAATGGTTACCATGACTATCGTTTCCTTTCTGCAATGGAAGTGAGTATCTTACAGTATGTGTCATACCGTTCTTTCTGGATATGGCCGTCAGCGACGGCCTGTTTGACCGTACATTCCGGTTCGGACAGATGGAGACACGACGAGAACTTGCAGCCGCCGCTGTAGGGCAGCATGTCCGGGAAGAGGCGCAGGACTTCCTTCGGGTCGAGGTGCTCGAAGTCGAGAGAGCTGAATCCCGGCGTATCGACGACATACGTATCGCTGTCGAGGCGCATGATTTCCGAATGGCGTGTCGTATGGCGGCCGCGCTTGATCTTTTCGCTGACGGCGCCGACGGACAAGTCTTCCCGGCCCAGGATCTGGGACAGCAGGCTCGACTTGCCGACGCCCGACGGGCCGGAAAAGGCCGTCATGCGGTGGGGCAGCAGATTACGCAGGGTATCGAGGCCTTCGCCGGTCTTGGCCGACACGAGATAGACGTCATAGCCGCAGCGTTCATAAAAGGCCTTGTAGGATTCGGCCGTCTCCCGGTCCAGGTCGCACTTATTGAAGCACAGCGTCGGATGGATGCCGCCGTATTCACAGGTCATGAGCATCTTATCGACGAGGAACTGGTTCGGATCCGGCGACTTGGCCGCCATGATGACCAGGAGCTGGTCGATATTGGCCACGGCCGGCCGGCGTATCTGGTTGCGCCGGGGCAGCAGGGCTTCGATGACGCCCTTGTCCTGGCCCAGCTCGGTGATTTCCAGCTCGTCGCCGACGAGGATCTTCGCTTTCAGCAATTTGCCGCGGCGTCGGCACTCGATGAGCCCTTCCCGGCCGACATCGACGTAATAATAGCCGTTATAGTTCTTGATGACGCGTCCTTTTGTCATGTTCCTCCCCTTAGATATACTGGTCCTGTACTAACGAATTGTTGATGTATACTTTGACTCTCGTCTTGCCCGTGCCGCTGACGCTCTTAGAGATGTTGTCGCCGCCGGCCTGGCTGCGGTCATAGACGACGCGCGAGCCATTGTCGTCGGATACGACGATCTGGACATGCTGGCTGGAAGCGCCAGACGGTACGCTGATATTGACCGTCCCGTAATGAGGCGTCCCGGCCGGTTCCTGGTTATTGGCACTGCCATCGGAGCCGCCGGAGCTGCTCGACGGCGAGCTCTGGCTGCTCTGGGACGACGGATATTCGACGGACAAGTTGACGACCTTGCCGTCTTCCGACGTCTGGCCCGTGACGACGGCCTGAGAGCTGTCCTTCGACGAATCGAGGTTGGACACGCTGCCGACGGAATAGCCGGCGCTTTCCAGGGCCTTCACGGCCGCATCGAGGCTCATGCCGCTCGTATTAGGGGCTTCATTCTTGGCCGCTTCTGCTTCTTTTTCGGCTTCGCTCTTACGGCAGACGACGAGGTCGACTTTCGTCCCCTTTTCGACTTTCTTCGGCGATTCCGGGTCCTGGTCGATGATGGTCCCGTCGGCATACTGAGCGCTCTCTTTGTAGCGCACCTTGCCCACAGACAGGCCGCTTTCCTTCAGTTTCTTTTCGGCCTCATCGAGGGTCAGGCTCCGCAGGTCCGGTATGAGGACTTCTTCACCTTTATTCCCCTTGCTGACGGTCAGGTAAATGGTCCGGTTGGCCTTGACGACGGCTCCGCCAGACGGTGTCTGGGAAATGACTTCGCCGACTGGCACTTCGTCGCTTTCCACTTCCTTGACGGAAACGTCGAGTTTCTTATCTTTCAGTATCTTCTTGGCGATTTCGACCTGTTTACCCGTCACATCCGGTACGGTAATGTCTTCGGTACTCCAAAAATTCCCAAAGGAAAAGAAGGCCCAGACAAAGGCGACGAGGAAGACGCCGAGCATACCGATGATGATAGTTTTCTGCGAATGATTGCTGATAGAATCCATGAACCGCGTGAAGGGGTTCTTCTTCTTTTCTTTCGGTTCTTCTTCGGGCAGGTCCTTTTCCTTGATAGGCTGTAATTTCTGCGTGCCGAAGTTATACGGACCCTTGCTGATGATCGGCCGAGCGCCGTTGGTATTGATGAAACCCTGGGACAGGCGCAGTTCCGACATCATCTCGCCGATGGACTGGAAGCGGTCGTCCGGGTTCTTGGCCATGGCCTTGAGGATGACCTGTTCGACGAGCCGCGGGATACGGCGGTTGTACTTCGTCGGCAAGGGAATATCGTCCTGGACGTGCTTCAAGGCGATACTGATGGCCGTATCGCCCTGGAAAGGGACGACGCCAGTCATCATTTCATACATGACGACGCCTAGGGAATAAATATCCGTCCGTTCGTCGATATGGCCGCCACTGGCCTGTTCCGGTGAAAAATAATGGACTGAGCCGAGGACGGTACGGTCGCTGTTTTCGACGGAATTCACAGCCCGGGCGATGCCGAAATCGGCGACTTTGATGCGTCCTGTCTCGGTGACCAGGATATTATGAGGCTTGATGTCGCAGTGGACAATGCCGTTGGCATGAGCATTTTCCAGGGCTTCGCCGATATCGAAGGCAATCTGTATCGACGTGTTGATCGGCAGGTGGCCGTGTTTTTCGATGTATTCTTTTAACGTTTCGCCGCGCACGAATTCCATGACGATGTAATGGACATTTTCATCGTAGCCGACGTCGTATATATTGACAATATTGGGGTGTGACAATTTGGCAGCCGCCTGGGCTTCCTGGCGGAAGCGGACGACAAAATCGTGGTCGTTGCCGTATTTTGAATGAAGTATTTTTACGGCGACGATCCGGTCCAGGAGGATATCCTGTGCTTTGTACACGCTGGCCATGCCGCCTGTGCCTACTTTTTCCAATATCTTGTATCTGTTATCTAAGATATGACCAATCATTTTTAGCTATTCCACCACTTTCATAGTCGTTCCCGATTATATGGTTGTTAAAATTGCCGTGATATTATCTTTCGCCCCGTTTTCATAGACGCGGGCAAAGAGATCATTGATGATTTCCCGTTCTGTCCGGCGGTAATCGCCGATAGCATCGTAGAGTTCCTGTTTCTGGATGAATGATGTCAAGCCGTCGGAACAAATCAGGATGCGATCTTTCGGCTGTACTTCAAAGGCTCCGCTGTCGACGACCAAGTTCTCATCGACGCCGACGGCTCTGGTCAGCACATGGCGCTGGGGATGATCCATCGCTTCTTCTTCAGTTATCTTGCCCTTTTCGAGCAGGACCTGGACGATCGTATGGTCGACGGAAATCTGTTTGAATTCCCCGTCGCGGTATAAGTAGATGCGGCTGTCACCGACGTGGCCCCAGAAGGCCATATGACGAGCCAGGGTCACCATGGACACGGTCGTCCCCATGCCCTTGAGCGAAGGGTCGATCAAGGTCTTGCTGAGGATGCTGGAATTCGCATATTGAATGGCTTTCTCCAGCTGTACCGGTGCTGCATAACTAAAGTTCTTGAAATAATAAGCTATCGCTTCTACGGCCGTCTTGCTGGCGATTTCACCGCCTACATAGCCGCCCATACCGTCGGCTACGGCCAGTACGTTTTTCTCGTGGCTGATATAAAAGGAATCTTCATTCACTTTCCGAACCAGGCCGATTTTGGATTCACCGTATGTGCCCAAATTCTCACGTCCTCTCACGGTGTTTCGTTATAGGTACACATTAATTCATATCATATTCGCCGTCACCTGTCAAATTTTTTCGCGTTTTATGCGCAGCTGGCCGCAGGCGGCCTGTATCTGGCTGCCCATTTCCCGCCGCAGAGTGACGGAAACGCCGTGGCGCTGCAAATACGTGACGAATTCATTCATCGTCTTTTCATCGGGCCGGTAGAGGCCGACGTCGTAGTTGTCGTTGATGGGAATGGCATTGACCAGGATGTTCTGACCACCCAGGAGACGGGCCAGTTCCTTAGCGCAGGCGTTGGTACAAGTCAGGCCCTTGATGAGGATGTATTCAAAGGTGACCTTCCGGCCAGTGACATCGAAATAGTGGCGGGCCGCCTTCAGGACTTCGTCGAGGGGATATTTCTCGGCAATCGGCATGATGCGACGCCGCAAGGCATCGTTCGGCGCGTGGAGGGATACGGCCAGGGTGATGGGCATGCCCTCTTTGGCCAGGTCGTACATCTTGGGGACGATGCCCGACGTCGACAAGGCCATGTTGCGATAGCCCAGATAGAGCGTATCCTTTTCGTGGATGAGCTTCATGAAGCGGATGACGTTATCGTAGTTGAGGAGCGGTTCCCCTGTCCCCATGATGACGATAGAATGGAGGTCCGGCGTGACGTATTTGCGGAAAGCCAGGAGCTGGGCGACCATTTCGCCAGCCGACAGGTTGCGGACGAAGCCATTCTTGGCGGACGCACAGAAGGCGCAGTTGACGGCACAGCCGACCTGGGACGATACACAGATGGAATTGCCATAGTCGTGCTTCATGAGGACCGTTTCTACGGTCTCACCGTCAGCCAGCTGCAATAAGAGCTTCACTGTCTGTCCGTCCGGGGCGTCCAGGCGGGACACGACTTCCGGGAAATAGATTGGCAGCACTTCCTTCAGCTGTTCCCGGTCTTTCTTGGGCAGTAGGACCATATCATTCCAGGAAAAGATATTTTGCTTATAAATATAATGAAAAATCTGGTCGGCCCGGAACTTTTTCATCCCCTGGGCGACGAGGAACGCCTGGAGTTCCTTTTTGGTCATATCAAATACATTACTCATGTCAGCCCTCCTTTTTCATGCGGGCAATGAAGAAACCATCCAGGCCGTCGCGCTGTGGCAGGAGCTGGATGAAAGGCCCTTCATGGCCGGGAACGGGAAGCCACTGCGTCGCGTTTTCTACGTGGAATTCCGGATGATTCTTCAAAAAGGCAGCCACGATGCGGCTGTTTTCATCATCATTCATGGTGCAGGTACTGTAGACCAGGATGCCGCCAGGACGGACGCATTGGGATGCACTGTCCAGGATGCGCCGCTGCAGGGCCGGCAGGGTGCGCAGGTCGCTGGGATTCTTGCGCCAGCGCAGGTCGATCTTATGGCGCAGGACGCCGAGGCCCGAACAAGGGGCATCGACCAGGACCCGGTCGGCTTTGCCGGCGTACTTCTGGCCGATGGTGCAGCCGTTCTGGAGCAGGGTCCGCACATTCTTGAGGCCCAGTTTCTGGGCATTATATTCGATGAGCCGCAGTTTATGCTCATGGATATCGCCGCCGTAGACGACACAGGACGGGCCGCCCAGTGTGGCCAGGTGCGTCGTCTTGCCGCCGGGAGCGGCGCAGACGTCGAAGATGACTTCGTGCGGCTGAGGATCGACGATATGGGCTACCAGCTGGGACGGTTCGTCCTGGATGATGGCCCGGCCATCGCGCAGGCATGTCAGTTCATGGATGCCGGGATTGCCGTCGAGGTAGATGCCGTCTGGTGAAATGGCAGCCGGGCGGGCCGGCAGGCCTTGTTTTTCCAAATCGGCCAGCAGCTCTTCGCGGCTGGTCTGGGCCGTATTGACGCGCAGGCACAGCGGCGGGATCGTATCGAAATATTGGCAGAGCCGTTCCGTATCGTCCGGGCCATAGGCTTCGATCCAGCGGCGGACGAGCCATTCCTGCTGATGATAGGTCAGGGCCAGGTGGGCTACGATGTTTTCGCCCTTATCGGGGATGACGAACTGGCTGCGGCGGCGGATACTGTTGCGCAGCATGGCATTGACGAACTTGGCCATGCCCCGGTTGCCGAATTTCGTCGCCATCTTGACGGCTTCATTGCAGGCCGCTGATTTGGGGACTTTGGTCATGCCGAAAATCTGATATAAGCCCAGGCGGATGATGGCCAGGCAGACAGGGTCGAGTTTTTGCAGTTTGCGCGTACTGATCTGTGATATGATCCAATCCAGATAATTCAGGCAGCGCAAGGTGCCGTAAACCAGCTCCGTATAGAAGCGCCGGTCCCTGTCGGCAAATTGATGGGTCTGTATCGCCTTGGAGACGACGATATTGCTATAGCCTTCATCGCGGCAGATAGTCAGCAGGCTCTGAAAGGCAATTTCACGAACGTTCATGGATTCCTCCCTGTGCTTTTAAAGCAGTAGCGAACAGCACAAAAGCAGGGCAACCGTCTTCGTTGCGGCAGTTGTCCCGCTTCTCTGCACTGAGTCATTTATAATAATTCACCAGCCGTCAAGGCTGCGCTTTGCAGATATTGGGCAGCAGCCATGCGTTTGCGGCTTTCGGGCTGGACTTCACAGATGCGCAAAGCCCCTTTCCCGGTCTGGACGGTGAATTGTTTCTTAGTCACCGATAACACGGTCCCCGGCGCAGCCTGTGTCCCTTCGACGACGTCGGCTGCCCATATCTTCAGGCGCTTGCCATCGTGGCAGATGGTATAGGCACCCGGATGGGGATCCAGCGTCCGGATGAGCCGTTCCAATACGGCCGCATCCTGGGACCAGTCGATGTGGGCTTCTTCCTTGGTAATCTTGGCCGTATACGTCGCCTGGCTTTCATCCTGGGCGACGGCGCGGCTTTCATAGCCATCCAGGTCGGTCAGGACGTCGAGCAGGGTCTGGGCCCCGAGGATGGACAATTTATCGAAGAGGGTCCCCGTCGTTTCCTTGGCATCCAGGGGAATAGCCGCTTTTTTCAGCATCTTCCCCGTATCCATGCCTTCGTCGAGAAGCATGATGGTCACGCCGCTTTCGGCTTCGCCGTCTTTGATGGCGTACTGGATGGGGGCGGCGCCGCGATACTTCGGCAGCAGCGAGCCGTGGACGTTGAGGCAGCCGTATTTCGGGATGTCCAGGACAGCTTTCGGCAAAATCTTACCGTAAGCGATGACGATGATGACGTCCGGCGCCAGGCTGCGGAGCTGTTCGATGACGTCGTCACTGCGCATGGAATCAGGCTGGAAGACGGGGATGCCCAGTTCCAGGGCCTTTTCCTTGACCGGCGAGAAAGTCACCTTCTTGCCGCGTCCCCGCTGTTTATCGGGCTGGCTGTAGACGGCAGCGATATCATAGCCGGCCTGGGCCAATTTTTCCAGGGACGGGACGGAAAAGTCCGGCGTCCCCATGAATACGATACGTAACTTATCCATTAGTCCCCTACTTTCTGTAAATCCGTCGCCTTTTCGATGAACAGATGGCCATAGAGATGGTCGATTTCATGCTGGAAAATACGGGCCAGGAAGCCTTCCGGTTCATAGATGACGGTCTTGCCGTGACGTGTCAGCGAACGGACCTTGATTTTGGAAGCCCGTTCCACTTTGCCGTAATATCCGGGGATGCTCAGGCAGCCTTCGGTATCGACATTGGTTTCGTCCGATTTTTCCAGGATTTCCGGATTGATGAGCTCGATGAGGCCGTTGCCGTCGTCGAGGACGATGAGCTGCAGCGATTCATTGACCTGCGGCGCAGCTAAGCCTACGCCTTCAGCAGCATACATCGTTTCTGCCATGTCGTCGAGCAATTTCTTTATATGTTTATTCACTTTCGTAACGGGTTTCGCCGTCGCTTTCAGGACGGGATCCCCGGCTTTAATAATAGTAAGTACTGCCATGTAACTTTCACCTCATTGTAATAGTAAAAATGCTTATTTTTTTCTATTATAGTATGAAATCGCCAGAAATGCTATAGATTCATCAGAATTGCTTGAAATAGCCCATTTCTCTCCTGCCGTAATTGACAACATTTATAAGGTTATGTTACATCGTCAGCAATGGAAGAAGTAACACTGAGGGCGGTTCCGGACGTATCCTGAAGGGCGCCATGGCCATGAAGTTTCTCAGAATGCTTCTTTCATTTTTTATTTTGCACTGTAAGGGTCGCCACGTGGGGCGCCCGTTCCTGCCCGATGTGGGAATGTACTCACATCCCAGACGGACTGAACAGGCAGGTGCGATTCCCCACGATTATACGGGATCGACATCGATGAGGACGCCGGTCTGCCAGCAGGCCGGGATGCGCTGCATGGCTTTTTTGATGGCTGTCAGGTCTTTTCCGGTCAGGGACAGGACCAGGCGGTATTTATTGCGTATCTTCTTGATGACGTCTTCGTAAGGACCGATGACGGCGACTTCATCGCCGTGGTCCCCGTTCCAGCTGTTCAGGGCCGCTGCGACGTCGTTGGCCTTGCGCCAGACTTGTTCTTCTGATTCATCCTGGACTAAGATCTTGGCCATTTCCTGGAAAGGCGGATAGCCCAATTCTTTCCGGAACTGGATTTCCTGGTCATAAAAGGCCCGGTAATCCTGGCGGGCAGCGCACTGGATGACGTAATGGTCCGGCGCGTAGGTCTGCATGACGACGCGCCCCGGGATATCACCGCGGCCAGCCCTGCCAGCCGCCTGGGTCAGGAGCTGGAAGGTCCGTTCCCCAGCCCAGTAGGCCGGGATATTGAGCAGGCTGTCGGCCGATAAGATGCCGACGGCGCTGACGCCGGGGAAATCGTGGCCTTTGGCGACCATCTGAGTCCCCAGGAGGATGTCATATTCATGACGGCGGAAAGCTTCGATGATACGGTCGCCGCTGTGCTTGCGGCTGGTCGTATCCTGGTCGAGGCGGATGATGCGCGCCGACGGCAGGAGTTCGTGGAGCTGCTGTTCCACTTTTTCCGTGCCGCTGCCAAAGAATTTGATGTATTTGCTGCCACATGACGGACAGACCGTCGGCACGGGCTTTTCGGCATCGCAGTAATGGCAGCGCAGGTGGGCGGCCTGACGATGGTAGACCATGGCCACGTCGCACGTATCGCATTTGACGACGTAGCCGCACTTGCGGCACATAACGAATGTCGAGAAGCCGCGGCGGTTGAGAAGGATGATGGCCTGTTGCCGGGCTGCCAGTGTCTCTTCCAGGAGATTCAATAAGCAATCGGAAACGACGCGGTAATTCCCGCGGGCCAATTCATCGCGCATGTCGACGACCTGGACCGAAGGCAGGGGCCGCTGGCCGACGCGCTCTGTCAGCTCGACCAGGACATAATCGCCCTGCAGGGCCTTATAGTAGTCGCCCAGCGCCGGCGTGGCACTGCCAAGAATTACGGGGCAGCCGTAGTACGCAGCCCGCTGGCGGGCCACGGCGACGGCATGATAGCGCGGCGCTTCGTCCTGCTTATACGAACTGTCATGAGCTTCGTCGACGATGAACAGGCCGATGGACTGGGCCGCCGTAAAGACAGCCGACCGGGCACCGATACAGATATGACTCGTCCCGTTCTGCATACGCAGCCAGTTGTTACGCTTCTCACCCTGGGAAAGCTGGCTGTGCATGACGACGACATCGTCGCCGAAGCGGCGCAGGAAACGGCGGACGATTTGCCCGGTCAGGGCGATCTCCGGCACTAAAACGACGACCTGCCGGCCTTCTTTCAGGACCTGGCTGGCCAGCTGCATGTAGACTTCGGTCTTGCCACTGCCGGTGATGCCGTGGAGGACGTAGGTTTTTCCTTGTTCATCGCTTCCGATAACTTTAACTGCCTGTTGTTGTTCCGGTGTCAGCGTAAAGGGAGCATCGCCAGAAAGGGTCGGCAGGATATTCGTCGTCCTGGCCGGCCGCTGGCTCCAGCGGGCCAGGCCTGTCGCACAGAGACGGCGCATGAGGTCGCGGCTGTAGCCCTGGCCCTGCCAATAGGAAACGGCCCCTTCCCCCTTCTCTTTCAAGGCCTGGAGCAGTTCCTGCTGGCGCCGCCGGCCGTGGAGGATGTCTTCGTCATCATCGTGGACGAAGGAAAGCCAGTCTTCCATCTTGTCGGCAATCTGGTTCTTGTAATAAGTCCGGCTGGTCAGGACCTGGCGGGCCAGGGCCGTTTCGACGAGGTCCCTGCCGAAGCGGCGGACAAGGCTGCCCTTTTCACGGCTCCCCTTGTCGGCGACATAGGCCTGGAGCTGCCGCCCTTCAGGACTCACAGGCGCAGCCGGGCCGACGGACAAGATTTCCTGGCGGACCAGGCCCTTCTTGTCGATCATGAACAGGCGCAGGGCTTCGGAAAGGTTGCAGACATAGTAGTCGCGGATCCAGATGGCCGTGCGGATCATTTCTTCCTGGAAGCCGGTCTGCGTCGAAAGCAGGCCTTCGACGGGCTTCAGTGTGAAATCGGCCGGTTCGTCCAGCTGTTCATGGAGGGCGACGACGATGCCCTCTTCCCGGCGATGACCAAAGGGCACGAGGACGCGGCTGCCGACGCGGACGGCCAGACCATCGGGAACGGTATAGGAAAAAGTCTGCTGCAGCCGTTTCGCCGTCGTATTGATGATGATTTCAGCAATCAAAAGGACACCTCCTTTGTATGGGGCTGTCGCACTAAAAAACTACAAACTGCAAACTCAATACCCAAAAAGAGGCTGTCTTAATGGGACAGCCTCTTTTCTGGATGTTCAGTTTATCGAACCGCCTCTTATAAGCCGGCTTCTTTGCGGAGCGTTTCGGCTTTGTCTGTCTTTTCCCAAGGCAGGTCGAGGTCGTTGCGGCCGAAGTGGCCATAGGCAGCGGTCTGTTTGTAAATCGGGCGCTGCAAGTCGAGCATGGCGATGATGCCAGCCGGACGAAGGTCGAAGTTCTTTTCGATGAGTTCGACGATCTTTTCGTTCGGGACTTTGCCCGTACCGAAGGTTTCGACGTGGATGGAAACCGGGCGGGCTACGCCGATGGCATAAGCCAGCTGGATTTCGCATTTATCGGCCAGGCCGGCAGCGACGACGTTCTTGGCGACGTAACGGGCTGCATAAGCGGCCGAGCGGTCGACTTTTGTGGGGTCCTTGCCGGAGAAGGCACCGCCGCCATGACGAGCCATGCCGCCATAGGTATCGACGATGATCTTACGGCCTGTGAGGCCCGAATCGCCCTGAGGACCGCCGATGACGAAACGGCCAGTCGGGTTGATGAAGAGTTTCGTCTTGTCGTCGAACAAGCCTTCCGGCAGTTCCGGTTTGATGACGAATTCGAGGAGGTCGCTTTCGATCTGTTCGCGGCCGACTTCGGGGCTGTGCTGTGCCGAAATGACGATCGTATCGATGCGGACCGGTTTGCCGTCTTCATATTCGACAGTGACCTGGGTCTTGCCATCGGGACGGAGATAGGGCAGTGTGCCGTCTTTGCGGACTTTGGCCAGGCGGCGTGCCAGGCGGTGTGCCAGGGAAATCGGCAGCGGCATGTAGTCGTCCGTTTCATTGGTAGCATAGCCGAACATCATGCCCTGGTCGCCAGCGCCGATAGTATCGAACTTATCCGTATTGCCTTCTTTCTTTTCCAAGGCATCGTCGACGCCCATAGCGATGTCCGGGGACTGTTCGTCCAGGGAAACGAGGACGCCGCAAGTGTCGCAGTCAAAACCATATTTAGCGCGGGTATAGCCGATGTCACGAATCGTTTCGCGGACGATGTGCGGGATATCGACGTAGCACGTCGTAGAAATTTCACCGACGACATGTACCATACCAGTCGTTACCAGGGTTTCGCAGGCAACGCGAGCGTTTTTATCTTTTGCGAGAATGGCATCCAAAATGCTGTCCGAAATCTGGTCAGCCATTTTATCGGGATGGCCTTCGGTGACGGATTCGGATGTAAAGAATTCACGATTTTTTGCCATGAGTGATCCTCCTTAAAAAAAATTCCCCTCATCCATGACTTCATGAGAGGGGCTTCTAATCCCCATCTGCCAGTATATCACTGCTGGAATTAGCACCTTTCATAGCTGAAGGTTGCTGCGACATCACAGGGCCAGTCCCTCCGTCGTCTCTTGATGGTTCTTTATTTGGTTTGCTCATCCATTATAATTCAAGTCCGCCTATTTTGCAAGTGTTTTTTATGCCTAAAAAACATTGTCTACTAGACGTTGCCCTATAGGCAGGGTTATAATGGAGAAGATAGAAAGGATGATTAGATATGACCAAATTGCGGCCTAGAGATATATTCTTCAACGACCCTTATTTTGATTATGCAACCTGCAGCAAGCCCGGCGACCTGCGGCTGGCCAAGCGGGTAGAAGTATTCGGCAAATGGTACAAGACCCCGAGCCTGGTGACGACCCTTCTTTCCCAGGAACGGCTGACCTTCAGCCGCCACACCGGCACAGACCAGGAAGACGCCTTGGTACTGCGCATCTACGAACGGACGGCCGACCGGCTGCTCATCAATACGTATTATACGTCCAAACAGAACCCGGAAGAAATCTACGCCGGCACGATCCACCTCGAACGCTACGATATGGCGCAGACTATGGAATCTTTTTCCTATATGGGCATCATCGACCTGCTCATGCTCCAGACGGACAGTCAGATTCTCGGCTTGACCGACGTCTTTGAAGACGTGCAGATGGCCAAGCACGCGGCAGCCCATGCCCTGGGCATCTATCTCATGGTCATCTGCGACCAGCCCTGGTCCGACGAAGCCGTCACTGGCGGCCAGGAAACGCCGGCCATGATGATGGGCAAAGAAAAAGAAGAACTTCAGCAGCTGCGGGAAGAAAAAGCCCAGATGGACGCCGACCGGGAAGAACTCCTGCGCCTGCGCCTGGAAGCCAAGAACCGCACGGCCGTCCTTTCTGAACTGGAACGGCTGCGCCAGGAACTCGATGCGGAAAGGACGGGCCGCGAACAGGACCGCAAACAGTATGAAGACCGTATCCGCAAGCAGGAACAGTATATCGAAAAGATAAAGGAAACGGCATCCAGCCAGATTGCCGAACTCCTGGCCCTGCGCAAGGAACTCAACAAGCGCCAGGTGCGGCCGGATATGACCAAAGGCCAGGCGCCGCGGAAAGTGACGCCCCAGGAAGCGTCGCGTTCCGTCCGGGACCCGGAAGACCGCGGCCTGGACCTGCCCTCCTTCATGACCCAGCGCGATTATACGCGCCAGCTGGACCGCTTCCTCACGGGCCGTCAGATAGCCCTGGCCGGCGGCGATCCCGACTGGCAGCGCCGCATCCAGCGCCGTTTCGGTGCCGTCCTCCTCATCAGCGGCCAGCCGGGCGATGACCGGATGCTGAAAGAAGCGTCCCTCTTAGTCGTCAACCTGGAAGACGGCAAGACGCCCCTCGTCCGCTGGGCCATTACGGAAGCCAAAGAAAATAACTGCCCCATCCTCTCCGTCGGCCCGACCAACCTCAACGGCTTCGCCAAAGCCATCGTAGGGCGGGTTAGTGGTTAGTGGCTCGTGGTTCGTGATTAAAAAAACATACTATTAAGCCCGAATGGGCTATGATCGAATATCACAGCGGGACGCCTTCCAGGCGTCCCCTACGCACAAGGCCACGGGCCGTGTATTTTTTTGTGATCGGCCCATAGTTTGTAAAGATACTTTTAAAGTTAAATTCATTTGCTAACTGCTAACAGCTAGCTGCTGACTGCTAAAAAGGACTGTCGCACATGCGACAGTCCTTTTTCTGCAAACTCCCTGCTATCAACTATTCTTTTTCGCCATAATGGCAGCCGCGCGGGCTACGATGATGGCAGCGAGTTCGTCTTTATCCATTTTTTCTAATTTTTCCATAGAGCCGTCCGGGAAAAGCAGGGTGGCGATGTTGGTCGTCCCTTTGAAGCCGGCTCCTTCGGCACTGACGTCGTTGGCGACGAGCATGTCGAGGTTCTTCTTCTTGAGCTTCTTCGTGCCGTATTCGATGACATTCGTCGTTTCGGCAGCAAAGCCGACCAGGGTCTGATGGGTCTTGCGCTGGCCCAGGCCATAGAGGATATCCGGGTTCTTGGCCATTTCGATGGTCAGGGTATCGTCGTTTTTCTTGATCTTGTTTTCCGCCGGATGGGCCGAACGGTAATCGGCGACAGCTGCGGCTTTGATGACCAGGTCGCAGTCGTCATAATAGGAATCGACGGCAGCTTTCATGTCACGCGTACTGCCGACATCAATGCGGCGGGCCAGGCCTACAGGTGTCTTGAGGTTATCCGTCGTCCCGGCGACGAGGGTGACTTCAGCACCGGCCATGACGGCAGCCTTGGCGATGGCAAAGCCCATGCGGCCGCTGGAATGATTGCCGATGAAGCGGACCGGGTCGATAGGTTCCCGCGTGCCGCCAGCCGTGACGATGACCTTTTTCCCTTTCAGGAGGTCATTGCGGCAGGCCAGGAGCTCGATGTAGTCGACGATGGTATCCGGTTCGGGCAGGCGGCCGACGCCGTCGATGCCGCAGGCCAGATGACCGCTGTCGGGAGCGATGAAATGATAGCCGAATTTCTTCAGCTTGGCCATATTGTCCTGAGTAATGGGGTTGAGATACATGTTGGTATTCATAGCCGGTGCGATGAGGACCGGTGCCGTCGTAGCCATGACCGTCGTCGACAGCATGTCGTCGGCAATGCCGTTGGCGATCTTGCCAATGATGTCGGCCGTCGCCGGTGCGATGACGAAGACGTCGGCCCAGCGGGCCAGGGCGATGTGTTCTACGTTGAATTCAGGCACATCGTCGAACATGGATACGGCAACGGGATTGCCGGAAATTTCCCGCATCGTCAAGGGCGTAATCAGTTTCGTCGCATGGTCGGTCATGATGCATTTGACTTCGGCCCCCCGCTTGCGGAGCTGACTGGCAATAGAAGCTGCCTTGAAGGCCGCAATGCCGCCAGTGATTCCTAAGACAATCTTTTTCTTTTCCAAGCTCATGGAAAACACCTCCGTGTTATTTAATGCCGTCACGCGGTGCTTCATACGTGATCTTGCCCTGGTCGATTTCTTCCATGGCAATGGAAACTACTTTCGTCGTATCGACGTCGACGAGGGGTTCGTCGCCATCGGTAAGCTGGCGGGCCCGTTTGGCAGCCAGCGTAACCAGCGTATATTTGCTGTCCACTTTAGTCATCAGGGATTCAAGAGTCGGTTTAATTAACATAGTTCATCTCTCCTATTATTTGTACAATTCTTTCGTATGGGCGATGCGATGGGCATTGCGCGTCACTTTACACTGTTCGGCTTTCAAGATAGAAGCCGCTTCGTCGACGGCCTTATCCAAATCGTCGTTGACGATGACATAATCATAGCGGTCGATCCAGTCCAGTTCTTCCCGGGCCTTGGCCAGGCGGCCGGCGATGACGTCGTCCGAATCGGTCTGGCGGCCGCGGAGGCGTTTTTCCAACACAGCCCGGCTGGGCGGTACGATGTAGATGAAGACGCCCTGGGGATACCGTTCTTTGACCTGCATGGCTCCCTGGATGTCGATTTCCAGCATGACATGCTTGCCTTCTTCCAACATCTGGTAGACGTACTTCTTGGGCGTGCCGTAGTAATGGTCGTAGACCTTGGCGTGTTCCAGGAAGGCATCTTCTGCCAGGAGCTGTTCGAACCGCGCGTTATCGGCAAAATAATAATTGACGCCGTCTACTTCCCCGGGCCGGGGGTCACGGGTCGTCATAGAAATGGAATACTGGATATTGGGGAACTGTTCCCGCAGAGCAGAACAGATAGTCCCCTTGCCGGCTCCGGACGGGCCGGACACGACGATGAGCAATCCGGAATCATTCATAGCATTACTACTCCTTTTCTGTTTCCCCGTCGTCAGCGGCATCTTCCCAGAAGGAATCGCTGCCGGCGGGAACGATGCGGTGAGAAATCGTCTCGGGCTGCAAGGCCGACAAGATGATCCAGCCGTTGTCCATGACCAGGACCGACCGGGTCTTGCGGCCAAAAGTCGCATCGATGAGGGTATTCCCATCACGGGCATCCTGGACGAGGCGCTTGATGGGCGCCGACTCAGGACTGATGATGGCCACGACTTTGTCGCCCATGACGACATTGCCGAAGCCGATATTTAATAAGTTGAAATTCATCATTCGATATTCTGCACCTGTTCGCGTATCTTTTCGATTTCATTCTTGAGCTGCAGGACCGCTTCGGTCACGGCCAGGTCGCCGGCCTTGGAGCCGATGGTGTTGGTCTCGCGGTTCATTTCCTGGATGAGGAAATCGAGCTTGCGCCCTACTTCGCCGGGACTTTGCAGCATGGCGTGCAGCTGGTTCAAGTGGCTGCGGAAGCGAACGACTTCTTCGGTGAAATCGACTTTATCCGAATAGATGGCCACTTCCTGCAAGAGCCGGTCTTCATCGGGAACGGCGGACTGGACCTTATCCATGAGGGCCAGGATTTTCTTTTCCAGCCGTTCTTCATAGGCCTGGACGATGATTTCCTTGCGGCTGGCAATGGATTCGACGAGGGCTGCCATCTTGTCGGCCCGGCTGAGGAGATCCCGGCTGATATTGGCCCCTTCCCGTTCGCGCATGGCGACCATGCTGTCCAAGGCCCCCTGCAGGGCGGCTTCAAAAGGCGGCCAGCTGGCATCAGCATCGATGGCCGGCGGCGTCTGGACGAACCAGTCCTTGGTCAGGGACGTCACATCGCCGAGGGTCACGGCCTTGCCTTCAAAGAAACGGTCGTTCACGTCCTGCAAGGCCGTCTTGACGGCGCCTAAGGCAGCGTGGTCGACGCGGACATCCGGTGCCGCCGGGTCCAGGTCCTGAACGGTGACGAAGACGTCGACTTTGCCCCGCTTGAGGATGGCCTTGATGCCATTGCGCAACCGGTCTTCCAGGGCCAGATAAGCATGAGGCATGCGGATATTCAATTCCAAAAAACGTTGGTTCACAGCGCGCATTTCAAGAGTGACAGCCAGTTTCCCGTCGTTGCCGGAACCGCTGCCAAAACCAGTCATACTTCGCATTTACGAACCCCCTTATTAGTCTATTCAATATCCCATTATACCCTAAACGGCTTAATTTTTGCAATATTTTACCACAAATTAAGCAATTGAACCTCTCCCGCTTATAGAAGCAGGAGATTCTTGAGAAGGTTGCTGTTTAAGTTTCCTCCTGAAATCAGGATAGCCTTATTCTCAAAGGGCTGTCCAAAAGCCCCTTACACAGTCCCTCGAAATCGAAGTTCTGCTTACTTTTACGGAGATGTTGGCGGCGCCGTTGATGTCGGCATTGGCCGTCCTGCCGTTGGCGAAACGGTACAGGCCGCGCTGGATTCGTGTCCCGCTGAACGTTCCTGTATAGGGGACATCCGGCTGGTATACGGGAATATCGTCCAAGTCCAGGCAGCTGGCCTGAGAAGTATACGATTCTTCCTGTTCCAGATAGGTTATCCCGTAGCGTTCACACAGCTGTTTCAAGGTACTGCGCAGATAGCTCAAGCTGATTTGAGTGAAATGCTGATTCGTCACTTTGCCCAGCTTTAGTCCTCGTTTGAAATCGCGATTATAGCCGCAAACAATGATACCTATCTGATGACGGATGCAAAAATCGAGGATATAGCGGGCTGTCTTGCGAAGGATGTCCTGCATCCGGAAATTGCGTTTCTTCGCTAACTGACAGAGCTGGTTCGTCGTCTTCCGGCCCTGCTTGGCGGCAATGCTTTGGAGTCTGGCTTTGCGTTTGTTCCAATACTGGTTGATAGATTTGAGTTTACGACCGTCCATGAGGAACGACGTCCCCGTATTGGTAACGCAGGCGGCCAGATTGTCCAGCCCTAAGTCGATAGCCAAGATACGGCCTGACGAGGTTTTCACTGGTTCTGGGTCCTCTAGGTAACAATACTGAATCTTGAAATACCGTCCACCATACATGGGACAGATACGGATTTCCTGAATTGTCTTATCCTTCAGCCTGTCGGGAACAGGAATCCGAATCCGATGTCCATTATGGCGTTTCATATATTCACGGCTCATCGGCACGGTTAAGAAGCCATTCTTAATGGTAATAGCGTTCGTCGACAAGATGAGATTGAAGAGACCGCCTTTTTCACGATAGTGTGGCAGGCAGACAACCTTTGAACCATAGTCACCTGACTTGACTTTCTGCAAAAGCCCGAAAAAAGAACGAAAACTTCGGTCGGCCATCTTCAATATCTGCTGGGCGACACCGGCCTGTAACAAGCCATAGTTTTCATTTTCCTTGCAGATGGGGTAATTTTCTTCGTACCGCAAGAATTGCTGGGTATCGAAGTAATGCTGCCGAATCGTATAGACCGCTACATTGTACAGGTTATTGCTGTATTGGCACATTTCCCGGAGCATCGTATACTCTTGTTTCGACAAGCCACGGATGACATTCGATTGCGTCAAGTACATCTGGAATCCACCTCCTCTGTTATCTACCATTATACCGTAGACGTAGTGAAAAGGCTAAGATGGAAAATATATAGGGTGAATTTCGCAGGCATCGAACCTGCGAAATCCATCGCCATTCATCCCCTACCTAAGAGGAAGGAGTCTTCTGGCGAAACTGTGATAAAAGGCAACCTCTCAGTCAGCTTCGCTGACCCTACGAACCACGAACTACGAGCCACAAATTATCATTTTTTTGGTTCTACCATATACGTCGTCTGGTCGGTGAAGATGACGTAGCCCGGGACAGCGTGGGCCGGTTTCTTGACGTGGCGCACGAGGGTGCAGTCGACTTCGACTTTCGAGCTTTCCCGGGCTTTGCTGTAGTAGGCGGCCAGCTGGGCAGCCCGTTCGATCTGGGCATCCGTCGGCGTCACATTGTGGCAGGCCAGGATGACGTGGGAGCCGGGCTGGTTCTTGACGTGGAACCAGAGGTCATAGGGATGGGCTTTCTTCAGGGTCAGGAAGTCATTCTGCCGGTTGTTGCGGCCGACCCAGATATCGAGGCCGTCGGCCTGGAGGGTCAGGATATCCTGGGCCGATTCTTTTTTGAGCTTGTCCCGGTTGTGGCCGCTGATGAGGTTCATCTGTTTCATTTCGGCCTTGATATCGGCGATCTCATCTTTCGTACTCGTGTTTTCCAGGGCGTATTCCAGCGAATAGAGATAGTCCAGGTGTTTCTGGTTCTCTTCGTGGAGCTGGGCCGACATCTGCTTGCGGTTACGCATCTTGGTGTAGCGCTTGTAATAGCGATTGGCATTGTCCGTCATGGAATAGGCCGGATTCAAGGGAATGGTCACCTTTTCCTGGTCTTCCGACAGGAGGTTCTGGACAGTCACTTCTTTTTCATGGTCGTGCTTTTCGTAGGCGTAGATCATGAGCAGGTCACCGTAGAGCTTGTACGTATCCATTTTCTTCGTTTCTTTCATTTCGCTGGCAATGCGCTTGATTTTGCGCTTCTGCTTTTCGATGAGCTTGCCGACCTTCTTCTGCAGCTGTTCCTGTTCGCCGTTGAGGCTGCGGTGCGTGGCCTGGTATTCGCTGAGGTAGGTCTCGATGAGGCTGAAGTGGCGCCGCGGATATTGGGCCAGGCTGTGCAGTTCCAGCGGGAAGATGACTTCCTTGCCCTTGACCGTATAGACGTAAGCCCCGGACATACCTTCCAGGCGCTTGCCAAAGGCTTCGACTGTACGGCACCAGGCGAAACGGTCTGCCGGCGACAGGTCCCCGACGGGCCGCCCTGCATCGATGCCCGAATCGTGGGACAGTTCGTTGAGGACGATGGTGCTCATGCCGTTGAAGCGCTTGAGCATCCACGTCTTGAGCGGTTCGTCCGTACCCGTTTCCATCATGTCCGTCAGTTCCTGGGCCGAAAAGGCAAAGGGATCCATGCGCATGAAGTTCGGCGGGAAGGCATAGGGTTCCTTGGGGGCGATGGTCCGCAGGGCCTGCTTGTTCTTCCCCGTCTTGATGAGGGCTTCGATGATGGTGCCGTCTTCGGTAAAGATGACGTTGCTGTATTTGCCCATGAGTTCGACATGGATTTTACGTGTCACCAGGCGGCCCGACATGTCGAGGACGTCGACGGCGATTTCGATGAGCCGGTCCAGGTGCAGCTGGGCGATGGACGCGATGCGGCCGTTTTCATAATATTTGCGCAGGAACATGCAGAGGCCCGTCGGGATATCCGGCGTCGGCGGCATGGTATCGGCGACGTACAGGCGCGGCGAGTCGTCCAGGGTGATGACCAGGTGATGGATGCCCGTATCGTTGAAGATGCGGAAATAGAGGGACCGGGCGTCGAGCTGATAGATTTTAGAAATCTGGCCGCCCTTGAGGATGTCGGCCAGTTCGTTGGTAATGCAATGTAATGTGATACCATCCAGATTCATGATGATACCTCCTTATCGTAATTCTCACTGAAACAAACAATCCTTTTAATGATACCATGTTTTGCCGTATCCTGTGAAGAGGGACGTCTTTTAATAGCTAGCCGCTGACTGCCAAAAAGGAGCTGTCTTCATGGGACAGCTCCTTTTTTTCACTGCTTCAAATACCAGCTCAAGGGCTGGGCTTTGGCGGCGGGGTTATTTTTTTGTTGGCTGCTGGTGGCAGCGAAGATGAGGGAATCGCGGTACATCTTGGCTACGGTTTCCAGGGTTTCCAGGCGGTAGAAGGCCTGTTCCAGGTCTCGGCCGACGGTGGCGGCGCCGTGGCGTTCCATGAGGAAGACGTCGGCTCCTTCTGCGGCTTCGGCACAGGCCGTGGCCAGTTCTGCCGATCCCGGCGGTGCATAAGGTACGGTCGGTACCGGGCCCAGGACCAATGCCCCTTCGGTGACGATGTCCGGCCGGAAGGGTATGCCGGCTACGGTCAGGGCCGTGGCCGTGACGGGATGGGCGTGGATGATGGCCCGGACATCATTCCGCTTCCGATAAATTTCTAAATGGAGAGCCGATTCGGATGACGCCTTTCCCGTCCCTTCCAGGACATGGCCATCGAGGTCGACGACGAGCAGGTGCTTCGGCTTCAATTCCCCTTTTGGCACGCCGGACGGGGTAATGACGACGGTACCGTCGTCGCGGCGGAAACTGATATTGCCATCACAGGCGGCGACTAGTCCGGCTTCTTTCATTTTCTGTCCGATGCGGCACAGTGTTTTCTTGGTATCCAAGCTCTCGCCTCCTTAGCGCATGGACGGCATGTTGCGGCCGTTGTAGATTTCCAGCATTTCCTGGCGTACCTGGCGGCGTATCTGCTGCTGCTGGCGCGGCGTCAGGTCATCCTTGGTAATATTGAAGAGATAATTATCCAGGTCGAAGTCGTGCAGGACCATCTTGGTATGGAAGATGTTTTCCTGATAGACATTGACGTCGATCATATCGTAGCGGTTGCGCGTGGCCGGGGCGATATAATTCTGGATGGAATTGATGCGGTGGTCGATGAACAGTTTCTTTCCGTTCACATCGCGCGTGAAGCCGCGGACGCGGTAATCGAGGGTGACGATGTCCGAATCGAAGCTGTCGAGGAGATAATTCAAGGCGTTGAGCGGCGAAATACGGCCGCACGTAGACACGTCGATATCGGCCCGGAAAGTCATGATGCCCTTCTGGGGATGGCTTTCGGGATAAGTATGGACAGTCAGATGGCTCTTGTCGAGGTGACAGACGACATCGGCATCGTGCACTTCTTCTTCGGAAATGAGGATGGTAACGCTGGCCCCCTGGGGGTCATAATCCTGGCTGGCGACGTTGAGGACGTGGGCGCCGATGATGTCCGCCACGTTGCGCAGGATCTGGGTCAGCCTTTCCGCATTATACTGTTCATCGATGTATTCGATGTATTGACGGCGCGACTCAGGGCTGACGGCATAACAAATATCATACATGTTGAAGCTCAGGGTCTTGGTCAGGTTATTGAACCCGTAAAGCTTGAGTTTATTCGTTTTCATGAATCTCATCATCCATTTCTGCTGGAATTACCGTTCGATTTGATGAAAGGCCACGTCGGTAATGACGCCGTCATCGATGGACACGATGGCATACGTCCCCTCCCGGCCATCCCGGGGCAGGCCGATACTGCCGGGATTGACAACCCACATCTCTCCGTCCATTTTGGCGAAACGGCGGTGCGTATGGCCAAAGACGACGAGGTCCGCCTGATTCTGACGGCCCAGTTCGACCAGCTTCTGCCAACGCCGTTCGCCATACCACTGACAACCGTGGATGGCGACGATGCGAACGCCGCCGACGGTGACGCAGCGGCATTCTGGATCATGGGTATGAGTCATATAATCATTGTTGCCCAATACGGCATAGACGGGAACCCCCGTATAAATAGCCAGGTCTTCGCCATCATCACAGTAGTCGCCGCAGTGAATCCAAGCCGCCACGTCAGGCGCGTCATCGGCCATGCGTGACAGACATTCAAAACGACCATGGCTGTCACTGACCAGGCCGACGCGGACCATACTCATGACAAGGCCTCGACGAGCTTCTTCAAGGCTTTGCCGCGGTGGCTGATGGCGTTCTTCTCTTCCATGGTCATTTCAGCCATGGTCTTTCCCTTTTCAGGCACGTAGAAGAGCGGGTCATAGCCGAAACCATTGTCGCCGGCATAGAAGTCGCGCAGGACGCCGTCACAGCTCCCTTCAGCCGTCACGATCCGGCCGTCAGGCCAGATGAGGACGAGGGAACAGATGTAGTGGACCGTCCACTGTTCCGGCGGAAAGGCGGCCAAGTCGGCAATGAGCTTCTGATTATTGGCTTCATCGTCGCAGTCCAAGCCGGCATAGCGCGCCGAATAGACGCCGGGCCGGCCGCCGAGGGCGTCAGCGGCAATGCCCGAATCGTCGGCCAGGCAGGGCAGGCCGGTGGCCTTCATGTAATACGTCGCTTTGAGCAGGGCGTTTTCGGCGAAGGTTTTCCCCGTTTCTTCCGGTTCAGTAATATCGGCCATGACGTCGTGGACGGAAACTGCTTCATAACCTAACGGTTCCAAGATGCTCTTGAACTCCCGGATTTTTCCGGCATTATGCGTTGCCAGTACGATTTTTTCTGCCACAGGCCTGTCTCCTTAGTCCTTCTTCCGGTTCTTGACGAACTGGGCGTAATTCTTGATAACGACGATAGGTGTCTTCTGAGAAGCATTGCCGAAGGGGTTGTCGATGAGGATCTTGGCGATTTCCTTCGGGTTCAGTCCTTTGCTGTGGCCGAGGACAGCCGAGCGCTTGAGGTCGTTGACGTCAGCGACGACGGCGCCGTAGCAGCCCATGCGCTGTTTGATCTTTTCAGCGACTTTATCCGGTTCGGCCGGGCCGTAGACGATGCATTTATCAAAAGGCGGCATGGTGCCGGTGACATCGTCCGTGAGCGATGCCTGGCGGCATTTGGCATACCATACACCGTTCTTGCCGACGAGCTTGGCCAAGAAGCCGATGAAGAACCAGAACATCATCTTCCATTCGCCTTCGAGGTTCATCGCAGCCTGCATGCCATAGAGGCTGGCCATACTGCCTTCGCCCGGGACGAAGCGGCGCATGAGGCGGGCCTGCCACGACGGCGTCAGTTCTTCCGGACGGGTATAGCGGCGCTGGGTAATGGCGACGACGCTTTCGGCCGAGCAGACCAAATCGTCCGGGCCGACGATATCTTTTGCATATTCTTCAATGACGTCGACAATATCATCTTTATCCGTAAGGATTCTCGTTTTTACAGGTACTAATTCTAATTCTGCCATCTCGTTAAAACCTCCTAGTTCTGTTCCAATGCGTGCTGTACTTCCGAAGCCTTCAGGGTGATGCGGGCTTTATGGATGTACCATTCGCTGCGGGAAACGACCTGGTATACCAAATCGATGGGCATGTCAGGGAAGGTCTTCAGGTCTTCGCGGATATTGCCGTCTTTGCTGACCAGGGCGATAGTGACGCGGATCATGCCCTTGTCGCCAGGGTTGAAGATGACCGATTCCCAATAGTTGTCATCGCGTTCAGCCGCTTTATTGGCCAGCTGGGAATGGACGATGACCTTGTCGTACTGTTCGCGGGGCAGCAGGGTCCGGGGATAGAAGTCCATGATCGTACCGAGCTGACGGCCGGCGTTGTGGAGGGGGACTTCCGTTTCAAAGACAGCCGTATCCTGGGTCATCTGTTTCAGTTCAAACGGTTTGCGGCGACGGGCTTCGATGACGAAGCGGGCATCGCCCTGCCGCCAAGCAAAGAGGCGGAATAAAAGGTACAAGACAGCGACAATGCCGATGACGGCAATGACAACATTGAGTAAGACATAGAAAAACACGACGCAAGACTCCTTTTATATAATATTTTGATAACCATTAAGTGAGGGAAATTTCTTCAGCTGTAAATTCATTGGCCGGGATGAGGTGCTGGGCCAGGCGGGAGCCGCGGCCGCTCTCTGCGGTAAAGCACAGGCGGAGAGTCCCCGGTTCCGGCTGCTTGTTGAGGAGGCCATCCTTTTTCAGGACGTCCAATGTTTCCAGGGCCATTTCATGAGCCGGGTCGACAAAAGCGATGGAATCACCGCAGAGTTCTTCAAACAAGGGCTGGACGAAGGGGAAATGGGTACAGCCGAAGATGCCCGTATCGGCACCGGAATGAAGGACCGGTTCCGTATAGCGCTTCAAAGGCTCGCGGATTTCCGGGCCGTCGAGGACGCCCCGTTCGATGAGATTGGCCAGGGCCGGGCAGGACTGCTCGACGATTTCGATGTCCGGGTCCATGGCGGCGGCGACTTTGCGATGGCTGTGGTTGGCAATCGTGAGCGGCGTGGCAAAGACGGCAATCTTCTTGGTCGCGCTGATTTCCCGCGCTGTCCGCAGGCCCCGGCTCATGCCGATGAGGGGATACGGTACTTCCTGGACGACCGTATCATAGGCGACGGCCGTCACGGTGTTGCAGCCGATGGCGACGAGCTTGACGCCCTGGGCCGTCATGAAGCGCAGGATATCCCGCGTATAGGTCAGGATTTCTTCCGGCGTCCGCGTCCCATAGGGATTGCGCTTGGTATCGCCCACGTAGATGATGTTTTCGTGAGGCAGCAGCATCCGCAGCTTGGCGACGACGGTCAGGCCGCCGACGCCGGAATCAAAGACGCCGATAGGCTGTTGATTACGTTCCATGGACCCCTCCCCCGGCCTGGGCAGCCGCTTTATCTTCGGCATACATGGCCTGTAATTTCTTATAATCGGCTTCATCGAGGCGGGCGACTTTGCCGCTGTCCTTATGGGCAAAGACGTTCTGCGTCGTCCCCGTCGCCAGCAGGCGGTGGTCATCGTGGTTGACGATGCGGTACGAAAAGACCATCTGCGCCCGGCTCAGCTTGACCAGCCGCGTCTCGATGTCGATGGTATCGGCATAGTTGATGGCACTGATGTACTCGCAGGACACGCTCTTGATGGGATAGGAAATACCCTGGTCCAGCAGGGCGAACAAATCGATGCCGGCAGCTGCCAGATATTCACAGCGGCCGCACTCGAACCAGCGGATATGATTGGAATGGTGGGCAATGCCCATCATGTCGGTTTCATAGAACCGCACTTTTTCAACGACAGTAATCATAAGTTCTTAACTCCTAACTATATGCATCTTACATCATGCACACTCATATTATTTTACGATGAGGAACTATGTTTGTCAAAGGAAAAAGAGGCTGTCCCATAAAGACAGCCGCTTTTTGAGTATTAAGTTTGCAGTTTGTAGTTTTTAGTAAATATTTTTAAATTTAAAGCCATCTTCTACAAACTACAAACTCCCTACTACAAACGATAAGTAAATGGACCGTGCATGATGGCAAAGCCCTTCAGACGGCTTTCCCCGCCTTCACACGCGGACGCGGAAGAACGGGAACATATGACGTACTTTTTCACGGTGTTCCGGCTTGACGTAAGTCCCGGCCAGGCGCAGGGCCGCAGCGACGACGGCGGCATCATCGAGCCAGCCGAAGCCGGCAAAGACATCGGGCACGAAATCAAAGGGCAGAATGACATATCCCAAGGCCCCCATGAGGGCCAATTTGATGAATTTCGGCGTGTCTTCATCCTGCATACAGTAAAAAATCGTCAGGAGCTTCGGCAAAAAGTGGATCTTCCTCCCTGTCTTGTGGACAAAGGTGACGAATTTGCCAGGTGTATAAAAACGTGCAAAAAAGCGCAGTACCTTCCACATGGGCCTTCACCTTACTTCTTATCTTCCAAAGGGATTTTGGCATCTTCTACGGCGGCTTTCACCTTGTCTTCGACAGACGCCGTATCGCCGTCTGCAGCCGCTGCCGTTTCCGGTTCGGCAGCTGCCGTCGTTTCAGCCGTGGCTTCGGCTGTTTCCACAGTTTCGGCAGTTTCTGCCGTTCCTTCTGCCTTTTCGGCTTCACCGGCCTTGGTTTCTTCGACCTTTTCTTCTACGATTTCATCGACCAGGTCGTCGTGATGGCGGACGGTGTGATAGAGTTCTTCCCCTTTTTCCTTGACGTCCTGGAAGCGGTCCTTGGCGACGCCGCCCCATTTCTTCATGAAGTCGATGGTTTCATCGCCGAGGGGGACGTTCTTCAAGGGATTTTCCTTGAGTTTGTCGACTTGTTCCCGAGCCTTATCCTTCCATTCGCCCATCATGTCGACGTAGGGACCCATGTCGGTAGGCATGCCGTCCTTGAGCCAGCGCTGGGTGACGCGGCCCAGGCTGTAAGTGATGCCGACGGCGACAGGTACCTGGATGGCGCTGAAAGGAATGATCGTCGTCAGCAGGCTGCCGGCGACGCGGCTGCCGACGGCGCCGAGGAAGGCGATGAGGGCCCGTTCGCTCAGTTTGACATCATAGACCTTGGCAATGCGGCTGACCAGATAGACTTCGTTGGCCATGAGGGCGACGGTCCCGACGAGCGGCGCAATGACGATGGCACCGGCCCGGGCTGCAGCCCAGCGGCACAACATTTCGACTTTCACGTCTTTGTCTTCTGTCGACTCTTCCATGGCCTTGACGACACTGGCTGCGGCATCGTCGGCCGGCTGGGACTGGGCCTTCATGTCGGCCAGTTCCTGTTTCAATGCGGCGATTTCTGCCTGCAGTTCTTCTACAGTCTTGGCTTCTTCTTTGTATACTTCTTCTGCCATAACAAACACCCCATTCTTTAACGTATTAAAATTTATACTCTATATTTTCCCATGTTTCTACCAGCTTGTCAAACCCCCATCGACAGGAAGTGCCACGCCGGTAATGAACGACGCGTCATCGCTCAAGAGAAAGGCGATGGCCTTGGCCACTTCATCGGGCCGGGCCAGTCGGTACAAGGGATACTGCTCTTTCATGGCATCCCGCGTCGTATCGGGATGGTCCCGGAGCTGCTGCTCCAGCATAGGCGTTTCCACGTCACCGGGACAGACGCAGTTGACCCGTATCTGGTGCGGTGCCGCTTCCAGGGCCAGGGACTGGGTAAAGGCCACGACGGCGCCTTTCGTCGCCCCGTAGAGAGCGCAGGCGATGTTGCCCTGGAGACCGGCGTCGCTGCTGACGGTGACGATACTGCCCGGCCGGCGCCGCAAGTGCGGCAGGGCATAGCGGCAGAGCGAGATTGTCCCGAAGACATTGATGGAAAAGAGGCGCTGCATGTCGGCAGGCGTGACATTTTCCAAGAGGCCTTGTTCATAGACGCCGGCCGACGTGACCAAACCGTCGAGGCCGCCGAAGTGAGAAACCGTCTCTTCGACCATCCGGCGGCAGTCGTCGTCGCAGGCCACGTCGCCCTGGATATACCAGGTCCGGTCCGGCGCAGACAACGCCGCCAGGGCGGCCTCCCCTTTTTCCCGATGGCGGCCGCTGATGGCGACGTTCCAGCCCCTTTCCAGTAAGACCGCCGCTGCCGCCAGGCCGATGCCCGACGTGCCGCCGCTGATGAGTACCGTATCCATAGCGTCCCTCCTACATAATACCAAAATAAGATAAGCCCAATTTGCCGATGAGGACGACTGTGACGGCCAGCATGACCAGGCGGACGAAGCCCGTACCCCGGCGGATAGCCAGGCGGGAACCGAAGAAGGCGCCGGCAAAGATGCACAGGGCCATGGCGATGCCGTAGACGTAGAGGATCTGGCCCCACCAGATGAGGAGGACGAAGGACGTCACATTGCTCATGAGGTTGAGGATCTTGGCATTGCCGGCAGCCGTGACGAAGTCGAAGCCCAAGGCCGCAAAGCCGACGATGAGGAAAGTCCCCGTCCCCGGCCCGATGAAGCCGTCATAGAAACCGATGGCCGAGGCCATGACCAGGGCGGCCAGGACGTTCTTCCGGGTATTGCCGCTGTACGTGCTGGCAGCGCCGAGCTGACGCTGGCTGAAGACGAAGACCGCTGCCGCGATGAGGGCGATGATGATGATGGGCTGGAGCCATTCGCTCTTCAAGTGCAGCATGACCAGGCAACCCAGGATGGCGCCGATGAAGGTCCCCGGCAGGATCCGCTTCAAGAGGCTCATGTCGACCTTGCCAGCCCGCCAGAACTGCCAGGCGCTCATGACGGCGCCAAAGGTCGCGGAAAATTTATTAGTCCCAATGGCCAGGTGCGGCGGCAGGCCGGCTGCCAAAAGGACGGGCAGCGAGATGAGGCCGCCACCGCCGGCGATGGAATCGACGAAACCGGCCAGGAAGCCGCCGGCCATGATGAAGAGCAGCAGCGACGCCGACAGGGTCGTATGAAAAAGTTGGAATTCCATGAAAAAATTACTCCTTTGGGAAAAAAACTCCTCTTGCTTCGCAGAGCGAAACCGAGGAGACCCTTTTCTCAGTGTTCATATATCAAGTCCGCCGCCGTTCCCGCTGTCTGGGGCCGCAGAAGGCGGACGATTTCCTTGCCGATGATCCGCGCACCGTCGCGGTGGCAGTCGAGGCTGGCTTCGGACATGGCTGCCAGCTTATCGGGATGTGTCAACAGGTCCGCTACGACGGAAACGAGGTCTTCCTGCTTCTTGACCCAGCGGGCACAGCCTTTGGCCTGCATGTACGTCGCATTGGCTTCTTCCTGGCCCGGGATGGGACTATAAAGGACCATCGGTACCTGGACGGCGGCCGCTTCGGTACAGGTCAGGGCGCCTGGTTTGGTGACCAGCAGCGATGCCTGGCACATGAGCTGGGGAATCCGGTTGGTATAGCCCAGGATGTTGACGTCGTGATGCAGTTCGCTGCGCATCTTGGACAGTTCGTCATAGAGATCGGCATTGTAGCCGGTGACGACAGTGAAGCTGTCGACGGCGTCGAGGCGGTCGAGGAGCGTCAGGGACTGTTTGATGGAACCCATGCCCAGGCCGCCGCCCATGATGAGGACGTTCTTATCCGCCTTATGGGCGGCATCCCAATGCCAGCGTTCCTGTTCAAAGGCCTTGCGCACGGGGATCCCGGAGACGACGATCTTGCCGGCATCGATGCCCTGTTCGACGAGCAGGTCCTTGAGCTGGGACGCGGCGACGCAGTAGACATCGATCTGAGGATAGACCCAGAGCTGATGGATGGCAAAATCGGTGATGACGCCGACCAGGGGGATATCGAGGCGGTGCTGGCGCTTGAGGAGTGCTGCCGCCCCTGCCGGGAAGGGATGGGTAAAGACGAGGACATCGGGCTTCTTTTCGGCCAATACCCTGAGCATCCGCCGCTTGAGGCCCCAGGCAAAGAGCGTCTTGACGACGAGTCCCTTCTTATATCCTTGTGACGAATAGTACATCAAATCGTACAGCATGGGAAAGACATCGAGGATCTTGATGTACGTTTCCTTGACGATGTTGTCGATAGACAGGACGTCGTTGGACAGGAAATCCAGGTGTTCCACTTCACATTCTTCGGGAATGGTCTTGACGTATTCTTCTATCGCCCGTGCTGCCTGTGTATGCCCCGTACCGATGGATGCGGACAGGATCAGGACTTTCTTCTTTGTCATGCATGATACCCTCTTTTATAAACAGCATTAGTCTAGTAGCTCATACTACTATGGTACGACAATTTGCAAGAAAAGAAAAGGGCCGTTTTTCATGCGGCCCTTCGGAATCGTACCTTATTTGTTGTTGACCAAATCTTTGAGCTGTTTGCCAGCTTTGAAAGCCGGGGTCTTGGATGCTTCGATCTGAATCGGTTCGTTGTTGCGCGGGTTGCGGCCTTCACGGGCTTTACGCTGACGGACTTCAAAAGTGCCAAAGCCGATGATCTGTACTTTATCACCCTGGGTGAGGCTGTCGCTGATAGCTTCGAATACAGCTTTTACAGCTTTTTCAGCGTCTTTCTTGGTCAAATCGGATTTCTGTGCGACTGCAGCGATTAATTCTGTTTTGTTCATGATACTAGGTCCTCCTTTAAATCGTTACATCTGCGTAACGCTAACTGTCTGTATTTTCCTTCTGCCGTTCTATCTGTTTGGCTTCCTGCCAGAACGAGTCGAGCTCATCCAGCGAAAAAGCATCCCACGGCCGGCCCGACTGGCGGACCCGGTCCTCTACGTGAGCAAAGCGGCGTCGGAATTTACAGTTAGCCCGATGTAACGCACATTCCGGCTCTATATGATAGTGTCGGCATAAATTTGCAAAGACAAACAGGACATCCCCAGCTTCTTCTTCGGCGTGGACGGAATCTCCTTCGCCAAGGGCCTGACGGAATTCCTCCCATTCTTCATGGAACTTATCCCAGACGCCCTGGACATCGGGCCAGTCGAAACCGGTCTTAGCCGCTTTTTCCTGAAGTTTATCTGCAGCCAGGAGCGACGGCAGTCCGGGAACGACGCCGTCCAGCAGGTGAGCATGCTGCTGGCGTTGTTCGCCTTGCTTTAATCTATCCCAGTTTAACATACTCGTACCTATGTTTTCAAGGCTTTTTTGGCTAAAAACGTAGGGATGGCGCCGAATCATCTTATCTGTGACGTCTTTTACGACATCTTGAGCCGAAAAAAGGCCTTTTTCCTGGGCGATGCGGGCGTGGATGGCGACCTGATAGAGGATGTCCCCCAATTCCTCGCGGATGCCCGCTACGTCGTGGCTGTCGATGGCATCGAGCATTTCATAGACCTCTTCGATGAGGTAGCGGCGCAAGGTCCGATGGGTCTGGGCCCGGTCCCAGGGGCAGCCGTCTTCGCGGCGCAGGCGCGCCGTCACGTCGACGATGGGCGTTACGTCGAAGGGCATGGCCTCAGCACCGTCCCCCTGCCGCTTCCGGGCCTCTTCGATGAGACGGCACACGGCCTGGGCCATCGCCGGTCCACCCGGGACGGTATGGACGACGGCATGGAGGCGGCTTTCGCGCAGCAGCAGCTCAACGATGGGCGCATAAGTCTCGGCAAAAGACTGGCCGTCCTGGCCATACGAATCCAGGGGCTTGTCGTCGCTCCCCAGCGGGATGATCTTGATTTCCATAGCAGTTCCTCATTTCCCGGCAAATATGCCTATGCCTGTCATTATAACACGGAGTCCGTCATTTGTCGCGGCCTGGCAGGAAAAAGGGCGTCCCACAGGGCCTGGCGGACATACGGGCCATAGGTTCCCTTGAGTATCGCCCCCGGCCCCTGACAGGCCGCCGTGACGATATCTGATAGGATTCGGGCCTGGGCAGCTGAAAAAGCGCTATGCCTGCCGGCCAATCCATGCAGATTCCGGAGGGTAAAGGCCGCCCGTTCATAGTCTTCCTTGACGATGAGCCAGCGCACCTGGAACAGGGCCTGTACATCGCGGTGAAAGCGGCGCAGGCCGCCGCAGCGGTCCCACCAGTCATAGAACCGCTCCTCCTGTCTGCGGCGCAGGCTCAGGCGCAGCAGGGCCACAGACGGGCGCAGATAGTGCTGGCGGTCATACGTGCCGGGAGGCTGCCGCTGCTGGAGCTGCCGGGCCCGGTCGTAATAGCCCTCGGCCTGGTCATAGGCCCATCGGGGGCGGCTGGTCAGCGGCCATTGACCGACCCGTTCCAGGAGGACGCCCAGGAGATAGGGATATACCGGCTGGTCCGGCTGCTGTCGGCAGGCCGCGAGCAGTTCCCGGACCATACGGCGGCAGCGGCAGATCCGGCCGGCCTGGCCCTTCGCCTGCCCCAGGGGCAGGCCATAGAGCAGAGAGATTTCTTCCAACAGAGATGAGCGCAGGGACAAGTAATGGAAGTCCTGGCGGAAGTGATGAGTCGGATACATGGGCAAACCTTCTTTCTTTTTCCATTTGCCCCCAGTGTAACAGGGAAAAATGAAAAAAACCTGAAAAGCAGTGCTTTTCAGGTTAAAATTTGCTGAGAAAATCATTTCTGGCTCAGTTTCGTCAGCAGGCGGATGAGTTCGGCCTGTTCGTCCTCACTGAGGCGGTTCATGAGCGTCGAAATGCGCAGATAATGGCCGGGCAGTACTTGGTCCATGAACTGGCGGCCCTGGGCCGTGAGGCTGACCTTTTTGCCCCGCTTGTCTTCCTGATCGATGACGACCGTCGTCAATCCGTCGCGGACCATGCGCTTGACCATGGTCGTAATCGTCGCCCGGGTCACGCCGGTCTTCTCAGCCAGCTGTGACGGTGCAATACCTTCCGGGCTCTGGTGCAGGACGATCATGACCCGCAGTTTCCCCTGGGACAAGTGGTATTGCTTGGCCAGGACGTCGTTGATGGACGAGCGGATGATTTCAGCGGCCTGGGAGATGCGCAGCATGGCCAGGACCGCCGACGGTTCGATTTCCGGAATGATCCGGGCGTGTTTTTCCAATTCTTCCCGCGTCGGGAATGCTTCAAATCTCATACGTCTTCCCCTCTTTTGATTAGCTTGCTAATTAAAATTATAAGATAAAACGAGGAAAAATACAAGCATTTTTCCTCGTTTTACGGAAATATTTTTATAACATATGCGTTCGATTTACATATTCTTGCTACGCAGGTCAGCTAAGATTTCCTGGACGCGGGCGACGGCCTGGTCGATAGGAACGACTTCCTGTTCGCCAGTCCGGCGGATCTTGATTTCGACAGTGCCTTCGGCAGCGCTCTTCTTGCCGACCGTGACCCGGACGGGATAGCCGATGAGGTCGGCGTCGTTGAACTTGACGCCAGCCCGTTCATTACGGTCGTCGAGGAGGACGTCGGCCTTGGCAGCCTGCAGGGCCTGATAGAGGTCACCGGCGATGCGGACCTGATCCTGATCTTTGCTGCTGACCGGGACGATGGCCACTTCAAAAGGCGCGATGGCGACAGGCCACATGATGCCGTGTTCGTCGTGGAACTGTTCGATGGCAGCGGCGATAGTACGGGTGACGCCAATGCCGTAGCAGCCCATGACGTAGGGTTTGGCCTTGCCGTTCTGGTCGAGGAAGGTCGCATGGAGGGCTTCGGAATACTTCGTGCCCAGTTCAAAGACCTGGCCGACTTCGATGCCGCGGACGATTTCGACGGGTGCACCGCAGTGCGGGCATTTGTCGCCGGCGACCATGTTGCGGATGGTCGTGACCGTCACGTCTTTGAAGTCCCGCGACGGATTGACGTTCTGATAGTGATAGCCGGCCTTATTGGCACCGGTTACGCCATTGGGGACGTTCATGGCCGACGGATCGACGAGGACGAAGAACGTTTCATTATCCGGTTTATCGGCACCCATGGGGCTCATGTAGCCCGGCTGGAGGCCGTGGGCCTTCAATTCGTCTTCCGTCGCCGGTTCGATGACATTGCCGCCGACGAAATTCTGGACGGCGACGTCATTGACTTCATGGTCGCCGCGGACCATGCAGAGGACCGTCTTTTCGCCGTCGATAATGAAAGCGACGGCTTTGATCGTCTTTTCGACGGGAATGTGGAGGAACTGGGCCAGGTCTTCAATGGTCGAGCAGTTCGGCGTTTCGATGAGTTCTACATCTTTGGCGTCTTCTGCCGGCATTTCGATGGCCTGAGGAACGGCTTTTTCAATATCTGCTGCATAATCGCACTTCGAGCACGATACGATTTCGGCTTCGCCGGCCTGGGCCAGGGCCATGAATTCATGGGTGTGATTGCCGCCGATCTGGCCGCTGTCGGCTTCGACGGGCTTGAAATTCAGGCCGCAGCGCGTGAAGATGCGCGTATAGGCATCGTATTCATCCTGATAGCTCTTGTGCAGGCCTTCTTCGTCGACGTCGAAGGAATAAGCATCTTTCATGACGAACTCACGGCTGCGCATGAGGCCGAAACGCGGGCGGATTTCGTCGCGGTATTTATTCTGCATCTGCCACAGCGTGACGGGCATCTGCTTGTACGAGCGCAGTTCATTGCGGACCAGGGTCGTAATCAATTCTTCGTGTGTCGGCCCGAGGCAGAAATGATTGCCATGGCGGTCTTCGAGTTTGAACATTTCCGGGCCATAGGCATTCCAGCGGCCCGATTCATGCCAGATTTCAGCCGGCTGCATAATGGGCATCATGATTTCCTGGGCGCCGATGTTGTTCATTTCTTCGCGGACGATGGCTTCGATCTTGAGTTCGACCCGGCGGCCTAAAGGCAGGAAAGAATACAAGCCGCCGCCGTTCTTGCGGATCATCCCGGCTTTCAACATATACTGATGGCTGGCGATTTCGGCGTCTGCCGGGATTTCCCGCAGCGTCGGACTATACAATTTCGATGCTAACATGAGTTAAGACTCCTTTGCAATGGTTTTTTCAATTTCTTCCAGCAGGCTGGACACGAGCCGGTCTTCCGGCACGGTGCGCAGGACCTGGCCATGAGAAAAGACGATGCCCTTCCCCTTACCGCCGGCAATGCCGAAATCGGCTTCCCTGGCTTCACCGGGACCGTTGACGACACAACCCATGACGGCGACCTTGATGGGCACAGTCAGATGAGAAATGGCCTCTTCCACTTCCTGGGCCAGGTCGATGAGGTGGACCTGGGTCCGGCCGCAAGTCGGACAGGAAATGAGGGTCGGCCCGAAACGGCGCAGGCCAAGGGCACTGAGGATGGTCTGGCCGGCCTTGATTTCTTCGACGGGATTGCCCGTCAGGGATACGCGGATCGTATCGCCGATGCCTTCGTGGAGCAGCGTACCGATACCGATGGCCGACTTGATGCTCCCTTCACGGACCAGGCCGGCTTCGGTTACGCCCAAGTGCAGGGCATAAGGCACCTTATCGGCCAGGGCTTCATAGGCTTCGATCATCAAGGGCACGTCGGAGGACTTGAGGGAAATGACCATGTTGCGGTAATCCATGCGTTCCAGGATGCGGATATGGCGCAGGGCCCCTTCGACCATGCCTTCTGCCGTCGGATGGCCGCCGCTCTGAGCCAGGATATCTTCCGGCAGGGAACCTGTATTGATGCCGATACGGATGGGGATTCCCTTAGGACGTACTTTTTCGACGACTTTGACGACATTGTCGTCAGATCCGATATTGCCCGGATTGATGCGCAGGGCCTGGACGCCGCTGTCGACGGCGGCCAGGGCCAGGCGGTAATCGAAGTGGATATCGGCGACAATGGGGATATCCACGGCCTGAACGACGGCGGCCAGGCCTTTGGCCGCTTCCATATCGGGAACGGCGAAGCGCAAGATTTCAGCGCCATACGATGCCAGGCGGCGGGCATCGACGACGGCTTCGGCCATATGGGCCGGGTTGACCGTCGACATGGTCTGGACCGATACGGGTGCATCGCCGCCGATGGTGACGCTGCCCGCCTGGACGGGAAGAGATTTTCTACGTTTCATGCAAGGCCTGCCTTTCTAAAAGCGGCTGATATCCTGAAACATGGCGAAGAGGAACAGGGAGCCCAAGAGGACGGCCCCTGTGACCTGGATGTAGTACAACGCCCGTTTCGGCATCCGCCGGCGCGTAATACCTTCGAGAATCAATAAAATAATATAGCCCCCATCGAGGAGCGGTACGGGCAGGAGATTCAAGATGCCCAGGTTGAGGCTGAGGAAGGCCGTGAACATGAGCAAATTGGCAAAGCCCGATGCAGCGACCTGACCGGCCAGCTGAGCGACGCCGATAGGACCGGCGACTTCGGCCTTTTCCCGGCCCGTCACCATATCATAGAGGCCGACGATCATGAGCTGGCAGAGCTTGCCTGTCCGTTGGACGGCCATGCCCGCCGATTCAAAGAAGCCATGAGCTTCTTTGGTCGTCATGGGCATGACGCCGAGCATGGCTTTCTTCGAGGCGCTGTCTACGTCAGGCACCATTTCGACGCCCTGGATCTGGCCGTCCCGTTCGATTTCCACGGTAACGACGGCGTGGCTGTATGGCGCGACGGCCTGAGAAATATCAGACCATTTGGAAATTTCCTGGTTGCCGATGCGGACGATGCGGTCGCCGGCTGCAAGGCCCGACTGTTCGGCCGGTGAGCCGGCGATGGTCGAGCCGACGACGGCTTCCGGCGAAACGGTCACCGTACCGACGACGAAGAACAGGCCCCACAAGAGGACGATGGCCAGGACGAAGTTCATGATACCGCCGGCAGCGATGACGATCATGCGCTTCCAGACAGGTTTGCTCAGGAAAGATTTATCGTTCAAGTCTTCCTCTTCCGTCATGCCGGCGATGCGGTTGAATCCGCCAAGAGGAATGGCCCGCAGGGAATATTCTGTATCTCCGCGGCGTACACTGTACACTTTGGGACCAAAGCCGAGTGCGAACTCATCGACCTGCATCCCCGCCCACTTGGCCGTCGCGAAATGGCCCAGTTCGTGGACGAAGACGATGACACTGAAGACGAAGATCGTCGCTAAAATAGTAAGACCCACGGGAAATCCCCTTTCTACAGCAAGGAAGCAGCACAGCGGCGGGCCCAAGCATCGGCCTGGCGGATAGACGCCAGGGTGACGTCATGCGAGACCGTGTGCCGTTCCATGACTGTACGGACAATATCAAAAATACGCGTAAAGGAAATCTCTTTACGCAGAAAAGCATAGACGGCGACTTCATTGGCCCCGTTGAGGACACAGGGCATGGTACCGCCGATGCGGCCGGCTTCATAGGCCAGGCCGATGGATGGGAACTTCTCGTCGTCAGGCGGGAAGAATTCCAGCGTCCCCAGCGTCTTCCAGTCGATGGGCCGGGCGCCGCGGACGGTCATCCGTTCCGGATAGGTAAAGGCGTACTGGATGGGCAGGCGCATATCGGGCATGCCCAGCTGAGCCAGGACAGAACCGTCGATGAACTCGATCATGGAATGGATGATGCTCTGCGGCTGGATGACGACTTCGATCTTGTCGAAGGGCATGTGGAAGAGCCAGTGGGCTTCGATGACTTCCAGGCCCTTATTGAACATCGTCGCCGAATCGATGGTGATCTTGCCACCCATGTTCCACGTCGGATGCTTGAGGCACTGTTCGACCGTAATCGACGAAAATTCCGACGCAGGCCGGCGGAAATGGGGTCCGCCGGAAGCCGTGACCAGCAGTTTGGCCACTTCTTCCGGGCGGCGCCCCTGGAGGCACTGGAAGATGGCCCCGTGCTCGCTGTCGACGGGCAGGATGCGGACGCCGCGGGCTGCGGCTTCCTTCATGACCAGTTCACCGGCAGCGACGAGGGTTTCCTTGTTGGCCAGGGCGATGTCCATCCCCTTCTCGATGGCGTGGAGCGTCGGTTCGATACCGGCGGCGCCGACGAGGGACGTCAGGACGATCTGGGCGTCGCATTCATCGATGAGTTTCAAGAGGCCGTCACTGCCGGAAAAGACAGTACACGCCGGACCGACGGCACGGCGCAGTTCATCAGCCGCCTTTTTGTCGACCATGCAGGCCCATTTCACCTGATGGTCCCGGACCTGGCGGGCCACTTCCTGCCAATGGGAATAAGCGGCGACGCCGGCCAGGCGGAAGGCCTCGGGATGGGCGTCGATGACGTCGACGGCCTGGGTCCCGATAGAGCCGGTACTGCCTAAAATCAAAATATCCTTCATTCCCTGCCCTCCTTTAAATGACCAGCATCAAATAGACGTACATAGCCGGCGCTGCAAAGAGCAGGCTGTCGAAGCGGTCGAGGACGCCGCCGTGGCCAGGGATGATGTTCCCCGAATCCTTGACGCCGCAGACGCGCTTCAAGATGGATTCGACCAGATCGCCTAAAGGAGCCATGATGCCGATGATGACGCCAATGGCCAGGGCGTGGAGGACGGAGAATTTAAAGATGAGCGAAAAGATGATGGCCACGGCCAGGGTACCGACGAAACCGCCGATAGCACCTTCGCGGGTCTTGCCGGGGCTGATGGCCGGGCAGAGCTTGACTTTGCCCATCATCTTGCCGACGGCAAAGGCAAAAGTATCGCTGGCCCAGGTCGAAAAGATGAGGAGAAAGACGAAGAACCGCGCCGGTTCCAACATGACGGCGCCGAAGCTGCTGCCCATGAAGGAAGCCACAGAGCCGCTGCGCAGGGCCAGCATGGCCAGAAAGCCACAGCCGATATAGAGCAGGCCGTACAAGGTATAGGCACTGTCTACGGGCTTAATCTTGTTGTGGAAAAAGACGGTCCGCAGCATGAGCCAGAAAAGGAGGCCCAAGGCCAGGACGAGCATGACCTTGGTGCTGCCGAACCAATAGGCGGCCAGCATGGCGACGAGCCATACGGCACCGCACTTGTCGGCCGTCACGGCGTGGAGCTTGTGGACCAGGTTGCCGTATTCATACCAGGCGACGAGGGATAACAGGGCCATCATGAGGAAAAACAGCCAGTTCCCTTCGTAAATCACAAAAATCGTAAAGGCACCACCGACGATGCCTGTCAGTATTCGTTTTGCCAACATATCATATACCTTCCCTGATTTATTTTAAGCCGCCAAAGCGCCGTTCCCGGCCCTGGAAGGACAAAATAGCTTCGACCAGGGTATCTTTGCTGAAATCGGGCCAGCAGAGCTGGGTGTACCAGAATTCGGCGTAGGCCATCTGCCAGAGGAGGAAATTGCTGACCCGCTTGTCCGCACCGGGGCGGATGAGCAGATCGACGTCATTTTCCGGCTCCGTATAGAGATACTGGGCCAGCGTCGCTTCGCTAATGTCTTCGGGGCGGATCTGGCCGTCCCGGACGGCTTCTGCCACTTTGCGGGCAGCCTGGGTGATTTCCAGGCGGCCGCCGTAATTGACGGCGACGTTGAGGATAAGGCCCGTATTGGCGGCCATTTCGGCTTCGGCCTGAGAAAAGGTATCCTGCAGGTCCGGATGGAGCCGCTTCATATCGCCGATGACGTGGAGCTGCACGTTGTGTTCCTTGAGTTCCAGGAGATTCTTGCTCAGGTAACTCTTCATGAGCTTCATGATGTACGACACTTCTTCATCAGGGCGCTTCCAATTTTCCGTAGAAAAGGCATAGACCGTCAGGACCTTGATGCCCAGGTCGTCGGCAGCGACGACGATGCGCTTGAGCGTATCGGCACCGGCGCGATGGCCGTAACTGCGGGGCAGGCCCTTGCGCTTGGCCCAGCGGCCATTGCCGTCCATGATGATGGCTACGTGGCGGGGAATGTTGTTCGGATCCAGCATGGCTTCGGACACGGAGCCTGCTGTTTCCTTCTTTTTGCCAAAAAAGTTAATCATGCTGTACGTCTCCATTTCGCAGGGCTGCCGCTACGGATCCGCTCATCTCCAGGCTGTCGTTGACCAAGAGGCAGACTGTGCCGTCATCCCGCCGCTGGGCGCGGATGACATAGGTCTGCTCAGGGTCGCAGTGGAAAAAGTGGCTCCGCGACAGCGTCCGCTCTATGACAAAAGGAATATTTTTTTCCTGTAATACAGATTTGGCATACCGTAACGGCATGCCAATAAAAATCCGTATATCCATCATACGGCCATGACTTCTTTTTCTTTTTTCGCTTTGATTTCGTCGATGACCTTGATTTTTTTATCCGTCAGCTTCTGGATGTTTTCCTGACCTTCTTTGCTGTCATCTTCCGTGACTTCCTTCTTCTTTTCCATCTTCTTGATGGTTTCGTTGGCGTCGCGGCGGATATTGCGGATGACGACTTTCGAGTCTTCGGCAATCTTGCTGACTTTCTTGCTCAGTTCCTTACGGCGTTCTTCCGTCAGCTGGGGGATTTCCAGGCGGATGATCTTGCCGTCGTTGTTCGGGTTCAGGCCCAAGTCGGACTTGAGGATGGCCTTTTCGATTTCACCGAGCATCTTCGGTTCCCACGGGGCGATGGTGATCATGCGCGGTTCCGGAGCGGCCACATTGGCGACCTGTTTGACCGGCGTCGGCGTACCATAGTAGTCGACGGTGATCCGGTCCAGCAGCGACGTGCTGGCGCGGCCCGTGCGGATCGACGACAATTCCCGTTTCAGGGCTTCGATGGTCTTGTCCATCTTTTCTTCGTGCTGGGCAATGATTTCTTTTACTTCCATGTCAATCACTTCCTTATTTTATTTTTATAAGTATATCATACAGCTTTTAGTCTTCTTTGTCGACTACAGTGCCTAAATCTTCTCCACTGGCGGCTTTGACGATGTTCCCCGGCTGGTCGATGTTGAAGACGACGATGGGGATGTTGTTGTTGCGGCAGAGCGTCGTAGCCGTAGCATCCATGACCTTCAGGTCTTTGTTGATGACGTCGAGATAGGTCAGATGCTTGAACATCTTGGCATCCGGATTGAGTTTGGGATCGCTGTCATAGACGCCGTCGACGCCGTTCTTGGCCATGAGGATGGCATCGGCTTCGATTTCAGCAGCCCGCAGTGCGGCTGTCGTATCCGTCGAGAAGTAAGGGTTGCCCGTACCGGCACCGAAGATGACGACGCGGCCTTTTTCCATATGGCGGATAGCCCGGCGGCGGATATACGGTTCAGCGACCTGCTGCATGTTGATAGCCGTCTGGACGCGGGTAGCGACGCCGTTCTTTTCCATAGCGTCCTGGAGGGCCAGGGAATTCATGACCGTAGCCAGCATGCCCATGTAGTCTGCCGAGACGCGGTCCATGCCTTTAGCCGAGCCGGACAGGCCGCGCCAGATGTTGCCGCCGCCGACGACGATGGCGACCTGGACGCCGAGCTTATTGACTTCGACGACCTGCTTGGCAATGGTTTCGACCGTTTCCGGGTCGATGCCGTAACCCTGTTTGCCAGCCAGTGCTTCGCCGCTCAATTTCAATACGATGCGATGATACTTTTTCGATTCCATAAAAGAAGTGCCTCCTCTGTCGGTATACAAGTCCAATTAGAAAATAAGAGAACACGGGTTGGGTGTTCTCTTATGCAATCTTATTTAGCTTGTGCCATTACTTCGGAAACAAAATCATCGTTCCGTTTTTCCAGGCCTTCACCCAATTCATAACGCGTATAACGGCGGATGTCGATTTTTTCACCGATCTTAGCGATGGCTTCCGTAACGACCTGCTGAACCGTCTTGTCAGAATCTTTGATGAATTCCTGATCGAGGAGGCAGTTTTCTTTGTAGAATTTTTCGATACGGCCGACAATCATCTTTTCGACGATCTTTTCCGGTTTGCCTTCGTTCAGGGCCTGCTGGCGGAGAACTTCTTTTTCGTGTTCCAATACGTCAGCCGGAACTTCTTCGCGTTTGAGGTATGCCGGTTTTGCAGCAGCGATCTGCATTGCAATGTCTTTGCAGAGTGCTTTGAAGTTATCTGTCTGAGCGACGAAGTCCGTTTCGCAGTTGACTTCGACGAGAACGCCGATACGGCCGTTGCCATGGATGTAAGAATAAACCAAACCTTCAGCAGCGATGCGGTCTGCTTTCTTAGCTGCTGCAGCCAAGCCGTGTTCGCGAAGCAAGTCGACGGCTTTTTCCATGTCGCCGTTGCTTTCGGTCAATGCTTTTTTGCAGTCCATCATGCCTGCACCGGTTTTTGTTCTTAATTCTTTTACCATTGCTGCTGTAATAGCCATGAGTATTCCTCCTAAAAGTAATGTGAATTATACAGTTTGAAGAAAGGTAAGAAGCAAAGGCTCCTTACCTTTCTATAATAACCATTCAGTTCTCAAAGAACGAGTAATCTTATTCTGCTGCTTTTTCTTCAGCGGCTTCAGCACCTTCAGCGGCGCCTTCTTCAGTCTGTTCGCCCTGGTTGCCTTCGAGGACAGCGTCAGCGATCTTGCCGGTCAAGAGTTTGACGGCGCGGATAGCGTCATCGTTAGCCGGGATCGGATAGTCGATGACATCGGGGTCGCAGTTGGTGTCAACCGTAGCGATGATGGGGATGTGAAGTTTGCGGGCTTCAGAAACAGCGATTTCTTCTTTTTTCGGGTCGATGATGAAGAGAGCGTCCGGGAGTTTCTTCATGTCTTTGATGCCGCCGAGGTATTTCTGAAGTTTTTCCATTTCATGTTTGAGGAGCGTAACTTCTTTCTTCGGCAAGAGTTCGAACGTGCCATCTTCGGCCTGTTTTTCCAATGTCTTCAAGCGTTTTACGCGCTTTTCGATGGTCTGGAAGTTGGTGAGCATACCGCCGAGCCAGCGTTCGTTGACGAAGTACTGGTTGCAGCGTTCTGCTTCGTTTTTAATGGATTCCTGGGCCTGTTTTTTCGTGCCTACGAAGAGGACTTTGCCGCCTTCAGCAGCCAGGTCGCGGACAAAATTGTAAGCTTCGTCCATTTTCTTAACGGTTTTCTGCAAGTCGATGATGTAGATACCGTTACGTTCGGTGAAGATGAAACGAGCCATCTTCGGGTTCCAACGGCGGGTCTGATGACCGAAATGAACGCCGGCTTCCAATAATTGTTTCATAGATACTACTGCCATAATTGTAATTCCTCCTGTTTTTTCCTCCGCCCGGTCATCGCTCATCTTCACCCTTCCCCACGGGGAACGGGCACAGTGCTGAGCTCGCCAAGCGTGTGTATTTTAGGGTTTGGTATTCAAACCTTTGGTATTATAGCATATATGACAAACAAGGGCAAGCATTTTTCAAATGCCTGCCCTTGCTTTGAGTTGTAAGTTTGCAGTTCGTAGCGGATAATGAAAAATTTAATTCAGGACATAGACCGGTACGGTGTGGCGGCCGAAGTTCATGCAGGCATCGTAGTCTTCCATGCAGAGGTCGATGCGGTTGCCGAGGATGGCTCCGCCTGTATCTTCGGCCCGGGCTACGCCATAGCCGGGAATGAAGACCGTCGAGCCCAGGGGAATGACGTTGGGGTCGACAGCGACGACGCCATAACGGGCCCGCGTCCCCATGCGGGTGATGCACTGGCCGTCGCCGTCCGTCGGCAGATAGGCCGTCGCTTCCATGGTGATGATCTTCTGGTAGTGGGATACATCACCTGTGCTGGTATTGATTTCAACGGTTTCCTTAGTGCCGACTTTGCGGACCAGAGGCTGCATTTCCGAAATGAGCTCCGTCGACAGCGTTTCCTTGTCGGCGACCTGGCCGTCGACGCTGACGATGTTCAGCTTGACCCGCTTGCGGCCGTTCTGCCCTTCCTGGATGACTTTCTCTTCGCCCTGGCCCAAGGTTTCATCAGGGATGCTTTCGATGGCATAGGGCACGACTTCATCTTCCGTGATGGTCTTGCGCGATACGTGGCCGATGACGATGTGCTGCCCCGCCTGGAGCGGTTTCTGGACGTCGCCATAAGGGCGGTACTTTTCCTTATTATAGCCGTACTGTTCGGCGACTTCCTGGGAATTGTGCTTGGCCGTGTAGACTTCCTGGGTCTGTCCGCGGTACTCCAGGGTGACCGGGATGGCCCGGCGCACCTTGACGTAGCTGCCGTCGTCGAGTTTCTGCGTCGAAACATCGATTTCATCGTAATCACCGATGTCGATATTGTTTTCCCGCATCAATGCCTTTTCATTGACAGCGTGGGTATATACCTGGCGGGTTTCGCCATCGGCGACGAGGGTCACTGATTTCCCCCTGTCGATGAACCCTGTCAGGGACACGATGACCAATAAGGCGATCATCGTCGCGTACATGCGTGTAATCGGTCGTTTATTCTTGAATCCAGTCATGCTGAATCGTTTCCAGTCCATGCCATGCCTCCTAATGCTTTTCTTTTCATTGTAGCAAAGACCGGCAGGCTTGTCAATTTACTTGTCTTCTTCAGCAGGACGCGGGCGCAGGACAACGTTGCGGAACTGGCGGGCTGCCTTCTTCCGTTCCGATGTCAGCCGTTCAGCTTCGCGCTGGCATGTATCCTGGGCGTTGACAGACTTGCCCTTGCGTTCGTCTGCCAGGTAGCGGTACGAGCCGTCGCTGTTCATGGCATAGGCCTTGACGTTGTCGTCGAAGTATACTTTCAGGATGCGCTTGATCCGTTCTTTATGCGGCGGGAATTCGACAGGTGTCATCAATTCGACGCGTTCGTTGAGGTTGCGCGGCATCCAGTCTGCCGAAGAAATGAAGACGTCTTCCTTGCCGCCGTTGTAGAAGTAGAACAGGCGGCTGTGTTCCAGGAAGCGGCCGACGATGCTGTGGACTTCGATGTTTTCGCTGATGCCAGGCAGGCCAGGGCGGATGACGCAGATGCCGCGGACGATGAGGCGGATCTTGACGCCGGCTGCCGACGCTTCATAGAGCTTGGCGATGACGTACTTATCGAGGAGCGAATTCATCTTGGCCACGATGACGGCTTTCTTGCCGGCCTTGGCCTGAGCGATTTCCTGATCGATTTCCTGATAAATCGTTTCCCGCAGGTTGAGCGGCGCAACGGCCAGCTTATTCCACTGAGGAGGATCGGAGTAGCCCGACAAGAGGTTGAAGAAAGCCGATGCGTCGACGCCGATGAGGGTATTGGCCGTCAGGATGCCGACGTCCGTATAGATGCGGGCCGTCTTGCCGTTGTAGTTGCCCGTCGCCAAGTGGACATAGCGGCGGATGCCGTCTTCTTCGCGGCGGACGACGAGGGTGATCTTAGAATGGGTCTTGAGGCCCATGATGCCGTAAATGACATGGCAGCCGGCTTTTTCCAGCTTGCGGGCCATGTGGATATTATTTTCTTCATCGAAACGGGCCTTGACTTCCATGAGGACCGTGACCTGTTTGCCGTTTTCGGCGGCCTGGGCCAGGGCGACGATGATGGGCGACTTGCTGCTGACGCGGTAGAGCGTCTGTTTGATGGCCAGGACATGGGGGTCCGTCGCAGCCAGCTGGATGAAGTGTTCTACCGTTTCAAAGGTTTCATAGGGATGATGGACTATGATGTCCCGTTCGGCAATGGCCGACCAGAAATCAGGCGCGTCGATGGCGGCCAGTTCCGACGACGGCTGCGGCGTCACCGGCGGATAGCGCAGGTCATCGTAGCCGTCGATGCCGACGAAGGAGAAGAAGACCTTGCAGTCCAGGGGACCCGGAATCGAATAGATGTCCCGTTCTTCGAGCTGCAGTTCATCGCGCAGGAAGTCGCGGATCATGCGCGACGACGAAGCAGCCAGTTCCAGGCGGACAGCCGCCCCTTTGCGGCGTTTCTTCAGGCTCTTTTCGACTTCCATCAGGAGGTCTTCGGCATCGTCGTCGATATCCAGGTCGGCGTCTCGGGTGACGCGGAACGGTTCGACTTCCAGGATGTCGCAGCCCAGGAAGAAGCGTTCCGCATAAGCGGCGATGACGTCTTCCAGGAAGAGGAACTGATGACCTTCATGCTGCTTGCCAGCCGGCGAAACACTGTCCGGGACCTTGATGATGCGGTCGATGACTGACATCGGGACCGGCAGGATAGCCGTCTTGACCGAGCGGTCCCCCTGTTTGCGGCGCAAGAGGACGGCCAGGTTCAGGTTCAGGCTGGACAGGAATGGGAAGGGATGGCTGGAATCGACGGCCATGGGCGTGACGACCGGGTAGATTTCCCGTTCAAAGAAGCTTTCCAGCCACAGCCGCTGGTCATCGTCAAGGGCATCGACGCCGATGAAGTGCAGGCCGTGAGCTTGCAGCTTCTGCTGGATATCTCCATAGTAGCGGTACTGGTCGCCGACCAGCTTATGGACCATGGACTGGATGGCTTCAAACTGTTCCTGCGGCGTCATGCCGGCGATGTCGATGTGCTTGACGCCGCTTTCGACGAGGTGCTTGACACCGGCGACGCGGATCATGAAGAATTCATCCAGGTTCGACGCTGCGATGGCGATGAAATTCAGCTGTTCCAGCAGCGGGTTGGACGGGACGATGGCTTCGCGCAGGACCCGTTCATTGAATTTGACCCATGTACATTCACGATTTAAAAAATATTGAGCATCCGTAAAATCTGCCATGATTATCTTATCCTTTCACTAATTTCGTCGAAATGCCAAAGACTTCGGCAAAGTCGACGGCCATTTTCAGGTATGTCCAGCGTTCCAGAGAAATATCGGCATCGGCCGTATAATGGACGACGAGCTCGTCTTCCCTGAGTTCCGCCCGGATGGCGCTGATTTTCCCTAAATGGCTCTTGTCCAGGGAATCGGCCAGGCGGAAAATCGCCGTCAGCTTAGCCGTAATGACCTTCTGCCGTGGCGTCAGGGAATGGTAGACTGGCGACGCTTCCTGCAAGGTACCGTCAAAGGCATAGTAGAGGACGGCGGCCAGGATTTCCTTTTCATCGTCGGCCAGGCCGAAGAGGTCCGTTTCCCTGATGAGGTTATACGTGCAGAGGTTGTGTTTGCGGATATTGATGAATTTCCCCGTTTCGTGGAAAATCGCGGCCAGGCGGAGCAGATAATTATAGCTGTAATCGAGGCCGATGAACTGGTACAGCGCCTGGAAGAGGACGTTGCAGTATTCTTCGATGCGGGCGGAATGGATGGAATCGGACAAGTACTTCTTGGCCAGGCGGCGCATCATGTCCAGGAGCAGGCCCTGGACATGGGCCATATAATCGTTATGGGTCTTTTCGGCCACATAATACATGGTATAGCCTTCAGTAAAGGTCGTCGGCATGACGACCAGCATGTCGATATCGACGATGCGCAGCAGTTCATAATACAAGAGAATCGTCGGCATGATGACATTGGCCAGGTTCTGGGACAGGCCGAAGCGCTTCATGAGCTTGAACGGCGTGACGCCGTGGAAGGAATAGACGAACTGGCGCAGTTCATCCGGCGTGATCAGGAAGAGGCCGTTTTCACTGGTCTTGCCCATGAGGCGTGCCACCAAGTTGGCTCCGCGGCCAGACAGGACGATATACTTGATATCATACTGCTGGACGCCTTTCCAGAGCGGATAAAGGGTGCCGTAGATATATTCGCGCACAGCCGTCGGGAACGTCAGCTCGTCACGCTGTTTTTCCGTAAAATTTTCCAGGATGCGCAGGGAGCCGATGTGGATATTCTGCTGGAATAAGAGGCGGTCCGATTTCCAGCAGGTCAGGCCGACGCCGCCAGACGTGATGTCCAGGAGCATGACGGCTTTATCGGCAAAATTGAATTTGCCTTTCAATACATTATAATAAAGACCAAAGAACTTATAATAGATTTCCTTGGTCATGTGGATGACTTCGACGTCGAAGCCCGTACGGATATGGATCTGGTCAAGGACACTGATCAAGTTGTCGGCTTCGCTGATGACTGTCGTCGACAGGACGCGGACATCTTTGACATCATAGTCGCAAAGGAGCTGGCGGAATCCCAG